>NZ_JBSSDR010000001.1:0-2086794 GCF_054060915.1 Agrococcus sp. UYP33
CTGATCGAGTAGCAGTGCGAAGCGCCGCCCCACCCGCTGATCGAGTAGCAGTGCGAAGCGCCGCCCCACCCGCTGATCGAGTAGCAGTGCGAAGCGCCGCCCCACCCGCTGATCGAGTAGCAGTGCGAAGCACCGCGTATCGAGATCACCACGCCACATGCTGATCGAGTAGCAGCCGAAGGCCGCGCATCGAGATCACCGCCGCACCCGCTGATCGAGTAGCTGCCGAAGGCCGCGCATCGAGATCACCGCTTCGGCGCCACATGCTTCGCCGCCCACCCGACGAGCGGCTGCAGGTCTTCCACCGTGTCGAAGAGCGCGTCGAGCAGCGCCGGTCCGGCGTCCGCCGGCGCGACGTGCCGGCGTGCGGTGAGCCACTTGTAGCGCAGCAGCTCGATGCGCGGATGCTGCGGGTCGACACCGCGGGGCGCTGTCTTCACCGCCTCCCCACCCGGCTCGTAGCCCGCGCGCTCGAGCTCGGCGACGATCCCCTCGAGCTCGGTGCCCGGCGCGACCGCCTCCACGGCGGCGCGGTAGGCCTTCGTGAGCGTCGCGTCGCCGAAGAAGCCACCGCCGAGCGAGACGCCGGTCGCGTCCAGGTTGAGGAACCAGCCGATGCCCGGCGCGCGCTGCGCGAAGAGCCCTTGCCGCGTCTTGTAGGGCGTCTTGTCGTTGGCGAACCGCACGTCGCGATAGGGCCGGTAGATCTTCACCGTGCTCGCGACCGGCTCGAGCTCCTCGGCGAGCGCCTCGAACGGGGCGCGCACCGCCTCGTCGTAGCGGTGCTTGTTGGCGAGCCACCAAGGCTTCTCGTTGTTCGCCTCCAGCTCGCGGTAGAACGCGAACGCATCGTCACCGAATCCGTCGAATGCCATCCCTCGAGCCTACGACGACCGTCGAACCGCGAAGCTCCGCGGTCGGTGGAGCACGCCCTCAGCGGTGTCCGCGCCTGATCTTGGCGATGCCACCGACGATGAGGCCGATCCCGACCGGCACGCCGAGGACCGCCACGAGAGGGCTGAGCGCCGAACGCAAGCTGATGGGTACGTCGCTGCCGGTGGTCAGCGAGACGGCCCCGACCGCGGCGAAGACGATCAGGCCGATGCCGCTCCCGATGAGGGCACGGCCGGAAGAGCGCGGCGGCTCGCTGCGGTGGTGTCCCATTCCCGCGAGGCTAGCGGCTGCACCAACCAGGTGGACGGATGTCAGCCGCTCGTCGGAGTGGCTAGCGCCGACGCTTAGACGGCGATGCCGCGCGGCCGCCGCTGGCACCGCGGGCAGCGCGTCGACGAGCGGTTCGCCCACGGCTCGCGCACCATCGTCGAGCCGCAGCGCGGGCAGGGCAGCCCGCCGCGCCCGTAGGCGTTGAGGCTGTGCGCGAAGTACCCGGCCTGGCCGTTGACATTCACGTACTGCGCGTCGAAGGAGGTGCCGCCCTCGGCGAGCGCGAGGTCGAGCACGTCGCGCACGTCAGCGAGCAGCGCGAGCGCGCGCGCCTGGGTGAGTCGCTCCCCCGGCGTCGCGTAGTGCAGCCGGCTGCGCCACAGCGCCTCGTCGGCATAGATGTTGCCGATGCCCGAGACGAGCGTCTGGTCGAGCAGCGCTGCCTTCACGCCCTGACGGCGCATCCGCAGGCGTCGGGCGGCGGCGGATGCGTCGAACGCCGGGTCGATCGGATCGAGCGCGATATGCGCGGCCTGGTCCGGCACGCCGTCGACGGTGGGCCGCACGGCGAGGCCGCCGAACAGGCGCTGGTCGGCGAAGCGCACCTCGACGGGGCCGTGCCCAGGCTGGTCGAGCAAGAGGCGGATGCGCGTGTGCCGGTCGGCGGGAGCGCCCGGTTCGCGCACGAGCATCTGGCCGGACATGCCGAGGTGGGCCAGCAGCGCGCGGTCGGCAGGCGCATCCGCCGTCGCCTCGAGCGGCACCCACAGGAACTTGCCGCGGCGGGCCGGCACGCCGAGCGTGCGCCCGACGAGCGTCGCCTCGAAGTCCTCGGGTCCCCCGGTGTGGCGCGAGAGCGAGCGCACGTCGAGCACCTCGACGCCCTCGATGCGAGCGCCGGTGACAGCGGGCGCGAGGCCGGCGCGGACCACCTCGACCTCGGGCAGCTCCGGCACGTCAGGACCGCGCGGGGTCCGCGGCGGTGAGCCGGCCGTGCGCGGCGAGCGCGGCGGCCATCTCGGCGACCTTCTTGCTCGTCCCCGAGCCGGTCGCCACAGCCTCGCCGTCGATCCGCACCGTCGCCGTGAAGGTGCGCGCGTGGTCGGGACCGGTGGCATCCACCTCGTAGACGGGGGCGCCGACGCCCTGGGCGGCAGCGACCTCCTGCAGCGCGGTCTTCGGGTCGAGCGCGGCGCCGGTGCGGCCCGGGTCGTCGAGCAGGGGGCCGACGAGGCGCAGCACCAGCGCGGCGGATGCGGCGTGACCGGCGCTGAGGAACGCGGCACCGAAGATCGCCTCGACGGTGTCGGCGAGGATCGACGGCTTGTCGGCGCCGCCGGATGCGGCCTCGCCCTTGCCGAGCCGGATGTGCTCGCCGAGCCCGATGCTGCGCGCGACCTCCGCGAGCGCGACGGACGAGACCACGCCGGCGCGCCGCTTCGCCAGCTCACCCTCGGTGGCGTCGGGGAAGCGGCGGTAGAGCTCGATCGTGATCGCCTGGCCGAGGATCGAGTCGCCGAGGAACTCGAGGCGCTCGTTGTGCGGCGTCCCGCCGTGCTCGTACGCCCACGACCGATGCGTGAGCGCCAACGACAGCAGCCCGGGGTCGATGTCGACCCCGAGCTGCTCGAGCAGTCGGTGCTCCGTCACAGGACGGAGATCAGACGTCAGCGACCTTGCGGCCCTTGTACTCCATGTACAGCGGGGTGCCGGCCGAGTCCTCGACGACCTTCGCGCGGTGCGGGAGGCTGTAGACGGTCTTGCCGCCCTCGATGGTCTTCACGAGCTTGGGCACGACGGCCTTCCACTGCGAACGACGCGCACGCGTGTTGGACCGCGACATCTTCCTCTTGGGAACAGCCATTGCTCACTCCTTCTTCGGCGCCTGGGCGCCATCTTCCGACTTGTCGTCGGTCACGTCTTCGGTGAAACCCTGGAGCGCTGCCCATCGAGGATCGATGGTCTCCTTCGGCACGTATTCCGTGCCAGGCTCGAGCCGTTCCCCTGTCTCCGGGTCGAGCCCAGAGCAGTCCGGTCGATCGACCGGTTGGAACGGCAGCGCCAGCACGACCGCGTCCCGGACCACCGGAAGCAGGTCGACAGTTTCGTCGACCACGAGGTAGTCGGTTTCCGACGCACCAGCATACGCGAACAGCTCGAGGAAGTCGACTTCGACATCCAGGTCGAACTCCACGAGGCAGCGCGAGCACGTGGCGAGCGCGGTGACGAAGGCCTCGCCGGTGACGAGGATGCCCTCGTGGACGCTCTCGAGCCGGGCGTCGAGCTCGACGGGCTGGTCGGGCAGCACGGTCGCGAGACCCTCGCCGACCTTCTCGCCGAAGGGGGCGGTCTCCTCGACCTCGCGCATCCGACCCGGCTTCTGCACGATGTCGCGCACAGACAGCGTGAAGGGGTGGGGGGTGGCCATGCCTCCAGTCTAGGTGACCGCTCCCGCCGGCCGAGCCGGTCCGGGCGCGTAGCGCTCTGACCGAGTCGAGACCACCCCTGCTGCCGGTCGAGCCGGTCCGGGCGCGCAGCGCCCCGACCGAGTCGAGACCACCCGACCCACGTTGTCCACAGCCCCGATCCGATGTCAGTGGCTCGTGGTGTACTGCGCTCATGGACGACTGGGGGATCGACGGCGAGGGCTACATCGCTGCGATCCGTGCGGGTGCGATCGATCCGTTCGGCCGTACCGCGGACGAGCTGCAGGCGGAGCTCGATGCGCATGATGCGGAGTGGGCGGAGCGGCTGATCGCGATGACGCCGGCGGAGCTCGACGCGGTGGTCGAGGGGCGCATGGAGGTGCCGCAGCTGCCGCGGCCGGCGGAGTCGGAGCCGATGCGGCTGCTGCGGCTGGAGGAGCAGTTCGCGGGGCGGGTGAAGGCGCTCGAGGCGCAGCGGGCGCGGCTGGAGGCGGAGGAGCGGGAGATGCTCGCCGCCCGCCTCGACCGGGTGCGGGCCGACGGCGGGGAGGTCTCGACGGGGCTGCGGGAGGCGGCGTCGATCCTCGCGGTCGAGCTGCGCCAGTCGGATCGCGGCATCGAGCAGCGCATGTCGGCCGCGTGGACGATCGTGCACGAGCTGCCCCTCGCCCATGCCGCGCACAAGGCGGGCCGGATCTCCGGCGGCCATCTGCGGGTGATCGAGCAGGAGACCCGCCCGGTCCGGGTCGACGACGGCGTCGACACGGCGCAGCGGGCCCGGGTGGAGGCGGAGCTCGTGGCGATCGCCGAGGACACGACCCCGTCGCGGCTGCGGTCGCGGGCGAAGCTCGTCGTCAACCGGGTCCTGACCGCGCCGCTGCAGCAGCGCCACGACGATGCTCGGGAGCAGCGCGAGGTGCACCTGGTCGACGCGTCGAACGGCATGGTCTTCCTCGGTGGGTACTTCCCCGCGCTCCCGGGCACTGCCGCGTTCAACCGGCTCACGGAGGCGGCGAGGCGGAAGCCGAAGGACGATCCCCGCACCTTCGACCAGTTCCGCGCCGATGCGTTCCTCGATCTGCTCCTCTCCGGCGTCTCCCCCGAGGACCTCCACGAGGTGAGCGCCATCACGGCCACCGTCACGGTGACGGTGCCCGCGACCGAGCTGCTCGGCGACCCGGACGGTCCCGACGTGCCGGAGCTGCGGTTCCCGGCGCTCCTCGACGGGAAGATCCTCGTCGACTCCGCCACCATCCGGTCGCTCGCGGCCGAGACGGTCACGTGGGAGCGGCTCTTCCTCCACCCGGTGACCGGCATGCCGGTGACGGTCGACACGTACACGCCGAACCGGGCGCAGCGGCGGGCGCTGCGCGCCCGCGACGGGCACTGCCGCTGGCCCGGATGCTCGAACCCCGTCCACCGCGCCGACCTCGACCACACCCAGGACTGGGCGAAGGGCGGGACGACCACGATCGGCAACCTCGCCCACCTCTGCCGCCGCCACCACGTCATGAAGCACGCGACCAGGTGGACCGTGCGGCAGCTGCCCGGCGGCGTGCTCGAGTGGACCTCACCCCTCGGCCGCATCATCCGCGACGAACCCGAACCCCAAGGACCGGTCTTCGTCGAGCGCGACCCCATCTGGGGACTCCCCGTCACCGCCGGCACAGGACCACCGGGCGACCCGCCACCCTTCTGAACCGACTCCGGCCAGCGATCCGCGCCGATCAAGCGAGCGACAGCACGAACGACAGCACGAAGCCCGCCGCCGTGCTCATCGCGACGGCAGGGCCACCGTGCTCGTACGCCTCGGGCATGAGCGTGTCGGCGAGCGAGGCGATCACCGCACCAGCCGCGAAGGCGAGCGGCAGCGAGATCGACTCCGGGTCGACCGACGCGAGCGGCCCGGCACCCAGGACCACCGCGCCGACGAGCAGCACCGCGCACGCCGTCCAGAGCCCGAGGATCTTGGCTCGCGCCATGCCCTGCGTGCGCATCGACGATGCCCCGACGAGCGCCTCCGGCAGGTTGGAGACGAAGATCGCCGCGAGCAGCGCGAGGCCGCCAGAGCCCTCCCCCAGCGAGACGCCGAGCGCCACGTTCTCGGGCACGCCGTCGAGCGTCACGGCAGCGAGCAGCGCGAGCCCCGCCGCACCGCGGGTCGTCGCCTTCGTCGCGCTGCGGTCGGAGGCCGCCGCATCCGTGTCGAGCTTCGCGCTGCCCTGGACCTCATCCGCGGGCTCGCCCTTCCCCGGCTGCGCAGCTCGGTCGAGGAGCGCGCTCAGCCCGGTGAAGACGGCCGCGCCCACGAAGAGGCCCACGGCGGCACGCCAGATGCCGCCCATCTCGTAGGCGTCCTCGAAGAGCTCGAAGGCGAGGGCGGTGATGAGCGCTCCGGCGGCGAACGAGAGCAGGATCGCGAGCAGGCGCTTGGGCAGGTCGAACCGGACCCCGACGAGCGCGCCGATGATGAGCGCGCTGGAGGCGACGATGCCGAAGATGAGCGACTCCCCCATGCGGGAAGCGTACGTCCGGGAGCCGTGTCGTGGGGGACAGATCTCCGCCACGCCTTCGCGTTCGCGCCGGCTGCGCGCCGGGCCGCGAGCGCGATGCCATGATGCACTCGTGCCAACGACGCGCGCCGTCCCCCTCGCCCTCATCGGCTGGCTCGTGTGCGTCGAGCTCACGAGCGGCGTGCTGCAGGGCTGGTACGTGACCCTCACGCCCGACATCGCGCGGCACCTGTCGGTCACCGACGCCGACGTCAACTGGTTCGAGGCCGGGCAGCTGCTGCTGTCGGCGCTCATGGTGCCGGTGCTCGCGAAGCTCGGCGACATGCACGGCCACAAGCGCATGCTGCTCGTCGCCACCGCGCTCACCGCCGGTGCCAGCTGGTGGATGGCGTTCGCGGGCGACTTCTGGAGCTACCTCATCGCCTTCTCGCTGCAGGGCGCCTACGCCGTCTGGCTGCCGCTCGAGGTCGCGCTCATCTTCGATCGCGGTCGTCGAACGGGTGCCGCGCCCTCCACCACCCGGCGTGCGGCGGGACTGCTCGTCATCGCGCTCGAGGCCGGTGCGATCCTCGGCGCGCTCGGGTCCGCGATCGCCCTCGGCGCGTTCGGCGAGGCGATGGCGCCGACGCTCATGGTGCCGGCCGCGATGGTGACGCTCACCTTCTTCGCGATCCTGTGGGGCGTGCCCGAGTCGGAGCCGCTCCCCGGCCGCAGCCTCGACGCCGGCGGCTTCGTGCTGCTCGCGCTCTCGCTGCTCACGATCACCTCGGGGCTCACCTTCCTCAAGATCGGCGGTGCGGATGCGTGGTGGGGCTGGGCGGTGATGCTCATCGGCGTCGCGCTGCTGCTCCCCTTCGGCCGCTGGGTGCTCGGGAAGGACGACCCCGCGATCGACCTGCGCGTCATGCGCCGTCCGGAGATGTGGCCCGTGCAGCTCACGGCCGGGCTCGTCGGCGTCAGCCTGCTCGGCGCGCAGACGCCGCTCGCCACCTACGCCGGCACCGACCCGTCGCTCGGCTACGGGCTCGGCCTCGATGCGTCGGGGCGCTCGATCCTCATCGGCGTCTACCTGCTGTCGCTGATCGTCGGCGCCGCCGCGCTGGCGCTGCTGTCGACGCGCATCCGCCCCCGACTGCTGCTCATCGTCGCGGCGACCCTGGTGGGGATCGGCTACCTGCTGCTCGTGCCGTTCCACCTCGAGACCTGGCAGGTCTTCGCGTGCATGGCGATCGCGGGCATCGGCTCCGGCGCCCTCGTCGGTGCACTCCCGGCGGCTGCCGCGGCCGCCGCACCGCGCGGGCAGACCGGCGTCGCCACCGCCATGACGAACACGACGAAGACGATCGGCGGCTCCTTCGCGTCGTCGATCTTCGCGATCGTGCTCGCGGTCGGCGCGATCGGCACCGCTGCGAGCATCGGCGGCTACATCGTCGTCTGGATCGTCTGCGGCGTCACCGCGCTCGTCGCCGCCGTCGGGCTCGTGGCGGTGCCGCGGCTCGCGTTCGCCGACCCCGAGCCGGCGCCCGACGCGGCAGCCACGACGCGCTGAGGCCGATCACGGCTACTGCTTCGCGACGAGCGGCCCGCGGTGCACCATCCACGGGTGCGTCTGCGCGACGGGCTTGATGATCGTCTCGTCGATCGAGACGTGGCCCGGCAGCGCGAGGATGTCGGTCATCACCTGCGCGACGTCGTCGGCCGAGAGCGGGTCCTGCACGTCCTTGTAGACGGCATCCGCCTTCTCCTTGTCGCCCTCGAAGCGCACGAGCGAGAACTCCTCGGTCCAGACCATGCCGGGCGCGACCTCCATCACGCGGATCGGCTCGCCGTGCAGCTCGAGCCGCAGCACGTCGACGAGCTGCTTCTCGGCCGACTTCGCCGCGTTGTAGCCCGAGCCGCCCGAGTAGGCGACGGTCGCGGCGATCGAGGTGACGACCATGATCTCGGCGTAGCCGCCCGGCGCATCCTCCGTCGCACGGGTCGACGCCCGCAGCAGCGGCAGCACCGCGTCGATGACGCGCTTCGCGGCGATGACGTTCGACTCGAACATCCAGCGCCAGTCCTCGATCGTCGTCTCGGCGAGAGGCGCTGCACCCTTCGCGCCGCCGGCGACCTGCACGAGGCTCGTCGGCCGGAACGCCGCCGCCGCCGCCGCGAGCCGGGCGATGTCGCCCTCGTCGGTGAGGTCGGCCGCGAGCACCTCGCAGCCGATGTCGGCGGCGAGCGCCTCGAGCCGCTCCGCGCGGCGGGCGACCGCCAGCACCTGCCAACCGCGCGCGACGGCCTGCCGCGCGACCGCCTCCCCGATGCCGCTCGACGCACCCGTGACGATGATCCGCTTCTCGCTCATGCCGCAATGCAAGCACCGGATGCGCCACGAGCGCCAATCGCGTCGTGTTACGCCGTGCGTCGGGCCGGGCTGGCCACCGGCACGCATCCGCTCCACCCTGGGGCGAGCACGTCGATCAGCCCGACAGCCGAGGAGGCGCACCATGAGCGACTGGAAGTTCGAGACCCTGCAGGTCCACGCGGGCGCGCAGCCCGACCCCACGACGAAGGCGCGCATCACGCCGGTCTACCGCACCACCTCGTACGTGTTCGACAACGCCGACCACGCCGCCCGACTGTTCGGGCTCGCGGAGTTCGGCAACATCTACTCGCGCATCATGAACCCCACGAACGACGTCGTCGAGCAGCGGCTCGCGGCCCTCGAGGGAGGCGCAGCGGCGCTCCTCCTCTCGTCCGGCCAGGCGGCGACCACCTACGCGATCCTCAACATCGCGAGCGCCGGCGACCACATCGTCTCGTCGTCGTCGATCTACGGCGGCACGTACAACCTCTTCAACTTCACGCTGAAGCGCCTCGGCGTCGACGTCACCTTCGTCGAGGACCAGGACGACCTCGACGAGTGGCGCCGCGCGATCCGCCCGAACACGAAGCTGCTGTTCGCCGAGACGATCGGCAACCCGCGCATCAACCTGCTCGACATCGCCGGCGTCTCCGGCGTCGCGCACGACTCGGGCGTGCCGCTCGTCGTCGACAACACGATCGCGACGCCGTACCTCATCCGCCCGCTCGAGCACGGCGCCGACATCGTCGTGCACTCGGCGACGAAGTTCCTCGGCGGCCACGGCTCGGTCGTCGCCGGCGCGATCGTCGACGGCGGCCGATTCGCGTGGTCGCAGTCCGACAAGTTCCCGGGCCTCACCGAGCCCGACGAGTCGTACCACGGCGTCACCTTCGCCGAGGCGCTCGGCGACCAGATCGCCTACATCATCAAGGCGCGCGTGACGCTGCTCCGCGATGTCGGCGCATCCTCCTCCCCCGACACCGCCTGGCAGCTGCTGCAGGGCATCGAGACGCTCTCGCTGCGCCTCGACCGCCACGTCGAGAACGCGACCGCGGTCGCGCGGTTCCTGGAGTCCCACCCGCAGGTCGCGGGCGTGCACTACGCGGGCCTGCCCTCGAGCCCCTGGCACGAGCGCGGCAAGCAGATCGCCCCGCGCGGCACCGGCGCGGTGCTCTCGTTCGAGCTCGTCGGCGGCGTCGAGGCAGGGAAGGCGCTCGTCGAGTCGCTGTCGCTCTTCAGCCACCTCGCCAACATCGGCGACGTGCGCTCGCTCGTCATCCACCCGGCGTCGACGACGCACGCGCAGCTCACCCCCGAGCAGCAGCTGACCGCGGGCGTCACGCCCGGGCTCGTGCGGCTCTCGGTCGGCATCGAGCACGTCGACGACCTCATCGCCGACCTCGGCACCGGGCTCGAGGCGGCGGCCGCGAAGGCCGCCGCGCTCGAGGCGGCCGCGGTCTGAGCCGAGACGGCGGGCATCCGTGGACTGGCAGCTGAGCGACGACGTCCAGCCTGCCTCCAGGGTGCCCGCCGCCCGGCTCGTCGACGCGCTGCCGTTCGGCGACCCGACGACGACCGGCCACTCCCGGCCCGTGCCCGTCACCGGCGCCTGGCGCCCCGGCGACGACCCGGGCGAGCGCCGCTTCGCGCGCATCGGCGACATCGACGTCGAGGCGGGCGGCACGATCTCGGATGCCGTGCTCGCCTACGAGACGTGGGGTCGCCTGAACGACGCGCGCGACAACGCCGTGCTCGTCGCTCACGCGCTGACCGGCGACAGCCACGTGCGCGGCGACGCCGGCCCCGGGCATCCGACCGCCGGCTGGTGGGGCGACGTCGTCGGGCCGGGGCTGCCGATCGACACCGACCGGTTCTTCGTCGTCGCGCCCAACATGCTCGGCGGCTGCCAGGGCTCGACCGGCCCCTCGTCGCTCGCCGCCGACGGCGTCGAGTGGGGCTCCCGCTTCCCGCGCGTCACCGTGCGCGACCAGGTCGAGGCGCAGCGCCGGCTCGCCGACCGGCTCGGCATCGGCCGCTGGCACGCCGTGGTCGGCGGCTCGATGGGCGGCATGCACGCGCTCGAGTGGGCCATCACGCATCCCGAGCGGGTCGGCGCCGCCGCCCTGCTCGCCTCGAACGCCGCCACGAGCGCCGACCAGATAGCGGCGAACTCGCTGCAGATCGAGGCGGTCACGACCGACCCAGGCTGGCTCGGCGGCGACTTCTACGACCTCCCCGGCCATGCCGGCCCGGCTCGCGGGCTCGCGCTCGCCCGTCGGATGGCCATGCTCGGCTACCGCTCCCCGCACGAGCTCAACGAGCGGTTCCGCCGCGAGTGGCAGTCGAGCGTCGACCCGCTCGCGGGCGGCCGGTTCCAGGTCGAGTCGTACCTCGACGTGCACGGGAACCGCTTCACCCGCAGGTTCGACGCCGGCTCCTACGTGCGGCTCGTCGACGCCATGTCGACCCATGACGTCGGCCGCGGGCGCGGCGGCGTCGAGGCGGCGCTGGAGCGCGTCACCTCACCGACGCTCGTCGTCGGCATCTCGAGCGACCGGCTCTTCCCCGTCGCCGACCAGCAGCGGCTCGCCGCGGGGCTGCCGACCAGCGTGTCGGGCGCCGAGCCCGTCGTGCTCGAGAGCGGCTTCGGCCATGACGGGTTCCTCATCGAGACCGGCCGCGTTGGCGACCTGCTCGCGCCGCTCCTCGCCTGACACCGCGAACGGTCCGCGCCGTCCGGCACGCAGCAGCATCACGACCGATCCCACCAGGATCGCGACGTGCAGCAGGTTGCGGACCGTCAGCAGCAGCACCGCGCCGGGGTCGCCGACGACGAGCCAGTCGTAGCTCCACGGGAACTGCACCTGCGTCGCGACCGACACCGCCAGGATCGCGCCGACGCCGATCCAGTGGCGGCGCGCGCCGAGCTCCGCGAGCAGCAGCGCGGGCACCGTCAGCCACAGCACGAACTGCGGCGACCCGACCTTGTTCGTGACGATCATCGCGGCGACGAGCGCGACCGCGAGCCAGACGATCGCCTCGCGACCGTGCGAGCGGCGCACCGCGAGCACGCCGAGCGCGCACAGCACCACGACGGCGCCCACGAGCAGCGGCGTCGCGAGCGCCGCGACCATCCCGACGCCGTCGCTGTCGACCTGGTAGGTCCAGATGTCGCGGTCGAAGTAGACGTAGGCGTCGTCGCCGGTCGTGAGCCACATGTAGGGCGTCGCGGCGACCGCCTCGATCTGCAGCCCCCGGTCCTCCTGCTGCGTGAGGAACGACAGCGCGTGCCCGGAGCCGAGCAGCGCGGCGACGGCGAGCACGGCGGCCGAGACGATCGCGCCCGCTGCGAGCACCCGCAGGCGCTCGCGCCGCGCGATGAGCAGCGCGAGGTAGAGCACGCCGGGCCATACCTTCATCCACGCCGCGACGGTGAAGGCGGCCGCGGCCAGCCCCGGCCGCCCGCCGCGCAGCACCGCCACCCCGATGATTGAGATCGCGACCGCGACGGTGTCGATGCGCGCGATCGCGACCGGCCCGAGCGCGAGCTGCAGCGCCAGCCACGTGCACGCGAGCACGGGCCCGCGCGGCACGCGCAGCAGCATGTGGAACGCGACGGCGTCGAGCGCCGTCACGAGCAGCACCCAGACGAGCGGCAGCGCGTCCGTGCCGAGCACGTTCGACACCAGGATGGGCGCCCACGCGAGCAGCGGGTACACCCACTCCACGTCGATGCCGAGCCACTCCCCCGCCTCGCCCTGCTGCACCCACGACGGGTACACGTACAGCACGTCGCCGAAGGCGTCGGAGACGCTCGGCACGTTCAGGATCGCGAGGAGCGCGTGGACGCCGCCGAAGCCGAGCCACAGCCAGCCCCGCTCGCGCGTCAGAAGAGCCTCCTGGTCGCGTCGCGCACCTCGCCGACGAGCTCCTCGATGATGTCCTCGAGGAACAGCAGCCCGGTCGTGTCGCCGTTCGCGTCGAACGAGCGCGCGATGTGCGCGCCGGTCGAGCGCATGAGCGCCAGCGCGTCCTCGACCTCCGCCTCCTGGTAGATCGAGGCGAGCTGGCGGATGCGCTTGGCCGGCACGGGCTCTGCCGCCTCGTCGTCGTCGGCACCCAGCACGTCCTTGATGTGCACGTAGCCGCTCGGCTGCCCGTCGGCATCGGTGACGACGTAGCGCGAGAAGCCGCGCTCGCGCACCGCCTGCTCGATGTCGGCGGGCGTCGCACCGACCGGCATCGTCACGATCTCGGACAGCGGCAGGGCCACCTCGCGCACGCGCCGCTCCGTGAACTCGAACGTGCGCGAGATCGCGCCGGTCGGGTCGAAGAGCAGCCCCTCGCGCTTCGAGGTCTCGACGATCGTCTCGACCTCGTCGATCGTGAAGGCGCTCGCGGCCTCGTCGACGGGCTCGACGCGCACGAGCCGCAGGATGCCGTTCGCCACCGCGTTCATGAGCCAGATGACGGGCTTGAACACGCGGGAGATGAGCACGAGCGGCGGCGCGAGCAGCAGCACCGCTCGGTCGGGCACCGAGAACGCGGCGTTCTTCGGCACCATCTCGCCGAGCACGACGTGCAGGTAGGTGACGAGCAGCAGCGCGATGACGAACGCGACGACCGAGACGACCTCGGGCGCGAGGCCCGTCCACGACAGCGGCCCCTCGAGCAGGTGGTGGATCGCCGGCTCCGACACGTTGAGGATCAGCAGCGAGCAGATCGTGATGCCGAGCTGGCACATCGCGAGCATGAGCGAGACGTGCTCCATCGCCCACAGGGCGAGCTTCGCCGCGCGGTTGCCGCGGTCGGCGAGCGGCTCGATCTGGCTGCGCCGCGCCGAGATGACGGCGAACTCCGCGCCGACGAAGAAGGCATTCGCCACCAGCAGGATGACGAGCCACATGATGCCGAGCCAGTCGCTCATCGTGCGCCCTCCTGCTGCTGCTGGTGCTCGACGAACCGCACCCGGTCGACCCGGCGGCCGTCGATGCGCTCGACGCGGAGCGAGCCGCCCTCGACCGGTACGGTGTCGCCGACGACCGGCACCGTGCCGAGCGCAGCCATGATGTAGCCGCCGATCGTCTCGTACGGGCCGTCCTCCGGCACCTCGACGCGGGCGCGCTCGCGGAGCTCGTCGGGGCGGAAGGAGCCGGGGAACGTCACCCAGCCTGGGCCGCGCACGACCTCGACGTGCATCCGGTCGTGCTCGTCCGAGACCTCGCCGACGACCTCCTCCACGAGGTCCTCGAGGGTCGTGATGCCGGCCGTGCCGCCGTACTCGTCGATGACGATTGCCATCTGGTAGCCGCGCTCCTTGAGGTCGGCGAGCAGCGCGTCGAGCTTGACCGACTCGGGCACGCGGTGCGGCTCCTCGGCGATCGCGCCGACCGGCACGTCGGCGCGGCGGTCGCGCGGCACCGAGATCGCCTGCTTGATGTGCGCGATGCCGAGCACGTCGTCGAGGTCGTCGTCGTAGACGGGGAACCGGCTGAGGCCGGTCGCGTGCGACAGCGCGATGAGGTCGGCGACGGATGCGGAGCGGTCGACGGCCTGGACACGCGGCCGCGGCGTCATGACGTCGCCCGCGCTCAGCTCCGAGAAGCGCAGCGTGCGCGAGAGCAGCGTCGCCGCGCCCGCGTCGAGCGCGCCCTCCATGGCGCTGCGGCGCACGAGGGTCGAGAGCTCCTCTGCGGTGCGGGCGCCCGAGAGCTCCTCCTTCGGCTCGAGTCCGATGGAGCGGAGGATGCCGTTGGCCGAGCCGTTGAGCGCGAGCACGGCGGGCTTGAACACCGCGGTGAAGGCGCGCTGGAAGGGCGTCACCGCGATCGCGGTGCCGAGCGGCTTCGCGAGCGCGAAGTTCTTGGGCACGAGCTCGCCGACGATCATCGACAGCACGGTCGCGCCGGTGATCGCGATCACGCTCGAGAGCGGATCGGCGAAGTCCTCCGGGATGCCCCACGAGACCAGCACGGGGGTGAGCAGCCGCGAGATCGCGGGCTCCATCGTGTAGCCCGTGAGGAGCGTCGTGAGCGTGATGCCCAGCTGCGCGCTCGAGAGGTGCGTCGAGGTCTGGCGGAGCGCCTTGATGGTGCCCTCGAGCCGGGACTCGCCGCGCTCGCGCCGCGCCTCGAGCTCCGCGCGGTTGAGGTTCACCAGCGCGAACTCGCTCGCGACGAAGAGGCCGGTTCCGATCGTCAGCACGACGCCGATGCAGATCAGCAGCACGTCCATCAGCGGATCGGTCCCGGCTCGGGACTATGACTGGGGTCGTCGTTCACCCGGGCATCCTACCGGCGCTCGCCGTGCGGAGCCCACTCGGTCACCACGAGACCGGCAGCGCCTTGCCCTCCTCGTAGCCCGCCGCAGACTGCACGCCGACGCGTGCGCGCTCGCGGAAGGCCGGCACGCTGTCGGCGCCCGCGTAGGTGAACGACGAGCGCACGCCCGCGGTGATCATGTCGACGAGGTCCTCGACGCTCGGGCGCTGGGGGTCGAGCAGGATCGTCGAGGACGAGATGCCCTCGGCGAAGAGGCGCTTGCGCGCGAGCTCGTACGGGTCGAGCCCGCCGAACCTGCCTTCGACGGCCTTCGTCGAGGCCATGCCCCACGACTCCTTGTAGAGCCGGCCCTGTGCGTCGCGCTGCAGCCTGCCGGGAGCCTCGATCGTGCCGGCGAACCACGAGCCGATCATGACGCTCGAGGCGCCGGCCGCGAGCGCGAGCGCGACGTCGCGCGGGTAGCGCACGCCACCGTCCGCCCAGACACGCGCGCCCAGCTCGTGCGCGGTGGCAGCCGTGTCGAGCACCGCCGAGAACTGCGGCCGGCCGACCGCGGTCATCATGCGGGTCGTGCACATGGCGCCGGGCCCGACGCCGACCTTGAGGATCGATGCGCCCGCGGCGACGAGATCGCGCACGCCGTCGGCCGAGACCACGTTGCCCGCGGCCACGGGCAGGTCGTCGCCGATCGCGCGGCGCACCGCCTCGAGCGCGCGCAGCATCCCCTCCTGGTGGCCGTGGGCGGTGTCGACGACGATCACGTCGGCGCCCGCCTCGGCGAGCGCCTTCGCCTTCGCGCCGGGGTCGCCGTTGATGCCGACGGCGGCGGCCACGCTCAGGCGGCCGGATGCGTCGAGCGCGGGCAGGTAGAGGTCGGCGCGCAGGGCGCCGAGCCGCGAGGCGATGCCGACGCAGCGGCCGTCCTCGACGACCGGGGCGACGTCGACGCCCTCGCGCTCGAGCGCCGCGAACATCGCACGGCCGTCGCGGACGTCGTCCGGGCCGAGCACCGGCAGGTGCGAGTGCAGCAGGTCGCCGAGCCGGGCGTCCGGGAGCGCCGACGCGAGCCGCTCCGCCGGGATCGCGCCGAGCATCGAGCCGTCGGGCGCCTCCACCACGACGCAGTGGCCCGGGATCGCGGGCACGCGCTCGAGCGCGTCCTGCACGACGTCGTCGGGGGCCGCGCGGTGGGGCGACTCGAGCGTGACCGACTGCGCCTTGACCCAGGCGATCGCGCGGCAGGTCTCGTCGAGCGGCGGGTCCTGGGTGAGCACGGCGAGCGCGCCGCGTCGCGCGAGCGCGGCGGCCATGCGCGGGCCCGTCACCGAGCTCATGTTCGCCGCGACGATCGGCAGCGTCGCGCGCGTGCCGTCGTCCGGCGAGAGGTCGACGTCCATGCGGGAGCCGACGCCGCTGCGGCTGGGGACCAGGAAGACGTCGGAGTAGGTCAGGTCGTGCTCCGGCACGTCGCCGATGAATCGCATGGCCCCAACGCTACTTCGCCTGGCTCCAGTCGCCGACGACCGCCGCCTGCACCGGGAACTCGATCGGGAAGCCCCCGAAGAGCGTGCGGCCGGCGAGCGCCGCCGCCTCCCGCACGGCCTCCGCGACCTCCTCGGCGCGCTCCGCCGGCGCCTGCACGATCACCTCGTCGTGCAGGAAGCACACGAGCGCCGCGCCCTCGACGTCGCGGATCGCCCGCCGCACCCCGGCCATCCACGCGAGCGCCCACTCGGCCGCCGTGCCCTGCACGACGAAGTTGCGCGTGAACCTGCCCCACGCGCGCGCCTGGCGGCCGCCTCGCTCGTCGTCGCGCCAGCGCGGTGGCAGCGGCGACGCGCGGCCGAGCCACGTGCGCACCCGCTCCCGCCGCTCCCCCGCCCTCGCGGCGGCCTCGACCGCCGCCATGGCGCGCGGGTAGGCGCGGCCCAGCCTCGGCAGCACGGCCGCCGCCTCGCCGGTCGTGCCGCCGTAGAGCGCGCCGAGCATGCCGAGCTTCGCGTGGTCGCGGGTGTCGACGACACCGCGGTCGACGAGCGCCTGGTACAGGTCGGCGCCCCTGCCCGCCTCGGCGAGCGCCTCGTCGCGGGCGAGCGCCGCGAGCGCGCGCGGCTCGAGCTGCGCCGCGTCGGCCACCACGAGCCGCATGGCGGGCTCGGCGGCGACGGCGCCGCGGATCTGCCGCGCGATCTGCATCGCGCCCGAGCCCTCCGTCGCCCAGCGGCCGGTCACGACGCCGCCCGGCACGTACTCGATCGCGAGCCGGCAGCGGCCGCGCTCGTCGACGCGCGCCCAGCGCTGCGCCCACGACCAGCCGTTCGCGGTGTGCAGCCGCGACATCCGCTTGTACGCCACGAGCGGCTCGATCACCGGGTGGTCGTGCTCGCGCAGCTCCCAGCGCGAGGTGGAGGCGACGTCGACGCCCGCGCGCCGCAGCGCCCGCAGCACCTCCTGCGGCGAGTCGGGGTTGAGCGCCGGGTCGCCGAGCGCCTCGCGGATCTCGCTCGCGAGCGCCTCCATGCGTCGCGGCCTGCCCGCCGCGCCGATCGGCGCGGTGCGCTCACCGAGCGCCTCCACGAGCAGCGCGTCGTGCCGCGCCCGGTCGAACGGCAGCCCCTCGCGGCTCAGCTCGACCGCGACGACGGCGCCCATCGACTCGGCGGCCGCGAGCATCGCGAGCCCGGGGTCGTCGCCGATCGCCGCCTCCTGCAGCCGCAGCTGCTCGGCGAGCGCGTCGAGCGGCTCCGCCTCGGGCGCGAGCGAGAAAAGCCCCTCGGCGTCGGAGCGCAGCGAGCGCGCCCAGCGCTCCTCCGCCTGCAGCCCGCGTGCCTCGGCGAGGATGCGGTGCACGAGCCGCACGTCGCGCACGCGGTCGATCGGCACTGCGGCGTCGAGCAGCACGGGCGCGACCGCCTTCGCGTCCTGCCAGACGATGCGCGCCGACGAGCGGCCGCGCAGGCGATCGTCGAGCCCGACGTCGGCCGCCGGGTGGATGCGCACGTCGACCGCCCTGCCGTCGACGAGCGTCGCGACCGCGATGCGCGCGCCGCGCTCGAGGGGCACGACGCCGACGTCGCCAGGTCCGGCATCCACGTCGTCGACACTATTCTGCGCAACCCACAGGCGGATGCGGCACGATGGACCCGGAGACGCGATGACAGCGCAAGTGGTGGTGCTCAACGCGACGCTCGAGCCGATCGGCGTCGCATCGCTGCAGCGCGCGGTCGCGTTCATCGTCAAGGAGCGCGCGCAGATCGTGCTGGCCGCCGACGGCACCATCCGCTCGAACTCGCTCGAGCTGCCGGTGCCGCGCGTCGTCGTCTTCAACGACTACGTGCAGATCCCGCACACGCGCCTGTACGACCGGATGCCGTGGAGCCGCCGCGGCGTGCTCGACCGCGACCGGCGGCGGTGCGCGTACTGCGAGGGCCCCGGCGCGACCATCGACCACATCCATCCCGCCTCGCGGGGCGGCGAGTCGACGTGGCTCAACACCATCACCGCGTGCGTCGCCTGCAACGGGGCGAAGGGCGATCGCACGCCCTCTGAGGCCGGCATGCCGCTGCGCTTCGAGCCGCGCGTGGTGTGGCGGCGCGAGGTCATGCTGCTCGCGGTCGAGGCGGCCGGCGTCGACCTCGCCGAGCTCGGGCTCACGCACTGAGCCCCAGCCGCACGCCCTATGCTGGAAGGACACGTGGCCGCGGACTGCCTGCGGCATGCCCGAGAATTCGGAAGAGGCGATCGATACCGTGTCCAGCCCTGCGGACGACAGCGACTTCGGAGCGAACGAGTGGCTCGTCGAGGAGCAGTACCAGCTCTTCGCCAAGGACAAGAGCGCCGTCGCCCAGTCATGGTGGCCCATCCTCGAGCGGTACGCCGCACAGCGTGCCTCCGGTGATGCGACGACGAGCATGAGCGCGGCGACGCCGCCGCCGGCCGCCGCGCCCGAGGCGGCTGCTGCGGAGGCGGCGACGCCCGCGGCGGCACCGCCCGCCCCGGCCCCCACCCCGAGCGCCGCGCCGTCGCGGCCCGCGCCGCCCCGCAAGCCGGTGCGCGCCGAGTCGCGCCCGGATGGACCCGTCGACTCCGGCAAGGGCCAGCGCGCCCAGGACGCGCCCCGGGAGCAGAAGGAGGGCCAGGCCGAGACGCCCGCACCCGCCCGCGCCGACGGCGCCATCGTCGCGCGCACCACGCGGCAGGCAGCCCGCCCGACGCCCGTCCCCGCCGACGCGCCGAGCGCCGGCGCGAAGCAGGCGGCGAAGGCGGAGCAGGCTCCCTCCGAGCAGCCCGTCGTCACGACGCTCCGCGGCATGCCGAAGTCGCTCGCCGCCAACATGGACAAGTCGCTCGCGGTCCCGACCGCGACGAGCGTCCGCACCGTGCCGGCGAAGCTGATGATCGACCAGCGCATCGTCATCAACAACCACCTCCGCCGCACGCGCGGCGGCAAGGTCTCGTTCACGCACATCATCGGCTACGCGATCGTGCAGGCGCTCAAGGCGTTCCCGAGCCAGAACGTCTACTACGACGAGATCGACGGCAAGCCCTCGCTCGTCGCCCCGCCGCACATCAACCTCGGCATCGCGATCGACATGCCGAAGCCCGACGGCAGCCGCGCGCTGCTCGTGCCGAGCATCAAGGCGTGCGAGACGATGGACTTCTCGGAGTTCGTCGCGGCGTACGAGGCGATCGTGAAGAAGGCGCGCGCCAACAAGCTCGAGGCCGGCGACTTCGCCGGCACGACGATCTCGCTCACGAACCCCGGCGGCATCGGCACCGTGCACTCGGTCCCCCGCCTCATGCAGGGGCAGGGCTGCATCATCGGCGTCGGCGCGCTCGACTACCCCGCAGAGTTCATGGGCTCGAGCCCCGAGCGGCTCGCCGACGCGGGCGTCGGCAAGACCGTCACGATGACCTCGACCTACGACCACCGCGTCATCCAGGGCGCGGGCTCCGGCGAGTTCCTCCGGATCGTGAACAACCTGCTCGTCGGCGACCAGGACTTCTACCGCGGCATCTTCGCCGACCTGCGCATCCCCTACGAGCCCATCAAGTGGTCGACCGACGTCTCGGTGCGCGCCGCCGACGAGCTCTCGAAGCAGACGCGCGTCGCGCAGCTCATCAACTCGTTCCGCGTGCGCGGCCACCTGATGGCCGACATCGACCCGCTCGAGTACGTGCAGCGCACGCACCCCGACCTCGAGATCGAGCAGCACGGGCTGTCGTTCTGGGACCTGGACCGCGAGTTCGTCACCGGCGGCTTCGGCGGCAAGCGCTCGGCGCTGCTGCGCGACATCCTCGGCGTGCTCCGCGACTCGTACTGCCGCACGATCGGCATCGAGTACATGCACATCGCCGACCCGGCGCAGCGCCAGTGGTTCCAGAGCCACCTCGAGGTGCCCTACGTCAAGCCGACGCACGACGAGCAGATGCGCATCCTGCGCAAGCTCAACGAGGCCGAGGCGTTCGAGACGTTCCTGCAGACCAAGTACGTCGGCCAGAAGCGCTTCTCGCTCGAGGGCGCGGAGTCGATGATCGCCTTCCTCGACGCGCTCCTCGCGGGCAGCGCCGAAGCCGGCCTCGACGAGGTCGCGATCGGCATGCCGCACCGCGGCCGCCTCAACGTGCTCACCTCGATCGCAGGCAAGACCTACGGCCAGGTGTTCCAGGAGTTCGAGGGCGCAGCCGTCTTCCAGGGCTCGGGCGACGTGAAGTACCACCTCGGCAACTCGGGCGAGTTCACGGCCGCCGACGGCTCGACCGTGCCCGTGTACCTCGCGGCCAACCCCTCGCACCTCGAGGCCGTCAACGGCGTGCTCGAGGGCATCGTGCGCGCGAAGCAGGACCGCATCGGCGACGGCGAGGCATCGGTGCTGCCCGTGCTCGTGCACGGCGACGCCGCGATGGCCGGCCAGGGCGTGGTGTTCGAGACGCACCAGCTGTCGCAGCTGCGCGCGTACAAGACCGGCGGCACGATCCACCTGGTCGTGAACAACCAGGTCGGCTTCACCACGCCGCCCTCGGAGTCGCGCTCGTCGACCTACGCGACCGACGTCGCGAAGGCGATCCACGCGCCCGTGCTGCACGTGAACGGCGACGACCCCGAAGCGGTCGTGCGCGTGGCGGAGCTGGCGTTCCAGTACCGCCAGGAGTTCAAGCGCGACATCGTCATCGACCTCATCTGCTACCGCCGCCGCGGGCACAACGAGGGCGACGACCCGACCATGACGCAGCCGCTCATGTACTCGCTCATCGAGGCGAAGCGCTCCGTCCGCACCCTCTACGCCGAGAACCTCGTCGGCCGCGGTGACATCACCGAGGAGGAGTACCAGGCGGCGCAGGCCGACTTCCAGGGCAAGCTCGAGCAGGCCTTCATGGAGACGCACGCCGCCGCGACCGGCTCGATGCCCGCCGTGACGCCGACCCCCGCTGCCGAGCAGCTCGTCGGCGAGCCTGAGACGACCGGCGTCGAGGCCTCGGTCATCGAGGCGATCGGCGACGCGCACGGCAACCCGCCCGAGGGCTTCGAGGTGCACCCGAAGGTGCAGCAGGTGCTCGACAAGCGCGTCAAGGCCACCCGCGAGGGCGGCATCGACTGGGCGTTCGGCGAGCTGCTCGCACTCGGCTCGCTGCTCATCGAGGGCACGCCGGTGCGGATGTCGGGGCAGGACACGCGTCGCGGCACGTTCGTGCAGCGCCACGCCGTCATGCACGACCGCGTGAACGGCCAGGAGTGGCTGCCGCTCGCGAACCTCGGCGAGGACCAGGGCCGTCTCTCGATGTACGACTCGCTGCTGAGCGAGTACGCATCGATGGCGTTCGAGTACGGCTACTCCGTCGAGCGCCCCGACGCGCTCGTGCTGTGGGAGGCGCAGTTCGGCGACTTCGCCAACGGCGCGCAGATCGTCATCGACGAGTTCATCGCCTCCGCCGAGCAGAAGTGGAACCAGCAGTCGTCGCTCGTGCTGCTGCTGCCGCACGGCTACGAGGGTGCGGGCCCCGACCACTCGTCGGCTCGCATCGAGCGGTTCCTGCAGCTGTCAGCCGAGCGCAACATGACGATCGCGCGACCGTCCACGCCCGCGAACCACTTCCACCTGCTGCGCCGGCAGGCGTACGCGCGTCCGCGCCGGCCGCTCGTCGTCTTCACGCCCAAGGCCATGCTGCGCCTGCGCGACGCGACGAGCCCGGTCGAGGACTTCACGAGCGGCCGCTTCCAGCCGGTGATCGACGACCGCCAGGTGCAGGACCCGGGCGCGGTCACGCGCGTGCTCCTGCACTCCGGCAAGGTGCACTACGACCTGAAGGCCGAGCTCGGCAAGCGCGGTCGCACCGACATCGCGCTCGTCCGCGTCGAGCAGCTGTACCCGCTGCCGATCGACGAGATCAACGCGACCGTCGACCGCTACCCGAACGCGTCGCTCGTCTGGGTGCAGGAGGAGCCGCTCAACCAGGGCGCATGGCCGTTCATGCACCTGGCGCTCCCCCGGCACCTGCACGGCCGCACGCTGAAGGTCGTCGGCCGCGCTCCCGCCGCGAGCCCGGCGACCGGTTCGGCCAAGCGCTCCGCGCAGGAGCTGTCGGCGATCCTGGAGTCCGCACTGGGCTGACCCCGGGGTACTGATCACCCCTTCGGCTGAGCAACGCCTCAGTGCCGCCTGACGATCCCCGCACGAGTCTCCTCGTGCGGGGATCTTCGCTTGTCGCGCATCTCTCATTTCCACATACTGTTTGGAAACAGCGTTATGTGAGGGGTTGCGACGACTCGCCGCCCTTCTCGGAAGTGGGTGGTGCAGGTGCAGCGTGCTTGGCATGGCACATCGCGCAAGCTGGGGGCGGTCGCAGCCGCGATCCCGGTCGAGGCCCCGCTCGCGCTGCCCGGCGCGCAGTCGCCGCGCGCCACGCCTTCGCTCGCCCGACGCCTGCTGCAGGAGCGCCGCACCCGCCTGCACCTGACGCTGACGGACCTCGCGATCGTCGCGTCGGCCACGCTCCTGGTGAGCGCCGTCGCGACTCCGGCCGGCGAGAGCGCGCTCGTGCCGGTCCCCCTCGAGCAGGTGCTCGCAGCGCCCGTGCTCGTCGTCTTCGCATGGTTCGTCGCGCTCACCGCCATCGGCTCCCGCGACGCCGCGGTGCTCGGCGCCGGCGCGACGGAGTACCGCCGCGTCGTGCATGCCACGGGCCTCGCCTTCGCCGCGCTCGCCGCGCTCGCGCTCGTCGCCGACTGGCCCGCGCTCCGGCTGCAGCTGCTCATCGCGCTGCCGGCTGGCATGGTCGCTCTGCTCCTCGGCCGCTGGCAGTGGCGGCGCTGGCTGCTCGCCCGCCGCCGCGACGGCGAGTGGGCGTCGCGCACCATCCTCGTCGGCGACCACGACGAGGTCGCGTACGTGCTCGAGCGGCTCGGCCGCGCGCCCGACCTCGGCTACCACGTCATCGCCGCCGCGGTCGCAGGTCACCAGGGGGACCCGCTCGAGCTGCGCGGCCGCAGCGTGCCCGTGCTGAGCGCCCACGCAGGGATCGCCGAGATGGCCGAGCGCATGGGGGCCGACACCGTGATCCTCGCGGCGAAGCCCGACGCCGACCCCGCCTACCTCACGCGGCTCAGCCGGCAGCTCGAGGGCACGTGCGCCGAGCTCGTGCTCTTCTCCCGCCTGACCGATGTCGCCGGCCCCCGCATCTCCTTCCGCCCGGTCGACGGCCTGCCGCTCATCCAGGTGCGGATCCCCACCTTCGACGGGGGCGAGCACGTGCTGAAGCGCGCGCTCGACGTCGTCGTCTCCTCCTTCGCGCTGCTGGCGGTCGGGGTGCTGGCCGTGCCGATCGCGATCGCGATCCGGCTCGACTCCCCCGGGCCGATCCTCTTCCGCCAGCAGCGCGTCGGCCGCGACGGGCGCACGTTCGCGATGCTGAAGTTCCGCACGATGCGCGTCGACGCCGAGCAGGAGCTCGCGGCGCTGCAGGCGCACAACGAGGGCGCCGGCCCACTCTTCAAGCTGCGGGACGACCCGCGCATCACGCGCGTCGGCGCCTTCCTCCGCAAGCACTCGCTCGACGAGCTGCCGCAGTTCTGGAACGCGTTCAAGGGCGACATGAGCGTGGTCGGGCCGCGCCCGCCGCTCCCGGGCGAGGCGACCACCTACGACGGCGTGGCGATGCGGCGGCTCTACCTGAAGCCGGGCATCACGGGTCTCTGGCAGATCAGCGGCCGCAGCGACCTCTCGTGGGACGAGAGCGTGCGCCTCGACCTCCGCTACGTCGAGAACTGGTCGGTGATGCAGGACCTCATGATCATGGTCCGCACCGCCCGCGTCGTCATCCATCCTTCCGGCGCCTACTGAGCCGCCGGCACCACCTGAGGAGAGACCATGCACATCGCGATGCTCGGAACCCGCGGCGTCCCCGCGAGCTACGGCGGCTTCGAGACGGCGGCGGAGGAGGTCGGCGCCCGACTCGTCGAGCGCGGGCACGACGTCACCGTCTACGGCGACGACACCCAGCCCGACGTGACGACCTACCGCGGGATGCGCGTGATCCACGTGCCGGCCCTCCGCCTGAAGCAGGCCGAGACGCTCAGCCGCACGGGACTCGCGACGCTGCGGGCGATGGCGGGCCGGCGGCCCGATGCCGCGATCGTCTTCAACGCGGCGAACGCTCCGTACGTGCCGCTGCTGCGTGCGCGCGGCATCCCGGTCGCCGTGCACATGGACGGCCTCGAGTGGCGGCGCTCGAAGTGGGGCGGCGCCGGCCGCGCCTACTACCGCTGGGCGGAGTCCTTCGCCGTGCAGACCGCCGACGCGCTCATCGCCGATGCGCCAGGCATCGCCGAGTACTACCGCGAGGAGTTCGGCGTGCCGACGGAGCTCATCCGCTACGGCGCGCCGATCCTGAGCGGCACCGACGCCTCGCTGCTCGAGCCACTCGGCCTCGTCGACGGCGGCTATCACGTGGCGGTCGCGCGCTTCGAGCCCGAGAACCACATCCTCGAGATCGTCCAGGGCTACCGTGCGAGCAGCGCGACGCGGCCGCTCGTCGTCGTCGGCGCTGCGCCCTACAGCGCCGCCTACACGCAGGCGATCCACGAGGCGGCGGACGGCGATGCCCGGATCCGGCTGGTGGGCTGCATCTACGACAGCGAGCTGCTCGATGCCCTCTACGCGCACGCGCGGACGTACGTGCACGGCCACTCGGTCGGCGGCACCAACCCGTCGCTGCTGCGGGCGATGGGCGCCGGCGCGGCCACGATCGCGTTCGACGTCGGCTTCAACCGCGAGGTGCTGGCCGACGACGGCTGGTTCTTCGGCGACCCGGCCGAGCTCACGCACGCGTTCGAGGCCGCCGAGGGCGACGACGCCGCCGTGCTGGCGCGCGGCCTGCGCTCCCGCGAGCGCGCGGCGCGGGTCTTCCGCTGGGACGATGTCGCCGACGACTACGAGCAGCTCGCGATGCGGCTGCGAGAGGGCAGCTCGGTGCACCAGCTCGCGCGCCACGCCCGCCGGGCCGTGCCGGCGCAGGCCGGCGCCGGGCTCGCCCTGTCGTGACCGCACACCTCACCGTCGTCACCGTCGTCTTCGAACCGGAGCTCGCGCTCCTGCACCTCCAGGCTCGCTCGCTCGCGCACTTCCTGGATCCCGATGGCGTCGCGGCGATCATCGTGCTCGACAACTGCGCGGGCGGGATGGGCCGCCGCGCACGGCGTGCGGTGCTCGAGCGCTTCGGCCCCGCGCTCGCGCCGCGCGTGTCGTTCCTGCGCACCGCGCAGCTGGGCGTCGACGGCGGCGCGGCGGGGTGGCGCAGCCAGCAGGCGGCGAAGCTGCTCGTGGCCCGGCGCATCAGCACGCCGCACTACGTGATCCTCGATGCGAAGAACCACCTCATCGGACGGGCGGGCGCCGACGACTTCGTCGACGCGACGGGAGCCGCCCGCGGCGGCACGCACTCCTACGCCGTGCATCCGCTGCGCGAGAGCCTCGAGCGCACGCTCCGGCATCTGGGGGCGGACGACGACGCGGTCGAGCGGCTCGTCGCCGACTTCCCCCGCACCGTCACGCCCTTCGTCGTCGACACCGCGCTCGCGCGCCGGATGATGGACGACATCGAGGCAGAGGCGCGCGAGCCGTTCGCCGATGCCTTCGAGCGCGCGGGGCTGCTCGAGTTCTTCCTCTACTCCGGCTGGTGCCTGCTGCGCGGCCCGGGCTCGCCCGTCAACGGCGACACCATCCCGGCACCGATCCTCTGGCCCGCCCACGCCAACGAGGACGGCGCGGCCGACGCGATCCGGGAGGCGACCGAGACCGGCGCCGCGTGGTTCGCCGTGCATCGTCGCGCGCTCGCGCGGGCGGATGCGCCGACCCGTCGCCGGATCGTGCGGCTCTGGTCGGACCGCGGCCTCATGACGCCCGCGGAGGCCACCCGCTTCGTGCGGCGGTTCCGCCTGGCGTACGCGCCGGCGACCGGCCGCGCGCGGCTCGGCCGGCGACTGTCACGCCTCGGGCACCGCTGAATGCCGCACTCGCGCGACCGGCCGCTTCTGCCGACGCTCAGCGCCGGGATCGTCCGCGTAGTAGGTGTTGCGATGCTTCGAGGGGCGAGCACGGTTGAGCACGATGCCCAGGATGCGCCCGCCGGCAGACTCGAGCGAGCGGATCGTGTTCGCGAGCTGGGGCCGACGGGTCTTCGACGCGTCGACGACGATCACGACGCCGTCGGCGAGCGGGGCGATCAGGTTCGAGTCGGCCACGGTCAGCACAGGCGGCGAGTCGATGATGACGACGTCGTAGCGCTCCGCCGCGTCGTCGAGCACCGACCGGAACGCCTCAGAGGTCACCACCGTCGCGGGGTTCGGCGGCAGCGCGCCCGAGGTCAGCACGTCCGGGCCGTGCTCGCGCCAGCCGACGATCGCCCGCGACAGCTCGATGCCACCCATGAGGGCCGTCGTGAGGCCGACCGAGCCGTCGAGGCCGAACAGCTCGTCCACCCGCGGGCGGCGCAGGTCGGCATCGATCACGAGCGTCCGGTCCCCCGAGTCGGCGAGCGTCACCGCGAGGTTGGTCGAGAACGTCGACTTGCCCTCGCCGGGCGACGACGAGGTGATCAGGAGACGGCGCGACGTGCCGTCGAGCGTGGTGAACGCGAGCGCCGACTGGATCCGCCGCATGTCCTCCGACACCGGGTCGTGGGGTTCGCGCGCCACGATGAGCCCTGCGCCGACACCGCGCGTCGCGCGCGTCACGACGCCGAGCACCGGCAGATCCGTGACCCTCGCGACCGCTGCCTCGTTCCGCACGCGGGTGTCGGCGACGGTGGCGACGAAGGCCGTGAGCACGCCCAGCAGGAAGCCGATCGCCGCTGCCAGCAGCGCGTCGCGAGTCTTGTTCGGCACGGTCTGCACCGTCGGAGCGACCGCGTCGTCGATGACGGAGGCGCTGATCGTCGCGGCGCCCTCCACGCTGTCGGCGCCGACCTCGAGCACCACGACGGCGAGCTGCTCGGCGACGCTGTTGGCGACGGCGGCGGCGCGCTCCGGCTGCCCGGAGGTGGCGATGACGTCGAGGATGACCGTGTCCTGCGGGATGGTGACCGCGATCGACCGCGCGAGGTCGCGCGGCGTCGTCTGCAGGTCGAGGTCGTCGATCACGAGGTCCAGCACCCTCGACGACGTCGCGAGCCGCGCGAAGGAGAGCATCTGGTTCTGCGTGTAGGCCGACCCCTGGTTGAGGTCGGCTCCGGACGTGCCCTCGTTGAGCGCGAAGTAGAGCGATGCGCGGGACTGGAACTGCGGCGGGGTCGCCGACGCCATCGCGTAGCCCGCGGCACCGCCGAGGAGCGTCATGCCCACCACGACCGCCCAGAACTTCCGCAGCGCCTCCCAGACGTGGGACAGGTTCCACTGCACCGGCTCGGCGCTCACGCGGTCCTCCTCGCACCCGGGGCGCTGCGCGCCGAAGGCATCCTGCTGCTTCGGCATCGGCCCGTCATGGGTGAGACACTACCGGCGCGCATCCTCCGGTTCGTCCCGCGCCGTGCCGCTACTGTGACGCCAGGGTCTCCGGGCGCCCGAGATGAAGGAGGCTCCGATGCGCATCCTCGTCGCATGGGCTGATGACTCGTCGCCGAACCTCGGCGTGCGCGCCCTCGGCCAGGGGTCGGTCGATCTGCTGCGCCAGGCATGGCCCGACGCCGAGTTCGTCTACATGAACTACCGGCGCCGCCCGGACGCGATCCCCTGGGGCAGCGACCGGTCGCTGCTCCGCGAGCGGCTCACCGGCCGCAAGGGCATGATGCGGTGGCTCGCCGACTTCGACCTCGTCTGGGACACCCGCTCTGGCGACAGCTTCGCCGACATCTACGGGCTTCCGAGGCACGTCACGATGTCGCTCGTGCACGAGTTCGCGGTGCAGGCGGGCACGCCCATCGTGCTCGCGCCGCAGACGCTCGGGCCGTTCGGCACCGTCCGCGGCCGCTTGCTCGCCCGGCGCTCCCTGCACCGCAGCCGCCTCGTCTTCGCGCGCGATCCGATCAGCGCCGAGGCCGCGACCGCCCTCGGCCGCGCGCCGGACGCCGTGACGAGCGACCTCGTCTTCGGGCTGCACCAGCCCGCGCCCGAGGCGGCGCACGACGTGCTGCTCAACGTCTCGGGCCTGCTGTGGCACGGGGACGCGCACGGCGACGCCAGCACCTACCGGACCGCCGTCCGCGAGGTGATCGACGGGCTGCTCGCCGACGGGCGCAGCGTCACGCTGCTCCCCCACGTGCTCCACGCCGACAACCCAGACGACGACGTGCCTGCATCGCGCGAGCTGCACGCGGAGTACGACGGCCGCGTGGGGCTCCGCGTCCCCGAAGACCTCGACGACGCGCGGTCCGCGATCGCCGCCGCGCAGCTCGTCATCGGCGCGCGGATGCACGCGTGCCTCAACGCCCTGTCGACGGGCACGCCGACGGTCGCCATGGCCTACTCGCGGAAGTTCGCGCCCCTCATGGACGCGATCGGCTGGCCGCACGTCGTGCAGCTCGCCGAGACCGATGGCATCGGCGCCGCCGTCCTCCGCCACGCTCGGCTCGACGGCCTGCGAGCGAAGGCCGCCGCCGCGCAGCAGCAGGGCCAGCAGCAGCTGGTGCCCCTCCTCGAGCGGCTGGGCGCCCTGTGACCGGCACCACGACGACCGGAGGCACCACGACCGGGCTCGAGCGGGCGGTCGCCGACGTGCTCGCGCGGGACGCGTGCTCCGGCTGCGGCCTCTGCTCCCGGCTGGACCGGTCGGTGCGGATGGAGATCGACGACGCCGGCTACGCGCGACCCGTGTTCTCCGGGCTGTCGGAGCCGATCCACGATGCCGAGGCCATCTTCCGCCGCGGCTGCCCCGGCGTCGTGGTGCGCGCGCCGGCCGCGCCGCGCGGCGCCACTCCGCACGCGCTGCTGGGTGCCCACCTCGGGGTC
Organism: Agrococcus sp. UYP33; assembly: GCF_054060915.1. NCBI lineage: Bacteria > Bacillati > Actinomycetota > Actinomycetes > Micrococcales > Microbacteriaceae > Agrococcus > Agrococcus sp. UYP33. Next base: position 29,172 of record NZ_JBSSDR010000001.1, read on the forward strand.
TGGAACGCCTGGGCGACCGACCCCGAGATCCGGCACACGGCCAGCAGCGGCGGCGCGCTGACCGCGCTGCACACCTGGCTCGTCGAGAGCGGCAGGGCGGCGCGCGTCACCGGCGCCGCGGTCGACGCCGACGCCCCGCGCCGCACCGTGCCCGTCTCGATCATGACCCGCGAGCAGGCGCTCAGCGCCGCGGGTTCGCGCTACGCGCCGGTCGCCGCCCTCGACAACGACGACGTGCTCGCGCCCGGCAGCGCGGTCTGCGCGAAGCCCTGCGAGATCTCGGCGCTGCGGCAGACCGCCGCCGACCTCATCGACGGTGAGCCGCCGCTCATGCTCTCGTTCTTCTGCGCAGGCACGCCGAGCCAGCGCGCGACCGACGCCCTGCTGTCGGAGCTCGGCGTCGGGCGCCACGCCGAGGTCCGGGCGCTCCGCTACCGCGGGCGCGGCTGGCCCGGTCGCTTCACCGCGACGAGCGGCGACCGCGAGGTCTCCGCCGACTACGACGAGTCATGGGGCCGCACGCTCGGCCCGACCACGCAGTGGCGCTGCAAGGTGTGCGTCGACGCGGTCGGAGAGGCCGCCGACATCGTCTCCGCCGACTCGTGGGAGTCGGACGAGCACGGCTACCCGACCTTCGTCGACGGCGCGGGCGTGAGCGCGCTCATCGCACGCACCGAGCGAGGACGCCGGACGATCCTCGAGGCCGAGGCAGCCGGCGTGATCGAGCTCGCACCGCTCTCGATGGACCGCCTCGCGGCGGCGCAGCCGCTGCAGACGGAGCGGCGCCGGTTCCTGCGCGCACGGCTGCTCGGGTCGCTGCTCGCCGGCCGGCGCCCGCCGCGCTATCCGGGCTACGCCCTGCTGCGGCTCTCCGCGACGGCGCCCCGCATGGCGGCGCGGGTGCTGCGGGGCACGTTCCGCCGGGTGCGACGAGCGGCGCGATGATGTCGTCGACCCTCGCGCACGACGCCGCGCGCGGCGCGCTCTTCACGATGATCGCGCAGGCGGCGCGCATCCTGCTGCAGCTGATCTCGGTCGCCGTGCTCGCGCGGCTGCTCACCCCGCACGACTACGGCATGCTCGCGATCGTGCTCGTGCTCGTCGGGCTCGGCGAGATCTTCCGCGACTTCGGGCTCACCTCCGCCTCCATCCAGGCGCCCGAGCTATCGACCGGGCAGCGCGACAACCTGTTCTGGATCAACGCCGGCATCGGCACGGGGCTCGGGCTGGCGATGCTGCTCGCCTCCTGGCCGCTCGGCGCGATCACGGGCGAGCCCGACATCGTCGGCATGGCCCAGTGGCTCGCGCTCCTCTTCGTGTTCAATGGGCTCGCGACGCAACATCGTGCGAACCTCATGCGCGAGGTGCGGCTCCGCCCGCTCGCCATCGTCGACGTCGCCGCGGCCGCGATCGCGCTCGCGGTCGCGATCGCCGCGGCGCTGCTGGGCGCGGGGTTCTGGGCGCTCGTCATCCAGCAGCTGTGCAACGGGGCCATCTCGCTCATCGGCATCGTCATCGCCGGCCGGTGGCTGCCGCGGCGCTACTCCCGCGCGCACAGCGTGCGCACGATGATCACCTTCGGTTGGAACCTCGTGGCCGCGAACCTCGTGCAGTACGCCGCACGCCAGGTCGACACGGTGCTCGTCGCCGGCCGCTTCGGCACCGCGTCGCTCGGCCTGTACAACCGGGCCTTCCAGCTCGTGATGACGCCCCTCGGACAGGTCCGCTCGCCGTTGCAGTCGGTCGCGCTCCCCGTGCTCTCGAGGCTGCAGCGCGATCAGCCGCGCTTCGAGACGTACGTCACGGCGGCGCAGCTCGCGCTCGGCTACCTGATCGGCATCCCCATCGCCATGCTCGCAGGCCTCGCCGAGCCGGTCGTCGCGATCATGCTCGGCGATGCGTGGGCCGAGGCGGCGCCGATCCTGCGGATGTTCGCGATCGCCGGGCTCCTCACCACGCTGTCGTACGTCGGCTACTGGGTGTACCTCGCCCGCGGTCTCGGCGCGCAGCTGCTCCGCTACACGCTCGTCACCGCGGTGATCAAGGTCGTCTGCATCGTGATCGGCTCGTTCTTCGGCGTCATCGGCGTCGCGATCGCCTTCGCGGTGCACCCGGCGATCGCGTGGCCGATCTCGCTCGCGTGGCTCTCCCGCGTCACGCCGATGCCCACGCGACGGCTCTACGGCGGCGCGGTGCGCATCTTCGTCGTTACGCTGCTCGCCGGCGTGGCGGCCTGGGGCGCCGGCGAGGCTGCATCGCCGCTCGGCTCGTGGGCGGCGGTGGGCGCCGGGCTCGCCGCGGGCCTCGTGACCGCCTCGGCCTCGCTGCTCGTGCCGATCTACCGGCGGGACGCGCAGTCGCTCATGGGCTTCGTCCGGCTCATGGCGACCCGCCGCCGACCGGCAACGGGCACCGCAGCCACTGCCGACTGAACCGGCGGCCGAGCACCGACCGCGGACTCGCGCGAGAGACGCAGAGAACGCCCGCGCAGCGCGCGAGCGGGCCCCCGCAGCGATGCTCTGTCTCACCCCAGGTTCGTCACCCGGAACGCGTCGATCGAGAAGACGCCGGTCGCGGTGGCCGTGCTGCTGCGGTTCGCGTGCACGCCCACCGAGCCGGTCGGGTTCGAGCCGGTGGCGTCGGTGACGCTCACCTGCCACGCCGCGGGCTGCGGCGTGCCGGCGCGCCAGAGGCTCGCCTCGACCGTCGTGCTCGTCGTCCCCGTGACCTCCACCTCGAGGGTGAACCAGTCACCGGCTGCGCGAGTGATGCCCGGCACCTGGTAGCTCCGCAGCACCGTCGACCCGTGCTGCACGACGAGCCAGACCGTGCCGTTGTCGCGGAGCCAGACCCGAACCCGGTAGTCGCCGGCCGACGTCGACCGCGTGATGACACCCAGGTAGGAGGAACCGGTCGCCGGCGCCTGGTCGAGCCGCAGATCCATCGAGACCCGCAGGTCGCTGAGCGCGAGCGCGTTCAGCCGCAGGTCCCTGGTCGAACCCGCGCCGAGGGCGAGCGTGCCGACGCCGTTGCCGACGGACGCGGGGGCCGAGGTGCCGGTGACGGTCCACGGTCCGCCGACCTCCGACGTCCCCCAGCCCGACGCCACCGTGCGGGAGAAGTCGTCCGCGGCCGCGTACGTGGCGGGTCGCGGCGCATCAGGCTCGGTGGTCTGCACCACCCGGGTGGTCGACGCGGTGGCACCGTCGTCGTCGGTGACGGTGAGCGTCACCGTGTAGGTGCCGGCGGCACCGTATCGATGCGTGGCCGTCGCGCCCGAACCGTTCGGCGTGCCATCGCCCCAGCCCCAGGCGTACGACGCGACGCTGCCGTCCGGGTCGGAAGAAGCCGAGCCGTTCGCGGCGACGTCGAGATCGTCGACGGTGCTGGTGAACGACGCCGTCGGCCGGACGTTGGCGGCCTGCACCGTGACGTCCTGCGTGACGGTGTCAGTGAGCCCGCGGCTGTCCGTGACGGTCAAGGTGACCGCGTACGTGCCCGCCTGGCTGTAGGGATGCGTGGGCGAGACGCCGGTGCCGGTGGCCCCGTCACCGAACTGCCACGCGTACGACGCGATCGTCGAGCCGCTCCCGGCGGTCGAACCTGACGCGTTGAAGCTCGCGCTCAGCGTGCTCGTCGACGCCTGGAAGGCCGCCGTCGGCGCCTGGATGCCCGAGCCGATCGCGTGGTGCGTCGACACCTGAGTGCTCGAAAGCACCCTGCTGTAGACGGCCACCTCGTCGATCGCGCCCCGGAAGTGGGCCGACGACGGGGCACTAGGCCAGGAGCTCAGGTTGTCGCCGCCGATCCTCCAGTAGCCGCTGTACGTCTGCGCTGTCGTGACGGCTGTGTTCTGCGCCACGCGAATGCCGTCGACGTAGAGCGCCATGCCGTCCGTCCCCTGGCTTGCGACGACGTGGTGCCAGCGGCCGTCGTTGTACGAAGCCGGCGACGAGATCGTCCGGATCACGCCGGCCGGACGCACGCCGAACGTGAGCCGGCCGTCGTTCCGCATGTAGACGTGGCGGTCGAAGCTGGTCGACGAGCCGGTCTGCGAGCTGCCGAGGCCAACGAGCTTGCCGCCCTGCGTGCTCGTCGTGTTGAACCACAGCTCGGTCGAGAAGGCGCTCGACACCCTCGCGCTCACGTTCGACGAGACGCGGCCGCTCGTGGTGCCGTCGAAGCTCGATGCCGACTCTCCGGTGGCCCCCGCGACCGCTCCGGGCGCCAGGTTGATCGCACCGGTGCCGAACAGCGGCACCGTCGATTCCGCCCAGTCCGTCCGAAGTGCGCCGAGGGGGTAGTAGAGCGTCGCGCCGTCGTCCAGCACAGCATTCGCGTACGCAGACGTCTGGCCGCTCGCAACGGCCACCGTCGTCGCCGGGCTGGTCACTGCGTTGCCATCACCATCGGCGACCCTCACGGTGTAGGTGTAGCTCGCTCCCGGTGTCAGCCCCGTATCGGTGAACGTGACCTGGGGCTGCGACCACCAGCTGGAGGGTACGACCCGCGCTTGCACCACGCCGGCCGTTCCCGCCCGTCGCAGCTCGTAGGTGAGGTCGCGGTCGTCACGGTCCCAGTTGCCGCGGATCGAGATCCGCACCCGACCTGCGACCAGTGAGGTCGCGGTCGGCGCACCCCAGGTCGCGCTCGCGATGCGTGGGCCCTGCTTCGGCCCGTTGGGCGGTGCTGTGGAGAAGCGGACGATGCCCTCGTGGCGAAGGTTGTTCACGCTGCCGAACTCGCCGGCGACCGAGAGGAACTGGTCGTTGCCGGTCATCGACAGACCTGCCTGGTTGAGGCCGGAGGTGCGGCCGACGGTGAAGTCGGGGTACCACGCGTACGGCGCCGGTGCGGGCGTTCCGCCCCAATCCTTGTAGGTCGGGCTGTGCGTGAGCGTGCCCTCGGCGGTCGCGGTGAACGCCTCGACGTACCGGTACGTGCGCGGGCTCAGCTCCGGCGCGAGGCCTGCGGTGTTGCACGCGTGGGTATGGCTCGTCGCGTACACCACCTCGCCCGTGGAGAACACGCCGTAGTGGTCGCCGTGGCAGTCGGCCACCCAGCGGATCGCACCGGTGCCCGTCTCGGCGGCGAAGACGCCCTCGAGGTTGCCGATGGTCTGAGGCGCGTACGACCAGCCGGTGCCGAAGACACCCGAGCCGTCGGTCGTGAGCGCGAAGATGCCGGCCTTGCCGGCGTACGACCCCTCGGACCATCCGTTGATGACAGACTTCGAGGCGGCCCAGGCGGTGTCGATGGCACCGGTCACCGGGTCGAGCGGGGCGAGCCCGCGCTGGACGACGCCGTTCGTGAGGTAGAAGCGGCCGCCGACGATGACGTGCGAGCCGTCCGGGTCGATCACCATCGCGTCGCCCTGGCGGTCGAGCGTGGGTGCCCACGAGCGCAGGGCACCGTCAGAGGTCGCGAATGCGGCGAGGTTCTGCCGCGCCACGCCGTTCGCCTGCGTGAAGAGGCCGGTGACGTACACGGTGTCGCTCGTGGTCGCGATGCCGTACACGCCACTGCCGCCGATCGAGGCGTTGAAGTCGGGCAGCAGTGCACCCGTGGTCGGGTTCAGGGCCGCGAAGTTGAAGCGGGTCTGGCCGTTCACCGAGGTGAACGAGCCGCCGATGTAGAGGCGCGTGCCGTCCGGCGAGGCGGCGACGGCGCGGATCGGGCCGTTCACCTGCGGCGCGAAGGACAGGAGGTTCCCGGTCCGGATGTCGTACGAGAGGATGTTGCTCCGCGGGGTGAGGCTCGTGCCCGGCGCGGCGAGCGGTGCCCGGGCGTTGGCGAAGCCGCCGCCGGCGAACACGGTGTTGCCGATCATCGTCTGCGCCCACACGTAGCCGTTGTCGATCTGCACGGTGGGCAGCGGATCGGCGGTGACGACCGAGCTGTCGCGCTGCTGCAAGGTGACCGGGCCGGTCCCGGCTGCGTTCGCGACGGTCAGACCTGAGGTCAGCATCGCGCCTGTCGCGAGGGTCGCGAGGGCGGCGAGCAGCACGGCGCGCAGAGGGCGGCGAGAGCGCATGGCGGTTCCCATCTCAGAGGGCTCTTCCCGAGACGAGGGGCACTGCCGTCGAGCCTCGTGCTCGACGGGTCCGGCGTGGTGCGATCACAGCTCTCCCGACATCCGTAGCCCCGCGGGCCTCGACGCTGCGGTCCGGCGAGCCGGGACGACGTCGATGCCGCCTTGCTCTGAGCGTATGGATAACGCTGTTCGGAAAACGACCGATCGCGGCAATCATCAGCGGAAGCCGCGTCGGGCTTGATCTTCCGCGCGACCGGGCGCCGCTCGGACGCTCGCTCCTTGGACGAAGCAGCGCGGCCCCGCTCGCGCAGCGCGCGAGCGGGGCCAGCACCAGGAGGGAGTCGCCGTCGGGGCGCTCCCCCGCCGTCACCCGAGGTCGGTGACCCGGAACGCGTCGATCGAGAAGACGCCGGTCGCGGTCGCCGTGCTGCTGCGGTTCGCGTGCACGCCCACCGAGCCGGTCGGGTTCGAGCCGGTGGCGTCGGTGACGCTCACCTGCCACGCCGCGGGCTGCGGCGTGCCGGCGCGCCAGAGGCTCGCCTCGACCGTCGTGCTCGTCGTCCCCGTGACCTCCACCTCGAGGGTGAACCAGTCACCGGCTGCGCGAGTGATGCCCGGCACCTGGTAGCTCCGCAGCACCGTCGACCCGTGCTGCACGACGAGCCAGACCGTGCCGTTGTCGCGGAGCCAGACCCGAACCCGGTAGTCGCCGGCCGACGTCGACCGCGTGATGACACCGAGATAGGAGGAACCGGTCGCCGGCGCCTGGTCGAGCCGCAGATCCATCGAGACCCGCAGGTCGCTGAGCGCGAGCGCGTTCAGCCGCAGGTCCCTGGTCGAACCCGCGCCGAGGGCGAGCGTGCCGACGCCGTTGCCGACGGACGCGGGGGCCGAGGTGCCGGTGACGGTCCACGGTCCGCCGACCTCCGACGTCCCCCAGCCCGGTGCGACCGTGCGCGAGAAGTCGTCCGACGCCGCGAACGTCGGTGCCACCACGACGGGGTCCGTCGCCTGGACGACGCCGGTCGTCGTCGCGGTGGCTCCGTCGTCGTCGGTCACGGTGAGCGTCACGGTGTAGTCGCCCGCGGCCCCGTAGCTGTGGGTCGAGGTCGCGCCCGAGGTGCTCGCCGTCCCGTCGCCCCAGCTCCAGCTCCAGGAGACGACGCTGCCGTCCGGATCCGACGAGCCGGAGCCGTCCACCGTCGCGCCGAGGTCGCTGACCGCGCTCGTGAACGACGCCGTCGGGCCGACGTTGGCGGCCTCGACCGTGACGTCCTGGGTGATGGCACCGCTGAGCCCCCGGCTGTCGGTGACGGTCAGCGTGACCGCATAGGTGCCGGCCTGGTCGTACGCATGCGTCGGCGAGACGCCGGTGCCGGTCTTGCCGTCACCGAACTGCCACGCGTACGAGCCGATCGTCGAGCCGCTCGCGGCCGTCGAGCCGGACGCGTCGAAGCTCGCGGAGAGCGTGCTCGTCGTGGCCTGGAAGGCAGCCGTCGGCGCCTGCAGCCCCGCGCCCATTGCGTAGTGCGCCGCGACCTGGCCGCTCGTGAGCGCCGAGCCGTACACGGCGACCTCGTCGATCGCACCGCGGAACGAGGCCGAGGAGGGCTGCGCCGACCAGCCGTTCAGGTTGTCGCCGCCGATCCGCCAGTAGCCGCTGTAGTCCTGCGCGCCGGTGACGCTCGCATCCTGTCCGACCAGCGCGCCGTCGACGTACAGCGCGATGCCCCCGGGCCCCTGCGTCGCCACAGCGTGGTGCCAGCCGCCGTCGTTGTAGGCGGCGCTCGACGAGACGGTGCGCACCTGCCCGGGGTAGACGCCGAACGTCAGTCGGCCGTCGTTCTGCATGTAGATGTGGCGGTCGTAGTTGCTCGACCAGTCGGTCTGCGAGTTGCCGAAGCCGATCAGCTTGCCGCCCTGGTTCGTGGTCGTGTTGAACCACAGCTCGGTCGAGAACGTGCTCGGCACCGTCGAGCTCGAGCCCGACGAGACGCGGCCGTTGCCCGTGCCGTCGAAGCTCGACGCCGACTCGCCCGTCACGCCCGCAACGCCACCCGGCGACACGTTCGTCGCGCCGCTGCCGAACAGCGGCGTGCTCGATCCACCCCAGTCGGAGCGGTCGGAGCCGAGCGGGTAGTACAGCGTCGCCCCGTCGTCGAGCACGGCGTTGGCGTACGGGGACGACTGCCCGCTCGCGACGGTCACCGTCGCGGCCTGGCTCGTCACGGCGTTGCCGTTGCCGTCGACCACGCGCACCGTGTACGTGTGGCTGGTCCCGGGCGTCAGCCCGGTGTCGTTGAAGGTGATCTGCGGCTGCGACCACCAGCTCGACGGGACGACCTGCGACTGGATGACACCGGCCGTGCCGGTGCGGCGCAGCTCGTACGTCAGGTCGCGGTCGTCGCGGTCCCAGTTGCCGCGGATCGAGACGCGCACCCGACCGGCGACGACCGAGGTGGCGGAGGGCGCTCCCCAGGTCGCGCTCGCGATGCGCGGGCCCTGCTTCGGGCCGTTCGGCGGGGCCACCGCGAAGCGCACGATGCCCTCGTAGCGCAGGTTGTTCACGCTGCCGAACTCGCCGGCGACCGAGAGGAACTGGTCGTTGCCGGTCATCGAGAGCCCTGCCTGGTTGAGGCCGGAGGTGCGGCCGACGGTGAAGTCGGGGTACCACGCATACGGCGCCGGAGCCGGCGTGCCGCTCCAGTCCTTGTAGATGCTGCTCACCGACGGGCTGCGCGTGAGCGTGCCCTCGGCGGTCGCGCTGAAGGCCTCGACGTACCGGTAGCTGCGGGGGTTGAGCTCGGGTGCGAGACCGAGGGTGTCGCACTGGTGCGTGTGGCTGGTCGCGTACACCGTCTCGCCGGTCGAGAAGACGCCGTAGTGGTCGCCGTGGCAGTCGGCCACCCAGCGGATCGCACCGCTGCCGGCCTCTGCGGCGAAGACGCCCTCGAGGTTGCCTGCTTCCACGTCGGCATAGACCCAGCCCGTGCCGTACACGCCCGAGTCGTCGGCGGAGAGCGCGAAGATGCCCGCCTTGCCCGCGGTCGCGCCGGAGGACCATCCGTTGATGATCGTCTTCGATGCGGCCCACGCGGTGTCGATGGCGCCGGTCACCGGGTCGAGCGGGGCGAGGCCGCGCTGGACCACGCCGTTCGTGAGGTAGAAGCGGCCACCCACGATGACGTGCGAGCCGTCCGGGTCGATCACCATCGCGTCGCCCTGGCGGTCGAGCGTGGGAGCCCAGGAGCGCAGCGCGCCGTTCGAGGTCGCGAACGCCGCGAGGTTCTGCCGGGCGACGCCGTTCGCCTGCGTGAACAGGCCCGTCGCGTAGACGGTGTCGCTCGTGGCCGCGAGGCCGTAGACGCCGGTGCCGCCGATCGAGGCGGTGAACCCCGGCAGCAGCGCGCCGGTCACCGGGTTGAGCGCCGCGAAGTTGTACCGCGTCTGGCCGTTGACGGACGAGAAGGAGCCGCCGATGTACAGGCGCGTGCCGTCCGCTGAGGCCGCGACGGCGCGGATCGGGCCGTTCACCTGCGGCGCGAACGACAGCAGGTTCCCCGTCCGGATGTCGAAGGAGAGGATGTTGCTGCGGGGCGTCAGGCTCGTCCCCGGCGCCGCGAGCGGTGCGCGCGCGTTGGCGAACCCGCCGCCGGCGAACACGGTGTCGCCGATCATCGTCTGCGCCCACACGTAGCCGTTGTCGATCTGCACGGTGGGCAGCGGATCAGCCGTCACCACCGAGCTGTCGCGCTGCTGCAGCGTGGCCGGACCGGTCCCGGCTGCGTTGGCGACGGTCAGACCTGAGGTCAGCAGGGCGCCCGTCGCGACGGTCGCGAGCGCGGTGAGCAGGACGGCGCGCAGAGTGCGGCGAGGGCGCATGGTGTGTCCATCTGTCAGTGGGTGGTTCTCGTGAAGCCGCGAGGACGCTGCTCGTCGGCGAGCCGGCAGCGGCGTCGATGCCGCCTGGAGCGAGCGTAGGGATAACACCGTTCGAAAACGACCGGCTCCTGTAATCATCAGCGGAACCCGCGTCAGGCCTGAGCATCCGGGCCGCGGGAGGGCCAGCTCAGGACGACGCGCCGCCGACCGGCTCCAGTCGACGCGGCAGCTGCTGGCTGAACCGTCCGGGGACGGCCGCCGCGTCGTCCTGCATCGCGCTCCAGGCGACCGCCAGCCCGGCGAGGAACCACAGGAACGACCCGAACTGCGTGATGAGCGCGACGGCGAACAGCGCTGGCAGCTGGCAGACGACGGCGATCGTCGCCGGGTTCGTGCGTCCGCGCAGCAGGTTCAGCACCAGCACGACGAGCAGCGCGGAGACGAGCAGCACCGGCACCCAGCCGAAGCGCAGCGCGATCAGCAGCATCGTGTTGTCGACCGAGCGGGCGAAGGTGCCGAGGTACACGCCGCCCTCGATGCGCCCCTGCCAGTCGCCGGCGTTGCCGAACAGCTGCACCTCGGAGACGAGCGTGAACAGGCCGCTGCGATAGTCAGCGCTGCCGCCCGCCTCCTCTCCGGCGTCGGAGAAGACGTCGCCGAGGAACGGCACGAGGATCGCGAGCGCCGCGACACCGCCCACGGCGACCCACCAGCGCGCGGTGCGGCGGATGCCCGGCATCACGATCAGGCTCACCGCGATCGTGAGCGCCACGGTGACGAGGCCGATCCGGCTGAACGAGGCGACGACGGCCCCGACGATGACCGCGAGGGACAGGACGATGACCGGCGCCGGCCACCGGGTGCCCAGCACGAACGCAGATGCCATCGCGAGCGAGGCGCCGAGCGCGATCGCGTGGCCGAACGCCCCCTCGGCTCGCAGGAAGTCGGACCGCGGCTGCAGCCCCGACCACTCCGCGAACGGTCCGGAGCCGGGGATGAGCACGAAGAGGTTCGACCCGGTCGAGAACTCGATCACCGCGAGGACCGCGGCGACGGTCGCGAACGCCGCGATCGTCCGCGTGACGAACAGCGCAGGCACCCGCGCCAGCACCATCCGGCCCCAGACGTACGGCACGACCCACTGCAGGATCGCGATCACCGTGTGCGAGAGCGTCGCGAGCTGCAGCGCAAAAAGGATGAGCACGAGCAGGCCGAAGGTCGCGACGAACGCGTCCGCCACCGTCAGCCGCACGTCGGCGAAGTTCGAGGCGATGGCGGCCAGGGTCACGAGCGTGATGGCGGCCCAGAAGAAGCCGACCGTGACGCCGATCCAGATGGGCACGAGGAACAGCACGAACGCCCACATCACGAACGTCGCCCGCGGGCTCGCACGGAAGACGAACAGGGCGACCCCGCCCGCGCAGAGCGCGAGCGGGGCCAGCACCAGGAGGGAGTCGCTCATCGGGCTCAATGTAGCCGCCCGGCGCTCCCGTCCGTCACCCGAGGTCGGTGACGCGGAACGCGTCGATCGAGAAGACGCCGGCAGCGGTCGCTGCGCTGCTGCGGTTCGCGTGCACGCCCACCGACCCCTGCGTGTTCGTACCGGTCGAGTCGGTCACGCTCACCTGCCACGCCGACGGCTGCGGCGTGCCCGCACGCCACAGGCTCGCCGCGACTGTGGTGCTCGTCGAGCCGGTCACCTCCACCTCGATGGTGAACCAGTCACCGGCTGCGCGGGTGATGCCCGGCACCTGGTAGCTGCGCAGCACGGTCGACCCGTGCTGCACGACGAGCCAGACCGTGCCGTTGTCCCGCAGCCAGACCCGCACGCGGTAGTCACCCGCTGAGGTCGACCGCGTGATCACCCCGACGTACGCGGAGCCGGTCGCGGGTGCCTGGTCGAGCCGCAGGTCCATCGACACGCGCACGTCGCGGAGCGCGAGGGCGTTGAGCCTGACGTCTCTGGTCGACCCGGCGCCGAGGCTCAGCGTGCCGACGCCTCCTGCGACGGATGCGGGGGCCGAGGTGCCCGTGACGGTCCATGCTCCGCCTGGGTTGGCTGAGCCCCAGCCCGAGGACACGGTGCGGGAGAAGTCGTCCGCGGCCACGAAGGTCGCGGGCGGAGGCACATCCGGCTCGCTCGGCTGCACCACCCGGGTGGTCGAGGCAGTCGCACCGTCATCGTCGGTGACGGTGAGCGTCACGGTGTAGCTCGCGGCGCCGCCGTAGCGGTGCGTGGCCGTCGTGCCCGAGCCGTTCGGCGTCCCGTCGCCCCAGCTCCACGCATACGACACGATGCTGCCGTCCGGATCCGAGGAGGCCGAGCCGTTCACCGCGACGTCGAGATCGTCGACCGAAGTGGTGAACGACGCCGTCGGCCGCACGTTGGCCGCCTGCACCGTGACGTTCTGCGTCACGGCATCGCTCAACCCGCGGCTGTCGGTGACCGTGAGCGTGACGGCGTAGGTGCCCGCCTGGCTGTAGGGATGCGTCGGCGAGACGCCGGTGCCGGTCGTGCCGTCACCGAACTGCCACGCGTACGAGGCGATCGTCGAGCCGCTCGCGGCGGTCGAGCCGGACGCGTTGAAGCTGGCGCTGAGCGTGCTCGTCGTGGCCTGGAAGGCGGCGGTCGGTGCCTGCTGGCCGGAGCCGACGGCGAAGTGCGTCGAGACCTGTGCGCTCGTGAGCGCCGAGCTGTAGACGGCCACCTCGTCGATCGCGCCGCGGAAGTAGATCGACGACGGTGCGCCGGGCCACGAGCCCAGGTTGTCGCCGCCGATCCGCCAGAAGCCGGTGTAGCTCTGCGCCGTGGTCACGGTCGTGTCCTGCGCCACGCGCGCGCCGTCGACGTAGAGCGCGATGCCGCCCGTCCCCTGCGTCGCCACCACGTGGTGCCAGCGGCCGTCGTTGTAGGACGCGGTCGACGAGATCGTCCGCACCTGCCCCGGATAGACCCCGAACGTCAGCCGCCCGTTGTTCTGCATGTAGATGTGGCGGTCGTAGCTGCCCGACGAGCCCGTCTGTGAGCTGCCGAAGCCCATGAGCTTGCCACCCTGCGTGGTCGTGGTGTTGAACCACAGCTCGGTCGAGAACGTGCTCGGCACCGTCGAGCTGGAACCCGACGACACGCGGCCGCTCGTCGTGCCGTTGAAGCTCGATGCCGACTCGCCCGTCACGCCGGCCACGGCGCCCGGCGACGTGTTCGTCACGCCGGTGCCGAAGAGCGGCGTGCTCGCCCCGCCCCAGTCGGATCGGTTCGTCCCGAGCGGGTAGTAGAGGGTCGCCCCGTCGTCGAGCACGGCGTTCGCATAGCCGGAGGACTGGCCGCTCGCGATCGTCACCGTCGCAGCCTGGCTCGTGACGGCGTTGCCGTTGCCGTCGACGACCCGCACCGTGTAGCTCTGGCTCGAGCCCGGTGTGAGGCCGGTGTCGTTGAACGTGACCTGCGGCTGCGACCACCAGCCCGAGGGCACGACCTGCGACCGGATCACGCCGGCGGTGCCCGCGCGGCGCAGCTCGTACGTGAGGTCGCGGTCGTCGCGGTCCCAGTTGCCGCGGATCGAGATCCGAGCGCGCCCAGCCACGACCGACGTCACCGTCGGCGCGCCCCACGTCGCGCTCGCGATGCGAGGACCCTGCTTCGGCCCGTTGGGCGGTGTGGTCGAGAAGCGCACGAGGCCCTCGTAGCGCAGGTTGTTGACGCTGCCGAACTCGCCGCCGACGGAGAGGTACTGGCCGTTGCCGGTCATCGACAGGCCGGCCTGGTTGAGCCCGGACGTCCGACCGACGGTGAAGTCGGGGTACCACGCGTAGGGCGCCGGAGCCGGCGTCCCGCTCCAGTCCTTGTACGTGCTGCCTGCGGACGGCGTGCGCGTGAGCGTGCCCTCCGCGGTCGCGGTGAACGCCTCGACGTATCGGTAGGTGCGCGGGCTCAGCTCCGGCGCGAGGCCCGCGGTGTCGCACGCGTGCGTGTGGCTCGTCGTGTAGACCACGGAGCCGGTCGAGTAGACGCCGTAGTGGTCGCCGTGGCAGTCGGCGACCCAGCGGATCGCACCGGTCCCTGCCTCGGCCGCGAAGGTGCCCTCGAGGTTGCCGATCGAGGTGTTGGCGTAGACCCAGCCCGTGCCGTAGACCCCCGAGGCGTCGACGGCCAGCGAGAAGATGCCCGCCTTGCCTGCGTAGGTGCCCTCGGACCAGCCGTTGATGACGGTCTTCGATGCAGCCCACGTCGTGTCGAGGGCGCCGGAGACCGGGTGGAGCGGCGCGAGGCCGCGCTGCACGACCCCGTTGGTGAGGTAGAAGCGGCCGCCGACGATGACGTGCGAGCCGCCGGGATCGATGACCAGGGCGTCGCCCTGCAGGTCGATCGTGGGCGCCCACGAGCGGAGCGCCCCGGTGCCCGCGTCGAAGGCCGCGAGGTTCCGCCGCGCGACACCGTTCGCCTGGGTGAATCGCCCGGTCACGTAGACCGTGTTGCTCATCGTCGCGATGGCGAAGACGCCGGCGCCGCCGATGGAGGCGTTGAACCCGGGGAGCAGCGCACCGGTCACCGGGTTGAGCACGGCGAAGTTGAAGCGGGTCTGCCCGTTCACCGAGGTGAACGAGCCGCCGATGTAGAGGCGCGTGCCATCGGCGGACGCCGCGACGGCGCGGATCGGGCCGTTCACCTGCGGTGCGAACGAGAGCAGGTTCCCGGTCCGGATGTCGTACGAGAGGATGTTGCTCCGCGGCGTCAGGCTCGTGCCGGGTGAAGCGAGCGGCGCGCGCGCGTTGGCGAAGCCGCCGCCGGCGAACACGGTGTTGCCGATCATCGTCTGCGCCCACACGTAGCCGTTGTCGATCTGCACGGTGGCGAGCGGGTCTGCGGTGACGACGGAGCTGGTGCGCTGCTGCAGGGTGACCGGACCGGTCCCCGCTGCGTCGGCGACGGTGAGTCCCGAGGTGAGCATCGCGCCGGTCGCGACGGTGGCGAGCGCGGCGAGCAGCACCGCGCGCAGGGGGCGGCGGGGACGCATGGTGGTATCCATCTGTCAGAGGGTTCTTCCCGTGAGGACCGCGAGCGGCTCACCCGCGGCGTCGTTGCCTGTGCGGTTCCGGCCCAAGGCGGTCGTCGTGGCGGTGACGATGATCCGATGGGCGGTGGCGAGAGCCATCGCCGCCGAGCGTCGCGCTCGACGGCTCCGGCGTGGTGCGATCACGGCTCTCCAGATCGGTCGGCAGCGGCCGATGACGCTGCTCGCCGGCGAACCGCGAGCGGCGACGATGCCGCCTTGCGACGAGCGTATGGATAACGTCGTTCGGAAACACCCGTCGGCGGCAATCATCAGCGGAATCCGCGCCGGGCCTGAGTCCCCTGACCCTCTCCTGGAGGCGGCGGAGGCCCTGCTCCCGCTGACGACCGAGAGGAGGCCCCGCCCGCGCAGGCGCGCGAGCGGGGCCGGCGCTCTCCGTCACCGGAGGTTCGTCACCCGGAACGCGTCGATCGAGAAGAGCCCCGCGGCGGTCGCCGCGCTGCTGCGGTTGGCGTGCACGCCGACCGAGCCGCTCGGGTTCGACCCGGTCGCATCCGTCACGCTCACCTGCCACGCCGCCGGCTGCGGCGTGCCGGCGCGCCAGATGCTCGCCTCGACGGTCGTGCTCGTCGTGCCGGTCACCTGCACCTCGAGCGTGAACCAGTCGCCGGCCGCTCTGGTGATGCCGGGCACCTGGTAGCTGCGCAGCACCGTCGACCCGTGCTGCACCACGAGCGACACCGTGCCGTTGTCGCGGAGCCACACCCGCACGCGGTAGTCACCGGCGGCGGTCGACCGGGTGATGATCCCGAGGTAGGCCGAACCCGTCGCAGGCGCCTGGTCCAGCCGCAGGTCCATCGACACGCGCACGTCGCTGAGGTCGAGGCCACCGAGCCGCAGGTCCCTCGTCGACCCGGCACCCAGGTTCAGGGTGCCGAGGCCGCCGCTCACCGACGCCGGCGCCGCGGTGCCCGTGATCGTCCAGGGTCCGCCGACGTCGGCGGTGCCCCAGCCGGGCGAGACCGTGCGGGAGAAGTCGTCCGAGGCCGCGAAGGTCGCGGGCGGCGGCAGGTCGGGCTCGGTCGCCTCGATGACGCCGGTCGAGGTCCCGACCGCTCCGTCGTCGTCGGTCACGGTGAGCGTCACGGTGTAGCTGCCGGCGGCGCCGTAGCGGTGCGTCGACGTCGCGCCCGAGGTGCTCGCCGTCCCATCACCCCAGTTCCAGCTGTAGGACGCGATGCTGCCGTCGGGGTCGGAGGAGGCGGAGCCGTTGACGGCGGCGTCCAGGTCATCGACCGAGGACGTGAACGAGGCGGTCGGGCCGACGTTCGGGGCCTCCACGGTGACGTCCTGCGTGATGGCGTCGCTCAGCCCGCGGCTGTCGGTCACGGTGAGAGTGACCGAGTACGTGCCGGCCGCGTCGTAGTCG
The DNA here is from genome assembly GCF_054060915.1 of Agrococcus sp. UYP33. NCBI lineage: Bacteria > Bacillati > Actinomycetota > Actinomycetes > Micrococcales > Microbacteriaceae > Agrococcus > Agrococcus sp. UYP33. The sequence goes on from NZ_JBSSDR010000001.1 coordinate 45,529, forward strand.
TGCGTCGCGGAGGCGCCCGTGCCGGTCGCGCCGTCGCCGAACTGCCACGCGTACGAGCTGATCGTCGATCCGCCCGCGGCCGTGGACCCCGACCCGTCGAAGCTCGCGCTCAGCAGGTCCGTCGTCGACTGGAAGGCGGCGGTGGGAGCCTGGAAGCCCGAGCCCACGGCGAAGTGCGTCGAGACCTGCCCGGCGGACAGCGCCGTGCCGTAGACGGCGACCTCGTCGATCGCGCCGCGGAAGTAGTTCGACGACGGTGCGCCGGGCCACGAGCCCAGGTTGTCGCCGCCGATCCTCCAGTAGCCGTTGTAGGCCTGCGCGGTCGTGACCGCCGCATCCTGCGCCACGCGGTTGCCGTCGACGTAGAGCGCGATGCCGTCCGCCCCCTGCGTCGCCACGACGTGGTGCCAGCGGCCGTCGTTGTACGAGGCGGTCGACGAGATCGTCCGCACCTGCCCCGGATAGACGCCGAACACCAGCCGACCGTTGTTCTGCATGTAGATGTGCCGGTCGTAGCTGCTCGACGAGCCGGTCTGCGAGCTGCCGAAGCCGAGGAGCTTCCCGCCCTGGTTCGTCGACGTGTTGAACCACAGCTCGGTCGAGAACGTGCCCGGCACGGAGCCGCTCACGTTCGACGACACGCGGCCGTTCGTCGTGCCGTTGAGGCTCGTCGCCGACTCACCCGTGACGCCGACCACGGCGCCGGGCGACAGGTTGCTCGCACCGCTGCCGAACAGCGGCGTCGTCGAGCCACCCCAGTCGGTCCGGTTGGAGCCGAGCGGGTAGTAGAGGGTGGCACCGTCGTCGAGCACGGCGTTCGCGTAGTGCGACGACTCGCCGCTCGCGATGGTCACGGTCGCGGCCTGGCTCGTCACCGCGTTGCCGTTGCCGTCGACGACCCGCACCGTGTACGTGTGGCTCGCACCGGGTGTCAGGCCCGTGTCGTTGAACGAGACCTGCGGCTGCGACCACCAGCTCGACGGCACCACCCGCGACTGGATGACACCGGTCGTCCCGGCGCGCCGCAGCTCATAGGTGAGGTCGCGGTCGTCGCGGTCCCAGTTGCCGCGGATCGAGATCCGGGCGCGGCCGGCGACGACCGACGTGGCGGTCGGCGCTCCCCACGTCGCGCTCGCGATGCGAGGACCCTGCTTCGGCCCGTTCGGCGGCGTGGTCGAGAAGCGCACGAGGCCCTCGTAGCGCAGGTTGTTCACGCTGCCGAACTCCCCGCCGACGGAGAGGTACTGGCCGTTGCCGGTCATCGACAGGCCGGCCTGGTTGAGGCCGGAGGTGCGACCGACGGTGAAGTCGGGGTACCAGGCGTAGGGCGCCGGCGAGGGCGTCCCGCTCCAGTCCTTGTAGATGCTGCTCACCGAGGGGCTGCGCGTGAGCGTGCCCTCCGCGCTGGCGGTGAAGGCCTCGACGTACCGGTACGTGCGCGGACTGAGCTCGGGTGCGAGTCCAGCGGTGTCGCACTGATGCGTGTGGCTCGTCGTGTAGACGACCTCACCGGTGGAGTAGACGCCGTAGTGGTCGCCGTGGCAGTCGGCCACCCAGCGGATCGCCCCGCTGCCGGCCTCGGCTGCGAAGGTGCCCTCGAGGTTGCCGATCGTCGTGTTCGCGTAGACCCAGCCGGTGCCGTACACGCCTGAGGCGTCGACCGCGAGCGAGAAGATGCCCGCCTTGCCGGCGTAGGTGCCCTCGGACCAGCCGTTGATGACGGTCTTGGAGGCCGCCCATGCGGTGTCCAGGGCGCCCGTGACCGGGTCGAGCGGGGCGAGGCCGCGCTGCACGACCCCGTTGGTGAGGTAGAAGCGGCCGCCGACGATGACGTGCGAGCCGCCGGGATCGATGACCAGGGCGTCGCCCTGCAGGTCGATCGTGGGCGCCCACGAGCGGAGGGCGCCGGTGCCGGCGTCGAAGGCCGCGAGGTTCTGGCGCGCGACCCCGTTGGCCTGCGAGAACAGGCCGGTGACGTACACGGTGTCGCCCGAGGTCGCGATGCCGTAGACACCGCTGCCGCCGATGGAGGCGTTGAAGCCGGGGAGGAGCGCACCGGTGGTCGGGTTCAGCACCGCGAAGTTGAAGCGGGTCTGGCCGTTCACCGAGGTGAACGAGCCGCCGATGTAGAGGCGCGTGCCGTCGGCGGACGCCGCCACGGCGCGGATCGGGCCGTTCACCTGGGGTGCGAACGACAGCAGGTTCCCCGTCCGGATGTCGTACGAGAGGATGTTGCTGCGCGGGGTGAGGCTCGTGCCCGGCGCGGCGAGCGGTGCCCGGGCGTTGGCGAAGCCGCCGCCTGCGAACACGGTGTTGCCGATCATCGTCTGCGCCCAGACGTAGCCGTTGTCGATCTGCACGGTGGCGAGCGGATCGGCGGTGACGACCGAGCTGGTGCGCTGCTGCAGCGTCACCGGGCCGGTGCCGGCCGCGTTCGCGACGGTCAGGCCGGAGGTCAGCATCGCGCCGGTCGCGACCGTGGCGAGCGCGGCCAGGAGCACGGCACGCAGGGGGCGGCGAGGGCGCATGGTGGTGTCCATGTCAGAGGGTTCTTCCCGTGAAGACCGCGAGCGGCTCGCCTGCGGCGTAGTTGACCGTGACCGTGACGTCCCGGCCGGAGGCCGGGTCGAGCATGAAGACGTAGGTGCCGGAGACCGTCGCGCCAGGCTCGACCATCCCCGAGAGCGGTGACGGCGAACCCGCCGTCGTGCCGACGCCGACCTGTCCGTCGTCCGTGACGAGGGTGACGACGGCGGAGTCGACCTCCTGCGCCTCGCCCGACTGGTTGCGGGCGGCGACGCTGACGCGCAGGGCGGGACCGTCCATCTCGCCGGGCGTCTCGGCGGTGACGGTGATCGGATCGACGGCGACGATCTCGACGACGATGCCGGTGTCGAACGTGATGGCCTCGTCGAGCGCGGCCGTCGTCGTGGGCAGCGCTGCCGCCTCGGTCGGGCCGTCGGGACCCGGCGTCGCGCCGGCTCCAGGCGCGGGCACCGCGGTGGCGCCCGGCGGGATGGTGGGGCCGGTGGCCGGCGGAGCGCTCGCATCCGGTGCCGCGCTGGGCGCGGGCGTCTGGCTCGCGTCCGGCGTCTCGCTGGCCACCGTGGTCGCGACCGGGTCCGCGGAGGTCGGCCCGCATCCCGTCAGTCCCAGCACGACGAGCGCTGCCGCCCCCATGGCGACGGCCACCGCCGTCGCGCCTCGTGCTCGACGGATCCGGCGTGGTGCGATCACAGCTCTCCAAGACATCGGTTGCTTGCGGTCGACGACGATGCTCACCGGCGAGCCAGGAGCGGCGTCGACGCCGCCTTGGAGGGAGCGTATGGACAACAGCGTTCGGAATGCGACCGTCGGCGGCAATCATCAGGGGAACCCGCGCCCGGCTTGAGTATCCCGACAGCGTTCTCGAACAGTGTTCGCATTAGCCTGACGAGGCGGCGGAGGTGCCGCATCGTTCTGCGACACGAGGGAGATCCATGCGGATCCTCATGGACGGCTACTGGTGGCACGACGGTCCGCAGGCGGCCAGGACGGTGCAGCGCGAGCTCGTGCTCGCCTGGGCGCGGGCGTTCCCCGAGGACGAGGTGGTCGTCGCGCTGCGGCGCGACGCCGAGGCCGACGACCTCCCGGCCGGCGCGGAGGTGGTGCGCACGCACCTGTGGCCGCATGCCGCCTCCAACCGCTGGGAGCTGCCCCTCCTGGCCGCCGGTGCCGGCACCGAGCTCGCCGTCTGCCACAACTACACGCCGGCCGTCGGGCCGTCGCTCCTCTTCCTCCACGACGTGATGTTCGAGGAGCACCCGGAGTGGTTCTCGCTCGCCGAGCGGCTCTACTTCAGCGCGATGCTCCCGTGGGCACGACGAGCGGCACTCGTGGCGACCTCGACGCGGACGGAGGCCGACCGCATCGCGCGGCACGCCCCGTCGCTGCCGCAGTCGATCGTGACCGGTCTGGGCGTCCCCCCGTCGCTCGACGCGGAGCCTCGGCGCCCGTCGCGCGTGCCGGCCGGCAGCGAGTTCGCCGTCACCGTCGGGCGGCTCAACGTGCGCAAGAACCTCGAGACGGCCATGCTCGCCGCCGTGCACTCCGCGCGCATCTCCCCCGCGCGTCCGCTCTACGTCGTCGGCGGCACCGCGCACTCGGGCGTCGGCGTCGCCATCCCGGATGCCGCACGCGCGCTGCTCGACGACGGCAGCATCGTGCTGCTCGGCCAGGTGCCCGACGACGAGCTCGCGTGGCTGTACGCCAACGCGTCGCTCACGATCGCGCTCAGCCTGGACGAGGGGTTCGGCATGCCCGCCGTCGAGGCGGCCCGCTTCGGCTCGCCGCTCGTCGCGAGCGACATCCCGGTGTTCCGCGAGACGGTCGAGGGCTACGCCGTCTTCGCGCCGCCCCTCGACGCGCTCGCGACCGCGAGCGCGCTCGACGCGGCCTGGGGCCACCGCCCCGACGTGGCTGCGCGCGAGCGCACGGCGAGCCGCTTCAGCTGGGACGCCGCGGCGCGCTCGCTGCGCGCGGCCGCGGACGTGCACTCACTCGCGCGGTCGAGCACCCGTCAGGAGCGACGCCAGCTCGCGGGCGGCCTCATCCACCGTGCGCACCGTGCGCCGGTGCGCGCCCGCACCTAGGACGTGCCCGTCGCGGATGTCGAGCGGGTTGTGCGACTGCCTCGACGGCAGCAGCATGCGCGGACGCTTCGGCAGCTGCCGCAGGCCGCGACGGTCGTCGATGTAGCGCTGGAACGCGGCGAGCGCGTCCATGCCGGGCGTGCCGGGCTCCACGACGAAGCCGCTGCCGAGCCACACCGCCTCCTGCAGGGTGAAGACCCGTCGTCGCCGCTCGGGCGCCGCGGCGACGACGGAGGAGCGGATCCCGCGCGACGCCGTCAGCACGAGCGTCGCCTGGAGGGTCTCCTCCGGGTAGAGCGGACGCGACCGGTGCAGGTCGGCGAGCTCGCGCCATCGCTCGCTGGTGTGGAACGACGCCACCTCCGGGCAGACGCTGCGGGCGCCGTCGACGCTCACGCCCGCGGTCGCGACCGGGACGGCGTCGTAGTCGGGCAGCCGCGCGAAGGCGCGCCGCAGGGTGAGCCCGGCCATGGGCGAGCGGCAGACGTTCGCTGCGCACACGATCAGGATGCCGCCGTCGCGATTGCCGTCCATGTCAGCGCCTCCCGGCGTGCTCGTGCGCCCGTGCCGCCCTGCGCCGGAGCGCCCGCACGATGCGGCGGCCGTCGCGCAGTCCCCGCAGGTAGCCTCGCCACGGCCGCCACGAGGCGACCAGCTGCCGCCGGCCGCCCCGCAGCAGCACGGCGTAGCCGATCCTGGCCGACGAGCGCGCCCAGCGGCGCACGTCGTCGTCCGTGAGGTGCTTCACGGCGTAGAGCATCCGGTTGCGGATGTTGAAGTAGTAGTACAGCTCCGACTTCGCCCGCGAGCTGCGGCGCTCGGCGTGCGTGCCGCCCTGGTCGTGGACGACCTCGGCGTCGAGGAGCTCGAGCCGCGCGCCCGCGGCGATCGCGCGGTGCGACAGGTCGATGTCCTCCCAGTACAGGAAGTACTCCTCGTCGAAGCCGCCCAGCCGCGTCCACAGCTCCGAGGAGATCGCGAAGCACGCGCCGGTCGCCCACTCGAGCCGCGCCGCGCCGGCGAACCGCTCGCGAGCGCGCGCACCGCGCGGGATGCCGTCGTCGAGGTAGAGGTCGGCGCCGACGAACCACGGCTCGCCGCCGCTCTGCACGATGCGCGGCGACGCGAGCAGCATCGGATCGGCCGCGACCGCCGCGACCAGGCGCGCGAGGGCGACCGGGGTGATCGTGGCATCCGGGTTGAGACCCACGAGCACCCGCGCGCCCAGCTCGATCGCTCGAGCGGCGCCGGCGTTCGTGCCGCCGCCGAACCCCTCGTTCGCCTCGAGCAGCACGCTCTCCCAGCCGTGCTCGCTCGCCAGGCCGCGCACGAGCTCGCGCTCGGCCGCACCGCTGAAGCAGTCGACGACGATTACCCGCCCGGGCGGCGCGACGTCGAGCGACGCCGCGTGGTCGCGCAGCAGCGCGCTCGACGCGAAGTTGACGACGATGACCGCGAAGGGCGGCAGATCGGTCATGGCGCGGCGGTCCGCTCGCGGTCGATCGCGCGGATCTCGCGGAACCACTTGACCGATGCGAGCACGAGGAACGCGAGGTTCGCGAGCGCGAGCGCGCCGTAGGCCCAGAGGAAGCCCGTCGACCAGCCCCACAGCACGAACACCAGGCACAGGAGCCCGAAGTCGGTCGGCACGAGGATGAGCGACCGGCCGAGCGTGCCGCTCCCCCGCTGGTGCGTCGACGGCACGCCGACCTTGCCCTTCAGCAGGTCGTTGAGCAGCATCGCGAAGAACGTCACGACGCCCACGATCGAGAACAGCAGCGGCACGAGCAGCCACGGGGTGTCGCGGTAGGGCGTGTGCAGCCAGAGCGCCACGAGCACCGCGAGGTGCAGCGAGGCGATCTTGATCGCGTCGACGAAGTGGTCGAGCCACTCGCCCGAGAGGCTGCCACCGCCGCCGAGGCGCGCGACCTGCCCGTCGGCGGAGTCCCACGCGTAGCCGAGCACGAGCAGCAGCGCCACCACGACGCCCGTCCACCACTGCGCCGGCAGGGCGAGCAGCAGCACGATGGCGGCGAGCGAGTGCAGCGCGCTGACGCCCGTCACCGTGTTTGGCGACCAGCCCCAGCGGTACGCCGCCACCGCGAGCACGCGCCCGATGCGCCGGTTGACGTACACGGAGTACGCGGGCGCGCCACGGGCGTGACCCTTCTGGGCAGCGGCGAGCCGCCGATGGACGTCGGCGAAGGAATCGACCATCTCTGGCACCTCGGTCATCCGCACCTCGTTCTGCTGCCCGGGCGGCCCGGCGCGATTGGGATGAGTGTAGGTGCATGCGCGCCGTGCGGCGCAACATGCACCAGACTGTGCCGCATGCGGAACGCCTCGGGCACCTCGACGCCAGCGATCCGCGTCATGCAGTCGTTCGGTCCGCCGCGCCCGACGTCCAACCCCTACATCCACATGCTCGATGCCGCCCTCGCCGAGACGCCGGGGGTCGAGCACCTGCGCTTCGACCGGCGCCAGGCCCTGCTCGGCCGCTACGACGCGCTGCAGCTGCACTGGCCGGAGCTGCTCCTCCGCGGCTCGACGCCCTCGCGCACGCTCGCGCGCCGCGCCTTCGCGACCGCGCTGCGCCTGCGGCTCTCGGTCACGCGGGTCGCGCTCATCCACACGGTGCACAACGTCCGCCCGCACGCCGACGCGTCGCGCTGGGAGCGCGGGTACCTCGCGTGGCTCGACCGCAGGGTCGACCACCGCATCCTGCTCAACGAGCAGACCGCGCTCCCGGCGGGCGCCGCATCGACGCTCATCCCGCACGGCCACTACCGCACGTGGTTCGCCTCGGTGCCGGCGGTGCCGCCGACGCCGGGGCTGCTCTCGTTCGTGGGCCTCGTGCGGCCGTACAAGGGCGTCGAGGACCTGCTCGAGGCCTTCGCCAGCACCGCCTCGACCCACCCTGAGCTTCGGCTCAGGATCGCCGGCAGCCCCTCGAGCGCGGCCATCGAGCGGGAGGTCAGGGCGCGCGCCGCGACGGATGCGCGGGTCGAGATCGACTTCCGCTACCTGCCCGAGGAGGAGTTCGCGAACGCCGTTATGGGATCGTCGGGCGTGGTGCTACCGTACCGATTCATGCACAACTCCGGCAGCGCGCTCGCAGCACTCTCGCTGGGGCGCCCTGTGCTGGTCCCCCGCACCGAGGTCAACGAGGCGCTCGCGCGAGAGGTCGGACCCGGATGGGTCTCGACCTTCGACGGCGCACTGACCGGCGCCGCCCTCGAGCGCTTCGCGGCGAGCGCCGCGCAGCCGCCGTCGGGCACGCCCGACCTCTCGGGCCGCGACTGGGACCGCGTCGGCGCAGCGCATCGCGAGGCGTTCCAGCAGGCGATCGCGCGCCGCAGCAGAAGGAGTCGACCATGACCGCCGATCCGCGCCCGGAGGTCCTCATCGCCGTGCCCACCTTCCGCCGATCGGAGCTCCTCCCCGAGCTCATCGACACGATCCGCGCGGACGCGAGCACCGTGGATGCGTCGTGGCGGATCCTGCTGGTCGACAACGACCCCGACCGCTCGGCGCAGGGCGTTGCCGAGTCCCTCGGCGTCGCGTACCTCGCGGAGCCGATCCCCGGCATCGCCGCCACCCGTCAGGCGGCGCTCGACGCCGCCGCCCCGGACGAGCTCGTGGTGATGATCGACGACGACCTGGTGCCCGAGCCCGGCTGGCTCGCAGGACTCGTCGCGGCGTGGGCCGCGCACCGGCCGACCGCCGTGATGGGCTACGTCCGGTACGTCTGGCCCGAGGGCACCGACCCCTGGATCGCGGGCGGCGGCTTCGTCCGGCGCAACCTGGTGCCGACCGGCGAGCGGCTCTCGGCGCTCGCGACCGGCAACGTCCTCATCGACGCCGCGCAGGTGCGCGCCCTCGGCGTGCGCTTCGACGTCTCGCTCGGGCTCTCGGGCGGCTCCGATGTGCAGTTCGGCCGCGACCTGATCGCCAGCGGCGGCACGATCGTCGCCTCGGCGGACTCGGTGGCGCGGGACGACATCACCGCATCGCGCACGACGCGCGAGTTCGTCCGTCGCCGCACGATCTGCCAGGGGCAGGTCCGCGCGCGGCTGCTCACCCGCGACGACAGCAGCGCCGCACGCCTCGCGAAGCGCGCCGGCTTCCTCGTCGGCGGCCTCGTGCGACTCCCCGCCTTCGCGGCAGGCGAGACCCTGGCAAGGCTCAAGGGCGATGTCCCCGCGAGCGCCACCTACCGGCGACGGCTCTGGTTCGCGCAGGGCCGCATCCTCGGAGCCGTGGGCCGGGACGAGTACGAGTACGCGCGCTGAGGAGGCTCCACCCATGCCGTCATCCATCAAGCGCGCCGCGTTCGCGGCGAAGGCCCGCACCGTGCGCGCTCGCGCCGGTCGCTTCCACGACGAGCTCCTCGCGAACGAGCGGCTGGACCCGGCCGAGCTCGAGCGGAAGCAGCACGCGCTGGCGAGCGACGTCGTGGCGTTCGCGATGACGGCGTCGCCGTTCTACCGCGAGACCTACGGCCGGCTCGGGATCGACCCGTCGCGGCTCCACGACCCCGCCGAGTGGCAGCGGCTCCCGATCCTCGACCGCGCGACGGTCAAGGCGCGGAGCGCCGACATGGCCACGCCCGAGGCGACCGGGTCGAACGCGCGCACCGCGCTGACCGGCGGCAGCACGGGTGAGCCGCTGAAGACGATGCACGACGCGCGAGTGCCGTTCCTCGCGCTCAGCTGGCGCATGTACTCGTGGTGGGGCGTCGCCCCGTACGACGACCTCGCCCGGATCGGGCGGTGGAGCTTCGACCGCGCCGCGACGCTCAAGAACGACGTGTCCTGGTGGCCGACGCGCCAGACGTACCTCGACGCCTCGCTGATCTCGGAGCAGACGATGGAGGCCTTCCATCGCGCCGTGACGCGGACGCGGCCCCGGCTCATCGAGGGCTACGTCGGCGCGCTCACCGAGTTCGCCGACTACCTCGAGCGCCGCGGCCTCACCGTGCCGACGCCCGCCGCCGTCGCGACGACCGCAGCGCCGCTCACGGCCGGCGTCCGCGCCCGCCTCGAGGCGGTGTTCGGCGCGCCCGTCTACGACGAGTACCGCAACTCCGAGTTCGGCTGGCTCGCCGGCGAGTGCGAGCACCGAGACGGCCTGCACATCTTCTCGGACGTGCGCCGGGTGGAGGTCGTCGACGAGGAGGGCCGCCCGGCTCCCGCCGGCGAGGTGGGCGACCTCGTCATCACCGACCTGCGCAACCGCGTCTTCCCGCTCATCCGGTACCGGACCGGCGATCGCGGCGCGCTGCGGGAGCGGCCGTGCCCGTGCGGCAGGTCGCTGCCCATGATGGAGCAGCCGCAGGGACGCACGACCGATCTCGTGCGGCTGCCGAGCGGCGCCGTGCTCGCGCACCGCCTCATGGCGATGTTCGCCGGCCACCCGGAGGCCGTGCGCCTGTTCCAGGTCCACCAGCAGCGCGACGCCTCCATCACCATCCGCGTCGTGCAGGGCGACGGCGACGACGCCAGGGTGCACATCGAGGAGGCCGTGGCGGCGCTGCGCGCCCGCATCGCCGACGAGGTGCCGGTGCGCGTCGAGTACGTCGACTCGCTCCCCTACACCGGTGGCAAGACGAAGTACGTCATCAGCGATGTCCCGGTGCCGGAGCGCCCGGTCGTCGACGGCCCTCGCCCGAGCTGATGGCGGTACCGGCCGCCTGACGCCTTCTTGCGCTGACCCTGGGGTCCGCCTGCGGCACTCGACGCTACGCTCGTAACAGTGTTCGCGAACCGGGCTGCATACGCCGGTCGGAGGAGGGTGGCGCGATGGCGCAACGGATCGGCTACGCCGCAGGGGCATTCGACCTGTTCCACATCGGGCACCTCAACATCCTCAAGCACGCACGGGAGCGCTGCGATGTGCTCATCGCCGGCGTCGTGAGCGACGAGATGCTGCGGCAGGTCAAGGGCATCGAGCCGATCGTGCCGACGCTCGAGCGCGTCGAGATCGTGCGAGCGGTCCGATGGGTCGACGAGGTGCACGTCGAGACGGTGCCCGACAAGCTCGACACCTGGCGAGAGGTGGGCTTCACCCACTTCTTCAAGGGCGACGACTGGCGCGGCACCGAGAAGGGGCTGCGGCTCGAGCACGAGTTCGCCGAGGTGGGGGTCGAGGTCGTCTACTTCCCCTACACGGCGCACACCTCGAGCACCGTCCTGCGGCGGGCGCTCGCACAGCTCACGGCGAACGCGGACGCCGCGGCGCTCCAGGCGCAGATCGCCCTCTCCTAGCGACGCGACGTCGGGCTAGGCGCGCGACGCGAGGAAGCTGTAGACCTCGGTCTCGTCGACGCCCGGGAACGCCCCGGGCGGCAGCGCCGCCAGCAGGTGCGAGTGCGCCCTGGCGCTCGGCCACGCCTGTCCCGACCACGCCTCGGCCAGCGCCGCGGGCGGCGTGCGGCAGCACGACGGATCCGGGCAGCGCGACACCGAGCGCTCCTTCGTCGCCCGGCCGCGGAACCACTTCGCCTGCGAGAACGGCACGCCGATCGAGAGCGAGAACTCCCCCGCCGCGCTGCGCTCCGTCATCGCCGTGCACCAGAACGTGCCGGCGGGCGTCTCGGTGTACTGCTCGAAGGCGTTCACCTTGTCGGCGACGTCGAAGACCTCGCGGCTCGTCCACCGCTTGCACACCGGCTGGCCCTCGATCGCGCCGGTGTGATCGGCGGGGAACGTGACGCCGTCGTTCTCGTACGCCTTGTAGATGATCCCCGACTCGTGCACCTTCTGGAAGTGGAGCGGGATGCCGAGGTGCACGGTCGCGAGGTTGGTGAGCCGGTGCGCCGCGGTCTCGTACGACACCGCGAAGGCGTCGCGGAGGTCCTCGACCGCGAGCTGCCGATCCGCCTTCGCCGCGCCGAGGAAGTCGACGGCGGTGCGCTCGGGCATGAGGAGCGCCGCCGCGAAGTAGTTCGTCTCGATGCGCTGCCGCAGGAAGCCGCCGTAGTCCGCCGGCACCGAGTGCCCCAGCACGTGGTGGCCCAACGCCTGCAGCAGCACCGAGCGCGGGTCGTGGTCGATGCGGCTCGAGCGCGAGAGGTAGATGCGCTTGCGCTTCAGGTCGGTCACCGACCTGGTCGAGTGCGGCAGGTCGCCCACGTGGTGCACGCTGAAGCCCAGCCGCTCGGTGATCGCCGCGATGAGGTGCTGCGACAGCGGCCCCGACTGGTAGCCCACACGGGCGAGCATCGCCGCCGCCTCCGCCTCGATCTCGGGGAAGTGGTTGTCGCGCGCGCGCATCTCGGCGCGCAGCTGCGTGTTGGCGCGCCGCGCCTCCTCGGGCGTCGCGACCCGCTCCTCGGCCGCCCGGTCGAGCTCGTCGACGAGGGCGAGCATCGTCTCGAGCACGTCGTCGGGCGTGCGCGGCCCGATGCGCATGGTCGGGAGCCGCTTCTGCTGCCACGTCGACGACCGCATGGCGCGCTCGAGGCGCAGCTCGAGCTCGGCTCGGCGCGAGGGCGGCTCGGTGCCCGTCAGCCGCTCGAGCGTGACGCCGTAGAGCGCCGCGAGCTGCTGCAGCTGCGTGAACCGAGCCTCGCGCTTGCCCGTCTCGAAGCCCGAAAGCTGCGAGGGCGCGAGCCCGATCGCGTCGTGCACCGCGTCGAGCGTCAGCCCAGCGGCCTTCCGCGCGTGCCGGAGCGATCGCCCGAGCTGCAGCGCATCCACGCGCGGCGCTGGTGACGCGGGTCGGGCGGGGCGATCCCATGAGGCGGTGGTGCCGTTGTCGCTGCTCATGCGGGCACCCTACGCCACTCCTGCGGCATGTGGCAGGAATGCAGAACTTCACTGGGCGAATGCGGATCGGCGCCGTGGTCCTGCCCGCACAGTGGGTGCAGACCCACCCCGGAGACCCAGGAGGACACCATGACCGAGCAGCCCACGACCACTCCGCACGGCACCGCACGGCAGGACGCAGCGCTGGCGACGGAGGCCGCGGAGCTCGAGCTCGAGTGGGCGGCCGACGCCCGCTGGAGCGGCATCCGGCGCGACTACAGCGCGGCCGACGTCGTGCGCCTGCGTGGCTCGGTCGTCGAGGAGCACACGCTCGCCCGCCGTGGCGCCGAGCGGCTCTTCGAGCGGCTGCACGCCCACGAGGCGCCGGTGCGTGCGCTCGGTGCGCTGACAGGCAACCAGGCGGTGCAGCAGGTGCGCGCCGGCCTCGAGGCGATCTACCTCTCGGGCTGGCAGGTCGCAGCCGACGCCAACCTGTCGGGCCAGACCTACCCCGACCAGTCGCTCTACCCGTCGAACTCGGTGCCCGCGGTCGTCCGACGCATCAACAACGCGCTGCAGCGCGCCGACCAGATCGAGCGCAGCGAGGGCGGGCGGACCGTCGCCGACTGGCTCGCGCCGATCGTCGCCGACGCGGAGGCCGGCTTCGGCGGTCCGCTCAACGCCTTCGAGCTCATGCGCAGCATGATCTCGGCCGGCGCGGCGGGCGTGCACTGGGAGGACCAGCTCGCGAGCGAGAAGAAGTGCGGCCACCTGGGCGGCAAGGTGCTCATCCCCACGCAGCAGCACGTGCGCACGCTGAACGCCGCACGGCTCGCCGCCGACGTCGAGGGCGTGCCGAGCGTCATCATCGCCCGCACCGACGCGGAGGCCGCGAGCCTGCTCACGAGCGACGTCGACGAGCGCGACCGCCCGTTCGTCACCGGCGAGCGCACGTCGGAGGGCTTCTACGAGGTGCGGAACGGCATCGAGCCGTGCATCGCCCGCGGCCGCGCCTATGCGCCCTACGCCGACCTGCTGTGGATGGAGACCGGCAAGCCCGACCTCGCGGTCGCCCGCCGCTTCGCCGAGGGCGTCAAGGAGGCGTTCCCCGACCAGCTGCTGGCCTACAACTGCTCGCCGTCGTTCAACTGGCGCAAGCACCTCGACGACGACCAGATCGCCGCCTTCCAGCGCGAGCTCGGCGCGATGGGCTTCCGCTTCCAGTTCATCACCCTCGCCGGCTTCCACGCGCTCAACCACTCGATGTTCGACCTGGCGAAGGGCTACGCCGAGCAGCACATGACGGCGTACGTCGACCTGCAGGAGCGCGAGTTCGCTGCCGAGGCGCACGGCTACACCGCCACGAAGCACCAGCGCGAGGTCGGCACCGGCTGGTTCGACCTCGTCGCGACGGCGCTCAACCCGACCTCGGGGACGCTCGCGCTCGCGGGCTCGACCGAGTCCGAGCAGTTCCACTGAACCCGATCAGCACCGACCGCAGAGGACACGACCATGCACGACCGGATCCGCATCACCGACACCGCCGAGGGCCAGGACCGGGTCCTCACCGAGGACGCGCTGGCCTTCCTGCTCGCGCTGCACGACCGCTTCGAGCCCACGCGGCAGCAGCTGCTGCAGATCCGCCGGAAGCGCCGCGCGGCCTTCGCCGACGGCGACTCGCCGCGGTTCCTGGAGTCGACCCGGCGCATCCGCGAGGACGGCAGCTGGCGGGTGGCGCCGCCCGCGCCCGGGCTCGAGGACCGCCGCGTCGAGATCACCGGTCCGATCGAGCGCAAGATGACCATCAACGCGCTGAACTCGGGCGCGACGGTGTGGCTCGCCGACTGCGAGGACGCGTCGAGCCCGCTGTGGCGGAACGTGATCGCGAGCCAGGTCAACCTGCAGGACGCCATCCGCGACCGGATCGCGTTCACGAGCCCGGAGGGCAAGCGGTACCGCGTCACCGCCGAGACGACGCCGACGATCGTCGTCCGGCCGCGCGGCTGGCACCTCGACGAGCACCGCATCCTCGTCGACGGCACGCCCATCTCGGGCGCGCTCGTCGACTTCGGGCTGCACGTCTTCCACAACGCCGACGAGCTCATCGCCCGCGGCCGTGGCCCGTACTTCTACCTGCCGAAGCTCGAGAGCCACGTCGAGGCGCGGCTGTGGAACGAGGTCTTCGTGGTGGCGCAGCAGCTGCTCGTCATCCCGCAGGGCACCATCCGTGCGACCGTGCTCATCGAGACCATCACGGCGGCGTTCGAGATGGAGGAGATCCTCTTCGAGCTGCGCGAGCACTCGGCGGGCCTCAACGCCGGCCGCTGGGATTACCTGTTCTCGATGATCAAGGCGTTCCGCCTGCGCGGCCCGGCCTTCGTGCTGCCCGACCGCTCGCAGCTGACGATGACGGCGCCCTTCATGCGCGCCTACACCGAGCAGCTCGTGCGCGCATGCCACCGGCGCGGCGCGCACGCGATCGGCGGGATGGCCGCGTTCGTGCCGAGCGCAAGGGACCCGGAGGCCACGGGGCGCGCGCTCGCCGCGGTCGCGACCGACAAGGCGCGCGAGGCGGCCGACGGCTTCGACGGCTCCTGGGTGGCGCATCCGGGGCTCGTCGCGACGTGCCGCGACGCGTTCGATTCGGTGCTGGGCGAGCGACCGCACCAGCTCGAGCGCACCAGGGAGGACGTGCCGGTCGACGGCGATGCGCTCATCGACCTGTCGACGACGCGCGGCGAGATCACCGACGGCGGGCTGCGCTCGAACATCGAGATCGGCATCCGCTACATGGAGGCGTGGCTGCGCGGGCACGGGGCGGTCGCGATCCACTCGCTCATGGAGGATGCCGCGACGGCCGAGATCTCCCGCTCGCAGGTGTGGCAGTGGATCCACAACGAGTCGTCGACCTCGGACGGCAGGACGATCACGCGCGAGCGCTGCGAGTCGATCGTCGACGAGCTCGCGACCGGCTTCGACCTCGCCGAGGGCAACCGGTTCCGCGAGGCGATCGCCCTCTTCCGCGAGATCGCGCTCGAGGAGACCTACCCGGCCTTCCTCACGCTGGCCGGCACCGAGCGCTACCTCGGCGACGGCGTCGAGCGGCCGACCACCGGGTCGATCCCGGTGCAGGACGCGCCGGAGGATACACCCGCGCGGCTGGCGGCGTGACGATCAGCGCACCGGCACGCGCTGCTCGTCCTCGTCGATGATCCACACCTCGGTGGCGACCGCGCGGTAGAGCCGCAGCGCCGACTCCCCCGTCACGCGCTGCGGCTCCCACGCCAGCCGGCCCGAGGCGACGGTCTTCGCGTTGAAGGTCGCGAGCGCGTCGGGGAGCTCGTCGTCCGGGACGATGCCGGCGACCGCGTCGGCGAACACCGCGGTCGCGTCGCCGACCGGCGTCGTCGAGTCGAATACCGCGAGCGCGACCTCCGGTCGCACGCCGATGTTGTGCGAGTGCCGGCGCCCGGTGCGCGAGACCCAGACGAACTCGCGGCCGTCGCGGTCGGCGAACCAGACGGGCGTCGCCCACGGGCGGCCGTCCGCGTCGGCCGTCGCGAGCGTGAGGTAGGCGTTCGCATCGAGGATGCGCCGCGCGAGCGCGGCGTGCGAGGTCGGATCCGGTGCGGCGGTCATGCGCCCTGGCTACCAGATCCGCCGCACGGCGGGAAGGCTGCCGTCAGGCGTGCTGGTCGCGCGCCTGGCGGAGGCTCGCGAGCAGCTTCGCCCGCAGCTCCTCGGGCGCGCGGTCGCGGCAGGCGCCCTGCAGCGCCGCCGTGAGCATCTCGCCCACGTGGTGCTCTGCGGAGCACTCGTCGCAGGTCGCGAGGTGCGCGCGCACG
The DNA here is from genome assembly GCF_054060915.1 of Agrococcus sp. UYP33. Classification (NCBI taxonomy): domain Bacteria; kingdom Bacillati; phylum Actinomycetota; class Actinomycetes; order Micrococcales; family Microbacteriaceae; genus Agrococcus; species Agrococcus sp. UYP33. The sequence goes on from NZ_JBSSDR010000001.1 coordinate 61,753, forward strand.
TCGGCGGCGTCCTCGGCGCACAGCTCGTTGTGGAGGAACTCCTCGAGCGCGGCTCGAGCCTCGGTGCAATCCTTCTTCGCCTCGGGTGCGAGGCTGCCGGTCTCGGTCACGGCTTCTTCTCCTTCTCGGTGGTGCCCTGCACGGCGATCCCCTGCTCCCTGGCGTAGTCGGCGAGCAGGCCGCGGAGCAGCTTGCGCCCGCGGTGGAGGCGGCTCATCACGGTGCCGACGGGCGACTCCATGACCTCCGCCGTCTCGGCGTAGCTGAGGCCCTCGACGTCGACCCAGTAGACGGCCATGCGGAAGTCCTCGGGCACCTGCTGGAGGGCGTCCTTAACGATCCCGGACGGCATCCGGTGGATGGCCTCGGCCTCGGCGCTGCGCGACGCGGTCGCGGTGAACGACTCGGCGTCACCGACCTGCCAGTCCTCGAGGTCGTCGAGCGGTGCCTCGAACGGCCGGCGCTGCTGCTTGCGATAGGTGTTGATGTAGGTGTTGGTCTGGATGCGGTACAGCCACGCCCGCAGGTTCGTGCCCTGCTTGAACGAGCCGTACGCCGCGTACGCCTTGAGCAGCGTGTCCTGCACGAGGTCGGCGGCGTCTGCCGGGTTGCGCGTCATGCGCATCGCCGCGCCGTAGAGCTGGTCGGCGTACTGCATGGCCTGCTCGGCGAAGTCGTCGCGCTTCGCGGCGTCGGTCTGGTCGCTTGTCATCGCGGGCGAGTCTAGTGTCGCGGTCATCGCTGCGGCGGTCGCCGAACGGGTGACGGCCGGACCGTCGGCAGAGAGTGTGGCTGTGGGCACAGGCACCTCCTCGGCTGGACGTGTGACCGATAGATTGCAACCGATGCCCGCACCAGATCATTCCCGCCCATGGACCGCGCCGACGGCGACCGCCCGCCTCGACGCGCGCGTGCAGCTGCCCGGCTCGAAGAGCCTCACGAACCGCGCGCTGCTCCTGGCCGCCCTGGCCGACGGTCCGAGCACGCTCCACCGGCCGCTGCGGAGCCGCGACGCGTCGATCATGGCCGCGGGGCTGCGGGCGCTCGGCGCCGACATCCGCGAGGCGCCCGGCGACGGGCTGTTCGGCCCCGACCTCGTCGTGACGCCGGGCCCGATCGTCGGCGGCGCGGCCATCGACTGCGGCCTCGCGGGCACCGCGATGCGGTTCCTGCCGATCATGGCGGCGCTCGGCGACGGCCCGGTCGCCTTCGACGGCGACCCGCACGCGCGCGAGCGCCCGATGGACCAGACGATCGCGGCGCTCCGCGGGCTGGGCGTCGAGGTCGAGGCGGATGCGCCGCGCCTGCCGTTCACGGTGCACGGCGCCGGCCGCGTGCGGGGCGGCGAGCTCACGATCGACGCGAGCGCGTCCAGCCAGTTCGTCTCGGCGCTGCTGCTCGTCGCGGCCCGCTTCGACGAGGGGCTGACCCTGCACCACCGCGGCGCCCGGCTGCCATCGCTCCCGCACATCGAGATGACGCTCGAGGCCCTGCGGCAGCGGGGCGTCGACGCGCGCTCGCCCGACGCGGACGACGGCGCGTCCTGGCGCGTCGAGCCGGGGCCCATCGCACCGCTCGACGAGCAGATCGAACCCGACCTCTCGAACGCGGCACCGTTCCTCGCCGCCGTCGTCGCCGTCGGCGGCCGGGTCGTGCTCGACGGCTGGCCCGCCCGGACCACGCAGGTCGGCCGACTGCTCCCCGAGCTGCTCGCGCCCTTCGGCGCGACGTCGCGCGTCGCGGACGGCACGCTCACGGTCGAGGCGGTCGGGGGCGAGATCCCCGGCGCGACGCTCGACCTCCGCGCGGCCGGCGAGCTCGCGCCCACGATCGTCGCGCTCGGCGCGCTCGCCTCCGCCCCCGTCGAGGTGACCGGGATCGGGCACATCCGCGGGCACGAGACCGACCGCATCCGCGCGCTCGTCGACGACATCGTCGCGATCGGCGGGGTGGCGACCGCGCTGCCCGACGGCATCCGCGTCGAACCGGCGCCGCTCACCGGCGGCCCGTGGGGCGCCTACGCCGACCACCGCATCGCGACCGCCGGTGCCGTGATCGGGCTGCGCGTGCCGGGCGTCGAGGTCGACGACATCGGCGCGACCGCCAAGACGATCCCGGAGTTCCCCGAGCTGTGGGCGGCGATGCTCGCATGAGCTGGCTGGGCGACTACGAGGACCCGTACGAGGACTACGACGAGTCGAGCGTGCGCGAGCGGCCGAACCCGAAGGCCAACCGGCCGAGGTCGAAGCAGCGGCCCGAGCACGAGAGCGCGATCACGGGCATCGTCACCGCCGTCGACCGCGGCCGCTACACGCTCGCGGTGCGCATCGGCGAGGACGACGAGGCGATCGTCACGGCGGCGCGAGCGCGCGAGCTGCGCAAGCAGGCGATCGTGGCGGGCGACCGCGTCGACGCGGTCGGCGACGCGACGGGCGACACCGGCACGCTGGCGCGCATCGTGCGCATCCAGCCGCGCACCACGGTGCTGCGACGGTCGGCGGACGACACCGACGTGGTCGAGCGCGTGATCGTGGCGAACGCCGACCTCATGCTCATGGTGGTCGCGGCGGCCGACCCCGAGCCGCGGCCGCGGCTCGTCGACCGCTACCTCGTCGCGGCGCTCGACGCGGGCATCACGCCGATCATGGTCATCACGAAGACCGACGTCGCCGACCCCGAGCCGTTCCTCGCGCTCTTCGAGGGCCTCGACATCGAGGTGTGGCGGTCGTCGATCGACGACCCGCCCGTCGAGGCGCTGCGGGCGCGCCTCGACGGCCACACGACCGTCGCGGTCGGCCACTCCGGCGTCGGCAAGTCCACGCTCGTGAACGCGCTCGTGCCGAGCGCGATGCGCGCGGTCGGGCACGTCAATGCCGTCACCGGCCGTGGCCGCCACACGTCGTCGTCGACCGTGTCGTTCAAGCTCGGCGACGGCTGGATCATCGACACCCCGGGCGTGCGCTCCTTCGGGCTCGGCCACGTGGCGACCGCGAGCGTGCTGCGCGGCTTCCCCGACCTCGCCGCGGTCGCCGAGGACTGCCCGCGCGGCTGCACCCACCTCGCCGACGAGGAGTACTGCGAGCTGTCGATCGCCGCCGCCGAGGGTCGGCTCGAGGCGCGAAGGGTCGACTCGATGCAGCGGCTGCTCGGCACGCTCGTCGCGATCCGCGAGCAGCGGCACCAGGAGTGACGGGGATCGCGCCCTGCGGGGCCTCCGCGCGCCGTCGTACGCTGGTCGCGTGACCCGATACGACGACGACCTCGACCTCGCGCTGCGGATGGCCGACGCCGCGGACGCCATCGCCATGGCGCGCTTCGGTGCGCGCGACCTGCAGGTGACGACGAAGGCCGACACCACGCACGTCACCGACGCCGACCGCGCGGTCGAGCAGCGCATCCGCGACATGCTGCAGGCGGAGCGACCGGACGACGCCATCTTCGGCGAGGAGTTCGGCTCGACCGGCGACGCGGAGCGCCAGTGGATCATCGACCCGATCGACGGCACCGCCCACTACCTGCGCGGCGCGCCCATCTGGGCGACGCTCATCGCGCTCGTCGTCGACCACCACCCGGTCGTCGGGGTCGTGTCGGCGCCGGCGCTCGGCGGCCGCTGGTGGGCCGCGCAGGGCCAGGGCGCGTGGACCGACGTGGCAGAGCCGCGGCAGATCCACGTGTCGAAGGTCGCCGACCTGTCGGACGCCGTGCTCTCGTACAACTCCATCCAGGGCTGGGACGGCGCGGGCAGGATGGACGACCTCGTCGCGCTGCAGCGCGACGTCTGGCGCGCGCGGTCCTACGGCGACGCCTGGAGCTACATGCTGCTCGCCGAGGGCACGATCGACGCGGTGGCGGAGTTCGACCTCAAGCCCTACGACATGGCGGCGCTCGTGCCGGTCATCGAGGAGGCCGGGGGCACGTTCACGTCGATCGGCGGCAAGATCGGGCCGTGGCACGGCTCCGCGCTCGCGACGAACGGCGCACTGCACGCCGGGCTGCTCGCGCGCCTCGCCGACTGACGTCGCGCGCGCGAGCGCGGCTCAGCGCCCGGCCGCTGCCGCCTCGAGCTCGGCGATGTCGATCTTCCGCATGCGCATGAGCGCACCGGAGACCGCGCCGGCGCTCGGGCCGGACATGAGTTCGACGAACCGCCGCGGCACCACCTGCCACGAGAGCCCGAACCGGTCCTTGCACCAGCCGCACTGCGACTCCTGACCGCCATCGGCGATGAGCGCGTCCCACACGCGGTCGACCTCATCCTGGTCGTCGACGATCAGCGCGATCGAGACCGCCTCGGTGAGCGGGAACTCCGGCCCGCCGTTGAGCAGCTGGTAGGGCACGCCGGCGAGCGTGAAGTCGATCGTGAGCGCCTCCCCCGGTGTCCCACCGGGGAACTCGCTGCCCTCCGGGTAGCGGCTGATCGACCCGACCTCGGACCCGGGCACGAGCGAGACGTAGAAGCGCGCGGCCTCCTCGATGCGGCCGTCGAACCAGATGCAGGTGCTCACGTCCATGCCTGCCATCCTCGGGCACGGACCTCGCTCGCGCTAGCCTGGAATCCATGCGCGAGATCCAGCCGGCCGAGGTCGGGACCATGCCCATCGTCGACGTGCGCGAGCAGCACGAGTGGGACGCGGGCCACGCAGTGGACGCGATCCACATCCCCATGAGCGAGGTCGTCGCGCGGCTCGATGAGGTGCCCGACGGTGCCGCCGTCATCTGCCGCTCCGGCGCGCGCAGCGGACAGGTGGTCGCCTACCTCGCGCAGCAGGGCCGGGATGCCGCCAACGTCGCGGGCGGCACGCTGCAGTGGGCGGCCGAGGGCCGGCCGATGGTGGGCTCGGTGCTCTGAGCGCCTGAGCGCACGGCTCGCGGACGGCCGCCGGGTGTAGAACCGACGCATGCCGACGAGGTACCGCGAGGTGGAGGTCAAGCTCGACGCTCCCGACGATGCGGCCGTGCCGCCGCTCGACGGGCTCGACGGGGTCGCCGCCGTCGACGAGCCGGTCGAGCAGCAGCTGTCCGCGACCTACTTCGACACCGAGGGCGGTGCGCTCGCGGCCGCGCGGATCTCGCTGCGGCGGCGGACGGGCGGCGACGACGCCGGATGGCACCTCAAGGTGCCCGCGCGCGGCGACGGCCGCGACGAGCTGCGGCTGCCGCTCGGTCGCGCGAGGACGAGCGTGCCCGCGGCGCTCCGCGAGGCCGCCCAGCTGTTCGTGCGCGACGAGCCGCTGCGGCCGATCGCCGAGCTGCGCACGCGTCGGGTCGCGCATCGGCTCCGCGACGCAGAGGGTCGCGTGCTCGTCGAGGTCGCGGACGACACCGTCGTCGCACGCACCCTGCCGGACGGCGAGCCGATGTCCTGGCGGGAGTGGGAGGTCGAGGTCGTCGACGGCGATCCCGCCCTCCTCGACGCCGCGATCGCGCTGCTCGGCGAGGCCGGCGCGAGGCCGGCGTCGAGCCGGTCGAAGCTCGCGCGGGTGCTCGGCGACGATCGAGCGGCGACCGCGTCGGAGCCTGCGCCCTCGCTCGGCCCGGACAGCGAGGCGCGGGAGGTGCTGCAGCCCGCGCTGCGCGCCCAGGTGGACGCGCTGCGCATCCACGACCCGCTCGTGCGCGCCGACGCCGACGGGGGCGTGCACCGGATGCGCGTCGCGGCGCGGCGGCTGCGCAGCATCCTCGCGACCTTCCGGCCGCTCCTCGACCGCGACGCGGGTGAGCGCATCCGACGCGAGCTGCGCTGGATCGCCGGCGAGCTCGGCGAGGCGCGGGACGCGGAGGTGCAGCGGCGGCGCCTCGCGGAGCTCGTCGCGGCGCAGCCCGTCGAGTTGGTGCTGGGTCCGGTCGCGCAGCGGATCGACGACGACCTCCGCGCCCGCCGCCGCTCGGCGCAGACCGCGGTGCTCGAGGTGATGCGATCCGAGCGCTACCTCGTGCTCATGGACGACCTCGAGCGCTTCGCCGAGGCGCCGCCGTGGACCGCCGATGCCTCCCGCCCCACGGCCGACGTGCTGCGGTCGCGCATGCGCCGCGAGCACCGGCGGATGCGCCGGCGGATCGCCGCGGCCGACGCAGCGCCGGACGCGGCGGCGCGCGATCGGCTGCTGCACGAAGCCAGGAAGGCGGCGAAGCGCGCCCGCTACGCGGCGGAGGTGCTCGCGCCCGCGTTCGGCACACCCGCCGAGCGGCTCGCGCGCGCGGCGAAGCGCGTCCAGTCGGTGCTCGGCGAGCAGCACGACACCGTGGTGGCGCGCGAGGCGCTGCGCGAGCTGGGCGTGCGGGCGCACCTCGTCGGCGACAACGCCTTCAGCTACGGGCTCCTCCACGCGCGCGAGCTCGCCGCCGCAGCCGCGCTCGAGGGCGAGGTGGCGCGCGCCCAGGCGAAGGCCGTGCGGCCGCGGCTGCGACGCTGGCTCGACTGAGCGCCCGCTGGTCAGCCGACGATGAGCTTCTTGTTCATGAACTCCTCCATGCCGTGGGGGCCGAGCTCGCGGCCGAAGCCGCTTCGCTTGGTGCCGCCGAAGGGCATGTCGTAGTCCTCGGAGCCGGCGCCGTTGATGGAGACCATGCCGGCGTCGATGCGGTCGGCGACCGAGGCCGCGAGCTCCGGGTCGGTGCACCACAGGCGTGCGCCGAGCCCGAACGGGGTGCCGTTCGCGATCCGGAGCGCATCGTCGACGTCCGTCGCCCGGTAGACGGTGCCGACCGGGCCGAACAGCTCCTCGCGGAACGCGTCCATCTCGTCGGTGACGCCGCCCAGCAGCGCGGGCGTGATGCGCGCGTCACCGGTCGCGGTGATGGTGCCGGCGAGCACCTGCGCGCCCTCCGCGACCGCGGCGCCCGTCTGCTCCCGCAGCCGGTCGGCCGCGGCCTGCGACGAGAGGGGGCCGACGAGGGCGTCCTCGTCGTCGGCCTCGCCGACCGGGAGGGCGGTGATCGCGGCGGCGAGCTTCTGGGTGAACTCGTCGTAGAGGTCGTCGATGACGATGAACCGCTTCGAGGCGTTGCAGGACTGGCCGGAGTTCTCCATCCGCGTCTCGACCGCCGCCTCGACGACCTGGTCCATGTCGTCGGTGGAGAGGACGATGAACGGGTCGGAGCCGCCCAGCTCCAGCACCACCTTCTTCAGGTGCCGGCCGGCGATCTCCGCGACCGCGGCGCCGGCCCGCTCGGAGCCGGTGAGGGACACGCCCCGCACCCGCGGATCGGGGATGACGATGTCGCCGATCTGCTCGTTGGTGGCGAAGATGTTCTCGTACGCGCCCGCCGGCAGCCCCGCCTCGGCGAGGATCTCGGCGATCACGGTCGCCGACCACGGGCACTGCGGCGCGTGCTTCAGCAGCACCGTGTTGCCGAGCATCAGGTTCGGGAACGCGAACCGCGCCACCTGGTAGTAGGGGAAGTTCCACGGCATGATCCCGAGGATCACGCCCTGCGCCGACTTCCGCACCCGCGCATCCACCCCGGACCGCACCTGCAGCACCTCGTCGGCGAGGAACGCCTCCGCGTTGTCGGCGTAGTACTGCACGATCTCGCCCGAGAACTCCGCCTCGAACACGCCCTGCGCGAGCGGCTTCCCCATCTCCGTGCGGATGATCTCCGCGAGCTCACGGCTGCGGGACGCGAACGCGTCCGCCGCCCGCCCCAGGACCGCCGCCCGCTCAGCGAGCGGCGTCGAGCGCCACGGCTCGTAGGCGGCGTGGGCGCGCTCGATGGCGGCGCGCACCTCGTCGTCCGTCGCGGTCGGGAACTCCTTCACGACCTGACCCGTGTACGGGTCCGTCACGCGGTACTCGCTCACGCCATTGCCTCCTCGCAGCGTCGGTGGACCACCAGCGTAGTGGTGGCGCGACCCGGGCCGGCGGCGGCGGAGCGACCTCAGGGCACCTGGAAGTACAGCCGGTAGTCGGTGCCGTCGTGGAGCATCGCAGAGCGGCCCGGGTCGCCCGTGGCGGGGTACCCGGTGAGCCGCAGCTCGGGGATCGAATCGTGCGCGTAGCGGTACGCGCCCGCGCCCGCGTCGAACGATCCCTGGTACATCCGGTCGGTCGTGCCGTGCCGGAAGGCGTAGATGCGGTAGGCGCTGCCGTCGTGCAGCATGTTCCACCGCGACCAGTCGGTGTCGAAGGGGAATCCCGTGACAGGCAGGCTCGGGTAGTACCCCGGCGGCCCCCAGCGGTAGGTCGTCGTGCCCGGCTCCCAGATGAACTGGTACAGCGTGGTCGGGTCGCCGAGCCGGCGGAGGTACGCGTGGTACGCCGCGCCGCTGTGCAGCATCCGGATGCTCGACGCATCCGCGTCGCTGGGGGCGCCCGCGAGGGCCAGCGTCGGTATCGACCGGTGGCCGAACTCGTAGGACGCGCCGTTCCAGGCGAACTGATAGAGCGTGTCGCTCGAGCTGCCGCGGAACGCGTAGAGGCGGTAGTCGGTGCCGTCGTGCAGCATGGCCCAGCGAGCCAGGTTGGTGTCGGCGGGGGCGCCCGTGATCGGGAGGCTCGCGATCGATCGGAAGCCGTAGCGGTACTCGTCCGTGCCGGGCACCCAGGCGCCCTGGTCCATCGACGGCATGGCGACCTCCTCGCGCGAGGACTCTCACAACGTGCGACTCGCAGCCCGAATGGTGGAGATGGGGGGAATCGAACCCCCGTCCAACGCTCATATCGTGCGGATTCTCCGGGTGCAGCTCAGGGAAGGCGTTCTGCTCGGCTCCGACCTTTGTCCTGAGCACCTAGGTCGACGAGCCCAGTCACAGGAAAAGTCCCGCGATGCCCTGTGACGCATCATCGCAGCAAGCCCTCAAGATGACGCCAGGGTCCGGAGCGAGGGCGTCTCCGGTCTGACGGACTTCAGGCTCGCTTACGCAGCGAGGGCGAAGTCGGTGCGCTTTGCGTTGGCACCTATGGGTTTGCAGGGGGCGTTGAAGAGATGACCCTGCATCCTCTACCCGCTTCCCGCAGCAACCGAGACGATGTCGAAACCGATCATCCCCGTGCTGGGTGTGCGAGTCGCACGCTGTGGAGTTGTCAAGGCCGGATCGCTCCGGCGCGCTGGCTGGGCCAGCCCGTCATCATATCGCGACCGCGGGCTGCGCGGCAAGGCTCCTCAGCCGAAGAGCAGCTCCGCCTCGCGGTAGCGGTGGTCGGGCACGCGCTTGAGGTCGCCGAGCGCATCCGACATCGGCACGCGCACGATCTCGGTGCCGCGCAGCGACACCATCGTGCCCCACGCCTTCGCGGTGATGGCGTCGATCGCGGCGAGCCCGAACCGGGTCGCGAGCACGCGGTCGGCGCCGCTCGGGGCGCCGCCGCGCTGGATGTGGCCGAGCACCGTCGAGCGCGACTCGATGCCGGTGCGCTCCTCGATCATGGGTGCGAGCACCTCGCCGATCCCGCCGAGGCGCGGCCGGTTGTAGGCGTCGAGGCCCTTGCGCGAGTACTCCTCATCCATGCCCTCGAGCTTGAACCCCTCTGAGACCACCACGAGCGGCGCGCGCCGGCGGTCGTAGACCGACTGCACGTACTCGCAGATCCACTCGATCGAGCGCGGCTGCTCCGGGATGAGCGTGACGTGCGCGCCGGTCGCGATGCCCGTGTGGAGGGCGATCCACCCGACGTGCCGGCCCATGACCTCGAGCACCATGCAGCGCATGTGCGAGTCGCCGGTCGTGCGGAGCCGGTCCCCCGCCTCCGTCGCGATCTGCACGGCGGTGTCGAAGCCGAACGTGTAGTCGGTCGCGTCGAGGTCGTTGTCGATCGTCTTCGGCACGCCGACGACCGGCAGCCCGTCGTCGGCGAGCCGGTTGGCCGCCGCGAGCGTTCCCTCGCCGCCGATCGCCATGACGGCGTCGATGCCGAGCCGCTCGAGTGTCTTGGCGACGTTCGCCGCGCCGCCGTTCGGGCCCTCGTAGGGGTTCGTGCGGCTCGTGCCGAGGATCGTGCCGCCGATTCGCGACGTGCCGCGCACCGACGACCGGTTGAGCACGCGGACGTCGCCCTCGACGAGGCCGCGGTAGCCGTCGCGGATGCCCACGAACTCGAGGCCGTGGTGCACCATGCCGGTGAGCACGGCGGCTCGGATGACTGCGTTGAGGCCGGGGCAGTCGCCGCCGGACGTGAGGATGCCGACTCGCATTTCGCCTTCCGCCGGAGGGCCCTGGGTGAATCCTGCCGGCGGTGCCCATCCAAGCGGCTGCGCGGTCGAATGTCGAACCGCGGGGGTCAGCTCACGGCGGCGCTCACTCGGCGGCGCTCACTCATTCAGGCGGTTGCGGGTGCGCATGGCGCGCTCGGCCTCGCGCTTGTCCTGCCGCTCCCGCAGCGCGTGCCGCTTGTCGTACTCCTTCTTGCCCTTCGCGACGGCGAGCTCGACCTTCGCCCGGCCGTCCGAGAAGTAGAGCGAGAGCGGCACGAGCGTGTAGCCGCCCTGGGAGACCTTGGCGGCCAGCTTGTCGATCTCGTCGCGGTGCAGCAGCAGCTTGCGCTTCCGGCGGGGCGGATGGTTCGTCCACGTGCCCTGGCCGTACTCGGCGATGTGCACCGCGTCGAGCCAGGCCTCGCCGTACTCGATGAAGGCGTAGCCGTCGACGAGCGACGCCCTGCCGGCGCGCAGCGACTTCACCTCGGTGCCCGTGAGCACGAGGCCCGCCTCGACGCGATCCTCGATCGTGTAGTCGTGGCGCGCCTTGCGGTTCTGCGCCACGACCTTCTGGCCCTGTTCGCGCGGCATGGTTCGCTCCTGCATCCTGTGCCCGACCACCGGGCAGCCGCCCAGTCTAGCCGGATCAGATCTTGAGGTACCTGCGGATCGCGACCGCCGCCGCCACACCGGCGAACAGCACGCCGATCCCGATGAGCACGGGCGCGACGACGAGGGCGTCGTCGAGCCCGACGATCGCGATGGTCTGCAGCATCGGCGCCACGTAGCCCTGGAGCACGAAGTGGACGACCGCCACGACCGAGCCGGCGGCCAGCACCGCCCCGATGAGCGCCGCCACCACCCCCTCGATGATGAAGGGCGTCTGGATGAAGCGGTTCGACGCCCCCACGAGCCGCATGATGCCGAGCTCGCGCTTCCGGGAGAAGGCGGAGAGGCGGATGGTCGTCGAGATCAGCAGCACCGCCGCGACGAGCATGAGCACCGCGACGCCGATCGCGGCCAGGCTCGCGGTGTTGAGCACCTGGAAGATCGGTTCCAGCAGCGCGCGTTGATCGCGCACCTCCAGCACCCCCGGGAGCGCCGTCGTCGCCTCCCGGATGAGGTCGGCGTCCTGGGGCGTGGTCGGCCGCACCCAGAGGGCCTCGTTCATCGTCTCCGGGCTCGCGAACTCCGCGCTCGCCGTGCCGCCGAACTGCTCCATGAAGTGCTGGTAGGCGAGCTCCCGGTCCTCGAACTGCACGTCGGCGACGTAGGGCGCGATCGCGCCGCTCGAGAGGGTGCTACGCACGGCCTCGATCTGCTCGGGGGTCGCCGCCGTCTGCGTGCAGGTGTCGGTCGCGTCGACCGGCCCGCAGAAGTAGATCCCGACCTGCGCGCGGTCGTACCAGAAGCCCTTCATCTGGTTGATCTGCTGCTGCAGCAGGATCGCCGCGCCCACGAACGAGAGCGAGATGAACGTGACGAGCACGACCGAGACGACGACCGAGAGGTTGCGGCGCAGGCCGTTCCAGACCTCGTTCGCGATGAGCTGGATCCTCATGCGACCTCCTCCCCGGCGTGCGACGCGAGCTGCCTGCGGTAGCTGCCGGAGGCCTCGTCGCGCATGATGACGCCGGCGTCGAGCTCGACGACGCGCTTCTGCATCTCGTTCACGATCGACGCCTCGTGCGTCGCCATGACGACGGTCGTGCCGCCCTCGTTGATGCGGGCGAGCAGCGCCATGATGCCTGCGCTCGTGGACGGGTCGAGGTTGCCCGTCGGCTCGTCGGCGAGCAGGATCGGCGGCCGGTTGACGACTGCGCGGGCGATCGCGACGCGCTGCTGCTCGCCGCCCGAGAGCTCGTGCGGCAGGCGGCTGGCCTTGCCCGCGAGCCCGACGGTCTTCAGCACGTCCGGCACCGCCTCCGAGATGAAGCCGCGGCTCTTGCCGATGACCTGCAGCGTGAAGGCGACGTTCTCGTAGACCGTCTTGTTGTTGAGCAGCCGGAAGTCCTGGAAGACGACGCCGAGGTTGCGGCGGAAGAACGGCACGCGCCGGCTGGGCAGCGCCTTGAGCCGCTGGCCGAGCACGTGCACCTCGCCCTCCGTCGGGCTCTCCTCGCGGAGCACCATCCGGATGAGCGTGCTCTTGCCGGAGCCCGAGGCGCCGACGAGGAAGACGAACTCGCCCTTGAGGATCTCCAGGGAGACGCCGTCGAGGGCTGGGCGGGCCTTGCGGGAGTAGGTCTTCGAGACCTCGTCGAAGCGGATCATGGCCTGTCGAGGGTATGGGCGGCGGCGCTCCGACCGGCGCGCCGCACCGGCGGTTCCATGGATCCATCGCACTTCGTGCTTGCCAAGCACTGTTATCAATCTGTTATCGTTGCCGTGCCGCGTGCGGACCGGGAGCCCATCTCCCTCCGGATCGCACGCAGCGTGAGCCCGGGTCGGATGAGCGACCGAGCGGTGAGCGTGCCCTGCGTGCAGCTCCGCGGCAACCACCACCTTGTGCAAGTCCGAGCCTGCCGGCGCCATGCGCCGACGGTCGGCGGCGGTGGTCATCGTGCAACCGGAAGGCCACACCACTCCATGACCCCTCAGCACCGCACCCCCACATCCCCCGGCCGCAGGACGCGGCTCGTCGTCGCGACCTCCGTCATGTCGGCGGGCGCGATCCTGCTCGCCGCCTGCGCGCCGCTGCAGCCGGGCGCCGACGCCAAGGCCGCCCTCCTCTCCGCCGGCCCGACGTCGTCCGCGAGCTCGGCCCCCGCCGAAGGCCTCGGCGGTCGCGGCCCCGGATCCGCCGGCCGCGAGGCGGCCGCGGGTCGTGACGACGCGGCGCCTGCTGCCGACGTGGCGCCCGAGCCCACGGCGGATGCGGCGCCCGTGGCGCCCGCCCCCGCGGCGCCCCAGCCGGTCGCAGCCGAGGCCGCACCCCAGCCCGCCGCGGCCGACCCCGAGTCGGCAGCGCCGTCGCGCTACCTGCAGCTGCCCGAGCAGCCTCGACCGGAGCCCGCCCCGACGCCGCCCCGTGCGCCGGCTCCCGCTCCAGCCCCTGCACCCGCTCCGGCCCCTGCACCCGCGCCAGCCCCGGCTCCCGCGCCGGCTCCGGCTCCGGCTCCCGCCCCAGCACCTGCGCCGGCTCCCGCCCCAGCACCTGCGCCGGCTCCCGCGCCAGCCCCCGCCCCCGCTCCGGCTCCGGCACCGGCTCCCGCGCCTGCTCCTGCACCGGCTCCGGCGCCTGCCCCCGCTCCGGCGCCCGCGCCCGCCCCGGCTCCTGCCCCGGCACCGGCCCCCGCACCGGCACCGGCCCCCGCACCGCCCACCGGCGGACAGCCCGGTCCGAGCAACACCGGCGTGCCCGCCGGCACGTCGCTGCGGGTGCACCAGGGCGACCTGGTGATCACCGAGCCGGGGACCGTGATCGACGGCCTCGACATCCACGGCTTCGTCGACGTCCGCGCGGCGAACGTCACGATCCGCAACTCGATCGTCCGCGGCGGCCAGCCCGGCGCGCAGGACTCGCTCGTCCGCAGCGCGACCGACGGCGCCAGCCTGACGATCACCGACAGCGAGCTCGTCGCCACCGTCCCGTGGGCGACCGACGGCCTGCGCGGCTCGCACATCGACGCCCAGCGCCTCGAGATCCGCAACGTGCTCGACGGCGCTCACTTCTGGGGCGACGGCGACGTGACGCTACGAGACTCCTGGCTCCACGGCATCCTGCACTTCGCCTCCGACCCGCGCGGCGGCGGCCCGAGCCATGACGACGCGATCCAGATCCAGAGCGGCTCCGGCTACGTGATCAGCGGCAACCGCATCGAGGGCGGCAACAACGCCGCGATCCAGCTGACGCAGGACGCCGGCCGGACCTCCGACGTGCGGATCAGCGGCAACTGGCTCGACGGCGGCGGCTGCACCGTGAACCTCGCGCAGAAGGACCAGGGCCCGCTGCAGGGCATCGCCGTCACGGGCAACACGTTCGGCGACTCCACGTACAACTGCGCGATCATCCGCCCCGCCGCGGGCAGCATCACGACGAGCGGCAACGTCGGCAGCGACGGCCAGACCCCGGTGGTCGTCGTCCGCGGCTGATCGACCGCACCCTCCGCAGCCCTGCCCCGCCGAGCGCCTCGGCGGGGCAGGGCCTCTTCCTGCGCATCCGGACCCGTGGAGGCGTAATGGGTGATCATAACGACGTCCGTATACCGCGCCACGCCGCGTCATGGTCAACAATCCTGACAATCGTTACGCTTCTGTTACTCTGGAGGGGTCGAGCAGAGCGCTAGCGTCATGCCGAGCAGCGGATGGGGTCACGACCTCCGCGCCGGTCGCTGGAGCTCACGCCGTGCAGCAGCCGTCTCCCTCGGCAGCGCCGGCAGCTCGATCGCACCATCACGCTGTGCCGACGCAGGCCTGCCGCCCGTCGGCATGCCGTCGTGCATCCCCATGAGAGGTACACCCATTCCCATTTCGCATCTCCCCAGTGCAATCGCGTCGACCCGTGTCCCCAGCACGCGCCGCCGCGCCCTCCGACTCGCTGTCGCGACGTCGGTCGTCGCCCTCGGCGCGACGCTCCTCCCGGCCACCGCGGCCACGGCAGCCCCCGCGGTCATCGACCGTCCTGCCAGCGTCGCCACGTCGATGCCCGGCGACAGCAACACCGGCGTGCCGTCGGGTGTGACGCTGCGCGTCCACCGCGGCAACATGGTCATCACCCAGGCCAACACCGTCATCAGCGGGCTCGACATCTACGGCTCGGTCGACGTGCGCGCGGCGAACGTCACCATCCGCAACTCGATCGTCCGCGGCGACTCGGCCGGCAACCACGACTTCCTCGTGCGCAGCGCCTCGAACACCGCGAGCCTCCGTATCTACGACACCACGCTGCGTGCCAGCAAGCCGACGTACCGCGTCAACGGCCTGCGCGGCTGGAACATCAACGCCAACCGGCTCGACATCAGCAACGTCATCGACCCCGCGCACTTCTGGGGATCGGGCAACGTGCAGCTGCGCAACTCCTGGCTGCACGACAACCTGCACTACGCGAACGACCCGGGCTGGAACGGCGGTCCGAGCCACGACGACAGCATCCAGATCCAGAGCGGCTCCGGCTACTGGATCACCGGCAACCGCATCGAGGATGCGAACAACGCCGGCATCATGATCACGCAGGACGCCGGACGCGTCTCGAACGTCATGATCCGCGACAACTTCCTCGACGGCGGCGGCTGCACGCTCAACCTGCACGACAAGGGCAAGGGCAGGTTCCAGAACATCGACATCGTCGGCAACATCTTCGGCGCGAACTCGGCGTTCAACTGCCAGATCATCCGCACCGCGGGCGACATCACCACGACGGCCAACACGACCGTCACCGGCAAGGCCGTGCGGATCAACCTCCACTGATCCGCTGACACCGCAACGGGCCGCCTCGTCACCGACGAGGCGGCCCGTCCTGGCATCCGGCGTCAGCCGCGCCAGCGAGCGAGGCTGCCGTCGGCGCGCGCGAGTCCGAGGATGCCGACGTGCGTGCGCTCCGGCTGCCCCCAGTAGCTGCGCTCGTACAGCTCGTGCCGCGCGCCGAAGCCGGTGCCGACCGCATCCCACAGCTCGCCCATGACCTCGAGCCGCTCCCGCGCATCCGCGCCGCCGGAGCCGCGCAGCAGCGGCTCGATCGCCGCGACGGCGTCGGTGCCGAGCGAGGCGAGCGGCACCGGCAGGTGCGCGAAGGCCGACGACAGGGTCGTCTCCAGGGTCACCCGCATGCGGCTGTAGGCGTCGGGCGCGAACGCGGCGAACGCGAGCGCCGCCTCGGCGCCCGGGCCGATCGAGTCACCCGAGGGCGCCGCCTGCTCGATCATCGCGTCGCGGAGCCCCGCCGTCATGTGGCGGAACGCGAGCACCTCGCCGAGCGCCGCCTGCACGCCCCGCCGCTCGGTCGTGCCCATGATCTCGGTCGCGCGCACGGCGAGGCCGGTGATGTGCTCGAGCTTGGCCTCCAGCCGCGTCGCCGCCTGGAAGGCCAGCCGGCGGTTCCAGCCGATCGCACCGCCGTTGAAGGCGAGCATCGTCTCGGCGTCGCGGATGAAGACGTCGTCCCACGGCACGAGCACGTCGTCGAAGACGACGAGCGCGTCGTGCTCGGCGAAGCGGCTCGCGAGGGGCTGGTCGTCGCGGGCGGGCGTGCCCCGCGTGTAGATGCGGATGCCGGGCGTGCCGACCGCGACAGACGCGGCGATCGCGAACGCATCCGTCTGCACCTCGCCGCCGAAGTGCGAGACGAGCAGCCGCTGGGCGGTCGCCGCACCGGTCACGACCGCCTTCGCGCCGCGGAGGACGACGCCCTGGTCAGTCTCGCGCACGACGTGCAGGAAGACGTCGCCCACCTCGTCGGGCGGCAGGTCGCGGTCGACGGGCGGGTTGACGAGCGCCTGCGCGTAGTGGGTGACGTCGCGCTGGTCACGCGCGAGCGCCGCGCGAACGTTCCCCTCGAACCGGCCGAACTCGCCTGCGTGCGCCGCCATCGAGGTCAGCACCGCGCCCATGAACTCGGGGGTGCGACCGACCCAGCCGCGGGTGATCCGCTGCCAGGCGCGGATCGCGTCGCGCTGCATCCGCAGGTCGTCCCGCGTCTGCGGCACCGTCCAGAAGGCGTGCGTCAGGCCCGATCCGTCCGCCGTCGGCGCCAGGAGGGCATCCGCCCCGTCGCCGTGCAGCGCGTCGTAGAGCGACGCGATGGTGCCCGCGAGCCCTGCGAGCCCGGCGAGCTCGGGATGCTCGGCCACGCGCTCCACCGGCACGCCGTCGTGGATGACGACGCGGCCGTCGTCGAGGCTCGCGAGGTAGTCGCTGCCGGTCTGCGGCCGGGTCATCGGGGCTCCCTGCGTCGGTGCGGCGCCCTCGGCGCCTACTCGGCCTCGAGCTGCTGCTGCTTGCGCCAGCGGATGCCGGCGGCGATGAAGCCGTCGAGGTCGCCGTCGAACACGGCCGACGGGTTGTTGACCTCGTGGAGCGTGCGGAGGTCCTTGACCATCTGGTACGGCGCGAGGACGTAGGAGCGCATCTGGTCGCCCCAGCTCGCCGAGATGTTGCCGGCGAGCTCCTTCTTGCGGGCCGCCTCCTCCTCGCGCTTGAGTAGCATGAGGCGACTCTGCAGCACGCGCATCGCCGCTGCGCGGTTCTGGATCTGGCTCTTCTCGTTCTGCATCGAGACGACCGTGCCGGTGGGCAGGTGGGTGATGCGCACGGCGGAGTCGGTCGTGTTGACGCTCTGGCCGCCCGGGCCCGAGGAGCGGAACACGTCGACGCGGATGTCGCCCTCTGGCACCTCGACCTCGTCGACCTGCTCGAAGAGCGGCACGACCTCGACCGCGGCGAACGACGTCTGCCGCTTGCCGGCCGCACCGAACGGGCTCATGCGCACGAGCCGGTGGGTGCCGGCCTCGACCGACATGTGGCCGAAGGCATAGGGCGCGTCGATCTCGAACGACGCCGACTTGATGCCCGCTTCCTCCGCCCAGCTCGTCTCGTAGATGGTGACGGGCATGTCGTGCTGCTCCGCGTAGCGGAGGTACATGCGCATGAGCATCTCGGAGAAGTCGGATGCGTCGACGCCGCCGGCGCCGGCGCGGATGGTGACGACCGCGGGCAGCGGATCGAACTCTCCGTCGAGGAGCGTCTGGATCTCCATCTCGGAGACGAGCCGCTGCAGGCTCGCGAGCTCCTTGCGGGCCTCCGTCTGGGTGGCCTCGTCGGCCTCCTCGTTCGCCATCTCGACGAGCACCTCGAGGTCGTCGATGCGCGCCTCGGCCTCGGTGAGGCGGCGGAGCGCGGTCTGCGCGTGGCTCAGCCGGCTCGTCACCTTCTGGGCGGCGTCGGGGTCGTCCCAGAGGTCGGGGGCGCCGGCGGCCTCGGAGAGGCGCTCGATGTCGGCGGCGATCTTGTCGACGTCCGCCACCGCCTTGATGTCGGAGAACGTGGAGCGGAGAGCGGCGATGTCGCCGGCGATGTCGAGATCGGCCATGGTGCCTCCAGCCTATGTTGCCAAGGGGATACATTCCGACCCCACATGGACACAAGGAGCGAGCCCACGCAGCCCCCATAGGCTCGCTGCATGAGCGGCGTCGACCAGTCCGAGCGCTTCCCCTGGCGGAAGGTCGCCGGCGCCGCCTACGTGCCGACCGCGGCATTCGCGATCGGCGAGGGCGCGGTCATCCCCTACATCCCGCTCATCGCAGGCGACCTCGGCGCATCGCTCGCCGTCGCCGCGGTCGTGACCGCGATGCTCACGGTCGGCCAGCTCGCCGGCGACGTGCCCGGCGGCAGCGTCGTCGCCCGCTTCGGCGAGCGGCCGACCATGATCGGCGCCGGACTGCTCGTGCTCGTCGCGCTCGCGATCGCGTTCGTCTCGACGAACGTGTGGATGCTCGGCGCCGCGATCTTCGTGCTCGGCCTCGGCCACGCCGTGTTCGCCCTCGCGCGGCACGCCTTCATGACGACGTTCGTGCCCATCCGCTTCCGCGCGAGGGCGCTCTCGACGCTCGGCGGCATCTTCCGGCTCGGCATGTTCGTGGGCCCGCTGCTCGGGTCGGCCGTCCTCGGCCTCGGCCTGCCGCTCGCGTCGGTCTGGGTGGTGTGCGCGATCGGCACCGTCATCGCGATCGTCGTGCTCATCGTGCTGCCCGATCCCTCGTCGGCGTTCGAGCGGACGCCGCTGACGACCGGCACGATCGAGCTGCGCGCCGAGCGCACCGGCGTCGGCGAGGTCGTCCGCCGCAACGCGCGGGTGCTCGCCACCGTCGGCGTCGGAGCCGCGATGCTCGCGCTCGCCCGCTCCGCGCGCAACGTGCTGCTGCCGCTCTGGGCCGTCTCGATCGGGCTCGACGGCGTCACCACCGGCCTCGTGATCGGCATCGCGGGCGGCGTCGACTTCGCGCTCTTCTTCGTCTCGGGCTGGGTGATGGACCGCTTCGGGCGGCTCTGGAGCGTCGTGCCGTCGCTCACGCTCATGGCCGCGGCCTTCGCGATGCTCGCGGTCTCGCACGACCTCGATGCCGCCACCGGCTGGTTCACGGCCGCCGCGCTCGTGCTCGCGCTCGGCAACGGGCTCGGCTCCGGCATCCTCATGACCCTCGGCGCCGACCTGGCGGATCGCCGCAACCCTGCGCCGTTCCTCGGTGCGTGGCGCCTCACCACCGACCTGGGCGGCGCGGCGGCGCCGCTGCTCATCTCGCTGCTCGTCTCGATCGCGTCGATCGCCTGGGCGGCCGGCGGGCTCACCGCGCTCTGCATCGTCGGTGCCGGGATGCTGCTGCGCTGGCTGCCGAGGAAGCCGCGCGACTAGCGCCTCAGGGCAGGGACGCGACCGCGTCGTCGATCGCCGCCTGGATGCTGGCCGCGGCATCCGAAGTCACCGCACCGGCCTCCTGCAGCTGGGCGACCTGGGCCTGCAGATCTCCGAGCGCAGCGCGCGCATCCTCGGTCCGACCGTCGGCGAGCGATGCATCGATCGCGGCGACGCGGTCGCTCAGCCCGGCGCCGGCATCGCCCTCGAGCGCCCCGCTCTCGATCGCCTGGGCGATCGCGGCGCGCACGCCGGCGAGCGCGTCGGGCGCGGGTTCCTCCGGATCGGGCGCGGGCGGCGGGGGCGCCGGCTCGGTGGGCGAAGGCGCCGGCGCGGTCGAGGATGGCGCGGTGGGTGCCGCCTGCGCCGAGCGCGACGGTGCGGGTGTCCCAGCGCCGCCGGACCCCTCCGCGAGCGCCTCCTCGCCGCTCGCCGGCTCCCCAGCGGGGTCGGTGGCAGTCGCAGGCACCGCCGTCGCGCCGTCGGCGACGGCGGTCTCGGCGATCGCCGCGGGCGGTGGGCTCGCGGTCGCGGCCGCGGGGGGCTGGGAGGCGATCGCCTCCTCCACACCGCCTGGCTGCAGCAGCCCCGGCAGCACCGCGAGCGCGAGCGCCGCGATGGCCGCGAGGACGACCGCGGGCAGCACGATACGGGCAGCGGAACGGCGGCGGGTGCGCGGGACATCCTGGGTCGTCGCGGCGACGAACACCGCGGTCGCCCCAGCGTCCACCGGTCCGGGAGCACCCGCGGACGGGATCGCGAGCGCGGCTTCGGTCACGGGCAGCGCGGCGCGGATGGCGGCCAGCTCATCGCGCACGCGGGCGGCGTCGTCGCCGCGCGCTGCTGGCACCTTCGCGAGCAGCCGATCGACGAGCTCGTCGAGCGCGGCGGGCACGTCCGGCCGCCGTGCGGCGAGCCGCGGTGCCGGCGCCGCGACGTGCTGCTGCAGCAGCGCGAGCGGATGCTCACCGGTGAACGGCGCGGTGCCGGTCACGAGTGTCGTGAGCACGCAGCCGAGGGCGTAGAGGTCGGTCGCCGGCGTCACCCGCCCGCCCTCCGCCTGCTCGGGCGCCATGTACGCGGCGCTGCCGAGGATGGTCGAGGCTGCCGTCAGCTGCGCGGCCGGCGCGTCGGCGACGCTCGCGATGCCGAAGTCGACGACCTTGAGCCGCCCGCCGCCGTCGAAGACGAGGTTGGCCGGCTTGATGTCGCGGTGGACGATGCCGATGCCGTGGATCGCGGCGAGCGCCGCGGCGGTCTGCTCCGCGATCGTCACCGCCTGCTCGAGCGGGAGCGGCTCGCCGCGCTGCAGCAGATCGGCGACCGTGGGCCCGGGCAGCAGCTGCATCACGAGGAACGCGATGCCGGCATCGGTGCCGGAGTCGAACACCGTGACGACGTGCTCGTGCACGAGGGAGGCAGCCGCCTGCCCCTCCCGCCGGAAGCGCTCGGCGACCGTCGCATCCCCCGTGCCATCGACGTCGACCGTCTTGATGGCGACCTCGCGGCCGAGGACGCGGTCGAGCGCGAGCCACACCTGGCCCATGCCGCCCCGGCCGAGCGGTCGGACGAGCTCGTATCGCATCGCGAGCAGGGCACCGGGGAACATGTCCCCCACTCTTCACCGTCGCGCCTGGACGCCGCTCGTGAACCTGCCGCGGATCGCTGCTCGCGATTTACTTAGCCAAGGCAACTAAGTTACGATTGGGTCTCGTTCCGGTCAGGAACTTGCTGAGCGTGCAACACTCGCGCAGTGCAGCCGAGCCTCGAACGTCACCTCGAGCTCGCCGGTACCGGCGACGTGGGCGCGTTCGCGACCGTGTTCGACCTGACGTCGACGCGCGTGTTCGGAACGGTCCTCCGGATCCTCCTGGATCGCGCGCAGGCCGAGGAGGTCGCGCAGGACGTGTTCGTGGAGGCATGGCGCGCGGCGAGCCGGTTCGACCCGGCCCTCGGCTCGGCCACGAGCTGGTTGCTCCGCATCGCGCATGCGCGCGCGGTCGATCGCGTGCGCGCGACGCAAGCGCAGCGCGACAGGCACATCCTCCCCGCAGCTCGCGAGCGCGCGTCCACGGATGCGTCCGTGCGGGAACGGGTCGAGGGGTCGGCCGAAGCGGCGCGGGTCCGGGAAGCGCTCGTGCACCTCAGCGAGGTGCAGCGGGAGGCCATCGTGCTGGCCTACTTCGGGGGCATGACGCAGGCCGAAATCGCCGAGCACCTGGACGTGCCGCTCGGCACGGTGCAGACGCGCCTGCGAGACGGGATGCGGCGACTGCGGCACGCATCCGGGGCGCACGTCCCGACGCGGGATTCCGACGCGCTGTCAGCATGAGCAGACGGCGGCCGTCCGCACTGCGCGAGCGCTACTCGTCGCGGCGCAGCTCCTGACGGGCGGCGAGGTCGTAGGCGATCGACGTCGCCTCCTCGCGCAGCTCGTCGTCGTTCAGCTCGCCCGACTGCACCTGCTGCACGAGCTGACGGAAGGCCGGGTTCTCCATGAGCGCCCGCAGCCCGTCGGCTGCCCGCTCGGGGTCCTCGACGGGCAGGGCCGCCGCGACGGCGTCGTAGTCGGGCTCGGGCTGATCGCTGGGCTGCTCGGTCATGCGGCGAGGGTACCGGCGCGGGCTGGGCGGCGGAGCCCGCGCTGGCGGTGGCGCCGGATCGACCCCGCTGGCTGGGCGGACGCTGCTGCCCGCGCTGACGGAATCCTGCGTTGTCGCCCGTCCGGCCCGGTGCCATCCTTGCCGCAGCGGGTGCCGAGGGCGGCGCCCCCTGAGACCTGAGGCGTCACGGGCCGGTGGTGGAGGATCCCGTGCAGCGTCGTCCCATGCAGCGCCGTCCCATGCAGCGTCGTCCGTTCCCGGTGAGCGGCGTCGCCGTCACCGCGGTCGCGGTGCTCGTGCTCAGCCTCGCGATGCCTACCGCGGCGTCGGCGGCCGCGCCGGCCGCGGCGGCGCTCGTCGCTCCCCCGACCGGCGGCACCACCGCATCCGCGAGCCCCACGCTGAGCGTGATGGCGAGCGACCCGGACGGCGGCGCCCTCGACGTGACCTTCGAGGGGCGCCGGGTGGGCGCGACCGTGCCCGGCGCGACCGACGCAGAGCCCTTCTCGGTCGTCGTCGTGCCCGACACCCAGAACTACAGCTACGGGCCGATCGACCTGCTGGATGCGCAGCTGCGGTGGGTGCGCGACTCGCGCGACGCGCTCGACACGGCCTTCGTGATCCAGGTGGGCGACCTCGTGAGCGAGTGGGACATCCCGCGGCACTGGGACAACGTCTCGCGCTCGTTCGCGATCCTCGACGACGCGGGCGTGCCCAACACGGTCGTGCCCGGCAACCACGACTTCGACAACGCCACCGGCGACCTCGGCCCGTACAACAGCTACTTCCCCTCCACCCGCTACGCCGACGCGTCGTGGAACACGGCGAGCACCCGCTACGGCGGCTACCTCGGGCAGGACCAGTTCGGCCCGGACCCGATCGACCGCGGCAACGGCGACAGCTACGCGCTCTTCACCGCGGGCGGCCGCGACTTCCTGGTGCTCAACCTCGAGTGGGAGGCGCCGCAGTACGCGCTCGACTGGGCAGACCGGGTGCTCGACGCCCATCCCGGTCGGAGCGTCATCATGGCCACGCACAGCTTCGTGTCGGTGAACGGCACGCGCCGCGCCACCGCGCAGCGCCCAGGCGGCACATCGCAGACCGCGCTGTGGGAGGGCTTCGTGCGCACCCACTGCGAGATCGACCTCGTGGTGGCCGGCCACGAGCACCAGGGCGACCTCGGCGAGGCCCACCGCGTCGACGCCAACGCGTGCGGCGAGCCGGTGCCGCAGATCCTCACCGACTACCAGGCGAGGGCAAACGGCGGCGACGGCTGGCTGCGGTACTACACGTTCGACCCGGCGGCGAACACGATGCGCGCGACCACCTACTCGCCGACGCTCGACCGCTACGAGACCGACGGCAACTCGTCGTTCACGCTGCCGTTCGAGCTGACGGAGCCGCAGCCGGCGCCGTTCACGCCGATCGCGACGAGCACGGTCGCGTCGGGAGGCACTGCATCCGCGACCTGGTCGGGCCTGGCGCACGACACCGCCTACGAGTGGCGCGCGGTCGTCGACGACGGCACGACCAGGACCACGTCGGCGACCTGGACGCTCCGCACGCCGCCCGCGCCGCAGGCCGTGCTCGCCGCCGACGCGTTCGGCCGCACCGTGACCGGCGGGTGGGGCACCGCCGACGTGGGCGGAGCCTGGACGCCGGGCACCGGCACGACCGGTCCGTTCTCGGTGAACGGGTCCGAGGGGCTCATGACGCTCGTGCCCGGCCAGACGCGCGAGGTCCGGCTCGGCTCGACCGCCGGCACGTCGGCGGTCGTCGACGCGCGCGTGAGCGCGAACGTCGCCGCCGCCGGTGGCGCCGCGCACACCACGATCATCGGCAGGCAGGTCGGCACCTCGAGCTACGGGCTCAACGTGCGCTTCGAGCCGGGCGGCGTGCTGCGCCTCTACCTGCTCCACAACAACACGGCGCTCGCGACGAGGGTGACGACCTGGACGCCCGGCCAGCGCTTCAACACCCGGCTGTCGGTGACCGGGACGAACCCGACGCAGCTCGCGACGATGGTCTGGCCGGTCGGCTCGCCCGAGCCGATCTCGTGGCAGCTGACCGCGACGAGCACCGTCGCGGCCATGCAGGCGGCGGGACCCGTCGTCATCAAGACGGCCGTCAGCTCGACGTCGACGGTCGCGTCGACGCGCGTCGCGTTCGACGACCTGCGCGTCGTCGACCCGGCGGGCGTGCCGCCGCAGAACACCGCGCCCGTGGCTCGCTTCACGACCGGCGGCACCGGGCTCACCGTCACCGCGAACGGCACCGGGTCGACGGACACCGACGGCACGATCACCGGCTACGCGTGGACCTGGGGCGACGGTTCGACGAGCACGGGTGCCACGGCGCAGCACACCTTTGCGACCGCCGGCACCTACTCGATCGGCCTGACCGTCACCGACGACGACGGTGCCACGCACGCGACGTCGAGCAGCGTCACCGTCACCGCTCCCCCGCCGCAGAACACCGCGCCGGTGGCCCGCTTCACCACCGGCGGGACCGGCCTCACTGTCACCGCGGACGGCACCGGGTCGACGGACGCCGACGGCACGATCACCGGCTACGCGTGGACCTGGGGCGACGGCGCCACCGGCACGGGCGCGACCGCGCAGCACGCGTACGCGGCCGCCGGCACCTATTCGATCGGCCTGACGGTCACCGACGACGACGGCGCGACGCACGCGACGTCGAGCAGCGTCACCGTCACCGCTCCCCCGCCGCCGAACCAGCCGCCGACCGCGGCGATCGCCGCTCCGGCGATCACCGGCCGCACCGTCGCGCTCGACGGGAGCGGCTCGACCGACCCCGACGGGTCGATCGCGACGTACGCGTGGCAGTTCGGCGACGGCAACACCGGCACCGGTCCGACGCCGACGCACACCTACGCGACCGACGGCACCCGCACCGTCACCCTGACCGTGACGGATGACGACGGCGCGACCGCGTCCACGACCCGGTCGGTCACGGTGACGACCGCGCCGCCCGCCGGCGTGCTCGCGACCGACGCCTTCGGCCGCGTGCTCAGCAACGCGTGGGGCACGGCCGACACCGGCGGCCCGTGGACGCTGAGCGGCACGGCCTCGGCCTTCTCGGTCGCCGGCGGCGCCGGCGTCGTCGCCATCGGGCCCGGCTCGACGCGCGAGGCGCGGCTCGCGGGCGTCTTGACCTCGAACGCCGTCGTGACGGTGCGCATCAGCGCGGATGCCGCGGCCGCAGGGGGCGCGGCGAGCGCCACCGTGGTCGGGCGGCTCGTCGGCTCGTCGACCTACGCGGCGCGGCTGCGGCTCGAGCCGGGCGGCATCATCCGGCTCTACCTGCTCCGCGACGAGGTGGCGCTCGCCGGCAGCTACGTGCTGCCGGGCGCGTACGTGCCCGGCGAGGCGATCATGCTGCGCCTCAGCGTGCGCGGCACCTCGCCGACGACGCTCGGCGCCATGATCTGGCGCGCGAGCGGCACGCAGCCCACGAGCTGGCAGCTGCAGGCGACCGACGCCACGGCCGCGATGCAGACCGCGGGGATCGTGACGCTCAAGTCGGCGATCTCGTCGTCGTCGACGGTCGCGACCACCCGCTTCCGCTACGACGACTACCGGGTGACGACGAGCTGACGGCCGAGCGAGGACAGCTGGTCAGGCGTCGGCGCGAGCGCGATGCAGATCGCGCTGCCCGAGGCGCGTCGCGAGCGCGATGCGGTCCAGGGCGCGCTCGGCGGTGGAGGTGTCTCCGCTCTCGTACGCTCGAGCGAGCGTCACCAGCCAGGTGTCGATCGCCTCGGCGACGCCTGCTTGCAGGCTCGAAGCGGGTGATGGCGCGGTGCCCGTGGGTGTGGTGCTTGCCATGTCGTGGCTTCCTCTCCGTACGTGAATGGGAGCGGCGTCCGACACTGGAGCGGTCGCGCCGGGTAGCGCCGCTCAGATCTCCAGCGTAACGCGGTTACATTTCCAGCGGGTTTCGGGCTCCTCGGCGTCGACCCTCGCCCGGTGCTGAGGAGCTGCGGCGCGTCAGTCGAGGAACACCGCGCGGGCGGTCGACGTCACGTCGAGCCGGATGCCGTCGGGCAGGAAGAGCGACACGACCGGCGGGCGCCAGGCGCTCGAGACGGTGACGGTGGCGCTGCGGGCGTCGGCGCTCGCGCCGTCGACGCGGAGGCCCGCGAGGCCGCTGCCGGCCGCGACGGTCCAGGCTGCGGCCGCCAGGTCGACGGCGCGGTCGGCGAGCTCCGGTGCCGCCGCATCGCCGTCGAACCGCACCTGCTCGAGCGCGAACGCCTCGGCCGCGGCGAGCGCCGCGCCGTCGGCCACCGTGAACAGCCGGCGGCGCTCGATGAGCAGGCTCGTGGCCGCGGTGACGGCGAGGATGAGCGCGAGGGCGAGGGCGGCGAAGCCGATGGTCAGCACGAGCGTCGACCCGTCGTCCTCCCGCGCCAACCGGCGAGCGAGTCGCCTCACGGCGCACCGCCGAACGCGGAGACCGGCTGGACGGCTCGGGCGGAGATGGGTACGCCGATGCCGACGTCGGGTGCGAGGACGGGCGGCACGAGCGGCAGCGGCACGGTGGCATCCACCTGCACGGTCACGGTGCCGCCGCGGGTGTCGCACGCGCCGGGGTCTGGCTCGCACGCGATCGTCACCTGCGCCGCGTCCCGCTCGATGCCGGCGTCGGCCATCGCCACGAGGAGCGAACGGTCGGCGGCCTCGAGGCCGGCGTCGTGGTTCGGCGCCTGGGCGATCGTCCGTGCCGCGTGCCGAGCAGCGCCCTCGACGCCGAGCACCGCGAGCTGGATCTGGCCGAGCGCCAGCACGAGGTAGACGAGCGGCACGAGCAGCAGCACCCCGACGGTGAGGAACTCCAGCGACGCGGAGCCCGTCTCGTCGACGAGCCGGTCACGGGCCGCGCGGACCGGCGGCTCACCCGAGCGACTCGACCGGCGCATGCCCGGTCACCTCCAGCCCGATCGGCCCGACCAGGCCGAGCACCGGCAGCGGTGCCGCGACGCGGATCTCGATCGTCTCGAGCCCGGCGACCGACGCGGTGGTCGCAGAGACGCGCTCGGCGTAGCTGGCACCGAGCGCGACGGTGATGAGCTCACGCGTGCGCGCGACGCCCGCCGAGGCATCCGCGCCGACGAGCGCTGCGTGGCGGGCGCCCTCGGCAGCCGCATCGGCGAGGGTGGCGCGCACGTGCAGCGCGAGGGTGAGCTGGACGACCGACAGCGCGAGCGCCACGAGCAGCGCCGCGACCATCGTGAACTCCGCGACCGCCGAGCCGCGCTCGTCGGCCACGCGCATCAGAAGCTCGAGACGCGCGCGATCGCCTGCTCGAAGACGCCGGTGAGCGCCGGACCGGCGACCGTCCAGAGCACGATCACCAGCCCCGCCGTCATGAGCGTGACGAGCACCCAACCGGGCACATCGCCGCGCTCCTCGCGCACGCGCCCGACGAGGCGCGCGTACCTGGTGCTGATCGTCGACATGGTGTCCTCCTTCAGAATCCGACCTGCAGCACGTGGATGCCCGGCCACAGCGCGAACGCCACCGTCGTCGGCAGCAGTCCGAAGACCAGCGGCACGAGCATCGAGATCTCCTTGCGGCCCGCCGCCTCGAGTAGGTCCCGCTTCGCCGCCTCCCGGGCGTCGAGCGCCTGCGCCTGCAACGTCTGGGCGAGCGGGGTGCCGCGCTCGAGCGCGCCGCGCATCTGCTCGACGCAGCGGGTGACGGCCGGATGCCCCAGGTCGTCGGCCAGCGTCGCGAGCGCGCTCGACAGGCTCGTGCCCGCCGCGGCATCGGCGACGACCCCGGCCAGCTCACGACCGAGGGCACTCGAGCCGGCCGCGCCTACCCTGCGCAGCGCATCCTGCAGCCCCTCGCCCGCCGCGAGGCTCAGCGACAGGAACTCGAGGATCGAGGGCAGCTCGCTCGAGATGCGTGCGAGCCGTCGCTTCGCGCGGCGCTGCAGCAGCCAGTCGACGGCGACGGCGCCGCCCACGGCGCCCATCGCGGCGAGCGCCGCGGGCAGCGCCGACGGGCCGCCCTGCACGGCGACGGCGACCCCGACGGCCGCCCCGGCAGCTCCGCCGAGCGCGGCCCAGCGCAGCTGGCGTCCGCGCACGTCTGCGACCGTCTCCGGCGAAGCCGCCTGCCGCAGCCGCCGGCGCACGCGGTCCGGTGCGCCGAGCACAGCGCGGAGCACCGGCGCGAGCCGGTCGCCGACCGGCGAGGCGACCACGCCGAGCACCCGGGTGGGGCTCACCCTGCGCCGGGCGACGAGGTCGCGCGCGCCGGCAGAGACGTCGAGCACGTAGGGTGCGACGCGGTGCAGCAGCAGCGGCCGGCGCAGCATCGGCGTCAGGCTCACGAGCATCCACAGCCCGAGCCCGAGGCTCGCGCCGAGGATGAGGCTCCAGCCGGCGTCGCTCACGCGAACCACCGCGCCTCGTTCGGCAGGGCGCCGATCCGGAGCATCACCCGGTAGGCGATGCAGGTCACCACGGCGCCGCCGGTGATGAGCAGCAGCCCGCCCGGTGCGTTGTAGGCCTGCGCGGCCTCGGGTCGCGTCGACAGGATGAGCAGCACGATCCACGGCGCCGCGACACCCAGCCGCGCAGCGCTCACGATCCAGGACTGTCGCGCTTCGAGCTCGCCGCGCGTCGCGAGGTCGACGCGCAGGTAGGCGGCGAGCTCGCGCAGCACCGTCGTCACCTCGGTGCCCCCGACCTCGCGCGCCATGCGCAGCGTCTCGATGAGGCGGTCCCCGACCGGGTCCGCGAGCCGGTCCTTCAGGCGGTCGAGCGCGTAGCCGAAGCTGCCGGTCGCCCGCAGGTCGGCGGCGTAGGCGGCGAAGGGCGACCGCGTGAGCTCCGGGCCCGCGCGCTCGAGCTGCGCCACCGCATCCGGCAGCGCCAGGCCGCTCCGCACCGCCGACACCAGGTGGTCGACGACGTCGGGCCAGACACCGGCCTGCGCACGACGGCGTCGGCGTGCGCGCCACCGGACCGCGAGCGGCGGTGCAGCGACGCCGAGGACGAACGCCGCCCCTGCGACGGCGACGACCGGCACGAGCGCGAGCGCGATGCCGGCAGCGAGGACGCCGGTGAGCAGCGCCACCGCGGCGACCGCGAGCGGCGGGATGCCCTCGAGCCCCGCGTGCGCGAGCCGGTCGAGCACCGGTCGCCCGGCGCGCTCGAGGCGACGCGGGGCGCGTGGCCACAGCCACGGGCTGACGGCGAGCACGACGCCCAGCCCCAACGCGGCGCCGAGTAGCCAGGTCATGCCGCGCCTCCCGCCAGCAGCGCGACCGGATCGATGCCGACCGCGGCGAACTTGGCGATGCGGGCTGGGTGCGAGCCGGTCGGCTCGAGCAGCCCGTCGCGCAGCGCGAAGAGCGTCGACGCCTCGACGATGCCGCCGATCGCGGACCCGGTCGGCGCGAGGATCTCGACGACGCTGCGATTGCCGCGCGCGTCGATCGCGAGGTGCACGACGAGGTCGATGCACTGCGCGACGGTCGGCACGACGAAGCCCGCGTCGATGTTGCGGCCGGCGAGGAGCGGCAGGGTCGTCAGCTTGCCGAGCGCGTCGCGCGCGGAGTTGGCGTGGATCGAGCACATGCCGCTCACGCCGCAATTGAGCGCGACGAGCAGGTCGAGCGCCTCGGCCTCGCGCACCTCGCCGACGATCAACCGATCCGGCCGCATGCGGAGGCTCTCCTTGACGAGGCGGCGCAGCGTGATCTCGCCGGTGCCCTCGAGCGACGGCTGTCGGCACTGCAGCGCCACGATGTCGTCGACCGGCGGGTCGAGCTCGAACGTCTCCTCGACCGTCACGACCCGCTCGCCCGGCCGCACCGCCGAGAGCAGCGCGTTGAGCAGCGTGGTCTTCCCCGCGTGCGTCGGTCCCGAGACCAGGATGTTGCTGCCGGCCACGACCGACTGCCGGAGGAAGTGGGCCGCCTGCTGGCTGAGCGCCCCGCGCTCGACGAGCGCCGCGAGCGACGACAGCCGGCGTGCGAACTTGCGGATGTTGATGCTCATGGCACCCCGGGCGACGTCGCCGGATGCCACGTGGAGCCGCGAGCCGTCCGGGAGCGAGGCGTCGACGAACGGCGTCGAGAGGTCGACGCGCCTGCCGGTCGTTGACAGCATCCGCTCGACGAGGTCGCGCACCTCGCGCTCGGTCAGCCGCAGCGGCAGCGGCTCGCTCACGCCGGCGCGGGCGCAGAAGACGCGCGAGCCCTGGTTGATCCACAGCTCCTCGATCTCGGGGTCGTCGAGGTACGGCTGCAGCGGCCCGTAGCCTGAGACCGCCGCGAGTACGTCGCGCTGCGCCTGCTGCTCGTCGGCGAGCATCGGCAGGCTGCCGCCGAGCGACCGCTCGGCGTAGGAGCGCACCGCATCGCGCACGTAGCGCTCGGCGAGGTCGCCCGAGCGCGCGAGGTCGACCCCGTCGCGCCGCACCTTCGCCCGCACGGATGCGGTGATGTCGGCGACGGCCTGGCGCATGCGTGCCAGTGAAGCCGACCGGCGTCTCCCGGCGCGGAACTTGTCCACAGCGAGGGTCGGTCTTGACAACGACCTCCCGGGTCCACCGGTCGGAGCAGCGCTCTGGATCTACGTCGACGACGTCGACCGGAGCCACCGGGCGGCGCTCGAAGCAGGAGCGACGAGCGTGGCGGAGCCCGAGCTCATGCCGTGGGGTGAGCGGGTGGCGCAGGTGCGCGATCCGGACGGCTTCCTGCTCTACCTCGGGGACGAGGCGAGCGACGAGCACGGCTGACGCCGATCACTCCCCCGCCCAGCGCAGCACCCGCAGCGCCTGAAGCGTGATCCATCGGTTCGGCTCGCCGACCTCGCCGTAGTCGATGCGCGCGTCGCCGCCGTGCCGGGCGTCGAGCGGCCAGGTGCCGTCGGCGCGGCGCTTCGCGCGCACGAGCTCGATCGCCTCGGCCATCCGCTCGTCGGGTGCCGCGCCGACGGTGCGGAAGTGCTCGAGCGCGCGCAGCGCGTCGTAGTGCCAGCGTGGCGGGAAGGCGAAGGCGCGGTACCCCTCGCTGATCAGCTCGCCGGTCGACAGGCGGCGCAGCAGGCCGCGCTCCAGCAGGTACGCCTCGCCGCTCCTGCGCGCCTCCGGCACGGGCGGGTCGTCGCTGATCCGCTCGAACGCCGCGAGCGCCTCGAGCACCGCGATCGTCGTGTCGAACGACGACCGGACGCTCCCGCGCTCCTGCTCGCAGTTCCAGCCGCCGTCCTCCATGCGCTCGCCGAGCAGCCGCTCGACGACCGGAGCGACATCGACGCCGTAGTAGACGGCGTTCGTCACGAGCGCCGCGTTGATGCACGGCTCGACCTCGCCGTCGAAGAAGGGCAGGTCGTCGTACTCCCACCGCGTCACCCGCGCGACGTCGGAGATCGCATCCCGCACCGCGGCATCCGCCGGGTCGACGCCGAGGAGCCGCAGCTCGGTGAGCACGTGCGACGTGGATGTCCACGGCTGGCCCGGCAGCGTCGGCTCGGCCTTCGGGAAGTGCGCGCCGCCCGCCCACTGGCCGTCGTCGCCGCGCTCGGCCAGCAGCTGCGCGCCCCAGCCCTCGCGGGCGACCTGGGCGCGCTCGGCCGCCACCTCGTCGGGCTCGGCGCCCTGCAGGTCGCGCAGCACCTGCCAGCGGATGGCCGGATCACCCTGCAGCAGCCAGTCGATGGTGTCCATGCGGGCATCCTGCCCCGCGCCGCCCACGCGCGCCAGCGCCCGTCGAGGACGTGCGTCCGAGTGACGGGCAGCTCGGACGCACGCCCTCAACCGTCGGCGATCACTCGGCCAGGAAGCCGAGCAGCGCCCGGTTGAACTCCTCCGCGTGGCTCACGTTGAGGCCGTGCGGGGCGCCCTCGACGACGTGCAGCTCGCTGCCGTCGATCGCCGCGTGCGTGCGGCGGCCGGAGCCCTCGAAGGGCACCGTCTGATCGCCGTCGCCGTGGATGACGAGCGTCGGCACCGAGATCGCACCGAGGTCGTCGCGGAAGTCGGTCGTCGCCCACGCATCCATCGCACCGAGCGCCGCCGCCTGCGACGACTGCTTCGCGAGCGCGAGCGCCTGCTGCCGCTGCTCCTCGGTCACCTGCAGCCCCTCCGCGGTGGAGAAGAAGCCGGTCGTGAAGTCGTCGAAGAACGCGTCGCGGTCCTGCTCCAGGCCGCCGCGCATCTGCAGGCGCGCCTCGTCGGTCAGCGGCCCGTCCGGGTTGTCGTCGGACTGCAGCAGGAACGGCGGCACCGCCGCGGCGAAGACGACCGAGCGCACCCGGTCCTGGCCGTAGGCCGAGACGTAGCGCGCGACCTCGCCGCCGCCCATCGAGAACCCGACGAGCGTGACGTCGTCGAGGTCGAGGTCGGTCAGCACGGAGTCGAGGTCAGCGGCGAGGGTGTCGTAGTCGTAGCCAGTCTCGGGCTGCTCGCTGCGGCCGAAGCCGCGCCGGTCGTACGAGACGACGCGGTAGCCGGCCGCGACGAGCGCGTCGGTCTGCTCGTCCCACGACTCGGCCGACAGCGGCCACCCGTGGATCAGCACGACCGGGCGGCCGTCGCCGCCGGAGTCCTCGATGTGGAGTCGGATGTCGGGCATGGTGCCTCCTGGGTCGGTGGGATGTCGGGTGGTCGGTGCAGCGCTCGTCCGGCTAGCGGTATTCCGGGTTCTGGAACCCGAAGCGCTCGCCGCGCTCCCACGCGTCGCGGTCGTTGCCCTCGGCGGGGATGCCGCCCTGCAGCAGCCGTGCGAGGTGGAGCAGGTTCCACGCCATGATCGTGACGTTGCGCTTCGTGAAGTCGTTGTCGGCGCCTGCGTGTGAGCCGTCGTCGAGCTCGTCGCCGTACGACGGGCCGGGACCCGCCTCCCCCACCCAGCCGGCGTCGGCCTGCGGCGGGATCGTGTAGCCGATGTGCTGCAGCGCGTAGATCGCCTCGCGCGCGACGTGCTTCATGCCGTCCTCGTTGCCGCCGACGAGCACGCCGGCGACCTTGCCGTAGGAGATCGACTGGCCGTCGTCGTTGAGCACGCTCGACTCCGAGTAGAGGCGCTCGATGACCCGGCGGAAGACGCTCGAGCCGTCGCCGAGCCAGATCGGCGTCGCGAGCACGAGGATGTCGGCGGCGAGCACACGCTCCCAGAGCGCCGGCCAGGCGTCCTCGCTCGCGCCGTGCTCGGTCATGTCGGGCTGCACGCCCGGGGCGATCGCGTGGTCGACGGCGCGCACGATCTCGACCTCGACGCCCTGCTTGCGCAGGATCGTCGCGCTCGCCTGGATGAGCAGGTCGGTGTGGCTCTCGTCGGGCGACGGCGTGAGCGTGCAGTTGAAGTACAGGGCTCGGATGGGCTCGGTCATCCGGCCACGCTCGCACGCGACCCTGTGAGCGCCATGTCCCTCCGCGGGCTGTCCGCCGTCAGCGGTCGAGCTGCTCGCGCGCCTCCAGCAGTGCCGCGAGCCGCTCGGCGAAGCGGGCCGGCGCATCCGCGTCGCGCGGCAGGAACCCCTCCCCCGTCTTCGCACCGAGGTCGCCGCGCGCCGCGCGATCGCGCAGCATGGCGGGCGCGGCGGATGCGTCGCCGAGCGTCGGCAGGATGCCGTCCGCGACGCTCGTCCACACGTCGAGCCCGCCGAGGTCCATGACCTCGAACGGCCCGGCGAGCGCCCAGCGCGGCCCGAGCCCCGCCGTGACTGCGAGGTCGACCTGCTCGGGCGTCGCGATGCCGAGCTCGACGAGGTGCATCGCCTCGCGGTAGAGCGCCGCCTGCAGCCGGTTGGCGATGAATCCCTCGACCTGCTGCGCGAGCGGCACGGCCGTCTTGCCGGCGGCGGTCAGCAGCGCCGTCATCCGCTCGACCGTCGCGGCGGGCGTGGCCGGGCCGGGCACGACCTCGACGAGCGGCACGGTGTCGGCGGGGTTGAAGAAGTGGGCGATCACCAGCCGGGACGGGTCGCGCATGTCGGCCGCGAGCGCATCCGGGGCGATCGACGAGGTGTTCGAGGCGATGATCGCGTCGGGGTTCGCCGCCTCGACCTGGGCGAGCAGCGCCCGCTTGAGCTCGAGCCGCTCAGGCGCCGCCTCGAGCACGATCGTGGCGCCGTCGACCGCCGCCTCGACGCTGTCGTGCGCGGATGCGCCCGCCGACTCGGCCGCGCGCGCGGCAGCCGCGGGGTCGACGTCGAAGACCCGCACCTCGTGCCACGCCCTGGCGAAGACGCGCGCGATGCCCGCGCCCATGACGCCGGCGCCGAGCACCGCGACGACCTCGCGGGCGGCCATCAGTCGTCGAGCCGGGCGCCGAGCCCGACGCCGGCGATGATCCGGTCGGGCACGAGCACGGCGATCGGCGCCGCCAGGCGGTAGCGCCAGTCGGCGACGACGATGCCCCGCCGCGTGCGCAGCGCCCGCAGGCCGTCGCGCACGACCGCCGACGCATCCGCCCACCCGATCTCGGGGACGGTCGTCGCGTCGACGCCCATCCGCTCGTGGAACTCGGTGGCGACGAAGCCCGGCAGCAGCGCGGTGACGACGACGCCGTCGCGGCGGTACTGCGCGCGGAGCGCCCGCGAGAGCATGAGCAGCTGCGCCTTCGCCGCCGAGTACGTGCCGCTCGGCAGGCGGCCCGCGAGGCTCGCGACGTTGAGGATGCCGCCCCGGCGCCGGGCGCGCATGCCCGGCAGCGCCGCGTGCGCGAGCCGCAGCGGCACCCAGGAGAGCAGCTCGTGCATGCGCCGCTCGTCCTCGATCGCGGAGGCGTGGAAGGGCTCGGCGACGGCGAAGCCCGCGTTGTTGACGAGCACGTCGACCGGCCGCGCGTCGTCGGCGAGGCGCGCGGCGACCCGCTCGAGGTCGTCGTGCTCCAGCAGGTCGGCGGCGAGCACCTCGACCTCGGTGCCGCGAGCGGCGGCGAGCTCGTCGGCGAGCGCGCGCAGCCGTGCCTCGTCGCGCGCGACGAGCACGAGCGAGAAGCCGTCCGCCGCGAGCTGACGCGCGAACTCGGCGCCGAGGCCCGCGGATGCTCCGGTCACGAGCGCGCGCATGTCCATGGCTCAACCTTGGCAGACGGTGCGCCGCGGCGTGGGCGCGCGCCGCTACGCTGGGCACACCCACGCGGGAGTGGTGGAATTGGCAGACACGCAGGATTTAGGTTCCTGTGCCCTCGTGGCGTAGGGGTTCAAGTCCCCTCTCCCGCACTGCCCGGACCCATCGCGAAGGAGCCTGCCTGTGCACGCGCTGCCAGCCGAGTTCCTCATCGACATCGAGGGGCTGATCGCCGGTGCGGGCGTCTGGGCGCTCCTGCTCGTCTGCGCGATCGTCTTCGTCGAGACCGGGCTGCTCGTCGGCTTCCTGCTGCCGGGCGACACGCTGCTCGTGATCGCCGGGGTGCTGTCGTTCACGGGCGTCATCCCGCAGCCCATCTGGCTCGTCTGCCTGTGCATCGCGATCTGCGCGGTCGCGGGCGACCAGCTCGGCTACTTCATCGGCCACAAGGCCGGGCCGCCGATCTTCCAGCGAAAGTCGTCCGGGCTCTTCTCGCATCGCACGATCGAGCGCACGAACCGCTTCTTCCTCCGCTACGGCGCCGCCGCGGTCATCATCGCCCGCTTCATCGGCATCGTGCGCACCTTCATGCCCGTCGCCGCGGGCGTCGGGCGGATGCCGTGGCCGCTGTTCCTCCGCCTCGACATCGTCGGCGGGCTGCTCTGGGGTGCCGGGCTGCCGCTCGTCGGCTGGGGTGTCGCGCACATCCCCGGGGTCGCCGACATCGTCACCGAGTACATCGACCTCGTGCTGCTGGGCGTCGTCGCGATCGCGATCGTCGCGATCATCTGGCACGCCATCCAGTCGCGCCGCGAGGTCGAGCGCGAGCTGCGCGACGGCACCGCGACCGGGCAGGTGCAGACGCTCGACCTCTCCGGCACGAGCGAGCCGGGCCTGGAGCGCTAGGGACGCTGCGCGACCGAGCGCCTACGCGCTCAGCCAGATCGCCTGCGCGACCTCCGGCCCCAGGTCGATCGTGCCCGCGCCGGTGCGCACCTGGATCGAGCCCGAGTAGGGCTTGAGCCCCAGCACCTCGAGGTCGGCGTCGAGCGCGACGCCCGAGTCGGCGAGGAAGCGCAGCATGGCCGGGTCGGCGTCGGAGATGCGCACGATCGTGCCCGCGTGGCCGACCGGCGCATCCGCGAGCACGACGGCATCCGGTCGCACGACGGTGCCGTCGGCGGCGGGGATGACGTCGCCGTGCGGGTCGCGCGTCGGGTCGCCGAGCGAGCGGGCGATCGAGTCGAGCAGCCGGTCGCTCAGCGCGTGCTCGAGCACCTCGGCCTCGTCGTGCACCTCGTCCCAGTCGTAGCCGTGCCGCTCGACGAGCCACGTCTCGACGACGCGGTGCCGACGCACCTGCCGCACGGCGAGCGTGCGGCCTGCGTCGGTGAGCTCGATCGCGCCGTAGGGGCGGTGGTGCACGAGGCCGGCGGCCGCGAGCTTCTTCACCATCTCGGTGACGGTCGAGTTCGCGAGCCCGAGCCGGCCGGCGAGCTGCGACGGCGTGATCGGGTCGGGCTGCCACTCGGTGTGGTGGTAGATCGCCTTGACGTAGTCCTCAGCCGCTGTCGACTGCATGACGCCTCGCTCTCGTCGATCGGCTCCTCGCCCACCGGATGACGAGCCCCCGGCGGGGCCCGAAGAGCAACGCTAGCCCGAACGCGAGCCCCTGGGTGAGGACCACGGCGCCGCCCGGGGAGATGTCGAGCCAGAACGCGGCGATGAGCCCGGTGAGCGCCGCCACCGCGGTGACGCCGACCGACCAGCCGAGCAGCGCGTCCCAGCGCCCGACGATGAGCGACGCGGTCGCGCCCGGGATGACGAGCATCGCGACCACCAGGATGATGCCCACCGCCTGCAGCGCCGTCACGACGGTGAGCGCGAGCGCGCCGAGCAGCACGGCGTGCAGGATGCGAGGGCGCAGGCCGATCGCGTGCGCGTGGCCGGCGTCGAACGCGACGAGCGTCAGGTCGCGGCGCAGCACGACGAGCGTGCTGCAGACGACGGCGCCGACGATGAGCACCTGGGCGATGTCGGCGTCGCTGACGCCCAGCACGTTGCCGAACAGGATGTGCTGGAGGTCGGTGTCGGCGGGCGTCACCGAGACGATCACGAGGCCGAGCGCGAACAGCGTGGTGAAGACGACGCCGATGGCCGCATCCGCCTTGATCCTGGTGGCCGCGCGCACCCCGCCGATCAGCGCGACGGCACCGATGCCGAAGACAGCGGCGCCGAGCGCGAACGGCAGGCCGAGCAGGTAGGCGAGCGCGACGCCCGGCAGCACCGCGTGTGAGACCGCGTCGCCCATGAGCGACCAGCCCATCTGCACGAGCCACGTCGACAGCAGCGCGCACGCGACGGCGGCGACGAGCGTGACGAGCATCGCCCGCAGCATGAAGTCGTAGGCGAAGGGCGCGAGCAGCGCATCGAGGAGCGTCCCGTCCACGTCAGGCCTCCTCGCGGGTGCCGGCCCCGAAGGCCTCGGCGATGCGCTGGGGCGTGAGCACCTCGTCGGGCGGCCCGTGGTGCAGCAGCCGGCCGCGCAGCAGCAGCACCGCGTCGACGAGCTCGGCGACGCCCGAGAGGTCGTGGTGCACGATCACGACGGTGCGGCCGCGATCGCGGAGGCCGCGCAGCACCTCGGTGATCTGCGCCTCGCTCGTGCGGTCGACGCCCGCGAACGGCTCGTCGAGCAGCAGCAGCTCGGCGTCCTGCGCCATCGCGCGCGCGACGAACGCGCGCTTCCGCTGCCCGCCCGAGAGCTCGCCGATCGGCCGGTCGGCGAGGTCGTCGATGCGCAGCAGGTCGAGCGCCTCGTCGACCGCGGCGCGGTCGGCGGCGCGCGGGATGCGCAGCATGCCCATCCGCCCGTAGCGACCGGTCGTGACGACGTCGCGCACCGTGATGGGGAAGTCCCAGTCGACGGACTCCGCTTGCGGCACGGATGCCACGAGGCCCGCGCGGCGCGCCTCCTTGGGCGTGCGGCCGAGGATGCGCACGGTGCCCTCGTGCGGCACGCGCTCGAGCACGGCCGCGAGCATCGACGACTTGCCCGAGCCGTTGACGCCCACGAGCCCGGTGATCTCGCCGGCGCGGATGCGCACGGTCACGTCGGCGAGCGCGCGCACGTCGCCGTAGCGCACGCCGAGCCGCTCGGTGGAGATCGCATCGGCCGTCGGGTGCTGAAAGGCCGTCATCCGCCCAGCCCTTCCAGGATCGCGTCGACGTCGTGCTCGACGAGCGCGAGGTAGGTGGGCGCGGGACCGCCCGGCACCGAGAGCGAGTCGACGTGCAGGCTGCCGTCGAAGCGCACGCCGGCGTTCCGCGCGATCTGCTGCTGGGTGCCCGGATGCGTCGTCGACTCGCAGAAGACGGTCGGCACCCCGGTGCGCTCGACGGCCGCGGCGACGGCGGCGATCGACTGCGGCGTGCCCTGGCCGCCGGCGTTCACCGGCCAGAGGCTCGCCTCGGCGAGGCCGGCGTCCCGCGCGAGGTAGCTGAACGCGCCCTCGCACGTGACGAGGATGCGGTGCGCCTCGGGCAGCCCTGCGACGCCGTCGCGCAGCCGGTCGCCGAGGCCCTCGAGCTCGGCGGTGATCGCCGCCGCCCGGCGGTCGATCGCGGCGCGCTCTGCGGGGACGAGGTCGCCGATCGCGACCCGGAGCGCCTCGACGTAGGCCGCGCCCTCGGCCGGCGACACCCACGCGTGCGCGTTCGGGTTGCCGGCGTAGTGGCCGGTCTCGATCGGGATCGGCTCGACGACGTCGCTCAGCACGACGTGCGGTGCGGCCGCGCGCTCGACGAGCGTGAGCAGCCAGTCGTCGATGCCCATCCCGTTCGTCACCACGAGGTCGGCGCCCTCGGTGCGCACGAGGTCGCCCGGCGTCGGCTCGTAGTCGTGCACCTCGACGCCGGGGCGCGTGAGCGACTCGACCCGCGCGGCGTCGCCCGCGACCTCGCGCGCGAGGTCGGCGATGACCGTGAAGGTCGCGAGCACGAGCGGCCGGCCGTCGTCGACGGGCGCGGGGGCCGCGGCGCCCGGCGCGGCGCAGCCGGTCAGCGCCGCGAGCGCTGCCGCAGCAACGACCGCGGCGATTCGCCGCCCCGCACGCACATCTTTCGGCATGCCGAAATCATGGCATATGGCGGCTGTCAGAGCGAGATGGACCCGATCCCGGACGGTGGACCCGAGATCTGGGGTCCATCATCCGGATTCGGGTCCACGAGGGTGCCGTCGGGTGCAGCCCGCGCTCGGGCGGGGGTCAGCGCCCGGCGATGCGCGCGGCGAGCGCCTCGAAGGCGATGCGGCGGTGGCTCCGCGCGTCCTTCTCCTCGGCGCTCAGCTCGGCGGCGGCGCGGCCGTCGCCGTCGTGCGGCAGGAAGATCGGGTCGTACCCGAACCCGCCCTCGCCGCGCGGCGCATCCGCGACCGTGCCGGCCCACACGCCCCGCTCGACGAGCTCGCCGTCGGCGTCGACCCACGCGGCCGCGCAGACGAAGCTCGCGGCGCGATCCGTGCGGCCCTCGAGGTTCGCGAGCAGCAGCTGCAGGTTGTCGAGGTCCTCGCGCGTGCCGGCATAGCGCGCCGAGTGGATGCCGGGTGCGCCGTCCAGCGCGTCGACCGCGATGCCGGAGTCGTCCGCGAGCGCCGGCAGGCCGGTGCGCTCGTGCGCGGCGCGCGCCTTGATGAGCGCGTTCGCCTCGAACGTGTCGCCGTCCTCGACGGGCTCGGGCCCGTCGTCGGGCAGCAGCTCGACGCCCGGCAGCAGCGGCGAGAGGATGCGCTGCAGCTCCTCGATCTTGTGCGGGTTTCGCGTGGCGACGACGACCTGCAGGCCGCCGCCGCGCACCTCGACGCCGGTGGCGCCGAAGCCGGTGTCGACGGGGGTCATGCGAGCGCCTCGCGCTGCAGCTCGGTGAGCCGCTGCGTGCCGGCGAGCGCGAGGTCGACCATCGCGTCGAGCTCCGAGCGGTCGAAGGGCGCGCCCTCGGCGGTGCCCTGCACCTCGACGAGCAGGCCGCGGCCGGTCGCGACGACGTTCATGTCGGTGCCGGCCCGCACGTCCTCGACGTAGGCGAGGTCGAGCAGCGGCCTGCCGTCGACGATGCCGACCGAGATCGCGGCGACGGAGTCGATGATGGGCTTCGCGCTCGCCGGCACGCGGCCGCTCGCCTGCGCCCACGCGATCGCGTCGGCGAGCGCGACGTAGGCGCCGGTGATCGCCGCGGTGCGGGTGCCGCCGTCGGCCTGCAGCACGTCGCAGTCGACGGCGATCGAGAGCTCGCCGAGCGCCCGCATGTCGACCGCGGCGCGGAGCGACCGGCCGATGAGCCGCGAGATCTCGTGCGTGCGCCCGCCGACGCGGCCCTTGATGCTCTCGCGGTCCATCCGCTCGTTCGTCGAGCGCGGCAGCATGGCGTACTCCGCCGTCACCCAGCCCTTGCCCTTGCCCGACATCCATCGCGGCACGGAGGGCATGACGGATGCGGTGCAGAGCACGCGCGTGGAGCCGAACGAGATGAGGGCGCTGCCCTCCGCCTGCTCGCTCCAGCCGCGCTCGATCGTGACCTGCCGCAGCTCGTCGGCCTGCCGGCCGTCCTTGCGCGTGCCTGTGTCAGCCACGGTGATCTCCTTCAGTCGGTGCGGCCGGGGAGCTGGATGACCCCGGTCTGGTGGAACTCGACGTGCGTGACCTCCGGCCCGAGGAAGCGGCGGGCGAGCCGCAGGAAGGGCTCCTGCGCCTCGGTCGTCGCCTCGAACTCGTAGGCCGGGATCGCGCCGGGCGGCGCGAGCAGCTGCCGGTCGCTCAGGATGCGGTAGACGTCGGCGGCCGTCTCCTCGGCGCTCGACACGAGCCGCACGTCCGGGCCGGCGACGTAGCCGATCGCGCCGGCGAGCAGCGGGTAGTGGGTGCAGCCGAGCACGAGCGTGTCGGGGCGCTCCGCGAGCAGCGGCTCGAGGTACTCGTGCGCGGCGGCGAGCACCTCGTCGCCGGTCGTGACGCCGGACTCGACGAACTCGACGAACCGCGGCGCGGCGCCCGCGGCCACGTGCGGCACCCCTGCCTCGGCGAACGCGCGCTGGTACGCGCCCGAGCCGATCGTGCCGGCGGTGCCGATCACGCCGATCCGCCCCGACCTGCTCTGCCGCACGGCGGCGCGCACGGCCGGGTCGATGACCTCGACGACCGGGATGCCCATGCCCTCCTCGTAGCGCTCGCGCGCGATGTCGAGGGTCGCGGCCGAGGCGGTGTTGCACGCGATGACGAGCATCTTCACGCCCTGGGCGACGAGCGTGTCGAGCACGTCGAGCGCGAGGCGGCGCACCTCGGCCTGCGCGCGCGGCCCGTAGGGGCCGTTCGCGGTGTCGCCGATGTAGGTGATCGACTCGGCGGGCAGCTGGTCGATGATCGCGCGCGCCACGGTGAGACCGCCGACGCCGCTGTCGAAGACTCCGATCGGGCGCTGCACGTCGGCCAGCCTAGCCGCGGCGCGCGGAGCGGCTCGCGCACCGCCTGGAGCGTCGTGTCAGCGGGGCGCGGTATCGTCTGCATCCCGACGGCAGGAGTCCGCGTGATTGAGTTCGCATCCGTGCGCAAGGAGTATCCCGGCGGCACGGTCGCGGTCGAGGACTTCAGCCTCACGATCCCCTCGCATGCCGTCGCGGTGCTCGTCGGCTCGTCCGGCTGCGGCAAGACGACGCTGCTCCGCATGATCAACCGCATGGTCGAGCCCTCCGGCGGCACCGTCAGCATCGACGGCGTCGACGTGCGTTCGATGGATGCCGTGAAGCTGCGCCGCTCGATCGGCTACGTGCTGCAGGCTGGCGGCCTGCTCCCCCATCGCACGATCGCCGACAACGTCGCGACCGTGCCGGTGCTCGAGGGCCGCAGCCGCAGGCAGGCTCGGCAGGATGCGCTCGGCCTGCTCGAGCGCGTCGGCCTCGACACCGCGCTCGCCGACCGCTACCCCGGGCAGCTCTCCGGCGGGCAGCAGCAGCGCGTCGGCGTCGCCCGTGCGCTCGCCGCCGATCCCAACATCCTGCTCATGGACGAGCCGTTCGGCGCCGTCGACCCGATCGTGCGCGACCAGCTGCAGGCTGAGATGCGGTCGCTGCAGGCCGAGCTCGGCAAGACGATCGTCTTCGTCACGCACGACATCGACGAGGCCTTCGCGCTCGGCGACGAGGTGCTCGTGCTGCGGAAGGGCGCCGAGATCGCCCAGCGCGGCACGCCCGCCGAGATCCTCGCGAACCCCGCGGACGACTTCGTCGCGAGCTTCGTGGGCGCGGGCAGCGCCCGCCGCACGCTCCGCATCCGCGAGGTCGACGGCCGCAGCATCGTGGTCGACGGCGACGACCGCCCGACCGGCGTGCTGGCGCGGTGAGGGCGGCGTCGCCATGACCTGGCTCAGCCAGAACCTCCACATCGTCGGCGCGCTGCTCGTTGACCACCTCGTGCTGTCGATCGTGCCGATCGTGCTCGCGATCCTCGTGTCGGTGCCGCTCGGCTGGATCGCCTCCCGCTACCGTCGCGCCCGCACGCCGCTGCTCACCGGCACCGGGCTCCTGTACGCCGTGCCGTCGCTGCCGCTGTTCATCATCGTCGCGCCGATCATCGGGGTGCCGGTGCGCTCCCCCGTCACGATCGTCGTCGCGCTCACGCTCTACGGCGTGGCGCTGCTCGTGCGCGGCGCCGCCGACGCCTTCGGCTCGGTGCCCCGCGAGACGATGCTCGCGGCCGATGCGATGGGCCACTCCGCGTGGGCGCGCTTCTGGCGCGTCGAGCTGCCGCTCGCCGGCCCCGTGCTGCTGTCGTCGCTGCGCGTCGTGGTGGTCTCGACCGTGAGC
The DNA here is from genome assembly GCF_054060915.1 of Agrococcus sp. UYP33. NCBI lineage: Bacteria > Bacillati > Actinomycetota > Actinomycetes > Micrococcales > Microbacteriaceae > Agrococcus > Agrococcus sp. UYP33. Next base: position 104,746 of record NZ_JBSSDR010000001.1, read on the forward strand.
CTCGTCACGGTCGGCGCCGTGGTCGGGGCGTCGAGCCTCGGCACGCTCTTCACCGACGGGTTCCAGCGCGGCATCGAGGCGTCGATCGTCACCGGCATCGTGCTCACGGTCGTCGTCGCGTTCGCGCTCGACGCGCTCGTCGTGCTCGCGGGCAGGCTCGCGATGCCGTGGCGACGGGCGGTGGCGGCGTGAACCTGTTCGCGGAGGCGATGGCCTACCTGCTCGATCCGGCCAACTGGGCAGGGGACGGCAGCATCGGCCTGCGGATCCTCGAGCACCTCGCGTTCTCGGGCGCGGTGCTGCTCGTCGCCGCGGCGATCGGCATCCCCGCCGGGGTGCTCATCGGGCACACCGGCCGCGGCCGCGGGCTCGTGATCGCGCTGACGAGCGGCGCGCGCGCGATCCCCACGCTCGGGCTGCTGACGATCTTCGGGCTGCTGCTCGGCATCGGGTTCGAGGCGCCGTTCCTCGCCCTCGTCGTGCTCGCGCTGCCGCCCGTGCTCGCAGGCGCGTACGCCGGCGTCGAGTCGGTCGACCGGCTCGTGATCGGCGGTGCGCGGGCGATCGGCATGACCGAGCGGCAGATCCTCACCGGCGTCGAGCTGCCGCTCGCGAGCCCGGTGCTCATCGGCGGGCTCCGCTCCGCGGCGCTGCAGGTCATCTCGACGGCGACGCTCGCGGCGTACGTCTCGGACACCGGCCTCGGCCGGCTCATCTTCTCCGGCCTGAAGACCCGCGACTACGGCGTCATGCTCGCCGGCTCGCTGCTCGTCGCGCTGCTCGCACTCGTCGTCGAGCTGCTGTTCCAAGCCGCCCAATCCGCGGCGGCCCGCCGCGCCGAACCACTCGGCACCCCACGCACCACCGCGCGCGCACGCGCATCAGAGAGGAACTCCGCATGACCACTCCCATCCGCAGGGCGGGCCTCGCGCTCGCCGCGCTCGGCACCGCCGGTGTCGTCCTGGCCGGCTGCTCGAGCGCCGACCCGCTCGAGGAGAGCCCCAGCACCGCGCCGAGCGGCAGCAGCGAGAGCACGACGCTCGTCGTCGGCTCGCAGGACTACTACTCCAACGAGATCATCGCCGAGCTCTACGCCCAGGGGCTCGAGGACGCCGGCTACACGATCGACCGCCAGCTGCGCATCGGGCAGCGCGAGGTCTACCTGCCCGAGATCGAGTCCGGCTCGATCGACCTCTTCCCGGAGTACACCGGCCCGCTGCTGCAGGTCTGGGCCGACGCCCCGGAGGAGCGCGAGAGCGACGAGGTCTACGCGGCGCTCACCGAGGCCGCGCCCGAGGGCATCACGATCCTCGACCAGGCGCCCGCCACCGACCAGGACTCCTACGTGGTGACGCGCGAGTTCGCCGAGCAGTACGACCTCACGACGGTCGCCGACCTCGCGAACGTCGACGTGCCGCTCACCATGGGCGCGAACTCCGAGGCCGAGACGCGGCCGAACGGGCCGCAGGGCCTCGCCGACGTCTACGGCATCGAGGTCGGCTTCACGCCGATCGAGGACGGCGGCGGCCCGCTCACCGTGCGCGCGCTGCAGGACGGCGACGTCCAGCTCGCGATCCTCTACACCGCGCAGCCGGAGATCGCCGAGAACGACCTCGTCGTGCTCGAGGACACCGAGGGCCTCTTCCTGTCGTCGAACGTCGTCCCGGTCGCGAGCGACCGCGTCGACGAGGAGGCGCAGGCGGTCGTCAACGAGATCAGCGCGGCGCTCACGTCGGACGAGCTCATCGAGCTCAACCGCCGCAGCACCGTCGACCAGTCGCCGGCCGCCGACATCGCGGCAGCGTGGCTCGAGGAGCAGGGGCTGCTCGGCTGAGCACGCCGCGTCGGGGTCAGTCCTTCAGCATGCGGTGCATGCTGATGTGGCCCCAGGTCGGGCCGGTCGACACCCGCTCGTCCAGATGACGGAACCCGCGCCGCTCGTAGAACCGAGCGGCGCGGGCGTTCCCGTCGATGAGCCAGAGGTAGTGCGGCCGCTCGTCGACGACCTCGTCGAAGAGCACGCCGCCGAGCCCGGTGCCATGCAGGTCGGCGTGCACGTAGAGGCGCCCGAGCTCGCGCGCAGCCGGCGCGGGCACGAAGCCGAGCTCGACCTCCCACGCCGCCGGGGCGGGCTCCGCGGCCGCGACGCCGACGATGCGGTCGCCGAGCCACGCGATGCGCCGCTGGGCATCGCCGGGCGCGGCGAAGGCGTCCGCGAGCCCCTGGATGTCGGCCTGCGCGAGGCCGTCCTCGTGGAAGGCGTCCGGCAGGAGCCCGGCATAGGTGCGCAGCTGCTCCTCGACGAGGAACAGCGCCCACGCGGGCGCGTCGGCCGGGGTCGGCGGGCGCAGCTCGACGCCATCGGGCAGGGGTCGGGAGGATGCGGGCACCGAGCCACGCTACCCGCCCCGAGCGGGGGCGCGTCATAGGCTTGCGCCGTGACCGACACCGCGCTCATGACCGACCGCTACGAGCTGACGATGATCGACGCCGCGCTGCGCGCCGGCACGGCGTTCCGGCCCTCCGTCTTCGAGGTGTTCGCGCGCCGGCTCCCGGGCGCCCGCCGCTACGGCGTCGTTGCCGGCACGGGCCGCTTCCTCGAGCTGCTCGCCGACTTCCGCTTCGGCGACGACGAGCTGCGCTTCCTGCGCGACGAGCACATCGTCTCGAACGAGCTGCTCGACTGGCTCGCCGACTACCGGTTCTCGGGCGACATCCGCGGCTACGCGGAGGGCGAGCTGTACTTCCCGGGCTCCCCCATCCTCGTCGTCGAGGGCTCGTTCGCCGAGGCGGTCGTCCTCGAGACGCTCGCGCTCTCGGTGCTCAACTACGACTCGGCGGTCGCGAACGCCGCCACCCGCATGACGCGCGCGGCGAAGGGCCGTCCGGTCGCCGAGATGGGCTCACGCCGCGCGAACGAGGAGGCGGCGATCGCCGCCGCCCGCGCCGCCTACATCGCCGGCTTCGGCGCCACCTCCAACCTCGCGGCCGGCGCGCGCTGGGGCATCCCGACGATGGGCACCGCCGCGCACTCCTTCACGCTGCTGCACGACTCCGAGGCGGCCGCCTTCCAGGCGCAGATCGACGCGCTCGGGGTGGGCACGACGCTGCTCGTCGACACCTACGACATCGAGCAGGGCATCCGCACGGCCATCGAGGTCGCCGGCACCGGCCTCGGCGGCATCCGCCTCGACTCCGGTGACCTCGACGAGGTCGCCACCGAGGCGCGGGCGCTGCTCGACTCGCTCGGCGCCACCGGCACGCGCATCACCGTCACGAGCGACCTCGACGAGTACGCGATCGCGGCGCTGCAGGCGAGCCCGGTGGATGCCTACGGCGTCGGCACGAGCCTCGTCACCGGCTCGGGCGCGCCCGCGGCCGGCATGGTCTACAAGCTCGTCGCGCGCCAGGGCGACGACGGCGCCTGGGTCGGCGTCGCGAAGCACTCCGAGGACAAGGCGTCGAAGCCGGGCGAGAAGGTCGCGGTGCGCACGCTCGAGCAGGGCGTCGCGGTCGAGGAGACCGTGCTCGTCACCGACCACCGGCCCACGCTCGACGCGGCGGCCGCCGGCGGCCGCGCGCTGCAGGTGCCGCTCGTGCAGGGCGGCGAGATCGACGACCGCTGGCTCGGCCGGCAGGGCGTCGCCGCCGCTCGCGAGCGCCACGACGCCGCCGTCGCGGAGCTGCCGAACGAGGCGCACCGCCTCGCGCGCGGCGAGCCGGTCATCCCGACCGTCTTCCGCTGAGGACGGCCTACTCCTGGCGGAGCTTCTCGTAGATCTCCTTGCAGGCGGGGCAGATCGGGAACTTCTCCGGGTCGCGCCCCGGGGTCCACTTCTTGCCGCACAGCGCGCGCACGGGCTTGCCCGAGAGCGCGGACTGCAGGATCTTCTCCTTCTTGACGTAGTGCGAGAACCGGTCGTGGTCGCCGTCCTCCACCGACTCCTCGTTGAGGAGCTTCTCGAGCTCGCGGTCGAGCACGTCGGTGCTCCCGCCGGCGCCGATCGAGCCGGGGCCTGCGGTGTCGGGTGCGGGCAGCTGCGTCATGCCTCCATCATCCCACGACCCGGCATCGCACGCTCAGCCTGCTCCCGGCTCGTGGCGGCATGCTTCTCGTCTGCGCCGGATGCACGTCCGGCACCGGATGAGGGGGAACCATGCAGGAGATCGAACGCGACGACGACCTCGGCTGGCTCGTCGGCACGCTCGACCGCATCCTCGGCGTGCAGCGGCCGCTCGTGGTCAACCACCTGCGCTCGCTCCGCCGCAAGCACCCGGAGCTCTCGCCCGCGCAGGTGATCGAGCGGCTCGAGAAGCAGTACCTCGCCGCCGTCACGAGCGGCGGCGCGGCGGTCGGCGCGACCGCGGTCGCCCCCGGCATCGGCACCGCCGCGGCGCTCGGGCTGACCGTCGCCGAGACCGTCGGCTTCCTCGAGGCGAGCGCCTTCTTCGCGCAGGCGGTCACCGAGGTGCACGGCATCCACGTCGAGGACCCGGAGCGCGCGAAGGCCCTCGTGATGGGCCTCATGCTCGGCTCCGGCGGCAAGGCGCTCGTGAAGCGCGTCGCCGAGCAGTCGCTCGGTCGCGGCGCGGCCGGCAGCGCGTTCTGGGGGGAGCTCGTCACGTCCCGCATGCCGACCGGCATGATGGGCCAGGTCGTGGACTTCCTGCGGCGCGCGTTCCTCAAGCGCATGGCGCGCAACACCGGCGCATCGATGCTGGGCCGCGCGCTGCCCTTCGGGATCGGCGCCGTCGTCGGCGGCGTGGGCAACCACATCCTCGGCCGTCAGATCGTGCAGGCGGCGCGCGAGGCCTTCGGTCCCCCGCCGGTCGCCTTCGACCCGAGCCTCGCCCCGGTCGTGCGCGAGGTGCGGCCGAGCCTCGGCGAGCGGATCAGCGAGGCGCGCGCGATCGAGCGCGAGGGCCTCGGCGGCGGGCTGCGGCGGCTGCGGCAGCGGCGCGCCGACGTGCCGCCGGTCGACGAGGACCTGCCGCTCGAGGACAGCGCGCCGCCGGCCCCTCGCGGGACCGACGGCGCGGGGACCGACGGGGGTCGCGGCTAGCCGAGCTCGCTCAGCGTCACCTCGGCCTCGGCCTCGTCGCCGTCGCGGAGGTAGGTGACGGTCACGGTCTCGCCGCCGGCGTGGGCGCGCACCTGCGCGGTCGCATCGGTCGCGCCGGTCACCGGCTGCCCGTCGATCGCGGTCACGACGTCGCCCGCCTGCAGGCCCGCGGCAGCGGCCGCGCCGCCCTCGACCGTCTCTCGGATGAGCGCGCCCACGGTGCCGACGGAGGCATCCGTCACGTCGCTCACCGACGCGCCGAGCAGGCCGTGGCTCGCGGTGCCGTCGGCGATGATCTCGTCGACCACGCGCTGCACGAGGCTCGACTCGATCGCGAAGCCGATGCCGATCGAACCGGACGAGGTCTCCGAGCCCATGCTCGCGATCGCCACGTTGACGCCGACGAGCTGGCCCGCCGCGTTCAGCAGCGCGCCGCCGGAGTTGCCCGGGTTGATGGACGCATCCGTCTGCACGACCGGGATGGAGATGTCCTCCGCGGCCGCCTGGGTGCCGTCGGGCTGCCAGAAGCCGAAGGGCTGCTGCTGCGACTGGTCCTCCTCGCTCGGCGCGGCGCTCGAGGCGATGCGCAGGCCGCGGTCCACCGCCGAGACGATGCCGTCGGTCACGGAGTTCGAGAGGCCGAGCGGCGCGCCGATGGCGATCGCCGTGTCGCCGACGCGCACGTCGTCGCTCGCGGCGAACGTGATGACCGGCAGCTCGGCGTCGACCTTGATGACCGCGAGGTCGACGATCGGGTCGGTGCCGACGATCTCGGCGGCGAGCAGCCGTCCGTCGCTCGTCTCGACCGTGATGGTCGCGTCGGCGGCCTGCCCGTCGAGGGTGACGACGTGGTTGTTCGTGACGATGTAGCCGCCGGCCGCGATGGCGACGCCCGAGCCCTCGCCCGAGCCGGAGCTCGACGAGGCCTGCACGGTCACGACGGAGGGTCCGGCCGCCGCGGCGACGTCGGCGATCGTCGAGGGGTCGGAGACCGTCTCGCCGGTCGCGCCGGCGCCCGGCGCGGACTGCGTCTGCGGCTGCTGCTGGCTGAGCGCGAGCGCGCCGCCGCCGAAGCCGGCCGCGCCGCCGAGCAGCGCTGCAGCGACGAGCGACGTCACGACGAGGCCGGTGCGCCGGGATGCGCGCGGCGCGGCAGCGGCGAGCGCCGGCTGCTCGCCCATCGGCGCGTAGGCGAGCGTCGGGTGCTCGGCGCCGGGGACCGGCGGCGCGCCGTGGGCGTACGGGCCGCCCTGGGCATGCGGGCCGCCCTGGGCGGACGGCGAGGAGGGCTGCTGCCAGCCATGCCAGCGCTGGCCGTCGGGGGCCGAGGTGGGAGCGGGCTGCTGCGGCTGCTGCTGCGGGCCAGCGGGGTTCGGCACGCGATCGTACGGGTTCGTCATGTGCTCGAGCGTGGCACCCGAATCCATGCGGTTCCCATGCGATCCCGATGTCGAGCGTCGGAAGGGAGGCGGGAGCGAGTAGCGTTCGGAGCATGGAGCAGGCACCCTGGCAGCGGACCGCAGCGGGCGCAGGACTGCTCGGCACGGACGGCCGGCTCGCGCCGACGATCTTCGCCGAGATGACCGCCCTCGCGTCGAAGACCGGCGCCCTCAACCTCGGGCAGGGCTTCCCCGACGAGGACGGTCCGCGGGCCGTGCTCGACGCGGCGAAGCACGCGATCGACCACGGCAGGAACCAGTACGGCCCCGGTCGGGGCAGCCAGGAGCTCATCGACGCGGTCGTCGAGCACCAGCGGCGCTTCTACGGCATCGGGCTCGGCCGCGGCGACGTGCTCGTCACCGCCGGTGCGACCGAGGCGCTCGCGGCGACGATGCTCGCCTACCTCTCCCCGGGCGACGAGGTGATCGTCTTCGAGCCGTACTACGACGCGTACGCCGCGGTCGCCGCGCTCGCCGGCGCCGTGCTCGTGCCCGTGCCGCTCGCCGCACCCGACTTCCAGCCCGACCCCGACCGGCTGCAGCGCGCGGCGACGCCTCGCACGCGCATGATCATCGTGAACTCGCCGCACAACCCGACCGGCACCGTCTTCGACGAGGCGTCGATGCGGCACATCGTGCGCGTCGCCGAGCGCCGCGACGCGATCATCGTCACCGACGAGGTCTACGAGCACCTCGTCTACGACGAGCGGCACGTGCCGATCGCCACGATCGACGCGGCGCGCGACCGGCTCGTGTCGATCTCGTCGGCCGGCAAGACCTTCTCCGTCACCGGCTGGAAGGTCGGCTGGATCATGTCGACGCCGGAGCGCATCGCCCAGATCAGCGCCGTCAAGCAGTACCTGACGTTCGTGAACGGCGCGCCGTTCCAGCCCGCGGTCGCCGTCGGCCTGCGGCTCGCCGACGAGCACTTCGACACCATCCAGCAGACCTTCGCCCGCAAGCGCGACATCCTCGCGCGCGGGCTGCGGAAGGCCGGCTTCACGGTGCACGACGCGATGGCCGGCTACTTCCTGCTCGCCGACGCCGCGCCGCTCGGCATCGACGACGCGACGGCGCTCGCCCGGCGCATGCCGGAGCTCGTCGGGGTCGTCGGCGTGCCGCTGCTCGCGCTCGCGCGGCCGTCGCGGCGCGACCTGCGCTCGACGATGCGGTTCGCGTTCTGCAAGTCCGACGACACGCTGCACGAGGCGGCCTCGCGGCTCGCGGGGCTCAAGAGCGCGGTGCTGCAGCCGGTGCCCTGAGCCCGCCGCGCTGAGCGCGCTGCGCAGCGCCCGCCGCGCACCGCGCGCCGCCGCCCTCAGGCGATGCGGTAGCGCCGGTTCGCGAGCGACGGGTTGCGCACGCGCGTCGCCGCGGTGACCTCCGCGTCGATCGGCGCGACGGCCAGGCCCTCCCCGTCGCCGAGCGCGGCGAGCGCCACGCCCATGGGGTCGACGATGAGCGAGCAGCCCACGCCGAGCGGCGGCGCCTGGTCGGCGGCCACGACGTGCACCGTCGACTCGATCGCGCGGGCCGTGACGAGCGTCGTCCAGTGCCGCTCCTTCTGCGGTCCGCGCACCCACTCGGCGGGCACGACGACGACGTCGGCGCCCGCGTCCACGAGCCGCCGCGTCGCCTCCGGGAAGCGCAGGTCGTAGCAGGTCTGGATGCCGATGCTGGTGCCGAGCGCCTCGATGACCGGCACCTGTCCGGGGTCGCCGGCCGTCAGCCAGTCGGACTCGCTCGACCCGAACGCGTCGTAGAGGTGCACCTTGCGGTAGGCGACGCGCACCCCGGTCGCGTCGACGGCGACGACGGTGTTCGAGACGCCGCCGCCCCGGCGCTCGAGCAGGCCGGCGACGACGAGCGCGTCGTGGGCGGCCGCGCGGTCCGTCAGCATCGCGACGAACGGTCCGTCGAGCTCCTCGGCGGCCGAGGGCGCGGTGGCGGCGAGGTCGCTCGAGCAGTGCTGCGAGTACTCGGGCAGCACGATGAGGCGAGCGCCGCGCGCGGCGGCCGCATCGATCCAAGCGGCAGCGGCATCCCGGTTCGCGTCCACGTCCTCGCCCGGCGCCCACTGCACGGCCGCGGCCGTCAGCACTCCGTCTCGCTCGTCCATGCTCCGAGCCTACGGCGGCGGCCGTGCGCGGGCTGTCGGGAGCCGTGGCGAGCCGCGGGCGCTTCCAGCATGCGGATGCCAAGATCGCACCGACGAAGGGAGCAGGATGCTCGTCGCATTCTCCGTTGCACCCGGCACCGCCGGCCCCGACGGCTCGGTGCACGACGCGGTCGCCGCGGCCGTGCGCGTGGTCCGCGAGAGCGGGCTGCCGCACCGCACCGACGCGATGTTCACGACGATCGAGGGCGAGTGGGATGCGGTGTTCGACGTCGTGCGCCGCGCGACCGACGCCGTCCTGGCGCTCAGCCCGCGCGCATCCCTCGTCCTGAAGGCGGACATCCGGCCCGGATGGACGGGTGAGCTCGACGGCAAGGTCGTCAGGCTCGAGCAGGCCCTGGAGGGGGACGCATGAGATCCGAGCTGTTCGCAGAGGCGAATCAGGAGACCCAGTCGACCGAGCGGTGGGTGAAGCAGTCCAGCTACATGCTGCGCACGAACGTCGCCAACGGCGGCGACGTGCTGGCCGCGAAGGGCGCGATGGTCGCCTACCAGGGCCAGATCGAGTTCCAGCACGAGGGTGCCGGCGCCGCGCGCATGCTGAAGAAGCTCGTCACGGGTGAGGGCGCACCGCTCATGCGGATGCGCGGGCAGGGCGAGGTCTTCCTCGCCCGCGACGCCGCGAACGTCTTCACCGTGCTGCTCGAGAACGAGGGCCTGTCGGTGAGCGGCAAGAACCTGCTCGCCTTCGACGCGAACCTGCAGTGGGACATCAAGATGCTGCGCAGCGGCAACATCATGGCCGGCGGCCTGTTCAACCTGGAGCTCGGCGGCGCCGGCACCGTCGGCGTCTCGTGCGAGGGGCAGCCGATGCTGCTCGACTGCTCCCGCCAGCCGACGTTCGTCGACCCGAACGCCGCGGTCTGCTGGTCGTCGAACCTGCAGCCGAGCGTCGTGAACAGCATGAACATGCGCTCGCTGCTGCGCGGCGGCACGGGCGAGGCCTTCCAGCTCGCGTTCCACGGCCCCGGCTTCGTCGTGGTGCAGCCGAGCGAGGGCCGGCAGCAGGTCTCGGGCTCGAACGGCGGCAGCAGCAGCGGCGGCGGCATCGGCGGGCTCTTCGAGTAGCCCGCGCGGCACGCGCGCCGCGTCAGGCGCGCGTGCCCCTGGCCGCCCAGGCGACCGCGCGCACCTCGAACGGCGGCTCGGGCAACAGCTCGCCGCAGCGATCGCGCAGCCGCTCGCGCGCGGCCGCGTCGAGGCCCGCCACGTGGTCGCCCGCGGGCCCGACGCCGAGCTCGAACGGCTGCCACCACGACGCGACGTCGGGGAAGGCGACCGTCACCGCGATCGGCTCCTCCCGCACGCCCTGCAGCCCCGCCGCCTCCAGGAGCTCCGCGAGCTCGCCGCGGTGCGCGCCCGGCCGCCGCGCCTCCGAGGGCGGCTCCCCCGGCCCGTCGTGCAGCGAGGCGACAGCCGCCCAGAAGGCGCCGAGCGGGCCGGTCGCGTGGTCCCAGACGCACGCTGCGACCGTGCCGCCCGGGCGCGTGACGCGCGCCATCTCGGCCAGCCCCTGCACGGGGTCGCGCATGAAGTGCACGACGAGCTGCGCGAGGGCGGCGTCGAACCTCGCGTCGGCGAACGGCAGCGCCTCGGCGACGCCCTCGACGACCTCGACCGACGGGTGCCTCGCGCGCGCTGCCGCCACGAAGCTCGGCGAGGGGTCGATCGCCGTCGCGGTCGCGCCGCGCGCGAGCAGCTCGTCGGTGAGCGCGCCGGGGCCGCTGCCGACGTCCAGCACCGCGGGCGCGGCGCCGGTCGCGACTCCCGAGAAGTCGGCGAAGACCGCGGCGAGCGGCACCGAGAACCTGCCCATGAACCGGTCGTACGACTCGGCTGAGACCGCGAAGCCCATGCGGCGAGGCTAATCGCCCGCGCCACGACGCAGAAGAGGCCCCCTCGCGGGGGCCTCTTCGTGTGCCGCAGTTCGCGGACTTCTTGTTGCGGGGACAGGATTTGAACCTGCGACCTCCGGGTTATGAGCCCGGCGAGCTACCGAGCTGCTCCACCCCGCGGCACAAGAAGAGACGTTACCAGGGACTCGGCAGCAGGGCAAATCGGCCCCACCGGATGCTTACGGCGCGGTGGTCTCCTCCGGCGCCGGCGTCTCCGCCGGAGCCTCCTCGGGTGCTGCCTCGCCCTCAATCTGGGCCGAGAGCCGGATGGCCTCCGCGAGCGCCGTGGTGAGCCGCTCGTCGGCCTCCGCGGCCGCGACGAGGTCGTTCTCGGCGTAGGCGGCCTGGCGCTCCTGGAGCGCCGTGCCCGCCTGCGCGATGGCCGCGTCGAGCTGCGTCTGCAGATCCGTCTCGGGCGCGGGCTGCTCGCCCTCCTGCCCAGGCTCGGTCGGCACGGGGTCGACGCCGGAGTCACCCGCGTCGGCACCGGAGTCGCCGCCGAAGAGCGAGTCGAGCGCCTCGTCGAGGGTGTCCTCGAACGCGATGTCGTCGCCGAACGCGACCAGGATCTTCCGCAGCACCGGGAACGAGGTCGCGCCCGTGGACTGCAGGTAGACCGGCTGCACGTAGAGCAGGCCGCCGCCGACCGGGAGGGTCAGCAGGTTGCCGTTCAGCACCTCGGTGGAGCCCTGCTGCAGGATGTTGAGCACCTGCGAGACCTCGGCGTCGGTGTCGAAGTTGTTCTGCACCTGGCCGGGGCCGGGGATCGATCCCTCCTTGGGCAGCGACTGCAGCGTGAGCCTGCCGTAGTCCTCGCTCACCTGCCCCGGCGTGCTGCCGGCGTCCGCGTTCACCGACAGGTAGCCGTAGAGCACCTCGCGGCCGTCGCGCGGGATGAAGGTGGAGTAGAGCGTGAACGCGGGGTCCTGCCCGTCCACCGACATCGTCAGGTAGTACGGCGGCTGCGGCGGCGCGGTGACCTGCGCGTTCGACCACGTCGGGTCGGAGGGCGTCGCCCACTGGTCGTCGCCCGAGAAGAAGGTCGCGGGGTTCGTGACGTGGTAGTCGCCGAGCACGTTGCGCTGCAGCTTGAACATGTCGGCCGGGTAGCGCACGTGGCTCATGAGCTCGCCCGACATCGCGCTCATCGGCTGCACCGTGCCGGGGTAGATCTGCATCCACGCCTGCAGGATCGGGTCCTCGGGGTCCCACGCGTAGAGCGTCACGGACCCGTCGTACGCGTCCACGACGGCCTTCACCGAGTTGCGCATGTAGTTCACGATGTCGCCGGCGGTGAGCTCGGGGTTCGCGTTCGTCACGTCGGCGATCGTCTGCGCGATCGAGCGGTGCGACGAGTACGGGTACATCGAGGTCGTCGTCATGCCGTCCACGATCCAGACGAGCCGCTGGTCGACGACCGCCGGGTAGGGGTCGCTGTCGAGCGTCAGGTACGGCGCGACGGCGGCGACGCGGTCGCGCGGGTCGCGGTCGTAGAGGATCTGCGAGTCGGCGGTGACGGCGTCGGACAGGATGATCTGCTCCGACTGGAACTTCAGCGCGTAGACCAGGCGGTTGATGAACGAGTCGAGCTTGGGGCCGCCGTCCTCCGAGAAGGTGGTGTTGGCGTTGCCGCTGCCCTCCTCGGCCGACCGCGGGTAGTCGAGCTCGAGCGGCGCGGAGCCCTCGGCGCCGCCGACGATCGAGTAGTCCGGCGTCGACTCGCCGAAGTAGACGCGCGGCTGGTACTCGCCGAGCGCGCCCTCGGTCGGGATGCCCTGCTGCAGGAAGACCGGCTGGCCCTCGGGCCCGCGCTGGTTGCCGTACGCCGCGACGACGCCGTAGCCGTGCGTGTAGACGATGTGCCGGTTGTACCAGCTGTCCTCCTCGAGCCCCGAGAGGTCGAGCTCGCGCACCGCGATCACGGTGTCCTGCGTCTGCCCGTCGACCTCGTAGCGGTCGACGTCGAGCTGCTCGGCGAAGCCGTAGTACTGGCGGTACTCCTGCAGGTTCGCGAACGCGTCGGTGACGAGCGCCGGGTCGATGATGCGGATGTTCGCGGTCGTCTCGGCGTCGGCGCGCAGCGCGCCGGGCTCGGCGTCCGTGCGCGCATCCGACTCGCTCTCGACCATCCCATCGATGCCCCACGCGGCGCGGGTGGCGTCGATGTTGCGCTGGATGAACGGCTCCTCGAGCGTGCGCGCGCTCGGGTCGACCTGGAACCGCTGCACGATCGCCGGGTAGGCGACGCCCACGACGAGCGAGGCGGCGATGAGCAGCGCGGTGCCGACGATCGCGATGCGCCAGCGGCCGATCACCGCGGTGATGATGAAGAAGATGGCGACGAGGCCCGCGATGCCCGCGAGGATCTGCGCGCCCGGGATGGTCGCGTTCACCTCGGTGTAGCCGGCGCCGGTCGCGAGGAAGCCCTGCGACGTCATGGCGAGCGCGGCGTACTGGCCGAGCCAGATCGAGACGCCGAGCGCGAGCATGTAGAGCGCGACGATGATCGCGAGCTGGATGCGCGCGGAGCGCGAGATGCGGAACTCGCGGCCCGTCACGCGGATGGCGCCGTAGAGGTACGCGGTCGCGAGCGTCGCGACGCCGCTGATGAAGAGCACCGCGAGCGCGAAGCCGACGATCTGCTGGTAGAGCGGCAGCTCGAAGACGTAGAAGCTGATGTCGAAGCCGAACTGCGGGTCGGCCTCGCCGAACGGCGTGCGGTGCAGCCACAGCTGCGCCGTCTCCCACTGCGTGGCGGACGCGATGCCGGCGAAGAGGCCGAGCACGACCGGCGCGGCCCACATGCCGACCTGGCGCAGCGGCTCGACGAGCTCCTGGTAGCGGTCGAGCTGCGAGTTGAGCTGCGCGTAGACGGGGCGCGAGCGGAAGGCGATCTGCACGCTGAGCGCGAGCGGCACCGCCATGCCGAGGAAGCCGATGAGGAACATCACGGCCATCGACAGCCAGCGCGTCTGCAGCACCTGCACGAAGCCGAGCTGGTCGAACCACAGCACATCGGCGTAGAACCCCGAGAAGAGCACGAACGCCCCGATGATGGCGGCGACGATCAGGATCGTGATGAGCAGCGGCGATGGACGCTGCCGCCTGACGGTCGCTGGGGTCGGTCGTTCGGCGTTGGAAGACACGTCGTTCAGCTCCAAGGTGCGGGGCGGGCGGTGCCGCTCATGGTATCCGCCCCGCCTATGAGCAGACCGCGCTACGGCGCGGGCGCAGCCTCGCACGTCGGGAGCGCCGACGTGTCCTCGTTCATGGCCACCGCGTCGATCGCCGCCATCGCGTCGTCGAGCGTGTCGACCGCGAAGACCGTGAGCCCCTCGGGCACGTGCCCGACGACCTCGCCGCAGTTCTCGACCGGCGCGAGGAAGTGCGTCGCGCCGGCGTCGACCGCGCCGTGCATCTTCTGCACGATGCCGCCGATCGGCCCGACGTCGCCGAGCGCGGCGATCGTGCCGGTGCCGGCCCAGCGCGTGCCGGCGGTCATCGCACCGGGGGTCAGCTCGTCGACGACCCCGAGCGCGAACATCATGCCGGCGCTCGGTCCGCCGACGTTCGGCAGCTGGATGTCGACCTCGAACGGGAACGTGAACTCGTTCGACGGGTAGATGCCGACGATCTTCTGCCCGTCCTCGACGACCGGCGTCACCTCGACGGTGAGCGCCTCGTCGCCGCGCTGGATCTCGAGCGTCGTCGGGCCGTCGACGGCCGCGATGGACGCGCGGATCGAGAAGACGTCGTACGCCGCCTCGCCGTTGACGCGCAGGATGCGGTCGCCCTCCTCGAGCAGGCCCTCGGCGGGCGAGCCGGGGATGACGCCGGCGATGCGCACGTCGCTCTCGACCTCGAGGCCCTCGTGCAGCAGCGCGGCCGCGACGGCCGCGGACTGCGAGTTCTGCATCTCGATGCGGCCCGCCTCGTTCGACTCCTCCACCGACACCTGGGGCGGGAAGGCCGCGGCCATCGGGATGATCGAGTCGGACGGGTCGAGGTATGCCTCGGCGACGTCGATCCAGGTGAGCGGCCGCTGCGGGTTGCCGAGCAGCGACACGGTCAGCAGCCGGAGCTCCCCCTCGGTCGGGTACGTCTCGGCGCCGTCGATCGTGATGAGCGGGCCGGCGTCGGTGGCGCCGAGGGTGTCGAAGGTGGGGCCGGGCGTCTCGACCACGTAGGGCGACGGCAGGAAGGCGAGCGCGAGCGACGCGACCGCCGCGATGCCCAGCCCGACCCATCCGGCCCGGCGCACACGGCGGGGCCGCACGTCCGGGAACCGGTGCTGCACCGGGTGTTCGCGGACGGCGGAGGACGGGATGGGCGGATTCCCCGCGGGTTGCGACATGCTGCGGCTAGCGTAGTCGCATGCCTGAGGACTCCGACGATCGACGCCCTGAGGACGAGCTGCGCGAGATGCTGCAGAAGTTCCTGTCGGGCGATGGGCCGATCGATCCCGCCCGACTGGCAGGCGCTGCCGGCATGCCCTCCGATCCCGCGCAGCTGCAGGCCCTGATGGCGCAGCTGCAGGCGGCGCTCGCCCGCACCGAGGACGGCATCGACTGGGAGGCGTCCCGCCGCCAGGCCGCGGCCGTCGTGCAGCGCGACCCGGGCTCGGTGTCGAGCGCCGAGCGCGACGCGGTGCGGCAGGCGGCCGAGCTCGCGGCGCTGTGGCTGAGCGAGACGACCGACATCGGCGCCGCCGCGACCGAGCTGCAGCTGCTCTCGCGGCAGCAGTGGGTCGACGCGACCATCCCCGTGTGGCAGGAGATGAGCGAGCCGGTCGCGAACAGCATCTCCGACGCGCTCACGGCCGCGATGCAGGAGCACGCGCCCGAGGAGGCGCAGGAGATGCTCGCGGGCGCCGAGCGGATCCTCCGCAACGTCGGCGGCACGATGTTCGCGATGCAGCTCGGCAACGTGGTGGGCCAGCTCGCCGGCGAGACCGTCGCGGGCGGCGACTTCGGCTTCCCGCTGCTCGAGGGCACCGCGGCGCTGCTGCCGGTCAACCTGCGCGCGGTGGCAGAGGGGCTCGAGATCCCCGAGGACCAGGTGCGCATCTGGATGTCGGCGCGCGAGCTCGCGCACGCCCGGCTCTTCCACCACGCGCGCTGGCTGCGCCTGCACGTGCTCTCGTCCGTGCGCGAGTACGCCGAGGGCATCCGCATCGACGTCGACCGGCTCGAGGAGCTCGCGGAGTCGTTCGACCCGACGAACCCCGACGAGCTGCGCGAGGCGCTGAAGAGCGGAGCGCTCATCCCCCCGAAGACGCCCGAGCAGGTCGAGACGCTCGCGCGCCTCGAGACGACGATCGCCCTCATCGAGGGCTGGGTCGATGCGGTCACCGAGACGGCGACCGCCAGGCTCCCCAAGCGCGAGTCGATCGCCGAGATGGTGCGCCGGCGGCGCGCGACGGGCGGCCCCGCCGAGAAGGCGTTCGGCACGCTCGTCGGCCTCGAGATCCGGCCGCGCCGGCTGCGCGAGGCGGCCGCGTTCTGGCGCACGGTGACGGATGCCGTGGGCGCCGAGGTGCGCGACTCGCTCTGGGACCAGCCCGACCTCATGCCCGACGGGGCCGACATCGACGACCCCTCGCGCGTCATCGCGCGGCTGCAGGGTGCCGGCGAGCTCGACGAGATGGACCTCGCGCTGCAGGAGCTGCTCGACGACGCGGAGCGCGCGGAGGGCGAGGCGCCCGCACCGGACGCGCCGGCCGAGGACCTCGGCGACGACACCGGCGAGGACACCCCGCCGCAGCGCTGAGCCGGCCGGCGAAGAGCAGGCCGGCGGAGCGCCGGCCTGTGGACAGCCGGCGACGCGGCCCTGCCGATGGGCGCACCATGCCGCCATGCTGCGCCTCGATCCGCACCTCGCCGTCTTCCGCAGCGCGCCCGATCGCATCATGATCGGCGCGCAGCAGCCGGTCGCCGAGCTCGCCGCGGACGACCCCACGCTCCTCGGCATCGCGGCGCTGACGCGCGGGGTCGTGCGCCGCGAGCTCGAGCACCTGCTGGGCGACGAGCCGGCCGCCGTGCTGCTGCGCGCGGTGGGCCCGGCGCTCGAGCCCGCGCCGCCCACGCTCGGGGTGCGCGTGCGCGGCCGCATCCCGCTCGCCGACGCGCTGCACCGCGCCGCGCGGCTGTCGGGCCATCCCGCGCGCGACGACGGGCTCGTGCTGCCGGTGGCGGCGTGGCGGCTGCCGGACGCGGAGCTCGAGCGGCTCGCGGCGTCGGGGCTCGCGCACCTGCCCGTCGTGGTCGGCGACGTCTGGGTGCAGGTCGGGCCGTTCGTGCCCGCGGGCGCCGGATGCGCTGGCTGCGCCCGGCAGGACGCCACGCGCCTGGACGGCGACGCCCTGCTCCCCGGCCACCTCACGCCCGTGCCGAGCGCGATCGCGGCGGCGCAGACCATCGTCACGGTGCTCGGCGCCCTCCGCCGGGCGGCCGACGAGGCGCTGCCCGCGGGCTGGGGCGCGCGCATCCGGCAGCGCGACGCCGCGGTCAGCGCGCTGCGGCGCTCCCGGGCGCGCTGCCCCCACCGATCTCGGCCAGGAACCGCGATGGCTGCCTGACGGCGTGCCCGGAGTGGCGCGCCCAGGTCAGCGAGAGCGACCGCTGCGCGCGGGTGATGGCGACGTAGAGCAGTCGGCGCTCCTCGTCGATCTCGGCGAGCGTCGTCGCGTGCGAGACCGGCAGCAGCCCCTCCGCGAGCCCGATCACGTGCACGTGCGGCCACTCGAGGCCCTTGGCGGCGTGGATCGTCGCGATCGTCACGGCCGCGAGCGTCGGCTCGTGCTCCGTCGCCGCGCGCCGCTCGAGGTCGCGCGCGAAGCCGGGGAGGTCGGTGCCGCCCGCCTCCTCGGCGAGCGTGACGAGCGCGTGCAGCGCATCCCACTGGGCGCGCTCCTCGCCGTGGGTCGCGGGCGGCGAGGCGGAGTAGCCGAGCCCCATGACGATGTCGGCGACCGCCTGGAACACCGGCCTGCCGTCGGCGGGCGCGCTCCGCAGCATGAGCACGGCGCGCTTCACGACGGGTATCTCGAAGAACCGCGTCGATCCGCGCACCGTGGACGACAGCCCGACGCCCGCGAGCGCCTGCTCGAGCAGCCCCGCCTGCGCGTGGAAGCGGGTGAGCACCGCGATGTCGCCCGGGTCGGCGCCCGCGTCGACCTGCGCGCGGCACGCGGCGGCGACCGCGGCGGCCTCGGCGGAGTCGTTGCCGTGCACGGTCGCGCTCGGCTCCCGCCCCGGCTCGCCCGACGCGGCCGTGAGGGTGAGCGCGTCGCGCCCGCGCATGAGCCGGTTCGCGCAGCCGACGATCGCCGCGGTCGAGCGGTACGACCGCTCGAGCCGCACGACCTCGGCGTCCGGGTGGTCGTGGACGAAGCGGTTGAGGCTCGCCGGGTCGGCGCCGGCGAAGGAGTAGATGGTCTGGCTCGGGTCGCCGACCACGCACACGTCGCGCCGCTCGCCGAGCCACGCGGCGAGCAGCCGCTGCTGCATGGGCGAGACGTCCTGGTACTCGTCGACGGTGAAGTGGCGGTAGCGGGATCGCACCTCGTCGGCGACCACGGGCTCCCGCTCGAGCATGCCGGTGGTCGCGAGCAGCACGTCCTCGAAGTCGATCTGCCGCCGCTCGTCCTTCACGCGCTCGTACGCCATGTGGAGGTCGATCATCGCGTCGGGGGCGATGCCCGTCGGCATCGGGCGGATGCGGGCCTGCAGCCCGTAGTCCTCCATCGTCATCGCCTGCGACTTGCGCCACTCGATCTCGCCGGCCGCGTCGCGCAGCTGCGCCGTCGGCAGCCGCAGGCGCAGCTGCGCCGCGGCGTCGGCGAGCAGCGACGCCTTCTGCGGCAGCAGCCGCGGCATCGCGGAGCCGGTGAGCCGCGGCCAGAAGTGCGACAGCTGGGCGAGCGCCGCCGCGTGGAACGTGCGCGCCTGCACCCCGCCGGCACCGAGGCGCGCGAGCCGCGTGCGCATCTCCCCCGCCGCCCGGCTCGTGAACGTGAGCGCGAGCGAGGCGTGCTCGGCCTGCTCGCCGGTCGCGACGCCGTAGGCGATGCGATGCGTGATCGCCCGCGTCTTGCCGGTGCCGGCGCCGGCGAGGATCGCGACGGGGCCGCCGAGCGTCGTCGCCGCCTGGCGCTGCTGCTCGTCGAGGCCGGCGAGGATGCGGTCGGCGTCGGTCAGCACGCGATCGGTCACGCGGGTCGGGCGCCGCGCGCGAGCCAGGCGTCGAGGATCCACGACGCGATCGAGGTGCGGCCCGGCAGCTGCACGGCGCCCGCCCGCAGCTCGTCGCGCGTGAACCAGCGGACGTCGAGGATCTCGACGCCGTCGGGGCGGATCGTGCCCGGGTCGTCGGCGACGCACTCGAAGCCGATCATGAGGCTGCGCGGGAACGGCCACGGCTGCGAGCCGAGGTAGTGCGGCTCGACGACCTCGAGCCCCGTCTCCTCCCGCACCTCGCGGACGACGGCGGCCTCGAGCGACTCGCCCGGGTCGACGAAGCCCGCGATGAGCGAGTAGCGGCCCTCGGGCCACGCCGCGTTGTGCCCGAGCAGGATGCGCTCGTCGGCCCGGTCGTGGATCGCCACGATCACGGCGGGGTCGGTGCGCGGGAAGTGGGCGCCGCCGTTCGCGTCGCGGCGCACCCAGCCAGACTCCTCGAAGTCGGCTGGGCTGCCGTCGATCGGGCTGTGGTGGCTCTCGCGCTGCCAGACGCCGAGCGCGACCGCCTGCACGAGCGCGCCGGCGTCGGCGTCGTCGAGGTCGGCACCCACCTCGCGGAGCGAGCGCCACTCTGCGCCGGGCACGTCGAAGGGCTCGGCGACGAGCATCGACAGGATCGCGCCGCCGTACGCGCCGTCGGCGCCGACGGCGCGGCCGAGCCAGCTGAGCGGCACGAGCGGCTCGACGTCGGCGGCGGGCAGCGCGTCCGGCGCGAACCGCACGAGCGCGCCGTCGCGCACCGGGGCACGATCGCCGGCGACCGCGATGATGCGGGTCGAGGGGTCCTCGAGGGCGCGGTCGACCGCATCCGGCGCGAGCCGGGACGCGTGGTCGCGGTCGAGCGCCGATCGGGCGAGCGGGGGAACCTGCACGTCACCTCCGTCGCGTGGCGCGGCCCCCGACGGTCGAGGGCGGCCTAGCCTGGCATCCATGAGCACGAACCCCTTCACTCTAGCCGCGCTCGCCACCACCGCCGTCGACGGCCTGACGGTGGTCGGCGCGACCGAGGACGGCTCCGACGAGCACCGCTCGGTCGTCGCCGCGCGCCTCGCCGACGGCGAGACCGTGCAGGTCGTGCTCCCCCGCTCGGTCGCGGCGCTCCGCACCGCGCAGGCCCACGCCGCCGCGCTCGCGGCGCTCACGCTCGCGACCCGCTCGCGCCTGCCGTTCGAGGTGCCGTCGGCGCTCGGCACCGCCGAGGCGGGCCGCTCGACCCTCTTCGTGCTCACCCGGCTGGGCGGCGCGACGATGCGGCTGCAGGACATCTCCCCCGCCCGCCCCGGCCTCGCCACGAGCGTCGGCCAGGCGATCGCGGCGATCCACGAGCTGCCGACGTCCGTCGCCGCCGACGCCGGCCTGCCGCACGAGACCGCGCAGGCGCTGCGGCAGCGGCTGCTCGACACCTTCGACCGCGCGGCGGCGACCGGCTCGGTGCCGGCGGCGCTGCTCGAGCGCTGGGAGGGCGCCCTCTCGGACGACCGGCTCTGGCAGTTCAAGCCCGCGCTCGTGCACGGCGACCTGCAGGCGCCCGCCTTCCGCGTCGAGGGCGCGCGGGTCGTCGGGATCGACGGCTGGCACGCGCTCGCCGTCGGCGACCCCGCGCGCGACCTCGCGTTCCTGCTCGGCTCGAACGAGTTCGGCAGCGTCGACGAGGCGTTCGACGCGCACGCCGCGGCGCGCGGCATCGGCGACCGGCAGCTGCGCCAGCGCGCGATGCTGCACGCCGAGCTCGACGTGGCCCGCTGGCTGCTGCACGGCGTCGACTCGGGCGACCGATCCGTCGTCGACGACGCATCCGGCATGCTCGCGTCGCTCGTGCAGCGCGTTGACCGCGACCCGGGCGCCGCGATCGCGGCGAGCCAGCCCGAGACGATGGACCTCACCGGCGTGCAGCAGTACCTCGGCGAGACCGGACCGGTCGACGGCGCGAGCGACGACTACGCGGACCGCGCGCCCTCAGCCGACCGCTGACGCCGCCGCGACCGCCCGCTGCGCCCGCAGCCAGCGGTCCTCGAGCTCGGCGAGCGACTCGATGCGCGACGGCCGCACGACGCGGTCGTGCTCGACGAAGTAGAGCTCCGCGTCGACCAGGTCGGGGTCGAGCCCCGCGTGCGCCGCGTAGGCGGCGCGGTAGAGCGCGAGCTGCAGCTGCCGCGCCTCGAGGTCGGCGTCGCCGGAGGGCAGCCTGCCCGTCTTCCAGTCGACGACCGTCGCCCGCTCGCCGTCGCGGTAGACGGCGTCGATCTTGCACACGACCGTCGTGCCGGCGAGCGGCAGGTGGATCTCGAGCTCGGTCTCGGCCGGCTCGCGGTCACCGTAGGGCGAGGCGAGGAAGGTGCGCTTGAGCCGGTCGAGCCGGTCGGCGTCGATGCCCACGAGCTCCTCGTCGAGCGCCTCGTCGTCGACGGCGTCGCCGAGGCCGATCGCGCTGCCGCGCCGCTCCACCCAGCCGTGGAAGAGCGTGCCGAGCCTGGTCGCCGCGAACGGCTCCTGCGGCATCGGCCGCGCGATCTGCTGCGCGACCGCGACCGGGTCGGCCGCCCAGTCCTTGAAGCCGGATGCGGCGATGCGCGTCGGGAGGGCGAGCGGCGCGGCCGAGCGGTCGGCGAGCAGCAGCGCGATGGCGTCGTCCCACGGCGTCGGCGCCGACGCATCCGCCGCCCGGACGGCGGCCGCGGCGGCCTCGATCGCCGCCCGCCTCGGACCCAGGGGGTCGACCGGCCACGCGAGCGAGGGGCTGCGGTCGCCGAGCGGGTTCTCGGCGCCCTTCGCGGGCGGCTCGAGCAGCTCGGCGCCCATCGCGCCCGCGGCGAGCTCGAGGAGACGCTTCGGCTTCGCGGGGGTGCGCGCCATGCCGTACCACTGGGCACCGGAGAGCCACAGCGCGCGCCGGGCGCGGGTGACGCCGACGTACGCGAGCCGGTCCTCCTCCGACTGGAAGTGGTCCCAGAGCGCCTCGAGGAACCGCTCGCGCGCCGTCGCGTAGTCGAGCTGGGTCGCGTGGCCCCGCCACTCGAGCCGCGGCAGCAGGTCGGCGTCGCCCCGCAGCGGGTAGGGCAGCGTGGCGTGCGTGAGCCAGCCGAGCGGCTGGTCGTCCTGCTTCGCGGCGGCGAGCCGCGGCAGCGCCACGACGTCCCACTCGAGCCCCTTCGAGGCGTGCATCGTGAGCACCTGCACCCAGCCGGGCTCGGGCTCGGGCTCCGGCACGTCGGGGCCGCGCCCCGCCTCGAGCACGTCGAGGTAGGTGAGGAACGCCTCGAGCGAGCCGCGCTCGTCGGCAGCGGTGAACGCCTGCACCTCGCGCGCGAAGGCGTCGAGCGCGCCGTGCGCGTGCGGGCGCTTCGCCGCGACCTCGATGTCGAGCCGGAGCGCCTGCTCGACGCTCCGCACGAGCTCCGGCAGCGGCATCCCGGCGCGGCGGCGCAGCTCGCGCAGCAGCGCGCCGGCCTCCCGCATGCGCGCGAGCCCCGCGTCGGTGGCGCCCTCGAGCCGCGGGACGTCGACGAGCTCGTCGAGCGCGTCGACGATCGACACGTGCGCCTCCGGCGCGATCGCGCCCCGGTCGGCGCTGCGCTGCTCGTCGCTCAGCCCGGCCTTCGCGAGCATCGACGCGCGCCGCTGGAGCGCCGCGAGGTCGGCGACGCCGACGCGCCAGCGGCTGCCGCTGAGCAGCCGCACGAGGCTCGACCCCTCCTCCGGCCGGCCGAGCACGCGCAGCGCGGCGACGAGGTCGACGACCTCCGGCTCGTCGAGCAGCCCGCCGCCGCCCGAGCGGAACACGCGGATGCCCTCGGTGCGGAGCGCCCGCGTGAGCTCGATGCCCTGCGCGTGCGAGCGCACGAGCACGGCCGCGGTGGTCTCGGAGCCCGCGACGCCCGCGCCGTGGGAGCGCAGCCACCCCGCGAGCTCGCGCGACTCGTCCTCGATCGTCGGCAGGTGCCGCACGACGACGTCGCCGGGGCCGGCACCGTCGCGCGCCGCGAGCCGCCTGACGGGCACGCCGGGCTGCTCGGGCAGCCGGGTCGCGACGGCGTGCGCGAGCCGCAGCACGTCCTCGTCGTTGCGCCAGCTCGTCGAGAGCGTGAGCGTGCGCTCGACCCGGAAGCGCTGCGCGAAGAGCGCGAGCGTGCCGGCGCTCGCGCCGCGGAAGCCGTAGATCGCCTGGTTGGGATCGCCCACCGCCATCACCGGCGAGCCGTCGAACAGCGCGTGGATCAGCTGCAACTGCAGCACCGAGGTGTCCTGGAACTCGTCGAGCAGCACCGCGCGGTGGCGGGCGCGCAGCTCGTCGACGGCACCGGCGTGCGCGCTCACGGCATCGAGCGCGAGCCGCACCTGGTCGCTGAACTGCACGGCGCCGCGGCGCCGCTTCGCGTCGTCGAACGCGTCGACGAGGTCGGCGAGCGGATCGAGGCTCGAGACCCGCTCGACGTCCTGCGCGATCGCCTTCGCGTGCGCCGCGCGGAAGGTCTTCGGCTCGTCGGCGGTCGGCAGCGCCCGGAGCGCTTGGAAGCCCTGCGGGTAGTGACCGCGCCGCAGCTCGTCGGTCGAGACGCGGTGGTCGCCGAGCGTGCCGGCGAGCTGCACGACGCGGTCGGCGACGGTCTCGGCGCGGCCGAGGGCGGCGAGCCGGAGGTCGTCGGAGGCGCGCGCGACCCGCAGGGCGAGCAGGAACGCGGCGGGGTCGGTGAGCACCTCCGACTCGGGATCGCGCCCGATCAGCAGCGCCCACTCTCGGAACAGCGCGCTCGCGAAGGAGTTGTAGGTCTGCACCACGGGCCGACGGGTCGCGGCCACCTCGGGGTCGACGAGCCCTGCCTCGCCGAGCGCGCGCAGCTCGGCGGTCAGCCGGTCCCCGAGCTCGCGCGCCGCCTTGCGGGTGAAGGTCAGGCCGAGCACCTCGTCGGGCGCGACGCTGCCGTTCGCGACGAGCCACAGCACGCGCTGCGCCATCGTGTGGGTCTTGCCGCTGCCCGCGCCCGCGACCACGAGCGTGGGCTCCTCCGGAGCCTGGATGACCGCGATCTGCTCCTCGGTCGGGCGCTGCGGCGCCCTCCCGTGCACGGCGGCGATCGCCTCGGTGATCTCGATGGCGCTGATCACTCGGTGACCTCCGGGATGACGTGGATGGCGCACTGGCCGAAGCTGTAGTCGCCGCTGCAGTGCAGCTCGGGCCGCGCCACGAACGTCGCGCCGCCCATGGTGTCGATGGCCGAGCGGATGTGCGCGCGGAACGCATCGGCCACCTCGTCGAACGGCTCGGAGTCGACCGTCTTGTCGCGCCGCGCGAGCTTCGGCATCACGAGCCGCGCGGACGTGCGGCCGCCCGCCTCGATGCCCTCGATGCCGCCGAGCGCGACGGCGAGCTGGTAGGCGCGCAGCTGGAGGTTGCCGAGGCCGGGCACCTCCTTCGGCACGCGCTTGCCGGTCTTGAGGTCGACGATGCGCACCTCCCCCGACGGTCCGTGCTCGATCCAGTCGATCGCCCCGGAGAGGACCGCGCCGTCGACCTCGACCGAGAAGCGCGCTTCGCGCTCGTCGCGCTCGATGGTCCAGCCCGCGCCGCGCAGCACCTGGAAGTAGCCCGCGAGCGCGCCCGCCATCGGCACGACCTCCTCGCGCTGCTGGGCCGCCTCCCACTCGGAGGGGTGGGCGAGCTCGGCGAAGCGGGCGTCGACGGCCGCCTCGATCGCGGCCGCGTCGGTCGCGTCGACGTGCTCGACCGCGTCGTGCACGATCGTGCCGAGCGCCGCCGCCCGGTTGGAGGTGCTGCCGGCGATGCGGCCCACGACCCACGAGAGCTCGCACTCGACGAGGCCCTGCAGCGCCGAGGGGCTCACGCGCACCTGCTCGCTCGCGTCGAGCCGCTCGGTGGTCGTGACCTCCGCGAGGCCCGCCCACTCGTCGGGCGCGGCACCCGGCACGCCGGCGTCGGCGAGCCGCCGGAGCGCCGACGCGGCCTGCTCGGCATCGGGCCGGCGCTCGACCACGCGCCGTCGCAGGCTCGCGACGAGGGAGCGCAGGGAGTGCCAGCCGTCGTCCCTGCCCGGGGCGGGCTCGGGGTCGATGCCGCCGACGAAGGGCGAGGGCTGCTCGTCCTCGCTCGCGACCGCCGTCAGCAGCACGGCGGCGCGCGCGCTCGCGACTGTCTTGACGAACGTGCGGAGCTCGTCGTGGAGCACGCCGGCGCGGGCGTCCTCGCTCGGGTCGCCGTCGAGGCGGTTCGCGCCGAGCAGCGAGCCGCGGGGCCGCAGGTTGGGCCAGACGCCGTCCTGCAGGCCGGCGACGATCACGGTGTCGAGCTCGCGCCCGACGAGCTGGCCGGGGGTGCCGATCGCCACGCGAGAGCGCTCGGCGCGCGCCGCGAGCGAGTCGTCGTCGACGCTCGACGCGAGCCACGCGTCGACGAACGCACCCGTGTCGGCGTCGGGCCGGCGCTCGATGAGCCGTGCCACCTGGTCGAAGAGCGCCACGACGGCGTCGAGCCGGCGGTTCGCGAGCGCGCGCTCGACCGTCGTGCCGCCGAGCGCGGCGCGCCGCCAGCCCTCGGCGACGCCCGCGGCGCTCCACACCGCCCACAGCACGCGGTCGGCGCCCGCCGGGTCGGTCGCGCCGAGCAATGTGCCGGCGTCGGCGAGCATGCGCGCGAGCCGCCGCGCGGCCGCGGCGCCCTGCCGCGCGTCGGCGAGCCCCTCGAGCTGCGCCGGGTCGCCGGCGACGGCGGCCGCGATCGCGGCGCGCACGAGCTCGGCGCCCGCGACGTGCACCTCGCCGCCCGCCGCGACGATGCGGTGCCGGAGCGCGCGCTTGAGCCGCCGCACCGCGAGCGCGTCGAGCCCGAGCAGGTCGCTGCGCAGCAGCTCCTCGGCGAGCTGCGCGTCGAGCTCGCGGCGCCCCGTCGCGACGGCGAGCACGCGCACGAGGGCCTCGACGACCTCGGTCTCGCGCAGCCGCGTGGGTCCGCCGGAGGCGACGGGCACCTCGAGCGCCGAGAGCAGCGACCCCATCTCGGCGGCCGCCCGCCCGGTGCGGGCGATGACGGCGATGTCGTCGAATGCGACGCCGCGCGCGCGGCGCTCGTGGATGAGCCGCGCGATGCGGCGCGCCTGCTCGTCGATCGACTGCGCGAGGTGCAGCTCGAGCTCGTCGTCGCCCGCCGTCACGCGCGGGGCGGCGCGACGGTGCGTGCCGGCGCCCGCGGTGCCGATCCCCTCGACCGACGCCGCGAGGAAGGCGCGCACCCGCGCCCCGTGGCGGTGGTCGACCGCCAGCTCGAGCCGGTGCCCTGGCTCGCGCGCGAAGCCGAGCCGGGCGGGCAGCGCGGCGAGCAGCGCGGGGTCGGCGCCGCGGAAGCCGCCGGTGGTCGTGTCGGGGTCGCCGAAGGCGATCACCGTCGCCCCGCGCGACCGGAGCGCCTCGAGCACGACGACGGCCCCCTCGGTGAGCTCCTGCGCGTCGTCGACGAGCACGAGGCTCGGGAGCGGCACCGTCGTCTCGGCGATCGCCGTCGCGGCGCGGCGCAGGAGCGACGCGGCCGTCATCGCCTCGGCGCCGCGGCGCTCGAGCCGCTGGAGCCGCTCGAACTCGTCGAGGAACTGCGCGGCGGCGGCCCACTCGGGCACCTCGCGCGCCGCCGCGAGCGCGGCGAGGTCGGCGGCGTCCATCCCCCGCTCCTGCGCGGCGGCGAGCAGCTCGCGCAGCTCGGCGCGGAAGCCCGCCTGCTCGCGGACCTCGTCGTGCAGGTGCGGCGGCCACTCGGGGCCGGTCGCGATGCCGGCCGCGGCATCGTCGGCGTGGCCGGCGAGCATGGCGGCGATGATGCGGTCCTGCTCGGCGCCCGAGAGCAGCTGCGGCACGGGCCGCTCGTCGGCGAGGGCCGCGGCGCTCAGCAGCGCGTGCGCGAACGACGGCATCGAGCGCGCGAGCGGCCCGGGCGTGACGAGCGCGGTGCGCTGCGCGAGCCGGTCGCGGAGCGCGGTCGCCGCCTGCCGGGAGCCCGCGACGACGAGCAGCGATGCCGGGTCGAGGCCCCGCGCGAGCCGGTCGGCGGCGAGCTCGACGAGCGTCGTCGTCTTGCCGGAGCCCGCGACGCCGAGCACGATCGCGGAGGACCGCCCGTCGAGCGCGAGCACGGCGCGCTGCGAGGCGTCGAGGCCCGCGCCGGCCGGGGCGACGGGCTCGGCGCCGGGTGCCTCGGGCAGGTCGGCGATCGCATCGGCGAGGGGCAGCAGGTCGAGCACGACGCCACGGTAGCGGCGGCCGCCGACACGGCCGGGAGCCGCTCCGGGCGGCGGCGCTTCGCCCTCGGCGGACGCGGCCGATCGCCCGGCCGGCATCGCCTATCCTGAGGCCATGGACATCCGCATCGGCATCAAGGACTCGCCCCGCGAGATCGCGTTCGACTCGGCGCAGACGGCGCAGGAGATCGAGTCCGCCGTCATCGCCGCGCTCGGCGCCGGTCACCTCACCCTCGACGACGCGAAGGGCCGCCGGTACCTCGTGCCGAGCGCGCAGATCGCCTACGTCGAGATCGGCAGCGAGACGACGCGCAAGATCGGCTTCGTGGCCTGATGCCCATCCTCGTCCTGGTGCCGATGGTCATCGGCGCGGCGATCGGCCTGACCGCGCGGTACCTGCTGCCCGGCAGGCAATGGGTGGGGCTCTTCCTCAACCCCGCCGCCTCCGCCGCGGCCGCCGGCATCGTCTGGACGATCCTCCGGCTCGCAGGGCTCGCGAACGACAACGGCTGGCTCTGGATCGCGAGCCTCGCGGCGGCGCTCGCCGTGGCGCTCGTGCTGCCGCGCGTGCTCCCCCCGCGCCGCGAGCGGGCCGACGCCGCCTACCTCGCGCAGCTGACCCGCGCGGCCTGACCCGCTCGGCCAGGCGCTCAGGCCGTGAGGCCCAGCTCGTCCATGCGGCGGGTGTGCGACGCGACGATGTCGTTGAACGCCGGCTCGAGCCGCGGCTGGCTTGGCACCGCCCGACCGGAGTCGTCGGGGCCGTTGACCGCCAGGTACATCTGCAGCAGCGCATCCCCGACGATCCGGCGGCCCCACACGGCCAGCCGGTCGGAGAGCCGCGGCGTCGCGACGATCGCCCGCTGCAGCAGGTGCACGAGGTGCGGATGCGTGGACTCGCTGCGCAGCGCGCGCAGCATGGCGTCCTGGTCGTCCTCCGGCAGTCCGGGCGCGATCGAGACGAAGAAGTCGACGAGCAGCCCGCTCGCGACGTGCAGCGCGAGCACCTGCTCGTACCAGTCGGCGCCGGCGATCGCGTCGGCGAACGAGCGGGTCGTCTCGGCGAAGGGGCGCATCGCCTCCTCCGCGTCGACGTGCTCGCCCTCGAGGATGTGCGCGAACGCTCCTGCGCGGGCGGCGTGGATGCGGACGACCTCCGCGAGCGCGACGCGCGACTCGAGCGAGGGCGCCTCCGCGAGCACGCGGCCGGCCTTCGCGACGAGCTCGAGCTCGAGCCCGAGCGCCTGGCCGACGAAGGGCACGAGCGCGGGACGCACGTCCGAGAGCAGCACGCGGTCGCCCACGACCGGCACGCGATGCTGACGGAGCAGCTGGCGCGTGACGTCGCGCGGCGTCCGGTCGAACCACTTCACCACGCTGAGGAGTCTAGGGGCGCGGAACACCCCGCCCACGCATGCCGCGGGTAGGCTGGTCGGAGCAACCCGAACAGGCGGAACACTCCCTTGACTTTCCAAGACCTCAACATCGATGCCGACATGGTCCAGGCGCTCGCCGACCGCGGCATCCTCGAGCCCTTCCCCATCCAGACGCAGACGATCCCGCTCGCGCTCTCCGGCCAGGACATCATCGGCCAGGCGAAGACCGGCACCGGCAAGACCTTCGCGTTCGGCCTCCCCCTCGCGCAGCGGCTCGGTGCGGAGCCGCCCGCCGGCGTCCAGGCGCTCATCGTCGTCCCCACGCGCGAGCTCGCCGTGCAGGTGACCGAGGACATGGAGATCATCACCTCCAACCGTCCGACGACCATCGTCTCCATCTACGGCGGCAAGGCCTACGAGGGCCAGATCGAGCAGCTGAAGGCCGGCGCGCAGATCGTCGTCGGCACGCCCGGCCGCCTCCTCGACCTCTCGCAGCAGCGCATCCTCGACCTCTCCAACGTCAAGGAGATCGTGCTCGACGAGGCCGACAAGATGCTCGACCTGGGCTTCCTGCCGGACGTCGAGAAGATCTTCTCGAAGGTGCCGGCGGTGCGGCACACGATGCTGTTCTCGGCCACCATGCCGGGACCGGTCGTCGCGCTCGCCCGCCGCTTCATGGCGCGCCCGCTGCACATCCGCGCGACCGACGTTGACGACACCATCGCGCAGGCCAACATCGAGCACGTCGTCTACCGGGCGCACGCGCTCGACAAGGACGAGGTCATCGCGCGCATCCTGCAGGCCGAGGGCCGCGGCAAGACCGTGGTCTTCACCCGCACGAAGCGCGCCGCCGCGCGCATCACCGAGGAGCTCATCGACCGCGGCTTCCAGGCCGCGGCCGTGCACGGCGACATGAGCCAGGAGGCGCGCGAGCGCGCCATGGCGTCGTTCAAGGCCGGCAAGAAGGATGTGCTCATCGCCACCGACGTCGCCGCCCGCGGCATCGACGTCGACGACGTGACGCACGTCATCAACCACACCATCCCCGAGGACGAGATGGCGTACCTGCACCGCGTCGGCCGCACCGGCCGCGCCGGTCGCACCGGCATCGCCGTGACCTTCGTGGACTGGGAGGACCTCCACAAGTGGTCGGTCATCGACCGCGCGCTGGAGTTCGGTCGCCCCGAGCCGGTCGAGACGTACTCGTCGAGCCCGCACCTCTACACCGACCTGAAGATCCCGCAGGGCGTGAAGGGCCGCCTGCACGCGACGCCTCCCAACAAGGAGGCGAAGCGCGAGGGCGTCGCCCCCGGCGGCCGCTCCGAGCGCGGCCGCGGCGGCGAGGGCCAGCGCAGCGGCGACAGCCAGCGCAGCAGCGACGGCGAGCGCAGCGAGGGCGGCCGACGCCGCAGCCGCGGCGGACGCGGCCGCGGCGCCGAGGGCGCTGCCCCGACGACGGATGCGCCGGTCGCCGAGGGGCGCGGCACGCACGACGGCGGCGGCAATGAGCACCACGACGGCAACGCGTCGCCCACGCGCCGCCGTCGCCGGCGCAGCCGCTCCGGCGGCTCGACGCCGCCCGCCCAGGGCTGAACCAGCGCTGACAAGGCGCCGAGCTAGTCGAGCTCGGCGCCCCAGCGCCCGAGCGCGTCGATCGCCGCCCGCAGGGCGAGCCCGCGCTCGGTGAGCGCGTAGGCCCTGGTGTTGTGCGTCAGCGGGAGCCGGGCCAGCACGCCGGCCTCCTCGAGCTCGCGCAGCCGGGTCGCGAGCATGTTCGTCGGCACCCCGAGGTCGCGCTGCAGGTCGCCATAGCGCTGCGGCCCGTCGAGCAGCCGCTCGACGATCCGCAGCGCCCAGCGCGCTCCCAGGACCTCGAGGGCGGCCGCGAGGTCGCTCACGCGTCGGGGGCTGCGTCCGGCTTCATCCAGAACGGCGAGTAGTGGTAGCCGTCCGGGTCGTCGAACTGGCGCTGGTACATGAAGGGGTAGTCGTCGGTGTCGCCGATCCGGCCGCCCGCGGCGCCGGCGCGCTCGACGAGCTCGTCGACCGCCTCGCGGCTGCCGAGGTCGAACGAGACCGTGACCTTCGACGGGGTGTCGGGACCGCCGATGACCGACTCGACGCCGCCGACGCTCGCGTACATCTCGCGGCTGCCGAGCATGACGTACTGCTCGGGCGCGATCTGGAAGCACGAGACGTTGTGGTCGGACATCTCGGCGTTGAGGGTCCACCCGATGGCGGTGTAGAAGGCGGTCGCGCGCTCGACGCTCTGGACCGGGCAAGTGATGAAGAGGCTCATGCCGCTGATGCTTGCAAAATGCAAGTGCCGCGTCAAGGCCCCGTCGCGCGCGGCGAGGGCCCGGGGACGACCGGCGCGAAGCCGGTCGCGCGCCGCACGATCTCGGCGAGCACCGCCGGCTCGGTCGTGTGCTCGCCCAGCACGTTGGGCTTCCCCGAGCCGTGGTAGTCGCTCGAGCCGGTCACGAGCAGCCCGAGGCGCTCGGCGTCGACGAGCAGCTCCCGCTGGGATCGCGCGTCGTTGTCGCGGTGCCAGATCTCGACGCCCGCGAGGCCGGCGTCGACGAGCTCGCCGAGCACGCCCATCCGCATGACGGGCCTCCCGCGCGCCGCGGGGTGCGCGAGCACGGCGACGCCGCCGGCATCCGCGATGATGCGGATCGCGTCGACGGGGTGCGGCGCGTGGTGCGGCTGGTAGTAGCCGCCCTGCCAGTGCAGGATGCCCTCGAACGCCGCGGACCGGTCGGGCACGATGCCGAGGGTCACGAGCGCGTCGGCGATGTGCGGGCGGCCGATCGTGGCGCCGGGCGCCGAGTGCTCCTCGACGTGCCGCCAGGTGAGCGGGTAGTCGCGGCCGATCGCGCGCACCATGCGCTCGGCGCGCTCGACGCGCTCGAGCCGGATGCGCTCCCGCTCGCCCACGAACGCGGCCGAGACGGGGTCGAGCAGGTAGCCGAGCACGTGCACGCTCGCGGGGCCGATCTGCGACGAGAACTCGACGCCCGGGATGAGCGCGACGCCCGTCTCCATCGCGGCATCGGCCGCCTCCTGCCACCCCGAGACCGTGTCGTGGTCGGTGAGCGCGACGACGCCGAGCCCCGCCGCGGCGGCGGCTCGCACGACGTCACCGGGCGCATCCGTGCCGTCCGACTCGCGCGAGTGCGCGTGCAGGTCGATCGGGCCCCTGCGCACCCAGTCGTCGTCCATCCGGCCAGCCTATTCCGGCCGATCGGGGGACGCGCTCCACAGGCCCCGCATCGACCGGTGTCCTACGCTCCCGATGTGCTCGCGATCCTCGGCTGGCTGCTCGCCATCGTCATCGCGGCGTGCCTGCTGGTCGCCGCGTGGCCGCAGGCGCTCGGGCTCGAGCAGGCGCCGGTCGTCGCCCAGGTCGTGTCGATGCGGATCGGCGTGGTCGGCATCGCGCTCGTGCTCGCGATCGTGTTCCTCTGCTTCGTCGGCTGGCGGCGCGTGCGGCCGTTCGTGCTCGGCGTCGTCTCGCTGCTGCTCGTCTTCGCGCTCGTCTCCGGCGGCGTCCATGCCTCGCGCGGGCTCGACGACGGCCAGGCGATCGACGGCGACGGCGGCGACCTCGTCGTGCTCACCTGGAACACGCTCGGCGACGAGCCGGGCGCCGAGGAGGTCGCGCGCATCATCGACGAGACCGGGGCGGACGTCGTGATGCTGCCCGAGACGACGCTGCCGCTCGGCGTCGGCGTCGCGGAGCTGCTGCGCGAGCGCGGGAACCCGTTCTGGGTGCACACGACCGAGTACTCCCCCTCCTACGGCGCGCTCAACACGACGCTGCTCATCTCGGCGGCGCTCGGCGAGTACACGACCGACAGCTCGGTCGGCGGCACGCGCACGCTGCCCACCGTCGTCGCGCGACCCGACGACGGCGAGGGCCCCGTGCTCGTGTCGACGCACCCGGTCGCGCCCGTGCCGCAGCAGATGCGCAACTGGCGCGCCGACCTCGAGTTCGTCGCGGGCCTCTGCGACGGCTCCTCCTCGGTCGTGATGGCGGGCGACTTCAACTCCACGCTCGACCACTGGGCCTCGCTCGGCGTCGACGGCGGCGATCTCGGCACGTGCCGCGATGCTGCGAGCGCGGTCGGCGCGGGCGCGGTGGGCAGCTGGCCGACGTGGGCGCCGTCGTGGCTCGGCGCGCAGATCGACCACGTCGTGGCGACGCCCGACTGGGAGCCGGTCGCCGCCCGGGTGCTCACCGGGGTCGACGGCGCGGGCACCGACCACCGGCCGGTGCTCGTGCAGCTGCGGAGGACCGGCTAGCGGTCGGCCGTGCCGCCCTGCTCGGCGTCGTCCGCCGCGTCGCGCACCGCCTCGCGCAGCTCCGCCCCGGGCGCCGCGCGCTCGTCGCTCGTGAGCGCGCGGATCGCGTCGAGCACGGCCTCGGCCGCCTCGCGGGTGGCGAGCGGCCGGAAGTGGCCGCTCGCGCGCAGCCGCACGCCCTGCATCCCCTCCGGGATCTCGTTGCCCGGGATGTGCGGGTCGATGCGCGGCAGGATCACGCGGATGCGCGCATCCGCGACGCGCTCCGCGGCGAGCGCGAGCAGCACCTCGCTCGACGCGTCGAGCTCGCGCACCCACGTGCCGGGGATGAAGCGGGCCCGCGCGGAGCCGGCGAAGGGGGTCGCGAGCGCGACGAGGCCGTCGGGCTGCGGCATGTCGGGCTCGAGGGCGCGGTCGACGAGCACGCGCTTGCCGATCAGGCCGCCCTTCGAGTGGCCGACGAGCACGATCCTGGCGTGCGGATGCTCGGCGGCGACGCGGTCGACGACGTCACGCACGATCGGCGCCGACTCGAGCACGGGCGCGAGGTTGCGGTCGAGCTCCGGGACGAAGCGCACCGCGTGCCCCGCGTGCACGAGGTGCTTCGCGAGCGGCTCCATGAAGTGCCACCGCTCGACGACCCCGGGCACGAGCACGACGTGCACGCGCGCATCCGCGGGACCGGTGAGCGACGGAGGACGGCGGTCGAACCACGAGCGCACGTGCTGCATCGCGGCGAAGCGGTAGTCGCCCGCCCAGACGAGCGCCTCCCCTGGCATGAGCCGCGCGCTCGGCCGCGGACGCTGCGCGGTCATGCCGAGAACTCCATCACCATGCGCGCGACCGGCTCGGCGCCGGTCACCATCGCCTCGTGGCCCTTGCCGCGCGCGATCCGCAGCTCCGCGTGCGGCAGCAGGCCGCACACCTCGGCGGCCCAGTCCTCCGGCACCACCTTGTCCTCCTCGCCGCGGATGACGAGCGTCGGCTGCAGCACGCGCGGCAGCACGTCGCGCAGGTCGTGCGCGAGCATCGACCGCAGCTTCCGCAGGTACCAGCGCAGCCCGGTCTGGGCGTACATGCGCGCGCCGACGAGCGCGACGATGGGCGGGTCGTTCGCGAGGTCCTGCAGCAGCCGCCACGCCTGCTGCCAGCCGCTGCGCTCGCGCGGGTTGACGGTCGGCGCGATGAGCACGACGCGGTCGACGGCCTCGGGGTGCCGCGCTGCGAGCTCGGCCACCACCTGGGTGCCCATCGAGTGGCCGAGCGCGATCACCGGCTCGCCGACGATGCCGCGCAGGGCGTCGGCGACGAAGTCGGCGAGCTCCGGCATCGGCATGCTCTCCGCGGGCTCGGGCGATGCGCCGAAGCCGGGGAGGTCGAGGGCGATGACGTCGAGCTCGGCCGAGAGCGCCTCGCGCAGCAGCCCGAAGTACTGCTGCCCCATGCCGATCCCGTGCACGAGCAGCACGATCGGCGCGCCCTCGCGCCGCCAGCGGCGCAGCAGCAGCACGTGATCGCCCTCGACGTGGGAGGCGACGGCGGCGTCGACCGCGGTGTCGGCGACCTCGCGCCACTCGGCGAGGCCAGCGGGGGTCGGCACATGCATCCCACGAGGGTACGGCGCACCGCCTGAGCCTGTCCTGCGTCGCGCTGGCCGGTCAGGCCGCCGCGTCGGGCAGCTCGCGGAGCGCCCAGAACGGGCCGATGACGACGAACAGCGCCGAGACCACCTGCCCGACCGCGCCGATCCACATGGTCGGGACGACGCCGAGCCAGGTGCCGAGCACGCCCGCCGCGAGCGCCGCGATCGGCATGACGCCCCAGACGCAGAAGCGGATCGACGCGTTCATGCGGCCGAGCAGCCGCGAGGGCGTGATGCGCTGGCGGAAGGTGACCTGCGTGATGTTGTAGAGCAGCACGGTGAAGCTCGCGACGAACCCCTGCGCCACGAGCAGCGGGAACGCGACGGACGGGAACGCGGCGGCGAGCGGGAGCAGGCACGCGACGACGCTGAACGCGATCGCGCTCACCGGGATGGCGCGCGCCTCGCCGATGCGGCGCACGATGTGCGGCGTCGCGACGGCGCCGGCGAAGCCGCCGATCGCCCCGAGCGAGAAGATCACGCCCATCGCGGCGGGGGTGAGCCCGAGCTCGCGCAGCAGGAAGATGGGCAGCAGGGTGAACGACAGCGTGCTCGAGAGGTTGAAGACGGCGGTCGTCGTCACGATGCGGCGGAGCAGCCGGTTGCCGAACACCCAGCGCAGGCCCTCGGCGATCTCCTGCAGGATCGGCCCGCGGTCGTCGGCGGCGCGCGGCTCCTCGTGGTCGCGCGTGAGCAGCAGCGCGACGAACGAGGCGACGTAGGTGCCGACCGTGGCGAGGATCGCGAAGGGCGCGGCGACGAGCCCGACGAGCCAGCCCCCGACCGCGGGGCCGCCGATGTTGGCGAGCTCGTAGGTCGCCTGCAGCTTGCCGTTCGCCTCGGCGATCTGGCCGGGCCGCACGAGCGACGGGATGATGCTCTGGTACGAGACGTCGAAGAAGACGGTGGCGACCCCGACCACGAGCGCGACGGCGTAGAGGTGCCACATCTCGAGCAGCCCTGCCCACCACAGCAGCGGCACGACGCCGAGCGCGACCGCGCGCACGGCATCCGCCCAGATCATCACCCGGCGCTTGCGCATGCGGTCGATCCAGGCGCCCGCGGGCAGCCCGACGACGAGGAAGGCGGCGACGCCCGCGGCGTTGAGGAAGCCGACCTCGAGCTCGCTCGCGCCCAGCAGCAGCACCGCGAGCACCGGGATCGCGAGCTCGGCGACCTGCGATCCGAGCTGCGCGAGCGCCTGGCCGCTCCAGAGGGTGAGGAAGTTGCCGTCGCGCCAGAGCGAGCGATCCGCGCGCTCCCCGACGGCTTCCGATCGAGACATGTCGATCAGTGTGCGCGCTCGATTGAGATCTGTCAATCGCTCGCGTAGGGTGACGGCATGGGCGACGACCGGATCGAGCTGCGGGCCGACGATCCCGACGCCCGCGCGCAGGCGATGGCGCGGGCGCTCAGCTCGCCGTTGCGGCTGCGTGCCCTGCGGCTGTGCGCGTTCGAGTCGCGCACGAACAAGGAGCTCGCCGAGCTGCTGGGCGTCAACCCCGGCACGATGCTCCACCACGTGCGCACGCTCGTGCAGACCGGGTTCCTCGCGGCCGAGCCCGAGCGCGCCGGCGCCGGCGGCGCCCGCGAGGTGCCCTACCGCGCGACCGGGCTCTCGTGGCGCACCTCGATGCCCGGGGGCTCCCCCGTGCTGGTCGAGACGTTCCTGCAGCAGATCGAGGGCCTCCCGCCCGACCAGCTCGACGCGAGCTGGATGGGGCTGAAGATCGACGACGCGCACCGCGAGGAGTTCGAGCAGCGGCTGCACGCGCTGCTCGACGAGTTCAAGGAGCGCGGCCCCGACCCCGACGGCACGACGCTCGGGTTCTTCGCCGCGCTCTACGCCGACCGCAACCCGCCCTCGGCGCGGGGCTGAGGCATCCTCCGCCACCGACCGCGCCGCGGTGGGATGATGGCGGGCATGAGCGACCAGGCCACGACGCAGAGCACGACCAACCGATCGACGACCCCGACGTCGTCGGCGTTCACGGAGCACATCCAGTCCGGCTGGGCCGAGCGCGAGGCGACGACGCCCGCGCCGCGCGCCGCCGCCGGCCCCGCCGCAGCGCGCCGCGCGCGGCTCTCGGCGATGCACCAGGGCGTGCGCCTCGTGATCCCCGCGGGGTCGCTCAAG
This sequence comes from Agrococcus sp. UYP33, assembly GCF_054060915.1. Classification (NCBI taxonomy): domain Bacteria; kingdom Bacillati; phylum Actinomycetota; class Actinomycetes; order Micrococcales; family Microbacteriaceae; genus Agrococcus; species Agrococcus sp. UYP33. The sequence goes on from NZ_JBSSDR010000001.1 coordinate 141,259, forward strand.
GTGCGCTCGAACGACACCGACTACCCGTTCCGCGCGCACGCGGACTTCACCTACCTCACCGGCTGGGGCTCGGACGCGGAGCCCGACTCGGTGCTCGTGCTCGAGCCGACGTCTGGCGACGGTGAGGGCCACGACGCGACGCTGTACTTCCGCGGTCCCGCAGGTCGCGGCACGACGGAGTTCTACGCGAACCCGGCCATCGGCGAGTTCTGGGTGGGCCCACGGCCCTCGCTCGAGCACGTCGCGGCCGACCTCGGCGTCGCGACCGCCGACCTCGCCGAGCTCGACGCCGCGCTGACCGGCGGCGGCACGGCGCTCGTCGTGACCGGCGCCGACCCCGCCGTCGAGGCGCGCGTCGAGGGCGCGAACCCCGACGGCGACACGCTCGCGCGCGACCTGAGCGAGCTGCGGCTCGTGAAGGACGCGTGGGAGGTCGCCGAGGTGCAGGCCGCCGTCGATGCGACGGCGCGCGGCTTCGACGACGTCATCGCCGACCTCGCGCTCGCCACCCGGCACGAGAGGGGCGAGCGCGTCGTCGAGGGCGCCTTCCACCGCCGCGCGCGGCTCGACGGCAACGCCGTCGGCTACGACACGATCGCCGCATCCGGCCACCACGCCTGCTACCTGCACTGGACGCGCAACGACGGCGCGGTCCGGGAGGGCGACCTCATCCTGCTCGACGCGGGCGTCGAGGTCGACAGCCTCTACACGGCCGACATCACCCGCACGCTGCCGATCTCGGGCGTGTTCACCGAGGTGCAGCGGCGCGTCTACGACGCCGTCGTCGAGGCGGCCGACGCCGCCTTCGCGATCGTCAAGCCGGGCATCGTCTTCAAGGAGGTGCACGCCGCCGCGATGGAGGTGATCGCGCGTCGGACCGCCGAGTGGGGGCTGCTGCCGATCTCGGCGGAGGCGTCGCTCGAGCCGGACCAGCAGCTGCACCGACGCTGGATGGTGCACGGCACAAGCCACCACCTCGGCCTCGACGTGCACGACTGCGCGCAGGCCCGTCGCGACTTCTACCACGACGGCATCGTGCGCGAGGGGATGGTCTTCACGATCGAGCCCGGCCTCTACTTCCAGGCCGACGACCTCACCGTGCCCGAGGAGCTGCGCGGCATCGGCATCCGGATCGAGGACGACATCGTCGTCACCGCCGACGGCGCCAGGAACCTCTCGGGCGCGATCCCCCGCACGGCCGACCAGGTCGAGGCGTGGATGCGCGAGGTGCGCGCGCGCTGACCGTGCCCCGCGGCGCGCTCAGCCCAGGACGAGCGTGACGGCGATCACGAGCATGACGGCCGCGATCGCGCCGTCGAGGATGCGCCACGCGCGCTCCGTGCGCAGCAGCGGCGCGAGGTAGCGGGCGCCGTAGCCGAACCCGACGAACCACAGCGTGCTCGCCGTGATGCCGCCCACCATGAACCACCAGCGCGCGTCGCCATGCGTCGCGGCGACCGAGCCCATCACGACGGTCGTCTCGACGAGCGCGTGCGGGTTGAGCCAGGTGACGGCGAGGATCGTGCCGAGCACCGCGAGCCTGCTGCTGCGCGTGCGCGTGCGCGTCGCCACGGGGGCGCCGCCGCCCGCCTCCGGTGCCGCCTCGGGCGCGGCCTCGAGCGAGCCGCCGCCGCGCCACGCGCGCCGGGCGCTCACGATCGCGAAGCCCACGATGAACACGGCGCCGGCCCAGCGGGCGACGGTCTCGAGCCACGGGTGGCTCGTCACGAGCGTCGCGACGCCGGCGACGCCGATCACCTGCAGGATGGCGTCGCTCACGACGCACACGAGCACGACGATCCCGACGTGCTCGCGGCGGAGGCCCTGCCGCAGCACCACGGCGTTCTGCGCGCCGATCGAGATGATCAGCCCGAGGCAGAGGCCGAGCCCCGACAGCAGTGCGATGAGTCCCTGGTCCATGCCCTCGACGCTACGACCGGTCAGACATGCAGTCCAGCGCACGATCGTGCAGCATCATAAGGATCGCTTCATCTAGGATCGAGGGATGGACCTGCCGCTCGACCACCTCCGCACGCTCGCCGCCGTCGTCGACGCCGGCACGCTCGACCGGGCGGCCGTGCAGCTCGCGGTGTCGCCGAGCGCCGTGAGCCAGCGCATCCGCGCGATCGAGCAGCGCGTCGGCCGGGTCGTGCTGCAGCGCACGAAGCCGGTGCGCGCGACCGAGGCGGGCGAGGCGCTCGTGCGGCTCGCGCGGCAGCTCGCGCTGCTCGAGCACGACGCGCGCATCGCGCTCGGCGACGACACCCTCGCGCAGCGCGTGCCGCTCGCCGTGAACGCCGACTCCCTCATCACCTGGTTCCTGCCCGCGCTCGCCGCGGTGACCGCCGAGCGGAGCGTGACGTTCGACATCCATCGCGAGGACCAGGAGCGCACCGCCCAGCTGCTCGAGGCGGGCACGGTGATGGGCGCGGTCACCTCGCAGCGCGAGCCGGTCGCCGGCTGCGTCGCCTCGCCGCTCGGACGCATGCGCTACGTCCCGATCGCCTCGCGGGAGCTCGCCGAGCGGTGGTTCTCGCGCGGGCTGTCGCGCGCGGCGCTCGAGGCGGCCCCGATCGTCGACTTCGACCGCCACGACACCCTGCAGGCGAAGTTCGCGCACCGGCACGGCGCGCGCGCCGAGGCGCCGCGCCACGTCATCTCGGCATCCGCGGAGTTCGCCGAGGCGGTCCGGATGGGGCTCGGCTGGGGCATGCTGCTGCCGGGTCAGTTCGAGGCGGGGCTCGCCGACGGGTCGCTCGTGCAGCTCGCCGAGACGGGGGTCGAGGTGCCGCTGTGGTGGCAGCGCTGGAACCTGTCGTCGCCGCTGCTCGACCTCGTGACGGATGCCGTGCAGTCGGCCGCGCGGACGTCGCCAGCGCTCGTCTGAGCGGTCAGCCCAGCGGCGGTGCGGGCGGCTGCTCGGCCTGCTGCGGCGCGGGCGATGCCGCCGCCGAGGCGCCGCCGCGCTGACCGATGATGTGCATCGCCTTGCCGGCGGTCTCCTGCGGGGCGACCACGTCGTAGCGCGCCGCGAGCACCTGCTGCACCGACGCGTAGTCGCGCTTGCGGCGCGTCATCGCGTGCGAGGTGACGCCGAGCAGGATGCCGAACGCGAGGCCGAGGGCCGGGAAGAGCAGCACCGAGGCGATCGCCTCCGGCACGAAGAGCAGGTAGACGAGGCCGATGAACGCGCCGAAGCCGAGCCCGCGCATCGCGCCCTGCAGCGCGACCTTGCCCCACGTGAGCCTGCCGACGATGCGCTCGACGAGCTTGAGGTCGTTGCCGATGATCGCGAGGCCCACGACCTCCGCCTCGGCGCCCGAGACCTTCGCGACCGCGGCCTGCGCCTGGTCGTAGGTCTCGTAGGAGGCCACCACGACACCGCGCGGCAGATGCTGGTCGCCGGTCGCGGATCGCTGGAACATGCTCACCTGCCCAGTCTCCCATGCGCTCCCCGGCGCGCACGGGGCTTTCGCTCTGGGCGTCACACCTCGACGGGCGGTGCTGCGCGGTACGTTGGACGGCATGAGCGCTCCCACCGTGTTCGTCGCGCGCCTCGCAGGCTCGGGCGTCTTCGACCCCGCGGGAGAGCGCATCGGCAAGGTGCGCGACGTCGTCACCGTGCCGCGCACCGCGGCCTCCCCGCGCGTGGTCGGGCTCGTCGTCGAGGACCGCGGCCGCGCGCGCGTGTTCCTCTCGATCGGCCGGGTGCTCTCGATCGGCGGCGGCCAGCTCATCGCCTCCGCGATCAGCGACCGTCGCTTCCGCCAGCGCGGCGGCGAGCGCCTGCTGCTCGCCGACGTGCTGGGCCGCACCGTGACGCTGCGCGACGGCTCGACGGCGGTGCTCGAGGACCTGTCGATCGCGGAGCACGGCCCCGGCGAGTGGGAGGTCGACGAGCTCTTCCTGCGGAAGCCCAAGGTCGGCCCGTTCGGCAAGGGACCCACGACGCTCGCGCGCTGGAACGACGTGCGCCACGAGCCCGACGCCGACCACGACACCGACCACCTGCTCGCGTCGCTCGAGGAGCTGCCGGCCGCCGACGCCGCGTCCGCGATGCTCGACCTGCCCGAGCAGCGCATGATGGAGGTCGCCGAGGACCTCTCCGACGACCGGCTCGCCGACATCCTCGAGGAGATGAACGAGGACCGGCAGGTCCAGATCCTCAACGGCCTCGAGGACATCCGCGCCGCCGATGTGCTCGACCAGATGGAGCCCGACGACGCCGCCGACCTCGTCGCGCACATGACGACCGAGCGCGCCGAGACGCTGCTCGAGCTCATGGACCCGGATGAGGCCGAGGACGTGCGCATGCTGCTCGCGTTCGGCGCGGACACCGCCGGCGGCCTCATGACGACCGAGCCGATCATCCTCGCCTCCGACGGCACCGTCGCCGAGGCGCTCGCGCTCATGCGCCGCCACGAGGTCGCGCCGGCGCTCGCCGCCGCGATCTGCGTGACCCTGCCGCCGTACGAGGCGCCGACCGGCCGCTACCTCGGCATGGTGCACTTCCAGCGGCTGCTGCGCTACCCGCCGAACGAGCGGGTCGGCACGCTGCTCGACGAGCAGATCGAGCCGGTGCTCACGAGCGACACCGCCGCGGAGGTGACGCGCCAGATGGCCGCGTACAACCTCGTCTCGGTGCCCGTCGTCGACACCGCCGGCAGGCTCGTCGGCGTCGTCACGATCGACGACGTGCTCGACCACCTGCTGCCGGCGGACTGGCGCACGCAGGAGGAGCCGCAGCGTGGCTGAGCGCGACGAGCAGTTCTCGCGGCCGAAGGCGCGGCGCCGCTTCGCCATGCCCAAGCCGCAGTCGAAGGACCGCTTCGGCCGCTTCACCGAGTCGTTCGCGCGCGGCATGGGCACGCCCGCGTTCCTCATCGGGATGACGATCTTCGTCACCTTCTGGCTCGGCTACAACTCGCTCGCCGCGCCCGCCGCGCAGTTCGACCCGCAGGACCAGGGCTTCCCCCTGCTCACGCTCGTGCTGAGCCTGCAGGCCTCGTACGCCGCGCCGCTGCTGCTGCTCGCGCAGAATCGCCAGGACGACCGCGACCGGGTGCAGATCGAGCAGGACCGCCTGCGCGCCGAGCGCAACCTCAACGACACCGAGTACCTGGCGCGCGAGGTCGTCGCGCTGCGCATGGCGATGCGCGACATGGCGACGCGCGAGTTCATCCGCGCAGAGCTCAAGACGTTCGTCGAGGACCTCGACGAGCGGCGCGAGCGCGAGGCGTCGTGACCGGACCGGTGACAGCCCGGTGACCGACCGGTGATCGACCCCCGGCTCGAGCGCGCGCTCGGCACCGTCGTCGACCCCGAGATCCGGCGTCCGCTCGTCGAGCTCGACATGATCCCGACCGCGACGCTCGACGGCGGCCTCGCGAGCATCCGGCTCGAGCTGACGGTCGCGGCGTGCCCGGCGGCGGACCGGATCGAGGCGGATGTGCGGCAGGCGGCCGCGTCGGTGCCCGGCGTCGACGCCGTGGCGGTCGAGGTCGCGGTGATGGATCCCGCCCGCCGGCAGGCGCTCGTCGAGCGGCTGCGCGGCTCGCGACCCGCGCAGTTCGGGCCCGGCACGCTCACGCGCATCATCGCGGTCGCGAGCGGCAAGGGCGGCGTGGGCAAGTCGACCGTCACGGCGAACCTCGCGGTCGCGCTCGCGGCGCGCGGGCTCGCGGTCGGCGTCATCGACGCGGACGTGCACGGCTACTCCATCCCGGCGCTGCTCGGGAGCGCGGCGAAGCCGACGAAGGTCGGCGACATGATGATGCCGCCCGAGGCGCACGGCGTGCGGCTCGTCTCGATCGGCATGTTCGTTGACGGCAACCGCTCCGTGTCGTGGCGCGGCCCGATGCTCCATCGCACGCTGCAGCAGTTCCTCACCGACGTGTGGTGGGGCGACCTCGACGTGCTGCTCATCGACATGCCGCCCGGCACCGGTGACGTGGCGATCTCGCTGGGCCAGCTGCTGCCGCACGCGCAGGTGCTCGTCGTGACGACGCCGCAGCGCGCGGCCGCCGACGTCGCGGAGCGCGCGGCCGAGGTGGCGCGGCAGACGGGCCAGGAGGTGCTCGGCGTGGTCGAGAACATGGCGGGGCTCGCGCAGCCCGACGGCTCGATCCTCGAGCTGTTCGGCGCGGGCGGCGGCGACGAGGCGGCGCGACGGCTCGGCGTGCCGCTGCTCGCGCGCATCCCGCTGTCGGTCGCGCTGCGCGAGGGCGGCGACGCGGGCGCGCCGGTCGTCGCGTCGGCGCCGACCGATCCCGCGGCGGCCGCGGTCATCGCGCTCGCCGAGGCGCTCCGGGGCACGCGCCCCATCGCGGGCCGGGGTCTCCCCCTCTCCCCCGCCTGACCGCCGCCCGCCCTACCCGCGAGCGGTCACTCCCGCACGTGAGTGGTCACTTCCGCTCGTGAGTGGTCACTCCGGCACGTGAGAGGTCACTCCGGTCTGTCAGAGGTCACTCCCGTCCGTGAGAGGTCACTCCGGTCCGTCAGAGGTCACTTGGGCACGTGAGAGGTCACTGCCGCTGGTGAGTGGCGCCTGGGTTGCATGGCCACGGATGCAGTGACTGCGCGACGCAACCGGGAAGTGGGTGATGGGCGCGGTAGATGCGGGACGGTTCCACTCGTCGGCTCCCGGCTTCCTTCCCTGACCCAGTGAGGGGCAGAAGTGACCACTCAGGCGCGCAAATGACCACTCGTCCGCGGAGGTGACCACTCAGGCGCGGAGGTGACCGATCGCGCGCGGAAGTGACCACTCACGGGCGGAAGTGACCACTCACGGTCGGAAGTGACCACTCACGGTCGGAAGTGACCACTCACGGTCGGGAGTGACCGCTCAGGCGCGGGAGTGACCACTCGGGTGCGGGACGCGGAGGGGCGGGGTTAGGTGGCCTCGTCGTCGAAGCGCATCGGGCCGCTCGCCCGGCGCGGGAGGCCCGTCACGGTCGCGACCGAGGCACCAGCTGCGGCGGTGGCGAAGTCCGGCGGCGGCTTCGGGTCGTCGCGCAGCGCATCCATCACGATCCGGCGCGGGTCGTACTGCCGCGGGTCAAGCCGCCGCCAGTCGACCTCGTCGAACTCCGGGCCCATCTCCTCGCGCATCCGCTCCTTCGCGCCGCCGGCGAGGTCGCGGAGGCCCCGCACGAGCGCGCCGAGCTTCTCGGCGAGCGCGGGCAGCCGCTCGGGGCCGATGAGGATGGCCGCGAGCACTGCGATGAGCAGCAGCTTGTCGAGGGTGATGCCTGCGAGGGACACCCCTCCAGGGTAGTCGAGGCCGCGACGGCCGGATCGGCGGCGAGCCTGGAGGGTGCTGATGCCTCGCACGGCTAGGGTCGAGGCGGAGGAACCGTGCAGACAACATCGCTCATCGCCAAGTACCTCGACGACCTCGCGAGCGAGGACGAGGTGCTCACCGCCGCGCGCGACGCCTCCGTCGAGCTCGGCATCACGCCCATCGCGCCCGCCGTCGGCGCGCAGCTCGCCGCCGTCGCCGCGGCGACGCAGGCCACCGCCATCCTCGAGGTCGGCACCGGCGCGGGCGTCAGCGGCCTCTGGCTGCTGCGCGGCGCACCCACCGCCACGCTCACCTCGATCGACACCGAGCTCGACCACCAGCAGCACGCCCGCGCGGCGTTCGCGAAGGCGGGCATCCCCGTCACCCGCGCCCGGCTCATCACCGGCAAGGCGCGCGACGTGCTGCCGCGCATGAACGAGTCGAGCTACGACATCGTGCTCATCGACGCCGACCAGGCCGGGATGCTCGAGTACGTCGAGCACGCCCTCGCGCTCGTGCGCGTCGGCGGCTCGGTGCTCGTCGCCCACGCCCTGCTCGGCGGCAAGGTCGCCGACCCCGCCCAGCGGGACGACGCCGCCTCGGACGTGCGCGCGCTGCTCAAGGAGCTCGCGACGAGCGACGCGGTGCAGGCCGCGGTCTCGCCCGTCGGCGACGGGCTGCTGCAGATCGTGCGCAAGCCCGAGCCGGCAGCACCGAAGCGCTAGCCGCCGCGCGGCATCCGCGCACGCGAACGGGGCCGATCCGCCATGGATCGGCCCCGTTGCGCTCTGCCCGATGGGCCAGGAGCGGTTCAGGCCGTGACGACGACCTCGCCCAGCGCCTTGTGGAGCGCTGCTGCCTCTGCATCATTGACGGAGACCACGAGGCGCCCGCCACCCTCGAGAGGGACGCGGACGACGATGACCCGACCCTCCTTGACGGCCTCGAGCGGTCCGTCTCCGGTGCGTGGTTTCATGGCGGCCATGGAGGCACCCCTTTCATTCGCGGCTACTGGGGACATTGTCTCATGTTCTCGCCCTGCATCGCTCGCGTGCCGCCTGGGAGCGGCCGCGCGAGCGCCCGCTACGGCACCGTCCAGTCGGCGCCGTTCACGTGCCAGCAGAACCAGATCCACACCGGCTGCAGCACGATGCACGCGCCGAGCAGCAGCGCCCTGGCCCACCCGGGCCGCAGCGCGGCGAGCAACGCCGCGGCGGGGAAGATCGGCATGAGGAGCCGCCAGGTCGACGACTGCGGGAACCACACCGCCGCGAGGTAGAGCAGGTAGGCGATCGTCCACAGCCGCGCCTCGAGCGCGACGCCGCGCCGCCACGGGCCGGCGAGCAGCGCGACCGCCGCGCCGACGATCGCGACGAGCCACAGCGGCCACCACGCCCCGAACCACCACTCGAGCCCGATCGGCCAGGGCGTGAGCGGCACGAGCTCCTGCCTGCCGATGTAGGCGGAGCGCCAGCTGAGCTCGGTCTCGACGTAGGCGGTGGCGCTGCCGGTGACGAGCGTGCAGGCGAGGAGCCAGCCGAAGCCCCAGAGCGCGCTCCACGCCCCGAGGCCCGCGACCATCCGCCGCTCCGCCACCGGGAAGGCAGCACGGTCGGTCGAGAGGCGGATGAGGAACCACAGCCCCAGCGCGAGCGCGAACGCGAGCCCGCCGGGCCGGGTGAGCGCCAGCACCGGCAGCAGCACCCAGAGCCACGACCACGCGCGCAGCCGCCAGGCGAGCAGCGCGCCGGCGAGCAGCAGCAGGAAGAGCGACTCCGCGTAGCCCAGCTGGAAGACCGGCGCGGTCGGCGACAGCAGCACGATCGCGAGCGCGAAGCGCTCCCGGCCGGGCGCGATGTCGGCGAACAGCCGGTAGGCGACGAGCGCGAACGCGAGCGAGGCGGCGACCGACAGCAGCACGGACGCGACCTCCCACGGCAGCCCGACGGCCGTCAGCAGCCGCGCGACCATCGGGTAGACCGGCATGAACGCCCAGGCGTTCTCGCCGACGTGCCCGTCGTCGGTGATCGGCAGCTCGGACGGGTAGCCCGAGACCGACACGATGAAGTACCAGTGGGCGTCCCACATCGTGGAGTAGTCGAGCAGGTCCGGGCCCGCGGGCGTCCACGAGCTCTGCTCCTGGCGGCCCGCGAAGGCGGCGAGGAACGCCGTGCTGATGAGGCGCGAGACGAGCCAGAGCGCCGCGGGCCACACCCACCAGCGCTCCGCGCCCGCCGCGGCGATCGCCGCGAGCGCGGGGCGGCGCTCGGTCAGGCCGGCGAGAGCCACGTGCGGAGGCTCTCCTCGGTCGCGACGATCTGCGCGACCGGCACCGACTCGTCGTCCGCGTGCGCCTTCGACGGGTCGCCCGGGCCGAAGTTCACGGCCGGGATGCCGAGGCCCCAGAAGCGCGCGACGTCGGTCCAGCCGTACTTCGGCTGCGGCGTCACGCCGACCGCCTCGATGAACTCCTTCGCGAGCGGCGCGTCGAGGCCCGGGCGGGCGCCGGGCGCCGCGTCGATGACGCGCACGTCGAAGCCCTCGAAGAGCTCGACGACGTGCGCGGTCGCCTCCTCGAGGCTCCGCGACGGCGCGAAGCGGTAGTTCACCTGCACGACGCACTCGTCGGGGATGACGTTCGTCGCGACGCCGCCAGAGATCATGACGGCGTTGAGGCCCTCGCGGTAGACGAGCCCCTCCACCTCGATCTGCCGCGGGCGGTACGACTGCAGCACCTGCAGCACCTCCGCGGCGTCGTGGATGGCGTTGTGGCCGACCCACGCGCGGGCGGAGTGCGCGCGCACCCCCCGCGTGCGGATCTCGGCGCGCAGGGTGCCGTTGCAGCCGCCCTCGATGTGCCCGTTCGAGGGCTCGCCGAGGATCGCGAAGTCGCCCTGCATGAGCTCGGGATGGGTCTCGGCGAGCAGACGCAGGCCGTTCTGGTCCTCGCCGACCTCCTCGTGGTCGTACCAGATCCAGGTCAGGTCGACGACGGGCTCGGCGAGCTCGGCGGCGAGCTTCAGCTGCACGGCGACGCCGGCCTTCATGTCGACGGTGCCGCGGCCCCAGATGTGCGGCTCGCCGTCGACCTCGATGTCGCGCGTCGGCAGGTTGTCGTTGATCGGCACGGTGTCGATGTGCCCGGCGATCACGACGCGGCGATCGCGGCCGAGCTCGGTGCGCGCGACGACGGTGTCGCCGACGCGCGTCACGGTGAGGTGCGGCACGGCCTGCACCGCGGCTTCGATCGCGTCGGCGAGGGGCCCCTCGCGGTCCGAGACGGAGTCGATGTCGCAGAGCGCGCGCGTGAGCGCAGCGCTCGTCGCGGTGAGGTCGAGCGTCGGGGCAGTCATGGGCCCAAGCCTAGACTTGGCGCATGGCTCGCCCCGCACACGGACATGCGCTCGTCACCGTCTTCGAGGGCCGGGCGCTCGACGCGTGGTTCCCCTCCCCCGCGCTCGGCTCGCCGAGCGGCGACGAGGCGTGGATGGGCGGCGGCGAGCTCGGCGACCAGGCCGGCCCGGTGCCCGCTCGCGGTGTCGTGCTCGAGCACCGGCACGTCGAGATCGACCTGGATGCCGCCCCCGCGTCGACCGAGGACGCCTACCTGCGCCTCCACCTGCTGAGCCACCGCCTCGTGCAGCCGAACACGATCAACCTCGACGGCATCTTCGCCGCGCTGCCGATCGTCGCGTGGACGAACGCCGGCGCCGTCGACCCGGACTGGGCGGCGTCGCACCGGGTGCAGCTGCAGCGCGCGGGCATCCAGGTGCAGCTCGTCGACCGCTTCCCGCGGATGACCGACTTCGTGCTGCCGGACGGCGTGCGGATCGGCGACGCGTCGCGCATCCGCCTCGGCGCCCACCTCGCGCCCGGGACCGTCGTCATGCACGAGGGCTTCGTCAACTTCAACGCCGGGACGCTCGGCACCTCGATGGTCGAGGGCCGGATCTCGCAGGGCGTCGTGGTCGGCGACGGCACCGACATCGGCGGCGGCGCCTCGATCATGGGCACGCTCTCGGGCGGCGGCAAGGAGCGCGTGCAGCTCGGCTCCCGCGTGCTGCTCGGCGCGAACGCGGGCGTCGGCATCTCGATCGGCGACGACTCCGTGGTCGAGGCCGGCCTCTACGTGACGGCCGGCACGAAGGTGACGCTCGTGCCGTCGGGCGAGACGGTCAAGGCCGTCGAGCTCTCGGGCACCCCCGGGCTGCTCTTCCGCCGCAACTCGGTGTCGGGCGCGGTCGAGGTCGTCGCGCGCGACGGCCGCGGCGTCGAGCTGAACGCACTGCTGCACTGACCTGAGCGAGCGTCCTCCCCTGCTCAGGGGAGGCTCAGTTCACTCCCACGGCGGATGCGCTCCGGCCGACCGCGCTGGGAGGCTGAGGGCATGACGCTCAGCGCACCGCGACCGGCACCGACGCAGCCCGCCGACGCCCTCGCGCCCGCGCTCGAGCTCGTGCAGCTCGCGAAGCGCTTCGGCCAGAAGGCGGCGGTCGACGGGCTGAGCCTCCGCGTGCCGCAGGGCTCGCTCTTCGGCCTCGTCGGCCCGAACGGCGCCGGCAAGACGACGACGCTGTCGATGGCGACGGGCCTCCTGCGACCCGACCACGGCACCGCAGCGGTGCTGGGCCACGACGTCTGGCGGGACCCCGCGCGGGCCAAGGCGATCACGGGCGTGCTGCCCGACGGCGTGCACCTGTTCGACCGGCTCACGGGTGCCGAGCTGCTGCGCTACAACGGGCTGCTGCGCTCGATGCCGGAGGCCGAGGTGACGTCCCGCGCGACCGACCTGCTCGACGCGCTCGGGCTCGCCGACACCGGCGGCACCGTCGTCGCCGACTACTCCGCCGGCATGCGGAAGAAGATCGCGCTCGCGTGCGCGCTCATCCACGCGCCGCGGCTGCTCGTGCTCGACGAGCCCTTCGAGGCGGTCGACCCCGTCTCGGGCCAGGCGATCCGGGCGATCCTGCGCGGCTTCGTCGCCTCCGGCGGCACGGTCGTGCTGTCGAGCCACGTCATGGAGCTCGTGGAGTCGCTCTGCGACCACGTCGCGGTCGTCGCCGACGGCCGGCTCATCGCGACCGGCACGCTCGACGAGGTGCGCGGGGGCGTGAGCCTGCAGGAGCGGTTCGTGCAGATGGTCGGGCAGCAGGCGCGCGGGACGGAGGCGCTCGGGTGGCTGCGCACTTCGTCGCGCTGAGGTACCGGCTGCTGCTCGGCACGCTGCGGCGGAGCCCGTGGGCGATCGTCGGGCTCGTCGTGAGCCTGCTCGGCGGCCTGTCGCTGCTCGCCCTCACGGCCGTCGGCGCGATCGCCCTCCGCGCGCTCGCCCCCGAGCTCGGCGGACCGGCGGCCGTGCTCGTCGGCGCGGGGCTCGTCGTGGGCCTCACCGCGCTCTCGGTGCTCATGGGCACGAGCGACCCGCTCGCGGCGGAGCGGTTCAGCCTGCTGCCGCTGCGGCCCCGGCAGCTGCGCGGCGGCCTGCTGGCCGCCGAGCTGCTCGACGTCTGGGGCATCGTGCCGGTGCTCGCCTTCGCGACGCTGCTCATCGTCTGGTCGACCTCCCCCGCCGCGCTCATCACCGCGATCGTCGCGCTGCCGATCGCGGTCGCGACCGTGCTGCTCATCGCCCGCGTCTCGGCCGACCTGCTCGCCCGGCAGCTCGCGAGCAAGCGGGCGCGCGACGCGATGGCGATCCTGCTGCTCGTCGGCGTGATCGGCTTCACCGTCGCGATGCAGGGCGTCGCGATGGCGGTGCTCGCCGTCGGCGACCTCGGCGGCGTGATCGCGTCCACTGCGGCGGTCGTCGCGTGGACGCCGCTCGGCGCCGCCTTCGCCCTGCCGCTCGCAGTCGCGGACGGCGCGTGGCTCGAGGCGGCGGCGAAGCTCGCCATCGCGATCGCCACCGTCGCGATCGCCTGGTGGGGCTGGGGGCGGCTGCTCGGCGAGCGGCTCACGAACCCGATCGTGCTGCGCGGCGGCGGCCGCGTGCGCGAGGGGCACGTGCTCGACCGGCTGCTCCCCGCGACGCCGGTCGGCGCGATCGCGGCGAGGAGCATCCGCTACCGACGCCGCGACGTGCGCCACCTCATGAACGTGATCGCGGTGCTCATGCTGCCCGCCGTGCTGGGCGGCCTGCAGCTCGTGAGCGACGAGATGCCGCGCGAGCCGCTCGCCTTCGTGCCGCTGCTCATGGCCCTCGTCGCCGGCAGCATCGTGCAGATCGACACCGCGTACGACGCGAGCGCCTTCGCGTGGCACCTGCTCGCCGGCGTCCGGGGCGCGCAGGACCGCGCCGGGCGGCTGCTGGGCATCGGCGTCGTCTACGTGCCGGCGATCGTGCTCACCGCGGTGCTCGGCACCTGGGCCGCCGGACGCTGGGACCTGCTGCCCGCGAGCATCGCCGTCGGGGTCGGCACGTTCGGCGTGCTGAGCGGCGTGCTGCTGTGGCTCTCGGCCTACCTGCCGGGCGAGGCGCCGCAGCCCGGCGCGAACCCGCTCGGCCGCGGCTCGTCCGGCGGCGTGCAGTCGCTCGCCGGGGTGGCGATCGCCTTCCCGGCGCTCGCGATCGTGGGCGGACCCTTCGTCGGCCTCGCGATCGCCGCCGTGTGGATCCCGTGGCTCGCCTGGCCGAGCCTCGCCGCGGCGCTGCTCATCGGTGCGCTCGCAGGCTGGCTCGGCATCCGCTTCGGCGGCGCCGCGGTCGACCGCCGCGGCCCGGAGCTGCTCGCGCAGGTGTCGCGGGCCGTCTAGCGGCCGCGAGCCGGTCGGCGCGGCGTCAGCCGATGAGCGCCTGCAGCGGTCCGCGCACGAAGAAGACGACGAAGAGCGCCGCCACGATCCACAGCAGCGGCGAGATCTGCTTCGCGCGGCCGGAGACGGCGTTGACGATGACCCAGGCGATGAAGCCCACGCCGATGCCGTTCGCGATGTTGTAGGTGAGCGGCATCACGACGATCGTGAGGAACGCGGGCAGCGCGATCCGGAAGTCGGTGAAGTCGATGTCGGCGATCTGCGCCATCATCATCGCGCCGACCACCACGAGGGTCGCCGCAGCGACCTCGAGCGGCACGATCTGCGTGAGCGGCGTCAGGAACATGGCGGCGAGGAAGAGCACGCCGGTCACGACGGAGGCGAGGCCCGTGCGGGCGCCCTCCCCCACGCCCGCGGCGGAGTCGACGAAGACGGTGTTCGACGAGGCGCTCGCGCCACCGCCGGCGACCGCGCCGAAGCCCTCCACGACGAGCGCGCGCTTGAGGCCCGGGAACTGGCCGTCGGGGGTGGCGAGGCCCGCCTGGCGGGCGAGGCCCGTCATGGTGCCCATCGCGTCGAAGAAGTTCATGAACACGAGCGTGAAGATGAACATCGTGGTCGCGAGGATGCCGATGCGGTCGAACGAGCCGAACGACACCTGCCCGATGAGCGAGAGGTCCGGCAGCGCGACGACGCTCGTCGGCAGCGCCGGCGCGTTGAGGTTCCAGGCGTCCGGGTTCGCGCCGAGCGACGGGCCCACGCGGAAGATCGCCTCGAGGATGATGGCGATGATCGTGGTCGCCACGATGCCGATGAGCAGCGCGCCCTTGACGCGCAGCGCGAGCAGGATGCCCATGAGGATGACGCCGATGACGAAGACCGCGGTCGGCAGCGACGTGATCGAGCCGCCGTCGCCGAGCTCGACCGGCGGCGACGCGGCGCCCGTCGAGCGCACGAAGCCGGAGTCGACGAAGCCGATGAACGCGATGAAGAGGCCGATGCCGACCGCGATCGCGCTCTTGAGCGCCGGCGGCACGGCGTCGAAGATCATCCGGCGCAGCCCGGTCGCGGCGAGCACGACGATGATGACGCCGTTGATGAGCACGAGGCCCATCGCCTCGGGCCAGGTGAGCTCGCCGACGAGGCCGAAGGCCAGGAAGGAGTTGATGCCGAGGCCCGCTGCGAGCCCGAACGGCACGTTGGCGATGAGGCCCATCGCGAGCGTCATGAGGCCGCCGACGAGCGCGGTGACGGCCGCGACCTGACCGTTGGGCAGCCATCCGCCCTCGACGTCGGTCGCCGCCTGGTCGGCCGAGAAGCCGCCGATGATGAGCGGGTTCAGCACGATGATGTACGCCATCGCGAAGAACGTGACGAGGCCGCCGCGCACCTCCTGCGAGACGCTCGAGCCCCGCTCGCTGATCTTGAAGAACCGGTCGACGACGCCCGTGGGCTGCGCCTGCGTGCTGCTGGTCATGGATGCTCCGGGTCGGTGACCGCGCAGGCGGCGGTGGGTGGGGTCGGCCGGGGCCGGCTCAGATGTGGCGCTCGACCGGGCCGACGTACAGCTGCTGGGGGCGGCCGATCTTCGTCTGCGGGTCGAGCATCATCTCGCGCCAGTGCGCGATCCAGCCGGGGAGGCGGCCGATCGCGAACAGCACGGTGAACATGCGCTCCGGGAAGCCCATGGCCTTGTAGATCACGCCGGTGTAGAAGTCGACGTTCGGGTAGAGCTTGCGCTCGCGGAAGTAGTCGTCGGCGAGGGCGACCTGCTCGAGCTCCTGCGCGATGTCGAGCAGCGGGTCGCGCACGCCGAGCTGGGCGAGCACCTCCTCGGCCGACGACTTCACGAGCTTCGCGCGCGGGTCGTAGTTCTTGTACACGCGGTGGCCGAAGCCCATGAGCTTGACGCCCTGCTCCTTGCGCTTCACACGCTCGACGAAGCGCTCGACGCCCTCGCCGGAGTCGCGGATGCCGCGCAGCATCTGCAGCACGGCCTCGTTCGCGCCGCCGTGCAGCGGACCGGAGAGCGCGTGGATGCCGGCGGAGACGGAGGCGAACAGGTTGGCATCGGTCGACCCGACGAGCCGCACCGTCGAGGTCGACGCGTTCTGCTCGTGGTCGGCGTGCAGGATGAGGAGCCGCTCGAGCGCCCGCACCATGACGGGGTTCTGCACGTACTCCTCGGCCTGGATGCCGAAGTTCAGCTTCAGGTAGTTCTCGACGAACGACAGCGAGTTGTCGGGGTAGAGGAACGCCTGGCCGATCGACTTCTTGTGCGCGTAGGCGGCGATGACCGGCATCTTCGCGAGCAGCCGGATGGTCTGCTTGTCGACCTTCTCGGGGTCGCGCGGGTCGTGGTCGGCCTCGTAGTACGTCGACAGGGCGCTGACGGCGCTCGAGAGCGCGCTCATCGGGTGCGCGTCGCGCGGCAGCGCGTCGAAGAAGCGCCGCAGGTCCTCGTGCAGCAGCGTGTGGCGGCGCACGCTGTGGTCGAAGTCCGCGAGCTCGTCCTCGTTCGGCAGCTCGCCGTGGATGAGCAGGTGCGCGACGTCGAGGAAGGTCTTCTGCTCGGCGAGCTCCTCGATCGGGTAGCCCCGGTAGCGGAGGATGCCCTGGTCGCCGTCGATGTACGTGATGGCGCTGCGGGTGGCCGACGTGTTGACGAAGCCGTAGTCGAGCGCGGTGTAGCCGGTGTCGCGCGTGAGCTTCGACACGTCGATCGCCGAGCGGCCGTCCGCCGCCTCGAAGACGGCGAGCTCGGTGGCGCGGCCGTCATGCTGCAGGGTCACGGTGCGCGCAGGGGCGTCCTCGGATCGGGCGGGGTGCATGGCGGTGTCCTCGGTCGTCACCAGGACAGCCTACCGACCGCCGGGCGGGCCCTCGGCCACGGCCATGCCACGGCCCGGCGCCTCAGCCCAGCAGGCGCGCCGCGGCGGCCGCGATGTCGTCGTCGGAGGCCGTGATCGCGACGCGCACGTGCGTCGGGTCGCCGTAGAACGTGCCGGGGGCGACCAGGATGCCTAGGTCGGCCAGCCGGTCGACCTGCGCGAGCGCATCCGTGCCGTCCGACGCCCACAGGTAGAGGCCGGCGTCGGAGGAGACCGAGAAGCCGCGCGCTTCGAGCGCGGGCAGGAGCAGCGCGCGGCGGGCGCGGTAGCGCTGTCGCTGCACGTCGACGTGCGCGTCGTCGCCGAGCGCGACGGCGAGCGCGTGCTGCACCGGGCTCGGCGCCATGAGCCCGAGGTGCTTGCGCACCGCGAGCACGCGCTGCACGACCGCGGCGTCGCCGGCGACGAAGGCGGCGCGGTAGCCGGCGAGGTTCGACTGCTTGCTGAGCGAGTAGACGGCGAGCAGGCCGCCGATGTCGCCGTCGGTCACGCGCGGGTCGAGGATCGACGGCGCCGCGTCGACCTCCCACGGCAGCAGCGCGTAGCACTCGTCGCTCGCGACCACGATCCCCCGCTCGCGGGCCGCGCGCACGACGCGGCGGAGCGCATCGACGCCCAGCACGTCCCCGGTCGGGTTCGACGGCGAGTTGAGCCACACGAGCCGCGTCTCGGCGGGCCAGTCGTCGGGGTCGTCGGCGCGCACGGGGGTGGCGCCGGCCATCCGGGCGCCGATGTCGTAGGTCGGGTAGGCGACCGCGGGGTGCACGACCGCGTCGCCCGCGCCGAGGCCGAGCTGCTGCGGCAGGCCGGCGACGAGCTCCTTCGAGCCGACCGTCACGAGCACGTTCGCGTCGACGAGGCCGGGCACGCCGCGCACGCGCGCGAACCACGCGACGATGGCGCGGCGTGCCTCGGGCGTGCCCCAGTTCGTCGGGTAGCCGTGCGCGTCGGTCGCCTCGCGCAGCGCGTCCTGCAGCAGCGCGGGCGTCGGATCGACGGGCGAGCCGACGCTGAGGTCGACGAGGCCGCCGGGATGCTCGGCCGCGCGCGCCTTCGCCCCGGCGAGCGTGTCCCAGGGGAACTCGGGCAGCTGGACCACGCGGCGCGGGCTACGGGGCCGGCTGCGCCTGCGGGGGCAGCGCCGCGACGATCGGGTGGTCGAAGGGCAGCACGCCCACCTTCGCCGCGCCGCCGGGCGAGCCGATCTCGTCGAAGAAGTGCACGTTGGCCTCGTAGTACTCGGCCCACTCCTCCGGCGTGTCGTCCTCGTAGAAGATCGCCTCGACGGGGCACACGGGCTCGCACGCACCGCAGTCGACGCACTCGTCGGGGTGGATGTAGAGCATCCGCTCGCCCTCGTAGATGCAGTCCACCGGGCACTCGTCGACACAGGCGCGGTCCTTGACGTCCACGCACGGGAGCGCGATCACATACGTCACTTCCGGTCCCCTTCCGTCGCGGTCGTCGAAGCCATCCTAATCCGCCGCATCGCCTCCGCGTCCGGCCACGCCAGCGCGACGAAGGACGCGACGGCCGGCACGATGGTCCAGAGCCATCCCGGCAGGTTCGCCGGCACGATCGCCCGCTCGGTGCCGAAGGCGCCCCGGCCGAGCGGATCGATCGCGACGAGCGCGACGACGCCGAGCACGCCCAGCACGGCCGCGAACGTCAGCTGGCGCGACCCGGATGCCGCCCGCACGCCGACGATGAGGCCGAGCGCGGCGAGCAGCGAGAGCGCGATGCCCCACGGCACCTGCTGGTGCGAGAACGTGCCGACGGTGCCGACGATCGCCCCGGCGAGCAGCGTGCCGATGCGCAGGCCCCAGCGGATGCGGCGGCGCGGGCGCGTCTCGATGAGCGTGTAGTGCTCGACCTCGTCGAGCGCGCGGCGCTGGCCGCCGACGTGCAGCACGTCGTCGCCCTCCACCGTCAGCTGCGAGCGGTGCTCGCCGAGCGCGGCCACGACGCGGTCGCGCACCGGCGCGAGCGGGAAGGCGACGTCGCCGGCCCGCTTCGAGCGCACGTAGAGCGGCAGGTCGTAGCGCCGCGCGGCGATCACGGCTGCGTGGTGCGCGGCGACGTGGTCGGGATGCCCGTAGCCGCCGTCGACGTCGTACGTGACGATCGACGTCGGGTCGACCTCCTCGATCACGACGCCGAGCGCGTCCGCGAGGTCGTCGGGGTCTGCCTTGCTCATCGAGGTGGGCGGCGCGTCGGGGGCGGCGCCGGCGACGCCCGACGCGTGCCAGGCCATGCCGGAGTCGTCCCAGCCGTGGATGCGGCGGCCGCGCGCGCCGAGCGCCCGCAGCGCGCCCTCGAGCTCGGCGCGGCGCACCTCGCCGACGCCGACATGCTCGACGTCGACGAGCCGCTCCTCGCGCACCTCGCCGCGCTCGCCGAGCGTGAAGGTGACGACGACGGGGTCGCCGCCGCCGGCGGCGACGGTCGCGATCGCGGCGCCGGTCGAGAGCGTCTCGTCATCGGGGTGCGCGTGCACGAAGAGCACGCGCTCGAGGCGGGGGTCCATTCCGTCCATCCAACCACTCGCGCCGGTGCGCCCGGGACGCGGCAGCGCCCCGCGGGACCGAGCGATCGGTCCGCGGGGCGCTGCTGGTGGGTCGGTCAGCCCTGCTTCTTGAGGCGGCTCGCCTCGCGCGCCCGGGTGTTGGCGTCGAGGTTGACCTTGCGGATGCGCACCGCGTGCGGCGTGACCTCGACGCACTCGTCGTCGCGCGCCCACTCGAGGCACTCCTCGAGCGAGAGCAGCTTCGGGGGCGTCAGGCGCTCGAGCTCCTCACCGGTCGACGACCGGATGTTGTTGAGCTTCTTCTCCTTGGTGATGTTGACGTCCATGTCGTCGGCGCGGGCGTTCTCGCCCACGACCATGCCCTCGTAGACGTCGTCGCCCGGCTTGATGAAGAACACGCCGCGCTCCTGGAGCGTCATGATCGCGTTCGGCGTCGAGACACCCATGCGGTCGGCGACGAGCGCACCGTTGTTGCGCGTCACGATCGAGCCCGCCCAGGGCTGCCAGCCGTGCGCGATCGCGTTCGCGATGCCCGTGCCGCGCGTGATGGTGAGGAACTCGGTGCGGAAGCCGATGAGGCCGCGGCTCGGCACCACGAACTCCATGCGCACCCAGCCGGTGCCGTGGTTCTGCATCCCGTCCATGATGCCCTTGCGGGCGGCGAGCAGCTGCGTGACGGCGCCGAGGTGCTCCTCGGGGACGTCGATCGTCAGGTGCTCGAACGGCTCGTGCAGCTTGCCGTCCACCTGGCGCGTGACCACCTGCGGCTTGCCGACGGTGAGCTCGAAGCCCTCGCGGCGCATCTGCTCGACGAGGATCGCGAGGGCGAGCTCGCCGCGGCCCTGCACCTCCCACGCATCCGGTCGGCCGATGTCGACGACGCGGAGCGACACGTTGCCGATCAGCTCGCGGTCGAGGCGGTCCTTCACCATGCGGGCCGTGAGCTTCGAGCCCTTGACCTTGCCGGCGAGCGGCGACGTGTTCGTGCCGATCGTCATCGAGATGGCCGGCTCGTCGACCGTGATGGTCGGCAGCGGGCGCACGTCGTCGGGGTCGGCGAGCGTCTCGCCGATCGTGATGTCGGCGATGCCGGCGACGGCGACGATGTCGCCGGGGCCAGCGCTCTCGGCCGGCACGCGCTCGAGCGCCTTCGTCTCGAGCAGCTCGGTGATGCGCACGTTCTGCACCTCGCCGTCGTGCCGCACCCACGCGACGGTCTGGCCCTTGCGGATCGTGCCCGCCTTCACGCGCAGCAGCGCGATGCGGCCGAGGAACGGCGACGCGTCGAGGTTCGTGACGTGGGCCTGCAGCGGCGCCTCGTCGTCGTACGTCGGCGCCGGGATGTGCTGGAGGATCGCCTCGAACAGCGGCTCGAGGTCCTCGCTGTCGGGCAGCTGGCCGTCGGCCGGCTTGACGGTCGACGCGCGGCCGGCCTTGCCGGATGCGTAGACGACGGGCACGTCGAGCACGGCGTCGAGGTCGAGGTCGGGCACGTCGTCGGCGAGGTCCGAGGCGAGGCCGAGGAGCAGGTCCTGGCTCTCCGTCACGACGTCGTCGATGCGCGCGTCGGGGCGGTCGGTCTTGTTGACGAGCAGGATGACGGGCAGCTTCGCCTCGAGCGCCTTGCGCAGCACGAAGCGCGTCTGCGGCAGCGGGCCCTCGGAGGCGTCGACGAGCAGCACGACGCCGTCGACCATCGACAGCCCGCGCTCGACCTCGCCGCCGAAGTCGGCGTGGCCTGGGGTGTCGATGACGTTGATGATCACGGGGCCGTCCGAGGCGTGCGCGCCCACGTACCGGATCGCCGTGTTCTTGGCGAGGATCGTGATGCCCTTCTCGCGCTCGAGCTCGTTCGAGTCCATCGCCCGCTCGTCGTGCGTGTCGTGCGTGCCGAACGAGCCGGTCTGCTGGAGCATCGCGTCGACGAGGGTGGTCTTTCCGTGGTCGACGTGGGCGACGATCGCCACGTTCCGGAGGTCTGATCGCGCGGCGATCGGCATGCAGGTGCCTTCCGATGAGGGGGTGCGCGACGAACGGCCGCGGCGCCCAGTCTAGCGGGCGGCCGCGGCCGTCGGATCTGGCGTCAGATGTTGCGCTCGTCCTCGATCGCCTGCACGTCCTTGCGCTGCTCGACGAGCGCGTCCGGGTCGGCGGCCGCGGGGGCATCCACCTCGGGCGACTCGTCGGACGTCTGCGCGAGCACCTGCTGTCGCAGCGCGCGGCGGGCGGCCTGCTTGTCGGGGTCGGGCACCGGGATCGCGGCGATGAGGCGCTGCGTGTACGGCTGCTCCGGCGCGCGCAGGATCGCGTCGCGCGAGCCCTGCTCCACGATCTTGCCGTGGTGCATGACCGCGATGCGGTCCGACATCAGGTCGACGACCGCGAGGTCGTGGCTGATGAAGAGGCACGCGAAGCCCTGCTCGCGCTGGAGCTCGGTGAGCAGCTCGAGCACCGTCGCCTGCACCGAGACGTCGAGCGCGCTCGTCGGCTCGTCGGCGACGAGCAGCTCGGGGCTCATCGACAGCGCGCGGGCGATGCCGACGCGCTGCTTCTGGCCGCCCGAGAGCTCGTGCGGGAAGCGGTTGCGGTAGGACTGCGGCAGCCGGACCGCGTCGAGCAGCTCCTCGACGCGCTTGTCGAGCGCCTTGCCGCGGTGGATCTTCGCGAGGAACATCGGCTCGCCGATGGACTCGCCGATCGGCAGCCGCGGGTTGAGCGACGACGACGGGTCCTGGAAGACGATGCCGACCTTGCGGTTGAGGCTGCGCGCGAGCTTGCGGTCGATGTGCGAGATGTCGACGCCGGCGACCTCGAGCCTGCCCTCGGCGATCGGCTGCAGGCCGATCGCGGCGCGGCCGATGGTCGACTTGCCGGAGCCCGACTCGCCCACGAGGCCGAGCACCTCGCCCGCGTGGATCTGCAGCGAGACGCCGTCGACCGCGCGGAACGTGCCGAGCTTGCCCTTCTTGCCGTACTCGATCGCGACGTCCTCGAGCACGAGCACCGGCGGCGTCGTCGTCGCGGTGGTCTCGGCCTGCCTGGCCTGCTCCGCCGCGCGGGCGTTCACCTCGACGCGCTGCGCGAGCTCGGCGTCGTCGATGTCCTCGTTCGAGGCGAGCGCGAGCGCCGCCGTCAGGTCGATCGCCTCGCCCTCGCCGCCCTCGCCGAGCCGCGGCACGGCGGCCAGCAGCATCTGGGTGTAGGCCGCCTTGGGCGAGCCGAAGATCTCGCGCACGGGACCCTGCTCGACGATGCGGCCCTGCTCCATCACGACGACCCAGTCGGCGAGGTCGGCGACGACGCCCATGTCGTGCGTGATGAGCAGCACCGCGGAGCCGAGGCGATCCTTGAGGTCGCGCATGAGCTCGAGGATCTCGGCCTGCACCGTGACGTCGAGCGCGGTGGTCGGCTCGTCGGCGATGAGCAGCTCGGGGTCGAGCGCGAGCGCCTGCGCGATCATCGCGCGCTGCCGCTGCCCGCCCGAGAGCTGGTGCGGGTACGACTTGAACGCCTTCATCGCGTCGGGCAGCTCGACGAGCTCGAGCATCTCGAGCGCGCGCGCCTTCGCGTCGCTCGGCGACATGCTGCGGTGGATGCGCAGGGCCTCCATGATCTGGAAGCCGACGGTGAAGACGGGGTTCAGTGCCGTCATCGGCTCCTGGAAGATCGCCGACACGCGGTTGCCGCGCACCTGCCGCATCTCGGAGGGGCTGATGCCGGTGAGCTCCTCGCCGCCGAGCTTGATCGAGCCCGCGACGCGCGCGTTCTTCGGCAGCAGGTCGAGGATCGCCATGGAGGAGACGCTCTTGCCGGAGCCGGACTCGCCGACCACGGCGACGACCTCGCCCTTGCCGATCTCGTAGGAGACTTCGCGGGCCGCCGGGATCCAGTAGCCGTCGACCGCGAAGTCGACGCTGAGGCCGGTGATCTGCAGGGCGGGTGTGTCGCTGCCGGTGGAGTGGGTGCTGGTGTGGGAAGTCATGCCGCCTCCTGCAGCGGGGTGTCGGAGTCGTCCGGCGCGGAGGCGCCTGCGACGATGAAGCTGTGTCGAACGACGATCTGCATGCCGTGACCGTCCATTCTCGAGTGAACCGGGGCGTCGCCGTCGCGTGCTGGGCGCTGCTCGCCGTGCTCGGCGCGCTCGTCGCCCTGCAGTCGGAGCCGCGCGGCGCGCTCGCCGCGGTCATCCTGGCGGTGTGGCTCGGCTACGCGGTCCTCGTGTTCCTGTGGGCGCCCGCGCTCGTCGTGGACGACCGGGGCGCGGAGCTGCGCAACCCGCTCCGCACCGTGCGGGTGCTGTGGGATGCGCTCATCCACGTCGACACGAAGTACGCCCTGACGCTCTTCACGCCCGGCCGCAGCTGGCCCGTGTGGGTCGCGCCGCAGCCCGGCGCGCTCGCGGCTCGCCGCGCCGCCCGTCGGGCTCGCGACGGCGACCGGACGGATCCGCGCAGCCCGCTCGACACCGGCGTCCGGGTCGGCGACCTGCCGGGCACCGAGTCGGGCGATGCCGCCGCGCTCGTGCGCCGCCGCTGGGCGGCGCTCGCCGACGGGGGCGCCGACGCCGAGGCGATCGCCGTGCCCGTCACCGTGCACTGGGCGCGCGTGGCCGTGCTGGTCGCCGGCCCCGTGCTCGCCGCGACCGCCCCGCTGCTCGTCTGAGCTCACGAGTGGCGTCACTGGCGCCGCTCCGCGCTCTCGGGCAGCTCCTTCGTGCGGCGCACGGAGAAGCGCTTCTGGCGCGGGTCGAAGGCGTCGCGCAGGCCGTCGCCGACGAAGTTGATCATCAGCGCCGGCATCACGATGAACGCCGCCGGGAACCAGAACAGCCAGGGCCGGGTGGCGAAGGCGGACTG
This sequence comes from Agrococcus sp. UYP33, assembly GCF_054060915.1. Classification (NCBI taxonomy): domain Bacteria; kingdom Bacillati; phylum Actinomycetota; class Actinomycetes; order Micrococcales; family Microbacteriaceae; genus Agrococcus; species Agrococcus sp. UYP33. The sequence continues at coordinate 165,568 of NZ_JBSSDR010000001.1, forward strand.
GTTCTGCGAGACCAGCAGGCCGAGCGACGACTCGGGTGCGCGGATGCCGTAGCCCAGGAAGCTCAGCGCGGTCTCGAGCAGGATCGCCGCCGCCGCGATGAGCGACGCCGCGACGATCACGACGCCGATCGCGTTCGGCAGGATGTGCTTGAAGATGATGCGCATGTCGGACGCGCCCGCGACGCGTGCCGCCTCGACGAACTCCCGCTCGCGCAGCGACAGGAACTCGGCGCGCACCAGTCGGGCGATGCCCATCCAGGTGACGAGTCCGAGGGTGATCGCGAGCCACTGCACGCCAAGGCCACCGGTCATGCGGCCGATGACCGCGCCGACGACGATCGCCGGGATGACGATGAAGACGTCGGTGATGCGCATGAGGATCGCGTCGACCCAGCCGCGGTAGTAGCCGGCGAGCGCGCCGACGACCGTGCCGAGGACCGTCGCGACACCGGCGAGCAGGATGATCACGAGGAACGAGTTCTGCACGCCGCGCATCGTCATGGCGAAGTAGTCGACGCCGATGCGGTTCTGGCCGAAGGGGTGCTCGCCGAGCCCGAAGCCGGGGCCGGGGATGAGCGACAGCGTCGGCCGACCGCCCTCGAAGGGCGCGCTGGGCGTCACGTAGTCGTACTTCCACCAGCCGGGGATCGGGCCGAGGCCGATCGCCGAGACGGAGAAGACGAAGATGAACAGGAGCAGGACGAGCGAGACCATGGCCGTCTTGTTGCGCACGAAGCGCTTGAGGATGACGCTGCTCTGGCTCTCGCCGACCGTGTGGTCGGTGGTCTTGCCGTTGTCGGGTGCCACGGTCGTCACTTCACCCTCACTCTCGGGTCGAGGAGCGCGTAGCTCAGGTCTGCGATGAAGTTGAACAGGATCGCCGTGATGCCGATGACGAGGAAGTACCCCATGATCGGGTTGAGGTCGACCCGGGCGAGCGAGACGGCGAACAGCGATCCCATGCCGCTGATCGCGAAGACGCGCTCGGTGATGATCGCGCCGCCGAGCAGCGCGCCGATGTCGGCCGCGACGATCGTCGTGATCGGGATCAGCATGTTGCGGAACGCGTGCCGGGTGATGACGGTGCGCTCCGACAGGCCCTTCGCCCGCGCGGTGCGGATGTAGTCCTGGTTGAGCACCTCGAGGAGGCCGGCGCGCGCGTAGCGCGTGTAGCCCGCGAAGGAGATGAGCGTGAGCGAGATCGTCGGCAGCAGGAAGTGCATGATCTGGTCGATGCCCATGAACCACATGTCGCCCTGCAGGCCGACCGTCGCCTCGCCGACCGTCGCGACCGGGCGCTCGTTGATGCGCGGGTGCGCGACGTAGCCGGGCCACGCCTGCAGGAGGCGGTCGGCGACGACGAGCAGGAACCCGAGGAAGCCGACGAGCATCGACACGCGGACCACGAGGCTGCGATCCGGGCCGCCGATGAGGAAGCCGACGACGAAGCAGATGGCGAGCACCGCGAGCGCGATGATGATGACCGTCCAGATCGTCGAGATCGCGAACAGCGGCTGGAGCAGGAAGTACGAGGCGTAGGCGAGCACGCCCGCGACGCCCGCGCCGAGCAGCACGCGGCGGTTCTCGAAGCCCGACAGCAGCGCGACCACGCCGAAGACGACGCCGGCGATGAGCAGCAGCAGGCCGACCGCGCCGAGGCCCGGGGTCTGGAACCAGTTCACCGCGTCCATGTAGACGAGCACGGCGACCGTCGCGGCCGCTGAGACGCCGAACGTGATGAGGCGGTTGCGCATCGAGCCGGCGACGATGGCCTGGAGGATGAACCCGAGCACGAGCGCGACGATGATCGTCGGCACGATGCCGAAGCTCGAGTCGCCGCTCGAGAACCAGTTGTTGAAGTCGATCGCGATGAACTCCTTCAGCAGCACCGCGACGAGGAACGACGGCAGCGAGTAGAGGAAGAAGCTCACGAACGTCATCACGAGGTCGAACGCCGAGTACTGGCGGAGGGCCGACACGATGCCCGTGATCACGCCGAGCAGGATCGCGAGGATCGTCGACGCCGCCACGAGCCTCACCGTCGAGGTCACGGCGCCCGGCAGCAGCTGGGTCACGGGGGTGAAGTTGAGGTCGACGCCCAGGTCGCACGTGCCGAAGGGCACGAGGCAGCCGGCGGCGCCGGCGAGCCAGCCGAACCAGCGCAGCGGCGGCGGGACGTCGAGCGAGAGCCGCTCGATGCGCTGGCCGATGAGCTGCTGCGCGTTCGGGGCGTTGGACGCCTGGAGGTCCTCGAGCGGATTGCCCGAGTTCGCGGCGAGCACGTACATGAGGAACGAGGCCACGAGAAGAGTGAGGATGGAGGCGATGATGCGCCTCACGACGAAGCTGAGCACGGCTCGGACTGCTCCGATCATTCCGGAGACCGCGTGGCTTGTGGCTGCGCGGTCGAGGGTCGGACATGGGATGGCCGTGATTGCCGGGACCGAGGTCCCGGCAATCACGGCCGGGGTCTAACTCACTGGGAGCTGGTGACCGTCAGACTAGCTGACGGGCGTCCACTCCCACGTGTTCCAGATGGAGCCGGTCTGGCCGCCGTTGTAGACGACGCCGTCGACCGTGCCGTTGGTCGCCACCAGGCCGGGGACCTGGAAGAGCGGCAGGCCGTAGAAGTCCTCACGGCTGAGACGGTCGATCTCGATCTGGATCTCGGTGAGGCGCTCCTCGTCGCCGATGATCGTCTGCGACTCCGTCGCGAGCGCGTCCACCTCGGCGTTGGAGTAGCCGTTGTAGTTGCCGCCGCCACCGGTCTGCCAGATCTGCGGGAGGCTCGCGTAGCCGACACCGGGCGAGATCCAGCCGAAGATGGATGCGTCGTAGGTGCCGCTGCCGAGGAGGCTCGACCAGTCGGGCGAGCCCGCGTCCTCGATCACGAAGCCGGCCTCGGACGCGCTCGCCTGAATGAGCTGGAACGCGTCGACGCGGTTCGGGTTGTTCGTGTTGTAGAGGATGCTGACCGTCGGCGTGGCGCCGGCGAGCAGCTCGCGAGCGCCCTCGATGTCGGGCTCCGCGAAGTCGCTGTAGCCGTTGGCGGCGATGGCGTCCTCGTAGGCCGGCTGGTTGGCGACGAACTGCTGCGAGTTGAGCACCTCGGCGTCGGGCTGGACCGGGGTCACGATCGACTCGAGGATGGCCTGGCGCGGGATCGTCATGAGGAAGGCCTCACGCACGGCCGGGTCCGAGAAGACCTCGGAGTCCATCGTCAGGTCGAGGTGGTCGTACGACAGCTGCGGGCCCTCGATGAGGGTGCCGCCGAAGGCCTCGATCGCCGCGACGGTGTCCGCGGACGGCTGCGGCTCGATGACGTCGACCTCGCCGTTCTGGAGTGCCGTGATCTGCGCGTTCGGGTCACCGATGAAGCGGATGATCAGCTCGTCGAAGGAGGGAGCCATCTCGCCGCGCCACTCGGGGTTGCGCTCGAAGGAGATGAAGCCACCGTCGTCGGCCTGGAAGTCCTTGACGACCCACATGCCGGCCGAGACCAGCAGGCTCTCGTCCTCGGGCATCGACGTGATGTTGTAGCCCGTGTTCCACAGGTCGGCCATCTGGCGGAGCTGCTCGTTCTCGGCGGCGGGCGCAGCCGGGTCACCGGCGGGCGTCTCCTCGAGGAAGGTCGCGAGCTCGGCGACGTCCGCGAAGCCGGCCTTCTCAGCGAAGACGTGCGCGGGCTTGCCGATGAGGTTGACGAGGTTCCAGTCGACGTAGGGCTCGCCGTACGTCAGCGTGAGCGTGCCGGCCTCCTCGTCGATCTCGGGGAACTCGGTCGTGTCGAGGCCTGCGGTCGAGCCGGCGAGCTGGAAGTACTGGTTGCCGCCGGTGACCTCACCCGTCTCCTCGTCGAGCGTGGCGTCGTCGTAGTAGCCCGAGCCGATCGCCCATGCGAGCAGCATGTCGGTGGTCGTCATCGGCGTGCCGTCGGACCAGACAGCCTCGGGGTCGAGGGTGTACTGCACGACCAGCGGGCTCTCGGAGACGAGCTCGATGGTGCCGTTCGTCTCGTCGGGGACGACGTTGAACTCGCTGTCGACGTACAGGAACGAGCCGGGGCCCGTCGCGTTGCCGGTCAGGTAGTCCACCATGCCGTTGGTGTTGAGGTTGGTGTCGGGCGTGGCCGACGTCAGCGCGGTCGCGGCGTTGGTCTGCGCGACGCTGATCGTGCCACCGGTGCCCGGTGCGGCGGAGCCCGACTCCGAGGGAGCGGGCGTGGTCGTGGTGCAGCCCGCGAGCGCGACCATCGCGGCAGTGCCGATGGCCAGCCCGGCGAGCGCGCGACCGCGACGCCTGTTCTTGTCTGTCACTGTTCCTCCTGTGCAAGGTGAGCGGGCGGCCACAAGAGCCGCCTTGCTCGTTGGATAGTCAGCAGTGTATGCACGCGGTTTCCAGCGGGCGCGCACGGCAACACGATCGTTACCAAGTTGGTGCCAATCCGTTCCACGGCCCGTACGACGTAGCGTTGGGGCGTGCATCCGCCCCTCGCCAGCCCCGTCCCGGCCGCCGCTCCCCCGCTCTCGCAGCGCCGCCTGGCGGTCGAGCTCGTCATCGTGCTGCTGCTGTCGCTCGGCGCGAGCGCGCTCTGGTCGGTGCTGCAGTTCGTCGACCTGAGCACCAGGGCGGCGCCGATCGGCGAGCAGCAGGTCGCGCTCAACCCGGCCAGGTCGGATCGCGCGTGGCTCGACCTCAGCTACCAGCTCACCGGCATCGCGCTCGACCTCGTGCCCGTGGCGCTCGTCTGCTGGCTGCTGTGGCGGAGCCGCAGGCCGCACCTCGGCGCCCTCGGCATCGACGCCGCGCGCCCGGTGCGCGACACGCTCTCCGGCGCGCTCCTCGTGCTCGTGATCGGCGTGCCCGGCATCGCCCTGTACGTCGTGGGCCGCCAGCTGGGGCTGACGGTGAGCGTCGTGCCGTCGCCGCTCGACGCCGAGTGGTTCACGGTGCCGGTGCTGCTGCTGTCGGCGCTGCGCGCGGGCCTCACCGAGGAGGTCATCGTGATCGGCTACGCCTTCGAGCGCCTCCGGCGGCTCGGGTGGGGCCCGGGCGCATCGGGCACCGCCCGCTGGGGCATGTGGCCGATCATCCTCGCCGCCGCGGCGCTGCGCGGCGTCTACCACCTCTACCAGGGCGTGCCCGCGCTGTTCGGCAACCTCGCGATGGGCGTGCTGTTCGGCTGGCTCTACGCGCGCACCGGCAGGCTCGTGCCGCTCGTCGTCGCGCACACCCTCATCGACGTCGCCGTCTTCGTCGGCTACCCGTGGGCGTTCGCGACCTTCCCGCAGCTCTTCGGCTAGCGCTCAGGGCTGCTCGACGCCCCACTCCCACGCGTTCCAGGTGAGGGATGCCTCGCCGGGCCGCGGGGCGATGCCCTGCACGCCCGGGGCGCTGATCGTCAGCTGCGCGGGCTCGACGAGCGGCAGCACGACCGCCGCGCCGACGAGCGACGCCTCGAGCTCGAGCAGCGTCTGCTCGAGCGCGTCCTGGTCTGCGGTCATGAGCGCCTCGTCGAGCAGCGCCTCGCGCGCCGGGTCGGTGCTCGCGGCGAGCCCGCCGTCGCGCCAGCGCTCGACGACGGCTGCCGCGTCCGCGGGCGCGGGCGCGAGCCGCAGCACCGCGTGCCAGTCATCCTGCGCGAGGCCCGCGGCGAGGTCGTCGGCGCCGCAGTCGCGCACGGCCCAGCCCGCGGTCGCGGCCTGCGCGGCGATCGCCGGCAGCGCGGCGGCGGCGAACGCATCCGCCCGGTCGTACCGCACGCACAGCTCGGTGCCGGCGGGGACGCCCACCGCGTCGCGCTCCGCGACCGCGCGCTCCTCGTCGGCGCCGCCGAACGCCTGCGGGAAGCCGGCGTCCTCGATCGCGTAGTCGTAGATGCGGGTGCCGGGGCGGAACAGCACCGAATCGACGCCCGTCGCCTCGGCGGCCGCCTCCCCGAGCGCCGCCTCGGCGACGCCCCGGCGGTCGATCGCGTGCAGGAACGAGCGGCGGGCGTCGGCCGGCTGGAGCGGGGTGCGGTCGGCGCGCAGCAGGAGCTCCCAGCGGGTGCCGTCGCCCGCGGTCAGGAGCGTCGCGTCCTCGCGGTCGAGGTCGCGGATGGCGTCGCGGTCGGCGTCCGTCGGCCGGATCGTGGCGACGTCGAGCTCGCCGGCCGTGAGGCCCGCGAGCGCCGCCGCGTCGTCGGCCGTCGCGGCGAGCGCGATGCGCTCGACCTGCGGCAGCTGCGCGCCGACGTACTCGCCGTTCGCGACGAGCTCGACGCGCCCGTCGCGCACCGACTCGAGGCGGTACGGGCCGCTCGAGATCCCCGTGGCGCCCGGCGCGCCGTCCGGCAGCGTCGCGGCGTCGACGGTCAGCTCGCTGCTCCAGGCCGCCGCGAGGGTCGACAGCACGAGCGGGTCCGCGCGGTCGATCGCGTCGAGCACGCGCTGCTTCGCCTCCATCGGGTCGCTGACGCCGAACACGCGCTCCCCCAGCACGTGCGCCGGCACGGCGACGTCGAGCGCGGTGCGCCAGTCGGGCACCGGCTGCGAGAAGCGCACGTCGATCGACCTGGCCCAGTCGTCGCGCACCGGCACCTCGGTGGCGTGCACGAGCCCGCCCGGCTCGGCGACGTCGAACCACACGGCCGCCTCCGGCAGCTCGATCGCGCCGTCGGCGCCCCGCAGGGCCTCGCTGTCGAGGTCGGGGGTCGAGAGCGCGTTCGACGCGGCGAGCCACGCGAGCATGAGGTCGGCCGCGTCGATCGGCGCGCCGTCCGACCATCGGATGCCCTCGGCGAGGTCGTAGCGCACGGTGAACGGGCTGTCGGCGACGGCGGTCGCGGTGCCGAAGGACGGGTCCTCGCGGACCTCCCCGTCGGCGTCGACCGTCGCGAACGCCGCCCGCGTCATGGCAGCGACGTCGAGGTTGCCGGGGGTGCGGCCGAGCGTCGACGCCGCGTTCGTCGACGTGAGCTCGCCCGACCAGGCGACCTCGACGCTCGAGCCCGCCTGCACGCGCGGCTCGACCTGCGGCCCGCACGCGGTGAGCGCGGTCGCCACGACCGCCGCGGCGGCGAGCGCGGCGGAGGCGCGACGGATCGCGCCGCGTGCGGGCGTCGGCATCAGGCGAAGGCCTCCACCGGCGGGCAGCTGCAGACGATGTTGCGATCGCCGTACGCCTGGTCGATGCGCGCGACCGGCGGCCAGTACTTGGCGTGCTCGACGCCGGCCACCGGGAACACGGCGTGCTCGCGCGAGTAGGGGCGATCCCACTCGCCGTGCACGATCGAGCCCGCGGTGTGGGGCGCGCGGCGCAGCGCGCTCTCGGCGAGCGGCACCTCCCCGCGGCCGACGGCGTCGGCCTCCGCCTTGATCGCGATCATCGCGTCGATGAAGCGGTCGATCTCGGCGAGGTCCTCCGATTCGGTCGGCTCGACCATGAGCGTGCCCGCCACCGGGAACGACATCGTCGGCGCGTGGAAGCCGTAGTCGACGAGGCGCTTCGCGACGTCGTCGTTCGAGACGCCGGTCGCCTCCTTGAGCGGGCGCAGGTCGAGGATCGCCTCGTGCGCGACCAGCCCATGCTCGCCGGTGTAGAGCACCGGGAAGTGCTCGCGCAGCCGCGCGGCGACGTAGTTGGCCGCGAGCACCGCGCTCGCCGTCGCCTTCGTGAGCCCGTCGAGCCCCATCATGCGCACGTACGCCCACGAGATCGGCAGGATCGACGCGGAGCCCCACGGCGCGGCCGAGATCGGGTTCTCGCCCACGAGCAGGCCGTCGACCGGCGCCGCCGCCTCGCGCGGGTCGCGCGGCAGGAACGGCGCGAGGTGCGCCTTCGCCGCGACCGGGCCGACGCCCGGGCCGCCGCCGCCGTGCGGGATGCAGAACGTCTTGTGCAGGTTGAGGTGCGAGACGTCGCCGCCCATGTCGCCGAACGTCGCGTGCCCGAGCAGGGCGTTGAGGTTGGCGCCGTCGATGTAGACCTGGCCGCCCGCCTCGTGGACGAGGTCGGTGATGCGCCGGATCTCGGACTCGTAGACGCCGTGCGTCGACGGGTAGGTGATCATGAGCGCCGCGAGGTCGCCCGCGTGCGCGCCGATCTTCGCCTCGAGGTCGGCCACGTCGACGTCGCCGTTGCCGCGCGTCGCGACCACCACGACCCGGCAGCCGGCGAGCACGGCCGAGGCCGCGTTCGTGCCGTGCGCCGAGGCGGGGATGAGCACGACGTCGCGGTGGTCGTCGCCGCGCGAGCGGTGGTAGCCGCGGATCGCCAGCAGGCCGGCGAGCTCGCCCTGGGCGCCGGCGTTCGGCTGCAGCGAGACGGTGTCGTAGCCGGTGATCGACGCGAGCCACTCCGCCAGCTCGTCGATGAGCGCGAGCGACCCCTCGGCGTCCTCGATCGGCCCGTACGGGTGCAGCTGCGAGAACTCGGGCCAGGTGATGGCCTCCATCTCGGCCGCCGCGTTGAGCTTCATCGTGCACGACCCGAGCGGGATCATGCCGCGGTCGAGCGCGTAGTCGCGGTCGGAGAGCCGCTTCGCGTAGCGCATGAGCTGCGTCTCGGAGCGGTGGGTGCGGAACACCTCGTGCTCCATGAACGGGGTCTCGCGCACGAGCGACGCGGGGATCGCGCGAGCGATCGCGGCGTCGCCGACCTCGGTCGCGGGCGCCTCGGAGACCTCGAGCGCCTCGGTGAGCACCCGGAACGCGCCCGGGTCGTCGATCCAGGTCTCGTCGAAGCTCACGTGGAGCGTGTCGTCGTCGATGCGGTGCACCAGGATGCCCGCGTCGCCCGCGGTCGTCTGCAGCTGCGCCGCCCGGCCGGCCACCCGGATCCGCACGGTGTCGAAGAAGGCGTCGTGCACGACCTCGACGCCCGCACCGCGCGCCGCCTGCGCGAAGCGGGTCGCGACGCCGTGGACGCCCTCGGCGATCGCGCGGATGCCGTCGGCGCCGTGGTAGACGCCGTACATCGAGGCCATCACGGCGAGCAGCACCTGCGCGGTGCAGATGTTGCTCGTCGCCTTCTCGCGGCGGATGTGCTGCTCGCGCGTCTGCAGCGTGAGCCGGTAGGCCGGGTAGCCGTCGGCGTCGACCGAGACGCCGACGAGGCGCCCGGGCAGCTGCCGGGTGAGCGAGTCGGCGACGGCCATGAAGCCCGCGTGCGGGCCGCCGAAGCCCATCGGCACGCCGAAGCGCTGCGACGAGCCGACCGCGATGCGCGCGCCCTGGTGGCCGGGCGCCTCGATGAGCGCGAGCGAGAGCAGGTCGGTGGCGGCGACGGGCACGCCGCCCATCCGCGTCGAGGCGGCGAAGATGCCGCTCGCATCCCAGACGTGCCCGGAGGCGCCCGGCAGCTGGGCGATGACGCCGAACGAGTCGGGCAGGTCGGCGGGGTCGGTCTCGGCGAGCGGCAGCTCGACGAGCTCGATGCCGGTCGCGTGCGCGCGGTGGCGCAGCAGCGCCTTCGACTGCGGCAGCAGGTCGGCGTCGACGACGAGCACCGACGACGACGACTTCGACGCGCGGCGCGCGAGCAGCATCGCCTCGACGACCGCGGTGCCCTCGTCGAGCATCGACGCGTTCGCGATGTCGAGGCCCGCGAGGTCGGCGACCATCGTCTGGAAGTTGAGGAGCGCCTCGAGGCGGCCCTGGCTGATCTCCGGCTGGTAGGGCGTGTAGGCCGTGTACCAGGACGGGTTCTCGAGGATGAGGCGCTTGATCGGCGGCGGCGTGATGGTGCCGTGGTAGCCGAGCCCGATGGCGCTGCGGCGCACGCGGTTGCGGCTCGCGATCGTGCGGAGCTCGGCGAGCGCCGCCGTCTCGGAGGCGGCCTCGCCGATGCCGGTGCCCTCGGAGCGGATGCCGGCGGGCACGGCCGCGTCCATGAGCGAGGCGAGCGAGTCGAAGCCGACCACCTCGAGCATGCGCTGCTGGTCGGCCGCATCGGTGCCGATGTGGCGCTCGACGAACGGGCGCATCAGTCGGTGAGCTCGCGGTAGGCGGCCTCGTCGAGCAGCGCGGGCTGCTCGCTGAAGCGCACCTTGACGAGCCAGCCGTCGCCCTCGGCGGCGGAGTTGACGAGCGTCGGGTCGCCCGCGACCTCGTCGTTGACCTCGACGACCTCGCCCGCGGCGGGTGCGATGAGCTCGCCGACCGACTTCGTCGACTCGATCTCGCCGATCGCCTCGCCGCTCGCGAAGCTGCGGCCGACGCCAGGGAGGTCGACGAAGACCACGTCGCCGAGCGCCGCCTGCGCGAACTCGGTGATGCCGATCGTCGCGACGTCGCCGTCGGTGCGGACCCACTCGTGGTCCGGGGTGTACTGGGTCTCGCTCATGCTCGGGCCTCTCGGGTGTAGAACGGCAGGTCGGTGGCGGCGGCGGGGAGCCGGGTGCCGCGCACGTCGACGGACAGGGAGTTGGAGGTCGCCGAGCCGGGCTCGACGAGGGCCATCGCGATGGGGTGGCCGAGGGTGGGCGACAGCGCGCCGCTCGTGACGGTGCCGACGACGCGATCGCCGTCGAGCACCGGGTAGCCGGCGCGCGGGGCGCGGCGGCCCTCGGCGGTGAGCCCGACGAGCACCGGGGCGTCCACCGCGGGGCCCGCCTCGACGGCGCTGCGGCCGACGAAGTCGCCCTTCGTCTTCAGCGCGACGACGCGGCCGAGGCCGACCTGCGCCGGGAGCGTGTCGAGCGAGAGCTCGTGGCCGTAGAGCGGCATGCCCGCCTCGAGCCGGAGGGTGTCGCGCGCGGCGAGCCCGCAGAGCGCGAGCCCGTGCGCCTCCCCGGCGAGCACGAGCGCGCGCCAGAGGTCCTCGGCCGCGTGCGCGGCGATGTACAGCTCGAAGCCGTCCTCGCCGGTGTAGCCGGTGCGGGCGAGCAGCACGTCCTCGCCCTCGAAGACCGCCGGCAGGCTGCGGTAGTAGCGCAGCTGCTCGATCGGCTCGGACTCGAGCCCGATGGCGCCGACGATGGCCGCGGCCGCGGGTCCCTGCACGGCGACGAGCGCCGTGTCGTCGGTCTCGTCGGCGATCGTCGCGTCGAAGCCGGCGACGCGCGCGGCGAGGGCGTCGAGCACCGCGGTGCGGTTCGACGCGTTCGCGACGACGAGGAACTCGCTCGCGCCGGTGCCTGTCCCAGCCGTGCGGTAGACGATCACGTCGTCGACGATGCCGCCCTGCTCGGCGAGCAGCAGCGAGTACTTCGCCTGCCACAGCTCGATCGCCGACAGCCGGCCGGCGAGCGCGTGGTCGAGGAACGCCGCGGACTCTGCGCCGCGCACCCGGATCTCGGCCATGTGGCTGAGGTCGAAGAGCCCGGCGCGCTCGCGCACCGCCTGGTGCTCCGCGAGGTCGGAGCCGTAGCGCACGGGCATCGCCCAGCCGGCGAAGTCGATGAGCTGCGCCCCGGCAGCCTCGTGCACGGCGAGCAGCGGGGTGCGCCCCGCCGCCTCGGATGGGGGTGTGCCGGTCGCGGTCATGAGTCCTCCTGCGTGGTCTGGACTCCCCCTCTGTCGCTGACCGTCGACGGTCTGCTCCAGAGTGGCCTTCCCGCGCGGTTCGAGGACCTGAGAGTTTGGCGGGGAGGCTTGCTCCTTCGGTGCCCCGTGAGGGGCTCTCCCGCGCGGGCGTGCAGCGGCCGGCTGTGCGTGTCTGCTCGCGATCCTATCGGGTCTGCTCGTCGCCGTCAGCCGGTTCGCCCGCGTCGGCCGGCTCGTCGCGATCGCGGTCGTCGACCACGAGGTCGGCGCGGTACTGGCCGGTGCGGTGCGCCGCCTTCGCCATCATCTGCGTCGCGACCGGCGCGGTGACGAGCTGGAGCCCCGCCGCGAGCACGAGCATCGCCGTCGCCGCGCCGTCGCGCAGCACGAGCGCGAGCCCGACGCACAGCAGCAGGAAGCCGAGCGTCTGCGGCTTCGACGCCGCGTGCATCCGGTTGAGCACGTCCGGCAGCCGCAGCAGGCCGATCGCGGCCGTGAGGCTCAGCGCCGCGCCGAGCAGGATCAGCACGGCGCCCACGACGTCGAGCACGCCCTCGACCGTCATGCGCCGCGCCCCCGGCGCTCGGGGCCGGAGCCCACGACGCCCTGCCTGCCGGCGATGAAGCGCGCCATCGAGACGGTCGCCGCGAAGGCCAGCAGCGAGAGCACGAGGATGACGGGGATCGTGTAGCCGTGGTGGTTGATCGCCGCCTCGACCGCGAGCGAGCCGGCGACGATCGCAATGAGCACGTCGGTCGCGACCACGCGGTCGCTCGGCGCCGGGCCGCGGACGATCCGCACGAGCGTGAACGCGGCGGCGGCGGCGAGCATGACGCCCGCGGCGATGAGCACGAGCTGCATCAGCGCTCCTCCTCGGTCTCTCGGGCTGGCTGGGTCTCCGGCGCGGGCAGGCGCAGCAGCGCGCGGTCCTCGGCGGTGCCGAACGCCCGCAGCACGGTCGCCTCGGTCGAGCGCACCTTGGCGCGGGCGTGCTCGATCGCGGCAGGGGTCGAGGCGTCGAACACGTGCAGGAGGACCCAGCCGGCGTCGGCGTCGACCGCGACCGAGCCCGGCACGAGCGAGGCGAGCTCCGCCGTGATCACGGTGATGAAGGGCGACTGGCTGCGCAGCGGCACGCGGATGATGGCGTTGCGCGTCGGCCGCCAGAACGCCAGCACCTTCGCCGCGACCTGGAAGCTCGAGACCACGAGGCCGCCGAGCGTGACGAGCACGAGCCTCGCGAACCCGATCGGCCGGAACGACTCGAGCTCCGGCACGTCGGGCAGCGGGAACACGATCTGGATGAGGAGCGCCACGAGCACGCCGAAGACGGCGGCGCCGAGCGTCAGCTCGCCCCACAGCATCATCCAGACGATGGCGAGGCCGACGGTCGCCACGATCGAGGCGCGGTAGCGGAGGGCGGGTCGCTTCACGGCTGCGCCTCCTCGACCGCTGCCTGGTAGGCGCCGGCGCGGATGTCGGCCGCCGCGCGCTCCGCGTAGGCGGTCAGCGGTCCGGCGAGCACCGTGAGGGCGACCGTGACGGCCACGAGCGCGGAGGCGGCCAGGATCCAGATGCGCGGCAGCACCCGGACCGACAGCACCCGCTCGTTGTCGGGCGCCTGGTCCTGCCAGAACGCCCGCTGCCACACGCGGATGACGGCGATGAGCGTGAGCAGGCTCGTCGCGACGCCCGCGACCACGGCGACCATCGCGAGCGGCGACCCGGTCTCGAGCGCGCCGTCGATGAGCGCGACCTTGCCGAGGAAGCCCGAGAACGGCGGGATGCCGCCCAGGTTGAGCGCCGGCACGAGGTAGAGCACCGCGAGCAGCGGCACCGACGCGAGCCCGCCCAGGCGCGCGAGGCTCGTGGAGCCGCCGACCCGCTCGATGAGCCCGACGACGATGAAGAGCGCCGTCTGCACGAGGATGTGGTGGACGATGTAGAAGATCGCGCCGGAGAGGCCCGCGGCGGTGCCGAGCGCGACGCCGAGCAGCATGTAGCCGATGTGGCTCACGAGCGTGAACGAGAGCAGTCGCTTGATCTCGCCCTGGGCCAGCGCGCCGAGGATGCCGAGCAGCATCGTCAGGATGGCCGCGACGAGCAGCAGGTCGGTGAGCGGGCTCTCGGGGAAGAGCAGCGTCTGCACGCGGATGATCGCGAACACGCCGACCTTCGTGAGCAGGCCGGCGAAGACCGCCGTGACGCTCGCGGGTGCCGTCGGGTAGGAGTCGGGCAGCCAGGCCTGGAGCGGGAAGACCGCGGCCTTGATGCCGAACACCACGAGCAGCAGCAGCTGGATGACGAGCTGGAGCCCCGGGTCGAGCGCCGCGAGCCGCTCTGGCAGCTGGGCGAAGCTCACGGTGCCGGTCGCGCCGTAGACGATCGAGATGGTGAGCAGGAAGAGCGTCGAGGAGACGACGCTCACGACCACGTAGGTCGACCCGGCGCGCACCCGCTCCTTCGTCGCGCCGAGCATGATGAGCACGTACGACGCGAACAGGAGCGTCTCGAAGCCGACGAAGAGGTTGAAGAGGTCGCCGGCGAGGAAGGCGTTGGAGACGCCGGCCGTCAGCACCAGGAACGTCGGGTGGAAGACCGACACCGGCGCGCCGTCGGCGCCGTCGGCGATGTCGCGGCGCGAGGGGAAGATGACCACGAGCGCGGTGACGACGCTCGACACGAGCACCATGAGCGCGGACAGCCGGTCGGCGACGAGCACGATGCCGGTGCCGTCGGGCCACGCGCCCACCCACAGCACGATGGGGCCGAGCGCGTCGGCCGCGAGGCACAGCACGAGCGCGAGCACGGCGTTGATGGCGAGCGTCGACGCGGAGACGACGCGCTGCCATGCCGGGTGGCGCGCGAGCGCGAGCGTGATGCCGGCCGCGAGCAGCGGGAGCAGGACCGGGACGGGGACGAGGTTCGCGAGGTCCATCAGCGCTCCGGCTCGGCAGCGTCGTTGCCGGCCGCGACGACGTCGTCGTCGTCGCGGACGAGCCTGCCGCCCGACTCCGTGTCGGTCGCAGTGCTCGAGTCGGGCTCGACGTAGGCCTCGCTCGAGAGGTCGGCCTGCGCGCGACGGCGGACGATGGTGTCCTCGACGTCGTCGGCGACCTCGTCGTGGCCCTGGAGCTGGAACGAGCGGTACGACATCGCGAGCAGCAGCGCGCCGGTCGCGAGCGAGATCACGATCGCGGTGAGCACGAGCGCCTGCGGCAGCGGATCGGCGATCTGCGCCTCCGGCTCCCCCACGATCGGCGCGAGGCCAGCGGGGCCCGACGCGACGAGGAACAGCAGGTTGATGCCGTTGCCCGCGAGCATCACGCCGGCGAGGATGCGCATGAGGCTGCGCTCGAGCAGCAGGTAGACGCCCGCGGCGATGAGCACGCCGCCCGCGACCGCGAGCACGAGCGAGGGCGTCATGCCTGCACCTCGCGGCCGGGGAGCGACCGGTCGGACCCGTACTCGGGCCGCGGCGCGACGTCCTGCTCGCCGTGGAGGTCGATGCCCGCGCCGAGCGAGCGGACGAAGTCGAGCATCGCGCCGATGATGATGAGCCAGACTCCTACGTCGAAGAACAGGGTCGTGACGAGCTTGACCTCGCCGATGAGCGGCAGCACGGCCTCGAGGGCGTAGGACTGCCCGATGCGGCCGCCGATGAGCACCGGCCAGACGACGCTCAGGACCGCGAGCGCCATGCCGGCGCCGAGCAGCTTGCCGGCGTCGAACGGCACCGCCTCGAGCAGCTCGTCGCGTCCTCCAGCCAGGTAGCGCACGGCGAGCGCGACGCCCGCGACGAGCCCGCCGATGAAGCCGCCGCCGGGCAGGTTGTGGCCGACCGCGAGGAAGTAGACGGAGGCGACCATCATCACGGGGAAGAGGAGGCGCGTCATCATCTCGAGAACGGGCGACGCGAGCTCCGCATCGGCGAACGCCCCGCGGAGCCACGTGCGGCGGCCCGGCCCTCCTGGCGTGGGTCGGAGCACGCCGCTGCCCGCGACCGGGCGGCGGACGAAGATGAGGCTCGCGACGCCGGTCGCCGCGGCGAGCACGACGGAGACCTCGCCGAGGGTGTCCCACACGCGGATGTCGACGAGCGTGACGTTGACGATGTTCTCGCCGAAGCCGAACGTGTAGGCGTACTCGTAGAACGCCTCCGAGATCGGCTGCGCCGTGCGCGACTGCAGCGCGACGATCGACGCCGCCGCCGCGATCGTGCCAACCATCGCGCCGAGGAGCGCGCGCAGCCACCGCGCCGCGCGCAGCGGCCGGTTCGTGAAGTACTTCGGCAGGCGGCGCAGCACGAGCACGAGGATGACGAGGAAGACGGTCTCGGCGAGCACCTGCGTGAGCGCGAGGTCGGGGGCGCCGTGCAGCAGGAACAGCAGCGCGACGCCGTAGCCGACGACCGAGACGAGCATGAACGCCTTGAGGCGCCCGCGCGTCGTGGTCGCGAGCACGGCGGCGACGATGATGATGCCCGCGGCGCCGATCTGGCCGACGGAGTCGTACAGCCGGATGTCGTCGCCGAGGCCGACCTGCAGGAGGAGCGCGGAGCCCGGGAGGGCGACGACGGCGAGCATGATCGTGGCGACGTGGAGCGGCAGCGAACCGGTCTGGATGCGGCTCGTGACCTCGACCGCGAGGCGGTCGAGCCCGCGCATGCTCGCGTGGTAACCGCGCTCGAACGGGTCGGCGCCGTGCGGCGGGCGGCGACGGCGGCCGAGCGCGAGGAACCCAGCGGTGCCCGCGAGCCACGCGAGCATCGAGGCGATGAGCGGGATCGTGACGCCGTGCCAGAGCGCGAGGTGCGGGGCGTCCTCTCCGGCGGGGACGAGCTCGACGTGCGGGTGGAGCAGGTCAGAGATCGGGTCGCCGGCGAAGCCGAGCGCGATGCCCGCGAGCGCGAGCACGACGGGCGCGACAACGAGCCACGGCGAGCGCCGCTTCGGCTCGGTGACGAGCTCGCCGAAGAACGTGCCGACCACGAACCGCAGCGAGTACGCGACCGTGAGCGCCGCGCCCACCGCGATGCCGACGAAGGCGACCCAGCCGAGCGCGGCGAGCTCGGCGCTGTCGGCGATCGCCGCGTCGAGCGCCGCCTCCTTGCCGAGGAAGCCGATCGCGGGCGGGATGCCGGCCATCGACGCGGCGGCGACGATCGCGGCGCCGGCGGCGAGCGGCATCCGGCGGGCGAGCCCGCCGAGCTCGCGCAGGTCGCGCGTGCCGGTCGCGCGGTCGACGGCGCCGACCACCATGAACAGGGCCGCCTTGAAGACGGCGTGCGCGGCGAGCAGCGTGAGCCCCGCCTGCATCGCCGAATGCGTGCCGATGCCGAGCACGGTGACGAGCAGGCCGAGCTGGCTCACCGTGCCGTGCGCGAGCAGCACCTTGATGTCGAGCTGCCGCATCGCGCGCACGGCGCCGAGCAGCATCGTCACGATGCCGAGGCTCACGAGGCCCCAGCGCCACCACGGCAGCTCGACGAACGCCGGCTCGAGCGCGGCGATGAGGAAGATGCCCGCCTTCACCATCGCGGCGGCGTGCAGGAACGCCGAGACGGGCGTCGGCGCCGCCATCGCGCCGGGCAGCCAGTACTGGAAGGGCACGATCGCCGACTTCGACAGCGCGCCGACGACCATGAGCGCCGCTGCCCACGCGGCCGTGGCCGTGCGCGGCGGGTCGGCGAGCGTCGCGGCGAGCGAGAACGTGCCCGTCTGCGACTCGAGCAGCATGATGCCGGTCAGCATCGCGAGCCCGCCGACGGTCGTGACGATGAGTGCCGTCTGCGCCGCGCGGCGGTTGCTCGACGAGCGGTGGTTGAGGCCGACGAGCAGGTAGGAGAAGACGGTCGTGAGCTCCCACCCGACCGTGAGCACGATGAGGTCGTCGGAGAGCACGAGCAGCAGCATCGACGCGGCGAAGCCGGTCAGGAGCCCCACCGTGCGCGGCGCGAGCTTGCGCGAGTCGAAGTACCACGCGCAGTAGACGAAGATGAGGCCGCCGACCGAGAGCACGACCATCGCGAGCAGCCACTGCAGCGCGCCGAGCCGGAGGTCGATCGCGATGCCGAGCGCAGGCATCCACTCGATGCGCTCCTGGAGCACGGCACCGGCCGAGACCGCGGGGCCCTGGATGCCGAACCAGACCGCGGCCGCGAGGCTCGCCGCTGCCGGCAGCAGGAAGACGAACCGGCCCATGCGACTGCTCAGGGCGCTCGAGACGACGCCGAGGACGGCGAGGATCGTCACAGTGAGCAGCACGTGGTGCAGTCCCTACTCGAGCGCGGGCAAGGGGCTCCTGCCAGTCTACCGGCGCGTGCCGCGCCAGGATGACGTCGGCGCCCGGCCCTACCGTGGTGGCATGCGGCTGCTCCACACCTCCGACTGGCACGTCGGGCGCACGTTCCACGGTGCGGACACCGTCGACGCGCTCCGCTCCGTGCTCGAGGAGCTCGCCGCGACCGTTCGCCGAGAGCGCATCGACGTCGTGCTCGTCGCGGGCGACGTCTACGACTCGGCGATGCCCGCCGGCCGGCACGTCGAGGCGCTCACGCGCGCGCTGCAGTCGATCCGCGACGCGGGCGCGCAGGTCGTGCTGTCGAGCGGCAATCACGACTCCCCCGCGCGGCTCGGTGCGAACGCCGGCTTCGCGCGCGCCGGCGGGCTGCACCTCAGCACCGCCGCGCTCGACCCCGGCTCGTGGCGCATCGAGCTCGCCGACGAGCACGGGCCCGTGCACGTCTTCGCCGTGCCGTACCTCGAGCCGGTCGTGCTGCGCGCCGCGCTGCCGGAGTCGGGCATCCGCACGCAGGCCGACGCGATGCGCTGGGCCATGGACGCGATCCGCGCCGATCTCGCCGCGCGGCCGGCCCGCGCCGTCGTGCTCGCGCACTGCTTCGCGGCGGGCGTCGCGGCCGACGACGACGACGCGCCCCGCGAGATCCGCGCCGGCGGCCTCGACGTCGTGCCGATCGCGACGTTCGACGGCGTCGACTACGCGGCGCTCGGCCACATCCACTCGCGCCAAGCGCTCTCCGAGGCGGTGCGCTACTCGGGCGCGCCGCTGCACTACTCCTTCCGCGAGCGCTCCCCCGAGCGCGGCGGATGGCTCGTCGAGCTCGGCGCGGAGGGCCTCGACGGCGTCTCGTGGATGGGCCTGCCGGTGCCGCGGCCGCTCACGCAGGTGCGCGGTGAGCTCGAGTCGCTGCTCGCCGACCCCGCGCACGACGGCACCGAGGACCACTGGGTGCGCGCAGTCCTCACCGACGCCGCGATGCCGCTCGATGCGATGCGCCGGCTGCAGCAGCGCTGGCCGCACTGCGCGCAGGTGGAGTGGGCGGGCGCCTCGGGCGGTGCGGATGCCGCCGGGGTGCGGGAGCGCCTGCAGCGGCGCAGCGACGCCGAGGTGGTCGAGGGGTTCCTCGAGCACGTGCGCGGCGAGGGTCCGAGCGATGCGGAGCGCGCGCTCGTGGCCGACGGCCTCGCGCGCGTCGCGGCCGCCGAGGCGGCCAGGTGAGGATCCTGCGGCTCGCGCTCGAGGCGTTCGGGCCGTTCCGCGATCGGTTCGAGGTGAACTTCGCCTCGTTCCAGGGCGACGGCGTCTACCTCATCGCGGGTCCGACGGGCGCCGGCAAGTCGACCGTGCTCGACGCCATCAGCTTCGCCCTCTACGGGTCGGCGCCGCGCTACGACGAGCGCGCGCACCTGCGGAGCGACCTCGCGGGGCCCGGGTCGCCGACCGTCGTCGAGCTCGACGTGCAGCTCGGCGACCGGGTGCTGCGGGTGCTGCGCTCGCCCGAGTACGAGCGGCCGAAGGCGCGCGGCACGGGCACGACCCGCGAGCCGGCGCGCGCGACGCTCCTCGAGCGGACGGCGGACGGCTGGGAGGCGATCGCCACCACGACGAGGGAGGTCGGGCACGAGGTCGGACGGCTCGTCGGCCTCACGAAGCAGGAGTTCCTGCAGGTCATCCTGCTCGCGCAGGGCGGCTTCGCCGAGTTCCTGCGCGCGACGAGCGACGAGCGGAAGGCGCTGCTGCTGCGGCTCTTCGGCACCGGCGACCTCGGCGGGCTGCGCGACCTGCTCGAGGCCGATCGCAAGGCGCTCGCCGCCGAGCGCGAGGCGCAGGAGGCCGTGCTCGCCGATCGCGGCCGCCGGGTGCGCGAGGCGGTCGCCGCGCTCGCAGCGGGCGACGATGCGGACGACGACGTGGACGACAGTCCCGACGACGGCGCCGTGACCGTCGAGGAGCTCGACGCGCTCGAGGCCGCGCTCGCCGAGTCGAGCGAGCGCGCGGCCGCGCTCGCCGCCGAGGCCGGGGACGCGGAGCGGCAGGCGCGCCACGCGCGCGACGCGGCGCGCGAGCGGCTCGCGCTGCTGCGGCGGCGCGACACCGCCCGCGATGCGCTCGAGGCCCTCGCGCTCGTCGGCGACGAGGTGGACGCGGCGCGCGCGCGGCTCGACGAGGCGGAGCGCGCGGCGGAGGCGCGGGGCGCGCTCGACCGGTGGGCCAGGGCCGACGCCGGCGTCGCCGCGGCGGACGCCGCGCTCGAGCTCGCGGCGGCCGAGCTGCCCGACGACGTCGAGGCGGCGCGGGAGGCGGTCGTCGTCGCGCACGACGCCGCCGGCGACGACGCCGCCGTCGCACAGGCCGCCGCGGAGCTCGAGCGCGCCATGCCGGGGCTCGCGGCGGCGACCGTCCGCGCGGCGACCGCCGCCGAGGCCGCGAGCGCGGCGCTCAGCGCAGCCCGCGCGGAGCGCGAGCTGCACCCGGCCGAGCGCGACCGGCTCGTCGCCGCCCGCGAGGCGGCGAGCACGGCCGCCGCCGGGGCCGATGCGGCCGAGGCCGCGGTGACCGCAGCGCAGGACCGGCTCGCCGCGGCCCGCGACGTCGCGTCGCTCGCCGTCGAGGTCGGCGCGGCGCGCACGCGCGCGACGACGGCGCTCGAGCTCGCGCGCAGCGAGACCGCGCACGCCGCCGCGCTGCAGGAGGCGCGCATCGCCGGCATCGCGGGAGAGCTCGCCGCCGGGCTGGCCGACGACGAGCCGTGCCCCGTGTGCGGCTCGACGACGCATCCGGCGCCCGCCGAGCCCTCCCCCGACGCCACGACACCCCAGGCTGTCGCGGCCGCGTGGGAGCGCGCCGAGGCTGCGGTCGCCGCCGCGCGCGAGGCCGACGCGGCGCTCGCCGAGGTCGACGCGCGCCGCGCCGCTCGCGCGGCGGTCGCGGGCGACGACGAGCGGGCGCTCGCCGCCGCGCTCGAGGCCGCCCGGGCCGAGCGCGCGCGCTGCCGCAGCGCGGCGGTCGAGCGCGCCCGGCTGCAGCGCGAGCTCGAGGCGCACGATGCCGCGACGGCGGCGCTCGACGAGCGCATCGTCGCGCTCGAGTCGGATGCCGCGCAGGCGCGCGAGCGCGCCGCGGCGGTCGCGGCGCGCGAGGCCGACGCCCGGGAGCGGCTCGACGAGGCGCTCGGCGGCGACGACGCCGCGACGCTCGTCGCCAGCTCGACCGCCCGGCGCGACGCGCTGCAGCGCTGGCTCGACGCGGAGGCCGGCCGCAGGGCGGCGCTCGCCGAGCACGCGGAGGCTGCGGCCGCCGGTGCCGCCGCGCTCGACGCGCACGGGTTCGCGACCCGCGAGGCGGCCGTCGAGGCGCGCCTCGAGGCGAGCGAGCGCGCGGCGATGCGTGCGCGAATCCGCGACCACGACGCGCAGGAGGCGAGCGCCCGCGGGGTGCTCGCGCAGCCGGAGCTCGCCGACCTCGGCGACGAGGCGCCGGAGCTCGAGCCGCTCGAGGCGGCGCTCGCCGAGGCGACCGGAGCGCAGCGCGCAGCGGCGCGCGCCGACGCGGAGGCCGATCAGCGCCGCAGGCTCGCGCTCGCCGACGCGTCGGCGGCGCGCGGCGCGCTCGCGGCGCTCGGCGAGGGCGCCGCGCACGCGATGGCGCTCCGCGCGCTCGCGGGCGCGCTGCGGGGCGAGAACCCCCGCAGGCAGGACATCGAGACCTACGTGCTCGCGACGCGCCTCGCGGCGATCGTCGACGCCGCGAACCTGCGGCTCGCCGGCATGACGGGCGGGCGCTTCTCGCTGCTGCACGACGAGTCGACCGCCTACCGCGGCAGGGCGAGCGGGCTCGGGCTGCTCGCGCTCGACGCCCACACCGGGAAGGCGCGCACGACCGAGTCGCTCTCGGGCGGCGAGACGTTCCTCGCCTCGCTCGCCCTCGCGCTCGGCCTCGCCGACGTCGTGCAGGCCGAGGCGGGCGGCGTCTCGCTCGAGACGCTCTTCGTCGACGAGGGCTTCGGCTCGCTCGACGCCGACACGCTCGAGCAGGCCATGGCGGTGCTCGACGACCTCCGCGCGGGCGGGAGGAGCGTCGGCGTCATCAGCCACGTGCAGCAGATGCAGGAGCGCATCCCCGCGCGCATCCGCGTCGTGCCGGTGCCGGGCGGCGGCAGCCGCATCGTGGTCGCCCAGGAGGCCCTGCCGGCCGCTGGGTAGGCTCCCGCGCATGCATGACTTGGACGAGCGGCCGCAGCACGGCCGCCGCATCGACATCGGCTCGCTCGAGGCCTTCGACCGGTTCGCGGCGCAGGCGGGATCGATGCGCGGCTGGCGCATCCAGGACGTCGACCTGCGCGAGCGCGCCGCCGAGCTCGAGCGGCTCGACGGCAGCGGCGCGCTGCTGCTGGGCGCCGACCTCCCCGCGGGCGCGAAGGAGCGCCTCGTCGGGCAGGGCGCGCTCGTCTTCGACGACGTCCCGGAGGTGCCGTTCAACGCCTACCGGTCGACGCTCTACACGCCCGACGACCTGGTCGCCGGCATCGACGACGGCTACCCGTCGAGCTTCGACGCGCGCGTCTACGCCTGGTCGCGCACGCGGCACCACGACATCGCGCACACCCTCGCCGCCGCGCTGCACGATCACTCGATCGACGACGCGCTCACCGAGTGGGTCCAGGGCAAGATCATCGTCGGGATCATGGGCGGCCACGCGCTGCGTCGGGACTCGCCGGAGTACCGGCAGGCGGCGCACCTGGCGCACGGCCTCGCGCGCGCCGGACGGGTGGTCGCGACCGGCGGCGGCCCCGGTGCGATGGAGGCTGGCAACCTCGGCGCGCGCGCCGTGCGCTGCTCGAGCGACGAGCTCGACGCGGCGATCGACGAGCTCGCCGCGGTGCCCTCGTTCCACGGCTCGATCCCGGAGTGGATCGACTCCGCGCGACGGGTGGCGGCGCGGGTCGGCGACGGCGTCTCGCTCGGCATCCCGACGTGGCACTACGGTCATGAGCCGCCCAACTCGTTCGCCACCTCGATCGCGAAGTACTTCCAGAACTCCGTGCGCGAGGACATCCTGCTGCGCGTCGCGAACGGCGGCGTCGTCGTGCTGCCGGGCGGCGGCGGCACGGTGCAGGAGATCTTCCAGGACGCGTGCGAGAACTCCTACGCCGAGGACGGCGCGTGGGCGCCGCTCGTGCTGCTCGGCACGCGGTTCTGGACCGAGACGCTGCCCGCGTGGCCGCTGCTGCAGTCGGTCATGCGCGACCGGCCGGGCGCGGTGGGCATCGCGTGCGTCGAGACCCCCGCGGATGCGGTCGCGGCGATCGCGGCGTTCGAGCCGGGAGCCCGGGCGTCAGGCCTCTAGCTCGCCCGCGATCCGCCGCTCGAGGTCGTCGGTCGTCGCCTCTGGGAGCGCGATGAGGCCGTCGAGCTCGCGGCGGGCCTGCTTGTAGGCGCTCTGCCGCTCGGCGGGGGTGGACGCCTCGCTCTCGGCGAGGGCCATGAGGCGCTGCGCGGACTGCAGGCGCCGTCGCTCCGGCTCGGAGAAGCCCGACTGCGCGCGGCGCTTCGCCTCGCGCACCGCCGCCTCGAAGGCGACCTCGTAGTCGCGCACCGCCTCGCGGTACCGCTCGAGCGCGCCGGGCGGTCGCAGAGCGGCTGGCGCGTCGGGGCGGAGCCCCTCTGCCACCCGGCGCGCCCGGTGGAACGTCTGCGTGAGCGGCTCGCGCATGTCGGTCACGAGGGGGTAGTCGATGAGCTTCGCGACGTCGAGCTCGAAGTCGAGCCAGCGCCGGTCGGTGTCGGCGTGGTCGCCCAGGATGCGCTCGATCTGCCGGTCGCGGTCGGCCAGGTCCGCCGCCGCGCTCGGCGGCGGCTGGACCGGCGCGACCGGGTGCACTGGCGCGCGGCGGACGCGCTCGAGCTCGATGCGATCGCGCCGCCGTCGCTCGTTGTACTTGGCGACGCCGCCGATCCAGCCGCCGACGATCGGGCCCACGATGAACGCGAGCCACCAGTAGCTGCCGGCGAACTCCAGGATCTCCCCCACCCCGGCACCGTATCCGGGTCAGTGCGCCGAGGGGGCCTCCGCGCCGGCGTGCTCGACGTGCTCGCGCTCGTCGGGCACGACGTCCGCGGGCTTCCGCAGCCACAGCGTCGCGATCACGCCGATCGTCCAGAGCGCCGCGGCGCCCATGAACGCGATCCGCGCGCCCTCGAGCAGCGCCTCGCCGTGGGCGACGCCGTCGGCGACGAGCTGCGCCTGGCGCGTCGCCATGATCGTGACGAACGTGGCGGTGCCGGCGGCGCCGGCGACCTGCTGCACGGTGCTGAGCACCGCGGAGCCGTGGCCGTAGAGGTGCTTCGGCAGCGCGCCGAGCGACACCGTGAAGAGCGGCGGGAACGTGAACGCGAAGCCGAGGCTCAGCGTCACCTGCATCGCGAGCACGAGGTACCACGGCGTCGAGATGTGGAGCTGCGTGTAGAGCACGAGCGCGGTCAGCACGATGAGCGCACCGGGGATGACGAGCGGGCGGGGACCCCAGCGGTCGTAGAGGTTGCCGACCACCGGGCCGAGGAGGCCGGTGAGCAGCGCGCCGGGCAGCGTGATGAGGCCGACCTGGATCGGCTCGAGGCCCATCGAGTCCTGCAGGATGAGCGGCAGCATGATGAGCGTGCCGAACATCGCGGCCATGGCGAGGCCCATCACCACGACGGCCGCGGTGAAGAGCGGGTGCCGGAACGTGCGCAGGTCGAGCAGTGCGTCGTCGGTGCGCTGCAGGCGGCGCTGGCGCAGGATGAAGAGGGTCAGCGCGACGACGCCGACGCCGAGCGCGGTCGGCAGCTGCCAGGCCGGCAGGTCGGCGGCGCCGATGAGCGACAGGCCGTAGACGAGCCCGCCGAAGCCGAAGCCGGCGAGCGGGATCGAGACGACGTCGAGGTGCGGGGGCTCCTGCGCCTCGCCGCGCTTGAGGCTCCGCGCGCCGACGAGCAGCATGATGAGCGCGAGCGGCGCAACGCCCAGGAAGATGAAGTGCCACGAGGCGACCTGCAGGATCGCGCCGGAGACGGTCGGTCCGAGGGCCGGGGCCACCGAGATCACGAGCGAGATGGTGCCCATGAAGGCGCCGCGACGGGCGGGCGGCACGAGCTGCATGACCGTGGTCATGAGCAGCGGGAAGACGACCGCCGTGCCGGAGGCCTGGATGACCCGGCCCAGCAGCAGCAGCGGGAACGACGAGGCGATGCCGGCGAGCACGGTGCCGAGCACGAACGCGCTCATGGCGGCGATGAAGAGCGTGCGCGTCGTGAAGCGCGCCATGAGCCAGCCCGTGATCGGGATGACGATCGCCATGGTGAGCAGGAACGCGGTGGTGAGCCACTGCGCCGCGCGCTCGTCGATGCCGAGCACCGGGTCGGCGACGAGCGTCGAGATCGCGACGTTCATCGCGGTCTCGTTGAGGATGACGACGAATGCCGACACCAGCAGGGTGGCGATGATGACGGCACCGCCGGGTGCCAGTCGTTCGGGTGCGGGGCGCGCGTCGGCGCGCGGGGACTGGGTGTCGATCTGCATGGGTTCCATCTCGCGAGTGATGCGTCAATCCAACGCAGACCCGGCGCGGGCATTCCCACGGGGGTCGCGCCGGTGCGTGGAGACCCTGCAGGTCAGGCCTGCGGCGCCTCCATGAAGAAGAAGTCGATGATGTGGCCGTCGGGATCGGTGAGCTGGCCGCCGTACATGCCCCACTCGCTGTCCTCGACCGGCTTCGAGAGCCTACCGCCTGCCGAGGCTCCGGCGGCGGCGAACGCGTCGACCTCCTCGCGGCTGCCCAGCAGCAGCGCGAGCAGGTTCTCGAGCGTGCCCTCGGGAGCGCGGCGCTGGTCGCCGACGAGGAACTCGTCGAACTTCGCGTGCTCGAGCAGCATGATCGCGACCTGCTCGGTCAGCACCATGCAGCTCGTCGTCTCGTCGCTGAACATCGGGTTCCGCTCGAACCCCAGCGCCTCGTAGAACGCGGTCGAGCGGGCGACGTCGGCCACCGCGTGGTTGGGGAACACCATCTGGACTGCCATGACCGCTCCTCGCGCGCAGGGTGGGGACGGCGCCCACCGTAGTCGTGCGAGCGGGCGGCCGTCTATGGGCGCATCCGGGCCCGCGACTACCATGGAGGACCGTGGAGATGACGCGGATCGGCACCCGGGCGGCCGCCCCGCTCCCGCGATGAGCAGCCCGGGGTTCCGCCAGGCGCTCCTCTCCTTCGGGCCGCACGCCGGCGCCCACCGCGTCGCGCTGCGCGCGAGCGTCAGCACCGCCGTGCCGCTGCTCGTGCTGCTCCTCATCGGCCACAGCGAGTGGTCTGCGTGGGCGGCGTTCGGCGCCTTCGCGGCGCTCTACGGCCGCAACCGGGTGCACCTGACCCGGCTCGCGATGCAGTCGACCGCCGCGGGCGTGATGCTCGTCGCCGTCGTGCTCGGCTCGCTCGTCGCGACGCTCCCCGACCCGCTCTGGCCGATGATCGTCGGCGGGGCCGCGCTCGCCGGCCTCGTCTCAATCGTGTCCGACGCCGAGGACTGGCACCCGCCCGGGCCGCTCTTCGCGCTCTTCGCGTTCAGCGGCTCGGCATCGATCCCCGGGATGACGCTCGCGGGGGTCGGCACGGCCGCCGGCGTCGCCGCCGCATCCGCCGCCTTCGCCGTGCTGCTCGGCTCCGCCGGCACCGCGTGGCGCCGCGCGCGGCGGCTCCCGCCGCTCGAGTCGCCGCCGACGGCACGGGACTACCGCCTCTCCCCCGGTCGCCGCGTGCAGCTGCGGCGCGTCGCCCGCTACGCGATCGGCGTGCTGCTCGCGGGCTCGATCGCGGCCGCGCTCGGGATCGGGCACCCCTACTGGGCGATGGTGTCGGCGGTCGTGCCGATCTCGGCCGGCGCGTTCGCCGCCGGGCTCGCGCGCGGCACCCAGCGCATCCTCGGCACGACGCTCGGCGTGCTGCTCGCCGCGGGCGTGCTGCTGCTCGATCCCAGCGCGCTCGTGATCGTGCTGCTCGTCGCGGTCATCGCCTTCGGCGCCGAGCTGCTGGTCGGCCGCAACTACGGGCTGGCGATGGTCTTCGTCACGCCGCTCGCGCTGCTCTCGGTGCACCTGGCCTCGCCGACGCCCGTCGACCAGCTGCTCGTCGACCGGCTCGTCGAGTCGGTCATCGGCGCGCTCGTCGGGATCGGGGTCGGCTTCGCCACCCGTCGCTGGGGCTCCCTGCCGCGCTGAGGCCCTGTGCTATCAAGGTGGGCATGGCGCTCACCCCGGCTCGCGAACGCGATCCGAACGACCCCTACTTCCAGCGGGTCTTCACGGTCGCCAACGCGGTCACGCTGCTGCGCTTCGGGCTGCTCGTGCCGGTGTGCTGGCTCGTCGTCACGGGCGCCGACGGATCGTGGGTGCCCGTCATCCTGCTCGCCGTCTGGGCATCGACCGACTGGATCGACGGCGTGCTCGCCAGGGCGCTCCACCAGGAGTCGCGGCTCGGCGAGGTGCTCGACCCCATCGCGGATCGCATCGGCATCATCGGCGTGACGCTCTCGCTCGCGATCGCGGGCGTCGTCGAGTGGTGGATCCTCGCCGTGATCTTCGGCATGGACGTGCTCGCGGTGGTCTTCGCCGGGCGCGAGGCGCGCGACGGCAGCATCCACGTGTCCTGGCTCGGGAAGATCCGCACCGCGCTGCTGCTGCTGGCGATCGTCGTGCTGCTGCTCGGGCACACGGTCGTGCCGTGGGCGGCCCCGATCGGCATGACCCTCCTGCTCGTCGGCACCGGTCTGCACATCATCGCCGCGGTCGACTACATGCTCAAGGCGCGTCGCCTGCGGCTGGTGCAGACTGGGACGACCACTGCGACGACCACGAACCGGGAGCCGAGATGACCGACTGGACCGAGGAGCGCGAGCGGCTGGCGTCGCTCGTCGAGGACATCCTCGCTGGCTGGCACGAGTCGGTGGAGCGCGTGCCCGGCGAGGACGGCGACGAGGACACGATCGTCGCGCGCGACGGCGACAAGGTGATGGCGATCCTGCCGCTCGACGACGAGAGCGTCGAGGCGATGGTCGACGCCGAGGCCGAGGGCGAGCTCGCGCAGTGGCTGCGCGACGAGCTCGCGGAGGACGAGGATCGCGACGACGACGACCTCGACGACGAGGGCGACGACGACCTCGAGGCCGCTGCGGACGCCTGGCTGGGCGACGACGACAGCGACGACGACGACACCACGACGACCGTCGTCGTCGCGGATGACGACGACATCGACCTCGACGACTGGGACGACCCCGAGGCCGACGCGCTCATCGACGAGCTGCCGCGCTGAAGCGCCCTCACCGGCCGATCCCGGCAGCGGGGAATGCTGAGGCGGACCGCGCGTTGGCCCCAGCATGCAGATCGACATCTGGTCAGACGTGGCGTGCCCGTGGTGCTTCATCGGCAAGCGCCGGTTCGAGGCGGCGCTGAGCACGTGGGAGCACCGCGACGAGGTCGAGGTGACCTGGCACTCGTTCCAGCTCGACCCGACCCTCCCCGAGCACTACGACGGCACCGAGATCGACTACCTCGCGAGCCGCAAGGGGCTGCCGCCCGAGCAGGTGCGGCAGATGTTCGCGCACGTGACGCAGCAGGCCGCGGGCGAGGGGCTCGCCTACGACTTCGACCGGCTCGTGGTCGCGAACAGCCTGCGCGCGCACCAGCTGCTGCACCTCGCGAAGGCGCACGGCGCCGGTGATGCCGTGAAGGAGGCGCTGCTCTCCGGTCACTTCGAGCAGGGCGCCGACATCGGCGACGTCGAGGCGCTCGTCGCCATCGGCACGGCCGCCGGGCTCGACGCGCAGGAGATCCGCGACGCGCTCGCGGACGAGCGCTACCTGCCCGCCGTGCGCGCCGACATCCAGCAGGCGCAGGAGCTCGGGGTCAACGGCGTGCCGTTCTTCGTCTTCGACATGCGGCTCGGGCTCTCGGGCGCGCAGCCCGCGTCGACCTTCACGCAGGCGCTCGACCAGGCGCGGGCGCTCTCCCTCGAGGACGCGACCGCCGAGCGCTGAGGCCGGCGCCTCGGCCGATCAGGCCAGGCGCCGCGCCAGGTAGACCCACTCGCGGCCCGGCCGGTCGGGGGCGTCGCGCACGTCGACGAGCTCGAGCCCGGCAGCGACGAGCGAGCGCTCGATCGCCGCGCGCGGTCGGAAGCGCAGCGTCGACGTCGAGTCGATGGTCGCGCCGTCGCGGTGGAAGATCGTCGGGGACGCGAACGTGACGAACTGGCCGTCGACGTCGGTCACCTCGACCCACTCCTCGACCTCGCCCTCGTGCGGCACGTCGACGACGTGGCGGGTCGCCTCGCGCGTCCACTCCCGCCAGGCCTCGCGCTCCGGGCGGCGCGACTCGAAGACGAGCGTGCCGCCGGGCCGGAGCGCGCGGCGGGCGGCGACGAGCACCGCGTGCCAGTCGAGGTCGTCGAGGAAGACCTGTGCGACGTTCGCCGTCATGGTGACGACGTCGACGCCGACCGCCGGGGACGCATCCGCTGCGGTCGCGTCGGCGGTGCCGACCACCCAGCGGACCGCCTCTGCGCCGGGCTTCGCCCGCGCGACGTCGACGGATGCCGCCGCCGGGTCGACGCCCGTCACGGCGACGCCGCGCGCGGCGAGCATGAGCGCGAAGGTGCCGGTGCCGCAGCCGATGTCGAGCACCGACCGCGCACCGAGCTCGTCGACGACGATCCGCTCGTAGACCTCGAGGTCGGAGCGATCGGGATCGAGCGCGTCGTAGACCGCGGCGAGCCGCGGGTCGCCGAAGATGGGGTCGGGCGCCGACGCCATCCGGTTGGGCTGCCTCAGCCGCGCAGGCGCGCAGCGACCGCGTCGTGCAGCATGCCCGCGACCGCCTCGAGCCGCAGGTCGCCGCTCGTCGGCTCGTCGCCGGCCGCACCGTCGATCGCGCGGCCGATGAGCCCGGCCTTCGCGTCGAGCAGCTCGGCGATGCGCGTGTCGATCGTCTGCGCCGCGAGGATGCGCCACACCGTGACGGGCATCGACTGCCCGATGCGGTGGATGCGGTCGATCGCCTGCGTCTGCTCGGCGTCGGTCCACGAGAGCTCGGCGAGCACCATGTCGGCCGCGGCCTGCAGGTTGACGCCGACGCCCGCGGCCATGAGCGAGCAGACGATCACCTGCACCGAGTCGTCCTCGGTGAAGGCGTCGATCGCCCGCTGGCGCTGCGCGGGCGTCTGGTCGCCGCGGATCGACACCGTCTTGATTCCGGCCTTCGCGAGCGACTGCTCGGCGGCGTCGAGGACGTCGATGTGCTTCGCGAAGAAGACGACCTTGCCGACCGAGTGGGCGAGCTGCCCGGCGTAGTCGGCGGCGAGCGCGGCCTTCGCGCGGCCGATGCGACGGGCGAGCGCGAATACGTTCTCGCCGGTGGCGCCCTCCTGCGTCTCGACCTCGCTGCGCGCGATGCGGCGCACGAGCTCGTCGTCGACGCGGCTCTCGTCGCGCGCGTCAGCGGACCGCTGCGACATCGCGGCGTCGTAGCGCGCGAGCATGCGCTCGACGAGCACGCGCTCGGCGCTCCTGATGGAGCGCACCGAGGCCTCGTCGAGCTCCACGGGGATGTCGGCGATGCGGCGGGCGGGGATGTCGGACGCGACGTCGATCTTGCGTCGACGGACGATGCCCATGTCGATGACGGCCTTGCGCGCCGCCGGGTAGAAGCCCCGGTCCATCGGCGTGAGGCCGATGTCCTCGAGCTGGTCGGTGAGCGCGGCGTTCGGCTCCTTGTGGTCGATCCAGCCGAGGAACCGCCAGATCGCGCCGAAGTCCTCGATGTCGTTGATGAGCGGCGTGCCGGTGAGCGCCATGAGCAGCGGGTTGCCGACGCGCTCGCGCAGCGCCGCCGAGATCTGCAGCACGTGCTTCGACCGCTTCGAGCGGATGTTCTTGATGAAGTGCGCCTCGTCGACGACCATGCCGCGGAACCCGAAGCGCTCGAGCCAGCCGATGTGCCGGTCGAGGACCTCGAAGTTGACGATCACGACGTCGGCGAACGCGTCGAGCGAGTCGCCGTCGCCCTGCAGCACGGCGGCGCGGCGGCCGGGCGCCCAGCGCTCGGTCTCGCGCGCCCAGTTGATCTTCACGACGCTCGGCGCCACGACGAGCAGCGGGAACGCATCCGCCGCCTGCGCGGCGAGGAGTGCCTGCGCGGTCTTGCCGAGGCCCGGCTCGTCGGCGAGCAGGAAGGTGCGGTGCCCGTCGCGGGCGGCCTGCACGAGCTGCGACTGGTGGTGCATCAGCTCCTTGCCGCCGGGCGCGAGGCGCTGCTTCGGCTCGGGCAGCGGCATGCAGGCGGGCTTGCCGTCGGCCGCGACCTCGAACGAGAGGTAGAGCGGCGAGAGCAGGTCGAAGCCGGCGAGGCGGTCGCGCTCGGGCTTGCGACGGACGTGCGAGAGGTCGGGCTCGAGGAACGGGTTCGCGAGCTGCACGCGGTGCACCGACGGCGGCACGACCTGCGGCGCCAGCGGCTCGGTGCTCTCGGGCGCGGGGGCGGACGAGGCCTCGGGCTCCGGCTCCATGCCGGCGGCCTCGAGCATCTCGCGCTTGCGCTCGCGCACGGCGTCGGTGATGGGCGCGCCCTCGCCGAGGAGCGGCAGCAGCGTGGGCTCGCGGCTCGCGGCCTTGGCGAGGATGACGGCGATGCCGTCGAGACGCTTGAGGTCCTCGGCGCGCTCGGCGTCGGTGAGCGCCTTGTCGGCGCGGACGCGTGCGCGCTCCTCGCGGGCGAGCATCGCCACGACCTGCAGCTTCACGCGGGTGGAGCGCGATGCGCTGCCTCGCTTGACGCCCGCCTCGACCTGGCGCACGGCGCGGGCGAGCTGCGGGATGAGGGCGTCGCGATCGCGCGACGGCGCCTCGGCGGTCACGTCTGCAGGCGATGCATCCGTGATGGATGCGTCCGTCTCGGACACATCGATGGTTGCGGCGTCGGCCACATGTCCTCCATTCGAGGCGGGGCCGCGGGTACGGGCCCCGGTGTTCAGGCTGCGACGGGAGCCGGAGCTCGAGGCTGCGGCTCGTCGTGCCGGTGACGCCTGCTGCGGTGCGCGTGAGGGCCGCGATGCGGCACGGACGGCGATCAGCGGGCTGACGTCAGAGCCATCCTACCCGGTCGGCACCGGCGTGCGCTGCGAGGCTGCCCTGAGGATCGCCCGAGGCCGGGCTCGCCACGGCCTTCGCACCGGCCGCAGGATCGTGCGCGTGACCCGCCAGCGGCTGCCGACGCGCTCGATCACCTGCCGGCCCGCATGGACCTCGGTATGGCAGCGGGTGCACAGCAGGATGCCGTTGTCGATGTCGGTGTCGCCGCCGTCGGCCCATGCGCGCACGTGATGGACGCTGTTCCACGATACCGGCGCATCGCACCCCTCGCCCTGGCAGTGGCGGTCGCGGAGCATGATCGCCTTGCGCTGCGGCGTGGAGAACAGCCGCTTGCGGCGGCCGAGCTTGAGCACGTGCCCGTCGTCGTCGACGAGGGCCGCCTGCACGAAGCCGTCGCAGATGATGCGCGCCGCGAGCTGCACCGGCACGACCTCGCCGGTCTCGACGATCTCGCAGAAGCCGGGCAGACCAGCTGCGTGGGCGTCGAGCTCGGCCTGCGTCACGGCGACGAGCAGGGTCGGTGCGTCCTTGCCGGGGCGGGGCGTGTCGCCCGAGCGTGCGTGCGCCATGAAGAGCTCGGCGAGCACATCGGCCCGGCGCTGGTCGGGCGTGCGGTCGTCGTCGGCCGCGGAGGGCGAGCCGCCGATGTCGATGCGGGTGCGCGGCGACTCGTAGGCGTCGAGCACGGCCTGCACGGCAGCGCCCTCGACCGGCGGCAACGCCACACGGCCGCGGAAGATGCCGTCGGCGCACTGCCGGAAGGTGAACGAGCGCTGCGCGATCTGCTCCTCCTCGCGCGGCTCGGCGCCGTCGGGGTCGAACGCCTGCAGCCAGGCGCGTGCCGTCGTCGCGAGCTGCTCGGGCGGAGCGGGCACGGGGTCGTCGTAGCCGCGCTCGCCGGCCGGAACCTCCCCGACCGCGTCGGCGACGAGCGACGCCTCGGCGGCGAGCCGGTCGTCGTCGCTGATCCGGCTGCCCGCCTCGCCGAGCCGCTCGACGATGACGCGTGCCTGGTCGAGCCCGATCGCGCCGGCGACGAAGGCGTCGGCGAGGTGCGGGAAGCGGGGCTCGAACGGCAGGCCGGTCGGCGTGCGCCGAGGGGTCGCCGCGAGGGCGACCTGCACGATCGCGGTCGCGCGACCGGCGGTGACGCCCAGCTCGTGGCGCAGCGCGTCCTTCGTGCTGCGGTACCCGAAGGAGCGGGCGAGCGAGCGAGCGTCAGCTGCGGGCGAGACCTGCTGGAGCAACCCGGCGATGCGCACCGCGGCGCTGTCGGCGCACCGCATGAGCTCGCCGACCACCGCGAGCGCATCCCAGCGCTGGGCATCGCCGAGCCCTTCGAACGCGGTCGTGACGGCGAGCACGTGCCGCTGGAGCCCGTCGAGCGCCTCGCGCAGCGCGGCCGCCTCTGGCGACCTGCCCTGCCGCGCCTGCTGCTCCACCGGGACCTCCGTGTCCACCATCGGGACCACCGCCTCGGCCCACCGCCGTCGGTGGTGCTCGATGGGTCCATGCTACCACGAGCGTCGAACAAGCGTTCGAACTCTCGACAGCATGTGGAGAACTTCTTCAGCCTTCCAGCAGGCCCGCCAGGCGATCGATCGACGCGAGCAGGTTGGCGGGCAGCGTGCGGCGCGCGCGCCCGAGGCGCCGCTCGTCGTGCAGCTCGGTCCAGTCGTATGTGTGCGTCACCCTCGTGCCGGCGCCCTCCGGCTCGAGCTCCCAGCGCCACAGGTGGCCGATGGGCGGCGTGCCCTGCTCGGCGGGCATCCACGCGATGCGCCTGCCCTCCTCGAACTCCACGACGTGGTTCTCGCGCACGGCGCCGTCGCCGGTGAGCGTCATCGAGAACACGTCGCCGGTGCCGCGCACGCGCTGCCCCTCGGCGGCCTCGGCGAGGTTGTCGTTGCCGTCCCACGCCGGCTGCTTCGCCGGGTCGGCGATGTGCTCGAAGATGACGTCGGCGGGCGCCGCGATGAGGCGGCTCGCGTGCACGACTCGGGTCTCGTCGGTATCGCTCATGCCGCCATCCAAGCATCCGCGACGCATTGAGTCGCCCTCCGAAGCGGAGTAGACATGGGGCACGGACGGACCCCACGGAGGGAGCTCGAGATGGCTGCTGAGGCTTCGCGCAAGTACCCGATCTTCCCGCCGTTCACCGAGTGGTTCGACGCCTTCGCGCTGCTGGGCGGCTGGGACGGCAAGGGTCCGCTCCCGGGCATCCGCGTCGAGGAGGTCGTCGAGGACGGCGCCTTCGTCATCCATGCCGAGCTGCCGGGCCTCGACCCCGCGCGCGACATCGACGTCAAGGTCGAGCACGGCGTGCTGACGATCCACGCCGAGCGCCACCCCGACCGCCGGGAGGCGCAGCGGTCGGAGTTCCGCTACGGCGCACTGGCCCGCGCCATCCGGCTGCCGATCGGCTCGCGCGACGACGAGATCACCGCGTCGTACGAGGACGGCATGCTGACGGTGCGCGTCGCGCTCGACCCGGTGCCCGCGAAGCCCCGGCACATCCCGATCGAGCGGCGCTAGGCGCGGATGCGCGAGACCACTCGCACCGACGACGGCCGCTGGATCGTCGTCGACGGCAGGCGCTGGCGCGCCGAGGACCCGTCGCTGCCCGCCGATGCCGCAGCGCGGCTGCGCTCGCACCTCGGCCGCGCCCGGTCGGCCGTGCGCCTCGCCGAGACCGACGACGACCGCGACGCCGCGCGCGACCGCGTGCAGCTCGCGAAGGAGGGGCTCGGCGAGCGCGGCGACGCCTGGTGGGACCTCTCGGAGGCCGATCGCGCTGCCAGGGCCCGCGACCGGCTGCGGAGCCTCGACGAGCTGGCACCGCCGACGCGCTGATCGCCCGCCGGCCGCGGACGGATGCGCCGCTCAGGACAGCAGCGACAGCCCTGCGGCGACGGCGAAGCCGACGACGGTCGCGAGTCCCGCGAGGTCGCGGGCCTTCGCGCGCGCCTCCGGGATCATCGCGTCGACGAGCATGACGAGCAGCGCGCCGGCGGCGAAGCCGTCGACGACCCCCGTGAGGGCCGGCGGCGCCACCTCGGCGATCGCGCGGCCGCCGACGGACGCGAGCGTGCAGACCGCGCCGACGCCGAGCCAGAGCAGCAGCACGAAGCGGCGCGAGCGGCCGGCGCCCAGCATGTCGGCCGACGCTCCGACCGACTCGGGCAGGTTCGAGACGAACACCGCGACGAGCAGCGCGACGCTCACGCCGTCGCCGGTGGCGAGGCCGATGCCGAGCACCGCCTGCTCCGGCACACCGTCGAGCAGCGCCCCGACCGCGAGCGGCATCCCGGCAGCACCGGCGGCGCCGGTGCCGCGACGGCCGGACCTCGCCTCGACCGCCCGGTCCGCGAAGAAGTAGGCCATCGCGCCGGCCGCCAGGCCGATGCCGACGGCGAGCGCGCCGCCCTCGGCGACGCCCGCTTCGGCGAGCTCGAACGCGACGCCGGCGATGAGCGCGCCCGCCCCGAAGGCGAGCACGATGCCCACGACCGCATCCGACCAGCGCCGCGCCATCGCGAGCCCCGCGCCGAGCACGAGCGACGACGACGCGATCGCTCCCCAGAGCAGCGCCTCGAGCACGGTCAGCGCCGCCCGGGTCGCGCGTGGATCACCATCCCGGCAGGCTATGCCCGCCGCCGCCCGGGTGCCATGGTGGTGGGCAGCGAGCCGACGACGAGGAGGCGCCATGGCCGAGCTCTCGATCCACCCGGCGACGCACGCGCGCTTCGACGACCTCTCGCTCGTCATCGGGCCGAAGCGGGCCGACGCATCCGTCTGCTGGTGCCTCAGCCACCGCATCGACGCGAAGACGAACCTCGCGCTGCGCGGCCCCGAGCGCGGCGCGCACATGGAGGCGCTCACGCGCGAGCGCGCAGCGCCCGGCGTGCTCGCGTACGACGGCGACGAGGTGGTCGGATGGGCCGCGGTCGCGCCGCGCGCCGGGCTGCCGTTCGAGCGCTCCACGCGGATCCCGCACGTCGACGACCAGCCGGTCTGGTCGATCTGGTGCATCCGCGTGCGTCCCGGGCATCGCGGCGAGGGCATCTCGCACGCGCTCCTCGCGGGCGCCGTCGACTACGCCGCGTCGAAGGGCGCGCCCGCGGTCGAGGGGTATCCGGTCGACAACGCGGGCGAGCGCGTCGACCTCACCATGGCCTACGTCGGCACCCGGCGGCTCTTCGAGCGCGCCGGCTTCACGCTCGCCGCGATGACCGACGCGGTCTCCGGCGGCTTCCCGCGCGTGGTGATGCGCAAGCAGCTCGCGACGGGATGACCGCGGGCAGCTGCCCGTCGGCGCGTGCGCTCAGCCTGCGGCGATGCGGCGCAGCTCGTCGAGCGCCTTCGCGAGCCTGCGCTCACGGGTCTCCGCGGCCTTCGCCTCACCGATGCCGCGCGCGAGCTCCTTGCGCCGCGAGGGCGCGAGAGCGTCGAACGCCGCCTTCGCCGCGGGGTCCTGCGCGAGGGCGGCATCGAGCTCCGGCGGCAGCTCGATCGCTCGCTCGGCCTCGTCGAGCGCGATCACCGCATCGACCTGGTCGCCGGCCTCGACGCCCAGCGCCTCGCGCCGCTCCTTCGACAGGCCGAGCAGGTGCTCCCCTGCCATCGTGCCGATGCGGGTGCGCACGGTCGCCTCGCCGATCGTCAGGGTCACGGGTGCGTTCTTCGCGCCGCCCAGCGACGCGACCTGCTCGTCGTCGAGGACGATCGCCGCGGCCGGGCCGCGTCGCTCGATCGTGGTGCGGATGCGCAGCTCCCCCACGTCAGAACCGCTTCGTGAGGGCCGACTCCTTGTGCGCCGCCTTGGCGCCGCTCTTCGCCGACTCGACGATGTAGTAGGGCTCGTCGCCGGAGGCGCGGAACTGCTGGCCGTCGAACTGGAAGTCCTCGACCCTCCGCTCCTGCACCGTGCCGTGCGTCTCGCCCTGGCTCGTGTTCCAGCTGACCTCGTCGCCCTTGCGGAATCCCATGCGCCGCTCCTCGCTCCTCGTCGTCATCGCCGTGCGTGCGTCGCACTGTACGCGGGGCCGCTGTGCCGTGCCCAGGCGTATGGTCCCTCCATGGGTCGGCGGATGTTCGTGGCGGTCGTGCCGCCCGACGACGTGCGCGAGGACCTCGCCACGTTCCTCGAGCCTCGCGAGGGGCTGCGGTGGACGCCTGCCGACCGCCTGCACCTGACGCTCGCGTTCCTGCCCGACGTGCCGGAGCGCATCCTCGAGCCGCTCGACGAGCGCCTGCGCGCCGCGGTCGCCGACCTGCCCGCGTTCCCGTGCCGGCTCTCGGGCGCCGGCGCCTTCCCGCATCCCGACCGGCCGGCGGTGCTGTGGCTGGGGGTCGACCGCGGGCACGCCGAGCTCGAGCACCTCGCGCTGCGCGTGCGGGGCGCCGCCAACTCGGCGGGCGCCTCCCCCGACGGGCAGCGCTTCCTGCCGCACGTCACGCTCGCCCGGCCGCCGCGGCAGCGGAGCGCCGTGCGGTGGCTGCGCGTGCTCGACGGCTACGGCTCGCGCACCTGGACGGTCGACGAGGTGTCGCTCATCGAGTCGCAGCTGCAGGGCCGCGGGCGGCCCCGCCACGTCGAGGTGTCGGTGCTGCCGCTCGACGGTTGAGCGCGCTCAACCGAGCCGCCGCCACGCGCGGTCCAGGCGCTCGACGCCCTCGACGAGCGCCTCCGCCGGCTGCTCGCTGAACGACAGCCGCATGGTGCCGCGCAGGTGCGCGTCGTCGTCGACGGCGAACCACTCGCCGCGCTGGAAGAAGACGCCCTCGTCCTGCGCGAGCGCGTGCAGGCGCGCGAAGTCGCCATCGCCGCGCAGCCGCGCCCACAGGAAGAAGCCGCCGCTCGGCTCCGTGATCTCGATCGCGTCGCCGAAGCGCGACTCGAGCGCCTGCTGCAGCGCTCGCGCCTTGCGCCCGTAGCCGACGCCCGCGGCCGCGAGCGCCGCCGGGTACTCCTGCCGCTGCACGATCCGCAGCACGAGCTCCTGCAGCGTGCCGCTCGTCAGCCCGTCGAGGCGGTTGCGCAGCCGCACGAACCGCTCGGCGAGCGCCTCGGGCACCACGATCCAGCCGACCCGGAGCGCGGGGCCGAGCGTCTTCGAGAAGGTGTTGACGGCGATGACGCGGTCGGAGTCGAGCTGCCTCGAGCGCACGTCGACCCCGCCGGGCTCGAAGCCGACCTCGCGATAGGGGTCGTCGAAGATGATCGTGAACCCGAAGCGGTCGGCGAGCTCGGCGAGCCGACGCGCGCGGTCGTCGGGCAGCGTGCCGCCCGAGGGGTTCTGGAAGGTCGGCACGGTGAAGAGCGCCTTGGGCCGCAGGCCGGCGAGCAGCCGCCGCTCGAGCTCGTCGACGTCGATGCCGTGCGCGTCGACCCGGATGGGCACAGGATGCGCGCCGACCAGGTCGAGCGTGCGCAGGAAGAGCGGGTACACCGGGTCGTCGACGACGATCTCGTCACCGGCGTCGAGGGTGCCGAGCACCGCGAGCGCGAGCCCGTGGGCGCCGCCGGTCGTGACGATCACGCGCTCCGCGTCGACGCCCTCGCGCTCGGCGATCCACGTACGCAGGGCGGGGATGCCCGGGGCGGGCACGTAGCGGAGCGAGGCCGCGAAGGCGTCGCCCTCGGTGAGGTCGCGAGCCGCGTCGCGGTAGAGCGCCGTGGGCAGCGCCTCGACGTCGGGGTTGCCGCCGCCGAGGTCGATGCTGCCGGGGCGGTGCTTGATGAGCGTCGCGTCGCCGAACCCCTGCCGCTCCGGCAGCTGCTCGAGCAGCCGGCTCACGGCGATGCGCGGGTCAGGGACCATCGGGGGTGCTCCTCATCGATCGTCGATCGTCATGCCGGTGCCTCACAGCGGCCGCTTGAGCCCGACGTGGCTGTCGCCGTACCCGAGCCGGGCGTAGAAGGCGCGCGCCCGCTCGCGCGCCCGGTCGGTCGTGAGCTGCGCGAGTGCCGCGCCGCGAGCGCGCCCGTGCTCGTGCGCCCACTCGAGCATCGCCGAGCCGAGGCCGCTCGAGCGCTCCTGCGCGGCCACCCGCACGCCCTCGATCTGCAGCCGCGTGCTGCCGCCGCGCGAGAGCCCCGGGATGATCGAGAGCTGCATCGTGCCGACGACCCGCTCCGCCTCGTCGACGACCGCCGCGAGGTAGTGGGTCGAGTCCCGGGTGACCGCGTCGAACGCCGCCTCGTAGCCCGCGAGCTCCGCGACCTCGCGCTCGCGCCCCAGCTCGTCGTCGGACAGCAGCGCCACGAGCGCCGGCACGTCGTCGCGGGCGGCCCTGCGCACGCGGAAGCGCCGGTCGCCGATGGTCAGCCGTCCGCCGACCGACGTCCGCGCCTCGGAGCGCAGCCGCGCGACGAGCGCGTCGAGCCACGCACCCACGCTCGCCCGCGCCTCCGCCGTGTCCGGATAGCGGCAGCGCAGGTGGAGCCCCGCCTCGTCGAGGATGAACCAGAGCATCACGCCGTCGGTGCGGATGGATGCGCCCACGTACTGCGCCTGCAGCCCGGCCGCGTCGATGCGCACCGGCAGCCGGCGAAGGTCGAGCCAGGAGATGGCGAACATGCCGGGCGCCTCCGGCATGCCACCCCACGGCCGCAGCACATCCTCGAGCGGCCACGAGCCGAGCTGCACCGCCTCCTTGACGGCCGCCGCGCTCGCGCGCGCATCCGCATCCGCCGACTCGAGCACCGAGTTTGTGATGAACCAGCCCGCGGCGTCGTGCCACTGCGCGTCGTACCGGCTGTGCACGGGGAAGACCGCGCGCAGCGGCGTGCCGGCGAGCTCGTGCGTCACCGCGGTCATCGCCGCGACCACGAGCGCGAGCGTCGAGACGCCGCCGTCGCGGGCCTGCGCCGAGAACGCGGCGCTGTCGTCGACGTCGAGCACGTCGCGCACCTCGACCCGCTCCGACTCCGGCGATTCCGCCGTGCCGAGCGGCAGGGGGAACCGTGGCATCACCCCGCCGCTCGCCTCCAGCACCTCCGCCCAGCGCCGGCGCAGCACCTCCGGGGCGCCGTCGCGCTGCCGGAGCTCGCGCGTGTGGTCGGCGAAGGCCGGCGCCGGCGGCAGCATCGGCGCGCGCCCCTCGCGAACCTCGCCGAGCGCCGCGAGCAGGTCGCGCGCCAGCACGAGCATCGACCACATGTCGACGTGCGCGTGGTCGGCCGCGAGCACCACGGTCGGCCCCTCGGCGGTCTCGAGCACGCAGAGCCGGTGCGACGGGGCGCGATACGGCGAGCAGGCGTCGTCGAGCACCTCGCGCAGCGCGTCGTTCACGGCCTGCCCCGGCGCGATCGGATGCTCGACCCACCCGCCGGCGCGCACCTCGACCTCGTGCAGCCGCGGCCCGTCGTCGCCCTGCGTGAAGGCCGTCCGCAGGGTGGCGTGCCGCGCGATGACGGCCATCCAGGCGGCCGCGAGGTCGTCGAGCGCGACCGGCTCGCGCATCCGGAAGGAGAGCGCCATCCAGGAGCCCGCACGCTCGCCGGCGCCGACGTGGCGGCGCTGGTCGAACGACACGGGTAGCTCGACGTCGGTCGGCGTCGCGGCCACGTCGAAGCCGTGCAGCCGACCGAAGGGCAGCCGCAGGTGCGCCACGTTGGTCAGCCGCATGCCGGTAGCCTACGGAGCCCCTGCTGTCTGCGACCCAGGAGCCGCCGTGCCGACCTTCACCGTTCCGGGCGCCGAGCTCGACGTCGAGCTGAGCGACGAGGGCGGTCGACCGGTGGTGCAGCTGCATGGCCTGACCTCGAGCCGCCGCCGCGACCGGGTGCTGCAGCTCGACCTCGGTCGCGGGCTCAGCGGCACGCGGCTGCTGCGCTACGACGCCCGCGGCCACGGTCGCTCGACCGGTCGCGCCGTGCGCGACGACTACCGCTGGTCGGTGCTCGCCGACGACCTGCTGCGCCTCCTGGACGCGTGGTTCCCCGGCGAGCGCGTGCACGGCGTCGGGCCGTCGATGGGCACGGCGACGCTGCTGCACGCCGCGGTGCGCGAACCGGATCGGTTCAGCGGGCTGACGCTCATGGTGCCGGCGACCGCCTGGGAGACGCGCGTCCCGCGCGCGGACGAGTACCGGCGGGCCGCTGCCTTCGTCGAGCAGCATGGGCTCGCGCGCTTCGTCGCCGCCGAGCGGGGCGCGGCACCGCCGCCCGCGAACGCCGGCGCACCGCCGACGGAACCGGAGGTGGCGGAGGCGCTGCTCCCCTCCGTGCTGCGGGGCGCGGCGCTCAGCGACCTCCCGGACCCCGAGTCGCTCGCGACCCTCGGGATGCCGACCTCGATCCTCGCGTGGACCGACGACCCCGCGCATCCGCTCTCGACCGCCGAGCGGCTCGTGCAGCTGCTGCCCGATGCGACGCTGCGGGTGGCGTCGGCGCCTGCCGATGTCGCCCGCTGGCCGCAGGTGCTGCTGGAGGACGTCGCGCGCGAGCCGTAGCGAGCGCACGTCGTCACCCGCGCATCCTGCCCATCGACGCGCGCTCGCGCGACCGCCATGATGCGATGGAGCGAGGAGGTACGGATGGGCGATGCGGCAGGCACGGTCTCGTGCGACGTGGGGATCTCGGCCGACGGCTTCGTGGCCGGCCCCGGCCAGACGCTGCAGGAGCCGCTCGGGCGCGGCGCCGAGGCGCTGCACCGGTGGATGTTCGAGACCGAGGAGGAGAACGCCGACGAGATCGCGGCGATCCTCGGCCACGGTGCGTACATCATGGGCCGCAACATGTTCGGACCGGTGCGCGGCGAGTGGGACGAGCCGTGGCGGGGCTGGTGGGGCGAGGAGCCGCCCTACCGCGCACCCGTCTTCGTGCTCACCCACCACACGCACGAGCCCATCGAGATGGAGGGGGCACCACCTTCCACTTCGTGACGGACGGCCCCGAGGCGGCGATGGCGCGAGCGCGCGAGGCGGCCGGAGACCGCAGCATCTCGGTGGCGGGTGGCGCGAGCACGATCGACCAGTTCCTCGCCGCGGGGCTCCTCGACGAGCTGCGGCTGCACATCGCGCCGATCGTGCTGGGCGCCGGCGAGCGGCTGTTCGCCGCCTCCGGCCCGGTCGAGCTGCGGCCGGTCGCGTCGCGCACGGCCTCGCTCGTCACGCACGTCACCTATCGGATCGAGCGATAGGCCGGGTCGAGCAGTAGACCGGGTCGAGCGATGGGCCGGGTCGGGCGACGGGGTCGGCCGGCGAGCTGACGCCGCCCCGCGCTCGCGTCAGCCCTGGCCGGTGTCGGCGCGCAGGCGATCGATGTGCTGCGACGCCTCCGCCTTCGAGAGGTCGGCGGGCAGCTCCTCACCCGCCTGCTTCGCGAGCGTGTCGAGGTAGGAGCGCTGCGCGGCGGTCATCGGGTCGTCGCCGCTCACCCAGTCGGCCGGGTCCTTCTCGAGCGTCGAGTCCTGCGCGTCGCCGGTCGCCCCGATCGTCTCGCCCTGGGTGTCGGGCTGCTCGTCGGGCTGTGCCTGCGGGTTCACGTCGGTCATGGTCGCCTCCTGCGGATCGGGGGCCTCACGGTACTCCGGCGCGCCGACAGGCACCTGTGCACGACGCCCCTTCCGCGCCGCGGCACGCTGCGGTAGGAACGCAGCATGACGACCGGACAGCGCTGGCTCGACGGCTACATCCGCGCCTGGGCGTCGAAGGACCCGGCGGATGTGCGCGCCATCTTCACGGATGACGCCGAGTACCGATTCCGCCCCGACGATCCCGAGCCCGTGCGCGGGATCGACGCGATCGTCCGGATGTGGGGCGAACCGGAGTCGCCGAACCCGCAGCACGACCTGCGCGTGCTCATCGAGGACGAGCGGCTCGCGATCGTCACGGGCACCGTCGTCTACCCCGACCACGCGTCCTACGTGAACCTCTGGGAGGTCCACCTCGCGGACGACGGCCGGGCGCAGCGCTTCGTCGAGTGGTTCATGACGCCGCCCGATGCCGGGGACGACTGATCGGCTGACCGGCGGCGCCGGTTCACGCCGTCGGCGCGACCTCCATCTGCCCCCACGGGCTGCCGTACTCCCCGAGCAGGTCGAGGAACGGCTTCGGCGGCATCGCCTCCGGGCCCAGCACGCCCGCGCCCGACCACACGCCGGTCGCGAGCAGCTCGAGCGCGATCACCGGGTTGATCGCCGTCTGCCACACCACGCACTGGTGGCCGTACTCCTCCATCGACCAGGCGTTGTCGACCACGTGGTAGAGGTAGGTCGACCGCGGCTGACCGTCCTTGCCGGTGCCGCGCACCCACACGCCGGCGCAGGTCTTGCCCGTCATCACCGGACCGATGGATGCCGGGTCCGGCAGGCACGCCGCCACGACGTCACGGGGTGAGACCTCGACCCCGCCGACGCGCACCTTCTCGGTGCGGTCGAGACCGAGCGTGTGCAGCGTCTGCAGCACGCCGATGAACTCCGACCCGAGCCCGTACTTGAAGGTGACGCGCTCGCAGTCGAGCCAGCGCGGCATGAGGAGCACCTCCTCGTGCTCGACGTTGACGCACTCGACCGGGCCGATCCCCTCCGGGAAGTCGAACACCTCCGGCTCGCTGAACGGCGCGGTCGTGTACCAGCCGCCGTCCGTCTCGGCCCGCGAGCGCTCCCAGATCACGGGCGGGTTGAGGCACTCCTCGATCGTCGTCCAGATCGAGAACGACGGCGCGAAGATCTCGTTGCCGTCGTCGTCGTGCACCGCGAGGTTGGCGCCGTCGCGCGTGCCGAGCTCGGTGATGCTGCTGAAGAGCTCGTCCGAGGCGTAGCGGGCGAGCACGTCGGAGAGCCCGGGCTCGACACCCATCCCGACGAGCGCGAGCCTGCCCGCCGACTCCCACTGCTCGGCCTTGCCGAACTGCTCGTCGCCGAGCTTGAGCCCGACCTTCGCGTAGGGCTCGTCGGGGTGCCGCTTCGAGAGGCTCATCGCCATGTCGAGGTAGTCGGCCCCGGCCGCGAGCGCGCCGTCGAAGATGGGCATCACGAAGCGCGGGTCGACCGCGTTCATGACGTGCGTGATGCCGTGCTCGCGGCAGAGCGCCGCGACGGAATCCGGACTCGACGCGTCGACCTGCGCCGAGGAGAACCGGGGATCTACCGCTGCCGCCTTGCGTGCGCGTGCCTCGTCGTAGTCGGCGATCACGATGCTCTCGAAGAAGTCCCGACGGGCCGCGATCGCGGCGAACGCTCCTCCGACACCTCCGGCTCCCACCAGCAGGATCCGCATGACGCTCCTCTCGTGCCAGCGCCCTGCCGTGCGGCTCCCGCACGGCGACACGACGCTGATCGAGCGTGACTCTAGTAGAACCGCGACGGATTCAGTAGTGTCTGCCGTCAAGGAGGACGGATGCAGCACCCACACCCGGGGTGAAGCACCGGATCCGCCGAACTGCGCACAAGGGAGCAGTCGTGACCGACCACCGCACCACCCCCGCCACCGGGGGTCCTGCCAAGCTCAAGCCGAACGCCATCGGCTTCTTCGACGCCCTCGTCATCGGGCTCGCCTCG
The DNA here is from genome assembly GCF_054060915.1 of Agrococcus sp. UYP33. Classification (NCBI taxonomy): domain Bacteria; kingdom Bacillati; phylum Actinomycetota; class Actinomycetes; order Micrococcales; family Microbacteriaceae; genus Agrococcus; species Agrococcus sp. UYP33. Next base: position 210,016 of record NZ_JBSSDR010000001.1, read on the forward strand.
ACATCGCCGGCGTACACGATCGCCGCCATCATCGGCGGCCTGGTGCTCTACACGGGCGTGCACGCGCCCGGCATCATGCTCGCGAGCTTCATCCCGATGCTGCTGATCGCCTCGGCGTTCTACTACCTCAACACGGTCGACCAGGACTGCGGCACCACCTTCTCGTGGGTGACGCGCGCCATGGGGCCGTGGTTCGGCTGGATCGGCGGCTGGGCGATCGCGATGACCGGCGTGCTCATCGTCGGCTCGCTCGCCGAGGTCGGCGTGCGCTACTCGCTGCTGACCGTCGGGCTCGAGGACCTCGCGTACGACCCGGTGGCCATCCGCGTGCTCACCGTGCTGCTCATCATCGTGATGACGGCGATCTGCGTCTGGGGCACCGAGATCTCTGCTCGGCTGCAGAACGTGCTCATCGTGTTCCAGATCGTCTCGCTGCTCGTCTTCGCGGTCGTCGCGCTGACGCAGGTCTTCTCGAACACCTCCGCGTTCGACTCGATCACACCGTCGTGGGAGTGGCTGAACCCGTTCGGCGGCGGCTGGGAAGGGGTGACGGCGGGCCTGCTGCTCGGCGTCTTCGCCTACTGGGGCTGGGAGTCGGCGGTCAACCTGACCGAGGAGACGACGAACTCGTCGCAGTCGCCCGGCAAGGCCGCCATCTGGTCGACCATCGTGCTGCTCGTCACCTACCTGTCGGTGACCATCGCGGTCGTCGCGCTCGCCGGCGACGCCTTCCTGGCCGAGACCGCCGACGAGGAGGACGCGATCTTCCAGGTGCTCGCCGCCGACACGATGGGCCCGTGGGCCTGGGTCGTCATGCTCTCGGTCGCCACCTCGGCCATCGCCTCGACGCAGACGACGATCATCCCCGCGTCGCGCACCGGGCTCAGCATGGCCCGACGCGGCGCGCTGCCGAAGATGTTCGGCCACATCCACCCGCGCTTCCGCACCCCCGACGTCTCCACCTGGTGGGTCGCCGGCATCGCGAGCGCGTACTACCTCGTGGTGGGCCTGCTGAGCGAGACCGCGCTGTGGGACACGCTCACCGCGCTCGGCCTGCTCATCGCCTTCTACTACGCCCTCACCGGCATCGCCTGCGCGATCTACTTCCGCAAGCGGCTCACGAAGAGCGTGAAGAGCTTCGTGCTCATCGGCGTCGGCCCCGTGCTCGGCTCGCTGCTGCTCATCTGGCTGCTCATCTCGGCGATCATCGACTACGGCAACCCCGAGAACGCGTACACCGAGACCCCCTGGTTCGGCGTCGGCCCGCCCCTCGTGATCGGCATCGGCATCTTCGCCACCGGCGTCGTGCTGATGATCATCTGGTACTTCCGCGACCGCCGGTATTGGGAGGAGCGCCCGAGCACCGCGGAGCAGCCGATCGTGCGCATCGACACCACATCGGTGGGCACCGGTTCCGTGGGCCGCGGCGCGGTCGGGAGCGGCACGGCGGGCAGCGGGGAGACGAAGCCATGAGCGTCCTCCTGGGCTACGACGAGTCGCCCGGCGCCAAGGCCGCGCTGACGATCGCGATCGACGTCGCGAGCCGCTACGGCGAGCAGCTCGTCATCGTCTACGGCACCGAGCCGCCCGGCGGCGTCGGCGAGGAGCGGCGCACGCACGAGGCGATGCTGCAGCAGTGGGGGCGCGAGGCCGTGGGCCACGCGCTCGACGCCGCCGCAGCCGCCGGTGTGGATGCCGTCACCGAGCTCGTGTCGGCGCGGCCCGTCGATGCGCTGCTCGAGCAGGCGGAGCGGCACGATGCCCGCCTCATCGTCGTCGGCACGTGGGGCGAGAGCCCCATCCGCGGCGCCATCCTCGGCTCGACCCCGCACAAGCTGCTGCACCTGAGCCGCCGACCCGTGCTCTGCGTGCCGCTGCCGACCTGACCGCGGGGGACGCATCCGAGCGTCCACATCCGAGTGCCATCATCCGAGCGCACCGAACGACCACCACCGACGAAGGAGTCCCATGCCCGCCCCCGCCGACCACCTGTGGATGCACTTCACCCGCATGGCCAACGCCGACGCGGCGCCGGTCATCGTGCGGGGTGAGGGCGCCTACATTTGGGACGACCGCGGCAAGCGGTACCTCGATGGCCTCGCCGGGCTGTTCGTCAACCAGCTCGGACACGGGCGCGAGGACCTCGCCGCGGTCGCGGCGCAGCAGGCGTCCACGCTCGCGTTCTTCCCGCTCTGGTCGTACGCGCATCCGAGCGCGATCGACCTCGCCGACAAGCTGGCGTCCCTCGCCCCCGGCGACCTCGACCGCGTGTTCTTCACGAGCGGCGGCAGCGAGGCGGTCGAGAGCGCCTGGAAGCTGGCGAAGAACTACTTCAAGCTCACCGGCCGGCCGATGAAGCACAAGGTCATCAGCCGGGCGATCGCGTACCACGGCACCACGCACGGGGCGCTGTCGATCACGGGACTGCCGCCGCTCAAGGCGCAGTTCGAGCCGCTCGTGCCCTCGACGTTCCGCGTGCCGAACACGAACCAGTACCGCGCGCCGATCCACGCCGACGACCCCGAGGCGTTCGGCCGCTGGGCCGCCGACCAGATCGCGGTCGCGATCGAGCAGGAGGGGCCCGAGACCGTCGCGGCGGTCTTCCTCGAGCCCGTGCAGAACGCCGGCGGATGCTTCCCTCCCCCACCCGGGTACTTCCAGCGGGTGCGCGAGATCTGCGACGAGTACGACGTGCTGCTCGTCTCGGACGAGGTGATCTGCGCATTCGGGCGCCTGGGCACGATGTTCGGCGCCGAGCGGTACGGCTACCAGCCCGACATCATCACGTGCGCGAAGGGCCTCACCTCTGGCTACGCGCCGCTCGGCGCGATGATCGCGAGCGAGCGGCTGTTCGAGCCCTTCGCCCAGCCCGGCGCGATGTTCGCGCACGGCTACACCTTCGGCGGCCACCCGGTGGCGACCGCCGTCGGGCTCGCGAACCTCGAGATCTTCGAGCGCGAGGGCGTGCTCGAGCACGTGCGGGCCAACGAGGGCGCCTTCCGCGCCACGCTCGAGGGGCTGCTCGACCTGCCGATCGTCGGCGACGTCCGCGGCGACGGCTACTTCTACGGGATCGAGCTCGTGAAGGACAAGGGCACCCGCGAGACGTTCGACGACGACGAGAGCGAGCGGCTGCTGCGCGGCTACCTCTCGGGCGCGCTCTTCGAGGCGGGCCTCTACTGCCGCGCCGACGACCGGGGCGACCCCGTCATCCAGCTGTCGCCCCCGCTCATCTGCGACCAGTCGCACTTCGACGAGATCGGACAGATCCTGCGGGGCGTGCTCTCCGAGGCGGGGTCGCGGCTGTGAGCCTCCCCGACGCGCAGGACAAGGCGATCATCGCCGAGCTCCAGCGCGACGGGCGCGCGCCCTACGCGGCGATCGCCGAGACGGTCGGCCTCAGCGAGACCGCGGTGCGGAAGCGCGTGAAGCGGCTGACGGATGCCGGGGTCATGCAGATCGTGGCCGTCACCGACCCGATGCAGCTCGGCTTCGCGCGCCAGGCCATGATCGGCATCCGCGTCTCCGGCGAGCTCGAGCCGGTCGCCGAAGCGGTGTCGGCGCTGGCCGAGGTCGACTACGTCGTCATCACGGCCGGCTCGTACGACGTGCTCGCCGAGGTCGTCTGCGAGAGCGACGCGCACCTGCTCGAGCTCGTGTCGCAGCGCATCCGCTCGATCGACGGCGTGCGCGAGACCGACACGCTGATGTACCTGAAGCTGCAGCAGCAGAGCTACGCGTGGGGCGTGCGGTAGCGCCCACTCGTCGCCGCTCACTCCACGCGGAAGTGCCGCACGCGCTCGTCGCGCTCGAGCAGGTACGCGTCGTCCTCCGGGTAGTAGACCGCCAGCTCGGGATCGTCGCCCGCGAACGCCTCGATCGCCGCGAGCGACGTCCAGCGCGAGACCGTCGAGATCTCCGTGCGCCCGTCGCCGAGGTCGCGCGTGAGGATCCACGCGTCGAGGTTGCCCGGCGTCTCGCGGTAGGCCTCCATGCCCGTCCGGCGCACGTAGTCGACGTAGGCCTCGCGATCGCTCGTCCGGATGACGCCCGTCCACATGCGCACGACCGATCCCTGCTCGCTCATGCCGGGGACGCTACTCCTGCCTCGCCCCGCTGCGTGGACCCTACGCTCGAGCCATGGACACCCGACTCGTCGTCGCGCAGGTCGCGATCGGCTTCGTGCTCGCCTTCTGCCTCTGGGCGCAGGTGTTCCCTCGCTCGAACTGGCGGCTCTTCTGGAGCCGGCAGTACCGCTTCAGCCACGTGCGCGGCGAGCGCGAGCAGATCGCGTTCGTCCGACGCCTCACGGTCCTGCCCATCGTCGTCTGCGTCATCCTGACCGTGATCATCCAGGTCTGGGGCTGAACAGCGCCGTCAGCGCTCGGTGACCTGACCCGCCTCGACGCGCCAGTGCCGGTCCGTGCGGACCGTCTCGAGCATCCGCCGGTCGTGGGTCACGAGCAGCAGCGTGCCGTCGTAGGTCTCGAGCGCCTGCTCGAGCTGCTCGATCGCCGGCAGGTCGAGGTGGTTCGTCGGCTCGTCGAGCACGAGCAGGTTGACGCCGCGCGCCTGCAGCAGCGCGAGCCCAGCGCGCGTGCGCTCGCCGGGCGAGAGCTCGTCGACCGGTCTGCCGACGTGGTCGGCCCGCAGCCCGAACTTCGCCAGCAGCGTGCGCACCTCGCCCGAGGCGAGCTCGGGGATGAGCGCCTCGAACGCCACCGCCAGCGGCTGCGAGCCCGCGAGCAGCGAACGGGCCTGGTCGATCTCGCCGATCCGCACGCTCGCGCCCAGGCTCGCCGAGCCTTCGTCGGGCGACTGCTGACCGAGGAGCGCCCGCAGCAGCGTCGACTTCCCGGCGCCGTTCGGCCCGGTGATGCCGATGCGCTCCCCCGCGTTCACCTGGAGCGACACCGGCCCGAGCGTGAACGATCCCTGCCGGAGCACGGCACCGCTGAGGGTCGACACGACCGAGCTCGACCGCGGCGCCGCCCCGATCGTGAACTCGAGCTGCCATTCCTTGCGCGGCTCCTCGACCTCCTCGAGGCGCGCGATCCGGCTCTCCATCTGCCGCACCTTCTGCGCCTGCTTCTCGCTCGACTCCGTCGACGCCTTGCGGCGGATCTTGTCGTTGTCGGGCGCCTTCTTCATCGCGTTGCGCACGCCCTGGCTCGACCACTCCCGCTGCGTCCTCGCGCGCGACACGAGGTCGGCCTTCTTCTCGGCGAACTCGTCGTACTGCTCCCGCGCGTGCCGGCGGATGGTCGCGCGCTCCTCCAGGTAGGCGTCGTAGCCACCGCCGTAGATGCGGTTCGAGCTCTGCGCGAGGTCGAGCTCGAGCACCCGGGTCACGGCGCGCGCGAGGAACTCGCGGTCGTGGCTCACGAGCACCACGCCGCCGCGCAGCCCGCGCACGAACTCCTCGAGCCGCTCGAGGCCGTCGAGGTCGAGGTCGTTCGTCGGCTCGTCGAGCAGCACGATGTCGAACCGCGACAGCAGCAGCGCGGCGAGGCCGACGCGCGCGGCCTGGCCGCCCGACAGCGACGTCATGAGCGCCTCCTCGATCGACGCGCCGTGCAGCTCGAGGCCGAGGTCGGCGAGCACGATCGGCAGCCGCTCGTCGAGGTCGGCGGCGCCGCTCGCGAGCCAGCGGTCGAGCGCTGCGGAGTAGGCGTCCGCCGGGTCGACGCCCGCGGGCGCGAGCGACGGGTCGCCGAGCGCAGCGGCCGCCGCGTCCATGTCGGCGGTCGCCTGCGCGCATCCGGTGCGCCGCCCGATGTAGTCGGTGACCGTCTCGCCGACGACGCGCTCGTGCTCCTGCGGCAGCCAGCCGACGAAGGCGTCGGCGGGCGCGAGCGCGACCGTGCCGGCCTGCGGCTCGTCGATGCCCGCGAGCAGCCGCAGCAGCGTCGACTTGCCGGCGCCGTTCGCGCCGACGACGCCGACGACGTCGCCCGGGGCGACGGTGAGGTCGAGCGAGTCGAACAGCGTGCGATGGCCGTATCCGCCGGCGAGGCCCTGAGCGACGAGCGTTGCGGTCATCCGCCCATCCTCTCAGCCCGTCGCGCACGCGGCGCACGACGGCGCGATCGGTCGTCCGGCGCTCGAAGGGCGCGCGGTGGAGGCGGTGCGCGCCGATACCGGCCGTCCGCGACCGTTCCCTAGGCGTTCGTCGCGCTCGGGGCTACGGTCAGGTCATGGAGCCCTCCCCTGCGCATGTCGGATTCTCCGAGGACCACGCCGCCACGATCGTCGACGAGCTGAACGCGTGCGCGCCCGACGCCGAGGGGCTCGGCGCGTGGCTCGCTCGCACCGGGGTCGAGACGGAGCGCATCGTCACCAGCAAGACCCTGACCTACATCACGCTCGCTCGGCGCAGCGAGGACGGCGGCAGGATCGTGCTGATGCTGCTGGACGGCGTCTGGGAGCGCGCGATCTAGCCGAACGCGATCCCGCTGATCGCTAGGGAGCGCTCGTGCCGTAGATCTCAGGGCGTGCGGGCGACGCTCCGAAGTAGTCGAGCTCGAATCGCTCCAGCACGACGCGCATCACGGGGCGGGTGTCATGGCCCTCGACGCGCTCGACGTCGCGGGCGGCCCTGAAGAGCCCGGCCACGACGTGCTGCTCGTTGACCTCGTCGCGCTCACTGTCGACATAGCGAGCGGCATCCGCGACCAACCGGTCGTACCGCTCTCGCATCGAACCCCTCGTCGTCTCGGCTTCCATCGTGCCGTCTTGGACGCTCGTCCGCAAGCGCGGGAGCTACCGTGTCAGCATGATTCCCATGCGTGGCACCGCCCGGCGCGGATGCGGTCGGAGGGATCGCTGATGGCTGCCTCCCGTGCTGACGACATCGCCGCTCGACGTCGTGAGGCGCTCGATGGGCTCGCGGAGGTGGAGCGTCAGCTCGCCGAGCTCCGAGGGATGCGCGGGGTGCAGCACGACGACGACGAGCACGACCCGGACGGCGTCTCGCTCTCGTCGGAGTGGTCGCGGCTCGAGGGCCTGCGGCAGACGCGGCTCGATGCGCTCACGGCGATCGACGAGGCGGCAGCGCGCATCGCGAGCGGCGAGGGCGGGATCTGCAGCGTCTGCGGCCGGCCGATCGCGCCCGAGCGGCTCGAGGCGCGGCCGCAGGCGACGACCTGCATCGACTGCGCGCCCTGACGCCTCACCCGTGCGACCGTTCGCCGGGCCCCAGCGCTCACGCGCTGAGGCGGCGTGCGACGGATGCCGCGGCCCGACCGCCAGAGACGAGCGCTCCCTGGATCGACGCGGTCTCCCGGTGATCGCCCGCGACGAGCACGCGCCGTCCCGTCCAGAGCGGGCCGGGCGCGATCGGCCCTGGCAGCTGCGCGGGAACCGCGTGGCGCACCACGTGGTGCGCGAGCACCTCCCACCCGTGGGTCGACGTGCGGTACAGCCGCTCGAGGTCCCGTCGCACCTCCGCCTCGCCGACGAGGCCGTCAGGGCGGTCGAGGAGCGTCGTCGCCTGGACGAGGTGGGCGCCGGCGGGCGCGTACGAGGGCGCGACCTCCGAGATGACGGCGGTGTTCCAGACGGGTCCGGCCGGGCCTCCTTCGCGGCGTGACGCATCGAGCAGCAGGAAGCGACCGGAGAGCGGGCTGTCGGGCGCCCGGAACCACCAGGTCGTCAGTCCGCGCATCGGAGGCGTAGGAGCAGGAGCGAGGGCGGCGAGGTCGTGCGCCTCGACCGCGACGATCGCCGCCCGGGCTCGGATGGAGCCGTCGTCGGTGTCGACCTGCACCCCGGCATCCGTCTCGCGCACGGCGTGCGCGGGCGTGCGCAGCCGCACCGGCTGGCTGAGCGCTGCGGCGAGCTGCTCCGGCAGCGCCTGCATGCCGGCGTGGGGCAGACCGGGGACGCCGAGCGCGAAGGAGCGCAGCAGCAGGCGCACGTAGTTGGCCGATGCGCTGCCGCTGCTGTCGGCGAGCACGCCCGCGAGGAACGTGTCGAGCACGTGGCGGCGCAGCCGGCCGGTGACGCCTGCGGCGTCGAGGGATGCGCGCAGCGTCAGGTCCTGCGTCGCACGCGACGCGGTCCGGGCTCGGGCGAGCGTCGGACCGAGCCACCGAGCGAGCCCAATGAGATCGCGCGCGGGCACGAGCCCGCTGCGGAGCGTCCGGATGGCGTGCTGCGGGTGCCGCAGCGGATGCGCGAGCGTGCGGGTCGTCGCGCCGGTGCGCACGACGGCGCCGACGCCGAACTCCTGCAGCCCGAGCGCTCGGACGTCGACCCACCGCTGGACCGCCGGGTAGGCGGGGTTGAGCACCTGGAAGCCGCGATCCATCCGGCACCCGTCGACCACGTCGGTGCGCACCCGTCCGCCCACGGCATCCGATGCCTCGACCACCGTCACCGCGAGGCCGCGCGCCTCCAGCCGCCGGGCAGCCTGCAGTCCGGCAAGACCTGCCCCGATGACGATGACGTCGGCGTCCACAGCGCTCCCCTCGACTGCAGCAGCCAGTCTCCCCCGCCCGCCTGTGCCTCCGCGCGGAGCGCAGGCGAGGCGTTCAGACGGCCATCGCGCCGACGACCTCGCCGAAGAGGATCTCGCCGGTGGGCTCGAAGCCGATCCGGCGGTAGAACCCCTCGGGCCCGTCCTCGCCCGGCACCCACAGCACGGTGATGCGGTCGATGCCTCGTCGTCGTGCTTCTGCTGCGACCTGCTCGACGGCGAAGCGCCCGACACCCGTGCCCTGCACATCGGCCGCGACGTTCAGCCGCCACACCCCGGCGCGGAACGCGGCGATCTCGTTCGTCGGGTCCCAGCTCGCCATGACGAAGCCGACGACCTCGTCGCCGTCGACGATGACCCTCGGCCAGGCCGCGGGAGACACGTAGGCCTCGGCGATGGAGTGGACGACGGGCGCCACGTTCGCCGGCTCGCCGACAGCGGGCGGCAGGCGCACCGCGGCGCCCAGGTTCTCTGCAGTGAGCTCGACGAGTCGGAGTGCCATGGCGACACGGTACGACCGACCGATGACACGGACCCGGCGACGCCTCGGTGCCGGCTATCGAGGCAGCAAGCCGAGATCCCTCGCGCGCTGCACCGCGACGAGCCGGTCGTTGCACTCGAGCGTGGCGTACAGCGCACCCAGGTGCTTCCGCACCGTGCGCTCGGAGATACCCATGCGCCACCCGATCGCTCGCGCGGTCAGTCCCCCCGCGAGGTGAGCGAGAAGGATCCGCTCGCGCGGCTTCACCGTCACGGACGCGCGCTCGGACAGCGCTGCGCGACTGCCCTCCAGCGCGATCAGCACCGGCAGGATCCGGCCCGCGATCTCCATCTCTCGGTCGGTGAAGTCCGAGGAGGTGCGGGTGAAGGTCCAGCCGCTCCCGACACCTGGCATCCCCATGTGCGTGAGGAGGCCGAGCTGGTACGCGTGGCCGAACGGGCGGTAGAGCTCGTTGTACAGCGCCGTGCCGTGCCACTCGGCCTGCGTGGCGACATCCGACATCCGCCGAGGGCTCTTGTCGTCGGGCGACCGCTCGAAGCTGCGCACCCCCTGGTGGGTCTGGCCGTAGCGCGCGAGCCCGCTCGCCCGCGCCTCATCGCCCGACGACGCACCGCGCACCGTCGCGGTGCCGGCGATGAAGTCGACCCGAGCCCAGATGACCTCGTCGGCCGGCAGCAGCGCTGCGAGCAGCGCCGGCGCCTGCAGGTCGTACTCCGGCGCATTCGCGATCGCTCGAAGATCGTGGGCGAGATCGATCACGGCAGTGGCGACCGTCGTGCTCGACATCGCGTTCCTCCCCGGGTCGGACCAGGAGTGCGTTGCTGCCGCCGCATCGAGATCCCCGCGATCCGAACGACGCTCGAGCCGCAGGTGGCGGGATGTCAAGTGGCGGGTCCGACACTACCGCGGGCCGGTCCGCGCGAACAGGATCGGGCTTGCACCTGCGCGATGCGGGCGCAGAGCAGCCGCTCACGGCTGCGCACGGAGGTGGCGGCGATGGTGCTGTTGGTGGCATTCGCGGCGGGCGACGGCAGCCAGCTGGTCGCCGAGGGCGGCGGCGGGGGCGAGATCCTCGCGAACCGGGGCGGCATCGGACCGTGGGAGACGTTCCGCCTCTTCAACCGCTCGCGGCCGGACGCGCTCCCCCGGCACGGCGACGCGGTCGCGCTCCAGGTGCACGACGGCGGCTTCCTGACGACGACGAGCAGCGGCGGCCTCACCGCCGCCCAGGACGGGATCGTTGCCGCGTCGGTGTTCACGCTCGAGCGGGTCGAGGGCGCAGGCGTCATCGCGTCCGGCGACGCCGTCGCCCTGCGCGCCGCCGACGGCAGGTTCGTCGTCGCCGAGGGCAACGGCGGCGGCGCCGTGGGGGCGAATCGGCCGCGGCGAGGACCCTGGGAGACGTTCACCGTCACCCTCATGGGCCAGCAGCTCGTGCGCCTCCGCTCGTCGAGCGCCAAATACGTGACCGCGGAGGGCGGCGGCGGTGGAGCGGTCACCGCCAACCGCGACGCCGTGGGCCTCTGGGAGACGTTCAGCCTCATCAACTTCACGCGCACGGGTGCGCGATGCCATCCCGGCGACACCGTGGCGCTGCGCACCTGGAGCGGCGACTACGTCCGGGTCGCGGGCCGCGACGGGGTCGATGCCCGTGCCAACCAGGCCCGCATCGAAGCCCGCTTCCGGCTGACGGCTCCGGGCGATCGCCCCATCCGACATCTCCAGCGCGTCAGCCTGAGGCCCCTGCACAGCGCCGGCTTCCTCGCCGAGCGCAGCGGCACGCTGCACGCCCGCGGCGCGACGGCGGCAGGCTTCGCGCTGTTCACGATCGAGCTGGCGGAGCATGCGGCGATCGGCTTCGGCTGGGTGCCGGACGGCGCAGCGCTCCCTGGCCGCCCGTTCGACCCGCTGCCGTCGCCCGTCGCCTCTCCCCGCGCCATCCTCACGCTGCACTTCTTCGAGCGCGCCGGCGAGCCCGTGACGACCAGCGCGCAGATCCGCCGAGCACTGACCGGCCCAGCACCGAGCCTCGCGTCGTGGCTGCGCACGATGTCCGCCGACCGCTTCCGCATCCGGGATGTCGGCATCCACGGCCCGTTCCTCGTGCCGCCCGTGCCCGCCGGGGCGGCGAACCCGCACCGGCTCGGGCACGACCTGCTGCTCGGCGCTGCCGAGGCCAGCGGCATCCCGCTCGTCGAGCGCGCTGTGGACGGCGTGATCGACGGCGGCCGCACGGCGATCGTGCACATCAAGGCCGGCGGCGTGGGCGGGCAGGTGCACGACGGTGCGGCGAGCACGCCATCGGGACTGCGCGTCCAGGGCAGGGATGCGGGCGTCGGCGTCACCACGGATGTGGACGAGGCCTCCGGCGCAGTGCTGTGCCACGAAGCCTCCCACCTGGTGCTCGACGTGCGCGACCGCTACGGCAGCCGCCAGCCGCTGCGCGGCGATCTCATCGCGAACCGCACCTTCGTCGGCGACTGGGAGCCGTTCGTGATCGAGCGGGTGGGCGGCGCGGGCACCGTCGCTGCGGGCGACGTCGTCACGCTTCGCGCCCATGACGGCGGCTACGTCTCCGTGAGCGATGCGCCACCTCGCGTCGTCAACGTCGAGCCGGAGCGCGACGGCCGTGCGCGCCTGTTCACGGTGCAGCGCAGCGGCGGTGGCGGCGCGATCGCCCATGGCGCTGCCATCGGCCTTCGCAGCGCCGGCGGCACGTGGATGACCGCTGAGCTGGGCAGCGACCACGTCGTGACCGCGAACCGCGCGGCCATGCGCACGTGGGAGACCTTCGAGGTGGTCAAGCAGGGCGGCACCGGCGCCATCAGCTCTGGTGACAGCATCTGCCTGAAGAGCGCGGCCGGGCTGTTCGTCTCGGCGGAGACAGGCGGCCGCAACGGGGCTGGATCGGATGCCGACCGACAGCGCGGATACGTCTGGGGCGGGTCGACGGGCGCCGGGCAGGGTGGCAGCTTCGACAACGCCGATGCGAACTACAGCACGGTCATGCTCTCGCTCTACGACCGCATCAGGCTCGGCTGGGTGCGCCCTCGCTACCTCACCCCGGACGACCGCGGTTGCTTCGTGATCCGCCCGTTCCTCGACCAGCGGGACGCCCTGGTGCTGTTCGACCCGAAGAACCCGCTCGACTGGTACACGGTCGAGAACCGGCAGTTCCGTGCCGACCTGGACGAGGTCCGGTCCTCCGGGCTCGTGATCTCCTGGGTGCGGGAGGACCGCGACTACTGGCAGCGGTGGCTCGACCGGGCGGATGATCCGGAGGACCCGGGCATCGGCCTGCATCTCTGCCCTGCGGTCGTCTCTGCCGCTGCGCCGGCAGTGCCTCCGAACATGCTGGCGCGGCCCGTCGTGTTCGACCACGCGTCGGTGACGAAGCGGAACGACCCGGGCGCTGCGTTCACCGAGGGCGAGATCGTCCTGCCGCTGGGCAACGGCGACCCCTCGCGCTTCCACCTGAGCTTCCACGCCGAATCGGCGGGGCACGTCAGCCTGTGCGTGCTGTGATCCGCGGCTGCATCAGCTGCGCGCGCTGAGGCGGCGCTCCACGGCACGGCCCGCGCGATCACCAGCGACGAGCGCTCCCTGGATCGATGCCGTCTCGCGGTCGTCGCCCGTGACGAGCACGCGCCGCGCTCCCCGCCCGGAGCGGACCTCGGCGGAACGGCCCGGGCGCCTGGGCAGTCCGACGGCGTCGGGAAGCCGTCGATCACGTCGGTGCGCATCTGGCCGCCGACCGCGTCCTCCGCCTCGAGGACCACCACCGACCGGCCGCCGGCCTCGAGTCGCCGAGCGCGCTGCAGCCCGGCGAGACCCGCCCCGATCACGACGACATCCGCGTCCATGCAGCCTCCCCCGATCGCGTGACGCTCAGTCGCTCGCGTGCCGCCTCGCCGCCGTCTCGATGGTGACCGACGAGGTGTCGGGCATGGCGGCATCGAGCTCCAGCACGCCGAGTGAGCCGTCAGGCAGGCGCGGCCAGGCGCTGCAGCGCTGAAGCAAGATACGGCGCCGTCCGGCTCGCGTCGACCCCCGCGACGTGCTCGGGCGTGCCCTCCGCGACGACGGTGCCGCCCGCATCCCCGGAGCCCGGTCCGAGATCGATCACCCAGTCGGCCTCGGCCACGACCCGCATGTCGTGCTCGACCATGATCACGGTGCTGCCGCCGTCGACGAGGTCGTGCAGGTGCGCCAGCAGCCGGTCGGCGTCGGCAGCGTGCAGGCCGGACGTGGGCTCGTCGAGCAGGTAGAGGGTGTCGCCGCGTTGGCCTCGCCGCAGCTCGGATGCGAGCTTCACCCGCTGCGCCTCTCCCCCGGAGAGCTGCGTCGCCGGCTGCCCGAGCGCGACGTAGCCGAGCCCGACGTCGATCAGGGCGTCGAGGTGGCGATGCACCTCGGCGTCGGTGAACCACGCGCGCGCATCGCTGACGCTCATGCCGAGGACGTCGGCGATCGTGCGTCCGTCGAGCTTGACCTCGAGCGTCTCCCGGTTGTAGCGGCTGCCCCCGCAGGTGGCGCAGGGCGCGTGGACCGTCGGCAGGAAGAGCAGCTCCACCTCCATGGTCCCCTCGCCCTTGCACGTCGGGCAGCGGCCGGCGGCCACGTTGAAGGAGAACCGGCTCGCGCTGTAGCGGCGACTGCGAGCCTCCGGTGTCGCCGCGAACAGCGCTCGGACGCGGTCGAAGAGCCCCGTGTAGGTGGCGACGTTCGACCGCGACGTGCGGCCGATCGGCTTCTGGCTCACCTGCACGATGCGCCGCAGACGCTCCTTCGGGCCCCGCGCTCGGCCGGTCGTGACCGAGACCGTGCCCTGCGCCAGCGGATCCTCGGGCGCCGCGGGCCGCTCGTCGGCTCCGGATGCGTGCTCGTCGACCTCGGCGGCGAGGCTCGCCTGCAGCAGCTCCGGCAGCGCCTGCACCACGAGCGTGGACTTGCCCGAGCCGGAAACGCCCGTGACCGCGGTGAGCGCCCCGAGCGGGAACGCGACGGTGAGGTCGTGCACATTGTGGCGCGAGACGTCGATGAGCTCGACGCGGTCGTCGCCGGTTCGCCGCGAGCGCGGGTCGCGCTCGGCGTGCGGCGCCTCGAAGAGGTAGCGACGCGTCACCGAGCCCCTCTCGTCGCGCAACCCGTCGAGCTCGCCGCTGTAGATCACGTCGCCGCCCTCGGCGCCGGCACCAGGCCCGATGTCGACGATCCAGTCGGCCTGCCGGATCACGTCGAGCGAGTGCTCGACGAAGTAGACGGTGTTGCCGGTGTCGCGCAGGGTGGTCAGGATGCGGAGGAGCGACTCCGTGTCGGCCGGATGCAGGCCGGCCGACGGCTCGTCGAGCACGAAGACGACGCCGAAGAGCTGCGAGAGCACCTGCGTCGCGAGCCGCATCCGCTGCAGCTCGCCGGACGACAGCGTCGAGGTGGCCCGGTCGAGCGAGAGCGAGCCGAGCCCGAGATCGATGATGGGCGACAGGCGTGCGAGCACGTCGGTGACGAGCCGCCTCGCTGCGAGCAGCTGCTCCGGGGCGGGCGCGCCGGACGCGGCGCGCGGCGTCCAGTCGGGCTCGAGGACCGCGCGGAGCACCACGGCGACGTCGTCGAGCGGCATGGCGGCGAGCTCGATGATGTCGCGCCCCTCGAACGTCACCGCGAGCGCCTCGGGCTTCAGCCTCCTGCCCCCGCACTCGGGGCAGCGGACGCTCACCATGAACGATGCCGCGCGCTCCCGCATCCGGGCGCTCTTCGAGTTCGCGAAGGTGCCCAGCACGAAGCTCCGGACGCCCTGGAACGTGCTCATGTACCGCGGCTCGACGCCCTCGGCGACGGCCTTCCGCACCTCCGCCGGCCCGCGATCCGTGAACACCGGCACCTGCGGCGACTCCTCGGTGAAGAGCACCCACTCACGCTGCTCGCGAGGCACGTCCCGCCAAGGGATGTCGATGTCGTAGCCGAGGGAGATGAGGCTGTCGCGCAGCTGCTTGCCGTGCCACGCGGTCGGCCACGCGGCGAGCGCGCCCTCCCGGATGGTGAGCGAGTCGTCCGGCACCATCAGCGCCTCCGGCACGTCGTGCACGCGCCCGAGCCCGTGGCACGTGGGACATGCGCCCTGCACGGTGTTCATGGAGAAGTCCTCGGCGAGGAGCATCGGCGCTCCCTCCGGGTACGTGCCGACGCGGGAGTAGAGCATCCGGAGCACGTTCGCGATCGTGGTGGCGCTCCCGACGGTGGAGCGCGCCGAGCCGCCCGACCGCTGCTGCGGGAGCGCGACCGCCGGCGGCAGCCCTTCGATCGAGTCGACGTCGGGGCTCCCGACTTGGCTCATGAGGCGTCGCGCATAGGGCGCGACCGACTCGAAGTAGCGGCGCTGCGACTCGGCGTAGATCGTGCCGAACGCGAGCGAGCTCTTGCCGGAGCCGGAGATGCCGGTGAACGCGACGAGCGCATCGCGGGGGATGTCGAGGTCGACGCTCCGCAGGTTGTGCTCGCGGGCGCCGCGGACGCGGACGCGCTCGAGCCCGGCGTTGTGCGGCCAGCGCTCGGGTGCATCCATGTGCGCCAGTCTCTCGTGCTCCCGCTGAGCCGGAGTCGAGACCGCTCAGCCGACCGAGCGGCGGATCGCCGTGAGCCGCTCGATCGCGCGGTCGATCGCCGCCTGATCGGTGCCGCGGACGACGATGTTCGTGCCGTAGCCGGAGCCGTCGCTGAAGGGGTACGACCCGATGCTCAGCTCGGGCATCGCCTCAGCGAGCTCGCGCAGCGGCGCGGCGATCCGACCCTCCCCCACCTCGAAGCGCAGCTCGCCGGACAGGACCGGCAGCCCTGCCTCGAGGCTCGGCAGCAGCGCGTCGAGCATCGCGACGAAGATCGACGGGACACCCGCCATGACGTGCACGTTCTCGACGCTGAAGCCGGGGGCACCGCTGATGCGATTGGCGATGAGCTCGGCGCCGTGCGGGATGCGCGCCATCCGCAGATGCTCCGCCGTGAGCGTCCGCCCTGACCCGACCGCGGCCTGCAGGTCCGCGCGGGCGTCGTCGCGCACGTCGATGCCCACGCCGAACGCAGCGGCGACAGCGTCCGCCGTGATGTCGTCGTGCGTCGGGCCGATGCCACCCGAGGTGAACACGTGCGTATGCCGCGCACGCAGCGCGTTCAGCGCATCGACGATCACGGCGTGGTCGTCGGGCACGACGCGGATCTCACGCAGGTCGATGCCGGCTCGCCCGAGCCGGCCGGCCAGGTGGTGCGCGTTCGCCTCGCGGGTGCGCCCGGACAGGATCTCGTCCCCGATCACGAGCATCGCGGCGGTCGGATTCGTCATGCCTGCAGACTGTCGTGCCGGGCTGTGGGAATCCAGGGCGCGGTGATGCGGCGGGCGCAGATCTCGGCGGATTGCCCCGTCACTCCCAGCGCGCCGGATCGATCGCGGCGTCGGGTGACCACGCATGGAGCTGGAAGGAGGTGACGACACGAGGCCCGTCGACGAGCTCACCGCGGTCGCCGAGGTGCAGTGCGCGAACGTTGAGCCGCTCGAGCGGCGCTCCCGCGCCATGGGCTTCGATCGACACGGCGATGGCCGTGGCCGCCTCGATCAGCTCGTCGCGCGACATCGGCTGCTCGCGGCAGACGCCGACGAACGCTTCGATCTTGACGCCGTCCGAGGGCATCCACTCCATCCATGGCCGCTCGCCGACGAACGCACCATCGCCCACATCCGCTGCATAGGCCGCCTCCCAGATCTCCTCTGAGCCATCGGGCACCCCGATGTCGGCGTGGTTGAGCCAGCAGTTCGAGATGATCTCGGCGACGGGCGTCGCCGTCGGAGCGGGCGTCGGTGCCGGCTCGACCGCGCTCGCGCAGCCGCTGAGTGCGGCGGCGATCAGGATGAGCGAGGCGACGGTGCGTGCGCGCATGCCCTGAGCATAGGTCGCGACCGCGCCACCCCCTCCTGGCGAGGCGCGACCGCTCGCGGCGTCACATGCCGAAGAGTGAGAACGGGCCGCCGTCCTGCGGCAGCTGCGCGAAGACCGTCCCGACGACATCACGGCGATCGTCCTCCGACAGCTCCAGCCCACTGAGGTCGATGACGACGTAGCGGTCCTGCTCCGCGTCGTCCACGCCGCTCGCGAATCCAGTCGCCACGTCGATCGAGTCGAACCGGATGAACGTGCCGAGGTCGGAGACCCACGCTTCGGCGCACGGGATCGCGGCCGAGCAGAGCTCCGCGGTCGCGAGGCGCAACGACGAGACGGCGCCCTCGGGCAGCGGCATCTCGGGATTGGTGAGCGTCCTCTCGAGCGCGAACTCGTCAGCGCTCGGCGGCAGGTACGACGTGTAGCAACCCGTGAGCGAAGCGCACAGGAGGACCACGGCAGCGATCGAGCTCGCTCTGCTGACGCGGGTCGGCCGATCGGCGCGGCCAGACGCTCCAGCGGTCGTGGTGAACACGTCATGAGGATAGGCACGTTCTCCACAGGAGCGCTCGACCCGCACCCGTCGTCGTGGCGTTCGGCGCAGAGTGTGGCCATGACCGACTTCGATGGCACCGCTCAGCAGCATCCCGTCCTCGTGGATCCCGCCAGCCGGCGCGGCAAGGCCTGGACCGAGGAGGACTACACCGACCTCATGCGCGGGTGCCGGAGCGACTCGGACGTCGTCGACCTGGCGCGTCAGCTGGGCCGTTCGGTGCAGAGCGTGCAGTCACAGCTGCGGCGCCTGCTGCCCGCCGACGAGCGACATCTGCCGCTCGACCTCGCGCTGCCGCGACTCCGACAGCTCGACATCGACGGCGACTACGACTGGCTCGAAGCGCTGGCCAAGCGCACACCGTCTCCGTGGGACCCGAACCCGCTCGTCGTGACCGACCCGGACGCGCGAGGGCTCGGCGGACTGACGGATGACGAGCTGCTCAGCGTCGCGCTCTCGATCGTGATCTCCGGTCAGGAGTGCCCAGCGGACCTGCTGCGCCGGCTCGGACGGGAGCTCCGCCGGCGCGGCATGCTCGAGCAGCTCGAACGCGGTGCCGCCATGGCCCACCGCGAGGCGCTCGATCGTCTGCGCGAGCCCGACTGGCCCTATGGCGCGTTCACTCCAGGCTCCGAGCCACCCACCTGGCCGATGTGATCCGAAGCCCTGGTCGTGCTGGGGGCGTCGGCCGGTGCCCAGCTCCGGACGATCGTCGTGATGACCGACCGCCGGCGAGCGAGCCGGGCCGCGTCGCCGGGCGCCGCCCCCGTGTACAGGACATCCAGGTTGGGCAGCGCCTGCCAACCGTCGGCCAATGTGAGGATCGTCAGCAGCAGCTCCTCCGCCTCCTCGCGCGTGAGCTCCGGCACCGCGGCGAGCACGCGGTCGACCTTGTCGACCGACCGCACCCGTCGATGCTCCTCCGCGACGGGGGTTCCCAGCTCGAGGCCCTCCCAGAAGGTCAGTCGCGCGAGCTCGGGGTGGGCGCACTGGTAGTCGAAGAGCCGGCCGGCGTAGTCGGCGATCGCGTCCATCCCGGTGCCGCGGATCGGCACCGCGTCGACGATCAGCCCGAGCTGGTGGGTGAGGACCGCGCCGAAGAACTCCTGCTTCTTGCCGAAGTACTGGTAGATCCGCTCCTTGTTGACCCCCGCGGCGGTGGCGATCCGATCGACGCGCGCGCCGGCGAGGCCGTGGGCGCTGAACTCCACGACGCCAGCGTCGAGCAGGAGTCGCTTCGTCCGTTCGGGATCCCAAGCCATGCCCCCAGCCTACGACAAGCCAACCACTCGGTTGGAAATCGTGCTACGGTCAACCCAACCATCCAGTTGGAGGCATCATGGAACCCACCCGTTCGTCCTTCGTCCCGCCCGTCGCCACGCTTGCACCGCCCTCGGTCCACGCGCGGGCCGTGATCACCTGGCTGGCGATCTTCCCCCTCGTCGCCATCGGCATGAGCCTCATGGCGCCGGTCTCCGTCGACTGGCATCCGATCCTGCGCTCCTTCGTCCTCACGCTCGTGGTGGTGCCGCTCGCCGTCTACGTGGTGGTGCCGCGGCTCATCGCGCTCTACCAGCGGCTGCGCTCCAGGCGCCGCCCGACGAGCGAGCGATAGCGGGCACGGCATGGACCGCATCCTGGTCACGGGCTCCACCGACGGCGTCGGTCGCGCCACCGCTGAGGCGCTCCTCGACGCCGGTCACGGGGTCGTCCCGCATGCGCGCACCACGTCACGCCTGGACGCCATCGCGAACCTCGTCGATCGAGGTGCGGAGGCGATCGTCGGCGACCTGAGCCGCCTCGAAGAGGTGCACGACCTGGTCGAGCAGGCGAACGCGCTCGGGCCGTTCGACACGGTCATCCACAACGCCGGCGTGCTGCGCGGCCCGGTGCTGCCGGTCAACGTCACGGCTCCCTACGTGATGACCGCGGGCATCCCGGCGTCGCGGCTCATCTACCTCAGCAGTGGCATGCATCGCGGCGGACGCCCCGACATCGCCGGCGTCGACTGGATCCGCGAGACCGGAACGCGCTCGTACTCCGACTCGAAGCTGTTCGTCACCGCGCTCATGGCCGCCGTCGCCCGGCTGCGGCCGGACGTCGTCGCCCACGCCGTCGATCCCGGCTGGGTGCCGACGAGGATGGGCGGCCCAGGCGCGAGCGACGACCTCGCCCTCGCGCACGTCACACAGGTCTGGCTGGCGACGACCACCGACGACGAGGCGCGCGCGCCCGGCCGCTACTGGCATCACCGGAAGGTGCAGGAGACGCACCCGGCGGTGGGCGACGTGGACTTCCAGCAAGCGCTGCTCGCCTCGCTCGCAGAGCAGACCGGCATCGAGCTGGCCGCCGCACGCTGAGGCCGATTCGGCGGGCGGGAGCCTCACGGCTGCACTCCCCACCTCAACGCAAACATGGTGATTGCTCAGCACACGCCGTCGGGGGTGCGCCACGCCAGCGTCACCCGCATCCCGTGACTACGTTCGAGCGCATGACAAATGCAGAGACGAGGGAGCTCGGAGCAGGAGACGCGGCCGCGCGCCTGCGCGAGCTGCTCAACCAGATCGAGAACGCGGTGACCGCACCGCGCTCCGACCCCCGAGCCCAGCAGCAGCTCGAGCTCTGCGAGGAGATCGAGGCGATCCTGCGCGTCCGGTCAGAGGCGCGGGTGTCGCCGCTGCGCTGAGCAGCGACCGGTTGCAGCGAAGGTCCCGCGCGGGTCGTGGAGACGGGGAAGCAGGACCGCAAGCGCGGGCGGGCACCAAGGGCGGCGCCCCGCGTCATCAGCCTTCGGACTCCATCGTCGCGGGCGCATCCCGGGTGGCTGCCACGACGTCGAGCGCTCCCTGCAGGCTCGAGCGCACCTCCTCGACGACCGGTTCGGGCGATCCCAGCGAGCCCACCACCAGCCGACCAGCCGCGGTGTCGATGCCCACGGACACCAGGTCGCCGCCGGACGTCGTCTCGTCCATGATCCGCTGCATGCCATCGCACAGATCTGCGAACGTCACGGGCGACTCGCTCTCCTCGATCTCGATCGGCGCGGACGCCACGGCATCCGAGTACATCGCAGGCAAGGCGGCGACGGCCGCGCTGACCGCCGCGTCGGCGTCGAACTGCGAGCCCTGCGAGAGCGAGACGCGCAGTCCCGTCACGGCTCCGCTGTCGTCTGTGGTGCGATCGACCGTGGCGATTGCAGCGGCGTGCGCGTTCAGGAGGTCGTGCTGCAGCGTCCTCGCCGCGACCTCGAGCACAGCGCTGGCAGGAGGTTCGTGGCCCAGATTGGCGGGAGCGATCGGCACGATCGCGTTGCGCAGCAGGCAGGTGCCCACGTCCGCCGACGGCAGCGCCTCAGCGGCGTCCGGCGTCGACGACGGCGCGGGAGCTGCGGGTGGCGTCACGGCACTCGAGACCGCGAGCGACGAGCATGAGACGAGACCGCCAGCGACGGCCAGCACCAGGACGACCACAGTTCGCGGCCGCACCTTCGGACCGGCTGCATTCCCTCGCGCGTTCATGCGGGCCTCCCTCGCCTCGACCAGACATGTCCGGTCTGCTCGTGAGGTTACATCGTGCGGAGCCGATGTGCACGGGTGTCGGCCGATGTGCAGCGCTGAAGCGGAACGTCGCGCGGTGCCGTCAGACAGCGGCCCATCGTGCTCGACGCGTCACGCGAGCGCGACGAGCGCCTCGTTGCGCTTCAGGAATCCGGGCTTCCAGGGCGGGTCGTAACGAGCGAAGTAGACCGGTCCCTCTGCTGCTCTGCCATCCCGAGCAAGGGCAGCCACGAGTGCGTCGGCGTTCTGCTGATATCGCGTCTCATTCGATCCACCGCTGAACCTTCGCGCGGCAACTCGCCTCTCGGGGACTTCGACGGTGCGGACGGAGGCGTCGGTCGGAGCGGGTATGCGCGTGGCACCGGCCGGCATCACGAAGCTCACGGTGTACGTCTTCTCTGCGCGAGGAGCCTGGATCACGGGTGCCGTCATCGAGATGTTCGACGCGGTGATGTAGCGGATGAGTGGGCCGAAGCCCCGATTGCCCGCCTCGAAGAACGACCCTGCGGCGTCCACCTGCGCGAGCAGATGCGCGGGATACACGCGCACCTCGTAGCCGACGTGTGCGGATACCACTGTGTAGCGCTGCTGCTCCGTCATGCAGCCACGGTACGCTCGCCCGATCGCGGACGCGCCCGCTCACACGTTGAAGCGGAACTCCACGACGTCACCGTCGGCCATGACGTAGTCCTTGCCCTCGATGCGAACCCGGCCGGCGGCCTTCGCATCCGCCATCGAGCCCGCGGCGTCCAGGTCGGCGAACGAGACGACCTCCGCCTTGATGAAGCCGCGCTCGAAGTCGGTGTGGATGACGCCGGCGGCCTGCGGGGCGGTCCAGCCCTTGCGGATCGTCCAGGCGCGCGATTCCTTCGGCCCGGCCGTCAGGTAGGTCTGCAAGCCGAGCGTCTCGAAGCCGATGCGGGCGAGCTGGTCGAGGCCCGACTCCTCCTGGCCGAGCGACTGCAGCAGCTCGAGCGCCTCGTCCTTCTCGAGGTCGACGAGCTCCGACTCGACCTTCGCGTCGAGGAAGACGGCCTTGGCGGGCGCGACGAGCGCCGCGAGCTCCGCCTTCTTGTCGGCATCCGAGAGCACGTCCTCGTCGACGTTGAAGACGAACAGCACGGGCTTGGCGGTGAGGAGGCCGAGCTCCTTGATGGGCGTCGTGTCGAAGCCGACCTGTCCCAGCGTCCTGCCGCTGTTGAGGATCTCGTTCGCCTCGACCGCGGCCGCGAGCACGGAGGCGTCGACCTTCTTGCCCTTGACCTCCTTCTCGAGGCGCGGGATCGCCTTCTCGAGCGTCTGGAGGTCGGCGAGCATGAGCTCGGTGTTGATCGTCTCCATGTCGGAGGACGGGTCGACGGCACCCTCGACGTGCACGACGTCGCTGTCGCCGAAGCCGCGCACGACCTGCGCGATCGCATCGGCCTCGCGGATGTTGGCGAGGAACTTGTTGCCGAGCCCCTCACCCTCGCTCGCGCCCTTCACGATGCCGGCGATGTCGACGAACGACACCGCGGCAGGCAGGATGCGCTGCGAGCCGTGGATCTCGGCGAGGCGCGTCAGGCGCTCGTCCGGCAGCTCGACCACCCCGATGTTCGGCTCGATCGTGGCGAACGGGTAGTTCGCCGCGAGCACGGTGTTCTTGGTGAGCGCGTTGAAGAGGGTCGACTTGCCCACGTTGGGGAGTCCGACGATGCCGATCGTGAGTGCCACAACAGGTCAGCCTACCGGCGACCCGAGCGCCACCGACCCGGCTCAGCTGCTGCCGTCGTCGCCGATCACCGCGATGATGTTGCCCGCGGGGTCGCTGCACCACGCGATGTCGGGTCCCAAACCGCTCGCGATGCCCCGCTCGTCCTGCTCGAAGCCGTCGTAGCGCTCGAACGTCACGCCCTTGCCGACGAGCTCGTCGATCGAGGACGTGATGTCGGGCACGACGAGGTTGAGGATCGTGAACACCGCGGGCTGGTGATCGTCCTTCTGGTAGACGAACACCCTCGCGCCGCCGGGCAGGGTGAGCGCGAGCTGTCCCATCTCCTCCCCCACCTCCAGCCCGAGCACGTCGCCGTAGAACGTCCGTGCCGCATCGAGGTCGGGTGCGGCGAAGCCGCTGAAGCCATCCGTGTACTGCGCCATCTCGGCACCTCCTGCGGGCATCCTCGCGCCGCATCCGCTCGCGCACCAGGGGCGAGTTGGTGCGCGAGCCCGCACGCGGGGCCGGCGCCCTGGCCACCCACAGGCAGCGGCCGTAGCGTGTGGATCCAGCGCCGCCCCGGCGCACGTTGAGGAGCGATCATGGGCACGAACGACGACAACCCCCCGCACGACAGCCGCGAGGGCCTCCCGGTCTACGAGGGCGCCGACCAGCCGGACGACGGACGCGACGTCTCGCAGGCCGCCAACGGAGGCGACGGCTCGCTCGGCCAGGACACGACCCCCGAGCACGACAACCGCGAGGCCGACCAGACCTACCAGGAGGCACCCCCCGCCGGCTCCGGTGGCGCTGACTCATTCGACTCCCGTCACAACGAGTTCGACGAGGGCGAGGGCCAGCCCGGGGCCGGCATCGACCCGCAGACCGGCGAGGCCGTGCACGGCGACGGCCTGGCGCACGAGCACGCGGAGGAGACCCGTTCCACGGGCTTCGACGCCGAGCAGCCGCAGCAGGTCCAGGACGCCGGCGACGAGCCCAACGCGGAGCAGCCGCGGGAGCAGCGCTGACGACCGACCGCATCCGACGCCGATTCGTCGTGCACGGCAGCGTGCAGGGCGTCGGCTTCCGCTGGGCCGCGAACGCCGAGGCCGAGCGCCTCGGCGTCGCGGGCAGCGCCCGCAACCGCTTCGACGGCACCGTCGAGGCGGAGGTCGAGGGCGCGCCGGATGCGGTGGCCGCCATGGCCGAGTGGTTGGGGCACGGTCCTTCCTCCGCGCGCGTCGATCGCGTCGACGTGGACGAGCTCGAACCGCGTGGGGACACGGGCTTCCGGATCAGCTGACGCGAGCCGCCACCGCGCACCGGGTCGTGTCGAGCTGCGCAATCGAGCCGACGTCGCGGGGCGCTGCCTGCGCGCCATGCGCAGCGGCGACGATCCGGCTTGCGCGGGCAGCGCATCCGGACGATGATCTGAGCAGCCGCGCGACCCGCGGCACCACCCTCACAGCGCCGTGAGATCCGCGGCGCCATGCATGGAAACGAGCTGCCATGAGCGCCATCCCCGAGTTCACCCACGAGCGCGTCCTGACCTCCATGGGAGCGAGGAGCGACGTCGTCATCACCGTGGCCCTCCATTCGAGCGTGCTGGGACCGGCGCTCGGCGGCTGCCGGATGTGGACGTACCCGACGTGGGCGGATGGACAGGCGGATGCGCTGCGGCTCTCGTCCGCGATGACGCTCAAGAACGCCGCGGCCGGCCTCGACGCGGGCGGCGGCAAGGCCGTGATCGCGCTGCCGATGGGCACGCACATCGACGCGGACCGCCGCCGCGCCGCCCTCCTCGACCTCGGTGACCTCGTCGAGGCGCTCGACGGGCGCTACCGGACCGCCGAGGACGTCGGCACGACCGAGCACGACATGCTCGTCGTGCGCGAGCGCACCGAGCACGTCGTCGGCCTGCCCGCTGAGAACGGCGGCGCCGGCGAGCCCGCGGGCGCGACCGCGCTCGGCGTCTACTCGTCGATCGCGCCCACGCTCGAGGAGGCCTTCGGCTCCGAGGACATCGCCGCCCGCTCCTTCGTGATCTCGGGCCTCGGCCAGGTCGGCGGCCGCCTCGCGCGCATGCTCGCCGGCCACGGCGCGACGCTCTTCCTCACCGACATCGATGGCCGCAAGCAGCAGCTCGCCGACGACCTCGGCGCCACCTGGATCGCGCCCGGCGAGGCCCTCACCACCCCGGCCGACGTGCTCGTGCCGGCCGGCCTCGGCGGCATTCTCACCGAGGAGGCGATCGAGGCGCTGCCCGTGCGTGCCGTGGTCGGCCCCGCGAACAACCCGCTCGCCGAGCACTCCGGCGCCGCGCGGCTCGCGGAGCGCGGCATCGTCTACGCCCCCGACTTCGTGGTCAACGCGGGCGGCGTCATCCACCTGCAGGGCATGGCCGACGGCATGCAGTGGCCGGCGATCGCCGAGCGGCTCACCGGCATCAGCGACACCCTCCGCGGCGTGTTCGCCAGCGCGCGGCAGCGCGGCATCACGCCGCTCGAGGCCGCCGAGGCGCTCGCCGCCGAGCGCATCGACGCGGCCCGCGGGCACATGACGGTGAGCGCCTGACGCATCCGCCTCGCTCTGCGGGCGCGCACGGCACCCGGCGGATGCGTGGCGGGCGTCCAGGCGCCCGGCGTAGCGTCGCCGTGCGGGGTGCCGACGCCCCGCGGAGAGAGGATCACCATGAGCCAAGAGCAGCAGCCCGGCCACGACCACTCCAGCCAGGACGAAGCCGTGACCGGCGGCTACGGCGACCCCGGCGAGGCGGAGGCGCTCACGGGCGACTCCGAGTCCGAGACGGATCCCAAGGAGCACCCGAAGGCGGATCCCGCTGAGGGCTCCGACCCCGAGAACCCGCGCGGCCTCTAGTCGCGCGAGCGGCCGGCGGCGTCAGTCGCCGGCCGCCTCGGCCGTCGCGCGGAGTCGCGCGACGTAGTCCGCCCACCAGGCCGCATCGTGATCCGGCAGGTTCGAGACGCCATCGCGGAGGCCCGCGGCGCCGTCGATCGTCTCGCGCACGATGTCGGCGTGGCCCGCGTGCCGCGCGACCTCAGCGATCATGTGCACGATCAGCCGATGCAGCGTCGTGTCGGCGTTCGGTCCCCACCACGGCACGTGCGCTGGGGCATCGAGCGGCAGCTCGTCGATCGATGCGTCGGCATGCGCCCAGACCCGGTCCCAGAGCTCGAGCACCGACGCCCGCGTCTCGTCGGGCCCGGCCCACATGTCGGCGTTGTCCTCGGCGTCGTCGTCGGCCCAGGCGAGGTGCTCGGGGAACGGACGGCCGACGCACGCGCCGAAGTAGTCGGCCGCCACCGTCGCGACGTGCTTGACGAGCCCGAGCAGGTTCGTGCCCGTCGGGGTCATCGGCATGCGGGCCTCCCGCTCCGACAGCCCCTCGAGCTTCCAGCGCAGCGCCTCGCGCTGCACGCGCAGGTAGCGGACCAGGGTCGCCTCGGCATCCTCGCTCATGCCCGCATCCTCGCAGGTGCCGCCGACCACACCCAGCGGCAGGCGGTAGTTGACATGTCGACTAGTTGCATGGTCGACTAGCGCCGTGATCCTCTCCCGCATCATCCTCGGCCTGCTCGCGATCGCGCCGATGACCGGCGCCGACCTCAAGCGCCACTTCGACTCGACCGTCACACACCTCTGGTCGGCCGACAAGGCGCAGATCTACCGCACGCTCGCCGCGCTCGTCGAGCAGGGCTTCGCGAGCGTCACCGTGGTGCCCGGCACGAACGCCCCCGACCGCCAGGAGCACCACCTCACCGACGCCGGCCGCGCCGCGCTCGTCGCGTGGCTGCGCTCCGACCTCGACCGGCAGCCCGAGCGCGAGGCCTTCCTCGCGCGGCTCTTCGTCGCCGACGCGCTCGACGACGCAGACGTCGTCGCACTCGTCGAGCGGCGCCGCGCGGCGGCGCTCGAGCAGCTCGCCGTCTACGAGGGCATCCGCGCCTCGACGCTGCCCGCCGAGGACCGCGGGCAGCGCCTGCGACTCGCCACCCTCGACCACGGCATCCGCCACGTGCGCACCGAGCTCGCGTGGCTCGACGCGCTCGAGGAGCAGCTGCGATGACCGCGTTCCCCGAGGTGCACCCGCCCCGCGTCGGGGCTGGCGCTGAGCACCGCCCGGTCGTGCTGCTGCACGGCGGCAACGTGGCCAACTGGATGTGGGAGCCGCAGCTCGGCGCCCTCGGCGACCGGCTCGCGCTCACACCGCACCTGCCCGGCTTCGGCGCGCGGATCGCGGACGACTGGCCCGGCCTCGCGGGCGCTGCCGACGACCTGGCCGACCGCATCCGCGACCTCGCCGGCGGCCGCGGCGTCGACGTCGTCGGCCTCTCGCTCGGCGGTGTCGTCGCCCTGCACCTCGCGGCCCGCCACCCTGACCTCGTCACGTCGGTGCTCGCGAGCGGCGTCGCTGCGCTGCGGGTCGGCGGCGCCGCGCGCGCGACCTCCGCGCTGCAGCTCGCCCTCTGGCACCGGCGCTGGTTCTGGAAGGCGCAGGCGGTCGCCTTCGGCCTGCCGGCCGACTCGCACGCGCCCTACGTCGAGCACGGCGTCTCGATCCGGCGCGAGACCGCCGCGGCGATGCTCGCCGAGGTCTACGCCGGCGGCGTCCCCGAGGGGCTCGCCGACTACCCGGGGCGGATGCTGCTGGTCGCCGGCGAGCGCGAGCCGCAGGTGATCCGCCGGTCGCTCGCCGCCCTCCGGCGCAGCGTGCCGCAGGCGGCGACGCGCATCGCACCCGGCATGCACCACGTCTGGAACGTCGAGGACGTCGACCGCTTCAACGGGATGCTGCGCACGTGGCTGGGCGGCGACGTCGACGACTGGCTGGTCGCGCCCGCGACCGCTCGATGACAGCGGCCGCCGCTTGCTCGCAGCGCCCGCCGCGCTTGGCGGGATCTTGCCGAACACCGGCGGCCACGGCGCTCGTGGCCGTCACCTGCCGACCGTAGGCTCACGAGGTGACCGCAGCACCGCTCCGCGCCCGAGCATCCGTCGTCGTCGCGATCGCCATCGCACTGGCGGCGTGGGCCTCGGCCTTCGTCGTCATCCGCGCCGTCGCCGACGACTTCGACCCCGGTGCGCTGACGCTCGGCCGGCTCGCCGTCGCGGTGATCGTGCTGGGCATCGCGCAGGCGGTGCACGGGTCGTGGGTGCGTCCCAGCGGCCGGCAGTGGCTGCTGCTCGGCATCTTCGGCGTCCTGTGGTTCCTCGTCTACAACCTCGCCCTCAACGCGGCGGAGCATCTGCTCGACCCGGGCACCGCGGCGCTGCTCGTCAACGTCGCGCCGCTCATCGTGGCGCTCGTCGCCGGGACGCTGCTCGGCGAGGGGTTCCCGCGCTGGCTCATCATCGGCGCGATCGTCGCCTTCGGCGGCATCGCGATCATCGGCGCGGCGACCGCGACCGGCTCGCTCAGCCTGCTCGGCGTCGTCCTCGCGCTCATCGCGGCGGTCACCTACGCCATCGCGGTGCTGCTGCAGAAGCCGCTGCTCGCCGCCCTGCCGGGCCTGCAGATCACGCTCATCGGCGTCGCGATCGGCGTCGTCGGCAGCCTCCCGTGGGGTGGCGCGCTCGTCGCGCAGCTCGCGGCAGCGCCGGCCGCGTCGACGATCGGCGTCGTGTACCTCGGGGTCGTGCCGACGGCGATCGCGTTCCTCGCGTGGGCCTACGCCCTCAAGCGGATGCCCGCCGGCCGCCTCGCGATCACCACCTACCTCGTGCCCGTGCTCGCGACCGGCATGGCATGGGTGCTGCTCGGCGAGGTGCCGCCGCCGCTCGCGCTGCTCGGCGGGCTCGTGTGCCTGAGCGGCGTGGCCCTCACGCGCGTCCGGAGCACCGCGCGTGCGGCGGACGAGACGGCCCGCGCGGCGGCGACCGAGATCACGCCGGCGGAGGAGCCGCGCTAGCGTCCGCAGGCCATCGCACGGCGCCGTCGACGGCGGTCGCCGCCTCGCTCAGCGGATGCGGGCGCAGCGTGCCGTCGTGCATGAGGTGCTGCACCTCGACGCCGTGCAGGAGCGTCGCGACGTCCGCGACGACGCGGCGATGGCACCGCCACCACACCGCCTCCGAGCACATCACCGCCGTGCGCACGCGGGATGCGTCGTCGAGCACCGACGTGAGCCCGTCGACGAAGTCGGCCGACCGCGTCCACGCGGCGTAGGCACGGAACGCGTCGACGCGCCACCAGCCGTCGGGCGAGACCGCGTCGTCGGCGGCGCTCAGCCTGCGGCGGCCGCCGAGCCGCTCCTCCCAGCGCCAGCGGATGCCGCCGGCGCCCAGCTCCGCCTCGATCGCGTCGCGCGACGCCGCCGGGTTCGCGCGGCTGCCGGGGAAGCGCCGGATGTCGACGACGAGCTCGACCCCAGCATCCGTCAGCAACGCCCGGAGGGCGTCGCCGTCGAGCCTGCCGTGGCCGACCGTCAGCAGCACGGGGCTACCGGTCCTCCTGCAGCCCCAGCTCGATCAGCTCGGTGATGAGGTCGGCGTAGGCGATGCCCGTCGCCTCCCACAGCACCGGGAACATCGAGATCGACGTGAAGCCCGGCATGGTGTTGATCTCGTTCACGACGATGCCGTGCTCGGGCGAGACGAAGAAGTCGACGCGCGCGAGGCCCGCACCCTCGATCGCCTCGAACGCGCGCACCGCGGTCGCCTGCAGCGCGGCGAGCGTCGCGTCGTCGAAGGGAGCCGGGCAGACGATGCGGGCGCCGTCACCGCCGCGGTACTTGAGGTCGAAGTCGTAGAACCGACCCTCGTCGAGCTCGATCTCGCCCGGGACCGATGCGCGCGGCAGCTCGCCGGCGCGGCCCGAGAGCACGCCGAGCTCGACCTCGCGGCCGCTCACACCCACCTCGACGAGGGCACGCGAGTCCTCCGCGAGCGCGACGGCCATCGCGCGGTCGAAGTCGAGCACCGAGTCGACGCGGCTGACGCCGACCGACGAGCCGGCGCGCGCCGGCTTCACGAAGACCGGCATCGGGAAGTCGCCGAGCCGCGCGCGCACCGCGTCCGGGTCGCGCTGCCAGTCGCCGCGCGACACGGTCATCCACGGGGCGACGCGGATGCCCGCGTGCTCGAGCACCGTCTTCGTGTAGTGCTTGTCCATGCCGACGGCGCTCGCCAGCACACCGTTGCCGACGTAGGGCAGGCCTGCGAGCTCGAGGGCGCCCTGCAGGGTGCCGTCCTCGCCGAACGGCCCGTGCAGGATCGGGAACACGACGTCGACGGTGAGCGTGCGCTCGCCCGCCTCGTCCTGCACGGTGAGCTCGCGCTCCCCCGCCACCTGCGGCAGCCGCACGCGAGAGCCGTTGTCGGCCACGACGGCCATCGCCTCGAGCGTGAGGTCGGCGGGGTCGCCGTCCCAGAGCGTCCACGCGCCCTCGGGCGTGATGCCGACGACGATGGGCTCGAAGCGCTCGCGGTCGAGGTGCCGCAGCACGCTGCCGGCGGTCGCGCACGAGATCGAGTGCTCGCTCGAGCGTCCGCCGAACAGCAGGGCGACGCGGATCCGCTGCGCGGCTCCAGGCTGGGTGTCGTGCACGGTCCTACTCCTCGATCGGCTCGTCGTCGGTCGTCAGGTGCGGCGCGATGTCGCGGGGGTCCATGGCGCCGTCGAGCACGAGGCGCACCTGCTCGAGGATCGGCATCCGCACCCCGCGGGCGGCGGCGAGCTCGGCGACCGGGTCGACGGATGCGAGGCCCTCGGCCACCTGCTCCATGCGCGCGATCACGTCGGTGCGCGAGTAGCCCATGCCGAGCAGCCGGCCGGCGGTGAAGTTGCGCGAGAGCGGCGAGCCGCACGTCGCGATGAGGTCGCCGAGGCCCGCGAGGCCGCGCAGGGTCTCGCGCTCGGCGCCGTGCGCCACCGCGAAGTCAGTGAGCTCCGCAAGTCCGCGCGTGATGATCGACGCCTTCGTGTTCTCGCCGTAGCCGACGCCGTCGACGATGCCGATCGCGAGCGCGACGAGGTTCTTCAGCACGCCGCCGAACTCGGTCCCAATGACGTCGGTGTTGATGAAGGAGTGGAAGTAGTCGTTGCGCGCGCGCTTCGCGACGTCGCGGGCCGTCGTCGGGCTCGTCGACGAGACGACGGCGGCCGTGGGCTGCTCCTGCGCGATCTCGAGCGCGAGGTTCGGGCCGGAGACGACCGCGATGCGCTCGGGATCGATGCGCAGCTCCTGCGCGATGACCTCGCTCATGCGCAGCCGCGTGCCCGCCTCGACGCCCTTCATGAGGCTCACGACCGGGGCGCCCGCCTCGATCGCGTCGCCGTGCTCGCGCAGCAGCTGGCGCAGCTGCTGGCTCGGCACGGCGAGGTACACCTGGGATGCGCCCTCGAGCGCGGCACGGATGTCGCTCGTCGCGTGGAGCGACGCGGGCAGCGTGATGCCGGGCAGGTAGCGGGTGTTGCGGCGCGACTCGTCGATCTCGCGCGCGGCCTCGGGTCGGCGCGCCCACAGCACCGTGTCGGCGCCGCCGTCGGCGAGGGTCTTCGCGAAGGTGGTGCCCCAGCTGCCGGCACCCAGCACCGCGACGTCAGCCACGCGGCAGCCCGTCGTCGCCGTCCTCGAAGCGCCCGATCTCCGACTGGCCGGCTGCCGACGGGTTCCACCGCTCGGGCGGCGGCACCTCGCCGCGCAGCTCGCCGAGCAGGGCGGCGATCGCGGCCATGAGCCGGTCGGTCGCCTCGTTCATCGCGGCCTGATCGGTGCGCCCGGCGAAGTCGCTCAGGTCGATCGGCGGGCCGAAGAGGATCTCGATGCGCTTCCGCGGGAAGGGATGGATCGTCTTCCCGTAGCGCGGCATCAGGTGCTGCGTTCCCCAGTGGGCCGCCGGGATGAGCGGCACGCCGGCCTCGAGCGCCATGCGCACCGCGCCGGTCTTGCCCCGCATCGGCCACAATCCGGGATCGCGCGTGAGCGAGCCCTCGGGGTAGATGATCACGCCGAGCTCGTCACGCACGACCTGCCGCGCGGCCTCCATCGGCGCACCCTGCGCTGCACGACCCGCGCGCTCGACGGGAATCTGCCCGGCGGCCGCGAGGATGCGTCCGACCACGGGGATCTTGAACAGGCTCGCCTTGGCCATGAAGCGCGGGATGCGACCCGACTTGTAGATCGCCACGGCCATGATGATCGGGTCGATCTCGCTGTAGTGGTTCGGCGAGAGCACGAAGGCGCCCTTCGCCGGCACGTGCTCATGCCCACGGATCTCGAGCTTCGCCATGCCCGCGACAGCAGGCAGCACGAGCGCGGCGAGGCCGCGGTAGACCGGCACCCGCTCCGCGCTCGGCGGCTTGCCGGGCAGCGCCATCAGCCCTCCACGTCGAAGTCGGCGCCCAACGTCTCGAGCTTCTCGATGAAGCGCTCGTAGCCGCGGGCGATGATCCCGACGTTCGAGATGCGGCTCGTGCCCTCTGCGGTGAGCGCGGCCACGAGGTGGCTGAAGCCGCCGCGCAGGTCGGGCACCACGACATCGGCGCCGTGCAGCTGCACCGGCCCCGCGATGACGGCCGAGTGCTGGTAGTTGCGCGCGCCGAAGCGGCACGCGTGGCTGCCGAGGCAGTCGGTGTGGATCTGGATGCGCGCACCCATCTCGACGAGCGCCTCCGTGAAGCCGAAGCGCTGCTCGTAGACCGTCTCGTGCACGATCGAGATGCCGTTCGCCTTCGCGAGCGCGACCACGAGCGGCTGCTGCCAGTCGGTCATGAAGCCGGGGTGCACATCCGTCTCGACCACGACCGGCTTGAGGTCGCCACCCGGGTGCCAGAAGCGGATGCCGTCGTCCTGGATGTCGAAGCGGCCGCCGGCCTTGCGGTAGACGTTGAGGAACGTCGTCATCTCGGGCTGGCGGGCGCCCTCGAGGAAGATGTCGCCGCCGGTCGCGAGCGCCGCGCACGCCCACGAGGCTGCCTCGTTGCGGTCGAAGAGCGCCGTGTGGCTGTAGCCGTAGAGGCGGTCGACGCCCTCGACGCGGATCGTGCGGTCGGTGTCGACCTGGATCTCGGCGCCCATCTTCTGCAGGATCGCGATGAGGTCCATGATCTCGGGCTCGACCGCGGCGTTCTTGAGCTCGGTGCGGCCCTTCGCGCGCACGGCGCCCAGCAGCACCTGCTCGGTCGCGCCGACCGACGGGTAGGGCAGCTCGATCTTCGCGCCGTGCAGGCCGTTCGGGGCCGACATGCGGATGCCGCTCGGCAGCTTCTCGACGACGGCGCCGAAGTTGCGCAGCACCTCGAGGTGGAAGTCGATCGGGCGGTCGCCGATGTGGCAGCCGCCGAGGTCGGGGATGAACGCCTCGCCCAGCTGGTGCAGCAGCGGCCCGCAGAACAGGATCGGGATGCGGCTCGAGCCGGCGTGCGCGTTGATCGACGTCTCGTGCGCCGTGCGGACGTTCGCGGGGTCGAGCGTGAGCGTGTCGCCGTCGCGCACGACGGTGACACCGTGGAGCTCGAGCAGGCCCTGCACGACGCGCACGTCGCTGATCTCGGGCACGCTGCGCAGCTCGCTCGGCGTCTCGCCCAGGAGCGCAGCGACCATCGCCTTCGTGACGAGGTTCTTCGCGCCCTTCATCTGGATGCGGCCGTTGAGCGGCTTGCCGCCGCGCACGGTGATGCGGTCGACGTTCATGCCGACGGCTGCGCCGGCATTCTTCGAGAACTCGGTCAGGTTCACGCTGTTCCTTCCCTGACGGGCTGCGTCGTGGGCATCCACGCCGGTCGGTTGGCTTCGAACGCGGTGATCGCGTCCTCATCTCGGAGGGTCAGGGCGATGTCGTCGAGGCCCTCGAGCAGGCGCCAGCGAGTGTAGTCATCGATCTGGAAGTCGTGCGTGACGCCGCCCGCGGTCGCGGTGCGCGCCTCGAGGTGGACGGTCACGGGCTCGCCCGGGTTCGCCTTCGCGACCGCCCAGAGCGCCTCCATGGCGCTCTCGGAGATCTGCCCGACGAGCAGCCCCTGCTTGCCCGCGTTGCCGCGGAAGATCTCGCCGAAGCGCGGGCCCAGCACGGCGGTGATGCCGAAGTCGCGCAGCGCCCAGACGGCGTGCTCGCGGCTCGAGCCGGTGCCGAAGTCGTGACCGACGACGAGCACGCCGCCGTGGCGGTAGGGCTCCTGGTTGAGCACGAACGTGGGGTCCTGGCGCCACGAGTGGAAGAGGGCGTCGTCGTAGCCCGTCTTCGTGACGCGCTTGAGGAACACCGCGGGGATGATCTGGTCGGTGTCGACGTTCGATCGCTCGAGCGGGATGATCGGCCCGGTCAGCGTGCGGATCTTGTCCATGTCAGGCCTCCTCGGTCTGCTGGCCGTGCTGGGTGTCCTGCGTGTTCTGGCTCTGTGCCTGCAGATCCCAGGGGCTCGACAGTGTGCCGCGGATCGCGGTCGCCGCCGCGACGAGCGGCGACACGAGGTGCGTGCGGCCGCCCTTGCCCTGGCGGCCCTCGAAGTTGCGGTTCGAGGTCGACGCGCAACGCTCACCGGGGGCGAGCTGGTCGGGGTTCATGCCGAGGCACATCGAGCAGCCGGCGAAGCGCCACTCGGCGCCGAAGTCCTTGAACACCTTGTCGAGCCCTGCGGCCTCGGCCTCGAGGCGCACCCTGGCCGAGCCCGGCACGACCATGACGCGCACGCCATCCGCCTTCTTCTGGCCGCGGATGATGTCGGCGGCCGCCGTGAGGTCCTCCATGCGCGAGTTCGTGCAGGAGCCGATGAAGACGGTGTCGACCGGGATCTCCTTGAGCTTCGTGCCCGGAGCGAGGTCCATGTACTCGAGCGCGCGCTCGGCGGCGGCGCGGTCGTTGGGGTCGTCGAACGAGGCCGGGTCGGGCACCACGCCCGAGAGCGACGCACCCTGGCCGGGGTTCGTGCCCCAGGTGACGAAGGGCTCGAGCAGGTCGGCGTCGATCGTGATCTCGTTGTCGAAGACCGCGTCGTCGTCGGTCGGGAGCGTGCGCCAGTACTCGAGCGCGGCATCCCAGTCGGCGCCCTTCGGCGCGTGCGGCTTGTCCTTGACGTAGGCGAAGGTCGTCTCGTCGGGCGCGACCATGCCGGCACGTGCGCCCGCCTCGATCGACATGTTGCAGATCGTCATGCGGCCCTCGATCGAGAGAGCGCGGATGGCGCTGCCGCGGTACTCGAAGACGTAGCCGGCGCCGCCACCGGTGCCGATCTTCGCGATCACGGCGAGGATGATGTCCTTCGCGGTGACGCCGGGGCGCAGCGTGCCCTCGACGTTGATCGCCATCGTCTTGAAGGGCTTGAGCGGGAGCGTCTGCGTCGCCATGACGTGCTCGACCTCGCTCGTGCCGATGCCGAACGCCATCGCGCCGAAGGCGCCGTGCGTCGACGTGTGCGAGTCGCCGCACACGACCGTGACGCCTGGGAGCGTGAGCCCGAGCTGCGGGCCGACGAGGTGCACGATGCCCTGCTCCTTGTCGCCGAGCGAGTGGATGCGCACGCCGAACTCCGCTGCGTTGTGGCGCAGCGTCTCGATCTGCTTGCGGCTCGTCGGGTCCTGGATGGGCTTGTCGATCTCGAGCGTCGGCGTGTTGTGGTCCTCGGTCGCGACGGTGAGGTCGGTGCGCCGGAGGCCGCGGCCCGCCTGCCGGAGGCCGTCGAAGGCCTGCGGGCTCGTCACCTCGTGGACGAGGTGGAGGTCGATGTAGATGAGGTCGGGTGTGCCGTCGGCACCCTTGACGACGACGTGGTCGTCCCACACCTTCTCTGCGAGCGTCCTGCCCATTTCCGTCTCCCCAGCACTTGTCGACCGCGACCGGCCATCTCCCGAGTCTACGCGTCGGGGCGATCCGCTCCCCTGACGGCGAACACGCTCGGCAGGGCGCCGCATTCCCGAGCGCCTGCCCGACGTACAGTGCTCCCATGCCCATCGCCGACGCATCCGTCTGGGCGCACGGCGCCCGCGTGGCTGATCCCGTGCCGTTCGACCGGGTGTTCGAGACCGCCGCAGAGCGGGGCGGCTTCGCGTGGGTCGACCTCGTCGACCCGACCGAGGCGGAGCTCCGGCAGGTGGCCGACGAGCTCGACCTGCACCACCTGCTCGTCGAGGACGTCATCTCTCGCGGGCAACGGCCGAAGCTCGAGCCCTACGGCGACACCGAGTACTGCGTCGTGCACCGGGTCGAGGCGCGGGGCGACGCCGACGACGACGAGCTCGTCGGGCGCGAGGTGCACGCGATCCTGAGCGAGCGCTGCATCGTCACGGTCTCGTGGCACGGCGACGACGCCCCCACCCGCGTGCGCGAGCGCTTCGAGCGCGGCATCCTGCCGCTCGAGCTCGCGCCCCGCACCGTGCTCTACGCGATCCTCGACGACATCGCCGACGCGCACGAGAGGCTGGCGATGGCGGTGCACGGGCAGATCGAGGGCGTCGAGGACATCTTCTTCGGCGAGGAGCACCCGCCGACCGTCGAGATCTACCGCGCGATGCGCCGGGTGCTGACGCTGCAGCGCGCCGCGGATCCGATGAGCGACGTCGTCTCGCGGGTCGCCGCGCGCGTCGGCGACGACCAGCTCGAGCTGCGGCGCCACCTCCGCGACGTGGACGACCACGCCCGGCGCACCGCGACGCGGCTGAGCGGCGACCGCGACCTGCTCGCGAGCATGCTGCAGCTCGCCTCCGCGCGCGTCGCCGAGCGGCAGAACGACGAGCTGCGCTCGATGACCGAGCACCAGATCGAGCAGAACGACCAGACGAAGAAGGTCACGTCGTGGGCGGCGATCCTCTTCGCGCCGACGCTCATCGCCGGCATCTACGGCATGAACTTCACCCACATGCCCGAGCTGCACTGGCTGCTCGGCTACCCGTTCGCGATCGTGCTCATGCTCGCGTTCGCGGGCGTGCTGTACCTCGTCTTCAGGCGGCGGCGCTGGCTGTAGGACGCGCTGGCCTCATCCGGAACCACTGGCCGCGCCGAGGCCGGGAGGTGCACGATGGTCGCATGACCGCTCCCCTCACGATCGCCGTCACCGGCGGCGCCGGCCAGATCGGCTACCAGCTGCTGTTCCGCATCGCCGCCGGCGACATGCTCGGCCCCGACCAGCCCGTGCGGCTGCGCATCCTCGAGGTGCCGCAGGCGATGGCGGCGCTCGAGGGCGTCGTCATGGAGCTGCAGGACGCCGCCTTCCCGCTGCTCGCGTCGGTCGACACGACGGCGGATGCGTCGGTCGCCTTCGAGGGGGCCGACCACGCGCTGCTCGTCGGCGCGCGGCCCCGTGCGAAGGGCATGGAGCGGTCCGACCTGCTCGCCGCGAACGGGGCGATCTTCGCCGCCCAGGGGCGCGCGATCCAGGAGGCTGCGAGCGACCGCATCCGCATCACCGTGACCGGCAACCCGGCCAACACCAACGCGCTCATCTCCGCGGCGGCCGCGCCCGACATCCCGCGCGAGCGATTCTCGGCGCTCACCCGGCTCGACCACAACCGCGCGATCGCGCAGCTCGCCGCGAAGACCGGCGCGCCGGTCGCCGACGTGCGGCGGATGATCGTGTGGGGCAACCACTCGGCGACGCAGGTGCCCGACATCACGCACGCGACCGTCGGCGGTGAGCCGGCGGTCGACCTCGTCGAGCGCGAGTGGGTGAAGGGCGAGTTCGTGCCGACCGTCGCCAATCGCGGCGCGGCGATCATCGAGGCGCGCGGCGCCTCGTCGGCCGCCTCTGCGGCGGCGGCCACGATCGACCACGTGCGTGACTGGGTGCTCGGCACAGCCGATGGCGACTGGACCTCGATGTCGGTCATCTCGCGCGGCGAGTACGGCGTACCCGAGGGGCTC
Organism: Agrococcus sp. UYP33; assembly: GCF_054060915.1. Lineage (NCBI taxonomy): Bacteria > Bacillati > Actinomycetota > Actinomycetes > Micrococcales > Microbacteriaceae > Agrococcus > Agrococcus sp. UYP33. The sequence continues at coordinate 247,539 of NZ_JBSSDR010000001.1, forward strand.
GTGTCGTCGTTCCCGGTCACGACCGCCGACGGCGACTGGTCGATCGTCGAGGGCCTCGAGCTCGACCTCGACGTCGAGGCGCAGGTGCGCTCGTCCGTCGCCGAGCTCGACGACGAGCGGACGCAGGTGCGGGCGCTCGGCCTGCTGGGCTGAGCGCCTCCCGCGATCAGCCGAGGATGTCGCCGAGCCAGCCGCCGCGGCTGCGGCGCTGCTGCTGGTCGTAGCGCCCGCGCTGCCCGCCGGAGCGCTCCTGCACCATGCGGAGGGCCTTGTCGGCGAGCTTGCCGACGGTGTCGGTCGATCCGGACTGCTGGCCGGGCTGCTGGGCGTAGGGCTGCTGGCCGCCAGCCTGCTGGCCGTACGGCTGCTGGTGGCCGTACGACTGCTGCCCGTGGCCCTGCTGCTGGCCGTGGCCCTGGCCGTAGGGCTGCTGCTGTCCGGCGGAGGACTGGTGGCCGTAGTCCGGCTGCTGCTGCTCCGCGCGCTCGATGATCTTGTCGAGCTCACCGCGGTCGAGCCAGATGCCTCGGCACTCCGGGCAGTAGTCGATCTCGATGCCGCTCCGCTCGCTCATCACCAGGGTCGCTGCGTCGTTCGGGCACTGCATGGGCGTCTCCTTCCAGACGCGACGAGCCTGACGCATCCGCCTGTGGCCGAGCCCAGTGCCTGGCGCGTGCCGCCGCAAGCCCGTGCTTGTCCGCGTCCGAGCCGCACCGTATGCTCGTACTCAGTAGTTGAAGCCGGTGTTCAGATATAGAACACTGCGAGACCATGTCGTCCGACGTCCCACAGAGAAGTGAGGCAGCTGCCGTGCAGTTCCACCACCACGGATACGTGTCCACCGACCCGCGCATGCAGCCCGCCGCAGGCATCGGACTCGACCGGCCGACGACGCTCCCCGACGAGGTCGACGTGCTCATCGTCGGGACGGGGCCCGCCGGCATGATCACCGCCGCGCAGCTCGCGCAGTTCCCCGACGTCAACGTGCGCATCATCGAGCGCCGACCGGAGCGGCTCGCGATCGGGCAGGCCGACGGCATCCAGGCACGCAGCGTCGAGACCTTCCAGGCCTTCGGCTTCGCCGAGCACATCACGGCGGAGGCGTACCGGATCACCGAGATGGCCTTCTGGGGACCCGACCCCGAGGACCCGACGCGCATCGTCCGCGGTGCGACGCCCGACGACGACCCCGCGGGGATCAGCGAGTTCCCGCACCTCATCGTGAACCAGGCGCGCGTGCTCGACTACTTCGCCGAGGCGGCGCGGTTCGCCCCCGGCCGCGTCGAGCCCGACTACGGCTACGAGTTCAAGACCCTCGAGGTGACCGACGAGGGCGAGTTCCCCGTCGTCGTGACCCTCTCCCACACCTCCGGCGACCGGAAGGACGAGGAGCGGATCATCCGCGCCAAGTACGTCGTCGGCGCGGACGGCGCCCGCAGCGCGGTGCGCTCGGCGATCGGCTGTACGCTCGCGGGCCAGTCGGCGAACCACGCGTGGGGCGTCATGGACGTGCTCGCGGTGACGGACTTCCCCGACATCCGCACGAAGTGCGCGATCCAGTCGGCGTCGGGCGGCAACATCCTGCTCATCCCCCGGGAGGGCGGCTACCTCTTCCGCATGTACGTCGACCTCGGCGAGGTGCCCGAGGACGACCGCGGCGCGGTGCGCAAGACCACGGTCGAGCAGATCATCGCCAAGGCGAACGCCATCATCGCGCCCTACACGCTCGATGTGCGGAACGTGGCGTGGAGCAGCGTCTACGAGGTCGGCCACCGGCTCACCGACCGCTTCGACGACGTGCTCGCCGACGAGCGCGGCACCCGCACGCCGCGCGTCTTCATCGCCGGCGACGCGTGCCACACGCACAGCGCGAAGGCGGGCCAGGGCATGAACGTGTCGATGCAGGACGGGTTCAACATCGGCTGGAAGCTCGGCCACGTGCTCGACGGCCGCGCGCCCGAGTCGCTGCTCGACACCTACTCGCTCGAGCGGCAGGTGGTCGCGCAGGCGCTCATCGACTTCGACAAGGAGTGGTCGACGCTCATGGCGAAGCCGGTGAGCGAGCTCGGCAGCCCGCAGGAGGTCGCCGAGTTCTACACGCGCACGGCGGAGTTCCCGGCCGGCTTCATGACGCAGTACGAGCCGTCGATGATCGTCGGCAGTCCCAAGCACCAGGAGCTCGCGACCGGCTTCCCGATCGGCAAGCGCTTCAAGTCGGCGCGCGGCGTCAAGGTGTGCGACACGAACCCGGTGCACATCGGCCACTTCCACCAGGCCGACGGCCGCTGGCGGATCTACGCCTTCGCCGACAGCGCCGCCCCCGGGCAGGCCTCGGCGCTCGCCGAGTGGGCGGCGTGGCTCGCGCACGACCCGCAGTCCCCCATCGCCGTGCACACCCCGGCGGGGCGCGACACGAGCGCGCTCTTCGACGTGCGGGCGATCTACCAGCAGGGCCACCACGACATCGACCTGAACGACGTGCCGGAGGCGTTCAAGCCCATCGTCGGACCGTTCGGGCTCATGAACCTCGAGAACGTCTACGCGACGCTCCCCGACGACGACATCTTCGACGTGCGCGGCATCTCGCGCGACGGCGCCGTCGTGGTCGTGCGCCCCGACCAGTACGTCGCGCACGTGCTGCCGCTCACCGCGACGGACGAGCTCGCGGCGTTCTTCCGCGGGGCGCTGACGCCCGCAGCCGCGTAGTCGGTGCATGCAGGGGCCCGGTCGCATGTCGGCCGGGCCCTTCGCGTGCGTCCCGCCGTGCGTTCGATCGGCCCGAGCGGCGGGCGGAGCGCACATGGCGCTCGACGGCGCGCTGTGCCCGATCGGACGCACTCGCCCGCGAACAGCGAAGCGCCCCCGGTCGATGACCGGGGGCGCTGTCTCACTGTGACCCCAGCGGGATTCGAACCCGCGTTACCGCCGTGAGAGGGCGGCGTACTAGGCCGCTATACGATGGGGCCGGTGTCGCTGTCCTGCGAAAGCAACCTGGATAGTGTGCCACACGGATCGGCGCAGTTCCAAATCGGGTGGGTTGCGGCCGCTGGAGATGCGTCGGTGGGCGTGTCGCGACCGGGGCGTGGCGCGGGAGTTCGGGCAGCGTCCTCGGCCCGGGTTGCGGTACGAACGTGTCGTCTCGGGGCCTCGCAGGCGACACTTCGGTACCGCAATCGGGCGGGCGCCCAGAGGCCGGACCGTCAAGGCAGGCGGTGCACCTGCAGGGCGCCGGGCATCACGCTGCAGCGGACCGGCAGCCGACCGACGATCTCGCCGTCGGCGCAGACGATCACCGTCTCGTCGCTCGCGATCTCGGCGGTCTCACAGTCGACGACCGTGACGCGCCGATCGCTCGTGTGCGTGCCGCGCAGCACCCGCGCGAGCAGCGCGAGGAACGCCGGGTACCGCAGCTCGTCGGCGAAGACGGCGGTGAGTCGACCGTCGCGCATCGACGCGTCCGGCGCGATGGGGATGCCGCCGCCGAAGGTGCGGTTGTTCGCGATCGCGGCGACGAGCGTGCGCCAGGTGCGCTCCGCTCCCCCGTCGAGCCGCACCCGGAACGTGCGATGCTGCGGCCGCAGCACCGTCGCGAGGATCGACGCCTGGTAGCGGATGCGGCTCGGCACGCGGGTGAACCGGAACGACCGCACGTTGACGTCGGCATCGAACCCGACCGAGACGACGCCCGCGGCGATGGTCACGCCGTCGGGGTGCTCGATGCGGAGGAGGTCGACGCGGTCGGGCTCGGACGCGAGCATGGCCTCCAGCCCGTCGAGGGCCGCCTGCAGCGACCCGATCCCGAGGCCCGCCGCGAAGTCGTTGCCGCTGCCCGCCGGGATCACGACCAGCCGCTTCGACGTGCCGCCGACGATGTTGACCCCGAGGTGCACCATGCCGTCGCCGCCCACGACGACGAGGGCATCCGCTCGGATCATCGCGAAGCGCGTCTGCTCGAGCTGGCCCGCGTAGTCGGCCGCGGCGATGTGCTCGACCTCGTTGCCGAGATCCGCGATGCGTGCCGCGACGATCGCGCCGAGCGCGCCGTTGTGGCCGAAGCGGGCGGTGGGGTTCGAGGCGACGACGATGCGCACGCGACAGAGCCTAGGGGCGGGCGGGAGCCATACGAGTGCGCGCCGACGGTCGCGAGCGCATATCGTGGAGCGCATGCGAGTGACGAAGCGAGAGCACGCCTGCATGATCCTCGACGAGGAAGGGCAGCAGCTCGTCATCGACCCGGGCAACCAGACGGGTGCGGTCGTCGCGCGTGGCCTGGTCGCGATCGTGATCACGCACGAGCACGCAGACCACTGGGACGTGCCGCACCTCGAGGCGCTGCGCGCCGCCCACCCGTCGGCGCGCATCTTCGCGCCCGCCGGCGTCGCCGCCGCGGCCGAGGGCTTCGACATCACCGTGGTCGAGGCGGGCGAGCGCGTGACGGCCGGCCCGTTCCGGCTGCGCTTCTTCGGCGGCACGCACGCCGAGATCCACCGCACCATCCCGCTCGTCGACAACCTCGGCGTGCTCGTGAACGAGCGCTTCTACTACCCGGGCGACTCCTACGCGACGCCCGACGTGCCGGTCGCCGTGCTCGCGACGCCGGCGGGCGCCCCGTGGCTGAAGATCGGCGACGTGATCGACTTCGTCACCGAGGTCGCCCCGCGCGCGACCTTCGCCGTGCACGACGCGCCGCTCTCCCCCATGGGCCTGGGCATGGCCCACGGCCGCATCGAGGCCGCGGTGCAGGAGGGTGGCGGCGAGCACCACCGACTGGAGCCCGGCGACTCGATCGAGGTCTAGTGCCGCACCCGCTCCCAGGGGCGGCCTCCGCGTGATCGACCCCGTCACGCTGCTGCTCTACGCGGCAGCGCTGCTCATCGCGACCGTCGCCCAGCGCGTCATCGGCCTCGGGTTCGGGCTCATCATGGGCCCGGTCTCGGTGATGGTCGCCGGCCCCATCGCGGCCGTGCCGCTCAACTGCATCTTCGCGACCGTCGGCTGCGCGCTCATGCTGCCGGGCGTCTGGCGCGACGTCGACTGGCGGCGCCTCGCCTGGCTCGTGCTGCCGGCGATCCCCGCGAGCGTCGCCGGGCTGCTGCTCGCGCGCACGGTGCCGGCGGATGCGCTGCGCATCGCCGTCGGCGTCGTCACGATCGCGGGCCTGCTGCTCTCGCTCGCCTTCACCCGCTCCCGCCACACGCTCGACGGCCCCGCGACGCGCATCACCGCCGGGCTCGCCATCGGCGGACTCAACGCGGCGGTGGGCGTCGGCGCACCGCCGGTCGGCGCGTACGCGCTCGTCAGCCGCTGGACGCCGCGCACGATGGCCGCGACGATGCAGCCGTTCTGGGTCGTGCTCAACCTCTCGACGCTCGCCGGGCGCGAGCTGCTCGTGCCGCAGGGCTTCCCCGAGTGGCCCTGGTGGGCGTGGCTCGGGGCGTCGGCGGCCGCCGTCCTCGGCACCCTGCTCGCGCACCGCATCGCCCACCTCGTGCCCGAGCGCGCGGCGCGCGTCACGATCGTGGTCCTGTCGCTCGCCGGCGGCGCCGCCGTCATCGCGAGCGGCGTCGCGGGCCTCCTCGCCGCCGCCTGACGCCGCCGGCCCCGACGGCGCCCGGCCCGGCAGCCCGCCCGACCGCGCTACGCGATCAGCGCCCGCACGACGCCGAGCGCGGCCATCTGCCCGGCCGCTGCGCTCGCGATGACCGAGTGGCCAGGGCCGGCGGTCGCCCGGTGCGCGGCGTCGCCCGCGGCGAAGACCCGCGGCACGCTCGTGGCGCCCACCTCGTCGACCTCGATCGCGCCGTCCGGCAGCATCGCGCATCCGAGGTTCTCCGGCAGCGCCGACCGCTGCACCCACGCGCCGCCGGTGAGCACGCCGTCGCACGGCAGCACGTCGCCGTCCTCGAGCCGGATGCCGACGAGCCGCCCGTCCCGCTCCTCCACGCCGACCGCGCGCCGCGCATCGACCGCGATGCCGAGCGGCTCGAGCCCAGCGACGACCGCAGGGTCGAGTGGCACGCCGTCGGTCAGCCACGTGAGGTGCTCGGCGACGCCCGCCATCATCCGCAGCGGGTGCTCGCGCTGCGGCTCACCGCCCAGCACGATCACCCGCTCGCCCAGCTCGTGGCCGTGGCAGAACGGGCAGTGCGCGACCTGCCCGCCCCAGTGCCGGGCGAGCCCCGGCAGCGGGAGCGGCAGGTCTGCGACGCCGGTCGCGAGGATCAGGTGGCGGGCCCGCAGGAGAGCGCCGTCCGCGAGCTCGACGCGCACCTCGTCGTCGGTCGCGCGAGCGTCCACCACAGCGCCGTCCGTGATCCGCACGGTGGCGTACGCGCCGAGCTGCTCGCGCGCGATGGCGCGGAACTCGGCGGGCGGTGTGCCGTCGCGCGTGACGACGTTCTGCATGTGGGCCGCGGCGGCGTTGCGCCCCGCCCCTTCGTCGACGAGCGCGACGGTGCGGTGCACCCGCGCGAGGGTGAGGGCGGCCTGCAGCCCGGCGGGGCCGCCGCCGAGGACGATGCAGTCGAGGAGCTCGGTGTCAGGAGTTGCCATGTGCACCAGGATGTGACTTCATGTCGACATGAGGTCAAGTCTGCTGTCGATCGGCGAGCTAGCGAGCGAGTTCGGGCTCGAGCCGCACGTGCTGCGCCACTGGGAGTCGGAGGGCGTGCTCGCGCCGACGACGCGCGTCGGCGGCAAGCGGCGCTACGACGACGCGGCGCGGATGCGCATCGGCACCATCCTGCGCGGCCAGGACGCGGGGATGTCGCTCGCCGCCATCCGCGCCGTGCTCGCGACCTCGAGCGCAGCCGAGCGGCACGCGATGCTCGCCGACCAGGTGGCCGCGCTCGAGCAGCGGCAGGCGGAGCTCGAGGCGGCGCTCGCGGTCGTCCGCCACCTGCAGTCGTGCGAGCACAGCGACTTCGCACAGTGCCCCGGGTTCCGCGACCTGATCACCGCGGAGCCGCAGCCGATCGCGCCCTCGCCGCGGGTGCACGCTCGCGCCCGACGCGAACGAGCCGCTATCTGAACGCCCTGTTCTATGCTTGCGACACGCGCTCGGCACGTGCGATGACGAGCGGGAGCGACACGGAAGCGAGCGACGATGCCCGAGCCCCGCACGACCCCCGCGAAGGGCGCCGGCGGCGCGGGTGACACGAGCGGCTCCCAGACGCTCTCCCGCGGCCTGACCGCCCTCGCGCTGCTCGCGGACCACGGCAGCCAGACGATCCAGTCGCTCGCCGACCTGCTGGGCGTGCACCGCTCGGTGGCCTACCGGCTCGTCCGCACGCTCGAGGAGCATCGGCTCGTCGTGCGCGCCGGCGGCCTGCTCTCGCTCGGACCGCAGCTCGTCGTGCTGGCGCGCGACGTCGAGCACGACCTGCAGTCGGCGTCCCTCCCCCACCTGCAGCAGCTCGCCGACGAGCTGGGCATGACCGCGTTCCTGACGGTGCGCGACGGCGACGACGCCGTCACGCTCGTGACGGCCGTGCCGCGCGGCGTGAACGCATCCGTCGCCCAGCATCCCGGCCACCGCCATCCCATCGCGCTCGGCGCGCCCGGCATCGCGATCCAGGCGATGCTCGACGACGCGGTCTGGCGCGAGCTCGGGCACGACGAGCCGATGCACCCCGAGGTCGCCTCGGTGCGCTCGCGCGGCTGGGCGGTGAGCGCGAACGAGGTGATCCAGGGCATCACGTCGGTCGGCGCCCCCATCCGCGACCGCCGGTCGACGGATGCGTCCGTCGCGGTCGTGACCGTCGGCCAGCCGGACACCGACGCGCTCGGGCGTGCCGTGGTGGCGACGGCCGCCGCGATCGCGGCCGACCTGCGCTGAGCGTGGACCTCGTCTCGTTCGTCGTCGCGCTCGTCGCGGTGCTCATCGGCGCCGTCGGCCAGCGGATGATCGGCATGGGCTGGGGGCTCGTCGTCACGCCCGCGATCGCCCTCGTCGCGGGCCCGCTCGCGGCCGTGCTCGTCGTGAACCTCTACGGCGCGATCGCGTGCCTTGTGATCCTCCCGACGGTCTGGCGCGACGTCGACTGGCGGCGGCTGCTGTGGATCGCGATCCCCGCGGTCGCGCTCATGGTGCCGGGGCTGCTGCTCGCGAAGGGGCTCGACACCGACCTGCTGCGCGTCGTCGTCGGCGCCATCGCGATCGCCGGCGTCGTCATCAGCGTCGCGTTCACGAGCGCGGCCCGCACCCACGACGGGCCGGTGCTCCGCGTCGCCACGGGCACCGTGATCGGCGTGCTCAACGCGAGCGTCGGCATGGGTGCGCCGGCGGTCGGCGTCTACTCGCTCGTCTCCGGGTGGCAGGACCGCACGTTCGTCGCCACGATGCAGCCGTTCTGGGTGCTCGTGAGCGGCGCGATCGTCGTCGTGCGGCCCTTGGTCGCGCCCGACGGCTCGCCGGACTGGCCGCTCTGGGCATGGCTCGTGCTCGCGGTGCCGGTCGTGGCCGGCGTGCTGCTCGGCAACCGCCTCGCCCACCTCGTGAACCGCACCGTCGTGCGAGCCGCCATCATCGGCCTGTCGGTGCTCGGCGGCGGCGCCCTCATCGTGACGGGCGCGATGGGCCTCGCCGGCTGACGCGGTCCGTTCGGCCCGCGCCAGCCAAAGCCCGCTTCAGCGGGCGTCCGTGCGCACCGCGGGCATGACGCCCGTGCCGATCGACTCGAACGCCTCCGGCCGCCGGTGCCGCGCGTGCAGCGCGATCGCCACCCCGACCACGGCGGCGACGACGAGCAGCCCCGGGAGCACGAACGTGAGCGGCGTCGACGACTCCTGGCCCAGCAGCAGGTTCCAGTTCGAGAGCGTCAGCACCGTCACCGTCGCGAAGAAGACCGCCGCGATCGCCGGCGCGATGAGCCGCGACCAGGTCGTCGTGTCGCGCCGGTCGCGGGCGAAGAAGCCGATGACCGCCGCCGAGACGACCGCCATGAGCACGATGAGCCCGAGCGCGCCGAGGTTGGTCAGCCAGGTGAAGAGGGTGAGCACCGGGTAGAGCGGCCCGAGCTCGCTGCCGGTGCCCGCGATCGCGAAGGCGATCACGATGACGGCCGCGAGCACCGACTGCGCCATCGAGCCGAGCGCGGGCGCGCCGCGGCCGTTCGCGCGCCCGAAGGCTCGGGGCAGCATGTGCTCGCGCCCGAGCGCGAAGGCGTAGCGGGCGACGGCGTGGTGGAACGAGATGAGTGCGGCCAGCAGGCTCGAGATGAAGAGCACCTGGCCGATGTCGGCCATGAGGGTGCCGGCGCGGTCGCCCAGCTCGACGAAGAGCAGGTCGGGACCGTTCGCCTGCGCGTTCGCGACGACGGCGCTCGGGCCGCTGCTCATCTGCATCGCCCACGCGCTGAAGGCGTAGAAGAGGCCGATGACGATGACCGCCGCGTAGGTCGCGCGCGGCACCGTGCGCGCAGGGTCGCGCGCCTCCTCCGTGTAGATAGCCCCCGACTCGAAGCCCATGAAGGCGGCGATGCCCATGACGAGCACGACGCCGATGCCGGTCGCGAAGAGATCGCCCGGCAGGAAGCCGGCGGCCGAGATGCCCTCGGGAGCCGTGCCGAGGGCCAGCAGATCGTAGACGATCACGACGAGGAACTCGAGGGCGACGAGCACGCCGACCACCTTGACCGAGACGTCGACCCGGTTCACGCCGAGCACCGCGATGAGCGCGATGGCGACGAGCACGAAGACCCACCACGGGATCTCGACGCCGGTCTTGGCCGCGACGAAGCTCGAGGTCGCGAAGCCGAGCATGCCGTAGATGCCGATCTGCATGGCGTTGTAGGCCACGAGCGCCGTCCAGGCGCTGCCGACCCCCGCCTCCGGACCGAGGCCGCGCGCGATGTAGGCGTAGAAGGCGCCCGCGTTGCGCACGTGCCGGCTCATCGCGACGTAGCCTGCCGCGTAGATGAGCAGCCCCGCGGCGAGCAGCAGCATGCCGAGCGGCACTCCGGTGATGCCGGAGACCGCGTAGTTCGTCGTCACGCCGCCCGCGACGACGGTGAGCGGCGCGGACGCCGCGATGATCATGAAGACGATCGCGGGCACGCCGAGGCGCCCGACGCCGCCGCCGAGGGCGGTGCGCGAGCGCTCCGTCGCGCCGGTCTCCTGAGATGCGATGGCCATGGCAGCTCCCTTGCTGTCACCGATGTTGCATCCGATGCTCGTCCTCGCCCGTAGCGATCGAGGGCCACCGGCTTGACGCACCGCGCACGATCGCCGCGGCGGCTATCCTGGCGACGACCGCACCGGCGCGGCGGCAGGAGGCACGGTGGCAGGCAACTTCGACTTCCCCCCGCTCGAGGGTCCGACCCACGGCATCGCGGCGTGGCGCCGCGAGGTGGCGACGAGCTTCGTGCCCCTCGACGTGCATCCGCTCGGCGACACGCCGTTCTGGGCGCGCAGCAGCCGGATCGACGTCGGCGAGGTGTCGGTGTTCCGCATCGAGCACGCGCCGAGCGTCGTGGCGCGCACGCCGAAGCTCGTGCGCCGGAGCCCGTCCGACCTCATCAAGGTGAGCCTCCAGCTCGAGGGCGAGGAGCTCATCGAGCAGGACGGCCGCGTCGCGCTCCTGCACGCCGGCGACCTCGCCATCTACGACACCTCGCGCCCCTACGCGCTGCGGTTCGACGGGCCCACGAGCCTGCTCGTCTTCACGTTCCCGCACGGCTACCTCGACATCCCCCGCGACGAGCTCGCGGCCGTCACCGCGACGGCCTTCGCACTCGAGTCGCCGCTCGGCCGCGTCGTCAACCCGTTCCTCGTCGGGCTCGCCCACAGCCTCTCGGAGCTGCCGGGCGCGAACGGCCAGCGCCTCGCGCGCACGGGCCTCGACCTGCTCATGACGCTCGTCTCGACGCAGCTGCAGCAGGGCGTGCAGCGCGACCCGCGCCGGCAGCTGCTGCACGAGCTGCTCGCCACGATCGACCGCATGCTCGACGACCCGTCGCTCTCCCCCGCAGCGATCGCCGCGGCCCACTACATCTCCACCCGGCACCTGCACGCCGTCTTCGCCGAGCACGGCATCACCGTCGCCGGCTGGATCCGCGAGCGCAGGCTCGAGCACATCCGGCGCGACCTCGCCGACGCCTCGATCGCCGACCAGCCGATCGCCCGCATCGCCGCGCGCTGGGGGCTCGTCAACCCCGCCCACTTCTCGCGCCTCTTCCGCACCACGTTCGGGCAGAGCCCGAGCGAGTACCGCGCGTCGACCTCGCTCGAGCCCGCGTCGGCGCCCGCACCCGCGCCCGCACCCGCCGACGAGCATCGCCTCGCAAGCAGCCTGCGCTGAGGGGCAACCGCCCGGACCTCGGCCGCGCCTAGCGTGAGGAGCACGCTGGACGAGGAGGTCCCATGCCCGACGCCACCCACACCCACGGCGCCCGCGACTCGCACGTGCTCGAGGCGACGCATCCGCTCGACGGCCTGACGCCGAGCGAGATCGACCGCGTGCGCGCCGCGCTCGAGGCCGCGGGCGAGCTGCTGCCTGACACGCGCTTCCCGCTGCAGGTGCTGCTCGACCCGCCGAAGGCGACGGTCGCCGCCTGGCGCCCCGGCGTGCCGCTCGGCCGTCGCGTGCTCTCGACGCTGCTCGACACCGCATCCGGCCGCGTGCGGGAGGCGGTGGTCGCGCTCGACGACGACCGCGTCGAGTCGGTCGAGGTGCTGCCGACCGCCGAGCACCCCTACGGCCAGCCGCCCTACCTGTTCGAGGAGTACGAGCTCGTCGACGCGGTCGTCAAGGCGGATGCCGGCTGGCGGCAGGCGATGGAGGCGCGCGGGCTGCACGACCTGGATCGCGCGCTCGTCGTGCCGCTCGCGCCCGGCCAGTTCGGCGAGGTCGACGAGGTCGGCAAGCGCATGATGCGCTCGCTCACCTTCATGCCGCCGAACGAGGGCGACAACCCGTGGTCGTTCCCGGTCGAGGGCCTCGTGCTCATGGTCGACGTGACGGGTCAGCGGGTCGTGAAGCTCGTCGACGAGCGCCAGGTGCCGCTGCCGGTGCTCGACGCGAACTACGACGACGCGTCGGTCGGCGAACGGCGCACATCGCTCAAGCCGCTCGAGATCACGATGCCGGAGGGCCCGAGCTTCTCGGTCGACGGGTCGGAGGTGATCTGGGAGCAGTGGCGGTTCCGGGTCGGCTTCTCGATGCGCGAGGGCCTCGTGCTCCACCAGCTGGGCTGGCAGGACGGCGACGAGCTGCGCCCGGTGCTGCACCGCGCGAGCGTGCCGGAGATGGTGGTGCCCTACGGCGACACGACCGAGACGCGGCGCTGGATCAGCTACTTCGACGCCGGCGAGTACAACCTCGGCAAGAACGCGAACGCGCTGTCGCTCGGCTGCGACTGCCTCGGCGCCATCCACTACTTCGACGCGCACCTCGCCGCCGACACCGGCGAGGCGATCACCATCCCCCGCGCCGTCTGCATGCACGAGGAGGACGCCGGCATCCTGTGGAAGCACCGCGAGCTCGACGGCGAGACCGTGCACGGGCGTCGCTCGCGCCGGCTCGTCATCTCGTACTTCGCGACCGTCGGCAACTACGACTACGGCTTCTTCTGGTACCTCTACCTCGACGGGTCGATCCAGTTCGAGGCGAAGGCGACCGGCATCGTCTTCTGCGGCGCCGACCTGCCCGGCCTCGACCTGCCGCACGCGACCGAGATCGCGCCGGCGCTCTACGCGCCGATCCACCAGCACATCTTCTGCGCGCGGCTCGACTTCGACGTCGACGGCACCGACAACTACGTCGACCAGGTCGACCTCGTGCGGATCCCGATGGGCGACGCGAACCCGTGGGGCAACGCCTTCGGGCACCGGCGCGATCGCGTCCGCGAGGCGTCGGGCGTCTCGGGCGACGGGTCGCTCGGCCGCACGTGGCACATCGGGTCGTCGAGCCGCACGAACGCCGTCGGCCGGCCCACCGAGTACCAGCTCATCCCCGAGGCGCGGGCGACGCTCATGGCGGACCCGGGCTCGACGGTGGCGGCCCGCGCGACCTTCGCGACGAAGCACCTCTGGGTGACGTCGCAGCAGGACGACGACCTCTATCCCGCCGGTCGCTACCCGAACCAGCACGCGGGCGGCGCGGGACTCCCGGCGTCGGTCGCGGCCGGCGGCGACGTCGACGGCGCCGACCTCGTCGTCTGGCACGCGTTCGGGCTCACGCACATCCCCCGGCCCGAGGACTGGCCCATCATGCCGGTCGACCTCACGGGCTTCTGGGTGAAGCCCTACGGGTTCCTCGACCGCAACCCGGCGCTCGACGTGCCGGATGCGATGGACGAGTGCGCGCACGAGCACGGCGGTCACGAGCACGGCCACGAGGCCAGCCACGAGGGCGGCGGCGACGAGCGCGGCGGCCACGAGGGGCACCACGGCCACGACGGCGAGGAGCACGTCGCCATCCGCTGACCCCACGACGAAGGGACCCCCGCACCGCGGGGGCCCTTCGCCGTGCTGCCCGTCAGCCGTGGATGACCTGCGGCACGCCCATCGCCTTGAGGCCCTCGACGCCGAACTCGAGGCCGTAGCCGGAGCCCTTCACGCCGCCGAACGGCGCCATGGGGTGGATGGTGCCGTGCGAGTTGATCCAGACGGAGCCCGCCTGGATGCGCGCCGCGACCTCGCGGGCGCGCTCGGGGTCGGACGACCACACGCTCGCGCCGAGCCCGGCGTCGCCGCGGTTCGCGCGCTCGATCGCGTCGTCGACGTCGGCGTACTTGAGGATCGGCAGCGCCGGTCCGAACTGCTCCTCGCGCACCAGGTCGGCGTCGTCGTCGAGGCCGTCGATGAGCGTCGCGGGGTAGAACCAGCCGGCCGCATCCCGGTCGGGGTCGCCGCCGAGCACGACCCGGCCGCCGCGCGCCTTCGCGTCCTCGACGAGCCGGTCGACGACGCCGAACTGCTGCTCGGTCGTGAGCGGACCGAGCACGTTCTGCTCGTCGGTGCCCGGACCCATGGGCATCGCGCCGGCGATGGCCGCGAGCTCCCGCACGACGTCGTCGTAGACGTCCTCGTGCACGTAGAGGCGCTTGAGCGCCGCGCACGTCTGGCCGGTGTTGATGAAGGCGCCCCAGAAGAGCCCCTCGGCGATCGCCTTCGGGTCGACGTCGGGCAGCACGATGCCGGGGTCGTTGCCGCCCAGCTCGAGCGTGAGCCGCGTCAGGTTGTCGGCGGATGCGCGCATGATCGCCTGCCCCGTGCGCGCCGAGCCGGTGAACGTGACCTTGCCGAACGCGGGGTGGCTGCCGATCGCCTCGCCCAGCTCGCGGTCGCCCGCGAGCACGGTGAAGAGGCCCTCGGGCAGGTGGCGGTTCACGAGGTGCGCGGTGGCGAGCACGCTGAGCGGCGTGTACTCGCTCGGCTTCATGACGACGCCGTTGCCCATCCGCAGCGCCGGCGCGAACTGCCAGGTGGCGATCATCGCGGGCCAGTTCCACGGGCCGATCGCGCCGACGAGGCCGATCGGGCGGTAGTAGACGGTGGCCTTGGCCTGCCCGTCGTCGACGACGACCTCCGGCTCGAGCGGCGTGGCGATCGTGGCGCGCAGCCAGCCGACGACCGCGCCCACCTCGAAGCGCGCGCCGGGGCCGCTCAGCGGCTTGCCCTGCTCGCGGGCGATGAGCTGCGCGAGCGCCTCGGCGCTCGCCTCGACCTCGTCGGCCGCGGCGGAGAGCGCGGCGCGGCGCTCCTCGTCGGTGCGGGCGGCCCACTCGCGCTGCGCTGCGCGCGCGGCCTGGATGGCCTGCTCGAGGTCGTCGAGCGTCGCGCGCGGGGCGTGCGCGAACGCCTGCCCCGTCGCCGGGTCGATCACCGGCGTGCCGTGCTCCACGCTGACCGCTGCCAGCAGGCTCTCGTACGTCTCCACGGTCCCTCGTCCTTCCATGACGTCCGGCATGGGGCTCCCCTCCGCCGCGCTCCGTCGCACGGCTGCCGCCATGCTCACAGAGCCGCGCGGCCGCCGGTTATCGCGTCACGGTGCTCGGGTTGCCGATCCGTGCACGGCCATCGCAGTACCTAGACCCCGACCGCCGCGCCAGCGACCGAGAGCACGCCGTCGGCCCAGTCGCGCGCCGCCTCGGTGGCCAACACCGGCCCGCCAGCGTCGTGCCGGCCGTACTCGCCGACGCGCTGCGCGCCCCGCGCCGCGAGCGCCTCGTCGACGAGCTCGCTGCCGCGCGAGTAGGTCTTCGTGTAGCTGCGATCGCCCATGCCGAAGACGCCGTAGCGCAAGGCTCCGAGATCGGGCCGCTGCTCCTGGAGCGCACGCAGGAAGGCGCGCGCCGCGGTCGGGACCTCGCCGTCGCCGTACGTCGAGCACACCACGAGGTGCAGGCGCGACGCATCGAGCCCGGACGGGTCGGTCTCGGCGAGGTCGAGCACCTCGACCGACGCGCGATCCGCGAGCGCGCGGCGCAGCTCGTCGGCGACGAGCTCCGCACCGCCCGACTCCGTGCCGAAGAGCACGGTGACGGGCAGCCCGCCGCCGGATCCCACGGCGTCCTCGGCGACCTCGGGCAGCGGGATGCCCGCGTCGGCGGCGGCCGCGAGCATCCGGTCGACGGCCTTGAGCTTGACGCGCTCCCGCCCGGGGGCCGCGCCGAGCCGCTCGAGCACATCGATGCGGCGCCAGCCGTCGAAGCCGACCTCGCCCGTGGTCGCGGCGAGCCCCGGCGCACCGAGCGCGACGGCGCCCGAGTCGATGTCGTCGGCGATCGCGCGCGCGAGCTCGCGCGCATCCGTCCGCTGGTCGGGGATCGTGCCGCGCGGTCCGCGCCGCAGCCATCCCGCCGTGTAGAGGCCCGGTTCGACGCGCCCGTCCGGATGCGCCCCCGGCACGCTCGGCGAGTCGGCGTCCGCCTCGAACCCGACGGCCGTCACCACCGCGTCCGCCGCGAGCGCGACCTCGCCCTCCGCACCCGCGAAGACCGCGCGCTCGACGCGGCCGTCGCCCTCGATCCGGGACGGCGCGAGGCCGAACCACCAGTGGACCTCGACGCGCGCGGACTCCGCCGACGCTGCCGAGAGGGCGCGCACCGCATCCGCACGCGCATCCTTGCCCTCCGCGAGCGCCTCGAGCGCCGCGCCGTGCACGTGGTGCGCGACACCGGGCAGACCCGCGAGCTCGCGCACCATGACCGGGTCGAACTTCGCCGCGGTCGGGCCGCTGCGCCCGACGACGTGGATCGTCCGCACGCCCGCCGCGAGCCGCGCGTGCGCCTCGTCGTCGACGTCGGTGCCCTCGAGCCCGTCGGCGTCGCGAGCGAGCAGCCGCACCAGGTCCATCGCGACGTTGCCGTGCCCCACGACCACGACCCGCTCGCCGAGCGACGGCGCGTCCCCCTCGTCGGGATGCGCGTTGAGCAGCCGGGTGATGCGGCCCGCGCCGTGCACGCCGTCGAGCGCGGCGCCCGGGATGCCGAGCCCACGATCGGCGTGCATGCCGGTCGCGAGCACGACGGCGTCGTACGCGCCGCGCAGCGCGTCGAGCGAGACGTCGGTGCCGAGCCGCAGGTTGCCGCGGAACCGCACGCCCTCGCGCAGGAACAGGCGGTCGAACTGCGCCGTCACCGACTTCGTGCCGGCGTGGTCGGCGGCGACGCCCGAGCGCACGAGCCCGTACGGCACGGGGAGCGCGTCGAGCACGTCGAGCTCGGCGCTGGGGAACCGGCGCCGCAGCGCCTGCGCCGTGAAGCAGCCGGCGGGGCCGGAGCCGACCACGGCGATGCGCGGTGCGACGGCCTGGCCTGTCCCCTCCGACTCCGACGCGCCGGGGGATGCCGCCGTGCGGGGTGCGACCGAGGCCCAGCGCACCGGCAGCCGCAGCATGCCGCGGAAGACCCATCCGCCGATCTCGGCCGGCTGCTCGGGCACGAGCTCCAGCCCCCGCAGCCGCTCGAACAGCATCGGCAGCGCGACGTCGGCGACCTCCGAGCGCGCGACCCACGCGCCGAGGCAGACGTGCACGCCCTTGCTGAACGCGAGGTGCGGCTTGACCTCCCGACGGATGTCGAACGCGGCTGCGTCGTCCCAGACGCGCTCGTCGCGGTTCGCGGACAGGATGCAGATGCCCAGTCGGGCGCCCGCCGGCAGGCGCACACCGGTCAGCTCCACGTCGCGCGTCGTCTGCCGGGAGTAGAGGCCGATGGGCGCGATCCAGCGCAGTGTCTCGTCGAACGCCGCGTGCCAGAGGCTCGGGTCCGCCTCGACCGCGCGACGCTGCTCGGGATGCGCGAGCAGCCCCCACGCCGCGACGCCCAGCACGTCGCGAGGCTCGTTCAGCCCGCCGCCGATCGTCATCTTCACATTGGCGCGGATGCGCTCCATCGGCATCTCGTAGTCCGGGATGCGCAGCAACTGCGACAGCAGCGACTCGTTGGGGTGGGCCGCGTGCCACGGCAGCATCTCGTCGAGCACCGCGTCGACCTCGTCGAACGAGCGCTTGCCCTTCGCCCAGACCTCGGGGTCGTCGGCGTAGTTGCCGGTCGCGTCGATCAGCGTCTGCGACCAGCGCTGCAGATCCTGCTGGCTGGCGCTGTCGAGGCCGATGATCTGCCGCAGGCTCTCGGCGGCGAAGGGCGCGGCGAAGTCCCAGATGAGGTCGGCATCGCCACCCCGCTGCACCTTCGCGACCATCTCGTCGAGGTACTGCTCGGCAGTGCGCTCGAACACCTGCTGCCAGTGGCGCTTCACGACGCCGGGGCGCAGGGTCGGCTGCCATGCCTTGCGCTCGAGGTAGTGCTCGGGGTCGTCGCGCCGCAGCATCGAGTGCCCCATGGCGCGGATCTGCAGCGAGCCCCGCTCGTTCGCCGAGAAGACGGTCTGGTCGAGCTCCGTCTCGTGCACTGCCGCGTACGAGGTGATCAGGTAGCGACCGACGGCCGGCACCCAGTGCACACCGCCCTCGGCGCGTAGGCGCTCGTAGATGGGGAACGGATCGCGGTACAGGTCCGGGATGGTCACCCAATCGGCGACGGGAGCTTCCTTGCTCGGCATGGCACGTCCTCGTGGTCGGAGCAGCCACATCGGTGCTCGTCTCGAGTCTGCCCGCGCGTCTACTGTTGGAAAAGCGGATTGATCGTCCGTTCAACTTCGGATGGACCGAACATGCACGCCTTCGACTCGCCGCCCTTCACGCTGCGGCAGCTGTCGTTCCTCGTCGCCGCGGCCGACGAGGGCACCGTCGCCGGCGCCGCCGCACGGGTGCACGCCTCGCCGTCCGCGGTCTCGGAGGCGCTCACCGAGCTGGAGCGCTCGCTCGGCGCGCGCCTCATGGTGCGGCGCCGCGCGCGTGGGCTCACGCTGACGAGCACCGGCGTGGAGGTCGTGGCCCGGGCGCGCGAGCTGCTCACCTCGGCGCGCGAGCTCGAGAGCTCGCTGCACGGCGCGGCGGGCGAGCTCGTCGGGCCGATCACCATCGGCTGCTACCCCACGCTCGCGCCGACGGTGCTGCCGCCGATCCTGCAGGGCTTCGGCAGCGCGCATCCGCGCGTCGAGCTCGAGATCGTCGAGGCGACGCACGACCGGCTGCAGGGCAGGCTCGAGTCGGGGCAGGTGGACGTCGCGTTCGTCTACGACACGCTCGTGCCCGGGCAGCCCAGCCGGGCACGGCTGTTCGAGCTGCCCGCCCACGCCGTGCTCGCGGCCGACGACCCGCTCGCCGCCGGCGAGACCGTGCGGCTCGAGCAGCTGGTCGAGCGCGACCTCATCCTGCTCGACGCCCCGCCCTCGAGCGAGCACACCATGTCGCTCTTCGCCGCCCAGGGGCTCGTGCCGCGCGTGCGCCACCGCGTGCAGAGCTACGAGGCGGTGCGGGCGCTCGTGGGACGGGGTCTCGGCTACGGCATCCTCGTGCAGCGGCCCGCGAACCGCGCGAGCTACGAGGGCTACCCTGTCGCCATGCTCGAGATCACCCCGGCGGTGCCGCCCGTCGGGATCGACGTCATCTGGCCGACCGCACCGGCGCCGACCGAGCGCGTGCAGGAGCTCATCCGCTTCGCCCGCTCGCTGCCCTGGCCGCAGCCGCGATGACGGCGCTGGACTGGGGCATCAAGGCCTCGCTGCTCGCGTACGTGCGCAGGATGGCCGACGGCTCGGTCGAGGCCACCGACGGCGCCACGACGACGGACGCGGGCATCCGCTTCGAGGGCGTCGGCGGGCTCGCGTTCCGCGGCGCGGTCGCGCTCACCGGGCACGGCGGGATGCTGCGGGTGACGATCGCCGACCCCGCCATCGTCGAGGCCGACGACGGCTGGCTGCTCGAGATCGCCGATCCCGACGACCCGTCGAGCCGGCTCGCCTTCGCCACGATCGCCGCGTTCGACGGCCGGCGCGCGAGTGGCACCGCGCTGACGCAGGACGGCGCGGACCTGTTCTTCGGGCCCTACGCGCTCGGGACGGCGATCGACGACCCGGTCATCACCGACTGACCGGCCGCTCCGCAGCCCTCGAGCCGCCCAGGCACGCGAACGGGGGCCCCGCCGCAGCGGGACCCCCATCGGATGCGCCTACTTGGCGGCGTGCGCCGCGCGGTCGACGTCGGAGAGCTCGACGTACTCGTCGCCCTTCTGCCACGACTCCCAGCGGCCCGAGCGCTCGAACTCGATCGAGAGCGGGATGCCGGTGCGGTCCTTCATCAGCAGCGTGCCGATGAGCGAGATCACAACGGTCACGAGCAGGTAGCCGACGATCGACCACGTCGAGCCGGTCGCCTGCAGGAGGGCCTGGGCGATCGTCGGCGCGAACGCGCCGCCGATGATCGCGCCGATCGCGTAGGCGATCGAGACGCCCGAGTAGCGCACGCCGGCCGGGAAGGACTCGGCGTACCAGGCGGCCTGCGCGCCGTAGGTGAGGCCGAGGCCCGCGCCGAGCAGGATGGTGCCGAGCGCGACGCCCCACACGCCCTGCTCCACGAGGACGAACAGCGGCACGATCGTCACGGCGAGCACGATCCAGCCCATGATGTAGAGGCGCTTGCGGCCGATGCGGTCGGAGAGCGCACCCGCGACGAACGTGAACACGAGCCACGACAGCGAGCCGGCGAAGGTCGCGAGCTGCACGCCCACCGGGTCGAAGCCGAGCCCGGGCGGGGTGCCGTCGACGGGGCGGGAGGCGAGGCCCTGCACGTAGCCACCGGTCGTCATGTAGCCGGTCGCGTTGTTGGCCATGAAGACCATCGCGGCGAAGAGCACGATGAGGCCGTACTTGCGGAAGACCTGGACGATCGGCGCCGACTCCTGCTGGGCCGTCTGCTTGATCTCCTGGAAGACCGGCGACTCGTCGACCGAGCGGCGCACGACGTAGCCGACCACGACGAGCAGGATCGAGACGAAGAACGGGATGCGCCAGCCGACCTCGAGGAACGCGTCGCCCGGGAAGGCGGCGCGGATGCCCGCGAGGATGCTCGTCGCGAGCAGCATGCCGAGCGGCACGCCCGCCTGGACGAACGAGCCGTAGAGGCCGCGACGACCCTGGGGCGCGTGCTCGATGGCCATCAGCACGGCGCCGCCCCACTCACCACCGGCGGAGATGCCCTGCAGGATGCGGAGCAGGATGAGCAGCACCGGTGCGAGGAAGCCGGCCTGCTCGAACGTCGGCAGCGCGCCGACGAGCGTGGTCGCGATGCCCATGAGGAGCAGCGTGAGCACGAGCATCGGGCGGCGGCCGATCTTGTCGCCGAAGTGGCCGGCGAGGAACGCGCCGAGCGGGCGGAACAGGAACGAGATGCCGATGGTGATGAGCGACAGGATCTGCATCATGCCCTCGCCGGCGGGCTGGAAGAACAGCTGCGCGAAGACGAGGTTCGCCATGAAGGCGTAGATGAAGAAGTCGTACCACTCGATGGTGGTGCCGACGACGACGGCCGCGAGGACCTTGTTGCGCTCCTTGGTGGAGGTGATGCCGTGAGTCGTGCTGTGAGACACGCTGACTCCTTTGTCAGTGAGGTGGCCAGGAGGGGTCCAGCCGGGATCTGTGGCGAACATATACGATTTCGTGCACGACAGCAAGGCCCGCTTGGAGCGCCAGACTGCGGCCCTCGCAGGGCCACCATCGACTCCTCCAATGGAGCCTTGCACGGCCGATACGGAATCGTATACGATGCCCGCATGGATGCATCGTCGCACCGCCCAGCGGGCGCTCCCCCTGCCGCCGAGGCCGCCTGGGCGCTGCTCGGCGCGAGGCCCGGCAAGGTCTTCGCGATGCACATCGGCTACGCCGCCCGCGCCGCGCAGAAGGGCCGCACGCCCGAGGCGCCGGGCTTCTTCCTGAAGCCCGCGACGTCGCTCTCCACCGGCGGCGAGGCCGAGGTGCCGGCCGGCACCGCGATCTTCGGCTTCGAGGGCGAGATCGCCATCGTCATCGGCCGGCACGCGCGCCGCGTCGACGAAGCGGATGCCTGGGCCCACGTCGCCGCCGTCACCGCGGCCAACGACCTCGGCGTCTTCGACCTCCGCTGGGTCGACAAGGGCGCGAACCTGCGCTCGAAGGGCGGCGACGGCATGACGCCGATCGGCCCCGTGCTGCTGCCCGCCGAGCGGCTCGATCCGGCGGCCATCGAGGTGCGCACCTGGCTCGACGGCGAGCTCGTCCAGGCCGACTCCACCTCGACGCTGATCTTCTCGCTGCCGCAGGTCGTCAGCGACCTCTCGCAGCTCATCACCCTCGAGCCGGGCGACGTCATCCTCACCGGCACGCCCGCCGACGCCTCGACGTTCTTCCCCGGCCAGCGCGTCGAGGTCGAGGTCACCGCGACCGCGCTCGACGGCGAGCAGCTCGCGACCGGCAGGCTCGTGACCACCCTGCGGGTCGGCGAGCAGCAGCTGCCGCCGTACTCCGCGCAGCCGAAGCCGACCCCCGAGCAGTGGGCCGACGCATCCGGGCGCCCGATCGCCGAGTTCCAGGCGCCCGCCGCACCCGTGCTCGACGACGAGCTGCGCGCGCGGCTCTCGCAGGTCGCCCTCGCGACCCTCTCGTCGGGGCTGCGGAAGCGCGGCCTCAACAACGTCTCGATCGACGGGCTGCGCACGACGCAGCCGGGCAAGCGCCTCGTCGGCACCGCCCGCACGCTGCGCTACGTGCCGAACCGCGAGGACCTCTTCAAGACCCACGGCGGCGGCTACAACGCGCAGAAGCGGCTCTTCGACTCGCTGCAGCCCGGCGAGGTCGTCGTGATCGAGGCGCGCGGCGACAACCGCTCCGGCACCCTCGGCGACATCCTGGCCCTCCGCGCCCGGCACCTCGGCGCAGCGGGCCTCATCACCGACGGCGGTGTGCGCGACCTCGACGTCGTGACCGAGATCGGCGTGCCGACCTACCACGCGGGCGGCCACCCCGCCGTGCTCGGCCGCCTGCACGTGCCGTGGTCCTTCGACGAGACGATCGCCTGCGGCGGCGCCACCGTGCAGCCCGGCGACATCATCGTCGGCGACGGCGACGGCGTGCTCGTGATCCCGCCGGGCATCGCGCGCGAGCTCGTCGACGAGGCGATCCAGCAGGAGCGCGAGGAGGAGTTCATCGCGGCCCAGGTCGACGCCGGCCACCCGGTCGACGGCCTCTTCCCGATGAACGCCGAGTGGCGCGCGAGGTACGAGGCGTCGATCGCCGACGCGGGGGACGCGTGAGCGGCCGGCGCGCGAAGACCGCGGCGATCGCCGGGGACGGCGGCGCCATCGCGCCCTCGAAGTCGCAGCGCGCCTATGACCTGCTCCACGATCGCATCGTCGACGGCACCTACTCCCCCGGCTACCGGCTCGTGCTCGACGCGATCGGCCGCGAGCTCGACATGAGCGTCGTGCCCGTGCGCGAGGCGATCCGCCGGCTCGAGGCCGAGGGCATGATCACGTTCGAGCGCAACATCGGCGCGCGCGTGGCCGAGATCGACGAGCTCGAGTACCACGACACGATGGAGACGCTCTCGTTCGTCGAGGGCGCGGCCGTGATGCTCGCCGCGGGCCTGTACTCGAAGTCGGACGTCGACGAGGCGCGGGCGATCAACGCGCAGATGCGCGAGAGCCTCGCCGCCTTCGACCCCGTGCAGTTCACCGCGCTCAACGAGGCGTTCCACCGGCGGCTGACGGATGTCTGCCACAACGAGGTGCTCGGCGACGTCATCGACAACGGCTGGAAGCGGCTCGCCCGGCTGCGCCAGTCGACGTTCTCGTTCGTGCCCAGCCGCGCGATCTCATCCGTCGACGAGCACGACGCGATCCTCGCCCTCATCGAGGAGGGCGCCGACCCGCGCTCCATCGAGCTCGCCGTGCGCGCGCACCGGCTCGCGACGCCCGACGCCTTCCTGCACCGCAAGCGCCCCGCCGCTCCCTGACCTCCCCATCCCCTCGCCGCCCATCGGCGCGCCCCGAACCGACAGAAACGGAGCCATCATGGCCACCCAGCCCGCAGGCATCCCCGACCTGATCCCCCACTACATCGACGGCGAGCGCGTCGGCTCGGTCGACGGCGACACGTTCGGCGTGCTCAACCCCGTCACGAACGAGGACTACACCGTCGCCGCGTCGGGCAAGCAGGCAGACATCGACCTGGCCGTCGCCGCCGCGACGCGCGCGTTCCACGAGGGCCCGTGGCCGCGCATGAAGAACCGCGAGCGCGCCCGCATCCTCAGCCGCATCGCCGACATCGTCGAGTCGCGCGACCAGGAGCTCGCGCAGCTCGAGTCGTGGGACTCCGGCCTCCCGATCACCCAGGCGCGCGGCCAGGCGCAGCGCGCGGCCGAGAACTTCCGCTTCTTCGCCGACCTCATCGTGGCCGGCCGCGACGACACCTACAAGGTGCCCGGCACCCAGGTGAACTACGTCAACCGCAAGCCCAAGGGCGTCGCCGGCCTCATCACGCCCTGGAACACGCCGTTCATGCTCGAGTCGTGGAAGCTGGGCCCCGCGCTCGCCTCTGGCTGCACGGTCGTGCTCAAGCCCGCCGAGTTCACGCCGCTGTCGGCCTCGCTCTGGGCCGGCATCTTCGAGGAGGCCGAGCTGCCGCGCGGCGTCTTCAACCTCGTCAACGGCTTCGGCGAGACTGCCGGCGACGCGCTCGTGAAGCACCCCGACGTGCCGCTCATCTCGTTCACCGGCGAGAGCAGCACCGGCAAGCTCATCTTCGGCAACTCGGCGCCGCACCTCAAGGCGCTGTCGATGGAGCTCGGCGGCAAGAGCCCCGCCGTGGTCTTCGCCGACGCCGACCTCGACGCAGCGATCGACTCGACGCTCTTCGGCGTCTTCTCGCTCAACGGCGAGCGCTGCACCGCCGGCAGCCGCATCCTCGTCGAGCGCTCCGTCTACGAGGAGTTCCTCGAGCGCTACGCCGAGCGCGCCAGGAACATCGTGGTCGGCGACCCCGGCGACCCGAAGACCGAGGTGGGCGCGCTCGTGCACCCCGAGCACTTCGACAAGGTGATGTCGTACGTCGAGATCGGCAAGGGCGAGGGCCGCCTGCTCGCCGGCGGCGGCCGGCCCGATGGCTTCCCCGAGGGCAACTACGTCGCCCCCACGGTGTTCGCCGACGTCGCGCCGGATGCGCGGATCTTCCAGGAGGAGATCTTCGGCCCGGTCGTCGCGATCACGCCGTTCGACTCCGACGAGGAGGCGCTCGAGCTCGCGAACAACACGAAGTACGGGCTCGCCGCCTACATCTGGACGAACAACCTGAAGCGCGCGCACCTGTTCTCGCAGAACGTCGAGGCCGGCATGGTGTGGCTGAACAGCCACAACGTGCGCGACCTCCGCAGCCCGTTCGGCGGCGTGAAGGCCTCCGGCCTCGGCCACGAGGGCGGCTATCGCTCGCTCGACTTCTACAGCGACCAGCAGGCCGTGCACATCACGCTCGGCGACGTCCACACCACCCGCTTCGGCGCATCCGCCTGACCCGAACTGCGAAGGAGCAGCACCATGAACGCGACCCCCACGCCCGAGATCACGAAGCCCAGCGTCCCGGCGCCCGACATCATCCGCTGCGCGGCGATGGACCTCGTCGTCACCGACCTCGCCGCGAGCCGCGCCTTCTACGTCGACGTGCTGGGCCTGCACGTGACCGAGGAGGACGACGAGGCGATCTACCTGCGCTCGTTCGAGGAGTTCATCCACCACAACCTCGTGCTGCGGAAGGGCCCGGTCGCGGCCGTCGCCGCCTTCGCCTACCGCGTGCGCGCCCCCGAGGACGTCGACCGCGCCGAGGCCTACTACCGGGAGCTCGGCTGCCGCACCGAGCGTCGCGCCGGCGGCTTCCAGAAGGGCTTCGGCGACAGCGTGCGCGTCGAGGACCCGCTGGGCTTCCCCTACGAGTTCTTCTACGCGACCGAGCACGCCGAGCGCCTGCACCAGCGCTACGACCTGATCTCGGCGGGCGAGCTCGTGCGCCTCGACCACTTCAACCAGGTCACCCCCGACGTGCCGCGCGGCCGCAAGTACCTCGAGGACCTCGGCTTCCGCGTCACCGAGGACATCCAGGACGACCAGGGCGTCACCTACGCGGCGTGGATGCAGCGCAAGGGCACCGTGCACGACACGGCGCTCACCGGTGGCAACGGGCCGCGCATGCACCACATCGCGTTCTCGACGCACGAGAAGCACAACATCATCCAGATCTGCGACAAGCTCGGCGCGCTCCGGATGTCCGACCACATCGAGCGCGGACCGGGCCGCCACGGCGTCTCGAACGCGTTCTACCTCTACATCACCGATCCCGACGGGCACCGCATCGAGATCTACACGCAGGACTACTGGACCGGCGACCCGGACAACCCCGTCATCACGTGGGACGTGCACGACAACCAGCGTCGCGACTGGTGGGGCAACCCGGTCGTGCCGTCCTGGTACACCGAGGCGTCGCCGGTGCTCGACCTCGACGGCAACGTCGTCGAGGTCGTCGAGCGCACCGACTCCAGCGAGATGGAGGTGACGATCGGCGCCGACGGCTTCTCGTACACGCGCGTCGGCGACGACGACGGCACCTACCGGGGTGAGGCGTCGAAGGGCTTCAAGATCGGCACCCAGCTGTGACGGCGGGACCCGCGGCGACCCCGGGCGGCCCCGGCCGGGGCCTCGACGACGCGACGGTGGCGCGGATCGCCGACGAGCTCGCCGAGGCCACCCGCTCGCGCGGCACGATCGAGAGGATCTCGGCGCGGTTCCCCGAGGCGACGATCGAGGACTCCTACGCCGTCCAGCGCATCTGGCGCGCGCGTCGCGAGGAGGCCGGCGCGCGCCTCGTGGGCCGCAAGATCGGGCTCACGAGCAAGGCGATGCAGTTCGCGACCGGCATCACCGAGCCCGACTACGGCGTGATCTTCGCGGACCAGGCGTACCCCTCGGGCGCCACGGTCGAGCACGCGCAGTGGTCGAACGTGCGCGTCGAGGTCGAGCTCGCGTTCGTGCTCCGCTCGCCGCTCGAGGGGCAGGGGCTGACGGTCGAGCAGGTGCTCGACGCGACCGAGGTCGTCGTGCCGGCGCTCGAGATCCTCGACTCGCACATCGAGCTCGAGGGGCGCACGATCGTCGACACGATCAGCGACAACGCGGCGCTCGGCGCGATCGTCGTCGGCGACGTCGAGATCGGGCCACGCGACCGCAACCTGGCGTGGATCGGGGCGCACTGCCTCGTCAACGGCGAGATCATCGAGACGGGCGTCTCGGGCGGCGTGCTCGGCAATCCCGCGCACGGGGTCGCGTGGCTCGCGGGCAAGCTCGCGCAGCACGGCGACCGCCTCGAGGCGGGCGAGCTCATCCTCGCCGGGTCGTTCACGCGACCGGTGTGGGTGCAGCCCGGCGACGTCGTCACGACGCACTTCCAGGACATGGGCTCGATCGAGGTGACGTTCCGATGAGCACCTTCCGCGATGTGCTCGCCGCGGCCGACGCGCCGCTCGTGGGCCTGTGGAACGCATCCGGCAGTGCCGTCGCCGCCGAGATCATGGCCGGCTCCGGCGCCGACCTGCTGCTCGTCGACGGCGAGCACGGGCCGATCTCGATCAGCGAGATGCTGCCGATCCTGCAGGCCGCGGCCGCGTACCCCGTGACGACGATCGTGCGGGTGCCGTGGAACGACCCCGTGACGATCAAGCAGGTGCTCGACCTCGGCGCCGTCAACGTGCTCGTGCCGATGGTGTCGACCGCCGCGGATGCGGCGGCCGCCGTCCGCGCCGCCCGCTACCCGGGCGGCGACGGCGCGCGCGAGGGCGCGCGCGGCATCGGCTCGGCGCTCGCGCGCTCGTCGCGCTGGGGCCGCATCGCCGGCTACGTGCAGGACGCGGATGCGCACGTCTCCGTGACCGTGCAGATCGAGACCGCCGAGGGGGTCGCGAACGCGGCCGAGATCGCGGCGGTCGACGGCGTCGACGCCGTCTTCATCGGCCCCGCCGACCTCGCGGGCTCGATGGGCTTCCCGGGCCGACCGTCCGAGTCGGCGGTCGTCGCCGCCGTCGACGCGACGATCGAGGCCGTGCGCTCGACCGGCACCCCCGTGGGCGTGAACACGTTCGCCGAGGCCGACGCCGACCGCTGCCTCGAGCGCGGCGCGGCGTTCGTCTTCGTCGCGGCCGACGTGACGCTCATGGCGCGCGGCTCCGAGGCGGCGGTGGCGCGGCTCAAGCGCACCGACGCCGCAACCGACGCGTACTGACCCCCAGCGAGCGCGAGCTTCCCCGAACTCCGGGTTCTCAGGCCGAGAACCCGAAGTTCGGGGAAGTTCGGCGTTGCCGCGCCCTTGCGCTCGTTGGCTAATGGCATTAGCCTGAGCGCATGACCACCACCGCATCCGCCTCGCTCGACCTCGACGGCGTCGCGCTCGCCTACGACCTCGCCGTGCCCGCGGGCACCGCCGACGCCCCGCTCATCGTCCTCCTGCCCGGCATGGGCGACCTGCGCAGCGCCTACCGGCACCTCGTGCCCCTGCTCGTCGCGGAGGGCTTCCGCGTCGCGACGCTGGACCTGCCCGGCCACGGCGACTCGGGCATCTCGCCGACGCCCGTCGGGCAGGCGCAGATCGCGCGCGCCGCCGCCGCCCTCGTCGAGCGGCTCGGCGGCCCCGCGATCGTCGTCGGGCACTCCTTCACGCCGGACAGCGCGCTGCTCGCGACACAGCTGGCACCGGGGTCGATCGTCGGCGCGGTGGCGATCGCGCCCTGGGCCACGACCCCCCGGGTGTCGGCGCTCATGCGCGCGGTGACGTCGCTCGTGACCCACTCTCCCTTGCTCTGGTCGCTGTTCTACCGCTCGCTGCACAAGGCGCCGCCCGCCGACCTCGGCGCGCACCGCCGCCGCATCGTGGCCGCGCTTCGCCGCCCGCACGGCACCGACGCGCTCGTCGCCATGGGCACCGGCACCACGAAGGACGCGATCGACGCGCGCGGCAGCCAGACCGCACCGGTGGCGGTCGTGATGGGCAGCGCCGATCCCGACTTCTCGGACCCCGCAGCCGAGGCGCAGGTGTACGCCGACGCCACGCGCGGCGAGGTCACGATGATCGACGGCGCGGGGCACTACCCGCACGCCGAGCGGCCGGCGGAGACGGCGGCGGCCGTGCTGGCGCTCGCGCGCCGCATCGGGTGGCCGGTGGCACGTGCCTAGGGCGGGGCTCAGCCCCGCCGCCCTCGTCGACCTCGCGCTCGCCGAGCTCGATGCCACCGGTGGCGCGCCGCTCTCGCTCGGCGCGGTCGCCGCGCGCGCGGGCGTGAAGCCACCGTCGCTCTACAAGCACGTAGCGGGGCTGCCCGAGCTCGAGGCACTCGTCGGCGCGCGCATCACCGACGACCTGGGCGCCGCGATCGGCGAGGCCGTCGGCGAGTCGACCGGGGCGGATGCCGCACGGGCGTTCTTGCGCGCGTACCGCTCGTTCGCGGTGCGGTACCCGGCCCGCTACCGCGCACTGCCGGCCCGGCCGATCGCGCATCCAGCGCTCGAAGCGGCCGGCGCGCGCGTCATGGCGATCGCCGAGCGGGCGGTCGACCACCTCGGTGGCGATGACGCCGTGCACGCGCTGCGCGGCCTCCGCGCCGTCGCGCACGGCTTCGCCACCCTCGAGGCCGCGGGCGGCTTCGGCCTGCCCGCCGAGGTGGACGCATCCTTCGACCGGCTCGTCGACCGGGTCGTCGGCGACTGACGCGTTCCCGGGGTACACCGCGCAGGTGACTGGGGTACAGTTCTGCGCCATCACAGGAACCCGGCGAGAGGACACACCGTGTCGAGCAGAGACCCCATCGACGCCACGCTCGACGCAGCGGACGCGCCGGCACCCGACCACGACGAGAAGCCCGACGCCCCGCAGAAGCTCGAGGGCTCGAGCTGGAAGTACGCGCTCAAGCGCGCGCTGAAGGAGTTCGGCAGCGACGGCGGCACGGATCTCGCCGCGATGCTGACGTACTACATGGTGCTCTCGCTCGCGCCCGGTCTGCTCGCCGTCTTCTCGATCATCTCGCTCGTGCTGGCCAACAACGCGTCGACCGTGACCGGCATCCTCGACGAGGCCGTGCGGCAGGTGCCCGAGGACTTCCAGGATCTCGTCGTCAACCTCGTGGAGACGATGACGGACTCGGCGGCCGGCGGCGTCATCGCCCTCATCATCGGCATCGCGACCGCTGTGTGGTCGGCATCCGCCTACGTCAAGTCGTTCTCGCGCTGCATGAACATCATCTACGGCATCGAGGAGGGCCGCGGCTTCATCAAGCAGACCGCGACGATGCTGCTCATCACGGTCGCGCTGCTCGTGGGCGTCGTCGTCATCCTCGTGTCGCTCGCCATCAACGACGCGCTCGTGACCGGTGTGCTCGGGCCGATCGCCGAGCCGCTCGGCCTCGGCGGCTTCCTCGCCTTCATGACGCAGACCTTCCTGCCGATCTGGGCGTGGGTGAAGTGGCCCGTGATCCTCGCACTCGTCATCGCGATGATCGCGCTGCTCTACTACCTGGCGCCGAACCTGCAGCAGCCCAAGTTCACGTGGGTCAGCATCGGCTCGATCGTCGCCATCATCGGCATCGCGATCGCCTCCGTTGCCCTGGGGCTCTACTTCACGTTCGGCTCGGGCTACAGCTCGTACGGCGCGATCGGCACCGTGATGGCGCTGCTGTTCGCGCTCTGGATCTTCAACATCGTGCTGCTGCTCGGCGCAGAGGTCGACGCCGAGGTCGAGCGCGCTCGAGAGCTGCAGGCGGGCATCGAGGCCGAGTCGGCGATCCAGCTGCCGCCGCGCGGCACGAAGAAGGTCGAGAAGCAGGCGGAGGCGCGCGACAAGCTCGAGGCCGAGGGCCGCGAGATCCGCGAGCAGCACGAGGACGGCACGGGCGAGCTCGGCAACGACTCCGGCGACGACTCGCGCGACGACCGCGGCGCACGCCAGGGGCAGCGGTCGGACGAGCGTCCGCGCACGAGGGCTGCGGCTCGCGAGCCGGAGCGCCGCCGTTCGTCGTCCCGCCGGTTCCTCGGCATCTTCCCGCGCCGCGACCGCGACTGACTCAGGCTCCCACCGCCGCACGGACCCGGTTCCGGCTGCTGGACCCCAGATCTCGGGTCCAGCGGCAGGGATCGGGTCCTTCCGTCGCTCGAGTCGGTCAGCGACTGGGCGGCCGCGTCGACCACAGCGCCCACGCGATGAGCACGGGCTGGAAGAAGAGGCGGCCGAAGCGGCGCTCGTCGGTGTCGAGGCCGAAGGCGTCGCGGTGGTGCAGCCACTGCGCGATGTTGCCGGGGAAGACAGCGCCGAAGAACGCAGCGGCCACCTTCCCCACGAGCGGGCGGATGCCGGCGGGCGCGAGCGCGATTGCGGTGCCGAGCGCGATCTCCACGACGCCCGAGGCGAGCACGATGCCGTCCTCGTCGAGGGGCGCGAGCTCGACGACCGTCTCGGGCACCTGCGCCCGGAAGTCGCGGCGCGCGAAGGTGAGGTGGCTGATGCCGGCGAAGACGAGCGCGCCGCCGAGCACGAGCCGGGCGGCGCCGCGGAGCGCCATCACGCAGCCTGCCCGAGCGCGACGAGCCCCGTGATCACGGCGATCGCCGGGAAGAAGCCCTGCACCACCGCGGCGCGGGCCTTCGTGCGGTCGGACATCACGAGGTAGAGCGCGGCGGCGAGCATGATGCCGGTCGCAGCGAGCAGTACCGCGAGTCCGGCGCCGCGCGCTCCGGCGACGATGATCACGACGCCCGCGAGCGCGGCCACGCCGAGCAGCAGGTTGTAGACGCCCTGGTTGGCGGCGAGCTGCTTCGACTGCGCAGCCTGCTGCTCGCTCGTGCCGAAGACGCGTCGCGTGCCCGGCTCCTCCCACCGCAGCGTCTCGAGCACGAAGATGTAGCCGTGGACGGCCGCGGCGAGCGCGGCGGCGATGCAGGCGATGACGGCGAGGTCCATGCGCCGCAGTCTAGGGCGCGAGGGCGCCGCGAGCTCAGTAGCGACGGATGCCCAGCTCGCGCTCCATCTGCGGCGTGCGGTCCGCGAGCAGCAGGAACGCGATGAGGCCGGCGATCGGGAACGCGAGGATCGCGACCGCCCACATCACCTTGGTGATGAGCGCGACGTCCATGCGGAGCAGCTTCCCGACCGCCCAGACGCAGGTCGCCGCCCAGAGCACCATGAGGCCGAGCGGCACCAGCCACCAGGTGATGTCGAAGAACGTGCCCATGGTCATGCTCCCGTCTCGCTCTGGGCATCATGCCACGGCGCGGTCTCTGCGACGAGGGACCGGCGAGCGGGTCAGCCGTCCTCGCGCTCCGGGTTGTCGAGCCGGAAGAAGTT
Source organism: Agrococcus sp. UYP33 (assembly GCF_054060915.1). Classification (NCBI taxonomy): domain Bacteria; kingdom Bacillati; phylum Actinomycetota; class Actinomycetes; order Micrococcales; family Microbacteriaceae; genus Agrococcus; species Agrococcus sp. UYP33. The sequence goes on from NZ_JBSSDR010000001.1 coordinate 279,282, forward strand.
GGACTCCGAGCCGTCGGAGCGGGTCTCCTGGTAGATGAAGTTGAGTCGCCGCTCGTCGAACGTCTCGAACCACTCCTCCCACTCCACGTGGCGCAGCCGGTCGGAGTCGCCGCCGAAGTCGAACCGCAGCACGCCGAGGTGTCCGTCGTGCTCCGTGCCGTCGACCGTCGCCGGCGTCGCGTCGCGAGCCTCCGCCCACGCGCGGATCACGTCGTGGCTCGTGGTCGCGAGGCTGCGGCCGTCGCGCTCCGGCTCGTCGTCGGGCGACGTGACCTCCTGCGAGTACTGCAGCGAGTCCGAAGCTTCTGGCCCGGTGCGGATGTGCCCGCCGTCGGGGCCCGCGCCGCTCGTGGTGTCCGTCTCGTCCGCCATGGTGTCCTCCTCGACCTCTTGGGGGACAGACCACGATGCCGCCACGCGCTCCTCATGTCGAGAGGCGTGTCGAACACCAACGACGAAAGACCTGTGAGACGACGAAAGCCCCCGCGTTGCGGGGGCTTCTTCGGTACTTCAGTGCTGGGGTACCTGGACTCGAACCAAGAACAAAGGTACCAGAAACCTCCGTGTTGCCAATTACACCATACCCCAATGGTCGCGCACCGGAGCGAGCGAGCCAAGAGTCGAGCATAGCGGCTCCCGCGCCAGCGCGCCAATCGTGGCCGCCGCCGACGGCTGCCCGACCCTCCGGTACCGATCTGGGGATGCGCGCCCGCGCGACCCGCAGATCGGTACCGGAGACCGCCGTCGCACCCCGTCGATCTCGTGCGACCACGTGCCGCGGCGCGGCGGTAGCGTCACGCACATGGACGTGGATGCCGCGACGCAGTCGATGATCGACAACATGCCGGCGAAGACCGGCAGGAGCCTCGACGAGTGGTTCGCGGTGCTCGACAGCACGAGCCCCTCCCCGACGAAGCACGGCGAGATCATGGCGCTGCTGAAGGGCGAGCACGGCATGAGCCACGGCTTCGCGAACCTCGTCGCGCTGCGCCACCGCGCGCGGGAGGCCGGGCCGATGACGGCTGATGACCTGGTCGACGCGCAGTACGCGGGTGGCAAGGCGGCGCTGCGGCCCATCCTCGACCGGCTCGCCGCGGCGGCGACGGCACTCGGTGACGACGTCGAGGTCGCGCCGAAGAAGACGAGCGTCTCGCTGCGGCGGCACAAGCAGTTCGCGGTCGTGGAGGCCGCGAGCGCGAAGCGCGTGCGGGTCGGGCTGAACCTGGCGGATGCGCCCGCGAGCGGGCGGCTGCAGATCGCGGGCGGCATGTGCACGCACCGAGTGGACGTGGGGTCGATCGATGAGGTCGACGACGAGCTGCTGGGATGGCTGCGGGCGGCGTACGCGCTGGCGTGAGGCGGGGGTCATTCGTCTCGATACGCGCGGCGGCTGGCGCCGCCGTGCTACTCGACGAGCGGGTGGGGGCGCGGCGGCTGGCGCCGCCGTGCTACTCGACGAGCATGTGGGGGCGCGGCGGCTGGCGCCGCCGTGCTACTCGACGAGCGCGTGGGGCCGGGCCACGGCGGCCGTGCGGTGCGCCGTGAAGGCGAGGATCGAGCCGGTGACGACGCCGGCCGCGACGATGCCGGCCAGCACGATGAGCTGGAACCTGCCGGCCTCGATGGGCGAGAGTCCGGCGAACACCGCACCGACGAACGCCCCGGGCAGCACGACGATGCCCGTCGTCCGCGTCGTGTCGATGATGGGCAGCAGCGCGGTGCGCACCGCCTCACGCGCGAGCGGCGCGATCGAGCGCCGCGGTGTCGCGCCGAGCGCGAGCCAGCCCTCCACCTCGGACCAGTGATCGCGGATCGAGGCATGCAGCACCCGCTGCACGAGGATGCCCATCGTCATCGCATTGCCGATGACGATGCCGCCGACCGCGAGCAGGTACTGCGGCGTGAGCTCGATCGCGGCCGTGCCGAAGACCACGAGCATCACGACGAGCGGGCCAGCGGTGATCGCCGTGGCGAGCAGCAGGACCTCGGCAGCCCTCCCGCCGCTGCGGCGCGCTGCCGTGACGATCGCCGCGACGAGCATCCCCACGAGCCCGAGCGCGACCCAGCGCACGTCTTGGATGATCCCGGTCAGGACGATGCTGAGCAGGGCGAGCTGCACGATGGCGCGCAGGATCGCGACGACGGCCTCGCGCGGCGCCTCGACGCGGAACACGCGCTGCCCGACATAGGCGATGGCAGCGAGGAGCACCAGGGCGACCCCCGTGCGCAGCCAGGATGCGAGGTCGAGCGCGCCGAGGTCCACGCCGTCGCCCGCGTCAGCGCTCGCGGGCGATGAGGTCGCGGTTGATGACCGAAGCGGCGATCGTGCCCGCGCCCGCGGCGACCGCGAGCTGCCGGTAGCCCGGCGTGATGTCGCCGGCGGCGTAGATGCCCTCGACGGAGGCGCGCTGCGACCGGTCGACGACCACGAGCCCGTCGTCGTCGCGCTCGAGGCCGAGCGACTCGGCGAACTCGAGCTGCGGGTGCCACCATGGGCGCACGAAGCCGCCGGTGCGGATGCTGCGCTCGCCGTCGTCGAGGACGATCGCCTGCATGCCGGTCCGGTCGCCCTCGATCGCGGCGATCGGCGTGCGCACGAGCGTCACCCCGTGCTCGGCGAGCCGGGTCGCGCCGGCGTCGTCGACCGCATCCGACCCGTTGGTGAACACGGCGAGGTCGTCGGTGTGGCGGCGGATGACCATGGCGCGCTCGACGAGGTCGGGCGTCTCGCCGATGAGCGCGAGCGCCTGGCCGCGCTTGTCGTAGCCGTCGCAGTCCATGCAGGAGTGCAGGCTCGTGCCGTACCAGGGGCGCACGTGCTTCGAGGCGGGGAGCGTCTCGGAGAGCCCGGTCGCGATGAGCACCGCCGGGGCGCGCGTCTCGCTCTCGGCGCGGGAGCCGGGCTGCTCGGCCTGCACGGCGAAGCCGTCGTCGACGGCGACGATCTGCCGCACGAGGGTGCGCTCGTGCGTCACCGTCGGGTAGCGCAGCACCTCCTCGCGGCCGAGCGAGCGCATCTCGAGCGGCGAGATGCCGTCGCGCGTGATGAAGCCGTGCGACTGCAGCGTCGCCGCGTGCCGCGGGCGGTTCGAGTCGACGAGCGCGACCGTGCGCTGCTGGCGCGCGAGGTTGAGCGATGCGGCGAGGCCAGCGGGTCCGGCGCCGATGACGACGACGTCGACGTCCATCAGACGCTCGCGGCCAGCCGCTCGATGCGCGCGAGCACAGCCTCGCGGCCGAGCAGCTCCATCGACTCGAACAGCGGCGGCGAGATCCGGCGGCCCGTCACAGCCACGCGCAGCGGCGTGAAGGCGAAGCGCGGCTTGATGCCGAGCCCCTCGACGAGCACCTCGCGCAGCACCTGCTCGATGCTCGCGGTGTCGAACGTCTCGAGCTCCTCCAGCGCGCGCCGCGACGCCTCGAGCGCGGCATGCGCGTCGTCGCTGAGGCCCGCCACCGCATCCGCGTCGTGGTGGATGTCCTCGGTGTCGAGGAAGAGGAAGCCCAGCATGTCCTCGGCCTGGCCGAGCAGCTGCATGCGCTCCTGCACGAGCGGGGCCGCCTTGGCGAGGAGCGCACGCTCCTCGTCGCTCGGCGGGCCGCCGAAGACCCGGCCCAGGTAGGGCTCGAGGCGCGCGGCGAACTCGTCGGCTGGGAGTCGGCGCACGTGGTCGCCGTTGATCGACTCCGCCTTCTTGGGGTCGAAGCGCGATGGGTTCGGGTTGACGTTCGCCACGTCGAAGGCGGCGATCAGCTCGTCGCGCGAGAAGACGTCGCGGTCGGGCGCGATCGACCAGCCGAGCAGCGACAGGTAGTTCAGGAGGCCCTCGGGGATGAAGCCGGCCTCGCGGAGCAGGAACAGGTTCGACTGCGGGTCGCGCTTCGAGAGCTTGCGGTTGCCATCGCCCATCACGTAGGGCAGGTGGCCGAAGCGCGGGATCGCCGTCGCGACGCCGATGTCGGCGAGCGCGCGGTAGAGCGCGATCTGGCGCGGCGTCGACGAGAGCAGGTCCTCGCCGCGCAGCACGTGCGTGACGCCCATGAGCGCATCGTCGACCGGGTTCACGAACGTGTACAACGGGGCGCCGTTCGGGCGCACGACCACGAAGTCGGAGAACGAGCCTGCCGGGAAGGTGATCTCGCCGCGCACCAGGTCGTCGAACGAGAGGTCCTCGTCGGGCACGCGCAGGCGGAGGCTCGGCTGGCGACCCTCCGCGCGCAGCGCCTCGCGCTGCGCCTCTGTCAGGTCGCGCTCGAAGTTGTCGTAGCCCTGGCGGGGGTCGCGGCCCTGCTCGCGGTTGCGCGCCTCGATCTCCTCGGCGGTCGCGAACGACTCGTAGAGGTGGCCGGCCTCGCGCAGCCGCTCGATGAGCTCGGCGTAGATCTCGCCGCGCTGCGACTGGCGGTACGGCTCGTGCGGGCCGCCGGTCTCGACGCCCTCGTCCCAGTCGATGCCGAGCCAGCGCATCGCCTCGAGCAGCTGGTCGTACGACTCCTGGCTGTCGCGCGCCGTGTCGGTGTCCTCGATGCGGAAGACGAGCTTGCCGCCGTGGTGCCGCGCGTACGCCCAGTTGAACAGCGCCGTGCGGATCAGGCCGACGTGCGGCGTGCCCGTGGGCGAGGGGCAGAAGCGGACGACGACGTCGCCGCCCGTGGCGGTCGAGAAGGGGACGCTCATGATGGTCCCCATCCTAGGCGTGGGAGGATCGACGCGATGCCCGCCGCCGATCCCATCGCCGACCTGGTCGGATCGCTCGAGCGCGCCGTCGTCGCCTCCGGCCGCCGTCGTCGCGACGTCGTGCGCGAGATCGAGGGCGATCTGCGGGAGGCCGTCGCTGCGCGCACCGCGGCCGGCGTGCCGGAGGGGTCCGCCGCATCCGCCGTCGTCGCCGAGTTCGGCGATCCGGCACCGATCGCCGCCGAGCTCTCGCGCGAGCTGCTCGCCGACGTGGGCCGCCGCTACTCCCCCGCCTCCGCGGGCATCGTCGCCGTGCTCGTCGTCGCGTGGGTCGTCGGCATGACCGCGATCGCCGCGCTGCCCGGCTTCCGCGTGCCGCTCGACGTGGCCTGGATGCTGCCGGTCTCGCGCGCGCTCGACGTCGTGGCGCCGCTCGTCGCGATCGCCGCGACCGTGGGTGCGGTCGCGATCCGCCGCGCCGGCTCGATGCCCGCGCTCGTCGCGGTCGCCGGCCTGCAGCTCGTGCTGGCGGTCGTGCTCGTCGGCGGCGCGATCGCGCTCGCCGTCGCGCTGCCGGTGCCGCCCGCGGGTGCCGCGATCGCGGCCGCGCTCGTCGCGCTCACGGTCGTGCTCGGCACTGCCGTCGGTGCAGGCGCCGGCGTGCTGCTCGTGCGCTTCGCCGCGGTGCGGCTCGGGGCAGCTACGCCTGCGCCTGCCCGAGCACGCGCGTGATGATCGTCGAGGTCGCCGCCCAGTCGTCGCGCTCCGTCGCGAGCGCCGCGGTGCCCGCGGTCGTCAGCCGGTAGACGCGCTTCGAACGACCCTCGGACGCCCACTCCCCCTCGATGAGGCCGCGGCGCTCGAGCCGCTTGAGCGCCGGGTAGACGGTGCCGCTCGGGAAGTCGAGCGCGCCGTCGGAGCGATGCCGGATGCGCTCGATCGCGCCGTAGCCGTGCACCGGTCCTTCGGCGAGCACGCTGAGCAGCATCGCGTCGACGTGGCCGCGGAGCGCATCGGGAGAAGCCATGCGGTCACTCTACGGGAGCCAGCCTGCATATGCAGGCAGGCTCCACCCCGTGCGCCGAGCTTCCCCGAAGTGCGGCTTCGAGCGCGGGAGAGCCGCAGTTCGGGGAAGCTCGGCAGCAGACGTCAGCGCCGGCCGCCGCCGAGGAGCCCGCCGAGGATGTCGCCGAGCGGGCCGAGCGGGCCGCTGCCCTGCTGGCCGCCCTGCTGCGTCGACGATCCACCGCCGAGGATCCCGCCCAGCAGGTCGTCGAGGCCGAAGCCGTCCTGCTGCTGCGCCTGGCCCTGCGGCTGACCGGAGGGCCGACCCTGGGGCTGGCGCTGCGGCACCTGCACAGGCTGCTCCGCGCCCGCGGATCCCTTGCCGAACGGCGAGTCGAAGCCGCCGCCCTGCTGCTCGGCGGGCGCGGGCTGCTGCTGCGCTTGCCCGCGCTGCGACTGACCGTCTCGGCCGAAGAAGCGGTTCGCGATCCAGGCGAGCACCATCGGTGCGACGATCGGCAGCACCTTCTGGATGATGCCGCCGAGCGCGGACCCGCCGCCCGCGGCCCTGGCGATCTGGTCGGCGTTGTCGCCGAAGACGTTCCGCACGATCTTCTCGCCGTCGGCGGTGTCGACGCTGCCCGCGAGCCGCTCATCCAGGTGCCCGGCGTGCGCGCCGAGCGCACCGGCGAGCGACCGCGCGCCCGCGGGGTCGTGGGCGTTCGCCTGCATCCCGCCGACGAGCGCAGGCACGATCGCCTCGATCGCCTGCCGCGCCTCGTCCTCACCGACGCCGGCCTGCTGCGCGATCTGCTGGATCGGCATGCGGCCGAGCAGCTGCTGGATCTCCGACATGGCTCCTCCTCGAGTCCCGGGCGACCGACGCCGCCCTGGGCCCGATGCTAGGCACCGACCCTGAGACCGGACCCCGACCCCGACCGGACCCCCGAACGGCGAACTTCCCCGAACCGCGCGTTTCCGCCGCGGAAACTCGGAGTCTCGGGAAGTTCGGCGGTGTGGAGGGCTAGGCGGGGGTCGCGACCGTCTGCGCGACGACCGGGTTGCGCAGCGTGCCGACGCCCGGCACCTCGACCTCGACCGTCTGGCCTGCGGCGAGCGGGCCGACGCCCTCTGGCGTGCCCATGAGCACGACGTCACCGGGCAGCAGGGTCATGGCCGCGGTGATCCACTCGAGCACCGTCGGCGCGTCGAAGATCCAGTCGCTCGAGACGCCGTCCTGCCGCACCTCACCGTCGACACGGGTGATGAGGCGCAGGTCGTTCCAGTCGGGCTCCGTCTCGATCGCCGGGCCGAGCGGGCAGAACGTGTCGAAGCCCTTCGCGCGCGCCCACTGCTGCTCGCGCCGCTGCAGGTCGCGCGCCGTGACGTCGTTGGCGACCGTGACGCCGAAGACCGCGTGCAGGGCGTTCGCCTTCGTCAGGCGGCGCGCGACGCGGCCGATGACGATCGCGATCTCGCCCTCGAAGTGCACGTCCTGCGACTCCGGCGGCATGACGATCGCGTCGCCCGGGCCGATCACCGACGTGTTCGGCTTCAGGAAGACGAGCGGCTCGGTGGGCACCTCGTTGCCGAGCTCCGCGGCATGCTTCGCGTAGTTGCGGCCGACCGCGACGACCTTCGAGCGCGGGATGACGGGGGCGAGCAGCCGTGCCTCGCCGAGCGGGATCCGCTCCCCCGTCGTGTCGAAGCCGGCGACGATCGGGTCGCCGGTGAGCACGACCAGGGCGTCCTCGTCGACGACGCCGTAGCCGATCCGCTCGCCGTGGGCGAAGCGCGCGACCCGCATCAGCGGGCGCCCGTCAGCTGGACCATCCAGCCGTGCGGATCCTCCGCGCGGCCGTACTGGATGTCCGTGAGCGCCTTGCGGAGCGCGAGCGCGACCGGGCCCGCAGGCGCGTCCGGGTCGCCGATCGTCTCGTCGGGGCTGCGGAGCGCCGCGATCGGCGTGAGCACCGCGGCCGTGCCGCACGCGAACGCCTCGGTGATCGTGCCGTCGGCGACGCCGTCGCGCCACTCGGCGAGCGTGACCGGACGGCGCTCGACCGCGTGCCCGGCATCCGCCGCGAGCTGCAGCAGGGAGTTGCGCGTGACGCCGTCGAGGATCGTGTCGGAGTCGGGCGTGATGAGCGTGCCGTCGGCCTTCACGAGCACGACGTTCATGCCGCCGAGCTCCTCGAGGTCGGTGCCCTCCTCGTTCAGGAAGAGCACCTGCGCGCAGCCGTTCGCGACCGCGAGCTGCGTCGGCAGCAGGCTCGCGGCGTAGTTGCCGCCGCACTTGGCAGCGCCCGTGCCGCCCTTGCCGGCGCGGTTGTACTCACGCGAGAGCCAGATGGAGACGGGCTTCACGCCGCCGGCGAAGTACGGGCCCGCGGGGCTCGCGATGACCATGAACCGCACGGTCTGCGCCGCCCGCACGCCGAGGAAGACCTCGTTGGCGATCATGAACGGCCGGAGGTAGAGCGAGTCCTCGCCGCCGTCGGGCACCCACGCCTCGTCGACCTCGACGAGCCGGCGGATGGCCTCGAGGAAGAGCTCCTCGGGCAGCTGCGGCAGCGCGAGCCGCGCGGCCGAGCGCTGCAGGCGCTGCGCGTTCTGGTCCGGGCGGAACGTCCAGACCGAGCCGTCGTCGCGACGGTAGGCCTTCATCCCCTCGAAGATCTCCTGGCCGTAGTGCAGCACGGCCGAGGCGGGGTCCATGAGCAGCGGCCCGTAGGGCTCGATGCGGGCGTCGTGCCAGCCGCCGTCGGCGGTCCAGTCGATCGACACCATGTGGTCGGTGAAGTGCTTGCCGAAGCCCGGCTCGGCGAGCACGCCGGCGCGGACGTCGTCGGCGACCGGCTCCGCGTTCCGCGTGAGGGTGAACTCGAGTGTCATGCCTGCTCCTTCGAGGTGCGGATGCGGTCGACGATGGCGTCGCCGACCTCATGGGTTGCGCGGCTCGCGCCGCCGCGGGCGTCGACGTCGGCGTCGACCGCGTCGCGGATGCGCCGGCCGGCGTCGGGGTGGCCGGAGTGCTCGAGCAGCAGCGCCGCCGAGAGGATCGCGGCCGTCGGGTCGGCGATCGCGCGACCGGCGATGTCGGGCGCGGAGCCGTGCACGGGCTCGAACATGCTCGGGAACTCGCCCGAGGGGTTGAGGTTGCCGGATGCGGCCATACCGATGCCGCCGCCGACGGCGCCGGCGAGGTCGGTGAGGATGTCGCCGAACAGGTTGTCGGTGACGATCACGTCGAAGCGGCTCGGGCGGTCGACGAGGAAGATGGTCGCCGCGTCGACGTGCAGGTAGTCGACCGCGACATCCGGGTGCTCGGCCGCGACGGCGTCGACGATGCGCTGCCACAGCCCGCCGGCGTGCACGAGCACGTTCTTCTTGTGCACGAGCGTGAGCCGACGGTCGCGCTGCTCGGCGAGCTCGAACGCGAAGCGCACCACGCGCTCCACGCCGAACGCGGTGTTCACGCTCGTCTCGTTCGCGATCTCGTGGGGCGTGCCGGTGCGCAGCGATCCGCCGTTGCCGACGTAGGGGCCCTCGGTGCCCTCGCGCACGACCACGAAGTCGATGTCGCCCGGGTCGCGGAGCGGGCTCGCGACCTTCGGGTGCAGGCGGGTGGGGCGCAGGTTGACGTGGTGGTCGAAGGCGAAGCGCAGCCGCAGCAGCAGGCCGCGCTCGATGATGCCGCCGGCGAGGCGGGCATCCGCGGGGTCGCCGCCGACCGCGCCGAGCAGGATCGCGTCGTGGTGCCGGAGCCGCTCGAGCGTCGCGTCGTCGAGGATCTCGCCGGTCTCGAGGTAGTGGGCGGCGCCGAGCTCGTACTCGGTCTCGACCAGCTCGACCCCGTCGAGGGCGGCGCGCATGGCCCGCCTGGCCTCGAGGGTGACCTCGGGGCCGATGCCGTCTCCTGCGATGACCGCGAGGCGCAGCTGCTGCACTCTTCCTCCCTGGGGCGCACCGTGTGCGCGTCGACCGGCAGCGCCGCATCCGCGCGGGCCGCGCGCTCCAGCCTAGCCGCGCCGATGTTCGCACCCGCGTCCCAGCCTGCGCGCAGTACATTCGCCCCACAGGCCGCCTGGTCCCTGGCGTCCGCAACGAACGGAGAGCACCTTGAGCATCGGCTTCGGCATCTTCCTCATGGCCGTCGGCGCGATCATCGCCTGGGCGGTCCCCGCCCTGTGGCAGGTCGAAGGCGCCAACTGGGCCCTGATCGGCTACATCCTGCTGGGCGCCGGCGCGCTCGTCACCCTCATCGGCATCATCATGGCCGCCCGCTCGGGGCGGACGTCGCAGGTCTCGCGCTCGAGCGTCGACCCCGCCTCCGGCACGCGCGTCGAGCGCACCGAGCGCCGCGACGACGTCATCTGACCATCATCTGACGCACGAGAGGAGGGGTGCTGCCGTGAGGCGGCACCCCTCCTCGCTCGTCGGGCGCTGCGGTCAGGCCCTCCGCAGCGTGCGCAGCGCGACCACGATCGCGATCGCCATGAGCGCGGCGCCGGTGAGGGCCGTCGCGAGCGCGCCGTCGTCGAACGCCGTCATCGCAGCCTGCGCGAGGGCATCGCCGAGCGGCACGGGGAGGCCGTCGGCCACGTCGAGCGCGCCGGCGAGGGTCTCCCGGGCTGCGGCGCCGTCGGCGGCCCCCACCCCCTCGGGGATCACGAGCGACGAGCGGTAGACGGCGCTCACGACGCCGCCCAGCACGGCCGTGCCGAGCACCGCGCCGAGCTCGTACGCGGTCTCCGAGACCGCGCTCGCCGCGCCCGCGCGCTCCGGTGGCGCCGTGCTCACGACGATCTCGTTCGACAGGGTCTCCGCCGCGCCGACGCCCGCGCCCAGCAGGCCGTAGGCGACCGCCACGAGCAGCGGCGACAGCGCGTCGCCGCTCAGGGCGACCACGAGGTAGCCCGCCGTCGAGCTCGCGAGCCCGAGCGCGACCACCCGGTGCGCGGGCATGTGCCGCACGAGCACGACCACCCCGAGGCCCGTGCCGACCATCGCGATCGTGCCGGGCACGAGCAGCAGCGCGGCGTCGAGCGTCGAGAGCCCCTCGACGAGCTGGAGGTGCTGCGTGAGGAAGAACAGCGCGCCGACGAGCGCCATGACGCTCAGCAGGTTGATGGCGATGGCGCCCGAGAACGCGGGGATGCGCAGCAGGTCGATGTCGAGCATCGGTGCGGCCGACGACCGCATCCGCCGCACGAACAGCCAGCCGGCCACGACCGCCACGACCGCCATGCCCACGGCGATGAGGTCGAGCCCGTCGACCGCGACGTGCTTGATGCCGGCGGCCAGCGCCCCGAGGGCGACGATCGACAGCACGATGCCGATGGGGTCGAGCCTGCCCGGGTTCGGGTCGCGGCTCTCGCGCACGAGGAGCGGCGCGAGCACGAGCAGCGGCAGCAGCACCGGCACCGCCATGAGGAACACCGAGCCCCACGCGAAGTGCTCGAGCAGCAGGCCGCCGACCGTCGGGCCGAGCGCGCTGCCGACCGAGAAGGCGGTCGCCCAGACGGCGATCGCGAGCCGCCGGTCGCCGCGGTGCGGGAACGTCGAGCGGATGAGCGAGAGCGTCGACGGCATGAGCATGGCGCCGAAGAAGCCGAGCGCCGCGCGGGCCGCGATGAGCGCGGGGGCGGTGGGCGCGAAGGCCGCGAGCACCGAGACGAGCGCGAAGCCGGTCGCGCCGATGAGCAGCATCCGGCGGCGGCCGAAGCGGTCGCCGATGCCGCCCATCGCGACGAGCAGGCCGGCGAGCACGAGCGAGTAGGCGTCGACGATCCACAGCTGCTGCGCCGCGGTCGGCTCGAGGTCGAGCGCGATCTGCGGCAGGGCGAAGCCCAGCACGGTGTTGTCGATCGCGATCAGCAGCACCGGGAGCATGAGCACGACGAGCGCCGCCCACTCGCGACGACCGGCTCGCTGCTCGCTCGCCTGGTCGGTCGCCCGCTGCTGGATGTCCATGATCGCTCTCCGTCCGGTTCGCCGGCGCGCGGATGGGCGCCGACCGCTTTACTGTACCGTCTGGACGGTTTGTGGACAAGGGTATGCTCGCTGCATGGCCCGCGACGCATCCGGCACCGTCCGAGAGCAGCTGCTCGACGCCTACGTCGCGATCCTCATCGACGAGGGCGAGCGGGCGGCGACCGTGCAGGCCGTCGCGCAGCGCGGCGGGGTCTCGAAGGGCGGGCTGCTCTACCACTTCGGCTCGAAGGCCGCGCTCGAGGCGGGGCTCATCGAGCGCTTCCGCGAGCTCGGCGCTGCGGACGTCGAGGCGCTGCGCGGCGCCGACGACATCGTCGCGACCTTCCTGCGCACCTCGGTCGCCGCCGACAGCAGCCTCGACCGCGCGACCGTCGCGCTCGTGCGCATCGCCCAGTCCCCCGCCGGCGCGGCTGCGCGCGCGGCCCTGCAGCGGCTCGACGACGAGTACGTCGCGGCGATCGCCGAGCGGCTCGGCGACGAGGAGCTCGCGCTGACCGTCGTGCTGCTCGCCGACGGCGTCTACTTCCGCTCAGCGCTCGGCGCCGTCGAGCCGACGCGCGCCGGCGAGGAGATCGAGCTGCTCGTGCGCGTCGCCCGACGACTCGGCGCCTGAGCGGCGACTCCCCCATCGCTCGGTACCCTGGGCACACCAGGGGCGGCCATCGCGCTGCAGGAGAGGATCGTGCGTGCGCACTGCCGACGACATCACCCGCCGTGAGGCGATCGCCGAGTATCGCGTGGTGGGTCAGCCGCCCGAGCCCGACCTCGAGGGCCTCGTGCAGCTCGCGGCATCGATCTGCGGCGTCTCGACCGCGGTCATCAACATCATCGACGACCGCAGCCAGCACCAGATCGCGGCGGTCGGCTTCGAGCCCAACGTCTGCGCGCGCGAGGACTCGATGTGCGCGGTGGTGTTCCGCCACCCCGGGCACGTCGTCGTGCCGGACGCACGGGTCGACGATCGCTTCCGCGACAACCCCTTCGTCACCGGTGAGATCGCCGACGTGCGCTTCTACGCCTCGAGCCCGCTCATCACCCCGGCCGGCGTGCCGATCGGCACGCTCTGCGTCTTCGACGAGGAGGTGCGCGAGCTCAGCGAGCAGGACAGCCGCGCGCTCGCGCTGCTCGCCCGGCAGGTGATCGACGTGCTCGAGCTGCGGCGCATCACGCGCGAGCTCGGCCGCTCGAACGAGCAGCTCGCGCACTTCGCCGGCCAGGTGAGCCACGACCTGCGCAACCCGCTCACGGCGCTCGTCGGCTTCCTCGAGCTCGCCTCCGACGGCCTCGAGTCCGCCGACGCGGGGCTCGTGGCCGAGGCGCTCGAGCGCGCGGACGGCGCGGCCGGCCGGATGGGCGACCTCGTCGCCGACCTGCTGGACTTCGCGCGCGTCGGCGGCAGGCCGCGCCGCAGCGCCATCGACCTCGACTCGCTCCTGCACGACGTGGTGGACGACCTCGACGCCCCCATCCGGGCATCCCGGGCGACGATCGACGTCGGGGAGCTGCCCCGCATCAGCGGCGACGCGACGCAGCTGCGCGCGCTCATGCAGAACCTGCTCGCGAACGCGCTCAAGTTCAGCGCCGCCGGTGGTGCGCAGCCCACCATCCAGGTGCGCGCGCACGAGCTCACCGCGGGCTGGCGGATCACCGTCGACGACGACGGCCCGGGCGTGCCCGCCGAGCAGCGCGAGCGGGTCTTCGGCCTGCTCGAGCGCGGCGAGGGCGCCGACGTCGAGGGGCTCGGGATCGGCCTCTCGACGTGCCGCCGGATCGTCGAGGCGCACGGCGGCCGCATCGGCATCGACGATGCCGAGCTCGGCGGCGCGAGCGTCTGGGTGGTCCTGCCGCAGCAGTGAGGAAGTCGGTCTCGACCGGGATCAGCGCTGCGCGGCAGCGCGGGCTGCGACGTCGATGATCGCGGCGAGCTCCACCGGCTTCGACCACATCGGCCAGTGGCCGGTCGGCAGGTCGACGAGGGTGAGCGCCCGGTGCTCGAGCACGCCTGCGAGGAACGGCACGCCCTGCTCGGCGTAGGCGCGGTAGTCGGCCGCCGAGAACGCGGTGCAGACGATCGTGGCGGGCACCTCGAGCCGCCGGTCGTCGGTGAGCGAGACCGCCTCGCGCACGACGCCACCGGGCTCCGGCACCGCCCTGCTGCGGAACTCGTCCAGCTGCGCGAGCGTGAGGTCGCGCATCGAGCCCTGCTCCATCTCGTCGTCCCACGCGGCGTCGAGCGGCATCGCCTCGCCCTCGAACGACGCATCCATCGCCGCGCCGTCGACGACCGGCGCGGTGTCGACCCAGACCGTCCCGGCGATGCGGTCGACGTGACGGTCGACGGCGACGGTCGCGGGGATCGCCGCGCCGCTGTGCGCGACGAGCAGCACGGGGCGGTCGCCCTCGATCGCTGCCTCGATGGCGGCGACGTGGTCGTCGAGCGAGACGTCGCCGCGGGCGGCGTGGTCGGGCTCGAGCCCGGGGAGCGTGAGCGCGACGACCTCGTCGCCCTGCCCGCGCAGCAGCTCGGCGACCTCGTCCCAGGCCCAGGCGCCGAGCCAGAAGCCGGGGACGAGCACGATGCGGACGGGTGTGGTGGAGTCCATGCCCGCGACGCTAGCCGGGCGCGCTGACACCGCGCCAGTGGGGACTGTCCCGTCGAGCACCGCGGGCGTATCCTGCGGGCGTCTGAGGGGGTCGTCATGGCCTGGTCGAGATCGGCACTCGTGCTGGCCGTGCTGCTCTCGGTGCTGACCGGGTGCACGGCTCCTCCGCCCTCGCCCACGCCGTCGGATCCCCCACCGACCGAGGCCGCCTCCGCGAACCCGCTGCCGTCCCAGGATGCGACGCCGCCCGTGGGCCCGACGCCCCGGGTGGACCCCGCGCCGTCCGCATCCGCCGGCCCGAGCAGCTGGCCCACCTACGTCTCGACGCGCTACGGCTTCCGGATCGGCCACCCGCCGGGCTGGCGCCTCGAGCCGTCGCAGCGGGCCTGGACCATGGAGGTCGACGCGGCGGACTGGGACAGCGTCGCGCACGAGTCCTTCTGGTCGCCGCACGGCGACGTGCGGGTCAGCGCGTGGGCCGTGCCGTTCCGCGGTGAGGCGTCGATGCTCGCGGTCGAGCGATGGGCCCAGCAGCTGTGCCACGAGAGCGGCAACAGCGACTGCGCGACGATCGGCCAGCGGGCGGTGCGGCTCTGCAGTGAACGCCGCGCCTGCCATCCGGGCCTGCTGGTGCCCTTCGACACCGACGTCCACGCGTTCTTCGTCGGCGGTCCGCACGCCGACCGGATGACCGTCGTCGCCGTCTGGCGGCCCGCCGACTGGTCGTCCGACCGGAACGGCAGCGCGCGCGACCTGCTCGCCGCGTTCCTCTCGACGATGGACGTGCGGCCGCTGACCTAGGCCGGCTGGCCCGCCGGCTCAGAGCGCGCGGATGCCGATCTGACGGATCGTCGTCGCCTCGATGGCGCTGCCGACCTGCTCGACGAGCTCGTCGGGCGCCGCCTGGTCGATCGTGATGATCGAGAGCGCGTCGCCGCCCGCGGAGGTGCGGGCGATCTGCATGCCGGCGATGTTGATCTGCGCCTCGCCGAACGCGGCGCCGTAGGCGGCCACGATGCCGGGCCGGTCGACGTACTCCATGACGACGAAGTGGTCGGCCATCGGCACCTCGACCGACTGGCCGTTGACGCCGACGATCTTCTCGACCTGCTTCGGGCCCGTCAGGGTGCCCTCGACGCTCACGCGGCGGCCGTCGCTCGTCGCGGCGACGACCTCGACGACGTTGCGGTACTCCTCGCTGCGCTCGTCGGCGGTCAGCGCGCTCGTCACGCCGCGCGACTCCGCGATGACCGGCGCGTTCACGAAGGTCACCTGCTCGCTCACGATCGACGAGAAGAAGCCCTTGAGCGCCGCGAGGCGCAGCACCTTGACGTCGTAGCCGGCGAGCTCGCCGTGGACCGCGACGTCGACAGCCTCGACGGGGCCCGCCGCGAGGCCGGCGACGAACTGGCCGAGCCGCTCGGCGAGCGGGATGCCGGGACGCACGTACTCGTCGATGATGCCGCCGGCGACGTTCACGGCATCCGGCACGAGGTCGCCGGAGAGCGCGAGCCGCACGGAGCGGGCGACGGCGACGCCGGCCTTCTCCTGCGCCTCGTCGGTCGAGGCGCCGAGGTGCGGCGTGACCTGGATGTTCGGGGCGCTCGTGAGCGCGTCGTCCTTCGGCGGCTCGGAGACGAAGACGTCGATCCCGGCGCCGGCGATGCGGCCCTCGCGCAGGGCGGTCGCGAGCGCCGCCTCGTCGATGATGCCGCCGCGCGAGGCGTTCACGATGCGGAGCGAGGGCTTCGCGAGCGCGAACTGCGCCTCGCCGATGAGGCCGACCGTCTCGGGCGTGCGCGGGATGTGGATGGTGATGAAGTCGCTCTCGGCCATCAGCTCGTCGAGCGAGCGCAGCTCGACGCCGAGCTGCGCGGCGCGGGCCGGGCTGACGAACGGGTCGAAGGCGATGAGCTTCGTGCCGAAGGCGGCGAGGCGCTCGGCGACGAGCACGCCGATGCGGCCGAGGCCGACGATGCCGACCGTCTTCTCGTAGAGCTCGACGCCCGTGTAGGCGCTGCGCTTCCACTCGCCGCGCTTGAGCGAGGCGTCAGCGGCGGGGATGTGCCGGGCGAGGCCGAGCAGGTGCGCGATGGCGAGCTCGGCGGCCGAGACGATGTTCGAGGTCGGCGCGTTGACGACCATGACGCCCGCGGCGGTGGCGGCGGGGATCTCGACGTTGTCGAGGCCGACGCCGGCGCGGGCGATCACCTTGAGCTGCGGCGCGTGCGCGATCGCCTCGGCGTCGAGCTGCGTGGCGCTGCGGACGAGCACGGCGGATGCGTCGGCGAGGGCGGCGAAGAGCGCCTCCCGGTCGGTGCCGTCAACCTGGCGGATGTCGAAGTCGGGCCCGAGGGCGTCGACGGTCGCGGCCGAGAGCTCCTCGGCGATCAGGACGACGGGCTTGGACATGGGGACTCCTTGCGCGGTGCGGTGGGGTGGCAGCACCTCGTCGTGCCGCCCCCAGCGTACCGAGCGTCGCGTGCCGGCCTCGGCCCAGGCGTCACGCAGGGCAACACGACAGGATGCCCGCGTGCTGATCGTGACGACGAACGAGATCCCTGGGTTCCGCATCCTCGCCGTGCAGGGCGAGGTGATGGGCCTGACGGTGCGGAGCCGCGACGCGGCCTCCAGCTGGGTCGCGGGCTTCCGCGCCATCGGCGGCGGCGAGATCCCCGAGTTCACGCAGATGCTCTACGAGGCGCGCATGCAGGTCATGGGCCGGATGGTCGACGAGGCGCAGCGCCGCGGCGCGAACGCCATCGTCGCCATGCGGTTCGACGCGAGCGAGATCGCCACGCAGTGGACCGAGATCTGCGCGTACGGCACCGCGGTCGTCGTCGAGGCGATCCCGAGCGGCCAGGAGGGGTCGACGCCCCAGTCCGCCGAGCTCGCGCACCGGCATCCGCGGCACGACGGGCAGTTCGCGCCGCCCTCCGACGTGCCGCCCGTCCGGCCGGACGCGCCGATGCCGTTCGGGATGCCGCCGCAGGGCTGACGCCGAGCGCGTCGGCGCGGGCCCGCGCGTGCGGGAGGATGGAGGCGATGGACGCCTTCGCAATCGCGCAGCTCGTGCTGCGCATCATCCTCGCCGCCGTCTTCCTCGGGATGGGCGCGGCCCACTTCGTGCCGCGCGTCAAGCGCACGATGGCCGCGATGGTGCCCGCACCGCTCGCGGGCCCCGAGCGGCGCTGGGCGCCGACGCTCGTCGTCGTCTCGGGTGTCGCCGAGATCCTCGGCGGCCTCGGCCTGCTCGCGCCCTGGTGGCCGGTGCGCTTCGCCGCTGCCCTCGGGCTCATCGCGCTGCTGATCGCGGTCTTCCCCGCGAACGCGCAGGCGGCACGGCAGCCGGAGCGCTTCGGCGCGGTCGCGGTGCCGCTCGTGCCGCGAGCGATCGGCCAGGCGGTGCTCGGGCTGCTGCTGCTCGTCAGCGTCATCTGACGGATGCGCGGGGTGACCACCCGCCGTGCGGCGAGTGGCGGTCAGCCGACGAGCGCCGCGAGCGCGATCTGCCTGGCGAGCTGCTCGGCCAGCAGGCTGAGCTGCGCGCTCACCGCGAGCGCGGCCAGCAGGACGCCCGCCCTCGCGACCAGCCGCATCCGCCGACCGATCCACAGCGCCGCGACGAACAGCACCGCGGGGAGCGCGACGAGCGCGATCAGCAGCCACCACGGGGTGGCTGCCTGGATGCCGGCGCCGAGGTAGAGCAGCGGCAGCTGCTGCAGGTTGGTGACCGCCTCGACCGTGTCGTAGCCGAACGCGAGCGCGAACAGCGTCGCGATGATCCAGGTGTCGGCGGGACGCTCCTCGCGCGGCTCGCGCTCGGCGCCGGCCTCGAGGTCGGCGCTCATGCGAGCACCCCCGCGACGAGCGGCCAGGGCGCCGTCACGACCAGGCCCGCGAGCCACAGCGGCGCACGCCGCGCGGTCGCGAGCCGGTCGACCAGGAACCACCACAGCAGCGGCGCGATCGCCGCGAGCAGCTCGCCGAGCTGGTACATCGCGAGCCCGAGCAGGCTCGGCTGCTCGACCGGGTTCGCGACGATGATGACGATCCAGCCGGCCGTGGCGGCGAGCGCGAGGGCGAGCATCAGCCAGCGCAGCGCACCGCGCGAGCGGGCGGCGGGCTCGTCGGCGGCGACCGATGCCGTGGTCGCCGCAGGCTGCTCGGTCGCGTCGGCGGTCGGGTGATCGAGCTCCTCGTCGCCCTCCCAGTGGAGGGCATCCTCGTCGCGGCTCACCCGATCGAGCCTAGCCGCCCGGCTCCCCCGAGCCGCGCCGTGGCGCCCGGCCGCAGGCAGGCGCCTACGTCGCGATGTCGTCGATCCAGGTGACGGACGCCCCGTGCGGGTCGGTGATCGCGATCGGCTCGGCGTCGCGGCGGAGCACGAAGTCGCCGGGCCCCGCCCACGGCGCCGGCGGCCCGATCTCGAGCGTCGCGCCCTCGTTCGCGACCCACGTCACCGGCAGCTCGCCCATGAGGTCGGCGAAGCCGGCGCGCTCGAACGCGGGCACGTAGGCGAGCACCGCCGAGTGCCAGACGACGACCGTCGGGGCGTGCCGGGCAGCCTCCTCGACGAGCGCGCGGGTGTCGGTCGTGAGGTCGCCGCGGCGCAGGTCCGCGCCCTCGCGACGCGCGATCGCGATCGCCGTGCGCAGCCGGTCGACGCGGGCGCCGTCGACGCCCCCGGTCGCATCCGGCCAGACGAGCGCCTCGAGCCACGCCCGCGTGTCGGGCTCCGCCGGGTCGAGCGGCTGCAGGTCGAGCCCGCCGCGCCAGGCGATGGACGGCAGCCCCTCCGGCAGCGGGGTCGACGGCGACGCCTGCGTCTCGAGCAGCGGCAGGCTCGCGTCGCCGACGTACTTGCCGGCCCCGAAGCGGTAGCGCCAGCGGTCCGGATACAGGCACAGCCCCGCCGAAGCGCCCACCTCGACGAGCGCGATCGGGCCGCGGAGGTGCGCGATGGCGGGCAGCAGCGTCGCCATCCGCCGCGCCTCGTTCGTCTGCGTCATGCGGGCGAGCATCGTCGAGCGGATGCGCGTCCACGCGCCCGCGATCATGTCGCGCACGTCGGCCCACGGCGCGACCGGGACGCCCTCGAAGCGCGCGGCCGCGAACAGCAGGTTGGGCTGCCGCTTCACGTGCTCGAGGTCGGCGAGCGCCGCGCAGAGCCAGGCATCAGCGGCGACCCCGCGCGCCCACTCCGCGTACCGCGGCGACCGGCCGTCCGCCTCGACGGCCGCCCAGCGCTCGAAGGAGCGGGCGACGGAGCGATCCTCGGTGACGTCGTGCACGGCTCCACCTTGCCAGTCGGCGCCGATCCGCGCGCGGTCGCGGTGCAGCGACGGCGCCGCGGCACCGCGGCACGGCGACCGCGCCGGAGCGCGGTCAGCCCGCGCGCCGCAGCTCCTGCAGCGGGCAGGCGGTCGGCCCCTCGAGCCGCGACCCGTCGGCGGCGAAGCGCGACCCGTGGGCGGTGCAGTCCCAGCTGCGCTCCTGCGCGTTCCACTGCACGAGCGCGCCGACGTGCGGGCAGCGCGCCGACACCTGCCGGGTCTGGCCGTCGACGGTCGAGGTGCCGACCGCGCGCAGCCCGACGCGGCCGAGCACGCCCTCGCCCTCGGCGGGCGCCTTCGCGGGGCGCAGCGTGCGGGCGAAGGCGACCGCATCGGCGCGCGCCGTCGCGGCCACGCCGCCCGCGAGCCGGCCGGCCGCGCGCGGCGTCGTGCCGCGTCGACGCAGCGTGCGCGCCCAGCCCGGCTCCTCGCCGCCGATCCGCGCGCTGAGCGCGATCGCCGCCATCGCGCCGGAGCTCATGCCCCACTTGTCGAAGCCGGTCGCGAGCAGCACGCGCCCGCGGGAGCCCGGCCGCGCCGAGACCCAGGGCAGCCGGTCCGGCGTGCGGTAGTCCTGAGCGCTCCACACGTGCGTGCGCTGCGCGTCGGGCCAGTGCGCGCGCACCCAGTCGTCGAGCTCGGCGACCAGCCGGCGCGGATCGGAGTGGCGGCCGACGGCGTGGCCGACGCCGCCCGCGACGAGCAGCTCTTCGCCGCCGACCGTCGCGGTGCGGAGCGACCGGCTCGGGGCGTCGACGCTCAGCGCCATGACGGCCGGGAGCGGGCCGGCGGTGCGGTACGCGGCCGCGTAGGAGCGGTGGGCCGTCAGCATCGCGGCGGTGCCGCGAGCGGGCACCGGCGAGCCGGTCGCGAGCACCGCGACGCCGCCCGACCACGACCCGGCATCCGTGTCGAGCTCCACGCCGCGGCCGACGACGCGCACGGTGCGCACGGATGCGCGCACGATCGTGCCGCCGTGCGCGCGCAGCTCGGCCGCGAGGGCCGCGAGCATCGCCATCGGCTCGAGCTGCGCCTGATCGGCGAGCTGGATGGCGCCGGCGGTCTCGAACGGCAGCGACTCGGCGCCGCCGCGCTCGACCGGGAGGCCGAGCTCGGCCGCCGCGAGCAGCTCGCGCTCGAGCGACTCGGCGCCCTCCCCGCTGTTCGCGTAGGAGACGGCAGGCCTGGACTGCACCGCGTCGGTGTCGGCGAGCAGCGCGCGCAGCTGCCGCATGCCCTCGATCGACCCCTCCACGAACGCCCTGGCCGCGTCGCGCCGGGCGAGCTCGAGGATGCGGTGCAGGCGGTCGCCCTGCAGCACGCTCAGCTTCGCGGTGGTGCTGCCGGTCGCTGCCGCGCCCACCTCGCGCGCCTCGAGCACGACGACGTGCGCGCCGCCGCGGGCGAGCAGCACCGCCGTGGTGAGACCCGTGATGCCCGCGCCGACCACGACGACGTCGAAGCTGTCGCGACGGCCGGGGGCATCGAGGTGCACGGAGGGGCCGGTGGCGTGCCAGAGCGAGGTCATGTCCCCCACTCAACGCGGCGGACGGCTCCCGCACAAGACGAGTCGAGGGTTTGCGTCCGAGTTGTCAGCAACTCGGACGCAAACCCTCAACTGGCGCAGAGGTGGGTCAGCGCTGGGCGCTGCCGTCGACGTAGTCGGCGTCGGGCTGCTCCCACGCGAACAGGCTGCGCAGCTTCTTGCCGGTCGCCTCGATCGGGTGGCCCTCGGCCTTGGCCCGCAGCTCCTTGAACTCGGGGCCGCCCGCGTCCTGGTCGCCGATGAAGCGCTCGGCGAAGGCACCCGTCTGGATGTCCTTCAGCACCGCCTGCATGTTCTCCTTGACGCGCGGGTCGATGACGCGCGGGCCCGAGACGTAGTCGCCGTACTCGGCCGTGTCGGAGACCGACCAGCGCTGCTTGGCGATGCCGCCCTCCCACATGAGGTCGACGATGAGCTTCAGCTCGTGGAGCACCTCGAAGTAGGCGATCTCGGGCTGGTAGCCGGCCTCGGTGAGGGTCTCGAAGCCGTACTGGACGAGCTGCGAGACGCCGCCGCAGAGCACGGCCTGCTCGCCGA
Source organism: Agrococcus sp. UYP33 (assembly GCF_054060915.1). NCBI lineage: Bacteria > Bacillati > Actinomycetota > Actinomycetes > Micrococcales > Microbacteriaceae > Agrococcus > Agrococcus sp. UYP33. The sequence goes on from NZ_JBSSDR010000001.1 coordinate 300,984, forward strand.
AGAGGTCGGTCTCGGTCTCCTCGGTGAAGGTGGTGGTGATGCCGCCGGCGCGGAGGCCGCCGATCGCCTTCGAGTACGACCAGGCCGTCTGCCATGCCGAGCCGGACGCATCCTTCTCGACGGCGACGATCACGGGCACGCCGCGGCCTGCCTGGAACTCGCGGCGCACGGTGTGGCCCGGGCCCTTCGGCGCGACGAGCACGACGTCGACGCCCTCGGGCGCCTCGATGTAGCCGAAGCGGATGTTGAAGCCGTGGCTGAAGAGCAGCGTCTTGCCCTCGCCCATCGACGACGCGATCTCGTCGTTGTAGATGTGGCGCTGGTGCTGGTCGGGTGCGAGCAGGACGACGACGTCCGCCCACTCGGCGACCTCTGCGGGCGTGCCCACCTCGAAGCCGGCCTCTGCGGCCTTCGCGCGGCTCTTCGACTCCGGCTGCAGGCCGACGCGGACCTCGACGCCCGAGTCGCGCAGGTTCTGCGCGTGCGCGTGCCCCTGCGAGCCGTAGCCGATGACGGCGACCTTCTTGCCCTGGATGATGCCGAGGTCGGCACCGTCGTCGTAGATGACCTCAGTCATGGTGTCTCCTTGCTTGTGGTTCAGAACGGGTGGTCAGCGCGCGTCGGACTTGAGGACGCGCTCGCTGATGGACTTGCCGCCGCGGCCGATGGCCAGCAGGCCCGACTGCGCGATCTCCTTGATGCCGTACGGCTCGAGCAGCTTCAGCAGCGCCTGGCACTTCGCGGAGTCGCCGGTCACCTCGACGACGAGCGCGTCGGTCGTGACGTCGACGACCCGGGCGCGGAACAGCGTCGCGGCCTCGAGGATCTGCGAGCGCGTCGAGTTGTCGACCCGCACCTTGACGAGCAGGTGCTCGCGCTGCACGGACTGGCTCGGCTCGAGCTCGACGATCTTCACGACGTTGATGAGCTTGTTCAGCTGCTTCGTGACCTGCTCGAGCGGCAGGTCCTCGACGTCGACGACGACGGTGATGCGGCTCAGGCCGGGCACCTCGGTCTTGCCGACCGCGAGCGACTCGATGTTGAAGCCCCGGCGCGCGAAGAGCGCGGCGACGCGGGTCAGCAGGCCGGGCTTGTCCTCGACCAGGAGCGACAGGACGTGCGTGCTCATCACTCCTCCTCCCACACCGGGCTGTGCTCCTTGGCGTACTGCACGAAGGAGTTCGAGACGCCCTGCGGCACCATCGGCCAGACCATCGCGTCCTTCGACACGATGAAGTCGATGACGACCGGGCGGTCGTTCGTCTCGAGCGCGAGCTTGATCGCCGGGTCGATCTCCTCGGGCTTCGTGACGCGGATCGCGAGGCAGCCGTAGGCCTCGCCGAGCTTCACGAAGTCGGGGATCATCTTCGCGTCGTCGCCGGTCTCGAGGTCGGTGAACGAGTGGCGGCCCTCGTAGAACAGGCTCTGCCACTGCCGCACCATGCCGAGCGACGAGTTGTTGATCACCGCGACCTTGATCGGGATGTCGTTGAGCGTGCAGGTGGCGAGCTCCTGATTGGTCATCTGGAAGCAGCCGTCGCCGTCGATCGCCCAGACCACGCGGTCGGGCTCGGCGACCTTCGCGCCCATCGCCGCGGGCACGCCGTAGCCCATGGTGCCGGCGCCGCCGGAGTTGAGCCACGAGTTCGGGCGCTCGTACTTGATGAACTGCGCCGCCCACATCTGGTGCTGGCCGACGCCGGAGGCGTAGATGCCCTCCGGACCGGTCAGCTCGCCGATGCGCTTGATCACGAACTGCGGCGAGAGCTTGCCGTCGCTCGGCTCCGTGAAGCCGAGCGGGAAGCGCTCCTGCAGCCCCTGCAGCCGTTCCCACCAGTCGGTCAGGTCGGTGCGGCGGCTCGACGCGAGCTCTTGGAAGGCGATCGACAGGTCGCTCAGCACGTCGCGCACGTCGCCCACGATCGGGATGTCGGCGGTGCGGATCTTCGAGATCTCTGCCGGGTCGACGTCGACGTGGATGACCTTCGCGTTCGGCGCGAACTCGTTGACCTTGCCGGTCACGCGGTCGTCGAACCGGGCGCCGAGCGCCAGGATGAGGTCGCACTCCTGGAAGGCCAGCACCGCGGGCACCGAGCCGTGCATGCCGGGCATGCCGAGGTGCTGCGGGTGCGAGTCGGGGAACGCGCCGCGCGCCATGAGCGTCGTCACGACCGGCGCGCCGGTCGCCTCGGCGAACTCGAGCAGCTCGGCCGACGCGTGCGCGCGGATGACGCCGCCGCCCACGTAGAGCAGCGGGCGCTCGGCGTCGGCGAGCATCGCGGCCGCCGCGGCGACCTGCTTGCCGTGCGCCTTCGTCACCGGGCGGTAGCCGGGCAGGTCGACCGTGTCGGGCCAGACGAACGGGGCCGACTGCTGCTGCGCATCCTTCGTCACGTCGACGAGCACCGGGCCGGGGCGGCCCGTGGAGGCGATGTGGAAGGCGGCGCGCATGACGGCGGGCACGTCCTCAGCGCGGGAGACCTGGAAGGAGTGCTTCGTGATCGGCATCACGATGCCGGTGATGTCGGCCTCCTGGAAGGCGTCCGTGCCGATCAGGTGGCTGAACACCTGGCCGGTGATGGCGACCATCGGCACCGAGTCCATGTAGGCGTCGGCGATCGCGGTGACGAGGTTGGTGGCGCCGGGGCCGCTCGTCGCGATGCAGACGCCGACCCGGCCGGTCGCGGCCGCGTAGCCCTCGGCGGCGTGGCCGCCGCCCTGCTCGTGGCGCACGAGGATGTGGCGGATCGCCGACTGCTGCATGAGCTCGTCGTAGAACGGGATGATGGCGCCGCCCGGGATGCCGAAGACGTCCTCGACGCCGAGCAGCTCGAGCGATCGGAGGACGGCGCCGGATCCGGTGAGGATCGGCGGCTCGGCGCTGCGCGGGGCGGCAGGCCTTGGTGCGATGGACATGGCTCTCCTGGCTCGTCTCTCGAAGACGTGCGTCAGCCTGTGACGGCGCCGGTGGCGGCCGACCGCACGAGGCGTGCGTACTTGGCGAGGACTCCGCGCGTGTAGCGCGGGGGCAGCGGCTCCCAGCCCTCACGCCGGGAGGCGAGCTCTGCCTCGTCGACGATCAGGTCAAGCGAGCGAGCGGCGATGTCGACCCTGATGCGGTCTCCGTCGCGCACGAAGGCGATCGGACCGGAGTCGACCGCCTCAGGGGCGATGTGGCCGATGCACAGGCCGGTTGTGCCGCCTGAGAATCTGCCGTCTGTCAGCAAGAGTACATCCTTGCCGAGGCCCGCTCCCTTGATGGCCGCGGTGATGGCCAGCATCTCGCGCATCCCGGGTCCGCCCTTGGGCCCCTCGTAGCGGATGACCACCACGTCGCCGGCCTGCACCTCGCCGTTCGTGAGGGCGTCCATCGCGGCGCGCTCGCGGTCGAACACGCGCGCCGGGCCCTCGAAGACCTCGGCGTCGAAGCCTGCCGTCTTCACGACCGCGCCCTCCGGCGCGAGCGTGCCGTCGAGGATCGTGAGGCCGCCGGTGGCGTGGATGGGGTCGTCGAGCGCGCGCACCACGGTGCCGTCGATCGGGGCCGGGTCGAGCTCGGCGAGGTTCTCGGCGACCGTCTTGCCGGTCACCGTGAGCGCGTCGCCGTGCAGCAGGCCGGCGTCGAGCAGCGCCTTCATGACCACCGGCATGCCGCCCACGCGGTCGAAGTCCTGCGCGACGTAGGCGCCGAACGGCTTGACGTCGGCGAGGTGCGGGGAGCGCTGCCCGATGCGGCGGAAGTCCTCGAGCGTGAGCTCGACCTCGGCCTCGTGGGCGATCGCGAGCAGGTGGAGCACCGCGTTCGTCGAGCCGCCCAGCACCATCGCCACGGTGATGGCGTTCTCGAACGCCTCCTTCGTGAGGATGTCGCGGGCGGTGATGCCGCGGCGCAGCAGCTCGACGACCGCCTCGCCCGAGCGGCGCGCGTAGAAGTCGCGGCGACGGTCGGCCGACAGCGGCGTCGACGAGCCGGGCAGGCTCATCCCGAGCGCCTCGGCCACGCACGCCATCGTGTTGGCGGTGTACATGCCGCCGCACGCGCCCTCGCCGGGCGCGAAGCCGCACTCGATGCGGTGCAGGTCCTCGGCAGAGATCTTGCCGGCCTTGAAGGCGCCGACGGCCTCGAACGAGTCGATGATCGTCATCGACTGCGGGATCGTGCCGTCCTCGAGCTTCGCGAAGCCGGGCGCGATCGAGCCGGCGTAGACGAAGACGCTCGCGAGGTCGAGGCGCGCCGCGGCCATGAGCATGCCGGGCAGCGACTTGTCGCAGCCCGCGAGCAGCACCGTGCCGTCGAGGCGCTCCGCCATGACGACGGTCTCGACGCTGTCGGCGATGACCTCGCGGCTGACCAGCGAGAAGTGCATGCCCTCATGGCCCATCGAGATGCCGTCCGAGACCGAGATCGTGCCGAACTGCAGCGGGTAGCCGCCACCGGCGTGCACGCCCTCCTTCGACGAGCGCGCGAGGCGGTCGAGCGAGAGGTTGCAGGGGGTGATCTCGTTCCACGAGCTCGCGATGCCGATCTGGGGCTTCTCCCAGTCGCCGTCGCCCATCCCGACCGCGCGCAGCATCCCGCGGCTCGTGGTGGCCTCGACGCCGTCCGTCACGGCGCGCGAACGCGGTTTGATGTCGATCTCTGGCATAGGCCGATCCTACGCCGCACGGACATGTCAGATCGGGCGCGCCGTCCGGCGGACCGGCGCGCGGATGCGCGTCGTCCAGGCTGGAGGGTCTAGCGTCGTCGGCATGATCCAGGTCGGCCTCAGTACGATCTCCGTCTTCCCCAAGGGGGTCGAGGACGGCTTCCGGCTCGCGCACGAAGCGGGCTACGACGGCGTCGAGGTCATGGTGACCACCGACGCGAAGACGCGCAGCCCCGAGAAGCTGCTCGAGCTCTCCGAGCGCTACCAGCAGCCGATCATGGCGATCCACGCGCCGGTCGTGCTGCTCACGACCTTCGTCTGGGGGCGCGACCCGTTCGTGAAGCTCGACCGATCGGCCGCGCTCGCGGTGTCGGTCGGCGCGCCCACCGTGGTGGTGCATCCGCCCTTCCGGTGGCAGGGCAAGTACGCGAGCACCTTCACGGATGCGGTGCGGACGACCGAGCAGAAGCACGGCATCGAGGTCGCGGTCGAGAACATGTTCCCCTGGTCGATGGGAGGCGCTGACCGCCAGGCGTACCTCCCGGGCATCGACCCGAGCGAGATGGACGTCGACCACGCGACGCTCGACTTCTCGCACTGCGCGCTCGCCCGCCGCGACTCGATGGAGCTCGCGCTCGACCTCGGTGACCGGCTGCGGCACCTGCACCTCACGGACGGCGTCGCCGCCGACGAGGACAAGGTCTTCGACGAGCACCTCATCCCCGGCCACGGCAACGAGCCGGTCGCCGAGGTGCTGCAGATGCTCGCCGCGCAGCGGTGGACCGGGCAGGTCATCGCCGAGATCAAGACGCGGCACGCGCGCTCGGAGCGCGACCGGCTGCGACTGCTCGTCGAGACGCTCGAGTTCGCGCGCGAGCACCTGGGGCAGAACGCGCCCGCGGATGAGGGAGCCGACGCGGAGGCGCGGCCCTAGCGGGAGCGGTCGGTCTCGACTCGCTCAGCGCGCTGCGCGCGCGGAGCGGCTCGACCAGCGCAGGGGCTACTCGGGGGCGTTGCCCGAGCCGCCGCCGAGCAGGAACGGGGTCGAGACGCCCTCGTACATCATGTGCGTCATGAGCCCCTCGACGGCGTGCGGCAGCGTGTGGCAGTGGTCCATCCAGATGCCCGGGTTGTCGGCGACGAAGGCGACCTCGTACGTCTCGCCGTGCCCGACGTCGAGCGAGTCGACCCACCAGGGGCTGCCGGATGCGGGCACGCCGTCGCGCGAGAGCACGACGACGTGGTGCCCGTGCAGGTGCATCGGGTGCACCTCGCCGCTGCCGTTCGTGATGCGCATCGTCACCACGTCGCCCTCCGCCACGTGGTACGCCGGGACGTCGCCGCCCATCCGCCCGTTGATCGTCCACCAGATGCCGGGGACCCCGTTCAGGAACCCCGGGAAGCGGCCGATGTCGTAGGCGAAGTCGCGGTCGGCCGCGGCCGGGTCGAAGCCGAGCGGGGCGGGTGAGCCGTAGGCGAGCGGATCGAGCGCCTCCGCGGGCGCGGCGGCCGCGGGGGGCGCGGCCGTCCCGAGCGCGAGGGAGACGCCCGGCGCCTGCACGCGCGCGCCGCCGCTCGGCACGCGCACCTCGAGGTCGACGCGGCCGCCGGCGGTGACCGCGACCTTGCGGCCCTCGACGTCGGTCGGCTCGTGCACGTCGGTGCCGTCGATGGCGAGCAGCCGGAAGCCTGCGCCCGTGACCCACACGACCGTCGGTGCGTTGTCGGTGTTCACGACGCGCACGCGCACCACCGCACCCGGCTCGGAATCGCGCGCGATGTCGCCGGAGACGCCGTCGATCGTGCGGGAGGTGCCGGGGTAGGTGTGCAGCAGCGCGACGACGTCGATATCGTGGGCGGCCGGCTCGGCCGGGTCGACGACGAGCGCGCCGAAGAGCCCGCCGAGCACCTGCGCGTGCGACACCTGGTGCGCGTGGTACCAGTAGCTGCCCGCGTCCTCGGCGACGAAGCGGTACGTGAAGGAGCCACCGGGCGGCACCGCGTCCTGCGTCACGCCCGCGACGCCATCCATCGCTGCGGGCACGTCGACGCCGTGCCAGTGCAGCGTCGTGCCGGCGGCGACCGACTCGTTGCGGAGCACCACCTCGACGAGCTGCCCCTGCCGCGCGCGGATCTCCGGCCCGGGCGTCGACCCGTTGAGCGTGAAGGCGTCGACCTGCTCGCCGCCGGGCAGCGTGATGCGCTCTGCGCGCGCGACGAGCTCGACGCGCACGTCGGCGGCGCGCGCGGGGTCGGCGACGAGGGTCGTCAGGTCGACCGCTGCTGCCGCGCCCGGCTCGTGGCCGTGGCCGCCCTCCCCCGCCACGACCGGACCGCCGCCGGGGTCCGCGACGCCCATCGCCATCGCCGAGTAGGTGTCGGGCCGCAGGCTCGACCACCAGGCGGCACCGACCGCGACGACGAGCGCCACCGCGGCGAGGATGCCGACGAGCCGGGCGAGGCGCCGCACCGGCCGGTCCGGGTGGGTGGGCCGGTCAGGATGGGCCGGCCGATCCGAGCCGGCACCGGGGCGGCGCCGCGCGCGGCGCTGCGAGGGCTCGGGGTCAGGCGACACCGACGGTGGATCGCGCCTGGACGCCGGTGTGGCGTCCCCCGGCGCGCATGCCCGCCCAGAACGCGACGCCGAACAGGGCGATCGCGTTCACGCCGTGCAGGAAGGCGAGCGCGGTGAGCTCGTGGCCGAGCAGTCCCAGCGTCACCTGCAGCACGACGAGCACGAGCACGATCGCGGCGCGCATCACCCCGCCGGGGATCTTCGCGAGGAAGGCCACGACGAGCAGCGCGAGCGCGACGATCGGGATCGCGTACATGCCGTTCATCCCGTGGATCATGAGGCCGAGCGCCTCCGGGAACGGCGGCGGGCCCTCGGCGGCGAAGTCGACGGTGCCGCCCTCCGCGAGGAAGAGCGCGATGCCGGCGGATGCCCAGGCATGCGAGGCGGCCTGCAGCGCGACGAGCGCGCAGATGAGGTAGGCGAGGACGCGGTAGGTGGTGCGCACGGGACTCCTTCGTCGGAATCGGTGGGATGCGGGGCCGTGCCCGGCGGATGCGCCGAGGCGGGAGGGCGATGCCGGCACAGGCTGCCGACGGGCGCGCGCAGTTTCGCGGACACCGTTATCGAACTCCGCAGTCCGTTTCCTGTCAAGTGCCTGTGCGCCGGCCCCTCACGCCCGGCGCGCCCGACGGCGCCGCCTCGCTACGCCGGCGTCGGCGCGAGGGTCTCGAGGGCGCGGATCCGCTCCCCCGTCGCCCGTCGCCGAGCGCCGCGGAGCGCGAGGTACGCGGCGAGCAGGCCGACGCCGAGCCACAGCACGAGCATCGCCGCCGCGCCGCCTGCGCCGCCGGTGCCGGCCGCGATGGCGACGAGCGCATCGACCGCCGGCGTCATCGGCAGCACCGGAGCGACGGCCTCGAACCCCTGCCCGAGCACGTCGCGCGGCACGATCCCGCCCGCCGCGACCGCCTGCAGGCCGAGCAGCACCACCGACACGATGCCGCCGCCGGCGCCGAGCCACGCGACGAGCGCGAGGTGCAGCAGCGTCGCCACGGCGCCGAACAGCAGCGCCACCGCGAGCGTCAGCGGTGCCGACGACCACGCGACCCCGCCGATCGCGTGCACCACGACCGTCGCGAGCACGGCCTGCAGCGCGACCACCCACGACGAGCGGATGAGCATGGTCGCGAGCACCCGGCCGTCGGACTCGGCCGACGCCGCGATGCGGCGAGCCGACCGGGCGAGCACGAGCACGAGGACGAGCGCGCCGAGCCAGAGCCCGATCGGCACCGCGAGCGACGCGATGCGCGCCTCGCCGCTCGGGAGCGCGCGCTGCTCGTCGAGGTCGAACCCGACCGGGTTCGTGGCCACCGCCGACAGGTCGTCGAGCTCGTCGTCGCTCAGCTGCGGCAGCGCCGCGACGCCCTCGCGGAGCCCGTCGCCCAGCTCGGTCGCGCCGTCGCCGAGCTGCGTCGCGCCGGACTCGGCCGAGCGGGCGCCCGCTGCGAGCTGCACCGCGCCGGACTCCAGCTCGCCGAGGCCGTCGCCGAGCTCGCCCGCGCCGTCGGCGAGCTGCCGGGCGCCGGTGACGGATGCGCCGAAGCCGGCGTCGAGCTGCGCCCCGCCGGCCGCGAGCTGCGCGGCGCCGTCGCGCACCTGCGGGCCCGCGTCGACGATCGCCGTCGCACCGGTCGAGAGCTGCGACAGCGGTGCGGTCGCCTGGCGCAGCCCCTCCGTGAGCTGACCGCTGATGTCCTGCTGGCTGAGCTGGCCGAGCCCGCCCGAGAGCTGCCGCGCGACCTCGAGCGCGGCGGGGTCGGTGGGGTCGGCCTCGAGCAGCTGCACGAGCTGCGCCGCTGCGCCCGACGAGGCGTCGAGCGACGACTCGAGCCGGCCGATGCCGCCCGCCTCCGCGGCGCCGGCGAGCCCCGCGTCGAGCTGCGCGGCCGCCTGCTGCACGCCGCCGGCGAAGCGGTCGACGCCCGCGGTGTAGTCGGCCACGCCGCTGCTGAGCGCCGCGCTGCCGTCCGCGAGCCCCGAGATGCCGCCAGCGGCGGTGCCGAGGCCGTCGGCGAGCTGGTCGGCGCCGGTCGCGAGCTGCGCCGCGCCGTCCTGCGCGCCGCCCGCGCCGTCGGCGAGCTGGTCGATGCCGCCCGCGAGCTCGTCGAGCCCGGTCGCGAGCTCCGTGCCGCCTGCGCCCAGCGCATCCGCGCCGTCGGCGGCCGTGCCGAGCTGCTCGGCGAGCGTGCCCATGCCGCCGTAGATGCCGGAGATGAAGCCGGTCGTCACGCGGTCGCCGAAGGAGGCGACGATCGACTCGCCGGTCTCGCTCGCGAGGCTCGTGGCGAGGCCGTCGGCCGACGCATCCGTGACGATGCGCACGCCGGCCTGCTGCGGGTCGTCGCCCTGCAGGCTCGTGACGCGTCGCGAGAAGTCAGCGGGGATCGTGACCACCGCGTGCACGGTGCCGTCCGCGAGCGCCGCCGCCGCATCCTCCTCGTTCAGGATGCGGAAGTCGAAGCCATCGGCGTCGTCGGCCACGAGGTCGGTGACGACCTGGCGGCCGGCGAACATCGTGGTCTCGGTGCCGTCGGCCGCGGTGGTGGTGAGCAGCTCGTCGAGGTTCACGACCGCGGCTGGCACGTCCCGGTCGCCGTCTGCGGCCGGGCCCATCGACCAGGCGGCGAATGCCGCGATGGCGAAGGGGGTGGCGGTGGCGGCCGTCAGCGCGACGGCCTTCCTGAGCGCGGTGGTCATCGGTCTGCTCCCGTGTCTGCTCCGGCCGTCGCGAGCGCCTCCGTGGGCGCATCGCCGGCGGGATCCGTGTCGTGTGCGTCGGCCGCGGCCGCGTCGTGCGCGTCCTCCTCGGCGGCGTCCGCGGGTGCGAGGTCGATCGCGGCGCGGCCGTGCGCCTCGGGCGACGGCTCGCTCGTGACGATCGTCACGTCGGCGCCCGCGAGCCGCGCGGCGACGCCGGCGGCACCCGCGGGGGCACCGCTCGCGGCATCGACCCACAGCAGGCTCGGGCCGCGCTCCAGCGCGATCGCGAGCAGCACCGCGGCGCGCTCGATCGGTGCGAGCCGCGAGAGCGGCGCGGCGGGGTCGATCGGGGTGCCGGCCGCCGTGCCCGCGCGCGCGACGAGCGCCGCGGCGCGGCGGTCGAGCACGGGCGCCGCCGCGAACGGCGAGCGGAGCGCGAGCGCACCGCGCGCCGCCTCGAGCGCGGTCTCCCCGCGCTCGCCGACGCCGACGAGGTCGAGGTCGACGAGCCCGATCCGGGCGCGGAGCGCGCCGACGTCGCCGGGGAGGGCAGCACCACCGAGGTGCGCACTCCCGCGAGCCGGGATGTCGCCGAGCAGCGCGTGCACGAGCCGCTGCCGGTCGGCGAACGGGGCGTCGAGTCGCACGACCGCGCCGCGCGGTGTGGTGACCGTCCAGGACGCGGCGCCGGGCTCGTGGTCGATCGCCGGCCGCAGCCGGTCGAGCGCGAGGTGACCGCCGGCATCCGCCGCCCAGGCGAGCGCCGCGCGGTGGCGACCGAGGCTCTCTCCCTCGACGTCCATGTCGGGCATCGCGCGGTCGAGCCGGCGCGGCAGCCACCAGGCGCGCTCCCCCAGCAGCGTCATGACCGCCGGGATGAGGGTCATGCGCACGAGGAAGGCGTCGACGGCCACGCCGACCGCGAGGCCGAGCGCGATGGCCTTGATCATCGCCATGCCCTCCGGCACGAAGGCGAAGAAGACGAGGAACATGATGAGCGCCGCGGCCGTCACGACGCGCGCGTTGGCGGCGAAGCCGTGCCGCACGGCGCTGACGGCGCTGTGGCCGTGGGCGTGCGCCTCGCGCATGCCCGAGACGAGGAACACCTGGTAGTCCATCGCGAGGCCGAAGAGCACCGCCATGAGCAGCACCGGCATGAACGAGAGGATCGGCCCCGGCTCGACGTGCAGCAGCTCGGCGCCCCAGCCCCACTGCATCACCGCGACGACGGTGCCGAAGGCGGCGAGCACCGAGAGCACGAAGCCGATCGCGGCGGTGATCGGCACGAGGATCGAGCGGAAGACGAGCAGCAGCAGCACGACCGCGAGCGTGACGACGACGATGCCGAACGGCAGCAGCGCGTCCTGCAGGCGCTGCGACACGTCGATCTGCACGGCGGTCGCACCGGTGACGGCGATCGGGGTGTCGTGCTCCGCCTCGATCTCGGGGGCGGCGGCGCGGATGGCGCGCACGAGCTCGGCCGTCGCGTGATCGGTGGGGCCGGTCTCGGCGATCACCTGGATGATCGCGGTGTCGGCCGTCTCGTCGGGGAAGGCGCTGCCGATGCGGTCGACGCCCGGGATCTCCTCGAGGTCGGCAGAGATCTCATCGAGGACGCCGAGGATGTCGGTCACCTGCGTGATGTCGGCCATCACGACGAGCGGGCCGGTCGTGCCCTCGCCGAAGCCCTCCTGCAGCATGTCGTAGGCCATGCGCTGCGTGCTGCCGCGCGCCTCGCGGCCGTTGTCGGGCAGCGCGAGCTCGAGGCTCGCGGCCGGCACGGCGGCGACGCCGATGATCGCGAGCACGCCGACGATGGCGAGCACGGGGCGCTTCGTGATGCCGGTGACCCAGCGCATCCCGAGCGTCGGCGCCGTGTCGACGTCGCGCTCCGCGAGCCGGGCCGCCCGGCTGCCGGCCTTCGGCCGCAGCCGCTCGCCGAGCAGCGCCATGATCGCCGGCAGCAGCGTGGCAGCGGCTGCGACGGCGATCGCGACCGAGGCCGCGGCACCGATGCCCATGACCGACAGGAACGGGATGCCGACGATGAGGAGCCCGACGAGCGCGATGACGACCGTGAGCCCGGCGAACACGACGGCGGTGCCGGCGGTGCCGACCGCGAGCGAGCCCGACTCGATGACGCCCATGCCCCGCGCGAGCTGCGTGCGGTGCTTCGACAGGATGAAGAGCGCGTAGTCGATGCCGACCGCGAGCCCGATCATGAGCGCCATGAGCGGCGCCGAGTTCGAGACCGTGACGAGCGCCGAGGCGCCGAGCACACCGCCCATCGTGATGCCGACGCCGATGAGCGCGGTCAGCAGCGGCAGGCCCGCGGCGAGGAACGACCAGAAGGTCACGAACAGCACGACGCCGGCGAAGATGACGCCGAGCCCCTCGACCCACGAGATCGGCACGCTCGTGGCCTGGAACGCCTGGCCGCCGAACTCGGCCGTCAGGCCGTCGGCGCGGGCGGCATCCGCCGTGGCGACGAGCGCGTCGAGCCCGGCTGGCGTGCTGCCGGAGCCCTGCGGCTCGAACTGCACCTGCGTGTAGGCGAAGCGGCCGTCGTCGGAGATCTGCTCGGCCGCGAACTCGCTCCAGGGCTGCACGACGCTCGCGACGTCGTCGATGGCGTCGATGTCGGTCGCCTGCTGCTCGATGGCGTCCCGGTGCTGCTCGACCGACTCGCCGTCGGGCGCGCGGTAGACGACCTGCACGCTCGAGCCCGCGACCTGCGGGAACACGCTGCCGAGGTGGTCGAGCGCCTCCTGCGACTCGGTGCCCGGGATCGCGAAGGACTCCTGCATGTTCGGACCGAGCGCGAGGGCGCCGCCCAGCACGCCGCCGAGGATCGCTGCCCAGGCGACGATGACGAGCCAGGCGCGGCGCATGGAGGCGGCGCCGACGCGGGAGAGCCAGGTGGCCATCAGGCGTCCACCTCCTGCAGCGTCGCGGGGGTGCACGCGGCAGCGGGCAGGCAGAGCTCGAGCAGCGTCTCGATGAGCACCTCGCGCATCTCGGCGGGGTCCGGGTGGTCGCGCGTCTCCTGCAGCGCCTCACCGAGGATGAACGCGACGCCGGCGAGGCCGATCGAGAGCCGCGTGAGCGCGCGCGTCGAGGGCGCCTCGGCGATCAGCGTGCCGGCGATGGCGTCGACGAGCTCGTTGCCGCGCTGGATGACGGGCACGTCCTGCAGGGCGCCGCGCTGGCTGATGAAGATCGAGACCGCGGCGCTGTGCTGCAGGAGCGTGTCGACGAAGCCGGTCACGAGGGCGGGCGCCGCTGCGACCTTGTCGTCGCGCAGGCCCGGCAGCGAGTCGATGATCTGCGTCAGCGCGTCGAGCGCCGGTGCCATCGCGGCCTCGAGCAGCGCCTCCTTCGAGTCGAAGTGGTAGAGCACCGACGACTTCGAGGTGCCGACGTCCGCCGCGATCTGCTGGATCGAGCTGCCGAGGTAGCCGTACCGGGCGAAGCGCTCGAGCGCGGCCTGGACGAGGGTGTCGCGAGTGGTCACGAGGGATCAGCATACTGACCGATCGGTCAGAAGTCGACCGATCGGTCAGGATGACCGGCCACTCCCTGCGAGAGGCGCCGTCCAGTCGCCGCCGGTAGGTTGATCGCGACGAGGAGGCACAATGCGCAAGTACCTGTTCAACATGGGTGTCATCGGCTCGCTCACGAGCGCGCTGCCGGTGGTGAAGGCGACGCGGCAGGGGCCGCGCGACTGGCGGCTCGGCCTGCTCTGGGCCAGCTGGATCATCGGCGTGGCGCTCGCGGTGGGAGCGGTCGCGCAGCGCGAGGACGGCATCCGCCAGGACGAGCTCGAGCGCAAGCTGAAGAAGGCGGCGAAGGGCAAGTGAGCGACCGCGTCGTCGTCATCGGCGACGCGCTCGTCGACGAGGTGGATGGCGCCTCGATCGTCGGCGGGGCCGCGCTCAACGTCGCCGTCGGGCTCGCCCGGCTCGGCGTGCCCGCCCGCCTCATCGCGATGGTCGGCGACGACGCGCCCGGCGCCCAGGTGCGCGCGCACTGCGCCGCGCACGGCGTCGAGCTCGTCGCGACCGCGGCGCCCCGCGGCACCGCCGTCGCGACCGCCGTGCGGGACGGCGGCACGATGCGCTACGAGTTCAACGAGGCCGGCACGAGCCGCTTCGTCGAGCTGGACGGCCACGAGGACACCCTCGAAGCCGCGCCGCTCGTGCTCGTCTCGTGCCTCGCGCTCGAGCTCGAGGCGCAGGTCGCCCCGCTCGCCGCGCTCCCCCGCTCCCGCGAGCGGCTCATGCTCGACCCGAACGCCCGCCCCGCCTACCTCCGAGAGCCAAGCGCGACCCGGCGCTTCGCCGCGGGCCTTGACCTGCTCGCCTCGCGCGCGCTGCTCGTGAAGCTGAGCGACGAGGACGCCGAGCTCGTCTACGGCGCGGATGCCGACGCGACCGCCGCCCGGCTCGTCGCCGCGGGCGCCGGCGCGGTCGCGGTCACGCGCGGCGCGGCGGGCGCGACGGTCTTCACCGACGGCGGCCGGGTCGACGCATCCGTGCCGCAGCTCGACGCGCCGATCGTCGACACCATCGGCGCCGGCGACAGCGTGCTCGCCTCGCTCGCAGCCTCGGTGCTCGAGGGCGGTCGCGCGCGCGGATGGGCCGGGCCGCTCGAGCGGGCGATGGCCGTCGCCGCGGCGACGACGCGCTCCGCCGGCGGGCTGCTGCAGCTGCCCGCCTGAGCGGCGATCCGCCCGGAGCGGGCCACGCCCGGCCGAGTGGCCCGCGGGCGCCCGCCTAGCATGGTGCAATGGCGCTCAAGTCCCTCGATCAGTCCTCGAAGCTCAAGCACGTCCTCTACGAGATCCGCGGCCCGGTGGCCGCCGAGGCCGCGCGGCTCGAGGCCGAGGGGCACCGCATCCTCAAGCTCAACATCGGCAACCCGGCGCCGTTCGGCTTCGAGACGCCCGACACGATCGTGCAGGACATGATCGCGAACCTGCCGCTCGCCGAGGGCTACTCCGACTCGAAGGGCATCCTCTCCGCCCGACGCGCGGTCGTGACCCGCTACGAGGACGTCGACGACTTCCCGCGGCTCACCGTCGACGACGTCTACCTCGGCAACGGCGTCTCCGAGCTCATCACCATGACGATGCAGGCGCTCCTCGACGCGGGCGACGAGGTGCTCATCCCCGCGCCCGACTATCCGCTCTGGACGGCCATGACGTCGCTCGGCGGCGGCACGCCCATCCACTACCTGTGCGACGAGGACACCGACTGGGCGCCAGACCTCGCCGACATCGAGGCGAAGATCACGCCGCGCACGAAGGCGCTCGTCGTCATCAACCCCAACAACCCGACCGGCGCCGTCTACTCGCGCGAGGTGCTGCAGGGCATCGTCGACCTCGCGCGCAAGCACTCGCTGCTGCTGCTCGCCGACGAGATCTACGACCGGATCCTCTACGACGGCGCGGAGCACACCTCGATCGCGACCCTCGCGCCGGACCTCCTCGTGCTGACCTACAACGGCCTCTCGAAGACGTACCGCGCGGCCGGCTTCCGCGCCGCGTGGCTCGCGATCACGGGACCGAAGGAGCACGCGAAGGGCTTCCTCGAGGGCCTCACGCTGCTGGCCTCGACCCGCCTGTGCCCGAACGTGCCGGCGCAGTACGGCATCCAGGTCGCGCTCGGCGGCCACCAGTCGATCGAGGACCTCATCCTGCCCGGCGGCCGCCTGCTCGAGCAGCGCGACGCCGCGGTGCAGGGGCTCAACCGCATCCCTGGCGTGAGCGTCGTGACGCCGAAGGGCGCGCTCTACGCGTTCCCTCGCCTCGACCCGGAGGTGCACGAGATCCACGACGACGCGCAGTTCGCGCTCGACCTGCTGCGGCAGGAGAAGATCCTCGTCACCCACGGCACGGGCTTCAACTGGCCGACGAACGACCACTTCCGGATCGTGACGCTGCCGTGGAAGCGGGATCTCGACGACGCCGTGCAGCGCATCGGCAGCTTCCTGGCCTCGTACCGCCAGTAGCGCGGCGGCGGGCGGCGATGACGCGCCGACCGCGCCGATTGTGACCGAACGTTTGTACCCCACTATTCTTCGAACGTGGACTACGACTCGGCCGAGCGCTCCGTCTTCGCGGAAGAGGACATCGCTCGCATCCTGCTCGAGCTCGCCGCCGTCGCGACCGACCACACGAGCCTGCGCTCGTGGGCAGAGGACCCGGGCGTGCAGCTCGACCGCGTCGTCGCGATGGAGGCGCTCACCTATGTGCGGCTGGCGGTCCGCGACGAGCACGGCGAGCCGATCGTGCTGATGCTGCTCGACGGCACGTGGGAGCGCATCCTCTGACCGCCGGACACCTGCGACGGCTACGGTGGTCCGGGCCGCATCCAGATCGGAGTCCGCAGTGAGTGAAGCGCTCTACGAGTCGCAGGTGCAGAAGGCCGCGCGCATCGGCCGGCTCGCCGCCGAGGAGCGCCTGGAGCACGAGCTCGCGCACGAGGTCGCAGACAGGACCGAGCGGCTCGCCGCGCTCGAGCTCGCCGACGCGGCCCGCCGGGCGCGGCCGCGGTGGGTCGGCATCCTGCTCGGCGCGGGCGCCGCGCTGGCCATCAGCCTCTTCGTGACGCGGGTGATGAACGGCACCTTCGTGCCCTCGCTCACCTCGATCGTCGGCCTCCTCGGCCTGCTCGCGATCGTCGTCGACCTCTTCTGGGGCAGCAGTCTGCTGCGGCTCGGCGTCGCGCTGCGCGTGCGCTGGCTCTACCGGACGCCGGCGCCCGTGCGGGCGGCGGTGCTGCAGAGCTACACCGAGCAGCGCCAGCTGCTCGGTCAAGCGGGCTGCGACTGCCCGCGCTGATCGCCTCGGCGCCCGCCGGGCGCCTCAGCGCAGGTCGTCCGCGACGCGGATGAGCACCTTGCCGGTGACGCCCTGCTCGACGGCATCGTGCGCGGCTGCCGTCTCCTCGAGCGGGAACCACGTCAGCGGCAGCCCGGCGTCTGCGCCCACCGGCAGCGCGCCGGCCTCGAGCGCGGCGGTGATGTCCTCGGCGGCCACGGCGAGCGCCTCGGTCCCGACGGTGTAGAGCAGCAGCCCCTGCCAGCGAGCGTTCTTCGCGAAGCTCGCCATGATCGGAGCGGTGAACTCCTCGCCGTTGTTGTTGGCGTAGTAGGCGATGCTGCCGTGGTTGGCGAGCACCGCGACATCGAGCGCGGCGTTCTGCGCAGGCGCGACCTCGACGACGTGGTCGACGCCGCCGGGAGCGATGGCGAGCACCTCGCCGGCGAGGTCGTCGGCCGGGTACTGCAGCACGTGGTGGGCGCCCGCGGCACGGGCGAGCGCCGCCTTCTCATCGCTGCTGACCGTGGCGATCACGGTCGCACCCGCCCAGACCGCCAGCTGGATCGCGGCGTGCCCGACGGCCCCCGCTCCGCCCTGCACCAGCACCACGCGGCCGTCGAGGCTGCCGGGCGCGAGTCGCGCCGGGCCGAGCTCGTGCACGGTGAGCGCACGGTGCGCGGTCATCGCCGGGACGCCGAGGCTCGCGGCGACGTCGAAGCCGACGCCGTCGGGCAGGCGGACGACGCGGCTCGCCGGCACCACCGTCAGCTCCTGCGCCGTCCCGGTCGGGCGCTGGTGCGCGGCGAGGAAGAGCCAGACGCGGTCGCCGACCTGCAGCTCCTCGACCTCCGAGCCGACGGCGTCGACGACGCCGGCGCCATCCTGGTTCGGGACGATCTCGTCGAGCTCGAGGGGCCGATTGCCCGCGCGGGCCTTCCAGTCGGTCGGGTTGACGCGCGAGACGGCGATGCGGACCCGCACCTCGTCCGGGCCGGGCACGCCTGGTTCGCGGTCGGTGAGCTGGAGCACCGACGAGGGACCAGACCGGGAGTAGCTGATGGCACGCATGATGGGTGCAAGCGGGGATCGGCAGCGGGTATTCCTCTCTCGGGCCAGCCGGGTCGACGAAGCCTCTCCCGTGCGCCTGACGTGATGCTCGCGGTCGTCGTGCTCGCGATCGCGATCTGGCAGTCTGCGCGAGCGAGCCGAGGCCGCGACCGGGCCGCGGCGGCCAGGTGACCGCGTCGTCCCTCGGCCGGCGGCTGTCCACCGCGTGAGGCCCCGGCTCATGCGCATGCGGAAGTGCGACCTGGCGAAGACCGGGGGCCATTGGGAGGGTTGGCCATGCGCCACTCCCTCCAATGGCGGCAAGGCCGAATCCGACTGACAGGGACGAAGTGATGGAGAACCGATCGGAAGACCTCCCAGCGGAGCAGCCGGTGGGCGAGCTCGAAGAGGTGGCCCACTTCCACGGCGCCATGCCCACCGGCGTCGCGGTCTCGCACCGGGGGCGGATCTTCGTCAACTACCCGAAGTGGGGCGATGACGTCGCGTTCACGGTCGCCGAGATCCGCGACGGCGAAGCGGTGGCATACCCGAACGAGACCATCAATCGCACCGATCCCGAGGACCTGGCGAACACCCTGGTCTCGGTGCAGAGCGTGGTGGTGGATCCCGCCGACAGGCTGTGGATCCTGGACACCGGGAGCCCGCTCTTCAAGCCGACGACGTACGGCGGGCCCAAGCTCGTCTGCGTCGACCTCACGAGCGACACGGTGGTCAGCACCATCCTCTTCCCCCAGGACGTCGCGCTGCCCACCAGCTACCTCAACGACGTGCGCTTCGACCTGCGCCGCGGTGCCGGGGGCGTCGCCTACCTCACCGACTCCTCCGACAAGGGGCCCAACGGGCTGGTGGTGGTGGACCTTGCGAGCGGCGAGAGCTGGCGGCGGCTGCACGACCACCCCTCCACGAAGGCGGAGCGGCTCACGGACTTCGTGCCGGTCGTCGAGGGTCGCCCGGTGGTCGATCGCCAGGACGACGGGAGCGTTGCGCCGGCGATCGCGATGGGCTCCGACGGGATCGCGATCGGCGCCGACGGTGCTCGCCTCTACTACTGCCCGCTCGCGTCCCGCCGGCTCTACAGCGTGGCCACCGACGCATTGGTGGACCGGGCTCTCGAGGACGCGGCGGTGGCCGCGACCGTGAGCGACGAAGGCGACAAGGGCGGGGCCGGCGACGGACTGGAGTCCGACGCACAGGGCAACCTGTACGCGACGAACTACGAGCACAACGCGGTGCTGCGCCGCCGAGCGGACACCGTCGGGGCGTGGGAGACCGTGGTGTCCGATCCCCGGCTGCTGTGGCCCGACACGCTCTCGGTCGGGGCAGACGGCTACCTCTACGTCACCGCGAACCAGCTCCACCGCCAAGCCGACTACCGGCAGGGACGGGACGAACGGGTCAAGCCCTACACGCTGTTCCGCACCCGCATCGACGCCCAGCCCGTCCTGCTGCGCTGACGACAGCGGACGGACGCGCCCGCTAGGCCTCGCGACTGGTCATGAGCGCGATCAGCTCCCATGCCGTGTGCGCCGCGGCGAGCCCTGTGATCCCGGCGTGGTCGTGCGCGGGAAGCGTCTCGACCACATCCCCGCCGACCACGTGGAGGCCGCGGAGCTCGCGCAGCACCGAGAAGAACTCCCGTGTGCTGATGCCGGCGACCTCGGGCGTGCCCGTGCCCGGGGCGTGGGAGGGGTCGAGGACGTCGATGTCGACCGAGATGTACACCGGTCGGTCGCCGAGCCGTCCGCGCACCTGGGCGGCGATGTCGTCCGCGGATCGGCGCTGGAACTCCTCGCTGCGGATGATGCGGAAGCCGGCCTCGCGGTCCTCGTCGAGCTCGCTCGGGTCGTAGATGCCGCCTCGGATGCCCACGTGCTGGCAGTGCTCGAGGTCGAGCAGCCCTTCCTCGGCCGCGCGTCGGAACGGCGAGCCGTGCCAGATCGATGCGCCGTGCAGCGTGTCCCAGGTGTCGAGGTGAGCGTCGAAGTGGAGCACGGCGAGCGGTCCGTGCTTCGCGGCGGCCGCGCGCAGCAGGGGCAGCGCGACGGTGTGATCGCCACCAAGCGCCACGATGTCGGTGCCCGCCTCGACCAGCGCTCGGGCCTGCACCTCGATCGCGGTCACCGCGGCCTGGATGTCGTAGGGCCCGACGCGGAAGTCGCCGGCGTCCACCACCTGGCGATCGGCGAAGAGGAACCGCTCGTGGATCTGGTGATACGGGTGCAGCTGACGCGAGTTCTCGCGGATGTGCGCGGGGCCGAATCGCGCGCCCGGCCGGAAGCTCGTCCCCGAGTCGAAGGGGATGCCCACGACCGCGATGTCCGCGTGCGCCACCTCATGCAGCTGGGGCAGCAGCGCGAACGTCGCGATGCCCGCGTACCGCGGCATCTCCGGATCGTGACGCTGACCGACGACGGCATCGTGAGACATCTCGCCACCTTCCCTTGCGACCGCAACGATGTGGCCGTTCCAGGCGACTGTACGGGGCGAGCGGCGCAGGGCATGGATCGGCGAGCTGCGCGTCATGTCGAGCGTTGGCGCGCCACCCGTCGCCGTTCAGCCGAGCGACCTTGCGCGCAGCACGACGAAGGCCCGGTCAGGATCGCTCCTGACCGGGCCTTGCTCGTACACCCCCCCGGACTCGAACCGGGAACCGATTGATTAAGAGTCAACTGCTCTGCCAATTGAGCTAGAGGTGCAAGGTGTCTCCACCGAGGATCAAGCGTAGCACGCTCCGGGCGCTTGACGCGAGCCGGGACCGAGATCGGTCGGCTGGAGCCCGCAGACGCTGGTTGGATGGAGGCGATGACGCACCTCGAGCCCGGCATGCCCGCACCCGACTTCACCCTCCCCGATCAGGACGGAGAGCCCGTGTCGCTCGCCTCGCTGCGCGGTCGGCGGGTGATCGTCTACTTCTACCCGGAGGCACTCACCTCGGCCTGCAAGCAGCAGGCCTGCGACTTCCGCGACGCGCTGCCCGACCTCGGCCGCCACGGCTACGCGGTGCTGGGCATCTCGCGCGACAGCGTCGAGAAGCTCGCGCACGCGAGCGACCTCGACGCGCTGCCGTTCCCGCTGCTGAGCGACGCCGACCTGACCGTGCATCGCGCGTGGGGCACGTTCGGTGAGAAGAACAGCTACGGCCGCATCGTCGAGGGCGTGCGCCGCTCGACCTTCGTGCTCGACGAGGACGGCGTCATCACCCAAGCGTTCTACAACACCCGCGCGAAGGGCCACCTCGAGATGCTCGACAAGCGGCTCGCCTTCAGCGCCTGAGGCGACTCACGGCTCGCGGCGCAGCCAACCGGTGACGCTGGCGCGCAGCACGAGCGCGAGCCCCGCGATCGAGAGCGCAGCGAGCACGAGCGCGAGCGGCACCGGCCCCTCACCGCCGTCGTAGGTGCCGAGGGCGACGCCCAGCTGCAGCACCTGCCAGACGATGGTGGCGCTCCGCGACCACGCGCGGCCGTCGAGCATGGCGCGACCGGCAGCCATGAGGAAGGCCGCGGAGCCCGCGGCGAGCACGGCGAGGAAGAGCCCGCCGGCGATGTGCTCGAGCGGATCGCCCAGCGCTGCGATCGCGAGCCAGACGGCGACGGCGAGCATGCCGAGCGCCTCCACGAGCAGGATCGCGCCGACCCACGTGGCCGTCCTCGGACGCCCCTCGGAGAGTTCGCTCACGAAGAAACCCTTGCCTCTCTGGGGGCGCTGTGAAACCATAGGACCTTGGGCAAGCAGTGCTGCAGCGCCCGAAGACTTCCGCGCCGCGACTGCCTCGCGAAGCGCGACCTCCCCCCTCCAATGTACAAGGAGCACATGTATGGATTGGCGTGATGACGCTGCCTGCCTCACGGTGGACCCCGAGCTGTTCTTCCCGGTGGGCAACACCGGACCAGCGCTCGAGCAGATCGAGAAGGCGAAGGCCGTCTGCGCGACGTGCCCGGTGACCGAGATGTGCCTGCAGTACGCACTCGAGACCAGCCAGGACTCCGGCGTGTGGGGCGGCCTCTCGGAGGACGAGCGCCGCGCGCTCAAGCGTCGCGCCGCGCGCGCCCGCCGCGCAGGCTGAGCAGCACCACGGATTCGAGCGGGGTCGCCGGAAGGCGGCCCCGCTTCTGCGTGTCCGGCCGGATGGGCCGACTCGCCTAGGGCTCGTCGTCCTCGCGGATGTACGAGATCGGGATCTTCACGGTCACCTCGGTGCCCTCGACCGCACGCGCACCCCAGTCGATCGTGCCCGAGAGCTCGCCGGTGACGAGCGTCTTGACGATCTGCGTGCCGAGGCCCGAACCGACGCGCCCGGGCGGCAGGCCCGCACCGTTGTCGCACACCTGCACCGTGAGCCAGCCGTCGGCGCGGTCGGCGGTGATGCGCACGAGCCCGTCCTGCCTGCCGACGAGCCCGTGCTCGACGGCGTTCGTGACGAGCTCGGTGAGCGCGAGCGCGAGCGGCGTCGCGTAGCCGCTCGGCAGCACGCCGAACGAGCCCACGCGCTCGGTGCGGACCTGCGCGCCGTGGATCGACGCGAGCTCCGAGGTGAGCTTCATCGACCGGTCGAAGACGGCGTCGAAGTCGACCGACTGGCTCAGCCCCTCCGAGAGCGTGTCGTGCACGACGGCGATCGACGAGACGCGCCGCTCGGCATCCTGCAGGGCGGTGCGCGCCTCGACGCTCTTCGTGCGGCGCGACTGGATGCGCAGCAGCGCCGAGACCGTCTGCAGGTTGTTCTTGACGCGGTGGTGGATCTCGCGGATCGTCGCGTCCTTGGTGATGAGCGTCTGCTCCTGCATGCGCATGTCGGTGACGTCGCGCACGAGCACGATCGCACCGAGCCGCGTCGCGCGGCTCCGCAGCGGCACCGCGCGCAGCGACAGGGTCACGGAGCGCGTCTCGATGTCGGTGCGCCACGGCGCGCGCCCCGTGACGACGAGCGGCAGCGCCTCGTCCACCTCGTGCGACTCGTCGATGAGGTCGGTCGTGATCTCGGCGAGCGACTCCCCCTCGAGCTCGCCGCGGAAGCCGAGCCGGGTGAACGCGGACAGCGCGTTGGGGCTCGCGAAGGTGACCATGCCCGCCTGGTCGAGGCGGATGAGGCCGTCGGATGCGCGGGCCGCGCCGCGGCGCGGACCGCTCGGCGCCGCCTGGTCCGGGAAGTCGCCGTCGGCGATCATCCGGAACAGCTCCCCCGCGCACTCCCGGAAGGTGCGCTCCTGCCTGCCCGCACTGCGGGTGTCGGCGTGGTTCGCGTGCCGGGTGATCACCGCGATCGGGCGCTCCACGAGCGCGGTGGACGGCTCGGCCTCGCGGCGGCGCACCGGGAACGCCTTGACCTTCGCGTCGGTCTCGACGCCCCACTCGGGCGAGTCCGCGTCGAGCGAGACGCCCTCCTCGTAGGCGCGGCCGACCTGCTCGCGCCACGAGTTGCGCACAGGCTGGCCCACGATGTCGCGGTAGAAGAGGGTCGCAGCGCCCGCGGGCCGCGCGTGCTGGACGGCGATGTAGCCGTCGTCGTCGCCCGTCGGCAGCCAGAGCACGATGTCGCCGATCGCGAGGTCGGCCAGCAGCTGGAAGTCGGCCACGAGGCGGTGCAGCCACAGCACGTCCTGCGATCGCAGGAGACCGTAGCGCTCGGCGATCGACGTCAGGCTCGTCACCGGGTCAGCCTACCGCGGGCCCCTTGGCGCCAGATGCTCAGCGGAGGGCCGCCCGCCAGCTGCGGCGCGGCCGCTCGGCGGCGCGCAGCGACGCCCTGCTCGGCGCCGGCTGCGGCAGCAGCGAGACGGCGAGCTCCTGCACGCGCCGCCGCAGCCGCGATCGGCCCGCGACGTCGAGCAGCGGCCGGCCCTCGATCAGCGCGGCGTCGGCGGCGCGGCCGTCGAAGGGCCAGCACGCCTCCGGCGTGACCTGCGCCAGCCGGCGCAGCGTCTCGTGCACCGCCCGCTCTGGCGCGACGCCCGTCGCACCTGGCCGCACCTTGTTCACCACGATGCGCAGCCGCGCCTGCGGGGCGAGCTCGCGTAGATCCGGCAGCGCCCGCACGAGCCGCGCCACGCCGATGGGGTCGCCGCCCGCGACCACGACGACATCATCGGCTGCCTCGAGGGCCGCGATCGTCGCGGCGTGGCGGCGCGGCGCGAAGAGGTCGCTTGAGATCTCCTCGTCGCGCTCGAGGCTCGCGGCCACGTCGACGACGGTCGCCTCGGCCCAGTCGCGGCACCGCGCGAGTACCTCGGTGACGCGATCGCCGCCGAGCTCGGGCCAGCGGCTCGCGCGCCCGATACCGGTCAGCACGCGCACCACGCCACCGGACGTGGGGACGAGCTGCGCGATGCGGTCGAGCTCGTCGACGGTGAGGCTGCCCGCACGCGCGAGTCGCGCCGCCGCCGCGAAGCCGGGTGACTCGTCGAGCAGTCCGAGCGCCGGGGCCACGGCAGCGCTCGTGGTGTCGGCATCGACGAGCGCGACGCGGCGGCCGAGCGCGGCGAGCTCCGCGGCGAGCGCGATCGCCGCGGTCGTGCGACCCGGCGCGCCGGCCGGGCCCCAGACGACGACCACTCGGCCTCGGGACCGCTCGTCCGGCGGCTCGGCCCCCGCGGTCGGGGCCACCGCCGCCTCGACGGCCTCGAAGCCGTCGGCCCACGCGACCGCGTAGAGCCCGAGTGTCTGCGCCTGAGCGCGCTCCCCTGCGTCGTCGGCGAGCGCGACGAGCCGCAGGCCGCGCTCGTCGCACGCGTCGACGAGCCGCCTGCTCGCGTGCCGGGCGTCGGCGACGACGAGCACGAGGTCGATGCGCGGCTCCGCGTCGGCGCCGCGGACCGTGAGCCGTTCGACGAGGTCGTCGGCGGTCGCCGCGCGCACGACGACGCGGTGGCCGTGCCGCGCGACCTCGCGCACGATCGCGTCCTCGCGCTCGAGCGGAGCGGAGACGGCGATGCCGATCACGGCGAGCCCACCGGCTGCGCGAGCGGCACGACGCTCAGCGCGTGCTCGTTCGACATCGCCTCGAGCAGCGGCGCGGTCTGGTCGAGCGGTACGAGCAGCTCGAGCTGCCGGCCCGCCGACGCGAGCAGCCCCTCGTCCTCGAGCACGCCGACGACGATCGCGTCGTCGACGAGCACGCTCGGAGCCGCGAACCCCTCGTCCGTCGGCGGCGCCGTCCAGACGTCGACGAGCGCGCCCGCGCGGATGGCCCGCGGCAGCGCGCCGTCGACGTCGATGACCACGGCCGCGCGGTCCGCGCTCGCCGCCTGCCCGACCGCCCGCAGCGGCAGCACCTCCCCCTCGCCGACCGTCGCCGCGACGACCAGCCCGAGCGGGTCGACCGAGCCGTCGAGGTAGCGCTCGTGCGACTGCGGCATCCGCACCGCGACCTGCTGCACGTCGCCGCCGGCGATCGTCTCGCCCGGCAGCAGCGTACGGGTGGCAGACCAGGCCGCCTCGGCGCGCGACGACTGCTGCACGACGAGCCAGACGCCCGCGAGCGACGCGAGCACCAGCACGACCCCGATCGCGAGCCTCGGATCCATCCAGGTGCGGCGCGCTGCCATGCGGACCTCCTCGTCGCGCACCACGCTCGCAGGTCGCTGCGGTGGGTCGCAGCAGTTCTCCACAGGCTCCGCTCGCGCCCACCCGGACTGGCTCAGAATGGGGCCATGGAGTACGAAGCACGACGATTCCTCGCCGTCGCCGACGTCGCCGACGTGCTCGGCATCACGCCTGCCGCGGTGGTCGAGCTGCTCGAATCGGGCGAGCTGCGCGGCCTCCGCGTGCGCGGCGCGTGGCGCATCGCCGACGACGAGGTGCAGGCGTGGGTTGAGCGCGCGCTCGAGCTCGAGCGCCGACGGGGCCTCTGGCGGCAGGCGCAGGCGGCGAGCATCGCCGACCTCTTCGGCGACCGCTGACGCCGGGGTCGCGCGGCCGCGCCGGTCAGGCCACGCGCACCCAGTCGAACGACGAGAAGGGCACGATCCGCCAGGACCGCACGGTGCCGAGCCGCGGCGGTGCGCCCGGCTCGTGCTCGGCGAGGTCGAGGTGATCGCGACCGACGCGGTCGATCGTGCCGGCGGCCGGCATCGCCCCCTCGAGGATCACCGACACCCGCCGGCGAGCGAGGTCGCGCAGCGCGAACGCGAAGCTCAGCCGCGCCTGCAGGTCGCCGGCCGGCGCCGCGCGCAGCGACGCGGCCGCCGCGTCGGCGTCGACCCCGATGCTCGCGATCGCGTGCAGCGGCACGAGCGCGCCAGTCTCGGCCGGCGCGCCCTCGAGCACGATGCCGTTGAGCCAGTCGCGGCCGAGCGCCATGCGCCGCAGCCGGAGGCGGTCGCCGCCGCGCAGCGTCAGGTCGAGCTGCCGGGGCGCCGCGGCGATGCGGTCGCGCAGCTCGAGCCTCCCGATGCGGAAGCGCTCCTCCTCGGCCTCGAGGTCGCGGCGCTCCGCCCCGAGCTCCGCCTCGAGCTGGCTCTCGAGGTCGTCGAACAGGTCATCGAAGCGCACATCGGCGAATGTACCGAGGGCTCGGACGCCGCCGCGCGGCGTTCTCCACAGGCGCGACATGCCCATCCCCTCACCTTCGCGGATGGGTCTATGTTCTCCCGCACACGGCGTCGCCACCGCGGAGCGCCGTCCGGGCAGGCACCGGATGCGAGGGGGCGGCGCAGTGACGCGACAGCGGATGACGTCGGTGGACGCGGAGGAGTTCTTCGACTTCCAGCCGTGCTCCTCGGAGGGGCTGCCCGACCCGGTCTCGCTGCTCGAGAACCTGGCGACGAGCGTGATCGAGATTCTGCTGGGCGTGCGCGACGTGCAGCAGATCGCGCGCTGGGTGACCGAGCCGACCTACGACCAGCTCGCGCGGCGGGCGCTCACCGCGCGTCGCACGCGCGCGGGCCTGCGCGACCGGTCGGTGCCGGAGTTCGCGATCCGCACCGTGCGCGCGTGCCACGCCGCCGACGGGGTGGTCGAGGGCGCGGTGGTCGTGCGGGCCGCGGGCCGGTCGCGGGCGGTCGCGATCCGGCTCGAGGGTCTCGACCACCACTGGCGGGCGACCGCGGTCGCGGTGCTGTAGCCGGTCCGTGGGCTGCTCCCGGCGCTTACGACCGCCCTGCGGTTTGGGGCACGGAGTTGCCGCTGCATGGCCCCGGGACGCGGCCACTTCGTGCCGCAAAGTCGCCGAGGTCGTGGACGTTCTGCCGTTTGGGGCACGGAGTTGCCGCGGGAGAGCATCCGAACGCGGCTACTCGTTGCCGCAAACCCGCCGCTGGAGTGGCCGGTCGGACGCGGCTACGCGCCGCGCTGCGGTGACTCGTCGGGTGCCGTGGCCGGCGACGACGGCGCATCCTGCGTCGCGGGGTCATCCGGCGAAGGATCGCCCACTGCCGCGCCGTCCGCCGCCGCCTCCTCCGCCTCGCGCTCCGCGAGCTCGGCCTCGATCCGCTCCTTGATGTGCGCGCGGTCGTTGATGCGGCGCACCCGGCGGTTGAAGTCCCACATGAGCAGCATGACCGCGACCGCGACGAGCACCGTCGCGGCGAAGCCGATGACGCCCGGGGTGACCTGGTTCGCGTCGAACGGCAGCGGCTGCGTGCGCAGGATCTCCATCAGTCCTCCTCGACGCCCGCGAACAGGTCGTCCTCCGGCACGTAGTGCGTCGCGCGCGACCGCGCCAGCTCGTAGTCGTCGGTCGGCCACGTGCCGAGCAGCAGCTCGTGCGGCCAGAAGAAGAAGCGCGAGTCCGGCTCGACCTGGCTCGCGTGCGCGCGGAGCGCGCTGTCGCGTGCGGACAGGTGCGGTCCGACGTCGACGCGCGTCGTCATCGTCTCGCCGCGCTCGCCGAGCCGCTCGGCCCACTCGCGCATGAACGGGAGCCGGTCGTCGTCGGGCGTGACCGCCTCGACCGCCGAGAGCAGGGCGCGCAGCCGCGCACCGCTCATGCTGCGGTCGAAGTACACCTTCTGCACCTCCCACGGCTCGCCGAGCTCGGGGAGCCCAGCCGCGGCGTGCTCCACGGCCCACATCGTCACCTCGTGGCAGCGGATGTGATCGGGATGCGGGTAGCCGCCGGTCTCGTCGTACGTGACGACGACCTGCGGTCGTAGGCGGCGGATGAGCCGCACGAGCGGGCGCCCGGTGATCTCGAGCGGCAGCGTCGCGAACGACAGCTCGCGCAGCGGCTCGCCCTCGTCCGGCAGGCCGGAGTCGACGTAGCCGAGCCACACGTGGTCGACGCCGAGCGCGGCGCGCGCCTGCTCCATCTCGACGCGGCGGAGGCCGGTCATGTCGCGCTCGGCGCGGTGCTTCGGCTCGAAGGCCTCGTTGAGCACGCTGCCGCTCTCGCCGCCGGTGCAGGAGACGACGGTGACCTCTGCGCCCTCGGCCGCGTAGCGCGCGAGCGTCCCGGCGCCCTTGCTCGACTCGTCATCGGGGTGCGCATGCACGGCGAGCAGGCGTCGCACGGCCTCTCCTTCCCTGCCCGCACGAGCCGCGCCGGACGGCGCGACGACTAGACTGGACAGGCCCCCATCCTCCCACGACAGGCCCTGATGACCGACCTCGACGCTCGCTACGGACGCACGCGCGCCCGCACGCAGCGGGAGCGGACGCTCGGCTGGATCGTCGGCGTCAGCATCATGCTCGTCGCGGTCGCGTGGGTCTGGTGGGTGGGCACCGATCCCGCGTCGACGCAGCTGCAGTCGCGCAACATCGGCTACGTCGTCGAGGACGACGCGACGACCGTCGTGACCTTCGAGGTGTCGGTCGACGCCGGCACCCCCGTGCGCTGCGCGGTCGAGGCGCTCAACACCGCCTTCGGCATCGTCGGCTGGGTCGAGCTCGACCTGCCGCCCGCCGACGCCCACACCACGAGCCACCGGGTCGAGGTGCGCACGAGCGAGCGCGCGAGCAACGGATTGGTCTCGGAGTGCTGGGTGACATACGATGCTGAGTGAGCCGGCCCACGCGGGGCCGGTTCTCTGCATATCGGGAGAGACATGAACGGCACCACGGAGACCTGGCTGACCCAGGAGGCGCACGACCGCCTGCAGGGCGAGCTGGAGCACCTGCAGGGGCCGGTGCGCGCCGAGATCGCGAAGCGCATCGAGGAGGCCCGCGACGAGGGTGATCTCAAGGAGAACGGCGGCTACCACGCCGCGAAGGACGACCAGGCCCAGATCGAGGCCCGGATCAGCCAGCTCGTGCAGCTGCTGCGCACCGCCAAGGTCGGCGACGCACCGCAGGCGTCCGGCGTGGTCGAGGCCGGCACCGTCGTCACGGCGACGATCGCCGGCGACGAGACGACCTTCCTGGTCGGCAACCGCGAGATCCAGGAGGCCGGCGACGACCTCGACGTCTACAGCGAGGCGAGCCCGCTCGGCGCGGCCATCATGGGCCTGAAGATCGGTGCGACCACCACGTACCAGACCCCCACGGGTGTGACGATCGACGTCAAGATCAAGGACGTCCAGACCTACCGCGGCTAGACCGCAGACGAAGGGCCCCGCGAGATCGCGGGGCCCTTCGTCGTCCGTGCGGGTCGCGCTAGAGCACCTGCGGCTCGTAGCCGGCACGGCGGAGCGCCTCGAGCACGCGCTGCGCGTGCTCCGGTCCGCGCGTGGTGACCGAGATGTCGATCGAGACGTCGGTGATCGACGTCCAGGCGTCGTGCTGCGTGTGCAGCACCTCGACGACGTTGGCCTGCTCGTCCGAGACGATCTGGGCGATGATGGCGAGCTGACCCGGTCGGTCGGGCAGCGCCATCCGTACCTTGAGGTACCGCTCCGAGGCCGCGAGGCCGCGGGCGATGACGCGCTCCATGAAGAGCGGGTCGATGTTGCCGCCCGAGAGCACCGCGACCGTCGGCCCGTCGGACGTGACGAGGCCGGTCATGATCGCGGCCGTCGTCACCGCGCCCGAGGGCTCGACGACGAGCTTGGCGCGCTCGAGCAGCACGATCATCGCGCGGGCGATGTCGTCGTCGGAGACCGTGACGATCTCGTCGACCGCTGCGCGGACGATCTCGAACGGCAGCGTGCCGGGCCGCGCGACGGCGATGCCGTCGGCGATCGTCGGCCGCGTCACGATCGTGGTCGGCTCCCCCGCGGCGAGCGAGTCGACGAACGACGCGGCCCGCTCGGCCTGCACGCCGACGATCCGCACGCGGCGGCCGTCGAGCGCCGTGCGCTGGCGCACCGCCGAGGCGACGCCGGCCGCGAGCCCGCCGCCGCCGAGCGGCACGACGATGGTGGCGACATCCGGCACCTGCTCGAGGATCTCGAGCCCGACGGTGCCCTGCCCGGCGATGATGTCGGCGTGGTCGTAGGGCGGCACGAACGTGGCGCCGGTGCGCTCGACGTGCTCGATCGCCGCGGCGAGGGCCGTCTGGAAGTCCGCGCCCCGCAGCTCGACCGCCGCGCCGTAGTCGCGGGTCGCCTGCAGCTTGGGCAGCGCGACGCCGACGGGCATAAAGATCGTCGAGCGGATGCCGAGCTCGGTGGCCGAGAACGCCACCCCCTGCGCGTGGTTGCCGGCGGAGGCGGCGACGACGCCGCGAGCGCGCTGGTCGTCGTCGAGCAGGGCGAGCATGTTGTAGGCGCCGCGGATCTTGTAGGCGCCGGTGCGCTGCAGGTTCTCGCACTTCAGCAGCACCTCGGCACCGAGCATGCCGCTCAGGTAGCGCGAGCGCTCCATGGGCGTCTCCTGCACGATGCCCTGCAGCCGCTCGCGCGCCGCCTCGAAGTCGGCGAGCGTCGGTCCCGGCAGGGGCTGCTGCGCGACGGCGGGCTCGGGCACCACCGGCTCGGCGAGCACGGGGTCGGGCAGCGCTCGGTCGATCATCGGACCACCTCTTCCACCGACGGGTCGGGGTTCGTGCGCCACGAGCCGGAGGCGATCGTCTTGACGAACACGTTGAGGAAGGCGACCGTCGGCACGGCGAAGAGGGCGCCCGCGATGCCACCGATCGTCGATCCCGCGGCGACCGCCACGACGACCGCGAGCGGGTGCACCTTGACGGCGGTGCCCATGATGATCGGCTGCAGGATGTGGCTCTCGACCTGCTGCACGAGCAGCACGATGCCGACCATGATGATCGCCGGGATCGGCCCGAGCGCGATGAGGGCGACGAGCACCGCGATCGCGCCGGTCGCGACGGCACCGATGATCGGGATGAAGGAGCCGAGGAACACGAGGATCGCGATCGGGAGCACGAGCGGCATGCCGCCCTCGTGGAACAGCCCGAGGATGAACGCGCCGAGGCCGATGCCGATGGCGTCGATCGCCGCGACGACGACCTGCACGCGGACGAAGTTGCCGAGCGTCACCCAGCCGGCGCGACCGGCGCCGTCCGTCGGGCGGCGCGCCGGGCGCGGCAGCAGGCCGACGATCCAGCGCCAGATGCCCCGGCCGTCGGCGAGGATGAAGATGAGCGCGAAGATCGCGAGCAGCATGCCGGCGAGGAAGTGGCCGACCGACGAGCCCACCGTGAGCGCGCTCGACAGCACCGACGAGATGTCGTCGCGGAGCGTGCCGAGGATGTTCGTGCCGAACTCGTTCACATCCTCCTGCGTGATGCCGAACGGCAGCGAGAGCAGCCAGCCCTGCGCATCGCCCCAGAACGCGACGGCGCGAGCCTGCAGCTCGGGGTACTCGCTGCGCATCTGCGAGACGACGAGCCAGCCGAGGCCGGAGACCAGCACGATGAGGCCGACGATCGCGAGCGCGACCGCGAGGGCGCGGGGCCAGCGGTTGCGCACGAGCACGTCGACGAGCGGCTGCAGGAGCGCGGTGAGCAGCGCTGCGACGAGCACCGGGATGACGATGAGCGAGAACTGCATGACGAGCCAGATGCCGATCGCGGCGGCCGCCGCGATGACCACGATCCGCCACGACCAGGCGCCCGCGATGCGCATGCCTCGCGGCAGCGCGTCGCCGAGCTCGCTCGCGTCGCCGCGAGGCGTGGCGACGCCGCGAGGCGTGGCGGGGTCGGGTCGGCCGGGGGGCCGGGCCTGATCCGGGGTTCGACCGAACAGCATCTGCCGATCGTACGGTGCGGCGCTGGGCCCCGTGCGCATGCGTCGGAGGCCGCGGCTAGGCTCCGGGCATGGCAGCACCAGCGAGGATGACCGCGGCGCAGGCGCGCAGGATCGCGATCGCGGCCAGCGGCCTAGACGGTGCCGTGCCGGGCGAGCGGGGGCGCACCGGGGTGCGCACGCTCGAGCGCACGATCGAGCGGCTCGGGCTGCTGCAGCTCGACTCCGTCAACGTCTTCGAGCGCAGCCACTACCTGCCGCTGCTGTCGCGCGTCGGGCCCTACGACCGCGCGACCCTGGACCGGCTGCTGCACCACGATCGCCCGAGGCAGCGCCTGGGCGGTTACACCGAGTACGTGGCGCACGAGGCCGCCGTCATCGCGGTCGACGACTGGCCGCTGTGGGGCTGGAAGCGCCGCCAGCCGATGCGCGCCAGCGGCGAGCAGTGGGCGGCGCAGCACGCGACGATCGTCGACGGCGTGCTGGCCGAGTTCGCCGAGCGCGGCCCGATGCGCCCGAGCGACATGGAGCATCCCGCCCACGAGCGGCTGCCGGGCGGATGGTGGAACAAGTCCGACGCCTACTGGGCCACCGCGGTGCTCTTCCAGCGCGGCGAGCTCGTGACGGTCGGCCGCTCGAGGTTCGAGCGCCAGTACGCCGTCGCCGAGCGGGTGCTGCCGGAGGCCGCCCGCGCGGAGGTCGACCGCGTCGACGCGCAGCGCACGCTCGTCGCGCGCGCGGCGCAGGCGTTCGGCGTCGCCGCGCTCGACGACCTCGCGGACTACTACCGGCTGCCGGTGAAGGATGCGCAGGCCGCGGTCGCCGACCTCGTCGACGAGGGCAGCCTCGAGCCGGTCGACGTCGACGGCTGGGGCAGGCCCGCGTGGGTCTGGGCGGGCGCGCGACGGCCGCGACGGGTGCGCGCGACGGCGCTGCTCTCGCCGTTCGATCCGCTCGTCTGGCACCGGCCGCGCGCGGAGCGCATGTTCGGCTTCTCCTACCGGATCAGCATCTACACGCCCGCGGCGCAGCGCGCGCACGGCTACTACGTGCTGCCGGTGCTCGTCGACGACGAGCTCGTCGGTCGCGTCGACCTCAAGAGCGATCGGAAGGCCCGCGTGCTGCGCGTGCAGCACGCGACGATCGAGCCCGGGCTCGAGCACCGGGCCGGCGAGCTCGCGGCGCGGCTCGAGCCGGTGCTGCGCGAGGCGGCGGCGTGGCAGGGGCTCGAGCGGGTCGAGGTCACGGGGCCGGGGACGTGGGCGGCGGAGGTGGCGGGGGCGCTCGACGCAGCGGGGGCGTGAGCCGTCGGGGGCGTGAGTGCCGTCGGGGTCTCGATACGCGCGCCGCAAGCGGCGTGCTACTCGACCTTGACGTCGGAGGACGCAAGGCCGCTGCGCGGCTTCGCGTCCTCTGACGTCAAAATTGAATGCGGGGCGGCTCGGCGACCGCGCCGGCCTGGTCGACCTCGAAGAACTCGCGCGGCACGCCGAAGGTGTTCGCCCACATCGAGCTGGGGTATCGACGGCCCTTGGCGTTGAGCTCGCGGGCGCCGGTGTTGTAGTCGCGGCGGCGGGCCTGCGCCTCGTCGTCGAGGGCGGCGAGCGCGGAGCGGGCCTCTGCGGCATCCGAGCCGAGCGGCTGCGACCCGGCCGCCTGCACGAGCGGGCGCAGCACCCGCTGCACCTCCGCCTCCGCCTCGGCCTTCGACTGCGGCTGGGAGGCGGCGTCGAGCGACGAGAAGGCCTGCGCGGCCTGCTGCTGCTGCGGCTCGGGTGCCGTCGCGAGCAGCGGGGCGGCGACGGCGCGACGCCGCTCGAGCGTCGCGGCGAGCGCGTCCCACCGCTCGTCGACCGTCGCGCTCAGCCGGCGCATCCCGGTCATCGCGGTGACGAACCAGATGCCTGCGGCGAGGCCCAGGACGACGAAGGCACCGGCGGCGATCAGGATGACGTCGAGCAGCTCCATGGCTCCCATCGTAGGCGAGCCTGCTCGGCGACCGATCAGTCGCCCAGCACCCGCCGGGTCCAGCTGCTCGAGAAGGTGCGATCCGGGTCGAGCTCGTCGCGCGCCGCGGCGAAGTCGGCGAAGCCCGGGAACCGCTCCGCCAGCTCCGCGGCGCGCAGCGAGTGCAGCTTGCCCCAGTGCGGTCGGCCGTCGTGCGCCAGCAGGATCGGCTCGATGAGCGAGAAGAGCGGCCGGGGATCCTCGCGCCACCAGCGGTGCGCCGCGATGTAGCCGGTGTCGCGGCCGTGCGCGGTCGAGAGGTGGGCGTCGTCCGGGGCGCTCGTGCGCGCCTCGAACGGGAACGTGAGCACGAGGTCGGCCCGGCGCAGCGCGCGGTCGATCTCGCGCAGCGCCTCGGGCACGGCCTCGACCGGCAGCCCGTACTCGAGCTCGCGGAAGCGCACGGCGCGCGGCGCCGTGAACACGTCGTGGCTGGGCTCGGTGAAGGTGCCGCGCGGCATCGCGCGCGCCGAGAGCTCGTTCACGGCGGGCGCGAGCGCCGGCACGAGCGCCGCGGCGCCGAGCAGCGCGCGATGACCGCTCACCGTGAGCACGCGCTCGTCGAGGAACCTGGCCACCGAGGACCGGGGCCGCAGCGGGCCGGTGACGCGCGTGTTCGACTTCGTCGCGGCCACGCGGGTCGCCGCGAACCAGTACAGCTCGAAGTGGTCGGTGCGCGCGTTCAGGCCCATCCAGTCGTCGAGCACGGCGTCGAGCGGCGCCGTGGTCTCGACCGCCTCGAGCGCGAAGGCCGGCACGCACTGCAGCGTGACGTCGACGAGCACCCCGAGCGCGCCGAGGCCCAGCCGCACGGCCGGCAGCAGATCCGGCCGCTCGGTCTCGCTCACGCGCAGCAGCTCGCCGCGGCCCGTGACGAGCGTCGCGGCGACCACGGTCGCGCCGATCGACGCGTGCCGGAGCCCCGTGCCGTGCGTGCCGGTCGAGATCGCGCCCGCGAGCGTCTGGGTGTCGATGTCGCCGAGGCAGTCCATCGCGAGCCCGCTCGGCGCCAGCAGGGCGGGCACCTCGTGGATCCTCGTCCCCGCCAGGAACGTCGCGCGGCCCCGCTCCTCGTCGACGCGCAGCAGCCCGGCGAGCCCGTCGATCGTGAGCTGCGCGTCATCGGGGCGCGCGGCGCCCGAGAAGGAGTGACCGCTGCCGACAGGGCGGATCGTGCCGCCGCGGTCGCGCACGCGCTCGACGGCGCGGCGGACATCCTCGACGGTGACGGGAGCGTGCACCTCGCGCGGCTCGGCCGACTGGGTGCGCGCCCAGTTCTTCCACGTCACGCATCGCTCCTTCAGGTCACAGCAGCTTCCTGCCCTCCCCACGATACGTGGGGATGCTGTCGACCACCCGATCACCGGCCACGAGGTGCAGCGCCTCGGTGC
Organism: Agrococcus sp. UYP33; assembly: GCF_054060915.1. Lineage (NCBI taxonomy): Bacteria > Bacillati > Actinomycetota > Actinomycetes > Micrococcales > Microbacteriaceae > Agrococcus > Agrococcus sp. UYP33. Next base: position 336,215 of record NZ_JBSSDR010000001.1, read on the forward strand.
GTTCGCACGGCTCCCCCGCCTTCGCGTGCCGCAGCCAGACGCGGTCGCCGAGCGCGAGCCGGTCGGCGGCGGCGCCGAGCACGGGCGTCTGCACCTCGCCGGCGCCCTCCTGCGGGTCGATGCGCAGCCCCTCCGGCCAGGCGATCACCGGCTGACGGTCGGGTCCGTGCGGGCCCGACGCGATCCAGCCGCCGCCGAGCAGCGTCACGCAGCCGGCGCCGGGCCGTCGCACGACGGGCAGCGCGAAGGCGAGCGCCGGGGCGGGCGAGAACCGTCGGTAGCCATCGAAGAGGTGGGGACCGAACAGGCCGCTGCCGGCACCGATCTCGGTCACGGACGGGTCGGCGGCCGTCAGCTCGATCGAGCCGGTGCCGCCGCCGTTGACGAACGCGAGCGGTGCGAGCGAGCGGACCGCGGCCACGGCGGCCGCCCGCCGCTCGCGCAGCTCGGCGACCGACCTCCGCTGCATCGAGCGGAGCAGCGCGGGCGGCGCGAGCCCTCGCCGCCGCGCATCCTGCACGCCCGCGACCTGCGCCTCGTAGGCCATCAGCCCGACGAGCTCGAAGCCGGGTCGCTCGACGACCGCGCGGGCGAGCGCGGCGAGCCGCTCGGGGGTGCGCACGGGCGAGCGCCGCACGCCCGCGCGCACCGGGCCGAGCTCGAACGACGCGTCGAGCTCGAGCGCGATGCGGATCGGCGGATGGCCGGGGGCTGCCGCGTCGATGCGGTCGAGGTGCTCGACGCTGTCGATCATGACCGCCACCCTGGCGAGTGCGCGCTCGTCCGCGGCGAGGGCGCGCAGCGCCGCCCGGTCGACCGTCGGGTAGCCGACGAGGACGTCGTCGATCGTCGCCGACAGCCACAGCCCCTCGGGCAGCGTCGCGGCGAGGACGCCGTGGAAGCCGGGCAGGCGCAGCACGGCCTCGAGCACCGGGCGGCTCCGCACCGACTTCGTCGCCACCCGCAGCCGCGTGCCCGCCGCGCGGGCCACCATCGATTGCGCGTTGTGCGCGAGCGCCTCGAGCGAGAGGGCGGCGAACGGGCCGTCGAGCTCGGCGGTCGCCGCGTCCATGCGCTGCCAGTGCCCCGCGGGGCTCCACGGCATCGCCTCGTCGAGGCGCATGTCAGGCCGTCCCGAGCGCGGTCACGAGCACCGGCACCGCGGCCTGGATGACGCGTCGGGATGCGTCGGTGTCCCGCGTGCGCAGCCAGGCGTAGGTGATGCCGTCGGTCATGTGCAGCACGAGCTCGGCGAGCTCGCGCGCGCCCATGCCGCCGGCGAGCCGGTAGCGGGACCGCAGCGCGTCGATGGCGGCGACGAGCACCTCGAGGTACCGCTCCTGCACCTCCCCCGGCAGGTGCGCGAGCGCCGGCGTGCGGCTGCAGTACGCCATGATCTCCATGATCGCGAGCTCGTACTCGGGGTGCTCGATGAACCGGTCGAACCAGAGCGTGAGCACCGCCTGGACGGCCTCGTCGAGCGGCGCGCCGTCGGGCACGATCGCGGTCGGGTCCTCCCCCGGCCGCAGCGCGACGTAGGCGTACGCCTCGCCGATCATCTCGTCGCGCGACGAGAAGATGTAGTGGAAGGTCGCGAGCGGCACGCCGGCCTCCGCGACCACGGCGCGCACGGTCGCCCCGTGCATCCCCTCGCGCGCGATGACCTGCAGGCCCGCCTCGATGAGCTCCCCGCGGCGCTCGACCGCCGACTTCCGTGCCACATCGCCTCCGTCGCCCCTGTACTTGGACGATCGTCCGAGTACACAGTACGACAGCGCCGCGCCCCCGAAGGGACGCGGCGCTGTCGTGGTGCGTCGGGGACGGGCTAGGCGTCGACCTTCGGCTTCGGGCGCGAGGCGAACGTCTCGAACGCGACGCGCGGCTGCTCGCGCGCCGAGAGCTCGACGATGTCGCGGCCGAGCCAGAAGTTGTTCCACCAGCCGCCGAAGACGCGCAGCTTGCGCTCCCACATCGGCATCGCCATGACGTGGTAGCCGCGGTGCGCGAGCCACGCGAGCGGGCCCTTGATCGCGATCTTGCCGCTCTGGAAGACGCCGTTGCCGATGCCGAGGCCCGCGACGGCGCCGAGGTTGTCGTGGATGTACTCGCGGGGCGCCTCGTCGCGGAGCACCGCGACGATGTTCTTCGAGAGCAGCTTCGCCTGACGGACGGCGTGCTGCGCGTTCGGCACGCAGAAGCCACCGGGCCCAGGGGTCTTCGACTTGTCGGGCACGGCCGAGACGTCGCCGGCGGTCCACGCGTCCGGCACGACCACGCCGTCCTTCGCGACCTGCAGGGTCGCGAGGGCCGTGATGCGACCGCGGTCGTCGAGCGGCAGGTCGGTCTTGCGCACGACCGGGTTCGCCATGACGCCGGCGGTCCAGATGATGAGGTCGGAGCCGAAGCGGTCGCCCGTCGAGAGCTCGCAGACGCCGTCCTGGGCGCTCTGCAGCTGCGTCTCGAGGTGCACGTCGACGCCGCGCTTGCGCAGGTCCTCGACGACCCAGTCGGCCGTCGTCGCGCTGACCTCAGGCATGATCCGGCCCATCGCCTCGACGAGGTGGAAGCGCACCTCGTCGAACGTGATCTCGGGGAAGCGCGACAGCAGGTGCGTCGCGAAGTCGCGGAGCTCGGCGATCGTCTCGATGCCGGCGAAGCCGCCGCCCACGACGACGGTCGTCAGCAGGCGGTCGCGCTCGGGGCCGAGCGGCAGCGCGGCGGCGCGCGCGAAGTTGCCGATCAGGCGGTCGCGCACGGCGGCGGCCTCCTCGATCGTCTTCATGCCGATCGCCTCGTCGGCGACGCCCGCGATGGGGAACGTGCGCGAGACGGAGCCGGCGGTCATGACGATGACGTCGTACTCGAGCGTCGACGCCTCGCCCAGCTCGGGCTGGATCGTCGCGACCTTGGTGGCGTGGTCGACGAACGTGACGCTCGCCTGGATGACGCGCGTGCGCGACAGGTGGCGGCGCAGCGAGACGACGGCGTGGCGCGGCTCGATCGAGCCGGCGGCCACCTCCGGCAGGAACGGGAGGTACGTCATGTAGGGCAGCGGATCGACGATGGTGATCTCGGCCTCCGCGGCGCCGAGCTGTCGCTCGAGACCGCGAGCGGTGTACAGGCCGGCGTAGCCGCCGCCGACGATGAGGATCTTGGTCAAAGCGCGCTTCTTCCCCGATATCAGATGTGGATGTGCGTCGAGTCTATCGCGGCTCGGCGTGCGCTTCGCGGTCGGCCGGTCCGCGGGCGTCGGGCTGGCACGCGCAGACCTCGGGCGACCAGTCCGCGAGCGCGAGCGCCTCGTCGCCGATCGGGTTGACGCCCGGGCCCGCGGCGAGCGCGTGCGCGATCACGGCGTGCAGGCACTTCACGCGCGTCGGCATGCCGCCGGCGCTGATGCCGGCGATCTCCTCGACGTGGCCGTGCGGCTCGCGATCGGCGAGGTAGGCGACGTGGGCCGCGGCGTACGCATCCGCCACCGCCGGGTCGTCGAGCCGCTCCTGCAGGGCCGCCATCGTGCCGTCCGCCTCGAGCCTGGATGCGGCGGCCGCGGCGGCCGGATGCGTGAGGTAGTAGTAGGTCGGGAAGGGCGTGCCGTCGGGCAGCCGCGGGCTCGTCACGACGACCGTCGGCGCGCCGCACGCGCAGCGCGCGCCGATGCCGAGCACGCCGCGCATCGTCCTGCCGAGCTGGGCAGCCATGATCTCGAGGTCGCGGTCGGTCGCGGGGTCGAGCATGGGGGTCTCCGGGATGGTCGGCGCGGTCACTGCGGATCAGGCGCGACGCCGACGAAGGACGACGGCCCCTCGTCCGTCAGGCCGGCGATGAGGAACGAGCTCGCGGCCGCCGACGCCCAGTCGCCCGCGGGCTCCTCGAGCGTCGCCGAGGGCACCTCGACGGATGCGGCGTCGAGCGCCGCGCGGTCGTCGAGCACGACGAAGCTCGTCTCGCCCGGGTAGACGAAGAAGAGCCGGTCGCGCGCCTGCGCCTCGATGTAGGCGGGGTCGTCCCAGCGCGCCTGGTCGCTCTGCAGCGCCTCGACGTTGGCCTGCTGCGCGGCGACCTGCGCCTCGAGGGCCGCGATGTCGCGGCGCTGCTCGAGCAGCAGGCCGATCGTGGGCGCGAGCACGACGAAGCCCGCCACCACGAGGCCGACGACCACGAGCAGCAGCCACGACACGCGCAGCTGGCCGGAGGCATCACGGGAGGAGGGCACCCACCGAGGATATCGGCGAGTGCCCTCCTGCAGCGCCCGAACCGCCTGGGGCGGCGACGCTGCGGCGATCCTGTGCGGCGGCGTCAGCCCTCGAAGCGCGGGAACGCGGCGGCGCCGGCGTACTCGGCGGCCTCGCCCAGGTCCTCCTCGATGCGGAGCAGCTGGTTGTACTTCGCGACGCGCTCGCTGCGGGCGGGCGCACCCGTCTTGATCTGGCCGGCGTTCACGGCGACCGCGATGTCGGCGATCGTGGTGTCCTCGGTCTCGCCCGAGCGGTGCGAGAGCACCGACGAGTAGCCGGCCTGCGTCGCGATGCGGATGGCGTCGAAGGTCTCGGAGAGCGTGCCGATCTGGTTGACCTTCACGAGCAGCGCGTTCGCCGCACCGCGCTCGATGCCCTCGATGAGGCGCTCGGGGTTGGTCACGAACAGGTCGTCGCCGACGATCTGCACGCGCTCGTCGAGGCGCTCGGTGAGGGCGGCCCAGCCCTCCCAGTCCTCCTCGTTCATCGGGTCCTCGATCGACACGAGCGGGTACGAGTCGACGAGGTCGGTGAAGTAGTCGGTCATGTCGGCGCTCGAGCGGTCCTGGCCCTCGAAGCGGTACACGCCGTTCTCGTAGAACTCAGATGCCGCGACGTCGAGGCCGAGCGCGATGTCGCTGCCGGGCGTGAAGCCCGCCTTCTCGATCGCCTGCACGAGCAGGTCGAGCGCGAGGCGGTTGCTCGCCAGGTCGGGCGCGAAGCCGCCCTCGTCGCCGAGGCCGGTCGAGAGGCCCTGCTCCTTGAGGATGCTCTTGAGCGCGTGGTACGTCTCGGCGCCCCAGCGCAGGCCCTCGCGGAACGTCTCGGCGCCGATCGGCAGCACCATGAACTCCTGGATGTCGACGCCGGTGTCGGCGTGCGCGCCGCCGTTGATGACGTTCATCATCGGCACGGGCAGCAGGAAGGCGTTCGGGCCGCCCAGGTAGCGGAAGAGCGGCAGCTTGGCCGAGTCCGCGGCCGCCTTCGCGACGGCGAGCGAGACGCCGAGGATGGCGTTCGCGCCCAGGTTCTTCTTGTTGTCGCTGCCGTCGAGCTCGACGAGCGTGGAGTCGACGATGCGCTGGTCGTCGGCGGAGAGGCCCTCGATGGCCTCCGCGATCTCCTCGTTGACGGCGTCGACGGCCTGCTCGACGCCCTTGCCGAGGTAGCGGGCGCTGTCGCCGTCGCGCAGCTCGAAGGCCTCGAAGGCGCCGGTCGAGGCGCCGCTGGGCACGGCGGCCCGGCCGACCGAGCCGTCGGAGAGCAGAACCTCGACCTCGACGGTCGGGTTGCCGCGCGAGTCGAGGATCTCGCGAGCCTGCAGGGTGTCGATGAGTGCCACAAGTGCTCCTTGTTTCGCAGTGGACGGCGGTCGCAGTGGATGGCCGCTGTCGAGCCTAGTCGGCACCGTGGAGCGGAGGGCTCAGGAGATGGGCTTGACCTCGATGGTCGCCGCGGCGTCACCCGGTCGCACGAACGCGAAGTGCGTGGCGCCGGATGCGGCGAGCTGCTCGAGCAGGCCCGTCACGTTCTTCGTGCGCCGCTGCATCCGCACGGTCTGGCCCGCCGCGACCAGGTCGCGCTTGATCGCGAGCGCCGCGGCGGGCTCGACCGCCTTGTCGACGAGCAGCGCGACCGCCTCGCGGGCGCCCTCGTCGGGCAGCGCGACGAGCTCGACGAGCCGCTCGAAGCCGAGCGAGATGCCGACGGCCGGCAGCTCCTGGCCGAGGAAGCGGCCCACCATGCCGTCGTAGCGACCGCCGCCGCCGATCGAGTAGGGCAGGTCGGGGTGGGCGATCTCGAAGATCGGGCCGGTGTAGTAGCCCATGCCGCGCACGAGCGTGGGGTCGAAGTCGAGCCGGATGCCGACGTTCGCGTCGAGCAGCTCGCGCACGCCGTCGAGCACGCTCGCGTCGAAGCCCTCGAGCATCCGCCCATCTCGGATCGCGTCGAGCGTGTCGAGCAGTCGCGCGCCGTCGATGCCGCGGCCGCCCAGCTCCTCCGCGACGCCCTCGCGGCCGATCTTGTCGAGCTTGTCGACCGTGATGAGCGCGCCCTCGCGCTGCTCCTCGGCGATGCCCGCGTGCTCGAGCGCCGCCGCGAGGATGCGGCGGTCGTTGATGCGGATGAACGCGTCGGGGATCCCGAGGCGCGTGAGCGCATCCCCCGTCGCCGCGAGCAGCTCGAGCTCCGCCGCGATGCCCGGCTCCCCCGCGATGTCGATGTCGCACTGCACGAACTGGCGGAAGCGGCCGCGCTGCGGGCGCTCGGCGCGCCAGACCGGGGCGATCTGGATCGCGCGGAAGACGGGCGGGAGGGCCGCGCGGTTCGTCGCGATGAAGCGGGCGAGCGGCACGGTGAGGTCGAACCGCAGCCCGAGGTCGGCGAGCTCGAGCGGCGCCTCGGCGGCGCGCAGGTCGTCGACGGAGAGGCCGCGGCGCATGACGGCGAAGGCGAGCTTCTCGTTGTCACCGCCGAGCCCGGCGTGCAGCCGGGCGGCGTCCTCGACCACGGGCGTCTCGATCTCCTCGAAGCCGTGGTCCTCGTAGGCGTCCCGGATGACGCGGAGCACGCGCTCGCGGCGCCGCTTCTCGACGGGCAGGAAGTCGCGCATGCCGCGCGCCGGGTGCACCTGGGTTGCCATGGCGACCATTCTCCCGCACGCGCTGCACGGCCGCCGCCGCACGGCATCCGCCGGCCGCCCGGTGCGTGCCATCATGGCGGCATGCGACCCCGTTGGCCCCTGCACGACCGCGCGGTCCCGGTGGTCGCCTGGCGGGTGGTGATCCTGCTCGGCGCGCTGCTCGCCGAGGGCTGGAACATCGTCAACATGGTGCGGTCGGGCGAGCCGCCGACCGAGCACTTCGCCTACTTCACGGTGCAGGCCAACATCCTCGTGATCGTCCTGATGCTGTGGATGCTCGGCACGCGCGAGGAGCACCGGCCGCGCTGGTTCGACCACGTGCGCGGCGCGATCACCGCCTACATCGTGCTCGCGGGCATCGTCTACGCCGTGCTGCTCGCGCAGCCCGACGAGGTGTGGTCGTGGACCGTCGACTTCACGAACGCCGCCCAGCACCGCTTCGTGCCCTGGATGGTGGGGCTCGACTGGCTGCTCGTGCCCACCGCCCGCCGCATCCGCGTCTCGCGCGCGGCCTGGTGGATGGCCTACCCGGTCGCGTACCTCGTGGCGGCGTGGCTGCGCGGCGGGCTCGTGGACGGCTGGTTCCCGTACCCGTTCCTCGACCCGGGCGAGCACGGCGGCTGGGCGGGGCTCGTCGGCCCCACCGGCCAGGTGCTGCTCGCCTTCCTCGTCGGCATCCTTCTCGTGGCCGCCATCGGCCGGCTGCGCTACCGGGCGACGGACTCGGCCGAACCGTCGGCGAGCCTCGCCTCGAGGCCGTCGAGCACGAGCTCGAGGCCGTACTCGAACTCGTCCGCGTAGTCGTACGACCGGCCGACGATCGCCTGCCCGATGAACTCGACCATCCGGGGGAACACGTCGGCGGGCAGCGCCAGCTCGGCCGCGAGGTCGTCGACACCGCCGCCCGGCTCGAACGGCAGGCTCCGCTCGGTCGAGACGAACCCGTAGACGTAGGCATCGAGCACCGAGAAGGCGTGCGCGGCCAGCTGCACGGGGAAGCCGCCGCGGTGCAGGCACTCGAGCACCGCCTCGAGGTGCCCGAGGAGCGCCATCCCGGGCGCGCGGCGCGACTCGACGAGCGCCGGCCCCCACGGGTGATCGCGCATCACGGCACGGAGCGAGCGGCACCGCGCGGCGATGGCCTCGCGCCACGGCCCGTCGGGCGACGGCCGCTCCACCCGGACCATGAGCCAGTCCGCGAGCGCGTCGAGCAGCGCGTCCTTGCCCGCGACGTGGTGGTACAGCGACATCGCCTCCACCCCGAGCTCTCCTCCCACGCGGCGCATGCTCACGCCGTGGAGCCCCTCGCGGTCGGCGACTGCCGCAGCCGCCTCGACGACGCGCTCGCGGGTGAGGCCCGGACGTGGCGCAGCACGCGGATCCGGCGATGTCGCCATGGTGCCTCCGATCGCTTGCCGACTTACACCGGTAAGGGTACGCTCGCGAACAGGCTTACAGTCGTAAGGAGCACAGCATGCGCGCAGTCGTCGTCAAGCGGTACGGTCCGCCGGCCGTCGCCCGGGTGGCAGAGGTCGCCGACCCGGTGGCGCGTCCCGGTGAGGTGGTCGTGCGCGTCGCGTCGGCCGCCGTCACGTCGGGTGACGCGCGGATGCGCTCCGGGCGCTTCCCGCGCGGCTTCGCACTGCCCGCGCGGCTCGCCATCGGGCTGCGCGGACCGCGGCGGCGCGTGCTCGGCATGGCGCTCTCGGGCACCGTCGACGCGGTCGGCGAGGGGGTCACGGCGCTCGCCGTGGGCGACGAGGTCGCCGGCATGGTCAGCGGCCGGCCGGGCGCGCACGGCGAGCTCGTCGCGGTGCGCGCCGACCGGCTGGTGCCGAAGCCCGCAGGCGTCTCGCACGATACGGCCGCGGCCGTGCTCTTCGGAGGCTGCACGGCCATGCACTTCCTGCTCGACGTCGCCCACCTGCGCGCCGGCCAGTCGGTGCTCGTCGTCGGCGCGTCCGGCGCGGTCGGCTCGAGCGCGGTGCAGGTCGCGCGGCTCACCGGCGCACGCGTGACGGGCGTCACGAGCGGGCGCAACGCCGAGCTCGTGCGGCGCCTCGGCGCGGAGGCCGTCATCGACTACACGACGACCCCCGTCGACCGGATCGCTGAGCGCTTCGACGTCGTGGTCGACACCGTCGGTGCGCTCTCCACCGCGGCCGGCCGCGCGCTGCTCGCCGACGGCGGCTCCCTCCTGCTCGTGCTCGCCACGCTCGGGCAGACGATCACCGCCCGCGGGCAGGTCACGGCAGGGGTCGCCACCGCCAAGCCCGAGCACGCGTCGCGCCTGCTCGGGCTCGTGGCGAGCGGCGAGCTCGACCCGGTCGTCCAGGCGTCGCTGCCGATGGCCGAGATCGCCCGCGCCTACGAGATCGCCGACTCGGGCCGCAAGGTCGGCAACGTCGTCATCCGCCCGTAGCCGCGATCCCGTTCGACCCCGGCCACGGCATCACGCGCGCGAGCGCACCGCCACGAGCACCGCGTCGACGACGACGAACGCGACGAGCGTCCAGCCGACGAGCGGCAGCAGCAGGCCGATCGCGGAGCCGACGACGATCACCGCCGCCACGCCCCACCAGGGCGCCCGAGCGAGGGCACCGGCCTCCGGCGCCGGCCCCGGCCGGCGGTACGGCCCGCGCCGCCACCACATCCGCATGCCGAGCGCGACGATCGCCGCGATCCCGAGCGCGAGCGCTGCCAGCACGAGCTGGTTCGCCAGCCCGAACATCGTCCCCATGTGGAGGTCGATGCCCCATCGCGCGAGCTTGGGGATGAGCCCGAAGTCAGCGAAGTCGACGCGGTCGACGACCTCGAGCGTCGCGCCGTCGACGGCGACCGCGTCGACCTGCGTCGGGAAGGAGCGCTGGATCTCCTGCACGACCCACGCGCTTTGGTCGTCGACCGGCGGCCGCAGCTCGATGAGCCCGACGTCGACGTTCTCGGTGCGGGCGACGGCGAGCACGTCGTCGAACAGCGCGGGGTCGACCTCGGCCGCAGCGGCAGCCGCGCCGTGGTCGCCGTGCGCGGCAGCGCCGGACGCCTCGTCTCCGAGGGCGGTCGAGACCGACGGCGTCGACCAGCCGAGCGCCGCGCGCAGCCCGGTCACGTTCGCCCCTGCGAGCTGCGACCAGGTGATGCCGGTGGCAGAGAGGAAGAGCGCGCCGAGCGCGAGCCAGATGCCGAGCGACGCGTGCCACGAGCGCAGGCGCCGGGCGCCGGTCGCACCGCGCTCCGGCCGCACGAGCTCGCGCGCGGAGCGCCCGCGGCGGCGGAGCGCCACCCACTGCCCGATCCACAGCCCCACGCCCGCGAGCACGACGATGCCGAGCCAGCTCGCGGCGAGCTCGGAGTAGAGCCTGCCGACGTCGCCGAGGCCGAGGCCCCGGTGGAAGTGGTCGATCGCGGTGCGCAGCGGCAGCGAGCCGCTCGTGCCGTAGACCGTGAGGTCGCCGCGCACCTCGCCGCTCACCGGATCCACGAAGATCGCACGGCTCTCGCTCTCGACGAGCGACGGGTCGGCGAAGAGCACGCGGGTCGTCGCGCCAGGCTCGGGCGCCGGCCGGAGCGCCGACAGCGATGCGTCGTCGCCGGCCGCCGCCTGCGCCACGCGCACCTGCTCGGCGAGCGGCAGCGGCTCGCCCTCGGTCGGGGCCGTGAGCGCGTCGCGGTAGAGCACCTGCTCGACCGATGGCGCGAGCGCGTACGCAGCGCCCGAGAGCGCCGCCACCAGGATGAAGGGGCCGACGAGCACGCCGGCCAGCCAGTGCAGGCGGCGCAGCAGCGGCGAGAGCCACGGCTGCCGTCCCGCGGGGGCCTCCGCCGCCCGCTCGAGCGTCGCGGTCATCGGGTCGCCCGCTGGCGCCGCAGCGCGATCGCGCTGAGCACGGCCGCGACCGCGGCGGCGACGAGGGCCGCGATCGCGACCGGCAGCGTGGCGCCGGAGCCGGCATCCGCCGCGGGTGCCACGGCGGCCTCGGCCTCGTGCTCGGCGTGCTCGGCACCGGCCGCTTCGGCGGCGCCGGCTGCGGCGCCGTGGCCGTGCGCCTCGGCGGCCTCGCCGATGGTGAGGATCGGCGCCGGCGTCTCGGATGCCTGGTCGTCGCTGCTCCAGTCGCTCTCGCCGACCTCGCACGACTGCAGCGCCGGGAAGGCGAGCACCGTGCCGTCGGCGGCATCCTCGGGGAGCGTCACCTCGAGCTCGAGGGTCTCGCGGACGCCGTCGGGCATCGGCTCGTCGGCGGTGAACCGCACGACGCGGCCGTCGGCGACGTCGAGGGCGACATCCCACCCGGGGTTGGCGATCAGGGTCACGGCCGGGACCTCCTCGGGGATCGTGACGGCGACGCCCGTGGTGGGCGAGCCGTCGCAGCCGTGGCTGAAGGTGAAGGCGAGCTCGCTCGTGGCGCCGGCCTCGGTGCTCGAGGGCGTGACGTGCACGTGGGCGCTCGCGGCGGCGGCGGGGCCGAGCACGACGAGCGCGGTGGCGGCGATGCCGGCGCCGAGCCCGGCGACGGTGCGCGAGCGACCGATGGTGCGGCGCGGGGTGCTGGGACGGGTCGTGGTGGTCATGGGTGCTCCTGGTGCTGAAGGGCGCTGGCGCGCGGTCGTCTGAGCGGCGCCGCACGCGCGGTCGCCGAAGGGGTTCGCGGCCCGTGGGCGCGCGGATGGGTTCAGACGGCGAGCACCGGCGGTCCGCGCCGGACCAGGGCGCTGCGGAGCACGTCGAGGGCCGCGCGGTGCGCGGGGCTGACGGCGGAGACGGATGCGGCGCGCCGCACGCGCGGCGGCGTCCAGGCGAGCGCGGCCGCGGCGAGCCGCAGCGACACCGCCTCAAGCACGGCGGCGACGGCGCGCGGCACCGCGCGCAGCAGCCAGAGGGTGATGACGCCTGCGGCCACGTGCGCGAGCGGCATCGCGGCGTGCGCATGCTCGACGAGGATCGGGCCGAGCACTGCGTCGTGAAGCGCCGCATCGTGGTGCCCCGATGCGTGGCCGGCATGGCCGGCCGACGGCCGCGGCAGCGAGTAGACGCCGTGCTGCAGCAGCTGGGCGATCGTGACTGCGACGACGCGACGGGGCGCCGAGCCGCGTGCGCCGAGCACCGGCGCGAGCACGAGCAGGGTCGCCACGAACGCCGCGAGCAGCAGCAGCGCGTCGGGCGCGACGCCGCCGCCGACGGCGTGGGCGCAGCCGGTGATGACCGTGGTCGCGGCCGCGACCACGAGCGACGACGCGAACGCGCGGCGACGCAGGGCGAGTCGACGCAGGGAGAGGCGGTCCTCCGGCGCGGTCGTCTCCCCCTCGGCCGTCACGTCGCGTCGGCCTCCGCGGCGCGCAGCCGCTGCTCGAGCGCCCGCGTCGCGGTGCGCAGGGCGCGCTCGGCGTCGAGCCCGCGATCGCTCGCCGAGCGGACCAGCGCGAGCAGGGCCTCGCCGAGCGCCGCCTCGTCGTCGCCGACGTCGACGGCCGCCGCCTCGGGCAGCGGCAGGCCCGCGCGCTTCGCCCGGCTCATCGTCTTCTCGGCGCGCGCGAGCGCCGGCAGGCTCACGGGGATGCCGTCGAGGGCGCTCCCCCGCTCCGGCTTCTCCTCGCGCTTGATCGCATCCCAGTTCGCCACCACGTCGGCGACGCCGTCGACCGCGAGGTCGGCGAACACGTGCGGATGCCGGCGGCGCAGCTTCTCGATGAGCGTCCACGCGACGTCGTCGACGTCGAAGCGGCCCTCGGCGCGCGCGATGTCGGCGTGGAAGACGACCTGCAGCAGCACGTCGCCGAGCTCCTCCCGGAGGTGCGCGTCGTCGCCGTCGCCCGCCTCCCTGGCCTCCACCGCCTCGGCGAGCTCGTGCGCCTCCTCGATCGCGTACGGCACGAGCGACGCGTGCGTCTGCTCCGCGTCCCACGGGCAGCCGCCCGGACCCCGCAGCCGCGCCATCACCTCGACGAGCTCGTCGAGGGCGCTCACGCCGCACCCTCGGCGGCGGCGTCGCCCGCCGGCTCCTTCGGCGGCGGGAAGATGGCCGTCAGCAGCGCGTCGACCCAGGCGATGAGCTCGGCGTCGGGCAGCGGCTGCGCCTGCGTGCCCGCGAGCCGCCCGCCGCCCGCGGTGGGGATCGGCACGACGATCGTCTTCGCCTGGGCGTTGAGCTTCGCTTCCGGGTACATGCGGCGGAGGCGCAGCTGCACCGACTCGGCGAGGTCGGCGGGCCCGATGCGCAGGTTCGGGCCGACGGTGATGACCTCGGAGAGCTGCGCGCGCTGCGCCTTGCGCCGCAGCCGCGCCATGGCGATGAGCGCGCTCACCTGCGCGGGCGGCTCGCCGTAGCGGTCCCGCAGCTCGTCGAGCACGTGGTCGATGGCCTCGTCGTCGCGGGACGACGCGGCCGCCGAGAGCTTCTGGTACGCCTCGAGGCGCAGCCGCTCGGCGTCGACGTAGTCCTCGGGGATCACCGCGTCGACGGGCAGCTCGAGCCGCAGTTCGCGCGGCCCCTCGTCCTCCTCGCCGCGGAAGAGCGCCACGGCCTCCCCCACCATCCGCAGGTAGAGGTCGAAGCCGACGCCCGCGATGTGCCCGGACTGCTCGCCGCCGAGCAGGTTCCCGGCGCCGCGGATCTCGAGGTCCTTGAGCGCCACCTGCATGCCGGCGCCGAGCTCGTTGTGCACCGCGATCGTCTCGAGCCGGTCGTGCGCGAGCTCGGACAGCGGCGCATCCGGGTCGTAGAGGAAGTACGCGTACGCGCGCTCGCGGCCGCGGCCGACGCGGCCGCGCAGCTGGTGCAACTGGCTGAGCCCGTAGCGCTCGGCGTGGTCGAGGATGAGCGTGTTCGCGTTGGGGATGTCGAGGCCGGTCTCGACGATCGTCGTCGAGACGAGCACGTCGTACTGCTTCTCCCAGAAGTCGACGATCACGCGCTCGAGGGCCGTCTCGGGCATCTTGCCGTGCGCGACGCCGATGCGCGCCTCCGGCACGAGCTCCGCGAGGTGCGCCGCGACGCGGTTGATCGACGAGACGCGGTTGTGCACGAAGAACACCTGCCCCTCGCGCAGCAGCTCGCGCCGGATGGCGGCGGCCACCTGCTGGTCGTTGTAGGCGCCGACGAAGGTGAGCACCGGGTGGCGGGCCTCGGGCGGCGTCGCGAGCGTCGACATCTCGCGGATGCCGGTGACCGCCATCTCGAGCGTGCGCGGGATGGGCGTCGCCGACATCGCCAGCACGTCGACGTTCGTCTTCAGCGCCTTGAGCTTCTCCTTGTGCTCGACGCCGAAGCGCTGCTCCTCGTCGATGATGACGAGGCCGAGCTCCTTGAAGCGGACGGACTCGGAGAGCAGCCGGTGGGTGCCGATGACGACGTCGACCGTGCCGTCGGCGAGCCCCGCCATGGTCTCGCGGTGCTCCTTGTCGGTCTGGAATCGACTGAGCGCGCGGACGTGCACGGGGAAGCCCGCGAAGCGGGCCGCGAAGGTCTCGAAGTGCTGCCGCACGAGCAGCGTGGTGGGCACGAGCACCGCGACCTGCGCGCCGTCCTGCACGGCCTTGAACGCCGCGCGCACGGCGACCTCGGTCTTGCCGTAGCCGACGTCGCCCGAGAGCAGCCGGTCCATCGGCACCTCGCGCTCCATGTCGCGCTTGACCTCGTCGATCGTCGTGAGCTGGTCGGGCGTCTCGGCGTAGGGGAACGCGTCCTCGAGCTCGCGCTGCCAGGGCGTGTCGGGACCGAACGCGCGGCCCTTCGACGCCATCCGCGCCGAGTAGAGCTGCACGAGCTCGACCGCGATCTCGCGCACGGCCTTGCGCGCCTTCGCCTTCGACTGCTGCCAGTCGCTGCCGCCCATCTTCGACAGCTGCGGCGCCTCGCCGCCGACGTAGCGGTTGAGCTGGTCGAGCTGGTCCGTCGGCACCGACAGCCGGTCGCCCGGGTGCCCGCGCTTCGACGGCGCGTACTCGATCACGAGGTACTCGCGCGTGGTCTTCACGGGGTTCCGGCCGCCGGTCGACACGGTGCGCTGGGTGAGCTCGACGAAGCGGCCGACGCCGTGCGTCTCGTGCACGACGTGGTCGCCGGGCTTGAGCTGCAGCGGGTCGACGACGCTCCGGCGCCGGGTCGCGAGCCGGCGCGACTGGCGGGAGTCGACGCCCACGGCGCGGCCGAAGAACTCCGCCTCGCTCACGAGCTCGATGCGCTCGTCCGGCAGCGAGAAGCCGTGCTCGATCGACGCCTGCGTCACGTGCACGATGCCGGGCTCGAGCTGCGGGGGCAGCGCCTCGACCTCGCGCGCGGCCACCTCGTGCTCGCCGAGCACCTGCGCCGCGCGCGTGACGAGGCCGTGCCCGGCGGCGGTGACGACGACGCGCCACCCCGCCTGCGCGCGCTCGCGGAGGTGGTCGACGGCGCCGTCGGCGCGACCGGCGAAGCTCGGCACCGGCTGCCCCTCGACCGCGGTCACCGAGTCGTCGGCCTGCAGGGTCGAGAACGTCCACCAGGGCGCGCGCACCGCGTCGCGCAGCTCGTCGAGGCTGAGGAAGCCGCCCGCGAGGTCGACCGGCGCCTCGCCGCCGGCGGTCGCGGCGCTCCACGCCGCCTCGAGGAACTCGTGGTTCGTCTCGTTGAGGCTCGCGACGCGGTCGCGGATGCGCTCGGGGCCGAGCACGACGACGCCCGCGTCCGGCAGGTAGTGCGTGATGGGCACGAGCCTCGGCAGCAGCGCGGGCGCGAGCGACTCCATGCCCTCGACCGGGATGCCCTCGCCGATGCGCTCGAGCATCTGCTGGATGCCGGGGAACTCGGGGGCGAGCTGGCGCGCGCGGCTGCGCACCGCCTCCGTCAGCAGCATCTCGCGGCTGGGCGGCAGCACGACGCGGTCGATCGGCTCGGCGTCCGAGCGCTGGTCGGCGACGTGGAACCAGCGCATCTGGTCGACCTCGTCGCCGAACAGCTCGATGCGCACGGGGTAGTCCTCGGCGGGCGCGAAGACATCGACGATGCCGCCGCGCACGGCGAACTCGCCGCGCCTGGTCACCATGTCGACGCGCGAGTAGGCGAGGTCGACGAGCCGGCGCGACAGGGCGGCGAGGTCGATGCCGCGCGCCCCGGCGACGAGCTCGACGGGGTCGACGGAGAGCAGGTTGTCGGCGACGGGCTGCAGGGCCGCGCGCACGGAGGCGACGATGACCATCGGCGTGCCCGGCTGCCGCTCGGCGACCGCGCGCAGCGTCGCGCCGCGGCGGCCGACCGTCTCGGCGGAGGGGCTCAGCCGCTCGTGCGGGAGCGTCTCCCACGCGGGCAGGTCGAGCACCTGTGCCTCGGGGAGCCAGGCGGAGAGGTCGTCGCGCACCGCGTCCGCCTCGCGCCGGGTGGCGGTGATGACGAGCAGTGGTCGGTCGTGGGCGCTCGCGATCGACGCGACGACGGGTGCGCGCATCGACTCGATGCCCGTGAGCGCGCCACCGCGGCTCGCTTCGACGACCGGGGCGAGCGCGCTGCGCTCGAGCAGCTCGAGGAGGGGCCGGAGGCTCACTGCGCCCGTCTCACTGACTGTGCCTGTCTCGCTGACTGAGCCCGTGTCACTGCGTCATGACCACGGCGCCTGCGGCGTCGAACACCTCGACGCTGTACGAGCCCTCCGCGCCGACGGGCGGCATCACGCCCGCGAAGACCGGTGGGGCGTCGTCAGGGGTCTGCTCGCCGCGCACGAGCTCGACGTCGGTGCCGTACCAGTGCATGACGGCGCGCTCCGCGCCGGCCGGGCCGATCACGAGGGCGCCGCGGGCCTCGTCGGTGCCGCCGACGCACAGCAGCGGACCGCGGCCGAGGCACGACGCGAACATGCGACCGCCCTCGTCCTCGAGGATCAGGTCGGTCAGGCCGGACTCGTCGCCGCCGTCCCACCACAGCATGGACCCGTCGTCGAAGCTCGCGGAGAGCGTGTAGCCGTTCGGGCCCTCGGGCGCGGCGTCCTGCTCGGGCGTGCCGCTCGCGCAGCCGGCGAGCGCGAGCCCGACCGCCAGCATGACAGCGGCGACTCGCGGGGCGTCTCTGCGCACAGTCACTCTCCTCCGGATCGACTCTCCATGCTAGCGGCGAGCCGCGCCGCTCAGCTCGGGGCGTGGATGCGCTGCTGCGCCTCGGCGAAGCCGTCGGCGATGATGCGCTCGACGGCGTCGGCGCCCAGCTGCACGAGCAGGTCGGCCTCGTCCTGCTCGGCCTTCGCGAAGGGCTTCAGCACGAAGTCGGCGGGATCCTGCCTGCCGGGCGGGCGCCCGACGCCCAGCCGCACGCGCAGCACGTCGCCGCCGCGCGCGGCGATGATGTCGCGCATCCCGTTGTGGCCGCCGTGCCCGCCGCCCTGCTTGAGGCGCACGGTGCCGAGCGGGAGGTCGAGCTCGTCGTGCAGCACGATGACGTGCTCGGGGTCGACGCCGTACCAGTCCATGAGCTTCGCGACCGGGCCACCCGAGCGGTTCATCCAGCTCGTCGGGAAGGCCGTGACGACCTTGGGTCCGCCGATGATGCGGGACTCGGCGACGAGGGCGTCAGCGCGGCCGTGCCGCTTCGGCGTCGCGCAGGCGCGGCGCTCGACCTCGGCCAGCGCGAGCTGGCCGATGTTGTGGCGCGTGCGCGCGTAGTCGGGCCCGGGATTCCCGAGCCCGACCACGAGCCACGTCTGCGCCATGGGACGCGAGGGGTCCGACTACTCCGCGGACTCGTCCGTCTGCTGCGAGGCCTCGCCGCTCTCGACGACGTCGCCCTCGGCCGGTGCGGCGTCCTCGTCCTCGAGCTGCGGCGCCGCGGGCACCATGATGCCGACGACGAGCGCCTCGGGGTCAGTGAGGAGCGTGGAGCCCTTGGGCAGCTCGATGCCGCCGGCCAGGATGTGCGCGCCCTCCTCGAGGCCCTCGATCGAGACGACGAGGTTGTTCGGGATGTGCAGCGCCTCGACCTCGATCGAGACGCTCGTGAGCTCGAGGTTCGTGATCGTGCCGGGGGCGGACTCGCCCTCGACGTGCACGGGCACGTCGACGACGACCTTCTCGCCGCGCTGGACGATGATGAGGTCGAGGTGCTCGATCGCCTGCGCGCCCTGCAGCACCGGGTTCCGCTGGATGTCCTTCACGAGCGCGAGCTGCGAGCCGCCCTCGATCTCGAGGTCGAAGATGGCGTTCGAGCGACGCACGAGCATGAAGACATCGTGCGCGTCGAGCGTGAGGTGCTGGGGCTCGGTGCCGTGGCCGTAGAGCACGGCGGGGACCTTGCCGATGGCGCGCAGCTTGCGCGCCGCGCCCTTGCCGAATGCCGTGCGGGTCTCGGTGACCAGCTTGCTGCCGTCAGTCATGGAAGTGCTCCTTGTGGGCCGCGGCCCGTCGATGGTCGACTCGAACGCGCGAAGCGTGAGGACTGGGTCCGCTGCTGCCACTGCGTCGATCACGGATGCGTCCGCACCCCTCGCCGAAGTTCAGCCTCCGACTCTACAGCACGGCCCCGGAACGGCGAAAGCGGAGGTCCTCCCGGACCTCCGCTCTCGCGCACCGGATCAGCCGAACACGCCGCCCAGCAGGTAGATCGCGTAGGCGATGATGAAGCCGACGATGGACATGAGGCCCTGCGCGACCGTCCAGGTCTTCAGCGTCGTCTTGACGTCGAGGCCGAAGAACTTGCTGACGAGCCAGAAGCCCGAGTCGTTGACGTGGCTGAAGCCCACCGAGCCGGCGGCCGTGGCGAGCACGATCGCGGCGGTCTCGACCGGGTTGAAGCCGCCCTCGATCACCACGCCCGCCATGAGCGACGCGGCGGTCGTGAGCGCCACGGTCGCCGAGCCCTGCGCGATGCGGACGATGAGCGAGATGAGGAACGCCGCCACGATGACGGGCATGCCGACAGAGTTGAGCGACTCGGCGATCGCGTCGCCGATGCCGGTGACGCGGAGCACGCCGCCGAACATGCCGCCCGCGCCCGTGACGAGCACGACGGAGCAGATGGGGCCGAGCGCGCTGTCGGCGACCTTCTCGAGCAGCGAGCCCTTCTTGCCCATGCCCCAGCCGAGCAGCCAGAACGACACGATCACGGTGATGAGCAGCGCGATGGGCGTCTCGCCGAGCGTGCGCAGCAGCGCGACGACGGGCTCGGCCTTGAACGCGTCGGGGTCGGCCGTGGTCGCGGCGTACATGTTCAGGCCCGTGTTGAGCAGGATGAGCACGAGCGGCAGCACCAGCAGGAAGACGATCTTGCCGAACCGCGGGTTCGACTCCATCTCGTCGTGCTGCTCGGACGTGCCGTCGAGGATCGTCGGCACGCCCACGTCGTACTTGCGGCCGACGTAGCCGCCGAAGAGCACGCCGACGATGTACCAGACGGGCAGCGCGACGACGAGGCCGAGGATGAGCACGAGGCCGACGTCGGCGCCCAGGATGGCGGAGGCGCTCACGGGGCCGGGGTGCGGCGGCACGAAGATGTGCATCGAGCTGAAGGCGAGCGCCGCGGGGAAGGCGACCGACAGCAGCGAGCCGCCGAGGCGGCGGGAGACGGCGTAGATGATCGGCATCATGACGACGAGGCCCGCGTCGAAGAAGATCGGGAAGCCCATGAGCAGGCTCGCGACGCCGACGGCCATGCCGGCGCGCTGCTCGCCGAAGCGGCCGATGAGCTTGTCGGTCAGCACGCGCGCGCCGCCCGAGGTCTCGATCATGCGGCCGAGCATCGCGCCGAGCGCGACGAGCAGCATGACGCTGCCGAGGGTCGGGTTGAAGCCGAACTGGAGCGCTGCGATGAGCCGGTCGAACGGGATGCCGGCGGCGACGGCCGTCAGCAGGCTCGTGATCATCAGCGCCAGGAAGGCGTGGATCTTGAACGCCATGATGAGGACGAGCAGCAGCGCGATGGACGCGGCTGCCAGCAGCAGGAGCCCTCCGGTGCCGAGGTCCCAGTTGAGGACGAGATCTTCCATCGGGTGTCTCCAGTGTGCGTGTGCGGGTGATGCGTGACCGCCGGCGGCGGTCGAGGGGATCAGGGCGTGATCACGGGGTGATCAGGAGGGCTGCGTGTCGATCGCGCCGGTGACCGTCGCGCCGGGACGGGGCTCGACGGCGCGGCCCGCTGCCCGGCCGGTGAGGATGCGGGTGACCTCGTCGACGATCGCCTCGGGCCGCTGCTCGATGGAGATGACGATGCCGCGCTCCCAATCGGCGAGCGGCTCGAGCGTCTCGAGCTGGCTCTCGAGCAGCGTCGTCGGCATGTACTCGTGGTCGCGGTGCGCGAGCCGCTCGGCGACGAGGTCGCGCTCGCCGCGCAGGTGCACGAAGACGAGGTCCTGGTCGCTCGCGCGCAGCAGCTCGCGGTACCAGCGCTTGAGCGCCGAGCACGCGACGATCGTGATGCGGCCGTCGACGCGGCCGTCGGCGATCGTCTGCCCGATCGTCTTGAGCCACGGCACGCGGTCCTCGTCGGTGAGGGGCGAGCCGCCGGCCATCTTGTCCTTGTTCGCCTTGGGGTGGAGGTCGTCCCCGTCGATGAAGTCGATGTTCAGCCGCTCGGCGAGCGCCTTCCCGATCGTCGACTTCCCCGACCCCTGCACGCCCATGATGATCATGGGCGGGTATCGCGTCTCGCTCATCGCACCGCTCCTGTGTCCGTCGTGGCTGCGAACATCAGCAGCACCTTCGAGGATACGGATGCGTCGCGTGCGACGGCGAGCGCCTCGAGCCCGTCCTCGATCGGCAGCTCGTGGCTGATGACCGCGGCCGCGTCGAGCGAGCCGTCGGCGAGGGCGCCCAGCACGTCGTCGATCTCGTCGTTGAACCGGAAGGAGCCCACGAGCGTCAGCTCGCGCGTGATGGCGCTCGCCATCGGCACGGCGATGTCGCCCGCGCGCTGCAGCCCGAGCATCACGACGGTGCCGCCCCGCCGCGCGCCGCTGATCGCGGCGGCGAGGCCGGGGACGGTGCCGGACGACTCGATGACGACGTCGGCGTGCACGGCGGCGATCGCGTCGGCATCGGTCGCGTCGAGCGCGCGGGCGCCGAGCCGCTCGGCGAGCGCGCGCGGGTGCTCGTGCAGGTCGGTCGCGACCACCTCGGCGGCGCCGTGGTGGCGCGCGACCGCGATCGCGAGCGCGCCGATCGGGCCGGCGCCGATCACGAGCACGCGGCGGCCGGCGACGTCGCCGGCCTGGCCCACGCCGTGCCACGCGACCGCGGCGGGCTCGGCGAGCGCCGCGAGCCGCAGGTCGAGGCCGTCGGGGATCGCGCGGAGCATGCGCGCGGGCAGCGCCACGCGGCGCGCGAAGGCGCCGGCGGTGTGCGGCATGCGCGCCGCGGAGCCGAGGTAGGTGCCCGCGGGGCTGAGGTTCGGGCGGTCGGCCGGGAACGGGCTCGAGCCGTCGTCGATCGGGGTCGCGGGGTGCACCGCGACGCGCGCTCCCGCCGCGGGCCCTGTGCCGTCGGCGGCCGCGGTCAGCACGGTGCCGACGATCTCGTGGCCGAGCAGCATCGGCTCCCGCAGGATCGACTGGCCGGCCGCGCCGTGCAGCCAGTAGTGCAGGTCGGAGCCGCAGATGCCGCCGTAGGCGATCTCGACGACCGCCTCGTCGGCACCCGGCGCGGGCTCGGGCAGCGCCTCGACGCGCACGTCGTCCTTCGCGTGGGCGACGAGGCCCAGGTTGTCGGTCATCATGTCCCGCTCTCGATTGCCTAGACGACCGCGGTCATGCCGCCGTCGACGTAGATGGTCTGGCCGTTCACGAAGGCGCTCGCGTCGCTCGAGAGGAACACGAGCGTGCCCACGAGGTCCTCGACCCTCCCCCAGCGGCCGGCGGGCGTGCGCTGCGCGACCCACGCCGAGAACTCGGCGTCGTCGACGAGCTTCTGCGTGAGCTCGGTGGCGAAGTAGCCGGGCGCGAGCGCGTTGACGCTGATGCCGTGCGGCGCGAGGTCGGCGCAGAGGCCCTTCGTGAGCATGACGATCGCGCCCTTCGTCGCGCTGTAGGGCGCGATGGAGGGCCTCGCGAGCTGCGACTGCACGCTGCCGATCGAGACGATCCGGCCGGAGCCGCGGGCGATCATGCCGCGCGCGACGCGCCTGGACAGCAGGAAGGCGCTCGTGAGGTTCGTGGCGACGAGGTCGTGCCAGTCGGCGTCGGTGAAGTCGGCGATCGGGTTGCGGCGCTGGATGCCCGCGTTGTTCACGAGGATGTCGGGGGTGCCGAGCCGCCCCTCGACGTCGGCGATCCCGGCGTCGACCGCCTCGGCATCGGTGACGTCGAAGATCGCGACGTGCGCCTCGCGGCCCGTCGCCGCGGCGATCTCGGCCGCCGCGCGCTCCGCCTTCGCGCGGTCGCGGCCGTGCACGACGACGGTGGCGCCGGCCTGCGCGAGGCCCTCGACGAGCGCGCGGCCGATGCCCTGGCTCGAGCCGGTGACGAGCGCGGTGCGCCCGGTGAGGTCGAACAGCGCGGGGCCTGCGGGCATCAGTAGAACTCCTTGGTCGACATCACGTTCTGCATGGGCTCGCCGTCGAGGAGGCGGGTCGCGTTGGCCGCGAAGAGCTCGGCGATGCGGCGCGGCTCCTGCACCGAGAGGGCGGCGGTGTGCGGGCTGAGCAGCACGCTCGGGTGCTCCCACAGGCGCGACTCGGTCGGGAGCGGCTCGACCGCGGTGACGTCGAGCGCCGCGAAGCCGATGCGGCCGGCGTCGAGGGCGTCGAGCAGCGCGTCCTCGTCGACGACGGTGCCGCGGCCCACGTTGACGAGGATCGTGTCGTCGCGCACGGCGCCGAGCACGTCGGCGCCGATGAGGCCGGTCGTGTGCGCCGTGCCGGGCAGGGTCGCGACGATCGCGTCGACCTGACCGGCGGCCTCGACGAGCTCGTCGATCGGCACGAGGCGATCGACGTGCTCGACGGGCTCGCCGGAGCGCGTCGTGCCCCACACGGTCGCCCCGAGCGCCGAGAAGCGCTCGGCGACGACGGCGCCGATGCCGCCGAGCCCGACGACGAGCACCGTCATCTCGCTGACGTGCCGCATGAGCCGCCGGCCGTCGCCCCACGTGCGCGACGCCTGGTCGGCCTCGAGCCGGCGCAGGCCCTTCGCCCCCGCGAGCACGCCGAAGACGGCCCACTCGGCGAGGGTCGTGGCGTGCATGCCCGCGCTCGTCGTCACGACGACGCGCTCGAGCTCGTCGTCGGTCAGCTGCGCGTTCCGCACCTGGCCGCCGCCGCCGGCCGCGGTCGTGTGCAGCCACCGCAGCCGCGGGTTCGCGCGGACCGTGCGGGCGAGCGCCTGCGGCGACACGTCCGGGAGCCCGAAGAGGGCGTCCGCCGAGTCGAGCATCGCCTCGAACGCCTCCTGCTGCTCGGGGGTGCGCTCCCACGAGGGGTCGCCCTCCCAGTCGCCCGTCCAGCGCCAGGGGCGCGTGAGCGAGGGGTCGCGCAGCAGCTCGACGCGCGGCTCGAGCTCGCGGATGCGGTCGGCGCTCGCGTCGTCGATGCTCACCGCGACGGCGACCTTCAGGGTGGGACCGGGCATGGCTGTCTCCTTCGTTGCAAGGCTATCGATGCGGCGCGCGATGCGCGGCGCGCGGTGTGCGGCGCGGTGCGCTCAGCGCAGGGGCGTCTCGAGCCGAAGCCCGCCGACGACGACCGAGACCGTCGAGCCCGCTGCCACCTCGTGGTTCGAGCGCGGCGCGCCGGCCATGATCACGTCGCCCGGACCGAGCCGCAGCCAGCCGGCGACGTACGCGATCGACTCGCGCACGGGCACGGGCATGGCCTGCGCGCTCGTGTCGCGCACGATCTCGCCGTCGACCTCGAGCCGCAGGACGAGGTCGTCGATCGGGGCGTCCGTGTCGATCCAGGGGCCGAGCGGCGTCGAGCCGTCGCCGCCCTTCGACTCGAAGTTGCGCACGTCGAGCACGGCGCGGTCCGGGTAGGAGAGGTCGTTGACCGCCGAGACGCCGAGCACGAACTCGTGCGCGTTCGCCGTGGTGACGAGCGTCTCGGTGGGGTCGCCCGTGTCGCGGCCGATGACGACCGCGACCTCGGCCTCCGCGACGACGCGGCCGGCGTCGCGGCGCACGCGCACGGGTGCGCCGTGCGGCACGACGCCGCGCGGGCTCTTCAGCCACGCCTGCACCGGCAGCGGCGGCTCCGGATCGGCGCCGCGGTTCTGCGCGATGCCGACGAGCACGGTCGGCACGGCCGGCGCCAGGAGCGTCGCGTCGCGACCGTCGACGCGCTCCCCCGCGTCGGCGACCGGCGTGCCCGCGGCGAGCGCGGCGTACGGGTCGTCGATCGGCACCCACCCGTCGCCGTCCGCGCGGACGTGCAGCGCGCGGCCGTCGACGGCGATCCGGGCGATGCGCATCAGCGGGCGGCCGTCAGGACGGGCAGGTCCGCGTCGCGGTCGTGCCCCTCGTCGGTCGAGACGTTCACGGCGTCCTCGAGGCGCAGCAGGTCGCGACCGCGCGTCTCGGGCACGAGGAACGTCGATGCGGTCGAGATGAGCGCGAGCGTGGCCATGTAGATCGCCGGCAGCAGCCAGTTGCCGCCGGACGTGGCGAGCAGGTAGGCGCCCAGCACGCCCGCGAGCCCGCCGCCCAGCACGGCGGAGATCTCGCGCGCCATCGCGACGCCCAGGTAGCGGTGCCGGTTGCCGAACATCTCGGGCAGCATCGCGCACTGCGGGCCGAGCATGGTGTTCACGGCGATGCCGATGCCGAGCGCGATGACGACCACGACCGTCGCCGGGTCGCCCTGGGACAGCAGCCACCAGGCGGGGAACGCGTAGAGCAGCATGAAGACGGCGCCGAAGCGGTACACCGCGCGGCGGCCGAAGCGGTCCGAGAGGTGGCCGGTGAGCGGGATCGTGCCCATGCCGATGAGCGAGCCGATCGTGACGCCCCAGGTGGCGACGCCGCGGTCGACCGGGTTGGCGATGAACGTGCCGGCGACGAAGGCGAGCGCGAGGTTCTGGAACATGTAGGAGCCGCCGTTCTCGGCCATCCGCAGCCCGATGCCGACCACGACGCCCGGGAAGCCCTTCGTGAAGATGTCGCGGATCGGGCGCTCGGCCACCTGCTCGTGCTTCTCGAGCTCGACGAACGTCGGCGTCTCGCGCAGGCGCATCCGGATGAAGAGCGCGACGAGGATGAGCACGAACGACAGCAGGAACGGCACTCGCCAGGCCCAGCCGAGGAAGACGTCCTCCGGCAGCGACGAGAGGAACGTGAAGACGACGGCGGCGAGCAGCGTGCCGAGCTGGATGCCGATGAAGGGCAGCGACGAGAAGAAGCCGCGGCGCCGCACGGGTGAGTACTCCGCCATCAGCACGGTCGCGCCGGCCTGCTCGGCGCCGGCGCCGAAGCCCTGCGCGAGGCGCAGCACCGTCAGCAGCACGGGCGCCCAGATGCCGATCTGCTCGTAGGTCGGCAGCAGCCCGATGAGGGTCGTCGCGCCGCCCATGAGCAGGATCGTGACGACGAGCACCCACTTGCGCCCGATGCGGTCGCCGATCGTGCCGAAGAAGAGGCCGCCGAGCGGCCGGGCGGCGAAGCCGACGCCGAACGAGGCGAACGCCGCGACCACGCCCATCGCCGGGTCGAGGTCGCTGAAGAACAGCGTGTTGAAGATGAGCGCGGACGACAGGCCGTAGAGGGCGAAGTCGAAGTACTCGAGGGCGCTGCCGACGCTCGAGGCGAGCGTCGCCCGGCGCAGGTTGGCTGCGTACTCCGGATCGTCGGTGTGGGCGGGGCGCTGGGGCGTGGGGTCCTGCTGCGCGGTGGTCTCGGTCACGGTCCATCTCCTTCGACAGTCGTGCAATGCGTCGTTGCACGGGCGAGCGTACCACTGGGCTGAACGCCGTACAACCCTCTGAACAGCGCGAGCGCGGTGCGCTAGGAGGCGGGACCTCGGAGCGGGTTCGACAGCGCGGCGACCGCGGCGCGCAGCGCTGCCCCGACCTCCGCCACCCGCGCCTCGTCGGCATGCTCGGCGGGCAGCGCCGCGCCCATCGCGAGCGGCGGATCCGCAGGCGCCCACGGGTCGAGCGCGACCGCGACGCCGGTGATGCCGCCGAAGGAGCCGCCGCGGTCGACCGCGAAGCCCCGCTCACGCGCCTCGCGCAGCATCGGCAGCAGCTCGTCGACCGTCGTGATGCTCGTGGCCGTCAGCGGCGGGAAGGGCTCGGCGGGCGCGAGGAGCGCGCGCACCTCGTCGTCGTCGAGGCGGGCGAGCAGCGCCACGCCGGTCGCGCTGAGGGGGGCCGGCAGCCGAGAGCCGAGCGGCGTCCCGAGCCGGTAGGGCGAGCGCCCCTCGTGGCGCGCGAGGTAGAGCGCGTCGACGCCGTCGAGCATCGCGATCTGCACGACCTCGCGGTGCAGCTCGGGCGAGGCCGCGACGACGCGGTAGAACTCGCGCACCTGGTTGAACTGCTGCGCGAACGCGCCGCCGAGCTCGGCCGTGCGGCGACCGAGGCGGTAGCCGCCCGCCTCGCGCTCGACCATGCCGCCCTCCTCGAGCGCCGCGCAGAGGTTGGCGGTCGACGACTTGGCGATGCCCAGCGCCCGGGCGATGTCGCTGAGCGTCATCGGCACGCCCTCGGCCTCGGCGAGCGAGGTGAGGATGCGGAGGGCGCGCGAGACCGCGGGCGCCGGGTCGCGATCGGTGCGCTCGGTCGCGCCGTCGGGCGGCTGCGTCGCTGCGTGCTGGGCCATGGTCCGCTCCTTCGCGGTCGAGGTCGTCGCCGTCCACCCTAGGGTGCATCCACATCGGTGGACAGCGTCCGACATGCTGGCCATCGCGCGTCCTCGGCCGTAGCCTGAGCGCATGGACACCGCAGTCTCCGGCGCAGCAGCCGACGCAGCATCCTCGGAGCACCGGGCCGGCGCGATCGGCGTCATCGGGCTGGGCGCGATGGGCGAGCCCATGGTGCGTCGCCTGCTCGACGGCGGCAGCCGCGTGCTGATCACCGGCCGCTCCCCCCGGCCCGCGCTCGTCGAGGCCGGAGCCTCATGGGCGGCGACGCCGCGCGAGCTCGCCGCCGGAGCCGGTGCCGTGCTCTCGATGCTGCCCGACCTGCCCGAGCTCGAGCAGGCGCTCGACGGCCCCGATGGGTTGCTCGCCGGGCTCGGCGACGGCGAGCTGCTGCTGCTCATCGGCTCGACCTCCTCGGCCCCCGCGGTGCGGTCGCTCGCCGAGCGGCTCGCGACCGAGACGCAGGGGCGCGTGCGGGTGGTCGACTGCCCCGTGTCGGGCGGCGTCGACGGCGCGGAGGCCGGGTCGCTCTCGATCATGCTCGGCGGCAGCGCCGAGGACGCCGCGCGCGCCGCGACCCTGCTCGCGCCGTGCGGACGCCCGGTGCACCTGGGCCCGCTCGGCGCCGGCGAGGTGGCGAAGGCGTGCAACCAGCTGGTCGTCGCCGCGACGATCACCGCCCTCGGCGAGGCGACGGTCCTCGCGGACCGATCCGGGCTCGACCTCGACGCGCTCTGGACGCTGCTCGGCGGCGGCTACGCGGGCTCGAACCTGCTCGAGAGCCGACGCGACAAGCTCGTGCGCGGCGACGACTCGCCGTCGGGGATCGCGCGCTACATGATCAAGGACCTCGGCTTCGCGGCCGACATCGCCGAGGCGACCGGCACGAGCCCGGCGCTGCTCCCCGCGCTGCGGGAGTTCTTCGACGAGATCGTCGCGCGCGGCTACGGCGACCGCGACATCGCCGTCAGCCGCCGCGTGGTCGCCGAGCGCTAGGCCGACTGGCGCAGGCGCGGGCCCAGCTCGTCCTGGAAGAAGCCCATGAAGGCGTCGGGGTCGGTGCTCGCGTCCATGAGCACGAGGTGGTCGAAGCCCGCCTCGCGGAACTGGGAGAACACCTCGACGTGCCGCTCGACGTCGGGGCCGCACGCGAACGCCTCCTCCATGTCCTCGACGCGGATCGACTGGGTCGCCTGGTCGAAGGCCGTCGGGTCGGGCAGCTCGGCGAGCACCTTCCAGCCGAGCGGTCCGAAGCGGAACCGCTCGTGCGCGGCCTCCGCGCCGGCGCGCGCGTCGGGCGCGAACGCGGTCGGCACCTCGCAGTAGCGCGGCCCCTCGCCGCCCGCGGCCGTCCACGCCTCGATGAGCGACGCATCCGGGTCGGTCGAGAACAGGCCGTCGCCGAGCTCGGCCGCGAGCGCGGCGGCCTGCGGGCCGCCCGCCGCCACCACGATCTCGGGCAGCGTCTCCGGCAGGTCGTAGATCCGCGCATCGACGAGGTCGAGGAACTCGCCGCGGTACGAGTGCGTGCCGCCGCCCCACAGCAGCCGGATGATCTCGAGCGCCTCCCGGAACCGCCGGTGCCGATCGCCGACCTCCGGCCAGCCCTGCCCGACGATGCGCTCGCTGAGCCGCTCCCCCGCGCCGACGCCGAGCGTGAAGCGGCCGTCGGAGATGATTTGGAGCGTCGCCGCCGCCTGGGCGATGATCGCCGGGTGGTAGCGGATCGACGGGCACGTGACGCCGGTCGCGAGCCGCAGCGTCTCGGTCTTCGCCGCGATCGCCGACAGGATCGCCCACGCGAATGACGAGTGCTGGTGCTCGGGCAGCCAGGGGTGGAAGTGGTCGCTGATCTCGACGAAGTCGAAGCCGGCGCGCTCGGCCTCGACCGCTCGCCGGATGAGCTCCTTGGGTGCGACGTCCTCGGCGAAGAGCTTGTATCCGATCTGCATGCGTCGACGGTAGGAGCCCCACCTGGACGCCCGGTGGGGGACGCGACGCTCAGGCCGCGAGGGTCGCCGTCCGGATCCGGTAGACGCTCGTCGTCGCCGCGATCCACAGCCAGCCGTCGTCGCCGAAGCACAGGTTCGCGACCGTCTCGGGCACCGGCACGTGGCCGATGCGCTCCCCCGTCGGCGTGATGACGTGCACGCCGTCGCTGCTCGACGACCAGATGCGCCCCTCCGCGTCGATCGCGATGCCGTCGGGCGTGCCCGCGTCCATCGCGAACAGCCGGCGCCCGTCGACCGCGCGCACCTCGGCGCCCGCGCCCTCGAGCCGGTAGGCGCGGATCGTGCTGGCTTCCGCCGTCTCGTCCTCACCGCCCGATTCCGTGACGTAGAGGGTCGAGAGATCGGGGCTGAAGGCGATGCCGTTCGGCCGCGCCATGTCGGTGATCACCGCGCGAAGCCCGGCGTCGGCGCTCCAGCGGAACACGAACGACCCGCCGTACTCGCGCTCCCCCGGGTGGCCCTCCTCGGGCTTCTCGATGCCGTAGGGCGGGTCGGTGAACCAGATGGAGCCGTCGGGGTGCACGGCGAGGTCGTTGGGCGAGTTCAGCCGCCGCCCCTCGAAGCGGTCGACGAGCACCGTGACCTCGCCGTCGACCTCGAGCTCGATCGCCCGCCGGCCGTGCGAGCACTGCGCCACGCCGCCGAGCCAGTGCCCGCGGCCGTTCGTGAACTCGACGCCCACGCGGTGCTCGCGCATGCTGCCGGCCTCGTCGACCTCGAGGATGCGGTCGCCGTGGATGTCGCTCCAGCGCAGCACGCGCTCCTCCGGCAGCCAGAGCGGGCCCTCGCTCCACGAGGCGCCCGTCGCCATCCGCTCGAGGGTCGCGCCGGGCGCGAGCAGGTCGTGGTCGGAGCCGTCAGCGTGCATGCCGCCGATGCAAGCACCCGCGCCTGCGCGGTGCCTGGGCGGGTCAGTGGCGGGTCGGCCGGTAGCTCAGCTCGAGCGCGCGCCCGTCGAAGGTGCGCGATCCGATGAGCTCGAGGTCGAAGTCGTCGGCGCCCTCGAAGATGCGGCCGTCGCCGGTGCGGCCCGTGATGACGGGGAAGACCGTCAGCTGCACGACGTCGACGAGCCCCGCGGCCATGAGCGCCCGGTTCAGCCGCAGGCTGCCGTGGGAGCGCAGCGGCACGTCGGACGTCTCCTTGAGCCGCGCCACCTCCTCGAGCACGTCGCCGCGCGCGATCGTCGCGTCCTGCCAGTCGAGCGGCTCCTCGAGCGTCGACGACACGACCGTGAGCGGCATCCCGCGCATGCGCGTCACCCAGGCGTCCTCCTCCCACGTGCCGTCCGGCACCATCGCGACGAAGTCGCGGTAGGTGTTCGCCCCGAAGACCATCCGCTGCGGCGTGCCGAAGAGCGCCTCGCGGTGCTCGAGCAGCTCGGGACCCTGCTTGCCCCAGTAGCCGCCCCAGTCGCCGTGGTGGGAGCCGTAGCCGTCGACGCTCGTGAAGACGTCGAACGTGTAGGTGGCGGTCATCGGGGTGCTCCTCGCCTCGGCGGGCCCATCGACGAGCCATCGACGGGCTCAGCTCGATCGTGCGGCGGATGCCGGAGCGTGTCAAGGCCGCGGGCTCCATCCGCCCGCGGCGGCGCATCCGCTGCTGGGTAGCCTTGCCTCAGACCCCCGAGCCGTCCAGGAGGACCTCCGTGACCACTGCCAACATCGCCGTCGTCGGCCTCGCCGTGATGGGTTCGAACCTCGCCCGCAACCTCGCGTCCCGCGAGGGCAACACCGTCGCGGTCTACAACCGCACGACGGCGAAGACCGACGACCTCATCGCCGCGCACCCGGAGGCGGGCTTCGTGAAGGCCGCGACGATGCAGGAGCTCGCCGACTCCCTCCAGAAGCCGCGCACCGCGATCATCATGGTGAAGGCCGGACGCCCGACCGACGCCGTCATCGACGAGCTCGTGTCGGTGTTCGAGCCGGGCGACATCATCGTCGACGGCGGCAACGCGCTCTTCACCGACACCATCCGCCGCGAGGCGGCCGTGCGCGAGACGGGCATCCACTTCGTCGGCTGCGGCATCTCCGGCGGCGAGGAGGGCGCGCTCAACGGCCCGTCGCTCATGCCCGGCGGCACGGCGGAGTCGTACGAGACGCTCGGCCCGATCCTCACCGGCATCGCCGCGGTCGCCGAGGGTGAGCCGTGCGTGACGCACGTCGGCACCGACGGCGCAGGCCACTTCGTGAAGATGGTGCACAACGGCATCGAGTACGCCGACATGCAGCTCATCGCCGAGGCCTACGACCTCATCCGCCGCGGCACCGGCAAGTCGCCCGCCGAGATCGCGGAGGTCTTCGAGGAGTGGAACCGCGGCGAGCTCGAGTCGTACCTCATCGAGATCACCGCGGAGGTGCTGCGACAGGTCGACGCCGAGACGGGCCAGCCGCTCGTCGACGTCATCCTCGACGCCGCCGGCGCGAAGGGCACCGGCGCCTGGACCGTGCAGACCGCCCTCGACCTGGGCGTGCCCGTCTCGGGCATCGCCGAGGCCGTCTTCGCCCGCTCGCTGTCGTCGAAGCTCGACCAGCGCGCCGCCGCCTCCGACCTCCCCGGCCCGTCGGACGCGTGGCTCGTCGACGACGCGGATGCCTTCGTCGAGGACGTGCGCAAGGCGCTCTTCGCGTCGAAGATCGTCGCCTACTCGCAGGGCTTCGACGAGATCGTCGCCGCCGCCGAGGAGCACGGCTGGGACATCGAGAAGGGCGAGGTCGCGCGCATCTGGCGCGCGGGCTGCATCATCCGCGCGCGCTTCCTCAACGACATCACCGAGGCCTACGCGACGACGCCCGAGCTGCCCGCGCTCATCCTCGCCCCGTACTTCCGCGAGATCATGGGTCAGACCCACGAGGCATGGCGCCGCGTCGTCATCGCCGCGGCGCAGGCGGGCATCCCCTCGCCGGCGTTCTCGTCGAGCCTCGCCTACTACGACGGCCTGCGCGCCGACCGCCTGCCGGCCGCGCTCGTGCAGGGGCAGCGCGACTTCTTCGGTGCCCACACGTACCGCCGCGTCGACAAGCAGGGCACCTTCCACACCCAGTGGTCCGGCGACCGCACCGAGGTCGAGGCCGTCGACACGCACTGAGGCGTCTGCGCCTCAGGTCGTCGGCGCCTCAGGCCGGCCGCGAGTACTCGAGCTCCGGCCGGCCCTTCGCGCCGTAGCGCGGGCTCCGCTCGACGTCGCCGCTCGCGGCGAGGTGCTCGAGGTAGCGGCGCGCGGTGACGCGCGACAGCCCGAGCGCCGCGGCCACCTCGGTCGCGGAGCGCGCGGCGCCGTCGGCGAGCAGCGCCGCGACCGCGTCGAGGGTGTCGCCCGAGAGCCCCTTCGCGAGGCCGGGCGCGTTCGTCGTGCGGAGCGCCGCGATCGCGCGGTCGACCTCCTGCTGCGTGATGCGGCCGGTGCCGCCCACGCGCTCGCGGTAGTCGCGGTACCGCTGCAGGCGCTCCGCGAGCGCCGCGAACGCGAACGGCTTGATGAGGTACTGCACGACGCCGACCGCGATGGCGTCGCGCACGGTCTCGAGCCCGCGCTCCGCGGTGACGGCGATGACGTCGACGAGGTGGCCCTCGGCGCGCATCCGCCGGCAGACGTCGAGGCCGTGCCCGTCGGGCAGCTGCATGTCGAGCAGCACGAGCTGCATCGGCACGCCCGCCGCGGCCGCCTCGCGCATCGCCTGCAGCGCGGCCGCCGCCGAGTGCGCGACGCCCGCGACCTCGAAGCCCTCGCAGCGCTGCACGTAGGCGACGTGCGCCGCCGCGGTGCCGCGCTCGTCCTCGACGATGAGCACGCGGATCATGGCGCCGCCGCCGGTCGCGGCAGCAGCACCGTGACGACGGCGCCCGCCGCGGCGTCGCCTGCGCGGGTCTCCCCTGCGGCGACCTCGCCGGCCGCGATCTCCACCGAGCCGCCGAGCCGCTCGACCGTCTCGCGCACGATGCTGAGGCCGAAGCCGCGCCCGTGGGCGCCGGCCGGCTTCGTCGACCAGCCCGGCGCGAACGCCTGCGCGCGCTGCTCGGGCGCGAGCCCTGCACCGCTGTCGCTCACCTGCAGCACGATCGAGCCGGCGTCCTCGTCGAGGTAGACCTCGACCCACGCGTCGCGATCGCCCGCCGGCGCGCGCGCGGCGCGCTCCGCGGCCGCGTCGATGGCGTTGTCGACGAGGTTGCCGAGCACCGTGACGAAGTCGACGGGGTCGATGCCGTGCGTGCCGGGCGCGAGGTGCGTCTCGACGTGCATCTCGACGCCCCGCTCGTGGGCCTGCGCGGCCTTGCCGAGCAGCAGCGCCGCGATCACCGGCTCCTCGTCGTCGCCGACGACGCGGTCGGCGAGGCGCTGCCCGAGGTCGCGGCCCGCCGTCGCCACCTCGAGCGCGCGGCGCGGCTCGTCGAGCTCGATGAGCGTCGCGACCGTGTGCATCCGGTTGCCGAACTCGTGCGTCTGGGCGCGCAGCGCGCTCGCGAGTGTGCGGACGGCGTCGAGCTCGCCCGTCATGCGCTGCAGCTCGGTGCGGTCGCGGATCGTGAGCGTCGTCGTGCCCGCGCGCGCCGTCTCGTGCCGCGCGACGACGAGCCAGCGATCGCCGACGAGCACCTGGCCGCCGTCGCCGTCGAGGACGGCGCGCACCCCCGGGGGCAGCGGCGCGTCCGGCGGGATCGGCGTCGCGAGCTCGCCGAGGCCGAGCATCGCGCGGGCGCGGTCGTTCGCGAGCACCACGGCGCCCGACTCGACGAGCACGAGCCCGTCGTCGACCGCGTGCAGCGCCGCCTCGTGCGCCGCGAAGAGGCGCGCGAGCTGCTCCGGGCCGTGCCCGCCGGTCGCCCGGTCGAGCCTGCGGGCGAGCAGCCAGGCCGCGAGCGCCGCGACGGAGAGCGTCGCGACGAGCAGCCCGCCGACGGCGAGCAGCCGCGTGACGACGAGCGAGCCCACGCGCTCGATCGTGACGCCGGCCGCCACGAGGCCGACCACGCGGCCGTCGTCGAGCACGGGCGTCACGGCCCGCACCGACGGGCCGAGCGTGCCCTCGAAGACCTCGGTGAACGTCGAGCCCGCGAGCGCCGGAGCGGTCGTGCCGAGGAACTCGCGGCCGATCTCTTCGAGGTCGGGATGCGTGTAGCGCGTGCCGTCCGGATGCATCACGGTGACGAAGTCGAGCCGCGTCGCCATCCGCACGTCCTCGACGTAGTGCTGCATCGCATCCGTCGCGGCGGCGATCGCCGCACCGCGGTCGTCCGGGTAGCGCTCGAAGGCGTCGGCGACCGCCTGCCGCACGGTCGGGGTGGCCGCCATCGCGAGCGCGAGCTCCTGGCTCGCGAGCGCCGCCTCCCGCTCGCGCTCCTGCCGCGCGTCGACGGCGAGCAGCGCGAACGCCACGGCGGCGGCGAGCACGAGGATCGCGGCGGTCTGCGCGAAGACGCGGGTCGCGATGCTCGCCGAGCGCCACCATCCCCGCATCGCACCCCTCCCGCTCGCGCTGTGAACACTATGCACGAAACACGGGCGCCGAGCGCCGCCGGGCGCAGGCTGACTGCTCGGAAGCGTCGCGCAGGGGCGGCGCCCGATGCGAGGAGCACAGCATGGCAACGACGCCCAGCACCGCGGACGACCGCACGTTCGGAGCACGGCTCCGCAGGCTCGACAAGACCCACTGGCTCTACATCTCGGTGATCGTCGCCGTGGTCCTCGGCGTCATCGTGGGCCTCGCCTCGCCCGAGACCGGCGAGGCGCTCGCGCCGATCGGCAAGGGCTTCGTCGCCCTCATCAAGATGATGATCGCGCCGGTCATCTTCTGCACGATCGTGGTGGGCATCGGCTCGATCGCGAAGGCCGCCACCGTCGGCAAGGTCGGCGGGCTCGCGCTCATCTACTTCCTCATCATGTCGACGTTCGCGCTCGCCATCGGCCTCGTCGTCGGCAACTTCGTGCACCCGGGCGAGGGCCTCAACATCGCGGGCGCGACCTACGAGACCGAGGGCGAGGCGGAGACCACGACCGACTTCCTGCTCGGCATCATCCCGACGACGCTGCTGTCGCCCCTCACGGGCGAGTCGGTGCTGCAGACGCTGTTCGTGGCGCTGCTGGTCGGCTTCGCCGTGCAGGCGATGGGCGAGCGCGGCAAGCCGATCCTCTCGGTCGTGAAGCAGTTCCAGGCGCTCGTCTTCCGCGTGCTGACGATGATCCTGTGGGTCGCGCCGATCGGCGCCTTCGGCGCCATCGCCGGGGTCGTCGGCTCGACCGGCTGGGGCGCCGTCGTGGCGCTCGCGACGCTCATGCTCGGCTTCTACGCCACGTGCATCCTGTTCATCGTCATCGTGCTCGGCACGCTGCTGCGAGTGGTCACCGGCGTGAACATCTTCCGGCTCATGCAGTACCTGGGCCGCGAGTACCTGCTCATCGTCGGCACCTCGTCGTCGGAGTCGGCGCTGCCGCGCCTCATCGCCAAGATGGAGCACGCCGGGGTCTCGAAGCCCGTCGTCGGCATCACGGTGCCCACGGGCTACTCCTTCAACCTCGACGGCACCGCGATCTACCTGACGATGGCGTCGCTCTTCATCTCCACCGCGATGGGCATGCCGATGTCGATCCCGGAGCAGATCGGCCTGCTCGTCTTCATGATCATCGCCTCGAAGGGCGCGGCCGGCGTCACCGGTGCGGGGCTCGCGACCCTCGCGGGCGGCCTGCAGACCTACCGCCCCGACCTCGTCGACGGCGTCGGCGTGATCGTCGGCATCGACCGGTTCATGTCGGAGGCCCGCGCGCTGACGAACTTCACCGGCAACGCGGTCGCGACGCTGCTCATCGGCACCTGGACGAAGCAGATCGACATGGAGCAGGTGCGCGCCGTGCTGGCCGGCCAGCGGCCGTTCGACGAGCGCACGATGCTCGCCGACGAGCACGGCGCCAACGAGCCCGGCGCGAATGAGCCCGGCGCACCCGACGAGGACCCGCGCGAGCTCGAGCCCGTCGAGCGCCGCTGACCTGCCCGAGACCGACCGACGGCCCGCGCCCACGCGCGGGCCGTCGGCGTCAGCGCCGCAGGAGCTCGCGGGCGCCGAGCCCGATGGCGAGCCAGGCGGCGGCGGCGAGGACGCCCGGCCACGGCAGCGTGACGACGACGAGCCCGCACGCCGCGACGCCCGCCCACGGCAGCGCGGCCGGCAGCCACTGCCGCGCCCCGCGCCGCCGCATCCGGATCGCGGCGACGTGCGCGATGGCGTAGTACGTCAGCACGCACGTCGACGAGACGGCGACGAGGCTGCCCGCCGGCAGCAGCAGCGCGCCGGCGATCGCCGCCGCGGCGACGGATGCCTCGGCGACGGCCGGCGTGCGGGTGCGCGGCGCGATCCACGAGAGCGCGCCCGGCAGGTCGCCCTCCCGCGCCATCGCGAGCCCCGTGCGGCTCAGCCCGGCGAGGATGCCCATGAGCGAGCCGAGGCACGCGAGCGCGCCGGCGCCGAGCACCGCCGCGTGCAGCGCCGGCTGCGCCACGAGGTCGGCGACCGGCGTCACCGACACCGGCAGCAGCGCGCCGAGCCTCGCGGTGGTCGCCCACGCGACGAGCGCGTAGAGCACGAGCACGACGCCGAGCCCGACGACGATCGCGATCGGCAGCGTGCGGCGCGGGTCGCGCGCCTCCTCCCCCAGCGTCGCCATCCGGGCGTAGCCGGCGAAGGCGAAGAACAGCAGCCCCGCCGCCTGCAGCACCGCGAGCGGGCCGGCAGGTGCCGGGAGCCCGAACGGCACACCGCCGGCGCCTCCGACGACGCCGAAGTTCCCGGCCCGGCCGCTCGGCGTCGTGAGCGTCGTCGCACCGCCCGCCGCCGCCCAGCCGAGCGCGGCCAGCACGACGACCAGCACGACCGCGACGATCGCGGCCGACGTCCACGCCGTCACCCGCACGCCGAGCATGTTGAGCGCGGCGAGCGCCGCGACCGCGACGGCCGCGACGACGGCGGCGTGCTCGGGCCACAGGTGCTGCCCGGCGATCACCGCGATCGCCGCGGCCGACGCCGTCTTGCCGGTGAGGAACATCCAGCCCGCGGCGAAGCCGACCCGCTCGCCCACCTCGGCGCGGCCGTAGGCGTAGGCGCCGCCCGAGACCGGATGCTCCATCGCGAGCTGCGCGGTCGAGAGCGCGTTCAGCACGGCGATCGCGCCCGCGAGCGCGAGCGCCGCCGGCAGCAGCGGTCCCGCGAGCGCCGCGGCGGGCGCCCACACCGAGAAGAGCCCGGCGCCGATCATCGCGCCGAGGCCGATGGCGATCGCGCCCGGCACGCCGAGGCGCCTCGCGAGCTGGGTCATGCCGCCGACGCTACCGGCGCCCGGTGAACGGCCGGTGCGGTGCCGGCCGGTGCGATCCCGGCCGCGCGGTCAGGCGCGCTCGAGCTCGACGAGCACCTCGGCGTGCGCGGTGTGCGGGAACATGTCGAAGACGCGGCCGCGGACGGCCCGGAGGCTCGGCATCGCCGCGAGGTCGCGCGCGAGGCTCGCCGGGTTGCAGCTCGAGTAGAGCACCCGCCGCACCGCGCTCCGCTCGAGCCGGTCGGCGAGATCACCGATGCCGCGCCGCGGCGGGTTCACCACCACGAGCTCGGGCGCATCGGCGCCCTCGAGGTCGACGCCGGTCGCGTTGCCCACCGCGAAGACCGCGTCGGCGCCGAGCTCGGCCGCGGTCTCGCGCGCGGCGTCGATCGCCTCCGCCGTGACCTCGACGCCCGCGACGCAGCGGCCGGGCCGCGCGGCGTGCAGCGCGAAGCCGCCGACGCCGCAGTAGAGGTCGAGCACACTCGCGGGATCCGCGTCGTCGATCCAGGCGGTCGCCTGCCGGTAGAGCGCCGCGGCGACCGACGTGTTCGTCTGGAAGAAGCTGCGGGGCCGCAGCCGCAGGCCGATGCCGTTCACGCGCATCCGCAGCACGCCGGAGCCCGCGAGCAGCACCTCCTCGGCGCCCTCGAGCACGGCCTTGTGCTCGGGCTGGAGGTTGGCCGAGACGCTCGTCAGCGGCAGCCCGTCGAGCACGGCCAGGTGCTTGCGGATGCGCGGCAGCGACTCGCTCGAGCGCAGCACGAGGCGCAGCGCGAGCTCGCCGTCGGGCGACGAGGTGAGGATGAGGTGCTTGAGCTCGCCGCGTCGGCCCGGCACGTCGTAGGGCGTGAGCCGCGCCGCCCGCACGAGCGCCTCGAGGGCCGGCATCGCATCCACGATCGGCTGCTCGTGCAGCGGGCACGCCCGCAGGTCGATGCCGGAGCCGTCCGCGGCGAGGATGCCGAGCGTCGGCGCGTCGACCGAGCCCGCGACGGCCATCTTGGCCTTGTTGCGGAAGCCGCCCACGGGGCTCGCGTGCGGCGCATCCCACGCCATCGGCGGCAGCGCCGCCTCGACGCCCGCCTGCTGGTCGGCGAGCTGCAGGTCGTAGGCGACGTCGAGCAGCGAGCACGAGCGGCAGCGCCACGCGTCGAAGTACGCGCACGCGAGCGCGACGCTCGTCGTCACGGGCCTACGGCTCGACGGAGGCGGATCCCGGGGTCGGGCCGCCGGCGTCCTCGATCTGCTCGGTGAGGAAGGCGTCGAGGATCTCGGCGCGCAGCGCGTCGACGCGCGTGCGCAGCCGCTTCCGGTCGGCCTTCGCGCTGCCCGCGCCGAGCAGCGCGACCGCGTGCTCCAGCTTCGTGAGCGAGAGCGCCCACGCCCGGGCGCGCAGCCGCTCCGGCTCGTCGTCGGCGCTGTCGCGCAGGTACTCGACCTGCTCGCGCATCGCCCGGAGCGTCGCGCGCATCGCGGCCGGGTCCTCGCCCGACGCGCCGCGTAGGCGCTGCACCTCGCGCTGCAGCCGCTCGGCGATGTCGGGGTTCGTGCTCAGCCACGCGAGCACGACGGGTCCGTAGCGCAGGCCGTTCTGGCCGAGGAACTTCAGCACGGGGATGATGGGGAACGCCATGTCGGCCTCCGGTCGATCCGGCTCAGGCAGCGCCGTCGAAGAGGCTCGTGACGGAGCCGTCCTCGAAGACCTCGGTGATCGCGCGCGCGAGCAGCGGGGCGATCGAGAGCACCTGCAGCTTCTCGAAGCGCTGGTCGTCGCGCAGCGGCAGGGTGTCGGTGACGACCACCGTGTCGATGAAGTCGGAGTTCAGCAGCTCCGGTGCGGGGCCGGAGAAGATCGCGTGGGTGGCGGCGACGACGACGCTCGTCGCGCCGTTCTTCTTGAGCGCCTCCGCAGCCTTCACGATCGTGCGGCCGGTGTCGATCATGTCGTCGACGAGCAGGCAGACGCGCCCGTCGACCTGGCCGACGATCTCGTGCACCGACACCTGGTTCGGCACCAGCGGGTCGCGGCGCTTGTGGATGATCGCGAGCGGTGCGCCGAGCTTGTCGCTCCACACGTCGGCGACGCGCACGCGGCCCATGTCGGGCGAGACGACCGTGACGGTGTCGGGGTCGAGCGTCGCGCGGAAGTGCTCGAGCAGCACCGGCATCGCGAACAGGTGGTCGAAGGGACCGTCGAAGAAGCCCTGGATCTGCGAGGCGTGGATGTCGATCGACATGATGCGGTCGGCGCCGGCGGTCTTGAACAGGTCGGCGATGAGGCGGGCCGAGATCGGCTCGCGGCCGCGGCCCTTCTTGTCCTGCCGCGAGTACGGGTAGTACGGCATCACGACGGTGATGCGCTTCGCGGACGCGCGCTTCAGCGCATCCACCATGATGAGCTGCTCCATGAGCCACTCGTTCACGGGGGCGCCGTAGGACTGCATGATGAACGCGTCGGAGCCGCGCACGGAGCCCTCGTAGCGGGCGTAGATCTCGCCGTTCGAGAACGTGCGGCTGTCGACGTCCATCAGGTCGGCACCCATCTCGGCCGCCACCGACCTCGCGAGCTCCGGGTGCGACCTACCGGTGGCGAGCACCAGGTGCTTGCGGTTCTTCGCGACGATCGATCCCACTCGGGTGCCTCCTAGGCCTCAGGTGCCTGCGTGTCCGCCGCCGCTGCCGCGTCGGCTGCCTTCGTCCCGGGGCGATTCGTCGCGACCCAGCCCGCCATGCTGCGCTGCGGTGCGACCGAGATCGCCAGCGCGCCCGGCTCGACGTCCTTGCGGACGACCGTGCCTGCTCCAGTGTAGGCGCCGTCGCCGATGGTCACGGGGGCGACGAAGACGTTGTGGCTGCCGGTGCGCACGTGCGAGCCGACCGTGGTGCGGTGCTTCGCCTGGCCGTCGTAGTTCGCCGTGATGGTGCCGGCACCGATGTTCGAGCCCTCGCCGACCACCGTGTCGCCGATGTACGACAGGTGCGGCACCTTGCTGCCCGCGCCGATCTGGGTGTTCTTCGTCTCGACGAACGTGCCGACCTTGCCGTCGTCGCCGACGACGGAGTTGGGCCGCAGGTAGGCGAAGGGGCCGACGGATGCGCGGGCGCCGATCACCGAGAGGGTCGCGTCGGTGCGCTTGACGACCGCGTCCTCGCCGACCTCGGTGTCGACGAGCGTCGTGTCGGGGCCGACCGTCGCGCCCGCGGCGATCGCGGTGGCCCCGTGGAGCTGCGTGCCGGGCAGGATCGTGACGTCCTCGGCGAGCGTGACGTCGATGTCGATCCAGGTCGACGCGGGGTCGGTGATCGTGACGCCCGCCATCTGCCAGCGGCGGATGATGCGGTCGTTGAGCTCGTGCGCGGCGGCGGCGAGCTGGACGCGGTCGTTGATGCCCCAGATCGCCCAGCTGTCGCTCGCCGGGACGGCCTGGATGCGGCCGCCGGTCGACTGCATCGCGAGCGCGGCGTCGGTGAGGTACATCTCGCCCTGGGCGTTGTCGCGGCCGATCGTGCGGAGCGCTGCACGGAGCGCTGCCGCGTCGAAGACGTAGATGCCGCCGTTGACCTCGTCGATGGCCCGCTCGGCGTCGCTCGCGTCCTTCTGCTCGACGATGCGCACGAAGCTGCCGGCCTCGTCGCGCACGATGCGGCCGAGGCCGGTCGGGTCGCCGAGGTGCGCCGACAGCAGCGTCATCTGGTTGCCCTCGCGCTCGTGGCGGTCGACGAGCGCGCGGAGGGTGTCGGCGTCGATGAGCGGCACGTCGCCGGAGAGCACGACGACGTGGCCCTCGAAGTCGGCGATCGCGTCGAGCCCCTGCTCGACGGCGCGGCCGGTGCCGGGCACGTCGTCCTGGTCGGCGATCCGCACGTGCGGGGCGAACTCGAGCACGGCCTCGGCCATCCGGTCGCGCTCGTGCCGCACGACGGCGACGATCGCCTCGGGGTGCAGCTCGCCGGCCGTGTGCAGCACGTGCGCGATGAGCGGCTTGCCCGCGAGCGGGTGGAGCGGCTTGGGCGTGCGGCTCTTCATGCGCGTCCCCGCGCCTGCGGCGAGGACGATGACGGCGACCTGGGGCACGAGCTCTCCCATCGGGGTGCGGTGGACTGCACTCAGGCTATCCGGGCCGCGCACCGCGACGCGGACGGCCCGGTGGCACGACTACCCTGGATCGCGCCCTCCGCCATGGTGTAACGGCAGCACAGCGGCCTTTGGAGCCGTTTGTCCAGGTTCGAATCCTGGTGGCGGAGCAGGAGACCCGGTGGGTCTCCTGCGACGTCACCAGTCGCGAGCGCAGCGAGCGAGGGCGGAGCGACGCTCGTCTGGCACCCTGTCGTGGTGCCCACCCCGCTCCTCACCGCCTCCGCGCACCCCGGTCGCCGCTGGGCGTCCCGCCTCGGCCGCGCGCTCAGCTGGCTCGGGGTGGTGATCTTCGCGGTCCTGGCGTTCGTGAGCGCGGGGTGGACGGCGCTCTTCGTCGTCGTCGTGGCGCTGAGCATCGCCGTGCATCGCCGCACGCGGCTGCGGCGCTGGGAGCTCGATGCGCCGGGCGCCGACGCCTGCTTCCGGTTCGGCCCGCGCGCGTCGCGCAGCGTCCGGCTCGCCGACGTCGCGGGCATCGTGATCGTCGACGCGCCGGGCAGCTCCTCGCGCGGCATCCCGGTCACGCGCGATCACGAGCGGTGGTGGCTCGTCGACGACGCCGGGCGGGCGCTCGGGCAGGCGAACACCGAGGGCCTGGACCCGGCCGACGTGGCGCGGTTCCGG
Organism: Agrococcus sp. UYP33; assembly: GCF_054060915.1. Lineage (NCBI taxonomy): Bacteria > Bacillati > Actinomycetota > Actinomycetes > Micrococcales > Microbacteriaceae > Agrococcus > Agrococcus sp. UYP33. The sequence goes on from NZ_JBSSDR010000001.1 coordinate 377,915, forward strand.
AGCGCCCTCGGCGTGCCCTTCGTGCCGCTCGCGCTCGCCCGGCGCGCCGGCGCGGTGCCGCACGGCATGCCCTGGTACCAGGCGCATCCGGCGGGCGCGATCGCCGTCGCGATCCCCGCCACCGCCGCCGTCATGCTCCTCGTCGTGCTCGTGCCGCCCTACTGGGCGTGAGCCGGCCGATGCCAGGATGAGGGCATGACCGACGACGTCGACCGCATCATGGCCCAGTGGATGCGTGTGCGGCCCGACGCCGACGTCTCGCCGCTCGCGGTGCTGAGCCGCATGACGCGCATCTCCCGCCAGCTCGGCCGCGTGCGCGCGGAGGCCTTCCAGCTCGCCGGACTCGAGCCGTGGCAGTGGGACGTGCTCGCCGCGCTCCGCCGCGAGAACGGCCCGCTCAGCCCGAAGGACCTCATCGCGCAGACGATGGTGACGAGCGGCACGATGACGAACCGCATCGACAACCTCGTCGCATCCGGGCTCGTCGAGCGCGTCGACGGCTCCGCCGACCGCCGCGTGCGGCTCGTCGGCCTCACCGACGAGGGCATCGACCGCGTCGACGTGGCGCTCGACGCGCTGCTCGAGGCGGAGCGCCGGCTGCTGCGCTCCATCCCCGCCGACGACCAGGCGCGCCTCGCGGAGCTGCTCCGGGTGCTCGCCGACGCGATGCTCTGAGGCGGCTCAGCCTCGCTCGAGCGGCACCCGCCACAACCGCAGCTCGGTCTCGAGCGCGCGGAGGTCCTCGGACCGCAGGCCGAGGTCGGCCGAGCGGGCGAGGCGCGCGCCGTCGTGACCGAGGGCCTCCCAGATGTCGTAGGCCCGGCCGTGGCCGCCGGCGACGAGTCCGCGTCGCACGCGCGCGACCGACGACAGCGGCACGCGTCGGCGCCCGAACGCGCTGCCCAGCTCGAGCGTCGGCTCGGGCGTCGGCTCGAGCACGAAGCGCGTGGTGACGGCACGCACGCCGAGCACGACCATCCACGCCACCATCGCGCCCGCGCCGAGCGTGAGCGGCCATGCGGGTAGCCAGAGGCTGACGACCCCGACGGACCCGATGATCAGAGCCAGCGGGACGAGCTCGAACGGGAGCCGCCCCTTGAGGCGCACCTCCCGCACGTCAGTACCGGTAGTGCTCGGGCTTGAAGGGGCCCTCCACCGGCACGCCGATGTAGGCGGCCTGCTCGGGGCGCAGCGTCGTGAGGCGGGCGCCGAGCGCGTCGAGGTGGAGGCGCGCGACCTCCTCGTCGAGCACCTTCGGCAGCCGGAAGACGCCCAGCTCGTAGTCCTTCGTCGCGAGCTCGATCTGCGCGAGCACCTGGTTCGAGAACGAGTTCGACATCACGAACGACGGGTGGCCGGTCGCGTTGCCGAGGTTCATGAGCCTGCCCTCGGAGAGCACGAGGATCGAGCGGCCCGACGGCATCCGCCACTCGTGCACCTGCGGCTTGATCTCGATGCGCTCCGCGCCGGAGCGCTCGAGCGCCGCGATGTCGATCTCGTTGTCGAAGTGGCCGACGTTCGCGACGATCGCCAGGTGCTTCATGCCCTGCAGGTGCTCGAGCGTGATGACGTGCTCGTTGCCGGTCGTCGTGACCCAGATGTCAGCCTCGTGGAGCGCATCCTCGACGCGCGCGACGCGGAAGCCGTCCATCGCCGCCTGCAGCGCGCAGATCGGGTCGACCTCGCTCACGATGACGCGAGCGCCCTGGCCCTTGAGCGCCTCCGCCGCGCCCTTGCCGACGTCGCCGTAGCCGACGACGAACGCCGTCTTGCCGCCGATGAGCACGTCGGTCGCGCGGTTGAGCCCGTCGGGCAGCGAGTGCCGGATGCCGTAGCGGTTGTCGAACTTCGACTTCGTCACCGAGTCGTTCACGTTGATCGCCGGGAAGAGCAGGCGGCCGTCGGCGAAGAGCTGCTCGAGGCGGTGCACGCCGGTGGTGGTCTCCTCGGTGACGCCGCGCAGCTGCTCCGCGATGCGCGTCCACCGCTGCGGGTCGTCGGCGAGCGTCGTCGCGATGAGCGCGTCGATGACGCGCAGCTCGTCGGGGGCGCCGTCGGGCGTCACCGGCGCGCTGCCGGCGAGCTCGGCGTCGCGGCCGCGGTGCACGAGCATCGTCGCGTCGCCGCCGTCGTCGAGGATGAGCGTCGGGCCCTCGGGGAAGTCGAAGATGCGCGTGGTGCACGCCCAGTACTCCTCGAGCGTCTCGCCCTTCCAGGCGAAGACGGGCACGCCCGCGGGCGCCTCCGGGGTCCCGGTGCCGACGACGATCGCCGCGGCGGCCTCGTCCTGCGTGGAGAAGATGTTGCAGCTCGCCCAGCGCACGTCGGCCCCGAGCGCGACGAGCGTCTCGATGAGCACGGCGGTCTGCACCGTCATGTGCAGGCTGCCGGCGATGCGCTGGCCCGCGAGGGGCTGCTCGTCGGCGTAGCGCCGGCGCAGCTCCATGAGCCCGGGCATCTCGTGCTCGGCGAGCCGGATCTGGTGGCGGCCGGCCTCGGCGAGCGCCAGGTCGCGGACGCGGTGCTCGAAGGTCGTGGGCGCAGCGGTGTCGGTCATGCCGACCATCCTCCCACTCGCCCCGAGGCCTCGTCTGCGCCGCACCCGAGACCCGAGGGGTGCGCTCGATCGGGCTGACCCGGTCACCGAGCCCGAGGAGCGGCTCTCGCCGGTGTCAGCCCGATCCGTCTCACTGGCGGGACCGGTGGTGCGACTCCGATCGGCCCCTGGCGCTCGCCGAGCGCGCGGCCCCGTCAGGCGGTCGGCAGCGCTCGCACGTACTCCTCGAGCATCGCGAACTGGTCGCGGGGCTCGAAGCCGGTCGACTCGAGCTTCGCGAGCCGCATCGCGCTGTGCCGGGGCCGCGGCGCGATGCCGGTCTTCGACGCGAAGTACGCCTCGGTCGACACCGGCGACACCCTCGCGCCGTCGTTCCCGGTGAGGTCGAACACGCGGCGGGCGATCTCGGCCCAGCTCACCGGCTCGCCGCCGTTGCTCACGTTGTAGAGGCCGTGCGGCGCCGCCACCCGCAGGAGGTGGTCGATCGCGCGGGCGAGCTCGCTCGCGAACGTGAGCCTGCCGACCTGGTCGTCGACGACCTGCGGCGCGACGCCGCGGCGCGCGAGCGACGCCATGGTCGAGACGAAGTTCGTGCCCTCGCCGACGACCCAGGAGGTGCGGACGATGTAGTGCCGGGGCGCAGCGGCGACCGCCAGGTCGCCGGCCGCCTTCGTCTGCGCGTAGACGCCGAGCGGGCCGAGCGCATCCTGCTCGTCGCGCTCCCCCTCCCGGTCGTCGAACACGTAGTCGCTCGAGACGTGCACGAGCGTGAGCCCGTGCTCGGCCGCGATCGACGCGAGCCTGGCCGGGCCGGAGGCGTTGACGGCCCAGGCGTCGCGCCGGCCGTCCTCGGTCTCGGCGGCGTCGACGGCCGTGTAGCCGGCGGCGTTCACGATCGTGTCGTAGGCCGACCAGCGGATGCCGTCGAGCGACTCCGGGCGCGCCAGGTCGACGCGGTCGCGGCCGGCGTAGTCGACGTCGTGCCGGTCGGCCCAGTGCGCGCGGAGCGCCACGCCGAGCTGGCCGTTCGCGCCGAGCACGAGCGTGCGCCGGGGCGGCATCGGCGTGACGTCGGCGAGCATCGGGTGCGCGCGGTCCTTGTCGCTCAGCTCCGCCTCGTCGAGCGGGATCGGCCAGGCGATCGCGGCGGTCGGATCGGCGAGGTTGAGGAAGGTGTACTCACCCTGCGCCTCGGCCGACCAGTGGTCGTTGACGAGGTAGGAGTAGGCGGTGTCGACCTCGAGCGCCTGGAAGGCGTTGCCGACGCCGCGCGGCACGAACACCGCGATCGACGGGTCGATCTCGATGCTGAAGGTCGCGCCGAACGACGGCCCCTCGCGCAGGTCGACCCACGCGCCGAAGACGCGCCCGGAGGCGACCGAGATGTACTTGTCCCACGGCTCGGCGTGGATGCCGCGGGTGACGCCGGGCGCGGCGTTGAAGGAGATGTTGTTCTGCACCGGGCCGAAGTCGGGCAGGCCGAGCGCGAGCTGCTTCTCGCGCTGCCAGTTCTCCTTGAACCAGCCGCGGTTGTCGCCGTGCACCGGCAGGTCGAAGACCAGGAATCCCGGGATCGGGGTCTCGCGGACCGCGAGCTGCTTGCCCGTCTGCATGGGCTCCGTCGTCACGTGCGCGGCCTCAGTGCCCGGCCTGGGCGTACTTCGCCTCGGCCTCGGCCTTCTGCTTGCGCCACCACGGCTCGTTCGCGCGGTACCAGTCGATCGTGTCGGCGAGGCCCGACTCGAAGTCGGTGAAGGCCGGCTCCCACTCGAGCTCCTCGCGCAGCTTGCTCGCGTCGATCGCGTACCGCAGGTCGTGGCCGGCGCGGTCCTTCACGTGGTCGAACGCGTCCGGCTCCTGGCCCATGAGGCGCAGGATCGCCTGCACGACCTCGAGGTTGTTCTTCTCGCCGTCCGCACCGATGAGGTACGTCTCGCCCGTGCGGCCGCGCTCGAGGATGCGCAGCACCGCGCTCGAGTGGTCGTCGGCGTGGATCCAGTCGCGCACGTTCTCGCCCGCGCCGTAGAGGCGGGGCCGCACGCCGTCGATCACGTTCGTGATCTGGCGCGGGATGAACTTCTCGACGTGCTGGCGCGGGCCGTAGTTGTTCGAGCAGTTCGAGATCGTCGCCTCGAGCCCGAACGAGCGCACCCATGCGCGCACGAGCAGGTCGGAGCCCGCCTTCGTCGAGGAGTAGGGGCTCGAGGGGTTGTAGGGCGTCTCGGGCGTGAACTTCGCCGGGTCGTCGAGCTCGAGGTCGCCGTAGACCTCGTCGGTCGAGATGTGGTGGAAGCGGGTCCCGCTGCGGCGCGCGGCCTCGAGGAGCGTGAACGTGCCGATGAGGTTCGTGTGCACGAACGGCGCCGGGTCGTGGAGCGAGTTGTCGTTGTGCGACTCGGCCGCGTAGTGCACGACCGCGTCGGCGTCCGCGACGAGCGCGTCGACGACCTCCGGGTCGGCGATGTCGCCGACGACGAGCTGCACGCGGTCCTCCGGCAGGCCCGCGAGCGTCTCGCGGTCGCCCGCGTAGGTGAGCTTGTCGAGCACCACCACGTCGTGGTCGGTGTTGGCGACGACGTAGTGGACGAAGTTCGAGCCGATGAAGCCGGCGCCGCCGGTGACGAGGAGCTTGCTCATGTGCTCCAGCGTACTGGGCGGCGCGCGGCGGCCCGGCCCGCTCAGGCGCGGATGAGCGCCAGCACCTCGTCGCAGATCGCGACCATCGTCGGCTCCTGCTCGGCCTCGACGTTGAGCCGCAGCAGCGGCTCGGTGTTCGACGGGCGCACCGAGAACCACCAGGCGCCGTCGGGCGCCGTGACGGTGAGGCCGTCCATCTCGTCGAACTCGCCGCGGCCGGCGAACGCCTCGACCACGCGCGTGTAGGCGGCCGGCACGTCGGCGACGGTCGAGTTGATCTCGCCGGACGCGAAGTAGGGCGTGTAGCGCGCCGCGAGCTGCGACAACGGCTCCTCGTCGACGCCGAGCGTCGCGAGCACGTGCATCGCCGCGAGCATGCCGTTGTCGGCGCCCCAGAAGTCGCGGAAGTAGTAGTGCGCCGAATGCTCGCCACCGAAGACGGCGCCGGTCTCGGCCATCCGGTCCTTGATGAGCGAGTGGCCGACGCGCGTGCGCACGGCGGTCGCGCCGGCGGCCACGATGGCCTCGGGCACCGACCGGCTGGTGATGAGGTTGTGGATGACGACGACGTCCTGCTCGCCCTCGGCCTGCACGCGGCGGATCTCGCGCTCGGCGACGATCGCGGCGACCGCCGACGGCGAGACGGCCCCGCCGCGCTCGTCGATGACGAAGCAGCGGTCGGCGTCGCCGTCGAACGCGAGCCCGAGGTCGGCGCCGTGCTCGACGACCGCGGCCTGCAGGTCGACGAGGTTCTTGGGGTCGAGCGGGTTGGCCTCGTGGTTGGGGAAGGTGCCGTCGAGCTCGAAGTACATCGGCACGATCTCGAGCGGGAGCGCGCCGAGGCCCGCGGCGTCGCCGAGCACGGCGGGCACGGTCATGCCGCCCATGCCGTTGGCCGCATCCACCACGACCTTGAGCGGCCGGATCGACGAGAGGTCGACGAGCGAGCGCAGGTGCTTCGCGTAGTCGGCGAGCACGTCGAGCTCGCGCAGCGAGCCGGGCTCGGCCGCGTCGGGCAGCCCGTCGTCGAGGTAGCGCTGCGCGCGGTCGCGGATGGCGGCGAGGCCGGTGTCGAGGCTCACGCCGCGGGCGCCGGCGCGCGAGAACTTGATGCCGTTCCAGGCCGCCGGGTTGTGGGATGCGGTGAACATCATGGCCGGCGCGTCGAGCGAGCCGGAGGCGAAGTAGGTGCCGTCGGTCGAGCACAGGCCGATCGCGATCACGTCGGCGCCGCGCGCCCGCGCCCCCTCGGCCGCGGCGGCGGCGAGCGCCGGCGACGACGGGCGCATGTCGTGGCCGATCACGATCGGCGCGGCCGTGCCCACCTCGTCGGCGAACGCGGCACCGAGCGCGCGCACGACCTCCTCGGTGAGCTGCCCGTCGACGAGGCCTCGCACGTCGTACGCCTTCACGATGTCCGTCAGCGCCATGGTTCCTCTTCGTGTCGGGGTGGGTGGGGCCGTCGCCTAGCGCGACGCCCGGTCGGGCTCGTGGCGCACGACCTGCCAGCCGGTGGGCCCGCTCGCGCGGTCGGCGTGCGGGTCGCACAGGTCGTAGCTGCCCTCGATCGCGCCCTGCCTGCTGGCCGCCTGCAGCGGGCCGACGACGAGCAGCTGCGCCGCGTAGTCGACGGTGACGGTCCGGTCGGCGTACCGGCGGCACCCGGGCCGAGAGCACATCGCGACATCCATCCCGCCAAGGGTAGCGGCGCCGGACCCGTCCGCCGGGCGACACGTAGGATGTGGCCATGCACGCGCGCCAGCACTCCCGCGGCTCGCGCCACGGGCGTGAGATGCGATCGTCGGTCGCCGGCCCGGTGCTGCCGTTCCTCTCGTCGCGCGAGACGCGCTTCGAGGACATCGCCGCGGATGCGGCCGACTACGTCATGGGGCTGTGGCCCGCGGAGCTCGGCGACGTGCTCTTCCAGTGGGCCGACATGCCGCCGCGGGCGATCGCCGACCGCATCGACGAGGTGCCGGAGTGGGCGGTGGACGCCGCGCAGCGCACGATCACCATCTATCGACTGCCGCTGCAGCGCCTGCCTCGCGTGCACATCGACGACCCCTGGCACCGCCAGGTCGCGATCGAGGGCGCGGTCTTCCGGGCGGCGGCCGAGCTCATCGGTCGCGACCCGTGGGAGGTCGCGCCGGACCGCTGGCGGCACCACTAGTCGACCAGCGAGGGCTAGTGCAGGACGCGCACGCCCTCCGCGGCCGGCCCCTGCGGGCTCGCCGTGAAGCCGCCCACCTCGCTGTCGCTGCGGTAGCCCACGCCGATCACGAGGCCCTCGCCGATCACCTCGACGGAGCCCGCGTCGACCGCACGCTCGATCGTGCCGCCTGCGGCGAGCACGACCTCCTCGCCGTCGATCGTCACGCGCTGCTCCGCGGCGGCGGTGCTCGCGATGTGGAGCGTCGCCGCAGGGCCCTCTGGCACCGCGATCGCGGATGCGCCCGAGCGCGGCTCGCCGCTCGCGATCCAGTCGAAGTCGAGCCCGTCCGCCGACGTCGCGACGGCGCGCGCGCCCGCGACCACCGGCGCATCCGACGACACCCGGATGGCGTAGGTGCCGACCGGCAGGTCGCCGAGCGGGAAGTCGGTGACCACGCCCGCCTCGAGCCTGCCCTCCGACTCGATGACCGAGCCGTCGCTCGCACGGAAGGCCAGCTGCAGCGCGCCTCCCGTAGGTGAGAGCACGCGCAGCACGGGCACGGTGTCGTCGAAGTCGGCCTGCGTCTCGAGGCCGGACGGCTCGTCGATGCGCACGGCGGGCAGCACCGCGGCGGTGCCGGCGACGACGGGGTCGACGACGTCGAAGCCGCCGCGCTCGAGCCCGCGCGTCGTCGTCTGCTGCAGGTGCGCCGCGACGGGCGCACCGGTGGAGGCGACGCGCACGACCGCGTCGGCGACGCCGGGCGCGACGGCCGCGAGGTCGAGCACGGCCTCGGTGCCGGGGGCGACCGCGAGACCCGTCGAGCCGACCGACTCGATGGGCCCCTCCGGGCCGAAGACCGTCACGTCGACGCTCGCGCCGACCTCTGACGCGTTCGCGATCGTGAGCACGGTCTGCCTGCCGGTGCGCGTCGAGCCGCCGACGAGCCACTGCTCGAGCCGCGTCTCGGCGCACTCGCTCGCGGCGAACCCGCCGACCGCGTCGACGTCGACGTCGAGCGACTGGGCGGCCGAGAGCGTCGACTCCTCGCCGCGCTGCACGACGGCGTCGCCGCCGCTCAGGTCGCCCGCGGTGGGCACGGCGAGCTGCGACTGCTCGACCTCGCCGCCCAGGCTGCCGACCTGGACCCGGGCGTCGGCGACGCCCGTGATCGCCAGGGCGTCCTCGCCGTCGGAGGTGCCCACGCGCAGCGCCGGGCCCGCGCAGACGCGCGACTGCAGCGGGGACGCGGGCTGGACGAGCGTCGAGGGTGCTGACGCGGTGACGCGCGCGTCGTCCGGCAGCGCATTCGCCCCCAGCACGGCGCTCACGCCCAGCGCCGCCGCGACGAGCCCGGCGGCGGCGCGGCCGCTCCAGCGGGCGACGCCGCGGCGGTCGACGCGCCGCACCGCCTCGGCCGCGTCGTTGGCGGCGGCCTCGCGGTCGGTGAGCGCGACGTCGCGCGCGATGTCGCCGTCGACCGGCTCGTCGCGCGCGGCCGCCTCGAGCGCGAGCTCCTCGGCCGTCGGCTCGTGCTCGATCGGCGGCTCCGGCTCGCCGATGGGCGAGGGGTCGTCGAACTCCTGGGAGTCGTCGAGCGGCTCCAGGTCCCGGTCGCTCATCGCCACTCCCCCGCTCCCTCGAGCCGCTTCGTGCGCACGCGCGCCCCGCGCCGCAGCGACGGCAGCGCCGCGACGACGGCGGCCGCGAGCGCGACCAGCTGGCCGAGCAGCAGCCAGCCGGCCCACGCGGGACGCTCGATCGGCGGCGTCGGCGCGGACTCGAGCCGCTGCCACAGCAGTCCGGCTTCCGTCTGGCCGATGGTCTGCAGGTCGCCGCGCGCGTCGAGCGACCGCTGCGCGCGATCGTGGAGCCCGGCGGCGCCCTCGCGCTCCTGCTCGAGCAGCACGAAGCGCACGCCCTGCGCGTCGAGGAGCGCGTCGACGTCGACGTCGCCGCCCGACGCGAGATCGACGGCGGCCTGTGCGACCTGCGCGTCCAGGTCGCCCGGTGCCTCGCGCACGAGCTCGCCGGTGGCGAGGTCGTCGAGGGTCGTCCCTCGACCGCGCTCGAGGTCGACGCCGAGGTCGCCCTCGGCGAGCGGATGCAGGACGAGGGTGCCGACGCGCGCGTCGTCGGCGGTCGCCGCCTCCACGAACGCGGGCATGCGGCGGTCCGGCGCGGGGATGACGATCGCGGGCGCGAGGAACGTCGACGCGACGACGGGCACGGCCGCGACCACCGCGACGACCGCGACGAGACCGCCGGGCAGTGCGGCACGCCGGTCCTCGACGTCGGCCGCGGTGACGGCGAGCGCGATGAGCGCGGCGAGCGCGAGGGAGGCGCCGGAGCCCGCCCAGACGGTGATCGCCTCGCCGTCGACGCTCGTGAGCGCGAGCCGCGATGCGCCGACCGCGGTCGCGTAGCCCGCGAGCAGCAGCAGCACCCACGGCCATGCGCGCGTCGGCCGCAGCACGACGCCCGCGAGCGCCGCGAGCGCGAGCGGCGCGAGCAGCGCGAGCGCGACCCAGCGGGCGTCGACCCCCGGCGCCATCGCCGCGACCACGCCCTCGAGCGTCGTGAGCGTGCCGTCGGGCGACAGCAGCGCCGCCTCGGTGGCGGTCGGCGGGGCGGATGCGCGCGGCATACCGGGATCGGCGAGCGCGGCGAGCGGCGTGCCGGCCGTCCAGCGCGCCACGACGACGGGGCCGATGAGCGCGAGCGCCGGGAGCACCGCCGCGAGGGGCCGCAGCGGCGAGCGCCAGCCCACGCCGATGCCGATGAGCGCGAGCAGCAGCATCGCCGGCAGCAGCACCGGCGCGGCCGCGACGACGATCGCGAGCGGGATGGCGGCGAAGCCCGCCGCGCGCCACGACCGGTGCGCGAGCAGCATCCCCGCGGCGGCGAGCGGCAGGGCGAGATGCCCGAGCACCGCGCCCACCCGGCCGTCGACGATGGCCGCGAGCAGCGTCGGCGAGAGCGACCAGACGGCCGCCGACACCGCGGGCGCCCAGCGGGAGTCGGTCATCCGCCGCACCGCGAAGAAGGCCGTGACGGCCGCGATCGCCGGCGCCAGGAAGAGCAGCAGCACGATCGCCGTCGACGGCTGCCAGAACGTGATGGAGCCGAGCAGCGCGAGCAGGATCACGAACGGGTCGGCCGGCCCCTGGACCTCGCCGAGCGCATCCCTCGGCCCCGCGAGCGCGTTCGCCCACAGGTCGCCGAGCGAGTCGGAGAGGGGCAGCAGCGCACCGCCCGTCGCCGCCGCGGCACCGAGCAGCTGCGGGGACAGCACGACCCCCACGACGAGTGCCGCGACCGCGACCCACAGCCCCGCCCCCTCGACGAAGCCGACGCGCTCGTCCACCAAGCGCTGCGTGTGCTCGGGGTCGCCCACCGCGCGGCGGTGCGACCGCACGGTGCGCCACGACGCGCGCAGCGGTCGCAGCGACGCCCAGCCCGCCGCGCGGGCGCGGGCGATGCGGCGGCGGGCGCGAGCGGTCGAGGGCACGGCGACGAGCGTCGCGAGCGTGGCCTGCCACTCGGCGAGCACGGCGGCCGGCCGCTTCGCGAGCAGGTGCGCGATCGAGCGCACGACGGCGAGCGGCAGCAGCAGGAGCCAGTGCACGACGAGGGCGAGCGGGTTCGCGTAGGCGAGCCGGCGGTGCAGCTGCGCGCGCCGCGCGATCGCGACCCGCCCGGCGTCGCTCACCGCGCGCGCGGCGAAGTGCTCCGGCCCGCCCGCGCGACGCACGCGCGCTCGCGGCTCGACGGCGACGCGATGGCCGGCGAGGCGGGCGCGCACGCCCAGGTCGAGCCCGGCATCGATCGAGCGGAGGGCCAGGTCGAAGCCGCCGAGCGCGGCGAACGCGTCGCGGCGCACGAGCACGCCCGTCTCGGCGACGCCGAGGCGATCCGAGTCGTCGTCGTGCTGCCCCTGGTCGAGCTCGCCCTCGTGCAGCAGCAGGCTGCGGCCGAACGGCGTCATCGACTGGCCGAACTCGGCGAAGCGGTCGGGCTCGTCGGCGCGCATGACCTTCGACCCGACGACGGCGACGCTCGGGTGCGCCTCGGCGTGCGCGAGCAGCGCCTCGAGCGAGCGCGGGTGCGGCGCGGCATCGTGCGCGAGCAGCCACAGCCAGTCGTCGTCCTCGGCCTCCGGCAGCGTCGCGACGCCCTTGCCGATCAGCGCGCCGTACGGCAGCCGCTGCGTGATGACGACGCTCGACGCCTGCGACGCCTCGAGCAGCGCGCGGGAGCCGTCGCGCGAGGCGCCGTCGACGGCGACGAGCCGCTCGGGCTGCGTCGTCTGCGCGCCGATCGCCGCGAGGGTCGCCGGCAGGTACGCGGCGCCATTGCTGGCCGCGAGCACGGCGAAGACCCTCGGATGCACCCGGCAAGGCTAGGCGGGATCGGCGCCGCGCCCCGGGTTGCCGCCGGTGTGCCGTGCGATCGGCGCCCGAGCGGGCGGCGCTCGAGGGTGCGGGTCAGGCGCGGCCGGGCCGGACGACGCGCTTCACGGCGCTCGCGGCACGGAAGGCGGGGTGCTCGCGCACGAGCCGCAGCCGTGACTCCGCAGCGTCGCGCGCTGCGGCGGCCCTCGTCGCCTGCTCGCGCGCGTCGGCGAGCTGGCCCTCGAGCGCGCGCCGCGCGGGCGCGCCGGCCTCGAGGCCCGCGAGCCACGCCTCCTCGCGCTCCGCGGCGATGCGCGCCGCGAGTCCGGGGATGCCGTCGAGCGTCTCGCGCTCGAGCCGCAGCCGGTAGAGCTCGGTGTTGCGCGCGTCGAGCTCGTCGCGGAGCGCGACGATGTCGTCCTGCGCCACCTGGTCGAGCGGTGCGAGCAGCTCGGCGAGCGCGCGCAGCTCCTGGATCTCGCCGGTCGAGAACGGCGCATCGTCGGCGTCGTCGAGCACGGCGGCGAAGCGCGCGGGCAGCAGCGGCTCGAGCCGCTCGAGCTGCTCGAGGAGCGAGGTGTCCTCGCGCAGCCCCGGCGCGCGCAGCTCGTCGGCCGTCGGCATCCGGCGGGCGAGGAAGGGCAGCAGCTGGTTCGCGCGCATGCGGCGCCAGTCGCGCATGCCGTGGTGGTTCGCGCTCGGGCGGAGGTCGGGGTTCTGCTCGTAGGCGCGCCCCATGTTCTCGGTCTTGCGCTCGACCTGCGACGACGAGCGCCACGGCAGGTGCAGCACCTCGAGCGCCGCATCGGCCGGCGGCTCGCCCTGCTGCTCGATCGAGACGAAGTGGTTGCCGTGCGCGACCTCGACGTCGGCGCTGCCGACGTGGATCGCGTTCGGGGTCGGGTGCGCGTGCACGCCTGCGGCCCGCAGCGCCTCGAGGGTGCGCTCGTCGCGGCGCACGAGCCGGCGGAGGCCCGAGCCCTGTCGCGCGATCGGCCCGACGAGGTTGACGACCGGCACCGTGAACGCGCCGATCTCGCGCGGCGTGCGCGCGAGCGCCTCCCCCACGGTGAGCGCCGGGTCGACCGCGCGCACGAACTCGTCGGCGTCGCCGTTGATCACCCAGTCGGCGCCGTGCTCCTCGAACGCGAGGCGGGCCATCCGCGTGACGACCTTCGCCTGCTGCTTGCGGTGCTCGGGATCGTCGAAGACGGTGACCGGCGCGACGGCCGCGTACTCGGCGAGGATCTCGCGCGTGCCGTCGACGGATGCGTTGTCGGTCACGAGGATGCGATCGATCCCCTGGGCGAGGTGGTGCTCGATCGTCGCGGCGATGATGTCCGCCTCGTCGCGCACCATCATGGTCATCACGACGGTCATGCGGCGAGCATATCGGTGGGTGAGCCCTGCTCAGCGACTGCTCGGCCGAGCCTGCGGATCACGCGTGTCGGATCAGGCGAGCTTGCGCAGCTTGCGGCGCTCGCGCTCCGAGAGTCCGCCCCAGATGCCGAAGCGCTCGTCGTTCTCGAGCGCGTACTCGAGGCACTGCTGCCGCACGTCGCACGACTCGCAGATGCGCTTCGCGTCGCGCGTCGAGCCGCCCTTCTCGGGGAAGAACGCCTCGGGATCGGTCTCGGCGCACAGCGCGTCGGCCTGCCAGCCGAGCGGCTGGTCGTCGATCTCGCTGCGCACACCCGGGACGCCGAGCATGACCGGGTCGACGAACCAGTCACCGGGCACCCCTCGGCGCAGCCCGCGATCGTCGATGGCCTGCGCTGCTGTCGTGCTGCGCTGCACTCCCTCTCGCATGGCGTTCCCCCGGTTCTGCAGGACCCCGGCCGGGCCTGCGTTGCACCAATTACACCGGTGTAGTTCGCCTCGCGTCAAGTCGGAGATTCTAGGAGTGTCGCGCCCTCTCGCCCGGGAGCGACGCGCCTACGGCGTGTCGATCTCGAGCGCGAGCCACGCCTCCGCGGCGTCGATCTCGAAGGGCGCCTCGGCGTCGATCCACGCGGCCTCCGCCGGCGCGAGCGCACGCGTCTCGCCGTCGACCGTCGCGGTGCCGCCGGAGACGGCGAGCAGCAGTCCCCTGCCGCCCTCGACGACGTGGGCGCCGGTGATGCGGCGCAGCTCGAACGGCGCGGCAGGCCGGTAGGCGGTCGCGCCCTCGAGCGGCTCCGCGGGCAGCCGGGGGTCGTCGAGCGGCGTCGGGTCGACGACCGCGAGCAGCTCGGCGACGTCGACGTGCTTCGGCGTCAGCCCGCCGCGCAGCACGTTGTCGCTCGGTCCCATGAGCTCGATGCCGAGGCCGGAGAGGTAGGCGTGCAGGTTGCCGGCGGGCAGGAAGAGCGCCTCCCCGGGCGCGAGCGAGACGCGGTTGAGCAGCATCGCGACGAGGATCCCCGGGTCGCCCGGATGCGTGGCCGAGAGCCGCGCGATGGTGTCAGCCTCCACCGGATGCGTCTCAGCGAGCGCATCCGCCGCGGCGACCGCGCCCGCGACGACCGGCGCGACCTCGGCGTCGCCGGAGAGCAGCCACGCGAGGGCGTCGCCGGCCGCGAGGTGCCCGAGCAGCGGCTCGACGCGCTCGTCGGCGGCCGCGAGCGCCTCGGCCACCGCCCGCGCCTGCGCCTCCGGACGGAACCCGCTGAGCGCCTCGAACGGCGTCACGGCGACGATGATCTCGGGCTTCGGGTGCGGGTCGCGGTAGTTGCGGTGCGGGGCGTCGCGCGGGATGCCCGCCGCGTCCTCCCGCTCGAACCCCTCGCGGGCGCGTGCCGCATCCGGGTGCGCCTGCAGCGAGAGGGGCTCCGCGGCGGCGAGCACCTTGAGCAGCATCGCGGGCTGCCGCGCGCCGAGGGCCTCGAGCGCGGGCCCGAGCGCGGTCCCCGCGTGCGGGCCCGCCGTCACGACGGCGGGGCACCCCGCGTGCGCGCCGAGCCACAGCTCGGCCTCCGGTCCGCCGGACGCGGTGCGGCCCAGGTACTCGGACAGGAGCGTGGTGCTCCCCCAGGCGTAGTCCCTCGGCTCATTGGCGATCGGCACAAACACAGCCGCGGTCTCCTTCCGCCGGTTTGGTCGAGCGTACCAACGGCCCGCCGCCTGGCCCGCGGGCGGCCGTAGCCTGACCGCGACGGCCAGGACGGCCGGGAGACTGAGGAGCAATGACGTTCACGCCGCTCACGAGCGACTTCTACGGGTTCGCCGCCGACCTGACCGACGCCGAGCGCGCGTCGCTCGCCGAGATCCGGGCCTTCATGGAGGAGCGGGTGCGCCCGGTCATCCTCGACCACTGGCACCGCGACGCGTTCCCGACCGACCTCATCCCCGAGCTCGGCGCGCTCGGCGTCGTCGGCGGCGCGTGGCCCGAGACCGCCAGGTTCGAGAACTCCGCCGTCTACCGCGGCTGGGTCGCGCTCGAGATGAGCCGCGTCGACGCCTCCGTCTCGACCTTCATCGGCGTGCAGAACGGCCTGGTGGCCGGCACGCTCGGCGTCACCGGCAGCCCCGAGCAGCGCGCCGAGTGGCTGCCGCGCCTCGCGGACTGCTCGGTGGTCGGGGCGTTCGGCCTCACCGAGCCGCTCTCGGGCTCCGACTCGGCGCAGGGCCTGCGCACGACCGCCCGGCGCGAGGGCGACGAGTGGGTCATCGACGGCGCCAAGCGCTGGATCGGCAACGCCACGCAGGCCGACATCGTGGTGGTCTGGGCGAAGGACGCCGAGAGCGGGCGCGTGCTCGGCTTCATCGTGCCGACCACGACGCCCGGCTTCTCGGCGACCCGCATCGAGCGCAAGATCTCGCTCCGCATGGTGCAGAACGCCGACATCGTGCTCGACGGCGTGCGCGTGCCGGAGTCCCTGCGGCTGCAGGGCGCGAACAGCTTCCGCGACACCGCCCGCGTGCTGCGGCTCACGCGCGCGGAGGTCGCCTGGAGCGCGGTCGGCGTGATGATGGGCGCCTACGAGGCGGCCGTCCGCTACACGACCGAGCGGGTGCAGTTCGGCTCGCCGATCGCCGGGCACCAGCTCGTGCAGGACCTGCTCGCGAAGTCGCTCGGCCACATCACCGCATCGATCGCGCTGTGCGTGCAGGTCTCGCGGATGCTCGACGAGGACCGGCAGGAGGACGCCCACTCGGCGCTCGCGAAGGCCTACGCGACGAGCCGCATGCGCGAGGTCGTCTCGTGGTGCCGCGAGGTGTGCGGCGGCAATGGCATCGTCACCGACTACGAGGTCGCGCGCTTCTTCGCCGACGCGGAGGCGCTCTACACCTACGAGGGCACCGCGCAGATGAACTCGCTCATCGTCGGACGGGCGATCACCGGGCAGTCGGCCTTCGCCTGAGCGGGGCCGATCGGGCGAATAGGCTGACCGGCATGGATGCGAACGCGCCGGACCAGCCTGAGCTCGAACGACTGCGGAGCGAGCTCTCGCGGCTCGAGCGCGAGCGCGCGACGGAGGTCGCCGAGCTGCGCTCCGCGCGCCACCGCATCATGGAGCTCGAGGCGCAGCTCGCCGCGAGCCGCGACCGGCTGCCCCACCCGCGGGCGATGGCCGTGCGGGCGAAGCGGGTCGCGCGCCGCGGCGTCGGCTCGCTGCTGCGCAGGCTGCGGAACCGCTAGTGCGGCTGGCCAACCTCGACGCGGTGCGCCGCGTCGGCATCTTCTTCTTCTACGACGGCGACGGCGTCGCCGACGAGACCGTCACGACGCTGCTCGACGGCGTGCAGCCGCACTTCGAGCGCACGATCGTCGTCGTCAACGGCGCGCTCGACGAGGCGAGCCGGGCAGCCTTCGAGGCGCGGCCCGGCACCGAGCTGCTGCAGCGCGAGAACCAGGGCTTCGACTCCTGGGCCTACAAGACCGCGATCGAGCACATCGGCTGGGACGGGATCGCCGAGATCGACGAGCTCGTGCTCTACAACTTCACGATCCTCGGGCCGGTCGCGAGCGTCGACGCGATGTTCGCCGACATGGATGCGCGCGACCTCGACTTCTGGGGCCTCACCGTGCACCACGGCGCGCCCTTCGACCCGTGGGGCCTGCTCGAGACGCCGACGCTGCCCGAGCACCTGCAGTCGCACTGGATCGCGGTGCGCGCGTCGATGCTGCAGTCCGCGCCCTTCCGCCGCTACTGGGACGAGCTGCCCCCGATCCCCGACTACGCGCACGCGGTCGCGAAGCACGAGGCCCGCTTCACCCACCACTTCGCGTCGTTCGGCTTCCGCTGGGAGCCCTTCGTCGACACGGCGGACCTGCGGCAGACCACCTTCTACCCGCTCAACTCGATGCCGGTCGAGCTGATCCGCGACCGGGGCTGCCCGATCTTCAAGCGCAAGACGCTCTTCGCCGGCATCGACTCGGTGATCGACGAGCACGCCACCGGCAACGCCCGCGAGCTCTACCGCTTCCTCGCCGCGTCGGGCCGCTACGACATGGGCGTGCTCGACCGCCACCTCACCCGCTCCGCCGACCAGCGCGACGTCTTCGAGACCATGCACGAGTGGCGCATCCTCGCGCCGTCCGCGGCGTCGCGACCGTCGACCGTCGCGCTCGTCGAGGCCTCGGAGGGCTGGGAGCAGCGCGTCGACGCCGTGCGCGGCGCCGACCGGATCGTGCTCGCCGGGGCGCCCGGCACCCTCGCCGCGATCGACGCGAGCGCGGAGGTCGACCTCGGCGGCGTCGAGCTCGTGGGCGTGCGCGCGCATCCGCTCGAGGCGCTCGCCGATGCCGACGAGTCGCTCGCGGTGCTCGCGCTCGCCGACGGCATCCCGGCGGAGCTGCCCGGCCTCGACCGCGACGACCGCCGCGCCGACGCGCTCGAGTCGCTCGGGCTGCCGGACCGGCTCGCGGACGCGGCCGCCGCGTTCGACGACGCCGCCGTCGGTGCGCTCGTGTCGGCGCCCGCGCTGCAGCGCGGCTGGTTCGGCGAGCTCGGCCACGAGGCCGACGGCGCCACGGCGCGACTCGAGCTCGCGGCGAACCGGCTCGCGATCCGCGCCCGCTCGAACGCGCCCGTCGTGCCGCAGGCGGGGGCCGCCATCGTGCGCGGCGCCGTCGCGGCATCGCTCGGCGCCCGGATCCGCGACGCGGCCGCCGAGCTGCCGCAGCTGTCGGTGGACGAGTGGGGGCGGCTGCTCGCGCTCGCGGTGCAGGACGCCGGGCTGCGGCCGCAGGTGTCGATCTCGGCGCGACTCGCGGAGCAGCGGCTCTCGGTCATGCAGCACCAGCTGCGCGGCCTCACCGGCGCGGTGGGGCGCGGCGTGGGCGAGTCATACACGCAGCTGCTCGGCAGGATCCGCTAGCTTCATCTGCCGGAAGCGGCCGACCCCTAAGTTGAGTGGAGGCCGCCCTGGAGGGCGTGTCTCATCACCGACGGTCATGCATCTCTCATCGAGCGCATCAACGATGTTTGCCTCCAGAACTCTTTCGGCAACATCGGGTCGTGCAGGTTACGGCTCAGCGGAGATGAGGCGGCAGCTGCGCGCCCGGCGCCATGGATGAGGTGTTTGCAAACAAGCGCTCCAGAGTGCGCCGATCAGAAACGAACCCGACCTCTTTGAAGCGACACCGCACGAAATGCACATCATTGAGGCCCAACGCCCCGACAATCACATACGGCGAGTCGAGTTCGATGAAGGCCTCTGGCCCGTTGAAAATGCACTCGCTGAAGGTGATCTTGCGCTCGGGATCGATATTCAAGATGCAGATCCCCTGGACGACGCAGTCTTCGAACTTCATGTGCGATAGCGCCTGCGTCTCGTCGAGAGGCAGCTCCGGCAGGCGCACGGCCTGACCGCGGTAGACGACGTACCCGTCCTCCTCGACCTGGGCGCCAAGCACCTTCTTCGCGATCGGAACCACCACGTTGCGAATATCGCCCTTGACCTCAAGGCCCTTGACGTCAGCAAGAAGAGGGTCGTAGACAGCGACTTCTGCAGGCGAGATCTGATGGAAGAGAGGTATCACGCGCCCGTCATCGAGGAGCATCGACAGAGCCGCCAACTCTCGCTTGGGCCACTTCTTGGCGAAGAAGTTATGGGACAGCACGACGATCCCGTACTCGCTCTGACCCAGACCTTCATTGATCTTCGCCCGGATACTGTCGCCAGCTTGGATCTCGTAGTCGTCGTACCAAGCAGCAACCCGATATCGCATCAGCGTGTCCGCAAGATTCTTGACAACGCCCTTGTCCTCACTGGCGTGCGAGATAAAGGTTACTCGCCTTTCCTGATTCGACATGGGTCGAACGTAGCACCGCACGCGAACCGCGAATCAACCCCGGCGGACTTGCGACAGGCGGCGCGAGCGCGCCGTGCTACGGGGGGCGACGCGGCCGATGCAGACGAGCGCGCTCAAGGCTATCCCCCTCGGCAGAGGCTGACCGGCGATCGCGGGTTCTTCAGCTGAGTCGATGAGCGCTTAACAAGCGACCCCTTGGAAGCATCCAGCGCGGTTGTGACAGTTCTGTCGCAGAACGTTGAGTTTGAGCCAGACGGTCGCGGCGCTACCAAGGAAGCCAGGAATCGCGACGTCCTGCTCGCAGCGGGGCTGGCGCCAATCGAAAGCGCAAGTTGGTCGAGTTCCGTCCGAAGAACCGCGTGTTCGACATGGACAAGAAAATTTGCAAGCGCGGCGCCGCCGACTTCGAGCGCGACGATTTTCTGGAATGACCTCCAGGTTCGCGGGCGAGTCCTACACCCAGCTGCTCGGCAGGATCCGCTAGCGCGGCAGCAGCGCGCGCAGCTGCGCGGCGCGGCGGCCGATGCCCCAGCCGGTCACCTTCGTGAGGGCCTCGCCGATGATCGAGCCCGACATCTTCGACTCCCCGGCCTCGCGGTCGCGGAACTGGATGGGCACCTCGCTGATCGACGCGCCGGCGTCGTGCGAGCGAACCGTCATGTCGATCTGGAAGCAGTAGCCGCGGCTCTCGAGCGACTCGAGGTCGAGCCGCTGGAGCAGCTCGGTGCTGTAGACGCGGTAGCCGGCCGTCATGTCGTGCGCGGGCACCCCGAGCATGAGGCGGGCGTAGAGGTTCGCGCCGCGGCTGAGCACCTCGCGGCGCATCGGCCAGTCGACCACGCTGCCGCCCGGCATCCAGCGGGAGCCGATGACGAGCTCGTCGCCGGCGGCGGCGCGCTCGAGCATCGCCCGCAGCCGCTCCGGCGGGTGGGAGCCGTCGGCGTCGATCTCGATCACGTGGGTGTAGCCGCGCTCGATGCCGAGGGCGAAGCCGTCGAGGTAGGCGGCGCCGAGACCCAGCTTGCCGGGCCGGTGCCGCACCGTGATGCGCGGGTCCGCCGCGGCCATCCGGTCGGCGAGCTCGCCCGTGCCGTCGGGGCTCGCGTCGTCGAGGATGAGCACGTCGAGCTCGGGCACGGCGGCGAGCAGCCGGTCGACGAGCACCGGGAGCGACTCGACCTCGTCGTACGTCGGGATGAGCGCGAGCGCCTTGATCATGGATGGTCCCTTCACGGCTCGCCCACGATCGAAGGGCAGTCGAGCACCAGCGCACGATTGTACGGGGCGATGAGCAGATCCTCCGGCGCATCGCCGCCCCCGCAAGCGGCCGCCTGGCGGTCGACCTGCACGCTCCACGGCTCGACCCCGATGCGGTGGGAGCCGGTGTCGGGCGACTGCCAGGCCATCGCGCCGACGAACGCGGCGAGCCCGAGGGCGAGCACCGGCTTCGCCACGGCGAGCCATCGACCTCGGAGCCGCTCGACCGCGACCGACGCCGCGATCGGCACGATGGCGGCGAGCAGCATGCCGGCCGCGCCGCCGTAGCGCAGGTCGACGATCGCGGTCAGCCAGTCGTCGCCGTGGAACGAGGCGTACTGGAACTGCTCGATCGGCGAGGCGAGCAGCGAGCCACCGAACGACGACGCGGAGGCCAGCAGCACGACCGCGCCGGCGATGCGCGCCCGCCACGATCCCCAGATGATGACGACGAGCGCCGCGATCGTGAAGACCGCGAGGATCGGCGCGGCCGCGAGGGGCCCCTGCGCCGCGAACGCCTCGCGGATGCCCTGCTCCGTCGGCTGGAGCGTCGGCATCACGACGTTCGACAGCCAGCCGACGACGACATCCGGGATGCCGATCGGCACGCCGTCGTAGCCGCCGCGCGGGGCGAGCAGCCACGACAGCGCCTGGCCGCCGAGCCCGAGCAGGAAGCCGCCGATCACGGGCCAGAGCAGGCGACGGCGCAGGTGGATGCGCAGCAGCAGCACGGGCAGCATGAGCAGCAGCTGCACCTCCGTCATCGCCGCGACGAACGCGGCGACGGCGACGAGCCACGACTCGAGCCGCGAGGTCGGCATCGAGAGGGCGATCCAGACGCCGAGCCACAGCATGAACGTGTGGAGGTCGGCGAGGTTCCCGATGATCTCGGGCGCGATGAGGGGCACGACCACCGGCACGACGCCGAGCGCCATGCGCGCGGGGAGCCACGGCACGGCCCAGCGCGCGAGCGGGATCGTCGCCGCGCAGACGAGGGCGGCGACGATCGCGCTTGCCCAGAAGACGACGGCGGCGTAGCTGGCGAGCGGCGCGAGCGCGACGACCGCGCCCGCGAGCAGCCTCGGCAGCAGGTGCTGGTAGCCGGCGTAGGGCGCGAGGATCGATCCCGCGGGATCCTGCAGCGCGCCGAGCAGGAAGATCGCGCCGTCCTCGGCCCAGACGACGTCGTGCTCGAGGGGCGGGATGCGCGCCACCTGGAAGGCGAGCGCGACGACGAAGACGGCCGCCGCGGCCGCCCACGCGGGCCAGCGACGCCCGCTCGAGGGCGCTCGATCCGCCGCCTGCTCCATGCGTCCAGCTCCATCCCGGAGCGCGTCCGCCCCTCGGCGAGACTACGACACGGCGGTCACCCGTCCCCCGCGTGCGACAATCGCCACCATGCTCGTGCGCGCCCCTCACCGGCTGCTCGCGACCTTCATTGTGCTGCAGCTCGCGTGCGGCGACCTCGTGCGCAACCTGCTGGGCTGGCCGCTGTGGGGCGCGCTCAGCGGCGTGACGCTGCTCTGGGCGCTCGTCGCGCTGCGCCGCTCGGGCGCGAGCTGGCAGTGGCTGCCCGCGCCGCTGCTCGCCTTCATCGGCGTCGCCGCCGCGACGATCATCGTCACGCCGCACCCGCTCGCGACCCTGCTCGGCGTCGCGCTGCTGCTCGTGCACGTGATGCTCGCCGTGCTGCTCGCGACGCTGCCGCTGCACACGCTGCTCGAGGTGCTCCACCGCTGCCTGCAGGGCATGCTCATCGCCTCCCTCGCCTTCGAGGTGGGCATCGCCCTGTTCGTGCAGGGCCCGGTGTATCCCGTCTGGCTCGACAACGACAGCGGGCTGCCGATGATCCCGTGGTCGACCGGCGGCATCTTCTGGGGCCACCGCATCCAGGGCATCACCGGCAACCCGAACCTCACGGCGATGCTCGCGCTGCTCGCGCTCATCGTGGCCATCGGCCGCCACCGCGCGGGCCTCGACCGTCGGCTGTGGTGGGTGTGGACGGCGCTGCCGGTCGTCGTGCTCGCGCTCACGCGCTCGATGACGGTGCTCGTCGCGGCGCTCGTCGTGCTCGTCTCGTTCTGGCTCGTCTACACCTGGCGCCGCCGCCCGCGCGGCGCCTTCCGCCCGGCGGTCGTCGCGGCCGCCGGCGTGCTGGCGGTCGTCGCCGCGTGGGCGATCAGCAACTGGGACCGCGTCGTCGAGGCGCTCGGCCGCGAGGCGTCGATGGAGGACCGCTTCCAGATCTGGGCGGCCGCGCTCGACTGGTGGCGCGGCTCCCCGCTGCTCGGCAGGGGCTGGATGGGCTACTGGATGCCGTGGGTCGAGCCGTACGACCGGCTCGGGCTGCAGGACGGCATCGTCTACCTGCAGGCGCACAGCGTCTGGATCGACGTGCTCATGCAGGCGGGCATCCTCGGCGTGCTCGCCTGGGCGTGGCTGCTCGGCTCGACGCTCCGCGGCGCGGGTCGCGACCTCGCCGAGGCGCCGACCGGCGCCGGCCCGATCGCGGCGGTGCCGCTCATGATCCTCGTTGCCGAGGCGGTGCAGGGCATCGCCGAGTCGCGACCGCTCATCGAGCTCGGCATGGTGCTGCTCGTCATCTTCGCCGTGCGCCAGCAGCGCGCCCGCGTCGAGCTCGGCCGGCTGCAGACGATGGCCCTCCCGCTGCCCCTGCAGCGCGGCGGGTAGCATCGATGGCGATGGAGAACACCCAGACTGCGCAGCACATCCTCGTCACCGGCGCGGGCGGCTACATCGGACGGCACGTCGTCGCGGCCCTGCTCGACCGGGGCGCGCGCGTCACCGCCGTGGTGCGCCACTTCCGCGCCTACCGCATCGACGAGCGCGCGACCGTGGTCGAGGCCGACCTGCTCGACCCGCACACCGACCTCGACGCGCTCATCGCCGACAAGCCGGACGCGGTCGTGCACCTCGCGTGGGAGGCGGGCTTCGCCCACAACTCCCCCGTGCACATGCTGCGGCTCTCCGATCACTTCCGGGTGCTGACGCACTTCGCGAAGGCCGGCATCACGCGGCTCGCGATCCTGGGCACGATGCACGAGATCGGTCGCTTCGAGGGCGCGATCACTGCCGAGACGCCGACGGCGCCCGCGTCGCTCTACGGCATCGCGAAGGACGCCCTGCGCCGCGCGGTGCTCGCCGACCTCGGCGACACCACCATCCAGTGGCTGCGCGCCTTCTACATCTACGGCGACGACCGCAACAACCAGTCGATCTTCACGAAGCTGCTCGAGGCAGCGGAGCAGGGCAAGCGAACCTTCCCCTTCACCTCCGGCAAGAACCAGTTCGACTTCATCCACGTCGACGAGCTGGGCCGGCAGATCGCCGCCGTCGCGCTGCAGGACGAGGTCGCCGGCGTCATCAACGTGTGCTCCGGCGAGCCGGTCGCGCTCGGCACCCAGGTGGAGCGCTTCATCGCGGACCACGGCCTCGACATCCAGCTCGAGTACGGCGCCTTCCCGGACCGCCCCTATGACTCGAAGGTCGTCTACGGCGACGCCACCGAGATCCGGGCGCTGATGGCCAAGCAGGCATGACCGGATCCGGCGACCCGGACCGGATCGAGCTGCAGCAGCAGATCGACAGCCTGCGGGCGCAGCTCGAGCAGGCCGAGGCGCGCGCCGAGCGGCCCGACGCGTGGGACCCGAAGGTCTGGGCGTCGCGCGCGAGCCGCATCGGCTCGATGGGCGTGCGCGCCGTGCGGCGCGCGAAGGCCGCCGCGAGCGGGCCGAGGGCGAAGCGCGCCACCGACCGCACGCGGCCATCCTCCTTCCCGGCGTGGCAGCGGCGGCTCGAGGGCGCGCGGTTCGTCGGCTTCCCCACCCACTGGCGCGAGCGCACCGGCCCTGTCACGCCCGCGCCGGTCGCGGTCCTGCTGCACTGCCACTACGCCGAGCTGCTCGACGAGCTGCTCGCGGCGCTGCCCGCGGTCGGCGAGCCGTTCGACCTGTACGTCACGAACTCCTCTGGCCAGGCGATCTCCGCGGCTCGGCTCGCGGCCGCGGGCGCCGCGCACGCCGAGGTGCTGACGGTCGAGAACCACGGCCGCGACATCTGGCCGCTCGTGCAGGTGGTGAACGCGGGCATCCTCGACCCCTACGACGTCGTGCTCAAGGTGCACACCAAGCGCAGCGAGTGGCGCGAGGGCCATGGCGAGCTCGAGGGCTCCGGCGCCGACTGGCGCGCGGCGCTCGTCGGCTCGCTGCTCGGGCCGCACTCCCCCGCGGTCGTCGACGCGTTCCGCCGCGACCGCTCGATCGGCATCGTCACCGCCGACGGCAGCGTCGCCGGGCCCGAGCACTGGGGCTCGAACCTCGACCTCGTGCGCGGCATCCTGGAGCGGCTCTCGATGCCGCTCGAGCCCGACGAGCTGCGGTTCGCGGCCGGCTCGATGTACTGGATCCGCGGCTTCCTGCTGCAGGCGCTGCGCGCCCTCCGCATCGATCGCGACGACTTCGAGGACGAGGCCGGCGACATCGACGGCACCGCGGCGCACGCGATCGAGCGCATCATCGGCATCGGCGCTGTCGAGGCCGGGCTCGACGTGCTCGAGCTGCGCGAGCTCGACGGCCGCGGCGACCGCGCGTCGGTCGACGGCCGGGTGGTCGCCTTCTACCTGCCGCAGTTCCACCGCACGGCCGAGAACGACCGCTGGTGGGGCGCCGGGTTCACGGAGTGGGCGAACGTCGCGAAGGCGAGGCCCCTCTACCCCGGCCACCAGGTGCCCCTCATGCCGGGCGAGCTCGGCTTCTACGACCTCGCGCTCGACGAGGTGCGGCAGCGGCAGCGCGACATGGCCGAGGCGCACGGCGTCGCCGGCCTCATGTACTACCACTACTGGTTCGCCGGCCGCCGCGTGCTGGGGCTGCCGCTGCAGCGGCTCGCCGACGGCGACGTCGACCAGCCCTTCTGCGTCATGTGGGCGAACGAGAACTGGACGCGTCGCTGGGACGGCCTCGACGCGAACGTGCTCATCGGCCAGGACTACGACCGCGTGCCGGCGACCGAGTTCATCGAGGACATCCTGCCGATGCTGCGCGACCCGCGGTGGATGCGCGTCGACGGCGCCGCGATCGTCGCGGTGTACAAGATCGGCACGGTGCCGGATGCCGCGGCGACGATCGCGCACTGGCGCGAGCGGGCGCGGCAGGAGGGCGCCGGCGAGCTGCACGTGCTCGCCGTCGACATCGGCGAGCAGATGGGCGGCCTGCCGCGCGACGAGCTCGTCGGGCTCGCGGACGGCACGCTCACGTTCGCGCCGCACAACCTGCCCTGGATCCCGTCGGACCGTGCCGGAGAGGCCGACGAGCGCTTCGCGGGCAACCTCATGGGCTACCGCGGCACCGCCGACGCGGCGATCGCGCAGCTGGGCTCCCTCGACGAGCACCACTACCCCGGCGTGATGGTGACGTTCGACAACACCGCGCGCAAGCAGTGGACGCCGATGGCGTTCACGGGCGCGAACCCGTGGACCTTCCGTCGCTGGCTCGCCGCCGCGCTCGACGCGCAGGCCGACCGACCCGCCGAGCGCCGGATCGTGTTCGTCAACGCCTGGAACGAGTGGGCGGAGTCGGCAGTGCTCGAGCCGACCGACCAGTTCGGCCAGACCTACCTGCTCGCCTGCCGCCAGGTGTCGCCGCCTCGATAGAGCCCGCCTGCCGAGCGGCACGGCCGCCCCGTCCCGCCTGGCCGGCGAGGATCGCCTGAGCGGAGTGGGTTCAGAAGGGTGGCGGGTCGCCGGGCGGCCCTGCGCCGGCGGTGACGGGCAGTCCCCAGATGGGGTCGCGCTCGACGAAGACCGGTCCTTGCGGTTCGGGCTCGTCGCGGATGATGCGGCCGAGGGGTGAGGTCCACTCGAGCACCCCGCCGGGCAGCTGTCTCACCGTCCACCTGGTCGCGTGCTTCATGACGTGGTGGCGGCGGCAGAGGTGGGCCAGGTTGCCGATGGTGGTCTTGCCGCCGTTGGCCCAGTCCTGGGTGTGGTCGAGGTCGGCGCGGTGCACGGGGTTCGAGCAGCCGGGCCAGCGGCAGTGCCCGTCGCGGGCGCGCAGCGCGCGCCGCTGCGCCCGGTTCGGCGTGTAGGTGTCGACGGTGACCGGCATGCCGGTGACGGGGTGGAGGAAGAGCCGCTCCCACGTGACCGTCTCGGCCGCGAGGGACCGGATGGTGGCGGAGTCGACGAGGATCTTCCCGTCGAGGAGCGCGGGGAAGCGCAGCTGCGGCACGTCGGGGTTGTCGGGGTCGCCGAGCAGCTCGGTCGCGGGGATGGTGATCGTGACGGTCGCGGTGATCGGGCTGATGCCGTGGAGGTCGTCGGGGGAGACGCCGGCGAGCAGCAGCTCGGCGAACGCGTCGGCGCGGAACTGGTCGAAGGTGCGCGCGTCGTCCTTGGCCTTGCCCTTCGCGGCCTGCGTGAGCCGGTCGAGGATCGCCGTCCCCACCAGCGCCGGCAGCCGGGCGCCGACGTCGACCATCCCGTCGCCCGCGTCGACGAGGTACACGTCCCGGCGCTCGCGCGCGACGTCGTGCCGCTGCTGCAGCGGGGCGGTCAGCACCCGGTTGACGACGAGCTTCGCCCGCGACCGCAGCCGCGACGGGGTCGTGTCCTCGGCGATCGCGACCAGCTCCGCCTCCACCCGGCCCCGCTGCACCGCATCCACGCCGTCGTCGACCCGCACGGCGCGGGTCTCCTGCTCGATCACCCGCAGGTGGCCGGCGGAGATCCGGCCCGCCTTGTGCGCGGCGTGGGCGAGGGGCAGCTCGTGCACGATCGTCCACGCGGCCGACATGCGCTGCTCGATGCCGCGATCCGACTGGCGCAGCTCGACCGCGAGGATCGACGCCGCCTCCCGCAACCCCGTCGAGACCTCCCCGCCGCCGGCCCGCACCCGGTCGAGGCGGGCGGCCAGCATCTCCCGCTCCTCCGCCTCCAGCCGCGCCCGCTGCGCCTCCAGCGCCTTCACCCGGCCCGCGAACTGCTCCTCCAGCCGCAGCAACCGCATCGGCTCCGACTCCGCCGGCCGCGGCAGCTGCGGCACCTCCATGCGCCCCTCGACCACCGCGTCGAGCTCCGCCGGCGTCATCGCGATCAGCCGCTCCGCCCACTCCGCATCATGCGCATCGAGCTCCGCCTGCAGCTCGTCGGCAGTGCGGCCGAACGGATCGATCGCACCCGCACGGATCGCAGCGATGTAGCCCTCGCCATCGATCCCCCAGTCATCCATGAGCGCAGTACACCACGGGCCACTGACATCGGACGAGGGCTGTGGATAACCCGGGCGGAGCACGACGAAGGGCCGACGGCGTCGCCGTCGGCCCTCGTCAGCGGTGCGTCAGCTCGTCCAGGTCGCGCCCACCGGGATCGCGCTCATGATGGTGCGGTCGACGTCGACGATGCGGTTCGCACCGCCCAGGCGCGCGAGCGCCGGACCACCGAGCCAGTGCCGCACGCCGGCCTCGACGTAGTACACGCGCCCGTCGGTGCCGCGGATGAACTGGGTCATCGGCGTCGTCGAGAGCCGCAGCCGCTCGCACAGCGCGACCTTCAGCTGCGTGAACGCGGCGGCCGGGTACTGGGCGCGCACCTCCGCGGTCACCGGCCGGAGCGAGCCGCCCACGGCCGCGTAGGCGGTCGTGCCGCACAGCACGAGCGACGAGCGCAGCTTCGGCGGGGTGGAGAAGGTCGCGATCGCCTGGTTGGGCACGCGGGTGCTCGTCGTGGGGAGCCCCATCGACTGCGCGGTGGCGAAGTCGCCGAGGTGCAGCAGCCCGTCGCCGTTCGCCATCCAGACCTCGCCGCGGCCCTCCGTCGTGATGAGCGAGCCCGACGGGTAGACCGGGCGCACCCACGAGCCCTCGGGGATGCGCTGCATCTGCGTCGCGGGCAGCAGCAGCCTCGGCGTGGTGTTGCCGCCGACCGAGGCGAAGGTCGCGCCGGAGTCGATGTACCGGCGCTTGCCCGCGTCGAGCAGGTAGGTGCGCCCCGCCGCATCGTAGACGAGCTGCGTCGCCGCCTGCGTCGAGATGGTGAGCGACGAGCCGAGGCTCGTGAACGTGATCTCGCGCATGCCCCACGCCGTCTTGACCGCCGCCGAGGCGAAGGGGTGCAGGGTGCCGTTCACGGCGACGTACGACGTCTGGCCGATGCGCACGCCGTACGTGCTGAGCACGCCTTCGCGGCTCGCGAGGCCGTTGATGATGCCGGACGAGACGTCGGTGATGCGCGTCTGCAGGCCGAGCGCCGAGACGAAGTCCATGCTCGCGACGTGGATGGCGTTGCCGCCGTCCATGAGGTAGACGGCGCCGGACGGGCCGCGGACGAGCGTGCCGTCGGCGTAGGACGAGCGCACCGGCACCGCGTCGACTGCGTTGCGCGACACCTCCCAGACCTTCGTCGGGATCGCGTAGGTGCGCGAGTACCACTCCATCGTCGAGGCGGAGACCGCCTCGGCGTAGCCGTGCGACATCAGGTAGGTGGTGGTGCCGCCGAAGGGGCGGGCGAAGTGCGGACCCGCGGGCGCACCGCTCGTCGACACGGTCGCGCTGAGCGCATCCGACACCTGCGTGAAGTACGCCGAGCCGCCGTAGTGCTGCGGGTCGACGCGCATCGCGCCGTCGGTGGTCAGCACCCACGAGCCGGAGCTGTCGCGGAAGCGGTCGGGCAGCGCGCCCGCCGTGGCGGGCAGGAGCGCGATCGAGCGGTTCTCGAACGCCGGGGCGAACCAGAGGAACTCGAGGCCGATGTGCGACGACTGCGACGAGTAGACGCGGCCGTTCGACGAGATGACGCGGTTCTGCAGCCGGTCGCTGCTGCGCACGACGTCGCCCGGGGCCACGACGGGGTGCCCGATGGTGATGGCGGCGATCGTCTCGGCGTCGACGGCGCTCGGCTCGGCGCGATACCCGAAGGGCGTGACGCGCGCCGGGTCGGTGAGCTGCCTGCGCGTGCCGGACTGCACGAGCCAGTAGGCGCCGTCCTCGGTGGTGACGAGGTCGTTGAGCGCCCCCATGTTGAGCATGCGCGCCTCGTGGCCCGGCTCGAGGGTCGGCATGTCGCCGCACGTCTGCTTCCAGGCCGTGAGCTGCGCGCACGACTGGAAGTGCAGCAGCTGGCTGTTCTCCACCAGGTACACGGCGCCGTTCGCGGCGCGCACCGTGCGGCCGAGGTCGGGACCCGAGGGGATGGCCGCGATCTCCGCGGCGCTGCGGTCCTGCGAACTGCCGAGCTGGCGGTACTCCGCGAGGATCGCGCTGCTGGGCACGTAGTACTTGCGACCGCCGCTCGCGAGGTAGATGCGGCCGTTCGACGCGTCGCGCACGAAGGCGCCGCTCGCGATCGCGGTCGGGCTGCCGAACCAGTCGGTCCAGAGGCGCCAGGTGTTGCGGTTGCCGTAGGCCGAGCAGCTGTCGCCGGTGCCGTACAGGTTGCGGAGGGCCGCGGCGTTGGGCTGGTACGGCGTGTAGTTGTAGAGGCCCGCGGTGGCGACGTTGCGGATGAGCACCGGGCTCGAGCCGCACGCCGCGTTCGGGTTGTAGAGCACGTTGTTGACGACGCCCGCGCGGTGGTTGTAGTTGCCAGGGTGCGCCGCGTAGCGCTGGAACTGCCGCGCGCCGTAGTAGATCTGGTAGAAGAAGCCGCCGACGCTCGCGTCGCACGGGGCGGTGTCGGGGCAGCCGAAGCCGGTGGCCTTCTCGTAGCGGGAGGCGCTCGGCGATCGGTGCGTGACGAGCGACTGCTCCTTCTCGAGCAGCACGATGAGGAAGCGCTGCGAGATGTCGCACGCCGCGCCGACCCGGGCGATGATGCTCGCGGCCGACTCGCTCGCGCGCCCCGTGAACGCCGAGCAGTACGCGTCCGCGGGCATCGACGGCGTGCGCTGCGTGTAGGTGTCGAGGCACGTGTAGCCCGCGCTGCAGCCCGGGTGCTTCGCGTCGATGAACGCCTGCACCTGCCCCGCCGTCATCGCACCGCCGGCGAAGAACTGCTCGTCGGAGATGATGAAGCCGGGGTCGAAGTCCGACGCCGTGGCGGCCGTCGCCTCGTCGGCGACGCCGACCGGGGACACGACCGTCAGCAGGGCGCCGACGAGCGACGCGACGACCGTGGCGACGATGAGTCGGGGGCGCAAGCGCATCCTTCAACCATTCATAGAGGGTTAGGGCTCCTCACAGGGTACATGGAGGAGGTTGCCTCTAGAAGAACTTTGCCGGATCAGCTCTCGGTCATGGGCATCGTCATCGACGCGTCGAGCACCATCGAGCCGCCGGCCGCGCGCGGCGAGCCGCTCGTCACCTGGAACCGCAGCGAGCGCTCGAGGGCGTCGAACGTGCGCGTCTTGTGGTGGTCCTTGACGTCGGCGTTCACGTCGAACAGGTCGGGCATGAGCGCGAGGCGGTCGATCCGGATGTCGAGCGAGCCCGAGCCCGCGTCGATGCTGTCGGGCACCGCGCCGGCGGCGATGCCGTCGTAGCTCCAGAGGTGCTTGCCGCCCGCGGTCGCGAGGCTCACGCCGAAGACCGGGCGCTCGACGCGCTGCCGCGCGGTGTAGCGCAGGCGCAGCGCGACCGCGGAGCCGGTCGGGGCCGACTCGATCGGCTGCCCCTCGGCGTCCAGGAGGTGGATGTCGTCGATGCGGATCTCCCCGGTGCCGTAGCGCTTGCCGCCGCCGGCCGCCTCCTCGGCGCCGTGGCCGACGTCGGAGTAGCGGTCGACGATGTCGGACGCGTCACCGATCGCCTGCAGCGTGCCGTGGTCGAGCCAGGCCGCCTGGTCGCAGAAGCTGCGCATCTGCTCGACGCCGTGGCTCACGACGACGACCGTGCGGCCCTCGTCGCGGAACTGCGCGAACTTGTCGAGGCACTTGTCCTGGAACTCCATGTCGCCCACGGCGAGCACCTCATCGACGAGCAGCACGTCGGGCTCGACGTGGATCGAGACCGCGAAGCCGAGGCGCACGTACATGCCGGACGAGTAGTTCTTCACCGGCTGGTCGATGAACGCCTCGACGCCGGAGAAGTCGACGATCTGGTCGAACTTGCGGTCGATCTCCTGGCGCGACATGCCGAGGATCGAGCCGTTGAGGTAGACGTTCTCGCGGCCCGAGAGCTCGGGGTGGAAGCCGGAGCCCACCTCGAGCATCGCCGCGACGCGGCCGCGCGTGGTGATCGAGCCCGAGTTCGGGTTGAGGATGCGCGCCATGCACTTCAGCAGCGTCGACTTGCCCGAGCCGTTGCGGCCGAGCAGGCCGAAGGTCGTGCCCTGCGGCACGTCGAAGGTGACGTCCTTGAGCGCCTCGAACGACTGGTACTTGGCGCGGCGGCCCGAGAGCACCGTCGCCTTGAGCGACTGGTTGCGGTCGGAGTAGACGCGGAAGTGCTTCGACACGTGGTCGACGCTGACGGCGGGCTCGCTCATCAGATCTCCTCGACGATGTTGCGGGCGAGCTTGCGGAAGACGAGCGAGCCGATGATGAGGGAGATCGCCGACCAGGCGATGAGCTGCAGCCAGATGTCCAGGCCCGGGACCGTGAAGTCGTACAGCACGTCGCGGTACGCGGTGAGGAACCGCTCGGCCGGGTTGAGCTGGAAGAGGGTGACGAGCGGCAGCGACGTGCCGGACTGCGCCTCGAGCGTCTGCTCGGCGTTGCGGACGATGTCGACCGAGAACATGACGCCGGAGCCGTACATCCACACCTGCGCGAGGATCGTCCAGAGGTGCTGGAGGTCGCGGAAGTAGATGCTCGCGACCGAGAGCAGCAGCGCGATGCCGAGCACGAAGACGCAGGTGAGCAGGAGCAGCGGGACGAGCAGCACGGCGTAGAGCAGCACGGCCGGGCCGCCGATGACGAGCATGATGACGAGCAGCACGAGCAGCTCGGTCGCGAAGGTCGACGCCTTCGCGAGCACCGTCGACACCACGAGCACCCAGCGCGGGAAGTAGACCTTCGTCAGGAGCCCCGCGTTGCTCATGAGCGAGCCCATGCCCGCCGAGATCGAGCCCGAGATGAAGCCCCACGCGATCACGCCGACGCCGATCCAGGCGGGGAAGGACTGGATGCCGGAGTTCTCGCCGGGCGCGACCGCCACCTGCAGGATGAGGCCGAACACGATGGAGTAGACGGCGATCTGCGCGAGCGGGTTGATGAGCGACCAGACGCGGCCGAGCGCGGTGCGCTTGTACTCCGCCCGGATCTCGCGCAGCGTGAGGTTCTTGAGCAGGTTGAACGTGATCTCCCGCTCGGCTGCGCGCGGGCTGGGCTGGGTCTTGGTCATCGTCCTCCGTAGGGCGCCCTGGAGCGCGCGCACGATGGATCAGGGTAGCACCGGGGCGTCAGCCACCGGCCGCCGTCGGGGCCCTGGCTCACGGCACGGGCCCGACGCCGGGGACGAGCGCGAGGTACCGCTCGGTCATGACGAGCAGCACGACATCCGCGTCGATCTCGGCGGCGAGTGCCGGCGCATCCGGCATGTCAGCCGGCCGGTCGAGCGCGTGGACGACCTGCATCGTCTCGGCGAAGGCGGCCTGCAGCGGCGGGCCGAAGCCGTTGCCGGTCGAGTCGCGCAGCACGAGCGCGGTGTGGTCGGTCGACGCGTCGGCCGTACGGGTGGTCGCGGGCAGCTGCAGCATGTCGAGCTGCGCGGTCGACTCGAGCGTCTCGGTCGACCCGTCGGCGTACGTGACCTCCATCGCGGAAGCCGGCTCGGCGTAGACCGGCACGGTCCAGTCCTCGCCGGGCTCCCCTGTCCAGCCGGCAGCGCCGTACTCGCTGTGGTCGGTCGTGCGCTCGACACCGGTCACGGCGGGCGCCTCGACGTCGGCGAGCGCCGGCGACGCCTGCCGCAGGCAGCCGGCGAGCGCGTCGAACGCGACCCACGCGCCGTAGTCCGTCCAGTGGCTGTTGAGCGGGCTGTACAGCGGGGTCTCGTCGTCGGCGGCCTCCATGGCCGCGCGCACGTCGACGATCGGCAGCTCCGGATGCGCGGTGAGCAGCTGGTCGAGCACGGTCGGCCCGAGCAGCCCCTCCGTCCACGCCGGCAGCGCCTCCGGCACCGTCTCCCACTTCGCGGGGGCGACGAGCACGAGCAGCTCGCGGCCATCGGCCTCGAGCGTCGCGCGCATGTTCGCGAGGTAGCCGTTCCACGCCTCGACCCGGTCGGCGGTCAGCTGGAAGCGGCCGAGTGCCTGCGAGATGTTCTCGGAGTGCGGCTCGCCGAGCAACAGGTGGCCGCCCTCCCCCTCGACGTAGTAGCCCTGCAGGTCGGCGTCGTGCGCCTGGAACGCGGCCTCCGCTGCTGCCGGGTCGGCCGTCCAGGCGTCGCTCGCGCCCTCGCGCTGGAACGCCGGCGTGCAGGCCTCGGGCAGCGGCTGCCCCGGCGCCGCAGTGGGCTCGGGCAGCGCCACCCCGTACGGGTTCGTCGCCTTCCAGATGTAGCCGCCCGCGAGCGCCACCGCCGCGAGCAGGAACAGCACGATGAGCGGCACGAGCCGGAGCCGCGACCAGTGCGACGGCTTCACCTCCTGGTCCGGGGGCAGCTCCCGCAGCGCGCTCACGCCGAGACCTCCGCCCGCCGGCGCGCGGCGCGCGGCGTCGAGGAGAACCTCGGGTCGACGAGACCGTCGGCGAGCCTGTTCCAGGCCGGGTCGACCCAGCGGTCGACCACGCGCCGCAGCCAGCGCGGCGTCCAGTTCTTGAGGCTCATCGCCGGCTTCTCGATGAGGTGCCACGAGCCGAAGGCGAGCACGTGCACCACGACGATGATCACGAGGTGGTAGACGAACCAGCCGAGCGTGTGGAGGCCCGCGGCGGCGCCGAGCTGCATGAGCGGCCAGGCGAAGATGTAGACGCCGTAGCTGAGGTCGCCGTGCTTCTCCCAGTGCTGCAGCTTCGTCGCGCGCACGGCGAACCACATCAGGAAGTACGAGAAGGCGTGCATCCCCCAGATGTTCCAGCCGCCGAAGGCGTAGGAGGCGATCGCGAGCGCGAGCGCTCCGAGCGCGAGCCGGTCGTCGATGGGGATGACGTGCTGCCACATCGCGAACAGCATGCCGAAGGCGAACGGCGCGAGGAACATCAGCATGAAGGGGTCGGCGAAGATCGGGAACCACGCGGCGACGTCGCCTGCGCCCGACCACTGCAGCGCGTTGAGCAGCAGGATCGCGGTGGCGAACAGCGTCGTCAGCCACCGGTACGCGAGCACGCCGACGAGGCCGAGCAGCCCCACGATGATGTACGCGAAGAACTCGTACTGCAGCGTCCAGGCGGAGCCGTTCCAGTCGTAGCCGCCGTGCAGCTGCGCGTAGGGCAGGGTCGAGCCGGCCTCCGCGATGTTGCGCTGGCCGAGCATGAGCCAGACGTTCGAGAGGAAGTAGGTGAACGGCGACTGCGTCGGCGCATCCCAGTAGCCGTCGATCGAGCCGGTCTCGAGCGTCCACGCGATCGGCGCGAACAGGAACGCGGTCACGAGCAGCGCTGCCCAGAACGCGGGGAAGATGCGCATCGCGCGCCGCCACATGTAGCGGAAGATCGTCGACCGGCCCATGCGCGAGAGCGTGATGAGGAAGCCGGAGAAGAAGAAGAAGCCGGCGACGGCCACGCCGCCGAGCGACTGCTCGTCGGAGATCTGCGAGCCGAGGTCGTGGCCCCCGTAGAACCCGCCGAGCGGACCCGCGTGGCTGAAGATGACCGCGAACGCGAGCAGCCAGCGGATGAAGCCGATGCTGTTCGCGCGCGGGTCGAACGACTCCTTGAGGGTGACGGCGGTCACCGGCCGAGCACCCGTCGGGCACCCCGGCGGGCGACGCGCGCGGCGCGCAACGGCACGAGCAGCGCGCGGGCGGTGCCCGGGCTCGCGTCGGCGATCGCGCGCTTGATGCCGGCGATGCCGTGCGAGCCGCGCACGTGCGCCTGCACCCAGGCGATCTGCTCGAGCGGCCAGCCCGGCACGCCGTGTGACATCGCGTCGAGCTTGTACTCGAGCCGCATGTAGCTGACCGCGGCGTTGCGCGTCGTCATGACGTTCCGCACCTCGAAGCCGGCGCCGAGCGCGGCGTAGCCGAACAGCCGCTCGAGCGTGTGCGGCAGCCCGCCGTCCTCGTAGCCCTGCTCGGTCGGGAAGTCCTCCCACGCGAAGTCTGCGTCGAGCAGCAGCCGGAGCGCCGCCGGCCGGGCGATGAACATCGAGCCGTACGCCGCGAGCGGGCTGCGGTCGTCGATGGGCACGCGGATGCCGAGGCGCGCGGCCAGCTGCGCCGCGGGCTCGCGGTTGGCGAACCAGCCGCGCCCCATGGTCGGGAAGCCCGAGTGGATCATCGGCGGGAACACCATGCCGAGCCCAGGCCGCGCCTCGAACAGGCGCAGCAGGTTGCGCACGTAGCCCGGCGAGCCGAGCAGGTTCTCGAAGAGGTGCGCCTTGAAGTGCGCGGCGGGGCCCGCGCCGTTCTGCGGGCTGCGCTTGGAGTGCAGCTTCACGACGAGGTCGAAGCGGTCCGACAGCAGCACGTCGCGGCAGCCGAGCAGGAAGGCGGAGACGTCGCGACCCCGGTTGGATCCGACCACCCGCACCTCGTCGCCCGTGCGTCCGGCCGCCTCGAGCGCCGCCTCGAGCCGGGCGCGCTTCTCGTCGGTGTCGGTCGTCGCGATGAGCGTCCAGCCCGCGGGCAGGTTGGCCGCCTGGGCGAGGATCTCGTCGAGCATGTCGTCGTAGTAGAGGTGCGCGAGCACGCCGATGCGGAGCCCCGACACGTCGGCGTCGCCCGTGTCGACGTCGGGCATGATCTCGAGCGTCGCGAGGTTCGTCGCGAGGTCGCGGGGCTTCGACGTGCGCGCCATGTCGCGGTAGACGAGCTCCATCGGGTAGCCGGCCGCGCGCATCCGGTCCTCGACGTCGCGCGGCATGACCGCGAGGCTGTCGTGGTAGAGCGGGTCGTGGAAGAACAGTCGGCGCTTGACGATCGGCAGGCCCGCGTCGATCATCTGCGTCGGCACGTCGAAGACCGGGTGCTGCGCGCCGTAGTCGGAGGCGGGGAAGGCCGTCTCGGAGCGGAAGCCGCGCTCCTCGAACCAGCTCGTGAAGCGCGACTCGTGCTGGATGATCGAGGCCTCGTAGGAGTCGATCACCGGCATCGTCGACCAGTACTCGCGCCACGCGTCGCTCGTCGCCATGCGGCGTCGCACCGCGATCCAGTGCGACTGGATGTGCCGGGGCATGACGCCCGTGCCGGTGTAGGGATGCGGTCGCACCTCGGCGTGGTCGGTCACGCCCCAGAAGTCGGCGTCCGATGCGTCCATGCGCTCGAAGAGCTCGTCGTACGAGCCGATCGGCCCGTAGAACGTGTAGTTCATGAGCACGATCTCGTCGAAGTCGGCGATGCGGTCGCCGTGGCGCTCGAGGATGTCGCGGTAGGCGCCGACGTCGAAGCCGGTGTTCTCGCGCTCCCAGACGCTGTCGGCGACGGCCTCGAGCGCGACGCGGCTCTCGGTCGTGAGCGCCGAGTTCGAGACGATGGCGATCTCGTCGACGTGCGGCCGCAGCGCCCGCAGGTGGTGGGTCACGTGCTCGCCGACGAGTCCGTCGGGGTCGTAGACCAGGAAGAACACCGCTCTGCGCATGAAAGGGACCTCGCTCACCGACGCGAATCGCTCGCGCCGCCCTCCAGGGTACCGACCGCGCGCCAGCGGCTAGGCTGGGCGGGCCCGCGGCACGCGCGCGGGTGCTGCCTGGGAGGTGCCGTGCCGGATCGACCGCTCGTCGTCGTGCTGCTGGCGACCCACGACGGCGCCGCCTTCCTCCGCGAGCAGGTCGACTCGATCCTCGCCCAGCAGGGCGTCGACGTGCGCATCGTCGTCTCGGACGACGGGTCGACCGACGCGACGCCCGCGCTGCTCGACGAGCTCGCCGACGACCCGCGCATCCTGCAGCTGCCGCCCGGCGCGTACGGCTCGGCCCACGCCAACTTCCTGCGGCTCATCCGCGACGCGCCCGTCGACGGCGCCGCGGCGATCGCGTTCTCCGACCAGGACGACGTCTGGAACCCGGGCAGGCTCGCTGCCCAGCTCGAGCAGCTGCGCACCGCCGACGCGGTGAGCGCCAACGTCATCGCCGTCTACGACGACGACCGCCGGGTGCTGCTCGACAAGGCGCAGCCGCAGCGCTCGCTCGACTTCGTGCTCGAGAGCGCGGGACCGGGCTGCACGTTCGTGCTCTCCCCCGCCGCGTTCGACCTCGTGCGGCACGTCGTGCGCACCGACCCGGAGGCCGACGCGGCGCCGATCCACGACTGGCTCGTCTACGCGATCGTGCGCGCCGCCGGCATGCGCTGGCACATCGACCCCTCGCCCGTCATCGACTACCGGCAGCACGCCGCGAACGACACGGGCGCGAACCTCGGCTGGTCGCAGGCGCGCACGCGGCTGCGACGGATGCGCTCCGGCGGCTTCCGGCGCGAGGCCGCGGTCGTGGCGCGCATCGCGTCGCGCGTCGCCGAGGGCGAGCAGCGCGCGCGCCTCGCGGCGCTCGCCGCCCTGCTCGAGCGCGGCGACGCCCGCGCGCGGCTCGCGCTGCTCCGCGGCATCGGCAGCCTCCGGCGGCGCGGCTCCGAGCGGATCGCGCTCGCCGGGATGCTGCTGCTCGGCGTCTGGTGAGCCGAGCCCGCAGCTCGGCTCAGCTGCGGGCGCGCGAGCGCTCCCGCTCGAGCAGCCGCACGAGATAGCGACCGTACCCGCTCTTCACGAGCGGCTGCGCGAGGCGCTCGAGCTGCTCGTCGTCGATCCACCCGGCGCGCCAGGCGATCTCCTCGATGCAGCCGATCTTGAAGCCCTGGCGGTCCTCGATCACGCGCACGTACTCGCTCGCCTGCATCATCGACTCGAAGGTGCCGGTGTCGAGCCACGCGACGCCGCGGTCGAGCACCTGCACCTGCAGGCTGCCGGCGTCGAGGTAGCGCTCGTTGACGGTGGAGATCTCGAGCTCGCCGCGCGCGGAGGGCTCGATCGTCTTCGCGATCTCGATCACGTCGTTGTCGTAGAAGTAGAGGCCAGGCACGGCGTAGTCGCTCTTGGGCTCGGCCGGCTTCTCCTCGATGGAGATGGCCTTGAAGTCGTCGTCGAACTCGACGACGCCGTAGGCGGTGGGGTCGGCCACCTGGTAGGCGAAGATGACGCCGCCGTCGACCTCCGCGTGCGCCCGCAGGCTCGAGCCGAGGCCCGTGCCGTGGAAGATGTTGTCGCCGAGCACGAGCGCGACCGACTCGTCGCCGATGAACTCCTCGCCGATGATGAACGCCTGGGCAAGGCCGTCGGGCGAGGGCTGCACCGCGTACTGGATGTCCATGCCGAGGCCGGAGCCGTCGCCCAGCAGTGCGCGGAACTGCTCGTTGTACTCGGGGGTCGTGATCACGAGCACCTCACGGATGCCGGCCATCATGAGCGTCGACAGCGGGTAGTAGACCATCGGCTTGTCGTAGATGGGCATCAGCTGCTTCGAGATGCCCTTCGTGATCGGCCACAGCCTCGTGCCCGAGCCGCCAGCCAGGATGATGCCGCGCACGTGCCCTGCCCCTCTGCGGCCACCCGGCCGCGTCCGAGCGAGTCTAACCCGCGGGCCAGGCGGGGCGTCGGGCTCCGCCGCGGCGGAGCGCGGCCTCAGCCCTCGCGCGCCGCCTGGATCGTGGCGAAGTCGGCGCAGATGCGCGCGACGTCGGCGGGCTCGAGCGATCGGGCCAGCTGCCGGTCGTTCTCGCGCCCCGCGACGTTCAGCTGGTACAGCCCGGTCGCCTGCGTCGCCGGCACGAACGGGAAGTTCCTGGCCTGCTCCTCGACCTGCGCGGTGCGGATGCCGAGGCCGACCGCCGTCGCGTTGATCCAGACGTCGTCGGCGCGCGGCGACCGCTCGAGGAACGCCTCGCCACGCTCGTGCAGGCGGTCGAGCAGCGCCGTCGGGAGGATCTGCCCCGAGACGCCGGTGCCGAAGTGCGCGAAGCTCGGGGCCGTCCCGCTCGCCGGCATCCACAGGTGGTACGGGCGCAGCGCGCCGTCGGCGCACTGCATCTCGTGCACGCGGAAGCCGTGGACGAGCTCGGGCCGCGCGCGGTGCGCATCCGTCAGCACGCGCAGCCAGCGGCGCGGGTAGATCATGTCGTCGTCGCCGACCACGAGCGGCAGCTCGTGCCGCGCCGTGCTCACGACGTGGGGCCAGTACTTCGCGTGCACGCGCAGGCCCGGCGCAGCGGGCAGGATCTCGAGGCCGCGGCGCTGCAGCCGGCGCAGCGGCGCGGGCAGCGGACGGGCGAGCTCCGGCTCGTCGAGGAACAGCACGAGCCGGCGCGGCAGCCGCTCGCCGCGGGCGATCGACTCGAGCGCGACCCAGGCGAGGCGGATGCGATCGCCGTGCGTCGTCATGGTGACGACCGCCTCGCCCGCGGGGTCGACGACGCGCGCGCGGGAGAGCAGGTTCGACCGCCGGAGCGCGGCGATCTCGCGCAGCAGCGCGGGCGAGGGCCGGTCGTCCTGGGCTGCGGTCGGGTGCTCGTGCAGCGGCACGCCGATCACCCTCGCGAGGGCCCGCCGCGCGGTCGATCGCGAACGCGCGAGCAGCGATGGGGGCATGCCGACACGATAGCGATCTCATGCGCAGTACTTGACACGGCTGGGAAACAGCCGAGAGGCTGTTGCAGTTGTCCCCCGCGTGTCACGAACGAGGAGAGCCCATCGTGCGCTATGCACTTGCCGCCATCGCCACGATCGGCCTGGTCGCGTCGACCCTGCTGGGCTCCGCGCCCGCAGCGCAGGCCGCCACCGCCCGCCTCGACGGCGACGACCGCTTCGAGACGAGCGTGCTCGCCTCCCAGCGCCTCCCCGCGACCGACACCGTCTTCCTCGCATCCGGCACCGCGTTCCCTGACGCGCTCGCTGCCGCGCCGGTCGCCGCGGCCGAGGACGCGCACCTCCTGCTCGTGCGCCCGGAGGGCATCCCGCAGATCGTGCAGGACGAGCTGCGCAGGCTCGCGCCCAGCGAGATCGTGCTCATCGGCTCGGAGGCGTCCCTCTCCGCCGACGTCGCGGCACAGGCCGCCGCGACCGGTGCGCGCACCGTCACCCGCATCGGCGGCGCCGACCGCGTCGCGACCTCGATGCTGCTGCTCGACCGGATGCGCGACGAGGGCGCGGCCGTCACCGACATCTGGGTCGCGAGCGGCTACAGCTTCCCGGACGCGCTCGCCGCCGGCGCCGTCGCGGCGCGCGAGGGCCACGCCCTCGTGCTCACCCTCGGCGCCGACGCCGGGTT
Source organism: Agrococcus sp. UYP33 (assembly GCF_054060915.1). Taxonomy (NCBI): domain Bacteria; kingdom Bacillati; phylum Actinomycetota; class Actinomycetes; order Micrococcales; family Microbacteriaceae; genus Agrococcus; species Agrococcus sp. UYP33. The sequence goes on from NZ_JBSSDR010000001.1 coordinate 418,456, forward strand.
CCGGCAGCAGGTCACTGCTCGGATCGGCGGCGTGCAGCGCTTCCACATCCCCGGCAGCACGGGCAGCGTCAGCGCCGACGTGCAGTCGATGCTCGCGAGCACGGGGCGCGCGGTCGACCGCTTCCCCGGCGCGGACCGCTACGAGACCGCGGTGCAGATCAACCAGGCCTTCACCCGCACCGGCAGCGGCGGCCAGCTCGTGCTCACGAGCGGCGCCGACTTCCCCGACGGCCTCGTCGGGGCGGTCTACGCGGGCATCCGCGGCGAGTCGCTCTACCTCACCGACCCGAGCTGCGCGACGAGCGGCTCCGTGGCCGCCGAGCAGCGCCGCATCGCGAGCACCGGCACGACGGTGCTGGGCGGCGTGAACACCGTCTCCCCCGTCGCCGCCGAGCTCGTGCCGTGCGCTGCGCTCAACGCCTCCGCCTCCGACCTGCTCGACCGCATCAACGCGGCCCGCGCCGCCGCCGGACGGGCACCGCTCGCGCTCGACGGCTGCCTCTCGCGGATGGCGGGCGGCTGGGCGAGCGCGATGGCCGCCGGCAACCTCACCGGCTCCGCGCACAACCCGTCGCTCACTGCCGAGGCACGCGCGTGCTCGCTGCGCGGCTGGGGCGAGAACGTCGGCCGCACGATGGGCTCGAGCCCCGACGCCGCGCGCATCATGAGCGCCTGGATGGCGTCCCCGGCGCACAAGCTGAACATCGAGCGGGCGAGCTTCACCCACATCGGCATCGGCATCGACCGCGGCTCGAACGGCTCCTGGTACTACGTGCTGGACTTCGGCACGCGCTGACGCCGGGTGCGCGACGGCTAGACTCGGCCGGACGTGACCTCGACCGTTAGGCCAGCCTCCTCGTGAAGATCCTCCTGACCGGCGGCGCCGGCTTCATCGGCTCGAACTTCGTGCGGATGGCGCTCGAGCACCGCCTGCCCGGGCTCGAGGGCGCGGCGATCACCGTGCTCGACGCCCTGACCTACTCCGGCAACCCGGCGAACCTCGCGTCGGTCGCCGGGCATCCGCGCTACGCGTTCGTGCACGGCGACATCCGCGACATCGGCCTGCTCGACCGCATCATGCCGGGCGTCGACGCCGTCGTGCACCTCGCGGCCGAGAGCCACGTCGACCGGTCGGTGCGCGACGCGTCGATCTTCGTCGAGACGAACGTCGTCGGCACCCAGCGGCTGCTCGACGCGGCGCTCCGCCACGACGTGCGTCGCTTCATCCACGTCTCGACCGACGAGGTGTACGGCTCGATCGACGAGGGCGAGTGGACCGAGCAGAGCCCGCTCGAGCCGAGCAGCCCCTACTCGGCGTCGAAGGCCGGCAGCGACCTGCTGGCGCGCTCGTACCACCGCACCCACGGCCTCGACGTGCGCATCACGCGCTGCTCGAACAACTACGGGCCCTTCCACTTCCCCGAGAAGCTCGTGCCGCTCTTCGTCACGAACCTCATCGACGGCCTGGGCGTGCCGCTCTACGGCGACGGCGAGCACGTGCGCGACTGGCTCCACGTCGACGACCACTGCCGCGGCATCGCGCTCGTGCTCACCGGCGGCCGCCCCGGCGAGGTCTACAACATCGGCGGCGGCACCGAGCTGACGAACCGCCGCCTCACCGAGCTGCTGCTCGAGGCGACCGGGCGCGACTGGTCGGCCGTCGAGCCCGCGGTCGACCGCAAGGGCCACGACCGCCGCTACGCGGTCGACGCGACGAAGATCGCCGACGAGCTGGGCTACGCGCCGCAGGTGCCGTTCGAGCAGGGCATCGCCGACGTCGTGCAGTGGTACCGCGACCACCGCAGCTGGTGGGAGCCGCTCAAGGAGCGGGCAGCGCTGTGAACGGCCGCCTCACGGTGGTGCTCGACGAGGTCGGCGAGCGAAGCCCCACGACCGTCGGCCGCTACGCCGCCGCGCTCACGCATGCGCTCGCCACGACCGCGCCGTCGGGCTTCGACGTCGCCGCGATGTCGGCCAAGGTGAGCGACGGCCGCGAGCAGCGCATCCGCGAGCTGCTCCCCGGCATCGGCGAGCTGCGGCAGACGGCCATGCCCGCGCGCGAGCTGCGGCAGGCGTGGCTCCACTCGCTCACGACGCTGCCGGTGCGCGGCCTCGTGCACTCGACGAGCCTGCTGGCGCCGATGGTGCGCGAGCCCGAGCCGGGCGACCAGGTCACCGTCACGGTGCACGGCCTGCACCCGCTCTCCGACCGCTCCGAGCGCAAGCAGCGCTGGTTCGACCGCGCGCTGCGGCGGGCGCTCCGCCGTGCCGACGGGATCGTCGTGCCGTCGACCGCCGTCGCCGAGGATCTGCAGCTGCTGCACGACCTCGGTGACCGGGTGCGCGTCGTGCACCCGGCGCCCATCGTCGCGCAGTCGCTGCCCGCCGACCGGGGCGCCTCGAGCACCCTGCCGCTGCCCGACGAGTACGTGCTCGCGATGACGGCGCCCGGTGCGCGCGGGCAGGCGGAGGCGCTCATCGAGACCGTCGCGAGCTCGTCGATGCCGGATGTGCGGGTCGTCGTGGCGGGGCCCGTGCAGTGGGGCGAGTCGACGCTCGCGGCGATGGCCGTCGAGGCGGGGCTCCCGCCCGGGCGGCTCGTGATGCTCGGCGACCTCGACGCGACGCAGCTCGCGATCGCGCACCACCGCGCGCTCGCGCACCTGCACGTCTCCGAGCTCGACGCGCTCGGCCTCAGCCTGCTCGACGCCGCCGCGCTCGGCACGGCCACCGTGCATCCCGCCAACCGCTCGCTGCAGGAGATCGCCGGCGACGCGAGCGTGCCGGTCGAGGGCGGCCCGCACGAGCTCGCCGCGGCGCTCGGGCGGCTGCTCGCGGACGACGCGGAGCGCGAGCGGCTCGCGATGCACGCGATGGACCGCGCGCGGGCGTTCACGTGGGAGGCCGCCGCCCAGCAGGTGTGGCGGCTGCACGCGGAGCTGTGACCGTGCGGGTCTCCGTCGCGCTGTGCACCCACCAGGGCGAGCGCTGGATCGAGGAGCAGCTGCGCAGCATCCTGGCGCAGACGGTGCCGGTCGCCGAGATCGTCGTCGGCGACGACGCGTCCACCGACCGCACGCTCGACATCGTGCGGGCGGTCGCCGCCGAGACCGATGTGCCGATCCGCATCCGGCACCACGCGGTCGCCCTCGGCGTCGCGGGCAACTTCGCGGATGCGATCGCCGCGACCACCGGCGACGTCGTGGCGCTCTCGGACCAGGACGACGTGTGGCAGCCCGACCGGCTCGAGCGCCTGCTGCCGCACCTCGAGGGCGTCGCGCTCGTGCACTCGGATGCGCGGCTCGTCGACGCCGACGGCGCCCCGCTCGGCGCGACGCTCGCCGAGTCGCTCGAGATGAGCGCGTGGGAGCGCGCGGCGATGGCCGACGGGCGCGCCGTCCAGGCGCTCCTGCGGCGCAACCTCGTCACCGGCGCCACCGCGATCGTGCGGCGCGGCGCCGCGATGGCGGCGCTCCCCATCCCAGCAGGCTGGATCCACGACGAGTGGCTCGCGATGTGCGCCGCGCTGGGCGACGGCGTGCGGTTCGTGCCCGAGCAGACGATCGACTACCGCCAGCACGGCGGCAACCAGATCGGCGTGCGCCGGCTCGGGGCCGCCGACAAGCTGCGGCGGGTGCTCGAGGCCGACTCCGGCAAGCACGCGCTGAAGGCCCAGCGGGCGACGTCGCTCGCGACCGAGGCGACCCGTCGCGGGCTCGCGAGCGGCGCCGACCTCGAGGCGCTCGTCGAGAAGGCGCGCCACGAGCGAGACCGCGCGGCGCTCCCCCGCCCCCGGCTGCTGCGGGTGCCCGGGGTGCTGCGCGGCGTCGCGGCCGGGCGCTACGCGCGCTTCTCGCGCGGCGCGATCGACATCGCCCGCGACCTGCTCGAGCAGCACGGCGACTGACGGCCGCGCGCGCTCCTAGGGCTGGGGCGTCCCGGTCGGCGGCACGATCGCGTCGGCCTCCGCGAGCGACGCCTGCACCATCGCGTGGATCTGGTCGAAGTCGGGATCGCCGGTGTTGACACCGGAGTCCGGCACGAGCTCGAGGTTCGTGATGGGCAGCTGCCGCGTCTGCAGGGCGAGCTCCGACAGCGAGCCGATCATCGACTGCGGCACGTCGGTCTGCACCATGTCCTGGCCCGCGGCGGAGAGCTGCGAGTACTTCGTCAGCAGCGTCTCGGGGGTGAACTGCGAGATCACCGCCTCCTGCACCTGCCGCTGGCGCTCCATGCGCGCGTAGTCCGAGGAGCCGGCGCGGCTGCGGGCGTACCAGAGCGCGTGGTAGCCGTCCATGCGCTGCACGCCCGGCTCGATCCACTCCTCCACCGGGCCGCCCTCGATCGCGATCGGCACCCGGTCCGTGACGGTCAGCTCCACGCCGCCGAGCGCATCCACGAGGTCGGAGAAGCCGTGCATGTCGACGAGCACGAAGAACTGCAGCTCGAGGCCCGTGACGCCCTCGACCGCGTCGCGCGTCGCCTCGATGCCCGGGCTCGAGCCGTTCGCGACGGCGTCGGGGTAGAGCTCGGGGTGCCCCTCGCCGTAGGTGTAGGTGCCGTTGAGGTAGCAGTCGCTCGACTCGCAGTCGAAGCCGTTCGGGTACGGCCCCCACATCGGCGAGCCCTCCGAGAAGGGCGCGTTGCGCAGGTTGCGCGGCACGCCGATCATCGTCGCAGCGCCGGTCTCGGCGTTGACGGTCACGACGGTCATCGAGTCGGCGCGCAGGCCCTGGCGGTCCTCCCCCGCGTCGCCGCCGAGCAGCAGGAACGTGAAGCGGCCGTCGACGGGCTCGACCGCGGGGCGGGCGAAGTCGAACAGGTCGGAGACGAGGCCCCGGGATGCGTCGACGATCGTCGCGCCGTAGCCCGCGAGCGCCGCCGGCGCGATCGTCGCGATGATCGACAGCGCGGCGATGCCCGCGCGGGCGCCGCCCACGACCTTCGGCAGCCGCGCGAGCCGCAGGGTGTCGAAGCCGAGCACGAGCCAGAGGATCGCGTAGCCGATGAGGAGCGCCTCGACGACGAGCAGGCCGATCGAGTTCGCGACGACGGTGAGCAGCGCGCTGCGCCAGGCGAACCATCCGATCGCGGCGACGAGCAGCAGCACGAGCAGCACGATGGTCGCGCCGATGCCGAAGCGGCCGAGGCGGCGATTGCCGGCGAGCACCTGGGCGCTGCCGGGCAGCAGGAAGCCGACCCCCACGAGCCACCAGCCGCGCCGCTGCATGACCTCCGGGCGGTCGACCGCCGGGTGGCGGATCGGTGTGCCGGTCTCCAGCAGCGTCATGTGCCCGCGTCCACGCGGTCGCGGAGCGCCTGCGCCTTGGCGTCGACCTGCTGCTCGAGGTCGGCCGCGAAGGCGTCGAGGCGCTCGGCGACGGCGGGGTCGCTCGAGCCGAGGATGCGCGCGGCGAGGATGCCGGCGTTGCGGCCGCCGCCGATCGAGACGGTGGCGACCGGGATGCCCGCGGGCATCTGCACGATCGAGAGCAGGCTGTCGAGGCCGTCGAGCCGCTCGAGCGGCACCGGCACGCCGATGACGGGCAGGCGCGTCATCGACGCGACCATGCCGGGCAGGTGCGCCGCCCCACCGGCGCCGGCGATGATGACGCGCACGCCGCGGTCGGCCGCGCCGCGGGCGAAGTCGACCATCTTCTGCGGGGTCCGGTGCGCGGACACGACGTCGACCTCGGAGGCGACGCCGAGCTCATCGAGCGCGACCTTCGCCGCCTCCATGACCCGCCAGTCGGAGTCCGATCCCATGATGATGCTGACCTGCGCAGGCATGGCGTCAAGGGTACGCGCGCCAGCACCCTCCCTCCGACGCCTCGCCGCCGCGGTCCGCCTCGCCCGCATCCGGACCCGAGCCGACAGGTGCCCGCACCCGCGAGGGGTGGCGCGGCAGGCCCACCCCGCGCGGGCAGCCCCACCCGTCGCTGGCGGAGCCACCCGTGGTGGGCGGCTCCAGCGCTGGCCCGCGCGGGTCAGGCGTCGAAGTGGGCTGCCGCCGCTCGGGCGCGGTAGGCGACCTCGTCCATGTCATCGCCGATCGCGGTCACGTGGCCCACCTTGCGGCCGGGGCGCGTCGCCTTCGCGTAGGAGTGCACCTTCACGTCCGGGTGGGAGGCGAGCGCCGCCGCGTAGCGGTCGGCCATCGCACCGGAGGCGGGACCGCCGATCACGTTGATCATCACGCTGGCCGGGGCGAGGATCGCCGTCGAGCCGAGCGGCAGGTCGAGCACCGCGCGCAGGTGCTGCTCGAACTGGCTCGTCACCGAGCCGTCGATCGTCCAGTGGCCGGAGTTGTGCGGGCGCATCGCGAGCTCGTTCACGAGCACGCGGCCGTCGTCGGTCTCGAACATCTCGACCGCGAGCACGCCGGTGACCTGAAGCCCCTCGGCGATCGAGCGCGCGATGTCGTCGACGAGCGGCTGGATGCGCGACGCGTGCGGCGCCGGCGCGAGCACCTCGGCGCAGATCGAGTCGCGCTGCACCGTCTGCACGAGCGGCCACACGACCGCATCGCCCGACGGGCGGCGCGCGACGAGCTGCGCGAGCTCGCGCCGGAAGGGCACGAGCTCCTCGACGAGCAGCTGCGGACCGCCCGAGGCGGCACCGGCGAGCCAGTCGGCCGCCTCCGTCGCGTCGCGCACGACGCGCACGCCCTTGCCGTCGTAGCCGCCGGTGGCTGTCTTCACGACCCCGACGCCGCCGTGGTCCGCGAGGAAGCGCTCGAGGTCCTCCACGCCGTCGACGGGCGCCCAGTCGGGCTGCGGTGCACCGAGCTCGGCCATGCGCTCCCGCATCGCCCGCTTGTCCTGCGCGAACCGCAGCGCGTCCGGGCCCGGATGCACCGCGTGCCCGGCGTCGACGAGCGCGCGCAGCACCTCCTGCGGCACGTGCTCGTGGTCGAACGTCACGACATCGACGTCGGCGGCGAACGCGAGCACCGCGTCGACGTCGCGGTAGTCCCCGACGGCCGTCGCCGCGAGCGCCGCCGACATGCCCTCGGCCTCCGCGAGCACGCGCAGCTCGATGCCGAGCTCGACAGCCGCCGGGATCATCATGCGGGCCAGCTGCCCGCCGCCCACCACGCCGACGATCATGCCGCTCGCCCCGCATCCGCTGCGGCGTGCATCGCGGCGCGGCCGCATCCGATCACGGCGATCCTCATGGAGCTCCTTCGTAGCCGGCGCGTCAGCCGCGCGCGATGGTGGTGGCGCCGTCGCCGGCGTCGGGGACGACGATGCCGCGGGCGCCGAGCTGCTCGGACAGCATGCGCTGCACGAGGGATGCGCTCGGCACGTCGGCGAGGATGACGGCGCGGTCGCCGCCCGTCGACAGCAGCACGTCGCCGGCGCCGAAGAGCGCCTGCAGGCCGCGGCGGCGCACCGTCACGTCGTGCACGCGGGAGAGCATCGTCTCGCGCCGCGTGCCGCCGAAGCTGCCGCGGATGATGACGCGCTCGGTGGTGAAGACGAAGGCGCGCGAGAGCCAGGCGAGCGTTGGCACGAGCGTGAGCAGCCCCGTCACGAGCCCGGCGACGGTCAGCACGGCGACGTTCCAGAGCGGCCAGTCGACCCGGTCGAGCAGGAGCGCGACGAGGCCGGCGCAGCCCCACAGCACGAGCACCGGCACGATGAGCACGCGCGCGTGCGGTCGCATGCGCGCGATCACGCGCTCCTCGCCGGTCGACACGGGACGATCATCTCGCATCAGCGCACGTGCACGACGTCGCCCGCCCGCACGTCGACGATCCTGTCGTCGGTGTCGACCTGCAGCTCGCCGTGCGGTCCGAGGCCGACGGCGCGGCCGACGAGCTCGCCGGCGGGCAGCGCGACGCGCACGTCGCGGCCGATCGTGCTGAGGTCGGCGGCGACCGCCGCGCGCAGCGCCTCGGTGCCGAGCGCGGGCAGCAGCGCGCCGAGCGAGCGCAGCACGCCGCACAGGATGGCGTCGGCGAGCACGGGCGCGGAGCCCTCGGCGCCCTCGAGCGTGAGCGAGGTCGCCTGCGCCGTCGGCAGCTCGGCGGCGGTGAGCGTGAGGTTGACGCCGAAGCCGACCGCGACGCCGGTCCTGCGGCGCTCGCACAGGATGCCGGCGACCTTCTTGCCCTCGACGAGCACGTCGTTCGGCCACTTCAGGGAGGCGCGGTCGGCGACGAGCGGGTCGAGCGCGTCGGCGAGCGCGAGGCCGGCGGCGAGCGGCAGCCAGCCGATCGCCTCCTCGCTCAGCCGCTTCGTGCGCACGAGCACGGTCGCCGCGAGGCACTTGCCGGCCGGTGAGACCCACTCGCGGCCGAGGCGGCCGCGGCCGGCCCGCTGGTCGAGCGTCGCCCAGGTCGTGAGGTGCTCCGCGCGCTCGTCGACGGCGTCGAAGGTCGAGCCGACCGTGCCGAGCTCGATGACCGTGCCGGCACTCGACGCGCCTGGGAAGAGCATGGCTCCAGCCTAGGACGAGGGGCGCCCTGTAGCGGCCGCAGATGGAGAGGATCACCACCGGACCGCGGCAGGACGCTGTGGGAGTCCACAAAGGCCGGGCATGGGGCGCCGTCTAGAGTGGCATCCGTGACCGACGAGACCACTGCTGCTGCGCCCATGTCGACGACGGCCGAGCGGATCGACGACCTCCGCCTGCGGCACCGCGAGGCGGTGACCGACAAGGAGTCGAAGGCCAAGCAGCGGCAGGGCGCGAAGGGCAAGAAGACGGCCCGCGAGCGCATCGAGCAGTTCGTCGACAAGGGCTCGTTCGTCGAGTTCGACGCCTACGTGCGGCACCGCACCACGGCGTTCGGCATGGAGGGCAACCGCCCCTACGGCGACGCGGTGGTGACCGGCATCGGCACCGTCCACGGTCGGCGCGTGGCCGTCTACGCCCAGGACTTCACCACCTTCGGCGGCTCGCTCGGCGAGGTCGCCGGCGAGAAGATCATCAAGATCCAGGACTACGCGATGAAGGTGGGCGTGCCCATCGTCGGCATGCTCGACTCCGGCGGCGCGCGCATCCAGGAGGGCGTCGTCGCGCTCGGCAAGTACGGCGAGATCTTCAAGCGCAACACCGCCGCCTCGGGCGTGATCCCGCAGATCTCGATCGTGATGGGCCCGGCCGCCGGCGGCGCCGTCTACTCCCCCGCGCTCACCGACTTCGTGATCATGGTCGACAAGTCGAGCCACATGTTCGTCACCGGCCCCGACGTCATCAAGACGGTCACGGGCGAGGAGGTCGGCTTCGAGGAGCTCGGCGGTGGCCGCACCCACAACACGGTGTCGGGCGTGAGCCACTACCTCGCCGCCGACGAGGACGACGCCCTCGACTACGTGCGCGCGCTGCTGGCCTACCTGCCTGACAACAACCAGTCGGAGGTGCCCGCCTACGACCACGCGGCGGAGCGCGTCGTCAACGACAGCGACCGCCGCCTCAACACGATCATCCCCGACTCGCCGAACCAGCCCTACGACGTGCTGGGCATCATCGAGACGCTCATGGACGACCGCGAGTTCCTCGAGGTGCAGCCGCTGTACGCCCCGAACATCGTGATCGGCTTCGGTCGTCTCGAGGGTCGGACGATCGGCGTGATCGCGAACCAGCCGAAGCAGATGGCGGGCACGCTCAACATCGAGGCGGGCGAGAAGGCCGCGCGCTTCGTGCGCTTCTGCGACTCGTTCTCGATCCCGATCCTGACCGTCGTCGACGTGCCCGGCTACCTGCCCGGCACCGACCAGGAGTGGTCGGGCGTCATCCGCCGCGGCGCGAAGCTGCTCTACGCCTACGCCGAGGCGACCGTGCCGATGGTGACCGTCATCACGCGGAAGGCCTACGGCGGCGCCTACATCGTCATGGGCTCGAAGCAGCTCGGCGCCGACATCAACGTCGCGTGGCCGTCGGCCGAGATCGCGGTGATGGGCGGCCAGGGCGCGGTGAACATCCTGTACCGCAACGAGATCCGCGACGCCGAGGCCGCGGGCCACGACGTGGCGGAGGTGCGGAAGCGCCTCGCGAGCGAGTACACCTACAACGTCGCCTCGCCGTTCCTCGCCGCCGAGCGCGGCGAGCTCGACGGCATCATCGAGCCTGCCGAGACGCGCGTCATGATCACGCGGGCCTTCCGCGCGCTGCGCACGAAGCGCGTGCAGCGCCCCGAGAAGAAGCACGGGAACATCCCGCTGTGAGCGACGCGGACGCATCCGAGCCCATCATGACCGTGGTGGGCGGCTCGCCCACCGACGAGGAGCGCGCGGCGGTCGAGGCCGTGCTGCTCGGCATGGCCGAGGAGTGGGCCGAGACCAAGCACCGTCGCGTGCTCGACACCGAGAGCGAGTGGCAGTCGCGGGCTCGCGCCGACACCGGGCGCGGCGCGCGCCGCTGAACGCCGGGCGCGGACCCCGTCGGGCGCAGCCCGGCCCCAGGCGGCCTCCCGGCACCCCGCGGCTAGCATCGCCCCCATGGTGAGGCTGCGAAAGGCACGTCCGCGATCGGATGCCGGCATCCGGCGGCGCAGGTCGGGGCGCGGCTGGTCGTACCGGCACGACGACGGGCGGCCGGTCACGCGCGAGGAGCGCGAGCGCGCCGAGTCGCTCGCGGTGCCGCCCGCCTGGAAGGACGTCTGGATCGCAGCCGACCCGCTCGCGCACATCCAGGCGATCGGCGTCGACGACGCCGGCCGCACGCAGTACCGCTACCACCCGCACTGGCGCGAGCGGCGCGACCGCGCGAAGCACGAGCGCGCCCTCAGCCTCGCCGAGTCGCTGCCGGCGATGCGACGGCGGGTCACGCTGGATCTCGAGCGCGAAGGACTCCCGCGCGAGCGCGTGCTCGCGGCCGCGCTGCGCATGCTCGACACCGTGGCGATCCGCGCGGGCGGCGACACCTACGCCGAGGAGCGCGGGTCGCGGGGGCTCATGACGCTGCTGTGCCGACACGCGACCGTCACGGGCGACTCGGTGCGGCTGCGCTTCCCGGCGAAGTCGGGGCAGCGCTTCGACGTCACGATCGAGGACCCGGCGCTCGCGCGCTGCGTCGAGGAGCTCATGGCGGGGCGCTCCCGCACGTCCCGCCTGCTCGCCTTCCGCGACGCCGACGGCATGCATCCGCTCCGCGACGTCGACCTCAACGACGCGGTGCGCGAGGCGACCGGCGGCGAGTTCACCGCGAAGGACTTCCGCACCCTGCACGGCACGATCGTGGCCGCCGTCGCGCTCGCCCGCGCTCGCGACATCGGCACGAAGACCGCCAGGGCGCGCGCGGTGCGCGCCGCGGTCGTCGAGGTGTCGCAGGCGCTCGGCAACACCCCGTCGGTCGCGCGCGCGAGCTACATCGACCCGGAGGTCTTCGCGCGCTTCGAGGCGGGCGCGACGATCGGGCTCACCGGCTCGCGCGAGCGCGCGCTGCTCGACCTGCTGCGCTAGTCCTGCAGCAGCGGCGCGATCGCGTCGGCGACGACCTGCTGGCGCATCGTCGACGCCGCCGCACCCATGTGGGTGCGGTCGACCCACGTCGGCACGCCCTGCAGGATGCTCGGGCACGTGCCGGTCCCCGGGTCGCAGAACCAGCCGAGCGTGTCGACGACGGCGACCCCGCCCGCCTCGAGCCCGGCGTCGAGCGTCTCGTGGCGTGCGATCTGCGCATCCTGCAGCGCGATCGCGCAGGCGTCGAGCGGCGTGCCGGCCGCGTGCGCCTCGATGCAGGCATCCGGCTCCGGCCCGGGCGGCGGGCTGTCGAGCCAGAGCGTGCGGATGCCGAGCGCGTGCAGCTGCTCCGCGTACGCGAGCGTGCCAGCGGCGAGCTGGTCGCCGGTGTCGGCGGCGCGATCCTCGTAGCCCTCGCCCACCCACCAGGCGCCGTAGCTGATGATGACGAGCTCGGGGAGCCGCTCCGCGGCCAGCTCGAGCACGGTGCGGGCGTGCGCATCGCACACGCGCATGAAGTCGCCGATCTGCTGCTCGACGGCCGGGCCGCTCGAGAACGGGCACATCTCGCGGCCGAGCAGCTGCACGTCGGCGGAGCCGCCGAGCGCGCCGCGCACCGCGGGCGACCAGGTGACGGCCTGCGAGTCGCCGACGATCCAGACCTCGCGGTCGCTCTCGGAGTCGTCGAAGCGGCACTGCGCCTGCTGATCGGGGCCGACGGTGAGGCAGTCGTCGACGAGCCACTCGGCCGAGCGGCCGTCCTCGCCGACGACGGCGCCGGGCGAGGGCGCCGACGGCGTCGCCACGGCCTCCGCGATCCAGCGGGCGAGCTCGTCGTCGTCGGCGGCGACCGGGTTCGTCGCCGCCGCCTCGGCGACCGCCGCGCGCTGCAGGAGCGGTGCGACGACGATGCCCACGGCGCTGATCGCGGCGACGACCGGCAGCGCGTACGCGAGCAGCGGTCGGCCGCGCGCCGGCCGCCCCGTGGGTGCCGCCGCCTCGACGCGGCGCCTGCTCGGTCGGTGCAGCAGCGCGATGAGGCGGTAGGACCCGTACGAGAGCCCGATCGAGAGCGCGAGGATCGCGGCGCCCTCGAGCGCGTCGATCTCGAGCCCGGCGGTCGGGAAGAAGGCGATGAAGCCCTTGAGCACCGGCCAGTGCCAGAGGTAGAGCCCGTAGGAGATGCCCCCGAGCCAGACGAGCGGCTTGAGGCGCAGCAGCCGGGTCACCGGCGCGCCCTGGTCGCCCTCGCCGGCGAGCAGGATGAGCAGCGCGCCCGCGACCGGCCAGAGCGTGACCCAGCCGGGCTGCTGCCACTCGGGCGGCAGCAGGCCGGCGGTGAGCACGAGCGCGATGCCGACGACGCCCATGAGGATGCGGGCCACGCGGTGCAGCGGGATGCGCGTCACGACGAGCGCGGCGAAGCCGCCGAGCGCGAGCTCCCACGTGCGCGCGAACGTGTCGTAGTAGGTCGGGACCGGGTCGATCGACAGCTGCACGAGCGCGAACACGAACGACGCGACCGCGGCCGCGCCGAGGACGACGCCGAACCACAGGCGCGCGTCGCGCATCCGCGTCGCCTTCGCCACGAGCGCGAACAGGCCGGCCGCGATGATGCACATCGCCGTGAACTGCCCCTGGGCACCCATCGCCCAGAAGTGCTGGAACGCCGACTTGTCGTGACCGGCGGCGACGTAGTCGGTCGCGTCGGCCGCGAGTCGCCAGTTCTCCCAGTAGGTGGCGGAGGCGAGGATGTCGGTCATCACGCGGTCGATGCCGAGCGGGCCGGAGAAGACGAGCGCGATCGTGCCGACGACGACGAGCACGATCACCGCCATCGGGAACAGGCGCTGCGCGGTGCGCCAGAGCGTCTTCGGCACGTGCACGCCGCCGGTGCGCTCGAGCTCGCGCATGAGGCTCATGGCGAGCAGGTAGCCGCCGATCGCGAAGAAGACATCGACGCCGCCGGAGACGTTGCCGAACCAGATGTGGTAGCTCGCGACGAGCAGGGAGGCGATGGCGCGGAGACCCTGGATGTCGAGCCTGCGATCCTTCGACTGCGCTGCCATGGCCCCTTGGTGTCCGGTGATGGGATGCGTCGGCGCGAGCGCGCGCCGAGGAGCCATCCTACCGGGGGCCGCAGCGGCGGCCGATTCCCTGCCTGGTGAGAGCCGCGAGCGCTAGCGTGCGCACATGCACGCGATCGTCTCCGGCGCCGGTGTCGCCGGGCTCGCGCTGGCGGGCAGGCTGGCGCTCGACGGGTGGACCGTCGACGTCGTCGAGCGCGCCCGCGCGCCGCGCGCATCCGGCTACCTCATCGACTTCTTCGGGCAGGGCTTCGCGGCGGCGGAGCGGCTCGGGCTGCTGCCCGCGCTCCGCGCTCGCGCCGAGTGGTACGGCGAGCTGCGGTCGGTCGACGCCGCCGGCCGCGTGCGCGGCAGGCTGCCGATGTCGGTCGTCGAGCAGGCGGTCGCGGGGCGCTACCTCACCATCCTGCGCCCGCAGATCGTCGAGGCGCTGCAGTCGTCGCTGCCCGAGGGCGTGCGGATGCGCTGGGGCGCGCAGATCGAGACCGCGCACGAAGACGGCACCCGCGTGCAGGTGCTGCTCTCGGACGGCGAGCGGCTCGAGGCCGACGTGCTCGTCGGCGCCGACGGGGTCGGCTCGCGAGTGCGGCGGCTGCTCTGGGGGCCGCACGAGCAGTTCGTGCGGCCGCTCGGCGACCTGCTCGCGGTCGCGTGGATCGGCGAGGACGCCGAGCTCTCGGCCGACCTCGGCGGCCGGGTCGCGATGCAGGTCGAGCTCGACCGGCAGCTCGTGATGGCGCCGCTCGGCGCGTCGGGCGTCACCGGCTTCGCCGTGCTGCGGGGCGTGACGCCCGCGCAGGCGCGCGCGTCCATCGCCGGGATGGGTGCGCTCGGCCGGCGCGCGGTGCGCGGCATCCGCGAGCCCTACGTCGACCATGTCGCGCAGACGGTCGTCGAGCCGTGGGTGCGAGGGCGCGTCGTGCTGCTCGGCGACGCGTGCGCGGCCGTCTCACTCGTCGCGGGCCAGGGCGCCTCGCTCGCCATCGCCGGTGCGGAGCGGCTCGCGGAGGAGCTCGCGTGGGCGCGGCATCCGAGCGACGTGACCGCGGGGCTCGCGGCCTACGAGCGCGACTGGCGGCCCATCGTCGAGCGCGAGCAGGCGCGGGGACGACGCGTGCAGGCGACGTTCGCCCCGCACACGCGCATCGAGCTCGAGGGCAACCGCGCGATGTGGCGGGCAGCCGCGATCCCCGGCGTCGCGCACCTCGTCGCGCGCGCGGCCGGCGGCGTCACCAAGGCGAGCTGAGGCGGAGCGCCGCTCCCCCTCGGCCGCTCAGCTCAGGCCCCAGCGCACAACGCAAGCCCCGCCGGCGCGATCAGCGCCACGCGGCGCAGCAGTGCCGGCTCCGTCGCGAGGATGCGCTCGAGGGCTTGCGTCGTGCGCCTGGAGCCGGGCGGCGGGAGCCCCTAGCGGCGGAAGGACGCCACGGCCTCGACGTGGTGCGTGTGCGGGAACAGGTCGAACGCCTCGAGCGACTCGACCTGCCAGCCGGCCTCGCCGAGCAGCTTCGCGTCGCGCGCGAGCGCGACGGGGTCGCACGCGACGTAGACGATCTGGCCGGGCTCGAGGCCGACGACCTGCTCGATGACCTCGCGGCCGGCGCCCGCGCGCGGCGGGTCGAGCACGATGAGCCCGCGCGCCAGGCGCTCGCGCTCGGCGCGGCTCGCGCGCTGGCCGAGCTCGCGCAGCCAGCGGTCGACCTTGCCCGTCTCGGCGCTCGCGCCCAGCCACTCCGCGAGGTTCTCGCTCGCGTGATCGGTCGCCACCTCGTCGGCCTCGACGCTCGTGATGCGCGTGCGCTCCCCCAGCGCCTCCGCGACGGTGGCCGCGAAGAGGCCGACGCCGCCGTAGAGGTCGAGGCTCCACCCGCCCGCGTCGACGCGGTCGGTGTCGATCGCGCGACGGACGGCATCCGTGAGCACGGCGGGCGCCTCGCGGTGCACCTGCCAGAACCCCGAGCGGTCGAGCTGGAACTCGCGCTCGCCGACCGTCTCGACGATCGTGTCGGTGCGGCCGCGCTCCGGCTCGCCCTCCATCGCGATGACGTCCACCTCGCCCTCGCTCCACTCGACGTAGTCGACGGCCGTGACGCGCGGCAGCCGCTGGTCGAGCTGCGCCGAGCGCTGGATGCCCTCGGTCGCGAGCGGCAGGCTCGTCACCGGCACGACCTCGTGGCTGCGCGGCGCGAACGGCCCCTGGCGACCGCGGTCGTCGACGTGCAGGCGCACTCGCGTGCGCCACGCGAGGCCGCCCCGCGCGTCGTCGCCGGGCGCCGCTGCCACCGGCACCTCGCGCTGCATGCCGCCGGTGCGCTCGAGCGCGTCCTCGATGACCCGCTGCTTCAGCTGCCGCTGTCGCGGCAGCGCGATGTGCCCGAACTCGGCCCCACCGGCGCGCTCGAGCGGCGCCCGGTCGATGGCTGCCTCGGCCCACACGTGCGGCACCCGGTCGGGGCTCGCCTCGACGACGCCGAGCGCGACCGCGGTCGCGAACGACTTCTTCACCTCGACGACCTGCGCGCGCACGGTCTCGCCGGGGATCGTGTCGGGCACGAACACGACGCGCCCCTCATGGCGGCCGACGAATCGGCCGCCGTGGGCGACGTTGTCGATCGTGAGCTCGACGATCTGGCCGGGCTCGACCTGGCCTCGGGGCGCGTGGGGTGCGGACATGCCTCCATCCTCCCATCGACCTCCGGTCGGGGCGCTCCGAGCAGCCGCTCGACCCCGATCAGCGCGTCAGGGCGACACCCACTGCGTGGTCGGCCACGTGATGCTCGACAGCCTCGCCTGCCCCGCGACCGAGGGGTGGAAGTAGTCGCGCGTCGAGATGTCGGTCCTCGCAAAGGCGTAGGCCGCGACGGCACCGCCGTCGAAGCGGCAGCTCGCGACCGCCGCGCACGCGTCGCGCAGCGCGATGTTGTATTCGTCCACGCGCTGCTGCACGGCAGCACGTCGCTGGACGTCCGCCGGCTGGGTGCTGCTCGGATTGGCGAGCATCGACTGGCAGATGCGGAGCAGGCTCCACGTGAACCGGGCGCTGCTGCTCGCGCGGTTCACCTCGTAGAGGCGCTGCAGGCTCGGGATGCTCGCGACGAAGATCTGCGGCGCACCGCCGCCCGTGGCGAGCGTGGCGAGCGCGGCCGCCACGTTGGCCTTGAAGGTCGCCGTGGGCGTCATCTCGGCGACCGTGCGGGTGCAGGCGTCGTTCGCGCCGATCTCGATGGTGACGTACTGCGCGCCCTGCCGCACCGCCTGCTGCGCCTGCGTGGCGAGCGCGGCGGAGCGCGAGCCCGAGACCGCGTCGTTGGACGCGACCAGGTTCGTGGCACCGGCGGCCCGCAGCCGCAGCAGGTGCGAGCCGACGGCCGTGCTGGAGCCGGTCGCCCAGCTGTTCTGGGCGCAGCCGGACCAGCTGCTGCACGACGACACCCCGAGCGTGATCGAGTCGCCCAGGGCAGCCATGCGCGTGACCTGCGATGGCGGAGGAGCCGCGGCCTGGGCGGCAGTCGTCGAGACGACCGAGCCCGAGAGGATGAGCGCTGCCGCGGCGACGGCGGCGAGCAGGTGACGGGTGCTGCGACGGATGCCCATGGCGGGCTCCTTCCGATGGCGCGGTGTGCGCGAACCGTACACCCGAGGCTGGGCGGCGACAACGCACCTCCTGCGCGGTCGTCGACGAGCCCTGACGCCTGGGAGGGAACACGAGCGCGCGATGCGAGGATCGTCGCGTGCAGCTCATCCTCGCCTCCGCATCGCCCGCCCGGCTCGCGCTGCTGCGCCAGGCGGGCATCGAGCCCGTCGTGGCACCGACCGACCTCGACGAGGAGCTGCTCGTCGCGGCGCACGAGGCCGAGCACGGCCCGCTGACGCCGCACGAGTACGTGCTGCTGCTCGCTCGCGCGAAGGCCGAGGCGCTGCTCGACCAGGACCCGCTCACGGCGTTCGACGGCCTCGTGCTGGGCGGCGACTCGTCGCTCGAGCTCGACGGCGCGATGCTCGGCAAGCCCCACACCCCCGAGCGCGCGCGCGAGCGCTGGCTCGCGCAGCGCGGCAGGTCGGCGACGCTGCACTCCGGGCACTGGATGCTGCGGGTGCGGCACGGCAGGATCGACGACTCGGCGGGCGTCGCGACCGCGACGCACCTCGACTTCTCGCCCGACATCGACGACGCCGAGATCGACGCGTACGTCGCCACCGGCGAGCCGCTCGAGGTGGCGGGCGCCTTCACGATCGACGGGCGCGGCGCCGCCTTCATCGACCGCATCGACGGCGACCCGTCGACCGTGATCGGCATGAGCATCCCGGCCGTCCGCCGGCTCGCGCGCGAGCTCGGCGTCGCATGGCCAGCACTGACCACGACGGAGGGATGACGATGGCGAGCAGCGCACGAGCGATGTGGGTGTGGGTGCACGAGGCCGCCCCGCCCGACCCCGCGGCAGTCGCGGCCTTCGCCGCGCAGCAGCGCATCACCGAGGCGTTCGTCAGCGTGCCGTGGGGCGGGCCGACGGCCGCGACCCACCAGTGCGTGGCGGCGCTCCGCGGCAAGGGCGTGCGGGTGTCGGCGCTCGGCGGCGACCCCTCCTGGACCACCGGCACGGATGCCATCACCTGGATGCAGCGCGCGACCGCCGCCTGGCTGTTCGACGGCGTGCACCTCGACATCGAGCCGTGGACGCGGCGCGACTGGCCGGGCCGCGAGCAGGAGCTGCTCGCGGGGCTCGAGCGCACCGTCAAGGACGTCGCTGCGCGCACGGCGCTGCCGGTCGAGGTCGACCTCTCCCCCTGGCTCGCCGACGTGCATCCGGCCGCCTTCGCCGCCATCGTGCGCCGCGCGGACGCGGTCGGCCTCATGGCGTACCGCGACCGCGCGACCGACATCCTGGCCGGCAGCGCGAGTGCGCGGCGGCTCATCGCGGAGGCCAGGAAGCCCTACCGCATCGGCGTCGACACGTTCCCCGTGCCCGAGCCGCGCGAGACGTTCGCCGACGACGGCCGGACCGTGCTCGAGCGGGAGCTCGCCGCGGTCGCCTCCCAGCTCGCCGGCGACCCGAGGTTCGCGGGCGTCGCGGTGCACGACTACGAGTACTGGAGCGCCCTGCCCGGTTGAGCATCTGCGTCCGAGTGCAGGACGACTCGGACCCAGACCCTCGACCGCTAGGTGGACTGCTGCGTGGCGATGCTGCCGGTGCGGTCGGCGAGCGACGCGTCGAGCTCCATGTCGACCGCCGCCTGCTCGAACTGGGCGTTGAGCAGCCGCCAGTAGGCGCCGCGCTCGGCGACGAGCTGCTCGTGCGAGCCCTGCTCGACGATGCGGCCCTGCTCCATCACGAGGATGAGGTCGGCGTCGCGGATGGTCGACAGCCGGTGGGCGATCACGAACGACGTGCGGTCGGTGCGGAGCGCCGCCATCGCGTGCTGCAGCAGCAGCTCGGTGCGGGTGTCGACCG
This sequence comes from Agrococcus sp. UYP33, assembly GCF_054060915.1. Taxonomy (NCBI): domain Bacteria; kingdom Bacillati; phylum Actinomycetota; class Actinomycetes; order Micrococcales; family Microbacteriaceae; genus Agrococcus; species Agrococcus sp. UYP33. Next base: position 437,401 of record NZ_JBSSDR010000001.1, read on the forward strand.
ACGACGTCGCCTCGTCGAGGATGAGCACGCTCGGCTGGGCGAGGAACGCCCGCGCGATCGTGACGAGCTGCTTCTCGCCCGCGGACAGGTTGGAGGCGTCCTCGTCGATCACGGTGTCGTAGCCGTCGGGCAGGGCGTGCACGAAGCGGTCGACGTACGTCGCCTGCGCCGCCTCGAGGATCTCCGCCTCGGTCGCGTCCGGCCGGCCGTAGGCGATGTTCTCGCGGATCGTGCCGCCGAAGAGCCAGGTGTCCTGCAGCACCATGCCGGTCTGCGACCGCAGCGCATCCCGCGTCATCGTCGCGGTGTCGACGCCGTCGAGCGTGATGCGGCCGCCGTCGATCTCGTAGAAGCGCATGAGCAGGTTCACGAGCGTCGTCTTGCCCGCGCCGGTCGGCCCGACGATCGCGACGGTCTGCCCGGGCTCCACCTCGAGCGAGAGGTCGTCGATGAGCGGCTTCTCGGGCGAGTACGCGAAGCGCACGTGCTCGAAGGTGACGCGACCGGAGCTCGCCGCGGCGGTCGTGCCGTCCGCGTCGGACTCCTCCTCGTCGGCGTCGAGCAGCTCGAAGACTCGCTCGGCGCTCGCGACGCCCGACTGCACCATCGTCACGGTCTGGCCGATCTGGCCCAGGTTCTGCGAGAACTGCTGCGAGTACTGGATGAACGCCTGCACGTCGCCGACCAGGATCTGTCCCGCAGCCACGAAGAGGCCGCCGGCGACGGCGACGAGGACGTAGCCGATGTTGCCGACGAAGGTCATGAGCGGGAAGACGAGGCCGGAGAGGAACTGCGCCTTGAACGACGCCTGGTAGACGCCGTCGTTCTCGGTCGCGAAGCGCGCGCGCACGGCCTCCTCGCGTCCGAAGACCTTGACGAGGGCGTGGCCGGTGAAGGCCTCCTCGACGATCGCGTTGACGCGACCGGTGCGGCGCCACTGCTCCTTGAAGAGCCCCTGCGCCGGGCCCATGACGGCGCCCAGGATGACGCCCGTGAGCGGCACTGCGATGAGCGCGACGAGCGCGAGCCAGACGTTGATCGTCAGCATCATGACGAGCACGCCGACGACGGTCAGCAGGCCGGTGACGATCTGCGACATCGTCTGCGAGAGCGTCTGGCCGACGTTGTCCAGGTCGTTCGTGACGCGCGAGAGCAGCTCACCGCGCTGCGTGCGGTCGTAGTACGACAGCGGCAGCCGGTGGATCTTCTCCTCGACGTCGCGGCGCAGGCCCTGCACGGTGCGCTGCACGACGCGGTTGACGACGTAGCCCTGCAGCCACTGGAACACGGCGCCCACGAGGTAGATCGCGAGCACGACGAGCAGGATGCCGCCGAGGGCGTCGAAGTCGATGCCCTGGCCGGGGTTCAGCCCCTCCATGCGCTCGACCATGTTGGCGAACTCGTCCTGGCCGCTCTGGCGGAGGCCCGCGACGACCTGCTCCTGGCTCGCGCCGGCCGGCAGGTTCCGCTGCACGAGCCCCTGCACGATGATGTTCGTCGCCTGGCCGAGGATCTTCGGCCCGAGCACGACGAGCACGACGCCGATCGCGCCGAGCGCGAAGACGAGCGCCAGCAGCCAGCGGTAGGGGTGCATGAGGCCCAGCAGCCGCTTGGCGGATGCGCCGAACGACTTGGCCTTGCCGGGCGGCGGCTCCCAGTCCCCGGCGCCCAGGCGAGCGGCCTCGGCCTGCTCGGCCTCGATCCGCTCCTCCTCGGTGAGCTCGGGCTCGGGCTTCGCCGAGCGCGCCCTGCGCGCCTCGAGGCGCTGCTCCCTCGTCAGCTTCTCGCGTGCCATGTCAGGCCTCCACTGCCATCTGCGATTCGACGATCTCGCGGTAGGTGTCGCTGCGCTCGAGCAGCTCCTCGTGCGTGCCCGTGCCGACCACCCGGCCGGCCTCGAGCACCACGATGCGGTCGGCGTCGACGATCGTCGACACGCGCTGGGCCACCACGATCTGCGTGGTCGAGCCGACGGCCTCGCGCAGCGCTGCCCGCAGCCGCGCATCCGTCGTCAGGTCGAGCGCCGAGAAGGAGTCGTCGAAGACGAGCACGTCGGGCTCGGCGACGAGCGCCCGCGCGATCGAGAGGCGCTGCCGCTGCCCGCCGGAGACGTTCGTGCCGCCCTGCGAGATCCGCGACTCGAGCTGCCGGTCCATCTGCTGGACGAAGCCCGCAGCCTGCGCGATCTCGAGCGCGCGCCAGAGCTGCTCGTCGGTCGCGTCCTCGTTGCCGTAGCGGAGGTTCGACGCGACGGTGCCGGCGAAGAGGTAGGGCCGCTGCGGCACGATCGCGATGCCGCGCCAGAGCGTCTCGGCGTCGACGTCCTTCACGTCGGCGCCGCCGACGAGCACCTGCCCGCCGGTGGCGTCGAAGAGCCGCGGGATGAGGTTGACGAGCGTCGTCTTGCCCGAGCCTGTCGAGCCGATGATCGCGACCGTCTCGCCCGGCGCGGCCTGCAGCGAGACCCCGTCGAGCACCGGGGTGTCGGCACCCGGGTAGTGGAAGTGCACGTCGCGCAGCTCGATCGTGCCGGGCGTCGGCATCCGGTCGCCCACCGCGACGCGCGAGATCGACGGCTCGGTGTCGAGCACCTCGCCGATGCGCTTCGCGGAGACCGCGGCCCTCGGGATCATGATCGTCATGAAGGTCGCCATGAGCACGCCCATGAGGATCTGCATGAGGTACTGCAGGAAGGCCATCATCGTGCCGATCTCGAGCTCGCCCGAGTCGACGAGGCCGGCGCCGAACCAGAGCACCGAGACGCTCGAGACCTCGACGATGAGCATGATGATCGGGAACATCAGCACGAACAGGTTGCCGGTGCGCAGCATCGCGTCGGTGACGCCGTCGTTGGCGACCGCGAACCGCTCCCGCTCGCGCCGCTCCTGCACGAAGGCGCGGATGACGCGGATGCCGGTGAGCTGCTCGCGCAGCACCTTGTTGATGCGGTCGATGCGCTCCTGCAGCTGCCGGAAGATCGGCACGAGCCGCGACACCAGGAAGCCGAGCACGAGCAGCATGAGCGGCACGGCGACGGCGATGAGCCACGACAGCGTCGCGTCGGCGCGCACCGCCATGATGACGCCGCCGATCGCGAGCATCGGCGCCGACAGCAGCATCGTGCACGACATGAGGATGAGCATCTGCACCTGCTGCACGTCGTTCGTGTTGCGGGTGATGAGGCTCGCGGCGCCGAAGCGCTGCACGTCCTGCTCGCTGAAGTCGCCGACCTCGCCGAAGATGTCGGCGCGCAGGTCGCGGCCGGCGCGCATCGCCAAGCGCGCGCCGAAGAGGATGGCCAGGATGTTGGCGGCCACCTGGCCGAGGCTCAGCCCGAGCATGAGGAAGCCGAGCCGCCAGATGGTGTCGGTGTCGCCCCGCAGCACGCCCTCGTCGATGATGTCGGCGTTGATGGTGGGCAGCATGAGCGACAGCACCGACTGCGCGAACTGGAACAGCACGACGAGGAGGAGCGCAGGCCACGAGGGCTTGACGTAGCGGACGATGAGCTTCCAGAGCATGGTCAGACCTTCTGGGCCTCGGGAGCGGATGCCGCGACTGCGGCGGAGGGATGACCGGTGGGATCGACCGGCCCGGCATCGGTGCGGGCGATGCCGTGCAGGAGCACTTGCAGGATGTCATCGACCGATGACACGGCATCCTGCTCGCCCCAGTTCGAGGCGGCCGCCCACGCGAGCGTGCGCACCACCTCTGCCGCCACCACCGGCGGCACGCGCAGGTCGTCGCGGAAGGGCACGAAGCGCTCCGCCAGCCGGTGCTTCGACGACTCGAAGTCGGCCCGCGCCGCGCCGGCCGCGCGCTGCCCGATCGGCCCGAGCACCATGATGAGCCGGAAGATGAAGCCCATCCGGTCGACGAGCACGCGCAGCGTCCATGCCACGACCTCCTCGAGCGAGTCGAGGCCGAGCACGCCGGCCTCGCCGGACTCGTCGATCGAGAGGTGATGCTCGGCGAGCGCAAGCAGCAGCGACTCCTTGTCGCCGAACGCCTTGAAGAGGGTGCCCTCGGCGACGCCGGCCGCGTCGGCGAGCTGGCGCGTGGTGATCGCGAGCCCGTGCTCGAGCACGGCGGGCGTCACCGCCTCGATGATCTGCGCGCGGCGGTCGTCGCCGCTGAGGCGTGGGATCGGAGTCACGCGACGATGCTAGTTGAGTGAGTGCTCACTCACCAGGGGTACACGACGCGGCGTGTCGCCGGGTCACCGCTCCGGGGGCCGCCTGCGGCCCCGGTCGCTGCCACGCCTCGGCCGAGCGGACGATCTCGTGCTGCGCCCTGCCGAGCAGCTCCTGCGCGAGCGTCGCCCAGTCGGTGCGGTCCCCGATGCTCGGCTGCCAGTCGCCGGCACCGCGTCGCGCCGCGTGCTCGGCCGCCTCGAACGCGTGCGTCGCGCGCCGCACCGCGTCGCGGTAGGTCGCGAAGTCGCCGGGCGCCATGCGGGCGTCGACGCTCGCGGGCCGCAGCTCGAGCGCGAGCCGCTGCTCGCGCAGGAACTCCTGCAGCGCAGGGGACCTGGCGTCGCTCATCGCCGGGTAGTCGATCGCCTTCGCAGGGTCGGTCTCGTAGGCGATCCAGCGCGCCGTGAGGCGGTCGTGCTCGGCGCGCAGCCGCGCGAGCGGCATGGCCTCGAGCGGTGCGCGGCTCGCGGGCAGGGTCGCGCGCGCCGCCTGCACCGACGCCCGCCGAGCCTTGAGCTCCGCGACCGCGACCTTCACCCCGCGCTCGGCCGCCTGCACGCGTCGCTTGGCCTCGAGCACCGCGCCGAGCCCGACGCGCGCGGCGGCCTGCTCGGCCTGCGAGCGCAGCAGCTCGGCGCGCGCGACCTTGAGGTCCGCGCGCGAGCGGGTGACCGCATCCTGCGCCCGCCGCGCGTCGTGCACGGCCGCGAGCAGCTCGAGCCGCCGGCCGGTCGGCCGGGCGCGCCGCACGCCGACCACGCCGAGCGCGCCCGCACCCGCGCCAGCCGGTGCGATCCACCACCACTCGGCGACGAGCGCGAGCACCACGGGGTCCACGGGTCCATGCTAGGTGCGGCGTCCCGCCGCGCACAGGGAGCGACCTCGATCGGCCCGTGGCTGTGGGAAACCGCAAGCGAACCGGGCATTCCTGTGTGCGGTGTGCACGCATCCGTCATGCATCGCCGCCTAGGCTGAGTGACCATGCCCCGCATCACCAAGGTCCTCATCGCCAACCGCGGCGAGATCGCCGTCCGCATCATCCGCGCCGCGCGCGACGCGGGCATCGGCTCGGTCGCGGTCTACGCCGAGCCCGACCGCGATGCGCAGCACGTGCACCTCGCCGACGAGGCCTACTCGCTGACGGGCTCGACGAGCGCCGAGAGCTACCTGGTGATCGACAAGATCCTCTCGGTCGCGCGGCGCTCCGGCGCGGACGCCGTGCACCCCGGCTACGGCTTCCTGGCGGAGAACGCCGACTTCGCCCGCGCGTGCATCGACGCCGGTCTCATCTGGATCGGCCCGAGCCCGACCGCGATCGAGCAGCTGGGCGACAAGGTCTCGGCGCGCCGCATCGCGGAGTCGGTCGGCGCCCCGCTCGCGCCGGGCACGATCAACCCGGTCTCGGGCGCCGACGAGGTGCTCGAGTTCGTCGACCAGCACGGCCTCCCGGTCGCGATCAAGGCGGCCTTCGGCGGCGGCGGTCGCGGCCTGAAGGTCGCCCGCACGCGCGAGGAGGTCGCGCAGCAGTTCGACTCCGCGACCCGCGAGGCCGTCGCCGCGTTCGGCCGCGGCGAGTGCTTCGTCGAGAAGTACCTCGACAAGCCGCGGCACGTCGAGACGCAGTGCCTCGCCGACGCGCACGGCAACGTCGTGGTCGTGTCGACCCGCGACTGCTCGCTGCAGCGCCGGCACCAGAAGCTCGTCGAGGAGGCGCCCGCGCCGTTCATCTCGGCCGCGCAGGATGCGGAGCTGCGCCGTGCGTCGAAGGAGATCCTGCGCGCCGCGTCGTACGTGGGCGCCGGCACCTGCGAGTTCCTCATCGGCGCCGACGGCACGATCTCGTTCCTCGAGGTGAACACCCGCCTGCAGGTCGAGCACCCGGTCTCCGAGGAGGTCACCGGCATCGACCTCGTGCGCGAGCAGTTCCGCATCGCCGAGGGCGAGGCGCTCGGCTACGACGACCCGGAGGTGCGCGGCCACTCGATCGAGTTCCGCATCAACGGCGAGGATGCCGGCAGCGGTTTCATGCCGCAGCCCGGCCCGGTGCGCATCTTCCGCGCCCCGACCGGCCCCGGCATCCGCATCGACTCAGGCGTCGTCGCGGGCGACGTGATCGGCGGCAACTTCGACTCGATGCTCGCGAAGCTCATCGTGACCGGCCGGGACCGCGCCGAGGCGCTCGAGCGCTCGCGCCGCGCGCTCGCCGAGTTCGAGGTCGAGGGGCTGCCGACGGTGCTGCCCTTCCACCGCCGCATCGTCGACCACCCCGCGTTCGCGCCCGCCGACGGCGCCGCCTTCTCGATCTACACCTCGTGGATCGAGACCGAGTTCGAGAACGACATCCCGGCGTGGGGCGGCGAGCCGGGCGAGCTCGGCGGCCCCGAGCCGCGGCGCACGGTGGTCGTCGAGGCCGACGGCAAGCGCATCGCGGTCTCGATGCCGAAGCAGCTGTTCTCCGACACGAAGGACGCGAAGGGCCCCGCGCCGCGCCGCACGCGCGCCGCGCTCGCCGGCGGCGCAGGCTCCGGCTCGATCGTCTCGCCGATGCAGGCGACCGTCGTGAAGGCAGCCGTCGCCGCGGGCGACCGCGTCGTGGCCGGCGACCTGCTCGTCGTGCTCGAGGCGATGAAGATGGAGCAGCCGCTCTCCTCCCCCATCGACGGCGTCATCAGCGCGATCGACGCGCCGGTCGGCAAGACGGTGCCGTCCGGCCACCTGCTCGTCGCGATCACGCCCGACGCGGGCTAGGCCAGCGCGGGTCAGGCCAGCCCGGCTTCGACCAGCGCGGCACGACGCCTGGCGAAGGCCGCGAGCGGCGGCGGCAGGACGTCCGCGAGCGCCGCGTAGCGCGCGGCGGCCTCGGCGCGCTCGCCCCGCTGCCACGCGAGGTCGGCGAGCGCGAGCGACGCGTCGCGGCGCGACGCCTCGGCGCCCTCGTGCTCGAGCCCGGCGAGCGCCGCCGCGACCTCGTCGAGGTCACCGCCGTCGCGCAGCGCGAGCCTGCCGCGCGCGACCGCTGCCGCGACCCGCGCCGCGGGGGTGGGCCGCAGCGCGACGAGCCGCTCGTGGAGCGCGACGATCGTCGTCCAGTCGGTCGCGGCCGCCGTCGGCGCCGCGACGTGCAGCGCGGCGATCGACGCCTCGAGCGCGAAGCGCCCGCCGGTCCCCGCCGTCGCGGCCGCGCGCTCGAGGCCGGCGAGCGCGAGCCGCCGGTCCCAGCGCGTGCGGTCGACCTCGTCGAGCGGCAGCGCGACGCCCTCGTCGTCGAAGCGGCCGGGCCGACGCGCGAGCGCGAGCAGCACGACCGCGACGAGCGCCCGCGCCTCCGCGTCGTCGGGCTGGTCGAGCGACGCGGCGGTCGCGAGCGTCAGCGCGCTGCGGCCCAGGTCGTCCGCCGGGGTGTCGGGCTGCAGCGCGTCGCGCTGGCCGACGGCATGGACGGCGGCGACGCACTCGAGCACGGCCGGCAGCCGGGCCCGCCGCTCGAGGCGGTCGGGCACGCGGAACGCGCCCGCCGCCTCCGCGAGGCCGCGCTTCGCGCGCGTGAGCCGAGCGGATGCCGCGCGAGGGTCGATGCCGAGGTGCCACGCGATCCGGGCCGTGTCGACCCCGCACACGAGCCGCAGCGCCAGCACGAGCCGGCTGCCGAAGCCGAGCGCCGGATCGCACGCGACGTGCAGCAGCGCGAGCCGATCGTCGACGCCCGTCTCGCCGGGCACCCGCGCCTCGGCCCGCCGCGCGAGGTCGGGCAGGGCGCGGTCGCGCACGGCGCCCCGGCGCACCCGGTCGAGGTGCAGGCGCCGCCCGACCGTCGTGCACCAGGCGACGAGGTCGTCGATCTCGTCGGGGTGCGCGACGGCGCGGGCGAACGCCTCCGCCGCGAGCTCCTCGCCCTCGTCGATCGACCTGGCGTGCGCCGCGAGCTGCCGCACGACGCTCGGCCATGCGGCCGTGAAGGCATCGTCAGCCGGGCGCACGCGCCCATCGTGGCACGAGGCGGCGCCGGCCTCCGTCGGGCTTGGCTCAGCCGAAGTCGAAGACCCGCCGCCACTCGATGTGGCCGCCGGTCGGCACCATCACGGCGAGCTGCTTCGCGATCTCGACGTCGTCGGCCTCGATCAGGTAGAAGCCCGTGATGACCTCGTCGCTCTCGATGCTCGCGCCGTCGGTCCACACCGCGTCCTCGAGCTCGCGGCCCTCGGCGCCGGGGCGCACCGTGCCGCCGTGCTTGCGGTGCTGCAGCGCGTTGCCGCCGACGATCCGCGCGCCCAGCTCCTCGACCCGGCGCTCGAACACCTCGAACTCGGGGAACTCGACCGCGATCTGCGCCGGCTGGTCGCCGTAGGCGTCCGAGTCCCAGTCGGGCTCGACGATCATGAACATGTACTGGTCGGCCATGGCCGCGTCCTCTCCGTCACGGACTGCGCGTGTCGGCAGTCTCGCATGGGAGACGCACGGGGCCGCAGGGATTCGACATCCCGACCGGAACGCGTCCGCGGGTCAGGGCTCGACGCGGTGCATCGCCCTCGCGGCATCGGAGATCGAGCCGGTGAGCGACGGGAAGACCGGGAAGACGCGCGCGAGCTGGTCGACCGTGAGCCGGTGCTCGAGCGCCATCGTGACGGGGAAGATCAGCTCCGAAGCCTTCGGCGCCACGATGACCCCGCCGATCACCGTGCCGGAGCCGGTGCGGGCGAAGAGCTTCACGAAGCCGTCCTCGACGCCCATCATCTTGGCGCGCGCGTTGGTGGCGAGGTCGATGCGGTACACCTCGCCCTGCGCGATGCCCTCCTCGATCTCGCGCTGCGACCAGCCGACCGTGGCGATCTCCGGCTGGGTGAAGATGTTCGACGCGACCGTGCGCATCGAGATCGGGTCGACGGCGTCGCCGAGCGCGTGGAACATCGCCGTGCGCCCCTGCATGGAGGCGACGGATGCGAGCGGCAGCGCGTCGGCGCAGTCGCCGACCGCGTAGACGTTGGGCAGGTTCGTGCGCGCGACGCGGTTCACGAGGATGGTGCCGGAGTCGGAGAGCTCGATGCCCGCCTCCTCGAGGCCGATGCCCGCGGTGTTCGGGATCGAGCCCACGGCCATGAGGCAGTGCGAGCCCTCGACCGTGCGGCCGTCGGTGAGCGTGACGACGACGCCGGTCTCGGTGCGCTCGACCTTCTCGGCGCGCGACTTCGAGAGCACGTGCATGCCCTGCCGCGTGAAGACCTCCTCGATGACGCCCGCCGCGTCGGCGTCCTCGCCGGGCAGCACCTGGTCGCGGCTCGAGACGAGCGTGACCTCTGCGCCGATGAGGCTGTAGGCGCTCGCAAACTCGGCGCCGGTGACGCCGGAGCCGACGACGATGAGGTGCTCGGGCACCTCCTCGAGGCTGTAGAGCTGCGTCCAGGTGAAGATGCGCTCGCCGTCGGGCATCGCGCTCGGCAGCTGGCGCGGACGCGCGCCGACCGAGACGACGATGGTGTCGGCCTCGAACTCGTCGAAGTCGGCGCCCTGCTTGCCGGTCGACACGACGACCCGCCCGGGGCCGTCGAGGCGGCCCTCGCCCTGCACGATCGTGACGCCGGCCTTCTCGAGGTCGGCCTTCATGTCGAGCGACTGCTTCGCGGCGAGCGACAGCAGCCGCCGGTTCACCGCGCGCAGGTTGACCGAGACCTCGGGCTTCTGCGGCCGCCCGGAGGCGCCGCGCACCGAGAACTGCACGCCGAGCTGGCTCGCGTCGCGGATCGCGGCCGCCGACTCCGCGGTCGCGATGAGCGACTTCGAGGGCACGACGTCGGTCAGGATCGCGCTGCCGCCCACGCCCGTCCGCTCGATGAGCGTCACCTCGGCGCCGAGCAGGGCGCCCGCGAGCGCCGCCTCATAGCCGCCGGGTCCGCCGCCGATGATCACCACGCGCTGCTTGCGCTCGAATGCACTCACGCGCTCCATCATCCCGCATCCGGAGCCGCGTTCCGGTCGGCCGCCCGCGGTCAGCCCGCGCGGCGCTCGTGGACGGCGGTGGAGAGCGTCGTGCCGTTCACCTCGACGTAGAGGGTGCCCTCCGTCACGGAGACCGACATCGTCGTCCGCCGGGCCACCGCGTCGGCGACCGCATCGATGAAGCCGGGGTCGAACGAGACGAGCCGCACGTCCTCCGCGCGGTGGATGCGCTTGCCCGACCACCGCCCCGCGACGCCCTCCGGGTCGCGGTGCGTGTAGACGACGGCGCGATCGGCCGCCATGCTGCCGCGGTGGATGCGCTCCGCCTCCGGGGCGCCGACCTCGATCCAGGCGGTCAGCGAGCCGGTCAGGTCGCGCGCGACCACCGCGGGCTCGTCGCCGCCCGAGATCCCGTCGCCGAAGGCGATGCCCTCCTCGTGCTCGAGGCAGAGCGCGAGCACGCGCGTGACCATGAACGGGAGCGTCTCCGACGGGTGCTGCGCGACCTTGAGCGACAGCTGCTCGTACACGCCGCGGTCGACGTCGGAGAGTTGGATCTCGAAGGTGTGGATGGTCGCGCCGATGGCCATGGTCGCCGAGCCTACGCGAGCGCGGGGGCGTGCCTCGCGCGCCCGGATGCGCAGCGCGGGCACGCGCTGTGCCGCTCACGGCTCGGTGGCGGCGGCGCGCCTAGAGTGGGCGCCATGACGCACGAGCACGACATCCACCCGCTCGACGGCGGCGCCGACCCGCGCGCCGTCGCCCGGCAGGCCGCCGACGACATCCGCCGCATCACCGGCGTCGAGTCGCACGACATCGCCCTCACGCTCGGCTCGGGCTGGGCGAAGGCGGCCGACCTCATCGGCGAGACGACGCACACCATCCCCGCGACCGACGTCACCGGCTTCTCGAAGCCCGCGCTCGAGGGGCACGTGGGCACGCTGCGCTCGATCCTGCTCGACGACGGCCGCCGCGCCCTCGTCATCGGCGCGCGCACCCACTACTACGAGGGCCACGGCGTGCGCCGGGTCGTGCACTCGGTGCGCACCGCGGCCGCGGCCGGCGCATCCGTCATGGTGCTCACGAACGGCGCCGGCGGCATCAAGCCGCACTGGACGCCCGGCCAGCCCGTGCTCATCAGCGACCACATCAACCTCACCGCCGACTCCCCGCTCGAGGGCGCGACCTTCGTCGACCTCACCGACCTGTACGCGCCGCGCCTGCGCGACATCGCGAGATCGGTCGACGGCTCGCTCGACGAGGGCGTCTACGTGCAGTTCCGCGGGCCGCACTACGAGACCCCCGCAGAGGTGCAGATGGCGAAGGCGATCGGCGGCCACATCTGCGGCATGTCGACCGCGCTCGAGGCCATCGCGGCGCGCGAGGCCGGCATGGAGGTGCTGGGGCTCAGCCTCATCACCAACCTCGCCGCGGGCATCCAGACGACCCCGCTCTCGCACGCCGAGGTCATCGAGGCGGGCAGGGAGGCGGAGGGCCGCCTCGGACGCCTGCTCGCCGACGTCGTCGCCGCGATCGGCCAGCAGGCATGACCGCGCCCGACGTGCTCGACGCCGCGCGCGCCTGGGCCGCCGACGATCCCGACCCCGAGACGCGCGCCGAGCTCGAGGCCGCCATCGCGGCCGCCGAGGCCGGCGACGAGCTCGCGGTCGCCGCGGTGACGGATGCGTTCCGCGGCCGCCTGCAGTTCGGCACCGCCGGACTGCGCGGCGCGATCGGCGCGGGCCCGAACCGCATGAACCGGGTGGTGGTACAGCAGGCGTCCGCCGGGCTCGCCGCCTTCCTGGTGGGACGCGAGCCGCACCCGTCGATCGTGATCGGCTGGGACGGGCGCCGCGGCTCCGAGGAGTTCGCCCGCGACGCGGCCGAGGTGTTCGCCGGCGCGGGCGTGCGGGCGATCCTGCTGCCGCGCCTGCTGCCGACGCCGGTGACGGCGTTCGCGGTGCGCCACCTGGGCGCGAGCGCGGGCGTGATGGTGACCGCGAGCCACAACCCGCCCGCCGACAACGGCTACAAGGTCTACCTCGGCGGCGCCGACGAGGGCAGCCAGATCGTGCCGCCCGTCGACGGCGAGATCGCCGAGCGGATCGTCGAGGCGGCGGCCGTGCCGGTCGCCGACTACCCGCGCGGCGAGCCGGAGGTCGCGGGCGAGGGCGTCTGGGAGGCGTACGTCGCCGCCACGGCCGCGATCGGCCTGCCGACCGACCAGGACGCAGGATCCGCGCTCACCGTGGTCTACACGCCGCTGCACGGCGTCGGCCTGGAGACGGTCGAGGCGGTGCTCGCCGAGGCCGGCTTCCCGCCCGTCATCGTCGTGCCGGAGCAGGCGGAGCCCGACGGCGCGTTCCCGACCGTCGCGTTCCCCAACCCCGAGGAGCCCGGCGCGCTCGACCTCGCCATGGCGCTCGCGACCGAGCGCGGCGCCGACCTCATCCTCGCGAACGACCCCGACGCCGACCGGCTCGCGGTCGCCGTGCCCGACGCCGCGGCTCCCTCGGGCTGGCGGATGCTGACGGGCAACGAGGTGGGCCTGCTGCTCGGCTGGGACGCGGCTCGCGCGGCCCGCGGGCGCGGCGTGCTCGCCGCATCCATCGTCTCCTCCCCCGGCCTCGGCACGATCGCCGAGGCGCACGGGCTGCGCTTCGTGCAGACGCTCACGGGCTTCAAGTGGGTCTCGCGCGTGCCCGACCTCACCTTCGGCTTCGAGGAGGCGCTCGGCTACCTCGTGAACCCGGGCACCGTGCGCGACAAGGACGGCGTCTCGGCGCTCGTGCGGGTGCTCACGCTCGCCGCAGAGCTGCACGAGCGCGGCTCGTCGCTCACCGAGGAGCTGCTCGCGCTCGCCGGCGAGTTCGGCGCGTTCGAGTCGGGCCAGGTGAGCGTGCGCGTGACGGATCTCGCGCGGATCCCGGCGACCATGGCCGCGCTGCGGGCGACGCCGCCGGCCGAGCTCGCGGGCTCCGCGGTGCTCGCCGCCGATGACCTGTCGCTGCCCGAGCACGGCGAGATCGGCGACATCCTGCGCTTCACCCTCGACGACGGCTCGCGCGTGATGGTGCGGCCGAGCGGCACCGAGCCCAAGGTCAAGGTCTACATCGACGCGATGTCGGCCGAGGGCGCGCCGGCCCAGCGCGTGCGCGCGGCGCGTGCCCGCGTCGCGGCGATCGCCGAGGCGGTGCGTCCACTCCTCGAGGCCTGACGCTCGACGTCGCCTGTGGTCGCTGAGCCGCGCATGCGCGTCGCACGACCACCGGCGACGTCGAGGATCAGCGGCGGAGGGCGGCGATCGCCTCGTCGCGCGTGGTGGCGGCCGCGAGCGCGTCGGTGACGCCGGATCCGTCGAGCGCGTTGGCGAGCTCGGCGAGCATCCGGAGGTGCTGCCGCGCGCTCGTCGCCGCGAGGCCGATGACGACGCGCACCGGGTCGTTGTGCGGGTGGCCGAACGCCACCGGCTCGTCGAGCACGACGATCGCGAGCGCGTCGCGCCGCACGACGCCGCTCGCCTTGGCGTGCGGCACGGCGACGCCCGGGGCGACGACGCAGTAGGGCCCCGCCGACTCGATCTGCTGCACGAGCTCCTCGACGTAGGCCCGCCCCACGGCGCTCGCCGTCACGAGGTCGACGCCCGCCGCGCGCACGGCCGCGCGCCAGTCGTCGGCGTGCACCCCTGGCGAGAAGGTGGCCTCGTCGAGCGGCAGGCTCATCGCAGGTCGTCGAACCCGTCGGCGATCTCGTCCGCCAGCTCCTCGCGCTCCTCGAACGAGCAGAACGCGCTCGCCGCGGCGTTCTGCGTCACCTGCTCGAGGTCGTCGAGGTCCCACTCGAAGGCGTCGACGAGCAGCCCGAGCTCGCGCGTGAGCGTCGTGCCCGACTGCAGGCGGTTGTCGACGTTGACGGTGACGCAGAAGCCCAGCTGGTGCAGGAGGTCGATCGGGTGGTCCTCGAGCGCGGTGCCCCACTGCGCGATCGTGCCGGTCTGCAGGTTGGAGGACGGGCTCACCTCGAGGGCGATCTGCCGGTCCTTCACCCACTCGGCGACCTCGCCGAGGCGCACGACGACCGCGTCGTCGGTCTCCTCCTCGACGTGGATGTCCTCCGCGATGCGGGTGCCGTGCCCGAGCCGCAGCGCGCGGCCCGAGAACAGCGCGTCGGCGATGCTCGCGATGCCGTCGCCCTCGCCCGCGTGGACGGTGGCCGGGAAGTGCGCGCGCGCCAGGATGTCGAAGGCCGACTGAATGCGCGACGCGGGGAAGCCCGCCTCGGGGCCCGCGATGTCGAAGCCGACCGCACCGCGATCGCGATGCCGCAGCGCGAGCTCGGCGATCTCGTCGCCGCGGTCGAGGTGGCGCATGGCGCTGACGAGCTGCCCGACGCGGATGCGGCCGCCGTGCGTCGCGACGAGCGCGATGGCCTCCTCGATGCCGGCCTGCACCGCCTCGACCGCCGCGTCGAGCGTCAGGCCGCGCTGCAGGTGCTGCTCGGGCGCCCAGCGGATCTCGCCGTAGATCACGCCGTCCTCGGCGAGGTCGAGCACGAACTCCTTCGCGACGCGGTGCAGGCCGTGCTCGGTCTGCATCACCGCGGTCGTGATGTCGAACGTCTTCAGGTACTCGGGCAGCGAGCCGGAGTTCGACTGCTCGGCGAACCACGCGCCGAGCGACGCGGCGTCGCTCGCGGGCAGCTCGAGCCCGATCTCGTCGGCCAGCTCGAGGATGGTCTGCGGTCGCAGTCCGCCGTCGAGGTGATCGTGGAGGCTGACCTTTGGCAGCGTCTGGATGTCGACGCCGTCGACCTCGTAGCGGCTCATCTCGTCCCCGTCGTCGGTTCCTGCAGGACCTCGATCGTACCTGCCGCGGATGCCGACGGCTTCAGGCGCCGATCCGCTCGCGCACGATCGGCGGGACCGTCACCTCGGTGCCCGGCGCGGCGAGCTCCCACGCGCCCTCGAGCGCCTCCAGCGCGCGCGGGATGCGGGTGGCGTCGTCGGCCGAGATCGTCCAGAGCGGGTCGCCCTTCCGCACCGCGTCGCCCGGCTTCACGTGCAGGTCGATGCCCGCGGCGTGCACGACGGGGTCGCTCGCGCGGGCGCGGCCGGCGCCGAGCCGCCACGCGGCGATGCCGAACGGCAGCGCCTCCTGGCGGGCGAGCACGCCGTCGGCCTCCGCAACGACCGTGTGCGTCTCGTTCGCGGTCGGCAGCGCCGCATCCGGGTCGCCGCCCTGCGCGACGACGAAGCGCCGCCAGACGTCCATCGCACGGCCGTCGGCGAGCGCGGCCTCGACGTCGGCGTCGGGCTGCCCGACCGCGTCGAGCATCTCGCGCGCGAGCGCGACGGTGAGCTCGACGATGTCGGCGGGGCCGCCGCCGGCGAGCACCTCGACCGACTCCCGCACCTCGTTGGCGTTGCCGATCGCGAGGCCGAGCGGCGTGTCCATGGCGGTGAGCAGCGCCCGCGTCTCGACGCCCGCGTCGCGGCCGAGCTCGACCATCGTGAGCGCCAGCTCGCGCGCCCGCTCGAACTCCTGCATGAAGGCGCCTGAGCCGAACTTCACGTCGAGCACGAGCGCGCCCGTGCCCTCCGCGATCTTCTTCGACATGATCGAGGAGGCGATGAGCGGGATGGCCTCGACGGTGCCGGTGATGTCGCGGAGCGCGTAGAGCCGCTTGTCGGCGGGCGCCAGGCCGGCGCCGGCCGCGCAGATGACGCCGCCGACGGTGCGCAGCTGCTCGAGCATCTGCTGGTTCGAGAGGTCGGCGCGCCACCCCGGGATGGACTCGAGCTTGTCGAGCGTGCCGCCGGTGTGGCCGAGGCCGCGCCCCGACAGCTGCGGCACGGCGGCGCCGAAGGCGGCGACGAGCGGCATGAGCGGCAGCGTGATCTTGTCGCCGACGCCGCCGGTCGAGTGCTTGTCGACGGTGGGCGCGTCGAGCGACGAGAAGTCCATCCGCTCGCCCGAGGCGATCATCGCCATCGTCAGGTCGTGGATCTCGCGGCGGTCCATGCCGTTCAGGAGGATCGCCATCGCGAGCGCCGCCATCTGCGGGTCCTCGACGTAGCCGCGCGTGTAGGCGTCGACGAGCCAGTCGATCTGCGCCGTGCCGAGGCTGCCCCGGTCGCGCTTCGTGCGGATGATGTCGACGACGTCGAACGCCTCAGCCATGCTGCTCCTCGCCTCGCCCGACCGCGCGGTCGGGCCCTCGTGGTGGTCCCTGCATCCTCGACCCAAGCACATCCGCGCCGAGAGGCCCGCGGCCGGGCCGGATGGTCAGGCGTCGCGGGTCGCCGCGTAGTCGTCGAGCTCCCGCGGGCCGAACGCATCCGGGAGCACCTGGTCGATCGTGCGGATGCCGCTGACGGTGTCGAGCAGCATGCCGGGCGCCGCGTGCTCCGACAGCAGCTGGCGGCAGCGGCCGCACGGCATGAGCCGCTCCCCCGCGCCGTTCACGCACGCGAACGCCACCAGCCGGCCGCCGCCGCCCATCACGAGCTCGCTCACGAGCGAGCACTCCGCGCACAGCGTCACGCCGTAGGCGGCGTTCTCGATGTTCGCGCCGGTGATGAGGCGGCCGTCGTCGACGAGCGCCGCCGCGCCCACCGGGAAGCCCGAGTAGGGCGCGTAGGCCTTCGCGGCCGCGCCAACGGCGGCGCCGTGCAGCGCCGGCCAGTCGATGTCGGGCATCCGTCGTCCTATTGCTTGATGTACGGCTTGCCGCTCGCCGCCGGCGCCCGCGACTGGCCGATGAAGCCTGCGACCGCGAGGAGCGTGACGACGTACGGGAGCATGAGCATGAACTCGCTCGGCACCGGGGAGCCGATCGCGCCGAGCGTCTGCTGCAGCGCCGACGCGAAGCCGAACAGCAGCGCCGCCGCGGTCGCCTTGATCGGGTGCCACTGACCGAAGATCACCGCGGCGAGCGCGATGTAGCCGAGGCCCGCCGTCATCTCGCGCGTGAACGAGCCGTTCGAGTCGAGCGTGAAGTACGCGCCGCCGAGGCCCGCGACCGCACCGGCGAGCGAGACGTTCCAGAAGCGCAGCCGGTTGACCTTGATGCCGACGGTGTCGGCGGCCATCGGGTGCTCGCCGATCGCGCGCAGGCGGAGGCCCCAGGTGGTCTTGAAGAGGCCCCACGCGATGAGCGGCACGGCGATGTACATCGCGTAGACGATGATCGACTGGTTGAAGAGGGCGGGTCCCAGCAGCGGGATGCCCTCGAGCAGCGGGATCGGGAGCTTCGGCAGGCGGTCGGGCGAGTTGAGCGCCTCGTTGTCGGTGAGCACCGACGAGTAGAAGAAGTTCGTGAGCCCGGCGACGAGCACGTTGAGCACGACGCCGACGATGACCTGCTCGACGAAGTACCGGATCGCGAAGACCGCGAGCACCATCGAGATGAGCACGCTCGCGAGCATCGCGGCGAGCACGCCGACGATGGTGCTGCCGGTCGCCGAGGCGACCACCGCGCCGGTGAAGGCGCCGCCGAGCAGCTGCGCCTCGATCGCGATGTTCACGACGCCCGCGCGCTCGGAGATGACACCGCCCATGGCGCCGAAGATGAGCGGCACCGAGAGGCCGACGGTCGCGAACAGCAGGCCGGCGATCGGGATCATCGACCCTGCGCCGGCCCAGCTGAGGAAGCCGACGACGAACAGCAGGCCGAAGACGACCGGCAGCCAGGCGCCGACGCGGCGCGCGGAGGCCGCGGCCCAGAACGCGAACGCAGTGAGCGCCGCGAGCACGAGCGCGATGACGATGCCGGTCGGACGCGACGGGAGCACCGCATCCGGGAGCGCGATGAAGTCGCCGGAGTCGGCGAGCCGGAGCGTCGCGCTGCCGTCGCGGCCGAGCCCGATCATGAGGATCGCGGCGACGACGGTGAGCACGGCGTAGGCGACGGGCGCCTTCCAGTGCCGGACGACGGCGCGCTCGAGCTCGACCGTCTGGACGGGCGCAGGCGACTGCGCGTCGATGGGCTGCTGCGTGCTCACGCCTGCTCCCCCTTCGTCTGGGTCGCGGCGGCGAGCGCGGCCTCGTCGCGGCGCTGGCGGCGCGACTTCCTGCCGGGCTGCGGCAGGCCGAACATCGCGCGCACGAGCGGCGGGGCCGCGATGAAGAGCACGATGAACGACTGCACGACGAGGATGATGTCGATCGGCACGCCCTCGGCGGCCTGCATGCGGAAGCCGCCCGCCTTGAACGCGCCGAAGAGCAGACCGGCGAAGAACGTGCCCCACGGGGTGGAGCCGCCGAGCAGCGCGACCGTGATCGCGTCGAAGCCGATGCCCGCGTCGATGCCGGAGGTGAAGCCGGTCGTGACCGCGCCCGTCACCTGCTGGGCGCCCGCGAGGCCCATGAAGCCGCCCGAGAACAGCATCGCGAGCACCGTGATGCGCCGCACGTCCATGCCGGCGTTGAGGGCGGCGTTGGCGTTGAAGCCGACCGCGCGGAACTGGAAGCCGAGGCTCGAGCGGTTGATGAGCCACGAGCAGAAGATCACCGCGGCGACCGAGAGCACGAAGCCCCAGTGCAGCGTGAACGGCGGGCCGAACATCGATGGCAGCGTCGCCGACGGCGGCATGGGCGGGGAGATCGGGTTGTTGCTGCCCGGGTTCTGCAGCAGGCCCGGGGTGCGCAGCATCCAGGTGATGAACCAGAGCGCGACGAAGTTGAGCATGATCGTGACGATCACCTCGTGCGCGCCGGTGAACGCCTTGAGCGCACCGGCGATGCCACCCCAGATCGCGCCGGCGGCGATGCCGACGGCGATCGCGACGAGCACGTGGAGCACGGGCGGCAGCTCGAACGAGAAGCCGACCCAGCCCGCCGCCGCGGCGGCCCACAGCATCTGGCCGCGGCCGCCGATGTTGAACAGCCCGACGCGGAAGGCGAGCGCGACGCCGAGGCCCGCGGCGATGAGCGGGGTGGCGAAGTTCAGCGTGTCGGTGAGCGGCTTGATGAGCTGCGCGAAGCCGGCGTCGGCGCGCGACAGGTTGAGGATCGAGCCCTGGAAGAGCGCCGAGTACGCGCCGAAGACGGCATCCCAGGCGGCGCCGAGCATGTCGCCGGGGCGGGCGAAGAAGTAGCCGCTCGTCTCCTGCACGCGCTCGTCGGTCGCGGCGATGAGGATGCCGCCGACGACGAGCGAGGTGAGGATCGCGAGCACCGCCATGACGAGGTTGCCGCCCATGATGCGGCGGAAGGCGCCGCCCCAGGGGTCGTCGTCCTCGACCGTGCGGTCGTCGGTCGGCACGACCGCAGCGGGTGCCGCGACCTCCGCGACCTCTGGCGCGTGCACGACGGCCGGCGCGGATCCGGAGTCGGGCGAGCCGCCCGGGCGCTGCGGCGGGTCGGGCTGGATCGGGTCGTCGCCGTCGAGCGGTCGGTCGTTCACGCTGCGGCTCCTTCGAGGTGGGCGGGTCGCTCGCCGGCCATCATGAGGCCGAGCGTGTCGCGGCTGGTGTCCGCGGGCACGATGCCCACGATGCCGCCCCGGTACATGACCGCGATGCGGTCGGCGAGCCCGACGACCTCGTCGAGCTCGGTCGAGACGACGATCACCGGGATGCCGGCGTCGCGCGTCGCGATGATCTGGCTGTGCACGAACTCGATCGAGCCGACGTCGAGGCCGCGGGTGGGCTGCGAGGCGACGAAGAGCGCGAGCGGCCGGCCGAGCTCGCGCGCGAGCACGACCTTCTGCTGGTTGCCGCCCGAGAGGGTCCCGACGTGCGTGTCGATCCCCTGCGCGCGGATGTCGAAGGCACCGAGCTTCTCATCGGCGAACGCGTCGCGCGAACCCCGGTCGACCGTGCCGGCCTTGATGAACGGGGCGCCGCGGTAGCGGTCGAGCATGAGGTTCTCGGCGATCGAGAAGTCGCCGACGAGCCCGTCGACCTTGCGGTCCTCGGGCACGAAGCCGACACCGGCGTCGAGCACCTCGCGCACCGAGTCGCCCAGCAGCTCGTTGCCGTTGAGGTCGATCGAGCCCTTGGCCCGCGACTGCAGGCCGAGGATCGCCTCGGTGAGCTCGGTCTGCCCGTTGCCCTGGACGCCGGCGATGCAGAGCACCTCGCCGCCGTGCACCGTGAACGAGACGTCGTTGACGACCTTCTGGCCGATAGCGTCGAGCACGGTCAGGCCCGAGACGGTGAGCAGGTTGTCGGTGAGCACCGGCGGGCTCTTCTGCACGGTCAGCTCGACGGGGCGGCCGACCATCATCGACGCGAGCTCGGTGCTCGTCGACGTGGGGCTCGCCTCGCCGACCACCTTGCCGAGGCGGATGACCGTGATGCGGTCGGCGATCGCGCGCACCTCGCGCAGCTTGTGCGTGATGAAGACGATCGCGGTGCCCTCGTCGCGGAGCTGCTGCATGATCGCCATGAGCTCGTCGGTCTCCTGCGGCGTCAGCACGGCGGTGGGCTCGTCGAAGACGAGCACCTTCGCGTCCTGCGACAGGGCCTTGATGATCTCGACGCGCTGCTGGACGCCGACGGGCAGGTCCTCGATCTTCGCGTCGGGGTCGACGTGGAAGCCGAAGCGCTGCGAGATCTCGCGCACCTTCTGCTTCGCGCCGGCGAGGCCGCCGAGCGCCTTCTCGTGGCCGAGCAGCACGTTCTCGGCGACGGTGAACACGGGGATGAGCATGAAGTGCTGGTGCACCATGCCGATGCCGGCGTGCATGGCATCGCCGGGTCCTGCGAAGCGCTGGGGTGCGCCGTCGAGCAGGATCTCGCCCTCGTCGGCCTGGTAGAGGCCGTAGAGCACGTTCATGAGGGTCGACTTGCCTGCGCCGTTCTCACCGAGCAGGCAGTGGATCTCGCCGGCCTTGACCTCGAGGTCGATGTGATCGTTGGCGGTGAGCGCGCCGAACCGCTTCGTGATGCCACGAAGCTGGAGGGTCGAGTGCGGGGCGGTCATGGTGCCTTCCTTCGACGGCGCTGACGACTCATGAATCTAGCCGGAACGGCGCATCGGGCGCGCGCTCCTGTGCCGCTCACGCGTGTGGGGGCCGGCCGGAGCCGACCCCCACGCGCATGCGCTGGCCTGCGACTACGGGCTGGCGGGCGACTCGACCGTGATCTCGCCGGCGATGATCGCCTCGCGGATGTCGTCGAGCTGCGACTGCAGCTCCGGGTCGACCGAACCCTCGAAGTCGTGGAACGGCGCGAGGCCGACACCGTCGTTCTCGAGCGTGCCGACGTACGGCTCGCTGGAGAACTCGCCGGCCGCAGCCTGCTCGACGACCGTCTGGACGCCCGTCGACATGCCCTTCAGCACCGAGGTGAGGAAGAGGTCGGCGTTGTCGGGCGAGGTCTCGTAGAGGTCGGCGTCGACGCCGATCATCACGATGCCCGAGTCGTCGCCCTGGTCGCGGATGGCCTCAGCGGCCGACAGGAAGATGGGGCCGCCGACCGGCATGAGCACGTCCGCGCCCTGGCCGATGAAGGTCTCCGCCATCGCCTTCGCCTCGACGCCGGCGGCGAAGCCACCGGTGAACGAGCCGGACTGCGCCTCGGCGTCCCAGCCGAGCACCTGCACGTCGGTGCCGTTCTGCTCGTTGTAGTACTCGGCGCCCTCGACGAAGCCGTCCATGAAGATCGTCACCGGCGGGATCTGGAGGCCGCCCCAGGTGGCGATGGTGCCCGACTCGGTGTACGAGGCGGCGGCGTAGCCGGCGAGGAACGCGGCCTGCGCCGTGTCGTAGACGATCGGCTGCACGTTCTCCGCCGTCACCGACTGGTCGTCGATGATCGCGAAGTTGATGTCGGGGTTCGCGGTCGCTGCTGCACCCGTGGCCTCGGCGAGCTGGAAGCCGACCGAGACGACCATGTTGCAGCCCTCGGCGATGACGCTGTCGAGGTTCGGCGCGTAGTCGGCGGGCGAGGCGGACTCGACCTCGATCGGCTCGACGCCCAGGCCCTCGGCCGCGGCACGGAGGCCCTCGGCGCCGAGCTGGTTGAACGAGCGGTCGTCGAAGCCGCCCTCGTCGGAGACGATGCAGGGCTGGATGTCGGTGGTCGGGGCCGCGGACTCGGAGCCGGCCGGCTCGGAGCCGGTGGGGGCCTCCGGCGCTGCGGCGCAGCCGGCGAGCAGGAGCGCCGCGCCGATGGCGATGACGCCGCCGCGCGCGGCGGAACGGTTGAACTTCCTCAAGGGATCCTCCAGTGCAAAGGATGCTCGCCGCGACGCGGCTGAGCGCATGATGGTTGAGCATAGGGCCGCCCGAACGGCGCCAGCGCACCGATCGCGCCACCGAAACGCAATCGTTGCAAACCCGTCACGTCACGGGCTCGAGGGCGACTCCACCGTGATCTCGCCGGCGATGATCTGCTGCCGCAGCGCCTCCAGCTCGGCCTTCGTCTCGTCGCTGACGCGGGCGTCGAGGTCGTGGAACGGGGCGATGTCGACGCCGCCGTTCTCGAGGGTGCCGATGATCGGCTCGTCGGAGAGCGTGCCGTCGAGCGCGTCGCTCACGGCGCCCACCACGGCATCCTCGGTGTTCTTCAGCACGCTCGTCAGCAGCAGCGGGCGGAACTCCGCGGGGAGCGTGTCGTAGCCGTCGTTGTCGACCCAGAGCACGAGGGCGGTGCCGCCGGCGTCGAGCGAGGCGCGGAACGCGCCCTCCCCCACCTGGCCGGCGACGGGCAGGATCACGTCGGCGCCCTGCGCGATGAACGCCTGCGTCTGCGTCTGGCCGAGCTGCACGTTCTCGAAGTCGCCGGTGAAGGTGCCGTCCTGCGTCTCCGGGTCCCAGCCGAGCAGCCGCACCTCGGTGCCCTTGGCCTCGTTGTAGGCCTCGATGCCGGCGGCGAAGCCGTCCATGAAGAGGGTGACCGGCGGCTGGTTGCCGCCGCCGAAGGTGGCGACGATGCCGGTCTCGCTCACCGATGCCGCCGCGTAGCCGGCGAGGTAGGCGGCCTGCGCGGTGTCGAACACGATCGAGCGCACGTTCGGCGCCTCGACGATCTCGTCGACGATCGCGAACTGCACGTCGGGGTTCGCCTCCGCCTGCTCGCCGGTCGCGGCGGCGAGCTCGAAGCCGACCGTGAGCACGAAGCCGCAGCCGGTG
Source organism: Agrococcus sp. UYP33 (assembly GCF_054060915.1). Classification (NCBI taxonomy): domain Bacteria; kingdom Bacillati; phylum Actinomycetota; class Actinomycetes; order Micrococcales; family Microbacteriaceae; genus Agrococcus; species Agrococcus sp. UYP33. The sequence goes on from NZ_JBSSDR010000001.1 coordinate 460,608, forward strand.
TCGACCGCCGCCTGCACGTTGGGCGCGAGGTCGCTCTCGGAGGTGGAGACGAGCACGTTCGCCTCGATGCCGAGCTCCTCCTGCGCGCGCTCCATGCCGGCCCAGCTCGTCTCGTTGAACGAGCGGTCGTTGAGGCCGCCGGAGTTCGTCACCATCTGGGCGCACTCGAGCGCCTGCTCGGGCGCCTCTGAGCCTGTGGTCTCGGTGGCGGCGGGCGGCGGCGTGGCGCAGCCCGCGAGGAGGACGAGCGCGGCGAGCGCGGGCAGGGCGAGCGTGCGGGACACGGGGACTCCTTCGAGCGGGTGACCGAATCGTAGCCCGGCGCCCGTGCGCCCGCGCGCACCCGCCCGGCGGCGCCCCCTGCTCGTCGAGTAGCACGGAGGCGCAGCTTCCCCCGCTCGAGCAGCGCGGAGGCGCGGCCTCTCCCCCGCTCGTCTCCTTGCACGGAAGCGCGGCCTCTCCCCCGCTCGTCGAGTAGCACGGAGGCGAAGCCGACGCGCGTATCGAGACGACCACGCGAGCGCGCCGCCCCGCCGATTACTCGGAAGACGCAGGCCCCGCCCGCCCCTCCCGCTCCGCCAGCCGCCGCTCGGCGTGCCCCCGCCAGTCCACCTTCTTCGCCGCCGCCGCGATCGCCTCGAAGTCGCCCCTGATCAGCGCCTCCCGCTTCGCCCGGCTCCAGCCCTGGATCCGCTTCTCGAGCGCGAAGGCTGCCGCGATCGACTCGTCGTAGTGCGCGAACGCGAGCTCGACCGGGAGGCGGCGGCGCGTGTACTGAGCGCCCTCGCGGCGCTGATGCTGGTCGAGCCTCCGGTCGAGGTCTCGGGTGCTGCCCACGTAGGTCGACCCGTCGGCGCAGCGGAGGATGTAGACCCAGGGCATGGGTGGAGGGTGCCGGAGGGGCGTGGGCGCGCGGAGTGTGCGCGGGGGCGGCTGTGGATGGCGGGTGATCTCGATACGCGGTCGGCTTCGCCGGCTGCTACTCGATCAGCAGGTGGGGGCGGCCGGCTGCGCCCGCTGCTACTCGATCGGCGTGGGGAGGGCCGCCGGGCATCTGCCGGGGATGCTCGAGTCGCGGTGAGGCGGCGTGATCTCGATACGCGGCCGGCTCCGCCGGCTGCTACTCGATCAGCGTGGTGGGGCGGCCGGCTTCGCCGGGTGCTGCTCGAAGAGCGGGGCTAGAGGGCGTCGGTGTTGCCCGAGCGGCGCACCGCGTCGACGACCTGCTTCACGCGCTGCGCGTTGTCGGTCGTCGTGACCAGCAGCGCATCCGGGGTGTCGACGACGACCACGTTCTGGATGCCGACGACCGACACGATGCGGTTCGACTGCGAGACGACGATGCCCGAGGCGGAGTCGGCGATCACCGTGCCCTCCGTGCCGAGGATCGCGAGGCGGCCCCGGTGCGCGCCGTTGTGCAGCTTCGCGACCGCGGAGAAGTCGCCCACGTCGTCCCAGTCGAAGTCGCCCGGCACCACGACCATCCGGCCGCGGGCCGCCGCGGGCTCCGCGACGGCGTAGTCGATCGCGATCTTCTTGAGCTGCGGCCACAGCCGGTCGACGGCAGGTCCGCGCTGCGCCGGCTCGTCCCAGACCTCGGCGAGCTCCTCGATCTGCGCGGCCAGCTCGGGCTCCTCGCGCGCCAGCTCCTCGAGCAGCACGTCGGCGCGCGCGATGAACATGCCCGCGTTCCAGAGGTAGTCGCCGCCGTCGACGTACTTGCGCGCGACCTTCGCCGAGGGCTTCTCGACGAACTCGCGCACGAGCGCGGCGCTCGGGGCGCCGTCCACGCCCGCGGACTCGCCCGCGCGGATGTAGCCGAAGCCGATCGCCGGCTCCGTCGGGGTGATGCCGATGGTCGCGATGTAGCCGGCACGGGCTGCGGCGACGGCCTCGCCGACCGCGCGCCGGAACGAGCGCTCGTCGTCGATCACGTGGTCCGCGGCGAACGAGCCGACGATCACGTCGGGCTCGCGGCGGCGCAGGATCGCGGCGGCGAGCGCGATCGCGACCGTGGAGTCGCGCGGGTCGGCCTCGAGCACGATGCTCGCGTCGTCGAGCTCGGGGATCTGCGCCTCGACCGCCGCGCGGTGCGACCGGCCGGTCACGACCATGGTGCGTCCGGGCCCGGCGAGCGGCCCGAGCCGGTCGAAGGTGGCGCGCAGCAGCGTCTTGCCGCTGCCCGTCAGGTCGTGCAGGAACTTGGGCGCGTCGGCGCGCGAGAGCGGCCAGAGCCTCGAGCCCACGCCACCCGCGGGGATGATGCTGAAGAAGTCGTCGATCGCCGTCACGGCCCCGAGCCTAGCCAAGGGCCTCCCGGGCGCCCCCGCGCGCACCCCAGTTCATGCACCGTTCACCGTGCGCTCGCCCGCCCGTCGGGCGCTCCGACGTACCGTGGCATCGTGCGCATCGAGCGAGTCGCCATCGTGACCGAGAGCTTCCTCCCCACCGTCAACGGCGTGACCACCTCGGTCTGCCGCGTGCTCGACCGCCTCGTCGAGACCGGCCGCGAGGCCATCGTCATCACGCCCCGCTGCGGCGCCCCCGTCCACTACCGCGGCGTGCCCGTGCACGAGGTGCCGTCGTTCGCCTACCGGCGCTTCCCGGTCGGGCTGCCGAGCCCGCAGGTCGCCGCGCTGCTCGCGCGCTTCCAGCCCGACGTGCTGCACGCCGCGAGCCCGTTCATGCTCGGCGGGCAGGCGATCGCCGAGGCCGCCCGCATCGGCCTGCCGAGCGTCGCGATCTACCAGACCGACGTCGCCGGCTTCGCGCGCCGCAACCGGCTCGCGGCCGGCTCGCCCTTCGCGTGGCAGATCATCCGGCTCATCCACAACGCCGCCGACCGCACGCTCGCGCCGTCGACGTCGGCGATCGCCGACCTCGAGGACGCCGGCGTCAAGCGCGTCCACCGCTGGGTGCGCGGCGTCGACCTCGAGGGCTTCCACCCCGACAACCGCCAGGGCCCGGCGGCCGCGAACCTGCGCCGCCGGCTGGCCCCGGGCGGCGAGGTCGTCGTGGGCTACGTCGGCCGCGTCGCGCCCGAGAAGGGGCTCGACCGGCTGCGCGCGCTCGCGGGCGTGCCGGGCATCCGCGTCGTGATCGTGGGCGACGGCCCGGCGATGGACGAGACGCGCAGGCAGCTCGCCGACGTCGGCCCCGTGTTCCTCGGCCAGCTGCACGGCGCCGCGCTCCGCGCCGCCTACGCCGCCATGGACGTGTTCGTCCACACCGGCACGGAGGAGACCTTCGGGCAGACCCTGCAGGAGGCGGCGGCGAGCGGACTGCCGGTCGTCGCGCCGCGCGCCGGCGGACCGATCGACCTCGTCGACGACGGCACGACCGGGTTCCTCTTCGACCCCGACGACGCATCCGACCTGCGCGCCGCCGTCGCGCGGCTCGCCGCCGACGCGTCGATGCGGGCGCGGATGGGCGAGGCCGGCCGTCGGCGCGTGCTGCCCCGCTCGTGGTCGGCCGTCGTCGACCAGCTGCTCGCGCACTACGAGCGGGCATCGCACCGCGCGCTCCGCGGCATCGACGGCCTCGTCGGGGCGTAGGCCCCGCGCGCCGCTCCTGGCGTTCGCCCGGAGCGCACCGCGACGACCCGCCGAGCCCGGACGCCGTTCGCCACGGGCATAGGATGGATGCATCTGCCCGGTCGAACAACGGAGGGATTGCGCGTGTCGAAGACGCAGAGCAGCCTCGTCCTCCCCGATCCCTCCCCTCGCAAGACCACGTTCAGCGGCACGCTGTATCGCGGCAACGAGGGCATGTGGTCGTGGGTGCTGCACCGGATCACCGGTGTGGCGATCTACTTCTTCCTGCTGGTGCACGTGCTCGACACGGCACTCATCCGGGTGAGCCCGGAGGCGTACGACGCCGTCATGGCGACCTACAAGAACCCGATCATGGGTCTCGGCGAGGTCGGTCTCGTCGGCGCCGTGGTGCTCCACGCCCTCAACGGCCTGCGCATCATCCTCGTCGACGTCTGGCCGTGGGCGACCAAGAACCAGCGCGTGCTGTTCTGGATCGTCATGGGCCTCGTCGTGGCGCTCATGCTCTACTTCACGCCGAACCACCTCATCAACGTGTTCTCGCCGATGGAAGAGGCCCACTGATGAGCGTCACCGTCGAGAGCCCGAACTACGCCTACCCCGCCCGCTCGGGCAGCCGTCGCGGCCCGAACCTCGAGAAGGCCGGCTGGATCTTCATGCGCGCCTCCGGCGTCGTGCTGATCGTGCTGATCTTCGGCCACCTGGCCTACAACCTCATCTGGACGCCCGGCGGCATCCACGCGATCGACTTCGGCTTCGTGGGCGGCAAGCTGGCCCAGCCCTTCTGGCAGTGGTGGGACGTGCTGATGCTGTGGCTCGCCATCCTGCACGGCTCGAACGGCATGCGCACGATCGTCAACGACTACGTGCACAAGCCGAGGGTCCGCACGCTCGCGCTCGGCGCGATCGGCACCGCCGCCGTGCTGCTCATCCTGCTGGGCACGCTCATCACCTTCACGTTCAACCCCTGCCCGGAAGCCGCGGACCCCGCGCTGCTCCCGTCGTTCTGCGCCTCCCTCTAGGCGAGATTCGGAGTCCCCCACATCCATGGCTGATCAGCATTCCGTCGTCGACGGCATCCACTACCACCAGCATGACGTCGTCATCGTCGGAGCGGGCGGCGCAGGCATGCGCGCCGCCATCGAGTCGGCCCCGAAGGCGTCGACCGCGGTGATCACGAAGCTGTACCCGACCCGCTCCCACACGGGCGCGGCGCAGGGCGGCATGGCTGCCGCCCTCGCGAACGTCGAGGAGGACAGCAACGAGTGGCACACCTACGACACGGTCAAGGGCGGCGACTACCTGGTGGACCAGGACGCGGCGGAGATCCTCACGCGTGAGGCGATCGACGCGGTCTACGACCTCGAGAACATGGGTCTGCCGTTCAACCGCACGCCGGACGGCAAGATCGACCAGCGCCGCTTCGGCGGGCACACGCGCGACCACGGCAAGGCGCCGGTCCGCCGCGCCTGCTACGCGGCCGACCGCACGGGCCACATGATCCTGCAGACGCTGTACCAGAACTGCGTCAAGCACGGCGTCGACTTCTTCAACGAGTTCTACGCGCTCGACCTGATCATGGGCGAGGTCGACGGCGTGCCGCGGCCCGCCGGCGTCGTCGCGTACGAGCTCGCGACCGGCGAGATCCACGTCTTCCAGGGCAAGTCGGTCGTGTTCGCGACCGGCGGCTTCGGCAAGATCTACAAGACCACCTCGAACGCGCACACGCTCACGGGCGACGGCGTCGGCATCATCTGGCGCAAGGGCCTGCCGCTCGAGGACATGGAGTTCTACCAGTTCCACCCGACGGGCCTCGCCGGCCTCGGCATCCTCCTCACCGAGGGCGCCCGCGGTGAGGGCGCGATCCTCCGCAACGCGTCGGGCGAGCGCTTCATGGAGCGCTACGCGCCGACCATCAAGGACCTCGCGCCGCGCGACATCGTCGCCCGCTCGATGGTGCAGGAGGTCCTCGACGGCCGCGGCGCCGGCCCGAACAAGGACTACGTCTACCTCGACTGCACCCACCTGGGCGCCGAGGTGCTCGAGACGAAGCTGCCCGACATCACCGAGTTCGCCCGCACCTACCTGGGCGTCGACCCGGTGACCGAGCGCGTTCCCGTGTACCCGACGGCGCACTACGCCATGGGCGGCATCCCGACGAACAACGACGCCGAGGTCCTCCGCGACAACGACACCGTCATCCCCGGCCTCTACGCCGCCGGCGAGTGCGCGTGCGTCTCGGTGCACGGCGCCAACCGCCTGGGCACGAACTCGCTGCTCGACATCAACGTGTTCGGCAAGCGTGCCGGCAACAACGCGGTCACGTACGCGCAGACGGCCGAGTTCGTCGACGTGCCGGCGGATGCCGCCGACGGCGTCGTGAAGCTGCTCGCGCAGCTGCGCGAGGGCGACGGCACCGAGTCGGTCGCCGCGATCCGCAAGGCGCTGCAGGAGACGATGGACCGCAACGCCCAGGTGTTCCGCACCGAGGAGACGCTGCAGACCGCGCTCGCCGACATCGCCGTCCTCCGCGGCCGCTACCCCAACGTGCGCGTGCACGACCGCGGTCGCCGCTTCAACACCGACCTCCTCGAGGCCGTCGAGCTGGGCTTCCTGCTCGACCTCGCCGAGGTGGTCGTGATCTCCGCGATCAACCGCAAGGAGTCGCGGGGCGCCCACATGCGCGACGACTACCCCACGCGCGACGACGTGAACTTCATGCAGCACACCATGGCGTACCGGACGGCCGCCGAGACGGGTGACAGCCAGGGCATCCGTCTGGACTGGAAGCCGGTGCGCTTCACGCACTACGAGCCGACGGAGCGGAAGTACTGATGAGCGACAACCAGCTGCCCCAGGGCGACCCGAAGGGCCAGGAGTCGGGCGTGCACCCGGCGCAGAGCGGCCCCACGGGCGCGCCCACGCCGATGGCCGACCAGCCCGACATGGGCTCGACCGACGACCAGGCGAGCGCGCACCAGGTCGCCGAGGCCGCGGCCCAGTCGTCGACGAGCCCGAAGCCGGTCGAGAACGAGTACGACGGCGCCGACCGCGAGGTCGAGCCGTCGGAGCCGATCGACGTGCCGCAGAGCTTCAACGTCACGGTCATCGTGCGCCGCTACGACCCCGAGGTGGACGAGGAGCCGCGCTGGGTCGACTACGACGTGCAGATGTACCCGACCGAGCGCATCCTCGACGCCCTGCACCGCATCAAGTGGGACATCGACCCGTCGCTCGCCTTCCGCCGCTCGTGCGCGCACGGCGTCTGCGGCTCCGACGCGATGCGCATCAACGGCAAGAACCGCCTCGCCTGCAAGGCGCTCGTGAAGGACTTCGACATCTCGAAGCCGATCTACGTCGAGGCGATCAAGGGCCTGCCGCTCGAGAAGGACCTGATCGTCAACATGGAGCCGTTCTTCGACTCCTTCCGCGAGATCCAGCCCTTCCTGCAGGCGACCGGCAAGCCCGAGAAGGAGCGCCACCAGACGATCGCGCAGCGCGAGCGCTTCGACGACACGACGAAGTGCATCCTCTGCGCCGCGTGCACGACCTCGTGCCCGGTGTTCTGGACCGACGGCCAGTACTTCGGCCCCGCCGCGATCGTCAACGCGCACCGCTTCATCTTCGACTCGCGCGACGAGGGCAGCCAGGTGCGGCTCGACATCCTCAACGACAAGGAGGGCGTGTGGCGCTGCCGCACGACCTTCAACTGCACGGATGCCTGCCCCCGCGGCATCCAGGTGACCAAGGCGATCGCCGAGGTCAAGCAGGCCATGATGACGGGCGTCCGGCTCTAGCCGCACCGCTCGACCGAGGGCCGGCATCCACGCGGATGCCGGCCCTCGCTGCGTCGGTCGGCGCCCACGGCCGTCGGTCCGCTCTCGGCTGATGTGTAGGCAGCCGATGTATCGTCCCGGCCATGGACGCTTCGACGACGACCGCTGACCGCATCCGCCCCTGGGTCGTGCTCATCGCGCTGCCCGTGACGCTCGCCGCCGCCGCGCTCGGCTCCGGGCTCTTCGGCGGCACCGAGGTCGAGGCGTCGTCGAGCGGCGCGCTCTCCGACTCGGCGACGCCGCTCGCGCCCTACGGCCCGGCGTTCTCGATCTGGTCGCTCATCTACCTCGGCCTCGCCGCCTACGCGGTGTGGCAGGTGCTGCCGCGCCAGCGCCACGATCCGCGGCAGCGCCTGCTCGGCTGGCTCGCCGTGGCCTCGCTCGTGCTCAACGCCGCGTGGATCCTCTGCGCACAGGCGGGGCTGCTGCCCGTCACGGTCGTCGTGATCCTCTTGCTGCTCGCGGTGCTGCTCGCGATCTTCGAGGTGCTGCGGCGCTCACGCCCGGCGTCGCTGGTCGAGACCGTGGTCGTCGACGGCACGTTCGGCCTGTACCTCGGCTGGGTCGCGGTCGCGACGGTCGCGAACATCGCGGCGTTCCTCGCGGATGCCGGCGTGCGACCCGCCGACTGGGAGCTGCCGACGATCCTCGTGCTGCTGCTCGTCGCGGTGGTCGCCGCGCTCCTCGCCGTGCGCGGGGCGGGTCGCATCGCGCCGGCGCTCGCGATGCTCTGGGGCGTGGCATGGATCGGCGTCGGCCGGGCGATCGGCGAGCCCGCCTCGGCCACGGTCGCGATCGCCGCAGCGGTGGTCTGCGTGCTCATCGGGTTCGTCACCGTCGCGGCACGGCTGCGCGCGCCCGCGCCCGCCCGCGTCGCCCCGGCGGGACGGCGCCAGGTCGCGCCGTGAGCGAGGGTGCAGACTAGCCGCGTGACCTCGACCATCGCGGCGCTCGACCGCCTCGACGCGCTCCGCTCCGCGCTCGACGGCGTGGCGCTGCCGCTGTCGATCGCCGGGGCCGACGCGGCGCGCGACGCCCGCGGCGCCGCGGTGCGGCAGATCGACGACTACGTCGAGCCCCGCCTGCGGCACCTCGACGCCCCGCTGCTCGCGGTCGTGGGTGGCTCGACCGGCGCGGGCAAGTCGACGCTCGTGAACGCGCTCATCGGCGTGCCCGTCACCCGCACCGGTGTCATCCGCCCGACGACGCGGCAGCCGATCCTGCTGCACTCCCCCGCCGACGCCGCCTGGTTCGGCTCCACCCGCATCCTGCCCGGGCTCGCGCGAGTGACCGGCGTCGTGCGGGAGGCGCCCGCGAGCCGCGCCGGCGAGGAGCCGGACGCCGCCCAGATCGGCTCCGTCGTGCTCGTCGCCGACGACCGCGTGCCGCGCGACCTCGCGATCCTCGACGCGCCCGACGTCGACTCGATCGCCGACGAGAACCGGCTGCTCGCCGCGCAGCTGCTCGCCGCGGCCGACCTCTGGCTGTTCTCGACCACCGCGAACCGCTACGCCGACGCCGTGCCGTGGCGCCTGCTCGACGACGCCGCGGCGCGCGACATTACCGTCGGCGTCGTGCTCAACCGCGTGCCCGCCGGCGCCGAGGGCGAGGTGGAGGCCGACCTGCGGCAGATGCTCGAGCTCCGGGGCCTCGGCACCGCGCCGGTCTTCGTCGTCACCGAGGCACCGCTCGACGACCGCGGCATGCTGCCGGCCGCCGCCGTCGCCGAGATCCGCGGCTGGCTCGCGGGGATCGCCGGCGATCGCGCCGAGCGCGCCCGCATCGCCGGCCGCACCCTCGCCGGCGCCGTCGGCCGGCTCGGCGTCACGGCGCGAGCGATCGCCGACGCGCGCGACGAGCAGGTCGTGACGGCCGCCGACCTGCGCGGCACGGTCGACACCGCCTACGACGACGCCGCCGATCGCGTCGGCGACGCCACCCGCGACGGCGTGCTGCTGCGCGGCGAGGTGCTCGCGCGCTGGCAGGACTTCGTCGGCACCTCCGACGTCTTCCGCACCATCGAGTCGTGGTACTCCCGTACGCGCGACCGGGTGGTCGCGTGGTTCCAGGGCCGGCCGACGCCGCCGGTCGAGGTCGAGCACGAGATCGAGAGCGGCCTGCACGCCGTGATGGTCGACGAGGCCGGCCGCGCGGCGTCGGATGCGTGGCAGCGGGTGCGCCAGTCGGCTGTCGGCCGCGAGCTGACCGCCGGGGCCGACCTCGCGCATCCGTCGCCGGCGCTGTCGGAGCGCGCGAGCCTGCTCGTGCGCGACTGGCAGCTCGCGCTCATGGCGCTCATCACCGAGCAGGCCGCGGGCAAGCGCACGAAGGCGCGGGTGATGTCGCTCGGGCTCAACGTCATCACCGTGGCGCTCATGGTCGTCGTCTTCGCGTCGACCGGCGGGCTCACGGGCGGCGAGCTCGCGATCGCGGGCGGCTCGGCCGTCGTCGGCCAGAAGCTGCTCGAGACGATCTTCGGCGAGGACGCCGTGCGCCGCCTCGCCGCGCAGGCGCGCGACGACCTCGACACCCGCGTGCGCGCGCTCATGGGCGCCGAGGCTGCCCGGTGGGACGCGCTGCTCACGCCGGTCGAGCAGGGCGCGTCGGGCGACGTGCTGCGCGACGCCGCCGCCGAGCTCGAGGCCGCGATGCGCGCCGTCGCGACGGCGCCCGACGCCGCCGGGCCCGACGCTGCCCGATCCGACGCCGCCGGGTCCGACGCGGCGTCACCCGCCGCGCGCTCGCGGGCGCTGCTGCCGAGCGAGCTCGTCGAGGGTGAGGCGCTCGACGACGCCGCGCCCGACGCGGAGGCGCCGCTCGACGGCGAGGCCGACGACGTGCGGGAGCTCGAGCGCGGCGTGCCACGCGAGCGCGACGCGGGGCACGACCGGTGAGCGAGCGCGACCGCGACGACCACGGCCGAAGAGAGCGCGGCGTCGACGCGCTGCTCGGCGCGCTCTCCGAGGCGGCGGAGCTCGGCGCCGGGCGCGTGCCGCAGGCAGAGCTCGAGGCGGTGCGGCGCATCACCGCGAGCGCCGGCGAGCGCCGCGCGCTCTCCTCGGAGCACACCGTCGTCGGCTTCTTCGGCGCCACCGGCTCCGGCAAGTCATCGCTCATGAACGCGCTCGCCGGCGAGGCGATCGCGCGCACGCACGTGCGCCGGCCCACCACCTCTGCGCCGCTCGCCGCCGTCTGGAACCCGCGCGGCGCATCCGCGCTGCTCGACTGGCTGCAGGTCTCCGACCGCCGCATCATGGACCGGCCGTTCGCGCCCGGGCAGGAGCTCTCGCTCATCGTGCTCGACCTGCCCGACTTCGACTCCGTCGCGCTCGAGCACCGCGCGATCGCGGAGCGGCTCGCGGGGCAGGTCGACGTGCTCGTGTGGGTCGTCGATCCGCAGAAGTACGCCGACGCGGTCATCCACCGCGACTTCATCGCGCCGCTCGCGACGCACGCCTCCGTCACCACCGCGGTGCTCAACCAGGTCGACCGGCTGCCGCCGGACGAGGTCGGGCACGTCGTGGAGTCGCTCCGCGGGCTCCTGCGCGGCGACGGCCTCGACGGCGTGCAGGTGCTGCCGGTGTCGGCGACGACCGGGGCCGGGATCGACGAGCTGCGGACGCGCATCGCGCGCTTCGCCGCCGAGCGGAAGGCCGCATCCGAGCGGCTCGCCGCCGACGTGCGCGGGATCGCGGCCCGCCTCGAGCACGCGGGCGTGCCCGGCTCGCTGCGGTCGGCCGACGTGCAGGCGCTCGAGCGTGGCCTCGCCGCCGCGGCGGGCGTCGACGCGGTCGCCGACGCCGTGGCCGGCTCGTACCGCAAGCGCGCCGGCCAGGTCACCGGCTGGCCGCTCACGGCCTGGGTGCTGCGGCTCGCGCCCGACCCGCTGCGGCGCCTCCACCTCGCCGCCGGCCGAGACCGAGGCCGCGACGCCGACGTGCACCGCACCGGGCTGCCGCCGATGAGCGCCGCGCAGCGCGCGCAGGCCGGCATGGCCGTCCGCGCCTACGCCGACGCGGCCGCGAGCGGTCTGGGTGAGGGATGGTCGGCGGCCGTCCACGAGCACGCCGGCGATGCGCTCGAGTCGCTGCCGTCGGAGCTCGACCGCGCGATCGCCAGGACCGATCTCGGCGCCCGGGGGTCGTGGTGGTGGCCGGTGCTCGCCGCGCTCCAGTGGCTCGCGCTCATCGTCGCGGTGATCGGCGGGGTGTGGCTGCTGCTGCCGATCCTGCTGCCGCTCTGGGGCATGGTCGCGCCGGTGCTGCCCCAGCTCGAGGGCACCGGCAGCTGGCTCGACGGCTGGCCCGTGCCGCTCGTCGGGCTCGTCGGCGGGCTGCTGCTCGGCGTCGTGCTCGGGCTCGTCGGCGCGCTCGTGAGCGGGGCGGTCGGCGCTGCGCGCCGCGCCCGCGCCCGGCGGCGGCTGCGCAAGCAGGTGCACCGGGTCGCGCAGGAGGTCGTCCTGCTGCCGATCGAGGGCGAGCGGGAGCGAGCGCGCGAGTTCGCGGTCGCCGTGCGTCGGGCGGCGGGCCGGAAGCGCTGACACGTCAGTCGACGAGCAGCAGGCGGCCGATCACCGCGCGGCAGCCGCGCGACCCCGATCGGCCCGAGCCGGCCTCCGAGCCCGCATGGACGCTCGCACCCGGCTCAGCCCGATCGGACGCACGAGCCCGACCCGTGCGACGGCTCCGTCGCCGCGCTGCTCGACGACCGCGGCGGACGCGCGCGGCGGGCCGGAAGCGCTGACCGGTCAGTCGACGAGCGAGGCCGCGGCCAGCTGCCGCGCCTCCGCCGCCGAGCGCGCGCCGAGCACGCGCTCGGCGCGCGCCTTCGCCTCATCGAGCGTCACGGTGAGCAGCTCGGCGCGGACGTCCGCGAGCGCCGACGCGCTCATCGAGAGCGACGTCACCCCGAGGCCGACGAGCACGACCGCGAGCGCGGGATCCGCCGCGGCCTCGCCGCACACGCCAACGCCCTTGTCGGCGCGAGCGCCCGCATCGCCGAGCATCTTGATGAGCCGCAGCACCGCCGGGTGCCACGGGTCCTGCAGCGCGGCGACCGAGCCGAGCTGCCGGTCGGCGGCGAGCGTGTACTGCGTCAGGTCGTTCGTGCCGATCGAGACGAAGTCGGCGACCTCGAGCACCTGGTCGGCGAGCACGGCGATCGACGGCACCTCTGCCATCGCGCCCACGACCTCGAGCCCCAGCTCGCGCCCGAGCCCGACGAAGTACTCGGTCTCCTCGACGTCGGCGATCATCGGCGCCATGACGTACAGCCGCGCATCCGACGCCGCCTGCGCGTTCGCGAGCGCCGTCAGCTGGTCGCGCAGGATGTGCTCGCTCGCGCGCAGCGCGCGGATGCCGCGGAGCCCGAGCGCCGGGTTCTCCTCGTGCGCGTCGTTGAGGAACGACAGCGGCTTGTCGGCGCCGGCGTCGAGCACGCGGACGACGACCTTCTTGCCCGAGAACGCCTGCAGCAGCTCGGTGTAGGCGGCGGTCTGCTCCTCGACGGTCGGCGCGGTCGCCGAGTCGAGGAACAGGAACTCGGTGCGGAACAGCCCGACGCCCTCGGCGCCGAGCTCGATCGCCTTCGCGGCGTCCTTCGGCGAGCCGACGTTCGCGAGCAGGGGCATCTTCGTGCCGTCGGCGAGCGCGCCCTCGGTGATGGGGGCGGATGCGGCACCGAGGCGCGCGGTGCGCTCCTCCTCGGCGGCGGCGACCGCGGCGTCGTCCGGGTCGAGCTCGACCGTGCCGGTGCGGGCGTCGACGATGACGCGCTGGCCGTCGGCCACCGCGTCGAGCAGCCCGACGACGCCGACCACGGCCGGCAGCGACTTCGAGCGGGCGAGGATCGCGGTGTGGCTCGTGGGTCCGCCGTCCTGCGTGACGAGCGCGAGCGTCTTCTCGAGGTCGAGCGTGGCGGTGTCGGCAGGCGCGAGATCGCGCGCGATGAGGATGAAGGGCTCGGCCGAGACCGGCACGCCGGGCGCTGCGACGCCGCGCAGCCGCGCGACGACGCGCTGGGCGACGTCGTCGAGGTCGGTCGCGCGCTCGGCCATGTAGCCGCCCATCGACGTGAGCAGGTCGCGGAAGCCCGCGTAGGCATCCCACGTCGCGCGCTCCGCGTTCGCGCCGCCCTGGAGCCTCGCCCGGACGTCGTCGAGGATCGCCGGGTCCTGCGCCATGAGCGCGGACGCCTCCAGCACCTGCTGGGCGTCGCCGCCGGCCGCCGCGGCGCGCGCGTTCAGCTCGTCGGCCACGGCCTGCAGCGCGACGCTGACGCGCTCGTGCTCGCCGTCGACGTCGGCCGCGAGCGGCTCGTCGCTCGGCGGCGCGAGGGGCTCCGGCATCCTCAGCACCTTGGCGACAGCGATGCCGCGTCCGACTCCGACTCCTGCGAGCGCACTCATGCCGCCACACTACGCTGGGCAGCCGGTGGCCGCCACGCGCCGCCGCTGCCGCAGGAAGGGCGTCGATGAAGGCTCTGATCGACAGGCTCATGCGGTCGCGACCCCTGCGGGCGTGGCAGCGCTACACCGGCGAGCGTGGGCCGGTGCTGGCGCAGGGCATGACCGTGCAGGCGTTCCTGTCGCTTTTCGCGGCACTCTTCGTCGGCTTCGCGGTCTTCATGGCGGTGCTCGGCGACAACGCGACCCTGCGGGACGCGGTGATCGACTCGATCTCGTCCGCCGTGCCGGGGCTGATCGGCGACGGCGGCGCCGTCGACGTCGACACCCTCACCGGCTCGACGATCCTCGGCTGGGCGGGCGCGGTCGCTGCGGTGTCGATCCTACTGACCGCAATCGCCTGGGTGGCCGTGAGCCGTGAGGGATTCCGCGCGATGTTCGAGCTCGAGGCGCCTCCGGCGAACTTCATCCTGCTCAAGATCGGCGACCTCGGCGTCGGCGTCGGGATCGGGCTGCTCGTCGTCGTCTCGTCCGGCCTGCTGCTCGTCGCGCAGGCGCTGGCGGATGCGCTCGGCCTGGGCTGGGCGGCGCCGGTCGTCGCCTTCGGCGTGCAGCTGCTGCTCGACACGGCAGTCGTGCTGCTGCTCTACCGCTTCGGCGGGCGCCTGCGGCTCCCCGCGAAGCAGATCGTGCCTGCGGCGCTCGTCTGCGCGGTGGTGTTCTCCGGCCTCAAGCTCATCGCGTCCGCGCTCTTCCGCGGGGTCGAGAACAACCCGCTGCTCGCCGGCATCGCGGCGCCCGTGATCATGCTCATCTGGCTCGGCTTCATCATGCAGATCCTGCTGCTCGCGCTCGCCTTCCTGGCCGTCGGCCCCACGGGGCGCGCCTACACGCGGCTCGTGCAGGCGGGCGGCATCGACGCGACGCTCTCGAAGGACGAGGCGAAGGCGCTGCTCGAGGAGGTGCAGGCCAACCGCGCGGAGGGCGGCGACGCCGTGCGGCTCCACAAGCGGCTTGCGAGGCGCCGCTGACGCGAGTCGATCAGCCGCCGGTCGCCGCGTCCGTCCGCGTGGGCGGGCGTCGGTAGGCTCGTCGGCATGGTCCGCATCGCCTCCGTCAACGTCAACGGCGTGCGCGCCGCCTTCCGCAAGGACATGGGCGGCTGGCTCGAGGCGGGCGGCTTCGACATCGTCGCGCTGCAGGAGGTGCGGGCCCTCGACGAGGACCTGCTGCCGCTCGTGCCCGGCTGGCACGTGCTGCACGACCCCGCCACCGCCAAGGGCCGGGCCGGCGTCGCCGTCCTCTCCCGCGAGCCGTCGATCGAGCACCGCACCGACATCGGCCTCAAGACGTTCGACACGAAGGGGCGCTGGCTCGAGGCCGACTTCCTCATCGGCGAGACGCTGCTCACCGTCGTGTCGGCCTACGTGCACTCCGGCGGCGAGGTCGGCAGCCAGAAGCAGACCGACAAGTACCGCTTCCTCGACTCGATGGCGAAGCGCCTGCCGCAGCTGCGCGCGCACACCGAGCACGCCGTCGTGATGGGCGACTTCAACGTCGGCCACACACCGCTCGACATCAAGAACTGGCGCGGCAACCAGAAGACCGCCGGCTTCCTGCCCGAGGAGCGCAGCTACCTCGACCGCTTCCTCGGCACCGGCATGGTGACCGGCGTCGACGGCAAGCGCGGCCGCGGCCACGGATGGGTCGACGTCGGCCGCGCCGCGCATCCGGGCGTGGACGGCCCCTACACGTGGTGGTCGCAGCGCGGCAAGGCGTTCGACACCGACACCGGCTGGCGCATCGACTACCACATGGCCACCCCCGCGCTCGCGGCGACCGCGAGCGGCTACCGCGTCGACCGCGCGAGCGCGTGGGACACGCGATGGTCCGACCACGCGCCCGTCATCGTCGACTACGACCTGTGATCACTCAGACTGGAACCCCCCATGACCAAGCCCCGGCTCTACTCCGGGATGCAGCCCTCGTCGGGCTCGCTCCACCTCGGCAACTACATCGGCGCGCTGCAGCAGTGGCGGCGCATGCAGGACGAGGTCGACGCGTTCTTCTCGATCGTCGACCTGCACGCGATCACCGTGCCGCAGTCGCCGCAGGTGCTGCGCGAGCAGGTGCGCACGCTCGCGGCGCAGTACATCGCCGGCGGCATCGACCCCGACCGGTCGTGCCTCTACGTGCAGTCGCACGTCGCCGCGCACGCGCAGCTCGCCTGGCTGCTCGGCACCATCACCGGCTTCGGCGAGGCGAGCCGGATGACGCAGTTCAAGGACAAGGCCGCCAAGGGCGGGCAGGACGCGGCCTCCGTCGGCCTCTTCACCTACCCCATCCTCATGGCCGCCGACATCCTGCTGTTCGACGCCGACGTCGTGCCGGTCGGCGACGACCAGAAGCAGCACGTCGAGCTCACCCGCGACCTCGCCGAGCGCTTCAACAAGCGCTTCGGCGCGACGTTCACGGTGCCGAAGCCGGTCATCCTCGCGGGCGGCGCGCGCATCTACGACCTGCAGTCGCCCGAGTCGAAAATGTCGAAGTCGGCCGACAACGACAAGGGCGTGGTCTGGCTGCTCGACGAGCCCGCGAAGACCGCGAAGAAGATCCGCTCGGCGGTCACCGACACCGAGGGCTCGATCCGCGCCGACCGCGCGCAGAAGCCCGGCGTCACGAACCTGCTCGACATCCTCAGCGCGACGACCGGCTCGCCGGTCGCGACGCTCGAGGCGGAGTTCGAGGGGCAGGGCTACGGCGTCTTCAAGACGGCCGTCGCCGACGCCGTGGTCGCGGAGCTCGCCCCGGTGCGCGAGCGCACCCTCGAGCTGCTCGACGACCCGGCCGAGCTCGACCGCCTGCTCGCGGCGAACGCCGAGCGCGCGGCCGCTGTCGCGGATGCGACGCTCCGGCGGGCGCTGGAGGCGATGGGCCTGCGATGAGCGCGCCCCTGGCCGGCCCCTCGCTGCCCGTGCTGGGCGGCAAGGTGCTGCTCACGGCGCTCCGCGAGGACGACGTCGACCGGATCGTCGAGGCCTGCTCGACCGAGGACGCAGAGCGGTTCCTCGACACCCCGTGGCCTTACCGCCGCGCCGATGCCGAGTCGTTCGTGCGCGAGTTCGCGCCGGCCGGCTGGCGGGGCGAGCACGACGAGCGCACCTGGGCGATCCGCGAGTCGCTGCGCGGGCCGATCGCGGGCGTCGTGGGGCTCCGTGGCGAGCGCGCGGAGGTCGGCTACTGGCTGCACCCCGACGCGCAGGGGCGAGGCCTCATGGCGGATGCGCTCCGCACCCTGGTCGGGCACGCCGAGGGCTGCCTCACCTGGCCGGAGGTGCACTGGCGCTGCTTCGACGGCAACGTCGCGTCGATGCGCGTCGCCAAGGCGGCCGGCTTCTCCTACCTCGGCGCGCACGAGACCGAGCCCACCGTCGGCCGCCGCAGCGCGGGCGACCGCCGCCTCGAGCACCACGCGGTGCGCGTCGCCGGCGGCATGCCTGCCGACGCCCGCCCCTGGCCGCCCCTCGACTGACCCGCTCCTCCCCCTCCCCCTCCCCCTCCCCCTCCCCCTCCCCCTCCCGGGCTCCGCGGGGCTCGGCGCACAACGCAAGCCCGATCACCGCTTGCCGCCGCTGTCCCGACCGATCCCGGGCGATCGCCGCGGGGTCGCACGCCGCGGCTTGCGTTGTGCGCGAGCGCCGTGCCTCGGCCGGCACCGGTGAGAGCAGCCTCAGCCCTGCGGGTGCAGGCGGAGCGCCGCCAGCACCAGCTCGATGAAGCGGTCGGGATTGCGGTCGAGCCAGGCTGCGGACACCCGAACGGGTATGTAGCCCTGCAGCACGGCCTCTGCATCGCGTGCGCGATCCTGCTCGAAGGTCGTCTCGTGCGTCTCCCGGCCGTCGACCTCGACGACCACGCATCCGCAGACGACGAAGTCGACGGTGCCGACTCGCGGGATCCGGACCTGTTGCACGAACGACAGCCCCGCGGCCCGGAGCAGCAGCTTGGCGTCGGTCTCGTAGCCGGACCCGCTCCGCTCGTCGACCATCGCGATGGCCGGCTCCTCGAGCCAGCGCAGGCCGTCCATCGCCCGAGCGATCTCCGACCTGCGGGCGAGCCCCCGCTGCAGCGCGGAGTCCGCCACGCGGATCGCTTCCTGCACGCCGAAGCACCGCGCGACGCATCGCACCACGGATGCGACCGAGGTCGCGCAGCGGGTGCCGTCCTCCGTGTCGAGGTCCTCCCAGTGCAGCACGAGCCCGTCCCGGTGCTCGAGACGGGCGCGCTGGTCGTGTCGATCCCGCAGTCGCGTCGACCCGTCCCAGACGTGCACGTGCAGCCTGCCGTCGCGGGGCACCCACAGACCGAGGGCCTCTGCGGCTGACGAGCAGGCGAGCCGCCCACCGATCCTCAGGGCCTGCATCAGCGGCGCGGGAGCGGGTTGCCAGACATAGACGTCGCGACGCGCGCGCTCGATGAGCCCGAGCCTGAGCCCCTCCTCGATCGCCGCGCGCGAGTTGCCCTGCGCACGCAGCTCCCGGTACTCCTCGACGAGCACGGATCCTTGGCGCAGCGGCCGCAGTGTCGACATGGCGGGAGGATGCGCCCGATCGCACCCGACGGGGCGGCCGGGGTGGAGCGGGTGTGGACAGACCGCCCACCGCGCGCTCGGACACCTCGCACAACGCAAGCCTCGGGCCGCCGATCAGCGGCGGATCGGCGGCTCGTCTCCCACCTGCGGCGGATCATCAACTCACGACTTGCGTTGTGCAGCGGGCCGCACCGGGCGTCGTTGGCGAGGCGGCCGGGGGCAGACGCGGATGCGGGCAGACCGGCCCCCGTGGGCTCGCACAACGCAAGCCCCGGCGCGCGGATCAGCGGCGGGTCGGCGGCTCGCCTCCCATCGGCGGCGGATCGGGCGCGCGCGGCTTGCGTTGTGCGCCTGAGCGGCGGGGCGGCGGGGCGGCTGCGGATGCGCGGGAATGGGGCGGCGGAGGGGTGAGTTGTAGGGTGGCAGTGCAACGTGCCCGGGGTCAGTGCAAGTCTGAACCGGCGGTGATAGTCCGCGACCCGTGAGTGCTGCTCGAACCCGAGCAGCGCGATTGGCTGAGCTGGTGGAACTCCAGCACCGACGGTGAGAGTCCGGAGGGGAGGCGCACGTGGGGTCGCACGCGACCCCTCGTTCCCCGCGCGCGCTTCGGAGAGGAACGTCATGGCTGGGAACCCGGTCGCAGAGCGCGACGCGATGGCCCGCGCCCGCGAGCTCGCGGCCCGCGGCCCGCGCGGCGTGAACCCGCAGGTCGGCGCCGTGCTCCTCTCCCCCGACGGCCGCGTCCTCGGCGAGGGCTGGCACCGCGGTGCCGGTACGCCGCACGCCGAGGTCGACGCGCTCTCGCGCCTCCGCCCCGAGGAGGCGCGCGGCGCGACCGCCGTCGTCACCCTCGAGCCGTGCAACCACACCGGCCGCACCGGGCCCTGCGCAGAGGCGCTGCTCGCCGCCGGCGTGGCGCGCGTCGTCTACGCGAGCGCCGACCCTGGCGAGGCGTCGAGCGGCGGCGCAGCCCGGCTCGCGTCGGGCGGCGCCGACGTCGACCGCCTCGACGAGGCCGAGGGCGAGGCCCTCATCGCCGACTGGCTCTTCGTGCAGCGCACCGGCCGGCCGCGCGTGACGGTCAAGTGGGCGCAGTCGCTCGACGGCCGCGCCGCCGCCGCGGACGGCACGAGCCGCTGGATCACCGGCCCGGAGGCGCGCGCCCACGTGCACCGCGAGCGCAGCGCGCACGACGCGATCGCGGTCGGCACCGGCACGGTGCTCGCCGACGACCCGCTGCTCACCGCACGCGTCGACGGTGAGCCCGACGCCCCGCAGCCCATCCCCGTCGTCTTCGGCACCCGCGAGATCCCAGCCGGCGCCGCCATCCTGCAGCACCCGCGCGGGCACCGCACGGCCGGCCACGAGCTTGAGCGCGAGCTCTTCGGGCTCGCCGCCGCCGGCCTCCAGACGCTCTACGTCGAGGGCGGACCGACGCTCGCGAGCGCCTTCCTGCGCGCCGGCCTCGCCGACCGCCTCACCATCTACCTCGCGCCGACGCTCCTCGGAGGTCCGCGCACCGTGCTCGACGACATCGGCGTCGGCACGATCGACGAGCAGCGGCGCCTCACGGTGACGCGGCTCGAGCAGCTCGGCCGCGACCTCCTGGTCGAGGCCACGACAGGGAAAGAGCACTGATGTTCACCGGCATCATCGAAGAGCTCGGCGAGGTCGTCTCGTTCGAGCGCAGTGGAGACGCGTGGCGCCTCACCGTGCGGGGGCCGCTCGCGGTCAGCGACGCATCCCACGGCGACTCCATCGCCGTCGACGGCCTCTGCCTGACCGTCGTCGACCAGACGGCGGATGCGTTCACGGCCGACGTCATGCAGATCTCGGTCGACATGTCGACGCTGGGCGACCGCACGCCGGGCGACCGCGTCAACCTCGAGCGCGCGGCCGCCGTCGGGGACCGCCTCGGCGGCCACATCGTGCAGGGCCACATCGACGGCACCGCCGAGGTGCTGTCGATCGTCGAGGGCGACGGGCAGCGCACCGTCCGGATCTCGCTCGACCCCGCGCACGCGCACCTCGTCGTGCGGAAGGGGTCGATCGCCGTCGACGGCATCAGCCTCACCACCTCGGCCGTGAGCGACCCGTCCGAGGCGCAGCAGTGGTTCGAGGTCTCGCTCATCCCCGAGACGCTCGCGTCGACGACGCTCGGCTTCCGGGCCGTCGGCGACCGGGTCAACCTCGAGACCGACATCGTCGCTCGGCACGTCGAGCGCATGCTCCAGCGGGAGGCCTCATGAGCATCACCACCATCGACGTCGCGCTGCGCGCGCTGCGCGAGCGGAAGCCCGTCATCGTCGTCGACGACGAAGGTCGCGAGAACGAGGGCGACCTCATCATGTCGGCGCAGCTCGCGACCGCCGAGCAGGTGGCGTTCATGGTGCGCCACACCTCCGGCTACCTGTGCGCGCCGCTCACGGCCGAGCGCGCCGACCTGCTCGAGCTGCCCCTCATGGTGCTCGAGAACGAGGATGCTCGGCAGACGGCGTACACGATCACCGTCGACGCCGCCGACCGCGACTCGACCGGCATCTCCGCCGACGACCGCGCGCACACCCTGCGGGTGCTCGCCGACCCCGCGTCGACGCCCAGGAGCCTCCGCCGGCCCGGCCACATCGTGCCGCTGCGCGCGGTCGAGGGCGGCGTGCGCGAGCGCAAGGGCCACACCGAGGCGGCCGTCGAGCTCATGACGCTCGCGGGCCTCGAGCCCGTCGCGGTGATCGGCGAGCTCGTCGAGGACAGCGGCGAGATGCGCCGGCTGCCCTCCCTCATCGCCTTCGGCGAGGAGCACGACCTGCCCGTCATCACGATCGAGGACCTCGTCGACCACCTCGAGGCCGGCGGCCTGCCGACCGCGTGCAAGGGCGCGAACGACGAGTCGGCGCGCGTCTCCTTCGAGGTCGAGACGAAGGTGCCGACGCAGTTCGGCACGTTCCGCGTCGCCGCCTACCGCGACCGCCAGACCGGCGCGGACCACGTCGCGATCATCGCCGGCGACGCGCTCGCCGACGGCGCGCTCGTGCGCGTGCACTCGGAGTGCCTCACGGGCGAGGCCCTCCACTCGCTCAAGTGCGAGTGCGGACCGCAGCTCGACGCGGCCCTGCAGCAGATCCAGGAGGCGGGCAGCGGCATGGTCGTGTACCTGCGCGGGCACGAGGGCCGCGGCATCGGCCTCATCAACAAGCTCCGCGCCTACCGGCTGCAGGAGGACGGGCTCGACACGCTCGACGCCAACCTCGCGCTCGGCCTGCCTGCCGACGCGCGCGAGTACGGCGCCGCGGCCGGCATCATCCGGCAGCAGGGCGTGCAGTCGATCCGGCTGCTGTCGAACAACCCGCTCAAGCAGCAGCAGCTCGAGCAGCACGGCATCGCCGTCACCGAGCTCGTCCCGCTGCTGGTCGGCGTCGGCGAGTACAACGAGCAGTACCTCGAGGCCAAGCGTGACCGCATGGGGCACCAGCTCCCGGCCGTGATCGAGGCATTCGACGAGCAGGGAGACGACTGACATGGCTGGAGCTGGAGCGCCCACGACGGGCGGACTGGACGCGAGCGGACTGCGGATCGTGGTGGTGCACGGCCGGTGGCACGAGCAGATCGCGGCGGGGCTGCTCGAGGGCGCGCGCCGCGCGCTCGCCGAGATGGGCGCCGACGTGCTCGAGCTGCCCGTGCCGGGCTCCTTCGAGCTGCCGGTCGTCGCGCAGGCCGCGCTCGAGGCGGGCGCCGACGGCGCGGTGGCGCTCGGCGTCATCATCCGCGGCGGCACCCCGCACTTCGAGTACGTCTCGCAGGCCGCGACCATGGGACTGACCGAGGTCGCGGTCCGCACGGGCAAGCCCGTCGGCTTCGGCGTGCTCACCCTCGACGACGAGCAGCAGGGCATCGACCGGGCCGGCCTGCCCGGGTCGAAGGAGGACAAGGGTCGGGAGGCTGCGGAGGCGGTCGTCGAGGCGGCGCTCGCCCTGCGGTCGCTGCGCTCGCTCGACGGCTAGTGAGGACGCGCCCGCGCGCACGGCGTCGAGGGCACACGGGCGGTCGCTAGGCTGGATCGCCGCCAACCGGGACCGATGTCGCTCCCTCGACGGCCGGTGCGCCACGAGCGCGCCGAGCGCCCGGGCCCCACACCGGCGACGGGTGCGCGCAGACCTTCCTATCCTCGGAGCACCATGTCCACCCCCACCACCGCAGCAAAGCCGACGGGCAAGGCCAACACCCCGCGCCGCGTCATCCTCGCGAGCCTCATCGGCACGTCGATCGAGTTCTACGACTTCTACGCCTACGCGACCGCCGCCGTGCTCGTCTTCCCGGCGCTCTTCTTCCCCGCCGACGACCCGACCGCACAGCTGCTGTCGTCGTTCGCCGTGTTCGGCGTCGCCTTCATCGCCCGGCCGATCGGCTCGATCCTGTTCGGCCACTTCGGCGACCGGATCGGCCGCAAGGCGACCCTGGTGGCGTCGCTGCTCACCATGGGCGTCGCGACCGTCCTCATCGGCCTCCTGCCCACCGCGCTCACGCCCGGCTGGGAGATCGCCGCGCCGGCGCTGCTCGCGCTGCTGCGCTTCTGCCAGGGCCTCGGCCTCGGCGGCGAGTGGTCGGGCGCCGCACTGCTCGCGACCGAGAACGCGCCGGCCGGCAAGCGCGCCATCTGGGGCACCTTCCCGCAGCTCGGTGCGCCGATCGGCTTCATCCTCGCCAACGTCACCTTCATCATCATCAGCTACACGATGAGCCCGGAGGCCTTCCAGGAGTGGGGCTGGCGCGTGCCGTTCCTCGCCTCCGCGGTGCTGCTCTTCGTCGGCCTGTGGGTGCGCCTCTCGCTGCTCGAGACCCCCGCGTTCACGCGCGTCGTCGAGCGCAACGAGGTCGTGAAGCTGCCCCTCGCCCGCGTGTTCCGCCGCAATGGCGTGCAGCTGCTGCAGGGCACGTTCATCATGCTCGCGACCTACGTGCTCTTCTACCTGATGACCGCGTTCACGCTCACCTACGGCACCTCCCCCAGCGACGCGCCCGTGCCGGGACTCGGCTACGCGCGCATCGACTTCCTGTGGATGCTCATCGCCGGTGTCGTCTTCTTCGGCGTCTTCACGCTCGTCGCCGGCCCGCTCGCGGAGCGCTTCGGCCGCCGCAAGATGCTCGGCGCGGTCACGATCGGCATCGTCGTCTTCGGCCTGCTGTGGGTGCCGCTGTTCTCGTCCGGCTTCGTCGGCACGATGGCCATGCTGGTGCTCGGCTTCTCGCTCATGGGCCTCACCTTCGGCCCGATGGCGGCGTTCCTGCCGGAGCTCTTCCCGAGCAACGTGCGCTACACCGGCTCGGCGATCGCGTACAACTTCTCGTCGATCCTCGGAGCGGCGCTCGCGCCGTTCATCGCCGTCGCGCTCTGGCGCGCGGCCGGCGGCTCGACGCTGCTCGTGGGCCTCTACCTCGCGGCGGCCGGCGCGATCACGTTCATCGCGCTGCTGCTGACGAAGGAGACGCGCGACCAGGAGTACGTCGAGAACAGCTCGGTCGTGATCGCGGCCGAGGAGCCGTGATCGACGCTCGCTGACCGACGTCGGGGCCGCGCCACTGGGCGCGGCCCCGCTGTCGTCTCAGCGCGGTGTCGTCTCAGCGCGGTGTCGTCTCAGCGCGGTGTCGTCTCAGCGCGGTGTCGTCTCAGCGCGGTGTCGTCTCAGCCCCCGGAGGCCGCGAGCGCCCGCACGGCCGTCACGGTCGCGACGCCGGCGGCGAGCCGCTCCATGTCGGTGCCGGGCGCGGAGGCCGCGGCGTGCTGCCGGATCGAGAGGCGCACCTCGTCGCCGTCGATCTCGGTCATCGTGGTCTGCACGATGCCGAACGGCGCCAGCGGCGCGGTCGTGAGCTCGACCGCCTCGGGATCGGCGACGTCCGGCACGTTGAGGTTGTGCACCGCACCCGCGGGCGCGTCGAGGAGCCCCGGCAGCGCACGCGCGGCGAGCGCCGCCGCCGTCTCCCAGTGCTCGGCGCCGCCCTCGCGGAGCCCCACGTCGAGCGACACCGCGAGCGCGCGGACGCCGCCCTGCCCCGCGGTGAGGGCCGCGCCGACGGTGCCGGAGTGCAGGATGGCCGTGCCGACGTTCGCGCCCCGGTTGATGCCGCTCAGCACGACGTCGGGCACCGGCCCGAACGAGCCGTGCAGCGCGAGCAGCACGATGAGCGCGGGCGCCGCGTGCACCGCGTAGGCCTCGCCCTCGTGCCCGGCGATCGTGCGCCGCTCGGAACGCACCGTCCCCTTGCCGCCCGCGGCCGTGACGGCCGTGCCCTGCGTGGCGATGATGGATGCGCTCGCCCCCGAGTGCTCGTGGGCCGGCGCCGCGATCACCACCTCGAGCCCTGCCGCGGCCGCCGCGCGCGCGAGCGCGGCGAGGCCCGGCGAGTCGATGCCGTCGTCGTTCGTGATGAGTGCCCGCATCAGTCGTCCTCCTCGATGTCGTCCAGCTGCACCTGCTCCGCGATCGCGCGGATCGCCTCGGCGTCGCCCGTGCCGAGCCCACGACGGGTCGCGTTCACCGCCCCCGCCGCCGCGCCCATCCGGATCGCCGCATCGTGCGCGCCGCCGCCGGCGAGCACCGACGCGACGCCCGCCGCGTAGGAATCCCCCGCGCCGCGCGTCTCGACCGGCTCGAGCTGCGGCGCCGACACGCGCCACGCGCCGCCGTCGCCGACGACGACGGAGCCGGCGTCCGCGCGCGTCACCGCGACCAGGCCGATGCCCCCGTCGTGCAGCTCGCGCGCCGCCGCGACGAGCTGCGCCTCGTCGTCGCCGTCCTCGACGCGGCCGTCGGCGACGAGCTCCTCGTGGCTGACCTTCAGCACGTCGACGCCGCCCTCGAGCGCCGCCTCGAGCCGGGGACCGGCGAGGTCGACGAGCACGGGCTTCCCGAGCGCGCGCACGTCGCTCGCGAGTCGGCGGTAGACGTCGTGCTCGAGCACGTCGTCGCCGTCGGGGCCGGAGAGGATGACGAGGTCGGCCCGTGACGCCTCGCGCAGCGTTGCCGAGTAGAGGTCGTCGAGCGCGTGGCGCTCCAGGACCTCGCCGTCCTCCTCGACGACGGCGATCCGCTCGCCGCCTCGGCGGTCGTGGACGTACGCCGGGCTGATGCCCTCGCGCTCGATCGCGACGACCTCGAAGCCCTCGTCGTCGAGCAGGTGACGGACGACGCCCCCGACCTCGCCCGTCACCGAGCACGTCAGCACCACGTCGAGTCCGAGCGCCGTCAGCATGCGCGCCTGCCAGACGCCCTGGCCGCCGACGTGCACGTGCACGTCCGCCTCTCCGCGGAGGTCCTCGATCGTGACGGTGAGCGTCGGAGCGGGGGCGAAGATCAGCACGCGAGCCATGCCCGCAACCCTAGGGAGCCAGCCTGGACGCGTCCGGAGCGGGGAGGCTCAGCGGAGGAAGAGCGCCTTCAGCCGTGCGGTCGTGAACCAGAGCCCAAAGACGATCATGACCGCGAAGTAGAGCAGGTGCAGCAGGATCGAGGGCTGGATGAGGCCCGTCGTGAGCTGCCGCACCATGTCGACGCCGTGCCACAGCGGCATCGCCTGGATGACCCACTGCACCCCCTGCGGGTAGACCTCGATCGGGAAGAACGTGGCCGAGAGCAGGAACATCGGCATCATCACGAAGTACACGTAGTCGAGGTGCTGGAACGTCTTCATGTAGCTCGTCACCGCCATGCCGAACGACGCGAAGCCGAACGCGATGATGAGCGCTGCCGGGATCGCGAGCACGGCCGTCCACGACAGGTTGAGCCCCATGAGCGTCGTCACGAGCATGAACCCGCACGCGTACAGCAGCCCGCGGAACAGCGCGAGCAGGATCTCGCCGAGCGCGACGTCGAGCGGGCCGAGCGACGTCGAGAGCATCTGCTGGTAGAGCTTCGCGAAGTTCATCTTGAAGAAGACGTTCATCGTGGAGTCGTAGACCGCGCCGTTCATGGCGCTCACAGCCATGAGCGCGGGCGCGATGTAGGCCGCGTAGGGCACGTCGACGCCGTAGAAGTCGACGGTGCCGATGAGCGCGCCCAGGCCGATGCCCATCGACAGCAGGTAGAAGACGGGCTCGAAGAAGCCGGTGACGACGATGAGCCAGTTGTTGCGCGCGATCACCTGCAGCCCGCGGGCCACGACGGAGCGGGTGTTGCCGGCGTAGAGGCCGCGCAGCGGGCCGCGGATGGCGGGCGCGGGCGCCTCGAGCAGCTGCTCGGTCACTTGTCGAGCCTCTTTCGGAAGGTGCGGATGGAGAGCGCGCACGTGACGGCCGCGAGCAGCACGAGGTAGCCGACGTGCACGAGCAGCATCACGGCGGGCAGCGGCGCACCGTAGAGCGCGGCCCGGCCGAGCTCGGCAGCATGCCAGAGCGGCGAGATCCAGCCGATCCACTGCAGGAAGGCCGGCAGGGTCTCGAGCGGGAAGTAGGTGCCCGAGAAGAGCGTGAGCGGCACGACGACGAACCGCTCGATGAACGAGAGCTGTCCGCGATCCTCCGTCTGCGTCGAGACCCACGACATCACGGCGAAGCCGACGGCCGTCGCCATCAGCAGCCCGATCGGGAGGAGCAGCAGCGCGCCGAGCGGGTCGCCGATGCCGAAGAGCATCATCACGAGCACGAAGGCGACGAGCGAGACGAGCACCCGGACGAGCACGGCCACCTGGAAGCCCAGCACGATGTGGGCGGGACCGATGGGCGTGCCGTTCATGGCGAAGAACATCGGGAACCACTTGAAGCCGCCGAAGACGCCGTAGGTGTTCTCCTGCGACGACGTCTGCATCGCGCCCGCCATCGCGAGCGCGGGGGCGAGGAACACGAGGTAGGGCACGCCATCGACGCCCTGCGACCCCTGGTTCGCGTCGACGAGCAGGCCGAGCCCCACGCCGAGGCCGATGAGGAACAGGAACGGCGAGCCCAGGCCGATGATGACCGCGGA
Source organism: Agrococcus sp. UYP33 (assembly GCF_054060915.1). Classification (NCBI taxonomy): domain Bacteria; kingdom Bacillati; phylum Actinomycetota; class Actinomycetes; order Micrococcales; family Microbacteriaceae; genus Agrococcus; species Agrococcus sp. UYP33. Next base: position 487,943 of record NZ_JBSSDR010000001.1, read on the forward strand.
GGCGACGTACGACCGCATGGCGCGGATGCGGTGCTCGGCGACGAACCACCAGCCCCACGCGCGCGACGATCGCGCGACGGCGGCGTGGTCGACCCGCCCGGCCGCAGCCAGGCCGCCATCGACGACGGTGCCGCTCATTCGACCAGCGACCGTCCGGTCAGGCGCAGGAACACGTCCTCGAGGCTCGAGCGGCGCACGAGGCTCGTGATCGGCTGCAGGCCGCGGGCGTGCACGGCCGCCATGGCGGCCTCGCCGTCGTCGTCGTAGACGAGCACGCGGTCGGGCAGCACCTCGATGCGCGAGCCGATGCCCTCGATGCGCTCCGCTGCCTCGGCGTTGCGGCTCGAGCCGAAGCGCACCTCGAGCACCTCGCGCGTCGAGTACTGCCGGATGAGCGACGACGGGCTGCCCTCCGCGACGATCGCGCCCTTGTCGACGACGACGAGCCGGTCGCACAGCTGCTCGGCCTCGTCCATGTAGTGCGTCGTGAGCACGAGCGTCGTGCCCTCCTCCTTGAGGCGGAAGAGGCGGTCCCACAGCACGTGCCTGGCCTGCGGGTCCAGCCCCGTCGTCGGCTCGTCGAGCAGCATCGCCTTCGGGCTGTTGATGAGGCCGCGCGCGATGGTCAGGCGGCGCTTCATGCCGCCGGAGAGGCCGTCGACGCGCGCCTTGCGCTTCTCGGTGAGCTGCGCGAACTCGAGCAGCTCCTCGGCCCGGCGCTTCACGTACGGCAGCGGCAGCCCGAAGTAGCGGCCGTAGACGATGAGGTTGTCGACCACCCGCAGCTCCTCGTCGAGCTGGTCGGCCTGCGGCACGATGCCGAGCTGCGCGCGGATCTCGGGGCCGTGGCTCTCGGGGTCGAAGCCGAGCACCTGCAGGTCGCCGGACGTCCTGGTCGAGGTGGCCGCGATCATCCGCATCGTCGTGGACTTGCCGGCGCCGTTGGGGCCGAGGAACCCGAAGGCCTCGCCCGCCTCGATGGCGAAGTCGATGCCGTCGACGGCGGTGAAGTCGCCGTACTCCTTGCGCAGGCCCTTGGCCTCGATCACTGGTGCTGGCACGAGACCCAACGCTAGACCGTGCCACCCACGCGCGGCATCCTCCGCTCCGTCAACCCGGGTTGACATCCATCCGTCGTGTCAACCATCATTGACACATGGACCGCATCACCGCATCGTCGGAGCAGCCGCTGGGCGTGCTCGAGCTGCTCTCCGAGTCCGCCGCCGCGCGGCGCGAGATCGAGCGCGAGGAGTCGGCGCTCGTCCGACGCGCAAGAATGGAGGGGTTCCCCTGGCAGGCCATCGCCGACGCGCTCGGCGTCACGCGCCAGGCGGTGCACAAGAAGCACGGCAAGCGGTAGACGGGACAGCGCGGCACATGAGCGAGCGACGAGGGATGTTCGGCCGGCGGCGGCGCGACGACGACGGGCCGCGCGCGTCGGTGCGCGAGCTGCTGCCCTACCTCTTCCCCAAGAAGGGGCTGCTCGTCGGCGCGATCGTGCTCTCGGTCGTCGGCGCCGGGTTCGCGCTCGCGCAGCCGGCGCTCGCGCAGGAGCTCATCGCGCGCGTCGAGCAGTCGCGGCCGCTCGAGTGGCTGCCCGCCGTGCTGCTCGTCATCGTCGTCGTCGGCGCGCTGCTCGACGGCTTCCAGCACTTCCTGCTGCAGGTGCTCGGCGAGCACGTGGTGCTGCGCACGCGGCGCACGCTCGTCGAGCGGATGCTGCGCCTCCCGATCGCGGAGTTCGACGCGCGGCGCATCGGCGACCTCGTGAGCCGCGTCGGCAGCGACACCACGCTGCTGCGCGCCGTGCTCACGCAGGGCCTCGTCGAGTCGATCGGCGGGCTGCTGACGCTCGTCGGCGCCGTCATCGCGATGCTCGTCATCGACCCGCTGCTGCTCGGCCTCACCGTGCTCGTGCTGGCCGTCGCGATCGCGGCGATGCTCGCCGTCATGCCGCTGCTGACGCGCGCGTCGGGCAAGGCGCAGGAGCAGGTGGGGCATCTCACGAGCGCGCTCGAGCGCGCCATCAGCGCCGTGCGCACCGTGCGCGCCGCCGGCGCCACCGACCGCGAGGCCGCCGCGATCGGCGAGCGCGCGAGCGGCGCGTTCGACGCCGGCGTGCGGGTCGCGCGCATCTCGGCGCTCGTCGTGCCGATCTTCGGCGTCGCGATGCAGCTCGCCTTCCTCGTCGTGCTCGGCGTCGGCGGCCTGCGCGTCGCCACGGGCGAGATCGGCATCGCCCAGCTCGTCGGCTTCCTGCTGTTCCTCTTCCTCATGATCATGCCGCTCGGCCAGCTGGCCGGGGCGATCTCAGCCGTGAGCGTCGCACTCGGCGCGCTCGGCCGCATCCAGGAGATCGTCCGGCTGCCGAGCGAGACGGATGCCGACGCCTCGGCGCCGCTCGAGCCGCGCGCGGATGCGCCGATGGTCGCCTTCGAGGACGTCACCTTCGCCTACCCCGCCGCCGACGAGCCGCGCGTCGTGCTCGAGGGCGTCTCGTTCTCGGTGCCCGCCGGCACGCGCACCGCGCTGGTCGGCCCATCCGGCGCCGGCAAGTCGACGACCTTCGCGCTCATCGAGCGCTTCTACGACGCGACGGCCGGCAGCGTGCGGATCGGTGGCGCCGACGTGCGCGACGTCGACCGCGACTCGCTGCGCGCGCGCATCGGCTACGTGGAGCAGGACGCCCCCGTGCTCGCCGGATCGCTGCGCGACAACCTGCGGCTCGGCGCCCCCGACGCGACCGACGCGCAGCTGCTCGACGCGCTCGAGGCGGTCAACCTCGGCGACCTCGTGCGGCGCGCGAGCGCCGGGCTCGACGCCGAGGTCGGCGAGGGCGGCGTGCTGCTCTCCGGCGGCGAGCGGCAGCGGCTCGCGATCGCCCGCGCGCTGCTCGCGGCCACGCCCATCCTGCTGCTCGACGAGTCGACGGCCAACCTCGACGCGCGCAACGAGGCGTCGCTCAAGGCGGCGCTCGACGTCGCGAGCGAGGGCCGCACGACGCTCGTGATCGCGCATCGCCTCGCGACGGTCGTCGACGCCGACCAGATCGTCGTGCTCGACGGAGGTCGCGTGCTCGCGCGCGGCACCCACGACGAGCTGCTCGACGCGTCGCCGCTCTACCGCGAGCTCGCGGCCCACCAGCTGCTGGCACCCGCGGCCTGACGCATGGACGGATCCGCCCGGCACGCGCACGAGTAGCGTGGCGCGCATGCGCATGGTGATGCACGAGCGGTTCGGCGGGCCCGAGGTGCTCGAGCTGCGCGAGGTCGACGAGCCGCACGCGGGGCCGGGTGAGGTGCGGGTCCGCGTCGAGGCGGTCGCGCTCAACCCCGTCGACTGGAAGATCTTCACGGGCGGCCCGGCCGCGGCATCGAGGGGGCTCGAGCCGCCGCTCGGCGTCGGCAACGACATCGCGGGGACCGTCGACGAGGTGGGCGACGGCGTCGACGGATGGGCGGTGGGCGATCGCGTCTTCGGCTCCGCGCGCACGCGCGCCCTGCAGGACCGCACGGTGGTGGACCCGCGGGCCGAGCGCCTCGCGCGCATCCCCGACGGCCTCGACCCGGGCGTCGCCGCGAGCCTCGTCGTCGCGGGACGGACGGCATGGGACGCCGTGGAGCAGCTGGTGGAGCGCGCGGGCGACACGATATTCGTGCACGGGGCTGCTGGCGGCGTCGGTCAGCTCGCGGTGCAGCTCGCCGAGCGCCGGGGTGCTCGCGTGATCGGCTCGGCGAGCGAGCGCAATCACGCGCTGCTGCGCCGGCTCGGGGCGGAGCCGGTCGCGTACGGCGAGGGGCTCGCCGACCGGCTGCTCGGGATGCTCCCGGTCGACGCGTGCTTCGACTGCGCGGACGGCGCCGGTGTGGCGGCGGCGCTCGAGGCGGGCGTGGTGATCGAGCGGTGCATCGCGATCGCGGCGAAGGGCGCGCACGGCGCGCGCGGTGTCGCGACGGACCTCGCGAGCACGGGCGCGCTCGACGAGCTCGCGGCCCTCGCCGCGTCGGGCGAGCTCGAGGTGGCGATCGACGCGCGCTACCCGCTCGAGGAGTTCGCCACGGCGTACCGCCGCCTCATGACGGGCCACGTGCCCGGCAAGCTGATCCTGGACCTCGTGCCGCGGTCGCCCGACCCGCTCGTCGAGTAGCGCGCCCCACCCACGCTCGTCGAGCAGCTCGCCCCCACCCACGCTCGTCGAGGGGCACGCCCCCACCCACGCTCGTCGAGGAGCACGCCCGAAGGGCGCGCGTATCGAGACGACTGAGGCGGGTGATCTCGATACGCGTGCGGGCTGCGCCCGCGCCGCTACTCGATCAGCAGGTGGGGGCGCCGCTCGTCGAGCAGCACGCCCCACCCGCTCGTCGAGTAGCACGCCCGGAGGGCGCGCGTATCGAGACGACGCCGCGAGTTGATCTCGATACGCGTGCGGGCTGCGCCCGCGCCGCTACTCGATCAGCGGGTGACGTGCGGGCTGCGCCCGCGCCGCTCGTCGATCAGCAGGTGGGGGTCAGGCGAAGGGGTTGGGCATGAGGGTGTACTTCGTCTCGAGGTACTCGTGGATGCCCTCCGCGCCGCCCTCGCGTCCGAGCCCGGACTGCTTCACCCCGCCGAACGGGCCTGCCGCGTTGGAGACGACGCCGACGTTGAGGCCCATCATGCCGGTGTCGATGCGGTCGATCATCCGCTGCCCGCGCTTGGTGTCCTCGGTGAACACGTAGCCGACCAGCCCGTACTCGGTCGCGTTCGCGAGCCGCACCGCGTCGTCCTCGGTCGCGAACCGCTGGATCGCCACCACCGGCCCGAAGATCTCCTCGATCGACACCGCCATCTCGGCGGTGACGTCGTCCAGCACCGTGGGCTGGAAGAACGAGCCGGGCCCGTCGATCGCCTTCCCGCCGGTCACGAGCGTCGCCCCGTCGGCGACCGCCCCGTCGACCAGCCGGACCGCATTGTCGACCGCCTTGTCCTCCACCAGCGGGCCGATCTGCACGCCCTCCTCGGTGCCGCGGCCGATCTTCATGCCCTTGACCGCCTCACCGATGCGGCGGGAGAACTCGTCGGCGATCGACTCGTGGACGATGAACCGGTTCGCGGCGGTGCAGGCCTGCCCGATGTTGCGGAACTTCGCCAGCAGCGCCCCGTCCACGGCCTTGTCGAGGTCAGCGTCGTCGAACACCACGAACGGGGCGTTCCCGCCCAGCTCCATCGACGCCTTCAGCACGTTGTCCGCCGCCAGCTTCAGCAGCTGCACCCCCACCGGCGTGGAACCGGTGAACGACACCTTCCGCAGGCGCGGGTCGGCGAGCAGCCGCTCCGAGAGGGCACCGGTCGACTTCGTGGTGATGACGTTCACGACCCCCTTCGGCAGCCCCGCCTCCTCCAGCAGGCCCACGAGCGCGAGCGTCGTCAGCGGCGTGAGCGTCGCGGGCTTCACGACCGCAGTGCAGCCGGCCGCGAGCGCCGGCCCCAGCTTCCGGGTCGCCATCGCGAGCGGGAAGTTCCACGGCGTGATGAGGAAGCAGGGACCCACCGGGCGGTGGGTGACGATCATCTGGCCCGTGCCCTCGGGGGTCATCGTGTAGCGGCCATCGATCCGGACCGCCTCCTCCGAGAACCAGCGCAGGAACTCGCCACCGTACGCGACCTCGCCCCGGGCCTCCGCGAGCGGCTTCCCCATCTCGAGGGTCATGAGGAGCGCGAACTCCTCCTTCCGCTCCTGCAGCAGATCGAACGCCTTCCGCAGGATCTCCCCACGCACACGCGCCGGCGTGCGGCCCCACGCCTCCTGCGCAGCCACCGCGGCATCCAGGGCGCGCACCCCGTCGTCGACCGAGCCGTTCGCGATCTGCTTCAGCACGTCGCCCGTCGCGGGGTCGCGGACGTCGATCGTGCCCTGCTCACCATCGATCCACTCGCCGCCGATGAACAGCTGGCCGCGGACGGCGTCGAGGACCTGGGACTCGCTGATCGCGCTCATGGGGACTCCTTGCGTGGGGACGTCGATCGGACGGTGCCGCGACGCATCCGCCATGCGACGCAGCGCGGCTCCCTCCAGCCTACGACTGCGGCGATGCCGCCGGTGCGACCGCAGGCTCCCCTGCCCGCTCGCGAGCGAGCTTCGACGGCCACCAGGTCTTCGGCCCGATCTCGAGCGCGAGCGCGGGCACGAGGAGCGACCGCACGAGGGTCGTGTCGATGAGCACGCCCAGGGCGACGATGATCGCGAGCTGCAGCAGGAAGAGCACCGGGATGACCCCGAGCGCGGCGAAGGTGGCCGCGAGCACGACCCCGGCCGAGGTGATGACGCCGCCGGTCACGCGCAGCCCGCGCAGCACGCCGCGGCGGTGCCCGATCCGGCCGACCTCCTCGCGCACCCGCGTCATGAGGAAGATGTTGTAGTCGACGCCGAGCGCGACGAGGAAGACGAAGGCGAAGAGCGGCACCGACGGGTCCATCGCCGGGACGCCGAGCGCGGTGAGGATGAGCGCACCGACGCCGAGCGCGGTGCCGTACGACAGCACGGTCGTGGCAAGCAGCAGCAGCGCGGCGGCGATCGAGCGCAGCAGCAGCATCAGGATGAGCGAGATGACGACGAGCACGATCGGGATGATGAGCGCCCGGTCGCGCTGGGACGCGTCGTTCGTGTCGATCGCGGTGGCCGTCGGCCCGCCGACGATGCCGTCGGCGGACGCGCCGTGGACGACCTCGCGCAGCTCGCGCACCACCTGCTGGGCCTCGTCGGAGTCCGGTGCGGCGACGAGCGTCGCCTGCAGCAGCACCTGCCCATCGACCACGGTCGGGGCGGCCGCCGCGAACGGCGACGCCGGGTCGACAGGCAGCGGGATGGAGCCGGACGGCGAGTCCTCGCTCGCCACCGCGACGCCCTCGACGCCCTCGGCGTCTGCCAGCGCCTCCGCCACCGCGTCCTGGTCGGCCTCCGGCACGACGACCTGCGTGGGGCTGCCCGAGCCGCCCGGGTAGTGCGCCGACAGCAGCGCCTGCCCGTCGCGCGCCTCGGACTCGCCGACGACGAAGTCGCTCGAGGGCACACCGTTGGCCTGCAGCTGCGTGACGCCGAGCGCACCGGCGCCGAGCACGAGCGCGGTGACGATCCAGACCGCCCGCGAGCGGCGGTCGACCAGGCGGGCGACGGCGCCCCACAGGCCCTTGTCCTCGGGCTTCGTGCGGGGACGCGCGGGCGTCGGGGCGACGGGCCAGAAGGCGACGCGACCGAAGGCGAGCAGGAGCGCGGGCAGGAGCGTGAGCCCGGCGAGGATCGAGGTCGCGATGCCGATCGCCGCCACCGGCCCGAGCTGCTGGTTGGAGACGAGGTCGCTCAGCAGCAGGCAGAGGAGGCCGGCGATGACGGTGCCGCCGGAGGCCACGATCGGCTCGGTCGAGCCGCGCAGCGCGGCGAGCGTCGCCTGCCAGCGCGACTGCGTCTGCCCGAGCGCCTCGCGGAACCGCGCGGTGTACAGCAGCGCGTAGTCGGTGGCGGCGCCGACCACGAGGATGAAGAGGATGCCCTGCGTCTGACCGCTGAGCGTGAGGATGTCGGCCTGCGCGAGCGTGAACACGATGAGGATCGCGAGGCAGAGCGCCGCCACCGACGTGAAGAGCACGAGCAGCGGCAGCAGCGGCGAGCGGTAGACGAGCACCAGGATGATGAAGACCGCGCCGAGGGCGACGAGCAGCAGGATGCCGTCGATCCCCTCGAAGGCCGCGGCGATGTCGGCGGTGAAGCCGGCCGGCCCGGTGACCGCCGCCTGCACGCCCTCGCCCAGGTCGGCATCCGCCACCTCGGCGCGCAGCTCCTCGACGACCCCGGTGAGCTCGCTCGAGGGTCCGCTCGCGTCGAGCAGGGCGACGATCTGCGCTGCCTGGCCGTCGTCGCTCGGCACGACGGGTGAGGTCTCGACGACGCCGTCGAGCTCGGCGATGGTCTGCTGCAGCGCGTCGACGCCCTCGAGCGAGGAGGCGTCGAGCTCCGCGTCACCCGCGACCACCACGATCGCCGGCACCTCGTCGGCACCGAGGAACTCGGGCAGCAGCGCCTGCACCTCGGTCGACTCGGCCGTCGCGGGCAGGAAGCTGGTCTGGTCGTTCGAGACGACCGTCGAGAGCTTGCCGAAGGTCGGTCCGCCGATCCCGGCGGCCGCGAGCCAGCCGAGGATGAGGACCGCGGGGATGAGCACCCGCAGCCAGCGAGGCACGCCGAGGCGGTCGGAGCGGTCGGTGGCGCGCGACGAAGTCATGCAGACAGCCTATATGTACTCGGCCTACTTGTCGTCGGCTAACGATGCGATCATCGATCCACCCCGACGGACTCCGTGGTCACGGCCTGGCCACGACCTCCACGCCCGCGTCTCGCAGCTCGTCGAGCGCCGTCGCCCGTGTCTCGGCGCTGACCGCCGACGTCAGGCCATCGATGACGCGCACCGTGATGCCCGCGAGCGCCGCGTCGAGCGCTGACGCCTTGACGCAGTAGTCCGTGGCGATCCCCACGACGTCGAGCTCGTCGATCCCCTGCTCCGCGAGCACCTCGTCGAGCGTCTCGCCGTCGTCGGTGATGCCCTCGAAGGCGGAGTAGGCGGGCTTGCCCTGCCCCTTCTTGACGTGCACGTCGATCGCGAGCGCGTCGAGCGCCGGGTGGTACTCGGCGCCGGGCGAGCCCGCGACGCAGTGCACGGGCCACGTGTCGACGAAGTCGGGGGCTCCCGGCGCGAAGTGGCCGCCGTTGTCGCCGGTCGCGTCGTGCCAGTCGCGGCTCGCGGCGACGAGGTCGTAGGCGTGGCCGCGGAGGTGCTCGGTGATGGCCGCGGCGACCGCGGCACCCCCGTCGGTCGCGAGGGCGCCGCCCTCGGTGAAGTCGTTCTGGACGTCGACGATGAGGATGCCACGGGTCATGCATGCAGGGTAGCGAGCAGCGGTGCGCCGGGTCGCTCCATGGCGCATCGCAGACGGGCTCTGCCACGATCGACCCATGAGCCAGCACCCCAGCCGCGACGCGGCCGCCGAGCACCTCCGCACCGCTCTCGTCGAGCTCGATCCCGACGGCAGCGTCGACTGGTCGGAGGTCGAGGGCCATGCGATCACCCACCACCCGCGCGAGGGGGTCGAGGACGACTGGCGCGTCGCCGAGGGCACCGAGCTCGAGCAGATCGTCGGCCGGCTGCGCGACCGCTGACCGCCGCGGTGCTCAGCCGTCGCTCAGCCGCTTCGCGAGGTCCGTCGCCGCATCGGCCCCGAGCCCGTCCTTCAGCTGTGCAGCGAGCGCGTCGACGTCCAGGGCAGGGCGCGCCTTGAGACGGCCGACCGATCCGGTCAGCCCCTGCACCAGCGCGAGGATGGCCTGGTCGTAGCTGTACTGCCCCGGGGCGATCTGGCCCTCTCTGATGGCCTTCACATATGCGAGGGTCTCGTCGAGACGCTTGCTCGCGTCGTCCACCTTCTGGACCATCGCGCGCAGCTCGTCGACCGTCACGTCGCCCCACGAGTACCTGCCACGACCGCCAGGGCTCAGGAGGTTGTCGAGGTGGTCGCGCAGTCCAGCGATCTCCGCGCGGATCTCGGCTGCTTCGGACATGGTGAGCTCCCCTTCTGCCTTGCTGTCGTGCGCGCTCGCGACGCCCGGCGCACCGGCGAGCGGCTGGATCGGCCGGAGGTAGCCGAGCAGGTGCCGCTTCCTGATCGTGCTGCGCTCCGAGTACCGATGCCCCCTGAAGTTCTGGTTCATGACGTCCAGGCTCGAGCCACGGTCGCGCTCCACGACCGCGACATGCCCCGACTCCGACGCTGGCCGAGTCATCGCAGCCGACCAGATCGCGACGTCGCCCCACTGCGCTCGGGCGTCGCGCGCGACCCGCTGGAGCCATCTGCTCGGGCGATCCACGTCGGTCTCGAATGCCGTCCACCATTGCCACGCGTAGTCGGCGACGTGCCCGATGCCCCACGGCGCACCGAGCACCCGCATGTAGTAGTCGCGGACGAGATCCGTGCACTGCGGATGCGGCTGCCCAGCCGAGTTGTCGATCTGCTTGCCCTCGACGTCCTCCAGCCACTCGGCGAAGGTGATCACGGATCCTCCGCTCTCGGGCAGCAGCGTCTCGCGATCGCACGCGTGACCGCGGCACCCGTGACCGGTGCGCTCCTGTTCTTACTCGCCTCGCTGGCGCTCGTCCAGGTGCGATCTACGGACGCGGACCGCGGCCGGACAGCGGTGACTCGCGCGTCCGTGGCGCACCCTGAGCCGATCGACGGTGGACCCTCGGCTCGGGCTCTGCGTCACCCCGGCCGCCGTCCAGACGGCGTCCCTAGCGTTCGAATGTGCAGAAGCTCGCGGTCACAGCCAACCTCATCACCGATGCCCTGGTCGGTGCGATCCTCGACGACCTCAACGAGGGCGACGGGGGCCTCCAGGACCTCGACCGATGGGCCGCCCGGTCGTCCGTCAAGCCCGACCGGGTCATCGTCGGGCCCGACGCCACGTACGTGCGGCTCGCCGGCGAAGCGGAGCACGGTGGGCCCGTCATCCTCGTGCACGTGGAGCACTCGTGGGAGCGCGCGACGCCGCGGCCGCTCGCACCCCGTATCGACGACCTGGCGCTGCACCGCGCGCGGCGCAGGAGCGCGTCGGGCACCCGAGTGCGAGAGACGCGTCGGGCGGCGAGCCGGGGATAGCAACCGGACGGCGGAACGGCCCCGACCCGGACTCCTCGAGGAGTCCTGGTCGGGGCCGTTCTGTGGTGGTGCCGCCTCGGAGAATCGAACTCCGGACCTATTCATTACGAGTGAATCGCTCTGCCGACTGAGCTAAGGCGGCGTGCCGAGGCACGATCAACGATCATAGCGCATGTCTCGATCGCACCACGAACCGTGGCGGCCGTCGCTACACCGAGCGCCAGTCGTCGCTCTGCAGGTGCGATCCGGCCTGCGGACCCATCTGCAGCATCCCGCCGTCGACGACGATCGAGGCGCCCGTGACGTACGAAGCGGCGGGCGATGCGAGGAACGCGATGACGGATGCGATCTCCCGCGCGTCGCCCGGCCGGCCGAGCGGGATGCCCGGACGGTCCTTGCCGTGGGGGTCCTCGTCGGTCTGGCCGGTCATCGGCGTCGCGACCTCGCCGGGCGCGACCGTGTTCACGGTGATGCCGTGCTGCCCGAGCTCGAGCGCCGCCGTCTTCGCGAGGCCGCCGAGCCCGTGCTTCGCGGCGTCGTAGGCGCTCGAGCCGACGCGCGGCTGGTGCTCGTGCACGCTCGAGACCGCGATGATGCGGCCGCCCGCACCGCCGGCGACCATCCGTCGAGCTGCACGCTGGAGGCAGACGAAGGCACCGCTGAGATCGGTCTTCACGATCTCGTCCCACTCCTCGTACTCGAGGTCGAGCAGCAGCGTCGCGCCACCCGTGCCCGCGTTGTTCACGAAGACGTCGAGCCCGCCGAGCTCGTCGGCCAGGCTGTCGACGACGTCGCCGCATCCGGGGATGTCGGTCGCGTCGAGCCGCGCGACCGCCGCCCGCGACCCGTGGGAGCGCACCTCCTCGGCGGTGTCGAGGGCGCCCTGCTCATCCGTGTGCCAGGTGATGCCGACGTCCATGCCGGCCTCGGCGAGCGCGACGGCGGTCGCGCGGCCGATGCCCGAATCGGAGGCGGTGACGATCGCGCGGCGCGGCTGGAAGCGCGTGTCGGCGTCGGTCGCGGTGCTGGTCTGCTCGCTCGTGTCGCTCATGCCGGCGACGGTACGCGCGGCGTCTGCGAGCGCGCTCCGCTCCCCCGCCGCGTTCGCTGAGACGTGGGGCGCTCAGCAGTCGATCTGCGCGGTCGGCGCGATGCCCTCCAGGAAGTAGCGGTTCACGGGCTGGTCGACGCACTCGTTGCCCGTGAAGTACTGCCCGTGCCCCTCCGCCTCCACCGAGATCAGCACGCCCGACTCGAGCATCGCCGCGAGGTCGACAGCCTGCTGGTAGGGCGTCGCCGGATCGTTGACGCCGCCGATGACGATGATCGGCTCCGCGCCCGGCGCGGTGACCTCGTGCGGCTCGCGGGTCGCCTCGACCGGCCAGGCGGCGCAGCTGCCGAGGCCCACGAAGTCCGGGCCGAGCGTCGGCGCGGCCGCCAGGATCTGCTCGGCGTTCGCGCGCACCTCGTCGAAGTCCGTCACGGCCGGGTAGTCGAGGCAGTTGACCGCGATGAGCGTCTCGAGCGAGTTGTCGGCGAACGTGCCGTCCGGGTTCACGCCGTAGTACGCGTCCGCCTCCGCGAACGCCGACTCCCCGCTGCCCGAGAGCACGTCGGTGAGCACGCTGCGCAGCGTCGACCACTGCGCATCCGCGTAGAGGTTCGCGGCCATCGCGGTGAACAGCGCGCTCGAGCCGAGCTCGCGGCCGTCGGCGACCGGGATCGGCTGGGCGTCGAGGCGGTCGAGCAGGTCGCGCGTCTGCTGCAGCGCGTCCTCCTTCGAGCCGACGAACGGGCAGTCGTCCTGCTGCAGGCAGTCGGTCACGAAGTTGCCGTACGCGAGCTCGAAGCCGGCCGCCTGGTAGAGCGTGCCCTCGAAGTCGGTCGAGTCGGGCGCGACGGCGGCGTCGAGCACCATCCGTCCGACGTTCTCCGGGAACAGGTCGGCGTAGGTCGAGCCGATGAGCGTGCCGTAGGAGACGCCGAGGTAGTTGAGCCGCTCCTCGCCGAGCAGCGACCGCACGAGGTCGAGGTCGCTCGCGACCTGCTCGGTGCCGATCTTGCCGAGCAGCTCGCCGCTGTGCTCGAGGCACGAGTCGCCGAACCACTGCGCGTCGGCCAGCTGCTGCTCGAGGTCCTCGTCGCTGAGCGGCTCGGGCCGCGGCCCCTCCGGGATCTCCCACAGCCAGTCGTAGAGCTCCTGCGGGTCGCCGTAGCACGAGATGGGCGTCGAGGCGCCGACGCCGCGGGGGTCGAAGCCGACGAGGTCGTAGTGCTCCCGCACCTCAGGCCGCAGCAGGTAGTCGGCGTACTGCTGCACGTACTCGACGCCGGATGCGCCCGGGCCGCCGGGGTTGTAGAGGATCGCACCGAGCCGCTCGCCGGTCGCCGGCGCGACGGTGACCGCGACGTCGATCGACTCCTCGCCGACCGCGAACCAGTCGAGCGGCGCGCGCACGGTGCCGCACCAGTTCTCGTCGCACTGCTGCCAGTCGACGTCCTGCGCGAAGTAGCCCTCGAGCTCGGGGGCGACGTCCTCGCCCGTCGGCGTCCAGCCGGGTCCGTCGGCGAGCGTCGGCACCGGCGGCGCCAGGATGATGCACCCGGTCAGGGCGACCGAGGTCGCAGCGACGACGGCGGTGAGGGCTGCGAGGCGGCGGCGGGTGCGGAGCATGCCTCCAACGGTACGCGGCGTCGGGTGTGCGACCCCACCGCCGCGGCACATGATCCGCTCAGCGGCGTCGACGCAGCGGCGTCGAGTCAGCGGCGCTGCGCCGCGCGCGCAGCGCGCACGAGCATCGCCTCGAGCGCGAGCACAGGCGGCACGTTCGCCTCGATGCGCTCCCGCGCGATCCGGATGCTGTCGAGCACGTCGATCACGGCGGCGCGCTGCAGGTAGGCGGCCGCGGCGAGCACCGTCGGCCGCATCGCCTCGTTGACGAGATCGCTGCCCACGCCGAGCTGCGTCATGAGGATGTCGCGGTAGAGCGAGAGGAGGTCGACGAGGATGCGGTCGACGCCGTCGCGCATGCCGCGCTTCGCGCGCTGCTTCTGCGCGTCCTCGAGCTCCTTGAGCTGGCGCCGGAGCGCCGGGGGCACGGTGCCGCCCGGCTCGATGCCGAGCTGGTGGAGCGCCTGCGCGCGCTCCGCCTCGTCGCGCTCCGCCGAGAGCGCGTCGGCGTCGGCGGTGGCGATCTCGACGTAGCGGGCGGCCGCGAGCACCGCCGACGCCGCGGTGGAGACGCGCATCGCGATCTGGAGCGTCTCGGCGCGACGAGCGCGCGCCTCCTCGCTCGTCGCCAGCCTGCGCGCCATGCCGATGTGGCTCTGGGCCTCGCGCGCGGCGCGCGCGGCGACCTCGGGGGCGACGCCGTCGCGGTCGATGAGCAGCTGCGCGACCGCTGCCGGGTCGGGCACCTGCAGGGTGAGCGTGCGGACGCGCGAGCGGATCGTCGGCAGCAGGTCGGCCTCGCTCGGCGCGCACAGGATCCACACCGTCTCGGGCGGCGGCTCCTCGAGCGCCTTGAGCAGCGCGTTCGACGTGCGCTCGGCCATCCGGTCGGCGTCCTCGACGACGATCACCCGGTACCGGGCGGTCGACGGCGCGAGCGACGCGCGCTGCACGACGGCGCGGGCCTGCGCGATCGTGATGAGCACGCCCTCTGTCGACAGCGTCACGAGGTCCGGGTGGGTGCGCGCGTCGACGAGCGTGGCGACCCCCTCGTCGATGCCCGTCGGGGGTGACAGCAGCGCGGCGGCGAACGCGTAGGCCAGGTTCGAGCGGCCGGAGCCGGGCGGGCCGGTGAGCAACCAGGCGTGCGTCATGGCCCCCGAGCCGTCGACATCAGGGTCGACGGCGGCGGCCCGCTGCAGCTGTGCGACGGCATCGGCCTGGCCGACGATCGCGTCCCAGCCGCTCGCCATGCGCACCCTCTCGTCCGCGGCCGCCATCGCCCGGTCGATCAGCGGTCCGCGTCGAGCATCGCACGCACGTGCGACACCACGCGCGCGTGCACGTCGGCGGGACTGCCGGATGCGTCGACCACGGCGAAGCGGTCGGGCTCGGCCGCCGCGAGCTCGAGGTAGGCCTGCCGCACGCGGAGCGCGAAGGCCTCCCCCGCCTCCTCGAGGCGGTCGTACGGCGCGTCCTCGCGCGCAGCCATCCGCTCGCGCCCGGCGGCCGGGTCGAGGTCGAGCAGGATCGTGAGGTCGGGCAGCAGGCCGTCGGCCGCCCACAGCGAGAGGTCGCGGATCTGCCCGGCGTCGAGCTCGCGGCCGGCGCCCTGGTAGGCGACGGACGAGTCGAGGTAGCGGTCCTGCAGCACGACCTCGCCGCGCTCGAGCGCCGGGCGCACGAGGGTCGCGACGTGGTGCGCGCGGTCGGCGGCGTAGAGCAGCGCCTCGGCGCGCGGCGCGACGTGGCCCTCGGTGTGCTGCACGAGCCGGCGGATCTCGACGCCCAGCTCGGTGCCGCCCGGCTCGCGGGTGCGCACGACGGTGCGGCCCTCGCCCTCGAGCCACGCCTGCAGCATCCCCGCCTGCGTCGACTTGCCCGAGCCGTCGCCGCCCTCCAGGGTGATGAACGCCCCGGTCACGACGCGTCGGTGGTGGGCGCCGGCTTCGCGGCCGGCTTCTTCGCTGCGGGCTTCTTGGCGGCCGTCGTCTTCGCAGCCGGCTTCTTGGCAGCGGCCGTCGTCTTCGCAGCCGGCTTCTTCGCCGCCGGCTTCTTGGCCGCGGCCTTGCGCACCGGCTTCTTCGCGGGGCCCTTCTCGCGCTTGAGCTGCAGCAGCTCGATCGCGCGCTCGAAGGTGATGCCCTCGACGTCCTCGCCGCGCGGGATCGTCGCGTTCGTCTCGCCGTCGGTGACGTACGGCCCGAACCGGCCGTCGCGCACCTTGACCGGCTTGCCCGAGACGGGGTCGGCGTCGAACTCCTTGAGCGCGGTCGCCGCCTTCCTGGCGCCGTACTTCGGCTGCGCGAACTTCTCGACCGCCTGCTCGAGCGTGATCGAGAAGATCTGGTCCTCCTCGTCGAGCGAGCGCGTGTCCTCGCCCTTCGACAGGAACGGCCCGTAGCGGCCAGGACGCGCGGTGATCTCGACGCCGGACTCCGGGTCGACGCCGACGACGCGCGGCAGGCCGAGCAGCTTGAGCGCGGTCTCGAGGTCGACCGACTCCGGCTCCATCGCCTTGAAGAGGGATGCGCGGCGCGGCTTGGGCGCGGCCTTGCCCTTCTTCGGGGCCACGGGCTTGCCCTCGTCGTCGAGCTCGACGGGCAGCGCCTCCTCGATGTACGGTCCGAAGCGGCCGTTCTTCACGACCACGTCGAGACCCGTCTCGGGGTGCGGGCCGAGGACGCGGTCCTGCACGGGCTCCGCGGCGAACAGCTCCTGAGCCTTCTCGGGCGTCAGCTGGTCCGGGGTCAGGTCCTCGGGGATGTTGGCGCGCTTCGTCTCGCCGTCGGCGTCGGTGCCCTCGAGGTACGGCCCGTACTGGCCCACGCGGAGCGTGACGCCCTCGGCGACCGGGATCGAGTTCACGGCGCGCGCGTCGATGTCGCCGAGATTGGCGACGGTGCTCTGCAGGCCCGGCCGCGCCTCGCTGCCGAAGTAGAAGCGCTGCAGCCACTCCTGGCGGTCGAGCTCGCCGTCGGCGATGCGGTCGAGGTCGGCGAGCATCTCGGCGGTGAAGTCGTAGTCGACGTAGTCGCCGAGGTTGTCCTCGAGCAGCTTGATCGTCGAGAACGCGATCCAGTTCGGCACGAGCGCGCCGCCGCGCTGCGTGACGAAGCCGCGCCGCACGATCGTGTCGATGATCGACGCGTAGGTCGACGGACGGCCGATCTCGAGCTCCTCGAGCGCCTTCACGAGGCTCGCCTCGGTGTAGCGGGGCGGCGGCGTGGTGGCGTGGTCCTTGCGCTCGAGCTCCGCGAGGCCGAGCGGGTCGCCCTGCTTGACCTCCGGCAGCCGCGCGTCGCCGGCCGCGGCGTCGCTCGACGCCTCGTCGGCGTAGCGCGACGCATCCGTCGACTCCTCGTACGCCTGCAGGAAGCCGGGCTCGGTGATGACGGTGCCGGATGCGGTGAACTCGGCGATGCCGCGGGACGTCTTGTCGGACGCGATCGTGATGGTCGCGGTCTGCCCGGTGGCATCGATCATCTGGCTCGCGACGGTGCGCTTCCAGATCAGCTCGTAGAGGCGCTGCTCGTTCGGCGTGAGCGAGCCCTTGACGTCGCTCGGCGTGCGGAAGCGCTCGCCCGAGGGGCGGATAGCCTCGTGCGCCTCCTGCGCCGACTTCGACTTGCCGGCGTAGTGCCGCGCGGCCGCCGGGATCGAGCCGGCGCCGTAGAGGCTCGTCGCCTGCGCCCGGGCGGCCGTGATGGCCTGCGACGAGAGCGAGGGCGAGTCGGTGCGCATATAGGTGATGTAGCCCTGCTCGTACAGCGACTGGGCGACCGACATCGTCTGCTTGGCCGAGAGCTTGAGCTTGCGGCCCGCCTCCTGCTGCAGCGTCGAGGTGGTGAACGGCGCGGAGGGGCGGCGGCGGTAGGGCTTCGACTCGACGCCGGCGACGGCGAACGCGGAGCGCTCGAGCTCGGTCGCGAGCGTCTCTGCGGCCTCCTCGTCGAGCACCGTGCGCACGCCCTTGATCTGGCCGCGGTCGTCGAAGTCGGAGCCGGTCGCCACGCGGGCGCCGTCGAGCCGCACGAGGCGGGCGCCGAAGCGGGTGCCGTCGGCCTCGAACTGCGCGGCGAGGCTCCAGTAGCCAGCGGAGACGAACGCCATGCGCTCGCGCTCCCGGTCGACGATGAGCCGCGCGGTGGGCGACTGCACACGGCCGGCCGAGAGGCCCTGCCGCACCTTGCGCCACAGCACCGGGCTGACCTCGTAGCCGTAGAGGCGGTCGAGGATGCGGCGCGTCTCCTGTGCGTCGACGAGCGGCATGTTGAGCTCGCGCATCGAGTCCTTGGCCTGCTGGATCGCGTCCTCGGTGATCTCGTGGAACACCATCCGGCGCACCGGCACCTTCGGCTTCAGCACCTCGAGCAGGTGCCACGCGATGGCCTCGCCCTCGCGGTCCTCATCCGTCGCGAGGATGAGCTCGTCGGCGTCCTTGAGCGCCTTCTTGAGCTCGGCGACGGTCTTCTTCTTCTCGTCGCTGACGACGTAGTAGGGGGCGAACCCGTTGTCGACGTCGACGGCGAACTTGCCGTACGACCCCTTCTTGAGGTCGGCGGGCAGGTCGCGCGGGCTGACGAGGTCGCGGATGTGGCCGACGGATGCCAGCACCTGGTATCCCTCGCCGAGGTACCGCTCGATCGTCTTTCCCTTCGCGGGGGACTCGACGATGACGAGCTTCTTGCCCATGCTCACGCTCACTGCTTCTTCGTATAGGGGTTCCGGCCCGACCGGGCCATGCCTCGCCACAATACACACGGTGTCATGGTGCGCCCACCGCGGGCGGACCGGCGATCGCGGCCCCGGATGCCGTCAGCGGTCCGATCGGGACGGTGGTCGTCACGCGCGCCTCGAGGCCATCGACGACGCACGCGCCGACCCGCGCACCGCTCGCCGCGGCGACCGCCTGGGCCAGCCCGCACGGGCTGCCGTCGGCATAGCCGGACAGCGCGTCGGCGGCCGCGAGCGCCGCCGCATCGGCCGCCGACGCGGCGCGCGCCTGGGCGATCGAGGCGGTGCCCGCGCCGACGACGAGCAGCGCGAGCAGCACCGCCGCGGTGGCGATCGCGAGCGCGAGCGCCGAACCGGCGCCGCCGTCCCCTCGGAGGTCCAGGCGGCGCTGCGCGGTGCCGTCGAGCGCGCCCGCCGCGCCACCCGCCCAGTGGTCGAGCGCGCGCGCTGCACCGCGTCGAGCGCGGGTCACCGCCCACCGCCGTGCGCGCAGCTGCGGGCGACGAGCGTCAGCGCGCCCGCGAGCGCATCCCGCGACAGCTCGGCGCAGACGAGCTCGCCCTGCCGCTCGATCTGGAGCCGCGCGTGATCCGCGTACGCGGCCGGATCGTCACCGCGTCCCGCGGCTCTCGCAGCGGCGCCCGCGGACTGCTCCAGCGCGACCTGCTCCGCAGCGGCGGCCACGCCGCCGACCGCGAGCCCGATCGCGAGCACCGCGGCCGGCAGCGCCGCGGCGAGCTCGGCCGTCACCGCGCCGAGCTCGCCACGGCTGCTCCCGCTACTGCACGGAGAGCGCACGCTCCACCATGTCGGTGAGCATCCCGCGCACCTCGTCGGAGCGCAGGATCACCACCAGCAGCCCCGCGAACCCGACCGCCGCCATCGTCGCGATGACGTACTCGGCCGTCGCCGCGCCATCCTCCTCGTGCACCAGCCTCTCGAGCATCCGCATGCTCGCCTCCTTCCCTCAGGAGGCCCAGCGTGCGGCACGTCGGCGCTGCCGCGTGCGGGAGCCAGCGCGGCCTGTGGAGGGCGGTGCGCGGACGGACCGGACCGCGGTGGCTCAGCGGCGTCGGCGCTTGGGCTTGCGCGAGGGCTGCCGCTTCCGGGACGTCGGAGGCTTGCGCGCGCGGTCCGTCGCGACGATCGGGTGCGGCGCGCCGCTGCCGGCCGCGAACAGCGCGGCGATCCAGTTGACGATGGCGCTGAAGGGGTTGCGCATCCCTCGACGCTACGAGCGGCGGCTGGATGTGCGCTCGATGGCGCTGAGCCGCCGGCGAACCGGCATGCGACGGCGGAGGGCCGCTCTGCCCGATCGGGCTCGCACCCGGGGCGCTCGCCGCCTCGCTCCCGCGAGTGTCGGGTTCGCGCGCGAGTGTCGCGACACTTGCGCAGCGACTCGACACACGGCGCGGCTGAGCCTTCAGCCGAGGGGCGCGAGCGCCCCCTCGAGCATCGAGACCACGAGCGGCACGACCACGAGCAGCGAGAACGCCGGCAGCACGCAGACGCCGAGCGGCAGCGCGAGCTGCACCGCGGCGCGCTCGGCACGCGCCTCCCCCTCGAGCCGGGCACGCACGCGGGCGGCCGACGCCTCCGCGAGCAGCAGCCCGCGCACCGGTACGCCTGCCCGGCGGGCGAGGTCGAGCGCCGCGTCGACGTCGTCCCAGCCGCTCGACGCGACGCCCGCGTCGATGAGCGCCGCCGCGGCGGCGGTGCGCGCCCGGTCGGCCGCGCCCCCGCCCGCGAGCGCCACCGCCACGAGGTCGAGCGCGATCCCTGGTGCTTCATCGCCCCGTGCGGCGTGCCGCACGATCCCGCGTGACCAGCTCCACGCGGCGACGAGCAGCACGGCTCCCGCCAGCACCGACCAGGTCGCGAGGCCGCCGCCCGCGAGCGCGCCCACCACGTCGAGGCCGAGCGCCGCGCCGAAGCCGAGCCCGACGATCGGCAGCACCATCACGAGCCGCGCCGTCGCCCGGGGTCCCGCGAGCGCCGCATCGAGTGCCCGCGCCTGCGCCGCGCGCTCGCGCAGCATTCCGGCGAGCCGCTCGAGCGTCGGCGCGGTCGGCGCGCCTGTCTGGCGGGCGACGTCGAGCACAGCGGTCACGAGGCCACCGCCCTCGCGCACCGCGCCGATGCGGGCGTCGACCTCGGCGGCATCCGTGCCGAGCATCCGCCACGCGCGGTCGAGCGGCAGTCCGCCCGCCACGAGCGCCGCGAGGCGGTGCACGGTTGCCGCCGCGTCCTCCGTCGCCGTCGCCGCCGACGCGCTCATCGCCGTCGCACCACCAGCCGGTCGTCGTCGAGCGCGAGCTCGCCGACCGCCGCGACGCGCCGCCCGTCGGCGTCGCGCTCGACGTGCAGCACCGCATCGAGCGCGCTCACCGCCTGCCTCGCGAGCGCCGCGGTCGTCAGCCCCGCGAGCGCGCCGAGCGCCTCCAGGCGCGCGGGCACGTCGTCGAGCGAGTTCGCGTGCAGCGTGCCGGCGCCGCCGTCGTGCCCGGTGTTGAGCGCCGCCAGCAGCTCGCGCACCTCGGCGCCGCGGCACTCCCCCAGCACGAGCCGGTCGGGCCGCATCCGCAGCGCCTCGCGCACGAGCTGCTCGAGCCCGACCGCACCTGCACCCTCTGCATTGGCCTGCCGCGCCTCGAGCGCGACGACGTGGGGGTGGCAGATGCGCAGCTCGGCCACGTCCTCGATCGTCACGATCCGCTCGGTGGCGGCCGCAGCCGAGAGCATCGCCCCGAGCAGCGTCGTCTTGCCCGACCCGGCGGCGCCGGTCACGAGCACGTTCGCCCGTCGGGCGACGAGCGCCCGAACGAGGGGCAGCGGCACGACGGCGAACATCCCCGTGCGCTCGAGCTCGTCGAGCGAGAGCGCCCGCACGCGCGGCAGCCGGATCGACAGCTGCGTGCCCGAGACGGCGATCGGCGGCAGCACCGCGTGCACGCGGATGCCGTCGTGCAGCCGCACGTCGACGCACGGCGTCGCCTCGTCGACGTGCCTGCCGCCCGCCGCGACGAGCGCCACCGCGAGCGCCCGCGCGCGCTCCGGCTCCAGGCGCAGGCCGACGCGAGCCGCGCCCCCACCGCGATCCACCCACACCTCGCCACCGGTGACGAACACGTCCGTCACCGCGGCCTCGGCGACGAGCGGGGCGAGCTCGCCGAACTCGCGCAGCGCCGCGCCGTCGGCCGCCGTCCGCGCGGGGCCCGTCGCCGGCGCGCGCGTGGCGCCCGCCACGAACGGGATGCCGGTGGTCGGCGGTGCTGGCATGGGCGCACGGTAGGACGAGGCGCGCGGACGGCGCGCGATCGACGGGTCGACCTGTGGACGGGCAGGGAGGCGGCGCCCGCCTGGGGGGAGGGGGCGCCGCCACAGGGAGGCGGATGGGGGATCCGCCGGTCACCTGCTTGGTCGGCCAGGCCGACGGGGCCCATGCTAGGCGCACGTCCGCGCCCAGCACCGCTGCAACACGATCCGGCTCGCCGTGCTGCCGCCCGAGGACGCACACGCCCGGGCGTGACGAGCCGCGCGCGGCGAGCGCCCTCGCTAGGCTCGGGCTCGACGACGACGTCTGGAGGAATGCCCGTGTCTGACCGCATCGACCACCTGCTCACCGAGACCCGCCGCTTCGCACCGCCGGAGGAGCTGGCCGGTGCGTCGGCGACCTCCGCCGAGCTCTACGAGCAGGCGGGCGCGGACCGGCTCGGCTTCTGGGCGGAGCAGGCCCGCGAGCTGCGGTGGGAGACGCCCTTCACCGAGGTGCTCGACTGGCAGCCGCCGCACGCGCGGTGGTTCCACGACGGCTCGCTCAACGTGGCCGTCAACTGCCTCGACCGCCACGTCGAGGCCGGCAACGGCGACCGCGTCGCGTTCCACTGGGAGGGCGAGCCCGGCGACCGCCGCACGCTCACCTACGCCGACATGACGGCCGAGGTGAAGCGCCTCGCCAACGTGCTGACCTCGCTCGGCGTCACGGCTGGCGACCGCGTCGCGATCTACCTGCCGATGCTGCCCGAGGCGGTCGCGGCGATGCTCGCGTGCGCGCGGATCGGCGCGGTGCACACCGCCGTCTTCGGCGGCTTCAGCCCCTCGAACCTGCGCGGCCGCATCGACGACGCCGGCGCGACGCTCGTCATCACCACCGACGGCGCCTGGCGCAAGGGCAAGGTCTTCCCGCTCAAGCCGACCGTCGACGAGGCGCTCCGCAAGCCCGGCCACGGCGTGACGAACGTGCTCGTCGTGCGCCGCGGCGAGAACGAGATCGACTGGGTCGACGGCCGCGACGTCTGGTACCACGAGGCGATGGCCGACGCCGAGGCCGAGCACGTCGCCGAGGCCTTCCCCGCCGAGCACCCGCTCTTCATCCTCTACACATCGGGTACGACCGGGAAGCCGAAGGGCATCCTCCACACGAGTGCCGGCTACCTCACGCAGACGGCGTTCACGCACCGGCACGTCTTCGACCTCAAGCCCGAGTCGGACGTCTACTGGTGCACCGCCGACATCGGGTGGGTGACGGGCCACAGCTACATCGTCTACGGCCCGATGGCCAACGGCACGACGCAGGTGATGCACGAGGGCACGTTCGACACCCCGACACCCGAGCGGCCGTGGCAGATCATCGAGCGCTACGGCGTGACCGTGTTCTACACGGCGCCCACGGCCATCCGCACGTTCATGAAGCTCGGCCGGCAGCACACGCAGTCGAGCGACCTGTCGAGCCTGCGGGTGCTCGGCACGGTGGGCGAGCCCATCAACCCGGAGGCGTGGATGTGGTACCGCGACGTCGTCGGCGGCGGCACGACACCCGTCATGGACACGTGGTGGCAGACCGAGACGGGCGCGATCATGATCTCGGGTCTCGCGTCGGTGACGACGCTCAAGCCGGGCAGCGCTCAGGTGCCGATCCCCGGCATCGAGATCGACGTCGTCGACGAGGCGGGCGAGCCGGTGGGCGACGGCGACGGGGGCCTCCTCGTCGTGACGAGCCCGTGGCCCTCGATGCTCCGCACCATCTGGGGCGACGACGACCGCTACCGCGAGACCTACTGGCAGAAGTTCGGCGACCGCTACTTCGCCGGTGACGGCGCCCGCAAGGACGACGACGGCGAGATCTGGCTGCTCGGCCGCGTCGACGACGTCATGAACGTGTCGGGGCACCGGCTCTCGACGGCCGAGATCGAGTCGTCGCTCGTCGCGCACGACGGCGTCGCCGAGGCAGCGGTCGTGGGCGCGGCGGACGCCACCACCGGACAGGCGGTCGTCGCGTTCGTGATCCTCAAGCAGTCCGCGTCGCGCGAGAACACCGTCGAGGAGGCGGAGCAGCTGCTGCGCCAGCACGTCGCAACCGACATCGGCGCGATCGCCCGGCCGCGCCAGGTCTTCATCGTGCCGGACCTGCCGAAGACCCGCTCCGGCAAGATCATGCGTCGCCTGCTGCGCGACCTCGCCGAGGGCCGCGACCTCGGCGACACGACGACGCTCGCCGACCAGACGGTCGTCGACGCCATCCGCTCGCAGCTGCGCTAGCCGCCCCCCCGATTCGTCGAACTTCCCTGAACTGCGGGTTCCCGCCCGGATATCCCGGAGTTCGGGGAAGTTCGGCGGACGTGGCGTTCGAGCGGCCGCGACAACGCCGGCGGACCGTCCACAGCGCGCGGGCTTACCCGCACGGCGCCGGAGCCGATACGGGCAGGATGCCGCCGTGGACGACGGATGGGCACTGCCGGACTCGCTGCGCGGGGGGCTCTTCACGAGCGCGGAGGCGCGAGCGGCAGGTGTCGGCGCCGAGCGCCTGAGCAGTCGCCGCACCGTGCGCTTGGCTCGAGACGTGTACGTCGACGCCTCGACGTCGATCGATCTGCGGCAGCGCGCGGCCGCGGCCCTGCGATCCGTCGACGGCAGCGCCTGGCTCAGCCACGCGACCGCCGCTTCGCTCCTCGAATGTCCCCTGCCTCCCCGGCTGCGCGAGCTCGACCGCATCGACGTCACGGTGCCGAGCCCCCAGCACGCCCCGCGCGGCACCGGTCTCCGCGGTCGGCAGCGCGCGCTCGATCCCGGGCAGATCCGCCTGCACGACGGGCTGCGGATGTCGAGCCCCGCCCAGACCTTCGTCGACGGTGCCGACTACCTCGGCTTCGAGGATCTGGTCGCGCTGGGCGACTCGATCGCGAAGGAGCGTTCGCCGCTCGCGACCGTGGCTGAGCTTCGTGCCGCCGTGGCAGCCCATGCCGGCCAGCGAGGCCACCGTCGGCTCCTCGCCGCCGCGCATGCGCTGCATCCGCGAGCGTGGTCGCGCCCGGAGACGATCGTCCGGCTCGGGTTCGAGGCGCTCGGCGTGCCCGAGCCGTGGTGCAACGTGCCCGTCGTGCTCGCCGGCGTCACGCTCGCACCCGACGTCGCCTTCTGGCGCTCCGGCGTACTGATCGAGGTCGAGGGCGACCAGCACCGGACCGACCGGGCGCAATGGCTCACGGACCTCGGCCGCTACAACCTCGTGCAGCGCCTCGGCCTCGAGCAGTACCGAGTGACGGTCGCAACCCCTGCCAAGACCGCCCGCGACCTCGCCCCCATCGCCGAACGGATCCGAGCGCGCCACCGGCCCAACGCCGAACTTCCCCGAATCGCGGGATTCTTCCGCGGAATCCCGGAGTTCGGGGAAGTTCGGTGGTGGGAGCGCTAGGCGAACTCGGCGATGACCTCGACCTCGACGGGGGCGCCGAGCGGCAGTTCGGCGACGCCCACGGCGCTGCGCGCGTGGCGACCCGCGTCGCCGAAGATCTCGCCGAGCAGGTTGCTCGCACCGTTGATGACGCCCGGCTGGCCGTGGAAGCCCTCGGCCGACGCGACGAACCCGACCACCTTGACGATGCGGGTGATGCGGTCGAGCGAGCCGATCTCGGCGTCGATCGCCGCGAGCGCGTTGAGCACGCACTGCCGGGCGTCGGCGGTCGCCTCGTCGGCCGAGACCTCGGCGCCCACCTTGCCGGTGCGCGGCATCGCGCCGTCGACCATGGGCAGCTGGCCGGAGGTGAACACCAGCCGGCCGCTCGAGACCGCGGGCACGTACGACGCGACCGGCGGCACGACGGCGGGCAGCTCGAAGCCGAGCTCCTGCATGCGCTGCGCGATGCTCATGCGGAGGCCTCCACCGGGCGCTTCAGGAACGCGACCAGGCCGCCCTCCGGGCCGTTCGCCACGTGCACGAGCTCCCACCCGTCGCCGCCCCAGGTGTTGAGGATCGCCGTCTCGCGGTGGATGAGGAGCGGCGTGGTCGCGTACTCCCAGGTCGTCTTCGCCATCGGTGTGCTTCCTCTGCCCTCATAGGTTGGTCCCGTACCCTCGTATGCTATGGCCGCCACAAGACACAAGCCAGGAAGCCTGCTGGGCTCGCTCCTCGGGCTCATCGGGTTCAGCGCGATCGCCGGGATCCTGGTCTCCGCGACGCTGACGCCTGCCCTCGCCGTCGCCTCCACCACGGCCAACAGCGGCCTCGACGTCTTCGAGAGCCTGCCCTCCTACGCCCAGATCACCGAGCAGGCCGAGCGCAACCGCATCTACGGCATGCGCGACGGCCAGCCCGTCGAGATCGCCTCGTTCTACGCGCAGGACCGCCAGGTGCTGCAGTGGCAGCAGGTGCCCCGCACCGCGGTCGAGGCGCTCATCGCGGGCGAGGACCGCCGCTTCTACACGCACGGCGGCGTCGACGCCCCGTCGGTCGTGCGAGCTGGACTGTCGCAGCTCGGCTTCGGCGGCGACTCCGGCGCCTCGACGCTCACGATGCAGCTCGTGCGCCAGCAGATCGCGATGGATGCGTTCATCCGCGGCGACCAGGAGACCTACGAGCAGCAGTACGAGGCGAGCTACCAGCGCAAGCTGGCCGAGATGCGCCTCGCGATCGGGCTCGAGCAGCGGTACACGAAGAACGAGATCGTGCTCGCCTACCTGAACATCGCCAACTTCGGCGGCAACGTCTACGGCATCGAGGCCGGCGCGCAGCGCATCTTCGGCAAGCCGGCGTCCGAGCTCTCGATCGGCGAGTCGGCCGCCCTCATCGCGACGGTGCAGAACCCGTCGACCCGCAACCTCTTCAGCGCCGACAACTTCGCGCGCAACCAGGAGCGGCGCGACTTCATCATCAGCTCGATGGCGGCCGAGGGCTACATCACCGCGGAGCAGCGCGACGAGGCGCTCGCGATCCCGGTCGACGAGGCCTTCGTCAACATCCAGCCGCCGAACAACGGCTGCATCGCCGGCTACGACTCGGCCCGCTTCTTCTGCGACTACGTGCAGCGCGTGCTGCAGACCGACCAGGTCGACGGCCACCACATCCTCGGAGCGACGCCCGAGGACAACGCGGCCGCGCTCTTCCAGGGCGGCTACCAGATCTACACGTCGATCGACCTGAACCTCAACGACGCCGTGCAGGCGATGGTGGATGCGAACGTGCCGAACGACGAGACCCGCTGGCAGTCGGGCGCGGCGGTGACGCAGCTCGAGGTCGGCACCGGACGCATCCTCACGATGGTGCAGAACAAGGACTACTTCCCCACCGAGGATGCGCCGCCCACCGCGACGAGCGTCAACTTCAACGCCGACTACGCGCACGGCAGGTCGGGTGGCTTCCAGCCCGGCTCCGGGTTCAAGATCTTCACCCTCGCGCAGTGGGTGATCGACGGCCACTCGGTGAACGAGCAGCTCGACGCCACGCGCGAGAAGTGGCCGCAAGGCTCCTTCACCGCGTCGTGCACCGGGCTCGTCTCCGAGGAGTGGGACCCGCAGAACAACGAGGGCCAGGAGTACACGCGCATGACGCCGACCGAGATCATGGTGAACTCGGTCAACACCGGCATCGCGCGCATGGCGAGCGAGATGGACCTCTGCGACATCCACGACACCGCCGAGCGCATGGGCACGACGCCCGCGAACGGCGGCGACTGGGAGATCTTCGCGCCTGCCGTGATCGGCTCCGGCTCGAACGTGACGCCCATGGGCATGGCAGAGGCCTTCGCGACCATCGCGAACGGCGGCATCCACTGCGAGCCGACCGCGATCGACCGCATCGTCGCGCGCGACGGCTCCGAGGTGCAGCCGCCCGCGCAGCAGTGCCAGCAGGCGATCACGCCCGAGGTGGCATCGGTGCTGCAGCTCACGCTCGAGACGGTCACCCAGCGCAACCCGCTGAACAACCCGGCCGGCGCGACGCCGGTCATCTCGAAGACCGGCACGTCGAACGGGGTCGTGCAGACGTGGGTCAACGGTGCGAGCCCGACCATCGCCACCTCGGTGTGGGTCGGCAACATCGTCGGCAACTACTCGCTGCAGCCGCGCTGGAACATCCGGTCGACGCTCTTCCGCGGCGCGATGGAGGAGGCGATGGCCCGCTACCCCGGCGGTGAGTTCCTGACGCCCGACGCCGAGACGGTGCGCGGCAGCGCGAGCGAGCTGCCGAACGTCGCGGGCCAGTCCGCGGCCGACGCGCAGGCGTCGCTCGAGGCGCTCGGCTTCACCGTGCAGGTCGCGAACCCGATCGACGGGCTGCAGGCCGAGGGGCTCGTGGAGTACACCGCGCCGGGTGCCGGCTCGCTCGTGACCACGGCGACGCCGATCATCATCTACCCGTCGAACGGCGCGCTCGCGGCCGGTGCCGGTGAGACCGAGGCGCCTGCCGACCCGAACGCGCAGACCTGGCCGAACCTCGTCGCGCAGTCCCTCACGGATGCGCGGGCGACGCTCTCCGGCGCCGGGTTCGATCCCGCGAACCTGCAGGTCTCGTGGCAGGACTACGGCGAGGAGTTCCTCTGCCAGGTGCTGGCGCAGAACCCCGAGCCCGAGACCGCCGGCGCACCCGGCGACCCGATCTCGGTCGTGGTCGGCACGAACGCCTCCGGGGGCGACCCTGGCTGCTAGCGCGCGGGCGCTCAGCGCTGTCGCCGGCGGTGTGCTCGCCGCCGGCGCGGCGGTGGCCGCCTACGCGACCGCCATCGAGCCGCGCGCCTTCCGCATCCGCACCGAGGAGCTGCGGGTGCTGCCCGTGGGCGCTCGGCCGATCTCGGTGCTGCACCTCGCCGACATCCACCTCGCCCCGTGGCAGGAGACGAAGCTCGACTGGCTCGAGGGCCTGCGCAGCCTGGAGCCCGACCTCATCGTCAACACCGGCGACAGCCTCGGGCACCGCGCCGCGCTGCCCGCGCTCACGGAGGCGCTGCGCGTCTTCGACGGCGTGCCCGGCTACTTCGTGCACGGCTCGAACGACGTGTACGGGCCCGTGCTGAAGAACCCGCTGCGCTACTTCGGCGGCCCCTCGAAGCTCGCGTCCGCGGGCGACGTGGAGCGGCTCGACACGGCGGGCCTCGAGCGCGCCTACGAGGGCTTCGGCTGGCTCGACCTCAACAACACCGCGCGCGCGATCGAGGTGCGCGGCACCACGATCGCCGCCTTCGGCGTGGCCGACGCGCACCGCCACTGGGATCGGCTCGACGAGACCGAGGCTGCCATCTCGCGGATGCGCAAGGCGCTCGGCGACGCGCCGCGCGTCACGCTCGGCGTCACCCACGCGCCGTACCGGCGGATCCTCGACGCGTTCGTCGACCTCGGCGCGGATGCGATCCTCGCCGGCCACACGCACGGCGGCCAGGTGCGCGTGCCGGGCGGGCACGCGCTCGTCACGAACTGCGACATCCCGCGGGACCAGGCATCCGGTCTCAGCACGTGGTCGCACGACGGTCGCTCGGCGCCGCTCAACGTCTCGCAGGGCATCGGCTCGTCGATCTTCGCGCCGTTCCGACTGGGGACACCGCCGGAAGCGGTCGTCGTGTCGCTCCTGCCCCGCTCGATCGGGTAGACTGGCGAGGTTGCAAAGTCGGAGCCTCGGCTCCGGTCTCGCACTTCGGGGTGTGGCGCAGCTTGGTAGCGCGCGTCGTTCGGGACGACGAGGTCGCAGGTTCAAATCCTGTCACCCCGACCAACATGAAGGGCCCCCGCCGAGAGGCGGGGGCCCTTCCTCGTGGAGCGAGGCGCTAGCCCAGGCGCCCGCCGGACTCCTCGAGGTAGCAGGACGCGCAGAGCGACTCGTAGGTGACCGCCTCACCGTCGATGGCGACCTGGTCGCCGTCGAAGATGAACCGCTCCCCCACCTTCCGGCCGTTGAACAGCGCCTTGCGGCCGCAGCGGCAGATGGTCTTCAGCTCCTCGAGCGTGTGCGCGAGCTCGAGCAGCCGCGCGGAGCCGGGGAACGCGTGCGTGAGGAAGTCGGTGCGGATGCCGTAGGCCAGCACGGGCACGCCGCGCTCGACCGCGACGCGCAGCAGCTCGTCGACCTGGTGGGGCTGCAGGAACTGCGCCTCGTCGACGAGCAGGCACGCGACGGGCTCCTCGCGCGCGCCCGCGGCGGCCTCGAACCCGGCGAGCACCGACTCCTCGGGGCCGACGACGAAGTCGACCTGCCGCGTCATGCCGAGGCGCGAGACGACGTCGCGTTCGCCCTTCGTGTCGGTCGCGGGCTTGGCGAGCAGCACGCGCTGCCCGCGCTCCTCGTAGTTGAAGGCCGCCTGGAGCAGCCCGGTGGACTTGCCGGAGTTCATCGCCCCGTAGCGGAAGTACAGCTTCGCCACCGCTAGAGGATGCCGTCCTCTTCAGCGCGCACGATGAGCTCGGCGCGCTTGCCGGCGGGGCGGTCGATGGCCGCGTACTTCGCGCGGACGCGCCGCAGGAACGTCTTCGCCGTCTCGTAGCCGACGCCCATCTCGGCGGCGACCTGGACGGTCGTCAGGCCCTGGGCGTAGTGCCCGAGCGCGCGCCGCTCACCCGCCGACAGCCGGGGCCTGCGGTCGAGCGCGTCGATGCGCGGCCGGCCCGCGCCACGGCCTCGGCGCGCGCGACGCACGGCGACGACCTCGGCGGCGACGTCGTCGGCACTCACGTCGCGGGACAGCACGACCGCACCCACGGCCTCGAGCTGCTGGAGCAGCTCGCCCTGGACGTCGGCCTGCACGACGACGGCCGCACCCGCGGCCACGGCCGTGCGCGCGTGCGCGAGCAGCGGATGACCCGGCTCCTCGGCCAGCAGCACCACGTCGCCGGGGAACCCGGCGGCGACGACGAGCTGCGCGAAGCGCGGCGCCTCGGCAGCGAGGTGCAGCGACGGCTCAGCGGCGATCGCGGCGCGCAGCGGCCCGCTGCGCGCGGCATCCGCGACGATGCTCACGCTGCGGGGCGCGCCCGCCGGGGGTGCCGCTTGGGTGTCCATGGTGGTTCCTGGGTCAGGGAGTCGCAGCTGCGGACGCAGCCGCCTCGAGCTGGCGCTCGGGCTCGTCGACGAGTCGCAGCACCCGGGCGGTGCGCGCGATGCTCTCCCGCGCAGCAGCCGTATCCGCGTTGAGCTTCGAGCCGTAGCTGGGGATCAGCTCGCGGATGGTGTCGCGCCACTTCGGCATGTGCTCGGGGAAGCACCGCTCGAAGATGGTGAGCATGATGTGGACGGCGGTGGATGCGCCGGGAGAGGCGCCGAGCAGGCCGGCGATCGTGCCGTCCGCCCCGGTCACGACCTCGGTGCCGAACTGGAGCACGCCGCCCTTCTCGGGGTCCTTCTTCATCACCTGCACGCGCTGGCCGGCGGTGATGAGCCGCCAGTCCTCGTCGCGCGCGTCGGGCATGAACTCGCGGAGGGCGTCGAGGCGCTGGGCGCGCGAGGCGAAGACCTGCCCGCCCAGGTAGCCGACGAGGGGCAGGTTCGCCAGGCCGGCGCGGATCATGGGCATGAGGTTGTGGCCCTTGATCGTCTCGAACATGTCGGTGTACGAGCCGGTCTTGAGGTACTTGGGGCTGAAGCCGGCGTAGGGGCCGAAGAGCAGGCTCGCCTCGCCGTCGACGACGCGGGTGTCGAGGTGCGGCACCGACATCGGCGGAGCGCCGACGCTCGCCTTGCCGTAGACCTTCGCGTTGTGGCGCGCGACGACCTCGGGGTTGTCGGTGCGCAGGAAGGCACCGGTGATCGGGAAGCCCGCGAACCCCTTGGCCTCCGGGATGCGGGACTGCTGCAGCAGCTTGAGCGCGCCGCCGCCGGCGCCGACGAAGACGAAGCGCGCCTGCACCTCGGCGGGCGTCATGCCGACCTCGCGGCGGGCCTTGAGCCGCCAGGTGCCGTCGGAGAGTCGCTTGAGGCCCGAGACGGTCGTGTCGGTGTGCACGATCACGCCGTCGTCCTGCAGCCTGCCGAACAGCATCCGCGTCAGCGCACCGAAGTCGACGTCGGTGCCGTCGGTCGAGCGGGTCGCGGCGATCGGCTGCGACTTCTTCCGGCCGGGGATGAGGGTGGGCGCCCAGGAGCGGATGACCTCGGCGTCCTCGGAGTACTCGAGCCCGGCGAAGAGCGGCTCGTCCTTGAGCAGCTCCCAGCGCCGGCGCAGGTAGTCGACGTTCTGCTCGCCCCACACGAAGGTCATGTGCGGGGTCGCCGAGATGAAGCCGCGCGGGTCGGGCAGCGTGCCGTCCTCGACGAACGACGCCCACAGCTGGCGGGAGAGCTGGAACTGCTCGTTGATGTCGATCGCCTTCGCGCTCGACATCGAGCCGTCGGGCGCCTCGGGCGTGTAGTTGAGCTCGCAGAGCGCTGCGTGCCCCGTGCCGGCGTTGTTCCAGGGGTTCGACGACTCCTCGCCGACCTTCGGCAGCCGTTCGAAGACCTCGATGGTCCACGAGGGCTCGAGGCGGTGCAGGAGCGCGCCGAGCGTCGCGCTCATGATTCCGCCGCCGATCAGGGCGACATCGATGGTCTTCGTCACGCCGTCGAGTCTACGACTTCCATCCGTACCCCGTTCGCGTCCATCCGCTATGGATCGCGCAGGCCTAGCATGGGCGCGCCGACACACGACAGAAGGAGCCGCACATGGGAATCCTGGACGACGCGAAGGACAAGCTCGGCGACGCCGCGGAGTGGGTCAAGGACAAGGCCGGACAGATCGGCGAGCAGGCGCAGGGCGCGGGGCAGACGCTCGGCGAGAAGGCAGCGGACGCCCGCCACTGGGTGGGCTCGAAGGTCGGCACGGACGACCCCGAGGCTCGCGTGGCCGGCGGCGGCACGTTCGAGGCCGCGCCCGAGCCCGAGCCCGCTCCCTCGCCCGCCGAGGAGTGGGTCGAGGTGACCGGCGACGGGAGCACGGTCGACAGCGACGGGGAGGGCGACGCGAGCGCGACCGACGCCGCTGCCCACGCCGCGGCCGGCGAGGACGACGAGCAGGACCGCCAGGCCTGAGATGCAGCGGAGGGCGGGACCGACCGGCCCCGCCCTCCGCTCACACCGCGCGCCGCGTCAGCCGAGCCGGTGCGCGACGAGCTCCGCGAGCTGCACCGCGTTGAGGGCCGCGCCCTTCCGCAGGTTGTCGTTCGAGACGAACAGCACCAGGCCGCGACCGGGCTCCGCCGACTGGTCGGCGCGGATGCGGCCCACGAGCGAGGCGTCGGCGCCGGCGGCCTGCAGCGGGGTCGGCACGTCGACGAGCTCGACGCCCGGGGCGTGCTCGAGCAGCGCGCGCGCCTGCTCGGGCGACAGGTCGCGCTCGAACTCGGCGTGGATCGCGAGCGAGTGGCCCGAGAAGACCGGCACGCGCACGCACGTGCCGGCCACGCGCAGCTCGGGGCGCTCGAGGATCTTGCGCGACTCGTTGCGGAGCTTCTGCTCCTCGTCGGTCTCCTCGGAGCCGTCGTCGACGATGCTGCCGGCGAGCGGCAGCACGTTGTGCGCGATCGGCGCCGTGTAGACGCGCGGCTCCCCCAGGTCGACGGCCGAGCCGTCGAGCGCGAGGCGCTCGGGGTGCTGGTCGGCGGCGGCCGCGAGCTGGCCGCGCAGCTCCTCGACGCCGGCGATGCCGGAGCCGGAGACCGCCTGGTAGGTGGCGACGACGAGCCGCACGAGGCCGGCCTCGAGGTCGAGCGGCTTCAGCACGGGCATCGCGGCCATCGTCGTGCAGTTCGGGTTCGCGATGATGCCCTTGACCGCGCCGGCGATCGCGTGCGGGTTCACCTCGGAGACCACGAGCGGCACGTCCGGGTCCATGCGCCAGGCCGACGAGTTGTCGATGACGACGACGCCCGCCTCGGCGAACCTCGGCGCGAGCCTGCGCGAGGTCGCGCCGCCGGCCGAGAAGATCGCGACGTCGAGCCCCGTCGGGTCGGCGGCGTCCGCGTCCTCCACGACGACCTGGCGGCCCTGGAAGTCGATCGTCGAGCCCGCCGAGCGGGCGGAGGCGAAGAGCCGCAGCTCCTCGATCGGCAGGCCGCGGTCGGCGAGCAGGCGCAGCACGACGCCGCCCACCTGCCCGGTCGCGCCGACGACGCCGAGGCGCAGCGCGCGGGCCTCGCCCGGCTCCTCGCTCAGCCGGCGGATCATCGGCCGGTCCCCGCGTGCACGACGGCCTCGTCGTCGCCGTCGAGCTCGAACGCCGTGTGCACGACCCGCACGGCGTCGACCAGCTGGTCGGCGCGCGTCACGACCGAGATGCGGATCTCGGAGGTCGAGATCATCTCGATGTTGATGCCGGCGTCGGACAGCGCCTTGAAGAGACGCGCGGAGACGCCCGCGTTCGTGCGCATGCCGGCGCCGACGAGCGCGAGCTTGCCGATCTGGTCGTCGTGCTGGAGCGATGCGAAGCCCACGTCGGAGCGGTGCGACTCGAGCGCCTGCAGCACGCCGCCGGCCTCCTCCTTCGGCAGCGTGAAGGAGATGTCGGTGCGGCCGGTGGCCGCCTCCGACACGTTCTGCACGATCATGT
Organism: Agrococcus sp. UYP33; assembly: GCF_054060915.1. Taxonomy (NCBI): domain Bacteria; kingdom Bacillati; phylum Actinomycetota; class Actinomycetes; order Micrococcales; family Microbacteriaceae; genus Agrococcus; species Agrococcus sp. UYP33. The sequence goes on from NZ_JBSSDR010000001.1 coordinate 521,807, forward strand.
CGACGTTCGCGCCCGTCTCGGCGACGATCGTGAAGATGCGGGCAGCGGTGCCAGGCACGTCGGGGACGCCGACGACGGTGACCTTGGCCTCCGACAGGTCGTGCGCGACGCCGACGATCATCGGCTCTTCCATGGTGGAGCCTGCTCTCTCTGGGTCGTAGACGATGGTGCCCTCGTCGTTCGTGAACGACGAGCGGACGTGCAGGGTGACGCCGTGGCGGCGGGCGTACTCGACGCTGCGGATGTGCAGCACCTTCGCGCCGGCGGCGGCGAGCTCGAGCATCTCCTCGCTCGTGACGCGGGCGATGCGCCGAGCCCTGGGGACGACGCGGGGATCGGCGGTGAAGACCCCGTCGACGTCGGTGTAGATCTCGCACACGTCGGCGTCGAGCGCTGCGGCGAGCGCGACGGCGGACGTGTCGGAGCCGCCACGGCCGAGGGTCGTGATGTCGCCGGTCACCTTGTTGAAGCCGGCGAAGCCCTGGACGATCGCGATCTGGCCCTTGTCGAGCGCGTGCCGCACGCGGTCGGGCGTGACCGAGACGATGCGGGCGGCGCCGTGGCGGTCGTCGGTGAGCATGCCGGCCTGGCTGCCCGTGAACGAGACGGCGTCGGCGCCCTGCGACTTGATCGCCATCGCGAGCAGCGCCATCGAGATGCGCTCGCCGGCGGTGAGCAGCATGTCGAGCTCTCGGCCGACGGCCGGCAGGCCGGGGACGACCGCGTGGGCGAGGTCGAGCAGCTCGTCGGTCGTGTCGCCCATGGCGGAGACCACCGCGACGACGTCGTCACCGCGCTTGCGCGTCTCGACGATGCGCTTGGCGACGCGCTTGATGCTCTCGGCATCGGCCACGCTGGACCCGCCGAACTTCTGCACGATGAGGCTCACACCGCTCCTTGGAGTCCTGGACTGCTCAAGTCTAGGCGGCGGTGCGTGCTGATCCCGGCCAGACGGCGGCGGCCGCGAGCGCGCCGCGGTCATCGCTCGACGGTGCGACGCCCCTCGAACGCGCGACCGAGCGTCATCTCGTCGGCGAACTCGAGGTCGCCGCCGACCGGCAGGCCGCTCGCGAGCCGGGAGACGCGCACGCCGAGCGGCAGCAGCGAGCGGATGAGATAGGTCGCGGTCGCCTCGCCCTCGACGTTGGGGTCGGTGGCGATGATGACCTCCTCGACCGTCGGGTCCTGGAGCCGCGTCATGAGCTGCGCGACGCGCAGCTGGTCGGGGCCGATGCCCTGCATCGGGTTCAGGGCGCCGCCGAGCACGTGGTACAGCCCGCGGTACTCGCGCGTGCGCTCGATCGCGACGACGTCCTTCGCCTCCTCGACCACGCAGATGGCGGTCGGCACGCGGCGCGGATCGCGGCAGATGGCGCAGCGCTCCTCCTCGCCGATGTTGCCGCAGATGATGCAGAACCGGACCCGCTCGCGGACGGTCTGCAGGATCGTCGCGAGCCGATCGACGTCGAACGTCTCGGTCTGGATGATGTGGAAGGCGATGCGCTGCGCCGACTTCGGACCGACGCCGGGCAGCCTGCCCAGCTCGTCGATCAGGTCCTGGACGATGCCGTCGTACACGCGCTCAGCGCTCCCCTCGCACCCGCGGGCGCTCCTCGATCAGCTCGGCTCCGAGCTCCTCACGCACGACGGACTCGCCGTAGCGCGCGGCCTGCGACGCCGACAGCACCGGCTCGGGCGCGACCGGCTCGCTCGCGCGCGCGGCGCGCATGGGCGAGGGCGCAGCGGGTGCCGCCTCGACCTCTGGCGCGAGCGGCGTGCCCTCCGGCGCATCGGGCGCCGAGACGAACGAGAACGGGTCGGGCTCCGGCTGGTCGGGCAGCGCCTGCTCGGGCAGGTCCTCGGGCGGCGCCTCGGCGTCGGTCGGGATCACCGCGACGGCCCAGCCGGTCACGGCCGTCGCGGCGGCCGGCTCCGTCGCGCCCAGCCGCGCCGCGGGTGCGGATGCGGCAGCGGCCTCCGCCCCTCGCGCGGGCGTCGACTGCCGCGCGGCGGCTGTCGGCTGCGACGCAGTGGCGGCCGGCCGCGGAGTCGCCGGCGCCGGGGTGGCCGTCGCAGGGGGCGCGGGCGTCGGGGCGGATGCGGCGACCGGCTGCGTGGTCGGCGCCCGCTGCGCGGGCGGAGCGACGGGCGCGGGGGCGGACGCGGCGGGCAGGTCGGCGGCGTCGGACGCGGCTGCCTGCTCGCGCGCGCCCCGGGCGGACGGCTCGGCGCGAGCGATGTACTTCACCTCGATGCCGAGGAGCGACCTGATAGCGGTGCGCAGCAGGTCGGCGATGCTCGGCTTGCCGGCCTGCGACTCGCGGAAGCGCTGCACGTCGGCCTCCGACCGGAAGCTCAGCACGAGCACGTCACCCGGCCGGAGCTCCTTCGGGGTGATCGTCGCGGCGACCATCCACGCCGAGCGGTTCTGGTCGGCGAGCTGCTGGAGCACCTCGTCCCAAGCGTCACGCAGCTGCGCGAAGGCGACGGGCTCGGCGGCCGCGACCTGCGGTGCGGCGGGCGCTGCCGGATCGGTGCTCAGGTGCACAGCGGCGGGCTGACGCTTCTGGGACCCGCTCGACCCGTCGGGACCCGGTGCACCGGGTCCCGCTCGGTGGGAGGGGTCCCGATCGGCCGGAGCCTCGGGCGTGGGGGCCGGGGCGGATGCGGAGGCTGGGCCCCGCGCGGGCGCGGCGGCCTGCGCAACCGTCGGCGCAGCAGCGGGCGCGGGCGCAACGGGCACGCCGCCGTCGAGGCGCTGCTCGAGCCGCTCGACGCGCGCGAGCGTGCCCACCTCGGGGTCGCCCGACTCCGGCACGAGCAGTCGCGCGGCCATGAGCTCGAGGTGCAGGCGCGGGCTCGTGGCGCCGGCCATGTCGGTGAGCGCCTTCGCCACGATGTCGGCGGCGCGTGAGAGCTCGGCGCTGCCGAAGCCGCCGGCCTGCTCGACGAGCGTCGCGAGCTCGTCCTCTGGCACGCCGTGCAGGATCGCCGCGGGATCGCTCGCCGCGTGCGCGACGATCAGGTCGCGCAGCCGCTCGAGCAGGTCCTCGACGAAGCGGCGCGGGTCCTGGCCGGACTGCACGACCCGGTCGATCGACGCGAACAGCCGCGGCGCATCCGCCGCCGAGAGCGCCTCGACGATCTCGTCGAGCAGCTCGCCGTGGGTGAAGCCGAGCAGCGCGACGGCGTGCCCGTAGGCGACGCGACCCTCCGACCCGGCGATGAGCTGGTCGAGCAGGCTGAGCGTGTCGCGACCCGAGCCGCCGCCGGCGCGGACGACGAGCGGCAGCACGCCGGGCTCGACCTCGACGCCCTCCTTCGCGCACAGCTGCTGCACGTACTCGAGCATCGGCGCGGGCGCGATGAGCCGGAACGGGTAGTGGTGCGTGCGCGAGCGGATCGTGCCGATGACCTTCTCGGGCTCGGTCGTCGCGAAGATGAACTTGATGTGCTCCGGCGGCTCCTCGACGATCTTCAGCAGCGCGTTGAAGCCGCCGGAGGTCACCATGTGCGCCTCGTCGATGATGAAGACCTTGTAGCGGTCGCGGCTCGGCGCGAAGGTGGCGCGCTCGCGCAGGTCGCGGGCGTCGTCGACGCCGCCGTGGCTCGCCGCATCGATCTCGACGACGTCGAGGGAGCCGCCGCCGTCGCGCCCGAGCTCGACGCACGAGTCGCAGACGCCGCAGGGATCGGGCGTCGGACCCTCGGCGCAGTTGAGGCAGCGGGCGAGGATGCGGGCGCTCGTCGTCTTGCCGCAGCCGCGCGGGCCGGAGAAGAGGTAGGCGTGGTTGACGCGGTCGGCACGCAGCGCGGTGCTGAGCGGGTCGGTGACGTGGGACTGCCCGATCAGCTCAGAGAACGACTCCGGTCGATAGCGACGATAGAGGGCAGCGACCATGCGTTCAGGCTACTTCCCGCCGCCCACGCCGGTGGCCGCTTCCGCACACCTGCCCCGATGACGCAGGCCGGATGGGCCGCGACATGAGGGACTCCCCGCGCACCCGCCAGAGCCCGGTTGCCCTTGCTTCGTCTCCGACCTGGGGGATTTGGCCTGGATGGCGCCACGCGGGGAGCCGTGACCATCGTACCGGGCGCGCGGCCGAGCGCGAAGCCGGCGCCCAGTACGGTTGGCGCATGCTTCCGCCCGCGGCCTCGAGCGGCCCCTTCGACCTCGCGTTCGGCCTGCCCCTGCACCCGCTCGCGGTGCACGTGCCCGTCGTGCTCCTCCCGCTCGGCGCGCTGTCGGTGCTGCTCATGCTCGTCGTGCCCCGCTGGCGCGCGCAGCTCGCATGGCCGGTCGTCGCGGTGCTCGGCATCGCCGCGGTCGGCTCGCTCGCGGCGAAGCTCTCCGGCGAGGCGCTCGCGGCGCGGGTCGGCGCGCCGGGCCAGCACCAGGAGCTCGGCAACTGGCTCGTCGCGATGGCGTGGATCCTCTTCGCCGCGACGCTCGCGTGGTGGCTGTGGCAGCGCAAGCGCCGCCGGCAGCGCCGCGCGACCGGCGTCACGGGCGTCATCGTCGGGATCGTGCTGGGGACGCTCGCCGCAGCATCCCTCATCGTCACCGTGCTCACCGGCCACACCGGCGCGACGTCGGTCTGGGGCGGCCTGGCCGCGGACGCCGCACCGGCCGCGGCGCCGTCGCCGAGCGCGAGCGCGGGCGGCAGCGAGGGCACCGAGGGCATCTCGATCGGCGAGGTCGCGCAGCACGACGACTCCGCGAGCTGCTGGGTCGCGATCGAGGGCACCGTCTACGACCTCACCGGCTGGATCACGCAGCACCCGGGCGGGCCCGACCGCATCCTCGGCGTCTGCGGCACGGATGCGACCGACGAGTTCGGCACGCAGCACACCGGCCAGGCGGCGCCGGCCGAGCAGCTCACCCAGTTCGCGATCGGCGAGCTCGCCGACCGCTGAGCCGCGGCTCAGCCGACGAGGTCGGCGACCTGGCGGGCGATCTCGAGCTCCTCGTTCGTCGGCACGACCCACACCTCGATCGCGGAGCCGGCGGCCGAGATGCGGCGCTCGCCCCGCCCAGCGTTGCGCTCGGGATCGAGCACGATGCCGAGCCCCTCGAGGCCTTCGAGGGCGATCTCCCGCACCCGTGCCGCGTTCTCGCCGATGCCGGCGGTGAAGGCGATCGCGTCGGTGCGCCCGAGGTGCGCGAGGTAGGCGCCGACGGTGCCGCGGAGGCGGTGCCCGACCACCTCGAGCGCCTCGACGGCCCGCTCGATGCCCGCGTCCGCGGCCTGCAGCACGTCGCGCATGTCGCCGGTGCCCGTCATGCCGAGCAGCCCGGAGCGCTTGTTGAGCAGCGTGTCGATCTCGTCGATCGAGAGGCCGGCGACCCGGTGGAGGTGGAAGATGACGCCGGGATCGATGTCGCCGGAGCGCGTGCCCATCACGAGCCCGGCGAGCGGCGTCATGCCCATCGACGTCTCGACGCTCCGCCCGCCGCGCACAGCGGTGGCGGACGCGCCGTTGCCGAGGTGCAGCACGATCGTGTTCACGTCGTCGAGCGGCCGCCCGAGCAGCTCGGCCATGCGGCGCGAGACGAACTGGTGGCTCGTGCCGTGGAAGCCGTACTTGCGGATGCGGTGCTCGGCGGCGACCTGCGCCTCGATCGCGTAGCGATGCGCCGCCGGCGGGATCGTGAGGTGGAAGGCGGTGTCGAAGACCGCGACGTGCGGGTAGCCCGGGAAGGTCGCCCTGGCCGAGCGGATGCCCTGCAGGTTGGCCGGGTTGTGCAGCGGCGCGAGCGGGGCGAGGTCCTCGATCTGCTGCTGGACGTCCTCGTCGATGCGCACCGCGCGGTCGAAGCGCGCGCCGCCCTGCACGACGCGGTGCCCGACGCCCAGCAGCTGGGCGCTGTCGAGCGACGGCCCGTGCTGGTCGAACTGGCGCAGCACCCAGCCGAACGCGTGCTCGTGGTCGGGGATGACGCGCCGCTCGACGACCTTCTCGATGCCCGGCGCCTCGTGCTTGGCCTCGCCGGTCGTCTCGCCGATCCGCTCGATGAGGCCGCCCGCGAGCGCTGCGCCAGAGTCGACGTCGACGAGCTGGTACTTCAGGCTCGACGAGCCCGCGTTGATGACGAAGACCGAGCGCGTCATGCTGCGCCGCCCGCGCTCGCCTCTGCCTGCGCCTGGATGGCGGTGATCGCGATCGTGTTCACGATGTCGCTCACGAGCGCACCGCGCGAGAGGTCGTTGACCGGCTTGTTGAGGCCCTGCAGCACCGGCCCGATCGCGAGCGCGCCCGCGGATCGCTGCACGGCCTTGTAGGTGTTGTTGCCGGTGTTGAGATCGGGGAAGACGAAGACGGTCGCCCGCCCCGCCACCTCGGAGTCGGGCATCTTCTTCTGCGCCACCGCCGCATCCGCCGCCGCGTCGTACTGCAGCGGACCCTCGACGAGCAGTTCGGGGGCGCGCTCGCGCACGAGGGCGGTCGCCGCCCGCACGCGGTCGACCTCCGCACCGGTGCCCGACTCGCCGGTCGAGTACGAGAGCATCGCGACGCGCGGCTCGATGCCGAAGTCGCGGGCGGTCTGCGCCGACGAGACGGCGATGTCTGCGAGCTCCTCGACGGTCGGCTCCGGGATCACCGCGCAGTCGCCGTAGACGAGCACGCGGTCCGAGAGCGCCATCAGGAAGACGCTCGAGACGACGGAGACGCCCGGCTTCGTCTTGATGGTCTCGAACGACGGCTTGATCGTGTGCGCGGTCGTGTGCGCCGCGCCGGACACCATGCCGTCGGCGTCGCCGGTGTGCACCATGAGCGTGCCGAAGTAGGAGACGTCGAGCAGCCGCTCCATGGCCTGCTCGATCGTGACGCCCTTGTGCGCGCGCAGCCGCTGGTACTCGGCCGCGTAGCGCGGCCGCAGCTCGGCGTCGTCGGTCGCGACGATGCGGGCGTCGGCCAGGTCGAGCCCGAGCGCTGCGGCGCGCTGCCGGATCGCGGCCTCGTCGCCGAGGATCGTGAGCCGGGCGATGCCGCGCGCGAGCACCGTCGACGCGGCCTGCAGGATGCGGTCGTCCTCGCCCTCGGGCAGCACGATGTGGCGCACGTCGGCCCGCGCCCGCTCGATGAGGCTGTGCTCGAAGATGAGCGGCGTGACGACGTCGCTCGTCGCGACCTCGAGCCGCTCGAGGAGCGCGTCGGCGTCGACGTGCTCGTCGAAGAGCGCGAGCGCGGCGTCGCGCTTGCGCTGCGTGCCGTCGATGAGGGAGCCGCGGGTGGTGGCGATGCGCCGCGCGGTCTCGTAGGTGCCGTGCGGGCTGCGGCCGATCGGCAGGTCGAGGTCCAGGCCGTCGAGCAGTCGCTGCACCGCCGGGTGCAGCTCGAAGCCGCCGTTCAGCACGATGCCCGCGATCGACGGGAAGGTGTCGGACTGCTGCGCGAGCAGCGTGCCGACGACGACTTCGGAGCGGTCGCCCGGCATGACGAGGATGCCGCCCTCGATGAGGCGCTCGAGCACGTGCTCCATCGACATGCCCGCGACCACGGTGCCGAGCGACTCCCGCTGCAGCAGCTCGGGGTCGCCGCGGATGAGCTCCGCGTCGGTCGCGCGGAAGAGCGTGCCGACGCTCGGGGCGCTCAGCAGGGCGTCCTCCGGGATCGACCACACCGGCACCTCGGCGGGCACGGCATCCGCGATCGCGGCGGGGATGCCGTCGATCGCATCCGGGTCGGCGCGGTTCACGATCACGCCCGCGATGGACGCGTGCGCCGCGGTGAGCTCCGCCGTCGTCACCTCGGCCAGCTGCCGCAGCTCGTCGGGGGTGCGAGGGGCGTCGGTCTCGGGGTCGTGGCCGCCGAGCACGAGCAGCACCGACGCGCCGAGGTTGGCGGCGACGCGCGCGTTGAAGCCGAGCTCGGTAGGGCTGCCTACGTCGGTGTAGTCGGATCCCACGATCACGATGGCATCGAAGCGCTCGTCGATGCGGTGGTACCGGTCGACGATCGTCGAGAGGGCCGCCTCCGCGTCGTCGTGGACGGCGGCGTAGGTCGTGCCGATCGCCTCGTCGTACTCGAGGTCGACCGCGTCGTGGGCGAGCAGCAGCTCGAGCACGCGGTCCCGTTCCTGCGAGGAGCGGGCGATGGGGCGGAACACGCCGACCCGGCCGACGCGGCGGCTGAGGGCCTCGACGAGCCCCAGCGCGACGATCGACTTGCCGGCATGTCCCTCCGGGGACGCGATCACGATGCGGGTCGGCACGTCCCCCAGGCTAGTGCCCTGTTTCTGCGAGGTCACGAAACGGTAACGCTTCCTCAGCCCCATGTTCACGGACCACAGTCCAGGCATAGGTTCGAGCGCATCCGCCCCCGACGACGGGGGCTTCGTCCTGAACGAAGGATCACCTTGTGAGCACACTGAATTCCAAGCGTGTGCGCCTTCGCAGCGGCATCGCACTCACCACCGCCCTCGCGCTCAGCGCGGGGGCGTCGGTGCTTGGTGCGTCCGCGGCGAGCGCCGCTCCCACGCAACCGCCGATCGACACGAGCGGCTTCGACGCCGGTCGGTACATCGTGGTCCTCGACCAGGACCCGCTCGCCATCTACCGCGGCGGCCTGCCGAACCTGGCTCGCACCGCACCGGTCGGCACGGACGACATCGACCTCGACACGGCCGCGGCCGACGCGTACACCGCGCACCTCGAGACGGAGCAGGCCGCGGTGGCCTCGGAGATCGGCGCGCAGATCGCGGCGAACCTCACCGTCACGATGAACGGGTTCATCGCCGACCTGTCACAGGAGCAGGCGCTCGAGCTCTCGCGTGACTCGCGCGTCTCGCAGATCTTCCCGGACGAGATCCAGCAGATCCAGGCGAGCCCCGCCAACGAGTACCTCGACCTCGAGGGCCTGTGGGAGCAGGTCGGCGGCGTGGACGCCGCTGGAGAGGGCGTCGTCGTCGGCGTGCTCGACACGGGCATCGCCCCCGAGAACCCGCTCTTCGCGGGCGACCCGCTGGGCACGACGCCCGGTGCGGAGCCCTACCTCAACGCGCAGGGCCAGATCGTCTACGAGAAGGGCGACGGCAACACCTTCACCGGCGTCTGCCAGACCGGCGCGCAGTTCGACGCGTCCGACTGCTCGACGAAGATCGTGTCGGCCCGCTACTACGTCGACGGCTTCGGCGCCGAGAACCTCGGCACCGAGACGCAGGTCCCGGGCGAGTACCTCTCGCCGCGCGACGGCGACGCCCACGGCTCGCACACCGCCTCCACGGCGGCCGGCAACGCCGACGTGCCGGTGACGTCGCCCGGCGGCGCCGACCTCGGCACCATGTCGGGCGTCGCGCCCGAGGCGCGCATCGCCGCGTACAAGGTGTGCTGGTCCGGACCCGACCCCGCATCGACCGAGGACGACGGCTGCGCGACGAGCGACTCCGTCCTCGCGATCGAGCAGGCGACGGAGGATGGCGTCGACGTCATCAACTTCTCCATCGGTGGCGGCGCGGCGACCTCGGTCGTCACGGCTGACGACATCGCCTTCCTCGGCGCTGCCGCGGCCGGTGTCTTCGTCTCCGTCTCGGCGGGCAACGACGGCCCCGGTGCCTCGACGCTCGACCACGGCGCCCCCTGGTACACCACGGTGGCCGCGGCCAGCGTGCCGAACTACGAGGCGACCGTCGTCCTCCCGGGCGACGTGCGCATCCCCGGGGGCTCGGTGACGGTGCCGATGGGCGACGACGCTGAGACCGTCAGCGGCGAGTTCATCTACGCGGGCGACATCCCGGCAGCGGGCGTGGACGCGGAGGACGCGGCGCTCTGCCAGATCGACACCCTCGACGAGGCGGCGGCAGCGGGCAAGATCGTGCTCTGCGACCGCGGGGTCAACGCACGCGCCGAGAAGTCGCAGGTCGTCGCAGACGCCGGCGGCATCGCGACGGTGCTCGTCAACGTGACGCCGGGGTCGATCGACCTCGACGACCACGCCGTGCCGACGATCCACGTCGACGCCGAGTACCGCGACGAGCTGCTCGCAGCCGCCGACGGCACCACCGTCATCTCGTTCGAGCCGGGCAACACGTCGGGCATCGAGACGATCGCTCCTGTCGTGGCGGGCTTCTCGTCGCGCGGTCCGGTGCTGGCCGAGGGCAGCGATGTCCTCAAGCCGGACATCACCGCACCGGGCGTCGGCATCATCGCTGCCGGCCCCAACCCGGCTGACGGCGAGCCGAGCTTCGAGTTCCTCTCGGGCACGTCGATGTCGGCGCCCCACGTGGCGGGCCTCGGCGCGATCTACCTGGGTGCGCACCCGAACGCGTCGCCGGCGGAGGTCAAGTCCGCGCTCATGACGACGGCGACCGACACGCGCAACCTCGACGGGACCGTCTCGACGGACCCGTGGGCACAGGGTGCGGGCTTCGTGAACACGCAGTCGATGCTCGACGCGGGCCTGTACTACGAGGCAGGCACGGCCGACTGGTACGGCTACCTCCGCGGGTTGGGCTACATCCTGCCCGACGAGTGGGTGGGCAGCCCGATCGATCCGAGCGACCTCAACCAGGCGTCGATCGCGATCGGCTCGCTGGCAGGCACGCAGACGATCACCCGCTCGGTGACGTCGCTCGAGGCGGGTACGTACACGCCGTCGATCGAGGGCGTGCCCGGCATCGACGTCGAGGTGTCGCCGTCGTCGCTCGCGTTCACGGACGCCGGCCAGACGCTCGACTACACGGTGACGTTCACGACCGCCGGCGCCGAACTCGGCACCTGGTCGTCGGGCTTCCTCACCTGGACGAGCGCCGAGCACACGGTCCGGTCGCCCATCGCGGTGCAGCCGGTCGCCGTCGCGGCGCCCACGTGGGTCGAGGGCATGGGCACGGTCGGCGAGACGCCGATCACCGCGGTCTCCGGCATCGAGGGCTCCATCGGCCTCGAGGCGAACGGCCTCGCGCCGTACGTCCAGCTCGGTGCGGACACCGGCGCCAAGGGCGATTCGTTCGACTACAGCTTCTCCATCCCGGAGGGCGAGCTCGTGCACTACTTCTCGCTCGACGCCGCGGACGACACCACGGATCTCGATCTGTTCGTGTACCGCCTCAACGCGCAGGGTCAGGCGGTCGAGGAGATCGTCGCCGCGACCGGCTCTGCCGACGAGGAGCTGCTCATCGAGGCCCCGCAGGCGGCGAACTACGTCGCCTTCGTGGACGTCTACGCGGTCAACCAGGCCGGCGAGCCCGCGAGCTTCACGCTCGACCACGTCGGTGTCGGCGAGGGCCAGCAGGAGGGCCAGTTCCGCACCGAGCCCACCTCGGTGGACGTGGGGATCGGCGAGGAGTTCACCTACACGGCCAAGTGGAACGGCCTGGACGTGAACTCCGAGTACCTGGGCGTCGTCGAGTACACCGGCACCGACGTCACCACGATCGTGCACGTCACGACCGGTGACGCGACGATGCCTGTGCCCGAGCGGCTCGCAGGCGACGACCGCTATGAGACCGCAGTCGAGGTCTCGCAGCACGGCTACCCGGGCGGCGCTGACGTCGTCTACGTGGCCAGCGGCGAGAACTTCCCCGACGGCCTCGCAGCGGCTCCGGCCGCGGCGCACGAGGGCGGCCCGCTGCTCCTCTCGTCGCGTGCCTCGCTGAACAACGTCGTGATGGAGGAGATCGAGCGACTCGCACCCGAGCGCATCGTCATCGTGGGTGGAGAGCCCACGCTGACGGCCGCGGTCGAGGATGCGCTCGAGCCGCTCGCGGCCGAGGTCGTCCGACTCGCGGGCGCAGACCGGTACGAGACCAGCCGTCTCATCGCCGCCTACGCCTTCGACGCCTCGGGCTCCGCGTTCATGGCCACCGGCCGCGCGTTCCCCGACGCGCTGACGGCGGGCTCTGCTGCCGGCTCGATCGACGCACCGGTCATCCTGGTCGACGGCAAGGCCGGCGGTCTGGACGACGCGACGGTGGCTGAGCTCGACCGACTGGGTGTGCAGAACGCGTACCTGATGGGCGACCAGCAGTCGATGTCGAACGGCATCGAGCTCCAGCTCGACAACGCCGGACTGGCCGTGAACCGCTTCGGCGGCTCCGACCGGTTCGACACGGCCGTGCTCGTCAACCGCGCGATGTTCGACGCACCGGTGCCGGCGATGTACATCGCCAGCGGCGAGAAGTTCCCGGACGCCCTGGCCGCTTCGGCGCTCGCGGCTGCCGAGGGCTCCCCGCTGTACCTGTCGCGCTCGTCCTGCGTGGACTCGGCCGTGGTGACGGAGAGCCTGCGGCTCGACCAGCCGCCGGTGTACCTGCTCGGCGACGAGCAGACGCTGTCGGCCCAGGTCGCGGCGTACGCGATCTGCCCGTAGTGCAGCACTGACGGGAGGGGGCGAGGACTTCGGTCCTCGCCCCCTTCCGCTACCGGGTAGGATCGCAGGGTTGGTCTCTCGGGACCGGCCTGGAGGATTCGCCTAGTGGCCTATGGCGCACGCTTGGAAAGCGTGTTGGGTGCAAGCCCTCGGGGGTTCGAATCCCCCATCCTCCGCCCCGCGACGCATGTCGCGCACGAAGAGCCCTCGGCCCCGCCGGGGGCTCTTCCCGTGCCGGGGGCGACCGATCGGGCGTGGCCATGGCCGCCGGTGTACCGTGAGAGCACCGGTAGAGCAGACTCGTCACGTTGGAGCACCCGATGGGCCCAAGCAGTCCGCGCTCGTTCGGGTGTGCTGGAGCACGCTCGTGAGCAAGCGCATCCTGGTCGTCGACGACGACCGCGACATCCGCGACCTCGTCGCGATCAAGCTCGAGTCCGCGGGGCTCGAGGTCGAGACGCGCGCCGACGGCTCCGAGGCCCTGCAGGCCGCGAGCGAGGGCGACTGGTCGGTCATCGTGCTCGACGTCATGATGCCCGGGATGTCGGGGATCGACGTGCTGCGCCTCATCCGCGACCGCGGCGACCGGACACCGGTGATCCTGCTCACCGCTCGGGGCCAGGAGAAGGACATCGAGGCGGGGTTCGCTGCCGGCGCGGACCACTACGTGACGAAGCCGTTCAGCCCGAGGGCGCTGCTCGCTCGTGTGACCGCCGCGCTGGGATGACCACGCTGCTGCCGCCATCGCTGCTGTGGTGGCTGCTCGCCATCGCGTCGCTCGTCGTGGTCGGCATGCTCATCAGCCTCGTCACGCAGCGGCTCGTGCGCCATCGTCGTGAGCGACGGCGCGCCGAGCTCGACGAGCGCCTGCGACCGCTCGTGCTCGAGGCGTCGATCGCCGAGGACGACGAGGTCGACGCGCTGCTCGCCCGCGTGCGCGCGCTCGACGCCGAGGAGCGGGCGCACGTGGGCCGCACGGTGTCGCTCATGCTGCGCGGCATCACCGGCGAGGCCGCCGACCGGCTGCGCGCCGTCGCCGACGCCAGCGGCCTCGCACCGCGCGTCATCGCGGCCGCGCACCACCGCGACCCCGTGATCCGGGCCGACGTCGCCGAGGCCCTCGGGCTGCTCGCGCCGGACGGCGCGCTCGCGCTGCTGCTCGAGCTGGCGGACGACCCCTCCACCGACGTCCGCACGGTCGCGATCCGCGCCCTCGGCGCCTTCGACGAGCCCGCCGCGATCGACCGCGTCGTGGCGGCGCTCGCCGAGGGCAGCGGCGTCCCGACGAGCGTCGCGGCATCGGCGCTGCTGCAGCAGGGCGGCGCGGTCGGTGACCGCGTGCGGCTCGCGCTCGAGGACGACGACCCGGGCGTGCGCCGCGGCGCCGCGCGCGTCGCCGGCCTGCTGCAGGCATCCGGCACCGCCGACGCGCTCGCCCGCCTGGTGGCCGACGAGCACGAGTCGGTGCGGCTCGCCGCGATGCGGTCGCTCGAGCGGATGCCCGTGCGCGCCGCGGTGCCGGCGCTCCGGTCGGCCGCCCTCGACGGCGGCACGGTCGGCGAGGCGGCTGCCCGGGCGCTCGTCGCGATGCCCCGCAGCTGGACCGCCGACGCGCTCGCCGAGATCGCTGCCGAGGCGCAGCTCGGCGTGCGGCGCGCAGCCGGGCTCCCGAGGGCGGAGGCGCGCGCGTGAGCTGGCTGCACGACACCCTCGAGGCGATCTTCGCCGTCATCGCGTGGCCGGCGGCGGCGTACTTCATCCTCGCGAACACCTCGATGCTGCTGCTCGTGCTGCTCGCCGCTCGGCACTTCGCCCGCTACCTGCGCCGCAGCGAGCACCGCGGCGAGGACGCCATGGCCGCGTCGCCGCTCAGCCTCGGCGTGAGCGTGATCGTGCCGGCCTACAACGAGGCCGCCGTCATCCTCACGAGCGTCCGCTCCGTGCTCGACCTCCGGTACCCCGACCACGAGGTCATCGTCGTCAACGACGGCAGCAAGGACGACACGATGCGCCTCCTCAAGGAGGGGTTCGGGCTCGTGCCCGACGAGCGCGACGTCCCGGGACGCATCCCCGTGCGCGGCGCGCTGCGCGGCGTGTGGCGCTCCCCCGACCCGGCCGTGCCGCTGCTCGTCGTCGATAAGGAGAACTCCGGGCGCTCCGACTCCGTCAACCTCGGCCTCGACCTCGCGAGCAAGGAGCTCGTGGTGATGGTCGACGCCGACTCGATCCTGGAGCCCGACGCGCTGCTGTCGGTGTCGAAGCCGTTCGCCGACGACCCGGAGCGCGTCGTCGCCACCGGCGGCGTCGTGCGCATCGTCAACAACAGCCGCGTGCAGGCGGGGCGCATCGTCGACATCCGCATGCCCAAGGAGCTCATCACCCGCATCCAGGTGGTCGAGTACCTGCGCGCCTTCCTGCTGGGGCGCACCGCCTGGTCGGACCTCAACGCGCTCATCCTCATCTCGGGCGCCTTCGGCATGTTCCGCCGCGACGTGCTCATCGACGTGGGCGGCCTCGACGCCGACTCGATCGGCGAGGACTTCGAGCTCGTCATGCGCATCCAGCGCTGGATCCGCCACGGCCATCGCGAGTCCCGGGTCGAGTTCGTGGCCGAGCCGGTCAGCTGGACCGAGGCGCCCTCGACGCTCAAGGTGCTCGCGCGGCAGCGGCGCCGCTGGCATCGCGGGCTCTGGGAGGTGCTGTGGAAGTACCGCAGCATGCTCCTGAACCCCCGCTACGGCCGCGTCGGCATGCTGGCGCTCCCCTACTACTGGCTCTTCGAGCTGTTCGCGCCGCTCATCGAGCTCGTGGGCATCGTGCTCGTCGTGCTCGGGCTGCTCGTCGGTGCCGTCCACCCCGGGATGGCGCTGCTGCTGCTGATCGTCGCCTACGTCTACGGCACCATCGTCACGCTCGCCGCCGTCGTCGTCGAGGAGGCGAGCTTCCACCGCTACGAGCGCTGGCGCGACATGGGCACGACGCTCTGGGCGGTCGTCGCCGAGAGCCTCGGCTACCGCCAGCTCACCGCGATCTGGCGCATCCAGGGCTGGTGGGCCGGCCTCACCAACCGCACGCAGGTGTGGGGCGAGATGACCCGCACCGGCTTCGCCGGCGCCTCGGATGCACCGGACGCGGTCATGCCCGGCGCATCAGCGACCGGCGGGCAGCCGGACCGTCGCGACTGAACCGGCGCCGACCTCGCTGTCGAACGCGATCGCGCCGCCGTGCGCCTGCGCGATCATGCGGCAGATCCAGAGCCCGAGGCCGGCACCCTGCACGCCCGATGCGCGCGCGGCGGACGAGCGGTAGAAGCGCTCGAAGACGCGGGCCGCCTCGTCGGGCGCGACACCGGGTCCGTCGTCGCTCACCTGCAGCAGCGCGTCGGTGCCCTCTGTGCCGACCCGCACCTCGACGAAGCCGTCGTCGCTCGTGTACTTGATGCCGTTCGAGATGAGGTTCTCGACCACCTGGCTCACGCGGCGCGCGTCCGCGACGAGCGGCACGGGCGGCCCGTCGACGAGCCGCAGCTCGACGCCGCGGTTCCGCGCCCGGTGGGCGAGGGTCGCGACGGCGTCCTGGGCGACCGAGCGCAGGTCGGTCTCGCCAGGCTCGAGGTGCAGCTCGCCGCGGCTCATCTCGCCGACGATCAGCAGGTCCTCCACGAGCGTGCGCAGGCGCGTGCTGTTCCGCTCCACGATCTTGAGCCACGAGCGGAGCTGCTCCGACATGTCCTCGTCGATCGCCAGCTCGATGTACCCGGCGATCGAGGTGAGCGGGGTGCGCAGCTCGTGCGAGATGAGCGCGACGAAGTCGTCGCGGTCCTCGAGCATGCGCATGTAGGCCGTCACGTCGTCGACCGACGCGATCGACCCGCGGAACTCGCCGTCGACCATGAGCGGCCGCGACGACACCGTCACGGCGAACATGTCGTGGCCCGGGCGCGCGATCCAGAACCGGCTGTTGTCGAACGACTCGCCGCGCGCGGCCCGCAGGAACGGCATCTCCCCGTACGGGATCGGCTGCCGGGACTCCAGGTCGAGGAAGCTCGCACCGTCGAGCACGTGCTCGAGGTCGGTGCCGTCGAGCGCGGGGTGGCCGCTCAGCGTCGGGTTGATGCGAACGACGCCGCCGTCGGCGTCGAGCAGCATGAGGCCGACGCGCGCGGTGTCGAAGATGTTGTCGAGCAGCACGCCGTCGGCGACGAGCTGGCGCGCCATCTCGGTCTTCTCGCGCTCCCGCTCGAGGAGGGTGAGCTGCTGCTGCTCGATCCTTCCGGTGTAGCTGTCGGCGAAGTAGGCGGCGGCGACGAGCGCGAGCGGCACGAGCACGGCACCGACCGCGTTCGCCGTGAGGGTCGTGCCCGTCGACGCTCCGATCCGCAGCGCCATCGCGATGCCCATCGCGACGCCGCCGGCGGCGACGATCACGAGGCCGAGTCGGCGAGCGACGAAGCCGAGCCAGAACGCCGGCACCACCGCGAGCATCGCCACGATGCGCGGCACCTCCGCGTCGCCGAGCAACAGCATGATGACGAGGAGGTCGAGCGCCGGCACGAGCACCGGCATCCAGGGCGCGTCGTAGAGCGGCCCCTGCCCGAGGAGGGCGACGCAGGTCGCCACCGCGACCGCGATGACGCTCGCCCACAGCCACGGCCCGTCCCAGACGCCGGGTGCGACGACGGTGAGCACGATCAGCACGAGCGCGAGCACCGCGAGGGACAGCAGCTGCCCGCGCAGCGTCTCGGTCAGGGCGGCGAGGCCGCGCGGTCGCTCGCGAGCCTCGAGGCTATCGGTCACGCTCACCGGCGCCGGTTGCCGAACACGCCGCGCACGATCTCGCGGATGAGCGACTGGCCGGTGCGCGACCCGATGAAGTCGGTCACGACGTTGCCGCCGGCGCGCTCGCCGGAGGAGCGGCCGGTCGAGCGGCCCCGCTGCGCCTCCTTCTCGAGGCGCTGCGCCTCCTTCTCGAGCCGCTGCGCCTCCTGCTCCGCCGCCTCGCGAGCGGCCTCGTCCTGCTCGGCGCGCTGCGCCGACGCGAGCCGCGCCTGCAGCAGCTCGTACGCCGACTCGCGGTCGACCGCCTGCCCGTAGGTCGCCGACAGCGGCGACGCCTGGACGCTCTGCTGCATGGCGACGGCCGGGGTCGGCTCCATCGAGCCCTGCGGCGCCCGCAGGCGCGTCCAGGCGACCGGGGTGGGCGCGCCGCGCTCGTCCATCACCGTGACGATCGCCTCACCGATGCCGAGGCTCGTGAGGACCTCCTCGAGGTCGTACCCGCTGCGCGGGTAGGTCCGCACCGTCTGCCGAAGCGCCGTCGCGTCGTCGGGCGTGTGCGCGCGCAGCTGGTGCTGCACGCGCGAGCCGAGCTGCGCGAGCACGTCGGAGGGCACGTCCTTGGGCGTCTGGGTGACGAAGAAGATGCCGACGCCCTTCGAGCGGATGAGCCGCACCGTCTGGGTGATGGCCGTGAGGAAGTCCTTCGACGCGTCCTGGAAGAGCAGGTGCGCCTCGTCGAAGAAGAAGACCAGCTTCGGCCGCTCGATGTCGCCCACCTCGGGCAGGTCCTCGAAGAGGTCGGCGAGCAGCCACATGAGGAAGGTCGAGAAGAGCGCCGGGCGGCTCGCGACGTCGGGCAGCTCCAGCAGGCTGATGACGCCACGGCCGTCCTGCGTCGTGCGCATGAGCGCGCGGGTGTCGAGCTCGGGCTCGCCGAAGAACACGTCGGCGCCCTGCTCGCTGAACGCGGTGATCTCGCGCAGGATGACGCCGGCGGTCTGCGTCGAGATGCCGCCCAGGCGCTTGAGGTCCGCCTTGCCCTCGTCGCCCGTGAGCCACAGCAGCAGCTCGCGCAGGTCCTTGAGGTCGACGAGCGGCAGCCGCTGCTCATCGGCGTAGGCGAAGACGATGCCGAGGCTCGACTCCTGGGTGTCGTTGAGGCCCAGCACCTTCGCGAGCAGCGTCGGTCCGAACGACAGCACGGTCGCGCGCACCGGCACGCCGGTGCCCTGGCCGCCGAGCGCGAAGTACTCGACCGGGAAGGCGGCACCCTCCCACGCCTGGCCGATGCCGGCCGTGCGCGCGAGCAGCTTCTCGCTCGACGCACCCGCCGTCGCGACGCCGGAGAGGTCGCCCTTGATGTCGGCCGCGAAGACGGGCACGCCGGCAGCGGAGAGCTGCTCCGCGAGCACCTGCAGCGTCTTGGTCTTGCCCGTGCCGGTCGCACCGGCGATCAGGCCATGGCGATTGACCATCGCGAGCGGGATGCGCACCTGCGTCGCCGCGTCGGGCTCGCCGTTGACGAGCGCACCGATCTCGAGCACGGGGCCCGTGAAGGCGTAGCCGGCGCGCACGGCGGCCACCTCGTCGACGCTGAGCGGGCCGGCGGTGGCCGCGGGCTCGACGCGGTCGCCGGGCTCCGACGGGTGCTCCGGGTCGGCAGGCGCGGTCTCTGCCTCGGGCGCCTGCGTGTACGACTCCGCGACGGGCGGCGCGCCCTCGGGCGTCGCCTCGTCGGCCGCGGACGGCGGGGTGTCGATCCTCGAGCGCGCCTCGCCCGCCTGCAGCTCCGCGAGGCGGGCCGCGGCGGCGGCCTGCGCCTGCCGAGCCGCGTCGAGTTCGGCCTGGGCCTTCGCCAGCTCGTCGGTCATGTCGCCATCCTAGGTCTCGACCGCATGGCGCCCACGAGCGCCGCGGCCGCGGCGCGCGGGCCCGCGCGCAGGCTCACGCGATCGGCTGCACCTGCCGCGGGCGCACGACGAGCCACAGCGAGCATGTCGCGAGGATCCCGCACAGCAGCATCACGACGCCCATCGGGATGGCGTTCTCGATGCGGAAGAGCCCGACGATCGGGCTCACGAGCCCGGCGATCGACATGTTGAGGGCGCCGAGGAGCGACGCCGCGGTGCCGGCCTCCTGGCCGTGGTTCGCGAGCGCGAGCGACTGCACGCACGGCATCGAGAGGCCGAACGCGAAGGCGAAGACGGCGAGCGGCGGCACCAGGCCGACGATGCCGAGCCCGGCGAGGTCGAGCAGGATGATGGCCGATGCACCCACGATGAGCAGCGACGTCGACACCGCGAGCACCCACTGCGCACCCCAGCGGTTCGCCGCGCGGCCCGCGGTCTGCGTGCCGATGAGCACCGCGACCGAGCACAGAGCGAAGATGAGGCCGAACTCCTCCGGCGAGAAGCCGTACACCTCCTGCAGCAGCAGCGACGAGGTGGAGAGGTAGGCGAACATGCCGCCGAAGATGCTCGCGCCGATGATCGCGACGCCGACGAAGACGCGGTCGCCCAGCACGGCGCGGTATCGCTGTCGGAGCGTGGAGTGCCCGGGCTCCTGCCGCAGGTGCGGCGGCAGCGTCTCGCGCAGGAAGAGCAGCTGCAGCACGATGACGAGCACCGCGTAGCCCGCGAGCACCCAGAAGAGCCCGCGCCAGTCGAGCAGGCCGAGGAGCCACGAGCCGAGCACGGGTGCCGCGATCGGCGCGATGCCGATCACGAGCGCGAGGCGCGAGAGCGCCGTCACGAGCCGGGAGCCGCTGAACAGGTCGCGCACCATCGCCATGGCGACGACCGTGCCGGCCGCCGCGCCGAAGCCCTGCAGCACGCGCAGCAGCATGAGCGTCGTGACGTCGGGCGCGATCGCGACGCCGACGCTCGCGAGCACGTGGACGGTGGTGGCGATGAGCAGCGGCCGTCGGCGCCCGATGCGGTCGGAGAGCGGTCCGACCACGAGCTGGCCGAGCGCGAAGCCGATCGTGGTGGCCGACAGCGTGAGCTGCACGACCGCATCCGTCGTCGCGAACTCCTCCTTCACCGCCGGGAACGCCGGCAGGTAGAGGTCGATCGTGAACGGCCCCAGCCCGGCGAGCAGCCCGAGCACGAGCAGGGTGGTGAAGCGACGGCTGGGGCTCAGCGCGTCTCCGGGGTGCCCCGTCACGCGGACAGCGCCAGGGGCACCTCGTCGCGCGACGCGATGCGCTCGTCGCCGGTGGCGGCGTCGTGCTCGAACACGACGCGGCCGTCGATGAGCACCGTGCGGGGTCGCGCCATCGGGTCCATCCAGTCGCCGCCCCAGACGACGACGTCGGCGCGCTTGCCGACCTCGAGCGAACCGACCTCCGCGGCGACGCCGAGCGCCTTCGCCGGGTTGATGGTGATCGCGCGCAGCGCCGTCTCGCGGTCGAGGCCCTCGCGGACGGCGAGGGATGCCTGGTGGACGAGGAACGAGATGGGGATCACCGGGTGGTCGGTGATGAGCGACAGCTCGACGCCGGCCCTCGCGAGCTTGCCCGGGTTCGCGATCGAGCGCTTGCGCAGCTCCATCTTCGACTTCGTGGTGAAGAGCGGCCCGATGAGCACCGGCACGCCGCGCTCGGCGAGCAGGTCGGCGACGATGTGCGCCTCGGTGC
Organism: Agrococcus sp. UYP33; assembly: GCF_054060915.1. NCBI lineage: Bacteria > Bacillati > Actinomycetota > Actinomycetes > Micrococcales > Microbacteriaceae > Agrococcus > Agrococcus sp. UYP33. The sequence goes on from NZ_JBSSDR010000001.1 coordinate 542,531, forward strand.
CGTGGTCGATGATGAGGTCGTAGCCGAACTCCGCCTGCAGCCGCAGGGCCGTGACGATGTCGTCGGCGCGGTGCGCGTGCTGGCGCCACGGGATCTCGCGGCGCAGCACCTTGCCGAGCGCCTCCATCGTCAGGTCGACGTCCTGCTGGCTGCCCTTGTCGGGGTCGGCGAGCCTGCGCTGGTAGTTCTGCGCGGCGACGAACGCGTCGCGCAGGATCTTGGCCGTGCCCATCCGCGTCGACGGCATGACCTTCTTGTCGCCGTAGACGCGCTTCGGGTTCTCGCCGAGCGCGCTCTTGATGCCCGCGGGCTCGCGCAGCACCATGTGGTCGACGATCCGGCCGTGCGTGTGGAGGGTGACCGCCTGTCCGCCGATCGGGTTGCCCGATCCGGGGTTGACGTTCACGGTGGTCACGCCGCCGGCGAGCGCGAGGTCGAAGCCCTCGTCGAAGGGGTCGATCGCGTCGAGCGCGCGCACCCCCGCCGTGTTGGGGTTCGTCATCTCGTTCGTGTCGCTCGCGGTGGGCCCGTCGCCCTCGGGGTGCACGCCGAGGTGCACGTGCGCGTCGACGAGGCCGGGCGTGACCTGAGCGCCCGCGGCGTCGAGCACCTCGGCGCCCTCCGGGACGGCGACGTCGGCGCCCAGCTCGGCGATCCGGCCGTCGCGCACGACGATCGTGCCGTCGAACTCCTGGCCCTCGACCGGGATGACCTTGGCGTTGACGATGGCGAGCAGCATGCGTTCCCTCTTCGTGTCAGACTTCCTCCGACCAGCCTACCTCCTTAGCCGGACGAACGACTTCTGCGCCGACGAGCGGCGATCAGGCCGACTGCGGCAGCTCGGCGAGCGTGTCGCGCCAGCCGAGCTCGTAGTCCGCGACCCCCGCCGCATCCGTCTCGTGCACGACGGTCACGGCGGTGCCGCCCGCCGCATCCGCGAACCGGACCGTCACGGTGTCGAGCGCCTCGCCCTCGACGCCGTCGTCGATCCAGCGCCACGTGAAGACGAGCAGCTCGAGCGGCTCGACCTCGAGGTACTCCCCCGTGACGCCGAAGCCGGCGTCGACGCTCTCGAACCGGTAGGCGCCGCCGACCCGCGCATCCGCCGCGATCGTCGTGCCGGGGATGCGATGCCACCACCATCGCGCGATGCGCTCCGGGTCGGTCCACGCGGCCCATGCGGTCTCGCGCGGCGCCGCCACCTGCTGCGTCAGCTCGATCTGCGTCTCGGTCATGGCTGCTCCTCCTGGTCTGCGGCCGCGGGCTGCGACTCCACATGGGTGGCGAAGTCGGCCAGCTGCGCGCGCCACATCGCGCGCACGCCCGTCGCCCAGTCGGCGAGCAGGTCGAGCCCGCCCGGCTCGAGCGTGACGATCGCGTGCCGGCCGGCCCTGCGCTTGCGCGCGAGCCCCGCCGCCTCGAGCACGCGCACGTGCTTGTCGATCGCGGGCAGCGTCACGCCGATGACGGCCGCGAGCTCGCTCATCGTCGCCGGGCCCTCCGCGAGCCGGCCGACGAGCAGCCGCCGCGGCGCGGACGCGATCGCGTGCGCGACTCCGTCGACCGATGACTTCACCATGTGGTGAAGTGTATGAGCGCGTCGCGTGAGCCGCAAGCCCCAAGCACGACGACGGCCCCGGGCATCCGCCCGGGGCCGCCGCAGTGCCGCTCGTCAGCCGAGCGAGCGTGCGCGCCGCTTGTTGTAGACGTCGAACGCGACGGCCAGCAGCAGGACCATGCCCTTGATGAATTGCTGGTAGTCGGTCGAGACGCCCATGAGCGACATGCCGTTGTTGAGCACGCCCATGATGAGACCACCGGTGATCGCGCCGACCACGGTGCCGATGCCGCCCTGGACGGCCGCGCCGCCGATGAACGCCGCGGCGATCGCGTCGAGCTCGAACAGGTTGCCGGCGCCGGGGCCCGCGGAGTTCAGGCGACCGGTGAACACGATGCCCGCGAGCGCCGCCAGCATGCCCATGTTGACGAACAGCATGAAGTCGATGCGCTTCGAGCGGATGCCCGACAGGTCGGCCGCGTGCCGGTTGCCGCCGACCGCGTAGATGTGGCGGCCGAAGCGGGTGCGCTGCATCACGACCGAGTAGGCCACGATGAGCGCGCCGAGCACGATGAGCACGATCGGCGTGCCGCGCGAACCCTCGGCGATGCCGAGCAGGTAGGTCAGCAGCACGATCAGCAGCGCGCCGAAGCCGGTGCGGGTCCAGAACCACCACGCCGGCTCGCCCTCGACGCCGAGCTTGACGCGCTTGCCGCGACCGCGCAGCTGCGAGCCGACGAACAGCACGAGCGTCAGCAGGCCGAGGCCGACCGTGATCCACTCCGCCGGGCTCGTCGATGCCGGGAAGAGCTGCGGGAACAGGTAGCCGCCGCCGAGCTGCCGGTACTCGGCCGGGAACGGGGTGATCTGCGTGTTCGACAGGGTGATCTGCGTGAGGCCGCGGAAGATGAGCATGCCCGCGAGCGTCACGATGAACGCCGGTATCCCCACCACCGCCACCCAGAAGCCCTGCCAGGCGCCGACGACCGCGCCGAGCACGATGCCGACGACGATGGCGAGCCACCACGGCCATCCCCACTGCACGACCATCACGCCGGTCGCGGCGCCCACGAAGGCGGCGACCGAGCCGACCGAGAGGTCGATGTGCCCGGCGATGATGATCATCACCATGCCGATCGCGAGGATCAGGATGTAGCTGTTCTGGACGATGATGTTGGCGACGTTGCCCGCGGTGAGCAGGCGGCCGCCGGTGAGGCCCTGGAACAGCAGCACGATCACCACGAGGGCGATGAAGATGCCGATCTGCTGCACGCGCGAGAGCAGGAACGAGCCTGCGGTGCGCAGCGGCGAGGGGCTCAGGTCGCGGCCCGCGTCGCCGCGGGGCGCACGCCGGCCGGCGCCGCCCTGTGCCGGCGAGCCGCCGGTCGACGTGCCCTGGGTCGACGTGTCATTGGGCGAGGACATGGTCCGCCTCCTTCTCCTGGGTCATGCGCTGCATGAGCGCCTCTGGCGTCGCCTGGGCGATCGGGAACTCACCCGTCATGCGGCCCTCCGACAGCGTGTAGATGCGGTCGCAGATGCCGAGCAGCTCGGGGAGCTCGGACGAGATGACGATCACCGCCTTCCCGGCGGCGGCGAGCTGGTTGATGATCGTGTAGATCTCGTACTTGGCGCCCACGTCGATGCCGCGGGTGGGCTCGTCGAGGATGAGCACCTCCGGGTCGGTGAAGAGCCACTTCGACAGCACGACCTTCTGCTGGTTGCCGCCCGAGAGCTTGCCGACGACCGCGTTCACGGTCGGCGTCTTGATGCGCATGCTCTTGCGGTAGCCCTCGGCGACGATGATCTCCTGCTCCCCGTCGACGAGCACGCGCTTCACGAGCTTGTCGAGGGCGGCGGCGGAGATGTTGCGCTTGATGTCCTCGATGAGGTTGAGGCCGTACATCTTGCGGTCCTCGGTCGCGTACGCGAGGCCGGCGCGGATGGCGGCCGGCACGGTGCGCACGTCGATCGGCTTGCCGTGCAGGTAGGCGGTGCCGGTGATGTGCGAGCCGTAGGAGCGCCCGAAGACGCTCATCGCGAGCTCGGTGCGGCCCGCGCCCATGAGGCCGGCGATGCCGACGACCTCGCCGGCGCGCACGGACAGGTTCGCGTCGTGGATCATCACGCGGTTGGCCTCGGTCGGGTGGTGCACCCGCCAGTCCTCGATGCGGAAGACCTCGTCGCCGATCGTCACGTCCCGGTCGGGGTAGCGCGACTCGAGGTCGCGGCCCACCATGCCCTTGATGATGCGGTCCTCGGTCACGTCGTGGGTCACGAGCGTCTCGATCGTCCGGCCGTCGCGGATGACCGTGACCTTGTCGGCGATCGCCTTGATCTCGTTCAGCTTGTGGCTGATGATGATCGACGTGATGCCCTGCTGCTGCAGGTGGCGGATGAGGTCGAGCAGGTGGGCGGAGTCCTCGTCGTTGAGCGCCGCGGTGGGCTCGTCGAGGATGAGCAGCTTCACGTCCTTGGAGAGCGCCTTCGCGATCTCGACGAGCTGCTGCTTGCCGACGCCGACCTCGTTGGCGCGCACGGCCGGGTTGTCGCCCAGGCCGACGCGCGCGAGCAGCTTCTGCGCCTCGGTGTTCGTCGCGTGCCAGTCGATGAGGCCGCCGCGGCCGACCCGCTCGTTGCCGAGGAAGATGTTCTCCGCGAGCGACAGGTGGGGGCTGAGCGCGAGCTCCTGGTGGATGATCACGATGCCCTTGTGCTCCGAGTCGCTGATCGACCGGAACTGCACCGGCTCCGCCTCGAACACGATCTCGCCGTCGTAGGTGCCGTGCGGGTACACGCCCGACAGCACCTTCATGAGCGTCGACTTGCCCGCGCCGTTCTCGCCGCAGATCGCGTGGACCTCACCGCGCTCGACGGTGAGGTTGACGTCGGAGAGGGCCTTGACGCCCGGGAACTCCTTGGTGATGCCGCGCATCTCGAGGATCGCCGTCACAGCGCCCCTCCTTCCGTTCCGATGCCGATGGGTGATGGTGCGGGGCGGGGGCTCGCGCCCCCGCCCCGGACCGTCAGGAGAGCTCGTCCTCGGTGTAGTACTCCGAGTCGATGAGCACTTCCTCGTAGTTGTCGACCGTCACGATGGTCGACTCGAGCAGGTACGACGGCACGATGTGGTCGCCGTTGTCGTAGGTCTCCGTGTCGTTGACCTCCGGCTCGTCGCCGTGCAGGATCGAGTCGACCATGGTCACGGCCTGCTCGGCGAGCAGTCGCGTGTCCTTGAAGATCGTCGAGTACTGCTCGCCGGCGATGATCGACTGCACCGAGCCGACCTCAGCGTCCTGACCGGTGATGACCGGCAGGGCGTCGGTCGAGTAGCCGCCCGACGTGAGCGCCGAGATGATGCCGATCGAGAGGCCGTCGTAGGGCGAGAGCACGCCGTCGAGCTTCGTGTCGCCGATGACGGTGAGGATGTTCTCCATGCGCTCCTGCGCCGTCTCGGGCAGCCAGCGGAGGATCGCCGCCTGCTCGAAGTCGACCTGGCCGCTGGGGACCACGAGCACGCCCTCGTCGATCAGGGGCTGCAGGACGCTCATCGCGCCCTCCCAGAAGAACGTGGCGTTGTTGTCGTCCGGGCTGCCGGCGAAGAGCTCGACGTTGAGCGGGCCAGCCTCGTCGGTGCGCTCGCCGCTCTCGTCCACCAGGCCGAGGCCGGTTAGCAGGCTCGTCGCCTGCTGCACGCCCACCTGGAAGTTGTCGAACGTCGTGTAGTAGTCGACGTTCGGGCTGCCGTTGATGAGGCGGTCGTAGGCGATGACCGGGATGCCGGCGTCGCCGGCCTGCGCCAGCACGTCGGTGAGGGTGGTGCCGTCGATCGAGGCGATGATCAGGGCCTCAGCGCCCGAGGAGATCATGTTCTCGATCTGCGAGACCTGCGTGGGGATGTCGTCGTTCGCGTACTGCAGGTCGACGGTGTAGCCCATCTCCTCCAGCTGCGAGCGGACGTTGTCGCCATCGGCGATCCAGCGCTCCGACTGCTGCGTCGGCATGGCCACGCCGACGATCTGGCCCGTGCCGCCGGGCTCCTGTGCCCCGTCGGACGCAGCCGGCTCTGCGGTGCCGCCACGGCCGCAGCCGGTCGCGACGAGCGCGATCACGCCTGCAGCGGCGACAGCGCCGAGGATGCGGTGCTTCTTCACTGTGGTTCCTTTCATGGGGTGCCGCGATGCGGCGGGTTGGTGCGACCGGGACGGTCGCGGCAAGGGTCGGGGCGTCAGCCGAGGCCCTGTGCGAGTCGGTGGTAGGCGGCGTTCCAGCGCACCTCGCGCTCGAAGCCGTCCTTCGTGGTGGTCTCGTCGATGGCGAGGAACTCGATGCCGGACTGGCGGGCGAATTCGCGGAAGGCGTCGATGCCGACCTGCGTCGACATGACGGTGTGATGGGCGGCGCCGGCGGTGAGCCAGGCGGTGGCGGAGGTCGCCAGGTCCGGCGCGGGGCGCCACACGGCGTGCCCGACCGGGAGCTTGGGCATCGGCTGCGGCAGCGCGACGTTCTCGACCGCGTTCGCCGTCATCCGGAACCGCTCGCGCATGTCGCTGAGCGCGACGACGACGGCCGGGCCGGCGTCGGCCGTGAAGACGAGCCGCACCGGGTCGTCCTTGCCGCCGATGCCGAGCGGGTGCACCTCGAGGCGCGGGCGCGACGTCGTGAGGCTCGGGCTCACCTCGAGCATGTGCGCGCCCAGGATCACCTCCTCGCCCTCGACCAGGTGGTACGTGTAGTCCTCCATGAGGCTCGCGCCGCCCGGCAGGCCGGCGCCCATGTGCGCGGCCGCGTGCACGAGGATCGCCGTCTTCCAGTCGCCCTCCGCGCCGAAGCCGTAGCCGTCGGCCATCAGGCGCTGCACCGCGAGCCCGGGCAGCTGCGGCAGCGACCCGAGGTCCTCGAAGCTCGTGGTGAAGGCGCCGAACCCGCCGGCCTCGAGGAATCCGCGGAGGCCCACCTCGATGCGGGCGCCGTCGCGCAGCGACTCGTGGCGCTCACCGCCGGGGAGCAGCTCGTCGGCGACGTCGTAGGTCGCGACGTACTCGTCGACGAGCGCGGCGACCGCGGCGTCGTCGGCCGCGGCGACGGCATCCGCGAGCTCGTTGACGCCCCAGGTGTTGATCTGCGTGCCGAGGCGGATCTCGGCCTCGGTCTTGTCGCCCTCGGTGACGGCGACGAAGCGCATGTTGTCGCCGAAGCGCGCGACCTTCAGCGACCGCACCGCGGCGGTGCCGAGCGCGGCGCGCGACCAGGTGCCGATCTCGGCGCGGACGCGGGGTGCCGAGGCGTGGCCCACGACGATCGTGCGCGGCACGCCGAGGCGTGCGGCCAGGTACCCGAACTCGCGGTCGCCGTGCGCCGCCTGGTTCAGGTTCATGAAGTCGAAGTCGATCTCGTCCCACGGCAGCGCCACGTTGTGCTGCGTGTGCAGGTGCAGCATCGGCTTCGCGAGCGCCTCGAGGCCGGCGATCCACATCTTCGCCGGGCTGAAGGTGTGCATCCAGGCGATCACGCCGATCACGGAGTCGTCGGCGTTCGCCTCGAGCGCGGCGCGGCGGATCGCGTCCTGCGAGGTCAGCACCGGGCGCCACTCGACCGTCACGGGGATCTCGTCGGCGTCCGCGAGGAGCGCCGCGACCTCCTGCGACTGGGCCGCGACCTGCGCGAGCGTCTCCTCGCCGTACAGCCCCTGGCTGCCGGTGAGGAACCAGACGGTCCGCGTCGTGGGGTCGGGGATGATGCTGGTCACTGCGTCTCCTCCATGGCCGAAGCCTTCTGCTGGCCGTACACGTGCTGGTAGCGGTCGAAGAGCGCGTCGATCGCCGCCGGGTCGATGGGGATCGTCGCGCCGCCCTGCCGCGCGAGGTGCATCGTGCGCGCGACGTCCTCGCACATGACGGCGGCCTTGACGGCGTCGCGCGCGTCGCTGCCGATCGTGAAGGGGCCGTGGTTCTGCATGAGCACGGCGCGCGACCGGTGGCCGGTGAGCGTCTCGACGATGCCGTGGCCGATCGAGTCGTCGCCGATGATCGCGAACGGGCCGACGGGGATCTCGCCGCCGAACTCGTCGGCCATCGCGGTGATGTGGCACGGGATCGCCTCGCCGCGCGCGGCCCACGCGGTCGCGTAGGTCGAGTGCGTGTGGACGACGCCGCCCACCTCGGGCATGTGCCGGTAGACGTAGGCGTGCGCCGCGGTGTCGCTCGAGGGCGATCGCTCGGAGCCCTCGCTGCCGGGGACGACGACGCCGTCGAGGTCGCACAGGATCATCGACGCGGGCGTCAGGTCGTCGTAGTCGACGCCGGACGGCTTGATGACGAAGAGGTCCTCCCCCGGCACCCGGCCGGAGACGTTGCCGCCGGTCCAGACGACCAGGCCGTACCGGACGAGCTCCGCGTGCAGCGCGGCGACCTGCTCGCGCACAGCAGCGACCGCGTCATCTCGGCTCATTCCCATGGGACTCCGTCGTCTCGTGCGGCGGCTGCCGCGATGCAATGGGTGACACTGTATGCGAAACGGTCACATGCATGCCACTCCGTGGCCGAACCGTGACCTTCGGCGTGGCGCGGCGAGGCTTCAGCCGGGGCGCGCGACCGACGCGCGGGTGACGAGCACGGGCGGGATCCGCAGGTGCACGAGCCCCGCCCGGCCCGCCAGGTCGTCGAGCAGCACGCGCATGGCGGCGGCGCCGACCTGCTCGAACTCCTGCCGAACGGTCGTGAGCGGCGTGGGGAAGTGCGCCGCCTCCGGTACGTCGTCGAAGCCGACGATCGACACGTCGCGCGGCACGTCGAGGCCGGCGTCGCGGCACGCGTGCATGAGGCCGAGCGCCATCTGGTCGTTGCCGACGACGATCCCCGTCGCCCCGAGCGCGAGCACGCGCGCGCCGACCGCGTGGCCGGAGTCCGGCGTCCAGTCGCCCTCGACCGTGCCGACGAGCTCGAGGCCGAGCTCCGCGATGCGCTCCTCGGTGCCGGACGTGCGCGCCGTCGCGTCGATCGAGCCGCTCGGCCCGCACAGCTGGGCGATGCGACGGTGACCGAGGCTCGCGAGGTGGTCGATCGCCATGCGCGCGCCGAGCCGCTGGTCGATGGCGACGCTGTGCCCCGAGGCGAGGCCGGTCGGCTCAAGCGTGACGTAGGGCACCTCCACGCGGAGCTGCGCGAGCGCCTCGAGCATCGCGGTCTCGGCGACCGAGACGACGAGCGCGTCGACGCTCGTCTCGCGCAGGAACGTGACGCCCGCGGCGAGGTCCTCGACGCTGCCGCTGGCGGCGTTCGTGAGCGCGATCCGGTACCCCGCGTCGCGTGCCGCCATCTCGATCGCGATCTGCTGCGCCTGCGGCCCGTAGTGGGTCGTGGGCAGCGTGAGGAGCCCGATCGTCTGCGAGCTGCGTCGCACGAGCGCGCGCGCCGCGGCGTTCGGCCGGTAGCCGAGCTCGACGATGGCCGCCTCGATCCGCGCGAGGGTCTCGGGGCGGATGTTGGGATGCCGGTTCAGCGCGCGCGAGACCGTCTGATAGCTGACCCCGGCGACCGCCGCGACGTCGCGGATGTTCGGTCGCCTCCGCTCTCCGGACGCCATCGCCCCTCCGCTCGCTGCATGCTGAGCCCCAAGCATCGCACGAAGTGACCGTTTCGCATCCGACCGCCGTCAGTCGTCGAGCAGCTCCTCGAGCCGCGTGAGGATGTCGCTCCAGCCCTGCTCGAGCTGCTCGAGCTCGTCCGCGGGCCCGGTCTGCGTCACCCGCACGAGCGTGCCGCCGTCGAGCTCCTCGAGCTCGACGGTGACGAGCTGCGTCGCGGCGGTGCCCTCGCCGCCGAGCCAGTCCCACGTCTGCACGATGCGCTCCCCTTCGAGCAGCTCGACGTACGTGCCCTGCACGCCGATGCCGCCCTCGGCCGTGCGGATGCGGTACCAGCCGCCCTCCTGGGCGTCGAGCTCGTAGCGCGTGTCGTCGAACTGCGGCCACCACCACTGCCGCAGGCCGTCGGCCGTCGTCCAGAGCGCCCACACCGCGTCGGTCGTCGCGGCGACGAAGCCGGTCACCTCGACCCGCTGCCCGCCGTCGTGCTCGCTGTCGAGTGCCATGCCGCAACGCTAGCCGCACTCGGGTCCGCGCCGTCGCGCGTCACGTGCCGAGCGGATCCTCGAGGAGCCCGCGGAATGCGAGCTGCGCGGCGCCGATGAGCAGCCGGTCCTCGCCGAGCGCGCCGCGCACCACCACGAGCGACTCGGCCATGGGCGGCATGAGCTGGGCGCGGAGCGCCGCGAGCAGCGTCTCGGGCTGCTCCGCGAAGAGCGCGCCGAGGAACCCGCCGAGCACCACGGCCTCGGGGTCGAAGGCGTTGACCGCGTTCCGCAGCCCGATCGCGAGCCGCCGCAGCTGCTCCGCGACGAAGGCGTCGACCTCCGGGCTCGCCGCCTCCCGCAGCGCCGCGCTCACGTCCGGCAGGTCGAGGCGGTCGCGACCGAGCACGCCGAGCAGCAGGTCGAAGCGCACCTCGGTCTCGAGGCAACCGGTGGCGCCGCAGCGGCAGCGCTCGCCGCGCGGGTCGACGAGCGTGTGCCCGAGCTCGGCCGCGAAGCCGTGCGCGCTCGCCGGCGCGCTGCCGCCGAGGCGCACGCCGGAGCCGATGCCGGAGGGCCCGCCGTGCAGGTACACGAGGCTCGAGACCCCTCGGCCGGCGCCGAACGTCGACTCCGCCGCGGCGCCGAGGTTCGCGTCGTTGTCGGCGAACGCGGGCAGGCCGGTGCGATCGGCGAGCAGGCGCGCGATCGGCTCGTCGACCCAGCCCGCGTGCGGCACCATCCGCACGAGCCCGTCGGCGGCGCTCACGAGCCCCGGCACCGCGGCGCCGATGCCGAGCACGCGGGCGCCCGAGAGCGCCGGCGCGAGCGAGTCGACGAGCCTGCCGACGATCTCGACGGTCGCCGCCGCCGAGGGCTCGGCCTCGTACTCGTGGCGGATGCGGTGCGCGACGGCGCCGTCGAGGCCCACCACCGCGACCGTCACCGCGTCGGCCTCGACGCCGGCGCCGATCGCCACGACGTGGGCCGACGCGTGCACGACGGGCGACGGCCTGCCGACGCCGCCCGTGCCGGCCGGATCGCGCTCGACGACGAGCCCGGCCGCCTCGAGCGAGGCGACGAGGTCGGCGATCGTCGAGCGGCTGAGGCCCGTGCGTCGCGTGAGCGCGGCGCGCGACGCTGCGCCCTCCTCGTGCACGAGCCGCAGCACGCGCGAGAGGTTGGCGCGGCGCAGCTCGCGCGAACCGGTGTGCGCCTGCGTCATGTCGCTCCTTCGGAGTCGGGCCGCTCGCATGCTACGGCCGCGCGACGGATCTCACCGGGTGCGCGCGGCTCGTGCGCCTGATATGTTTCCGTCCAGAACATTCTAGTCGTCGACGCTGACGGTCTTTGCCCGAGGCGCGACGCATCCTGCGACGCAGCACGGAAGGCACCGCTCATGGCCACGACCCCCACCCCCGACGACCGCTTCTCCTTCGGCCTCTGGACCGTCGGATGGACGGGCAACGACCCGTTCGGCCCGCCGACCCGCCCCGACCTCGACGTCGTGGAGGCCGTCGAGCGCCTCGCCGGCCTCGGCGCGTGGGGGCTCACGTTCCACGACGACGACCTGTTCCCCTTCGGCTCGAGCGACGCCGAGCGGCAGCAGCAGATCGACCGGCTGCGCGGCGCGCTCGACGACACCGGGCTCGTCGTGCCGATGGTCACGACGAACCTGTTCTCGCACCCCGTCTTCAAGGACGGTGGCTTCACGAGCAACGACCGCTCGGTCCGCCGCTTCGCCCTGCGCAAGGTGCTGCGCAACATCGACCTCGCCGCCGAGCTCGGCGCGCAGACCTTCGTCATGTGGGGCGGCCGCGAGGGCGCCGAGTACGACTCCGCGAAGGACGTGCAGGCCGCGCTGGCCCGCTACCGCGAGGCCGTGAACCTGCTCTCGGAGCACGTCGTCGAGCGCGGCTACGACATGCGCTTCGCGATCGAGCCGAAGCCGAACGAGCCGCGCGGCGACATCCTGCTGCCGACGCTCGGGCACGCGCTCGCGTTCATCGCGACGCTCGACCGGCCCGACCTGGTGGGGGTCAACCCCGAGGTGGGGCACGAGCAGATGGCCGGACTGAACTTCACCGCCGGCATCGCGCAGGCGCTCGAGCACGGCAAGCTCTTCCACATCGACCTCAACGGGCAGCGCGGCATCAAGTTCGACCAGGACCTCGTCTTCGGCCACGGCGACCTGTTCAACGCGTTCTCGCTCGTCGACCTGCTCGAGCACGGCTCGCCGACCGGCGGCCCCGCCTACGACGGACCGCGGCACTTCGACTACAAGCCGTCGCGGACCGAGGACTACGACGGCGTGTGGGCGTCGGCCGCCGCGAACATGCGCAACTACCTGCTGCTCAAGGAGCGCGCCCAGTCGTTCCGCGCCGACCCCGAGGTGCAGGCCGCGCTCTCGGCCGCGAAGGTCGACGAGCTGCGCACCCCGACGCTCGCCGAGGGCGAGTCGATCGCCGACCTCGTCGCCGACCGCAGCGCGTTCGAGGACTTCGACGCCCAGGCCTACTTCGGCGGCAAGGGCGCCGGCTTCGTGCACCTGCAGCAGCTCGCGACCGAGCACCTGCTCGGCGCGCGCTGACCGGCGCATGACCCTCGTCGCGGGCGTCGACTCCTCGACGCAGTCGTGCAAGGTCGTCGTCCGCGACCTCGAGACCGGGGCGACGGTGCGCGCGGGTCGCGCACCCCACCCCGACGGCACGGCCGTCGACCCCGAGCGGTGGTGGGAGGCGCTGCTGGCCGCGGTCGCCGACGCCGGCGGCCTCGACGACGTCGCCGCCATCTCGGTCGGGGCGCAGCAGCACGGCATGGTGGCGCTCGACGACCGCGGCGAGCCCGTCTTCGACGCGCTGCTGTGGAACGACGTGCGCTCCGCGGCCGCGGCCGCCGCGCTCGTCGACGAGCTCGGCGCCGAGGCGCTCGCGCGGCGCACCGGCGTCGTGCCGGTCGCGTCGTTCACGATCGCGAAGGTGCGCTGGCTCGCCGACGCGCACCCCGAGCTCGCGGCGCGCGTCGCCGCGATCGCGCTCCCTCACGACTGGCTCACCTGGCGGCTGCGGGGCTTCGGCCCCGCAGCCCCCGAGCTGTCGGCGCTCACGACCGACGCCTCCGACGCCTCCGGCACCGGGTGGACGACGGTCGACGGGGAGCACGACCGCGCGCTGCTCGGTGCGGCGCTCCGCCGGGACGCGAGCGACGTGGCGCTGCCGCGCGTGCTGCCGGCCGGGGCGACCGCGGGCGTCACCGCAGCGCACCCCGGCATCCCTGCGGGGCTCGCGATCGGCGTCGGCTGCGGCGACAACGCCGGCGCCGCGCTGGGCCTCGGCGCGGCGGAGGGCGACGTGATCGTCTCGCTCGGCACCTCGGGGGTCGTGACGGCCGTGACGCGCGCGTTCGCCCCGGATGCGACGGGCACCGTCGCCGGCTTCGCCGACGCCTCCGGGCTGCGGCTGCCGCTCGTCGCGACGCTCAACGCGGCACGCGTGCTCGACGCCGCCGCGCGGCTGCTCGGCGTCGACCACGCCGCGCTCGGCGAGCTCGCGCTCGCCGCGCCCGCCGGCGCCGACGGCCTCGTGCTGCGGCCCTACCTCGAGGGCGAGCGCACGCCGAACCTCCCGACCGCGACCGCGACCCTGTACGGCATGACGAGCCGCTCGCTCACGCGCGAGGGGTTCGCGCGCGCGTCGATCGAGGGCATGGTGTGCGGGCTCGCCGACGGGCTCGACGCGCTCGAGCGGCTGGGCGTGGAGCCGCGCCGCGTGCTGCTCATCGGCGGCGCGGCGCAGTCGCCCGCCGTGCAGCGCGTCGCGGCGGCGGTGCTCGGCCGGCCGATCGCCGTGCCGACGCCGGGCGAGTACGTCGCCGCCGGCGCCGCGGTGCAGGCGGCCTGGGCGCTCACCGGCGCTCGGCCGTCCTGGGCCGTCGAGGCGGCGACCGTCGTCGAGCAGCCGCGGCCGGAGGTGCGCGCGGCCTACGCCGCGACACCCGCCGACCCGATCGGCGACGCGGCCGGCCGGTAGTCGAGCGCCCCGAAGCGGGCCTCGGCACCGCCCGCCCCGACGGCGGCGATGCCGATCCAGACGCCGAGGAAGCCGCCCGTCGACGCCGTGTCGAGCGTGCGGGCGTCGACCGTCGCGACCACGTCGCCGTCGACGAGCAGCCGGTAGTCGCTGCCGCGCGCGCGGACGCCGAGCAGCGCGGCGCCGGCGTCCAGGTCGACGGCGCCGACCTCGGTCTCCTCGCGCGCGCGGCGGTGCACGGCGCGCACGCGCGTGCCTGCGCCGCGCTGCTCGACGAGCAGCGCGACGTGGTCGTCCTCCGACTGGCGGATCACGAGGCCGGCGGCCGCGCCGTCGGCGACGTGCTCGACCCGCACCGTGACGTCGAGCTCGCGGTGCTGCTGCCGCACGCCCAGGAAGGCGGGCGTCCCGGGGTCGCCGAGGCCGTCGCCGGTCGCCCGGAGCGACCAGCCCTCGCCGTCGGGCGTCGCGAACGACGCGGCGAAGCCGCGCACGCTCGTCCAGCGCGGATCCTCGGGCACGACGGCGCCCGCCGAGCGCGAGTCGGGCTGCCAGACGCCAGGCGGAGGCTCCACGCCGAGCTCGACCGTGGCGGGCACGCGCCCCTCCCCCGGCGCGAAGACGGGCCAGCCGTCCTGCCACTCGACGGGGCACAGGAAGGTCTCGCGGCCGAGCGGGTGCCGGTGCCCGTCGTAGGGGCGGGTGCCGAGCAGCACCGCCCACCAGCGCCCGTCCGGCGCCTGCACCAGGTCGGCGTGGCCGACCGCCTGCACCTCCGCGCCGTGCCCGAGCTGCCGGTGCGTGAGCACGGGGTTGGCGGGCGAGCCGACGAACGGGCCGGTCGGGTGCTCCGCCCGCGCGATGCACACCGCGTGCTCGAACGCCGTGCCGCCCTCCGCCGCGAGCAGGTAGCACGTGCCGTCGATGCGCAGGAGGTGCGGGCCCTCGGCCCACACGGCGCCGCGCACGGCACCGGTCCACACGACGTGCTCATCGCCGACGAGCCGCCCCTCGGCGATCGAGAGCTCGCGCACCCAGACCTCGGTCTGGTGGTGCCACTCGGGCTCGGCGACGAGGCGCGTGCCGTGCATCCACACCCGGCCGTCGTCGTCGAACAGCAGCGACGGGTCGATGCCGGCCACGTCGATCCAGATCGGGTCGCTCCACGGGCCGGCAGCGTCGTCGGCGGTGACCAGGAAGGTGCCGCCGCGCTCGCCGTCCGCGGGGTCGACGAGCGTCGTGATGATCCAGAACCGCTCGCCGTCGTGCCGGATCGTGGGCGCGAAGATGCCGCCGGATGAGCGGATGCCGGCCAGGTCGACCATCCCTGGCCGGTCGAGCACGTGGCCGATCGTCTCCCAGGTCGCGAGGTCGCGCGACCGCATGACGGGCATGCCGGGCAGCAGCTCGAACGTGGACGTGACGAGGTAGTGCCACTCCCCCACGCGGCAGATCGAGGGGTCGGGGAAGCAGCCCGGCAGGATCGGGTTCGCGACCGGCACGCGTCAGCCGATCGTCACGTCGACGATGCGCCGGTCACCCGGGCCCACCTCGTGCACGGGCCCGGTCAGCGTCAGCCGCGCGCGAGCCGTCGCGGTGCCGGGGATCGCGACCGCCTCGCTGCGCCGCGCGTTCGAGATGACGCCCTGCGACGGGTCGTCCCCGTCCGACCGCGGTGCGGAGGCCGCCGCGTGCGATGCGATCCACACCTCGACCTCGCCGGGCTCGACGACGCGCACCATCCGCCGATCGGTGAACGAGAAGCGGCGCGCGGGCACGCTGAGCTCGACGCGCGCCGAGGCGCCGGGGGCGAGCGAGACGCGCGCGTAGCCCAGCAGCTGCACGAGCGGCCGCGGGATCGAGCCGACGAGATCGCGGCCGTACAGCTGTACGACGTCGCCGCCGGCACGGTCGCCCGTGTTCGTGACGACGACGGAGGCGCGGAACGCTCCGCCGGTCGGCGCCGTCGCGTCGACCTCGAGGTCGGTGTACGAGAACGACGCGTACGAGAGGCCGAAGCCGAACGGGCGCAGCGGCGTCGGGTCGGCGGTCGTCACGTCGGACGGCCCGCCGAGCCGCGCGTGCGCGTACGTGTAGGGCTGGGCCCCGGTGGTGCGCGGCAGCGAGACCGGGAGCCGGCCGGACGGCGAGGTGGCACCGGTGAGCACGTCGGCGATCGCCTCGCCGCCCGCCTCCCCGGGGAAGAACGCCTGCAGCACGGCCGCGGGCGCCGCGTCGCCCTCGAGCGCCCACGGCACCGCATAGGGCCTGCCGGTGAGGAGCACGAGCACGACGGGCGTACCGGTCGCGACGACCGCCTCGACGAGCTCGCGCTGCCTGCCCGGCAGCTCGAGCGAGGCGACGTCGTTGCCCTCCCCGACCGTGCCGCGGCCGAAGAGCCCCGCGTCGTCGCCGACGACGACAACCGCGACGTCGGCGCGCGCCGCGGCAGCCGCGGCATCCGCGATGCCGCGTGCGTCGCCGTCCTCGACGCCGACCCCCTCGACGGCCTCGATCGCGCTGCCGGGGAGCGCAGCCGCGAGCGCCTCGAGCACGGTGGGGATCGCGAAGCCGGGCTCGACGCCCGGGTGGTGCGCGAGCACGTGGTTCGCGAAGGAGTAGCAGCCCTGCAGCGCCTCGGACCGGTCGGCGTTGGGGCCGATGACCGCGACGCGCGCGGGTGCCGCGAGCGGGAGCGTGCCGTCGTTGGCGAGCAGCACGAGCGACTCCGCGGCGAGGCTGCGGGCGATGGCGCGGTGCCGCGGCGAGTCGAGGTCGATCGTCGCCGGCGCGTCGTCGGCGAAGGCATCGGGCTCGAGCAGCCCGAGCTCCTCCTTCTGCGCGAGCACGCGCAGCACGGCGCGATCGACGTAGGCCTCGTCGAGCTCGCCGGCGCGGATGCGCGCGGCGAGCGGGCCGAGGAACGCGTCGCCCGTCGGCAGCTCGACGTCGATGCCGGCGATGAGCGCCTGCGCCGCCGCCTCGCCGCGGTCGGCGGCGATGCCGTGCATGACGTCGAGGAACGCGACCGAGAAGTAGTCGGAGACCACCACGCCGTCGAAGCCGAGCTCGCCGCGCAACACGTCGGTGAGCATCCGCTCGTCGGATGCCACGGGGATGCCGTCGACGTCGGTGTAGCTGTTCATGACGGAGCGCGCACCGGCGTCGCGGATGGCCATCTCGAAGGGCGGCAGGTAGGTGTCCGCGATCTCGCGCGGCCCCGCCGAGACGGGCGCGTGGTTGCGGCCCGCGTTCGAGGCGCTGTAGCCGACGAAGTGCTTGAGGGTCGCGTGCACGCCGGCGCCCTGGAGGCCGCGCACGTAGGCGCTGCCGACGGTGCCGACGAGGTACGGGTCCTCGCCGATGCACTCGTCCACCCGGCCCCAGCGCGGGTCGCGGACGACATCGAGCACGGGTGCGAGGCCCTGGTGGATGCCGAGGCTGCGCATGGAGTCGCCGATCGCGCGCCCCATCTCCTCGACGAGCGCCGGGTCGAACGCGGCACCCCAGGCGAGCGGCGTGGGGAAGGTCGCCGCCTTCCACGCCGCGAGCCCCGTGAGGCACTCCTCGTGCACGATCGCCGGGATGCCGAGCCGCGTCTCGCGCTGGAGCCGCCGCTGCTCGGCGACGAGCCACGCGGCGCGCGCCGCGGGCTCGACGGGTCGCGTGCCGTAGACGCGGGTGTAGTGGCCGATCCCGTGCTCGGTGATCGACGCGAGCGACGCGCCGGCCGCCGCGCTCGCCATCTCCCCCTGCATCGGGGCGACGACGCTGCCGCCCTGGTCGAGCCAGTAGCCGACGAGCTGGGCGAGCCGCTCCTCGAGCGTCATGCGGGCGTGGAGCTCCCGCACGCGCTCGGAGACGAGCGGGCTCGCGGGCAGGGCAGGCGCCCGTCCGACGTCGGCGAGCGGTGCGCCGCTCGTGTGCACGGTGGTGGTCATCCCTTGATCGCTCCCGTCAGGCCGCCGACGATGCGGCGCTCGAAGATGCTGAAGAACACGAGGGCCGGCACCGTGGAGAGGGCGGTGAAGGCCATCACGCGCGCGGTGTCGACGGAGTACTGCGACGAGAAGTTCTGCACGCCGAGCGGCAGCGTGTAGAGGTTCGGGTCGTTGAGGATGAACAGCGGCAGCATGTAGCCGTTCCACGAGCCGACGAACGCGAGGATGCCGGTCGTGATGACGCCCGGCAGGCTCAGCGGCACGACCATCCGGAAGAAGAAGCCGAGCCGGCTCGCGCCGTCGATCGCCGCCGCCTCCTCGAGCTCCACCGGGATCGCCCGGAGGAACGGCACGAGGATGATGATCGTGACCGGCAGCGCGAAGGCGATCTGCGGCAGGATCACGCCGGCGAGCGCGTTCGTCAGGCCGAGGTTGCGCACGAGCAGGTAGAGCGGCGTGATCGCGACCGTGACGGGGAACATGAGGCCCGCGGCGAAGAGCGCGTACATGGCGCCCTTGCCGACGAACTCGTAGCGGGCGAGCACGAAGCTCGCCATGAGGCCGAGCGCGACGACGCCGACCGCGGTCGCGACGCCGACGACGGCGGAGTTGCCCATCGTCTGCCAGAAGCTGCCGCTCGCGAGCACCTCGAGGTAGTTCGTGGCGACCCAGGGGCTCGGGAAGCCGGACGGGCTCGTGGTGATCTGCGAGTTCGTGCGGAACCCGCCCAGGATGATGTAGATCACCGGTCCCATGCAGATCGCGATGAGCACGATCGAGCACAGGTAGACGACCGGGCTGCCCCAGGCGGCGACGCGTCGGTTCGGGCGCCGCAGCGCGGGTCGCGCGGGGAGGATGGAGGTCGTCACGGTCGCGGCTCCTTCGTGCTGGATCCGGCCATGCCGGTGAGGGCCCCCTCGGTGTCGCGACGCAGCACGAAGCGCTGGTAGCCGAGCGCGATGGCGAGGGAGATGATGAAGAGCACGACGGCGACGGCGTTGCCGTAGCCGTAGCTGCCGGCCATGTGGCCGTTGAGGTACATGTACGTCGCCATCGTCGACGTGCCCGCGGTCGCGGAGACGTACTGGCCCCAGATGATGTTGACGAGGTCGAACAGCTGCAGCGAGCCGATGATCGACAGGAACGCCCAGATGCGGATCGTCGGCCCGAGCAGCGGCAGCGTGATGCTGCGCTGCATCTGCCAGAACGACGCGCCGTCGATCGACGCCGCCTCGTAGAGCTCGTCGGGGATCGACTGCAGGCCGGCGAGCATGAGGATCACCGCGAAGCCGATGTACTTCCACGTGATGATCACCATGAGCGTCCAGAGTGCGATCTGCGGGTCGGCGATCCAGGAGTTGCGCAGCGCGTCGAGCCCGACGCTCGAGAGCAGGTCGTTGACGGCGCCGCGGTCCTGGAGCATGAGGCTCCAGCCCGTGCCGACCACGACCTCCGAGATCACGTACGGCACGAAGATGAGCACGCGGATGATCGAGCGGCCGCGGATGCGCTGGTTGAGCAGCAGCGCGAAGAGGACCGCGAGCGGCCCCTGCAGCGCGAGGGAGGCGACGACGATGAACAGGTTGTGCGCGACGGCGTCGCGGAAGGTCGAGTCGCCGAGGATCGTGACGTAGTTCTGCAGCCCGACGAAGTCGGTCGGGGCGCCGAAGCCGTTCCAGCGGAAGAAGCCGTAGAAGGCCGCCATCAGCACCGGCACGATGACGAAGAAGACGAAGACGCCGACCGCGGGCCCCGCGAGCAGCAGGATCTCCGCGCGCTTCCGCCAGTCCGTCCGCCCGCGGCGCGGGCCCCGCGGGGCCGGGGCCGACGCCTGGGCGTCGACCTCCGGCTCCGCGGATCCCTGGCGCACCGGCGCGACGGACGCCGCCGCGGTGCTCACCCTCGCTGTGCTGCGGTCGTGACGGCGTCGACGATGCCCTGCGGCGTGCCGTTGCCCGCGAGCAGCTCGACGACCGCCGTGTTGAGCGAGTTGCCGATGTTCTGGCCGAGCAGCGTGTCGAGCCAGACGACCACGTAGTCGGCCGACTCGTAGGCCTCGACGAGCGGCTCGAGCGCCGGGTCCTCGACGGCCGTCTGCGCCTCGGACGACGCGGGGATGGTGTCGAACGCCTCGGCGTAGCCGGCCTGCGACTCGGGCGAGGCGATGAAGTTCAGGAACGCCTCGCACGCTGTCGGCGCGTCGTTCGCGCACGAGTAGCCGTCGACGCCGCCCATCATCGCGGAGGGCGAGCCAGCGCCGCCCTCGACCTCGGGGAACGGGAACCAGCCCAGGTCGGGGAGCGGCTGCTGGTCGGGCGTGAGCCCGCCGATGACACCGACGTTCCAGCCGCCCATGAGCTCCATGCCCGCCTGGTGGTTGGCGATGAGGCCCGCGGAGGAGCCGGCGCCCTCCTGCGCGGCGGTCGTGAGGAAGCCCTCGTTGAAGGGCTCGGTCGCGGCGAACTCCGCCAGGTCCTCGCCCGCGGCGAGCCAGCACGCGTCGCTGAAGTCGAGCGTCGAGGCGATCGACTCCATGACCTCCTGGCTGCACTCGCGCAGCGCGAAGAAGTAGTACCAGTGGGCGGCGGGCCACGCGGCCATGCCGCCGAGCGCGATCGGCTCGACGCCGCTCTGCTCGAGCGCGCCGACGGCGTCGCCCAGCTCCGACATCGTGGTGGGCGTGCCGTCGATGCCGGCGTCGGCGAAGAGGTCCTCGCTGTAGAAGATGCCGCCCGGCAGCACCGCGACCGGCATGCCGTAGATGGCGCCCTCGACCGTGAAGGCGCTGAAGACGCCCTCGCCGTAGTCGCTCGACACGTCCTCCGAGATGAGGTCGGTGAGGTCGCGCACGGCGCCCGCGCCGACGATGTCGGCGAGCTTGCCACCGCCGCGCGCCATGAAGATGTCGGGCATGTCGCCCGAGTTCACGGCGGTCTGCAGGCGGCCGTCCATGTCCTCGTTCTGGATCGACTGGATCTCGATGGTGACGCCCTCGTTCGCCGCCTCGAAGGCAGCGACCCGGTCCTCCCAGTAGGCCTTGCCGTCGCCGGTCGTGGAGTTGTGCCAGAAGGTCATCGTCACCTCGCCCCCGGATGCCGCAGGGTCGCCTTGCGCGCCCGAGCAGCCGACGAGGGCGGTGACCCCCGCGATGGCTCCGAGCGTCAGCACGGTGCGTGATTTCATGGCAGTGCTCCTCGTCATTGAGTGGTGTGCCCCGCACCTGCGATCGCTGATCGGCGGTGCGCGTGCTGATGACGATGGCATCGGCGCGAGCACTTGTCAAACGTTTTCGATAACGTTTTCGCAACCCGGGCGTCGGACGACGTCGGGACGCGCCGGCTCCGCTATGGTCGGCACGTGACGACAGCATCCGACGTCTTCGGCGACTCCGGCGATGGCCGGGTCACGATCACGGACGTCGCCCGCAGCGTCGGCGTCTCGGTCGCCACGGTGTCGAAGGTCGTCAACGGCCGCTACGGCGTCGCGCCCGGCACGATCGCGCGCGTGCAGGCCGCGATCGCCGAGCTCGGGTACGAGACGTCGCTCGTCGCGCGCAGCATGCGCGGGCAGAGCACGGGCAACATCGGCGTGCTCGTCTCGGAGTTCGAGTCGTACTCGACCGAGCTCCTCAAGGGCATCTCGGAGGCCGTCGCGGGCACCGGGTACGGGCTCCTCGCATACGCCGGACGTCGCGACGACGTCACCGAGGTCGGCTGGGAGCGGCGCTCGCTCTCGCGGCTCGCCCGCACCCTCTTCGACGGCGCCATCGTCGTCACGCCGTCGACGCTCATCACCGGCAGCTTCGGCATCCCGATCGTCGCGGTCGACCCGCACTCGGGCCCGGAGGGGCCGCACACCGTCGACTCCGACAACCGCACGGGCGCTCGGCTCGCGACCGAGCACCTGCTCGCGCTCGGGCACCGCCGGATCGGGCTGCTCGGCGGCCGTGAGGACCTCGAGTCGGCGCGGATGCGCGAGGCCGGCTGGCGGGAGGCGCTCGACGCCGCGGGCGTCGCCCCGGACCCCGCGCTCGTCCGTGTCGTCGGCTACCGCCCCGACCTGGCCGAGCAGGCCGCGCGCGAGCTGCTCGCGCTCCCCGCCGACGTGCGACCGACCGCGATCTTCGCCGCGAACGACCGCTCCGCCCTCCCCGTGCTCGAGGTCGCCGCCGAGTTCGGCATCCGCGTGCCGCACGACCTGTCGGTCATCGGCTACGACGACATCCCGGAGGCGGCGATCGCGAGCCCGCCGCTCACGACGATCGCGCAGCCGCTGCACGACATGGGCCGCTCGGCGCTCGCCCTCATGCTCGACCTGCTCGAGGGCCGCGAGACCGAGCGCCACCTGCGGCTGCCGACCCGGCTCGTCGAGCGCAGCACCACCGCGCCCCTCGCCCGGCCGTAGCCGATCGCCCGCGGCCGCGCGTCCCGCCGGGCACTATCGTGGTGGCATACGCGCCGCCGCCCGAGAGGCCTCCGCATGACCGCGCTGCCCACTGCCGGCGAGCTGACCCGCTCCGAGCGGCTCGACCGCCTCCCCTTCACCCGCAAGCACGGCCGCCTGCTCGGCACCGCCGGCATCGGCTGGGCGCTCGACGCCATGGACGTCGGCCTCGTGTCGTTCGTCATCGCGGCGCTCGTGCAGCAGTGGGACCTCTCGACGACCGAGACGAGCTGGATCGCGTCGATCGGCTTCGTCGGCATGGCGATCGGCGCGACGGTCGGCGGGCTGCTCGCCGACCGCATCGGCCGCCGCAGCGTCTTCGCGCTCACGCTCATCGTCTACGGCCTCGCGACCGGCGCCTCCGCGCTCGTCGGATCGCTCGCGGCGCTGCTCGTGCTGCGCTTCGTCGTCGGGCTCGGCCTCGGGGCGGAGCTGCCGGTCGCCTCGACGCTCATCAGCGAGTTCGCGCCCAAGCGCATCCGCGGCCGCGTCGTCGTCTGGCTCGAGGCGTTCTGGGCGGTCGGGTGGATCGCGGCAGCGGTGATCGGCACGTTCGTGGTCGGCGCGTCCGACGACGGCTGGCGCTGGGGGCTCGCGATCGGCATGGCGCCCGCGATCTTCTCGATCGTCGTGCGCTGGGGCATGCCCGAGTCGGTGCGCTACCTCGAGGCCAAGGGGCGGCTGCCCGAGGCGGAGCGCACCGTGCGCGGGTTCGAGGAGGCCGCGGGCGTGCCGGTGGCCGCGTCGGCCGGCGCCGGCGTCGGCGTCGCTGCCGCGGATGCGGGAGCCGGCACGTCGACGCCCCGTACCTCGATCTGGTCGCGGGAGCTGCGCGGCCGCACGATCGCCCTCTGGGTCGTGTGGTTCTGCATCAACTTCTCGTACTACGGCGCGTTCATCTGGATCCCGTCGCTGCTCGTCGCGCAGGGGTTCTCGCTCGTGCGCTCGTTCGAGTTCACGCTCATCATCACGATCGCGCAGCTGCCCGGCTACGCGGTCTCCGCGTTCCTCATCGAGAAGTGGGGGCGCAGGCCGACGCTCACGGTGTTCCTGGTCGGGTCGGCGCTCGCCGCAGCCTGGTACGGCACCGCCTCGACGGAGGCGATGATCATCGCCGCGGGCTGCACGCTGTCGTTCTTCAACCTCGGGGCGTGGGGCGCGCTGTACGCGATCGGGCCGGAGCTCTACCCGACCGACGTGCGCGGCACGGGCACCGGCGCGGCCGCCGGCTTCGGCCGCATCGCGTCGATCCTCGCGCCGCTCGCGGTGCCGCTGCTGCTGGGCGCGGGCGGCACGATCGCGCTGTTCGGCGTCTTCGCCGCGGCGTTCGCGGTCGCCGCGATCGCCGCGTGGACGCTCCCCGAGCGCCGCGGCCGCCCGCTCGACTGAGCCGGGCAGGCGTCCGGGGTCAGGCGTCCGGGTCGCGGCGGGCGCCCTGCGACGCCCGCACCGTGAACACGACCGGGCGGGCGTGGCCGGCGGCCTCGACCGCATCCGCGACCTCGGCGCCGATGCGCGCCGACTCGGCCGCGTCGACGAGCGCGATCGCGGCGCCACCGAAGCCGCCACCGGTGAGCCGGGCCCCGAGCGCGCCCGCCACGAGCGCGGCCTCGACGGCCGCGTCGATCGCGGGCACGGAGTCCTCGAAGTCGTCGCGCTGCGAGACGTGCCCATCGGTCAGGATGGGCCCGATCTCGCGGGCCCGGCCGTCGCGCACGAGCGCGGCGACGCGGGCGGCACGATCGGTGTCGGTGACGATGTGGCGCATCCGCCGGTGCACGTGCGCGGGCATGCGGTCGGCCCACGCCTCGACGTCGTCGACCGCGATCTCGCGCAGGGTCGGCACGCCCGCGATGCGAGCGGCCTCCTCGCACTCGCGACGCCGCTCGCCGTAGCCGCCGGTCGCGTGGTCGTGGCGCACGAGCGAGTCGATCACCAGGATCTCGAGCCCTGCCGCCTCGAAGCCGAGCGGCACCTGCTCCGCGGTGTCGGCGCGGAAGTCGAGCAGCACGGCGTGGTCGCGCTCGGCGAGCAGCACGGCGGACTGGTCGAGCGTGCCGGTCGGCGCACCGACCACCTCGTTCTCGACGAGCTGGCCGAGCCGCACCATCTCGCCGCGCGGGATGCCGAGGCCCCAGAGCTCGTCGAGCGCGACGAGCGCGGCCGACTCGAGCGCGGCGGACGACGAGACGCCGACGCCGACGGGCACCTCGCTCGAGACGAGCGCGTCGAAGCCGACACCCTCGACGGCGCGCTCGCGGCGCAGCACGTGCACGACCCCCAGCAGGTAGCGGCTCCATCCGGTCGCCTCGCCCGCCGTGGCGAGCGTCGCGGTGACGATGCCGCCGCCGTCGTCGGCCTGCGCCTGCGCGGAGTCGGTCGCGACGCGCACGACGTCGTCGTCGCGCAGCCGCACCGCGACGCGCGTGCGGCGGTCGATGCCGAACGGCAGCGCGAGGCCGCCGTTGTAGTCGGTGTGCTCGCCGATCAGGTTGACGCGGCCGGGCGCCGACCAGATGCCGTCGGGCTCCGCGCCGAACGCGGCCGCGAACGCGTCACGCATCCGAGGCTCCGGTCGTGGCGAGCGGCTCGACGGGGCGGGCCTCGTCGGCCTTCGCGATCGCGTCGCGCAGCCGCGCGGCGCCGCCCTCGGGGCTGATGTCGGCGACCCACGCGCCCATCGCGGCCTCGGAGCCGGCGAGGAACTTCAGCTTGTCGGCGGCCCGGCGCGGGCTCGTCACCTGCCACGTGAGCCGCACGTCGTCGCGGTGCCGCCCGACCGGCGCCTGCAGCCAGCCGGCGATGTAGGGCAGCGGCGCGTCGTAGAGCGCATCGAGTCCGCGCGCGATGCGCAGCGTCAGCACGGCGAGCTCGTCGCGCTCGGCGTCGGTCGTCTCGGCGAGGTCGGGCACCTGCCGGTGCGCCATGAGCTGCACCTCGACGGGCCAGCGGGCCGCGAACGGCACGAACGCGGTGAAGTGCTCACCCGCGATCAGCACGCGCGGCCCGGTCGCCTCGCTGTCGAGCAGGTCGGCGAAGAGCCCCTGCCCGTACGCCTCGACCGACTGGCAGATGCGGCGGATGCGCTGCGGCACGTAGGGGTAGCCGTAGATCTGGCCATGCGGGTGGTGCAGCGTCACGCCGATCTCGACGCCGCGGTTCTCGAACGGGAACACCTGCGCGATCCCGGGCACGGCGGAGAGCGCCCGCGTGCGCTCCGCCCACGCCTCGACGACGGTGCGGGCGCGGAGCGTCGACTGGGTGCCGAAGGAGCCCGCGTGGTCGGGGCTGAAGCACACGACCTCGCAGCGTCCGACCGCGGGCCGCGCCGCGCCGAGCGCGATCGGCGCCTCGACGGCGAGCTCCGGCAGGTCGTCGGCGGCGATGCCCGGCCCGAAGGACGGCGACCGGTTCTCGAAGACGGCGACGTCGTAGTCGTCCGGGATCTCGCTCGGGTTCGTGGGCGACTGCGGAGCGAGTGGGTCGAACTCGGCCGGCGGCAGGTGCACGCGGCCCTGGCGCGCGGTCGCGACCGTGACCCACTCCGCGCTCAGGGCGTCGAAGCGCATCGTCGGCGTCTGCGGGCGCGGGTCGAGGGCGCGGCTGTCGGCCCGGCGCTCCCGCGCCGGCGTCCCGGGGTCGTCGAAGTAGACGATCTCCCGCCCGTCGGCGAGCAGGTCGAAGGTCTGACGGATGCGGCTCACCCCTCGATCATGCCGTACCCCGTGCGGTCCTGCGCGTTCGTGTGCGAAAGTGTGCACATGGACGACGATCGATCACGTCCCGGTGTCGCTCCCCGTGGTTCGAGCGACGCGCGTCCCGGTTCCGCGCTCGAGGCCGGGCTCCTCGACGTCGAGCGCCGCGAGCGCATCCTCAGCCACGTGCGCGCGGCGGGCACCGCGCGCGTCGCCGATCTTGCCGCCGCCCTCGGCGTCTCGCCCATGACGGTGCGCCGCGACGCCGATCGGCTCGTCGGCGAGGGCCGCGCGGAGCGCGTGCGCGGCGGCATCCGGCTCGCACGATCCCCCGTGACCGACGAGCCCGGGCCGCTCGCGAAGGCTGCGCTCCACAGCGACGAGAAGGCGCGCATCGCGCAGGTGGCGGCGACGCTCGTGCGGCCGGGCACGGCGATCGGCATCGGCGCGGGCACGACGACGCTCGCCTTCGCGCGGCTCATCGGGGCGGTGCCCGGGCTCACGATCGTGACGAACTCCCTGTCGGTCGCGCTCGCCCTCCCCCACCACGACCACGTCGTGCTCACGGGCGGCGAGCGCACGCGGTCGGATGCGCTCGTCGGGCCGGTCGCGAACCGCAGCGCCGCGTCGATCGGGCTCGACGCGCTCTTCCTCGGTGCGCACGGCATCGACGCCGAGCGCGGCTGCACGGCGCCGAACCTCGCGGAGGCCGAGACGAACCGCGCGCTCATCGCGGCGGCGCGCGAGACGATCGTGCTCGTCGACGCGTCGAAGTGGGGGGTGCAGGGGCTGTCGACCTTCGCCGCGCTCGACGAGCTCGACGTGCTCGTGAGCGATGTGTCCCTCCCGGCGGCCGCTGCGCGCGCGGCGCGGCGCGGTGCCGCGCGGCTCGTGCTCGCGTAGCGGCGCCGCCCCTACGGCCGCGCTAGAGCGAGTCGAGCGCCTGCCGCAGGTCCTCGACCAGGTCGTCGGCGTCCTCGAGGCCGACCGAGAGCCGCAGCAGGTCGTCCGGCACCGCGAGCTCCGTGCCCTGCACCGACGCGTGCGTCATCTCGGTCGGGTAGCAGACGAGCGACTCGATGCCGCCGAGCGACTCCGCGAGCTGGAAGAGGCGGGTGCGCTGCACGAGCGCGAGCGCCGCCTCCCGGCCGCCGGCCAGCTGCATCGACACCATGCCGCCGAAGCCGCGCATCTGCCGGGACGCGAGCTCGTGCTGCGGGTGGTCGGGCAGCCCCGGGTAGTGCACCGCGGTGAGGGCCGGGTGGCCGACGAGCGACTCCGCGACCGCCTGCGCGTTGCGGCAGTGCCGCTCGACGCGCACGCTGAGCGTCTTGAGCGACCGCGACGTCAGCCAGGCGTCGAAGGGGCTGTTGACGGCGCCCACCGCGAACTGCTGGAAGGCGATGCGCTCGGCCAGCTCGGCATCCGAGGTCACGACCGCGCCGCCGACGAGGTCGGAGTGCCCGCCGATGTACTTCGTCGTCGAGTGGATGACGACGTCGGCGCCGAGCACGAGCGGCTGCTGCAGGTAGGGCGTCGCGAACGTGTTGTCGGCGACCACCATCGCGCCGGCGGCGTGCCCGAGCTCGACGAGGCCGGGGATGTCGGCGACCTTCATGAGCGGGTTGGAGGGCGTCTCGACCCACAGGATGCGCGTGTTCGGCTGCATCGCTGCGCGCACGGCGTCGAGGTCGGAGGCGTCGGCGGTCGTGATCTCGATGCCCCAGCGCGCGTGGATCTGCGAGACGAGCCGGTGCGTGCCGCCGTAGACGTCGTTGCCCATGAGCACGTGGTCGCCCGGCTGCAGCACGGCGCGCAGGATCGCGTCCTCGGCGGCGAGGCCGGAGCCGAACGTGTAGGCGTGCGTGCCCGCCTCGAGGCTCGCGAGCTGCTGCTGCAGCGCGTCGCGGCTCGGGTTGCCGCCGCGCGAGTACTCGTAGCCGTCGCGGAACCCGCCGACGCCGTCCTGCACGAACGTCGAGGTCATGAAGATCGGCGGGATCACCGCGCCGGTGCGCGGCTCGAACGCCTGTCCGGCGTGGATGGCGCGGGTCGAGAAGCCGAGGTCCGGTGCATCGGTCACGGTCATGCCTCCTTGGCGAGGTAGCTGAGCAGGTCGGTGCGGGTGATGACGCCCGCGGGCTTGGCCTCGTCGAGCACCAGCAGTGCGTCGGCGTCCTTGAGCGCGGCGCGCAGCGCGTCGACCGACTCGGAGATGCCGATCTGCGGCAGCCGCGGCCCGACGTGCTCGGCGATCGGGTCGGCGAGCTGCGCCCGCTCGGCGAAGACCGCGTCGAGCAGCGATCGCTCGTCGACGGCGCCGGCGACCTCGCCGACGACGACCGGCGGCTCGGCGGTCAGCACGGGCAGCTGGCTCACGCCGTACTCGCGCATGATCTCGATCGCGTCGTGCACGGTGTCGCTCGGATGCGCATGGACGAGCGCGGGCACGCCGCCGTCGGCGGCGGCGCCCTTGCCGGTGAGCACGTCGCGCACCGTCGTGCCCTCGTCGGGCGCCGCGAAGCCGTAGGAGCGCATCCAGGCGTCGGAGTAGACCTTCTGCAGGTAGCCGCGACCGGAGTCGGGCAGCAGCACGACGAGCACCGCGTCGGCGGGCAGCTCGCGCGCGACTCGCAGCGCGGCGACGACGGCCATGCCGCTCGAGCCGCCGACCAGCAGGCCCTCCTCGCGCGCGAGGCGGCGGGTCATCGCGAACGACGCCGCGTCGTCGACCGCGATCACCCGGTCGATGACGCTCGGATCGTAGTTGCCGGGCCACATGTCCTCGCCGACGCCCTCGACGAGGTAGGGGCGACCGGTGCCGCCCGAGTAGATCGATCCCACCGGGTCGGCGCCGATGACGGCGACCCCGCCGTCCGAGGCTCGCTTGAGGAAGCGCCCGGTGCCGGTGATCGTGCCGCCGGTGCCGACGCCGGCGACGAAGTGCGTCACGCGGCCGTCGGTGTCGCGCCAGATCTCGGGCCCGGTCGTGACCTCGTGCGCGTCGGGGGCCGCCGGGTTGAAGAACTGGTTGGGCTGGTAGGCGCCCTCGATCTCGGCCGTCAGGCGGTTCGCGACCCCGTAGTACGACTCGGGGCTGTCGGGCGCGACGGAGGTGGGGGTGACGACGACGTCGGCGCCGTAGGCGCGCAGCGTGGAGCGCTTGTCCTCCGAGACCTTGTCGGGGCAGACGAACACGCAGCGGTAGCCGCGCTGCTGCGCGACGAGCGCGAGCCCGACGCCGGTGTTGCCGCTCGTCGGCTCGACGATCGTGCCGCCGGGGCGCAGCAGCCCGCGCTCCTCGGCGTCGAGGACCATCGCGAGCGCGATGCGGTCCTTGACCGAGCCGCCGGGGTTGAGGAACTCGACCTTCGCGAGCACCGTCGCGGCGATCCCCTCGGTGACCTTCGAGAGCCTCACGAGCGGGGTGTCGCCGATGGTCTCGAGGATCGACTCTGCGTAGCGCATCGTGCCTCCTGACTGACGATCGAGCCTATCGGCCCGCTGAACCCGGCGAGGCGGCAGCCCCGGTCCCCGACGCACAACGCAAGCCCGAGCCGGCGATCCCGCGGCCGATAGGCGGCTGCTCCTCGCTGGGGGCTGGATGGGGTCTTGCGGGCTTGCGTCGTGCGGCCGGCCGGGTGGGACAGCGGGCAGGATGGGTGCGTGGACGCCAGGCGGGAGCTCGTGATCGAGCGGGTGCTGCGCTGCGTCGAGCAGGTGCCGCCCGGCCGCGTCGCCTCCTACGGCGCGATCGCCGCCGTCTGCGGCATCGGCCCGCGCCAGGTCGGCTCGATCATGAAGGCCTACGGGCACGACGTGACCTGGTGGCGCATCACGAACGCCTCCGGCGACCTGCCCGCCAACCTGCTCGCGGAGGCGCGCCCGCTGTGGGACGCCGAGGGCATCCGGGTGAAGCTCAACGGGCTCGGCTGCCGCTACGCCGACTTCGCGGCCGACCCGGATGCGCTCGCCCGGGCATGGCGGGCGGCGATCGCCGACCTGCCGCACCCGGATGCGGTCGCCGAGGACGCCTCCGCCTGACGCGACGCAGCGGGTCGCGTCAGCCGCGCGCCTGCTGCGCGAAGAGCGTCGCGTAGGTGCCGCCGCGGGCGAGCAGCTCGTCGTGCGTGCCCTGCTCGACGATCCGCCCGGCGTCGATCACGAAGATGACGTCGGCGTGCCGGATGGTCGACAGCCGGTGCGCGATCGCGAGCGTCGTGCGACCGCGCGCGGCCTCGTCGAGCGCGGCCTGCACGACGCGCTCGGAGACGGTGTCGAGCGCGCTCGTCGCCTCGTCGAGCACGAGCACGGCCGGGTCCTTGAGCAGCACGCGCGCGATCGCGATGCGCTGCTTCTCGCCGCCCGAGAGGCGGTAGCCGCGCTCCCCGACGATCGTGTCGTAGCCGTCGGGGAAGCGGTGGATGGTGTCATAGATGCTCGCGGCGCGGGCGGCGGCGTCGAGCTCTTCGTCGGTGGCGTCGGGCTTGGCGTAGCGCAGGTTCTCGGCGATGGTGGCGTGGAACAGGTACGGCTCCTGGCTCACGATGCCGATGTTGTCGGTGAGCGCCGCGGGGTCGAGCTCGCGCACGTCGACGCCCGCGAAGCGCACCGCGCCAGCGCTCGCCTCGTGCAGGCGCGGCAGCAGGTAGCCGATCGTCGTCTTGCCAGCCCCGGACGGCCCGACGAAGGCCGCGAAGGTGCCGGGCTCGAGCGAGAAGGAGACGCCGTCGAGCGTCGCGCGCTCCCCCTCCTTCGCATCCGGGTAGTGGAACTCGACGTCGTCGAACGCGACCTCGCCGAGCCGCGCCGGGTCGACCGGCTTCGGGTCGGCCGGCGGCTCGATCGCGGGCACGAGGTCGAGGTACTCGAAGATGCGGGCGAAGAGCGCTCCCGACGTCTGCAGGTCGAGCGCGACGCGCAGCAGGCCCATGAGCGGCATGAGCAGCCGCGCCTGCACGGTCGTGAACGCCACGAGCGTGCCGGCGGTGACCGCCGCGTCGCCGCCGACGATGAGGAAGCCGGCGATGAGGTAGACGACCGCGGGCAGCACCGAGATGAAGATCGAGACGAGCGCGAAGAACGTCTGGCCGCTCATCGTCAGGCGCACCTGCAGGTCGATCTGGCGGTCGTTCTCGTCGCGGTAGCGCTTGGACTCGTCGGCCTGGCGGCCGAAGGCCTTCGCCAGCAGGATGCCGGAGACCGACAGCGACTCCTGCGTGATCGCCGTCATGTCGCTCAGCGACTCCTGCGTCTTCGTCGCGATGCGCGCGCGCACCTGGCCGACGCGGCGCTGCAGCAGCACGAGCACCGGAGTGAGCAGCACGGCGACGATCGTCAGCTGCCACGACAGGATGAGCATCGTCACGAGGCTCGCGATGACGGTGACGGTGTTGCCGACGACCGACGAGACCGTGCTCGAGAGCACGTTCGCGACACCGCCGACGTCGTTCTGCAGGCGGGACTGGATGACGCCGGTCTTCGTGCGAGTGAAGAACGCGAGCTCCATGCCCTGCAGCCGCTCGAACAGCGCGTTGCGCAGCTCGCCCATCACCTGGTTGCCGACCCTCGACGTGATCCACGTCTGCCAGACGCCGATCAGGTTGGCGGCGACGAGCAGCGCGACCATCGTGCCGACCAGCACCCAGAGCAACTCGAGGTTCGGGCCGCCGGCCGCGGGGAACAGCGCCTCGTCGAACACGCGCTGGGTGAGCAGCGGCGGGAAGACCGTGATCGTCGCGACGAGCAGCACGAGCACGATGGTGAGGGTGAGCGCCGACCGGTGGGGCGCGAAGAGCGCCATGATGCGCCGGCCCAGGTCGGGGACGCGCGGGGCGTCGGCGTTGACCGCCTTCTGCGCCGCCTCGTCGCGCATCGCCACGCGGCCGCCACGGCCGCCGCCCCCACCCATCATGCTCATCGGGTCAACCGTAGCGCCGGGCGCCGACCCCGATCGCCGCGCGCGATCGTCGTCGATCGGGACCGACTCAGGGGCGGAAGCCGAGCCCCGCCTCGTCGAGCGCGGAGCGCAGGATGCGCACGGCGCTCGGACCGACGCCGTGCAGCGCGACCATGTCGGCCTCGCGCCACTGCGCGACCTGGGCGAGCGTCGTCACGCCCTGCGCGAGCAGCGCACCCGTGGCCGGCCTGCCGATCCGGGGCAGGTCGCCGAGCTGCTCTGGCAGGTCCTTCGTCGACATGCCCTCGATGATGCCGGGAAGAGACGAAGGGCCGCACCCTCGCGGGTGCGGCCCTTCGCAGGTGATGCAGGCTACTTGACGGTGACCGTCGCGCCGACCTCTTCGAGGTCAGCCTTCGCCTTGTCAGCGTCGTCCTTCTTGGCGCCCTCGAGCACCGTCGCGGGTGCACCGTCGACGAGTGCCTTGGCCTCGCCGAGGCCGAGGGACGTCAGCGAACGGACGACCTTGATGACCTGGATCTTGCTCGCGCCGGCGGCCTCGAGGACGACGTCGAACTCCGTCTTCTCCTCGACCTCCTCGGCGGCAGCAGCGGCTGCGGGGGCAGCAGCGGCAGCAACCGGAGCGGCGGCGGTGACCTCGAAGGTCTCCTCGAACGCCTTCACGAACTCGCTGAGCTCGATGAGGGTGAGCTCCTTGAACTGCTCGAGCAGCTCGTCAGTCGACAGCTTTGCCATCGTCTTCTCCTTGTTTCTGGTATCGACCGGGCCTTACTCGGCCGCGGACTCCTGCTTGATCCGCAGCGCGTCGACCGTGCGAACGGCCTGGGCGAGCGGAGCGTTGAACATGTAGGCAGCGCCGAAGAGCGAGGCCTTAAAGGCACCGGCCAGCTTGGCCAGCAGCACCTCCCGGGACTCGAGATCGGCGAGCTTGTTGACGTCGTCGGCCGTGAGCGGGTTCCCGTCGAAGAAACCGTTCTTGACCACGAGCGCCGGGTTCGCCTTGGCGAAGGCACGCAGCTCCTTCGCGACGGCGACAGGGTCGCCGTGCACGAATGCGATCGCGGACGGGCCGGCAAGCGACTCGTCGAACGCCGAGATGCCGGCGTTGTTGGCTGCGATCTTGGTGAGCGTGTTCTTCACCACGGCGTACGTCGCGTGCTCACTGATGGATCGGCGCAGCGTCTTCAGCTGGCCGACGGTGAGACCGCGGTACTCGGTCAGCAGAACGGCGTTCGAGGTCTCGAAGAGGTTCGAGAGCTCGGCGACCGCAGCTTCCTTGTTCGCCATGGTGCTCCTTGCGTCGTTGCTGGCTTCCCTGGCTCGAACATGAAAAGAGCTCCGGCGCACGCGCTCGGAGCTCGACCCTCGACGGGGTGTCACACCTGCGCGGGACGTCGCTCCTGGGCGAGCCTTCGACTGCTGCACGCCCTTGCGGGCACGCACCAGCGACCAGCGGTCTTTGGTATGGCATCAGACTACGGCACGACGGACGCGCGGCGCAACCTGGCGCGGTCCCTGCCCTACGCCTCTGCGGCGAGCGGAGCCTCGCGGAGCGCGTCGGCCGGCGCCTGCTGCCAGCGCGGCAGCCGCACGGTGAAGGCCGTGCGACCGGGCTCGCTCTCGAGCTGGATGCTGCCGTGGTGGGCGTCGACGAGCGCCTGCACGATCGCGAGCCCGAGGCCAGACGAGCCCGTCGCTCGCGAGCGTGACGAGTCGCCGCGCGCGAAGCGCTCGAAGACCGTGCGCTGCTGCTCCACCGGTATGCCCGGTCCGGCGTCGACCACCTGGACGATCGCGTGGCTGCCGTCCGCCCGGAGCGTGACGTCGATCGCGGTGCCGTCGGGCGTGTGCACGCGGGCGTTCGCGAGCAGGTTGGCGATCACCTGCTGCAGCCGCAGCGCGTCGCCCGCGACCGTCACGGGCTCCTCGGGGAGCTCGAGGGCGATCGGATGCTCCGGACCGGCGGCCTGCGCGTCGGCGACCGCTTCGACGACGAGCAGCGAGAGGTCGACCTCGGCGCGCTCGACCTCACGGCCCTCGTCGAGGCGCGCGAGCAGCAGCAGGTCGTCGACGAGCGCCTGCATGCGGCGGGCGGCGGCCTCGATGCGCTCGAGCGACTCGCGCGAGTCGGGGCGCAGGTCGTCGTCGTGCTTGCGCGTCACCTCGGCGTAGCCGCGCACCGCCGCGAGCGGCGTGCGCAGCTCGTGCGAGGCGTCGGCGACGAACTGCCGCACCCGCCGCTCGCTCGCGGCGCGCGCGTCGAACGCCTCCTCGATGTGGCTGAGCATCCGGTTCATGCTCTCCTGCACGCGACCGACCTCCGACGCGGGCTCCTCGATCCGCACCCGGTTGGTCAGCTGCGCATCGCCCGAGGCGAGCGGCAGCTGCGAGATGCGCTCGGTCGTCGCGATGAAGGCGGTGAGCGGGCGGAGCGCACGCCGGATGATCATGTCGCCGACGAGCAGCACGATCGACACCGCGGCGAAGGCCGAGACGGCGATGACGAACGCGAGCGCGGCGAGCGTCTGGTTCGCGTCCGCGAGCGAGAGCCCGACGAGCACGCGAGCGCCGCCGACGTCGTGGGCGACGACCCGGTAGGAGCCGTAGCCCGGCAGGGTGGCGCTCGAGATGCTTCCGGAGGGCACGGCGAGCACGGCCTGCTCGCCCGCGGCGGTGAGCGCCTGCTCCGTCTGCGTCTTCGTCAGGATGAAGGCCTCGCGCAGGGCGTCGCCCTCCTGCACCGCGAACAGCGCCCCGGCGGGCGCGCTGCGCGGGTCGACGAGCGCCGGCGTGCCCGTCGCCATCGCGCGCTCGACCTCGACCGCGGTGCGGTTGCCCAGCTCGGTGAGCTGCTCGTCGACGCGCGTCTCGAGCACGACGCGCATCGTCATGACGCTCGCGATCGCGACGGCAGCGGTGAGCAGCGCGAAGAGCGTCACGACCACCACGAGCAGGCGTCGGCGCAGCGACCACGACGACGGGTTCTGGATGCGCCGGGTCTGCGATGCGGACGTCGCCGGGTTCACGGGTGCGGTCGGCCGGTGGTCACGCCCGCCGGGCTCACTCAGCGGCGCGCAGCTGGTAGCCCACGCCGCGCACCGTGTGGATCATGGGCGGGCCGAGGGTGTCGATCTTCTTGCGCAGGTACGAGATGTAGAGCTCGACGACGCTCGCGCGCCCGCCGAAGTCGTACGACCAGACGCGGTCGAGGATCTGCGCCTTCGAGAGCACGCGGCGGGGGTTGCGCATCAGGTAGCGCAGCAGCTCGAACTCGGTGGCCGTGAGGTCGACCTGCTGGCCGCCGCGGCGCACCTCGTAGGAGTCCTCGTCCATCATCAGGTCGCCCACCCAGAGCACGCTCGACTCCTCGGCGGTCGCGGCGGTGCGACGGATGAGCCCGCGGAGGCGTGCGACGACCTCCTCGAGGCCGAACGGCTTCGTCACGTAGTCGTCGCCGCCGGCGGTGAGTCCGGCGACGCGGTCGTCGAGCGAGTCCTTCGCGGTGAGGAAGAGCACCGGCACGTCGAAGCCCGCGGAGCGGAGCCGCTGCAGGACGGTGAGGCCGTCGATGTCGGGGAGCATGATGTCGAGCACGACCGCGTCGGGCCGGAACTCCCGAACGGCCTGCAGCGCCTGCTGGCCGTTCGCGGCGGTCTTGACGTCCCAGCCCTCGTACTTGAGGCCCATGGCGACGAGGTCGGCGAGGCTTTGCTCGTCGTCGACCACGACGATGCGGATGGGCGACCCGTCGGGGCGCGTGAGGCGGGGCTGTGCACGCAGCTGCTGCTGAGCGGTGTCGGTCATGCCATCCATTCCGTCAGAGCATCCTGTGGAGGCGTCCCAGTCTACCTATGCGCTTCCTGTGCGTCGCCTTTCCCTGATCACCCTTGGCCGGGGTGGAGCGAGAAGCTGCCGGAGGCGAGCCAGTGCCGCAGCCTCGCGAGCGCGACGCCCGTGTAGTCGGCGGCCTGCGCGCGGTGCTCCGCGGTGGTCGAGACGAGCAGGGCGTTCGCGAGCAGCAGCTGGCGGGAGGCGACGAGCGCCTCGACGTCGGCGGGGTCGACGTCCGGCAGCGGCGCGATCTCCGCGTACCCCTCGCCCAGTGCGGCCTCGAGGGCAGGATCGCCGCCGCGCAGGTAGAAGGCCGAGATGGCGAGGTCGAGCACCGGCAGCCCGAGCCCTGCGTCGTCGAAGTCGAAGACCGCGAGCTGCCCCTCGTGCCACTTCAGGTTGCCGCCGTGCAGGTCGGCGTGCAGCGGCCGCACCTCGGCGCCCCGGTGCAGCCGGTCGAAGACCTCCGTCGCCCGGGACCGTGCCGTGTCGAGCACCGAGCGGTCGTCGGCGGTGAGGCCGGGGGCGTCGTCGAGCACGTCGAGGTCGCCGAACAGCGGCGCGTCCAGCCGCGGCAGCGCGCCGCCCGCCGGCGGCTCCCACCCCGCGGCCTGGACGTGGAGCGCCGCCATCGCGCGGCCGAGCGCTCGCGCCGAGTCGTGCGCGAGCACCTCGGCGTCGGGGCCCTCGAGCCAGCTCGCCATCGTGACGAGCACCGCCCGACCCAGCTCCTCGGCGTCGACCGATACGAACCATCCGCCGTCGGGGGTGCGCAGCGGCTCGGGCACGCGCACGTCGGTCTCCGCCGCGATCGCGCCGAGCCACGCCTGCTGCGCGACGGCGTGCACCGGCGTGCTGTGCGAGTTGGTGCCCACCCGGAGCGCGAGCCGCCGGCGGTCGCGGACGTCGACGCGGAACGTGGTGTTGTAGCCGTGCAGCGCGAGCGCCATGCCCTCGACCTCGAGCCCGAACGCCTCCGCCGCGCGCTGGGCGACGCCGCGCAGCACCTCGACCTGGTCGGCCTCGCCCAGCTGGTCGTACGCCTGCGTCATGCGGCCATCCCATCACGTCGCGCTCGGCGCGCGGCGCGCGGCCGGCGTCGGTCCGGCGTGGGACGATGGAGGCATGCAGCTCCAGCTCGACATCTTCGGCGATCAGCCGACGGTGCTGGGCCACACCAGCCGCATCGTGGCGCGCTCGAGCGACCGCATCGCCTGGCTGCGCGCCCGCTCGCGCGGGGTCACCGCGACCGACGCCGCGCGGCTCAGCACCTCGCGCGCCGTCGAGGCCGTCGCGCGAGAGAAGATGGGGCTCCGCGGCTTCTCGGGCAACGCCTTCACCGACCACGGTCGGGCGCGCGAGCCGCACATCGCGCGGTGGGTGCACGACCACTTCTCGCTCGTGCCCTCGGATGCGCTCTTCCACGCGGTGCCGGACCGCCAGCACCTCGCGACGCCGGACTGCGTCAGCGACGACGGCAGCGTGCTCGCCGAGATCAAGACCACGTCGAAGCCGTTCGACCGGGTGCCGAAGCAGTACCTGCGCCAGATCTGGTGGCAGCAGTACGTGCTCGGCGCCGAGCGCACGCTCTTCGTCTGGGAGCTGCACAGCGAGTTCGTGCCGGTCGGCCGGCCGAAGCACGTCTGGGTCGAGCGCGACGAGGACGAGATCGCGATGCTCGTCGACCGCGCGGACCGGCTGCTCGCGATCCTGCGCGGCTGATGCTGCTCGCCATCCACGGGCTGGGCTCGGATGCGGGCGCGATGCACGGCTACCTCGACGGCGCGGTGCCCGCGGGCGTGCAGGTGCTCGCGCCCGACCTCCGCGCCCACGGCTCGAGCACGCTCATCGGCGAGCCCGACGACTTCGCGCTCGAGGCGCTCGCAGCAGAGGTCGCGGACGAGCTCGCCGACCGGCGCACCCGCGCGCGCGACGGCTCGCCCGTCTCGATCGTCGGGGTCTCGCTCGGTGCGGCGCTCGCGGCGAGCATCGCCCGCTCCGGCCGCTTCCCGCTCGACCGCGTCGCGCTCGTCCGGCCCGCCTTCACGACCGAGCCGCTGCCGCCCAACCTGGCGATCTTCCCCGTGCTCGGTCGGCTGCTCGAGGAGCACCGGCCGCGCAGGGCGCTCGCCGAGCTGCACCGCTCCGGCGCGTGGCGCGCGATCGCGCACGAGTCGCTCGCGCATGCCCACGGCCTCGAGGCGCAGCTGACGCAGCCGCTCGCGGCCGAGCGGCGCATCCGGTTGCTCGAGATCCCGCGCGACGTCGCCTACCGACCGGGCGAGCTGCGCATCGCCGCGCCCACCGTCGTGCTCGCGAGCCCGCGCGACCCGGTGCATCCGCTGCACGTCGCCGAGGCCTGGCGCGACGAGCTCGGGTGCCGGATGCTCGTCTCCCCCGCCCGCGACGACGGCGAGGCCGCGATGTTCGCGTGGTTCCGCGAGCGGCTGGGCAGCTTCCTGGTCGGGATCCGCTAGCGCTCGGCGTCGACGAGCGCGTCGGCCGGCGCGACCGGCCGGCCCGCACGGGTCGGGACGGTGTGCACGATGACCATCGCGAGCATCCACACGACGCCGAGCCCAGCCGCCACGTACTCGAGCGTCGAGCCGATGTCGGTGTTGCCGCGGGCGAGCGAGATGATGCCGCCGGTGGCCGAGATCACCCCGACCGCGATGCCGCTCACGGCCGAGAGCCGCGCGACCCAGCGGTCGCCCGCGGTCGCGAACTGCAGCATCGCGACGCAGCCGGCCGCGAAGGCGAGCACCGCGGCCGCGATGTGCACCCAGTCGCGCCACTGCGCCCCGTCGGTGAGCAGCGAAGGGCAGCCGAGCGAGCACGGCACGGCGGCCGCGACGAGGAAGAGGCCGCCCGCGGTGACGAGCGACGCCGCCGGCGCCCAGCGCCGCAGCACCGGCAGCCGCGTGCGGACGTCCCGCACGACGACGCCGACGAGCACGATGCCCGCGGCGACGAGGAGGAAGCCGACCTGGAAGAGCTCGGCCGTCGGCATCGTGAGGGCTCCGAGCTCCGAGATGTAGAGGTAGCGGTCCAGCACGACGCGGGCGACACCGATCACGACCGCCCCCGCGACGAGGCACGCGGCGGCGAGCACGGCGACGGCGGCGTCGGCGATCCGGGGGCGCAGCGGCACACGAGCACTGTAGCCGCGCCGCGACCTGCCGCGTCTCCAAGCCGTCATCTGCCCGTCACACGCGTGCGCTAGCGTCGAAAGCGAGGCGAGGGGAAGTGCGATGCGCGCAGTGCTGGTGCGGGAGTTCGGTCCGACCGACGAGGTCGAGGTGGGCGAGACGGAGGCCCCGTTGAAGCTCGGCACCGAGGTCGTCGTCGACGTCCACGCCGCGGGCATGAACCCCATCGACTTCAAGACCGTCATCGGCAAGGGTGCCGCGAAGGCCGTCGCGCCGCTGCTGCCGTGGATCCCGGGCGGCGACGTCGCCGGCGTGGTCGCGGAGGCCCCCTACGAGGCGCACGACCTGCAGCCGGGCGACGCGGTCTTCGGCATCGTGAACCACTGGCGCACGCGCGGCTCCTACGCCGAGCAGGCGGTCGTGCCGAGCCTCGCGCTCGCCCTCAAGCCCGAGTCGCTCAGCTTCGAGCAGGCCGCGGCCGTGCCGTGCGCGGCGCTCACCGCGTGGGACGCCGTGGTGCGGGTCGCGAAGGCGCGCGCCGGGCAGCGCATCCTCATCCACGCCGGCGCCGGCGGCGTCGGCCACTTCGCCGTGCAGTTCGCGAAGTACTTCGGCGCGCAGGTCGCGACGACGGTCTCGACCCGCAACGTCGACTTCGCCAGGTCGCTCGGCGCCGACGAGGTCATCGACTACACGCAGTCGCGCTTCGAGGACGCGCTGCAGAAGGTCGACGTGGTCATCGACCTCGTCGGCAACGTCGCCGACGACACCGGCACCCGCTCGCTCGACGTGCTGAAGCACGGCGGCCTCTACCTCAACGTGCCGACCGGGTCGTGGCCCGAGTACGCAGCAGCCGCTGCCGAGCGCGGGCTGCGCTCCTCCTCGGTCAAGGTGGAGTCGGACGGCTCCAACCTCGGCATCATCGGCCGCCTCATCGACGCCGGCGACGTGCACGTCGAGGTGCAGCACATCTACCCGCTCGACCAGGTGCACGAGGCCTTCGCCGAGCTCCAGGGCGGGCACGTGCGCGGCAAGCTCGTGCTGAAGATCCGCTGAGTCACCGAAAGCCCCCGGGGCAGTGCAGGATGGTCGCATGAGCGACGCGAAGAAGCCGCTGCTGGAGGTCTCCGGACTCAAGGTGGAGTTTACGACCCAGGACGGCCTGGTCACCGCCGTGCACGAGGCGGACCTCACGCTGGCCGCGGGCGAGACGCTCGCGATCGTGGGCGAGTCCGGCTCGGGCAAGTCGACGACCGCGATGGCGATCATCGGGCTGCTGTCCGGCAACGGCCGGGTCACGTCCGGCAGCATCCGGCTCGACGGCGAGGAGCTCGTCGGCGCGAACGAGGCCGCGATGCGCAAGGTGCGCGGACGCCGCATCGGCCTCGTGCCGCAGGACCCGATGTCGAACCTCAACCCGGTCGCGCGCATCGGCTCGCAGGTGGCCGAGACGCTGCTCGCGCACGGCCTCGCCGACCGCCGCACCGTCGACGCGAAGGTCATCGAGACGCTCGAGGCCGCCGGGCTGCCGAACGCCGCCGAGCGCGCCAAGCAGTACCCGCACGAGTTCTCCGGCGGCATGCGGCAGCGCGCCCTCATCGCCATCGGGCTCGCCTGCCGGCCGCAGCTGCTCATCGCCGACGAGCCGACGAGCGCGCTCGACGTGACGGTGCAGCGCACCATCCTCGACCAGCTCGACACCATGACCAAGGAGCTCGGCACCGCCGTGCTGCTCATCACGCACGACCTCGGGCTCGCCGCGGAGCGCGCGCAGCGGGTCGTCGTCATGCACCGCGGCCGCGTCGTCGAGCAGGGGCCGGCCAAGCAGATCCTCGAGGCGCCGCAGCACCCCTACACGCAGTCGCTCGTGAAGGCGGCGCCGTCGGTGGCGATGGCGCGCCTGCGGCCCGAGGACTTCGCCCGCACCGAGGGGCGACCCGACGTCGCGGTGCCGCGCAACGCATCCGACATCATCGTCGAGTTCGAGAACGTGTCGAAGGAGTTCCACGTGCGCGGGCGGCGCGAGCCGTTCAAGGCCGTCGACGACATCAGCCTCAAGGTGCCGCGCGGCACGACGGTCTCGATCGTGGGCGAATCTGGCTCGGGCAAGACGACCGCCGCGCGCATGCTGCTGAAGGCGTTCGAGCCGACGAGCGGCACGGTGCGCTTCGAGGGCAAGGACGTGTTCGCGCTCTCGCGCGAGGAGCAGAAGGCGTTCCGCCAGCGCGTGCAGCCGGTCTTCCAGGACCCGTACTCGTCGCTCAACCCGATG
Organism: Agrococcus sp. UYP33; assembly: GCF_054060915.1. Taxonomy (NCBI): domain Bacteria; kingdom Bacillati; phylum Actinomycetota; class Actinomycetes; order Micrococcales; family Microbacteriaceae; genus Agrococcus; species Agrococcus sp. UYP33. The sequence continues at coordinate 583,438 of NZ_JBSSDR010000001.1, forward strand.
TTCACGATCGAGCGCATCATCGACGAGCCGCTCTCGTTCTACAAGCAGGGCTCGAAGACCGAGCGGCAGCGCCGCGTGCGCGAGCTGCTCGACCACGTCGCGCTGCCGAGCGACATGGCGCGCCGCTACCCCTCGGAGCTCTCGGGCGGGCAGCGGCAGCGCGTCGCGATCGCCCGCGCGCTGGCCCTCTCCCCCGACGTCATCGTCTGCGACGAGCCGGTGTCGGCGCTCGACGTGCTCGTGCAGGACCAGATCCTGCGGCTGCTCGGCGACCTGCAGCGCGACCTCGGGCTCAGCTACCTCTTCATCTCCCACGACCTCGCGGTCGTTCGGCTCATCAGCGATTACGTCGCGGTGATGCAGAACGGCAAGCTCGTCGAGGCGGCGACCTCCGAGGAGATCTTCACCAACCCGCGCGACCCCTACACGCGCAGGCTGCTCGCCTCGATCCCCGGCAACGAGCTGAAGATCGCGAGCTGACCCCGAGCGGTCACTCCCACGCTCGAGCGGTCACTCCCGCGCCTGAGCGGTCACTCCCGCGCCCGAGCGGTCACGCCCGCGCCTGAGCGGTCATTCCCGCGCCTGAATGGTCACTCCCACGCCTGAGCGGTCATTCCCGCGCCCGAGCGGCTGCTCGCGCAGGTGCGTGGGCGTCCCTGAGCTCAGTGGCACCTTCGAGCGCCCGCGATGCGGCAGGGATGCCGTGACCACCCGCCGGGAGCGTCACTCACCACGCGCGTCGCTCATCACTTCCTGGATGCGTTGGTCTCCACATCCGAGACCGGCGGCTGCACTCGCCCTGACCCGCCAACGTCACCACTCACCTGCGGGAGTGACCCCTCAGGTGCCGGCGTGACCGCTCACCCGCGGGCGTGACCACTCGCGCGGGGAAGCGACCAGTCACGTGCGGAAGCGACCACTCACGCGCGGAGGTGACCACTCGCCGCGGGCGGGACGCGCCCGACCTGCCGCGCGCGGGGGCCGTCAGCGCTTGCGGGTGCGGGGGTCCATCGCCTCGCGGAGGGCCTCGCCGAGCAGCGTGAAGCCGAGCGCGGTGATCATGATGCAGATGCCGGGCAGGAACGCGAGCTGCGGCGCGATCGCGAGCTCCTGCTGCGCGTAGGTGAGCATGCGCCCCCACTCCGCGGTCTCCGGGCGCCCGCCGCCGAGGCCGAGGAACGACAGCGCGGCGGCGTCGATGACGGCGGTCGCGAGCGTCAGCGTCGCCTGCACGATCACGGGGCCGACGGAGTTGGGCAGCAGGTGCGACATCGTGATGCGACCGGTGCCGAGCCCCAAGGTGCGGGCGGCGAGCACGTAGTCGGCCTCGCGCTGGCCGAGCATCGACGAGCGCAGCAGGCGGGCGAAGATCGGCACCTGCGCGACGCCGATGGCGATCATGATGGCGAGCGGCGTGCGGCCCAGCACCGCGGCGATCGAGACGGCGAGCAGCAGGTGCGGCACCGAGAGCAGGATGTCGACCACGCGCATGACGATCGTGTCGACCCATCCGCCGAACGCGCCGGCGAGGGCGCCGAGCACCATGCCGCCGAGCAGGCCGAAGAACGTCGAGGCGATGCCGATGAGGAGCGACGCCTGCGCGCCCCAGATGAGCTTCGAGACGACGTCGCCGCCGAAGCGGTCGATGCCGAGCGGGAACTCGGGGATCTCGCCGATGCCCGGCAGCGACGTCGGCCGCAGGTACTCGCGGCCAGGGGTCGCGAGCTCGGGGTACGGCGCGATCCACGGCGCGAGGAGCGCGACGAGCACGAACGCGGCGATGACGACGCCGCCGATCCAAGCGGCGGGGTTGCGGCGCACGCGGCGCAGGACGTCTCCCCAGAAGCTGCCGCTGCGGCGCCCGCTCGCGGCCGGCCCGGTCTCGGGCGTGGGGACGGTGGGCAGGACCTCTGCGGCGCTCACTGGATCCTCACTCTCGGGTCGATGAAGCTGTAGGAGATGTCGACGAGCAGGTTGATGAGCGCGTACGAGATCGCGATGAAGAGCACGAAGGCCTGCAGCACCGGGAAGTCGCGGGCGAAGATCGCGCTCGCGAGGAACGCGCCGATGCCGGGGAACGCGAAGACGGTCTCCGTCAGCACGGCGCCCGAGATGAGCAGTCCGGCTTGCAGGCCGATCGTGGTGACGACGGGCAGCATCGCGTTGCGCAGCACGAAGCGGTTGCGGATGACCTGCGTCGAGACGCCCTTGGCCCGGCCGGTGCGCACGTAGTCGGCGTTGACGACCTCGAGCACCGAAGCGCGAGTGATGCGCACGATGATCGCGAGCGGGATGGTGGCGAGCGCGAGCGCCGGCAGCAGCAGGTGCACGATCGCGTTGATGGAGGCGTCGAGCTCGCCGGTTAGCAGACCGTCGAGCACGAAGAAGCCCGTCACATGCGTGGCATCGATCTCCCTGTCCTGCCTGCCCGTCGAGGGCAGCCAGCCGAGCTGGACGGCGAAGACGTACTTCAGCATGAACGCGAGGAAGAAGACGGGGATCGTGATGCCGATGAGGCTGCCCGTGACCGACAGGTGGTCGATCAGGCGGCCGTGGTTGCGCGCCGCCCAGTAGCCGAGCGGCACGCCGATGCCGACCGCGATGATGAGCGAGATGATCGCGAGCTCGACGGTCGCGGGGAACCGGTTCACGAACTCCTCGAGCACCGGCCTGCGGGTCTCGATCGAGTTGCCGAAGTCGCCCTGGAGCAGCTTGCCGAGCCAGGTGATGTACTGCTCGGGCAGCGGCCGGTTGAAGCCGTAGGCCTCGTTGATGCGCTCGATCGCCTCCGGGGTGGCGCGCTCGCCGAGCAGGGCTGCGGCAGGGCCGCCGGGCAGCGCCCGCACCCAGAAGAAGAGCAGCACGGTCAGGCCGAACAGCGTCGGGATCAGCAGCAGCAGTCGTCTGCCGATGGTTCTCAGCACGTGGTCTCTCCGTCGGGGGCGGGCGGGTCACGGCGCGCGGGTCGCGCGAGCCGATCGTGGCGGATGCCGCGGGCCGGTAGGGGCCCGCGGCATCCGCTGGTGACGATCGAGGCTACTCGCTCAGCTCGATCATGTTGAACACCTCGTCGTTGACGGGGCTGGCCGGGTACGACGTGACCCGCGGGTCGAACGCGAGCGACGGCGCGGGGTGCGCGAGCGGCACTCCGGGCACGAACTGCGCGATCTGCTCGTTGATCTCCTGGTAGGTGCTCGCGGCCTCCTCCGGGGTCGGGATCTGCCGAGCCTCGGTGAGCGCCGAGAACAGCTCCGGGTTCTCGAAGCCCCACTCGTTCGAGTAGCCGTTGAAGAAGACGCCGACGAAGTTGTCGGTGTCGTTGTAGTCACCGGTCCAGCCGAGCAGGTGGATGCCGTGGTCCGACGTGCCGCGCATGCGGTCGAGGTAGTCGGTCCACTCGTCGGCGACGGGGTTCACCGTGATGCCGACCTCCGCGAGCTGCGACGACAGCGCGGTGAAGATCTGCTCCGGGTTCGGCATGTACGGGCGCGAGATGTTCACCGGGTAGTTGAACGTCAGCTCGAGGCCATCGGCGAAGCCGGCCTCGGCCAGCAGGTCGCGCGCGGCGTCGGGGTCGTACGCGTAGTCGGTGACGCCCTCGTTGTAGCCGTTCACGACCGGCGGGATGAACTGCGACGCGACCTCGGTGCCCTCGGGGAGCACCTGCGTCACGAGCGACTCGCGGTCGATCGCGTGCGCGATGGCCTGGCGGACGCGCACGTCCTGGAGCTCCGGCACGGTCTGGTTGAAGCCGAGGTAGAGCACCGTGAACGGGTCGCGCTGCATGACGTTGAAGCCGGCGTCCTCGAGCGCGGCGGTGTCGGCCGGAGCGACGAGGTCGTAGCCGTCGATGTCGCCAGCCTCGAGCGCCTGGCGGCGCGCGGTCGACTCGTCGATGACGCGGAAGACGATCTCCTGGACCTGGCCCTGCTCGCCCCAGTAGTCGGGGTTCGCCGCGAGGACGACCTCGTTGCCGGGCGACCACGACTCGAACACGAACGGGCCGGTGCCCGTCGGGTGCGCCTCGCCGTACTCGCTGTACTCGGGTGCCTCCTCCGAGCCGCCGACCTCATCGGCGCCGTACTCCTCGAGCGCCGTCGGGCTCTGCATCGAGAAGGCCGGGAGCGAGAGGGAGGCGATGAAGCCCGAGAACGGACGCGTCAGGTTGATCGTCGCCGTGGTCTCGTCATCGGCGGAGCAGGACTCGTAGAGCGCGTTCTCGTCGCCGGCGAAGCCGCCGTAGAGCGAGCCGTAGTAGTAGGAGAGGCTCTCGGTCGCGGTGAGGCCGGTCCAGTTGTACCAGCGGTCGAAGTTGGCGCAGACGGCCTCGGCGTCGAACGGGGTGCCGTCGTGGAACATCACGCCGCTCTTGAGCGCGAACGTGTAGGAGAGGCCGTCCTCGGTCGACTCCCAGCTCTCGGCGAGCAGCGGGGCCGGGTCGGCCGTGCCGGGCTCGACGCCGACGAGGCCCTCGAAGATCTGGCGCGAGATGCGGAAGGTCTCGCCGTCGGATGCGAACGCGGGGTCGAGGCCCGAGGGGTCGCTCGACGAGCCGAAGACGAACGTCGAGTCGACGTCGCTGGCTGCTCCCGGCTCTGACGCTGCGGGATCGCCGTCGTCTCGCTGGCTCTGGCAGCCGGTGAGCAGGAGCGCGAATGCTGCGCCTGCCGCGAGACCCCCGAGGAGTCGCCGGTGTGCGGTTCGGTTCACGGTGCTGGACCTTTCCTTCTGGGACTGGACGCACGCCGCGGCTCGGCCGTGAGGCTGCGTAGGGACAACCTAGCGAGTCACAGGCGCCTCGAATGTCACAGCAGGGTCACGATCAGGTTTCGGTGCGTCCGGGTGATCCGAGCCCGTCGATGCGCGGGTCTCGTCCTCGGGGAGGAGATCCGGCCGGATGCCGTGCATCGGCTCCGCGGGCAGGCCTAGCCTGACGCCATGGACATGACCCGGAGCCGTCGGCTCGCCGAGCGGTGGTGGCCCGCGCCCATCGCTGCGATCGTCTTCGTCGCGAACCTGCTGACGCGCTTCGGGGAGCCCCTGCTCATGCTCGCGGTCCTCGTGCTCTGCCTCGCGCTCGCCGTCGCGCGCATCGGACCGCTGCAGGCGTTCTGCATCGCCGCGCTGGGTGCCCTGCTCGCCCCGCTCGCCGGGGAGTCGGGCACGGGGTGGGCGCTGCTCGCCTTCGCGCTCGCCGTCGGCCTGCTCGCGAGCTGGGGCGTCGAGCCGCTGCGGTGGCGACTGCTGCTCGGCATCCCGGTGGCGGTGACGGCCGCTGCGGCGCTCACCCTGCTCGGCCTGCGCGCCGAGGCGAGCATCGGCTCCTCCTCGGTGGCGACCTGGGAGGCCGGGTACGCGTGGACCTTCGCCGTCGTCGCGTGGGCAGCGGTCGTCGGCGCTCGCGCGCTGCGCGACTACCTGCGGGTCGAGTCCGCGAAGCAGCAGGCCGTCGCCCGCACGACCGTCGTCGAGTCAGAGCTGCGCGACGAGCGGCTGCGCGCCGACCTCACCCATGACTTCCACGACGTCATCGCCCACTCCCTCGCCGTGCTCGCCGCCCAGGCCGAGGGGCTGCGGCTCAGCCACCGGCAGCATCCCGAGCGCATCGACCCGGTGCTGACGACGATCAGCGACACCGCGCGGCTCGCCCTCGTCGAGGTGCGGCAGCTGCTCGAGCGCGTCGACGACGACGACCGACGACCGCAGGCGACGAGCGCCGACATCCCGGGGCTCGTCGCGCAGCTGCGCTCCGCTGGTCCCACCGTCACGCTCCAGGACGTGGGCACGCGCGGGCACCTGGCTCGCGTGGCCGACATCGCGGCCTATCGGATCGTGCAGGAGAGCCTCACGAACGCGCTGCGCCATGGCGGCGCGGACGTCGAGGTCTCCGTCTCCCTCACCTGGACGGGCCCGGGGCTGACGATCGTGGTCTCCTCCCCCATCCGCGACCGCGCCACCCTGCGACCCGCCGGGCGCGGCATCGCCGGCATGCTCGAGCGGGCACGGCTCGCCGGCGGCTCGCTCGAGATCGCGGCGGAGGGAGATCGCTTCGTGGTGAGCGCGCACCTGCCGTACTCGCCCGTCAGCGACGCCCCGACGCCTCCCCTCAGCGAGGACCAGCTCGCCACGCTGCCCGTGCCGGTGCAGCGGCGGCCCGAGGAGGTCGTGGCGCCCTGGATCGTGGAGGCGTCGCGGCGCTACGAGCAGCGCCACCCGCGGCAGCCGGCCGCCGACTGGTCGCACGCGACGACGGTGGACCTGACCCCCGTGCCGCCGTCGGACGGCAGTGTCACCAACCCGGTGTCGGGACCGGATGGGGTGCCGCGACCGGATGCTGCGCCGCGGCCGGAGCGCGCGTGATCCGGCTGCTGCTGGTCGACGACCAGGAGCTCTTCCTGCAGGGGCTGTCGATGATCCTCGAGAGCCAGGACGGGCTCGAGGTCGTCGGCACCGCACTCGACGGCGCGCAGGCGGTCGAGCGCGCGCGCGAGCTGCAGCCCGACGTCGTGCTCATGGACATCCGCATGCCGGTGCTCGACGGCGTCGCGGCGACCGCCGCCATCCGCCGCGCGTCGGCCGAGCCGCCGCACATCATCGTCCTCACGACCATCCGGCACGATCGCGCGGTGGTGGATGCGCTCCGCGCGGGCGCGAGCGGGTTCCTGCTGAAGGACGCGCGACCGGAGTTCCTCGTGCAGTCGATCCGGGCGGTCGTCGACGGCCAGCAGGTGATCGCGCCCGCCGAGACCTTCGACCTGCTGCGGGCGTTCGCGCCGGTGCGGCCGGCGCCCGACACCAGCGTGCTCGAGCCGCTCACCGACCGGGAGCGCGAGCTCTTCGCGCTCGCCGCGCGCGGGCTCTCGAACGCCGACATCGCGCAGCAGCTCTGGGTCGCGGAGACGACGGTGAAGACGCACATTCGCGCGATCCTCGCGAAGCTCGGCGTCGCGTCCCGCGTGCAGCTCATCGCGCTCGCCTACGAGCACCGCCTCATCGAGGCGTAGTCAGCGGCCGGGCGACTCGATCGCCGCGACGATGCCCGCGACCGACGCCATGTGCTCGCGCATGGCGGCCTCGGCGGCGGGCGCGTCGCCCGCGGCGATGGCCGACGCGATCGCCTCGTGCTGCTCGTGCTCGATGCCGAGCAGCCCGTGCTCCGCGCGGTGCTGGCGCACCTGCACGATCGCCTCGTAGACGCGGTGGCGCACGGCGCCCGTGAACCACAGCAGCGCCGGGTTGCCGGCCAGATCAGCGATGCTGCGGTGCAGGTCGAGGTCGGCGAGCGCGTAGGCGTCGCGGTCGTCGGCGAGCGCGGCCATCCGGTGCACCTCGTCGACGAGCTCGGCTCGCGCGTCGGGCGTCGCCCGCTCGGCGGCGAGGCGGGCGGCCTGGATCTCGAGCGGCCCCCGCACCTCCATGAGCGCGGCGAGCGGCTCGCCCGTCGCCTGCAGCGCGCGCGTCAGGAAGAGCGAGATGAGGTGGTCGTCGAGCTGCCGGACGATGGCGTTGCGGCCGTTCATGAGCTCGACGACGCCGGTGGCGTGCAGCGCGCTCAACGCCTCGCGCACGACCGGCCGCGACACCTCGAAGCGCTCGCTCATCGCGGCCGTCGACGGCAGCGACTGCCCCGGCTCGAGCCCGTCGGCCTCGATGAGGTCGAGGATGGAGCGCTGCACCTGCGCGGTGAGCGTGCTCGAGGCGGAGGCTGGTGGCATTGCTCCATCCCACCACGAGTTCGCACCGTCCCCCAAACGCAGGAGAGCCCCGCCGAAGCGGGGCTCTCCTGGAACGCGGGATCGTCAGATGGTGGTGACGTCCACCGGCACACCCGGACCGAACGTGGTCGAGACGGTCGCCTTCTGCACGTAGCGGCCCTTCGACGACGACGGCTTCAGGCGGACGATCTCGTCGAGCGCGGCCTGGATGTTGTCGCTGAGCTGCTCTGCCGAGAACGAGGCCTTGCCGACGATGAAGTGCACGTTGGCGTGCTTGTCGACGCGGAACTCGATGCGGCCGCCCTTGATGTCCGTCACGGCCTGCGCGACGTTCGGGGTGACGGTGCCGGTCTTCGGGTTCGGCATCAGGCCGCGCGGGCCGAGCACCTTGCCGAGACGACCGACCTTGCCCATGAGCTCGGGGCTCGCGACGGCGGCGTCGAAGTTGGTCCAGCCTGCGGCCACCTTCTCGATGAGCTCGTCGGAGCCGACCTCGTCGGCGCCGGCGGCGATGGCGGCCTCAGCGGCCGGGCCCTGCGCGAAGACGATGACGCGAGCGGTCTTGCCGGTGCCGTGAGGAAGAGAAACGGTACCGCGGACCATCTGGTCAGCCTTGCGGGGGTCGACGCCGAGCTTCAGCGCGACCTCGACGGTGGAGTCCGTCTTCGTCGAGCCGGTCTCGCGAGCGACCGCGACGGCCTCGGCGGCCGTGTAGGACTTGTCAGCGTCGATCTTCGCCGCTGCGGCCTTGTAGGCCTTGGACTTCTGTGCCATGTGGATCTCCTAGATCAGAGTTCGTGGTGCGCGCCTGGCAGGCGCTCCCACTGGTGAGCCGTGCGGCTCGGGAGTCGAGGTCAGCCCTCGACGGTGATGCCCATGGAGCGGGCGGTGCCGGCGACGATCTTCTTCGCGCCCTCGATGTCGTTCGCGTTGAGGTCGGCCATCTTCTGCTCGGCGATCTCGGTGATCTGCGCCGACGTGAGCTTGCCGACCTTCGTCGTGTGCGGGACGCCGGAGCCCTTCTTGACGCCTGCGGCCTTCTTGATGAGCTCTGCGGCCGGCGGGGTCTTGAGGATGAAGTCGAACGAGCGGTCCTCGTAGACCGTGATCTCGACCGGGATGACGTTGCCGCGCTGGTTCTCCGTCGCGGCGTTGTACGCCTTGCAGAACTCCATGATGTTGACGCCGTGCTGACCGAGCGCCGGTCCGATCGGGGGCGCCGGGTTCGCGGCGCCGGCCTGGATCTGCAGCTTGATCAGACCCGTGACCTTCTTCTTGGGTGCCATGTCTCTTCCTTCTTGGTGTGTCGCGATCGCGGGCAGCGGTGAGCGCCCGGGACCGCATCCAGTCCCCTGTGGGGGCTAGAGCTTGCTGACCTGTCCGAAGCCGAGCTCGACAGGGGTCTCGCGCTCGAACAGGCTGACGAGCACGGTGAGCTTGCGGCTCGCCGGCTGGATCTCGCTGATCGTGCCCGGGAAGCCCGCGAACGAGCCCTCGGTGATGGTGATGGTCTCGCCGACCTCGAAGTCGACCTCGACCGCGAGCTGCGTGGGCTGCTGCGACGGCGCAGACTTCTGCTGCTCGGCGAGCTGCTCGTCGGCGATCGGCTTCAGCATCGTGAAGGCCTCGTCGAAGCGCAGCGGCGCGGGGTTGTGGGCGTTGCCCACGAAGCCGGTCACGCCGGGCGTGTGCCGGACGACCGACCAGGTGTCCTCGTCGAGCTCCATGCGGACGAGCACGTAGCCGGGGACGCGCACGCGGTTGACGCGCTTGGCCTGGCCGTTCTTCGTCTCGAGCACGTCCTCGGTCGGGACCTGGATCTCGTAGATGCCGTCGACCTGCATGTTCTCGGCACGGGAGGCGATGTTCGCCTTGACCTTCTTCTCGTAGCCGGCGTACGAGTGGATGACGTACCAGCGGCCGGGCTTCAGGCGCATCTCGCGCTTGAAGTCGTCGTACGGGTCGGTCTCGGGCTCGGCCGGCTTCTCGTCGGCAGGCACGAGGTCGTCGAGCGCCTTGTTCAGCTCGATGTCGAGGTCGTTGACGTCAGACACAGTCCACCTTCTCCTTCAGGTCCTGGATCGGGCTCAGCCGGCGAGGCCGAACATCGGCAGGTCGCCGAACATCCAGCCCACGAACGAGCCGAACAGGAGGTCGAGGCCAGACACCAGCAGCATCATGAAGACGACGAACACGAGCACGACGAGCGTGTACCGGATCAGCTCCTTGCGGGTCGGGGTGACGACCTTGCGCAGCTCGACCAGGACTTCCTTGAGGAAGGTCCACAGGCGCATGAACGGGTTGCGAGACGCACCCTCGCGCGTGCGGGGTGCCTCCTCGATCGCGTTCTCAGCCACGGTGACCCTTCGGTTTGTTCGGCCCGGCGGGTGCCAGGCCCGTCAGGCGCCCTCACGGGCGCCTCGAGCAGGGCGGACAGGACTCGAACCTGCAACCTGCGGTTTTGGAGACCGCTGCTCTACCAATTGAGCCACCGCCCTGGGCGGGTGGAGTGCCATGGCGTCGAACATGATCGCCCGTGCAGGGCATACGACAGCATGGCGGTTGTCAACCACCAAGGAGAGAGTCTACGACGGGTCGGCATCCCCTGTCCACTTGACGGCGCGCCACCGCCGGCTCGATCCGAGAGATCCGGGCGGCGACACGCGGTGCCGCCTAGGCTGGGCGCCGTGAACCGCATCGCCGCCCGCATCGCCGCCATCAACGAGTCCGCGACCCTCAAGGTCGACGCGAAGGCCAAGGCGCTCAAGGCCGCCGGCCGCGACGTCATCTCCTACGCCGCGGGCGAGCCGGACTTCGCCACCCCGCAGAACATCGTCGAGGCCGCGCAGCGCGCGCTCGCCGACCCGAAGAACTACCGCTACACGCCCGCGGCCGGCCTGCCGGAGCTGCGCGAGGCGATCACCGCGAAGACGCGGCGCGACTCGGGCCTGGAGGTCGAGCCCAGCCAGGTGCTCGTCACGAACGGCGGCAAGCAGTCGGTGTACCAGGCGTTCCAGACGATCCTCGACCCGGGCGACGAGGTGCTCGTGCCGACGCCGTACTGGACCACCTACCCCGAGGCGATCGCGCTCACGGGTGCGCGGCAGGTCGACGTCTTCGCCGGCGCCGAGCAGGGCTACCTCGTCACCGTCGACCAGCTCGAGGCCGCCCGCACCGACCGCACGAAGGCGCTGCTCATGGTGAGCCCGTCGAACCCGACGGGCGCCGTCTACCCGGCCGACCGCGTGCGCGAGATCGCCGAGTGGGCGGAGGCGAACGGCCTGTGGGTCGTGAGCGACGAGATCTACCAGAACCTCGTCTACGACGGCGAGCGCGCCGTCTCGGTGACGGAGGCCGTGCCCGCCCTCGCCGACCGCACCATCCTCGTGAACGGCGTCGCGAAGACCTACGCGATGACCGGCTGGCGCGTCGGCTGGATGGTCGGCCCCGCGGACGTCATCAAGGCCGCCGCGAACCTGCAGTCGCACCTGACGAGCAACGTGAACAACGTCGCCCAGCGCGGGGCGCTCGAGGCGCTCACCGGCCCGCAGGACGCGGTCGGCGAGATGCTCGCGGCGTTCGACCGCCGTCGGCAGACGATCGTCGCCGAGCTCTCGCAGATCGACGGCATCACCGTGCCGACGCCGAAGGGCGCCTTCTACGTCTACGCGGACGTCGCCGGGCTGCTCGGCCGGACGTGGGGCGGCGTCACGCCCTCGTCGAGCCTCGAGCTCGCCGACCTGATGCTCGAGCAGGCCGACGTGGCCGCCGTGCCGGGCGAGGCCTTCGGCCCCTCGGGCTACCTGCGCTTCTCGTACGCGCTCGGCGACGACGCGCTGCTCGAGGGCGTCCAGCGGCTCCAGCGCCTCTTCGCCGCGTAGCCGGTGGAGCTCGAGCGGGTCGCGCCCGAGCTGCGCGATGCCGTCGCGAGGCTCGGCGGCGTCCCGCTCGAGCGTCGGGTCGGCCGCGCGATTGGCAGGATCGCGCCCCGGCTCATGCGCTGGCCGCGGGAGCCGGGCGTGCGCATCGGCCGCGCCCGCATCGGCGGCGTGCGCGTGCGCACCTACGCGCCGCCTGAGCTGCGCAGCGACGCCGTGCTGCTGTGGATCCACGGCGGCGGGATGCTCATCGGTGCGCCGCCGACGGACGACCACTTCTGCTCCGAGACCGCCGCCCGCCTCGGCATCCGGGTCGTGAGCGTCGACTACCGGCTCGCGCCCGAGCATCCGTTCCCGGCGCCGCTCGACGACTGCGCGCGCGTCTTCGCCGGGCTCATCGCCCGCGGTGATTCGCGGATCGCGCTCGGCGGCCAGAGCGCCGGCGCCGGCCTCGCCGCGGGGCTCGCCCAGCGGCTGCTCGACGAGGGAGGACCGCAGCCGATCGCGCAGCTGCTCGACTGCCCGATGCTCGACGACCGCACGGCCGCGGACGCGACGCGCGACGACGAGGCGCACTTCGTCTGGGACAACCGCGAGAACCGCCTGGGCTGGCGCTCGCTGCTGGGCCAGGAGCCGGGCGCGCCGACGGTGCCCGCCCATGCCGTGCCCGCGCGCCGCGCGGACCTCGTCGGACTGCCGCCGGCCTGGATCGGCGTCGGCTCGATCGACCTCTTCCACGACGAGGACGTCGCGTACGCCGAGCGGCTGCGCGCCGCCAGGGTCGACGTCGAGCTGCTGGTGGTGCCGGGTGCGCCGCACGGGCTGCTGGCGATCGCAGCGCGGTCGGCGCTCGCGGAGCGCTACCGGCGCGCGGCGCAGGACTGGCTCCGAGCCCGGATCTGACCGCGGCGAGGGCTGCAGAGCCCACCGATCGGTGGATGCCGTGCCCGCGCAGCCGCGCCAGCCTGGGAGCATGCACCAGCACCCCGCCGTCGTCGTCGACGGCCTCACCAAGCGCTACGGCCGTCGCACCGTCGTGGACGACGTCTCGTTCGAGATCGCCCGCGGCGAGACCTTCGCCCTGCTCGGCCCGAACGGGGCGGGCAAGTCCACGACCGCCGAGATGCTCGAGGGGTTCCGCACCCCGACGAGCGGCACCGCCCGCGTGCTCGGCATCGACCCGCAGCGCGGGGACCGCGACTGGCGCAGCCGCATCGGCGTCGTGCTGCAGTCGTCCGGCCAGGCCGGCGCGCTCACGGTGCGCGAGATCCTCACGCACTTCTCGCGCGTCTTCCCCTCCACGCGGGACGTCGACGAGACGATCGCGGCGGTGGGGCTCGCCGAGCACGCCAGGCGGCGCGTGAGCAAGCTCTCCGGCGGCCAGCAGCGCCGCGTCGACGTCGCGCTCGGCATCATCGGGAGGCCGGAGGTGCTGTTCCTCGACGAGCCCACCACCGGCTTCGACCCGCAGGCGCGGCGCGCGTTCTGGGACCTCATCCGCGGCGTCGCCGCCGACGGCACCACCATCCTGCTCACGACCCACTACCTCGACGAGGCGGAGCAGCTCGCCGATCGGGCGGGCATCATCGCGGGTGGCCGGCTGCTCGCGCTCGACGAGATCGGGCGGATCGGCGGCGCCGCGGCGCGCACGCCGCTCGTGCGGTGGTCGGACGCCTCCGGCCGCCACGAGGTGCGCACGAGCGAGCCGGCCTCGGTCGTGCGCGCGCTGCGCGGCGAGCCGACCGACCTCGAGGTGGTGCGCCCCTCGCTCGAGGACGTCTACCTGTCCATGATCAGCACCGTCGAGGCCGAGGAGGCCGCAGCATGACCGCCATCACCACCGGCTCGGCTGGCGTCGCCCCCATCCCGCAGGCCGCACGGCGGCACATCCGCCCCGGGCACACGCTGCGGTGCGCCGCCGACCGCGTGCGCGTCGAGCTGCTGCAGTACCTCCGTCTCAGCGACGCGCTCGTCTTCACGTTCCTGTTCCCGGTGCTGCTGTTCTCGATCTTCGCGAGCGCCTTCAGCGCGGTGCCGCCCCTCATCGCGATGGGCGGCGAGGAGGTGACGCAGCCCCACAGCTACCTGCCGGCGATGCTCGCCGCCGGGGTCTTCCTGTCGGGCGTGCAGAACCTCGGCATCGAGATCGCGACCGAGCGCGCCGACGGCACGCTGCAGCGGCTCGCGGCGACGCCGCTGCCGGTGCTGTCGTACTTCCTCGGCAAGGTCGGGCAGCTGCTGCTCACGTCGCTCGTGCAGGCGGCGCTGCTGCTCACCGTCGCGACGACCGTCTTCGGGCTCGAGCTGCCGACCGAGCCGGGGCGCTGGCTCACGCTCGCGTGGGTGTTCTTCGCCGCGCTCGTCTGCTTCGCCGTGCTGGGCGTCGCGGTCGCGCAGATCCCCCGCACCGCCGCCTCGGCCTCCGCCGTCATCATCCCGATCGCGCTCGTGCTGCAGTTCGTCTCGGGCATCTACCTGCCGTTCACCATCCTCCCCGACTGGCTGCAGGCGGTCGCGAACCTGCTGCCGCTCGCCTGGGTCGGGCACGGGATGCGCGCGGCGCTGCTGCCCGACGTCGCCCGTCACCTCGAGGTCGGCCAGGTCTGGGACCTGCAGACCGTCGCGATCGCGCTCGGCATCTGGGCGGTCGTCGGTACCGTGGTCGCAGCGATGACGTTCCGCTGGATCAAGCGCGCCTGACCGGCGCGGAGCCGGCGGCGGAGAGGCCCCAACGATGACCGAGGTCGCAATGCGCCGGCCGCCGACGGAGGACCCGCGGATGTGGGATGCCTTCGTCGGCATCGGCGTCGTCGTGCTGATCGGCGTCGCGTGCTTCGCCGGCAGCCCGCTCGCCATCGCGCTCGGCGCCGCCGGTCCTGTCGCGATCGGCGTCGCCTGGCTCCTGCTCGGCCGCAGGGCGGCGCGGCTCGACCGCGCGAGCACCGCCTTCCAGGTCGTGGTGATCCTCTGCACCGCCATCGCGGCGCTGGCCTACGGTCCGCTGGGCGCCGCGCAGGCGCTCGCCGCGCCGCTCCTGTGGGTCTCCTCGGGCCCGAGCGTGCGGCGCGCGGTGATCGCGAACGTCGGGCTGTTCGGCGCGGTGCTCGCCGCGTTCAGCGTGGACGAGCGCTCCGTGCTGCTCCTCACCGTCACGCAGGCGCTGAGCTTCGCCTTCAGCATGGTCATCGGCCTGTGGATCGCGGGGCTCGCCCGCGCCACCGAGGAGCGCGATCGGCTGATCGCCGAGCTCGAGCGGGCGCAGGCGGCGGTCGCGCGGCTGAGCGGTGAGCAGGCGACGGCCGCCGAGCGCAGCCGCATCGCCCGCGACCTGCACGACACGATCGCGCAGGACCTCACCGCCATCGCGATGCTCGCGCAGCGCACCGAGCCGGATGCCGCGACGCTGCGCACGATCGAGGAGATGGCGCAGCGGTCGCTCGCCGAGGTGCGCGGCCTCGTCGCGGCCACGGCCGGCGTCGGGCTCGGCGACGGACTGCCGGTCGCGCTCGAGCGCCTCGGCGCCCGGTTCGAGGCCGAGACGGGGGTGGCCGTCAGCGTCTCGGCCGAGCGGCTGGAGCTGCCGGTCGACGCCGAGGTCGCGCTGCTGCGCACGGCGCAGGAGGCGCTCGCCAACGTCCGCAAGCACGCCGCCGCGACGCGCGTCGAGGTGGTGCTCGCCGCGGATGCGACGGGGTCCCGGCTCGTCGTCCGCGACGACGGGCGCGGCTTCGATCGCGCATCCATCACCCGCGGTCTCGGCCTCCACGGCCTCGACGAGCGGATGGCGCTCGCCGGCGGCAGCCTCGACATCGCCTCGAGCGCGGCGGGCACCACGGTCACCGCGCGGCTCGCCGGGAGCGCCGCGTGATCCGCGTCGTCGTCGCCGACGACCACCCGGTCGTGCGGGGCGGGCTCGTCGCGCTGCTCGCCGAGGCGAGCGGCATCGAGGTCGTCGGCGAGGCGGCCGACGGCGCTGCGCTCGTCGCCGTCGCGCTCGAGCGCCGCCCGGACGTCGTGCTCACCGACCTGCGCATGCCGGGCGTCGGCGGCGCGGAGGCGACCCGGCGCATCCTCGCAGCGCTGCCGGCGACGCGGGTGCTCGTGCTGACCACCTACGAGAGCGACGCCGACATCCTGGCCGCGACCGAGGCCGGCGCGACCGGCTACCTGCTGAAGGCGTCGCCGCCGCTCGAGATCTTCGCCGCCGTCCGGGCGGTCGCTCGCGGCGAGCGCGCGATGGCGCCCTCCGTCGCCAGGGCGCTCGCCGGTCGGCAGCGCCCGGCCGCGGCGCCGCTGTCGGCGCGCGAGCAGCAGGTGCTCGCGCTCATGAAGCGCGGAGCGACGAACGCCGCGATCGGACGCCAGCTGTTCATCGGCGAAGCCACGGTGAAGACGCACCTGCAGTCGATCTTCGCCAAGCTCGGCGTGCGCGACCGCACGGCGGCCGTCGCGGTAGCGATCGAGCGGGGTCTCGTCTAGCTAGACGTGCTGGGCGTAGGCCCGGTAGCGCTCGAGCAGCTTCGGCCAGCCGGCGTGCAGCTCGCGGCCGCCCTGGTTGGAGTCGTTCCAGCCGGAGTGCGTGAGGTGGACGCGGGTGCCGCCGTGCGGCAGGTCGGTGAAGGTGACGAGCACCGTGGTCGCGTCGCCCTCGTGGGTGAGGCGGAAGGTGTGCCCGAAGCGCTCGCCCGGGATCGTCTCGATGACCTCGCCCCAGACGACCTCGCGGCCGTCGCGCCCGTGCTCGACGATGCGCAGGCCGTCGCGCTGCTCGACCTCGATGCGATCGAGCCCCGATCCCGTCGCGGTCCAGCCGGGGTGCCACCACTCGCTGAGGCCGTGCACGTAGGCGTCCCAGGCGCGCGTCCGGCTCACCGCCACCTCGAGCTCGTGCTCGATCGGCGAGGTGTCGTCCGGCTCGTGCTGATCCATGGCTGTCCCCTGAGCATCGACTCTGCCACGGCCCGACGCGGGGAGCAATCGTGGCGCCACTCGCCGCGGACGGGGCGCCGCCATCCGATGTGCGCTCGATCGGGCTGACGCGGCCGCGAGCCGCTCCTCGCGCTCGGCGCGCGGCTCCGCCCGATCGGACGCGCGGTCGGGCTAGAGCGTCAGGCCGACGAGCACGGGCTCCGGCGCGAGGTGCACGCCGAACTGGTTCTCGACGCGCGCCTGCACGAAGCGCGCGAGCTCGGCGATCTCCTCGCCCGTCGCGCCGCCGCGGTTGGTGAGGGCGAGGGTGTGCTTGTCGGAGATGGCGGCGTGCGAGCCCGGCAGCGAGAAGCCGCGTCCGATGCCCGCGTGCTCGATGAGCCACGCGGCCGACAGCTTCACCTGCGGCACCGGTCGCTCGAGCGACGGCACCGCCGTGTCGGCGTCGAGCGGCAGCACCGTCGCCTGGGGCGCGGGCGACGTCGACCAGCTCGGCACGTCCTTCGGCAGCGCCGCGGCGAAGCGCGCGGAGACGATCGGATTGGTGAAGAACGAGCCGGCGCTCACCGAATCGGGGTCGTCCGACAGCACCATGCCCTTCGAGCCGCGCAGCGCGAGCACCGATGCGCGCACGTCCTCGAGCGGCACGCGCGTGCCGAGCTCGACCCCGAGCGCCGAGGCGAGCTGCTGGTACGCGATCGGCTGGCTGCGACCGTCGGGCGAGCGGCGCAGTTTCAGGTCGACCGACAGCACGACGCCGCGCAGCACGCCCCGCTTGATCGCCGAGTCGCGATAGCCGAGCCGCAGCTCGGAGGCCGGCACCGACCGCACCTCGAGCGTCTCGGCATCCAGCAGCTCGATGCCCTGCAGCGTCGACGACAGCTCCTGGCCGTAGGCGCCGATGTTCTGCACGGGTGAGGCGCCGACCGAGCCAGGCACGCCGCTGAGGGCCTCGATGCCCGTCAGGCCCTGCTCGACCGCGAGCGCGACGAGCGCATCCCACGACTCCCCGGCCTCCACGCGCAGCACGACGGCGTCGTCGACGGGCGCGTCCTCGCCGGCGGGCCGATGCGGCCGCTCCGCCGCGGGGAGCATGCGGATGCCGCGCGTGGTGATGTGCAGGACGGTGCCGTCATAGGGCTCGTCCGACGCGACCGTGTTCGAGCCGCCGCCGAGCAGCAGGTGGTCGCCGCCGTCCGCCACGATCTCGCTGTAGGCCGCGATGACCTCGTCGCGCGTGCCCGCCTCGATCCAGCGGCCGACCTCGCCGCCGACGCGCATGGTCGTGGCGTCGGCGAGCCTGCGCGACGCGGTCATCGGTCGGTCGCCACGACGACCTGCGCCTTGCCGAGCACGGTCTGCTCGCCGACGGTGACCGTGAGGTCGATGCGGGCGCTGCCCTCGTCGACGCGCGCGACCTTCGCCACCACGTGCAGCGCCGCGCCCGTCTGGGGATCGACGACCACGGGCCGCGTGAAGCGCACCTGGTAGTCGAGGATGCGCGCGGGGCCGGCCCAGTCGACGACGGGCTGCACGGCGGCGCCCATCGTGAGCATGCCGTGGGCCAGCACGCCCGGCAGGCCGACGGACTCGGCGACGTCGTCGCGGTAGTGGATGGGGTTGAAGTCGCCAGAGGCACCGGCGTACCGGACGAGCGAGTCGCGCGTGAGCGCGAGGTCGCGCTCCGCGACCACCTGCCCGACCTCGAGCTCGCCGAGCTGCTGCGTGCCGGTCATCGGCGTCGTCCCCTCCATCAGGCGGCCCGCACCACGAGCGTCGACGTGGCCGTGACCACGTGCTCGCCGTCCGCATCCGTGATGACGCTCTCGCTCGTCACCATGTCGTTGCCGCCGAGCGACTTCACGCTGGTCACGGTCAGCTGCGCCGTGAGCTCGTCGCCAGCGACGATCGGCCGCGTCGCGCTGAAGCGCTGGTCGCCGTGCACCACGCGGGTGAAGTCGACGCCGGCGGTCTCGTCCTCGAGCAGCTGCCGGAGCGTGAGCTCCTGGATGACGATCGGGAAGGTGGGCGGCGCGATCACGTCGGCATGGCCGGCGGCGCGCGCGGCGTCCACGTCGAGGTGCTCGGGGTGCGTCGCCTGCACCGCGCGGGCGAACTCGCGGACCTTCTCTCGCCCGACGAGGTACGGGGCCGTGGGCGGGTACTGCCTGCCCTGGATCTCGGGGTTCACTGGCACGCAGCCAGTCTAGGCAGTGGCGCGCGCCTCCCAGAGGGCGGCGACGTGGCGGCTGTCGGTGCCGCAGCATCCGCCCACCACCGACAGCGACGGCAGCAGCGTCCGCACCCGCTCGTGAGCGCGCCCCAGCTCGCCGATGTCGCCGGCGTCGAGCGTCGTCGCGGCGTCGAGCTCCGCGTGGCTCCTCGTCGACGCGTTGTAGCGCACAGCGGCGATGCGCTCGCGCCACGACCCTCCGTCGAGCGCGAGCAGCACGTGCTGCGGATGCGCGCAGTTGACCATGAAGTGCACGGTGTCGGTCTCCCGATCGACGAGCTCGACCGCCTCGCGGAGGGTCATGCCGCCGCGCAGCCGTCCGTCGGTCTCGACCGTGAAGCCGATCACCGCGGGCAGCCCGTGGAAGTAGGCGGCGCGGGCGATGCCGATCGCCTCGCCGGGGTCGCTGAGCGTGAACGCGGTGACGAGGTCGACCCCGCCCTCCGCGAAGGCGTCGACCTGCGCCTCGTGATACGTCCTCGCGTCGTCCGGGTCGACGGGCGGGACATCGGCGTACGCGTCGGCACGCGGACCGATCGCGCCGCTGATGAGCACCGCGTCGAGGTCGACGTACGACTCGCGCAGGTGCTGCAGGTGGCGCACCGCCAGCACGTTGACGTCGTAGAGCGCCCGGCGCCCGTCGCCGAGCCTCGCACCCCAGTCGGGGTTCGCCCGCCACGTCGCCGTCTCGAGCACCAGACCGGCGCCGACGGCCGCGGCGATCGCCGCGTACTCGCCGAAGTACGCCGCGAGCGTCGCCCTGCCCTGCTCGCTGCGCAGCAGCGGGTAGGCGGCGAAGTGCGGCAGGTCGATCCCGTGGCGGAAGATGAGGTCGGTCTCGAGCCCGCCGTCGGTGACGAACGGATGCTCGGGCGACGGCCAGCGTCCCGTGCGGCGATGCGGCACGACGTGGTGGTGGGTGGAGGGCTTCTCCGTGAGCGAGGGCGATCCCGCCCTGGGGATCAGGCTGGACATCGTCGTCCTTCCGCCGAGCGCAGCGGCAGGCCGGGCGGTCTGCCCGGCCGCAGGTTACTCGCGGCGGCGCTGTCGGTCCATGCCCCGATCTGCGCCCTGCTGCCGACATACCGAAGGGGACCGGACGCATCCGATCCCCTTCGTGGCGGTAGCGAGGGCGGGGTTCGAACCCGCGACCTCACGATTATGAGTCGTGCGCTCTCACCAACTGAGCTACCCCGCCAGAACGCCCACCCAAGCACGAAGCATCAAGCGAACGCGAGCCCCGAGCGAGGATTGAACTCGCGACCCCTTCCTTACCATGGAAGTGCTCTACCGCTGAGCTATCGGGGCGAAGCCGTGATGGCAACCGGAATATCGTAGCACCGCGGACGGGCCCTTCGCGCACCTCACGGCGCGAGCGCGTCGACGCCCCCGATCGCCTGCGCGCAGCGCCGCAGCGCGTCGATCGTGTGCGCGACGACGGCGCGCTCCGCGACGTCCGGCCGGGCGAGGACGCTGACGATCCGGCCGGTCGGGAGCCCCGCGAGCGGCACGAGCGCGATGCCGCCGCCGGGCCGCGTGCTGAAGCGCGGCAGCATGCCGATCCCGAGGCCCGCGGCGACGAGCGCCTCGACGAGGCGGTTGTCGCGCACGCGCTGCCCGATCGCGAACCGCTCCCCCGCCGCCGCCTCGACCGCGACGCGCAGGTCGTCGAAGGGGTAGCCCTCTGGCACGCCGATCCAGCGCTCGCCCGCGATGTCCGCCGGCCGCACCGAGACGCTCCCCGCGAGCGGATGCGCCTCGGGCACGGCGATGTCGATCGGCTCCCGCAGCAGGTCGACCACGTGCAGGCCGCGCCAGTCCGGCAGCGGCGTCGGCGCCATCCGATGCCCGATCACGAGGTCGTGGTCGCGCGCGAGCGCCGCGTAGTCGGCCTCCGCGACGTCGTGGTCGTGCACGCGGAGGTCGACGTCCGCGCCGAGCGCCGCGATGAGGGACGGCAGCAGCACGACGCCCGCGCTCGGCAGGGCCGCGACGTCGACCCGCCCGCCGATCCCGCCGCGGTAGGCGGCCAGCCTGCCCTCCACCCGGGCGACGACGGCCGCGACCTCGATCGCGCCGGCGGCGAGCAGCCGCCCGGCCTCGGTCAGCCGCACCCCGCGGCCGAGCGGTTCGGTGAGGGGCAGCCCGATCGTGCGCTCGAGCGATCGGATGCGCTGCGACACGGCCGACGGGGTCACCTGCGTCGCCCGCGCCACGGCCGTGAGGCTGCCGCGCTCGTCGAGCTCGCGCAGCAGGATGAGGTCGCGCAGCTCCATGCAGCAACGCTACACAGTCGATGCAGCATTCATCGCTTGTGCTGCATGGTGCTCGCCTGCTCGGCTGTCCGCATGACGACGAGAGAACGACTGCTGGGCCTGCTGGTCGCCGTGCTGTGGGGGCTCAACTTCCTGGCGATCCACCTCTCGCTCGAGCAGTTCCCGCCCTTCTTCCTCGTGGCGCTGCGGTTCGCGCTGCTCGCGGTGCCGACCATCCTGCTCGTGCCGCGGCCGGACGTGCCGCTGCGGTGGCTGCTCGGCTACGGGCTCGGGTTCGGCACGCTGCAGTTCCTCTTCCTCTACTGGGCGATGGCGACCGGCATGCCGACCGGGCTCGCCTCGCTCGTGCTGCAGGCATCCGCCCCGTTCACGGTGCTGCTCGGCGCCACCCTGCTGCGCGAGCGCCTGGACCGCGCGCAGGTGCTCGGCATCCTGCTCGCGGTCGCGGGGCTGACCGCGATCGGCGCGCAGCAGCTCGGCACCGCCGCGCTCGGTCCGTTCCTGCTCACGCTGCTCGGTGCGCTCGGCTGGGCGCTCGGCAACGTCTCGAGCCGGCTCGCGCGCCCGTCGAAGCCGCTCCACCTGACGCTGTGGATGTCGGTCGTCCCGGTGCTGCCGATGCTCGCGACCTCGCTGTGGGTCGAGGGCCCCGACCGCATCGCGCAGTCGTTCGTCGGGCTCGAGACCACCACCGGCCTGCTCGCGATCGCCGGCCTCGCCTACACGATGCTGCTCGGCACGGTCGTGGGGAGCGGCATCTGGACCTGGCTGCTGAGCCGCCACCCGGCCGCGCGCGTCGCACCGTTCTCGATGCTCGTGCCCGTCGTCGGCCTGCTCACCGCCTGGATCGTGCTCGGCGAGACGCTCACGGCGGTCGAGATCGCCGGCGCCGGCGTGGTGGTAGCCGGCGTGCTGCTGGGATCCGGTGCGCTGGGCGGCGGGAGCCGCGCCGCCAGACCTGCCCCGGCCGAGCCGCCCACGGAGCGCGCGCCATCACCCGCCGCGCGCTGACGCGCGCTGGCTAGCGAGGAGTGGCGGCCGCGCGGCGCCAGCCGCCGTCGACGCGCTCGACCGCCCCCGCGGCCTCGAACGCCTCGAGCCATCCGCGCATGGGCCAGAACCCCCAGCGGTCGGCGAAGAGCCCGCCGTTGCGGAGGATGTCGTCCAGGTGCTGCCACGGCGGGCTCGAGGTCGGGTGGTGCTGGTGGTACGCGTGCGCGCCGCCCACCCACGCGAGCGGCGCCCGCGCTGCCTGCGCGCGCATCGCGAAGTCCGTGTCCTCCGCGCCGTAGCCCACGTAGGCCTCGTCGAAGCCGCCGATGCGGCGCCAGGTCGACGCGCTGAGGGCGAAGGAGAGCGACCAGAACAGCAGCTGGTCCTCCGGCGCCGCGACGTCGACCTCGCCGTCGGGCGGCGAGGGACGCGCGGCATGCGGGGCGGTCAGCGCCGCGAGATCCGTCTGGGCGTCGACGGCGACGCCCTCGGCAAGGTACGTCACGGGGCCGGCGAGCAGCGCTCCCGGGTGGGCGCGGAGCGCCCGGTCGTAGCGATCGAGCAGCGCGTCACCGGGCACGCAGTCGGCGTCGAGGAAGACGAGGCGGTCGCAACCGTGGTCGATCGCGGCCTGCGCGCCGGCGTTGCGGGCGGCGGCGAGCCGCATGCCCGCGGCCGCGGGCGGCACGTGCAGCAGGAGCGTCGCGGGCACGTCGTCGCCGGGCGGCTCGGCGTCGAGCCACACGACGATCCGCTCCAGGCCCGGGATGCCCCGCAGCCGCTCCTGCTGCCGGTCCAGGTGGTGCGCCCGCGCGCGCGACGCGAGCGTGATGGTGGCGATGGTCATGGCCGTCCTCCTGCCGCGACGCGATCGATGATCGCCGCGGCCCTGCCTGCGGCGCCGCGCACGCCCCACGCGCTCCAGTCCGGCTCGAGCGCCTGCGCGCGGGCGAGCAGTGCCGGCCAGTCACCGGGCGCGGATGCGTCGGCGACCACGGCGAGGCCCAGCTCGTCCAGCATGGCGGCCGTGCGGTGCTGCTCGTCGAACGGGCGCGGCCGCGGCACGACGATCGCGCTGGCCCCCGCCGCGGCGATGTCGGCGATCGCGTTCTGCCCCGCCGCCGTGACCACGACCTCCGCCTCGCAGAGCGCCTCCCACGGGTCGTCGATCCACGTGGCACCGCCGGCGACCCGCCACTGCCGGTCGGGCGTCGCCGCGATCGCCTCGCGCAGCATCGCGTCCCACGCCGCGTCGCGGCCGCCGCCGCCGAGCGCGAGCACGGTGCCCGGACGGCGCGCGGCCGAGCGCTCCCGGGTCGCGAAGCGCGAGATGCCGCCCACGGGGTGGACCTCGCCGTCGTCGGCCGGCCACGGGGCGAGCACCGCGTCGGCGAGCCGCCGGCCGAGCACGTGCGGGTCGTCGGTGCGGTCGCCCGGCTGGGTCATCAGCACGACGCGGCGCCCGAGGAGCCGCGCGAGCAGCGTCACCTCGACCGAGACGTCGACGACGATCGCGTCGAGGTGCGGGGCGCGGGCCGCGATCGCCGCCATCCGTTCGACGTGACCGCGGTGCCCGATGGGCGCCCAGTGCAGCGCGCCGCGCGCCGTCGGCTCGGCCGCCGACGGCGCGCCGGCCCCTTCGTCCTCGTCGTCGCGGGGCAGCTGCACCCACGTCGTGCCGCCTGGCAGCGCCGCGGGCTGCGGCAGCGAGCTGAACGCGACCACCGACGCTGCGACGTGCGGCCGGATCGCGAGGAAGCGGGTCAGGTGCCCCATGCCGTGGTGGTGCACGTACCAGCCGACCGCGGTCACGGCAGGACCGCCGTGCGCTCGACGGCGTCGAGCCGGTCGCGGTAGAGCGCCTCGAGCTGCCGGTCCCGGCGCAGCGCGGAGAACCGCTCGACCGCGTGCTCTCGGATGCCGATCCGCGCGGTGCTCGGCAGGCGCAGCAGCTCGTCCGCGGCGGCCGCGAGTGCCACGACATCCCCGGGCGGCACGAGGCGCGTGCCGGGCAGCCCCTCGAGCACCTCGGAGATGCCGCCGCGGTCGAACGCGGCGACCGGCGTGCCGGTCATGAGCGCCTCCGCCAGCACGAGTCCGAAGGGCTCGTCCCAGCACGGCGTCACGAGCGCGCAGCCGCTGCGCCCCACGAGGTGGGCGAGCCGACGACGACGCATGGGCCCGACGTGGCGGATGCCGCCCCCGAGCCGCGGCACCACGGAGCGCTCGAAGTACTGCTCGTCGCCCACGCGACCCGCCACCACCAGGGGGCGCCCCATCGCGCGCGCCGCATCGGCGGCGAGGTGCGGGCCCTTCTCGGGCACGATGCGCCCGAACCACACGAGCCCTGGTCCGCCCGGCCCGAGCGGCCACGCGTCGGCGTCGACCGTGTTGAGCAGCACCGACGACTCGACCCCGCTCGCGCGCCACTCCCCCGCCGTGTGGCTGCTCACCGCGACGAACGAGTGCGCGGGCCCGGCAGCATCCGCCGCCGCGACGAGCTCGGGCAGCGGCGGCGTGTGCAGCGTCGTGAGCATCGGGATGCCGTGCTCGGCGGCGCGGGCGATCGGCACCGGGTGCAGGCTGTGGTTGTCGATCAGGTCGAAGGCGGTGCGGTCGACGACGAGCTCGTCGACCACGGCGTCGAGCACGCTCGCCACCTGGTCGAGGTAGCCGTCCGGATACGCCTCGTCGGACGAGCGCCCGCCGCCCCAGACGACACGGGGCAGCCGCATCCGCTCAGGGGTGCGATCGAGGAAGTCGGAGCCGCGCGCCGCCACGAGCGTGACGTCGTGGCCGCTCGCCCGCAGCGATCGCACGCGGTCCCACACGAGCGCCTCGAGGCCACCCGCGTGCGGCTCGCGGATCGGGTGGCGCGACGGGGCGATGACCAGGATGCGGAGCCGGTCGCCGAGCGGGCGCCGCATCACCGCGTCCCGCCCTCGGCGAGCACCTCGCGGTAGAGCGCCGCGTGCGCCTCGGCCACGACCGCGCGCTCGACCAGGCGCCGCTCGCGACGCTCGGCCACCAGCCGCCGCCGCTCCGGCGATCCGGCGCGGGCACCGCGCGAGACCGCCTCGAGCACGGCCCGGCCCGCGTCGTCCGGCGTCGCGACCCCGACGTAGCCGTCCGGGTGCTGCCCCGCCATGGCGAGCGACCCGGGCCCGACCACGGTCACGCCGCGGTCGTAGCAGAGCTCGACCCAGCCGGAGTGGGTGCCGTGGCCGTACGGCAGCAGCGCGACGTCGAGGCGGTCGAGCTCGGCCAGCAGGGCGGCGTCGTCCGGACGCGGGCGCACGATGAGGTCGCAGTCCCGGCGGCCGCGCAGCGACGCCTCGAGCCGGCTCGCGAGCGCCTCGTCGCGCGTCGCCGCGTTCAGCAGCACCCGTCCGGTCGCGGCCACGCCGGCGCTCGCGAGCGCGTCGAGCGCCTGCAGGAGCGCACGCACCGCCGCCTCGGCGTCGATGTTCGGGCGGAGGTCACGGAGGTGCACGCCGACGACGAGCGGCGCGTCGAGCCCGGCGTCGGGGTGCGGATCCGCGTCGACCGGGTCGTCGGCATCGTCGTCGAGGAGCGTCGGGTGCGCGAGCACGAGCGCGTCGCGGCCCCACGTGCGACGCACCTCGTCGGCCGCGGTGCGCGTCAGCGTCACCAGCCGGGCGGCACGCGGGACGAGCAGGTCGAGGTCGCCCCGGTGCCCGGTCTGCTCGCCCAGCTGCGGGTTCTGCAGGTCGTGGACCGTGTAGACGACGGGCTTGCCGAGCGCGTCGAGCGCGTCGAGCGCTGCTGCGAGGCGCCCCTGTGGCAGCGACTCCATGCCGAAGTGCACGTGCATGACGTCGAAGCGGTCGGCGGACCGCTCGATCCACTCGGCGTCGAGCATCGCCGGCGGCCACCAGCGGTCCGGATGCGCGGGGTCGGGCACCGGGTCGGCGAGCACCACGACGCCCTCGGCCGCGGAGACGGCCCGCACGTACGGGTGCGCGGCCGGCACGGAGGCG
This sequence comes from Agrococcus sp. UYP33, assembly GCF_054060915.1. Lineage (NCBI taxonomy): Bacteria > Bacillati > Actinomycetota > Actinomycetes > Micrococcales > Microbacteriaceae > Agrococcus > Agrococcus sp. UYP33. The sequence goes on from NZ_JBSSDR010000001.1 coordinate 609,463, forward strand.
ACCCGGACCGAGGCGACCCGCACGGTGGCGGTCCGCGATGCGGGCTCGATGACGTCGATGCGGTGCTCCTTCTGCAACAGGCGCGGGGACAAGCGGCGCGAGGCGTCGTCGGTGCGCAGCAGTGGAGGACCACCGGTTCGTACACTAGATGCTGGCGGCTGAGCGACCGCCCCGCGACCATGCCGCTGTCGGCGCGCGCGCCGACAGGAGGCAGCATGACGAGCGAGGCCGCATCGGACGCCGGCCGCCGGCAGCACTACGCCGACCTCTACGACCCGACTCCCCACGACGGTCCGACCGGCGTGCTGCTCGGCAACTGCCAGGCGGAGTCGCTGCGCCAGGCGCTCTCGGGCTCCGACGTGCGGCTGCTGCGGGTGCCGCCCGTGCACGAGCTCGAGGCGTCGGACCTGCCGCACCTCGAGCGGCTGCTCGCCGGCGTCGACGTCGTGGTCGCGCAGCCGATCCGCGACGACTACCGCGGCATGCCGCTCGGCACCCGGCAGCTGCTCGACGCCGCACGGGTCGGCGCGCGCTCGGCGATCGTGCCGGTGATCCGATTCGCCGGCCTCCACCCGTGGCAGGCGATCGTGCGGCCGCCGCACGACCCCTCTGCCGCCCCGCCGATCGTGCCGTACCACGACCTCCGCACGCTGGCCGAGGCCGCGGGGGCGGATGCGTCTGCGCCCGCGGCCTCGGCCGCCCTCCGTGAGGTCGGCCAGGCCTCGCTCGACCAGCTGCGGTGGCGGGAGGAGCGCTTCGGGACCGTGCCGATCTCGGACGTGCTCGCGCGCCCGACGTTCGACCACATGCGCACCATCAACCACCCCGGCAACCCCGTCTGGCACGCGCTCGCGGCGCGCGTGCACGACGTGCTCCGGCTCGGCGGAGCTCCCGCGCCGCTCCCCCGGCCGCTGCTCGACCGCGTGCACGCGCCCCGGGCCGCGCAGGTCATCGACGCCCTCGGCCTCGACGCGGAGCCGCGCGAGCACTGGATCGTCGACGGCGAGCGCGTGGACGACGGCGACGTGCGCGCGGCGCACCTGGCCTGGTACGGCGAGCACCCCGATGTCGTGGTCGCGGGCACCCGGCGGCACGCCGACGCGATGGCGGTGCTCGGGCTGTGACGGCCGCTCCGCCCGCGCTGCTCCATAGGGGCGACGCGCAGCACGGCGTCGACCGGTGCGCCCGGACGCTCGCCGACGCGACGCGGGCGATCCACCCCGGCGTGCGGCTCGAGCTGGACGGCGACGCAGCGGACGCCGAGCGCGTGCACCTGCACTTCACCGACCGGCTCTGGGGCGCGTCGCCCGAGTCCGCGGCCGACGCGGTCGAGGCGATCGCCGCCGGATCGCGGGTGGCGGTGACGCTGCACGACGTGCCGCAGCCCTCGGACGGCGTCGCCTCGATGCGGCGCCGCACCGAGGCCTACCGTCGCGTCGTCGACGCCGCCGAGCTCGTCGTCTGCAACAGCCAGCACGAGCGAGCGCTGCTGCGGGCGGCGCTCGGCGACGTGGCGGCGGAGGTCGTGCCCCTGCCCGCGGCGGCACCGCTCCGGCGGCCGCAGCGCTGGGAGCCGCTCGCCGAGGTCGCGGTGCTCGGTTTCTTCTACCCCGGCAAGGGACACCGCGAGGCGGTCGACGCCGTCGCCTCGCTCGAGCCGCCGATCGCCGTGACCGCGATCGGCCGTGCCGCCCCCGGCCATGAGGCGGAGCTCGCCGAGCTGCAGCGGTACGCCGCCGCCCGAGGCGTCGACCTCTCGGCGACGGGCTTCGTGCCCGACGACGCGCTGCTCGAGCGCGCGCAGCGCGCGGCCGTGCCGGTCGTCGCGCACCAGCACGTGTCGGCGTCCGGCTCGCTCAACGACTGGATCGCAGCAGGCAGGCGGCCCATCACGATCGTGAACGACTACTTCGCCGAGATGGCGGCCCTCCGACCCGGCACCGTCGAGCTCGTGGAGCGCGATGGCCTCGCAGCCGCCGTCGCCGCGGCGCTCCGCGACCCGTCGCGCACGTGGCTGCCGGACGACGCCCGCAGCGCCCCGCACCTCGACGACACCGCGGCCGCCTACCTCGACCTGTGGGCGGCGTGGTGACGGCGCCGTTCGGCCGTCCCATCGCGGGCAACGGCTGGGAAGCGCTCGACGCGGAGCCGGCGGCGCCACGGTCCGTCTCGGTGATCGTCGCGCACTACGACCAGCAGGAGCAGCTCGACCGCACGCTCGCGGCGCTGCGCCGCCAGACGCATCCCGCCGAGCTGCTCGAGGTGATCGTCGCGGACGACGGCTCCCCCACCCCGCCCCCGGTGCCGGACGACGTGACGCTCGTTCGGCAGCAGGATCTCGGCTTCCGCGTCGCTGCGGCTCGCAACCTCGGCGTGCGGCACAGCTCCGGCGACGTGCTGTGCTTCCTCGACGCCGACACAGCCCCCGAGCCGGACTACGTGTCGACGATCGCGCGGCTGCCCTCGCTCGCCCCGGACGTCGTCGCGGTCGGGCGGCGACGCCACGCCATGCTGGCCGGCAGCGGGGACGACCGTGCCATCGAGGTGGCCGGTGCGGCGCGCGCGATCGACGAGCCGGCCTGGCTCGCCGATGCCTACGCGCGCTCGCGCGACCTGCGCGACGCCGACGCGCGCTCCTACCGCTTCGTCATCAGCGCGGTCGTCGCGTGCAGCCGCTGGCTCTTCGACGACGTCGGCGGCTTCGACGAGACGTTCGACGCCTACGGCGGCGAGGACTGGGAGTGGGCGTACCGCGCGTGGCTCGGCGGCGCGGCCCTCGCGCACGTGCCCGACGCCGTCGCCTGGCACGACGGCCCCGACTGGGCGGGCCGCGACGAGGCCGACCGCCTGCGGCGCAAGAACGTCGAGACGCTGCGGCTCATGCAGTCGATCGCGGCACCGGGCTCAGCCCCGCGCGGCGTGCTCGTGCGCGAGGCGGATGTGCTCGTCACCCTGCGATCGGCCGGCTCCGCGGCCTCCGGCGTCGTCTGCGTCGACAGCATCCTGCAGGCCATGCCCGGCGCCCGCGTCATCGTGCCGCCGATCGCGCGGGAGGCGCTCGCCGCCGACCCGCGGGTCGTCGAGCGCTGGAGCGGCACGCCGAGGGTCGAGGTCGACCTCGCGGCGCCCGTGCACGTCGACGCCGCGGCCGCCGCGCGGCTCCGGGCGGCGATCGCCGAGGTGGGCGAGGGCGACCTGGGATCGATCGCGCTCGGTGCGCTCGTCACCGTCGCGGCCACGCGGGCGGGTGCGCGCGACCGCCGGTGGGGCCGGCCGACCGGGTGGCGCCGGGTCGAGCGCCCGGGCGACGGCATCGTGCCGCTGCCCGAGGCGCCCGACCTCGAGGCGTACCTCGGCGGCTGGTGGGCTCCCTGAGGCCGATCCTCAGTGCTCGGTGGCCTCAGTGCTCGGTGGCCTTCTCGGCGCCGGCGCCCGTGAAGGATCGCACCTCCATCTCGGCCTGCTTGACCTCGTGGTCGGCCGACGGCTTCGTGACGAGCGTGCCGATGATGCCGAGCAGGAACGCGAGCGGGATCGACACGATGCCGGGGTTCGACAGCGGGAAGATCGCGAAGCTCGCATCCGGGAACATCGACGTCTCGCGACCCGACACGGCGGGCGAGAGGACGATGAGCAGCACGCACGAGATGAGCCCGCCGTACATCGACCAGAGCGCGCCGCCGGTGTTGAAGCGCCGCCAGAACAGCGAGTAGAGGATCGTCGGCAGGTTGGCGCTCGCCGCGACCGCGAATGCGAGCGCCACCAGGAACGCGACGTTCTGCCCCTGCGCCACGATGCCGCCGATGATCGCGATGATGCCGATGACGACCACGGTGTAGCGGGCGACCCGCACCTCCGCACCCGGCGCGACGTCGCCGCGCTTGATGATGGATGCGTAGATGTCGTGCGCGAACGAGGTCGCCGCCGTGATCGCGAGTCCGGCGACCACCGCGAGGATCGTCGCGAACGCGATCGCCGAGATGATCGCCATGAGCACCGGGCCGCCGAGGGCGAGCGCGAGCAGCGGCGCCGCGGCGTTCTCGCCGCCCGCGGCCTCGCGGATCGTCTCCGGTCCGACGAGCGCTCCGGCACCGAAGCCGAGCACGAGCGTGAACAGGTAGAAGATGCCGATGAGCCAGATCGCCCAGACGACGCTGCGCCGGGCCTCCTTCGCCGACGGCACCGTGTAGAAGCGCATGAGCACGTGCGGCAGGCCCGCGGTGCCGAGCACGAGCGCGAGGCCCAGCGAGAGGAAGTCGATCGGGTTCGTGTACTTCAGGCCCGGGGCGAGGATCGCCTCGCCGTCGGGCGACGCGTCGATCGCGCGCTGCAGCAGCTCGTTGAAGTCGAACCGCACGATGAAGAGCACCATCAGGGTCAGGATGCCGGCCCCCGCGATGAGCAGCACGGCCTTGATGATCTGCACCCAGGTGGTGCCCTTCATGCCGCCGAAGATGACGTAGACGATCATCAGCACGCCGACGACGGCGACGGTGATCGTCTTCGCGATCGGCTCGGTGAAGCCCATGAGCAGCGCGACGAGGCCACCGGCGCCGGCCATCTGCGCGACGAGGTAGAAGAAGCAGACCGTGAGCGTCGCGAGCGCCGCCGCCATCCGCACCGGGCGCTGCTTCAGCCGGAAGCTGAGCACGTCGGCCATCGTGAAGCGGCCGGTGTTGCGCAGCAGCTCGGCGACGAGCAGCAGCGCGACGAGCCACGCGACCAGGAAGCCGATCGAGTAGAGGAAGCCGTCGTAGCCCGCGACCGCGATCGCGCCGCAGATGCCGAGGAAGCTCGCGGCCGACAGGTAGTCGCCGGCGATCGCGATGCCGTTCTGGCGGCCGGAGAACGACCGCCCCGCGGCGTAGAACTCGTTCTCGGTCGCCTTGCGGCGCGAGACGCGGAAGACGATGAAGAGCGTGACCGCGACGAACGCCGCGAACACGATCATGTTGATGGTCGGGTTGATCTCTTCGAGGCTCACGGGGCCGGCCTGGATGATCACCGCGCACCCCCCGACTGCGCCGCCTGCTCCATCTCGTGCGCGAGCGGCTCGGTGAGCGGGTCGTAGGTGCGGTTCGCCCAGCGGCTGTAGGCCATCGTGATGACGAACGTCGAGACGAACTGCGCGAGGCCGAAGAGCAGCCCGACGTTGATGTTGCTGTCGCCGATGCGGGTCGCGAAGAAGCTCGGCGCGAAGCCGGCGATCAGCACGTACGCGAGGTACCAGCCGAGGAAGAGCACCGTGAGCGGGACGATGAAGCCCATGAAGGTGCGCCGCAGGCGCTGGAACTCGGGTGAGCGCTGCATCTGCAGGCTGCGCTCGGCTACGGGGTCGGACTCAGGCATGCGTGACGCTCCCATTCCCGGACGCGACGCTGCGCCCGCCTCACCGTCGAGGTGCGACGAGCGTAGCGGCGCGAGGCGCGGATGCTGAGGAATCCGCGGAATCCGGCCCGGCCGGGCGCGTCGCTATTTCACGGCTCCCGCGGTCAGGCCGCCGACGATGTACTTCTGCAGCCAGAGGAACAGCGCCATGACGGGGATGGCCGCGAGCACGGCACCGGCGGCGAACACCGGGTAGTTCGAGTTCGTCTCGTCCGAGACGAGCCGGAAGAGGCCGACCGCGAGGGTCAGCTTGTCGTTGCTCGACAGCAGCGTCGAGGCGATCACGAACTCGCTCGTCGTGGCGATGAACGAGAGCAGGCCCACGACGGCGAGGATCGGGGCCACGAGCCGCAGGATGATCGTGAAGAAGATGCGGGCGTGCCCCGCGCCGTCGATCTTCGCCGCCTCGTCGATCGAGGTCGGGATCGTGTTGAAGAAGCCGTACATCAGGTAGGTGTTCACCCCGAGCGCGCCGCCGAGGTAGACGAGGATGATGCCGATCTGCGAGTCGAGCCCCAGCACCGGGAAGATGTCGCTGATGCCGCGCATGAGCAGGTAGATCGCGACGACCGCGAGCAGCTGCGGGAACATCTGCACGAGGATGAGGCTCAGCAGCCCGACCCGGCGGCCGGTGAACCGCAGCCGGCTGAAGGCGTAGGCCGCGAGCGCGCCGAGGAAGACGGTGCCGGCCGACGTGACGAGGCCGATCACCATCGTGTTGGCGAACCACGCGGCGTAGGGGCGGTTCGGGTCCGTGAAGAGGTCGACGTAGTTCTCGAGCGAGAAGTTGCGGAACAGTGCGTTCGAGCCGGTGAGCGTGCCGCCGGGGTTCAGCGAGGCGCTCAGGACGTAGACGAGCGGGAACGCGGCGAAGATCACCACGGCGATCCCGATGAGGTGGCGCCAGCCGAGCTCCCGCACCCACTTGCGGAAGCTCATCCGCGGCTGCGGGGCGGGGCGGCGCTCGGGCTCGGCGTCGAGCTCGATGGCGGCGGGGTCGATGTTGATGCTCATCAGTGCAGATCCTCCAGTGCCCTGGTCTGGCGGAACGAGATCGCCGAGACGGCGGCGACGACGATGAAGATGAGGATCGAGAGCGCGGCCGCCAGGCCGTAGTCGCGGTTGCCGCCCTCGAACGCCGTCTTGTAGACGAGCGTGATCAGCAGGTCGGTGTGGCCGACGTTCTCGGTGACGCCCTCCATGCGGGGACCGCCGCGCGTGAGCATGTAGGTGGTGTTGAAGTTGTTGAAGTTGAAGGCGAACGACGAGATCAGCAGCGGCGCGGTCGACACGAGCAGCAGCGGGAACTTGATGCCGCGGAACACCTGCCAGCCGTTCGCGCCGTCGACGGTCGCCGCCTCGGTGAGCTCCTCCGGGATCGACTGCAGCGCGCCCATGCAGACGAGGAACATGTAGGGGAAGCCCAGCCACACGTTCACGAGCAGCACCGAGAACTTCGCGAGCCACGGATCCGTGAGCCACGGGATGTTCGCCGACCCGAACAGCACTTCGTTGACGAAGCCGAACTCGGTGTTGAGCAGGCCGAGCCAGACGAGCGCCGAGAGGAACGACGGGAAGGCGTAGGGGAGGATCGAGAGCACGCGGTAGACCTTGCGCGAGCGCATCCGCGGGTCGTTGAGCGTGAGCGCGAGGAACAGGCCGAGGAAGAACGACAGCCCCACCGAGAGGATCGCGAAGGCGAAGGTCCAGACCGCGACGCCGAGGAGCGCGCCGCCGAACCGCGGGTTCTCGAACGGATAGAGGAAGTTCTCCGGGCCGACCACGATCTGCCAGCCGGTGCCGAGCACCTCGCCGCCCTCGGTCTCGAACTGGCCGTTGCCGAGGTCGGCGTAGACGGTGTCGGTCGTGGTGTCGGTCATCGTGCCGGCGGCCTCGTCGTAGACGAAGACCGACTGGAAGACGAAGGCGTTGCGCGCATCCGTCGTGCGGAGGAAGCCGTCGGCGAGGTCGTCGCTCAGCGGCACCTGCAGGGCGGCGACCTCCTGTTGCCGCTGCAGCACGTCCTGCTGCTGCAGGCTCGTCCATCCCTCTGCCGCGACGGCGCGGTCGCCGTCGAGCGTCACCGCTCCCGGCTCGAGGGGCTGCAGCGGCTCCCCCTGGGTGCCGACGAGCACCTCACCCTCGGGCGAGGTCGCGAGCAGGCCGAGCCCGCCGGGGCCCTCGACGAGCTGCACGAGGTAGGTGGGCGACCCCTCGACGCGCTGCGTGTTCTGCAGCACGATCGCCGAGATCGCGTCCTCCTTCGTCGAGTTGTGCCCGTCGCCGTAGTTCGTGAACGCGATGTAGAGCGAGTACACGACCACGAACACCTGGAACACGGCGAGGAAGATGAGGCCCGGCGTCAGGTACTTGCCGGGCAGCAGCCCCGGCGACAGGTAGACGATGTTGACGAGCAGCGTGGTGACGGCGACGAGGCCGAGCACGAGCCAGTCCCCGCGGAAGAACAGCATCGACATCGCGAAGACCGCGACGGCGTCGACGATCGCGAGCAGGAGGATCTTGACCGCCAGCACCTTCATGCTGGGCGGCGCGGTGCTGATGCTCCGCTTGCGCGTCGCCTTGCTGTCCTTCGAGACGGTCGTCGTCACGCGGAGCTCCTGATCACCGAGGTGGGTTGCGGGGATGGCGCGGCGGCCGGCCCGATGGGACCGACCGCCGCGTCGAGAGGGGGTCAGCCGTCGAGCGAGCTCTGGATCTTGTCGGCCATGGTCGTCCAGACCGTGGCCGGGTCACCGCCCTGCTGCGCGATGATCTGTCCCTCCGCGACGCCCCAGTCCTCCCACAGGAGGCCCATCTCGGGGATGTTCGGCATCGGCACGCCGGCAGCGCCGACCTCACCGAAGGCGGCGACGTCCTCGTTGGACTGCGCAGCCTCGAACGCCGAGGTCAGCGCGGGCGCGCGCTGGCCGGTCTCGTAGATGGCCGTCTGCGCCTCCTCGCCGGCGATGTACTCGGTGAGGAACTGCGAGGCGACGATCGGGTTGTTCGCGTAGGCCGAGACCATGAAGCCCTGCACGCCGACGAACGGCGTGGCGGGCTCGCCGCCGGCGGACGGGATCTCGCTGACCGCGTAGTTGACGCCGGCCTCCTGGAACGCGGAGAGGTTCCACGGACCGGTGATCGTGTAGGGCGACGCACCGCTCGCGAACTGCTCCTTGGCGATGTCCTGGCTGATGTTCGGGTTGATGATGCCCTCTGCCGACCACTGGCCCAGCGCCTGCGCGAACGCGACGTTGCCCTCGTTGCCGAGCTGCAGGTCGTCGGCGTTGTAGGAGCCGTCCTCGTTGATGCCGAAGACCGGGCCGCCGAACGACGCCTGCAGCGGGTACAGGTGGTACGGGTCGGCGTTGTTCGGGTCGATGCCGACGAGCAGCGGGAACTCCGCGGATCCGGCGTCGACCGCGGCCTGACCGGAGGAGATGAGCTCGTCCCACGTGGCGGGCGCCTCGGGGGCGAGGTCGGTGTTGCGCACGAGCGCGATGTTCTCGATCGACACGGGCACGCCGTAGGTCGATCCCTCGAACGTCATGGCGTTGACGGCGATCTCCTGGAAGTCGCCCGCGGTGTCGCCGAGCTCGACCGGCGCGATGACGCCGTTCTGCGCGAGCTTGCCGATCCAGTCGTGCGCGCCGACGATGACGTCGGGGCCCTCGCCGGACGGCGCCTGGGTGGTCAGGTTCTCGTCGATCGAGTCGAAGTCCTGCACGACGACCTCGACGGTCGTGCCGGTCTCCTCCTCGAACGTCGCGACGACGTCGGTCAGGGCATCCGCCCGGTTCTGGTCCATCCAGATGACGAGCTCGCCGCCGCCCTGGGGCGCTGCCGACTCGCTCTGCGACGGAGCGGGGGCGGGGGTGCCGCCGCCGGAGCATGCCGCGAGCGAGAGCGCGAGCGCCCCGACTCCGGCGACCTTCATGAGGCTGCTCTGCTTCATGGTTGCGTTCCTCAGCTTTCGGGACTCGCGGCGCCGACGGCCATCGTCGGCTGAGCCCGGCTCATCGTGGCGGTCGGGTGCGGCGAATGGCAAGCCGAAGCGCCCCCGCTCCGCCAATCGTTCGCAACTCGTGACCTTGCGCGTGCTCCGCGCGCACCCAGTCGCCTCCGCATAGCCTTGGTCGCATGACCGACGCCTCGACGCAGTCCGCGCCCGACGCCCACCTCACCCCGACCGCCCCCGGCAGCGAGTGGTGGCGATCCGCCGTCATCTACCAGATCTACCCGCGCTCGTTCGCCGACGCCTCGGGCGACGGGATCGGCGACCTCGCCGGCATCGCCGCTCGCCTCCCGGCGATCGCCGACCTCGGCGTCGACGCGGTGTGGCTGAGCCCGTTCTACCGCTCGCCGCAGAAGGACGCCGGCTACGACGTCGCCGACTACACCGACGTCGATCCGCTCTTCGGCACGCTCGACGACTTCGACCGGATGCTCGCCGAGGCGCACGCGCTCGGCCTGCGGGTGATCGTCGACCTCGTGCCCAACCACTCGTCCGACCAGCACGCCTGGTTCCAGGAGGCGCTCGCCGCCGGCCCCGGCAGCGAGGCGCGCGAGCGCTACATCTTCCGCGACGGCAAGGGCGAGTCCGGCGAGCTGCCCCCGAACAACTGGCAGAGCGTCTTCGGCGGCCCGGCGTGGACGCGCGTGCCCGACGGCCAGTGGTACCTGCACCTGTTCGACACGTCGCAGCCCGACTTCGACTGGAACCACCCCGCCGTGGGCGACATGTTCATCGACGTGCTGCGGTTCTGGCTCGACCGCGGCGTCGACGGCTTCCGGGTCGACGTCGCGCACGGCAACGCGAAGGCCGAGGGGCTGCCCGACGTCGACGTCGAGCTCGTCGCGGCCGGCTCGATGGACTCGCCGTTCTTCGGCCAGGAGCACGTGCACGAGATCTACCGCCGCTGGCACGAGGTGCTCGCCGCCTACGACGGCGACCGCGTGCTGTGCGCGGAGGCGTGGGTCACGCCGCTCGAGAAGATGGCGCGCTTCGTGCGCCCCGACGAGATGCACCAGGCGTTCAACTTCGTCTACCTCGAGACCCCGTGGGACGCGAAGCTGCTGCACGAGGTGATCGACGACTCGATCTCGGCGTTCGGTGCCGTCGGCGCTCCCCCGACCTGGGTGCTCTCGAACCACGACACGATCCGGCACCGCACGCGGCTCGCGCTCGTGCCGCCGCCCATCCACGGCGCCGGCATCGGGCCGACGTCGCGCTCGAAGGCCGACCCGACCGTCTCGCTGCGCCGCGGCCGCGCCGCCACCGCGCTCATGCTCGCGCTGCCCGGCGGCGCCTACGTCTACCAGGGCGAGGAGCTCGGGCTCCCCGAGGTCACCGCGATCGAGCCGCACGAGCGCCAGGACCCGACGTTCGCGCGCACGGGCGGAGAGCTGTGGGGCCGCGACGGCTGCCGCGTGCCTATCCCGTGGGAGTCGGCCGCGCCCGCCTACGGCTTCAGCGAGACCGGTGAGACCTGGCTCCCGCAGCCGCCGCTCTGGGGCGAGCTCGCCCGCGACCGCCAGGAGCACGACCCCGACTCGACGCTCGCGATGTACCGCCGCGCGCTGCACCTGCGGCGCGAGCTGGGTCTCGGCACCGGCACCCTCGAGTGGCTCGACGTCGGCCCGACGGCGCTCGCGTTCCGCAACGGCTCGATCACGGTGGTCGCGAACCTGGGCCACGACGCGGTCGACGTGCCCCGCGGCGAGATCCTGCTCGCCTCGTCGCCGCTCGACTCGGCGTCGCTCTCGGCCGACGAGGTCGTCTGGGTCCGCACGGCGTAGCCGCCGCCCCGCGACGACGAAGGGCCCTGCCACCCGGCAGGGCCCTTCGTCATCCACCCGCTGGTCGCACCCACCCGCTGGTCGAGTAGCACGCCGAAGGCGCGCGTATCGAGACCACACTCCACCCGCTGGTCGAGTAGCACGCCGAAGGCGCGCGTATCGAGACCACACCCTCCGGTCGAGCACCGACCCACCGGCGCGCGCATCGAGACCGGCACCCGCGCTAGCGGTACTCCAGGTTCATCTCGCGCGTCTGCAGCCACAGCAGCGGGTCGAACGACACGTAGTCGGCGTTCTTCAGCTCGAGGTGCAGGTGCGGGCCCGTGGAGCGGCCGGAGTTGCCCACCTGCCCGATGACGGTCGTGATGTCGACGACCTGCCCGACCTCGACGGTGAGCGAGCCGGGCAGCATGTGGCCGTACCAGGACTGCACGAACTGGCCGTCGATGTTGTGGTCGATGAAGACGGAGTAGCCGCCACCGCCAGGGTTGTTGCCCTGGAAGACGGCCGAGACGACGCCGTTGGCGATCGGGCGCACGTCGGTGCCGATGCCGGGGATGAAGTCGCTGCCGCCGTGGAAGCCGCCGGGCCGGTAGCCGAAGCCGCTCGACATCGGCACCTGGTCGAGGTTCGGGAAGGGCGTCTGCACGAAGCCGGTCTCGAGCATCCCCCACACCTGCGGGAACGCGGGGTCCCCGGTGTAAGACGGGCCGGCCACCTCGGAGTCCGCGACCGCCTGGTAGGCGGCGAGCTCGCCCGGCGCCATGCGCGCGGCGGCGATCTGGTCGTTGACGATGATGTCGTCGCGCTGGAAGTAGCCGGTCGACTCCGCGTTGACGCCCTCGAGCGTCTGGACGCCCTCGCTCATCTGCGCGACCTCGGGGTCGAGGCCGTTCGGCGCCTGCACGGCCTGCGCAGGCAGCGACGTGACGACCACGAGCGAACCGATGAAGAGCAGCGCGCCACCGGCGGTGATCTTCTGCACGATCTTGCGCGCACCGCGCTTGGACTGCGTCGGCGGCGCGATCGGCGCCTGGCGGATGACGCGCGGCGCAAGGGCGCGCGGCACGGGCCGGACGCTGGGGATCAGGTCACCGCCGTTGCCGAGCGACGGGGCGTCGACGACGATGCTGGGCGACTCGAAGGTCGGCTCGGCGATCTGCACCGGGAGGTCACGGGCGATCTGCGTCGCCGCGTCGCGCATGGCGCGTCGCGTCGTGTAGAGCGGCGCGGAGCCCTCGACGACGGTCACGCGCTCGGCGGCGCGCGCCTCGCTCGCGGTGAGGGCGATGGCCTCGGCGGCGCGCTCGCGATCGCGGACCGATCGCCGCGTAGCGGCGGGAGCCGCATCGGGTCGGGAGACGCCCTCAGGGGACGAGCGGAGTGCTCGTCGGGTGGGGTGCGTCACGCTGGATGCCGTCCTGATGCTCGATGTGCGGTGGGGCGCGCAGCTGGATCTGTCTGCAACTGTGCGGTGCCGGAAACGATGCTCGCATGAACCGGCCGTGGCGAGAAGCGGCACGCTGTGCGTCCGATCATCACTCGCTCAAGGTTCAAATATAACGGAACGGTAACGAGAGGGCAAGGTGTCAGACCTCGTGCGGGGCGAGCGGCTCGAGCAGCGCCGCGAGCTCGCCGGCGAGCGCCGGATGCGCGGCCAGCAGGAACGCGGAGCTCGCGGGCGCGCCGTCCCAGCCCCGGACGTCCCCGCCCGCCTCCTCGACAAGCAGCGCGCCTGCAGCCATGTCCCACGGCTGCAGGCCGCGCTCGTAGTAGCCGTTGAGCCGGCCGCAGGCGACCGAGGCGAGGTCGAGCGCCGCCGAGCCGATCCTGCGGATGTCGCGCACCGAGCCGATGAGGCCCTGCACGACCGCCGCCTGCCGCTCGCGGCGCCCGGCGTCGTAGCCGAAGCCCGTGCCGACGAGCGCCATCGAGGCCGGCACCGCATCCGCGACCCGGATCTCCCTGCCGTCGAGCCGGGCTCCCTCGCCGCGGAGCGCCTCGAACCGCTCCCCCGTCGCGCCGTTGATGACGACGCCCGAGAGCGCCCGCCAGGTCGTCGGCTCGGGCTCACCCTCGACGAGCGCGATCGAGACCGCGTAGGCCGGGATGTCGTAGAAGTAGTTGACCGTGCCGTCGATCGGGTCGATGACCCACGTGAGGCCGGAGGTGCCGGCGACGCTCGCGCCCTCCTCACCGAGGATGCCGTCGTCGGGCCGCGCCGCCTGCAGGCGCTCGACGACGAAGCGCTCGACCTCGCGGTCGGCCTCGGTGACGATATCGACGAGGCTCGACTTGCTCGCCGCGACGGCGACGCCCTCGTGCCGGCGCGTGCGCGCGAGCTCGGCCGCCTCGGTGGCGATGCCGACGACCAGGTCATGGAGCTCGCGCATGCCTCGAACCTACCGCGCACGCCGCCGGGCGGCCGCGGTCGCCCGGCCGCCTGTGGGGCATGTATCCTTGACGACGGCCTGTGCGGCCACGGCGAGTTACCCAAGCGGCCAAAGGGATCTGACTGTAAATCAGACTGCTCAGCATTCGGGGGTTCGAATCCCTCACTCGCCACCGATCCGAAGCCCCGCCCTCGAGGCGGGGCTTCGTCGTTGCCGCACGTGGCCCGGTGGATCCCCTCGGAACCTCGGTGATCTAGGGTTGCGGTATGGCAGATTCCTCGTTCGATGTGGTCAGCAAGGTCGACAAGATGGAGGCCGAGAACGCGGTCAACCAGGCCCGCAAGGAGGTCGAGCAGCGCTACGACTTCAAGGGGGTCGGCGCCGACGTCTCGTGGAGCGGCGACAGCCTGCTGCTGAAGGCCTCCAGCGAGGAGCGCGTGAAGGCCGTGCTCGACGTCGTGCAGTCGAAGTTCGTCAAGCGCGGGATCGACCTGAAGATGCTCGACGCCGGCAAGCCGTACGCCTCCGGCAAGGAGTTCCGCATCGAGGTCGGCCTGAAGGACGGCATCTCGACCGAGGACGCGAAGAAGGTCACGAAGCTCGTGCGCGAGCAGGGCCCCAAGACCGTGAAGACGCAGATCCAGGGCGACGAGGTGCGCGTCACCTCGAAGAGCCGTGACGACCTGCAGGCCACCATCCAGCTGCTCAAGGGCGCTGACCTCGACATCGACCTGCAGTTCATCAACTTCCGCTGACCGCCGGCCGTGGAGCTGACGCAGGCGCTGGGCGCGCTCTGGATCGCCCTCGACGTGGCGCTGCGCCTGCTCGCACTCGTCGTCATCCCCCACAACCGCAGGCCCGCGACCGCCATCGCGTGGCTGCTCATCGTCATGATCCAGCCGGTCGTCGGCTGGATCGTGTTCCTGCTGCTCGGGAACAACCGGGTCTCGCGCGGCCGTCACGCGAAGATGTCGGCGATCCAGGAGCTCATCGGCGAGAGCACGGAGGCGATCGACGACGCGACGCCGCCCACGGAGCGCCCGTCGTGGCTGCCGGGCGTGCTCGAGCTCAATCGCACGCTCACCTCGATGCCGCACGTCGGTCCCTCGTCGGGCATCGTCTGGGGTGAGTTCGACGCGCAGCTCGAGGCGATGGCCCGCCGCATCGACGAGGCGGAGCACTGGGTGCACGTCGAGTTCTACCTCATCGTCGCGTCGGAGCGCACCGAGCCGTTCTTCGCGGCGCTCGAGCGGGCGACCGCCCGCGGCGTCACCGTGCGGGTGCTCGTCGACCACTTGACGAGCGTGCGCTACCCGCGCCGCAAGGAGACGCTCGCGCGCCTCGACGCCATGGGGGCCGAGCTGCGCGACATGCTGCCGCTGCGACCGTGGGCGGGCAAGTGGCAGCGCCCGGACCTGCGCAACCACCGCAAGCTCCTGGTGGTCGACGGCCGGGTGGGCTTCACCGGCTCGCTCAACCTCATCGACCCCTCCTACCTGTGGCGGCGCAACCTGCGGCGCGGCCTGCAGTGGCGCGACACCTGGATCGAGCTGAGCGGCCCGCCCGTGCGGGCGCTCGACGTGCTCTTCTGGTCGGACTGGTGGGCCGAGACGAACGAGCTCGTCGAGCTCGCGACGAGCGAGTCCGAGACGGGCGGCGACCTGCTGGCATCCGCCATCCCCTCGGGGCCGGGCTTCGAGGGCGAGATCAACCTGCGCGTCTTCGTCGAGCTCGTGCACGCCGCGGAGGATCGCATCACGATCGTCAGCCCGTACTTCGTGCCCGACGACGCGATGCGCTACGCGATCACCTCCGCCGCGATGCGCGGCGTCCAGGTGGAGCTCTACGCGAGCGAGATCGGCGACCAGTTCTGGACCTATCACGCGCAGCGCTCCTACTACGAGGAGCTGCTGCGCGCCGGCGTGCGCATCATCCTGTTCGAGAAGCCGACCGTGCTGCACTCGAAGTTCATGACCTTCGACGACCGGGTCTCGGTCATCGGCTCGTCGAACATCGACCTGCGCTCCTTCGGCCTCAACTTCGAGGTGTCGATGCTCATCGAGGGGACCTCGATGGTCGCGCAGCTCCACGGCATCGCCGAGGGGTACCGGCGGCAGTCGACCGAGCTGCAGCTCGACGACTGGATGGCGCGACCGCGCGTCGCGCAGCTGTTCGACAGCGTCGCGCGGCTGACCTCCGCCCTGCAGTAGCGGCTCAGCCGAGCAGCATCGCGAGCCCCACGACGACCGCGAACGCGATCACCACGGTGCGCAGCGCCCACGACGGCACCCGCCGCGAGAGCCAGCCGCCGGCGAGCCCGCCGAGCAGCGAGCTCGCGAGCATGACGAGCACGACGCCCCAGTGGATGAGCGGCGAGAAGGCGAGGATGAGCACGCCCGTGCCGTTGATGACGCCGGCGATCGCGTTCTTGAGCGCGTTGTGGTGCTGCAGCGAGTCGTGGATGACGAGCCCGAGCATCGCGAGCATCATCACGCCGATGCCGGCGCCGAAGTACGAGCCGTAGATGCCGATCGCGACGAACGCCGCCCTCGTGACCCAGCCGCCGGTCGACTCGACGTCGAACCCGGCCGCGTCGTCGCGGCGGAGGCCCTTCGCCACGAGCGGCTGCGCGGCGAAGAGGGCCGCAGCGGTGAGCACGAGCCACGGCACGATCGCCTCGAAGGAGTCGGACGGGGTGAGGAGCAGCAGCACCGCGCCGATGACGCCGCCGACCGCGGCGAACGGGGCGTTCGCGATGAAGCGGCGGCGCTGGCGGCGCAGCTCCTGGCGGTAGCTCCACGCGCCACCCACCGTGCCGAGCAGCAGTCCGACCGACGACGTCATGTTGGCGGCGAGGGGGCTCATGCCGGCCGCGAGCATCGCCGGGAAGGTGATGAGCGTGCCGCCGCCCGCGGCCGCGTTGATGGCGCCTGCGCCGAGGGAGGCGAGCGCGATCAGCAGGTAGCCGGGCAGCTCCACGTCAGCGCCCGCCCCGCGGCTGCGGCGCGGTCACTCGTCGCGCGAGACGGAGATCATCTCGTCGCGCGGCACGACCTTGATGCGGGTGCGGCCGTGCGGCTCGCCGAGGGCCATCTCGTGCTGGTCGAGGCGGATCCAGCCGTCGATGTCGGTCCAGGCGACGCCGCGCTCGCGCAGCAGCGCGGGCACCGCATCCGGGTCGTACGCCTCGGGCGTCCACCACGAGTGCTCGTCGCCGAGCAGGTGCTCGACCGTCTCCTTCGCGTCGGACTTCGTGTGCCCGATGAGGCCCACCGGCCCGCGCTTGATCCACCCGGTCGCGTACATGCCCGGCATCGGCCGCGAGCCGTCCTGCACGCGCCCGGCGATGTTGGGGACGACCCCGCGGCGCTCGTCGAAGGGCACGTCGGGCAGCGGCGAGGAGAAGTAGCCGACCGCGCGGTAGACCGCCTGCACGGGGATCTCGCGGTACTCCCCCGTGCCCTCGAGCCCGTGCTCGGTCGGCCGGGTGCGCTCGATGCGCAGCGCCTCGACGCGGCCGTCGCCGAGCACGGCGTCGGGCCGCGACCAGAAGTGCAGGTGCAGCCGGCGCGACGCCTGCCCGACCTCGCGCTGCCGCCACTGCTCGAGCACGCGCGAGATGACGAGGATCTGCTTGTTCTGCTTGAGCGTCTCCTCGTCGGGGTCGACGCCGAAGTCGTCGTCATGGAGGATCATGTCGACGTCGCGCAGCTCGCCGAGCTCGCGCAGCTCGAGCGGCGTGAACTTGACGTTCAGCGGGCCGCGACGGCCGAAGACGTGCACGTCGGTGACCGGGGATGCCTCGAGGCCGTCGACTACGTTGGCCGGCACCTCGGTGGGCATGAGGTCCTCGGGGTGCTTCACGAGCATCCGGGCGACGTCGAGCGCGACGTTGCCGTTGCCGATCACCGCGATCTCCTTGGCCTCGAGCGGCCACTCGCGCGGCACGTCGGGGTGGCCGTCGTACCAGGAGACGAAGTCGGCTGCGCCATAGGAGCCGGGCAGGTCGATGCCGGGGATGTCGAGCGGCGCGTCCTTCGTCGCCCCGGTCGCGAAGATGACGCCGTGGTAGAGCCGCTCGAGGTCGGCGAGCGTGATGTCCTCGCCGAACCGCACGTTGCCGAACAGCCGCACGACGCCCGACTCGAGCACCTCGCGGAGCGCGGCGATGATGCCCTTGATGCGCGGGTGGTCGGGCGCGACGCCGTAGCGGACGAGCCCGTAGGGCGCGGGCAGGTGCTCGAACAGGTCGATGAGCACCTCGCGGCCGGACTCGGCGGCCGACTTCTTCAGGATGTCGGCGGCGTAGATGCCCGCCGGGCCGGCGCCGACGACGGCGATGCGGAGCGCTGCGCTCACGATTCTCCTCAGGTGCGGGGCGGCCTCGCCGCCCGAGTCTTCTTCAGTCGGGGTTCAGCGGGTGCGCGAGACGACGTGGTCGGCGAAGGTCTCGAGCCCGCGGCGCACGGTGCCCCGGGGCAGCGGCGCGAGCGCCTCGAGGGCGCTGCGCTGCCAGCGCTCGGCCTCGGCGATCGTCTCGTCCACGACCGGATGCGCGGCGAGCTCGGCGACCGCGGCCGCGAGGTCCGCGTCGTCGGCCGGGCTCTCGAGCCGGGCGTGCAGCCGGGCGGAGGCCTCGTCGTCGCGCTTCGCGAGCAGCAGCACGGGCAGCGTCGCCACGCCCGCGCGCACGTCGTTGCCCTGGTCCTTGCCCGTCTCCGGGTCGGCGGAGAGGTCGATGACGTCGTCGACGATCTGAAAGGCGACGCCGATGCGCTCGCCGAACAGTCGCAGCGGCTCGCGGAAGGCGTCGTCAGCACCGCTCACGACCACGCCGAGCTCGGCGGCGGCGGCGATGAGCGAGCCGGTCTTGTCGGCGAGCACCTGCAGGTAGTGGTCGACCGCATCCGCGTCGCCCGGTCCGAGCGTCTCGTGCAGCTGGCCGAGGCACAGCCGCTCGAACGTGCGCGCCTGCAGCACCGCGACCTCGCGGCCGAGCGGCGCGGCGATCTGGCCGGCGCGGGCGAAGAGCAGGTCGCCGGCGAGGATCGCGACGGAGTTGCCCCAGACGGTGTGCGTCGACGGCACCCCGCGGCGGGTGTCCGCCTCGTCCATCACGTCGTCGTGGTACAGGCTCGCGAGGTGCGTGATCTCGACGACCTCGGCGGCCGAGAGCACGTCGTCATCGACGCCGGAGCCGAGGTGGGCCGTGAGCAGCAGCAGCAGCGGGCGGGCGCGCTTGCCGCCGGCCTCGAGCAGGTAGCGGGTGACCGCATCCGCGACCGGGTCGGCGACCCGCAGGTGCGCGTCGAGGCGCGCCTCGAGCTCGTCGAGGCCGCGGTCGACGTTGTCGACCACGCGAGCGTCCGCGGGCGCGACGAAGCGCGGCCCTCGCAGGCCGAAGGCCTCAGCGATCGACGGCATCAGTCGGCCTGCTCCTCCGCCTGCGCGTGGCGCGCGATGCGCATCGCGGCGGTCTGCTCCGTGGGCTTGCGGCCGCGGTGCAGCGCCACCACGCCCATGGTGAGGTTGCGGTGCGCGACGCGCGTGAAGCCCGCGGTGCGGATCCACTGCGAGAGCGACTGCTGGTCGGGCCACGAGCGGATCGACTCGACGAGGTAGCGGTAGGCCTCGGGGTTGGAGCTCGCCACCTTGGCCATGCCGGGCAGCATCGTGCCGAGGTAGAGCTCGTAGCCCTTGCGCACGACGTTCACCGGCGGCTGCGAGAACTCGCAGATCACAAGGCGGCCGGAGGGCTTGAGCACGCGGTAGAACTCGCTCAGCGCGACGCGCGGGTGCTGCACGTTGCGCAGCCCGAACGAGATGGTGACGGCGTCGAAGGTGTCGTCCTCGAACGGCAGCTCCTCGGCGGAGCCGTGCACGAACTCGATGTCGGCGTGCCGCTTGCGACCCTCCTCGAGCATCCCCTGGCTGATGTCGAGCGCCGTCACGAGCGCGCCGGCCCTCGCCATCGGGGCGGCCGAGGCACCGGTGCCCGCGGCGACGTCGAGGATGCGCTCGCCCGGCTGCGGCCGCACGGCGCGCTGCATGTGGATGCGCCAGAGCTTGTCGTTGCCGCCCGAGAGCAGCGAGTTGAGGAGGTCGTAGCGCTTGGCCGTCGCGTCGAACATGCCCGCGACCTCTGCTGGGTCCTTCTGCATGTCTGCTCGGCTCACGTCCTCCATCCTAGGCTCCCCGACGTGCGGGCCTTCCGGCGGCCGTCCAGGCTCGTGGTCGCCGGCCGGCACGGCCTCGTCGCGCGGCGCGACGATAGGCTGGCTGGCATGCCGGCCCTGCGGGCGCGCACCGAGCGCGCGGAGCTCGGACGCCTGCTGGAGCACGCCGATCCGCGCGCACCGCTCGCGATCCGACGCGGCGCCGACGGCATCGTCGGGCGCGGCGAGGCCCTGCGGCTCGAGTTCCGCGGCCCCTCCAGGCTGACGGATGCGGCGGACGCGTGGCGCGAGGTGGCCCGCGACGCGCAGGTCGACGACGAGGTGGGCGTGCCCGGCACCGGGCTCATCGCCTTCGGCGCCTTCGCGTTCGACGACGCCTCCGCGGCCACGAGCGTGCTCATCGTGCCGCAGCTCGTCGTGGGCCGCCGCGGCGATGACGAGTGGGTGACGTGGATCGGCGACGGCAGTCGCCTGCACCCGACCGCGATCGACGAGGTGCGCGTCGAGCTCCACGACGGCGCCATCGGCGCGAAGCGCTACCGGGCGATCGTCGCCGCGGCGACCGAGCGCATCCGTGCCGGCGACGCCGAGAAGGTCGTCGTCGCGCGCGACCGGGTGGGCCAGCTGCCGCCCGAGGGCGACATCCGCTCGGTCGTGGTGGGCCTCGGCCGCCGCTACCCGGATGCCGTCACCTACGCTGTCGACGGCGTGGTGGGCGCGAGCCCCGAGACGCTCATCGCCGCGCACCGGGGCCACTTCTTCTCGCGCGTGCTCGCGGGCACCGCAGCGCGCGGCGCGACCCCGTCGCTCGACGCGGAGATCGCGGAGTCGCTCGCAAGCGGCGACAAGGACGTGCGCGAGCATCGCTTCGCGGCCGACTCGGCCATCGAGGTGCTGCGCGAGCTCGCGCCCGACACCCGGGCGTCGGAGCCGTTCCCGCTGCGGCTGCCCAACCTGTGGCACCTCGCGACCGACATCACCGGCACGCTGGGCGGCAGCTCGACGCTGGACGTCTTGGCGCTGCTGCATCCGACGGCCGCGGTCGCCGGGACGCCGCGGGCCGCGGCGCTGGCGATCATCCGAGAGCTCGAGCGCGTCGATCGGGGCCGCTACGCGGGGCCGGTCGGCTGGGTCGACGCGGAGGGCGGCGGCGAGTGGGTCATCGCGCTGCGCGGCGCCGAGATCGACGCGGACGGCTGCATCCGCGCCTTCGCGGGCGCCGGCGTCGTCGCCGGCTCCGACCCGCACGACGAGCTCACCGAGACGGCCGTGAAGCTGCGCCCGATCACCGACGCGCTCGCCGATCCGCTCCCCTAGCGCCCGTCACGGATCGAGGGAGGTCCGTCGGCGCATGAGCAGCGGTCGTCCGGCCGCTGCCGGTGCGATCCCCCTCGTCCTGCGCCACCCGGCTACATCGCAGCCTGGTGCTCGCCCTTCGCTGCGACCTGCTTCCCGACCTTCTCATCCTGCTTCCCGGCCTTCTTGCCCTGCTTCCGGGCCTTCTTGTCCTTCTCCTCGTGCTTCTTGTTCTTCTTGTTCTTCTTTTCCTTCTTGCCGGCCTTCTTGCCCTGCTTCTCGGCCTTCTTGCCCTGCTGCTCGTCCGCCCCGCCCTGCTCCTCGCCGGCTGCCGACTGCTCGTCCGCGTCCCCGGTATCCGTCACCGCGACATCCCCCGTCGCCAGCAGCCGCTCCCGCTCCGCGGCCACGTCGAAGTCGGCCACCGGCCACTGCGGGTCGATCCGCTCGAGGGCCTCGACGAGCAGCTCGTGCACCGCGAGGCGCGCGAACCACTTCCGGTCGGCGGGCACGACGTGCCACGGCGCCGAGGCGCGGGCGGTGCGGTTGATCGCGATCTGGTATGCCTCCATGTAGTCGTCCCACCGCTGGCGCTCGTCGATGTCGCCGGGGTTGAACTTCCAGTGCTTGTCGGGCCGATCGAGCCGCTCGAGCAGCCGCGTGCCCTGCTCCTCGCGCGAGATGTGCAGCATCACCTTCACGAGCGCGATGCCGCGCTCGGCGATTCCCCGCTCGAACTCGACGATGTGGCCGTACCGCTCCTGGATGGCATCGGGCGTCGACAGCCCGCGCACGCGGTGGATCAGCACCTCCTCGTAGTGCGAGCGGTCGAAGACGCCGATGAAGCCGGGCTGCGGCAGCTCCCGCTCGACGCGCCAGAGGAAGTCGTGCAGCCGCTCGGCGGCCGTCGGCGCCTTGAACGCCTTGATGCGCACGCCCTGCGGGTCGACCTGGCCGACCACGTGGCGCATGATCCCGCCCTTGCCGGAGGTGTCCATGCCCTGCACCATCAGCAGCACCGCGCGCTGGCCGCCCACACGGCTCTCGGCGAAGAGCCGCTCCTGCAGCTCCTCGAGCCGGTCGGCGCCGGCCGCGAGCGCGGCCTCCCCGGCGGCCTTGTCGCCGTCGAAGCCGGGGGTGGATGCGGGATCCACGTCGGCGAGGCGGACGGAGCGGGTGACGCGCAGCGCGTCGGTGATCGCTGTCATGGGCCGAGCGTAGTCGGCCGGCTCAGCGCCTGCCCTGGACCCCCGGCGAGACGGCGCGGCCGAGCCTGCCGGCCTTCGGCGCCTCGAGCTTGCTCGACATGAGCGTGCTCACCCAGCCGAGCCGCGGGTCGGGGTCGACGATGAGCGTCTTCACGGCGAGCGTGGCCGGCAGCGCCAGCAGCGCGCCCACCGGCCCGAGCGCGTAGGCCCACACGAGCAGCGACAGGAACGAGGTCGCGGGCGTGACGCCCACCGCATCCCCCGCGACCTTCGGCTGGATGAGCGACTGCATCACGAAGTTGATGACGCTGAAGAGGATCGCGGTCAGCAGCGCGTTGATCGGCCCGTTCGCGAGCAGCGCCATGAGCGTCGGCGGGATGACGCCGACCACGAAGCCGACGTTGGGGATGTAGTTGGTGACGAACGCGAACACGGCCCAGACGAGCGCGAGCGGCACCCCGAGGGCGGTGAGCGCCACGAGGTCGAGCGCGGAGACGATGAGGCCGAAGAGCGTCGTCACGACCCAGTAGCGCTGCACGCCGGCGGCGAAGCGGTCGACGCCGCGGACGATGCCCGGGTTGGTGAGCGCGATCCGCTCGACCCGCGCGGGGATGTTCATCGAGTCCCACGCGAGGAAGAACACCACGACCGTGAGCGTCGCGAGGAAGGCGAGCACGCTGCCCGCGTTCGACAGCACGCTCGTCAGCGCGCTCGCGATCGCGCTCGGGCTGAAGGCGCTCTGCAGCTGGTGCAGCGCCTCGTCCTGCGAGACGCCGAAGCCCTCGAGCCACGTGAGCACGTCGCGGTAGAGCGCGTTGAACTCCGGGCCGTAGGACGGCAGCTCCTGCACGAGCGACTGCACCGACCAGTAGATCGACCAGAAGAGCGCCGCGAGGAACACGTAGACGGTCAGCAGCGCCGCGAGCGCGGCCACGAGCCGCGGCGCGCCCTTGCGCAGCAGCCACTGCTGCAGCGGCAGCACGGCGATCACGAGGTTCACGCCGAGGAACACCGGCGCGACGAAGGTCGCGACCTGGCTGAGCAGGATGAGCACCGCGATGGTCGCGATGATCGACAGCAGGATGATGAGCGTGCGCGGCAGCATCCAGCGCCGCTCGACCGCCTCGGTCACCGCCGGCACGACCGGCAGCTCGCGCTGCCGCTGCCACGGCCAGCGCATCAGTCGCGCCTCGCGCGCGGCGGCTCGACGACCGCCTCGCGCCCCGTGAAGCCGTCCATGCCCTCGTTGACGCCGAGCGCATCCGCGAGCCGGTCGGCGATCGCCGCGGGCAGCACCTTGAGCGCCGGGACGACGCGGACGAGCGGCGGCAGCGCGAGCATCGACCGGCGGGAGTCGATCGCGGCGAGGATGCGCGTGGCGACCGCGGCCGACGACAGGATCGGCAGCAGCGCCGGCACCTTCGTCGTGACGCCGGCGAACATCCCGGTGTCGATGTAGAAGGGCGCGACGGTGAGCGTCGTGATCGGCGACCGCTCCTTGCGCAGCTCGGCCCGCAGCGACTCCATGAAGCCGACCGCCGCGAACTTCGAGGCCGCGTAGTCGGTCTGGCCGGCGACCCCGATGAGCCCCGCCGCGCTCGCGACCGTGACGATGCGGCCGCGGCCGGCATCGCGCATCGCGGGCAGGAGCGCTCGGGTGACGAGGATGGGCGCGATCGCGTTCACGCGCATCGTGCGATCGATCTGCGCGGCGGTGAGCTCGGCGAGCGGGCGGCCGGAGACGACGCCGGCGTTGTTGATGAGCACATCGACCGGCCCGAGCATGAGCGTCTCGGCGGCGGCGAGCTCGATCGCGTCGGCGTCGGCGAGGTCGACCACCACGACCGTCCCGCGGCCGCCCGCCTCGTGCACGGCATCGGAGACCGAGCGCGCTGCCTTGGCGTCGCGGTCCCAGATGACCACGTGCGCGCCGTTGCGAGCGGCGCCGAGCGCCACCAGCCGGCCGATGCCGCTCGCGGCACCGGTGATGACGATGGTCGTGCCGGCGCCGATCGCACCCGGCCGGCCACCGGCGTCAGAGCCCCTGCGCATCCGTCTCCCCCTCCAGCACAGCCTCGATGATGCCGGGCTCCGACTGCGAGAGCGCCCTGCGGAGGCCGGCGCGGTCGACGACCCGCTCGTAGGGCCAGCCGTAGGCAGCGGCGAGGTGCTCGAGGTCGACGTCGTGGGGGGTGCGCTGGACGCGCGAGAAGTCGTCGGGGTCGGCGCTGCCCGCCACCTCGAGCAGCTCGAAGAGCGAGCCGCCGCGGTCGTTGCCGACGATGATCTGCAGCCGCGGCCGCTCCTCGCCGGGCGGCACGAGCAGCCCGCCCGCGTCGTGCAGCAGCGCGAGGTCGCCGATGAGCAGCCGCGTGAGCCCGCCGGCGCCCGACCGCTCGTGCGCGATCGCCACGCCGGACGCCGTGCTGACGGTGCCGTCGATGCCGGCGAGGCCGCGGTTGGCGCGCGCCGTGACCGCCTTCGGCCCGGCATAGGAGTCGAGCTCGCGGATGAGCCGGGAGGCGGCGACGACGAGCCGGTCGTGCGGCCAGGTGCGGTCCCACACCGCCGTGACGAGGTCGCGGCGCGAGATGGCGGTGCGACCCTCGGCGAGCTCGGCGCGGGCGTAGGCGGCGCGGGGCAGCTGCGAGTCGGGGGCGCGCTCGGCGTCGCGCTCGGCTGCGAGGGCTCGGCCGGCGGCGATCCAGCGGTCGATCCACGCCCGGTCGGGCTCGGCCTCGATCACCTGGATGCGTCCGGAGCGCACGCTCGTGACGCCGGTGCCGCGCACGTTGTCCTGCCCGGCGCGGCCGATGGCGACCACCTCGACGTCGGGGCGGCGGATGAGCCCGGTCACGGCGCGCGCGAGCGTCGGGTGGCCCATCACCACCACCCGCCGCACCTCGTCGGCGAGCGAGGCGATGACGTCGCGGCCGTGCGGCACGAGCATGGGGCCGAAGCGGGCACCGGAGGTGGGCTCGGCGATGAGCGGCGCGCCGATCGCCTCGGCGAGGTCGACGGCCGCGGGACCGGCGTCGGCGCCGGCGATGACGACGGTGCGCTCTGCCGCCTCGAGCGTCGAGGTCGGCAGCGGCGGGCGCTCGACGCGGGCGACGGCCGGTCCGTGTGCGCGCTCGCCGCCGGAGAGCGGCTCGCGGAAGGCGATGTTCAGCTGCACCGGGCCCGGCTCGGTGTGCGCGGCGGGATCGCCCTCGCCGCGCCAGCCGAGCGCGGCGCGCACGGCGGCGACGGCGTCGCCCTCGGGGTCGTGCAGGGCATCCGCCCCGATGTCGAGCACCACGCGCGCCGCCTCGCCGAAGATGCCGGGCTGGCGGGTCGTCTGGTTCGCGCGGATGCCCTGCAGCTCAGCCGGGCGGTCGGCCGTGATGGCGATGATGGGCACGTCGCTGTGGTGGGCCTCGAGCATCGCGGGGTGCAGGTTCGCGAGCGCGGTGCCGCTCGTGACGACGATGGCGGCGGGCTGCCCCGTCTCGCGCGCGAGGCCGAGCGCCAGGAACGCGGCGGTGCGCTCGTCGACGCGCACGTGCAGGCCGATGCCGTCGTCGCGCGCGGCGCGGGCCGCGGCGAGCGCGATCGCCTGCGAGCGGGAGCCCGGGCAGACGACGATGTCGGCGACGCCTGCGGCGGCGAGGGCGGCGACCAGCCGGTCGGCGTATGCGGCGGCGGCGAGCGCCTCAGGCACGCGCGGGGTCGCCGTCGTCAGGTGCCCGGTGGCCCTGCCCGTCTGTGTCGTCGTCCGCCGGGGCATCGCGCTCGGCCTCGGGCTCGGGAGCCGGCTCGGGCTTCGGCTGCGGCTTCTCGGGCCGCACGATCTCGACCTCCGCGTCGAGCGCGGCGAGCTGCGCCTCGATCTCGGCGATGCGGCGATCCGCCTCGTCGTCGGTCACGTCGCTCGAGCGCTTGAAGGACGGGTCGTCGTCCGGGGCCATCGGGCGGGCCGAGGAGACCGGTCCCTTGCCCCAGGCGAGCCAGCCGAGCGGACCGATGATCGGCAGCACCACGATGAGCACGACCCACAGCACCCGGTTCAGTCGGCGGATGCGTCGATCGTCGGTGACCGTGAGGTCGACGAGCGCGTAGACCGTGACCACGAGGGCCAGGACTCCGCCGATGATCAACCA
Source organism: Agrococcus sp. UYP33 (assembly GCF_054060915.1). Lineage (NCBI taxonomy): Bacteria > Bacillati > Actinomycetota > Actinomycetes > Micrococcales > Microbacteriaceae > Agrococcus > Agrococcus sp. UYP33. The sequence goes on from NZ_JBSSDR010000001.1 coordinate 635,865, forward strand.
CCTCATGGCTCCACCCTACGTCCGGAGTCTGTGGGTCGCTCATAGACTTGGTGCATGGCTCCCTCGATGCGATACCTCATCGCGCGCGCCCTGCTGTTCGTCGTGCCGTTCGCGGTGCTCATGATCGCGCAGGTGCCGTGGTGGCTCGCGCTGCTCGTCGCGCTCGCCTTCGCCTTCGCCGCCAGCATCGTCTTCTTCGGGAAGCTGCGCGACGAGGCCGCGGCCGACCTGCAGCGGATGCGCGAGGGCCGTCGGCGCGACGGCGCGGCCCCCGACGACGGCGACGTCGAGGATGCCGCGCTCGGCGACGACGCCGCGGACGACGCCGAGGTCACCGACCGGCGCGACGAGCCGGACGCATCCGGTCGCTGAGCGCTCGCGAACGACCCGCGCTACGCGCCGACGAACCCCGCCGGACCGCCCCAGATGGCGACCGCGAGGCCGACGCCGTAGAGCAGCGCCGAGATGCCGGTGAGGCCGAGCGCCGTGATGAGGTCGCGCGCGTTGCGGGCGAGCAGCACGATCACGATCGCCGGGCCCGCGAGCAGCAGCACGGCGAACACCGCGAAGCCGTAGGCGAGCGCGTAGGAGAACACCCACAGGATGCCGAACGGCACGAGCATCAGCAGCGCGTAGAGCGCCTTCGAGGCGCGCCGGCCGATGAGCGTCGGCAGGCTGCGCTTGCCCGCCGCGCGGTCGGTGTCGATGTCGCGCAGGTTGTTCGTGAGCATGAGGGCGGCCGAGAAGCAGCCGATCGCGACGCTGAGCGCGACCGCGTCCTCGGTGACGCGGCCGATGATGGCGTAGGTGGTGCCGAGCACGGCGACCGGGCCGAAGAACAGGAACGACATCAGCTCGCCGAGCGCGAAGTAGCCGTAGGGGCGCTTGCCGCCGGTGTAGGTCCAGGCGGCGACGATGCAGACCGCGCCGACGAGCAGCAGCCACCAGCGCCCCGAGACGAGCACCACCGCGATGCCGGCGAGCGCGCCGGCGGCGAGGAAGCCGATCGCGACGTTCCGCACCACGCGCGGCGCCGCCTTGCCCGCCCCGACGAGTCGCCCCGGGCCGACGCGCACCGCGTCCGTGCCCTTCACGCCGTCGGAGTAGTCGTTCGCGAAGTTGACGCCGATCTGCATGCAGAGCGCGAGCACGAGGCACGCGAGCGCGATCCCGAGGTGGAACCCCTCGGCGTTGAACGCCGCCGCGGAGCCGAGCGCGACGGGCGCGATCGCCATGCCGAGCGTGCGCGGCCTCGCCGCGGCCACCCAGTCGCGCCAGGTCGCCCGGCCGGACGAGGTGCCGGCCGTCTGCGAGCGTCGAGCAGGGTTGCCGGAGCGGTTGGAAGCCATCCCCTCGATGCTACTTCCGGTGCGGCGACCGGTCAGCCGAAGATGCCGCGGCGCCGGCGCTCCTGCGTGCGGTTGGCGACGAGCCGGGCGAGCCGCTTGCGATCGGGCTTGCCGGATGCCGTGGTCGGCATCACCGAGACCGTCACGAGGTGGTTGGGCCTGGCCGGCTTGCCGAGCGCGTTGCCGACCGCGGCGCGGATCTCGGCGAGCGACGGCTTGAGCGTCGTGACGACCGCGGGCACCTCGCCCCACTCGGCGTGCGGCGCGGCGACGACCACGGCATCCGGCGCGAACGTCTGGACGACGTGCTCGACCGCGGCGAGCGACACCTTGATGCCGCCCGAGATGATCACGTCGTCGATGCGGCCGGAGACCTGGAGGGTGCCGCCGAGCAGCGAGCCGGCGTCGCCGGTGCGGTACCAGCGCGTGCCGGTGCCGTCGGTGATGAAGCGCTGCTCGGTGAGCTGCGGATCGTCGTAGCCGTCGGCGAGCTGGGGGCCGGAGATCTCGATCTGGTCGGTGAGGCGCACCTTGACGTCGCGCAGCGGCCGGCCGTCCCAGACGCACCCGCCGACCGTCTCGGTCGCGCCGTAGGTGCGCGTGATGCGCCAGCCGAGCCGCGCGGCGCGCTCGATGAGGCCGAAGGGCGCCCGCTGGCCGCCGAGCAGGATGCGGTCGAGGCGGGCGATGGGTCCGATGAACGAGCGGTCGAGCAGCGCGGCGTCGACGAGCCGGGCGAGCTGCGTGGGCACGAGTGAGGTGAACTTGCGGTCGTGCTCGAGGCTCTGCACGGCCTCGACGAAGGCCTCCGCCGTGAAGGAGCCCTCGGTCCGCACGAGCGGGGCGCCGGAGGCCTCGTTGCGCCAGATCACGTTCTTGCCCGCGATGTAGTGCTCGGGCAGCGCCAGCACCCACTGGCCGGGTCCGCCGAGCCGCTCGTTCGCGGCATCCGTCGACGCCTGGATCGCGGCCTCGGAGATGATGACGCGCTTCGGCACGCCGCTCGATCCGCTCGTCTCGACGACGATCGTCATGGGCACCTCCGTCCGCGTCGCTCGATCAGTACTGCCAGGGGAAGGGGGACCAGTCGGGCTCCCGCTTCTCGAGGAAGGCATCTCGCCCCTCGACCGCCTCGTCGGTGCCGTAGGCGAGCCTCGTCGCCTCGCCCGCGAAGATCTGCTGACCGACGAGCCCGTCGTCCACCGCGTTGAAGGCGAACTTCAGCATCCGGATGGCCGTCGGGCTCTTCGTGAGGATCTCGCGCGCCCAGTCGAGGGCCGTCGACTCGAGCTCCGCGTGCGGCACCGCCGCGTTGATCGCGCCCGCCGCGAGCGCGCGCTCCGCGCTGTACTCGCGGGCGAGGAAGAACACCTCGCGGGCGAACTTCTGCCCCGTCTGGCGCGCCATGTAGGCGGAGCCGTAGCCGGCGTCGAACGAGCCGACGTCCGCGTCCGTCTGCTTGAAGCGGCCGTGCTCGGCGCTCGCGATCGTGAGGTCGCAGACGACGTGCAGCGAGTGGCCGCCACCGGCCGCCCAGCCGGGCACGACCGCGATGACGACCTTCGGCATGAAGCGGATGAGCCGCTGCACCTCGAGGATGTGGAGGCGGCCCGACCTGGCCGGGTCGATCGAGCCGGCGGTGTCGCCCTCGGCGTACTTGTAGCCGTCGCGGCCGCGGATGCGCTGGTCGCCGCCCGAGCAGAACGCCCAGCCGCCGTCCTTCGGGCTGGGGCCGTTGCCGGTGAGCAGCACGACGCCGATGCGGCTGTCCTGCCGCGCGTCGTCGAGCGCGCGGTAGAGCTCGTCGACCGTGTGCGGGCGGAAGGCGTTGCGCACCTCCGGGCGGTCGAACGCGATGCGGGCGATGCGCCCGTCGCGGGACCGGTGCACGGTGATGTCGTCGTAGCCCGGTGCCGCGTCGGCCCATTCGGCGGGGTCGAAGAGCGGCGATGGCATCACGTGTCCACCCTAGCCATCGGGCCGTGCGCGTGGCGGGTCACGGCGCTCAGCGAGCGGCCGCGGTGCAGCAGGATCACGGCCCGCACGGCTGGAACCCGGTGCCGGACGCCGAGCACTGCAGCTCGACCGGCAGGTCCCGGTCGTCGAGCCGGACGCGCACGATGACGTCGCGCCACTCCCAGCCGGCGGCATCGCGCGCGACGAGCGGCACCTTGAGATCGACCGTGCTGCCGTCGTCGAGCGCCTCGAGCACGCTGATCTCGCCGGCGAGCTCGAAGTCGTAGCCCGTGCGGATCGGGCAGTCCGGGCGCTCCCGGCACGCGCCGATCGCCTCGAGGCCGAGCCGCGCGAGCCGATCCTGGAACGAGGGCATGAGCTCGCGCGCGGCCTGCACCTGCGTCGGCGTCGCCGGGTCGCCGTCGACCGCGAACGCATCCCCGCCCCACGCGAAGAGCGGCCCCTCGACGACGTCGAGCCGGTACACCCCGGGGTAGAGCAGCAGCGCGCCGCCGTCCGGGAGCGGCACGCCGCTGACGCGCAGCACGGCGGTCGGCTCGTTGTACCGGGTGTCGGGTGCCTCGGCGAGCGACGTGGCGAGCCGCCAGCCTGCGGGCGTGAGCGACGCCTGCAGCGTGCGCTGCACCTCCGCACCGCCCACCCGGTAGCGCACGTCGATGCTCCCTCGCGCGCCGTCGACGCGCGTCGGTCCCACCGCGACCGGCTCGATGCGCGTCGCGGATGCGAGCGCGGCCTCCGGCGCAAGCACGCGTCCAGGCCCGAGCGGCGAGAGCTGCACCGCTCGGACTGCCTCGCCGTCGGCGATCGCCTGCAGGTAGGCGCTCGCCGTGGCCTCGAGGCCGACCGCCGGATCGCCCGCGCTCGCATCGTCGGCGGCTCGGATGCCGACGACGACCGCGGCTCCGACGAGCCCGCCCGCGACGAGGGCCGCCACCAGGTGCCGCCAGCCGAACGACCGCCGTGCGCCGACCCCGTCAGCCTGTGCTGCCGCCATCGTCGAGGCCTGCCATCGGCTCAGGGTGCGCAGGGCTGGAGCTCGGCGCCGTACTCGCCGGGCTCGCCGCACAGCCACTCGGTCGCGACGCCGTCGTCGTCGAAGACGACGCGCACGCGCACCTCGAACCACTCCGGGGCGCCGTCGACCGTCGCCGTGACCGGCACCGACAGGTCGATCGAGCCCATCGTCGTGCCCATGCCCATCGGGTACACCTCGCCGGCCGGCTCGAGCCGCGCCTCCGCGGGCACGGGGCAGCCCGGCTCGACCTGGCAGGCCGCGATGGTGACGAGCGCGAGCTGGGTGGCGTAGTCGCTGATCTGCGGCACGATCCCCGCGGTGACGTAGGGCACGGTGGGGGTGAGCGGATCGCCGTCGACGACGAAGACGTCGCCGCCGGTGAGGAAGATCGGTCCGGAGACGATGTCGATCGTGTAGGTGCCCGGGTAGAGGAGCACCGGCTCATCGCCGCCGAGCGGCACGCCCGCGATCTGCACGCGGGTGATCGGGTCGTAGTAGGCGAGGTCGGCGACCTCGGCGAGCGAGGTCATGAGGCGCCACGTGCCGCCCGCGCGCTCGGCCTGCAGCGTGCGGAAGACGTCGCTGCCGCCGACGCGGTAGCGCACCTCCGCCGTGCCGACGTCGCCGTCCACGTGCACGAGCCGCACCTCGAACGCCTCGATGCGGTCGGCGGCCTGCAGCACCGCGTCGGGCGCCACCGCGCCCCTGCTCTCGAGCGGCACGACCTCCGACGCGAGCTCGGCCCTGCCCTCGGCGATCGCCGTCAGGTAGTCGAGCGCCACCGCGCGGAGTCCGTCGACGCTCGCCGTCGCGGCGCTGCGCTCCGACGCCTCGAAGGCGGCCGGCACCGCTGCCCCGAGCACCGCGCCGACCACGGCCGCGATCGCGATCTGGCGCCACCCGAAGCTCGGGATGCCGCGACGGCGGACGACCGGCGGCTCCACCACCTCCGCACGCACGTCGACGGCGGGCTCGACCACCATCGCGGGCGGGGCGACCGCCTGCGACGGCATCTCGAACTCCGGCATCGCCGTCGACACGCGACCATTGTCACGCGGTCGCGGCACCCCGAGAAGAGGGCAGTTCAGGGCAGGCGGCGCCCCGATTCGTGCGCTGGCGGCGCGATCGCGCTAGCCCCGGCAGGGCTCCAGCTCGAACTCGGAGGCGCTGGGCATCGCGCACTGCCACGAGACGAGCGTGCCGGCCTCGTCGACGATCGCGCGGAGCTGCATCTCCACCGTCTGACCGCTGAAGGTGCTCGTGTATACCTGCATGGAGACGTTGACTGCGCCCGTCGACTCGTCGACGCCCATCACCCACGGCCCATCGGCGCGGAGCTCTGCATCCGGCTCGAACGTGCACTCGGCGTCGCAGGCGCGCACGTGCGCGAGCGCGACCTCCTCCGCGAGCTCGTCGAGCCCGGGCGTGAGCTCCATGGTCGAGATCAGCTCGGTCGGGGTCAGCGGGTCGCCGTCGACGATGATCGGGTTGCCGCCGCTGACGACGAGCGAGCCCTCCACGCGGTCGGACTCGTATGCCCCGGGGTAGAGCAGGGTGCGGGAGGAGGAGGGCAGCTCGACGCCGGCGATGGTGACCGCCGCGTAGCCCTCGTAGGTGTAGGCCATCGTGGGCTCGGCGATCGACGTGCGCAGCTGCCATGTGCCGTCGACCTCCTCGGCCTCGAGCGCTCGCGTGACCGTCTGCCCCGCGACGCGGTAGCGCACCTCGACCGTCGCCGCGTCGCCGTCGACGGTCGTCATCCGCACCTCCGGCTGGTCCAGGCGCTCGGCCGACTGCAGCACCGCGTCCGGCGGCGTCTCCCCATCGACCGGCGCCATCGCGGTCGCGCGGTCGGAGGCGCCCTCCGCGATCGCCGTGAGGTAGTCCATCGCGGTCTGGCGCAGGCGCTCGACGCGCGCGTCGGCGGCGGCCTCGTCGAGGCCCTGCATGGCGGTCGGCAGCCCCGCCCCGACGAGCACGCCGATGAGCGCCGCGATCACGAGCTGCCGCCACGGGCGACGCGGGCGGGCGAACGGCTCGGCGAGGTCGCGCTCGGCGACCGGATCGGGCGCGCTCGACCGCTGCGCGCTGACGGGCGGCGGCTCGACCGGCGCCTCGATGACAGGCGCCGGCTCGGGCATCACGAACTCCGGCGACGGCACGCCCTCATCCTGTCGCGCAGCGGTGCCGACGACCAGGGCAGTGCGCGAATCGTTACCGCGCGACCGGTCAGACCGAGGCGGAGAGCGCCTCGAGGAAGCCCCAGCCGAACGAGCTGGCGGCGCCGAAGAGCACGAGCGTGCCGAGCCCGAGGGCGGCACCGAAGACGCCCGTGCGTCGGCCGTCCGGCACGGTCGCGCCGACGCATCCGGCGACGATCCCGCAGAGGCTGACGAGCACGGCCGTCACGAGCACGGCCACGAGCAGCGGGAGCTCGCCTGGCCGCGGCGCGAAGAGGTAGCTGATTTGCTGCACGAGCGAGACGACCTGCAGCGCCACCGCGGCGGCGAGCAGCCACAGCGAGAGCACGCCGAAGCGGGCACGGCGGTCGGTGCTGCGCGCGCGCGGGGGTCTCGGCGGGGCGTCGGTCATGAGGTCGTCGAGCATCGGTCGATGCTACGAGCGCTGCGGCGCTCGGCGCGCGAGGCGCGCTCGCTACTCCAGCAGGCCGAGCGCAAAGCCGGTGACGAGGAACACGACCGGGTTCGAGATCACCAGCAGGCCGCCGCTGATCGCCGCCATCGTGATGTTGGCGGTGCCGCGCTTCACCGCGGCGGTGATCGCGAACGCGATCGACAGCAGCGTGCAGACGCCCCAGATGGGGAGCAGCCAGATGACGAGGCCGTCGAGGTCGACGAACGCGACGCCGATCGCGACGAGCAGCATCGCGCCGCAGAGCACGGCCGCGACGAGCGCGAGCACGCCCCAGATGGGATTGCGGCGGGGCGCGAGGCGGGTCTCGAGCACCCAGGGCAGTTCGGTCACGCGACGATTCTGGCAGGCATGCGAGCATGGCGGCGTGGACCTCGCCCTGGAACGGCTCGCCGATCGCATGCACGTCGTCTCGCTGCCGCTCGTCACGCGCTTCCGCGGGGTGGAGGTGCGCGAGGTCGCGCTCTTCTCGGGCGAGGCCGGGTGGGGCGAGTGGAGCCCCTTCCTCGAGTACCCGCCCGAGGAGGCCGCGCGCTGGCTGCGGGCAGCGCTCGAGGACGCGGATCTCGAGCGTCCGGCGATGGTGCGGGACCGCATCCCGGTCAACGCGACGCTGCCTGCCGTCGCGCCGGATGCCGTCGCGGGCGTGCTCGCGCGCTACGACGGCTGCCGCACGGTGAAGGTCAAGGTCGCCGAGCGGGGGCAGACGCTCGCCGACGACGTCGCCCGGGTCGCGGAGGTTCGGGCGCTGCTGCCGGACGCGCGCATCCGCGTCGACGCGAACGGCGGCTGGAACATCGACGAGGCCGAGCACGCCGTGCGGGCGCTCGAGCGCTTCGACCTCGAGTACGTCGAGCAGCCGTGCGCGACGGTGCCGGAGCTCGCCGAGCTGCGGATGCGCGTGCACCGGCTCGCGATCCCGATCGCCGCGGACGAGTCGGTGCGCAAGGCCGAGGACCCGCTGCTCGTGGCGCGCGCGGGTGCCGCCGACGTGCTCGTCGTCAAGGCGCAGCCGCTCGGCGGCGTGCGGTCGGCGCTCGCGATCGTCGCCGAGGCGGGGCTGCCCGCGGTGGTGTCGAGCGCGCTCGACTCGAGCGTCGGGCTGTCGATGGGCGCGGCGCTCGCGGGCGCGATGCCGTCGCTCCCCTACGACTGCGGGCTCGGCACCGGCGCGCTGCTCGCGGCCGACGTCGCCGAGCCGCTCGTGCCGGTCGCCGGCTCGATTCCGGTCGCCCGCGTCACCCCGACCCCCGAGCTCCTGGCCGCCCACGCGGCCTCCGCCGAGCGCACGGCCGCCTGGCGAGCCCGCCTCGCCGCCGCCCACCCCCACCTCTGAGATTTCTCAACGGAGCAGCTGGTAGCTAGAGGGGATGGTGCCCTCGAGTCACCAATCGCTCCGTTGAGATCGAAGGCTCCGTCCACAGGCGGGGCTCGGAGCGCAGCGGCGGCTCGAGCCGCGGCGCGACGATGCGCCGATGGAGCTCTTGGAATGGCTTTCGGCCAACGGCGGCGTCAGCACCGTCCAGGCGGCGCGCGACCTCGTCAGCGCTGAGCAGCTGCTCGACCTGAAGGGCAGCGGCGCGATCTGGACGCCGCTGCGCGGGTGGGTGGCGCTGACCGGTGTCAGCAACGACGTGACCCGCGCGCTGCGGATGGGCGGCGTCGCGACCTGCGTCACAGCGCTCCGGATGCACGGCCTGTGGACACCGCATGGCGAGACTCGGCTCCACGTCCGTGTGAACCGACGCTCCCATAGCGCTCGCATCACCGAGGCGGAGCGGACGGCTGGTGTCGTCGTGCACCGGATGCACGAGTGGTTGGACGACGCGCGACCGGCGCACGGCTTCGATCCAGTGGTGGCGACGCTCGCCGTCGCATCCGGGTGCGTCTCGGCCGAGGATCTCGCCGCTGCCGCCGAGCGCGGGCTCGCGCTCGGGACCCTGCAGCCGCACGAGGTCAGGACGATCGCTGCGGGACTGCCCCGTCGCCGACGGCGCGGGCTGGAGCGACTGTGCGACCGCTCCGGATCCGGTGTCGAGTCGATGTTCGCGCTCATGCTCCGCGACGCTCACATCGCCTACGTGCAGCAGTTCGAACCCATCCCCGGGATGTTCGTCGACTTCCTCATCGGGACGTCGCTCATCGTGGAGCTGGACTCGCGAACATGGCACGGCCGTCCGGTCGACATCGAGACCGATCGGCGCCGGGACGCCGAGCTGCTCGCGCTCGGCTACCGCACGCTCCGCTTCACGTACGAGCAGATGCTGTTCCAGCCGGACCTCGTGCGGGAGCGCGTGCTCGCGCTCGTCCGGCGCGACGCGCACCGCCGCAAGCTCTGGACCTGAACCTCAACGGAGCGGCTGGCGCTGCGAGGGCACTATCCCCTCCTGCTACCAGCCGCTCCGTTGAGAAGAACCGCTAGAGGCCGCTGTAGGCGTGCAGGCCCTTGAAGAAGAGGTTCACGACCGTGAAGTTGAAGAGGATGGCGGCGAAGCCGATCAGCTGCAGCCAGGCCGACCGCGAGCCGCGCCAGCCGCGCGTCGCGCGCGCGTGGATGTAGCCGGCGTAGATGACCCAGATCACGAAGGTCCAGACCTCCTTCGTGTCCCAGCCCCAGTAGCGGCCCCACGCGTGCTCGGCCCAGACGGCGCCGGCGATGAGCGTGAAGGTCCAGAAGATGAAGCCGACCACGCCGACGCGGTACGCGAGGTCCTCGAGCTGCACCGCCGAGGGGAGCGAGCGCAGGAAGCCGCTGTCGCGACGCTCCTTGACGAGCTGCAGGATGCTGAGGCTCGACCCCAGCGCGAAGAAGCCGGTCGCGAGCGTCGCCACGAAGACGTGGATGACGAGCCAGTACGACTGGAGCGCCGGCGGCAGCGGCGTGGGCGCGACGTAGAAGTTGACGGTCGCGACGCCGAGGCAGACCGTCGCGAGGCCGGTGATGAACACGCCGAGGAAGTTCAGGTCGCGCCAGACGCGCGAGACCACGAAGACGCCGACGATGACGGCGACGCCGGTGAGCGCGAACTCGTACATGTTCGCCCACGGCACCCGGCCGGCGGAGAGCCCGCGAAGGACGTCGCCCGCGACGTGCAGCACCCAGGCGAGCACCGTCAGCACGTAGCCGATCCGGGCGCCGCGACCGGGCAGGGCAGCCGCGGGCGCAGCCGCGGCCGGAGAAGCGGGAACCGCCGGCGCATCGATCGGCGCGCCCGCACCGACGAGCTCGCGCTCGGCGGGCGCCTTCGCCGCCGACCGGCGCGCGACGTCGACCGCGTACGCGATGAACGCGAGCGTATACACCGCCATCGCGGAGTACACGAGCAGCAGCGAGTAGGAGTCGAGGTCGGCCAGGGTCACGGTTCGATCCTACGCTCGTGGCCGTCGCCCGGCTCGTCGGGAGCCTCGCCCGGCCACCCCTCGCGGACGCGCTTGGCGAGGTCGTCGACCGCGCGCTCGAGCGTCGGGTCGTCGCCGCGCGCGAGGCCCGCGAGCTCGAGGCCCGCAGGGGTCGCCTTCACCCACATGCGGCGGCGCGGGATGAGCAGCGACCCGAGCAGCGAGACGAACAGCACGATCACGATCCACAGCACCGGCGTCTGCGTGTGGTCGACGTGCACCTCGATGACGCCATAGCGCCGCACGTCCTCGAACGTGATCGTGCCGAGGCCGCCGGGGATGTCGATCGTCTGCCCGGCCGCGAGCGTCAGCGACTCGGTGCCCGAGTCGCCGCCGGCGATCTGCGTCATCGTGTCGGTGTCGAGCGCGTAGACCGAGCGCGGGATGCCCGCGTCGAGCCCGAGGTCGCCGGTGAACGCCTGCAGCGACAGCACCGGGTTGGCGAGGTCGGGGTAGGCGGATGCGAGCGCGCCCGTCTCGAGCGGCACGGCCGTCGGGTAGAAGAAGCCGCGCAGGCCGAGCTGCTCCTCGAGCCCATCGGGCAGCTTGATCACGCCGAGGCTCGTCATGTTGTCGTCCTGCGCGAGGAAGGGCGTGTACTGGTCGTAGACGACCTCGCCGGAGGCGTCGCGCACCGAGATGCGCGGCGCGTACCCGTTCGAGATCAGGTAGAGGTCGGCGCCGGCGACCCGCAGCGGCTCGTTGACCTTGATCTGTCCCTCGCGCTGCACGCCGTCCTCCGTCGCCGACACCCGCGCCGTGAAGTCGAGCGGAGCGCCGACGGCGTTGGGGTTCTCGGTCTCGTAGACGACGTCGAGCCCGTCGAGCTCGACCGCGAACGGCTCGAGGGCGTCGTCGTCAAACCACTGCCCCGCCGTGAACGAGTCGTAGCTCGTCAGCGTGTTCGCGAACCCACTGCCCTCGACGAGCAGCCGCTGCCCCGAGTAGCCGAAGCCCGACCCCAGGCCGACGACGAGCAGCAGCGCGAGCATCGAGATGTGGAAGAGCAGGTTGCCGGTCTCGCGCAGGTAGCCGCGCTCCGCCGACACCGAGTCGCCGTAGCGCGTCGTGCGGTAGCCGAGCCGGCGCAGCACGCGGTCGGCGCGGTCGAGGTCGGAGGCCCCGCCCGGCACGACCTGGAACCCGACGAGCCGCGACAGCCGCGCCGGGGTGCGCGGCGGGAGGGCCCGCATCGCCTTCCAGTGGTGCGCGAGGCGCGGGATGACGCAGCCCACGAGCGAGGTGAACAGCAGGATGTAGATCGCGGAGAACCACGGGCTCGAGTAGACATCGTGCAGCGACAGCGCGTCGTAGAGCCAGACGAGCTCGGGGTTCTCGGCGCGCACCTGGATGACGCCGTTCGGGTCGGAGGAGCGCTGCGGCACGAGGCTGCCCGGCACCGCCGCGATCGCGAGCAGCAGGAGCAGGACGATCGCGGTGCGCATCGAGGTGAGCTGCCGCCAGAGGAAGCGCGCCCAGCCGCGCGGGCCGAGCTTGGGGTCGCCGGGCTGGCGAGCCGGCGCCTCCGGCGAGTCGATGTGGTCGCCCGGCCGCAGCGGGTCAGATGATCGTGACAACGGAGGCGATCCATCCTTGGAGCGATTGCATGATGGCGTTCCACGCGCCCGTGACCATGAGCACGCCGACGGCGATGAGCATCGCCCCGCCGAGCACGTTCACGAGGCGGATGTGCCGGCGCAGCCACGCGACGGCGCCGCCGGCCCAGCCGAGGCCGAGCGCGATGAGCAGGAAGGGCACACCCAGGCCGAGGGCGTAGGCGAGGCCGAGGATCGCGCCCTGCCAGGCGGATCCGGTGGTGACGGTGAGCGCGCTGATGGCGGCGAGCGTCGGCCCGGAGCAGGGCGTCCAGCCGAGCGCGAAGACGACGCCGACGAGCGGCGCGGCCCACATGCCGCCGGTCTTCACCTGCTGCGGCTTCCAGATGCGCTGCAGGAACGAGAACTGCCCGACGAAGACGAGCCCGAGCAGGATCAGCACGACGCCGAGGATGCGCACGATGAGGTCGCTGTACTGCAGCAGGAACGAGCTCACCCCGCCGACGATCGCGGTGCCGAGCACGAAGACGAGCGTGAAGCCGGCGATGAAGAGCGCGACGCCGGCGACGAGCCGGCCGCGACCGCCCCGCTCCCCCACGAGCGATCCGACGAGGCCGAGGTAGCCGGGCACGAGCGGCAGGATGCACGGGCTCGCGAACGAGACGAGGCCGGCGAGCAGCGCGATCGGCAGCGAGACGAGCAGCTGACCGCTCAGCACCGCGCCGGCCGGGTCGAACGCAGCCGCGTCGATGGCGGCAGCGCCGGCGACGGCGGGGACCATCGCGGCTGCGGGTGCGACGAGCGCGAGAGCGGCACTCACCGCTCGAGCTCCTCCCGCAGCAGCGTCGAGAGGATGCTCGTGTCGGTCACGGCGCCCGAGACGCGGGCGGCGACGCGGCCCTCCGCGTCGAGGATGATCGTCGACGGCACGGCGTTCGGCGCGACGATGCCGGTGAAGGCGAGCTGCGCGGATGCGGTCTCGTCGTCGAGGACCGACGGGTACTCGATCCCGAACTGCTCCTCGAAGGCGGCCGCCTGCGCCGCGCCGTCGCGGGTGTTGACGCCGAGGAAGCTCACCCGGTCGCCGAGCTCGGCGTGCAGCTCGGCGAGCACCGGCGCCTCGATGCGGCACGGCGGGCACGCGGCGTACCAGAAGTTGATGAGGGTGACGCCGTCGAGCTCCGCGGAGTCGAGGTCGCCGCCGTCCACGAGCGGGCCGGCGAAGGCGGCGGGCGCAGCGCGCTGGTCGGGCGCGATCTCGGTGACAATGCCATCGCCGGCGATGTAGCCCGCGTCGCCGACCTGCCCGGCCACGCCGTCGGCCGACGCGCAGCCCGCGAGCGCGAGCCCGGCGAGCGCCATGGCGGCCACGCGCATCCGGCGGCGCATCACACCGCCCCCGCGTCGATCGCCGCGACGCCGGCGGCGGGCTCGGCGTAGTCGACCTCGACGAAGCGGCCATCGACGCGCGCGAAGCTCGTGATCGACGACAGCTGGCAGCGCCGCGAGCGCGGGTCGTGCCACAGCCGCTGCCCCGCGATGGCGAGGTGCGCCATCCAGATCGGCGACTGGTGGCTGACGAAGACGATGTCGCCGTCGTCCTCGGACTCGGCGACCTCGTCCCAGGCGTCCTCCATCGCGGCGATGACGCGCTGCGCGATCGCGCGGTACGGCTCGCCCCACGACGGGCGGAACGGGTTGCGGAGCAGCGGCCACGCGGAGGGGTGCCGCAGCGCGCCGCTCGCCTCGAACGTCTTGCCCTCGAACTGGTTCGTCGGCTCGATGATGCGGCGCTCGGTGCGGATGTCGAGCGAGAAGGCGTCGGCCCACGGCTGCGCCGACTGCTGGGCGCGCTCGAGCGGGCTCGCGGCGAGCCGCACGACCGAGCGGGCGGCCTGGCCGGTCGCGAGGTGCTCGGCGGCGAGCTCGGCCATCCGGTGGCCGCGCTCGGAGAGCACGAAGCCCGGCATGCGGCCGTAGAGCACGCGACCGGGGTTGTCGACCTCGCCGTGGCGCACGAGATGGAGGCGGCGGGCGGGCATGGCCTCCATCGTACCGGCGCTCCCTATCAACGCGGCACGGGCGGCCCGCCCCGGGCGAGGCCCGTACGCTCGCTCGCATGCTGGTGAAGGCCTGCCTGAACGGCGCCCGCGACGCGTCCGCCCACCCGCGGCTCCGGCCCGATCCCGGGGTGCTCGCCGCCGAGGCGGCGGCTTCGGTCGCAGCCGGCGCGGCCGCGGTGCACCTGCACCCGAAGGATGCGGACGGGCGCGACAGCCTCGCGCCCGGCGACCTCGACCGCTTCGTGGCCGCCGCGCGCGCCGCCGTCGACGTGCCGGTCGGCGTGACGACGGGTGCCTGGACCGGCGACGCCGACGCGCGCATCGCAGCGATCCGCGGTTGGCGCACGCTGCCCGACTTCGCGTCCGTCAACGCCCACGAGGAGGGTGCGGAACGGGTCGCCGCGACGCTGCTCGACCGGGGCGTCGGCATTGAGGCGGGGCTCTGGAGCGTGGCGGCGCTCGAGCGCTGGCTGCGCTGGCCGATGCGCTCGGCCTGCATGCGCGTGCTCGTCGAGATCCCGGACCTCGACGACCGGGTGGCGATCGAGCGCCTCGCCCGCCGGCTCGTGGACGGCGCGCGCGCCGCGGAGCCGTCGATCGAGGTGCTGCTCCACGGCGAGGAGCGATCCACCTGGCGCGCGATCGACCTCGCGCTCGCGTGGCGGCTGCCGACCCGCGCCGGCCTCGAGGACTCGACGCTCCTGCCGGACGGGAGCGTCGCCGAGGGCAACGCCGCCCTCGTGCGGGCGGTCGTGGAGCGCGCGGCGACCTGAGCGCCGCCTGGACCGAGCGGCAGGGGAAGATGGACCCGTGCCCCTCCTCGTCCCGCTCGCGATCGCGCTCGTCGTCGTGCTCGCCGCGAGCCTCATGTGGACGTGGGCGCGCTACCTCGCCCATCGCGCCTACGCGACGCCCGCCGCGCTCGTCGTCGGCGCGCTCGCGGCCGCGGGCGTCTGGCTGCTCGTCGCCTCCGACGGGCCGGGTGCGCCGGTGAGCGCGACAGCCGGATGGGTCGTGCTCGCCGCATCCGTCGTCGCGCTCGTGGGCGGCTGGGTCGCCCTCGCGACCGTCGCCCCCGCAGCCGTCGAGCGCCGCCGCCGCTGACCCGGCGCACCGCCGGGGGCGCCGCACCGGGCCGGTAGGATCGGGCCGTGACCTCTCGCACCCTGATCCATGACCTCGCATCGCTCCCCGACGGCCCCGTGAAGGTGCAGGGCTGGGTCGAGACGGTGCGCGATCAGAAGCGCGTGCAGTTCGTGATCCTGCGCGACGAGTCGGGCTCTGCCCAGCTCGTGAACCCCGTCAACGACGACACCGCGGAGACCGCCGCGACCATCTCGGGCCTCATGCACGGCTCGTTCATCACCGTCGAGGGCGACCTCAAGGCGGACGAGCGCGTCAAGCTCGGCGGGCTCGAGGTCAAGGTGCGCTCGCTCACGGTCGAGTCGGTCGCGAAGGACAGCCCGATCGCCGACGACTCGTCGATCGACAAGCGCCTCGACTGGCGCTTCCTCGACCTGCGCCGCCCCGAGGCCCAGCTGATCTTCCGCGTGCAGACGACGATCGAGCACGCGATGCGCCAGCACTGGATCGACGAGGGCTTCATCGAGCTCCACACCCCCAAGCTCATGGCGACGGCCTCCGAGTCGCGCGCCGAGCTCTTCGAGGTGCCCTACTTCGAGACCACCGCCTACCTCGCGCAGTCGCCGCAGCTCTTCAAGCAGATGGCGCAGTCGGCCGGCTTCGGCAAGATCTTCGAGATCGGCCCGGCCTTCCGCGCCGACCCCTCCTACACGAGCCGCCACGCGACCGAGTTCACCTCGATCGACAGCGAGATCTCCTGGATCGACTCGCACGAGGAGGTCATGCAGCTGCACGAGGCGCTGCTGGCCAAGGCGGTCACCGCGGTCGTCGAGCGCCACGGCGCCGAGATCGAGCAGCACTTCGGCATCGTGCTCGAGGCGCCCACGCTGCCCTTCCCGCGCATCCCGCACGCCGAGGTCAAGGCGATCGTGGAGGCCCGCGGCCACACGATCGAGCGCGAGGACGGCGACCTCGACCCCGAGGCGGAGCGCCAGATCTCGGCGCACGTCAAGGAGACGATGGGCCACGACTTCGTCTTCGTCACGGAGTTCCCGTCGAGCGTGCGGCCGTTCTACCACCTGCGCCCCGAGGGCCGGGCCGACGTCACGAACTCGTACGACCTCATCTACAACGGCGTCGAGATCTCGACCGGCGCGCAGCGCGAGCACCGCGTCGAGGTGCTCGAGGCGCAGATCGTCGAGAAGGGCATGAACCCCGCGGAGCTCGAGGAGTACCTCGACTTCTTCCGCTACGGCACGCCCCCGCACGGCGGCTTCGGCATGGGCCTCGCGCGCGTCGTCATGCTCATGCTCGGCCTCGGCTCGATCCGCGAGTCGACGTACCTCTTCCGCGGGCCGACGCGCCTGACGCCGTAGCGGCAGCCGCCCGCCCGGGGCCTGCGTCCGAGTCGCCCTGCGCTCGGACGCAGGCCCTCACGTCGTCGCGGCGATGGTCGCCTGGATGCGGTCGGTCAGCTTCGCGGCGTCGACGCGCCATGCGGAGTGCGGCCGGCCGTCGATCAGCACGACCGGGATGTCGTCGTGCCAGCGCGACTCGAGCGCGGGGTCGTCGAGGATCGACAGCTCGGTGAGCGCCGCTTGCGGGAACCCGGCGACGACCCGCTCGACGATCGGGCGGGCCTCGTCGCAGAGGTGGCAGCCGGGCTTGCCGATGAGCGTGATCTCGACCATGCAGCAAGTCTAGGTGGCCGCGCCGCCGCCCGGGGGAACGCAGAAGCCGGGACCCCGATGGGGATCCCGGCTCTGGCGCAACCGACTACTTGCGGTTGCGACGCTGGTGGCGCGTCTTGCGAAGCAGCTTGCGGTGCTTCTTCTTCGCCATGCGCTTGCGGCGCTTCTTCACCACAGAACCCATAGAGGTTCCTCACTTCCGATCGGGATTGCTCGCTGACGCTGCACGACCTCGAGGTCCGCGCAGGGAAAACGCTCTCGGCATCCTACCGGAAAGCGGTGGACGCGCGCCCGGGGGCCTCCGGGCCCTCGGCGGATGCCGCAGTCGACCCGGCGCGGATCCCTCAGTCGAGGCGGGCGTCGTCGTCGTCGCGTGCCGCGTGGTCGTGCCCCGGACCGTCGTGCCCGGCGCGCTCGCTCGGGCCGTCGACCTCGCCCTCGATCGCCCGCGGGCGCTTCTTGTCGCGGGCGTCGTCGAACCGCTGGGTCGCGCGTGCCTGCAGCTCGACGAGGCGCTCCTGCACGTCGTGGATGCGATCCCTCGCCTCCTGGACGCGCTCCTGGACGTCGTGCACGCTCTCGGCGGCCCGACGGCCCAGGGAGGCGCCGACGGGCGCCGGGTGCTCGACGCGGTCGGCCACCCGCGCGAGCGCCTGCTCGGCGGCGACCCTGGCCTGCTCGGCGGCGATGCGCGCCTGGTCAGCGGCGGCGCGCAGCGGTGCCTGCACGTTGACGCCCGCCCAGGCGGCGAAGGCGGCCGCGCCGAGCGTCGCCTCCTCCTGGTCGCCCTCGGCGAAGATGAAGGGCATCAGCCAGTCGTCGATCTCGTCGAAGGGCGTCAGCACGATGGCGTAGTGGCGGTGCTGGCCGTCCTCGCGCACCGTGACGAGCCCCGCGTCGCGGAGCGTCCGGAGGTGCTTGGACACCGTCGGCTGCGGCACGCCGAGCGCATCCACGATCTGGCTGACGCTCGCGTCGCCCGTCGTCGCGCGCCGCTCGAGCAGCACGCTGAGGATGTCCCGTCGCGTGCTGTCCGCGATCACGCTGAAGATGTCGGCCATGGCGAAAGCATGCCAGCGCGGGAGAGGCGCGCCAAACCGCGCCCCGGGGCCGGCGATCGACGCGCCCGACGCCTCGACCGCGATGTCCCCGCCGACGCCCGTCCCGATCGTCCCGAGCAGTCGGCGCAAGAGGACTACAGTGGGCCCGTTCTGCGCCGCTCCGCGGCGCTCGGTCCCCGCGAGAGGCACAGCAGGTGGCGCAGTTGCGGACGTCGGACGGCACGACGTTCCTCAGCCGATCCCGCGACGCCCTGGACCGCTTCACCGGCAGCTATCCGGCGCGCTTCGCCATCATGGTCTTCGCCGCCATGAACCTGCTCTTCATGCTGCTCTTCATGACCCCGTGGGCGAGCGCGACCGGCGAGCCGACCGGCCCGGTCGACGCCTTCTTCCAGGCGGTGAGCGTGGTCTGCGTCACGGGCCTCACGGTCGTCGACATGTCGACGCAC
Organism: Agrococcus sp. UYP33; assembly: GCF_054060915.1. Taxonomy (NCBI): domain Bacteria; kingdom Bacillati; phylum Actinomycetota; class Actinomycetes; order Micrococcales; family Microbacteriaceae; genus Agrococcus; species Agrococcus sp. UYP33. Next base: position 654,160 of record NZ_JBSSDR010000001.1, read on the forward strand.
TGGAGCCCGTTCGGCAACGCGGTCGTGCTGCTCGGCGTGCAGGTGGGCGGCATCGGTGTGCTGACGCTCGCCTCGATCCTGGGGCTGACCGTTGCGCGCAAGCTCGGCCTGCGGCAGAAGCTCATGGCCGCGAGCGACTCGAACCCCTCCCGCGTGCGCAAGGGCGTCGTCAAGGAGGGGCAGGCGATCCGGCTCGGCGAGGTCGGCGGGCTGCTGCGCACGGTCGCGCTCTCGGTGCTCGTCTTCGAGGCCGCGCTCATCGTGCTGCTGTTCCCGCGCATCCTGCTCGAGGGCAAGAACCCGCTGCAGGCGCTCTACGAGGCGACCTACTGGGCGTTCATGGCCTTCACGAACTCCGGCTTCGTGCCGACGGTCGAGGGCCTCGCGCCCTATGCGACCGACCCGTGGTTCCTCATCGTGCTCATGCTCGGCGTCTTCACCGGGTCGCTCGGCTTCCCCGTCTACTTCGTGCTGCTGCGGCACCTCGGCCGCCCCCGCCAGTGGTCGCTGCACGTCAAGCTCACGATCTCGGTCTCGCTCCTGCTCTTCCTCCTCGGCGGCCTCTCGTTCCTCGTGCTCGAGTGGGGCAACCCCGACTCGTGGGGCACGGATGGCTTCGGCCAGCAGCTGCTGCACGCGTTCTTCCTGTCGTCGATGGCGCGCTCCGGAGGCTTCGCCCTCGAGGATCTCGGGCTGCTCCACAACTCGAGCCTGCTCGTGACCGACATGCTGATGTTCGTCGGCGGCGGCTCCGCCTCGACCGCCGGCGGCATCAAGGTGACGACCCTCGCGATCCTGTTCCTCGCCGCCGTCGCCGAGGCGCGCGGGCGCAAGTCGATGGAGGCGTTCGGCCGCCGCATCCCGTCGGACGTGCTGCGCCTGGCCGTCTCGGTCACGCTGTGGAGCGCGACGATCGTCGCCGGCGTCACGATCGTGCTGCTCGAGATCACCGGGGCGCCGCTGTCGTTCGTGCTGTTCGACGTGATCAGCGCCTTCGCGACCGTGGGGCTGTCGACCGGCTTCACCCACCCGGGCCTCGAGGACCCGGCCAAGATCATCCTGGCCATCACCATGTTCGTCGGGCGCATCGGTAGTGTGACGCTCGCCGCCGCGCTGGCGGCGAGCCAGACGACGCAGCTGTTCACCCGCCCAGAGGAGAGGCCGATCGTTGGTTGACAGGATCCCGCACGACGCACCGGTGCTCGTGATCGGCCTCGGCCGCTTCGGCGCCGCGACCGCCGGCCAGCTCGCGCGACTCGACCGCGAGGTGCTCGCCATCGACGGCGACATCAACCTCGTGCAGAAGTGGTCGGAGCGGCTCACGCACACGGTGCAGGCGGATGCGCGCTCGATCGACGCGCTCAAGCAGGTCGGTGCGCAGGACTTCGCGATCGCGGTGTGCGCGGTCGGCTCGTCGATCGAGGCGTCGGTGCTCATCGTCGCGAACCTCGTCGACCTCGGCATCCCGCAGATCTGGGCGAAAGCGATCAGCCAGTCGCACGGCAAGATCCTCAGCCGCATCGGCGCGAACCACGTCATCTACCCCGAGGCGGAGGCCGGCGAGCGCGTCGCGCACCTCGTCTCGGGCCGGATGCTCGACTACATCCAGTTCGACGACCAGTTCGCGATCGTGAAGATGTACCCGCCGAAGCACATCCGCGGCGTCACGCTCGCGGAGTCGAGGATCCGCTCGAAGTACCACCTGACCGTCGTCGGCGTGAAGAGCCCCGGTGGCGAGTTCACCTACGCGACGCCCGAGACGATCGTCTCGAACCACGACCTGATCATCGTCTCCGGCAACCAGGCCGACATCGAGCGGTTCGCGGGCCTGGGCGCATGAGCGGCCGATGACGATCGACGACGCGAAGCGCTGCCCGTGCGGGACGGGCCTCGTCTACGGCGAGTGCTGCGGACCGATCCACCGGCGCGAGCGCGAGGCGGCGACCGCCGAGGTGCTGATGCGCTCCCGCTTCACGGCGTTCGCGACCGGCGACGTCGACTGGCTGCTCGCCTCCTGGCACCCCACCACCCGGCCCCGATCGCTCGAGCTCGACCCGGGCATCCGCTGGCTGCGCCTCGAGATCCAGGGCACGAGCGGCGGCGGCCCCTTCGATCGCGAGGGCACGGTCGCCTTCGAGGCGCACTGGGTCGCTGACGGGCAGCGCGGCGTGCTGCGGGAGCTCAGCAGCTTCCGGCGCGACCAGGGCTGGCAGTACGTGGACGGCGACGCCGTCTGACGGGTCGGCGCCGGTGCGCCGGCGGGCTCAGCTCGCGGCGAGCTCCTGCGCCCGCGCGAGCGCCGCGGCGGTCGCGCGGTCGAAGACCTCGCCGAGCCGAGCGTCCTGCAGCACCGCGACGGCGCGCTCGGTCGTGCCCTTCGGGCTCGTGACCCGGCGGCGCAGCTCCGCCGGTGCCGAGCCGTCGGCGGCGAGCAGCTCGCTCGCGCCGCGGAACGTGCCCTGCACCATCGTCGCCGCCTGCTCGGGCGTGAAGCCCATCCGCTCGGCCGCGGCCGTGAGCTCCTCGATGAGCAGGAAGACGTACGCGGGGCCGGAGCCCGAGATGGTCGAGAGCGCGTCGATCTGCGACTCATCGACGACGATCACCTCGCCGACCGCCTCGAACATGCGGGCGACGAGCGCGACGTCGTCGTCGGAGGCGCGCGTGCCGCCGGCGACGCCCGTGACGCCCAGCCCGACGTGCGACGGGGTGTTCGGCATGGCGCGCACGACGGCGACGGATGCCGGCAGCGCCGCCTCGATCGACGCCACGGTCGTGCCGGCCGCGATCGAGACGACCACGGCATCCTCGGCGAGGTGCGGGGCGATCTCGCGCGCGAGGTCGACGATGCCGGCGGGCTTCACGCCGAGCACGACGAGCTTCGCGCCCGCGACCGCGCGGGCGTTGCCGTCCGGCTCGTCGGCGAGCGCGATCGACTCGACGCCGTCGAGCCGCACCGCGGCCGCCTTCTCGGCGGTGCGGTTGGTCACGACGATGCGCTCGGCGCCGTGGCGGGCGAGCCCGGCGAGGATCGCACCGCCCATCGAGCCGACGCCGAGCATGGCGATGGGAGGGAGGGTCGCAGGCATGCGGCCAGGGTAACCGGGCGGCACAGGTAACCGGGCGGCGCGGGTGCCCGGGCAACCAGGCGGACCAGGTGACCGGGCGGCGCGGGCGGCCGGACGGCACGCGCCGACCCGCGCGCGTGCGTCGCGCGTAGACTCCCGGTCGTGAGCGCATCCCACGGGTCGAGGGCAGTGATCGCGGCATTCCTCGCGAACACCGGCATCGCCATCACCAAGTTCATCGCCTGGTTCTTCTCGGGCTCCGCATCGATGCTGGCCGAGGCCATCCACTCGGTCGCCGACGCCGGCAACCAGCTGCTGCTGCTGCTCGGCGGCAGGCTCGCGAAGAAGCAGGCGACGCCCGACCACCCCTTCGGCTACGGCCGCGAGCGCTACGTGTGGGCGTTCATCGTCGCGCTCGTGCTGTTCTCGGTCGGCGGCCTGTTCTCGATCTACGAGGGCATCTCGAAGATCCAGGACCCGCACGAGCTCGACATCATCTGGCTGCCGCTCGTCGTGCTCGGCATCGCGATCGTGCTCGAGAGCTTCTCGTTCCGGACGGCCATCGTGGAGGCCAACAAGGTGCGCGGCAAGACCGGCTGGTGGGCGTTCATCCGCACGTCGAAGAGCCCCGAGCTGCCCGTCATCCTGCTCGAGGACCTGGCCGCGCTCGTCGGCCTCTCGCTCGCGTTCGTCGCCGTCGGCCTCACCGCCATCACCGGCAACCCGCTCTTCGACGCGATCGGCACGCTCTGCATCGGCGTGCTGCTCATCGCCGTCGCCGCGATCCTCGCGGTCGAGATGAAGTCGCTGCTGATCGGCGAGGGCGCGACCCGCGAGGACAACGCGCGGATCGCCGCCCTGCTCAACGCGCACAAGGGCGTCGAGTCGGTCATCCACATGAAGACGCTCTACCTCGGCCCCGACGAGCTCATGGTGGCCGCGAAGATCGCGTTCCCGCCGCAGTCCGACATCGAGCACGTGTCGCGCACCATCAACGACCTCGAGGCCGACCTGCGCACCCAGGTGCCGCACGCGCGGGTCATCTACATCGAGCCGGACCTCTACGTCGAGCAGCCCGAGACCGCGCCCTCCACCGACCACATCGTCATCCAGTCGGGCAACTGAGCGCGACTGCGTAGGCTGACTGCATGGAGTTCCTGCACTCGCTGCTGCTCACCGCCCACCTCGTGGGGCTGTCGATGCTCATCGGCACGTTCATCCTCCAGATGCGTGCACGGGCGGGCTACAGCTTCACGATGATGCTGATCGGCGCGTCGATCCAGCTCGTCTCGGGCGTCGGCCTCTACGGCCTCGCCATGGCGGGCGACGGCGACGTCAACCACGCGAAGCTCGGCGTGAAGGGCCTCATCGCAGTGGTCGTCTTCGTCGCCGCGCTCATCGGCTTCCTGCGCCAGCGCGCGATCCACGCCGAGCGGTCGCGCCTGACCGCCGGCGGCGCCGTCTCGGTCGGCAACCTGCAGGTCGAGCGCAAGCTCGGGCCGTTCTTCCACACCGCCGGCGGCCTCGCCGCCGTGAACCTGCTCATCGCCGTCTTCTGGCGCTGACGGCCGCCCGATGCCCTGGCTCGACCTGCTGGCCTGGGCGGGCGTCCTCGGCGCCGCGGCCGTGCTCGTCGCGCTCGGCCCGCGCATCTGGCACAGCGCATCCACGCAGCGCGCTCGCCGCATGGGCGGGCTCGGCGTGATGGACGAGATCTACCGACCGGCCACGTACGAGCAGCGCATCGCGGAGCAGCGCAGCGCCGAGGCGGGCGACAGCGTCGACGACCTCGAGCCCAAGGAGCGCCGCCCGCCAAGGGCATCCTCAACGGAGTGACCGGTCGCGCGAGGGCACTATCCCCTCGCGCTACCAGCCGCTCCGTTGAGGATCAACGGCGGGGGGCGAAGAAGGCGCGGAGCTGGGCCTCCGCCTCGGCGGCGAGCACGCCGGCGACCACCTCGACGCGGTGCGGCAGCCGGCGCTCGCGCAGCACGTCGACGACGCTGCCCGCCGCGCCCGCCTTGTCGTCCCACGCGCCGAACACGACGCGCTCGACCCGGCTCGCGAGGATCGCGCCCGCGCACATGACGCACGGCTCGAGCGTGACGACGAGCGCGCAGCCGTCGAGGCGCCAGGAGCCGAGCCGCGCCGCAGCCTCGCGCAGCGCCACCACCTCGGCGTGGGCGGTCGGATCGTGGCGCAGCTCGCGCTCGTTGCGTCCGGTGCCGAGCACCTCGCCGGATGCGTCGACCACGATCGCACCGACCGGCACGTCGGCGCTGGCAGTCGCGGCCGCCGCCTCGTCGAGCGCGAGGCGCATGAGCGCCTCGTCGCGTGCCGCAGGCCGCATCCGCCCTCCCCGATCGGGCGTGCCGTCCCGCGCCCACTACCCTGAAGCCTATGCGCGTCCACGTCGCCGACCACCCGCTCATCACGCACAAGCTCACCGTCCTGCGGGACGAGCGCACGCCCTCCCCCACGTTCCGATCGCTCGTCGGGGAGCTCATGACGCTGCTCGCCTACGAGGCGACCCGCAACGTGCGCGTGACGCCGAAGGAGATCACCACGCCGGTGACGACCACGACGGGTGTCGAGATCGCCGAGCCGCGGCCGCTCGTGGTGCCGATCCTGCGCGCCGGCCTCGGCATGCTCGACGGCATGACGACCCTCGTCCCGACGGCGGAGGTCGGTTTCCTGGGCATGGCCCGCAACGAGACGACGCTCGAGCCGTACACGTACGCCGAGCGCCTCCCGGAGGACCTCTCCGACCGCCAGTGCTTCGTGCTCGACCCCATGCTCGCGACCGGCGGCTCGCTGTCGGCCGCGATGCGATTCCTCTTCGACCGCGGCGCGGTCGACGTCACCGCGATCTGCCTGCTCGGCACGCCGGAGGGCATCGAGCGCGTCGAGCGCGACATGGACGGCCACGACGTGACGATCGTGCTCGGCGCGCTGGACGAGCGCCTCAACGAGCACGGCTTCATCGTGCCTGGGCTCGGCGACGCGGGGGACCGCCTCTACGGCACCGTCGACCACTAGGCGCTCGCGCGGCCCGGTTTGTGTCACCGGAGCGGTCGGCGACCGCGCCCGGGCGGCTCCGCCCGCCGACGTCACACTTCGTCACATTCGCTGACGGCGTCGTTTGACATCGCCGGATGCAAGCCGCGATACTGACAGGCATGACGACCACCTCTGCCCTCCCGACCGTCTTCGCGGCCGATGGGACGAACGGCATGATGATGCCGATGGTTGCCATGCGTCGAATGTGTGCTTGAGCGCAGCTCGCACCGTCCGATCGCTCCAGCAGCGCTGACGCCCTCGCGCGTCGCCTGCGGGCCTGAGCAGCCCTAGCGAGCGATCTCCGAACCGCATCGTCGGTTCGCACTCGACACTCGACACCGAGCCCTGGCGCATCGGTGTCCTCCACGAGTCGACGGCCCTCATCGCCCGTCCCAGCATCGCAGGCCGGACGGCCGTCGACCGCTCGCCGGAAGGCATCCCCATGACCATCACCGCTCTCCCCACCCGCACCCGCCGCCCGTCGCTCGAGACCCGCGTCGACGGCTCCTCGGCGCTCGCCCCGAAGCGTGCCATCGCTCCGGCGGCCCGGCCCGCTGCCCGTGCGCCGCAGATCCGCCCGGTCCCGGACGGCACCGAGGCCCGCGGCTTCGTGCTCTACGTCGGCCTCGGCGAGGACGCCGCGGCCTCCGACCACATCGAGCTCGCCCGCCTGGTCGGCGAGCTGCGCGCCCTCACCTCGCGGCTCGCCCCGAGCGCCGAGACGCACGCCGCCGTCGCGCTCGCCCCGGCCGGCGCGGGCGGCCGCGACGTGGATGTCGTGCGTCGCGCGCTGCAGGACCCGGCCGTGCAGCAGCCGGTCGTCGACACCGACCCCGGCATCGTCATCGACCTGACGCGCAAGCGCGTCGCGATCGGCGATGAGATCGCCGCACTCACCTACCGCGAGTTCGAGCTGCTCCAGCACATCGTGCTGCGCGAGGGCTCGACCGTCGGACGCTGCGCCATCATCGACGCGCTCTGGGACGCGGACGACGAGAACCGCCCCAACGAGCGCACGATCGACGTGCACGTGCGCCGCCTCCGCTCGAAGCTGGGCGACTACGCGGAGATCATCCGCACGGTGCGCGGCGCGGGCTACCGGTTCGACCGGCACGCCGACGTGACGGTGCTCGCGACGGGCCCGAGCCCCGACCGCTTCTGAGCGGCCACAGCCTTCTCACAGGCGGCTCTGGGGCGGTTCGTTACCGATCCGTTATACGTTGGGCGCACGTTGATCGTAGTGCTGTGGCGGTCGACGGAAGCGATGGCCGATGCCTCGCTTGGTGCAAGGGACTGGGGCCGGTCGGGAGAACCCGACCGGCCCTTTGCACGCCCGCCGACGCGTCAGCGGGCGGCGGCGAGGAACTCCGCCGCACGCCGCCGGAAGGTGCCGGAGGTCGGCGCGTTCATGTGGTTCCGACCGGGGATCGGCTCGAAGCGGCCGTCCGGCAGGAGCGGCAGCAGTTCCTGCGTATCGGCCGCACGCCGGTCCTTGTCGCCCGTCATCAGCAGGGTGGGCATCGTGGGGGGCGCCGCCTCGGGGTCGAAGAGCGTGCGCGACACCTCGCCGGCGAGCGTCACGAGCGTCTCGGGGTCGTGCTCGGGGAAGACGCCGGCGAGCTCGACCACGAAGGCCTCCATCTCGCCCGGCTCCGCCTCGTCGCGGAGCGCGCTGCGGGCGAGGTCGACGTCGAACCGCTGGAACGGATCGCCGGCGGGCAGCCCGCCGAGCACGAGCGCGCGGAACGCCTGCGGCCGCGTGCCCGCATGGCGCCACAGCAGCCTCGCGCCCATCGAGTAGCCGACCGCTCCGGGCGCCTCCGGCAGCGCGAGCTGCTCGAGCACCGCGTCGACGTCGTCGAGGAAGTGCGGCACGGTGTAGCCGACCGACGGCCGGTCGCTCTCGCCGTGCCCTCGGAGGTCCATCGCGATGCCGCGCAGCCCCCGCTCGGCGAGCGCATCGCCCCAGCGGGTGTCGATCCAGTTGCGCTTCGCGTTCGACGAGAACCCGTGGATGAGCAGCACCGGTGCGCCGTCCGGGTCGCCGAGCTCGTGCAGTGCGATGCGGACCCCGTCGGGGGCCATGGCGAAGACGGTCATGCAGCTCCTCACGATGCAGGACGCGCATCCCGCTCGTCATAGGCTACGCACATCCGAGAGAGGGTCCGCGTGGCACGTTCCGTCCTGTTCATCAAGCACATCGAGTACGAGACGGGCGGGCACGCGGCGACGCTGACGTCGCACCTGCCGACGCGCGAGGCGGTCTTCCCGTCGCAGCTGCCGCCGCTCGACGAGATCGCGGGCATCGTCATCACGGGTGGGCAGATGAGTGCTGCGGAGGAGGACGAGCACCCGTCGCTCGCGCTGACAGCCGACCTCGCGCTGCGCGCGATCGATGCGGACATCCCGGTGCTCGGGCTCTGCCTCGGCCACCAGATCATCGGGCGCGCGCTCGGCGGGGAGCACCGCGAGGGCGCGGTCGACGAGGTGGGCATCATCGACATCGACGTCGTCGCGCCAGAGCCGTGGCTCGGCGGGCACGTCGGCCCGGTCGGCGCGATGCGCTGGAACAGCGACGTCGTCGCCCTCCCGCCCGGCGCGACGCTGCTCGCGACGAGCGCGACGGTCGAGAACGAGGCCTTCCGCTACGGGTCCGCGGTCGGCATGCAGTTCCACCTCGAGGCGGACGACCGGGTCATGCGGCTCTGGGACTCGGTCGCGTCGCCGACGCTGTCGGAGCTGCGCACGCCGGATGCGGTGGCCGCGTGGCGAGCGCACCTCGCGACCGACACGACGCTGCAGGGCATCGTGCAGCGCGGCTTCGCCGCGTTCGCCGAGGACTGCGCCCGGCGGCTCTAGGCCGGCCCCGTAGCACGGCACCGGCCGCGGCCGCGGCCGCGGCACGACGCTTGCGGTTCACACCGTGTGAAGGGATGAGGTGAGCGGCATGGAGACCATCGGGCAGCTCGCGCAGCGCACGGGGACATCGCGTCGCATGCTGCGGCACTGGGAGGCGCAGGGGCTGCTCGTCCCTGCTGCGGTCGATCCGTGGACGAAGCAGCGGCGCTACGCCTCGGCGCAGGCCGGGCGGGTGCGCGCGATCGCCGCGCTCCGCGAGGTCGGCTTCGGGCTGGACGCCATCCGCGACCTCCTCGACCAGGGCCTCACCGAGCCGCGGCTGCTCGAGCTCCTGCGTGATCGGGAGTCGGAGCTCGCCGCTCGCATCGCGCAGGACTCCACCGCCCTCGAGCGGGTGCGGGCACGACTGCGCTCGATCGAGCGCGACCGGAGCACCATCACGCATGCCCTCACCCTCTCCGCCGTACCCGCCGTCGACCTGCACGGCGTGACGGAGGTCGTCGCGGACGAGACGGAGCTGCCGGATGCGGTCGGACGCCTGCTGGCGCTGCTCGGCGTCGATGAGATCCCGACCGCGGATGTCGTGCTCACCTTCGACGGGACCACGGACGAGCGCGTCATCACCGTCGCGGCAGCCATGCAGGACGTCGGCCCCGCGCCGGCAGCGCGACCCATCTCGCTGCCGCGCATCGGTCAGGCAGCGAGCGTGCGGCTCGACGAGCGGCCGAGCAGCACCGCAGACGCATGGGTCGCACTGGACGCCGCGCTCGAGGCCCGAGGGCTGTACGCGAGGGGGCCGTACCTGCAGATCCTGCATGCGGACGGCGGCATCACACTCGTCGTCGCGGTGAGCGGGGCGCCCGCGTGCCCCTAGGAGGCCGCGCGCTGGCGACCGCGGTCGTCGACGTCGGACCAGATCGCGTCGAGCGACAGGTCGAGCACGGCAGCGATCGCGGCCACCGTCGAGAATGCGGGCGTCGCGACGCGGCCGGCCTCGATCTTCCGGAGCGTCTCGGGCGAGACGCCGGCGTCGAGCGCCACCGACAGCATCGTGCGATCGCCCCTGGCGCGCCGCAGCACCGCGCCGAGGCGCCGGCCGCGCTCCACGTCGGCGGGAGTGAGCGGCAGTCGGACCATGGCTCGATGCTAGCCGGGATAGTCTTACCGGGATAGGTATTGGTCGCGGAAGGGGCGATGCATGATCGAGATCCTGAACCCGTCCGAGCTCGGGCGCGCGAGGGTCACCGGCCGGATCGTCGCCGACATCCTGCAGGCGCTCCGCGCACGCACCGCGGTGGGCACGAACCTGCTCGAGATCGACCGCTGGGCGCAGGCGATGATCGTCGAGGCGGGCGCCGTCTCCTGCTACGTCGACTACGCACCGTCGTTCGGCCGCGGGCCGTTCGGCCATTACATCTGCACGGGCGTCAACGACGCGGTGCTGCACGGCCTGCCGCATGACTACGCGCTCGCCGACGGCGACCTGCTGACCCTCGACCTCGCCGTCTCGAAGGACGGCATCGCCGCCGACGCGGCCATCAGCTTCGTGGTCGGCGACAGCCGCCCCGCCGAGAGCGTGGCGATGATCGAGGCGACGGAGCGCGCGCTCGCCGCGGGCATCGCCGCGGCCGTCCCCGGCGCCCGCATCGGCGACCTCTCGCACGCGATCGGCAGGGTGCTCACCGAGGCCGGCTATCCGATCAACACGGAGTTCGGCGGGCACGGCATCGGCTCGACGATGCACCAGGACCCGCACGTCGCCAACACCGGGCGGCCCGGCCGCGGCTACCGCCTGCGACCCGGCCTGCTGCTCGCGCTCGAGCCGTGGATCATGCAGGACACCGCGACGCTCGTCGTCGACGCCGACGGCTGGACGCTCCGCAGCGCGACGGGCGCGCGGACGGCGCACAGCGAGCACACGATCGCGATCACCGACGACGGCGCCGAGATCCTCACGCTGCCGACGACGCGAGGCTGACGGTCGCGGGGCGCGCTGGCCCCCGACGCTCGCCGCGCGGCATGATGCAGGCATGCACCGCACCCCGAGGCGACCCTCGTGAAGCTCCTGCTCACGTCGATGGGCGTCACCAACCCGAGCATCGCCGAGGCCCTCGAGCGGCTGCTCGGCAAGCCGATCGCCGAGTCGAGCGCGCTCATCATCCCGACGGCCGCGTACCCGTTCGCCGAGGGACCCTGGATGGCGCGCGAGGCGATCGCCGGCACGGCGCCAGGGCCGCTGAGCGAGCTCGGCTGGCGATCGCTCGGCGTGCTCGAGCTCACGGCGCTGCCGACCATCCGCGAGGAGAGCTGGGTGCCCGCGGTGCGGGATGCCGACGCCCTGCTCGTCTGGGGCGGCGACGTGCTGTACCTGTGCCACTGGATGCGCGAGTCCGGCCTGGCGGACCTCATCCCCTCGCTCTCCGAGACGGTCTACGTGGGGGTGAGCGCCGGCAGCATCGCGGTGACGTCGTACAACTGCGATGCCGAGTTCGACCTGCAGTTCGTGCCCGACGGCAGCGACATGGCGCTGGAGGCCGAGCGCACGCTCGGCCTGGTCGACTTCGCGCTCGTGCCGCACCTCGTCGGCGACGGTGGGGATGGCGCCTCGCTCGCCGGCATCCAGCGCTGGGCGGCCGGGATCCCCGCCCCGACGTACGCCATCGACGACGCGACCGCGATCGTCGTGGTCGACGGTGCGGTGGAGGTCGTCTCCGAGGGCCGGTGGAAGCTGCTGCAGCCCTGACGCGGCGCTAGACGACGGGGCGCAGGCGGCCGACCGCGACGTCGGCGCTCAGCTGCAGCAGCCCGAGCGGCTCGGTCAGGCGCTCGAGCGTGCCCTCGGGGATCGCCCCCGCGCGCTCGAGCATGGCGAGCGCGACCGGTGCGCCGGCGCGGCGCGCCCCATCCGCCGTCTTCACCACGGCTGTGGTGCCGTCGGGGGCGACCATCGCCTGCGTGCCCTCCGCGCCGAACTTCGTGGCGCATCCCGTCTCGGCGATCACGACGGCGTCGGGGCGACCCGCGCCGTCGATGAGCGTCGGATGCGCCCGCATCGCGTCGCCGACGGAGCGCCCGCCGCCGATCGCGTCAGGCGCGAGCCGGCGGAAGGCGCGCGCGAGCCCGACCGGCGAGGTGGGGAACACGAGCGCGCCGCAGCCGTCGTGCGCGAGCCCGATGATGGGCTCGCCGGCCGCCGTCGCGACGCCCTGGCGCAGCACGTCGGCGAGCTGGTGGTCGTCGGCCCAGTAGTCGCTGGGCGTGCCGAGCGCGCGGGCGGCCGCTGCGAGCGCGATGTGCTTGCCGACGCACATGTGCGCGAAGCGGCGCATCGAGCCGTCGGGCGCCTTCATCGGCGGGCAGCGCAGCGCATCCTCGGCGACGCCGAGGCGCTCGGCCATGGCCTGCGCGGTGTCGAGGTGCTCCTGATCGGCCCAGTGGCTCGCGCTCGCGAGCGCCGCGTGCGCCGGTGCCAGCTCGACGAGTCCGGCGTCGAGCAGCGCCGCGGCGAAGAGCGGCTTGAGCGCGCTGCGGGCGAGGAAGGGCGCCGCGACGTCGCCATGCGCCTCGATGACGGTGCCATCGGGATCGATGAGGACCGCGACGCCTCGGTGCTGGGACTCGATGAAGCCGTCGCGCTCGACGACGGCGAGGAGCTCGGTGGTGGGCACGGGATCCAACGTAGCGGCGCGGGCCTGCGCGGAGATGCGCGTCAGGTGGGCGCCCCGCCGCGCTACTCGGCGCGCAGGACCGGCGGGCTCGCCGCCTCCACGCCGAGCAGCAGCCGCTTCGCCTCGACACCGCCCGCGTACTGGCCGAGCGCGCCATCGCCGCGCACCACCCGATGGCACGGGATCGCGATCGGCAGCGGGTTGCGCCGGCATGCGGTACCGACCGCGCGCACCGCGCGCGGCGAGCCGGCCGCTGCGGCGACCTGCGCGTAGCTGCGCGTCTCGCCATACGGGATCTCGCGCAGCCGCTCGACGACGTCGCGCCCGAAGCCGCGGGCGAGCGCGAGGTCGAGCGGGCCGTCGAACGCGCGAGCACGACCGTCGATGAGTGCCTCGAGCCGGCGCGCGGCGTCGTCGAGCCGGGCGGGCGCCTCGAGCACGCGCGGGCTCAGCGCGGTCGAGAGCCGCTCGAGCGTCGCCGCGGGGTCACGACCGTCGAACGTGACCGAGACCAGCCCCGCGGGCGTCGCCGCGAGCAGCAGCGAGCCGACAGCGGTGTCGAGCGAGCGGTACGCCACGTCGAGCAGCCCGCGCTCGGCGGCGCGCTCGACGAGCCGCGCGTGCAGCGCGACCATGGGCACGTCGGGGATGGCGCCGAGCATGTCGACCTCAGGCATCGGCGCCTCCCAGCAGCTCGCGCAGCCGGCGCACGCCGTCGGAGGACGCGCGCCGCGCCGCATCCGCCGACGATCCGAGCGTCGCCGCGACCTCGGCGAAGGGCAGCCCGCCGAGGTGGTGGAGCACGACCGCCTCGCGCTGCCGCGTCGGCAGCAGCGCGAGCGCCCGCGCGAGGTCGAGGTCGCGCGCGACCGCGGGCGACGGCCGGTCCGGCACCTCGCCGACCACGAGCCGCGCGCGCCGCCGCAGCACGTCGATCGCCTTCCGGTGCGCGATCGTCACGAGCCACCCCTCGATGCGCGCGTCGTGCGCGAGCCGCGGGTACGCCTCGAGCGCGGCGAGGAACGTCTCGCTCCAGGCGTCGTCGGCGTCGACCTCGTCGAGCAGCGCCCGGCACACGCGCCAGACCCTCGCGCCGTGCAGCGCGACGATCGACTCGAAGGGCGCACGGGTCACGCGACCGAATCTAGCCCGACCGCCACCAGCGACGATCCGGCCTCGTGGTCGAGCAGGAAGCGCTTGCGCTCGACGCCGCCGGCGTAGCCGGTGAGCGACCCGGTCGACCCGACCACCCGGTGGCAGGGCACCACGATCGAGATCGGGTTGCGGCTGTTGGCGAGCCCGACCGCGCGCACCGCCGTCGGCTGCCCGATCGACGCCGCGATCCAGCCGTAGCTGCGCGTCTCGCCGTAGGGGATGGAGCGCAGCGCCTCCCACACGCGCAGCTGGAAGGGGCTGCCATCGGGGTCGAGGTCGAGGTCGAACGCCCGGCGCTCCCCCGCCCAGTACTCGCCGAGCTGCTGCGCCGCATCCGCGAAGCCGGCGTCGTCGCGCTCGCCGAACGTCGCCTCGTCTGGCGCAGGGCGATGGGCGGGCATGTACAGGCCCGTGATGCCGCGCTCGCTCCGCACGAGCGTGAGCCGGCCGATGGGGCTGTCGATGATGGTGTGGGTCATGGCCGCATTCCTCTCATACTCCGCTAACGCGCGGGGGCGACGGAATGTGAGCCTGTGGATGGGCGACGTCGCACCGCTCTAGGCTCGGGGCATGGAGATCGCCCTCGTCCGACACGGCCAGACCGACTTCAACCGCGACGGCAGGCTGCAGGGCACGAGCGACATCCCCTTGAACGAGACCGGCATCGCGCAGGCGCACACCGCGGCTCGACTGCTCGCCGACGGCCCGTCGACCGACGCGCGCTGGGACGCGGTGGTGTCGTCGCCGCTCGTGCGGGCGGCCGTCACGGCCGACATCATCGCCGCCGAGCTCGGGCTCGAGGTCTGCGGTCGCTACCCGAGCCTCATCGAGCGCGCCTACGGCGAGGTCGAGGGGTTGACGAAGGAGGAGGCCGTCGAGCGCTTCGGCACCGACTGGCCCGGCGAGGAGGACTTCGACGACCTGCAGCGCCGCGCCGTCGCCGCCGTCGACGACGTCGCCGCCCGCAACCGCGTCGACGCGCTCGTCATCGTCACGCACGGCACCTTCATCCGCGCCTTCGCCGACCACGTCACCGGCCAGGAGACGCGCACCCCCGACAACGCGCACTCGGTCCGCTTCACCGGCGTCCCGGGCGCCTGGCACGTCGTCGACGGGCTCGTGCTCGCGTGAACCTCGACGCCCTGCGGGCAGCGCTGCCCGCCCACGTGCTCGTCACCGACCCTGTCGCGCTCGACGTCGCGCGCGCCGACAAGTCGGGCCACCGCTCCGTCGCGCCGCCGCTCGCGATCGTCGAGGCGGAGGACGCCTCGCACGTGCAGGCTGCGCTGCGCTGGGCGACCGAGCACGGCGTGCCGGTCGTGCCGCGGGCCGCCGGCACCGGGCTCGCCGGCGGTGCGATCGCCGGCGAGGGCGAGCTCGTCGTCTCGGTCGACCGGATGCGGCGGCTGCTCGACGTCTCGATCGTCGACCAGTCGTGCCGGGTCGAGCCGGGCATCCGCAACGCCGAGCTCAACGACATGCTCGCCACCCACGGCCTCTGGTGGCCGCCGGACCCGGCGAGCCGTGCCATCTCGTCGGTGGGCGGCAACATCGCCACGAACGCGGGCGGCCTGCTGTGCGCGAAGTACGGCGTGACGCGCGAGTGGGTGCTCGCGCTCGACGTCGTGCTCGCGGACGGCAGCCGCATCTCGACCGGCCACCGCACCGTGAAGGGCGTCACCGGGCTCGACCTCACGGCGCTCATGATCGGCTCGGAGGGCACGCTCGGCATCGTCGTCGGCGCGACCCTGAAGCTGCGGCCGCTCCCCGATGGCGGCGTCTGGACGGTCGGCGCCTTCTTCGACGACGAGACCGCCGCGGCCGCGGCGTGCACGGCGGTGACGGCCGCGCGCATCCGCCCGGCGATCATGGAGCTCGTCGGCCGCGACGCGGTGTCGATGCTCGCCGCCTACACGGGGCAGCCGATGGCCGGCGCATTCGTGCTCGTGCAGACCGACGAGCTGGGCGCCGCCGCGACCTCAGAGGTCGTGGCGGAGATCCTGGCGGCGCACGGGGGTCGGGTCGAGCGCACCGACGACGCGGCGCGGTCGGATGTGCTGGTGCAGGTGCGCAGACAGGTGCACTTCGCGCTCGAGTCGTTCGGCACCGTGCTCGTGGAGGATGTCTCGGTGCCGCGGTCGCGGATGGCCGACATGTTCCGCGCGTGCGACGAGGCCGCAGAGCGCCACGGGGTGCGGCTCGCGACGACCGCGCACGCCGGCGACGGCAACCTGCACCCGACCTTCGTCTTCGACGGCACCGAGCCCTCGGAGGCGATCTGGGCGTGCGCGAACGAGGTGTTCGAGGCGGCGATCGCGATGGGCGGCACGCTCACCGGCGAGCACGGCGTGGGCATCCTCAAGCGGCGATGGCTCGTCGACGAGCTCGGCGAGCGCCAGCTCGCGCTGCAGCGGGCCGTGAAGGCAGCCTTCGACCCCGCCGGCATCCTGAACCCCGGCAAGGCGATCTAGCCGGGCAGAGCCTCCCCGACGGCCGGGTGGTCAGGACACGCCGCGCGCGCACGCGCTGCGCGGCGCGTCGTGACCACCCGGCTCACGGGCGGGCGGGTGTCAGCGGACGGCGACCAGGTCGCAGACGAAGATGAGCGTCTCGTTCGGGCCGATCGCGCCGCCGGCGCCGCGCTCGCCGTAGGCGAGGTGGGGCGGGATGACGAGCTGGCGGCGGCCGCCGACGCGCATGCCCTCGATGCCCTGCTCCCAGCCCTTGATGACCATGCCGACGCCGAGCGGGAAGTCGAGCGGGGCGCCGCGGTTGTAGGAGGCGTCGAACTCCTCACCGGTGGAGTGCGTGACGCCGACGTAGTGGACGCTGACCTGCTTGCCGGTCACCGCCTCCTCGCCGTCGCCGACGGTGATGTCGGTGATCTGGAGCTCGGTGGGGGCGGGGCCCTCGGGGGCGTCGATCTGGGGCTTCTCAGTCATGCGCCAATCCTCGCACGTTCGCGCGAAGGCAGGCTCAGTGCTCGTCCTCGTCGGCCTGCAGGCCGATCTCCTCGCGGTCGATGATGCGCTGCGCGACCGCGACGGTGCTCGAGTCGAACCGCCCCGTGCGGCGCACGCGGTCGAGCCAGACGCGCTCCGCCTCGATCGCGACGTGGCGCAGGCGCGAGATCTGCGCGACGTCGGTCGACGGGTCGTCCGGGTCGACCTCGGCGACGTGCGCCGCCCAGTCGCGCCGGGCCAGCATCCGTTCGCTCGCGACCTCGACGATCATCTCGTCGATCCCGTTGACCTCGGCCTCCCGGCGCATCGCCTCGATGCCGGCGTCGATCGCCTCGCCGACGAGCGACTCGAGCTCCGCCCGCCGTCGGTCCGAGGCGTTCTTGCCCACGCCCAGCGCGCGCACGAGGAACGAGAGCGTGCCGCCCTGCACGAGCAGCGTCACGATGGCGACGACGAAGGCGGCGAGCACGAGCTCGGCACGCATCGGGGTGTCGGCCGGCAGCGTCTGCACGGCCGCGACCGTGACGACGCCGCGCATCCCGGCCCAGCCGATCGCGAGCGTGTCGCGCCAGCCGAGCCGCTGGTCGCGCAGCGCCGTGATGTCGTGCCCGCGCACGATGTGGGCGTACCGGAGCCTCGCGCCGCGCTTCGTGCTCGTGTCGACGCTGTCGAGCCGCTCGGCGAGCCGCGCGTGCCCGCGCTGCACGCGGCCGGCGTGGTGGCGCAGCCACGCGAGCAGCGGCGGGAGCGCCGCGAGCCGCACGGCGAGCAGCACCGCGCAGAGCAGCAGGCCGACCGCGACGACCCCGGCGAGGTGCCGCTCCCCCGCGTCGACGGCGGTGATCACGGCGGGCAGCTGCATCCCCATGGTCAGGAACACGCCGTTCTCGACGATGACCGAGAAGGTGCTCCAGGTCGCCGACTCCTGCGCGCGACGCGTGGCGCGGATGCGGATCTGGCTGCGGTTGCCGATCACGAGCCCGGTGACCACGACGGCGACGATGCCCGAGCCGCGCAGCGACTCCGCAGCGAGGAACGAGACGAAGGGGGTCGCGATCGAGATCGCCGTGTCGATGGCGCGGTCGCCCGCGAGCTGGCGCACGAGCACCGTCGCGTAGCCGACGACGACGCCGACGACCAGCGCCACGACGACCGCGAGCGCGAAGTCGCCGACGAGCGCGGCGCCCTCGACCTCGGAGCTGCCCGGCCGCTCGATCGCGGCGACGGCGGTCGTGAGCAGCACGAGCGCGGTCGCGTCGTTGAGGAGCCCCTCGCCCTCGAGGATCGTCACGACGCGCGGCGGCAGCCCGAGCCGCTTGCCGAGCGCGGTGGCTGCGACGGCATCCGGCGGGGCGACGACCGCGCCGAGCGCCAGCGCGGCGGCGAAGCCGATGACCGGCCAGATGGACTGCAGCACGAGCGCGACGGCGAGCGCGCTGAGGGCGACGAGCACGACCGAGAGGTAGCCGATCACGCGCAGGTTCCGGCGGAAGTCGACGGCGGGCACCCGCAGGGCCGCGGTGTAGAGCAGCGGCGGCAGGATGATCGTGAGGAAGACCTCGGGCGGCACGACGATCTCGGGCGAGCCCGGGACGAGTGCGATGACGGCGCCGAGCAGCACGAGGAGCAGCGGCGCGGCCACCCCGATCCGGTTGGCGATCGTGGCCACGGCGCCGATGAGCAGGATGCCGACCACGACGACGAGCGTCACCTCGGTCGCCACGTCGTGCATGGAGAGAGGCTATCGGTCGGCCCTATCACGGCATGGCGCTCCGACGTAGCCTGAGGTCAGCGGCCGCATCCGCGGGCGCGCCGACATCAGGAGGAATCTGCATGGCCATCACCTCGAACGCGAGCACGACCTGGACCGGCGGACTGGGCAGCGGCTCGGGCACGACCACGCTCGGCACCGGATCCACCTTCGACCTCACGTGGCGCGCCCGCGCCGAGGAGGGCGGCGCCTCGACGCCGGAGGAGTTCATCGCCGCGGCGCACGCATCGTGCTTCGCGATGGCCTTCTCGCACACGCTCGAGCAGGCCGGCCACGCGCCGGAATCGCTCGACACCACCGCGAAGGTCTCGTTCGTCGCCGGCACCGGCATCACGACGAGCGTCCTCACCGTCTCGGGCGTCGTGCCCGGCATCGATCAGGACCGGTTCGCGGAGCTCGCCCAGCAGGCGAAGGCCGAGTGCCCGGTGTCGCAGGCCCTCGCGGGCATCGACATCCAGCTCGGTTCGGTAGAACTCCGTTCCTGAAGATTTGCTCAGGGAAAACTTTGCTTCCGCAGAAAACCTGATGCATCGACTATAAAAAGATCAGACGATCTTCCGTCCAACCTGAACCTAGAAGGAGCGTCATGAAGTTCAACAAGCCCAGCCGCCGTGGTGACGACTTCATCATCATGGGCGACCTCGTCATCACCGGTGACGACTTCATCATCATGGGTGGCGGCGACCTCTAAGCAGTCGTCCCCTCAACGGCCGCGGCGCCGACTCCCCGAGTCGGCACCGCGGCCGTCGTCTGTTCCGGGGCGGATGCGCGCCGCGCAGATTCGCTCGCGCCCTCAGTCGAACGGCACGCCCGTGAGGGTCTCCGAGATCTCCCACAGCCTGGCGCCCTCCGTGCTTCGCAGCGGCGGCCAGAGCGCCTGGCGTCCGGGAGGGCCGCCGACGCTGCCGGGCCCCTGCGGGCCGTAGAAGCCGCCGTCCTCCGCCCCCGATGCCGTCGCAGCCATGATCACCGGCAGCTTGGCGCTCTCGACGGTGCCGACGAGCAGCCCGCGCGCCGAGAGCCACCGGATCACCCGCACCTGCGGGGTGTCCTGCGCCCTGCCGACCTCCGGGCGTGCCGCGAGCAGGCTCGTCGGCGCGACGCCCGGATGAGAGAGGTTGCTCGTGATGCCCCAGCCACCGCTGCGGCTGCGGCGGCTCAGCTCGAGCGCGAACAGCCCGACCGCGATCTTCGACTGCTGGTAGGCGCGCATGCCGTCGTAGGAGCGCTCCCACTGCAGGTCCTCCCAATGGATCATGCCGCTGCGGGCAGCGATGCTCGCCTGCGAGGTCACGCGCGCACGACCGGCCTTGAGCAGCGGCAGCAGCTGCCCGGTGAGCGCGAAGTGGCCGAGGTGATTCGTGCCGAGCTGCAGCCCGAAGCCGTCGGCGGTCGTCTGCCGCTCGGGCGGCGTCATGACGCCGGCGTTGTTGATGAGCAGGTGGATCGGCTCCCCCTCGGCGCGCAGCCGCTCGCCGAGCGCGGCGATCGAGGCGAGCGACGCCAGGTCGAGCTCGGCGAGCGTGAGCCGCGCATCAGGCTGCTCGGCGCGGATCCGAGCGACCGCCGCCTCGCCCTTCCGCATGCTCCGCACCGGCATGACGACGTCGGCACCGGCGTTGGCGAGCCGCGTCGCGATGCCGAGCCCCATGCCGTCGCTCGCGCCGGTGACGACCGCGCGCCTGCCGGTCAGGTCGGGGATGGTGATGTCGTACGGCGTGCGTGGCATGGGATGCCTCTCCTCACGTGGATGCGGTGCGCCGGCGGGCGCCCTCGTCGATCGTCGCCGCGGCACGCACCCGTCAGCCACGGCCTGACGATCCGTGGCTGCGGCGTCCCACGGCGGGAGAGGATGCTCGCATGATCGATCGCACCGGGCTCGCCGAGTTCCTCCGCCGTCGCCGGGAGGCGCTGCAGCCCGAGGACGTGGGGCTGCCGCGTGGGCAGCGCCGCCGCACGAGCGGGCTCCGCCGCGAGGAGGTCGCGGCGCTCTGCCACATGTCGACCGACTACTACTCGCGCCTCGAGCGCGAGCGCGGGCCGCGACCCTCCGAGCAGATGCTCGCCTCGATCGCGCAGGGGCTCCGGTTGACCCGTGACGAGCGCGACCACCTCTACCGGCTGGCCGGCCACGAGGCTCCCCCTCGCGGTTCGGGCACGGATCACGTCAGCCCCGGCATGATGCGGATCTTCGACCGACTGGGTGACACCCCCGCCGAGATCGTCACCGAGCTCGGCGAGACCCTGCGGCAGACGCGACTCGGTGCGGCCCTCATGGGCGACTCGACGCTATTCACCGGCCCCGCGCGCAGCATCGGCTACCGGTGGTTCACCGACCCGGCGGCCCGCGCGCTCCATCCGCCCGAGGACCACGACTTCTACTCCCGCCTCTACGTCTCGGGCCTCCGAGGCGTGGCGACGCTCCGCGGGCCTGAGTCGAGGGCCGCGCGCCTCGCGCACGAGCTGCACGCATCGAACGCGGAGTTCCGCGCGCGGTGGGAGCAGCACGAGGTGGGGCTCGCGCCGAAGGACGTGAAGCGCTACCAGCATCCGGCGGTCTGCTACCTCGAGCTGCAGTGCCAGGTGCTGCTCGACCCGGCGCAGGCGCACTCGCTGCTCGTCTTCACCGCGACCCCGGGCAGCGAGAGCCACGAGAAGCTGGAGCTGCTGTCGGTGCTCGACGCGGAGCAGGCTGCAGCACGGTGATCGACCGCGCTCACTCCTTCTTATAGAGCGTGCGCCCGGCGACGATCGTCTCGACCACCTGGGCCTCGAGCAGCGACCGCGCGCCGGCCGTGAAGGGATCGCGGTCGAGCACGACGAGGTCGGCGGCGAACCCGACGGCGAGACGCCCGCGCCATCCGCCGTCGCCCACGGAGGCCGCCGCGTCGCGGGTGGCGTGGCCGATGGCGCGCTCGAGCGGCAGGGCGAAGTGCGGATGCACGGCGGGCACGCTGGGATCCAGGGCCGATGCGCGGGTGGCCGCCACGTACATGTTCGCGAGCGCGCCGTGCGGGGCGGTGGGCGCATCGGTCGAGAACGCCAGCAGCGCCCCGGCATCCTCGTACTCGACCCACGGGAACGCGCGCTCGACCCGCTCGTCGCCGAGCATCTCGGCCCAGTTGGCGAAGATCGCCGGGTCGGCGTGCACCGGCTGCATCGACGCCGTGACGCCGAGCCGCGCCATCCGCTCGGCGGTGCCGGGCGCCGCGTACTCGAGGTGCTCGATGCGGTGCCGGCGCGGACGGTCGCCGTTGCTCGCGACGGCACGCTCGATCGCCGTCAGCGCCACGTCGCTCGCGAGGTCGCCGATTGCGTGCATCGCGACCTGCAGCCCCGCCGCGTCGGCCGCGGCGACGACGGGCTCGAGGTGCTCGGCGGGCCAGATCGGGTCGGCGTTCGAGCCGTCGGCGTAGGGATGCCGCATGGCCGCGGTGCACGCGTCGATCACGCCGTCGAGGATGAGCTTGATGCCGACGACCCGCAGCCACGGGGTCGAGGGGTCGGCCGCGAGCTCGACGGCCCGGGCCACCTGCGCGAGGTTCTGCGCCTCGTCGCCGGTGTTGTCGATGAACCAGTGCGCGGCGACGCGGATCGGCAGGTCGCCCCGCCGCTCCTGCATGCGCCGCAGCGCGGCCAGCCCGAGCTCGTCGAACGCCATGTCGACGACGCCGGTGACGCCGGCGGCGAGGTATGCCTCGATGGCTCGCTCGGCCCCGGCATCCCGGTCAGCGTCGATCGTGACCGCGTCGCGATGGGCCCACGCGTGGTGGGTGGCGGCCGTCTCGAGCAGCAGCCCTGTCGGCTCGCCGTGCTCGTCACGGACGATCTCGCCACCGAGCGGGTCGGGCGTCTCGCGCGTGATGCCCAGCTCGGCGAGCGCCGCCGTGTTGACCCAGCACGAGTGGTAGTCGTTGGCGTCGAGGTAGACGGGGATGTCGGGCACCGCGGCGTCGAGCATCGCCGCGGTCGGCCTGCCGCCCGGGATGGACCCGAAGAGCCAGCCGCGGCCCCAGATGGCGGTCGCGCCCGGGTCGGCGGCGCGCGCGTCGCGGAGCAGCGCCTGGATCTCGTCGAGGCTCTGCGCGTCGGTGAGGCCGACCTGGCCGAGCGCTGCGCCCAGCATCAGGAGGTGGGTGTGCGCATCGGTGAAGCCGGGCAGCACCAGGCGTCCCTCGAGGTCGACCGTCTCGTCGGCCTGCGGCGCGTCGGCGTCGGCGCCGACGAACGCGATGCTGTCGCCGTCGACGACGAGCGCCTCGGCCCAAGCGGCGTTCGGATCGGCGGTGAAGATGCGTCCGTTGCGGTAGAGCGTGGTCACGGTCGTCCCTCCTTCGCGAGCGGTGTGCGGAGCAGCACCGCGTAGATCGTCCCGGCGACGAGCATCCCCACCGGCACGGACAGGTCGACGAACCCCGTCGCCTGCGCGACCGGGCCGACCCAGACATCGGTCGCCAGGCACACCGCCGTCGTCGCGCCTCCGGCGAACAGCGCCGCGAGGCCCGGGATGCTCCATCCGCCGGTGTACCAGAACCGGCCACCCCGACGGTCGTCGAACAGGTCGACGCCGTCGTAGGCGTAGCGGCGCAGCAGCACGTCGACGACGAAGATCGCCATCGCCGGCCCCGAGACGATGACGAGGAACTGCAGCATGAGGTTCGCGGCCTCGAGCAGGCTCGACGACAGCACGAGGTAGATCGTGAGCGCGGTGCCCACGATGCCGACGATGATGGCCGCGGGGATGCGGCGGAGCCGGAACCCGATCGCCTGCAGCGCCATGCTCGACGTGTAGGTGGTCATCGCGTTGAGGGCGATCGTGTTGACGACGACGCCGACGACGAGGATGGGCGCGAGCCAGACCGGCAGCAGCTCGAACAGGGCCGCGTCGAGCCCGATCTCGAACGCCGACTCGCTCAGCCCCGTCGCCAGCAGCACGCCGACGCTCGTGAACACGATGAACGGCACCGCGCCGCCGAGCGCCGTCGCGGCTGCGATGTGCGACGGCTTGGTCGAGCGCGGCAGGTAGCGGGCGATGTCCGGGCTGTTGATGAACGACAGCGGCGTCGACCCGAGGATCGTGAAGCCGATCGACAGCGACGACAGCAGCGCGGTGCCCTCGAGCGGCTCGGGGTTGGCGTACGACCAGTCGACCGTCGGCAGGATGAACGCCGTGACCAGCAGGAAGACGACGAACAGCACCGCGGCCATCGCGGGGTAGGCCCGCAGGATGAGCCCGTGGCCGAAGATCGCCACGACGACCGTCACCGTGGAGACCACGAGCGTCACCCCGATGGGCACCCACACCGGGTCGTCGACGCCGAGCCGCCGGAGCAGGTCGGCGCCCATGAACGACGATGCCAGCCAGGTCAGCGACAGGAACACGGCGCCGATGAACCAGCCGACGAAGGCCACGAAGAGCCGGTTGCCGAGGATCCCGTACATCGCGCGCGTCACGACGGAGCCCGAGGTGCCGGCGGCGGGTCCGCTCGCCGCGATGACGCCGGGCAGGACCCAGAGCAGCGACGCGGCGAGGATCACGCCGATCGCCTGCCAGATCTCGAGCCCGAGCAGGATCAGCGTCGCGCCGATGGTGAAGTTGAGGATGCTGACGCCGGGCGCCGCCCACACCAGCACGAGGTCGCGCGCCCGCCCGTGCCGGGCAGCGTCGCCGATCAGCTCGATGCCGCGGGTCTCCGGTCGGGCGGCGGTGTCGACGAACGCCTCCGGGGTGTTCGAGATCTGGGACATGCGCTTCCTCTCCGGACCGAGCGTCGTTGCTATTGGTCATGCGCCCAATGGACTGTTGGTCACACAGTCAATAGCATGGACGGCATGACGTCAAGCACTGCCCAGCGCAGATCCCGGAAGCGGCCGGAGGAGCGGCGCGAGGAGATCCTGGCGGCCGCCGCGTCGATCGCCATCGACGAGGGCCTCGAGCGGATCACGCTCCGCGCGGTCGCGGAGCGGCTCGGCGTGCGCCCCGGGCTCATCACGCACTACTTCCCCGCCGCGGAGGACCTCGTCGTGGAGGGGTTCGCCCGCGCCGCGATCATCGAGCGCGAGCGGTTCTTCCCGGCGGAGGGCGATGCGCTGCGGCGCCTGGCGCACCTCATCGGCTACATCGAGAGCG
This sequence comes from Agrococcus sp. UYP33, assembly GCF_054060915.1. Classification (NCBI taxonomy): domain Bacteria; kingdom Bacillati; phylum Actinomycetota; class Actinomycetes; order Micrococcales; family Microbacteriaceae; genus Agrococcus; species Agrococcus sp. UYP33. The sequence goes on from NZ_JBSSDR010000001.1 coordinate 678,834, forward strand.
GCGCGTCGCTGCCGCTCGCGCGGCTGTGGCTCAACGCGCGGCACCTGTCGCGCTTCAGCCCGACGCTCAACCGCACGCTCGACGAGCAGGACCTGCTCGACCGGGCGCGCCTCACGCAGCTGGTCACGGACGGCATCGCTGCCGGCGAGTTCGCCGAGACGGATGCCGAGGCGGCGAGCGTGCGGATCTGGATCGCCATCGACGGTCGCGGCTCCTCCGTCAACAGCGCGATCGAGGAGGAGCACCCCGCCTCCGCGACCTTCGCGTCGGACGTGGCGGAGTGGGCCCTGGCGCTCCCGCCCGGCACGCTGCGGCGAGCGATCGACGACGCACGAGGCGAGTGATCTCGATACGCGTGCGGGCTGCGCCCGCGCCGCTACTCGATCAGCGGGTGGGGGCGCCGCTCGTCGAGCTGCACGCCCTCACACGCTCGTCGAGTAGCACGCCCGGAGGGCGCGCGTATCGAGACGAACCCGCGGTGATCTCGATGCGCGTGCGGGCTGCGCCCCACCCGCGCGTCGAGTAGCACGCCCGGAGGGCGCGCGTATCGAGACGACTCCGGCTAGGCGAAGGGGTTGGGCATGAGGGTGTACTTCGTCTCGAGGTACTCGTGGATGCCCTCCGCGCCGCCCTCGCGGCCGAGCCCGGACTGCTTCACCCCGCCGAACGGTCCTGCGGCGTTGGAGACGACGCCGACGTTGAGGCCCATCATGCCGGTGTCGATGCGGTCGATCATCCGCTGCCCGCGCTTGGTGTCCTCGGTGAACACGTAGCCGACCAGCCCGTACTCGGTCGCGTTCGCGAGCCGCACCGCGTCGTCCTCGGTCGCGAACCGCTGGATCGCCACCACCGGCCCGAAGATCTCCTCGATCGACACCGCCATCTCCGCCGTCACCCCGTCCAGCACGGTCGGCTGGAAGAACGAGCCGGGCCCGTCGATCGCCTTCCCGCCGGTGACGAGGGTCGCCCCGTTGGCGACCGCCCCGTCGACCAGCCGGACCGCGTTGTCGACCGCCTTGTCCTCCACCAGCGGGCCGATCTGCACGCCCTCCTCGGTGCCGCGGCCGATCTTCATGCCCTTGACCGCCTCGCCGATCCGCTTCGAGAACTCGTCGGCGACGGACTCGTGGACGATGAACCGGTTCGCGGCCGTGCAGGCCTGCCCGATGTTGCGGAACTTCGCCAGCAGCGCCCCCTCCACCGCCTTGTCGAGGTCCGCGTCGTCGAACACCACGAACGGGGCGTTCCCGCCCAGCTCCATCGACGCCTTCAGCACGTTGTCCGCCGCCAGCTTCAGCAGCTGCACCCCCACCGGCGTCGACCCGGTGAACGACACCTTCCGGAGGCGCGGGTCGGCCAGCAGCCGCTCCGAGAGCGCCCCGGTGGACTTGGTGGTGATGACGTTCACGACGCCCTTGGGGAGCCCTGCCTCCTCCAGCAGGCCCACGAGCGCGAGCGTCGTCAGGGGCGTGAGGGTCGCGGGCTTCACGACCGCGGTGCAGCCGGCCGCGAGCGCAGGACCTAGCTTCCGGGTCGCCATCGCGAGCGGGAAGTTCCACGGGGTGATGAGGAAGCAGGGACCCACGGGCCGGTGGGTGACGATCATCTGGCCCGTGCCCTCGGGGGTCATCGTGTAGCGGCCATCGATCCGCACCGCCTCCTCCGAGAACCAGCGCAGGAACTCGCCACCGTAGGCGACCTCGCCCCGGGCCTCGGCGAGCGGCTTCCCCATCTCGAGGGTCATGAGGAGCGCGAACTCCTCCTTCCGCTCCTGCAGCAGATCGAACGCCTTCCGCAGGACCTCCCCCCGCACCCGCGCCGGCGTCCGGCCCCACGCCTCCTGCGCCTCGACGGCAGCGTCGAGCGCGCGCACGCCGTCGTCGACCGAACCGTTCGCGATCTGCTTCAGCACCTCCCCGGTCGCCGGGTCGCGCACGTCGATCGTGCCCTGCTCCCCATCGACCCAGTCGCCGCCGATGAACAGCTGGCCGCGGACGGCATCGAGGACCTCGGCCTCGCGGATGGATGTGTCGGTCGTGGTGCTCACGGGTACAGTCCTCTCAGCTTGTGTGCCTGTGCGACTCGCTCCACGGCGAGGCAGGTCGCGGCGGTGCGCAGCGAGACGCCTCGCCGTCGTGCTTCGTCGAGCACGTCGCCCCATGCTCGGGTCATGCGCTCGCCCAGGCGCTCCTGCACGTCGCGCTCGGTCCACCAGTACGACTGGTTGGCCTGCACCCACTCGAAGTAGGAGACGAGCACGCCGCCGGCGTTCGCCAGGATGTCGGGGACGACCAGCGTCCCTCGCGCCTCGAGGATCGCATCCGCCTCGCTCGTGGTCGGGCCGTTCGCGCCCTCGACGATGACGCGAGCTGTGACGCGCGAGGCGTTGCCGGCGTGGAGCACGCCCTCGACCGCGGCCGGGACCAGCAGGTCGACGTCGAGCTCGAGCACGCGCGCCGGCTCGATCGGGTCACCGCCGGGGAACCCGGCGACCGAACCGGTCCGCGCCGCGTAGGCCGAGAGCGCGGCGATGTCGAGACCCGCTGCGCTCGTGACAGCGCCGTCGGCGTCGCTCACCGCGACGATCCGGCAGCCCGACTCGGCGAGGAAGCGGGCGGCGTCGCGGCCGACCTTGCCGAAGCCCTGCACGCTCGCGGTCGCTCCGCGCACCGGGATGCCGACGTGCTCGAGCGCCGCGCGGGCGATGAGGGCGACGCCCGCCGAGGTGGCGCTCGCTCGTCCGCGGGATCCGCCGAGGCTCAGGGGCTTCCCTGTCACGACGCCCGGCACGGTGTGGCCGACGGCCGTGGAGTAGGTGTCCATCATCCACGCCATCGTGCGCTCGTCGGTGCCGATGTCGGGCGCCGGGATGTCGCGGGTCGGCCCGATGATCGGCAGGATCTCGCTCGTGTAGCGCCGCGTGAGCCGCTCGAGCTCGCCGTCGCTCAGCGCGCGCGGGTCGACGGCGATGCCGCCCTTCGCGCCGCCGTAGGGCACGTCGAGCAGCGCGCACTTCCACGTCATCCACATGGCCAGCGCGCGCACCTCGTCGAGGTCGACGGCGGAGCTGTAGCGGAGGCCGCCCTTCGCGGGGCCGCGCGAGAGGTTGTGCTGCACGCGGTGCCCGATGAAGGTCGTGATCGAGCCGTCGTCGCGCCGCAGTGGCACGGCGACGGTCATCTCGCGCCGCGGCACCGCGAGCATCGCGGCGACGCCGTCGTCGAGGCCCAGGATCTCGACGGCGTCGGCCAGCTGCGCGCGCGCCTCGTCGAGCGGCCCGAGCGGGGCCGTGAGCAGGGCGGTCATCCGCGTGCGATCGCGTCGCTGAGGACGTCGAGGCCCTCGCGCAGCAGGTCGTCGCCGATCGACAGCGGCGGCAGGAGGCGGATGACGTTGCCGTCGGTGCCGCACGTGAGCACGATGACGCCTGCCGCGTGCGACGCGGCAGCGGCGCGAGCGGTGAGTGCGGCGTCGGGCCGGCCGGTCACGGGGTCGACGAGCTCGAGCGCCATCATGGCGCCGTGGCCGCGCACGTCCCCGACGCGGGGATCGGTCGCCCGCAGCGCCTCGAGCCGCTCGCGGATGATGTCGCCGATCTCGCGGGCCCGCTCGACCAGGCCGTCCTCGAACGCGGCGATCGAGGCGAGCGCTGCTGCGCACGCGACGGGGTTGCCGCCGTAGGTGCCGCCGAGGCCGCCGGCGTGCGCGGCGTTCATGAGCTCGGCGCGGCCGGTCACCGCCGAGAGCGGCAGGCCTCCGGCGATGCCCTTCGCCGTGACGATCAGGTCGGGCACGATCCCGGAGTGCGTGGACGCGAACATCTCGCCCGTGCGGGCGAAGCCGGTCTGGATCTCGTCGGCGATGAAGACGATGCCGTGGCTCGCGGCCCAGTCGGCGAGCGCCGGCAGGAAGCCGTCGGCCGGGACGACGAAGCCCCCCTCGCCCTGGATCGGCTCGATGATGACGGCGGCGATCTCGTCGAGCTCGACCTGGCGCTCGATCCGCTCGATCGCGATGCGGGCGGCCTCCTCGCCCGTGCGGCCGTCGCGGAACGGGTACGACATCGGCGCGCGGTGCACGTCGCCGGCGAACGGCCCGAAGCCGCGCTTGTAGGGCATCGACTTCGCCGTGAGCGCCATCGTGAGGTTGGTCCGGCCGTGGTACGCGTGGTCGAAGGCGACGACGGTGCTCCGACCGGTCGAGGCGCGGGCGATCTTGATGGCGTTCTCGACGGCCTCGGCACCCGAGTTGAAGAGCGCGCTGCGCTTGGCGTGGTCGCCGGGCGTGATGCGGTTGAGCGCCTCGCACACGGCGACGTAGCCCTCGTAGCCGGTGATGGTGAAGGCGGTGTGCGTGAAGCGGCCGAGCTGCTCGGCGCTCGCTGCGACGACACCGGGGTGCGCGTTGCCGACCGACGTCACGGCGATGCCGGAGCCCAGGTCGATGAGCGAGTTGCCGTCGATGTCGCGCACGATGCCGCCGCCCGCCGCCTCGACGAAGACCGGCAGGGTGATCCCGACGCCGTCCGCGACCGCCTCGCGCTTGCGCGCGAGCATCTCGGTGGAGCGCGGTCCGGGGATGGGCGTGCGCAGCTCGCGGACCTGCGCCAGTGCGGGTCCTCCGACGACGTCGTCGATCGCGTGCATGGTGGGCTTCCGTTCTCTCGGTGTGCTCGCACGCTACGGCGACTCGCACGCAGGCGGGTGTGCCACTGCGGCACGGATCGCTGCCATGATTGCCGCCATGGCAACCGATGGCACCCCCGGCACTGCGACGATCGTCCGCCTCCTGGGGCAGCGGCAGCTCGACGTGCGGTCGCTCGTCGCGGGCGACGCGCGCCGCGACGCACCGATCGCCTGGATCGCGAGCTCCGACCTCGACGACCCCACGCCGTTCCTCTCCCCCGGGCACGTGCTGCTGACGACCGGGCGCCAGCTGCTCGAGCGCGAGGGTTCGGCCGACGCCTACGTCGACGCCCTGGTGCGCGGCGGCATCCTCGGGCTCGGCTTCGCCACCGGCCTGCACGCGCCGGAGGTGCCGTCGGCGCTCGTGGACGCCTGCGCAGCCGCGGAGCTGCCGCTGTTCGAGGTGCCGCTCGCGACACCGTTCCTCGCGATCATCCACTGGTGCGCCGACCTGCAGCGCGACCGCGAGCGGTGGGCGACGAGCGCCCAGCGAGCGGTCGCCGCCGCCGCGCTCGCCCCGACAGGGCACCGCGCGGTCGTGCGGCGGCTCGCGACGGAGCTCGGCGCCGGCGTGGCGCTCCTCGACAGCACGGGGCGGGAGCGGGCGACGAGCCGGACCGCCGTGCCCCCGGCCGCGCTCGCAGCGGCGCGTGAGACGCTGCGCTCGGCGCGTCGCACGACGTCGACCGTCGTGACGGCCGAGGGATCCGTGACCGTCGCGACGCTCGGGTCGGGCGACCGGTCGCTCGGCTGCGTCTGCATCTGGACGCGCGAGCCGCTCGACACCGCAGCGCAGTCGGTCGCGACCGTCGCCGCGGCGTGGCTCGAGTTCTCGCTCGTCAGCGCGGTCGACGCGACGCGGCGGCTCAACGAGCTCGAGGGCGCGCTCGCCGCGCTCGCGCTCGAGGGGCAGGCCGATGCGGTCGGCGCGCTGCTGCTCAAGACGGGTCGCCGGCTGCCGTCCGAGCCGATCGTGGTGGCGAGCGCCGAGACGGCGCTCGCTCGCTACGCCATGGAGGACGCGCTGCGCGACACCGCGGGCGACGTGCTGTGGACGGCCGACGGCGAGCGGCTGCTCTTCGTCGTCTCGCTCGCGGAGCGCGAGCGGCTCGATGCCTTCCTCGCGCGGCTCGATGCCACCGCGGGCGTCTCGCAGCCGTCGTCCTGGCGGCACGCGCCGGTCGCGGCCTCTGAGGCGGCCGCCGCGCTGCAGCGCGCGAAGCGGACCGGCGCGGCGACCGCGACGTTCGAACGAGCGCTCGACGGGTTGCTCGGGATGCTCGACGACCGCGACGCCCGCGATGCCGCCCGCGCACAGCTCTCGCCGATCGCCGCAGAGGCCGACGGCGCGGAGCGCCTCGCGCTCGTGCACACCTGGTTCGAGCAGGACTGCAGCTGGGACGCGACGGCTCGCATCGTGGGGATGCACCGGCACTCCGTGCGCAGCCGCATCCGGGCGATCGCCGAGCAGCTGCAGCTCGATGCCGACGCGTTCGCCGATCGCGCCACGCTCTGGGCGCTGCTCCGGGCCGCCGACGTGCCGCGCTGGCAGCGGCCCTGATCGAGCAGGCGACGGAGGCCGGCGCGTGACAGGAGCACGCTCAATCGTTTAATGTCAGTCGCGACGCCCGCGTGCCATCCCCGGGCGTCGCCGCGCATCCGCCGGTCGCCGTCGACCGCACGATGACGCCAACACCGATCCGAGGAGGAATCGATGAGCGAGAACCAGCTGAGCCACTACCGCGTGACGGACCCGTACACGGGTCAGGTCGTGAAGGAGTTCCCGACCGCGACGGACGACGAGGTGCGTGCCGCGATCGAGCGCGCGCATGCGGCCTATGAGCCGTGGCGGTCGACGCCGCTGGCGGAGCGGGCGGCGGTCCTCGGCCGGGCGGCGGAGGCGTTCGCGTCGCGCAGCCGTGAGCTGGCGGAGATCATCCGCACCGAGATGGGGAAGCCGCTCGCGCAGGGCGTGTTCGAGGCGGAGTTCTCGGGCGAGATCGTGCAGTACTACGCCGACAACGCGGAAGCGTTCCTCGCCGACGAGGTGCTGCAGGTGCGCTCCGGTGTGGATGCGCGGGTGCGGAAGTCGGCGCAGGGCGTGATCCTCGGCATCATGCCGTGGAACTTCCCCTACTACCAGGTGGCGCGGTTCGCGTTCCCGAACCTGATGCTCGGCAACACGGTGCTGCTGAAGCACGCGCCGCAGTGCCCGTGGTCGGCGACCGTGATCGCCGAGATCCTCGCCGAGGCGGGGCTGCCGGCGGGCGCGTACGAGAACATCTTCGCCACCAACGACCAGATCGGCGACATCGTCATCCCCGACCCGCGGGTCCGCGGCGTGTCCCTCACCGGCTCCGAGCGCGCCGGCGCCACGGTCGCCGAGATCGCCGGCCGCCACCTGAAGAAGGTGGTGCTGGAGCTGGGCGGCTCCGACCCGTTCATCGTCCTCTCCACCGACGACATGGACGCGGTCGTGGAGGCGGCGGTCGAGACGCGGATGGAGAACTCCGGCCAGTCCTGCAACGCCTCGAAGCGGTTCATCGTCATCGACGACCTCTACGACGAGTTCACGCAGAAGCTCGCCGCCGCGATCACCGCCCTCCCGGTCGGCGACGCCGACGACGAGGACGCGCTCGTCGGCCCCCTCTCGTCGCAGGCCGCCGCCGACCGGCTGCGGGAGCAGACGGGCGCCGCGGTCGCCGAGGGCGCGCAGGTGCTCGCCGGCACCATCACCGCGACCGGTGACGCGCGCATCACGCCCGCGCTGCTCGGCGGCGTCACCGACGAGATGGACGCGTTCCGCGAGGAGCTGTTCGGCCCCGTCGGCACCGTCTACCGGGCGACGGACGTCGACGACGCGCTCCGGATCGCGAACGGCACCCCCTTCGGCCTCGGCGCACGCCTGTGGTGCACCGACCCGGAGCTCGCCGCCTCCGTCGCCGACCGCATCGACGCCGGCATGGTCTCCATCAACGGCGCCGGCTCCGAGGACTACGACATGCCCTTCGGCGGCACCAAGAGAAGCGGCTTCGGCCGCGAGCTCGGCCCCCACGGCATGGAGGAGTTCATGAACAAGAAGCTCATCGTCGGCTGACGAGCGCAGCCGCACACGACGATGGCCCCGGATCGCTGGATCCGGGGCCATCCTCATGCGGTCATCGCCGCGCGGTCAGGCGCGCGGCTGCTGCTGCGTGATGCAGTGGATGCCACCGCCACGCGCGAAGATCGGCCGCGCGTCGACCGTGACGACCTCGCGGCCGGGGTAGGCCTCGGCCAGCACCTCGCGCGCCCGTGCGTCGGCCTCCGGCTCGCCGAAGCCGCAGACGACGACGCCGCCGTTCACCACCGAGTGGTTGACGTAGCTCCAGTCGACGAAGCCCTCGTCGTCGCGCAGCGTCGCGGGCGCCGGGAGCGCGATGACCTCGATCGCGCGCCCGCGGGCGTCGGTGCTCGCCTCGAGCACCGCGCGGATCTCCTGGCTCACGGCGTGATCGGGATGCGACGGGTCCTGCTGCTCGTGGAGCAGCACCCGTCCGGGCGACGCGAAGGCGGCGACGATGTCGACGTGCCCGTTGGTGCCGAACTCCTCGTAGTCGCGCGTGAGCCCGCGCGGCAGCCAGATCGCGCGCTCGGCGCCGATCGTGCGCGCGAGCTCCGCCTCCACCCGCGCTCGATCCACGTGCGGATTCCGGCGGGGGTCGAGCTGCACGGTCTCGGTGAGCAGCACCGTGCCCTCGCCGTCGACGTGGATGCCGCCACCTTCGTTCACGAGCAGCGAGCCGATGCGCTCGGCGCCGGCGAGCGCGCCGACGGTCGTCCCGAGGGCTGCCGAGAGCTGCCACTCGGCCCACGCCGGTGCGCCCCAGCCGTTGAAGATCCAGTCCACGGCGCCGAGCCGGCCGCCGTCGTCGAGCACGAAGGTGGGGCCGACGTCGCGCATCCAGAACTCGTCGAGCGGCGCCTCGACGACCTCGATCGCACCGTCGAGCATCCGGCGCGCCCGAGCGACTTCGGACGGGTCGGCGACCATCGTGACCGGCTCGAACCCGGCGACGGCGTTCGCCACCGCAGCCCACGCCTCGTAGCCCTCCTGCCGCTCCTCGGCCGTGCCGCCGAGCGTCACGCCCTCCCTGGGGAACGCCATCCAGGTGCGCTCGTGCTCGGCCGTCTCCGCAGGCATCCGCCATGTCATTGCGATCGTCCCTCTCGCCACCTACTATTGACCAAGCGATCAACAGTTGTAGCGACCGTACTGAGGACGATGGCTCCCGTCAATGCCGACCCGCGCGGCGTCCTCCCACCTGCACGACGAAGGAGACACAGGATGAGCAACCACCAGCTCGACGAGCATCGCGAGTGCGACGTCGTCATCATCGGCGCAGGCGTGGCTGGCCTCTCGGCGGCGACGCGGCTGCGCGAAGCCGGGCACGAGGTCGTCGTGCTCGAGGCCCGCGACCGCGTCGGCGGCAGGCTCTGGACCCGTGAGATCGACGGCGCGATGCTCGAGATCGGCGGCCAGTGGGTCTCCCCCGACCAGTCCGCGCTGCTCGAGACCATCGATGCGCTCGGCCTCGAGACCTTCGCTCGGTACCGCGAAGGCCAGAACGTCTACATCGCCGACGGCGGCGAGCGCGTCGAGTTCCTCGGCGAGCAGCTGCCCGTGCCGGCCGAGACCGAGGCCGAGATGGAGCGCCTGACGGTCGTGCTCGACGAGCTCGCCGCCGCGATGGACCCCGATGCACCGTGGGCGCACCCGCAGGCGCGCGAGCTCGACACCGTGTCGTTCGAGGAGTGGCTCGAGGCGCAGACCGACGACGCGCTCGCCCGCCGCCACATCTCCCTCTTCATCGCCGAGGCGATGCTGACGAAGCCCGCCCACGCCTTCAGCGCGCTGCAGGCGGTGTTCATGGCGGCGTCCGCCGGCTCGTTCTCGAACCTCGTCGACTCGGAGTTCATCCTCGACCGCCGCGTGGTCGGCGGCCTGCAGGGCGTGCCGCTCGCGCTCGCCGCGGCGCTCGGCGACCGCGTCGTGCTCGACGCCCCCGTCCGCCGCATCGAGCACGGGGCCGACGGCGTGACGGTCGTCTCCGACCGTGGCACGGTGCGCGGCAAGCGCGTCATCGTGGCCATGCCGCCGAACCTGTTCTCGCGCATCGACTACCAGCCGCCGCTCCCCCGCCGGCAGCACCAGCTGCACCAGCACCTGTCGCTCGGGCTGGTCATCAAGGTGCACGCCGTCTACGACCGGCCGTTCTGGCGCGACAAGGGGCTCTCGGGCACCGCGTTCAGCCCGTACGAGCTCGTGCACGAGGCATACGACAACTCGAACCACGAGGACGAGAAGGGCACGCTCGTCGGCTTCGTCTCTGACGAGCACGCCGACGAGGTCTTCGCGCTCCCGGCCGAGGAGCGCAAGCAGCGCATCCTCACGAGCCTCGTGCACTACTTCGGCGACGAGGCTGGCGAGCCGATCGTCTACTTCGAGAGCGACTGGGGCACGGAGGAGTGGACGCGCGGCGCCTACGCCGCCTCGTACGACCTCGGTGGGCTGACGCGCTACGGCGCGGACCAGCGCACGCCGGTCGGCCCCATCCACTGGGCGTGCAGCGACTTCGCCGGGCACGGCTTCCAGCACGTCGACGGCGGCATCCGCTCGGGCTGGGCGGCGGCGAAGGACGTCATCGCAGCACTGGCCTAGCAGCACGCGATCGGAGGCCGGCGGCGCTACGGGCGCGGCCGGCCTTCGCGCGTGCTGGCCCGGGCGACGAGCGTCGGGCGCAGCGTGCCGGGCGCGACGTCGGGCGCAGCACCGGGCTCCGCACCGCTGAGCGCATCGATGAGCTCGGCCGCACAGCGGGCGCCGTGCTCCCGCTCATGCAGGTCGAGCGCCGTCACCTGCGGCGTCAGCAGCGAGAGCGCCGGCTCGTCGACGTAGGCCGCGAGCAGCAGGTCGACCCCGACCCGGCGCCCGTCGCGCGCAGCGGCGGCCGCGACCGGGCCGGCGGTGCCGCTCGGCACGGTGAGGATCGCGTCGACCGCGGCGTCCTCGAGCAGCCGGCGGGTCGCCGCCTCCACCTCACGGGCGTCGGGCTCGAAGCCGATGGTCGTCATGAGCGCGGGGAGACCGCGCTGCGCGCACCACGCTCGGTGCGCCTCCGCCACCTCCGCGCCCCACGCCGTGTCGGCGGGTGGCAGCAGGGCGGCGATCCGGGCGGCGCCCGCCCGCGACAGGTGATCGAGCAGCTCGACCGTCGCGGAGGCGTGGTCGGCAGTGACGCTCGCGACGAGCGACGGCGCGGCACGAGCGACGCGCTCGCCGCTCACGACGGGCCTGCCGTCATCGAGCAGCGCATCGACCGCCGCGTCGCCGGCGGCGGCGTCGATGATCACGAATCCGTCGACGTGGGCGGCGGCCGGCGCGTCGGCGGCGGGGCGCGGCAGCAGGATGACCGACCACCCGCGCGCGTGGGCGGCGTCGACGACCCCGAACGCGAACTCCGCGTAGTACGGCGAGGTGCCGCCGGTGCTCGGCAGCAGCAGCCCCATCGTCCGGTAGCTCGCGGTGCGGAGGCTCCGCGCGCTCGCGTTGGGCTCGTACCGCAGCTCGCGCGCGGCCTCGAGCACGCGCTCACGCGTCGCGTCCGAGACGCCGGGCAGGCCGCGCAGGGCCATCGAGGCCGCGGCGACCGACACGCCCGTCGCCGCGGCGACGTCGCGGAGCGTCGGGCGGGCGGTGGTCACGCGTCGAGGCTAACCCACCGGCGGGACCCTTGCGCCGTCACCGCTTAATCGTTTAAGGTGACGACGACACCGCCGTCCGGAAGGTCACGCCATGCTCGCTCATCCCGACTCCGACTCCCCCTCGTCTGCCCGCGCGGTCGAGGTGCACGAGGCATCCATCGCGCAGCTGCGCGACTGGCTGGCATCCGGCGCGACCACGAGCGTCGACCTCGTGGAGGCGTACCTCGCGCGCATCGCGGCCTTCGACGAGCCCGGCAGCGCGACGGCGCTCAACGCGGTCGTCGTCCGCAACGAGCGGGCGCTCGACGAGGCGGCCGAAGCGGATCGCCGCCGGGCGTCCGGCCGCACGCTCGGGCCGCTCGACGGCATCCCCTACACCGCCAAGGACAGCTTCCTCGTGCGCGGGCTCACCGCCGCAGCCGGCAGCCCGGCCTTCGCCGACCTGGTCGCGCAGCGCGACGCGGCGACGATCGAGCGCCTGCGCGCGGCGGGCGCCATCTGCCTCGGCCTCACGAACATGCCGCCGATGGCGAACGGCGGCATGCAGCGCGGGGTCTACGGCCGAGCGGAGAGCCCCTACTCCGCGGCATACCTGACCTCGGCGTTCGCCTCCGGATCGTCGAACGGCTCGGGCACGGCGACGGCCGCGAGCCTCGCGGCCTTCGGGCTCGGCGAGGAGACCTGGTCGAGCGGCCGCGCCCCCGCCTCGTGCAACGCGCTGTGCGCCTACACGCCCTCCCGCGGCGTCATCTCGGTGCGCGGCAACTGGCCGCTCGTGCCGACGATGGACGTCGTGGTGCCGCACGCGCGCACCATGGCCGACCTGCTCGAGATCCTCGACGTGATCGTCGCCGACGACCCGGATGCTCGGGGCGACTTCTGGCGCGGGCAGCCGTGGGTGCCGATCCCGTCGGCCTCGACCGTGCGGCCCGACTCCTACCCGGCGCTCGCACCCGTCGACGCCGACGCCGCGCGGGCCGCCCTCGCGGGCAAGCGCTTCGGCGTGCCCCGCATGTACCTCGGCACCGACCCGGAGGCCGGCGTCGGCGCCACCGGCATCGGCGGTCCGACCGGGCAGCGCATCGAGCCGCGCGCGAGCGTGCTCGCGCTCTGGGAGGCTGCCCGTCGCGACCTCGAGGCCGCCGGCGCGGAGGTCGTGGAGGTCGACTTCCCGCTCATCACGAACTACGAGGGCGACCGCGCCGGCGCTCCCACGATCGCTACCCGTGGGCTCGTCTCCGAGGCGTTCCTGCGGCGCGAGATCCTCGACCTCTCGGCCTGGGCGTGGCAGGACTTCCTCGCCGCGAACGCCGATCCCGCCCTCGACAGCCTCGCCGACGTCGATGGCGCCGCGATCTTCCCGCACCCCGGGGGCGCGCTGCCCGACCGCTACGACGGCTTCGACGACGACATCGCCGACTATCCGCGGCATGTGCGCGAGCACCCGGTCGGGTCGTTCCTCGAGATCCCCGAGCTCGAGCAGGGGGTGCGAGGGCTCGAGGAGACGCGCCGGATCGACCTCGAGGCGTGGATGGACGGGCTCGGACTCGACGCGGTGCTGTTCCCGGCGATGGCGGATGCCGGGCCCGCGGATGCCGACGTCGACCCGGCCTCCGCGGCGCTCGCGTGGCGCAACGGCGTCTGGGTCGCGAACGGCAACCTCGCCATCCGCCACCTCGGCGTGCCGACCGTCACCGTGCCGATGGGGACGATGTCCGACATCGGGATGCCCGTCGGCCTCACCTTCGCCGGCCGCGGCTGGGACGACGAGGCGCTGCTGCGCACCGCAGCCGCGTTCGAGGCGACCGGCGATCGCCGGACGGCGCCGCCGCGGACGCCCGCCCTCGGCTGAGGGCGATCAGGCGCGAGCGCTCGCGCCGTCGGCCGCCGCCTCGAGCGCGCCCGGCGCGAGGCCGAGCAGTCCCTCGGCCGCCCGCTTCGTGATCGCGCCCTGCGCGGCGCCGGCGCCCCAGTGGACCAGCTCGTGCGCGTTGAGCCCGTCGATCATCGCGAGCAGGTGCAGGGCAGTGCCGTCGACGTCGTCGCACCGCAGCGCGCCGGCCTCCGCACCCGCGGTGATCGCGTCGCGGATGATCGACAGCCACTCGTCCATCCGCAGCCGCACGGCGGCGGCGAGCGCGGCGTTGTGCCGGCCGAGCGACCACGCCTGCACCCACAGCGACGTGACGTCTTGCCGCTGGGGGTCGAGCGCCGCATCGATGAGCACCACGAGGCCCGCGGTGGCGCTCGGCTCCGCCGCGACGAGCTCCCGCACCTCGCCGATCTCCTCCGCGACGATCTCCGAGAAGGTGTCGGCGACGAGCGCGTCCATGCTCTCGACGTAGTGCGCGACGAGCGCCGACGCCATCGAGGCGCGACCCGCGACGGCCCGCTGGGTCACCGCGTCGAGGCCCTCCTCGAGCGCGATCACCCGGGCGGTCGCCGCGATCTCGGCTCGCCGGTCGTCGGGCGACTTCCGGGTGCGTCGCGGCTTCGTCTCCATGCTCCCCATCCTCCCGCAGACGACGACGCTCCGGCCGAGGCGCAGCCTCGAGCCCGGAGCACCGTGGGGCGTCAGACGCGCGCGATCGGCTCGTCGTCGGCGGCCGCCGTGCCGTCGTGATGCGCGTCGAGCACCGCGGTGTCGGGCGCATCCGGGTCGTCCACCGCGACGGGCAGCACCTCGCCGCGGAAGAAGGCGGGCGCTCGCCGGGCCTGCAGCAGCATGAGCACGACGCCGAGCACGAGGATGCCGATGCTCGCCACGAAGACGAGGCCGACGCCGTCCTGCGCCATGCCGTCGGCATCCCACCGCGTGGCGAAGATCGCCGAGCCGGAGCCGTACGCGGGGTCGATCGAGTCGATCGCGGTCTTGCAGAAGAGCGCGAGCAGGGCGACGCCGCCGAGCAGCGGCAGCACCAGGCGCGTGAGCGCGCTCCGGACGCTGCGGAACCAGGAGCGGCGGAAGAACCAGACCGCGGCGAGGCCGGTGATGCCGTAGTAGAAGCAGACCATCATGCCGAGCGCGCTGATCGTGTCCCAGAGCGCGTTCTCGGAGAGCACCTTCATGACGGCGTAGAGCGCCATCGCGGTGATCGCCGATGCGAGGGTCGCGACCGACGGCGAGCGGAAGCGCGGGCTCACCGTGCTGAAGGTGCGCGGCATCGCGCCGTAGTGCCCCATCGCGAGGATGGTGCGCGAGGGCGAGATCATCGTCGACTGCAGCGAGGCGGCGGAGCTCAGCAGGATCGCGATCGAGATGAGGATCGCGAACGGGCCCATGATCGGCTCGGCGAGCACCGCGAAGATGGACTCCTGGTTCTCCGGGTTGCCCGCGCCGAGGCCGGTCTCGCCGACGCCCGCGTACGCGAGCGTGGCGATGGTGACGAGCAGGTAGAGCGCCATGGTGACGACGATGGTCACGATGGCGGCGCGGCCCGGCGTGCGCTTCGGGTCCTTCGCCTCCTCGTTCATCGTGACGACGGTGTCCCAGCCCCAGAAGAGGAAGATCGCGAGCGAGACGCCGGCCGACATGGCCGAGAGGCTCGACGCCGCGAGCGGGTTGAACCAGTCAGCGGTGACCGGCTGCGGGTCGAACCCGTTGCCCTGCCCCACCGCGACGAACGCGGCGATCGCGTACCAGACGAGCGCGCCGACCTGGAAGACGACCAGGCCGATCTGCACCTTCTTCGTCGCATCGACGCCCCGGTAGCTGATCCATGCGGCGCCCGCGACGAACAGGCCGGTGATGAGGAGGTTGAGCCAGAGGATGCCGGTGAGGTCGGCGAGCGAGTCGTCGCCCGTTACCTGCGCGAGCAGGATGAAGAGGAAGTCGACGGCGACGGCGGCCAGGTTCGATAGCACCAGGATCGTCGACGCGACGAGCCCCCAGCCGGCCATCCAGCCGATCCACGGGCCGAACGCGCGGGTCGCCCAGGTGAAGCTCGTGCCGGAGTCGGGCATCGCGGCATTCAGCTCGCGGTAGCCGAACAGCACGAAGAGCATCGGCACGAACCCGATGAGCAGCACCGCGGGCACCTGCAGGCCGACCTCGGCGACGACCGGCCCGAGCCCCGAGGTCAGCGTGTACGCGGGTGCGACCGCGGAGACGCCGATGATGGCGCCGCCGATGACGCCGACCTTCCCGATGCCCAGTCCCTTGCGCGTGACGCCGCCCTTCGGGGCGGCCTCAGCCGTGCGCTCGATCGATCTCGTCATGGAGGCTCCTTCGCCTGCTCGTCGCCCGCGCCTCAGCGCAGCGGGCGCTCGCGCCATTGTTGACCATGTGGTCGACAAGCGCAAGTGGAGCTCGCCGGTGAAGATCGGCGGCGTGCCGTGCGAGGATCCACCCGGAGCGACGAGCATCAGCGCGGCCGCCCAAGCCCGCCGCACGAAAGGCCGCCCATGCGCCGCACCCTCGCCTCGCTCACCGTCGCCGCCGCCGCGGCGGTCGCCCTCACCGGATGCGTGATCGCGCCGCCCATCCTCGACCCCTACAGCTTCGGCTTCGTGGGCGGGTACGGCCCCTACGATCCCGCGTACGACGACTTCGACCCGGTCGCCGAGGAGCAGTGGCAGGCCGAGAACCGCGCGATGGAGCTCGACTTCGCTGAGGAGGTCGCGCAGGAGCTGCGCGAGGTCGGCTCAGCGCTGCCCCCTGCCGAGGGCGAGTCGCTCGAGGCGTTCCGTCACCTCGCGATCGGCGTGGGCTACGAGTGGTGCGACCTCCTCTACGTCGACGAGGAGCGGATCGGCGACGCCGACGAGCACGCCGAGCAGGCGCAGCGCTACGGCTGGACCACGGAGGAGTACCGCGTCGTCGTCGAGGAGGCGGAGGGCTGGCTCTGCGGGTACTGACACGGATGGGCCTCATGCGCGCGCAGGAATGTCCGCACGAGCGCCAATACCGTCAGCGCATGACCGCTGCAGACAGCACGGATCCCGGCACCTCCCGTGCCGCCGCGCGTCTCCGTCAACTCCTCGACGAGCTCGAAGGCGCCCCCACCGAGCGCGGCGACGATCCCGGCTCACAGCACCAGCTCGACGTGTGCGCCGAGATCGAAGCGATCGTGCTCGCCCGCATCGGCCCCCGCCGCGCTTGACGAGAACGAGCGGACCCGCCTCTGCGCAGGGCAGGACGCTCGTCTCGCGCGGCAGGACGGACGCGCATCGACGCACTCATCGGGCCGTGATCTACCCGCGCGCGGTGCCGACCGCCGGCCCCTTCGGAGCGGCACGCGGACCGTCGCCGGCGATCACCAGTCGTGGACCGTCCCGTCGAGCAGTCGGTTGTAGGGCAGGTATGCCTGCTCGTACGGGTACTTGCCTGCTTCGTCAACGTTGAGCTCGACGCCGAGCCCCGATGGCGGCGCGCGCCTCCCTGCTCCTCGGCGCGGAGCGCGTTATCGTCATCGACCGCTACCAGGAGCGCCTCGCTCAGGTCGAGCAGGTGATCGGCGCCGAGACGATGAACGACGAGGCGAGCGAGGTGCTCGCGGAGCTGCGGGAGACTACCGGAGGTCGAGGGCCCGACGTGTGCATCGAGGCCGTCGGCATGGAAGCGCACAGCGACCGCATCGACTTCGCCTACGACCAGCTGAAGCAGCGGCTGCGGTTGCAGACCGACCGGCCAACCGCCGTCCGCGAGGCGATCTTCGCGGCGCGGAAGGGCGGGAGCATCTTCGTGCTCGGCGTCTTCGGCGGGTTCGTCGACAAGTTCCCACTCGGCCCGATCATGAACAAGGGGCTGACCCTCCGCTCCGCGCAGCAGCACGGGCACCGCTACATCCCGATGCTCCTTGAGCGGATGGCGCGCGGCGAGCTGACCACCGAGCACCTCGCCACGCACGTCATGGCGCTCGACGACGGCCCCGAGGGCTACGCGATGTTCAAGGAGAAGACGGACGGCTGCGTCAGGGCGGTCTTCCGGCCGTGAGAACCAAGAAGGCCACCTACTTCCGCAGGTGGCCTTCTTCACTGTCTCAACACAGTGCGCGCCCGGAGGGATTCGAACCCCCAACCTTCTGATCCGTAGTCAGATGCTCTATCCGTTGAGCTACGGGCGCCTGGCCGAACGGCCAGGGATCAGACTACCTGATCCCTGGCCGTCAGCGCGAATCGAGCCGCGTCACGAGGACGCGACCAGCCTCACAGGGGGCGAATGTTCGCAGCCTGCGGGCCCTTGTTGCCCTCAACGATCTCGAACTCGACTGCCTGAGCCTCTTCGAGGGTCTTGAAGCCATTGGACTGGATCTGGCTGTAGTGAGCGAACAGATCCTTGCCGCCGTCGTCCGGAGCGATGAAGCCGAAGCCCTTGCCGGAGTCGAACCACTTGACGGTGCCGGTTGCCATAATTCCTTCAATCTTGCTGTGTGGCCTGAGCCACGCGAAAAGCGCAGAACAAGAATCGTCCTGCGCCACCTCCACCCTAGCGGTCATGGGCTCCGCGCCCTAGCAAAACTTCTGCGGGCCTGCCGAACCGGCGGGCGGAGGCGCGAGTGCGCGGCCCTCAGGACCGCGCGCTCGCACCCTCAACCGAGGTCGACGACCGGCTCCAGTCCGTCCCACTCGAGGGGCGCGACGTGGAGCGAGCGGTAGGTGTAACTCGGGTCCCAGCCGTGGAAGACGAGCCGCGCTGAGCCATCCGGTGCCGCGACGACGTCCTGCCCTCCCGGGCCCCGCACCTCGTCGCCGGTCGCCGCGGTGGTGAGCAGCGGCTCCTCGGCCTTCGTCCACGGGCCGTCCATCGACGGCGCGGTCGCGTAGCCGATCGCGTACTCGTCGCCACCGTAGGAGTTGGCGGAGTAGAGCAGCGTGAGCCCCTCGTCGTGCACGATGAGCGTCGGCGCCTCGACGAGCTCGCCCTCCCACGCCTGGTCCTGGCGGATGAGCCGCACCGTCTCGCCGTCGAGCGCGAGCCCGTCGTCGGTCAGCGGCGCCGCCTGGATCCAGGTGTCGACGCCGACGGCGTTGCCGTCGTTCTTCCAGACGAGCCATCGCTGCCCGTCGATGACGGCCGTCGACGCGTCGATCGCGCCGCCGTCCTCCGCGGGGCAGACCAGCATCCCGTCGCCCTGCACCTCGAACGGGCCGCCCGCCTCTGGCGAGATCGCGACGCCGATGCACTGCCGGCCCGACTCGAAGTCGGTCGCGGTGAAGTAGAGCGCGAAGCGGTCCGGCCCGAGCGCCGTCACCTCCGGCGCCCACGTCTTCCCCGGGATGACCCAGGACGGCAGCTCCGGCATCGCGTCGCCGCGTCGCTCCCACGTCACCAGATCCTCGGAGAAGGCGGTGGGCACGGTCTGCCGGTTCGACTCGGTCGAGTACGCCCAGTAGCCCTCATCCGTCTGCACGACATCCGGATCGGCGAAGTCGTCCGCGAGCACCGGCTCGGTGGGCGGCGGGCCGCTCGCGCAGCCGGCGAGCAGCCCCGCGGCGACGGCGAGCGCACCGCCCGCCAGCCAGGCACGTGGACGTCGCGCGAGCGTCATCCCTTGATCCCGGACCGCGAGACGCCCTCGACGATGAAGCGCTGCAGCAGCACGTAGAGCAGCAGCACCGGCGCCGACGCGATCACCGCACCCGCCATGAGCAGGTCGTAGCGCACCGCGTTCGCCGACTGCAGCGTCGCGAGGCCGGCGGGCAGCGTCTGCACGTCGGGGTTGAAGAGCACGTACACCGGCCACAGGAAGTCGTTCCAGTTGCCGAGGAACGCCAGCAGCGCGAGCGTCGCGATCGCGGGCTTCGCGAGCGGCAGGATGATGTGCACGAACGTGCTCCACGGGTTCGCCCCGTCGAGCCGCGCCGCCTCCTCGAGCTCGGGCGGCAGGCTCAGGAAGAACTGCCGCATGAGGAAGACGCCGAACGCGCTCGCCGCCGTCGGCACGATGACCGCCATGAGCGAGTTCAGCCACCCGAGCTCGCTCACGATGAGGTAGTTCGGGATGATCAGGATCACCGGCGGCACGAGCAGCGTCGCGATGACCGCGCCGAAGACGATGCCCTTGCCACGGAACTGCATGCGCGCGAGCGGATACGCCGCGAGGGTCGCGGTGACCACGACGAGCGCCGCGTGCAGGGCTGCGGCGAGCATGCTGTTGAGGAACCACGTGAACACCGGGGTGGCCGTGGCGCCGAGGATCGACTCGTAGGCCTGGAGCGTCCACTCCTCCGGCAGCCACTGCGGCGGCAGGCTCGTGGCGTCGGCCCGCGTCTTGAACGACGTGAGCAGCATGAACACGAGCGGGCTGATGAAGAGCAGCGCGATCACCACGAGCACGAGCCAGCGGGCCCACATGCCGGCGCGCTGCCTCGGCGGCCGGCGTCGGCTCGCTGCCGGCTTGGGTGCAGGCGTCGGTGCCGGTGCCGGTGCTGGCGTCGGTGCCGCGGTCGCTGTGCTCATGATTCCTTCTCCTTGCGCTCGCGGAAGAGCCAGAAGACGATGACGCTCAGCAGCACGAGCGCGACGGTCAGCACGTAGCTCATGGCGGCGGCGCTGCCCATCTGGAAGTTGCGCAGCCCCTCCTCGGCGATCAGGTAGATCGCGGTGCGGGTCTCGCGGCCCGGTCCGCCCTGCGTCATCAGGAACGACTGGCCGAACATGTTGGCCGAGGCGATGATCGTGTTGATCATCACGAACATGAGCACGGAGCGCAGCCCCGGGAGCGTGACCGCCCAGAACTGCTGCCAGGCGTTGGCGCCGTCCATGCGCGCCGACTCGTACAGGTCGGCCGGGATGTCCTGCAGGGCCGCGAGGTAGATGACGGCGTTGAGGCCGAGCGTCCACCACACGGTGACGCCGACGAGCGACGTCCACGCCGGGATCGTCGATGTGAGCCACGCGGTGTCGCCGGGCAGGCCGAGCAGCTCGAGGTAGTAGTTGACGAGGCCGATGTTGGTGTCGAGCAGGTAGCGCCAGAGCACCGCGACGACCGCGACGCCGAGCACGTACGGCGCGAAGTAGACGGCCCGGAAGAAGTTGCGGCCAGGGAAGCGGCCGTTCATCAGCATCGCGACGAGCAGGGGCACGACGAGCAGCAGCGGCACCGAGAGCACCATGAAGACGCCGGTCGCCTGCATGGCCTGCCAGAACGGCCCGAACGTCGTCGATCCGGGATCGAGCAGGTCGGTGTAGTTCTCGAGCCCGACGAAGGGCTTGCGCGGCAGCGTGTAGTCCCAGCGGTGCAGGCTCATCCAGAGGCCGAGCACCACCGGGAGCGCGACGAAGCCGCCGAAGATGAGCAGGTAGGGCGCGAGGAAGAGCCAGGGCGTCGCGCGCCCGTGGCTCTGCAGCCCCCGCCTGGTCGGCGCCCGCCCCGCAACGGGGAGGACGCCGGCTGGGTTGGTGGAGGTCATCGGGTCACTCCCCGAACGCCTCGAGGTTCTCCTCCATCAGCTGCGTCGCCGTGCCCTGCGCGGCCTCCAGCACCGCCGCGGGCTCGCCCTGCCCGAGCACGCCCTCCGCGACCGCGACCTCGACGGTCTCGGTCTGCACCGTGCCGATGCCCGGCGTCGTCGGGATGAACCGCATGGCGTCGAGCGACTCGGCGAGCGGCTCCTGCGGCGTGCCCTCGAGCGCGCCCTCGTCACGCACCGACTGGCGTGCCGGGATCATGCCCGCCTGCGCCCAGTCGGCCGAGTGCTCGCTCATCCAGGCGATGAAGACCTTCGCCGCGTTGATGCGGTCCGGGTCGTCCTGCCGGGGCAGGAAGAACTGGTGCGACGAGGCCCACGCGGCCTGCTCGCCGCCGATGGCCGGGATGGGCGCTGCCGCGTAGGGCAGGCCCGACGCGTCGAGGTCGTTGAACTGCCAGATGCCGTCCCACGTGATCGACGTCTCGCCGTTCTTGAAGGCGACGTACTGCGCGTCCTGCGCCACGTCGGCGGGGCTGTAGCCCTGCTCGACCATGCTGCGCATCCACTCGAGCGACTGCACCCCGGCCTCGTCGCCGAACGTGGCGGCCGTGCCGTCGGCCGCGTACGGCTCGCCGCCGTGCTGCCAGTCGAGCGTGAGGAACATCAGGTGCGCCGGCCACCGCGACGGCATCCAGAACGGCGTCTCGTAGCCCGCAGCCTGGAGCGCGTCGAGCGCGGCCTGGAACGACTCGGCGTCGGTGGGCGGCTCGGTGATGCCGGCCGCCTCGAAGTGCTCGGTGTTGTAGTACATCGCGAGCGAGTGGATGTCGAGCGGGATGCCGTAGCGCTGGTCGCCGTAGACGCCTGCCTCCCACACCGCCTCGGTGAAGTCGTCGGCAGTGAGCTCGAGCTGCTCGGCCATGTCGTCGAGCGGCATGATGACCTGCCGTGCGGCGTTCGAGCCGAGCTGGTCGAAGTGCATGACACCGACGTCGGGACCCTCGCCCGCCGTCACGGCCGCGGGGAGCCGCTGGTAGTAGTCGGACCACTGCATGGTGTTCGACTCGACCGTGATGTTCTCGTGCTCCTCGTTGAACTGGTCGACCAGCCCCTGCATGAAGGGGCCGTCGCCACCGGTGAAGCCGTTCCAGAACGACAGCGTAACGGCCGGGCCGTCGTACTCGCCGGTGAACTCGCCACCGGGCGTCTCGCCCGGTCCTGCGCTGCAGCCGGCGAGCAGCGCCACGGCCGCGGCAGCCGCGACCGTGACCGTGGTGCGCCGGGAGCGGCGCGGGGAAGTCGTGAGCACTTGATCCTCCTCGTTGAAAACAAGTGGGCACCAGCACGCGGCACCGTGCCGACAACGTACAGCGCTGTAAAGCCGCTGTCCAGTCCCCCGATCGCGGCTTAGGATGGCGGCGGCCCACCGGGCCGCGAGAGGGGCAGCATGACGCGCGTTCGACTCACCGACGTCGCCGCCCGCGCCGGCGTCTCGATGAAGACCGTCTCGAACGTGGTGCACCACCATCCGCACGTCTCCCCCGCCATGCGTGCCCGCGTGCAGGAGGCGATCGACGAGCTCGGCTACCGCCCGAACCTCACGGCGCGCCGGCTCGCCACCGGGCGCACGGGCATGATCGCGCTCGCGATGCCCGAGATCGACCACCCGTACTTCTCGGAGCTCTCCCGCTCGATCGCCGAGGTCGCCGCCGAGATGGGCTACCGGGTGCTCATCGAGCAGACGCTCGGCGAGGCGGAGGCGGAGCGCGCGGTGATCATGGACCGCGAGGCCGGCCTCGTCGACGGCGTCATCTTCCACCCGGTGAGCATGACGACGGTCGAGATCGGCAAGCTGCGCCGCGATCTGCCGCTCGTGCTGCTGGGCGAATCGGCGCGGCCGCTGACCACCGACCACGTGATGATCGACAACGTGCGAGCGGCGCGCGACGGCACCGAGCTGCTCCGCCGCACCGGCCGACGCATCGCCTTCCTCGGCACCGTCTCGCACGACGTCACCGGCTCGACCGCCCAGCGGCTGCACGGCTACCAGGAGGCGCTGGAGCGCGCCGGCGTGCCGGGCGACACCTCGCTCGTGCTGGAGACCGGCGGCTTCCGCGTCGAGGACGCCCGCGCCGCGCTCTCGGCCGCGCTCGCGCGCGGGCTCGACATCGACGCCGTCCTGTGCCGCGACGACCGGTTCGCGATCGGCGCGCTCCAGGCGCTCGCGGAGGCCGGACTGTCGGTGCCGGACGACGTGGCCGTGCTGGGCTGGGACGACACCCACCTCGCGACGATCAGCACGCCGACGCTCAGCTCGATCGCGCCGGACAAGCGCGGGATCGCTCGCATCGCCCTCGAGCTGCTCATCGAGCGGATCGGTGGCCACCAGGGGGTGGGTCGGCACCGCATCGCGCCGCACGGCATCGAGCAGCGCCAGAGCACCGCGGGACGCTGACCCGGACGCCTCGGCTTTACAGCGCTGCAAGCCTTGCTCCATGATGGGGCGCATGACCACCGACGCGCTGCCCCGGGCCACCGCGCAGACCGGGACGCATCCGCGCCCCCAGCTGCTCCGGTCCGCCTGGACCGACCTCAGCGGCCCCTGGGGCTTCGAGCACGACGACGACGACGCCGGCGTGCGCGAGGGCTGGGCTCGGCCCGGCCGCACCGCAGCGCGGACGATCGTGGTGCCCTTCCCGCCCGAGTCGGACGCATCCGGCATCGGTGAGCGCGACCACCACCCGGTGGTCTGGTACCGCCGCACCGTGACCGTCGACGAGGTGCGCGCCGCCGGCTGGCAGCCCGGGATGCGCCTGCTCGTGCACTTCGGTGCCGTGGACTACCGCGCGACGGTGTGGGCCGACGGGGCCATGCTCGGCGAGCACGAGGGCGGCCACACGCCGTTCGCGGTCGACGCGACGGATGCGGCACGCGAGGAGCGGCCGTTCGAGCTCGTCGTGCGGGCGGAGGACGACCCGCTCGACCTCGAGCAGCCGCGCGGCAAGCAGGACTGGCTGCCCGAGCCGCACGTGATCTGGTACGACCGCACGACCGGCATCTGGCAGCCCGTGTGGCTCGAGGCGGTGCCGGAGACGAGCATCGACCGCCTCGGGTGGTCGAGCGACCTGCCAGCCGCGCGCGTCTCGCTCGAGCTCGGGCTCTCACGCCGTCCGGCCGCCGGCACCTCCGTGCGAGTGCGCATCGCCGACGAGGACGGCGAGGAGCTCGCCGCGGTGACGCAGCGCGTGCAGTCGCCGCGCGCGCGCATCGACCTGCCCGTGCACGCGCTGCAGAACGGCCAGGGCTACGAGTCGATGCTGTGGTCGCCGGAGCATCCGCGACTGCTCGACGCGACGGTCGAGCTGCTCGACGCGAGCGGCGCGCCCATCGACGCGGCCGCGTCCTATCTCGGGCTGCGCAGCGTGAGCGCCGCGGGCGGCCGCTTCCTGCTCAACGACCGGCCGCATCCGGTCATCGCGGTGCTGGAGCAGGGCTATTGGCCGGAGAGCCACCTCGCGGCGCCGAGCGCCGACGCGCTGCGCGCCGAGGTGGAGCTCATCAAGGCGCTCGGCTTCACGACCGTGCGGGTGCACCAGAAGATCGAGGACCCGCGCTTCCTCTTCTGGGCGGACCGGCTCGGCCTGCTCGTCTGGGAGGAGATGCCGAGCGCGTACGCGTTCTCGGCGACGAGCGTCGAGCGTCTCAGCCGCGAGTGGCAGGAGGCGATCGAGCGCGACCGCTCGCACCCGTGCATCGTCGCCTGGGTGCCGGTCAACGAGAGCTGGGGCGTGCAGCACATCGCGCACGACGAGCGGCAGCAGCAGCTCGTGCGGGCGCTCTTCCACCTCACGAAGGCGCTCGACGACACGCGCCTCGTCATCTCGAACGACGGCTGGGAGCACGGCGACTCCGACCTGCTGACGATCCACGACTACGAGCAGGATCGCGAGCGCCTCGCGGCGTCGTACCGCGATGCGGCCGCGATCGAGCGCACCGCGGCGGGCATCGGCCCGGCTGGCCGCCGCATCCGCGTGCTCCCGGATGCCGCGTCGCCCGGCCTCGCGGATGCGCCGGTGATCGTCAGCGAGTTCGGCGGCGTCACCTGGGCGCCCGACGCCCCGATCGCCACCTGGGGCTACGGCGTCGCGTCGTCGCCCGAGGACTTCGAGCGCAGGCTCCGCGACGTCTTCGGCGCGCTGCACGGCGGCGCGCTCGCCGGCCTCTGCTACACGCAGCTGACCGACACGCTGCAGGAGGCGAACGGGCTCGTCGACGAGCACCGGCGCCCGAAGCTGCCGCTCGAGGTGCTGCGAGCGATCGTCACCGACGCGCCGCGCTGAGCCCTCGCCCCTGCGCGAGCACGCCGCAGACGCTCACGGCGCGGGCTTGCGGTCCCTCGACGGGCCGATCTCGAGGCTCCGATCGACGACGCCCTGGGCCACCGTGAGCAGCTCGAGGTTGTGCTTGCGGGCGTGGTCGCGGAGCATTCGGAACGCTCGATCCATGTCGACGTCGGCCGATGCGGCGATCACGCCCTTCGCCTGCTCGATGCAGACGCGGCTGTCGAGCGCATGCTGCAGCTGCTCTGCGAGCAGACCGCTCTCGCGGATCGCTCGCTCCTGGAGGATCCCGATCGACGCGAGGTTCGCGAGCGCGCGAGCTGCGGCAGCGTCAGCACGGCTCAGCGCGCCGGGAACCGTCCGGTACAGGCCCATGCTGCCGATGACCTCGTCGCGCGCGCGCAGCGGCACGGCGTGCACGGCCCGGTAGCCGTAGCCGAGCGCGGTCTCGCGAAACTCCGCCCAGCTGCCGCTCACCTGCTCGACGTCGGCGACCGAGACCGTCGCGCCGGTCCGCGCGGCCTCGACGCACGGACCATCCCCGGCGTTCAGCTGCATCACCTGGACGAAGTTCACCCCCTCTTCCGAGGAGGCGACGAGCTCGGGCCGCCCGTGCGCATCCTTCAGCAGCAGTCCCCCGGCGCCAGCATCCACCAGCTCGACGCACTCGCTCACGACGGTGCCCAGCATCTGTAGGACGTCGTACTCGGAGGTCAGCGTCTCGGCGAGCGTGGCGAGCGCCTCGCCGAGCCGCTCCGCCGTCAGCATGCCGTCCATGGCACCCGTCCTCCTGCTACCGCAGCGGTCGAGGAGGGATCCCCTCGACGCGGGCCCGCGCGGAGCTTCGCAGCTCGCCACCTGATCGTTCGCGACCGACTCTAGGACTGGCAGCGCGGCGGCGCCAGCGGGGTGATGGTGCATCTAGGCGACCCACAGGCACCTCGACCCGCGCCGTCAGGGACGTGGGCTACCGTGGCCACCGCACCACCACGCACAGCAAGAGCGTCCCGCCGGCCTGGTCCCCGCCTGCGGGCGCTCGCCAAGGCACCGCTTGTCGCGACCCGCGCGCGCATGTGCTCGCCGCCCAGCCCACGGTCGGTCGACGACGCGCATCCCCGCCGGACATGCGAATGCCCCTTCGTGGCGAGACGAAGGGGCAGACGTGGAGACGGAGGGATTTGAACCCTCGGTCCCCTAATGGGGACTCCACCTTAGCAGGGTGGTGCACTCGGCCGGACTATGCGACGTCTCCTCGGCCCACCTGCTGGCAGGCCGACGGCAACTCTACCAAACGCGCGAGCCTCGGACGTGCGGCCCGGGGAACGGCCCGATCAGGAGCCGAACGGGACGACGCACGACTCCTGCGACGCGTCCTGCCCCACGACCCCGTCGAGCTCGTCCGTCGGCGTCGGCGTCGGGGTCTCGGTGGCTGCGGGCGTCTCGGTGGGCACCGGCGTCTCCGTCGCGCCCGGCGTCTCGTCGGTCGAGCCGACGCCGAGGGAATCGTCTCCCAGCTCGATCGGCAGGTCCTGGCGGATGCGGCGCATCAGCTCGTCCGCGCGCTCCTCGTCGGGCACGACGCGCGCCCCGGAGTAGACGTTGGGGTAGAGCACGAACTGCATCGTCTCGAGCGGGATGTCAGCGAGCACGCGTGCCATCGACACCATCGTGCCCACGTCGCCGAGGCCGGATGACAGCGTCATGTTCTCGATCGCGACCTGCGCGATCGCGTAGAGCTTCGTGACGTCGGTGAGCACCGCATCCGACTGCAGCGTGCGGATGAGCGACGACAGGAACACCTGCTGCGACGAGATGCGCGCGAGGTCGGAGCCGTCGCCGACGCCGTGGCGCGAGCGGAGGAACGCGAGCGCCTGCGCGCCCTCGAGGTCGTGGGTGCCGGCCGACTCGATGACGAGCCCCGTGTAGGGGTCGTCGATCGGACCGGCGAAGCACACCGGTACGCCGCCGACGGCGGTCGACATGCTGATGACGCCCTGGAACGTGATCATCGCGGCGTAGGGCACCTCGATGCCGGTGAGGTCGGAGACCACCTCGGCGACGCACGAGAGCCCGCCGCGGCCGAGCGCCTGATTGAACTGCACGTTGTTGGCGGCCGGCACGGTGTCGCCCGTCTCCGGGTCCTCGCAGGCCGGGAAGTCGACCATCAGGTCGCGCGGGAACGAGACGACGCGCGCGAGCTGGTGGTCGTCGCTCACGTGCAGCAGCATCGTCACGTCGTTGAGGCTGCCGCCGTCGTAGGCGGACTCGCCGAACTCCTCGCCCTGGCCCTCGCGCTGGTCGGACCCGACGAGCAGGATGTTGAAGCCGCCCTCGTACGGGGCGAAGCCGGCCTGCGCGGGCGGCACGTCGGCCACGAGGTCGACCGTCTGGATGCCCGTGGTGAAGCGCAGGATCGAGAATCCCACGACGCCGACCACGGCGACGAGCACGGTCGCCAATCCGAGCGCGATCCAGCGGAAGACGTGCGCGACGCCCGAGTGGCGGCGCAGCCGTCCATGCCGCGGCGACATCGACGTGGTGTCGACGACGCTCCCGGTGCGCTCGGTTGCCATGCGTTCTCCTTCTGCCGCGGAGGGCGTGGGATTCGAACCCACGAGACATCTCTGCCCACCGGTTTTCAAGACCGGCTCCATCGGCCGCTCGGACAGCCCTCCCGTGCCCTGAGCGCTGGGGGCGCGCGGCGGGCCTTCGGACGATCATAGAGCGACACCGGATGCGCGGCCTTCGACGGCGCTCGCAGCCGCCTGTGGGCGGCGCTGGAGTCGGGACCCGCTCAGGCCCGGACGAGCAGCTCCTCGAGCACGAGCGCGAGCCCGTCGTCCTCGACGGTGGCGGTGACGTCGGTCGCGGCCTGCTTGACCTCGTCGGGCGCCTGCCCCATCGCGACCGCCCGGCCGCCGCCCTCGGCGACCCAGCGGAACATGTCGATGTCGTTGCGACCGTCGCCCACGACGACGATGCGGTCGCGCGGGATCTCGAGGGCCTCGGCGACCCGCTCGAGGCCCGTCGCCTTGTTCACGCCGTCGGGCGCGATGTCGAGCCAGGACGAGAAGCCGATCGCGTACGAGACCTTGTGCAGGCCGAGCGACTCGACGATCTCGAGGAACTCGTCGACCTCGTGGTCGGGACTCATCACGACGACGCGCATCGCGGGCTGCGCGAGCAGGCCCTCGAAGGGCACCATCTCGGCGTCGTCGAGGTTCCAGTCGACCATGCCGTTCGTGTAGCGGCGGTGACCGCTCGGGTCCTCGACCATATACGAGCCCTTCGGCAGCACCGCCGAGATCGCGGTGAGCGCCTCGGACGGGTCGAAGGTCTCGACGTGCACCTGCTCATAGGCGTCGCCGCGGCGCTCGAGCACGAGGGCGCCGTTCGCCGAGACGAGGTGGCTCGGCTCGATGCCGAGCCGCACCGCGGTCGACTCGGTGGTCGCCTGCGAGCGGCCGGTGGCGAGCACCACGACGTGGCCGGCGTCGACGACGGCGCGCACCGCCTCCAGCACGCGGGGCGCGAGCGAGTCGTCCTCGTGCACGACGGTGCCGTCGATGTCGAGGCCGATGAGCAGCGGCTGCATCAGGCCGGCTCGATCGTGCTGATGCCGCCGAGGTAGGGCTGCAGGGCCGAGGGCACGCGCACCGACCCGTCGCGCTGCTGGTGCGTCTCGAGGATCGCGACGAGCCAGCGGGTGGTCGCGGCGGTGCCGTTCAGCGTGGCGACCGGTGCGGTCTTGCCGGACTCCGTGCGGAAGCGGGTGCCGAGCCGGCGCGACTGGTAGGTGGTGCAGTTCGAGGTCGAGGTGAGCTCGCGGTACTGCTGCTGCGACGGGATCCACGCCTCGATGTCGAACTTCCGGGCCGCAGAGGAGCCGAGGTCGCCGGCCGCGACGTCGATGACGCGGTAGTCGAGCTCGCAGGCCTGCAGCATCCGCTCCTGCAGGGCGCGCATCCGCTCGTGCTCCGCCTCGGCGTCGTCGGGCTTGACGTAGGAGAACATCTCGAGCTTGTTGAACTGGTGCACCCGCAGGATGCCGCGGGTGTCGCGGCCTGCGGAGCCAGCCTCGCGCCGGTAGCAGGTCGACCAACCGGCGTAGCGGAGCGGCTGCGCGAGGTCGACGATCTCGTCGGCGTGGAAGCCCGCGAGCGCCACCTCGCTCGTGCCGGTGAGGTAGAGGTCGTCGGCGGGCAGGTGGTAGACCTCGTCGGCGTGCTCGCCCAGGAAGCCGGTGCCGCGCATGATCTCGGGGCGCACGAGGGTGGGCGTCGTGAGCGGCGTGAAGCCGTCGGCGAGCACCTGGTCGAGGCCCATGAGCATGATCGCGAGCTCGAGCCGCATGCCGATGCCGGTCAGGTAGTAGAAGCGGCTGCCCGCGACCTTCGCGCCGCGCACGATGTCGAACGCCTTGAGGCTCTCGCCGAGCTCGACGTGGTCGCGCGGCTCGAAGTCGAAGGAGCGCTCCTCGCCGTGGGTCGAGAGGGTGACGAAGTTCGCCTCCTCGCCGGCCGGCACGTCGGGGTGCACGAGGTTGCCGAGCTTCGAGACGGCCGCGTCGAACGCCGCCTCCGCCTCGGTGACGCGCGCCTGCGCGTCCTTCACGCCGGCGGCGAGCGCGCGGCCCTGCTCGATGAGCGCCGGCCGGTCGTCCTTGGCAGCGGCGCCGACGAGCTTGCCGTGGGCGTTCTGCTCGGCGCGCAGCCGCTCGAACTCGGTGATGGCGGCACGGCGGGCGCTCTCGGCGCCGAGCGCGTCGTCGACGTAGCCGACCGGGTCGCCCCGGCGCTCCTGGCTTGCCTTCACGAGGTCGGGCTGCTCGCGCAGCAGCTGAGGGTCGATCACGCCGACCATCCTACGAGCGCTCAACGGCGCGCACCTGCGCGCGGGATGCGGACCACCTCGGGTCTTGCGGCAGATCCGCCGGTACAGTGCGAGGATGCGCGCTGCCATCGTCTACAACCCGTCCAAGATGGACCGCGACACGCTCGCGCCCCAGATCGAGTCGGCGCAGCCGCTCGACTGGTCGGAGCCGTTCTGGATCGAGACGGATGCGGACGACGCGGGTGAGGCCGCGGTGCGCACCGCGCTCGAGCAGGGCGTCGACCTGCTGCTCGTCGCCGGCGGCGACGGCACGGTGCGGGTCGCGGCCGACGCGGCGACCGGTGCTCGCGTGCCGCTCGCGATCATCCCCGCGGGCACGGGCAACCTGCTGGCGCGCAACCTCGGCATCGACGTCACGAACCTGCGGAACGCGGTGCAGACGGCCTTCGACGGCGAGGAGCGCGAGATCGACCTCGGCGAGCTCGAGATCGAGGCGCCGGACGGCAAGCGCTCGAAGCACGCCTTCGCCGTCATGGTCGGCTTCGGGCTCGACGCCGAGATGATCGACAAGACCGACGAGGACCTGAAGAAGAAGGTCGGCTGGCTCGCCTACGTCGACGCCGCGGGCCGGGTGATCTCGAGCCTCGACAAGGTTCGTGTGAGCGTGCGCCTCGACGGCGGCCGCACGGTGCGATCGACGGTCAACACGATGCTGATCGGCAACTGCGGCACCGTCACGAACGGCATCATCATCCTCCCCGACGCGGCCGTCGACGACGGGATGCTCGACATCGCGCTCGTGCGCCCCCGCGGCGTGCGCGGCTGGCTGCAGCTGAGCGGCTACATCGCACGCAACAACATGCTCGTCACGAAGCTGCTGCGTCGCCGAGGTCGTCTCGGCCGCCAGCGCAGCGGCGCGGCGCTCGGCTACGGCCAGGCGAAGGAGACGCAGGTGCGGCTCGAGGAGCCGCGCGCCGTGCAGGTGGACGGCGACGTCGTGGGCGAGGCGATCGCGCTGCGCGCGGGCATCCGCCAGGACGCGCTCGTCGTGCGGGTGCCCAAGGAGCACGCGCGCGACGCCGGCCCCGCCATCTGAGCGGAGCCTGAGCGGTCGCGGAGCCTGAGCGGTCGGGACCGGTCGGTCAGTCGGCCGAGCGGGCGCCCGGCTCGCCGGCGATGAGCCCGCGCAGCCAGTCGCGCGCGTCCTCGAACGAGCGGTCGGAGTAGCGGCGCTCCACCCGGATGTGCTGCTGGTCGGCGCGCGGGTAGGAGCCGAGGAACGTCACCGACGGGCTGAAGCGCGCGAGGCCGAGCAGCGCATCCGCCACCCGCTCGTCCCGGATGTGGCCGTCCGCGTCGATCACGAAGCGGTACCGGCCGAGCCGGTCGCCGATCGGCCGCGACTGGATGAGCGAGAGGTTGACGCCGCGGGTCGCGAACTGCTCGAGCATGTCGAGCAGCACGCCCGGCTCGTCGCTCGGCAGCTCGACGACCAGGCTCGTCTTGTCGGCGCCGGTCGGCTCCCCCGCCTCGCCGGCGCGACCGACGAACAGGAAGCGCGTCACGGCATCCGGGTTGTCGCCGATGCGGTCGGCGAGCACGTCGAGGCCGTCGACCCAGTGGCCGATCGTCGGCGTCGAGAGCGCCGCCTGCGCCGTGCCGGTGGTGAGGTCGGCGGCCGCGGTGACGTTCGACGCGGCCGGCAGGTGCGCGCGACCCGGCAGCTCGCGCTGCAGCCACCCGCTGCACTGCGCCCACGCGACGGGGTGGGCGGCGACGACGCGCACGTCCTCGATGCGCGTGCCGGCGGGTGCGACGAGCGAGAAGTTCACGCTCACGACGTGCTCGGAGAGGATGCGGATGCCCGGGGTCGCGGCGAGCGCGTCCTGCGCGGCGGTGACGCCGCCCTCGATCGAGTTCTCGATCGCGATCATGGCGGCGTCGGAGCGGCCCTCGGAGACGGCCGAGAGCGCCTCGGCGACGTTGGCGACCGGCACGCGCTCGGTGGTCTCGAGCCCCGGCACCTGCTCGAGCGCGGCCTCCGTGAACGTGCCGCGAGGGCCGAGGAACGTGACGACGCGGGGCTGGACCATGGCACCAGCCTAGGCTCGCGCCCGACGGGCGGCTCCGCCTCCGCGCGGCGATGAGCGCGCGCCCTAGAGCACAACGCAAGCCCAGCCAGCGGTTCTGGCGGCTCCGAGTCCTGGTCGGCCATCCGCCGCCATCCCGGCCGGTAGGGCTTGCGTTGTGCGGAGGGCGCTGCAGCCCGGCGGCCGCGGCTGCGGCTCCGGCTGCGGCTCGGGGGCCGCAGACCATCCGGGCCGCCGCTCCCCTCCCGCTCGCACAACGCACGCCTGGCCAGCGCAAGTGACGGCGGCTGGGCGACGCTCGCCGCCTGCGCCGCGCCAACCCGCCCGCGGGCTTGCGTTGTGCATCGGGGCACTCGCGGATGCCGACGGCAGGGGATGATCGGCGGCTGGCGGCGCGGACACCAGGTGCTCGTCCGGACGGGCGGCCAGGGCAGGCTGCCGGGCAGACGGGACTACGCGGGGACGAGCGAGCGGATCGCGGCCAGCGTGCGCTCGACGTCGTCCGGCGTCGTCGCCCACGACGACATCGAGCAGCGCTGCGTCGCGTGCCCGCGCCACTCCGCGCCGGTCACGACCGCAGTGCCCTCGGCGAGCAGCGCCGCGCCGAGAGCGCGCGTCTCGTCGTCCGTGCCGAGGCGGAACATCACCTGCGTGTAGACGACGTCGTTCACGACCTCGACGCCGTCGATCGCGGCGAGCCCATCGGCCATCGCGACGGCGTGCTCGTGCAGTCGGTCGATGAGCGCCGCCACCCCCGACCGGCCGAGGCTGCGCAGCGCCGCCCAGGCGGGCACGCCGCGCGCCCGGCGCGAGAGCTCGGGCGTCACGTCCCACGGGTCGAGCCCGGTGTAGACGAGGTAGTCGCCGCCGGTGCGGAACGCGGCGATCGAGTCGGCCGGGTCGCGCACGATCGCCATGCCGCAGTCGTAGGGCACGTTGAGCGTCTTGTGCGCATCCGTCGCCCAGGAGTCGGCCGCCTCGAGGCCCGCCGTCAGGTGCCGGAGCGCCGGCGACGCGGCGGCCCAGAGGCCGAAGGCGCCGTCGACGTGCACCCACGCGCCGTTGCGATGGGCGATCGGGATGAGCGCGGCGAGGTCGTCGAAGGCGCCGGTGTGCACCTCGCCGGCCTGCAGGCAGACGATCAGCGGGCCCTCGCCACGCTCGAGCGCGCGCTCGAGCGCCTCCGGCCGCATCCGCCCCTGGTCGTCGGCATCGACGACCACGATCTCGGCGCGGCCGATGCCGAGGAAGCGCGCGGCGCGATCGATCGAGCCGTGGCGGTCGGCCCCGACGACGAAGCGCACGGCGGGAGCCGAGCGGAGCCCGCGCTCCGCGAGGTCCCAGCCGGCGCGCGCGAGCACCGCGTGCCGCGCGGTGGCGAGGCACGTGAAGTTCGCGATCTGGCCGCCCGTGACGAAGCCGACGCTCGCGGTCTGCGGCAGGCCGAGGAGGTCGAGCATCCAGCGACCGGCGACGCGCTCGAGCGCCACCGTGGTCGGGGTGAGCATCGCGGAGCCGGAGTTCTGGTCCCACGCGGAGACGAGCCAGTCGGCCGCGAGCGCCGCCGGCAGCGTGCCGCCGATCACGAAGCCGAAGAAGCGGCCGCCCGGGATGCCGACGAGGCCGGGATCCGCGCCCGCGGCCATCTGCTCGACGACCTCGACGGGATCGAGGCCGTCATCGGGCAGGGGGCCGCCGAAGGTGACGAGCATGTCGTCGAGGGTCGCTCGGGGCCACACCGGCCGCTCGTCGAGGGTGCCGAGGAAGGCCATCGCGCTGCGGTGCGCGGCGTCGAGAGCACGGCCACGATCGTCCACGAGCGCCAGTGTTCCACCGGCCCCCGGGTGGGGCAACGGGTCTTCTCGGGCCGCCCATCGCTCCGGGAGCCGCTCGATGCTTGGATGGAGCCATGACCCGAGCCGGCACCGTCGCCCAGCCCCAGGACCTCATCGATGTCGCCGCGCTCGAGCGCGCGTACTTCGAGCTCGTCCCCGACGTCTCGAACCCCGACCAGGCGGTCGCGTTCGGCACGAGCGGCCATCGCGGCAGCGCCTTCGACACCGCCTTCAACGAGGCGCACATCCTGGCGATCACGCAGGCGATCTGCGAGTACCGCGCCGGGCAGGGCATCACCGGCCCGCTGTTCATCGGCCGCGACACGCACGCGCTGTCGCTGCCGGCCGAGCGCACGGCGCTCGAGGTGCTCGTCGCGAACGGCGTGCGGGTGTGCGCGGATGCCCGTGGCTCGGTGACGCCGACCCCGGCGGTCTCGCGCGCGATCCTCGCCTACAACGCCACGGCATCCGCCGACGACCAGGCAGACGGCATCGTGGTCACCCCGTCGCACAACCCGCCCCGCGACGGCGGCTTCAAGTACAACCCTCCGCACGGCGGACCGGCCGACTCCGACGCGACCGGCTGGATCGCGAAGCGCGCGAACGAGCTCATCGCCGCCGGCCTCGAGGGGGTGCAGCGCGCCGACGTGACGGGCGGCAGCGACACGCGCGTCGAGCTCTACGACTTCCGCGAGGCGTACGTGAACGCGCTCGGCAGCGTCATCGACTTCGACGCGATCAAGGCGTCGGGCATCCGGATCGGCGCCGACCCGCTGGGCGGCGCCGCGGTCGACTACTACGGCGCGATCGCCGAGCGCTACGGCATCGACCTGACGGTCACGAACCCCATCGTCGACCCCACCTGGGCGTTCATGACGCTCGACTGGGACGAGAAGATCCGCATGGACTGCTCGAGCCCCAACGCGATGGCGTCCGTGCTCGCCCGCCGGGATGAGTTCGACATCCTCACCGGCAACGACGCCGACGCCGACCGGCACGGGATCGTCACGCCCGACGGCGGCCTGATGAACCCCAACCACTTCCTCGCGGTCGCGATCGAGTACCTCTACGCGCACCGGCCGCAGTGGCGGCCCGACGCGGCGATCGGCAAGACCCTCGTGTCGTCGTCGATGATCGACCGGGTCGCGGAGGCGCTCGGCCGCCGCCTCTGGGAGGTGCCGGTCGGCTTCAAGTGGTTCGTGCCGGGGCTCGTCGACGGCTCGGTCGGCTTCGGCGGCGAGGAGAGCGCGGGGGCGTCGTTCCTGCAGTCCGACGGCACCGTCTGGACGACCGACAAGGACGGCATCCTGCTGTGCCTGCTCGCGTCCGAGATCCGCGCCGTCACCGGCAAGAGCCCGTCGCAGCTGTACGGCGAGCTCACCGAGCGCTTCGGCGCCCCCGTCTACGAGCGGGTGGATGCGCCGGCGTCGCGCGAGCAGAAGGCGCGGCTCGGCAAGCTCACCGGCGACGCCGTGACCGCGACCGAGCTGGCCGGCGACCCGATCGTCGCCAAGCTCACGGAGGCGCCCGGCAACGGCGCCGCGATCGGCGGCCTCAAGGTCGTCACCGAGCGCGCGTGGTTCGCGGCGCGGCCGTCCGGCACCGAGGACGTCTACAAGATCTACGCCGAGTCGTTCGCCGGCCCGGAGCACCTGCGGCAGGTGCAGGCCGAGGCGAAGCGGATCGTCGACGACGCGCTGGGCGCGTAGGCGGCGGCGTCCGCGGTTGGGCGGCGAGGTGGGCCCGGCCTTGACGGGTGGGCCCGGCCGTGACGGGTGGGCCCGGCCGTGACGGGTGGGCCCGGCCGTGACGGGTGGCGCTGCCCGTGACGGGTGGGCCCGGCTGTGACGGGTCGGCCCGCCCGTCGCAGGTGGGCCCGGGCCGTGACGGGTGGGCCCGCCCGTGAGAGGTGGGGCTGCCCGTGAGAGGTGGGGCTGCAGCACCACCGCTCCCGGGCAGCACCACCTCTCGGCACGGATGATCCCGAGCGCCGGTCGGCACTGGGCACGACGGGTGGGGCTGCCCGCGGCAGGTGGGGCTGCAGCGCCACCCGTGGCGGGCAGCGCCACCCGTTGCGGGCAGCGCCACCCGTGGCGGGCAGCGCCACCCGTGGCGGGCAGCGCCACCCGTGGCGGGCAGCGCCACCCGTGGCGGGCAGCGCCACCCGTGGCGGGTAGCGCCACCTGTGGCCGGTAGCGCCAGCCGTCGCGGGCAGCGCCTCCTGGCGCCGGATGCGGCGACACGGATGTCGGCGGACGCGCGTAGGTTCGCTCCATGAGCGAGCCCTTCGCGTTCCGCGCCTCCGACGACGAGCTCGAGCGGCTGCGGCGCCGGCTCGACGAGAGCATCGTGCCCGACCCGACTCCCGGCGCGCACGGCATGCCGATGCCCACGCTGCAGCGCCTGCTCGACCGCTGGCGCGACGACTTCGACTGGCGCGCGGTCGAGGCGCGGCTCCTCGCGCACGACCACCGCATCGCGACGATCGAGGGCACGCGCATCCAATTCCTGCACCTCCGCGGTGGGCAGCCCGGCCGACTGCCGATCGTGCTCTCGCACGGCTGGCCCTACTCCTTCGCCGAGATGCTGCCGCTCGCCGAGGCGCTCCGCGGCGAGCTCGACGTCGTCATCCCGTCGCTGCCGGGCTTCGGGTGGTCCGAGCCGCTGGCCGAGCCGTTCACGGATGAGGCCGTCGCGCGGCGCTGGCGCGCGCTCATGGTCGACGAGCTCGGCTACGACCGCTTCCTCACCTACGGCGAGGACGTCGGCACCGGCGTGAGCGACTGGCTCGCGGGAGGCCACCCCGACGTCGTCGCCGGCCTCGTCGCGACGCACGCGTCGTTCGGCGTGCGCGACCGCGGGGAGCCGATGGATGCGGCCGAGACGGCGTTCTTCGCGCGCATGGACGCCGAGGGTCCGCTCGCGGGCGGCTACGCGCACCAGCAGGGCTCGCGCCCCGACACCACGGCGGCCGCGCTGCTCGACTCCCCCATCGGGCTGCTCGCGTGGGTCGGCGAGAAGCTGCTCGAGTGGGCCGGGGACGACGGGCTCGCCGACGACGTCGTGCTCACGACCGCCACGCTCTATTGGCTGTCGCGCTCGATCGGCACGTCGTTCCGGCCCTACAGCGACAGCGGCGGCCGACCGCATCCGCTCGTCGACGTGCCGGTCGCGGTGCGCGTGCAGCGCCGCGAGCGCGACTACCCGCGCTCGCTCGCCGAGCGCAGCTACCGCGACCTGCGATCGTTCTCGGTGCTCGAGCGCGGCGGGCACTTCCCCGCGCTCGAGACCCCCGACGAGGTGGCGGCCGCGGTGCTTGAGCTCGAGGCGCTCGCGCGCTAGGGCCAGCGCCACTCGAGCTGGTGCAGGGCCCGGCACCGAGAGGTAGCGCGCCGCGCGAGAGGTTCCCGCGCGCCGCTACCCCTCGGGCGCAGGGCTACCCCTCGGGCCCAGCACTTCCCCTGGGGCCCCGCGCTACCCCTCGAAGCTGTGGGTCACGATCCGCACGTCGGGGCCGAGCACCTCGGTCACGAGCGCGACGCCCGACTCGACCGTCAGCTCGTTCCGCCAGGCAGACCGGGTGATCGGCTCTGCCGCGTCGACGAGCGGGTGCAGCTGCAGGTTGCGGCGGTGGATCCAGTCCTGCGAGACGAACTGCTGCGGCGTCAGGTCGAAGTGCATGTACAGCGGCACCGCGGCGGGGTCGACGACCTCCACCTCGCCGCCGGGCATGCCGACGAGGTCGAACTGCGCCACCGCGCTCACCACCCGTGGGATCGCCATCTGCGTCGTGAGGGCGTTGCCGATCGAGTAGTAGACGAACGCGCGCGAGCCGTCGGCACGCTCGAGCCACTCGGCCTCCTGCAGCACATGCGGGTGCGTGCCGATGATGACCTCCGCACCGAGGTCGGCGAGCCGCTGCGACTGCTCGCGCTGCCGATCGTTCACGACCGCCGAGTACTCGTCGCCCCAGTGCACCGCGACGATCGTCGCGTCGGCGATCTCCTCGGCCTCGGCGAGCTGCTGCTCGACGAGCGGGTCGTCGAGCCACGTGACCACGTAGTCGTTCGTGGGGGTGTTCGAGAGGTCGACGAAGTTGAGGAACGCGACCGTGAGGCCGTTCACCTCGGCGGTCGGCACCGCCATCCGCTCCTCCTCCGAGCGGAACGCGCCCGAGATCAGCAGCGGGTCGAGCTCGTCCCACACCGCGCGCGTGCGGTCGACGCCCTCCTGCCCGCGGTCGAACGTGTGGTTGTTGCCGAGGCCGATCGTGTTGCAGCCGGCCGCGTCGAGGCCCTGCGCGAACTCGACCGGCGCGTTGAACGCCGGGAAGTAGGTGAGCCCCAGCTCGACGCCCGCCGAGGGCGCCTCCTGGTTGCAGTAGACGAGGTCGCTGTCTGCCCAGATGGGGCGCGCGGCGTCGAAGAACTGCCCGTAGTCGTAGCTGCCGTCGGGCTGCTGCGCGTCGAGCGTCACCGAGTCGTGCGGCAGCATGTCGCCCATCGCCGAGACCGAGACCGTGCTCGGCTCCGGGGTGGGCGTCGGGGTCGGCGCGGATGCGCTCGGCTGCGCCGCCGGATCGCTCGCGCTGGGCGCGGGCTGGAGCGATCCCTGCGTGCAGCCGGTCAGCAGCAGTCCGGCTGCCGTCGCCAGCACGACCGCGGCACGGGCGCCGCGTCGCCGGGCAGCGCCTCGCGGGGCCGCCCCGACCGTGCTCGTGCGTCCCCTACGCGCTGCGGGGCGCGCCGCCGCTCCGCTGCTGGCTGCCGTCTCCATGGCACCAGGCTAGGGCCGCGGGCGCCCGATCAGCTGCCGGCGAAGATCGCGAAGAGCACGAGCAGGATGACGATCGCGACGGCGGCCATCACCCAGTCGGTGCCGGTGCCCGACGAGCCGCTCGAGCCGGAGTGCCGGTACGAGTTCGACCCCGAGCTCGAGCCCCATCCCCACGAGCTGCCGGAGCCCGACGACGACCGGGATCCGCCGCCGAAGGAGCCGCCGCCACTCGACCGCGACCCGCCGCCGAAGAAGCTGCGCGAGCCGCCGCCGAAGCCGCCACCGCCGCCGCTCCTGCCGCTGCTCTTGAAGCCCCCACCGGATCGTCCTGCTTTCGCCATGCGGGCAGGCTACGACCCGTTCCTGCGTGCGCGCCTCGCATCGGCGCGCGCGTCGGCTCAGCCGTAGTCGGGGGCGCTGCCGGTGCCGGCGTACTCCTCGAACGTCGCGATGCCCTGCTCGTGCATCGCCGTCGCGACCTCGGCGCCGACGAAGCGCACGTGCCACGGCTCGAAGTGGTAGCCGGTGATGCCCTGCAGCCCGTCGGGGTAGCGGACGATGAAGCCGTGCTCCCAGGCATGCTCGGCGATCCATCGCCCGGCCGCGGTTCCGCCGAAGCACACGTCGAGGCGGCAGGCGCCGCCGGTGCCCATGACGTCGACCGAGAGCCCCGTCTGGTGCTCGCTGTGCCCGGGCCGCGCGCTCGTGGTGTCGGCCTGCGCCTGCCCGTACTGCGCCACGTAGCCGTTGTAGAGCTGCGTCTGCCGCGCGTAGCCGCGGTACGACGAGAAGACGTGGATGCCCTCGCCGATCTCGGCCTGCATCGCGGCCGACATCTGCGCGAGCGCCGCGTCGACCTCGGGGCGCACCGCCTCGTCGCCGTCCTGCGCGATCGAGACGGGCACGAGCACCGGCTGGTAGTCGGCGGGCACGAGCGGCCGGCGCTTGTTGACGAGCACCTGCAGGCTCGCCGCCGAGTCGATGTCGACGCCGGCGGTGCTGGGCGGCTGGGGCGCGGCGGTCGCGGGCGCGGCGGCCGGCTCGGTCGTCGCGGCCGGCTCAGGGGTGGCGGTCGCCGTGGGCGTCGGCGTGGACGTGGGTGTCGGCGAGTCGCTGGAGGCCGTGGGCGACGCGGACGCGGACGACGCGTCCGGCGTCGCGACGGGCGCGCATCCGCTCACCAGCAGCACGGCCGCGAGCACCACCATCACCCTTCGCACCCGTCCATCGTCGCATGCGCGCGCTGGCCGCACGTGCCGCCGCGACATGCGACGCGCCAGTGGCGAAGAGGGCAAGCCATTCGCTAGACTAACGATCTCTCTACCGAAGGATCCATCCATGCCGCAGCGCGAACCGCGCTCCGTCGAGCCGCGCGAGCCCGACGAACCCCTGATGTCCCACCGCCAGATCATGCTCGTGCTGGTCGGCCTGATGATGGCGATGTTCCTGTCGTCGCTGTCGCAGACCGTCGTCGGCACCTCGATGCGCACGATCGCCGACGACCTCCACGGCCTCGACCTGCAGGTGTGGGTCGTCACCGCGTTCCTCATCGTCTCGACGATCGTCACGCCCATCTACGGCAAGCTCAGCGACATCTTCGGGCGCCGACCGCTGTTCATCATCGCGATCGTGCTCTTCCTCGTCGGCTCGATCCTCTGCTCGTTCGCCCAGGACATGGTGCAGCTGGCGGCCTTCCGCGCCCTGCAGGGCCTCGGCGCAGGCGGCCTCATGTCGCTGCCGCTCACGATCATGGGCGACGTGCTGAGCCCCCGCGAGCGCGCCAAGTACCAGGGCTACTTCCTCGCGGTCTTCGGCATCTCGTCGATCCTCGGCCCGCTGATCGGCGGCGTCCTCGCCGGCGCCGACCAGCTGCTCTTCCTCGAGGGCTGGCGCTGGGTCTTCCTCTTCAACCTGCCGATCGGTGC
The DNA here is from genome assembly GCF_054060915.1 of Agrococcus sp. UYP33. Lineage (NCBI taxonomy): Bacteria > Bacillati > Actinomycetota > Actinomycetes > Micrococcales > Microbacteriaceae > Agrococcus > Agrococcus sp. UYP33. The sequence continues at coordinate 719,416 of NZ_JBSSDR010000001.1, forward strand.
CGCGGCGCTGTGGATGGTGTGGCGCTACCTGCACCTGCCCGCGCACCACGAGCGCGTGCGCATCGACTGGTGGGGCGCCGCGCTGCTGGCCGTCGGCGTCGTGCCGCTGCTGCTCGTCGCCGAGCAGGGCCGCGAGTGGGGCTGGGGCTCGCTCATGGCGATCGCCTGCTACGTCGTCGGGGCCGTCGGCATCGTGCTCTTCATCGTCGTGGAGCGGCGGATGGGCGACGCCGCGCTGATCCCGCTGCAGCTGTTCCGCAACCGCACGTTCTCGATGGCGACGGTGCTCGGCGTCTTCACCGGCTTCGGCATGTTCGCCGGCATGATGATGATCCCGTTCGTCCTGCAGATCGTGCACGGCATGAACCCGACCGAGGCGGGCCTGTCGACCCTGCCGATGATCCTCGGCCTCATGATCGCGTCGATCGGCTCCGGCCAGGTCATCGCCCGCACCGGCCGCTACAGCTTCTTCCCCGTGATCGGGCTCGCCGTCATGGCGATCGGCTACGGCGTGCTCGTCACGCTGCAGTTCGACACCCCGCTGTGGATGCTGCTGCTCGGCCAGCTGCTGCTCGGCCTCGGCCTCGGCCAGCTCATGCAGACGCTCACGATCGCCTCGCAGAACGCGGTCGACCCGAAGGACATGGGCGTCGCGACGAGCTCGGCGACCTTCTTCCGGCAGCTCGGCGGCACCGCGGGCGTCGCGGTGGTGTTCTCGATGCTCTACTCGCGACTCCCGGAGACGCTGCAGGCCGCGTTCGGCCGGCAGGACCTGCGGGCCGACCTCGCGAGCGCCCTCGAGGACCCGAGCGTGCTCGCCGATCCCGGCAACGAGCGCATCCTCGGCATCCTGCAGAACCCGGCCCAGATCGGCGGCGCCCTCAACGAGGACTCGTCGTTCCTCAACACGGCCGACCCGCGCCTCGCCGCGCCGTTCCTCGACGGCTTCTCGAACGCCACCACCGGTCCGTTCTGGGCGGCGCTCGTCGTCGTGCTCGTCGCGCTCGTGCTGGCGCTCTTCTTCAAGGCGCCGCCGCTGCGGCAGAAGTCGGCCATGGAGGAGGCGATGCAGCAGCGCGCCGAGCGGGCGCAGCTCGAGGCGGATGCGTCGGCACCCGGCTCGGTCGCGCGCCCGGTCACGGCGTCGAACCCGATCGTGTCGGAGGGCGCGGGACCGCGGGACGGCGGGCGGTCGGGGACGTCCTGACGGCTCTCAGGTTGTCCGCCTAGCGTTGATCGAGGAGCAACCAGCTCCCGACGATAGGAGGTTCAGATGGGTCTCGACGACAAGATCTCGAACGCAGCCAAGGACGCCGTCGGCAAGGCCAAGGAAGGCCTCGGCGACGCCACGGACAACGAGCGCCTGGAGGCCGAGGGTCACAAGGACCAGGCCACGGCGAACGCCAAGCAGGCCGGTGAGCACGTGAAGGACGCCGCGGACGACGTCCGCGACACCTTCCGCTGAACCGATCCGACCGCGAAGGGCGGGGCGCATCGCGCCCCGCCCTTCGTCGTGCCGGCTAGTAGTTGAGGCTGCCGAGCTCCGCGGCATCCGCCTCGATGCCGAAGTCGCGCGCCTGCGTCTGGATCTTCTGGGCGCGGGCGAGGCGGGGCAGGTCGCTGCCGTCGGTGATCTTGCCGCCCGACTCCTCGAAGGCCCGCACGAAGCCGTGCGCCCACGCGACGTCCTCCGGGCTGGGCGCGAGACCGGCGTTGATCGTCGCCGCCTGCGTGTGCGTCAGGCACAGCTTGCCCGACATGCCCATCTCCTTCGCGAGCCGGGTGCCGTCGACGAGCGCCTCGGCCGAGAGCGTCGGCCCGTCGATGGGCGCCGGCAGCCGCGCCGCGCGCGAGGCGATCACGAGCTGCGAGCGCGCGTAGGCGAGCGCGACCGGGTCCTCGCCGGTTGCGGTGTCGCGCTTGAAGTCGCCGGTGCCGAACGCGATGCGGAAGGTCGACGGGGCGTTCGAGATCTGCTCGACGTGCAGCACGCCGCGTGCGGTCTCGACGAGCGCGAGGATGGGCATGCCCTCGGGCAGGCGGTCGGCGGTGTCGTTGACGTGGCTCGCGGACTCCGTCTTCGCGAGCATCACGCCCTCGAGTCCCGGCACGTCCTTGAGCGCGGCGCAGTCGGTGCTCCAGAACTCGCTCGCGGCATCGTTGATGCGCACCCACGCGCGGTGCCCGCTCGAGAGCCACGCGACCGTGTCGTCGCGCGCCTGCGCCTTGTCCTTCGCGGCGACGGCGTCCTCGATGTCGATGATGATCGCGTCCGCCTCGCTCTCCTGCGCGATCTGGAAGAGCTCGGGCTTCGAGGCCGGGACGAGCAGCCAGGAGCGGGCGATCAGGGGCGAGACGTCGGTGGAGGGCACGCGCTCCAGCCTAGCCAGCCCTGCGTGCGAGGTCTCGGGCCGCCATGAGCCGCGCGTGAGAGGCTGACGCCATGGCGACCGCGTTCCCGTTCCTGCTGCTCGTCGGCGCGCTGCTGCTGGGCGTCCTCGTCATCCTCGTCGGCGTCGCACTGCTCGTCGGCGGGCGGCGCCGCGGCCCGGACGGCGGCGCCGGCTCCGCGATGCTGACCTTCGGCATCACCGCGCTCGTGATCGGCTGCGTCATCGCCGTGCCGCCCGCGATCTGGCTCGTCATCGGCACGCCCTGACGGTCAGGATCCGGCCCGGGAGGGTCCGGCCACCGCTCAGGGTCGGCTCCTAGCCTTGCCGCATGAACGCGATCTTCGGCATGGGCCAAGGGGTCTCCACGGTGCTGCTCGCGCTGAGCGTGGGTGCGCTCGCGCTCGGCATCTTCCAGCTGTCCGCAGGGCAGCGGCGCAACCGTCCGGAGGAGCGGCCGCGCCGCCGAGGGATCGCGATCGCGCTCATCGTGGTCGGGGTGCTGCTCGGCATCGTCGCGGGCATCGCGCTCGTGACAGCGCTCACCGCGGGCGCCTGAGTCGGAGCCGCCGGGCCACGGCGGTGTGCTTCACTCGAGCATGCCTGCGCCGCTCGTCGCCATCCTCATCGTCCTCGCCGTCGCCGTCGTGCTCGCCGTCGTCGGCCTCGTGCTGAGCGTCAAGGGCACGGGCTCGGTGCCGAAGGTCGGCGGATGGCTCGCGATCATCAGCGGGCTCGTCGCCGTCTGCTTCGCGGTCGTGGTCGTCGTCGCGCTCATCGGTGCGGCGATGGACGACGTGCCCGGCCTCTGGTAGCCGGCTCAGTCGATCCGGCCGCGCAGCCGGTCGATCTCGCGCCGCTCCCGGCTCGACGGCCGACCGGAGCCCTTGTCGCGCCGCGGCACCTGCGCGGCGTCGATGGCGGTCGGTCGGGCCGGCGACCGGTCGTCGTACGCGTCGACGGCGATCGCGGCGCCGACCCGCTTCGCGAGCAGCTGCTGCACGCCGACGATCCGGTCGAAGCCGGCGATGCGCACCCGCACCTCGTCGCCGACGCGCACCGGCTGGGAGGCCTTCGCCGCCTGGCCGTTGAGCTTCACGTGGCCGCCGCGGCACGCGGCCGTCGCCGCCGCACGCGTCTTCAGCAGCCGGACGGCCCAGATCCAGACGTCGAGCCGCACGGAGCCCGACGCCGATCCCGGCCGCGACCCCGCCGTGCCCTGCCCGCTCACGCGGCCGCCAGCACCTCGAGCACGGCGTCGCCGTAGCGCTCGAGCTTCGACTCCCCCACGCCCGAGATGGTCGACAGCTCGACCATCGTCGCGGGCCTGCGCTCGGCGATCGCGGCGAGCGTCTTGTCGTTGAACACGACGTAGGCGGGCACCGCCTGCTCCTTGGCTGTCGCCGCGCGCCACGTGCGCAGCGCCTGGAACCGCTGCTGCTGCACGTCGTCGAGCTGCATCGTGCTCTCGGAGCGCCGCGCGGCCTTCGCCGGCGCCTTCGCCTCGTGCCGCAGCCGCACCTCGCGCTCGCCCGCGAGCACCGCGGCCGACGCCTCGGTGATCGCGATCACGCCGTACTCGCCCTGCACCTTGAGCAGTCCCTGGGCGAGCAGCTGCCGCACGATGCCGCGCCACTGCGCGGCCGGCAGGTCGCTGCCGATGCCGTAGGTCGCGAGCCGGTCGTGGCCCTGCGTGCGGATGCGCTCGGTGTCGGCGCCGACCAGGATGTCGACGAGGTGGCCTGCGCCGAACGCCTGCCGCCGCTCGCGCTGCAGCCGCACGATCGTCGAGAGCAGCTTCTGGGCCGGCACGGTGCCGTCGTAGGAGTCGGGCGGCGTGAGGCAGGTGTCGCAGTTGCCGCAGCGCTCGCTCGGCTCGCCGAAGTAGGCCAGCAGCTGCTGCCGACGGCACTCGACCGTCTCGCACAGCGCGAGCATCGCGTCGAGGTGCAGCGTCTGGTTGCGCTTGCGCTGGGCGTCGCCCTCGCCCTCGGCGATCATCCGCCGCTGCTGCACGACGTCCTGCAGCCCGTAGGCGAGCCACGCGGTCGACGGCTCTCCGTCGCGGCCGGCGCGACCGGTCTCCTGGTAGTAGCCCTCGACCGACTTGGGCAGGTCGAGGTGCGCCACGAAGCGCACGTCGGGCTTGTCGATGCCCATGCCGAACGCGATCGTCGCGACCATCACGACGCCGTCGTCGCGCAGGAACCGCTGCTGGTTCGCGGCGCGGACGCTGCCGTCGAGGCCCGCGTGGTACGGCAGCGCGTCGACGCCCTGCGTCGTCAGCCATGCGGCGGTCGCCTCGACCGACTTGCGCGACAGGCAGTAGACGATGCCGGCGGCACCCGGGTGCTCGTCGCGGATGATGCGCAGCAGCTGCGCCTTCGCGTCCTGCTTGGGCGCGATGCGGTACTGGATGTTGGGCCGGTCGAAGCTCGAGACGAACACGCGCGCGCCGTCGAGCCCGAGCCGCTCGACGATCTCGGCGCGGGTCTCTGCCGTCGCGGTCGCGGTGAGGGCGATGCGCGGCACGTCGGGCCACCGCTGGCCCAGCACCTGCAGCTGCAGGTAGTCGGGGCGGAAGTCGTGGCCCCACTGGCTGACGCAGTGCGCCTCGTCGATCGCGAACAGCGCGATCGGGGCCGCGTCGAGGAGGCCCTGCGCGACGGGCAGGCGCTCCGGCGCGAGGTAGAGCATGTCGAGCTCGCCTGCGAGCAGCCGGCGCTCGACGTCGCGGCGCTCGTCGATCGACTGGGTGGAGTTGAGGAAGGCGGCGCGCACGCCGAGCTGCTCGAGCGCATCGACCTGGTCGTGCATGAGCGCGATGAGCGGGCTGATGACGACGCCGGTGCCCTCGCGCACGAGCGACGGGATCTGGTAGCAGAGGCTCTTGCCGCCGCCGGTGGGCATGAGCACGACCGCGTCGCGGCCGGCGACGAGCTCGTCGATGATCTCGGCCTGCTCGCCGCGGAACGCGTCGTAGCCCCAGACGCGGGTGAGCGCCTCGAGCGGCGTCGCGGCCTTGGCCGTCGCCGCGATGCCCGGCGCACGGGCGGCCGAGGGACGGGCGAGCGTGCCTGTGCTGCTGCTGCGCGCGCTGCTGCGGGCACTGCTTCGAGCAGCGCCTCGGCCCGCCGACGACCCGGCACCCGCGAGCGGCGCGTCGTCGTCGGAGGGCGGCACCCAGCCGTCGTCCGGCGCGTCCTGCCACGCGTCCCAGGGCTCGGGAGCGTCGTCATCGCTGGGCGGTGCCCACTCGTCGTGCCTCGCGTCCGTCACGCGTCCCCCTTCGCGTCCCCGCCCATCCAGCCTAAGCCGCGCGGCGGACACGACGTGCCGGGGGCGGCGGCCCTGGGGACCGGTCGCGGACGGACTGCTCAGCGATCAGGGCGCCGGGCCGCCTGCCTCGCGCGCTCGGCCGCGAGCGCGAGCATCGGCACCATGCGCTCGGCGTCGTCGGCACCCGCGAGCTCGCGCTGCGTGAGCCAGACCGCCACCTGGTTTGCGGCCGGGTAGGCGTACAGCGCGGTGCCCGAGCCGCCGATCCAGCCGTAGCGCCCGAGCACCTCCCAGAGGTGCCGCTCGACGACGTCGACGCTGCCGCCGAACGACCACGACTGCCCTTCGAGGAACACGTTGTCGGGCGCCGAGGGCTCGCCGGGCGCGAGCATGCGCGCGACGGCCGAGGGGCTCAGCACTCTGCCGCCACCGGCGGCCGGCGCGGCCTCGCCCCCTGCCAGCAGCATCCACCCGAAGGCGAGCAGGTCGTCGACGGTCGACACGAGGCCGCCGGAGCCCGACTCGAACGCGATGTCGCCCGCCCACGCGCCGTCCGGCCGGTCGATCGGCTCCAGCCCGGAGCCCTGCGCCGCGTAGGCCGTGGCGGTGCGCGGCACCTGCTCGGGGCGCAGGCGAAAGCCGGTGTCGGCCATGCCGAGCGGGTCGAGCAGCGTGTCGGCGAGCACTGCGCCGAGGCTCCGGCCCGCGGCACGCGCGAGCAGCACGCCGACGATGTCGTAGCCGGTGTTGTAGGTCCAGCCGTCGCCCGGCTGGTGCGCGAGCGGCAGGCTGGCCGCCTCGGCGAGCCAGGCGTCGGGGTCCGGCCAGCCGGCCGGGTCGTCCCTGCCCTGCCGCAACCGGTCGGTGAGCGCGGCGGCGAGCGGCGTCCCCATGTCGTCGGTGAAGCCCAAGCCGCCGGTGAGCGCGAGCAGGTGCTCGACGAGCAGCGGCCGCTCGGCGGGCACGGTGTCGTCGAGCTCCGCCGCCGGATGCCGCAGCACGCGCGGCTCGGCGAGCTCCGGCAGCCACTCGACGACCGGCGCGTCGAGTCGCAGCACGCCGCGGTCGACGAGCGCCAGGGCGGCCGCGGCGATGATCGGCTTCGTGACCGACGCGATCCGGAAGACGGTGTCCCGCGTCATCCGGGCACCGCCGATGGCCCGCTCGCCGGCGACCGCGATGGCTGTGCCCTCGGCGTCGGCGATGGCCGCCACGACGCCCGGCACGCCGTGCTGCTCGACCGCCTCGTCGGCGACCTGCTGCAGCGCGTCCCGGAGCTCCATGGCGGTCAGCGCCTGCGCGCCAGCCACTCCTCGAACGAGACCTTGCCCTTGCGCTCCTCGGTGAGGTTCGCGCCGCTGCGCAGGTAGTCGAGCATCGTGGGCGGGAACGGGCCGTTCACGATGAGGCCGCGCGCGCCGGTCGCGGTCTGCCAGGCGCGGGCGAGGTCGCGGGAGACGCGCACCTGCGGACCGGCGAAGTCGATGATCTGCTGCCCGGACGGCGCCGTCGCCTCGTCGGCGACGAGCTCGGCCACCTCGGCGACGTCGACCGGCTGGAGCCGGCCGCCGAGGAACACGGGGATGGCGCCGACCGCGGCGCCCGCCTCGAAGAAGTCGACCGACCACTCGTGGAACTGCGACGCCCGCACGACGGCGACCTCGAGCGAGGAGCCGAGGTAGGTCAGCTCCTGCTCGTGCTTCTTGCGGTGGTACTGCAGCTTCGAGCGGTCCACGCCCAGGATCGACAGCAGCACCGCACGGTGGACGCCCGCGCGCTCGGCGGCGGCGACCACGTTCCTGGCGCCGATCGTGAAGGGCTTGAGGTCGAGCGGATTCCGCGAGTTCGAGGCGTCGACGACGACGTCGGCGTCCTCGAGCGCGGCGTCGAGCCCCTCGCCTGAGACGATGTCGGCCTTCGCGCCGGGGGCACCGGCGATGGCCTTCCCGGAGCGCGACACCGGCACCGCCTGCGCGCCCCGACGGCCGAGCGCCCGCACGATCGCCGCTCCCGCATTCCCGGATCCACCGATGACGACGACGCGCATGCCTTCACGCTACGCCAGCGCCAGCACAACGCAAGCCCGTTCGGGCGCACGCGCGGCAGACGGCCCGGATCACGAGGATCCGGGCCGTCTGGCCCTGACGGGCGTGCGTCGTGCGGCAGGCGTCCGGAGGACCGGATGCCCGCCGGGGCTCACTCCGCGGCGGCCTCGGCCATCTGCGCGTCGGCGGCTGCCGAGCCGGCCGTGAGCGTCTCGAGGATCTCGGAGGCCGGGCGCACGGGGATCATCGGCGCCTTGATCTCTGCCCGCTGCAGCAGCTGCTGCATGCGCTTCTGGCGCGCGGGTGCGATCACGGTGACGACGCGACCGTCGTTGCCCGCGCGGCCGGTGCGGCCCGAGCGGTGCAGGTAGGTCTTGTACTCGTCCGGCGGGTCGGCCTGCACGACGAGCGCCACATCGTCGATGTGGATGCCTCGAGCGGCGACATCCGTCGCGACGAGCACGTCGATCTTGCCCCGGCGCAGCTTCTCGAGCGCGCGGTTGCGCTGCGACTGCGACAGGTCGCCGTGGAGGCTCGCCGCGGCGATGCCCGCGTCGTCGAACTGCTCGGCGAGCCGGTCGGCGTAGGCGCGGGTGCGCGTGAAGACGATGATGCGACCCGGGTTGCGCACGATCTGCTCGAGCACCGCATCCTTGTCGAAGCGGTCGGCCACGAGCACCTGGTGCTCGATCGTCGACGTCGCCTGGTCCTCGCCGGCGACCTCGTGCACCGCGGGCTCCGGCAGGAACTCGCGCACGATGGTCGCGACCTCGGAGTCGAGCGTCGCCGAGAAGAGCAGCTTCTGGCTGCCGGGGCGCGTGCCCCGGAGGATGCGCTGCACGGGCTCGAGGAAGCCGAGCTCGCACATGTGGTCGGCCTCGTCGACCACGGCGATCTCGACGCCGCCGAGGTTGAGGCGGCCCTGCTGGACGAGGTCCTCGATGCGACCGGCGGTGCCGATCACGATGTCGACGCCGCGGCGCAGCGACTCGACCTGGCGGTCCTGCTTGACGCCGCCGACGATGACGGTCGTGAAGACGCCCACGGCGCGGCCGAGGCCCATGACCGTGTGGTTGATCTGCTGCGCGAGCTCGCGCGTCGGCGCGAGGATGAGCGCGCGGGGCGGGCGGCCGATCTCACGGCGCTCCGGGCGGTTGCGCATGAGCAGCTCGATGATCGGGGCGCCGAACGCGATCGTCTTGCCGGAGCCGGTGCGGCCGCGGCCGAGCACGTCGCGACCCGCGAGCACGTCGGGGATCGTGGCGGCCTGGATCGGGAAGGGCGTCGGTGCGCCCATCGACTTCAGCGCACCGGCGATGCCGGTGCCGAGGCCGAGGTCGGCGAAGGTGATGCCCTCGATGTCCTCGGCGCGGGTGGCCTGCGCCTCGAGGCGCTCGAGGACGACGTCCTCCTTGGGCGCGAAGGGCTTCGACTCGGCCGACGGGTAGTACGTGCTGTCGCGGCGCGGGCGCTCGTCGAAGCGGCGGTCGTCGCGGCGCGGGCGGTCGTCGCGGGCGGGACGGCGGTCGTCGAAGCGACGCTCGCCACCGCGGTCGTCACGGGCGGGACGGCGGTCCCCACCACGGTCGTCACGAGCCGGACGGCGGTCGTCGAAGCGACGCTCGCCACCGCGGTCGTCACGGGCCGGACGGCGGTCGTCGAAGCGACGCTCGCCACCACGGTCGTCACGAGCCGGACGGCGGTCGTCGAAGCGACGCTCGCCACCACGGTCATCACGAGCCGGACGACGGTCGTCGAAGCGACGCTCACCACCGCGGTCATCACGAGCCGGACGGCGGTCGTCGAAGCGACGCTCACCACCGCGGTCATCACGGGCCGGACGGCGGTCGTCGAAGCCACGGTCGTCGCGGGCGGGACGGCGGTCGTCGAAGCGACGCTCCCCACCGCGGTCGTCACGAGCCGGACGGCGGTCGTCGAAGCGACGCTCACCGCCACGGCTGTCGAAGCCGCGCTCGGGGGCGGCGCCCCGTCCGCGACCGTTGTGCTCGTCGCGGGCACGGTCGAAGCCGCGCGGCCGCTCGCCGCGGTGCAGGCGGTCGTCGCGCTGGTGGTCGCGGCCGCCCTGGGCGCCGCCGCGGGTGCGGAACGCCGGACCGCGACGATCGTCGCGGTTGCGCTCCTCGGGCGGGGTCCAGTTGGGGCGGCGCGAGGCGCTCTCGGCGCCACGGCCGGCGTCGCGGCGGTCGCGGTCGTCGCGGTTCCAGCGGCTTTTCGAGGGCTGCTCGTCGCGGTGCCCGCGGTGCCCGGGGCTGCGGGAGCCGGGGCGGTTCGTCTGTCGGTCGGTCGATCGGTTCGCGCCGTAGGGGCGCTCGTCATTCCGTGCCATCGCTCATCTCGGGATTGCGCGCAAGATCGAAGCTCGCGCTGGTAGAGCCGCAGTCATCGCGGGATCATCTGGTCAACCGCGAGGACGCTCGCGGGAACTCCGGCCGCGGCGACACTCCATGTGGCGCACACAAACACGCCTGTCCCGAGCCGACCTGTCCACCTTACGGCATTGGCGTGGCGAGCGACAGGGGCAAAGGTCCGGTCAGCCCGGCAGGTCCTGCACGCGCACCCCTGCTCGCATGACCGACGACGTCCACTGGCGACCGTCGAACCAGCGGGCATCCGCACGCCGGTAGGGGTCGGGGTACCAGGCGGGCTGAGCCTGCCCCGTGCTGGCCGTTGGCAGCCCGACCGGGCGCGGGGCGCCGTCGTGGGGTGTGGCGGCGGCGGCGCGCGTCCCCGGCGCGGCCTGCGCGTGCTGCTGCGCGACCCAGGCCTCGTAGGCGCGCGCCTGCTGCTCCTGCGCCTCGCGCTCCAGTCGGTCGAACTCCGCGGGCGTGAGGATGGGCGGGGGCTGCTTCCGCTGCCCGAACGACGGGGGCTGAGCCTGCGGCCGCTGCTGCGGCGGCGCTGCGTGCTGCGAGGGTGGCGCCGACCGTGGCGGCACGGCCTGCTGGGGAGCCGGCTGCTGCGGTGCCGGCTGCTGCGGTGCCAGCTGCTGGGGTGCAGGCTGCTGGGGCGCAGGTCGGGACGTCGGCTGCGACGGCGACGGCCGGGAGGCCGGCACGACCGGGTCGACGAGCGCGCCCTGCTGCTGGCCGAACGACGAGGCGCGCGGCGGCACGGAGGCGGTCGAGCCCGGTGTCGGACCGACGGGCGGCAGCGGCGCGGGCTGCTGCGTCGCCGCCGGCTGCACGGGTGCCGACTGCATCGGCGCCGACCGCACGACAGGCGAGGCAGGCTGCGGCGGCGGCATCGTGCCTGCCATCCGCAGCCCCGCCTGGGCCACCTGCCGGCCTCCGCCAATGTGCGGCGTCGGCACCGACGAGGCGGCGGGCGGCGCGAGCGTGCGGGCGTCGCGCGCCGCGTAGTAGTGCATCGACGAGTCGGCCGGCCATTGGCCGTCGATCCGCAGGTGCGAGGCGCCACCCGGCTGCATCGGCGGAACGAAGGTGAGCCGGGTGCCGGTGCCGGCAGGCGCGCGCACCGTGATCTTCGCGCCCTCCACCTGGCCGGAGGTGCGGGTCACGAACACCGTCACCGGCAGGTCGCCCGCGGGCACGTGCAGGGTCGTGTCGCCCCAGTCCAGCGGCACGCGCAGCCCGCCGATGTCGAGGGTCGGCGGCTGCCGGTAGGCGTCGATGCGACCGTCCTGGCTCGCGCAGTGGACGATGAGGAAGCTCGGCACCGGCATCCTCCTTCCCTGCTCGACGGGATCGACGGGCAGGGCCATTCAACCAACGCGCTGTGCGCGTGGGCTGTGAGTGCGGTCAGCGAGCGCCTGCCTCGGCGAGCTCGCCGCGCCGGTCGGCCCGCGTGCCCTTGCCGACGCGGATGCGCCGGCGCTCGATCGCGCCCTCCACGACGAGGTAGAGCACGGGCAGCACCACGAGCGTCAGCAGCGTCGACGAGATGAGGCCCCCGATCACGACGATCGCGAGCGGCTGCGAGATGAAGCCGCCCTGACCGGTGAGCCCCGCCGCCATCGGGATGAGCGCGAAGATCGTCGCCGCCGCCGTCATGAGGATGGGCCGCAGTCGGCGCTCGGCGCCCTCGACGAGGGCATCGCGCACGCTGAGCCCCCGGTCGCGGTACTGGTTCACGAGGTCGATGAGCACGATCGCGTTCGTCACCACGATGCCGACGAGCATGAGCACGCCGACCATCGAGGCGACGCCGAGCGGCACGCCGGTGATGAGCTGCATCGCGATCGCGCCGGTCGCGGCGAACGGCACCGAGACGAGCAGCAGGAACGGCTGCAGCAGGCTCTTGAAGGTCGCGACCATGACGACGTAGACGAGCAGCACGGCGATGAGCGCCGCGATCCCGAGCTGCGTGAACGCATCCGTGATCTGCGTCGCGACGCCGCCCACGGTCGCGGTCGCGCCGTCTGCGAGCTCGAGCTCGCCGAGCGCGCTCTGCACGCCGCCCGAGATGCCGCCGACGTCGGCGGCGTCCGGCGTGACCGTCACGGTCGCGGTGCGGGCGCCGTCGCTCGTCTCGATCGAGACGGGGCCCTCGATCTGCGAGACCTCCGCGACGTCGGCGAGCGGGAGCGGGCCGTTCGGGGTCGGCAGCTCGAGCTCGCGCAGCTCGTCGAGCGTCGCGGCAGGCGCGATCGCGTCGAGCCAGATGCGCACGAGCGAGCCCTCGAGCTGGATCTCGCCCACCGGGGTCGGCTGCATCGCCTGCGCGACGAGGCCCGAGACGGCGGCTTCGCTCAGCCCCAGGCTCGCGGCGAGCTCGCGGTCGACGGCGACCTGCACGAGCGGCTGCGCGCCCTCGAGCGAGTCGGTCACCTGCGCGACGCCCTCGAGGCCCGTGACGGCGTCGACGACGGATGCGGTGGCCGCGTCGAGCGCGTCGGGCGTCGGCGCCTGCACGTCGATCGCGATGTCGCTGCCGCCGAGCCCCGCGGACTGGCCGACAGTGATCTCGCCCTCCGCGCTCTCGGCGGTGGCGAGGATGCGCTCGCGCAGCGCCGGCATGTCGGTGCCCTCCGCGGCGATCACGCCGTAGGAGATGGCGCCGCCACCACCGCCGCCCGTGAAGGCCGCGAACGAGGAGGCGCCGCTCGAGACGGTCGCCGAGACGGTCTCGACGCCCTCGAGCTGCTCGAGCTCGGTCGTGAGCGACTGCGCGGCGTCGAGCTGCGTGTCGAGCGATGCGCCCGGCTCGAGCGCCTGCGAGACCTGCACGGTGGTCTGGCCGTCGTCGCCGAGGAAGTTCGTCGCGAGGAGCGGGAACGCCGCCACGCTCGCGCCGAGGATCGCGACCGCGCCGACGAGCACGAGCCACGGGCGGCGCAGGGTGGCGAGCAGGATCGGCCGGTAGCCGCGCCGCAGCCGGTCGCGGCGCTCCGGGGCGTCCGCGGGGCGGGGCGCCGCCTCGTCGGCGACGGCCGACGTGGCGGTGGCCGACGTGGCGGTGGTCTCGGATGCGCGGTGACGGCCGGGCAGGCGGCGGCCGAGCAGGCGGCGGCGGCGCGTCGGGCGCGGCTCGGCGACGACGGCAGCGGCGGGGGCGGCCGCCGCGGCCTGGGCGTCGACGTCCACGGCCTCCTTCGGCCGCTTGAGCAGCCACGAGGCGAGCACGGGCACGATCGTCAGCGAGACGATGAGCGACGAGAGCAGCGCGAGCGTGACGGTCAGCGCGAAGGGCCGGAAGAGCTCTCCGGTGATGTCGCTCACGAAGGCGAGCGGCAGGAACACGATGACGGTCGTGATGGTCGAGGCGGTGATCGCGCCGGCGACCTCGCGCACCGCATCCACGATCGCCCGCGACCTGCTGGCGCTGAAGGCCAGGTGGCGCTTGATGTTCTCGATCACGACGATCGAGTCGTCGACGACGCGGCCGATCGAGATCGTGAGCGCACCGAGCGTGAGCACGTTGAGCGAGTAGCCGAAGCCCCACATGCCGATGAAGGTCATGAGCACGGAGATCGGGATCGACACCGCCGTGACGAGGGTCGAGCGCAGCGACCAGAGGAACACGAGGATGACGAGCACGGCGAAGACGAGGCCGAGCACGCCCTCGACGGCGAGCGCCTCGATGGAGTGCTCGATGTAGGGCGCCTGGTCGAGCACCGTCGTGAAGGTGACGTCGTCGCCGAGCTCGGACTGCAGGCCGGGCAGCAGCTCCTGCACGGCGTGGGAGACGTCGACGGTGTTCGACGCCTGCGTCTTCGTGATGGAGAGGATGATCGCGGGCTCGCCGTCGACGAGGGCGATGGACGAGACCGGGTCCTGCTCGAGGGCGACGTCGGCGACGTCGGCGATCGTCAGGGTGTCGGCCGGCGGTGCGTTCGCGGGGTTCGCGGGATCGGGCTCGGCGGCCTGCTCGCGGCTGAGCGGGAGGCTCGCGACATCGTCGACGGAAGCGAGCCGCTCGCCGATCTGCACGCTGAGCGTCTGGTCGCCGTCGTCGACCGTGCCGCCGGGCAGCAGCTGGCCGTGCTCGTCGATCGCCTCGGTGATGTCGAGCCGCGACAGGCCCGCGGCCGCGAGCGCCGCGTCGTCCGGGTCGATCGTGATGCGCTGGCCCGGGGCGCCCTGCAGCTGCACTGCGCGCACGCCCTCGGTGCGCTCGAGCTGCGGCACCGCGACCGTCTCGATGCGGTCGACGAGCGCAGCCTGGTCACCGGGGCTCGAGATCGCGATGCGCAGCACCGGGAAGTCGGCGATCGAGCCGGTGAGCACGGTCGGCTCGGCGTTCTCGGGCAGCTGGGAGAGGATGCGGTTGACCGCCTGCTGCACCCGCTGCTCGGTGGTCGGGATGTTGATGCCGTAGGTGAACTCGGCGAACACGACGCTCGAGCTCGTCGACGACGTGCCGGTCGTGCCCTCGAGCCCTGGCACCGACTGGATCGCGCGCTCGATCGGACCCGTGACGTCCTCGCTCATGATCTCGGGGCTCGCCCCGGGCAGCGTCGTCGTGACGACAACGGCGGGGAGCTCGAGCTCGGGGGTGAGCTCGGTCTTGAGGCTGGAGAGGGCGACCCCGCCGAAGATGGCGATGCAGATCGTCGCGAGGACGATGAGCGCACGGTTCTTCAGGCTGGCGAGCGAGAGCAGATGCACCTGGCGATCCTCGCATCACCGGCTGTGGGGCGGATATGGGGGCTGACCCCCGCATCCGCCCCACGTCCTGCGCCTACCGCTGCCGCCGCTCGGCGAACACCCGCATGGCGTCGCGGACGTACTCGGCGCCGTCGGCGCCGCCATAGTTGGCCGCGAACCGCGGGTCCGCGACGTACATGTCGCCCATGCTCGCGAACATCGCGGGGTCGGGCTCGGCCGTCTGCCAGCCGGCGCCGATCCAGCGGTAGTGGCGCTCCGCGAGCGCCTGCACCCGCTCCGAGTCGGCGGGCTCACCCGCCTCGCGCGCCGCGGCGTAGCCCGCGGCGATGTCGCGGTGCTCCTGCTGGAAGCCGCGCTTGTCGTCGTCCGACATGCCCTTCCACCAGCGCTGCCCGCGCTGCCAGGCGTCGGCGCCCCAGCGCTCGGTCACCTCCTGCTCGTACTGGCCCTGGTCGAACCCGTCGAGCGCTCCCTCTGCCGTCATGGCGGCTCCTCCCTCTCGTGCCCGCAGCGTCTGCTCGACGGCGCGGATCTGCCTCTGGATGCGGTCGGCCTCGCGCCCGAGGTCGGCGAGGTGCCCCGAGAGCGCCTCCTCGTCGGACGCGCGCTCCAGGCTCTCGGCGATCGCGGGGATCCCCACGCCCAGCCCGCGCAGCAGCAGGATGCGCTGCAGGCGGGCGAGCGATGCCTCGTCGTACCAGCGCATCCCGCCCGCGTCGGTGCGGGCGGGGGCGAGGATGCCGACGGCGTCGTAGTGCCGCAGGGTGCGGCTCGAGACGCCGGCGAGCTTCGCGATGCGCTGGATCGACCACTCCATATCGACGACGCTACGGGTTGACGTTGCGTCAACGTCAACCCCCTCGCGTCGGCCCGC
Organism: Agrococcus sp. UYP33; assembly: GCF_054060915.1. Classification (NCBI taxonomy): domain Bacteria; kingdom Bacillati; phylum Actinomycetota; class Actinomycetes; order Micrococcales; family Microbacteriaceae; genus Agrococcus; species Agrococcus sp. UYP33. The sequence goes on from NZ_JBSSDR010000001.1 coordinate 735,092, forward strand.
TCGCTCCGCCGCCTACGCTGGCTCGCATGCGCCTCGCCCGTTCCGTGCTCGCCGTCGCGGCGGGCGGCGCGATCGGCACGGCCGCGCGAGCGCTGCTCGAGGCCGCGATCGCCGACTGGTGGGCGCTGCTGGCGGTGAACGCCGTCGGCTGCGCGCTGCTCGGCCTCGCGGTCGCCGCGCTCGCGGGCGCGCCCGACTGGCTGCGGCACGGGATCGGCGCGGGGCTCCTCGGCGGCTTCACGACCTTCAGCGCGATCGCGGTGGCGAGCGCCTCGGCGAGCGCCGCGGGCGACGGGTGGTCCGCGCTCGTGCCGGCGCTGCCGGGCATCGCGATCGCTGTCGGCATGCTGCTCGCCTGCCTGCTCGCCGCCTGGGCGGGGCTCGCGCTCGGCCGTCGCCTCGCCCGCGGGCGGGCCGCGTGACGCCGCTCGAGCTGCTGGCGATCGCCGGCGCGGGCGGCATCGGCGCGGTCGTCCGCTTCCTGGCGGGTGCGCTCGCGCGCGAGCGCCCGGTGCGTGCCACGATCGCCGTGAACCTCGTCGCGAGCCTGCTCGCCGGCATCCTCACGAGCCTGCTCGTGCTCGACGACGCGTGGCGCGCGATCCTCGTGACCGGCTTCTGCGGCGGACTCTCGACCTACTCGGCGTTCGCGGTGCAGGCGGTCGAGCAGCTGGAGCACCGGCGCACCGGCCAGGCGCTCGCGACGGTCGCGGTCACGGTCGTCGGCGGGGCGATCGCCGCATCCGCAGGCCTGCTCGTTGGCGCGATGCTCGCGCCGGCGACCGCGGCCTGAGGAAGCGGAACCCTATCCCCACGCATCGCGGGGCCACAGCCGACAGGCGGGCTCGATGCTAGGATGGAGGTTGGACTTAAACCGCAGTTCTCTCACCGTTCGCCGGCCCCGGGCCGGCGCAGTCCGCAAGGGGGTCCAGCATGGGACGTGGTCGGCAGAAGGCCAAGCACACGAAGCTGGCGCGCGAGCTGAAGTCGTTCAGCCCGAACATCAACTACAACGTCCTCGCGGCAGAGCTGGGAGCGACCCCCGAGGCCGGCCCCGACGCCGAGAAGTGGGCCGACTACGCGGAGTACGCGCCGGCCACCGAGACCGACGACGACGACGACTACGCTGACGAGTACCAGACGGGCCGCAGCGCCTGAGCCACCACCCCGGCTCCGCTGCGCCTAGGCGAAGGAGCCGATCGTGACCTCGCACGTGCCCACCGCACCGCTGAACGCGCCCGCCGCCCTCGGCAGGCATGCCACCGAGACGGCGCCGGTCTTCGAATCGCTCTCGGTGCTCGACCTGTTCAAGATCGGCATCGGCCCGTCGTCGTCGCACACCGTCGGCCCGATGCGGGCCGCGCTCGACTTCGTCGTGCAGGCGGATGCGTCGGGTCGCTTCGACGAGATCGTACGGCTGCGAGTCGACCTGTTCGGCTCGCTCGGCGCGACCGGCTCCGGGCACGGCACCGACACGGCGATCATGCTCGGCCTCTCGGGCCTCGCGCCCGACACCGTCGAGACGCCGCAGATCGCCGAGACGCTCGAGCGCATCCGCTCGACCACCGAGCTGCGCCTCGGCGGCCGCCGCCCGGTCGCGTTCGACGAGGCGAAGGTCTTCGTCTTCCGCCCGCTGACCGTGCGCCCCGAGCACCCCAACGCGCTGCGGATCACCGCGTACGACGCCGACGACGAGACGATCGCGACCGCCGGATACTACTCGATCGGCGGCGGCTTCGTCATGCGGCACGACGAGGGCGACGTGCTCTCCCCCGTGCCGGCGCCGGCGATCCAGGCGCATCCGATGCCCTTCCCCTTCTCGCACGGCGACGAGCTCGTCGCGCGCTGCCGCGAGACCGGCATGTCGGTCGCCGAGCTCATGCTCGAGAACGAGACCGCCTGGCGCCCGCGGGAGCAGACGATCGCGCAGCTCGAGCGCATCTGGGAGGTCATGCAGGAGTGCGTGGCGCACGGCATCGCCACCGACGGCATCCTGCCGGGCGGGCTCGACGTGAAGCGGCGCTCGAAGGACTGGCAGGAGAAGCTGCTCGCGCGCGACGCCGCCCCGAAGACCGGCAGGCCCGACCTGCTCGAGGGCATGGAGTGGGTGAACCTCTACGCGCTCGCCGTGAACGAGGAGAACGCCGCGGGTGCGCGCGTCGTGACCGCGCCCACGAACGGCGCCGCGGGCATCATCCCCGCCGTCATGCACTACGCCGACCGCTTCGCGAACTGCGTCGACGACGAGGTGCCGTGGCACGTGCGCTTCCTGCTCGTCGCCGGTGCGATCGGCATCATCATCAAGTCGAACGCGTCGATCTCGGGCGCGGAGGTCGGCTGCCAGGGCGAGGTCGGCTCGGCGTGCGCGATGGCCGCGGCGGGGTTCGCCGCGGTGCTCGGCGCGACGCCCGAGCAGATCGAGAACGCGGCAGAGATCGGCATCGAGCACAACCTGGGCCTCACGTGCGACCCGATCAAGGGGCTCGTGCAGATCCCGTGCATCGAGCGCAACGCGATGGCGAGCGTGAAGGCCATCAACGCGGCGCGGATGGCGCAGCAGGGCGACGGCACCCACTACGTGAGCCTCGACACCGCCGTCGAGACGATGCGCCGCACCGGCGCCGACATGAGCGACAAGTACAAGGAGACCTCGCTCGGCGGGCTCGCCGTGGCGTTCATCGAGTGCTGAGCGCGGCATCCGCCGCCGCGCACGACGAAGGGCCCGCCGATCGGCGGGCCCTTCGTCGTCGAGCGATGGGTCAGTAGCCGGTGGTCGCGTAGGGCGCGACCGCGGCGAAGATGATGCCGAACAGCACGACGGGCCAGAAGATGAACGCCCAGATGAAGCCGAGCACCGAGGTCACGAGGCCCCAGATCGCCATCGTCTTGCCGGCGGGCTCCTTCGCGAGGCCGATGCCCGAGAGCACCGCGCCGGCGATGGCGTTGATCCAGATGGGGATGATGATGCTGGAGATGCCGAGGATGAGTCCCCACATCGACAGCTTCTTCGAGGTGGAGGGAGCAGCGCTGTAGCTGGGCGAGCTGCCCTGGTAGGGCTGGTAGCCGCTGGCGGGCTGGTAGCCGCTGTCGGCCGGCTGGTAGCCGCCCTGGGGCTGCTCAGGAGGGGTGTAGGTCATCGTGGTTCCTCGCGTGACGAAGGCTGGTGCAGGGACGCGGGACGCGTCGGCTCCAGCGTAGGGCCGATCGCCGGACGACGGCAGGGTCAGACGGCGCCGGCCGTGAGGACCATCGCCATGAGCACGCCGAAGAGCGGCAGCAGGTAGAACAGCAGCACGAAGAGCAGGCCGATCGCCGAGGCGATGAGCCCCACGATCGCCATGACCCTGCCGGCCGGCTCGCGCTTGAGGGCGATGAAGCCGAAGACGATGCCGAGGATCGGCACGACGACGAGCGTCCACGCGAAGACGAACGAGCAGAGCCCGAGCACGAGCGCGGTGATCGACAGGCCGCGCTGCGGCTGCGGCGCGTAGGCGTAGACGGGCGTGCGGTAGACCGGTGCGCCGTAGTGGGTGACGCTCGACGCCTGCGCGGCGGCGGGGTGGATGAGCGGCGCGTCGCGGCCCTCGAGCGGCGGCTGGCCGTAGCGGGCCGTGGGCTGCGGCGGCGCGTAGCCGGGGCCGGGGCGGGCCTTCGCGCTGCCCGGCCGCGGGTCGTTGTACTGCTGCGGGGCGCCGTACTGCGGCGCCGCGTAGCGCTGCGGCTGCCGCGGCTCGCGCTTCGGCTCGTCGGCGCTCGCCGACGGCGGCGACTGCACGGCCGGCGACGCGTCGCGCGGCCGGAAGCGATCCGGATCTGGCTGCATCCCGTACCTCCCTGTGCTCGTCGACGTGTGCTGCTCGGCTCGATGCAGGGCAACCATAGGCCGCCCGGGTCCGAGTCTCCTGGACGTCCCGTGGCAGCTGCGTGGGCGCTCAGCGGTAGGCGCCGGCCAGTCGCACGGCCCCGCCGTCGACGCCCTTGGCGCCCTGCACCCATCCCGCGCCCTGCAGCGCGTCGGTGCCGATCGGCTCGACGCGGCCGACGGTGGCGGCGGCGATGCCGGCCCGCTCGCTCGCGGCGACGACCGACGTGGCGTCGGCCTCGTCGACGACGACGAGCATCCCGAGGCCGAGGTTCCAGGTGCCCTCGGCCTGCGTGAGCGGGAAGCCGCCCAGCTGCGCGAGCGCGCCGAACACCGCGGGCACCTGCCAGCCGCTGCGGTTGATCTCGGCCGACATGCCCTGCGGCAGCACGCGCGCGAGGTTGGCGGCGATGCCGCCGCCGGTGACGTGCGAGATGGAGCGGATGCCGAGGCCCTCGTCGAGCATGCCGAGCAGCGGGAGCGTGTAGAGCCTGGTCGGCTCGAGCAGCACCTCGGCGGCGACGCCGCCCAGGTCGTCGACCCGGTCGGTGAGGGCGATGCCGCGCTCCGCGAGGATGTGGCGCACGAGCGAGAACCCGTTGGAGTGCAGCCCCGACGAGGCCATCGCGACCACGACGTCGCCGGTCTGCACGCGCTCGGCGCCCAGCACCGCATCCGCCTCGACGATGCCGACCGCGGCGCCCGCGACGTCGTAGTCGTCGGGCTCCATGACGCCCGGGTGCTCGGCCGTCTCGCCGCCGACGAGCGCGGTGCCGGTGGCCTCGCAGCCGAGCGCGATGCCGCGCACGATGTCGGCGATGCGCTCGGGCACGACGCGGCCGCACGCGATGTAGTCGGTCATGAAGAGCGGCTTCGCGCCCACCACGACGATGTCGTCGACGACCATGCCCACGAGGTCCTGGCCGATGGTGTCGTGCTTGTCGATCGCCTGCGCGAGCGCGATCTTCGTGCCGACGCCGTCGGTCGACGTGGCGAGCAGCGGCTTCGCGTAGGCGCCGGCCGCCGAGAGGTCGAACAGGCCGGCGAAGCCGCCGACGCCGCCGAGCACGCCGGGGCCGTGCGTGCGCGACACGGCGGCCTTCATGAGCTCCACCGCGCGGTCGCCCGCCTCGGTGTCGACGCCGGCGGACGCATACGGATCGGTCATGCTCCCAGGCTACCGAGCCCCGACACCGCGGGTGATCCTCGACGGAGCGATCGGCGGCGCGAGGGGATCGTGCCCTCGCGCCACCAGCTGCTCCGTTGGGAGTCCAGCGCGGATGGTTGGATGGGGGCGGCACACCCACCACTGTCGACGGAGACGCCCATGCATGCACTCGTGACCCGAGGCAGGCCAGGACTCGAGCTGATCGAGCTGCCCGAGCCCGAGACCCCCGCTGGCCACGTCAAGGTGCGCGTGCTGCGCGCCGGCATCTGCGGCACCGACCTCCACATCGACGCGTGGGATGCGTGGGCGCAGTCCGCGGTCACGCCCGGCCTCACCGTCGGGCACGAGTTCTGCGGCGAGATCGTCGAGGTGGGCGAGGGCGTCACCGACTACGCCGTCGGCCAGATCATGTCGGGCGAGGGCCACGTCGTCTGCGGCCACTGCCGCAACTGCCGCGCCGGGCGCCGTCACCTGTGCATCCGCACGTCGAACCTCGGGGTGCAGCGCGACGGCTGCTTCGCCGAGTACGTCGTGCTCCCCGCGTCGAACGTGTGGGTGCACCCGGGCGTGACCGCCGGCTCGGCGACGCCCGACCAGCTCGACGTCTTCGGCATCTACGACCCGTTCGGCAACGCCGTGCACACGGCGCTGAAGTTCCCGGTGATCGGCGAGGACGTGCTCGTCACCGGCGCCGGCCCGATCGGGCTCATGGCGGCGATGGTCGCCCGGCACGCGGGCGCGCGCCACATCGTCATCACCGACATCGCCGAGCCGCGCCTCGAGCTCGCGCGGTCGCTGGGGTTCCGCGCGCTCGACCCGCGCGGCGACGCCGATGGGCGCTCGCCGCTCGCGGCCGTGCAGCACGAGCTCGGCATGCAGGAAGGCTTCGACGTCGCGCTCGAGATGTCGGGCGCGCCGAGCGCGCTCGGGAACATCATCGAGAACCTGAACTTCGGCGGCCGGATCGCCGTGCTGGGGCTGCCGTCGCGGCCGATCGAGATCGACTTCGGCAAGGTCGTCTCGCACATGCTGACGATCCAGGGCATCTACGGCCGCGAGATGTACGAGACCTGGTACGCCATGTCGGCGATGGCGCAGACCGGGCTCGACGTGGCCCCCGTCATCACCGACCGCTTCGCCTTCGCCGACTGGCAGGGCGCGTTCGACCGCGCGCGATCGGGCGCGGCCGGCAAGGTCATCCTCGACTTCACCAGCACCGACACCAGCACCGACTCACAGGGAGCCTGAACCGTGTTCTCCGCCCGCGCATCCATCACCGAAGAGCTCGCCGACATCGAGGCCGCGGGCCTCACGAAGCGCGAGCGGCCGCTCGACTCGCCGCAGTCGGCGACCGTCGTCGCGGGCGGCGCGGAGGTGCTCAACTTCTGCGCGAACAACTACCTCGGCCTCGCCGACCACCCGCAGATCGTCGAGGCGGCGAAGGCCGCGCTCGACGACTGGGGCTTCGGGATGGCCTCGGTGCGGTTCATCTGCGGCACCCAGACCCAGCACCTCGAGCTCGAGTCGCGGCTCGCGACGTTCCTCGGCCAGGACGCCTGCATCCTCTACTCGTCGTGCTTCGACGCGAACGGCGGGCTCTTCGAGACGCTGCTCAGCGCTGACGACGCCGTGATCTCGGACGCGCTCAACCACGCGTCGATCATCGACGGCATCCGGCTGTCGAAGGCCGCCCGCTACCGCTACGCCAACCGCGACATGGCCGAGCTCGAGGCGCGGCTGCAGGAGTCGGCCGGCGCGCGCCGCCGCCTCATCGTCACGGACGGCGTGTTCTCGATGGACGGCTACCTCGCCCCGCTCGAGGCGATCTGCGACCTCGCCGAGCGCTACGACGCGATGGTGATGGTCGACGACTCGCACGCGGTGGGGTTCACCGGGCCGTCGGGCGCCGGCACCCCCGAGCTCGCCGGGGTGCAGGACCGGGTCGACATCATCTCCGGCACGCTCGGCAAGGCGCTCGGCGGCGCCTCCGGCGGCTACATCGCGGCGCGCGCTGAGATCGTCGACCTGCTGCGCCAGCGCTCGCGGCCCTACCTGTTCTCGAATGCGCTCGCGCCGTCGGTCGTGGCGGGATCGCTCGCCGCGCTCGACCTCGTCGAGGGCGCTGGCGAGCTGCGCGAGCGGCTGCAGCGCAACACCGTGCGCTTCCGGGAGGGCATGGAGGCGGCGGGCTTCGAGCTGCTGCCCGGCGAGCACCCGATCACCGCGGTGATGTTCCACGACGCGCGGCTCGCGGGCCGGATGGCGGATGCGATGCTCGAGGAGGGCGTGTACGTCACGGCGTTCTCGTTCCCCGTCGTGCCCAAGGGCCAGGCGCGCATCCGGGTGCAGCTCTCCGCAGCGCACTCGGACGACGACGTCGATCGCGCGGTCGCGGCCTTCGCGGCCTCGCGCGACCGCGTCGCCGCCTGATCGCGCCGTGGGGCTGCTCGACCGCTGGCGACGTCGCCGCACCGACGTCAGCGTGCGGCTGAACCTGCCGCTCGAGCCGATGCATCGCGGCGACTGGTACGAGGATGCGCTCATCCGGCGCTTCAAGGAGCAGCGCCGCGGCAACCGCATGACGGGCGGCGGCACCGAGCTCGACGCGGATCGCCGCATCGTCGCGGCGGTCGTCGACGTCGCGCTCGTCGATCCCGTCGACGACGAGCTCGACGACCTGATCGACCTGCTCGTCGAGCAGTGCGCACCGAGGGGCTCCTCCCTCTCGATGCTCGGCCGCGCGAAGGTCGAGTTCGGCGAGTGCGGCGTGCTCGCGCTGCACCTGCCCGCCGCGGCGCCGCCCGATGTCCGCTACGAGCACGTGCCCTGCACGTACGCGGCCATGGACTTCATGGAGCAGCTGCCCGACGCCGCCGACGGCGTCTTCGTCGTGCAGACGTGGTGGAGCGACGCCGACGGGACGACCGTGTACATCTCGGCGCCCGATCTCGAGCGGGCACGGGCGATCGTCGAGCCGATGATCGCGGCGCACCCGGTCGGCGCCGGCCACGCGTTCGAGGTGCTGGTGCCCTGAGCGCGGGGCCGTCGTGAGCCGGCGGCGACCGCGGGCGAACGCGCATCCGCACTCGCCGCGACCACCATCGGGGTACACGAGGTCATAGACGCCCGCCCTGGCCGCGCGTACCTTCGACGCCATGTCGCGGATCGCGACCGAGCGCGGAGGAGGTCTGCGTGGCGAGCGACGTCGAAGGGCCCGCGCGCCGGGACCGCCGCTGGGCGAGGGTCGCCGCGGCCGCACTCGGCGCGCTCGCCCTCTGCTCGCTCGGCGTGCCGCTGCTCCACCAGACGCTGACGCAGGCCGCCGCCACGCGCCTGAGCGACGGCACGCTCGCGGCACCGGACCTCGGCACGGTCGACCTCGGCGGGCTCGACGGCCCGGCGACGGGCGGTGACGCCCCCGGCGACCGCTCGCTGGTCGCGGTCGCCGACGGCACCGCTGCTCGCGGCGACGGCCCGGCCGTGCACGTCACGGCCTTCGCGGGCGGATCGCGCACGGAGACGGCGCTCGGGCTCCGCGGCGATGTGCTCGGCGTCGCCCTCTCGCCGACGGCGGACCTGCTCGCGGCCGTGGACGCGACCGGCGCGCTGTCGCTGTTCGAGGTCGAGGGTGCCGACGCGTCACCGCTCAGCGCGACGACCGTGGAGCTCGACGGCGCGGCCGGCGCGGCGGTCGCGACGAGCGCCGACGGCGCGTACGTGGCGGTGGCGCCCGCGGGCTCCCACCGGCTGCAGCTGCGCAGCCGCGGGAGCGGCCCCGCTCGCGAGGTGGACCTCGATCGGGAGATCACCGCCGTCGCGGCCGGACCGGCATCGACCGTGTACGCGCTCACCGACAACGCGGTGTTCGTGCTCGACGCGGCGGCGGGGCGTGTGCTCGACTCCGCCATCCCCCCGAGCGGTGGCCCGACGGGCGTGGCGCTCGTCGACGACGGCGCCGCGGTCGCCGTCTGGAACGACGCCGAGCTGCTGCTGCTCGACCCCCGCTCGCTGCACGCCTCCGCGCGCTACGACCCCGCGGATCCGATCAGCGGCGCCGCCGACGGGTCGACGGTCGGCACGCTCATGGTCGCCACCGGCGGATCCGTCCCTCGCCTGGCGCTCGTCGAGCTGGGCTCGGGCGCGACCCTCTCGGAGATCCGCCTCAGCACCCCGCTGGCGACGGCCGCCCTCGGCCACACCCGCGACGCCGGGTCGCTGCTCGTCGCCACGACGCACGGCGTCGCGCTCGGCTCCTGGAGCGCGTCGCGCGTGCCCTGGGCGACGTGGTGGGCGGTCGCGGCCTCGCTCGCGCTGCTGGCCGGCGTCTGCGTCGTCCTCGCCGTGCGGGCCGACCGCCCGCGCGCGATGGTCGCGACGGCCCCGATCATCGCCGAGACCTACCCGGCGGTGCTCGCGGTGCCGACCCGCGAGCTCGCCGAGCGCCTGACGCAGCCCGGGCTCTCGCGAGCGCCGCCGGAGGACGCGCCGCGACCCGGCGAGTCCATCGCCGACCGCATGGCGGCGCTGTCGTTCGACGTCGTCGCACCGGCGGACGAGCAGCGGGTCGTCGAGCTCATCCGGTCGGAGGCGCTGGGCACGACCGACGACACGACGCAGCTCGCCGTCGACCGCATCCTCGTCGGGAGCACGGTCACCGGCGGCGTGCGCAGGCACGGCGTGCGGGTGGCGACCTTCGTCGTGGACCTCTCCCCCGCTGCCGACGGCGCGACGCGCGCCCGCTTCCGGGTGCGGTGGTTCCTGCCGACGCCCGCGATGGTGCCGTTCGTGGCGGTCGACGACGAGCACAGCGTGGCGCTCGAGCCGCTGCGCGAGCTCTCGGAGCGGCTCGCCGACCGGCTGCAGCACCCGGGGGCCTGACCGGGTCTGGGCATCCTCCGCGCCTCAGGCGATCCAGGCGCGACCGGAGGGCGCGACCCGCGATCGCGCCGCGAGGCGGTCGTGCGCGGCGAGCAGCCGGTCGACGTGCACGGCGGGCGAGGCCTCCGATGCGAGCGCCGCCGCGCCGAGCGCTGCGTCGAGGAGCGCCGACCGGTCGGCGACCAGGCCCAGGATCGTCGCCGCCAGCCCGGCTGCGGTCGGAGTCTCGGCGGCGATCGCGGCGGGTCGGAACTCCGCCGCCAGCACGGGGTCGCTCACGATGATCGGGCGCCCCGCGCGGAACGCCTCGAGCGCGACCATCGGCTGGTTGTCGAAGCCGCACGAGGTGATGACCGCCGCGTCGGCGTGGCCGAGCAGCGCCGCGACCTCGTGCGGCGCGACGCGGCCGTGCGCGACGACAGAGGCCGATCGCGCGCGGCGGGGCAGCCGGCCACCGGCGACGTCGAGCCGCACGCGCCCTGGGCCCAGCGCCGCATCCACCAGGCGCATCGCTTCGAGCGCGACGTCGAGCCGCTTCTCGGGCGCAAAGCGTCCGGCCCACACGAGCCGCAGCTCGTCCGTGCGCGATCGTCGGGCCGACGGCATCGCTCCCACCGCGTTCCCGATCACGGTCACGTGCTCGACGCCCGCGGCACCCAGCGCCGCCGCCTGGTGCCTCGACGGCGACACCACGAGGTCCGCAGCCATGCACGCGCGCCAGGTCATGCCGCGGAGCGCCGAGTCGAGTGGGCGGTCCGCCGTGCGCGGCGCCGCTCCGCGCAGCCCCGTCAGCGCAGCGTGGAGCGCCGTCACCACGGGCGCGAGCGGCGCGGCGATGCGCGGGGCGCGCCAGAAGAACGTGTGGCCGACATGCATCGTGGGCGTCGTCCGGGCGCGCGCGACCGCGATCGCGGCAGCCGCCAGGCCCAGCTCCGAGTGCACGACCACCAGGTCGATGCGCTCGTCGTCCATCAGGCGGGCGAGCACGCGACGCGTGCGCGCGCCGTTCACCACGATGGGCAGCGCGACACCGGGCACCGCACCCCACGACGCGGCTCGCCGCAGGGTCGCGCCGACCGCCGCGAGCGCGGCGTCTCCCGGCGCGTCCGGGGCGATGACGGTCACGGCGTGGCCGGCGGCCAGCAGTGCCGCGGCCTGCTGGCGCAGCGCCGCCTGGGCGCCGCCGAGGTACTCGAGTCGGTAGTCCATGACGAGGAGGACGCGGCGGGGCTGCACACCTCCACGATGCGCGGTGCCGCCCGTCGACGCCCTCGACCTCCGGGCCGAGGACCCTCGTCCTCGAGGACGATCTTCGTCCGGCTCCCGGGGCGCGGCTCGGCACGCGCGCCTCGGTAGACTGGACTCCTCCCCCCGCGACAGAAGGAGCTCGCCTGTGTGCGGCATCGTCGGCATCGTCTCCGACTCGAGCGTCAACCAGCAGGTCTACGACGCACTCGCGCTCCTCCAGCACCGCGGGCAGGACTCCACCGGCATCGCGACGGCCGAGCACCGCTCGATCCACGTCAAGAAGGCCAAGGGCCAGGTGCGCGAGGCGTTCCGCACCCGCGACATGCGGGCGCTGCTCGGCAAGATCGGCCTCGGCCACGTGCGCTACGCCACCCGCGGCGAGGCGACCAACGAGCTGGAGGCGCAGCCGTTCTACGTGAACGCGCCCTACGGCATCGTGCTCGTGCACAACGGCAACCTCACGAACACGCGCGAGCTCGAGCACGCGCTCGCGACCGTCGACCACCGGCACGTCAACACCGGCAGCGACACCGAGATGCTCGTCAACGTGCTCGGCTCCGAGCTGCAGACGCTCGTCAAGGGCGGCGACCTCGACGCCGAGCGGCTGTTCACCGCCGTGCGCCGCGTGCACGAGCGGGTCGAGGGCTCCTACGGCGTCATCGCGCTCATCGCCGGCCACGGCCTGCTCGCCTTCCGCGACCCATTCGGCATCCGCCCGCTCGTGCTCGGCTCGCGGCTCGCCGAGAGCGGCCGCACGGAGTGGATGGTCGCGAGCGAGTCGGTGGCGCTCACCGGTTCCGGCTTCCACATCGAGCGCGACGTCGCGCCGGGCGAGGCCGTGTTCATCACCCCCGACGGCGAGCTCGCCTCCGCGCAGACGCACGACGCCCCGGTGCTGCTGCCGTGCTCGTTCGAGTACGTCTACCTCGCGCGCCCCGACTCGGTGATGAACGGCATCAACGTCTACGAGTCGCGCCTGCGCATGGGTGAGCGGCTCGCCGACACGATCGAGCGCTACACGCCCTCCGGCGCGATCGACGTCGTCATGCCCATCCCCGACTCGTCGCGGCCCGCCGCGATGGAGGTCGCGCGCCGGCTCGGCATCGAGTACCGCGAGGGCTTCTACAAGAACCGCTACGTCGGCCGCACCTTCATCATGCCCGGGCAGCAGGAGCGCAAGAAGTCGGTGAAGCAGAAGCTCAACGCGCTCGAGAGCGAGTTCCGCGGCAAGAACGTGCTCGTCGTCGACGACTCGATCGTGCGGGGCACGACGAGCCGCGAGATCGTCGAGATGATGCGCTCGGTCGGCACGAACTCCGTCACGTTCACCTCGGCGGCGCCACCCGTGCGCTACCCGCACGTCTACGGCATCAACATGCCGTCGCGCGCCGAGCTGATCGCCTCCGGCCGCTCGATCCCGCAGGTCAACGACGCGCTCGGCAGCGACTTCCTCGTCTACCAAGAGGTCGACGACCTGCAGCGCGCCATCCTCGACGGCTCCGACATCCAGGGCCTCGACATGTCGTGCTTCACCGGCGAGTACGTCACGGGCACCGTCACCGACGAGTACCTCGACTGGGTGGAGCGCACCCAGCTCAGCTGACCGCTCCTGCGGGTCAGTCGACCCGCTCGCGCGGGGCGGGAGCCCACGCGCCGAGGCCCGCCACCAGGCAGGCGATGGATGCGCCGAGCACCACGTCGGGCAGCGGCACGCTCGTGAGCAGCAGGGCCGCGACCGCGGCACCGAGCGCTGCCGCAAGCAGCAGCAGCGTCACCGCGCGCGGCGGGAACGTCACGCCGGAGCGTCGCGCGAGCTCGGCGAGCGCGACCGCTGCCGCGAGCGCGATGCCGAGCACCACGGCGCTCAGCAGGTCGAGGGCGCCGGGGCGCGCGATGGGCGCGGCGAGGGCTGCGGCCCCCGCGAGCGTCGCGAGCAGCGCACCGCCGCGGCCGAGCCCCAGTCGCGCCACGAGGCGCGCGAGCGGCGGGCCCGCGAGCCCGCCGATCGCCAGGGTGAGCGCGGCTGGTCCGGCCGGCTGCGGCTCCTCGGCGCCGAGCGCCGAGAGGGCGGGGCGCAGCGCGACCACCGCTGCCGCGCCGGCCACCGCGACCGCGAGCAGCGGCAGCAGCCGCGCCGGCGGCGCCGCCGCGACGTCGGCGGGCTCGGTCTGCGGCTCGACGTCGGCCACCCTGCGGAGCAGCAGCGCGAGCGCCGCGAGCTGGAGCAGCACGACGACCCCGAGCACGACGAGCGCCGGCTGGCCGAGCGCCGATGCCCCGGCGACGAGCGCGGCGCCGCCCGCGAGGGCGAGCAGGCTCGGCGCGAGCCGCACGCGCGGCGCGAGGCTCGGATCGGCAGCGGCGGCGCCGCTCATCGCGCGCGCATGCATGCCGGCTGCGGCGGCCAGCGGCGCGACGAGCACGGCGGCCCGCAGGTCGCCCGCGAGCAGCGACGCGAGCCCGCCCGCGACGACCGCCACGATCGACAGGACGAGCGCGCCGACGGCGATGCTGCGCGGTCGGGCGCGGAGCGGCAGGAGCACGGCGATCGCAGCGGTGCCCGCGGCGACGGCGGCGCCCAGCGCGAGCGATGCGGGCGCGATCGGCTGCGAGGCGACGAGCGCCGCGGCCGCAGCCCAACCGGCGCACGCGAGGGCGTGCGCCAGCCCGAGCCGCGCACGCGGCACGTCAGGCCTCGCGCGGGCGGTCGTCGTCGGCGCCCCGGTCGCGCGCATCCGTGCGCCCGGCGCCGTCGACGTCCAGCGCGGTGGGCGCGGCGTCCACGCCGGAGGCACTGTCGAGGTGCTCGAACGCCCCCTCGCCCGCGTCGGCCGCGGCGAGCTCGTCGAGCGTCTCCCGCTCGCGCGTCTCGACCCGCTCGGCGACGGCGGTGCGCGTGCCCTTCGCGAGCGAGCGGTCGACGATGAGCGCGACGATGCCGCCGATCGCGGCGCCCGCGACGAAGCCGATGACGAGCACGAGGCCGATGACGGCGGTCGTGTCGACCGGCTGCCCGGCCTCGTTGACGGCGGGCTCCGCGATCGACGACAGGATCCAGGCCGTGACGATGCCGAGCACCGATCCGATCGCCATGAAGACGCCGTACCTGGGCGAGCGTCGCACGGTCACGCTCAGCTCTTCGCGCGTGGTCTCGTGCTGCTCGCCCTCGTCGCCCTGCGGGGTCGGCTCGCGCGTGGCATCCATGCCGACCAGCATCCCACGCGCCCACCGGTGCGTCCGCAACCGGGCCGGTGGCCGACGTGCTCTCGGCCCGCGGTGACGCGGTCGAGCGTCAGCGGCGGTGCTGCCGGAGCGAGTTCAGGCTGAGCGACGTCTTCGAGAGCGCGGAGGTGCGGAGCGACGACCGCGTGAGCGACGAGCCGTGGTGCACCGTGCGCTCGTGGTCCGCGAGGTCGAGGCGCCCGATGAGCGCCGCGACCTCGTCGGACGGGTTCGGCAGCTGCCGCTGCTGCACGCGCGCGGCCTCATCGGAGGCCGCCTGGCGCACGCGCTGCGCGGCCTGCGTGCCGGCGTCGCCGATGCGCGTCGCCTGCTGCACGCTCGTGTCGACGCGCTGCCGCAGCTCCTCGATGCGACCGAGCCGCTCCCCGCCCGGTGCACCCGCGCGCGGCTGCTGCTGGGGCTGGGGCGCTCGCTGCTGCGGCTGCGGCGCCGGTCGCTGCTGCTGCGGCTGCGGCGGGCGCTGCTGCTGCGGCGGGCGCTGCTGCGGGGGCCGCTGCTGCTGCGCGACCGGCTGCCCGGATCGGCGCGCGCGCTCGGCCTCGACCTCGCGGCCGAGCGACTCGATGCGCTCGAACCAGCCCTGCTGGCCCGACGACTGCAGGTGCTCCGCCTGCGCCCGGGCCTCGCCGTAGCGCTGCCCGACCTCGGTGCGCGCCTGCTGGACGCCGCCCCGCACCTGCTGCACACCGCCGCGCACCTGCGCCTGCGCCCGCTGCGTGGCGCCGCGCATGAGCGAGCGCAGCGAGCCGAAGCCGCCGCGCAGCATGAGGAAGCCGACGAAGGTCGCACCGGCCGCGAACAGCAGCGGCGTGAGCGCCATCTCGATCGCGCGCTCGGGACCGACGACGAGCGCCGTCTGCGCGACCCAGCCGATCCACTGCCAGAGCGCCGGGACCCCGTTGAAGAGCAGGATGACGCCGATCACCGTCACGACGAGGGGACCGATGAATCCCTGCGGACGGACGACCTGGGCCATGGTCTCAGTATGGGGGCACCGGCTGGGATCCGGGCGGCGTGGTCACCGCAGTGCGCGAGCGCCGTCGCGTCAGCGCTCCACCGGGCGCTCCACCGGCGGGCGCTCCACCGGACGCACGAGCGGCAGCCACGGCGAGACGTCGGCGCGCACGCCGGACGCGCGCACGACGCCGCGACCGACTGCCTCCGCCCACGTCTCGGCGCCGGTCGCGAGCGCGAGCCACGTCGCGACATCGGTCTCGATGACGTTCGGCGGCGTGCCCCGCGTGTGACCGGGTCCCTCGACGGCCTGCACGGCACCGAAGGGCGGCACTCGCACCTCGACGCTCTTGCCCGGCGCCCGCTCGCCGAGGCACTGCAGCGTGTAGCGCACGGCGAGCGCCGTGTCGGCGCGCGCGGCGCCCGGCTGCAGCGCTGCGCGCACGGCGTCGACGCCGTCGAGGTCGGGGATGCGCTTCGGCATCCCGCCAGGCTACGCGGCCGCCACGGCCCGCGCCGCCCGCACGCGGGGTCGGGTCGCTGCGAACCAGCCGAGGCCGAGCAGCACGAGGAGCGTCACGTCGACGACATCGCCGCCGTAGTACATGAGCTGCGACGCCGCCTGCGCGTCGACCGGGTCGAACCCGGCGGGCGGATGCGCGAAGAGCCGCTTCGCGAGCATCGAGTGCACCGCGATGAAGGCCAGCAGCACCCCGGCCCGCACGGCGAGCCGGGCGCGGTGCGGGTCGGGGTCCCGCCCCACGAGCGAGGCGGTGAAGAGGTAGCCCGCGAGCAGGATGTGGAGGTGGACGACCGCGTGCACGAACGCGGAGCCGTGCATGAGTGCGAACAGCCCCGCTTCGTCGGCTGCGGTGCCGTAGAGCAGCCACAGCCCGCCGGCGTTCAGCAGGCCGGCGACGACCGGATGCGTGAGCCACCGCACCGGGGGCCGGCGGAGGAGGCGCGAGAGCGCGCGCGCCTCGTCGACCGGCAGCGCCCGCAGCGCGAGCGTGACGGGTGCCCCGAGCACGAGCAGCAGCGGCGCGACCATGCCGAGCAGCAGGTGCCCGGCCATGTGCGCGGTGAGGCTCTCGTGCGCGGCCCTCGCGATCGGCCCGATGGCGAGCGCGGCGCAGGCGAGGCCCGCCAACCAGCACGCGGACCGGGCGAGCGGCCAGGGGCTCCGCCGGCGCGACGTCCAGAGTGCGATGGCGTAGAGCGCGGCGACGACGCCGAGCGCCGTGAGGCCGGCGCCCTCGACGACGGCCCACGCATCGGCGGCGGTGCCATGCTGGTGCGCGGCGGCCGCGACCGGCGCGCTCACGCCCGGCGCCGCGTCCGCCAGAGCACGACGAGGCCGGCGACGAGCAGGACCGCGGCCGATCCGGTCCACGCCAGGTCGTAGGGCAGCAGGTCGACGTCGTAGCGCACCTGGTGGATGCCGAGCAGCTTGTGGTTGACGAGGGCGTCGAGCAGCTGGAAGCCGCCGAGCCCCGCGAGCACCGCGCCGGTCCACCGGCCCCACGGCACCGCGTCGCGCCGCCGGGCGTCAGCGAGCAGGAACAGCCCTGCGACCGTCATGCCCCACGCCACGGCGTGGAAGAGGCCGTCCGCCGCGAGCGCCACCTCGGTCGTGGAGAGGTCGTAGAAGTGGTGCCACTGCAGCAGCAGGTGCAGCACGAACAGGTCGACGACCGACGCGGCGATGCCGGCCCCGAAGAGCACCCCGGAGAGCACGAGCCGCCGGTCGGTCGTCGAGCGCTCGACGCGATCGGGCGTCGGGCGTGCGTCGGCGCTCGTCACGGTGCGCTCCCCTCGGGTGTCGTCGCGCCCATCCTCCGCACGGCGGCTCGGCGGTGTCAACGACCGCGGGGCGAGCCCGCCAGGGCCCGACGTCCAGCGCACTCATCGCCGATGCATCCGTGCGCGCGACACCGCGCACTCCCAGGCTTCGTACAATGGAGCGGTGCGGATCCTCGTTCTCGGCAGCGGCGCGCGCGAGCACGCCATCATCGCGGCACTCCTGGCGGAGGGCGGCCACGAGATCACGGCCGCGCCCGGCAACGCCGGCATCGCGCAGGACGTCGAGGCGGTGCGCATCGACATCAAGCACCCGGAGCTCGTCACCGAGCTCGCCGTCGACGGCGCCTTCGACCTGGTCGTGATCGGCCCGGAGGCGCCCCTCGTCGCCGGCGTCGCGGATGCGCTCCGCAAGGCGGGCGTGCCCGCGTTCGGCCCGACGAAGGCCGCGGCCGCCATCGAGGGCTCCAAGTCGTTCGCCAAGGCGGTCATGGCGCGCGCGGGCGTGCCGACGGGCGCCGACACCACCGCGACGACGCTCGACGAGGTGCGCGCCGCGCTCGACGCGTCGCCGCCGCCGTGGGTGCTGAAGGCCGACGGCCTCGCCGCCGGCAAGGGCGTCATCGTCACCGACGACCGCGCGGCCGCCGAGGCGCACGCGGAGGCGTTCCTGCCGGACGGGCCGCTGCTCATCGAGGAGTTCCTCGCCGGCCCCGAGGTGAGCCTCTTCGTGATCACCGACGGCGTGCACGCCGTGCCGCTCGCGCCCGCGCAGGACTTCAAGCGCCTCGGCGACGGCGACGCCGGGCCGAACACCGGCGGCATGGGCGCCTACTCGCCGCTCCCCTGGCTCGCCGACCGCTACGGCAGCGAGCAGGCGTTCGTCGACGAGGTGGTGCAGACGGTCGCGCTGCCGACGATCCGCGCCATGGCCGACGCCGGCACGCCGTTCACGGGCCTGCTCTACTGCGGCCTCATCGTCACCGACGACGGCGTGAAGGTCATCGAGTTCAACGCGCGCTTCGGCGATCCCGAGACGCAGGTCGTGCTGCCGCGCGTCGAGTCGGGCCTCGGCGACGTGCTGCTCGCCGCCGCGAACGGCTCGCTCGACGCGGCGCCGCCGCTCGTCTGGAGCGACGCCGCCGCCGTCGCGGTCGTGCTCGCGAGCGAGGGCTACCCCGGCGACCCGATCACCGGCCGGCCCGTCACGGGCGTCGACGAGGCGGCCAGCCTCGAGGGCGTGCAGGTGCTGCACGCCGCGACCGGCGCCGGCGAGCACGGCCTCACCGCGACCGGCGGGCGCGTGCTCAACGTGGTCGGCACCGGCCCGACGATCGCCGAGGCTCGCGAGCGCGCCTACGCAGGCCTCGCGCGGATCGGGCTCGAGGGCGGCCAGGCGCGCACCGACATCGCGGCCGGCGCGTGACCGACGCGCCCGCGCTCGAGGGCTGGGACCTCGCCTACAGCGGCAAGGTGCGCGACCTGTACGTGCCCACGGGGCTCGACCTCGCGAGCGCGCCCGAGATGCTCATGGTCGCCTCCGACCGGGTGTCGGCGTTCGACCACGTGCTCGAGCCGGCCATCCCCGGCAAGGGCGAGCTGCTCACGACGCTCACGCGCTGGTGGATCGATCGGCTCGGGCTGCCCTCGCAGCTCGCGCCCGAGGGCGACGAGCGCACACCGGCCGCTGTGCGCGGACGCGGGATGCTCGTGCGCACGCTCGACATGCTGCCCGTCGAGTGCGTCGTGCGTGGGCGCGTGACGGGCTCGGGGCTCAAGGAGTACCAGCAGGCGGGTTCGATCTCGGGCGTCGAGCTGCCCGAGGGCCTCGTCGACGGCGACGCGCTGCCGCAGCCGATCTACACGCCCGCGTGGAAGGCGCCGCAGGGCCAGCACGACGAGAACGTCTCGTTCGAGCGCACCGTCGAGCTCGTCGGGGCGGAGGACGCGGCCGCGATCCGCGACCTGTCGCTGCGCGTCTTCGAGCAGGGCGCCGCGATCGCGGCGGAGGCGGGGCTCGTGCTCGCCGACACCAAATTCGAGTTCGGGCGGGACCGCATCACCGGCGAGCTCGTGCTCGCGGATGAGGTGCTCACCTCGGACTCGTCGCGGTACTGGGACGCTGCGCCGCTCGCCGAGGGCCGTGTCGAGTCGTTCGACAAGCAGATCGTGCGCGACTGGCTCAGCGAGCACTGGGACGGCGAGGGCGAGCCGCCCGTACTGCCGCCCGAGATCGTCGAGCGCACCGCGGCGCGCTACCGGGAGCTGCTGCAGCGGCTGACCGGCGGCGAGGGCGAGCCGCTCGTCGGCTAGGGCCGTCCGTCGGCTGAGGCGGCTCGTCGGTCAGCGCGCGACCGGTCGCCGCGCATCCCGCGCCTCCGCCCGGGTCCGGCGGCCCAGCACATCCGCGAGCGCCTCCTCCAGGTCGGGGTGCGCGAAGACGAAGCCGGCGTCCTGGAGACGGGCCGGCAGCACCAACCGGCTCTTCAGCACGAGCTCCGGCTCGGTGCGCAGCAGCCACATCGCGGGCTCGAGCATCCACCGCCACGACGGCAGCCCGATCGGCATCCCGACGCGCTCCCTGAGCAGCCGCATGAGCGTGCGGTTGTCGCGCGGATGCGGGCTCGCGACGTTGATGACGCCGTCGAGGTCGTCGCGGTCGACGATGAAGCGCATCGCGCCGATGACGTCGTCGACGTGCACCCAGCTGAAGCGCTGCCGGCCGCGCGTGCGGTACCAGGGCGGTCGCTCGCCGGTGGGGTCGGGGCCGATGCCCCGGTAGCGGCGGTGCGGCGGGCACCAGCCGTCGTGCTGCGGTCCGCCCAGGCCCGTGCGCGCGAGCGTGGCGAGGAGCCGGGTGGCCGGACCGTCGCCGAGCACGATCGCCATCCGCAGCGCGACGCGGCGGGTGCGCGGCAGCTCGCCCGCGAACAGCTCCCGCTCCCACGCCCGAGCGACGTCGACGGAGAACCCTGCGCCGAGCTCCCCGGCCTGCTCGGTGTTCGCGCGATCGGTGGCGTGCCGGTAGATGGTCGCGGTGGAGGCGTTCAGCCAGACGCGCGGCGGGGACGCTGCCGCGGCCACCGCCTCGCGCAGCATCCGCGTGGTGTCGACCCGCGAGCGGTAGATCTCGTCGCGGTTCCGGTCGTGGTAGCGGCAGTTCACCGACCGCCCCGCGAGGTTCACGAGCAGCGCGGCACCATCGACGGCCCGGGCGATCGAGCCGGCGTCGCCCCAGTGAGCGGCCTCTGTGCGGCCGATGCGCGTCACCTCGTACCCGTCCTCCAGGAGCGCGCGCACGACCGCCGACCCGACGAAGCCGCTGGCGCCCGCGACGACGGCGCGAGGCGGCGATGGGGGTGCGGATGCGTCTGCAGAAGCGTGCACGGGTGCGTCCATGCCGCAACCCTAGTACACTTCTGAACATGTTCAGTTCCTGGATCCCCGGTCGGCCCGACGCACTCGGGTCGTCGCTGCTCCTCCCCCGCTGCGCATGAGCGCATCGGTGTACGAGCGGGTGCTCGGAGAGCGCTTCGCCGAGCTCGACCCGACCCTCCGCCGGTACTGCGGCGTCGTGCCGGCCGGGCAGGTCGGCCGCGGCGAGGGCGTCTACGCGATCGCCGGCTCGCGCTGGCGGATGCTGCGCCCGATCCTGCGCCTGCTCGCCGCCCGCGACGTGCTCTTCCCCGAGCGCGGCACCGGCGTCGGGCTGCGGGTCGAGAACCGCTACGACGCCGACGGCGCGCTGCACGCGGTGCGCACCTTCGCCTTCCCGCACGTGGAGCGGCGCATGGTCGATGCCATGCGCGTCGAGCGCGGCACGCTCATCGACCGCCTCGGTGCGCGCGGAGGGCTCGAGGTCGCGCTCGACGCGGAGGTGCGGGACGGCGGGCTCATGCTCACGTCGCGCCGGATCGCGTGGCGGGTCGGCGCGCTGCGGGTGCCGCTGCCGCCGATCGCCGGCGTGCGCGTCACCGAGCGCGTCGACGCGGCATCTGGGCGGCAGCACGTCGACGTCCGCGTGCGCGCCGTCGTGCTCGGCGAGGTGTTCCGCTACACGGGCGCGTTCGACTACCGCGTGGAGGATGAGCGTGGATCGACACCGGGCTCAGGTCCGGGACGGCGAGGCGGCGAGACGTCTGGGGGCGGAACCGATGGAGACCAGACCGCTGAGCCCCAGACCTCGGGGACCTAGACCGCGGGGACCTAGACCTCTGGGGCGTTCCAGGTGTCGCAGGCGCCGACGCCCTCGTTGTAGCCGGTCGACAGCCAACGCATCCGCTGCTCGCTCGAGCCGTGCGTCCAGCCCTCCGGGTTCACGCCGCCGCCGCCCATCTGCTGCAGGGCGTCATCGCCGATCGTGTTCGCCGCGTTCAGGGCGTCGTTCATCTCCTGCTGCGTCGGCGCGATCAGCACCGGCGCGCCGCCGTCGTCGTCGCGCGTCTGCGAGGCGCCCGCGATCCACGCGCCGGCGTAGCAGTCGGCCTGCAGCTCGCTGCGCACGGCCGACGACTGCGGCCCGGTGTCGCCCTGCTGCACGCGCTCGAGCTGGCCCGTGATGCCCTGGATGTGGTGGCCCCACTCGTGCGCGAGCACGTAGAGCTGCGCGAGCGAGCCGCCCGAGGCGCCGAACTGGTCGCGCATCTGCTGGAAGAACGTGGTGTCGATGTAGATGCGCTGGTCGGGCGGGCAGTAGAACGGCCCGACCGCGCTCGTCGCGCTGCCGCATCCGGTCTCGACCTGCCGGTCGAACAGCTGCACCGAGGGGTCTGCGTACTGGATGCTGTTCGCGGCCGCCGTCTCGGTCCAGAAGCGCGAGAGCGAGTCAGCCCCGCCCTCCATGCGGCAGGTGACGTTGCTCGGGTCGTTGGCCTCCTCGCCGGTGCAGCCGGTGACCTCCTCGCCCTGCGACTGGGTCTGCGACTGCGGCTCGATCGGCGAGCCCGGCGCGAGACCGGTCAGGTCGACGCCGAACACCATCGAGACGATCACGAGGATGACGGTCAGGATGCCGCCGCCGCCGACCGCGATCGCGCCGCCGCCGCGGCCGCCACCACCGCCCCGGCTCACCGTGCTGGTGTCGAAGTTCGCGTCGCCCCTGAAGGTCATGGACAGACAATAGCCCGGCGGCGGTGCGGGGCCGCCGGGAATCCGGGCGCCGCGGACGGCACCGGCCGCCGACGGCATCCGCCGCATCCGTAGACTGGAGGCGCACCCCCACCCCTCGAGCCCCAGGGAGCGACCCATGGCCCTCATCGTCGTCGACGTCATGCCGAAGGCGGAGATCCTCGATCCGCAGGGCAAGGCGGTCACCCGCGCGCTCGCACGGCTCGGCCACGGGGCGGTGGGCGACGTGCGCGTCGGCAAGCGCTTCGAGCTGCAGGTCGACGGACCGGTGACGGACGCGCTGCTCGCCGAGGTGCGCCAGGTCGCCGACGACGTGCTCGCGAACACGGTCATCGAGGACGTCGTCGACATCCACGTCGTGGACGAGGCGGCGCAGGGAGCCTCGCTGTGAGGGTCGGCGTCATCACCTTCCCCGGCACGCTCGACGACCGGGACGCGCAGCGCGCTGTGCGGCTCTCGGGCCACGAGCCGGTCGCGCTCTGGCACGGCGAGCACGACCTGCACGGCGTCGACGCGCTCGTGCTGCCGGGCGGCTTCTCGTACGGCGACTACCTGCGCTGCGGCGCGATCGCCGCGCGCTCGCCGATCATGACCGAGGTCGTCGACGCGGCCGAGCGCGGCATGCCGGTGCTCGGCATCTGCAACGGCTTCCAGATGCTCACCGAGGCGCGGCTGCTGCCGGGCGGCCTCGTGCGCAACCAGACGGGCGTCTTCGTGCGCCGCGACCAGGTGCTGCGCGTGGAGCGCACCTCGACCGACTGGACGAACCGGTTCGCGGAGAGCCAGGAGATCGTCATCCCCCTGAAGAACGGCGAGGGCCGCTTCGTGGCGACGCCCGACGAGGTCGCGCGCATCGAGGGCGAGGGGCTCGTCGTGTTCCGCTACGTCGGCGACGACCCCAACGGCTCCGTCGACGCGATCGCCGGCCTCGCGAACGCGAAGGGCAACGTCGTCGGCCTCATGCCGCATCCGGAGCACGCCGTCGAGCTCGGCTTCGGCCCGACGACGACGCGCATGAAGGCGGGCCTCGACGGCCTCGACATCTTCAAGTCGGCGCTCGAGCGCATCGCCGCCTGACGGCCTGACCCGCCTCTCCCTCCCGCACCCCGCATCTCCTCCCCGACCGCGTCCGCACAACGCAAGCCGCCGCGCCTCGGTCAGCCGCGGACCGTGCGGCCGACGCCGCCGACCCGCGCGATCACCGATTCGGGCTTGCGTTGTGCACCAGGACAGGGAATGTAGGCTGGCTACATGACGGATGCGACGCGCACGACCTCGACCGGACTGACGCCCAAGCGGGTCTACCGCTCGCTCGCGATCGCGGAGGCCGTCACCTGGACGCTGCTCATCGCGGCGATGATCGCGAAGTATGGCTTCGAGGCCGACGCGCTCGTGCCCATCGCCGGCCCCATCCACGGCTTCGTCTTCCTCGCCTACGCGGCGATGCAGCTCGTCATCGGCCGCAACCAGCGCTGGTCGGTCGGCACGGTGCTGCTCGGCATCGTCACGGCGGTCGTGCCCTACGCCACCGTGCCGTGGGAGCGCCGCCTCGAGCGGCGCGGCGCGCTCGAGGGCGCCTGGCGCACCGAGCCGGGCGATGACCCGCGCGACGCGACCGCGCTCGACCGCGCGTTCCGCTGGGGCGTGACCCACCCGATCCTGCTCGCCGTCGTCGCCCTCATCGTTGTGGCCGTCGTGTTCGCGGCGCTGCTCACCGCTGGCCCGCCGAGCGAGTGGTTCGCCTGAGCGCTCGCCGCTGAGCCCTGCAGCGGGCACGGGCGACCGAGCACGGGTGACCGAGCACCGTCGCCGACCCGCGACCGGCCCGGCGCGGCCCGCTCGATAGGATCGAGGGACCGCAGAGCAGAGCTCCGAGGAGAGTCGTGACCGCTTCCACCCAGCGCCCCACCGTCGAGCGAGACACCGTCGACCGCGCAGCCGCGACCCCGGAGCGCGAGCAGCCGTTCGCCGCCCTCGGGCTCAAGCCCGACGAGTACGCGCGCATCCGCGACATCCTCGGCCGCCGCCCGACGAGCGCCGAGCTCGCGATGTACTCGGTCATGTGGAGCGAGCACTGCTCCTACAAGTCGTCGAAGACGCACCTGCGCACGTTCGGGCAGAAGGTCACGCCCGAGATGACCGAGCGCCTCATGGTCGGCATGGGCCAGAACGCGGGCGTCATCGACGTCGGCGAGGGCTGGGCCGTCACCTTCAAGATCGAGAGCCACAACCACCCGTCGTTCGTCGAGCCGTTCCAGGGCGCCGCGACCGGCGTCGGCGGCATCGTCCGCGACATCATCTCGATGGGTGCGCGCCCGGTCGCGGTGATGGATGCGCTGCGGTTCGGCGCGATCGACCACCCCGACACCGCCCGCGTCGTGCACGGCGTCGTCGGCGGCATCTCGTTCTACGGCAACTGCCTCGGCCTGCCGAACATTGGCGGCGAGACGGTCTTCGACGCCGTCTACCAGGGCAACCCGCTCGTGAACGCGCTCGCCGTCGGCGTGCTGCGGCACGAGGACCTCCACCTCGCGAACGCGACCGGCGTCGGCAACAAGGTCGTGCTCTTCGGCGCCCGCACGGGTGGCGACGGCATCGGCGGCGCATCCATCCTCGCCTCGGAGTCCTTCGACGACGAGGGCCCCACGAAGCGCCCCGCGGTGCAGGTGGGCGACCCGTTCGCCGAGAAGGTGCTCATCGAGTGCTGCCTCGAGCTCTACGCCGCGGGCGTGGTCGAGGGCATCCAGGACCTCGGCGCCGCCGGCATCTCGTGCGCCACGAGCGAGCTCGCGGCGAACGGCGACTCGGGCATGAAGGTCGAGCTCGACCACGTGCTGCTCCGCGACCCCACGCTCACGGCCGAGGAGATCCTCATGTCGGAGTCGCAGGAGCGCATGATGGCGATCGTCGACCCGGCGAAGCTCGACGAGTTCCTCGCCATCACCGGCAAGTGGGACGTCGAGACGAGCGTGCTGGGCGAGGTCACCGGCGACGGCCGGCTCGTCATCACCCACACCGGCGACGTGATCGTCGACGTCGACCCGAAGACGGTCGCGGTCGACTCCCCCGTCTACGACCGCCCGATGGCGCGCCCCGACTGGCAGGACGCGCTGCAGGCCGACACCGCCGCGACGCTCGACCGCGCGACCGGCGAGGCGCTCGGCGACCAGCTGCTGATGCTCGCCGGCTCGGCGAACCTGGCCGACGCATCCTGGATCACCGACCAGTACGATGACTACGTGCTCGGCAACACGGCCCTCTCGACGCCCGATGACGCCGGCATGGTGCGCATCGACGAGGAGTCGGGGCTCGGCTTCTCGGTCGCGGTCGACGCCAACGGCCGCTACTGCCAGCTCGACCCGCGCGAGGGCGCGAAGCTCGCGCTCGCCGAGGCGTACCGCAACGTCGCCGTCTCGGGCGCGACGCCGGTGGGCGTGAGCGACTGCCTGAACTTCGGCAACCCCGAGATCCCCGCCGTGATGTGGCAGTTCGCCGAGGCCGTCGACGGCCTCGCCGACGGCTGCGTCGAGCTCGGCATCCCGGTGACGGGCGGCAACGTGTCGTTCTACAACCAGACCGGCGAGACGCAGATCCACCCGACGCCCGTCGTCGGCGTGCTCGGCATCATCGACGACGTCGACCGCCGCCTGCCCTCCGGCTGGCAGGACGACGGCCAGGCGCTCTTCCTGCTCGGCACCACCCGCGACGAGCTCGACGGCTCCGCGTGGGCCGGCGCGGTGCACGACCACCTCGGCGGCCTGCCGCCCAAGGCCGACCTCGCCGCCGAGAAGGCGCTCGCCGGGCTCATGCACGGCATCGCGTTCGAGGGCCTCGCCACCGCCGCCCACGACCTCTCCGAGGGCGGGCTCGGCATGGCCGTCGTCGAGGGCGCGCTGCGCTTCGGCATCGGCGCGCGCATCTGGCTCACGGGCATCACCGAGCGCGACGGCATCGACGACACCGCAGCGCTCTTCTCGGAGTCGGGCGCCCGCGCGCTCGTCGCGGTCGCCCGCGAGGACGAGGTCAAGTTCACCGGCATGTGCGAGGCGCGCGGCGTGCCCGTGCTCCGAATCGGCGTGACGGATGCCACGAGCGGCGCGATCGAGATCCAGGACGTCGCGCGCCTCTCCCTCGACGACCTCCGCACCGCCAACCGCGCCCCAATCCGGGGCCGCTTCGCCTGACCGCTGCTTCCTCAACCGGGCCGGTGGTCGCGCGGCGCAATAGTCGCGTCGGCCGACCACTGGCCCGGTTGAGACCAGGTCGTGATGTCCGCGCGAGGCGGGGAAGCCTATGCTTCAGCCATGGAGCCAACCGTCCCGGCGATCAACATCCTCGCCGTCCTGCTCGCGACCGTCGTCGCCATGGCGGTGGGCTTCGTCTACTACCACCCGAAGGTGCTCGGCACCTCGTGGATGCGGGCGATCGGCCATGACCGCGAGTCGATGGGCCGCGGCGTCAAGCCGTGGATCTATCCGCTCATCATCGTGTGCGCCTTCGTCACCGCGTGGGTGCTCGCGGGTGCCGCCTGGATGAGCCACGAGTTCTACGGCGGCTCCTTCCTGCTCAACGCGCTCGTCACCGCCTGGATCCTCTTCGTCGGCTTCACGCTCGCCCGCGTCGTCGTGCACGACGCCTTCGACCCGCGCGGCTTCCGCGTCACCGGCCACACGGCGCTCAACGAGCTGCTCGTGATCACCGCGATGGCCCTCGTCATCGGCCTCTGGCCGCCGGCAGCATGAGCGACATCACCCTCACGCTCGAGCGGTCGATCGCGGCGCCGCCGACCGCGGTCTGGAGCGTCCTCACCGACATCGAGCGGTCCGCGACGGTGCTCACGGGCGTCACGCGCGTCGAGCGCCTCGCGGGCGTCGGCTACAGCATCGGCACGCGATGGCGCGAGACCCGCAAGGCGCTGGGCGCGGAGTCGACCGAGGAGATGGAGGTCGTCGGCATCGACGAGGGCCGCTCCACGATCATCGCCGCGGAGGCGCACGGCATGACGTACCGCACCGAGCTCACGCTCGAGCCGGTGCCCTCGGACGGCGGCGTGGGCACGCTGCTGCGGATGCGCTTCAGCGGCACCCTGCTGTCGCCCTCGTGGGTGCAGCGCGTCATGGCGAAGCTGACCGCCCCCATCGGCATGGCGATGACGCGGAAGATGATGCGCCAGGACCTCGACGACATCGCGGCGGCCGCCGAGCGCTGAGCGTCGGCGCCGCCTCCGCGCCTCTCCTGAGCGCTACTCGCCGCCGGCGATCCGCTCGTGGTGGTGGATGACCTCGGCGATCACGAAGGTGATGAACTTCTCGGCGAACTCGGGGTCGAGGTCGGCGTCCTCCGCGAGGCGCCGCAGCCGGGCGATCTGCGTGCGCTCCCGGCCGGGGTCCGACGGCGGCATGCCGTGCCGCGCCTTCAGCTCGCCGACCGCCTGCGTGAGCTTGAACCGCTCCGCGAGCGTGTGGATGAGGACGGCGTCGACGTTGTCGATCGAGCGCCGCAGGCGCTGCAGCTGGTCGTCGGGCGAGCTCATGCCCCCAGCCTAGGTCGCGCGGGCGTCGAGCCGCGCCTCGAGGCCGCGGCGCACGGCCGGCCACTCGGGGGCGATGATCGAGTAGACGACGGTGTCGCGCAGCGTGCCCTTGTAGATCTGGTGGCTCCGCAGCACGCCGTCGAGCTTCGCGCCCAGCCGCTCGATCGCGTCGCGCGACTGCCGGTTGTGCCAGTGGGTGCGAAACTCCACCGCGATGCAGCCGAGCTCGTCGAACGCGCGCTCGAGCATGAGCAGCTTGATCGCCGGGTTGATACCGGACCCCTGCGCCGACGCCGCCATCCACGTCGACCCGATCTCGAGCCGTGGCGTCTCCGCCTCGATGTGCATGTAGGTCGTCATCCCCACTGCGCGGCCGCCGGCGACGATCGCCCACGGCGCCATCGTGCCCTCGGCGTGCAGGCCGAGGCGGCGATCGATCTCTGCGCCCACCGCATCCGGCTCTGGCACCGACGTGTACCAGGCGCGACGCCACAGGTCGCCCTCGGCGGCGGCCGCGGCGAGCGCGGGCGCGTGGTCGTGCGACAGCGGCTCGAGGGTGACGAGCGGATGCGTCAGGACGGGCAGGTCGAGGATGCTCACCTCCTCATTCTGCCGGGCAGCGCTCGCCGCCCCGCCCGCGTCGCAGCGCAGGCGTTGCCCGCCCTCGCGCCGCGTGCGACGATGCGCGCATGACGGTGCACTTCGGTCGAGCCGCGTTCGAGCTCGTCGACCTCGTGGCGCTCGTGCCGCCCGAGCGCTTCGGCGACCCGGGCCTCGGCGAGTGGACGCTCCGCGAGCTGATCGGGCACACCTCGCGCGCGCTCTCAACGGTCGTCGGCTACCTCGCGCAGCCCGAGCCGCGCGAGCTCACGGTGCCGAGCGCGAGCGACTACCTCGAGGTGGTGCTGCGGCAGAGGGGCGATGACGACGCGATCGCCGCCCGAGGCCGCGAGAGCGCGTCGATGCTCGGCGACGACCCGGTCGGGGCCATCGCCGACCTCGCCACGACCGCTGTCGAGGCCGTCGATCGCGCCGGGCTCGACCGGCTGGTCGCGATCGGCGAGCCGGCCGCGGGCGTCTCGATGCGCCTCGACGAGTACCTGCGCACGCGCGTCTTCGAGCTCACGGTGCACGGGATCGACATCGCCGACGCCGCGTCGGTCGCGTGGTCGCCGCCGCCCGCGCACCTGCTCGACGCGGTGCAGCTCGCGGCGGCGAACGCATCCGCCCGCGGCGTGGGCGAGGAGGCGCTGCGCTTCCTCACCGGACGCAGGCCGGATGCGGGGCTGGAGGGCGTGCTGCGCGCGGGCGGTTGAGCGGGGTCAGCCGACCCGCTCGCCCACCGCGTCGCGCCACCCGAAGGCGAGGGCGGTCGCCGCGATGACGACGAACGGTGCGGCGATCTCTGGGCGGCCCGCCCACAGCACGGCGACGGCGAGCGCGAGCACGGCCACGGTGAGCTCGAGCGCGCGGCGGCGCACGACCACGGTGGCGCTGCCGCCCGCGCGCTCCTTCGGCGTGATGCGGAACCGGGCGCGGCCGGAGACGGCCACCGCGACCACGGCGCGCGCCGCGACCACGCCGATCGAGGCGTAGAGCATCGAGGCGCGGACCGCGAAGGCGATCCCCGACGGCAGCCCGCGCGAGCGGCAGCGGTGCAGCGCCTCCGGCACGAGCGGCACGAGGCTGAGGACCGCGAGCGGCAGGCCGAGCTGCCACGGGAAGGCGGCGATGCCGGTGACGGCGCCGACGACGGAGTAGGCGAACAGGGCGAGCGGCACGAGCGCGGCGAGCACCGGCACGAGCAGCTCGAGCGCGAGGTCGACGCGACGGCGCACGCGCAGCCTCGGGTCGACGAGGCTCCTGCGCGAGCGCACGAGCAGCTGCACCGCGCCCTCGGCGAACTTGCCGAACTGCACCGCGAAGGCCGTGTGGTCGACAGGCGCGTCCTCGACCGAGACGAGCTCCGGCGCGGCGACGATCGACCAGCCGCGACGCTCGAGCTCGATCGTGAGCGCGGTGTCCTCCATGACGACCTCGGGGAACCCGCCCGCGTCGCGGAGCGCCGCGACGTCGAGCATGGCGCCGCGCCCCGAGAAGTCGACGACGCCGAGCACCGCTCGGGCCGCGAGCTTCGTGTCGGCGTGGCGGGTGAAGAGGCCGGAGAAGTCCCGGGCGAACGAGGTGTCGCCGTCGCGCGACCGGATGCGGCCCTGCACGACGGCGGCCTCGGGGTGCGCGGCGAAGCGCGCGAGCGCCCCCGCCACGAAGCCCTCGCCGACCTCCTGGTCGGCGTCGAGCACGACGACGTGGTCGACCTCGTGGCCGTGCGCGCGCAGCCACGCGTTGAGGTTGCCGGCCTTGGCGCCGGTGCGGGACCCGCGCCGGTGCACCTCGATGCCGTCGGCCTCGAGCTCGGCGACGCGGGCGCGCGTCTCGGGCAGGCGCGAGTCGTCGAGGACGACGGTGCGCGTGCGCGCATGGGTCTGACGAGCGCTCCGCCGCACGACGTCGGCGCGGAAGTCGTCGGCCGTCGGGTAGAGGATCGCGACGCGCGCGCCGGTCATCGGCGTCGATGCGGGCGCCGGCCTGGCACGGACGGTGAGCGACACGACGAGCAGCACGAGCTGCCGCAGCCCCACGAGCAGCGCGAGGCCGATGAGGCCCGCGGTGAGCACCAGCGCAGCCCAGCCGACGGGCTCGGCCGGCGTCGCGAGCGCAGCCAGCAGCGCGCCGGCACCCGCTGCGAGCGCCGCCCATCCCGCGGCGAGCACGAGCACCGCGGTGACGCCGATCGTCGGTGTGCGGACGGAGGCTCGTGTCGGGCCGATCCGGGTCAACGTCGCCTCCCTCTCGGTGCACGGCCGATCCGGGCACGCTCGGAGGCTAGCCGGTGAGCCTCCGAGCGCGGTGCAGGATTCATCCGAATGGAGGAGGCGGGCGCCACCGGCTCATCCCGGACGGCGGTCGGCGCGCGGGTCCAGTGGACGCCGCTCCGTCGCTGAGGCTCCGTCGCTGAGACTCCGTCGCTGAGGCTCAGTCGATGAGGTCGTGCAGCTGCACGATCTCGTCGCGCGCGGGCCCGACGCCGATCGCCGAGATGCGGCTGCCGGAGCAGTCCTCGAGGAACCGCACGTAGGCCTGCGCGTTCGCGGGCAGGTCGGAGAAGTCGCGGGCGCCGGTGATGTCCTCGGTCCAGCCGGGCAGCTCCTCGTAGATCGGCTTGGCGTGGTGGAAGTCCGACTGCGAGACCGGCATCTCGTCGAAGCGCACGCCGTCGACCTCGTAGGCGACGCAGACGGGGATTCGCTCGATGCCGGTGAGCACGTCGAGCTTCGTGAGCACGATGTCGGTGAGCCCGTTCACGCGCGAGGCGTAGCGCGTCAGCAGGGTGTCGTTCCAGCCGCAGCGGCGCGGGCGGCCGGTCGTGGTGCCGAACTCGAAGCCGTTGCTGCGCAGCAGGTCGCCCCACTCGTCGAACAGCTCGGTCGGGAACGGGCCGGCGCCCACGCGGGTCGTGTAGGCCTTCACGATGCCGATGACGCGGTCGAGCCGCGCGGGCGCGACGCCCGAGCCCGACGCGGCGCCGGCCGCGGTCGCGGTCGACGAGGTCACGAACGGGTAGGTGCCGTGGTCGATGTCGAGCATCGTCGCCTGGCCTGCCTCGAACACGACGGTCTTGCCGGCGTCGAGCGCCTGCGACAGCTCGAGCCCGGTGTCGCCCACCATCGGGCGGATGCGCTCGACGTACGAGGTCAGGTCGTCGAAGACCTCGTCGACGGTGACCGCGCGCCGGTTGTAGACCTTCGTGAGCATGTGGTTCTTGACGTCGAGCGCGCCCTCGATCTTCTGGCGCAGGATCGACTCGTCGAAGAGGTCCTGGATGCGGATGCCGACGCGGTTGATCTTGTCGGCGTAGGCCGGGCCGATGCCGCGGCCGGTGGTGCCGATCGAGCGCTTGCCGAGGAACCGCTCGGTGACCTTGTCGAGCGTGCGGTGGTAGTCGGTGATGACGTGCGCGTTCGCCGAGATGCGCAGCTTCGACACGTCGACGCCGCGCGCCGAGAGCGCGGTCAGCTCGTCGAAGAGCACCTCGAGGTCGATGACGACGCCGTTGCCGATGACCGGGGTGACGCCCTCGGTGAGGATGCCCGACGGCAGCAGGTGCAGCGCGTACTTCTCGTTGCCGACCACGACCGTGTGCCCGGCGTTGTTGCCGCCGTTGAACTTCACGACGTAGTCGGTGCGGCTGCCGAGCAGGTCGGTGGCCTTGCCCTTGCCCTCATCGCCCCACTGGGCGCCGATGATGACGATTCCTGGCATGGGGCATCCCTTCGACGGGTTCGCGTACACCCCACCCTATCGAGCGCCCGGCCCCCACCCGGTGCGGGCGCGTACGCTGGACGGGTGAGCTTCGCAGCAGCGACGCCCTCGAGGCGTGAGGAGGTCGTCGGCGGCAACCCCGTCGGCGGCAGGTAGTCGCCGCGCCCGGTCCGCGTCCATCGCCGACCGGCCCGCGGCACCGCGATGGCCCGCACGGGCCCATCTCGGCGTGCCCTCCCCCACCCATCGCCGATCGCGTCGACCGGCCCTCGAGAGACGATCCACCATGCTGCCCATCACCCCTGTCGACCTCCGCGCCGCGTTCGTGAACGCGAGCCGCAAGGAAGTCGCGAGCGTCACCCTCCCCGACTGGTTCGACGACGCCGACTGGGCGTCGCTCGACTACCTCGGCTGGCGCGACCCGAAGATCGCGCGGCGCGCGTACGTCGTGGCGCCCACGCTCGACGGCGAGCACGTCGGCATCGTGCTGCGCCGCGCCGACGCGGCGCCGCGCGCCCGAGCCCAGTGCTCGTGGTGCCAGGACGTGCGGCTGCCGAACGACGTCGTGTTTTACAGCGCGAAGCTCGCCGGCGCGGCCGGGCGCCGCGGCGACACCGTCGGCACGCTGCTGTGCGAGGACTTCGAGTGCTCGCGCAACGCGCGGAAGCTGCCCCCGCTCGCCTACGAGGGCTACGACCTCGAGGCGGCGAGGGTGCGGCGCATCGACGAGCTGCGGATGCGCGCGGCCGGCTTCGCCGATGCGGTCGTGCGGGAGCGCTGACGCCCGCCCCGCGAGCCCCGCGCCCGGGTCGTGCGATCAGCGCTGGACGGGGTCGCCGCCGACCAGGAGCCGCGCGATGGCGGCGCGGTCGGGGGCGGCCTCCCAGTCACCGGGGGCCGTGCACGCGAGTGCGCCGCAGGCCGCGGCGGTGCGGAGCCGCTCGCCCAGCGAGGCGCCGGCGAGCAGCTCGGCGAGGTAGCCGGCCACGAACGCGTCGCCCGCGCCGACGGTGTCGACCGCGTGCACCGGGAACGCCGCCTGGGTGGCCCGATCGCCGTCCGCGAGCGCGGTGGCGCCGTCGGCGCCGCGCTTCACGACCACCTGGGCCGGCCCGAGCGCGGCGAGCGCCGCGATCTGCGCGTCGGTGTCGCGCTCGCCGGTGAGCAGCTCCGCCTCGTCATCGCCCGCGAAGACGACGTCGGCACGGGCGGCGAGGGCGCGGTACGCCGGCACCGCGCGCTCGGCATCCCACAGGCGCGAGCGGTGGTTCACGTCGAACGACACGATCGTGCCGCCCTCGTGCGCCGCATCGACCGCGGCGTCGAGCGCTGCCCGAGGCGCGTCGCCCAGCGCCGCGGTGATGCCCGTGACGTGCAGCACCCGGGCGCCGCGGATGCGGTCGAGGTCGAGGTGCTCCGGCGCGAGCCGCGATCCTGCGCTGCCCGCGCGGTAGTACGAGACGGCGCTCGAGCCAGCCGATGGCCGCTCCTTGAGCATGAGCGCGGTGGGCGCCTCCGGGTCGCGCGTGACGGCCGCGCCGACGCCCTCGGCGCGCAGCTGCCGCTCGACGAGGCGGCCGAGCGCGTCGTCGCCGAGCCGGCCCATCCACGTCACCGGCACGCCGAGCCGGGCGAGCCCGATCGCGACGTTGCTCTCGGCGCCGCCGAACCCGAGGTCCATCGTCGGCACGAGCTCGAGCCGGCCGATGCGCGAGGCGACGAGCAGCCCGAGCGACTCGCCGAGCGCGACGACGCTCACGGCGACACCCGCTCGGACGCCTGCTGGATCGCGACGGCCTCGCGAGCCGCCTCGGCGACCGCCTCGGCGCCCGCCGCGATGCGGGCGGGTGACGCGATCCACGAGCCGCTCGCGGCGAAGACCGCGGGGTGCGCGAGGTACTCGGCGAGGTTCGCGGCGCTCACGCCGCCGCTCGGCATGAACCGCACGCCAGGGAACACCGGCGCGAGCGCGCCGATCATGCCGAGGCCGCCGACGACGCCCGCGGGGAACAGCTTCAGCCGGTCGAGACCGAGCCGGATGCCGCGCTGCACGTCGCTCGGCGTCATGACGCCGGGGAGCACGGGCACGCCGGCGGCGAGGGCGGCCTCGACGATCTCCTCGTCGAGGCCGGGCGCCACGACGAAGCCGGCGCCCGCGTCGAGCGCGCTGCGCAGCTGCCGGATGGACAGCACCGTGCCGGCGCCGACGAGCACGTCGCCGCGCGCGGCGATCCGGGCGATCGCGTCGAGCCCCCACTCGTTGCGCAGGGCGACCTCGAGCACCGGCAGACCGCCGGCGACGAGGCCGTCGGCGAGCGCGTCGGCCGACGCGGCGTCCGCGACGGTCGCGAGCGGCACGACCCCGCCGAGCACGGCGGTCATCGGCCCATCCAGCCGCCGTCGACCGGCAGCGTGACGCCCGTGACGTAGGCGGCGGCGGGGCTCGCGAGGAAGACGGTGGCGCCCTGCAGGTCGTCGGGCCGGCCCCAGCGGCCGGCGGGGATGCGCTCGAGGATCGACTGCGAGCGGTCCTCGTCGGCCCGCAGCGCCGCGGTGTTGTCGGTGGCGATGTACCCGGGAGCGATCGCGTTCACGGTCACGCCGCGGCCCGACCACTCGTTGCTGAGCGCCTTCACGAGTCCGGCGATGCCGGACTTCGCCGCGGTGTAGCCGGGCACGTTGATGCCGCCCTGGAAGCTCAGCAGGCTCGCCGTGAAGACGATGCGCCCGGAGCCGCGGGCGAGCATGCCCTGCGCGAGCGCCTGGGTGAGCACGAACTGGCTGCGGAGGTTGACGTCGAGCACCTCGTCCCACCACTCGAGCGGGTGCTCGGCCGCGGGGGCGCGCTGGATGGTGCCCGCGTTGTTCACGAGGATGTCGGCGCGGTCGCCGACTGCCTCGGCGAAGCCGAGCACGGCGTCGCGGTCGCGGAAGTCGACGGCGTGGCCCTCGAAGGCGCGACCGAGGTGGCGCACGCGGCGGCCGATCTCGCCGCCGTCGGCCTCCTGGCTCGACGAGGCGGCGATGATGTCGGCGCCCGCCATCGCGAGCGCCTCGGCCATCGCGAAGCCGATGCCGCGGCGGGCGCCGGTGACAACCGCGGTGCTGCCGGTGAGGTCGAAGGAGATGCTCATGCGCCGACCCCCTGCACGTCGACGAGGATCTTCATCGCGGCGGCCGACAGGAGCGCCTCGAAGGCCTCCATGGTCGCGTCGAGCGGCACGACGCGCGTGATGAGCGCATCCGCCGGCACCTGCCCGGCGGCGAGCAGCTCGATCGCGCGCTCGAAGTCCTCCCGCTCGTAGACGCGGGCGCCGAGCACCTCGAGCTCGCGCCAGAAGATGCGGTGCAGGTCGACCGGCACCGGCTCCGGGTGGATCGCGACGAAGACGACGCGGCCGCGCGTGCGCGCATGACGGGTGGCGTCGAGCGCGGTGCCGCGCGTGCCGGCGACCTCGAAGACGACGTCGGCGCCGGCGCCGGCGGTCCGCTCCTCGACGACCGCGGCGAGATTGCCCTCGATCGGGTCGACGACGATCGCGCCCTGCTGCGCGGCGAAGTCGCGGCGGGCGGCGTCGGGCTCCGCGAGGATCACGGTCGCGCCGGTCGCGCGGGCCACGACGGCGATGAGCTGCCCGATGGGGCCGCCGCCGATGACGACGGCCGTCTCGCCCGCCGCGAGGCGCGAGCGGCGCACGTCGTGCACGGCCACCGCGAGCGGCTCGACGAGCGCGGCGTGCTGCAGCGAGAGGCCCTCGGGCAGCGGCACGACGACGGAGGCGGGCACGGTCCACAGCTCCTGCAGGGCGCCGGGCGAGTCGATGCCGACGAAGTCGAGGCGCTGGCAGATGTGCTGGTGGCCCGCGGCACAGGCGGCGCACGAGCCGCACCAGCGGAGCGGCATGACGGTGACGGGAGCGCCGACCGCGAGGTCGACGCCGTCGCCGACCGCCTCGATGACGCCGCTCATCTCGTGGCCGATCGTCGCGGGCATGTCGACCCGGGCATCCATGTGGCCCTGCACGATGTGCAGGTCGGTGCCGCAGATGCCGTTGTAGGCGACGCGGATGCGCACCTCGCCTGCCGCGGGCGCCTGGGCGTCGGCCTCGCCGACCTCCACGCGTCCTCCGCCGATGTACTTCGCTGCTCGCAACGCCGTCTCCTCTTCGAGCTGGTGGCTGCGCGCGAAACTCGGTTCTATTTCGTGTTCCGTGTGGCGCAACTCGGTTCTATCTGGTTAGAGTAGCCCCCGACCCACCCACTCGCGCAAGTGCGACCGGGATGGCGACTCAACGAGGAGGAACCCCATGCAGGGACGACGGATGCTCGGAGCCATCGGCGCCGCAGCGGTCATGACGCTGGCGCTCGCATCGTGCTCGAGCGCAGCCGGCGGCGAGGGAGAAGAGGGCGGCGCGCAGCAGCCGACCGTCTTCCGGGTCGCCTTCAACCAGAACGCCGAGCACCCGCAGGCGCAGGCGCTCACCGAGCTCTCGGACGCGCTCGAGGAGCGCACCGACGGCGCGTACTCGCTCGAGCTCTACACCGACGAGACGCTCGGCGACCAGGCCGCGACGATCGAGCAGGTGCAGGCCGGCACGATCGACTTCGCGATGGTCGCGGGCAGCCTGCTCGAGAACTTCGAGTCGGACATGTCGGTGGTCAACCTGCCGTACCTCTACGAGTCGCCCGAGCACCAGATGAGCGTGCTCAACGACGAGGCGATCGTCGGCGACCTCTACGACGCGCTGCTCGAGGACGGCATCGACGTGATGGCCGCGTACCACGGCGGCGTGCGCAACGTGTACTCGAGCGCCGGCCCCGTCGAGACGCCCGCTGACCTCAGCGGCCAGAAGATCCGCGTGATCGGCTCCGACACCAACGTCCGCATGATGGAGCTCATGGGCGGCGTCGGCACGCCGATGGCCCAGGGCGAGGTCTACACCGCCATCCAGTCGGGCGTGCTCGACGGCGCCGAGAACAACGAGCTCATCTACTCGTCGCTCTCGCACGCGGAGATCGCCGGCTTCTACTCGCGCACCGAGCACCTCATGATGCCCGACTACCTCATCGCCGCACCGTCGGTCATGGAGGGCATGGACGAGGAGACGACGGCCATCTTCGAGGAGCTGCTCGCCGCATCCGTCGACACCGAGCTCGAGCGCTTCGCCGCCGCCGTCGAGGAGTCGGTCGCCGCTGCCGAGGAGGCCGGCGCCCAGTTCAGCGACGCAGACGTCGAGGCGTTCCGCGAGGCCGTGCTGCCGCTCCACGAGGAGCGCGTCACGACCGAGCGCACGCAGACGATCTACGACGCCATCGAGGCGGCGCGCGGCTGATGGCCATGAGGAAGCTCATGACGACCGCTCGAGCCTGGCTCGACGGCACCCTCCGCGCGATCTGCGTCGTGCTCTTCGCCGTGCTCGTGCTGCTCGTCGCGTGGCAGGTCTTCACCCGCCTCGTGCTGGGCGAGCCGAGCGCCTGGTCGGAGGAGGCCGCCCGCTACGCCTTCGTGTGGGTCAGCCTCATCGGCATCGCGATCGCGGTCGGCGAGAAGGCCGACGTCATCATGGACTTCCTCGTCGAGCGCCTGCCGCGCTCCCTGCAGCGGGTCGCCGACATCATCGCCTACCTCGCGACGCTCGCGTTCGTGCTGTACGTGATGGTGCTCGGCGGCCTGCAGCAGTCGATGCTCGCCTGGGCGCAGAAGAACCCGCTGCTGCCGCTCTCGCAGGGCCAGCTCTACCTGGTGCTGCCGATCTCCGGCGTGCTCCTCACCATCTACCTGCTCATCCACATCGTCGGGACCTTCTCGAGCCGCTACGTCGGCCACGTGGGCACGCCCGACGAGGACCTCGAGGCGGCCGCACTGTGATCGACCCCGGCACCATCACCGCGATCCTCGTGGGCGGCCTCGTGCTGCTGCTCGCGATCGGCGCGCCCGTCTCCATCTCGATCGCGCTCCCCAGCGCGCTCTGCATGCTGCTCATCGTCGACTTCGACCGCGGCGCCATCACGTCCGCGCAGCAGATGCTCGGCGGCGCGAACTCGTTCGCCCTGCTCGCCATCCCGTTCTTCGTGCTCGCCGGCGTCATCATGAACAACGGCGGCATCGCCGAGCGGCTCGTGAACCTCGGGCGCGTGCTCGTCGGCCGCACGCCCGCCCCGCTCGCGCAGACGAACATCCTCGCGAACGCGATCTTCGGCACGGTCTCGGGCTCGGCGGTCGCCTCGGCCGCCGCCGTCGGCTCGACCATGGCGCCGATGCAGAAGAAGGCCGGCTACGACCCCGCGTTCAGCGCGGCCGTCAACGTCGCGTCCGCTCCGGCCGGCATGCTCATCCCGCCGAGCAACACGCTCATCGTCTACTCGCTCGCCGCGGGCGGCACGTCGGTCGGCGCGCTCTTCCTGGCCGGCTACGTGCCCGGCATCCTGTGGGCGCTCGCCTGCGCGGTCGTGGTCTTCGTGTACGCGCGCCGCCACCCCGACCTCAAGGGCGAGTCGTTCCCCGGCATGGCCGTCTTCCTCAACACCTTGTGGCGCGCGGTCCCGTCGCTCGGCCTCATCGTCGTCGCGATCGGCGGCATCGTCGCCGGCTTCTTCACCCCCACCGAGGGCTCGGCCATCGCCGTGCTCTACGCCCTCGGCCTGTCGTTCCTCTACCGGACGATCTCGGTGAAGGACCTGCCGCGCATCCTCTACGACGCCTGCCGCACGAGCGCCATCGTGATCTTCCTCATCGCGGTGTCGACGATCATGTCGTACGTCATGACCTACTCCCGGCTGCCGCAGCTCATCGCGGAGTCGCTCTTCGGCTGGACCGACTCCAAGGTCGTCGTGCTGCTCATCATGATGCTCGTGCTGCTCGTGATCGGCATCCCGCTCGACCCGACGCCCGCGATCCTCATCTTCACGCCGATCTTCCTGCCCATCGCCGTCTCGTACGGGATCGACCCCGTGCACTTCGGCATCATGATGGTCTTCAACCTCTCGATCGCGGTGATCTCGCCGCCGTCGGCGCCGGTGCTCTTCGTCGGCACGCAGGTCGCCAAGGCCCGCCTCGAGTCCGTCATCGGACGCCTGTGGCCGTTCCTGGCCGTGCTCGTCGTGATGCTCTTCGTCATCGTCTTCGTCCCGCAGCTCTCGCTGTGGCTCCCCGGCCTCGCCGGACTCCTCTGATCCCCGACCGGAAGGAAGCACCCATGACCCCCGTCTACGGACCCACCTCGCCCGAGCAGGTCACCGGCTCGACGCAGCAGCAGCTGCGCGACCGCTACCTCGTCGAGGACCTCTTCGTGCCGGGCGCCGTGCGCACGGTCGTGACGCACTACGACCGCGTCGTCGCGGTCGGCGCGGTGCCGACGGATGCGCCGCTCGCCCTCGAGGCGGTGCCGGAGATCCGCAGCGAGCAGTTCCTCGACCACCGCGAGATCGGCATCGTCAACATCGGTGCGGCCGGCACGGTCGTCGCCGATGGCGAGCGGCACGCGATGGCGAACGGCGCGTGCCTGTACCTCGGCCGCGGCGTGCGCGACGTCTCGTTCGAGAGCGACGACGCGGCGACGCCGGCGCGCTTCTACGGCTTCTCGGCGCCCGCCCACACCACCTACCCCACCGCGCTCGTCGAGCCGGGTCAGGGAACGGTGCGCGAGCTCGGCGACCCGCTGACCTCGAACCGCCGCACGCTCAACCAGTACATCCACGAGAACGGCGTGCGCAGCTGCCAGGTCGTCATGGGCGTGACGCAGCTCCACCCGGGCAGCATGTGGAACACGATGCCGTCGCACACGCACGACCGCCGCACCGAGTTCTACGTCTACTTCGACGTCGACGCGGACGCCCGGGTCGTGCACCTCATGGGCCAGCCGCAGGAGACGCGGCACCTGCTCGTGGCCGACGGCGGACTCGTGCTCTCGCCCTCCTGGTCGATCCACTCGGGTGTGGGAACATCCAACTACTCGTTCGTGTGGGCCATGGCCGGTGAGAACCAGTCGTTCGACGACATGGACGGCGTCGCGATCGTCGACATGAGATGAGGCGGACCATGACCCTGGAGCACAGGACGCTCGACGCGAGCCCCGCGCCGTCGGTGGGGGCGAGCGAGAAGACGCTCCGCGTGCTCGAGGCCGCGATCCTGCACGACCGCTTCACCGACATCGTCGAGGAGACGGGGCTCGCGAAGGCGACCGTGCACCGCATCCTCGCGACACTCGTCGAGCAGGAGTTCATCTCGGGTGACAGCGACCGCGGCTACCAGCCCGGCGCGCGCTTCCTGGGCATCGCGGGCAGCGCGATCTCGCGGCTCGACATCTCGGCGATCGCCGAGCCGATCGTCGACGAGCTCGTGCGCGAGGTCGACTGCACGATCCACGTCGGCATGTTGAACGGCTTCGAGATGGTCTACGCGCTGCGGCGCGACTCCTCGAAGCCCTACCGGATGGGCTCGCGCGTCGGCCTCTCGCTGCCGATGCACTGCTCCGGGATGGGCAAGGCCGTGCTCTCGTCGTGGACGCCCGAGCAGGTCGACCGGCTCATCGCCGACGTCGGCCTGCCGGCCCGCACGGACGACACGATCACCGATCCGGCCGCGCTCCACGAGGAGCTCGCCCGCGTGCGGGCCCGCGGCTACGCGATGGACCTCGGCGAGAACGAGCGCGGCACGGTCTGCGTCTCGGCGCCCATCCGCGACCACCTCGGCCGCGTCACCTACGGGCTGTCGATCTCGTCGATCGCGCTCGAGCACCCGGGCTCGAGCATCGAGCAGTTCGCCCCGCAGGCGATCGCCGCTGCCGAGGCGATCTCGCGCGCGCTCGGCTCCCCCGCCGCCCGCTGACGGCGCCGCCCGCATCCGGGTGGTCACGACCCGCCGTGCGGGTGGTCACGACGCGCCGTCGCCGACGCTCGGGCGCGGCGTGTCGTGACCACGCGGCGGTGCGGTTCCGGCGGCCGCGGCGCTGCGGCTAGGCGAAGCGGCCGAGCTGGTGCCGGAGGGCGTCCTCGAGGGCCGGGCGGCGGAAGCGGTGGCCGAGCTCGGCCAGCCGGGACGGCACGACCCGCTGGTTCGCGAGCGCGAGCTCGCGCATCCCCTGCTCGCCGAGCAGCACGCGCGGCCCGAGCGCCGGCGTCGGCAGCAGCGCCGGCCGGTGCAGCACCGCCGCGAGCGTCGCGGCGTAGTCGCCCTGCCGCACCGGCTCGGGCGCGACGGCGTTGATGGCGCCGGACATCCGCTCGTCGACGAGGGCGCGGGCGTAGATGTCGACGAGGTCGTCGAGGTCGATCCACGACTGCCAGTGGCGGCCGCCCGCGAGCGGCCCGCCGAGGCCTGCCGCGTAGAGCGGGCGCAGCACCTGGAGCACGC
This sequence comes from Agrococcus sp. UYP33, assembly GCF_054060915.1. Classification (NCBI taxonomy): domain Bacteria; kingdom Bacillati; phylum Actinomycetota; class Actinomycetes; order Micrococcales; family Microbacteriaceae; genus Agrococcus; species Agrococcus sp. UYP33. Next base: position 776,580 of record NZ_JBSSDR010000001.1, read on the forward strand.
CGCCGCGGGGCGTCTGGACGAGACCCGTGCGGATGAGCGCCGTGCGCACGCCGCCCTCGGAGGCCGCCGCGGTGTCGGCCTCCCAGTCGACGGTGACGTCGGCGAGGAAGCCGTCGCCCGGATCGCTCGCCTCGCTGAGCACCTCGTCGCCGCGGTCGTCGCCGTAGATGCCGATGGCGGATGCGCTGATGAACGCGCCCACGCCGCTCGCCACCGCGAGCTCGGCCAGGCGGCGGGTCGGCCCGATCCGGCTGTCGCGGATCCGCTCGCGGTGCTCGTCGCCGAAGCGGCCGAAGATCGAGGCGCCCGCGAGGTGGACGACCGCGTCGACGCCGTCGAGCAGGTCGGCGGCCGGCGCATCCGGATCCCAGCGGCGCTCGCCCGCTCCCGGCTCGTGCCGCACGAGCCGCACCACCTCGTGGCCGCCGGTGGTGAGGAACGCCGCGAGGGCGGTGCCGATGAGTCCGGAGGCGCCCGTCATCGCGATCGTCATGGGGGCTGCGGCGAGCTCGTGGTGCCGCGCCAGGTCGTCGGCGAGCTGCCGGTGGCGGTAGACGAACATCGGCCGCAGCAGCCGCGATCCCACCTGCGTGTCGACGCGGTCGCGCATGACGGTCTCGCCGCCCTGCGGCTCGAGCCGGTGCTCGTGCCGCCAGCGGAGCGGGCCGAGGGCGGCAGAGGAGAGGCCGGGCATCCGCTCGTCCACGAACGCGCGGCCGGGCTCGAAGCCGGCCGGGTCGTGCTGCGCGACCCACACCTGCCCGCCGGGCAGCGCGAGCTCGGCGCGGCCGTCCTCGAGCGAGGTCGCCTCCCGGCGCACGGAGCCCGGCAGCCACGGCGGCATCAGCCGCTGCAGCGCCCCCGGCCGCTCGTGCCAGGCGAAGACCTCGTCGGGCGAGGCGTCGATCGTGCTCCAGTGCTGGATGCCCATGACGCGAACGTACGCCCCGCTCCTGTGCCGGAGCACAGGAGCGGGGCGTACGGGTGGCGGTGCTTAGTGGCCGGTGCTGTCGGGAGCGCGGTCGATGTCGCCCTCCCAGCCGGACTCGGCCGCGAGCTGCGCGGGCGCCTCCTCGGCGATCTCCTTGAACCGCTTGAGGTCCTTGCCGATCTGCGCGTCGTCGACCTGCAGCAGCGCGCCCGCAGCCTCGACGATGCCCTGCGGCTTCCAGTCGATCTGCACGTTCACGCGCGTCTGGTCGTCGTCGATCCGGTGGAAGGTGACGACACCGGCGTGGGTCTCGCCGTCAGTGCTGCGCCAGGCGACGCGCTCATCCTGGTGCTGCTCGGTGATCTCGGCGTCGAACTCGCGCTCCACGCCGGCGATCGAGACGACCCAGTGCAGCTTCGCGTCGGTGAGCTGGGTGATGGACTCCACGCCGCCCATGAAGCGGGGGAACTCCTCGAACCTCGTCCACAGCGCGTAGACGGCGCTGATGGGGGCCTTGACGTCGATGCTGTCGGTGACCTGCGGCATTGCGATGCTCCTCTTGCTGTCGTCGTACGGATTGGCGATGCTACGCGGCGGCGGCGTGCAGACCCTGGACGAGCATCCGGAATCGGTGGAAGTCACAGCGGACGCTCAGTTCATCCAGTTCCGGCACATCGGCGGCGGTCTGGTGGCCGGGCGGCGACCACTTGACGTGCACCGTCACGCGCGTCGTCTCGGGGTCGAGCTCGGCGAGCTGCACCGACCACGCCATCGTGGTCGCGTCGACGCTCGTCCACGCGATGCGCTCGTCGGGCACGAGCTCCGTGATCACGGCGTAGAAGGTCTCCGGCACGCCGGCGATCGAGACGCGCCAGCGCAACCGCGCCTTCGTCTCGGCGAAGACCGACTCCACGCCGGTCATGAACTCGGGGAACAGCTCGAACGACGTCAGCACGCGGAAGACGTCCTCGCGGGGCGCTGCGACGTCGAACGACTCATCGATCTGCATCTTCGCCTCCGATCTCATCGTCCTGGGGCACCGCGTTGTACCCCATAGCCGATGGTCCCACGGTGCGCGGCGCGCAACAAGCCGATCCGGCCCGTTCCCAGGCGGCGCACAGCAACCGGGCCCGACCGTAGGATTGAGGCCATGTCCAAGGTCCTCTCCTCCCTCCCCGTCGGCGAGCGCGTCGGCATCGCCTTCTCCGGAGGCCTCGACACGTCGTGCGCCGTCGCGTGGATGCGGCACAACGGCGCCGTGCCCTTCACGTACACCGCCGACATCGGGCAGTACGACGAGCCCGACATCGACGCGGTGCCCGGCCGTGCGAACGAGTACGGCGCGGAGGCCGCGCGCCTCGTCGACGCAAAGGCGTCGCTCGTGGAGGAGGGCCTCGTGGCCCTCGCGACGGGCGCGTTCCACATCCGCTCCGGCGGCCGCACCTACTTCAACACGACGCCGCTCGGCCGTGCCGTGACCGGCATGCTGCTCGTGCGCGCCATGAAGGAGGACGGCGTCGAGATCTGGGGCGACGGATCGACCTACAAGGGCAACGACATCGAGCGGTTCTACCGCTACGGCCTGATGGCCAACCCCGCGCTGCGCATCTACAAGCCGTGGCTCGACCAGCGCTTCGTCACCGAGCTGGGCGGCCGCAAGGAGATGTCGGAGTGGCTCGTCGAGCACGGCTACCCCTACCGCGACGCCACCGAGAAGGCCTACTCGACCGACGCGAACATCTGGGGCGCGACGCACGAGGCGAAGACGCTCGAGCACCTCGACGAGTCGATGGAGATCGTGCAGCCCATCATGGGCGTGCGGTTCTGGGACGAGTCGGTGTCGATCCCGACCGAGGACGTCGCCATCCGCTTCGAGGCCGGACGGCCGGTCGCCATCAACGGCGCGGAGTTCCCGGATGCCGTCGCGCTGGTCATGGAGGCGAACGCGATCGGCGGTCGCCACGGCCTCGGCATGAGCGACCAGATCGAGAACCGCATCATCGAGGCGAAGAGCCGCGGCATCTACGAGGCGCCGGGGATGGCGCTGCTGCACATCGCCTACGAGCGGCTCATGAACGCGATCCACAACGAGGACACGGTCGCGACCTACCACGAGCAGGGTCGTCGGCTCGGTCGCCTCATGTACGAGGGCCGGTGGCTCGACCCGCAGTCACTCATGCTGCGCGAGTCGATCCAGCGCTGGGTGGGCTCGTCGGTCACCGGCGAGGTCGTGCTGCGACTGCGCCGCGGCGAGGACTACACGATCGTCGACACCCGGGGCGAGGGCTTCTCGTACCACCCCGACAAGCTGTCGATGGAGCGCGTCGGCGACGCCGCGTTCGGTCCGGAGGACCGCATCGGCCAGCTGACGATGCGCAACCTCGACATCGCCGACTCGCGCTCGCGGCTCGAGGCCTACGCCGCAGCCGGGCTCATCGAGGGCGAGACGAAGGCGCTGCTCGGCGCCCTCGAGGCGGGCCGCGCCGACGAGATCGTCGCGTCGCCCACCGACGACCCCGAGGCGCTCGAGCAGTGGAACGACCGCGCGGCGATGGATCTGGGCACGGACTAGCGCCCGGAGGGCGCTCGATCGGGCGCAGAGAGGGCCGCGCAGGGCTAGTCGATGAGCGGCTGCCCGCGCCCCTCGAGCACCGCCAGGTAGGTTGCGAAGCCGCCGTCGACGCGGCTGCGAGTGCGATCCGACGTGCGCACCGGGGCTCGTCGTCGAAGGTCGAGCACCGCGCCGTGCGCACGAAGCCGGGCGACGAGGTCCACGTCCTCGTGAAGCCGCATCGGCGCGACGCCGCCCACGCGAGCGAGCGCGTCGGCCCGCACGCCGAGGTTCGCGCCCTGCACCGCCGCTCCGGCCGGCAGGGCGTCATGCGCGGCGTGCCACGCCTCGAGCACGCGCTGCGGCAGGTGCGAACCGTCGGGCACGACGCGTCCGATGTGCAGGTCCGCACCGTCGTGCGCGGCCGCGACGTGGTCGAGCAGCCAGCGTGCCGGCACGGTGCTGTCCGCGTCGGTCATGGCGATCCACGTCGCCGCAGGTTCGGCGTCGGGCCAGCGGGCGAGCCCGTGCTGGATCCCGGCGCGCCGCGCCTCACCCACGGCGGCCGCCTCGATCTCGACCACCTCGGCGCCCGCCGCGCGGGCGGTCATTGCGGTCGCGTCGACGCACGCGTCGGCGACGACGACGACCGCCGTCTCGATGCCCGGCTGGCGTGCCGCGAGCGCTGCGCGAGCGACGTCGATGCTCGCGATGCACGCTCCCACCGTCGACGCCTCGTCCCGCGCCGGCACGATGACCAGCACGCGAGCGATCGGCGTCACTCCGGCACCAGCACGTCGAGCAGGAATGCGTCGTCGCGGTGCTCGACCACTCGCCGCAGGCCGCGGATGCCCGCGGCGAGCGCGTGCACCTCCTCGGCGGAGCGGCGCATGTCGTCGCTCTCGCCTCGCCAGTGGCACAGCACGAGGTGCGCGCCACGGTCGCGGGCCTGCTCGACGACGTGCAGCAGGTCGGCGTCGGCGATGTACGAGCCGAGCTCGCTCAGCACGACGAGGTCGACGTCGGCGGCGGGCAGGCCGTCGGCAGCGGTGCGGTGCTCGACCCACGCGTTCGGCGCATCCGCGAGCGTGCGGCGCGCCTCGGCGAGCGCCGGCACCGACGCGTCGACGCCGAGTGCCCCGTCGCAGCGGGCGGCGAGATCGGCGGTGAGCGTCGCCGTGCCGCAGCCGACCTCGACGGCGAGCCGGTAGCGCTCGTCGGGCAGCGACGCGAGCACGAGGCTGCGCTTGCGCCGCTCGTACCAGGACGAGCGCGTCGACCACGGGTCGCCCACCGACGCGTAGCGGTCGTCGAACGCGGTGCGCTCGGCGGACGGAGCGAGCACCAGCCACTCGTCGCCCGCGAAGCGCTCGAGCATCGCCGAGGTGAGCACGACGCGGTCGGCCGGGTGCGACGAGAGCGGCGCCACCTGCGATCGATGCGCGGCGATCGCGCGCACCTTCGCGTCGCGCGCGTCGACATCCAGCGGCACGCGGCGCACCGGCATCCCGTCGAACAGCCCCGGCTCGCCCCAGAGCCAAGCCCAGATCGGCGACCACGCGCACGCGCGCCCCGCCTCGCGAGCGACGGCAGCCACGGCGTCGCCCACCGCCTCGTGATCGGGGTGACCGTCGCGCGACCAGGGCGCGAGCACGAGCGCGTCGTCCGGCAGCGCCGCGACGATCGGCGCGACCGCGGCCACGAGCTCGCGTCGGTGGGCCTGCAGGGCTCCATCGGGGAGCCCCAGCCGGATCAGCCGCGCCCCCACGCCGGCGAGCGCCTCCTCCTGCTCGGCCCGACGACGCTCGGCGAGCGCCGCCGGCTCGAGCGTCGGAGAGCCGGGGTGCGAGCCCTCGCCGTCGGTCGCGACGACCACCGTGACGGGGATGCCTCGGCGAGCGGCAGCGTGCATCGAGCCGAAGGCGCCGAGCACCTCGTCGTCGGGATGCGCGGCCACGACGAGCAGCGCGCTCGGCGACCGCTCGAGCGTGGGCGCATCGCGCAGCGCGGCGCTGCGCAGCCACTCGTCGTGCGGCGTGCCGGCATCGTCGCCCTCGAAGCGCGGAGGACCGCTCGTCACCACGCGCTCCGTCCTCCGGCGGCCATCGCAGCGACCGCCTCGCCGAGCGAGGCCTGGTCGCGCTCCGCGTGGTGCTGGCGCACGTAGAGCTGCAGGTCGGCGACGCGGCGGGCGTGCTCCGCCTCCAGCGCGAGCGGGGCAGGGCCGAGTGCCCGGCCGACGCGCGCGAGCACCTCGTCCACCGCGCGGGCGACGATCCCGCGCGTGCGCAGCGCGAGCGTTCCGGGGTCGACCGACGCGTCACCTGCGTCGATGCGCCGGGCGGCGTCGGCGAGCGCCAGCCGCGACGCCGTGAGCGCCTCGTCGACCGCACCGAGGTGCGCGAGCCGCAGGGGCGCATCCGCCGTCGCACCGAGGAGGCGCCGCGCGATCGCGACCGCGCCGCCGTGCCAGCAGGCCGCGACGCCGATGCCGCCCCAGGCGAAGCCGGGCCGCCGCAGGTACCAGCCGGGCTCCCCGACGGGCTCCGCCGCGGCGCCGTCGAAGCGGACCGGACCGGACGGGATGCCGACCAGTCCTCGCGCGTGCCACGCCCCCGGCACGACCCGGACGCCGTCCTGCCGCAGGTCGACGTCGACGAGCACGCGCTCCTCGCCCTGCCACGCCGAGACGAGCGCGCGATCGAGGCGGTCGGCGAGCGAGCACCACGGCTTCTCGCCCGCGAGCCGCCCCTCGCGCAGCTCGAGCCGACTGCCGGGGCCTTCCGCCGCGAAGACACCGTACGCGCCGGGCCGAGGGGCGACACCGGCCTCGGACAGGATCGCGACCGCGTCGAGATGCGGCTCGATCGCGCGCGCGACCTCGAGGTCATGGGCGCCGAGCGTGGCGAGCACCTCGAGCCGCTCCGCGGTCCGGCCGCTCGCGGGCAGCGGCACCGCGGCGGCGATCGCCGGCGCCATCGTGAGCGCATCGGCGACAGTGGCGGGCAGCGCACCGATGCTGCGATGCAGCGCTCGGGCACCCTCGCCGCGGTCGATGTCGACGTCGAGCGAGGGGGCAGCGGGCACCGCTCCATTGTTCACGCTCGTCCCCCACGTGGCCTGTGCTGACCGAAGGCGCCGGGCGAGGACGGCCGTTGACCCGCTTGCTCGGCAGTGCCACGGTGGACGCACGTCATGAGGCAGCGCGGTGAGCGCACATCGAAGGGGATGATCACCGTGATCAGGTTCCGATCCTTGGCAGTCGTCGCGGTCGCCGGGTGCGCGGTCCTCGGCACGGCGGCACCGGCCTCCGCCGCGGTCGTGCGGAGCACGATCGTGATCCCGCTCGCGGGCGGCATCATCGACGAGGGCTGCACGGAGCCGCTCATGTACACCGGCGGCGAGGTGCGCTTCACCGAGCAGGAGGTGACGAGCGCCTCGGGCGGTGTCGTCACGCAGCTCCGCATCCGCACCGTGCACGCCACTGCCGTGGGGCTCGAGACGGGCGTCGAGTACGTCGACCGGACGATCATCCATCAGGGCGTGCACGGCAACGGGACGTTCTTCGAGACCCAGTACGCCGACGGGTCCCATGGCGTCAACATCACGGCCCGCATCCGGCTGGCATCCCCGGGCACCGACGCGCCCGAGCTCGTGATCCGCGACGACTTCCACCTCCGACGGGTCGAGGGGCTCGACGTGGAGCCGCGCATGGTCGTCGAGCGGTCGTTCACCAGCTGCGAGTGAGCTCGCACAGCGCGCCCGGCCCTCAGGCCGTCCCCCAAGGCCGCTGTGCTGTACTGAGCGGGTGAGCGATGCGCTCGAGCAGTTCTCCCCCGCGACCCGCGCGTGGTTCTCCGGCGCGTTCTCCGCCCCGACGGCCGCGCAGTCGCAGGCGTGGGCGGCGATCGCTCGCGGCGAACACACCCTCGTCGTCGCCCCGACCGGGTCGGGCAAGACCCTCGCGGCGTTCCTCTGGGCGCTCGACCGGCTGCAGCGCGAGGATGCCACACCCCACGAGGAGCGCGAGCCGGGCGTTCGGGTGCTCTACGTGTCGCCGCTCAAGGCGCTCGCCGTCGACGTCGACCGCAACCTGCGCGCACCGCTCGCCGGCATCGCGGCGCGCGGGCGCGCGGACGGCGCCGAGCCGCCGCAGATCCGCATCGGCCTCCGCACCGGCGACACGCCGCAGGAGGAGCGCCGGGCGCAGGCGAAGCATCCGCCCGACATCCTCATCACGACGCCCGAGTCGCTCTTCCTGCTGCTCACGAGCCGGGCGCGCGAGACGCTCCGCACCGTCGAGACCGTCATCGTCGACGAGGTGCACGCCGTCGTGCCGACGAAGCGCGGCTCGCACCTGGCGCTGAGCCTCGAGCGGCTCGACGCGCAGCTGCAGCGACCCGCGCAGCGCATCGGCCTCTCCGCGACCGTGAAGCCGGCGGAGGAGGTCGCCGCGTTCCTCGGCGGCCCGGCGCCCGTCACGGTCGTGGCGCCGCCGAGCGAGAAGCGCATCGAGCTGACGATCACCGTCCCGGTCGACGACATGACCGACCTGCGCGGCCCGCAGCGCGAGGAGGCGGCGCCGACGGGCAGCGCATTCGGCGCGACGAAGCCCGACCAGCCGTCGATCTGGCCGCACATCGAGCGCGAGGTGCTCGAGCTCGTCGACCGGCACCGCTCCACGATCGTCTTCGTGAACGCCCGGCGCGCGGCCGAGCGGCTCACCGCGCGACTCAACGAGCTCGACGCCGAGCGGCTCGACGAGGCAGAGGCGGCGCCGCCGGCGGATGCGGCGGCAGGCCGAGCGGGCAGCGGCGTCATCCTGCGCGACGTGAGCGAGCACATCCGGCTGCGGCTCGCTGAGCGCGCCGCAGCGCGCGACGCGGCCGGCCCCGACGCCGAGGCGCCGCCGCTCGCGCGCGCCCACCACGGCTCGGTGTCGAAGGAGCAGCGCAGCGAGATCGAGGATCAGCTGAAGTCCGGCCGGCTCCGCTGCGTGGTCGCGACCTCGAGCCTCGAGCTCGGCATCGACATGGGCGAGGTCGACCTCGTCGTGCAGGTCGAGGCCCCGCCGAGCACCGCGAGCGGCCTCCAGCGCGTCGGCCGCGCCGGGCACAACGTCGGCGACGCCTCGCGCGGCGTCATCATCCCCAAGCACCGCGCCGACCTCCTGCACGCCACGGTCGTCGCCGACCGGATGGCGCGCGGCGAGCTCGAGCCGATCCGCATGCCGCGGCATCCGCTCGACGTGCTCGCGCAGCAGACCGTCGCCGCCGCGGCGATGGACGAGCTCGTGGTCGACGACTGGTTCCAGACCGTGCGGCGGGCGGCGCCCTTCGCGCAGCTCTCGCGCGGCGCCTTCGACGCGACCCTCGACCTCGTCGCGGGCGTCTACCCGAGCGACGAGTTCGCCGAGCTGCGGCCGCGCGTCGTGTGGGACCGCGAGGCAGGCACGATCACGGGTCGCCCGAGCGCGCAGCGCATCGCCGTCTCGAGCGGCGGCACGATCCCCGACCGCGGCCTGTTCGGCGTGTTCCTCTCGGGCCAGGAGGGGAAGCCCGGCGCGCGCGTCGGCGAGCTCGACGAGGAGATGGTCTACGAGACGCGGACCGGCGACGTCTTCGCGCTCGGCGCGACGAGCTGGCGCGTGGTCGACATCACGCACGACCGCGTGCTCGTCGTGCCGGCCTTCGGCGAGGTCGGCAAGCTGCCCTTCTGGCACGGCGACAACGAGGGCAGGCCCGCCGATCTCGGCGCCTCGATCGGCCGCGCGACCGCCGCCCTCGCGGCCGGCACCGGCTTCGAGCTGACGCACTCCGACGAGCGCGCCCGCCGCAACCTCGAGGCGTATGTGCGCGACCAGCTGGCCGCGACCGGAGCGGTGCCGACCGATCGGCAGATCGTCGTCGAGCGCTCGCGTGACGAGCTCGGCGACTGGCGGCTCATCGTCCACTCCCCCTACGGCCGCCGCGTGCACGCGCCCTGGGCGCTCGCGATCGACCGGCGGCTGCGCGAGGACCGCGACCTTGGTGCAGCGGCGATGGCGTCCGACGACGGCATCGTCATCCGCATCCCCGACTCCGATGCGGAGCCGCCCGGCTTCGACCTGCTGCGCTTCGAGCCGGACGAGCTCGAGCGCATCGTCGAGACGGAGGCCGGCGGCACCGCGCTGTTCGCCAGCCGGTTCCGCGAGTGCGCGGCCCGTGCGCTGCTGCTGCCGAAGCGCGACCCCGCGCGCCGCGCCCCGCTCTGGCAGCAGCGGCAGCGCGCCGCGCAGCTGCTCGACGTCGCCAAGCGCTACCCGGACTTCCCGATCGTGCTCGAGGCGCTGCGCGAGGTGCTGCAGGACGCCTACGACCTGCCGGCGCTGCGCTCGATCGCGGAGCGGCTGCAGCACGGCGACATCCGCGTCGTCGAGGTCGAGACACCCAGCCCGTCGCCGTTCGCGCACCACCTGCTCTTCGGCTACGTCGGCGCGTTCCTCTACGAGGGCGACGCCCCGCTCGCCGAGCGCCGCGCGGCTGCGCTTACCCTCGACCCGACGCTGCTCGCCGAGGTGCTCGGCACGACGGCGCTGCGCGAGCTGCTCGACCCGCTGGTCGTGGAGCGCATCGAGCTCGAGCTGCAGCGGCTCGCGCCCGATCGGCGGGCGCGCGGCGTCGAGGGCGCGGCCGACCTGCTGCGGCTGCTCGGACCGCTCACCGTCGGCGAGCTCGCGGCGCGACTCGAGGGAGCCGGCGACGCGGCGCTCGACGAGGCCGGCGCCGCCGCCCTCGCCGCCGAGCTCGTGGATGCGCGGCGCGCGGTGCGCGTGCGGATCGGCGACGAGGAGCGCGTGGCGGCGATCGAGGACGTCGCGCGGCTCCGCGACGCGCTCGGCGTGCCGCCGCCGCCTGGCGTGCCGTCGGCGCTGCTCGAGACGGTGCTCGATCCGATCGGCGACGTCGTCGCCCGCCACGCGCGCACGCACGGACCGTTCACCGTCGAGGATGTCGGCGCCCGGCTCGGCCTCGCACCCGCCGTCGCGCGCTCGGCGCTGCGCGCGCTCGAGGCGCAGGGCCGCGTGCTGCCCGGCGCCTACCGACCGGGCGGCAGCGGCGAGGAGTGGATCGACGCGCAGGTGCTGTCGAAGCTCAAGCGCCGCAGCCTGCAGGCGCTGCGCAGCGACGTCGAGCCCGTCGACCACGCCGTCTTCGCCGACCACCTGCTCGCCCACCAGCACGTGACGCGGCCGCTCACCGGCAGCGACGGGCTGCTCGAGGCGCTCGACGGCCTCGACGGCCTGCCGCTGCCGCTGAGCGCGCTCGAGACGCTCATCCTGCCCTCGCGCGTGAAGGGCTACCGGCCCTCGATGCTCGACGAGCTGACCGCGAGCGGCCTCATCACCTGGGCCGGCGCGGGCGCGCTGACGGGCAAGGACGGCCGCGTCGTGCTGCGTGCGGCAGACGGGGTGGCGCAGCGCCGCGACGTGGGCCACGACGACCCGGAGGCCGCCGCGATCCTGGCGGCGCTCGCCGAGGGCGGTGCGCTCTTCGCCCGCCAGCTCGGCGACATGGTCGCGCTCGACCCCGCTCGGCTCGCGGAGGTGCTGTGGCCGCTCGTCTGGGCCGGCCGGGTCACGAACGACACGATCGCGCCGCTGCGCGCCCACCTGCTCGGTGCCCGCGCCCGCGCGGCGCCCGCCCCGAGCCGGCGCGCCTCGCCCGCGAGCCGCCGCCGCATCGGCCTCGCGCGCCCATCCCGGAGCGACGCGATGCCGCTGCTCGCGGGCCGCTGGCTGCTCGCGTCGAGCCCGGCAGGGGCGCCGACGGAGCTCGCGGCGCAGACCGCCGACGCGCTGCTCGCGCGCTACGGCGTCGTCACCCGCGGCAGCGTCGTCGCCGAAGACGTGCCGGGCGGCTTCCACGGCGTCTACCAGGTGCTGAAGGCGTTCGAGGAGGCCGGCCACACCCGCCGCGGCTACTTCGTCGACGGCCTCGGCGCCGCCCAGTTCGCGGATGCGCCGGTCGTCGACGCGCTCCGCGCCCGCCAGTCGAGCGGTCCGACCGACGCGATCGCGACGGTCTCGGCCGTCGACCCGGCGAATCCGTTCGGGGCAGCGCTCCCCTGGCCCGAGCCTCGCGGCGACCACCGGCCGACCCGCCGCGTCGGTGCCTTGACGACGATCGTCGGCGGCCGCCCGGTGCTGCACCTCGAGCGGGGCGGCAAGTCGCTGCTCACGTTCGTCGACGACGAGGACGTGCTCGTGCGGGCGCTCGAGAGCCTCGCCGATGCCGTCGCGCGGCTCGGCGGTCGCCGCCGGGTGCTCGAGCAGGTCGACGGCCGCTCGTCGCTCGACGCCGACCTCGCGCCGATGCTCGAGCGCGCGAACCTGCGCCGCACCCCCCGCGGCTACCGGATCGGCCCGTGACCCGCGTGATGCTCAACGTCGCCGGTGGTCGCACGAGGCGCTCTGGCCGACGCGCGACCACTGGCGACGTTGAGAAGAGGGGGCGCTGATGCCTGAGGGCGACACGATCTATCGCGCCGCGGTCAACCTCGGTGCCGCGATGGCGGGGCGGACGCTCGAGCGCAGCGACTTCCGGGTGCCGTCGCTCGCGACCGCGGACCTCTCGGGCGAGCGCATCGAGGAGGTCCGGAGCGTCGGCAAGCACCTGCTCATGCGGGGCGAGCACTGGACGATCCACTCGCACGCCGGCATGGACGGCCTCTGGCACGTGCTCGCGCCGGGCGGCCGCGCGCCGGTCGCGAGCCACACCATCCGCGTCGTGCTGTCGACCGCCGAGCACGACATCGTCGGGTCGAGCCTGCCGGTGCTCGAGCTGCTGCCGCGCGCGGGCGATCTCGCGACGCTCGACTACCTCGGCCCCGATCTGCTGGATCCCGCCTGGGACGACGCGATGGCGGCCGAGGCGGCGCGGCGGCTGCGCGCCACGGATGCGCCGGTCGGCGTCGCCTTGCTCGACCAGCACGCGGTCGCCGGGCTCGGCAACGTCTTCCGCGGCGAGCTGTGCTTCCTGCGGGGCGTGCATCCGGTCACGCCGATCGCGCAGGTGGACGTCGAGCCGCTCGTCGCGCTCGCGCGGCGGCTGATGGTCGCGAACCGCGATCGCACCGAGCGGACCTTCACCGGCGATGCGCGGCGCGGCAAGCGGACGTGGGTCTACGGCCGCGGCGGCCAGCCGTGCCTGCGCTGCGGCACGCGCATCCGCGATGCGCAGCTGGGCCTCGAGGACGGCATGCTGCGCCAGGTGCAGTGGTGCCCGCGGTGCCAGCCGGAGCCGTCCGCCGCCTGATCCATCGCCGAGCTTCCCGGAACTCGGGGATTCTGGCGGGAGAACCGGCTGTTCAGGGAAGTTCGGCGTGCACGAGCTGGCGGCGCTCGCGGGCGACCTCGTCGCGGGGGCGCGACGACGTCGTGACGATCGCCGCTGCCGCGCCGAGCGCGGCCGCGAGGCCGACGCTCCACCACGGCAGTCCGGGGATCGGCGGCATCTCGAGCAACGGGTCGTCCGCCGACGGGTTCGGGATGCGCTCTGCGGTCACGAGGATGCGGTGGCTGTTGATGCCGAGCGGCGTGCAGGTGATGAGCGTGAGCAGATCCTGCCCCGGCACGGGGAACAGCGAGTGGGTGTCGCTCGGCTCGACGACGCGCGTGGCCGACACCCGATAGGTCAGCAGCTCGCCCGCGACGTCGATCTGCACGAGGTCGCCGACGCCCACCTGATCGAGGTTCGTGAAGAGCGTCGACTCGGGCAGCCCTCGGTGGCCGGTGATGACTGCGTGCGTGTCGGCACCGCCGACCGGCAGCGCCGTGCCGAACAGGTGGCCGACGCCCCGGCGCAGCACCTCCTCGGAGGTGCCGTGGTAGATCGGCAGGTCGACGCCGATCGCCGGCACGCGCACGCGGGCCATGACCTCGTGCTCGTCGCCGGCGAGCTGGGCGCGGTAGTCCGCCGCCGCCTCACCGGTGGTGTCGGAGGCCCGCTCCAGGTCGGGCTCGACGATCGCGCCGCCCGTCAGCGTCTCGTTGTAGGCCTGCGCGGACGCCAGCGCAGCACGCTGGGCGGCGCCGTCGGTGTGCTCGACGACGGTCGCGTAGTCGCCGAGCAGCTGCGACTGCCGCAGCTCGGCGAACCACGCGGCCGTCGCCGGGTAGAGCATGATGCACGCGCCGGAGACGAGCAGCGCGACGACGCCGAGCGCGCCGCGCGTCGCGCGTCGAGTCCGTCGCATCCGCGGCACCGATCCCCTCCGGTCGTCGTGCATGAGCGCTGGGAGGCCGCGTCGCCGCGGCCTCCCAGCACCGGGTCAGTCCTGCTTGGCCGTGCGGCGTCGACCGACCTGCACGAGCAGCGCACCGAGCGCCACCGCGAGCAGCGCGCCGCCGCCGATCAGGAACGCGGTCTGGCCCGCGCCACCCGTGACGGGCAGCTCGAAGGCCGGAGCCTGCGCGTTGGCGATCTGCAGCTCGACCGCGGATGCGACCGGACCGGCGATGACGGCGAACGACCGCGGCGTGGCGTCGAGCACGTAGCCCGTCGGTGCCTCGATCTCGGTCAGCGTGTAGACCTCGCGAGCAGGCGTCGTCCGGAGGCCCGGGATCGTGTAGCTGCCGTCGACGGTGATCGTCTCGAGCACGGTGCCCGCGCTGTTGCGCAGCTCGAAGACCGCGCCGTCGAGCAGCGCCGCCTCGTCGCCGAGCGCGTGCTTGACGATCACGGCCGCACCCCAGTAGCTGATCTCGGTGTCGGACGGGAACGGCGCGGCGAAGGCCGTGTCGTTGACGTACAGGTTCGCCGAGTTCTCGATCGTGCCGTCGCCGAGGGCGGTGACCGTCGTGACGAGCGCGATCTCGAGCGTCTGGCCGCCGCTCGCGTTGAGCAGCGTCAGGCCGGCGGGCAGGAACGTGATCGTGACGAGCCCGTCGACCTCGGTGAGCGAGTAGTGCGTGCCGAGCACGAGCGTCGTGGTGCCGAGCCTGAGGGTCGTCGACTGCAGGTCGAGGCGGGTCGCGTCGAGCTGGTCGGTGACGATGAACGACGAGATGGTGTCGCCCTCGCTCTGGCGGGGCACGAGGACGTCGATCGTCCAGGTGATGTCATCGCCGAGCTCGTAGGCGTCCTCGTCGTCGAGCGACATGGTGATGTCGGTCAGCGACGCCTTGGGGTAGACGTGCACGTCGTAGAGCCACTCATCGCCCTCGATGGGCGTCGGCACCGAGACGAGGAACGGCTGCGTCGGCAGCGCGACCTCGTTGCCGCCGACCGCGGTCGGCTGCACGAGGTAGACGCCGATCTCGAGGCCCGTGAACGTCGCGACGCCGGCGCTGTCGGTGGTGTCGGGCGTGCCCGCGGCGAGCGGGTATGCGATCGAGTCGCCGATGACCTCGCTCGCGGTCAGGCCGCTCGCGGTCGTCCAGCCGGTGTTGGAGGAGAGGTCGATCGACGTGACGCGCTGCGCGTTGAACGTCACGCCGGCGAGCGGCGTCAGACCGCTCGTGCTGGGGAGCGGGCGGCCGTCGCTCGGCGTGCCGGTGGTGGCCGGCTGCTCGAACATGTGGACGGTGATCGAGCCCGTCTGGTCGGGGTCGATGTTGGGGGCGGCGGACGCCGGCGCGATGACGCCCATCGCCGCGAAGGCGCCGACGGCTGCAGCCGCGAAGCCCGCGACGAGGCGTGCGCCCCTCGGACGGGTGGTGGTGTGCATGGTTTCTCCTTGGGTGACGACCGGGCGGTCGATGTCGAGTGGATGAGAGGTAGCGGTCATGAGGTGCGTCGCCTGCGCAGCAGCAGGGCGGCGAGTCCTGCGAGCAGGCCGACGGCGAAGACGCCGGCTCCGACGAGCTGGACCTGGTCGAGGCCGACGCCGCCGGTGAACGGCAGCGCGAACGCCAACGGCTCGGCGGCGACGAAGCGATAGATCGCGGTCTGCCCGGCCGCGACCGTCACGGCGGACGGGTCGGCGGCGCGCCACAGGCTCGCGTTCGCGTGGTCGACGACCCCGCCCTCGCCGACGGTGCCGACGTAGCGCTCGAAGCGCAGCTGCAGGTGCGGCGCCTCCGAGGTCGACGCGAGGGCGTAGTTGTGGCCCGGCCGGACCTGCACGGTCGCGGCGGTCGTGGCCGTGTCGGAGCCGACGACGGTCGATGCCGACAGCCCCGGGCGCGCGGCGGGCGTCGCGGTCAGGGAGAACTGGGAGGGCACGACGGTCGCGGCGCCCTCGACGTGCTCGAGCAGCACGAGCCGGGCCGTCGCGTTCGTCACCGTGCAGGTGACCGCGTCGCCCTGGGTCGCGGTGACGTCACCGGCCGCCGAGACGGTGACGGTCGCCCCCGTCTGGTTCACGCACGCCCAGCCGCCGACCTGCACGTAGGTCGCGGGTCCGCCCGACTCGCTCAGGCGGTATGCCACGCCCGGCGTGATGCGGGCGCTCGCCGACGCGGCGCCGGAGGTGCCGGACGGGCCGGCGAGCGACCCGGTGGGCCCGGCCGCGGCGAGCGGCCACGAGCTGGGCGCCGCGTCGCCGAACGACACGGCCTTCACGAGCGTGAGCGTCGTGACGCGCACGCGGTTCACGATCGTGCAGTCGACGCTCGATCCGGGCTGCACGCCGGTCACGCTCGCGCCGCTCGCGCTCAGCAGCGCGACGGTGGAGACCGCCCCTGCCGGGGTCGTGACGGTGCACTGCCCGCTCACGAAGTCGAATCCGGCCTGCTGCGTCTCGCCGACGGCGATCGTCGCGAGCGCGGACGTGGCGCTGTGGCGCAGGCTCCAGCGCGCCGCCCCGTCAGCGAGCGTCTGCTGCGTGGTCGCGGTCGGCGTCGCGGTGACGGTGCCGGTCTGCGCGGTGGTGGCGGCGCGCACCGTCCAGCCCACGCCGGGCTGCGGATTCGCACCGTCGGCGTCCTGCACGACCTTGCGCACGACGACGCTCGTGACGAGCGGCGCGTTGGTGAACGTGCACACCACGCTCGCGCCCGGCACGGCCGGCGTCGTGAGGGCGATCGACGCGCCGGTGCCCGAGGTGTAGGCGGCGCCGTTGCTCGTGCAGGCCCACGTCGACTGGTAGTTGGTGAGGCTGCCGGATGCTGCGGTCTCGGCGATCGTCAGCGCGGCGGCGGTGGGCACGTTCACGCCGGTGACGCGAGCGGCCTGCTGGCCGATGCTCGTGCCGGTCGTCGTCGCGGTGCCCAGCACCGTGCTCGACGCGTTGCGCACCGCGAGCGTGAACTGGTCGGTGGCCGCGACGCGACCGGCGACGCTCTTGACGACCGTGATCGAGACGGGTGCTGCGCAGCTGGCGAGGTCGGTGCTGCTCGTCAGGGCGGTCGTGATGGGCGTGGTCCCGATCTGGGTCCACGTGGTCGGGTCGTAGCGCCGCACGGTCGTGGCGTTGCCGGCGTAGACGGAGCCGTCGGATTCGTAGGCGAAGCCGTTGATGTCGGCGCCGACGCTGCTCGCGACGGTCGTCGCGGTCGAGGCGAGCGTGCCGCCGGTCGCCGCCGCCAGGGTCGCCGCCGCGACGGTGTGCGTCGTGACGCCGCTCGTGCCGCTCAGGATGAGGATGAGGTTGCCGGCCGAGTCGAACAGCATGTCGCCGTTGGCGGCGATGGTCGAGCTCGTCGCGATCGTCCCGACCAGCGACCGCTGACCGGTCGCGGGATCGAACTGGTGGAGGCGGAAGCTGAAGGTCGAGCTGCCGGCCGCCTGGTGCGGGCCACCGAAGTAGTAGCGGCCGTTCGTGCGGCTCACCGCGCCGGCGACGAGCGACGAGGAGTTGCCGGTCGTGTAGGCGGAGCCCGCGACCGTCTCCCACCCGCTCGCCACCGTGTAGCGCAGCACCGAGAGCACGTCGGCCGCGGAGGTGGATCGCTCGATCGCGTACATCGTCGTGCCGCTGGAGCCGATGCCCAGCGCGTTGACGTTGGCGAGCGTGCCGGGGAACGTGCCGAAGTCGGTGATCGTGCCCGTGCCGCCGACGTTGTTCACGCGCCGGACGAGTCCGGCCGAGCTGACGGAGTAGAAGGCGCCCGTCGTGCAGGCGAGCGGGGCGCGCGCGGTAAGCGCGTAGGTGCCGAAGCTGTAGGCGCCCGCCGTCCATGTCGCGCCGGCCGGCATCTCGACGAAGGTCGACGCCGCCGTCGTGGGCGCGAGGTAGCCCGAGGGCGATGCGGTCTGCCGCAGGCGGTAGCGGTCGGTGGCCGTGATGCGGTGGGTGCCGATGTTCGTGACCTGCAGCTCGCCCGCGTCGGGGTCGAGGTCGGCGCCCGTGCACGGCGCGGCGGAGCAGTCGGCGACCGTGATGGCGGTGTTCCACGTCATGCCGGTCGCCGAGCGCGGTCCTTGCAGCTCGAACGTCGCGCCGCCGACGAGGGCACTTGTCGCCGAGTCGGTCGCTCGCCAGTGGAGGTACGGCGCGGCGACGGTCGGCTCGGGCCCCGTGACGGCGGAGGCCGAGGGCGCGGGGACGACTGGCCCCAGCAGCCCAGCGACGCCGCAGAGCAGCACCGTCGCGACCGCGACGATGCGCGCGCGCGCTCGGCGGCGGGGCAGGGCAGGGCGCATGCGGCAGCATCCTCGAGGTGACTGGGGGGAGAAGTCGTCGAGGGCTCTGACGGTGAGCTGCGCCTCGATCGGGCGTGATCAGGCTACGGTCAACTTGCGTGTACCGCAAGAGTCGCGCTCGTGCAAATACGCGTGAGAAGAACTCATGTTGTGGAGCGGCGATCACGCCGACGGATCAGCCCGCCGAGGCCCACTCCCGCACCCACTCGTGCATCACGATCGCGGCCGCAGCGGCCGCGTTGATCGACCGCGTGGAGCCGAACTGCCGGATCGCGACGTGGGCGTCCGCGGCGGCGATCGCGGCATCCGTGAGCCCTGGTCCCTCCTGCCCGAACAGCAGGATGCAGCGCTCCGGCAGCGGCGCCGCATCGACCGGCACAGAGCCCGGGGTGTTGTCGACCGCGACGATCGGCAGCGCCGCTCCCCTGGCCCAGGCGACGAGCGCCTCCACGGACTCGTGGTGCTCGATGCGCTGGTAGCGGTCGGTCACCATCGCACCACGGCGGTTCCAGCGGCGCTTGCCCACGATGTGCACTGCGGATGCGGTGAACGCGTTGGCGGTGCGCACGATCGAGCCGATGTTGAGGTCGTGCTGCCAGTTCTCGATCGCGACGTGGAACGGGTGGCGGCGGGTGTCGAGGTCGGCGACGATCGCCTCCATGCGCCAGTAGCGGTACCGGTCCACGACGTTGCGCCGGTCGCCCAGCGCGAGCAGCTCGGGGTCGAAGCGGTCGTCGTGCGGCCGCTCGCCCTGCCAGGGGCCGACGCCCACCTCGAGCTGCGGCTCGACGTCCCGCTCGGATCCGTCCGGCTCGCGCTCCCCCACCCCTCCAGGCTAGGGCGCGTCAGACGATGATCGAGGCTGGAGCCATGCTCGCCGGCTCGGCGTGCTGCCCCTCGCGCCCCACGCCGTGGCGACCCCGCACCGGCTGCAGCGGCACTCGAGGGCGGGACGTGCCGGTCACGACGATCGCGCCGAGCGCGAAGGCCCCAGCGAGGGCGACGGTCCACCACGGCTTGCCAGGGATCTCCGGCATGACGAGTGCCGGGTCGTCCGCGGGCGGGTTGTCCACGCGCTCCGCGGTGACGAAGATGCGCTGGCTGTTGATGCCGAGCGGCGTGCAGGTCACGAGGGTGACGAGGTCCCTGCCCACCACCGGCAGCAGCGGGTCGGTGTCGGCGGGATCGAAGACCTCGGAGCTGATGATCCGGTACGTCAGCGTCTCGCCCTCGACGTCGATCTGGACGAGGTCGTCGACGGCGACCTTGTCGAGGTCGGTGAAGAGCATCGACTCCGGCAGTCCCCGGTGCCCCGTGAGCACCGAGTGGGTGCCGACGCCGCCGACCGGGAGCGATGAGCCGAAGAGGTGGCCGATGCCGGCCCGCAACGTCTCCTCCATGGTGCCGTGGTAGACGGGGAGGTCGACGCCGATCGAGGGGATGCGGATGCGCGCCATGACGCCGTTCGCGTCGTTCGCGAGCAGCGAGCGGTACTGCTCGGCGATCTCCCCCGTGCCGTCGGCCGAGCTGGGGTCCTGGGGATCGCCGATCGCGCCGCCGGGAAGGGTGTCGTTGTAGGCGCGGGCGTGCACGAGCGCCTCGCGCTCGACCGCCGCGCCTTCGCTGCCGCGCTCGACCGAGTACTCCTGCGTGAGGTGCGACTGCTCGAGCTGCGAGAACCAGGAGGCCCCCGCGGGGTAGAGCATCGT
Organism: Agrococcus sp. UYP33; assembly: GCF_054060915.1. Classification (NCBI taxonomy): domain Bacteria; kingdom Bacillati; phylum Actinomycetota; class Actinomycetes; order Micrococcales; family Microbacteriaceae; genus Agrococcus; species Agrococcus sp. UYP33. The sequence goes on from NZ_JBSSDR010000001.1 coordinate 796,338, forward strand.
CCCCGCCCCCAGGATCGTCAGCACCGCGACCGCGACCGCGCCGCGCACGGCGCGGCGGGTGGGGCGGATGGGGCGCATGGATGCTCCTGGGGCCGGGGACGGATGAGGCGGAGAGGTGAGGGGAGGTCGCGGCTGCTGCCGCGACCTCCCCTCGTGGTGGATCAGGCCTGCTGCTCGGCGCGGCGGCGGCCGGCGACGATCAGGAAGGCGCCAGCTGCGACGACGAGGAGCGAACCGCCGCCGATCATGAAGGCCATCTGGCCGTCGCCACCCGTGATGGGGAGCGCGAAGGCGGGGACCTGCGTGTTGGCGACCTTGACCTGCACGGCGTTGGCGGTGGTGCCTGCCGTGACGGTGAAGGCGATCGGGGTCGAGTTGACCTGGTAGCCGGTCGGCGCCGTGATCTCGACGAGCTCGTAGCTGCCCGCGATGAGGCCCGGGATGACGACCTCGCCGTTCTCGCCGGTCGTGAACTGCGTCTGGCGGGGCGTGCCGGTGCCGACCGGGATGGCCGTCGCCGAGCCGGGGAGGCGGACCTCGAAGACCGCGCCCTGGAGGCGGAGGTTCTCGTTGGTCGACGGGTACTTGATGATGCGGGCGGCGCCCCAGCTCGAGACGACCTGGGTCGCCTGGACCGTCGTCGTGCTGTTGATGTTCACGGTCGCGTTGTTCTCGATGCTGCCGTCGCCGAGGGCGGTGACGGTCGCGTTGACCTCGAGGATGACCTGCGAGCCGTTCGGAGCGGCGTTGACCTTCGCGAGGCCGGCCGGCGTGAGCGTGACCGTGACGAGGCCGGTGGCGGCGTCGGTCGTGAGCGTGTAGTCGGGCGTCGCGGTGCCCGGGGCGTTGAGCACCGTGGCGCCGAGGCGGACGACCGAGCTCGCGTAGGTGACCTGCGTCACGTCGAGCGTGTCCGTGATGACGTACGACGTGATCGGGTTGCCGGTCTGCTTGTTCGGGACGTTCGTGGTGACCGTGTACTTGACGGTGTCACCGAGCGCGCGCGCGGCGGTGGTGTCCTGCGCGAGCGTGATGCCCGTGAGCGCGTTCTTGGGGTAGACGTGCACGTCGTAGACCCAGGCCCCGTTCTCGGGCAGCGGGATCGAGACGAGGAACGGCTGGGCGCGGAGCGCGACGGGCTGGGCGCCGACCGCGGTCTCCTCGACGAGGTAGACGCCGACGGGGAGCGAGCCGAAGGTGGCCGTGCCGTCGGCCGCGGTGACCTGCGTGGCCGCGGTGCCGAGCGAGTAGCCGCTGCCTGCGGCGGTGACCTGCGCCGGCGTGAGGGTCGACAGCGTCTGCCACGTCGACGACTTCGTGAGGTCGAGGGCCGTGGCGTGGGTGACGCGGCGCACCGAGAAGGTGACGCCCGAGACGGGGGTCAGCGTCGAGGTCTGCGCGCTCGGCAGCGCCGAGCCGGTCGAGCGAGCGCCCTGCGTCGTCGGCTGCTGGAACTTGTGCACGACGACCGAGCCGGTCGCCGCGGGATTGATGTTCGACGAGTCCGGGGCGGCCATGGCCGGGCTGGCCACGCCGAGCGCTGCGGCCACGCCGATGCCCGCGGCGACGAGGCCAGCGACGAGGCGGCTGCCCTTCCTGCGAGTGGTGGTGTTCATGTGATTCTCCTTGATGGTGCCGATCGCGGTGATCGGGTTCGGCGTGGCGCCGGGTCTGTGGGTGAGGGGTCAGGCCGCGTGGCGCCTGCGATGGAGCAGGAGCCCGAGGCCGGTCAGGAGGGCGAGGGCCGCGAAGCCTCCGCCGAGCAGCTGGATCTGGGCCGTGCCGACGCCGCCCGTGGTGGGCAGCACGAACGGGTTGGGCGCGGTGGCGACGAACCGGTAGATCCCGGTCTGTCCCGCTGCGACCGAGACGGTCGCGGGATCGGCCGCCACCCAGAGGGCGGCGTTGGTGTGGTCGACCGAGCCGTTCGCGCCCACCGTGCCGGTGTAGCGCTCGAACCGGAGGCCGATGGAGGCCGCCGTCGAGGTCGAGGTGAGCGCGTAGCCGTGACCGGGGCGCACCTGGATGGTGCTCCCGCTCGCGACCGACTCGGAGCCCGTCACCGTCGTCGCCTCGAGGCCCGCGAGGGCCGTCGGCGTCGAGGTGAGGGAGAACTGGCTCGCCGTCAGCGAGGCCGTGCCCTCGATGCGCTCGAGGACGACGAGGTTCGCCGTGGCGTTGCGGACCGTGCACGTGACGTCGTCGCCCTGCGCCGCCGTGACGTCGCCCGCGGCGCTCACGGCGACCGTGGCGCCCGTCTGGTTCACGCACGTCCAGCTGCCGACCTGCGCGTAGGTCGCGGGACCGCCCGACTCCGAGAGGCGGTAGGCCACGGCCGGCGTGATGCGAGCGCTCGTCGTGGTGGCGGCGCCGCTCACCCCGGTCGGACCGGCGAGCGCGCCGGAGGGGGCGGTCGCGGTGAGCGTGAAGAGGCTGGTCTGGGCGGCGCCGAAGGTCACCTGCTTGACGAGCGTCAGCGTCGTCGGCCGGACCTTGTTCGTGAAGACGCAGCTCACGGTCGATCCCGGCGCGATCGTGAGGGTGCTGCCGGCCGCGCTCGTGATCGCCGTGCGCGCCGGGGTGCCGCCGAGCGGGGTGACGTCGCAGTACGCCTGCACGAAGTCGAAGCCGGCCTGCTGCTGCTCGCTGATGGCGATCCTGGCGGCGGTGCTCGCGTTGGTGTGGCGGATCGTCCAGCTCGCGGTGCCGTTCGCGGCGGTCTGCTGCGTCGACGTCGTGACGGTGCCGATCTGCGTCGCGCCGGAGGCGACCGCCGCGCCGACCGTCCAGCGCTCGCGCGGCGCGGTGTTCGCGCCGTTGGCGTCCTGCATGTCCTTGCGCACCGTGATGCTCGTGACGAGCGGGGCGTTCGTGAACGTGCACACGACGCTCGCCCCGCCGGTGGCTGGCGTGGTGAAGGTGCCCGACGTGCCGGTCCCGGAGGCGATGACCTGCGTCCCGCTCACGCAGGCCCAGCTCGCGTCGTAGTTGGCCGCGGTGCCGGAGGCCATCGACTCGGAGATCGTGACGGTCTCGGAGGTGGGGACGGTGATGTCGGTGATGCGGGCGGCCTGGACACCGGTGGCGGTACCGGTCGTGGTGGCGGTGCCGAGCACCGTGCCGCTCGTGCCCTGGCGGATGGAGAGCGCGAACTGGTCCGTCGGGGCGACGCGGGCGGGGACGGCCTTCTGCACCGTGATCGTCACCGGCGCCGCGCAGCTCGCGAGGTCGACGCTGCTCGGCAGCTGGCCGATCGTCGTCGGCGTGCCGCCCGCCGCATCCACCCGACGCAGCTGCGTCTCGGTGCCGAAGTAGACAGATCCGTCGGAGTCGAAGGCGACGCCGTTGACGTTGGCGGCGACCGACGCGACGGTCGTGCGCACCGACGCGAGCCGGGTCGTGCCGGTCCCGGCGCTGACCGCGGATGCCGCGACGTCGAAGCGCGACACCGTCGTGCTGCCGTTCAGCGGGCTGTGGAAGACCACGAGGTTGCCGGCCGCGTCGAACGCGATGTCGGCGTTCTGCTCGGCGGTGAGGCTGGTCGTGATGATGCCGACTCGCGAGACCGCGCCCGTCGCCGGGTCGAACTGGTGCAGGCGGAAGTTGTAGACGCTGCCCTCGAGGAAGCCGCCGCCGAAGTAGAAGCGACCGTTCAGGGGGCTCACCGCGCCGGCGATGAGCGAGCTGCCGGCGTTGTAGCTCGCGGGGATCGACTGCCAACCGGTGGTGCTGCTGTAGCGCAGCACGCTCTGGACGGAGGTCGTGCTGGCGCGCTGGAGCGCGTAGAGCGTGCCGTCGGCGCTCGCGCCGAGTGCGTTCACGTCGTCGACGCCGGGCCACTGGCCGAAGGTCGACAGGCTCGCCGTGCTGCCGTTGACGACGATCGCGCTCACGGTGCCGTTGGCGGCCGTCGCGTAGAGGCGGCTCGACGCGCACGAGACCTCCGGCAGCGCCGCGACCTGGAAGGCCGAGAAGCTGTAGACGCGCGACTGCCACTGCGCGTTGCTGCCCATCTCGGACCAGGCGGTCGACGGCGACTCGTAGCCGGCTGGGCTCGCCGTCTGGCGCAGGCGGTAGCGCGAGCCCGTCTCGACGCGGTGCGAGCCGATGCTCGCGACCTGGAACTCGCCGGCGTCGGGGTCGACGTCCGGTCCCGCGCACGGAGCAGCGCTGCAATCGGTGACGGTGATGGCCGTGTTCCAGCTGACGTTCCACTCCATGTTGCCCCAGACGGTGCTGGTGCGCGGTCCCTGCAGCTCGAACGTCGCGCCGCTCACGAGCGCGCCGGACGCATCCGTCACGCGCCATGCCACCGAGGTCGAGCTGATCGTCTCGGGGCCCGGGATGGCCTGTGCGGCCACCACCGATGCGAACGGCAGCAGCAGCCCGCCCATGACCGACAGCACGACCGCAGCGACGACGGCTCGCGTGGAGCGTCGTGGCGTGGACGTGCGGATGCGCATGGGGATGACTGCCTTCGAGAGGGGGGAGAGGACCGCGCAGGAGTGGTGGGCAGGGATTCGCGCACCGGGCGGTGGTTCTTCCAGAACGGTATTGAGCCAGTCTCAGCAAACTTGCCCGTGGCGCTAAAGGAATCCTCAGTTCATGACTCGGCAACCTCAGCGTTCGGCAAGGTTGGTTCGAATTCGAAGGAAGTCAGGTGTTCACGAGGCCGTCACAGAAGGCGGCGTGCGGGGCGCGTAGCCTGAGCCCATGCGCACCCGTGCTGACATCGAATGCTGGCTGACCGACATGGACGGCGTGCTCGTCCATGAGGAGCGGCCCCTCCCCGGCGCCAAGGAGCTGCTGCGGCAGTGGCAGGACGCCGGCACCGAGTTCCTCGTGCTCACGAACAACTCGATCTTCACGCCCCGCGACCTCGCGGCGCGCCTGCGCGCATCCGGCCTCACCGTGCCCGAGGAGCGCATCTGGACGAGCGCGCTCGCGACCGCCGACTTCCTCCATGACCAGATGCCCGGCGGCTCGGCGTTCGTGATCGGCGAGGCGGGCCTCATCACCGCCCTGCACGAGATCGGCTTCACCATGACGGAGTCCGACCCCGACTTCGTCGTCATCGGCGAGACCCGCTCGTACTCGTTCGAGGCCATCACGAAGGCGATCCGGCTCATCGCGGCCGGTGCGCGCTTCATCTCGACGAACCCCGACGCGACGGGCCCGAGCGCCAACGGCATCCTGCCGGCGACCGGGGCCATCAACGCCCTCATCACGAAGGCGACGGGCCGCGTGCCCTACATCGTCGGCAAGCCGAACCCGATGATGTTCCGCTCGGCGCTCAACAAGATCGGCGCGCACTCCGAGGTCACCGGCATGATCGGCGACCGCATGGACACCGACATCATCGCCGGCATGGAGGCGGGTCTGCACACGGTGCTCGTCATGACCGGCATCTCCGACCCGTCGCTCGTCGCGACCTACCCCTTCCGGCCCGACGAGACGCTGCAGGGCGTCTACGAGCTCGTCGACCCGGTCCCCGCCGAGTCCGAGCTCGACGAGCCCCACACCGACGTCTAGCCCCCTCGATCGGGATTCTCAACGGAGCGACTGGCAGCGCGAGGCGATAGTGCCCTCGCGCTGCCAGCTGCTCCGTTGAGAGATCAGGACTCGGAGAGCAGGCGGATGACGTGGGCGCCGAAGAGGCCCGCGATCACGGCCGCGGCGAGTGCAGCGGGGGCGAGCACCCGGTCGATCGGGCGGTGAGCCGCCTCGCGCGCGTCGAGCCCGTCGATGCGGATCCAGCCGTAGAGCGCGGCCTTGCCTCGCCGGACCGCGGCCCCCGCGACGGCGAGCGCGAGCATCGCCGACGCGACCGCGAGCAGCAGCCAGAGCCACGGCACCGACGCGCCCGCGGCCGCCCGGAACGGCGCGAAGGCGAGGGCGCCGAGCATGAGCGGCAGCACCCACCACGTGATGGGCGGGCCGAAGCCGCGCGCGACCACGAGGCCGAGCACGGCGGCGACCGCGAGCAGCACCACGCCCATGAGCAGGCCGCCCCAGCCCGCGACCTGGCAGACCGCGGTCGACAGCGAGCCGCATGCCTCATCGGCCGACAGCAGCATCCCGGTCGCGCTCGAGGCCGACGCGGCCCCGTAGCCGGCCGTCGCCCACGACGTCAGCAGCCCGAGCCATCCCGTGGCCGGCTGCCCGGCGACGATGAGGGGCGGCCTCCGGAAGAGGCGGTCGGACCAGCGCACGCTGCAAACGCTACGCCCGCCTGCTGGTCGGCCGAGCCCGGCCGCCCTAGGGTCGTGGGCATGATCCCCGCATCCTGGATCCCCCACCGCCGGGCCGACGGCGAGGTGGTCGGCTACCTGCGCGAGGCGGACGACGGCTTCCAGCCGATGGATCTGCTCGGCCGCCCGCTCGACGAGCCGGGCGACTGGTCCGACGCCGAGGCGCTGCTCGACGAGCACACCCTGGCGTGGCTCATGGACGCGTTCCTGCTCACGGTCGACGGCGCCGAGGAGCGCGTGCGCGTCACGGAGGTCACGCCCGAGCGGGTGCGCGTGAAGCGCGACGACCTCGGCGCGATCGGCGGCGACGCGCGCTTCTGGGAGCTGCCGGTGCCGGATGAAGGGCGCCTGCGGCCCGCGCCGCCGCTGACGGAGTGGCCTGGCTAGGCGGGCTTCAGCAGCCAGGCGACGACGAGCATCACGGGCAGCGAGGCGATCGTCGTCAGCAGCACGATGTCGCGGGTGACCGCGGTCGCGCGGTCGTAGCGGAGCGCGTACTGGTACATGTTCTGCGCCGACGGCAGCGCCGCCATCACGGTGCACGCGTAGACGAGCTGCTCGTCGAGCCCGAACGCGAACCGCGCGAGCAGGTAGGCGATCACCGGCATCGCGAGCGACTTCAGCACCACCGCGAGCGCCACCTCCTTGCGGCCAGAGCCGGGCTGCAGCGGTCGCTCCCCGCCGAGCGAGATGCCGAAGGCGAGCAGCATGAGCGGCACGGCGGCACCGCCGAGGATCTCGAGCGGCGCGAGCACCGGGTCGGGCAGCTGGATGCCGAGCGCCGACACGAGCGCGCCGAGCGCCGCGGCGATGAGCATCGGGTTGCGCAGCGGCTGCGTGATGATGCCCATGAAGGATGCGCGGCCGGCGGTGAGCACGTCGAGGGTCGTGAGCAGCAGCGGCGCGAGCACGAGCAGCTGCAGCAGCAGCATCGGCCCGATGAAGCCGGGATCGCCGATCACGTAGATCGCGACCGGCAGGCCGATGTTGTTGACGTTGCTGTAGCCGGATGCGGTGGCGCCGAGCGCGATGCGGCTGGGGTCGCGCGTGAACCAGATCCGGGCGACCACGATGTAGATGACGGCGACGGCGATGAAGCCGATGAGCGCGACGGCGAGCACGCTCGAGAAGAGCAGGCCCACGTCGGCCTCGCTCAGCACGATGAAGAGCAGCGCGGGGCTCGCGGCGAAGAACGACGTCTTGTTGAGGACCAGCCGGCCCTCCTGGTTGACGAGGTTCAGCCGCGCGAGGAGCCAGCCGACGAAGATGACGAACCCGATGACGGCGAAGCCGATGAGCACGCCGCCCATGTCACCTCCGCGCTCGCTCGTCCGCTGGTGAGGACAAGTCTGACATCACCACGGTGCCGGGCGTGCCATGCGTGGTCCCGACCCGGGCAGCCGCCGGCGCAGCCGTCCGGCTCGGCCGGCAGCGGAGGCGCGGCTCCTCGGTACCGGCGAAGCGCTACTGGGCCTCGAGGCCCAGGTCGTCGAGGCGGATCGCCGCGCGGTAGTCGACGCCCGCGGCTTCGATCACGGCCTGCGCGCCCGTGGCGCGGTCGACGATGACGGCGACGGCGACGACCTCCGCGCCCACCTTGCGGAGCGCCTCGATCGCCTTGAGCGGGCTGCCGCCGGTCGTGGAGGTGTCCTCGACCACGACGACGCGCTTGCCCTCGAGCTCCGGCCCCTCGATCTGGCGGCCGCGCCCGTGGTCCTTGGGCTCCTTGCGCACGACGAACGCGTCGACCTCGAGGCCGCGGGCGAGGCCGCGGTGCAGCACCGCGTTCGCGAGCGGGTCGGCGCCCATCGTCAGCCCGCCGACGGCCGAGACGTCGGGGATGTCGGCGATGAGGTCGAGCAGCACGTCGCCGATGAGCGGCGCGGCGCGGTGGTCGAGCGAGAGCTTGCGCAGGTCGATGTAGTAGCTGGCGCGCTTGCCGCTGGTGAGCACGAAGTCGCCGTGGAAGACGGCTTCGTCCCGGATGAGCTGGATGAGCTGGTCGCGCGCGGTCACGCCCCCAAGGCTACTTCTCAACGTCGCCTGTGGTCGCTCGTGCCGCTCAGCGGCTCGTCCGACCACCCGCGACGTTGAGAAGACAGGGGCGGTCAGCCGTCGCTGGGGCCGGGCAGGCTGTCGCCGCGCGGCTCGCGGCCGGTGCGCGTCTCGCGGCCGGTCCAGGCGGCGAAGCGCTCTGACGGCGAGGCGTCGGCCGGCGGCTCCATCGCCGCGCCGAAGATGGTGGGCTTCCGGATCGACGCCTCGTTCGCCCGCTCGCGGTACTCCTCCATCCACTCGAGCAGCTCGGCGGGGAAGTCGAGGTTGCCGGCGAGCCCGACGCGGGCCGAGCCCCAGCGGATGTCCCACGCGTGGAGCGCCATGTCGAGCGTCGCGAGCGGCAGGGCGTGGAACGCATCCTCGTCGGCGTCGTGCGCGGCCGAGCGCAGCCGCGCGGCGAGCACCTCCCACGCCTCGACGGCCTCGAAGTCGGAGCCGTGCGCCATGACAGTGCTGTGGTCGGCGGTGAGGTCGCCCTCACCCTCGGCGCGGCCCAGGAGCGCGCCGGCGCCGTACTCCGCCTGCACGCCCGTGACGTGGCGGATCACGTCGGCGATCGACCAGTCCGTGCAGGCCGAGGGCAGGCCGAGCCGGTCGGCGCCGGCTCGCGCCTCGGCCGAGAACAGGTCGAGAGCCTGGAGGTAGCGTTCGCGAGCGGTGCCCATCCATCCATAGTGCACCGTCGCACGCGCCGAGCCCCGGCGCCGTGCGCACGCGAGGCCCGGCGGATGCGCGTCGGAGCACCCGCGGAGGGGTCCCGCCCGTAGGCTCGATGCATGCGCATCGCCACCTGGAACGTGAACTCCGTGCGCGCCCGCACCGCTCGCATCGTCGACTGGCTCGAGCGCAGCGACGTCGACGTGCTGGCCATGCAGGAGATCAAGTGCAAGACGGAGCAGTTCCCCTACGCGGCGTTCGAGGCCGCCGGGTATGAGGTGCAGGCGCACGGCTTCAGCCAGTGGAACGGCGTGGCGATCGCGTCGCGGCTGCCGATGACGGAGGTCGAGCGCGACTTCCAGGGGCAGCCGGGCTACGCGAACACCGGCGACCCGGTCGTCGAGGCGCGCGCGATGGCGGCGACGGTCGAGGGCGTGCGGCTGTGGAGCCTCTACGTGCCGAACGGCCGCGACCTGGCGCACGCGCACTACGGCTACAAGCTCGAGTGGCTGCGCGTGCTCGCCGACCACCTCGGCACCTGGGGCGGGCGCCCGCTCGCCCTCATGGGCGACTTCAACATCGCGCCGCTCGACACCGACGTCTGGGACATCGGTGCGTTCGACGGCTCGACGCACGTGTCGAAGCCCGAGCGAGCCGCGTTCGACGCGCTGCTGCAGGCCGGGCTCGTCGACGTCGTGCGCGACCGCGCCCCCGGCTACACCTACTGGGACTACAAAGCGGGGCGCTGGAACAAGAACGAGGGGATGCGCATCGACTTCGTGCTCGGCACCCCCGAGCTCGCCGAGCTCGTCACGCGCGCCTCGATCGACCGCGATCAGCGCCAGGGCGACGCGCCCTCCGACCACGTGCCGGTGGTCGTCGACCTCGACCTCGAGACCGAGCTCGACGACGACCGCCCGATGATCTTCTGATGCCCCGCCCGGTGGCCCTCCTGCCCGCGCGGTCGACGCGCACGGTGCGCGCATGAGCACCGCGGGAGGCGTCGGCCCCGACGAATGGGAGGAGCTCGAGCCGCGGCGCGTGCGGACCCCGGCCGAGCGCCTGCGGCTCGCGGCGTGGGTGCTCATCTTCGCGAACCTCCTCGGGCTGCTGCTGCTCGCGCCGATCGGCGACGGCGGGCTCCTGCAGGCTGCGGACGCGTCGGGCACCGACGTCGGCCCCGCGCGGCTGACCTTCTGGATCACGCTGCTCGGCGCGACGATCGTGGGCAACGGGATCGGCGCTGCGGCGGCCGCGACTCGTCAGCGCTGGGCGATCGTGCCGCCGGTGCTCGCGGCGGTCGCGAGCTGGACCGGCTTCCTCATCGCGACGACGCTCGTCTGACGGGCGCATCCGGGCACCCGCGCACGTCCGTTGCGGCCGACAGCCGGACCGCGCGCGACGCCGGGAAGTGGCAGGAAAGCCGGGGCCGGGTGCAACAAACGTGCGCGACGGACTCCATACGCTGGATTCACGCACGGATCGTGCAGCGCGCATCGCGCACAGCGCGATCCGCCCAGATCCCCGACCGAACCATGGAGGCTCCCATGACGATGACCCAGGCCACCGCCGCCGACCTCCGCCAGCACCCCGCGTGGCTCCGCATCAAGGCCGCAGCGACGGCGCTGCAGCCGATGCAGTCGAAGAGCGGCGCCATCGAGGACGCGGCCGACCACGACGCAGCCCGCGGCCACGTCGCCGACCTCGTGCAGGGCATCCGTGAGATCGCGCCGGAGTTCCCCCACGACGCCGCGTACCTCGCGCAGGCAGCGGTCGACTTCGAGCGCTGGGCGGCCGAGGGCTTCGGCGTGCCCGACTTCTTCGACGCGCTCGTGGAGTTCCAGCCGCAGCAGCACCGCGTCGACGGCCTGCAGCACCTCGTGGTCTTCCCGATGGTGACGCAGAACGGCTCGAGCGACCGGCTCGTGGAGGCCGTGCTCGTCGAGGTCATCTGGCCCGACTTCATCGCCGACCTCGAGGCCGGCGACTACTCGAACGCGCTCTTCGTGCCGCTGCGCTTCATCGACTTCACGGCCGGCTACGACACGAACTCGGCCGTGCTCTTCCCCGAGACCGTCGCCATGCGCGAGATCCCCACGTTCACGTGGGGCGCGATCTTCCAGGACCGCGAGGCCGCGCGCTTCCGCCGCGTCGTCGAGGCCGCGTGCGAGGTGACGAAGCTCGAGCTGCCCGCCGACGCCGCCGAGATGCTCGCCGACCAGTCGCTCGCCGAGCAGACCTTCGTGATGTGGGACCTCATCCACGACCGCACCCACATGCGCGGCGACCTGCCGTTCGACCCGTTCATGATCAAGCAGCGGATGCCGTTCTTCCTCTACTCGCTCGAGGAGCTGCGCTGCGACCTCACCGCGTTCCGCGAGTCGGTCGCCATCGAGCGCCGCATCGCGGCGATGCCGGTCACCGGCGAGGGCGCGGCGACGGAGGCCGACCGCGACCTGGCGAAGCACGCGAAGCTCGTGCAGTACGCGGTGATCTTCGACCGCATCTTCCGCTTCGCGATCACCGGCACCCGCACCCGCAACTACGACGGCCTCGGCGGCCAGCTGCTCTTCGCCTGGCTGCACCAGCACCGCGTGCTGCACTGGACCGACACGCAGCTCGCCTTCGACTGGGACGAGGTGCCCGACGTCGTCAACAAGCTCGGCGAGGCGATCGAGCTGCTGTACTGGAAGTCGATCGACCGCCCGAAGATCGCGCACTGGCTCGCCGCCTACGAGCTCGTCTCCTCCGTCGTCGAGCCGCACCCCGCATCCGCGTGGAAGGCCGGCGCGCTGCCGCTCGAGGGCGCCCCGCGACAGCTGACCGACCTGGTGATGGACGACGAGTTCCCGCTGTCGATGTTCTACGAGGCCTTCGAGAAGAAGATGCGCGACGTCATCGCCTCGACGAAGGGCATCACCGCCTAGCGGTCCCCCGCTCATCAGCGAGGAGGTTCCCGGCAGGGAGCCTCCTCGCTGCATGCGGATGCGGAATGCCGCACGCCGCTCGGAGGTTCGCCTCGAGGACTGCTCGCTGAGCGTCGAAGGCTTCGAGGAAGGGTTCACCATGACCAAGATCACCGTGCTGGGCGCCACCGGGTTCGCCGGCGGCCACATCGCAGCGGAGGCCGCGAGCCGCGGCCACGAGCTCACGCTCGTCTCGCGGTCCGCGCCGCAGGACGCGCCCGCCGGCGCTCGCGTCATCCAGGGCTCGGTGCTCGACGCCGACGTGCTCGCGCAGGCGATCGACGGCGCCGACGTCGTGGTGGGCGCGCTGTCGCCGCGCGGTGACATGGAGGGCAAGGTGGCCGATGCCTACGCCGACGTCGCCGCCCGGCTCGCGCCCGGCACGCGGTTCATCATCGTCGGCGGCTTCGGCTCGCTCAAGGACGAGGCGGGCGACCGCATCGTCGAGACCGCGGCGTTCGCGCCCGAGTACAAGCCGGAGGCGCTCGAGCTCTTCTCCGCCTTCGAGCGCGTGAGCGCGATGGACGTCGACTGGACCTACGTGAGCCCGGCCGGCACCTTCGGCGGGTACGTGCCCGACCAGACGCGGCGCGGGGAGTACCGCACCGGCGGCGACGACGCCTTCTACGACGCCGACGGGCAGTCGGTCATCTCGGGTCCCGACTTCGGGCTCGCGGTCGTCGACGAGATCGAGGCCGGCGCGCACGTGCGCGAGCACATCTCGTTCGCGTACTGAGCAGGCTCGCTCGCGGCGCGGCATCCGCCCCTGTCGCGAGCGCCGCGGGTCTGCGACAGTGCTGGCATGGACGTCGAGTGGATCCCTGATTACGGCGAGCTCCTGAAGCGCGGCCTGCGCGTGCCGCTGGAGGGCAGCGAGGACGACGCGGTCGCCGCGGTGCTCGAGCAGCTGGACGCCGGCGGCGCGACACCGGGCGAGGTGGAGGTGCGCGACCTCGTGCGCGAGGCGCGCGCGGGCGCTGCGAAGCACCACGACGCACCGTGACGAACCCGGTGCTGCGAGCGCTGCGGCGCATCGCGGCACCGGTGTCGCGCACGCGGTGGTTCCGCCGCGTCGGCCCACGAGCCCTGCCGGTCGCCGAGCGGGTGCTGCGTTGCGCGACCGGCGGCCGACTCGTGGTGTCGGGCATCCTCGTGCCCTCGCTCGTGCTGCACACGACCGGCGCTCGGTCCGGGCAGCCGCGCAGCTCGGAGCTCATGTACACGCCCGACGGCCGCGGCGGCGCGATCGTCGCGGGCACGAGCTTCGCTCGTGCGGCGCATCCGGCGTGGACGGCGAACCTGGCCGCGCATCCCGACGCGGAGGTCGTCGTGCGGGGCAGGCGGTTCCGCGTGCGCGCCGAGCGCGTGCCCGACGCCGAGCGCGAGGCGACCTGGGCGCGCATCGAGCGGCAGTGGCCCGGTTACCGCCAGTACGAGCGCGACTCCGGCCGCACGGTGCGGCTGTTCCGGCTGACGACGGACGCTGTCCCGTCGCCCTTCGACGGCAGGCTCCGGGGCCGGGGGCGCGGCGCGGGACGCGGATGACGCCCGGTCGGCTCGGCTCGCCCCTACGCTGACGCCATGGCATCGCTCATCCCGCCGGTCGACACGAGTCGCCGCACCGCCGACCTGCTCGGCAGCGCCGCCGTGCTCGTCGCGGTCGCGGTGCTCGGCTACGCCGCGACCATCGTCATGGGCGTGCTGCTGTTCGCGGCGAACCCCGAGGGCGGCGCCGCCCGCACGTGGGCGATGCTGCTCACCTGGCAGCTGCCGCTGGCCGTCTGGATCGCGACGGTAGTCGCCGTCGTGGTCCTGGCGGTGCAGCGCCGCCGCGCGCTGCGGGTGAGCCTCGTCGGCGCGAGCGTCATCGCGGTGTCGGTCGCCGCCGGGCTCGTCGTCGCGGCCGGCTGACCGCGCGGGACCGCGAGAGCGGGCGCGCACGGCACACTGGAGCCATGCGCATCCTCATCGCCGGCGCCACGAGCGCGCTCGGGCACGCCACGGCATCCGCCCTGCTCGAGTCGGGGCACCACGTGATCGCGGTCGGCTCGAACGCCGACCGGCTCGGCATGGTCGACGCTGGCGAGCGCTTCGAGTGCGACCTCACCGACCCGGATGCCGTCCGGCAGCTCGGTGAGGAGGTCGGCGACCTGGACGGCCTGCTGCACCTGGTCGGCGGCTGGCGCGGCGGCGGCGGCCTCGCGGGCCAGTCCGACGAGGACTGGGCGTGGCTCGAGGCGCGCGTCGTGCGCACGCTGCGCAACACCACCCGCACCTTCGCCGACGCGATCGGGCGCTCGGAGGCGGGCGTCATCGCGATCATCTCGACGACCGGCGTCGAGCGCCCGACGGCCGGCAACGCCAACTACGTGGCGCTCAAGGCGGCCGCGGAGGCGTGGCTCGCCGCCGTCGGCCACCAGCTGCGCGCGACCCCGGCCCGCACGGTCGTGAAGCGGGTGAAGGCCCTCGTCTCCGACGCCGACCGCGCTGCGCAGCCCGACCGCGACTTCGCCGGCCACACCGACGTGACCGCCCTCGCCGCCGACCTCACCGCCGAGTTCTCTCAACGGAGCAGTCGGTAGCGCGAGGGCAGTATCCCCTCCTGCGACCAGCCGCTCCGTCGAGAGTCAGTCGGTGCGGGTGAGCAGGAAGAGCGGGATGAGGCGGTCGGTCTTCGCCTGGTAGTTCGCGTAGTCGGGCCACGCGGCGACCGCGCGCTCCCACCATGCATCGCGCTCGGCGCCGGGCTCGAGCTCGCGCGCCATGTAGTCGTGGCGCTCCGCGAGGTCCTGCAGCTCGACGAGCGGGTGCTGCTTGAGGTTGTAGTACCAGACCGGGTGCTCCGGGGCGCCGCCCTTCGAGGCGACGACGACGTACTCGCCCTCGTGCTCGACGCGCATGAGCGCGGTCTTCCGCAGCTTTCCCGACCTCGCGCCGACGCTCGTCAGCAGGATGATCGGCTTGCCGCGCAGGGTGTTGGCCTCGGCGCCGGCGGATGCTTCGAACGCCTCCGCCTGCTTGCGCGCCCACTCGGAGGTGCTGGGTGCGTACTCGCCCGTCAATGGCATGCGTGCTCCTTCGTCCATCGCGAGCGTAGCCCGGCCGCGAGACCGAACCCGAGCGTTGCCCGAGCGGGCCCGCCGACGTACGGTCCATGCAGCGGCGCACCCCGGGAGGACCCATGGCCATCGCAGTGCTCGACATGTCGATGTCGCTCGACGGCTTCATCGCCGGACCCGACGACAGCCCTCAGCTGCCGGGCGGCGCCGGCTTCTCGCTCCACGACTGGATCGGCGACCCTGACGATCCGGGCAGCGCCGACGGTCGCGACCGCGAGCTCATGGACGCCGTCCGCGACGCCGGCGCGGTGCTGTCGGGCAGGCGCACCGCCGAGCAGGCCGCGCACTGGGGCGGCGACCACCACGGGATGGGCGTGCCGATCTTCGTCGTCAGCCGGCGGGCGCCGAGCGCCGAGGCCGCCGCCTTCCCGCTCGTGCACTACGTCGCCGACCCGGTCGATGCGATCCGCCAGGCGAAGGCGGCCGCGGGCGATCGGCGCGTGCACATGATCGGCGCCGCGTGGGTGCCGGCCGCGCTCGAGGCGGGGGCGATCGACGAGATCCAGATCCATCACGTGCCGCTGCTGCTCGGCGCGGGCCGCCGCCTCTTCGACCTGCTGCCCGCCCCCATCCGGCTCGAGATCGCGGAGGTCATCAGCACCCCGCGCGCCACGCACATCCGCTACCGCGTCCTCTCCCCCTGACCCGCAGGATCCTCAACGTCGCCAGTGGTCGCGCATCGCCCTCACAGCCTCGCGCTACCACCCGCGACGTCGAGGATCAGAGGCGGCCGACGCGGGTGACGCGCACGACGGCGGTGCCGGCCTCCGCGGATGCGGCGAGGTCGATCGACGCCCAGATGCGCCAGTCGTGGTCGCCCGCCGGATCGGCGAGGATCTGCTGCGCCTCCCAGACGAGCGGCCCCTCGTCGATCTGCAGCATCCGGGCGCTGCGCGCATCCGCTCCGGTGCCGATCGACCCGTGCTCCTCGTAGTAGGCGTCGAGCGCGTCGCCCCACGCGTCGGCGCCGAAGCCGGCGGCCGCGTCGAGCTCGCCGAGCTCCTCGTGCTTGTCGAGCGCCGCGAGCTGCACGCGCCGGAACAGCTCGTTGCGCACGAGCACCCGGAACGCCCGCGGGTTCGCGACCACGGAGGGCGGTGGCGGCGGCGCGATCGGCGCCTCGCCGGGCGCGGTGGGATGCATGAGCTCCTCCCACTCGTCGAGCAGGCTCGAGTCGACCTGTCGCACGACCTCGCCGAGCCACTCGATGAGGTCGAGCAGCTCGTCGGTCTTCGCCTCGTCCGGCACCGTCTGGCGGATCGCGCGGTACGCATCCGAGAGGTAGCGCAGCACGAGCCCCTCGCTGCGGGCGAGCGCGTAGTGCTGCACGTAGTCGGCGAACGTCATCGCCCGCTCCCACATGTCGCGCACGACCGACTTCGGCGACAGCGCGAAGTCCGACACCCACGGCTGCGACGACGCGAAGACCGCGAGCGCCTCGGTGAGCAGCTCGTCGAGCGGCTTCGGGTGCGTGACCGCCTCGAGCAGCTCCATGCGCTGGTCGTACTCGATGCCGTCGGCCTTCATCGCCGCGACCGCCTCGCCGCGCGCGAGGAACTGCTGCTGCGACAGGATCGGCCGCGGGTCGTCGAGCGTCGACTCGATCACCGAGATGACGTCGAGCGGATGCGTCGGGTCGGCCGGATCGAGCATGTCGATGACCGCGAGCGCGAACGGCGAGAGCGGCTGGTTGAGCGCGAAGTTCGGCTGCAGGTCGACGGTGAGGCGGATGCGGTCGGGCCCGCCGTGCGGATCGGCGTGCTGCTCGACGACGCCGGCGGTGCGCAGCGTGCGGTAGATCGCGAGCGCCCGCCGCTCGAGCGCGAGCTGCGACCGCCACGGCTCGTGCGAGGAGGCGATGAGCTCGCGCATCTCGGCGAACGCGTCGCCGCCGCGGCCGATGACGTTGAGCAGCATCGAGTGGCTCACCTGCATGTGCGAGGTGAGCGGCTCGGGCTCGGCGGCGATGAGCTTCTCGAACGACGGCTGGCCCCACGACACGAAGCCCTCTGGCGCCTTCTTGCGCACGAGCTTGCGCCGCTTCTTGGGGTCGTCGCCCGCCTTCGCGAGCATCTTCGCGTTGTCGGCCTCGTGCTCGGGCGCCTGCGCCACCACCGTGCCGGCGGTGTCGTAGCCGGCGCGGCCCGCGCGACCCGCGATCTGGTGGAACTCGCGCGCCGACAGCTGGCGCATCCGGGTGCCGTCGAACTTCGTCAGCCCCGTGAGCAGCACCGTGCGGATGGGCACGTTGATGCCGACGCCGAGCGTGTCGGTGCCGCAGATGACGCGCAGCAGCGCCTGCTGGGCCAGCTGCTCGACGAGCCGCCGGTACTTCGGCAGCATGCCGGCGTGGTGCACGCCGATCCCCGAGCGGACGAGCCGCGAGAGCGTCTGCCCGAAGCGCGTCGTGAAGCGGAACTCGCCGATCGCGTCGGCGATCTGGTCGCGCTGCTCGCGGCTGATGATCTTCACCGAGGTGAGCGCCTGTGCGCGCTCGAGCGCCGCCGCCTGCGAGAAGTGCACGATGTAGACCGGCGCGCGCTGGGTGGACAGCAGCTCCTCGATCGTCTCGTGCACGGGCGTCATGGCGTACTCGTACGAGAGCGGCACGGGCCGCTCGACGCCGGTGACGACGGCCGTCTCGCGACCGGTGCGGCGGCTGAGGTCGTCGGCGATGCGCGTGACGTCGCCGAGGGTCGCCGACATGAGCACGAACTGCACGTGCGGCAGCGTCAGCAGCGGCACCTGCCACGCCCAGCCGCGCTGCGGGTCGCCGTAGAAGTGGAACTCGTCCATGACGACCTGGTCGACGTCGGCGGCGTCGCCGTTCCGCAGCGCGAGGTTCGCGAGGATCTCCGCGGTGCAGCAGATGATCGGCGCATCCGCGTTCACCGAGGAGTCCCCCGTCACCATGCCGACCTTCTCGGCGCCGAAGATCTCGACGAGCGCGAAGAACTTCTCGCTCACGAGCGCCTTGATCGGCGCCGTGTAGAAGGTGCGCTTGCCCTGCGCGAGCGCGGCGAAGTGCGCGCCGGCGGCCACGAGCGACTTCCCGGTGCCGGTGGGCGTCGAGAGGATGAGGTTGGCGCCGCTCACGATCTCCATGAGCGCCTCCTCCTGCGCCGGGTAGAGCGGCAGCCCGCGCTCGTCCGACCAGGCGGCGAACGCCTCGAACGCGGCGTCGGGATCCCAGGTCGCTGGCGCGTGGTCGAGGAGGCTCATCGACTCGATCCTCCCGCACCACGCGCCGCTCGGTAGAATCTCCTGTGCTCCCCCATCATTCGGACCCGTCCGGCGCGCCCGCGGACCAGTCGGCGGCGCCCGACGCGGCAATCGACGACGCAGCGGAAGCGGCCCCCGCCACGCTCGACGCCGCCGACGTCGCGACGACCCTCCGCGTGCTCGAGACGCTCCACAGCATGGACCGCGACGACCCGCACTACGTCGCGGTGCGGCAGGCGACCGCCAACATGTTCAAGGAGGTCAAGCTCGCGAGCCGCAAGGCGAAGCACGCGCGCATCCAGGCCGCCGACCGTGCCGTGGTCGCCGCGACCGCGACGGGCGCCCCCGACCGCATCGACGACGAGACGCGCGGCATCCCGCTCGCGACGCGGGCCGCAGCGCCCACCGCCGGCACGCTCATCCGCTCGCGCGGCTGCTACATCTGCAAGCAGCAGTACACGCTCGTCGACGCGTTCTACCACCAGCTGTGCCCCGCCTGCGCGGCGACGAGCCACGCGAAGCGCGACGCCCGCACCGACCTGACCGGCAAGCGCGCGCTGCTCACCGGCGGCCGCGCCAAGATCGGCATGCACATCGCGCTGCGGCTGCTCCGCGACGGCGCCCACACGACGATCACGACGCGCTTCCCGCGGGATGCGGTGCGCCGCTTCTCGTCGCTGCCCGACTCCGCGGAGTGGCTGCACCGCCTCAAGGTCGTCGGCATCGACCTGCGCGACCCCGCGCAGGTGATCGGGCTCGCCGAGGAGGTCGCCGCCGCAGGTCCGCTCGACATCCTCATCAACAACGCGGCGCAGACCGTCCGCCGCTCCGCGGGCGCCTACGCGCCGCTCGTCGAGGCCGAGCTCGAGCCGCTGCCCGCCACCGGGCCGAACGGCGGCCCGCTGCCCGAGCTCGTGACCTTCGGGCACACGAACGACGCGCATCCGCTCTCGCTCACCGCATCCGTCGCGGCGCACCCGGTGCTCGCGAGCACCGCCCGCACGGCCGACGAGCTCACCGCCGAGGCGATGGCCGCGGGCTCGAGCTCGCTCGAGCGGCTCGCGGCCGGCACCGCGATCGACGCGGGCGGGCTCGTGCCCGACGAGGAGCACGTCAACTCCTGGACGCAGCACGTCGACCAGGTCGAGCCGCTCGAGATGCTCGAGGTGCAGCTCGCCAACATGACGGCGCCCTTCCTGCTCGTCTCGCGGCTCCGGCCGTCACTCGCCGCGTCGACCGCCCGCCGGACCTATGTCGTCAACGTGTCGGCGATGGAGGGCGTCTTCGGCCGCGGCTACAAGGGCCCCGGCCACCCGCACACGAACATGGCGAAGGCGGCGCTCAACATGCTCACCCGCACGAGCGCGCGCGAGATGTTCGAGAGCGACGGCATCCTCATGACCGCCGTCGACACCGGCTGGATCACCGACGAGCGCCCGCACTTCACCAAGGTGCGGCTCGCCGAGGAGGGCTTCCACGCGCCGCTCGACCTCGTCGACGGCGCCGCCCGCGTCTACGACCCGATCGTGCGCGGCGAGGCGGGCGAGGACCTCTTCGGCGTCTTCCTCAAGGACTACGCGCCCGGCTCGTGGTGAGCGCAGGTCGTGGTGAGTGCAGGTCGTGGTGAGTGCAGGTCGTGGTGCGCGCAGGTGCTGTTGAGCGCAGACACCGGTGACGACGTGGTCGCGACGCGATGACGCCCGCCGAGCTGCGGGCGCTGCCGCCCGGCACGCGCGTCGTCGTGCGCTACCGGCTGCACGGTGACTCCCACGGGGCGACGGATGCGCTCGGCGACCTGATCGCCGTCGGCCCGACGTCGTGCACGGTCGCGACGCGTCGCGGCGAGGTCGTCATCGCGATCGCCGACATCATGGCGGCGAAGACCGTGCCGCCGGCGCCGGAGCGGCGACCGCGCTAGCCGCGCGCCGCGATCCACCGCGGGATCCCAGGCGGGCGGGGCTAGCGTGGAGCCGCAGCAGTCCGCGAGCAAGGAGAGCGTCATGTCCCAGTACGACGACCCCAACGCCGCGCGTCGCGCCGACGCCGACGGCACGCCCGATCGCGTCGACACCGAGCGACTCGACGACCGCGCGCCGCGCGATGGCGCGACCGCATCCGACGCCTCGACCGACCGCAGCGCGACCAGGCACGACACGACCACGCGGAATTCGACGACCCCGGGCGCGCCGACCGCCGTCGAGCCGAAGCGCATCACGCTCGACCCCTCGCTCGACTCGCACCAGCGGCAGGGCGTCACCGGTGGCACGTGGATCGCGCTCATCCTCGGCACGCTCATCCTCGTGCTGCTGCTCATCTTCATCCTGCAGAACAACGTGCCCGCCGACTTCGCCTACTTCGGCTTCCAGTTCAACCTTCCGCTCGGCGTCGCGATGCTCTTCGCGGCGATCGCGGGCGTGCTCATCGCCGCGCTGCTCGGCTCCGTGCGCCTCTTCAAGCTGAGCCGTCGCGTGCGGAAGCTCGAGAAGGAGCGCGAGACCATCAAGCGCGCGATCCGCTAGCGCGGGTTCTCGGCGCAGGTCCAGCAGAGTTGCAGAAGACTCGCCTGTCCAGCGGTCGCGCGCCGGAGTAGCGTTCGGCGCACACCGTCGGGGCTTCGGCGGGTCGTGAGCACGACCGGCTCCGGCGCAGAGGGAGCCGTCATGATCCTGGTCTGCGGAGCCACAGGGCTGCTGGGCAGCCGGATCGTCGAGCACCTCGTCGAGGCGGAGCAGCCGGTGCGCGCGTTCGTCCGCCCGGACACGGATGCGTCGGCGCTGCAGGCTTCCGGCGTCACGATCGCGCGCGGAGACCTCCGCGGCCCGACGAGCGTGCGCGCCGCGCTCGCGGGCGTCGACACCGTCGTCACCTCGGCGAACGCGATCAGCCGCATCCTCGACGGCGACAAGGACCTCACGATCGCCGATGTCGACCTCGCCGGCAACCTCGACCTCATCCGGGCGGCGAGCGAGGCGGGGGTGCAGCGGTTCGTGTTCGTCTCGGCGACCGGGATGGGTCGCGGGCTCGAGCGCCTCGCGCCGCTCACCGAGGCGAAGTGGCACGCCGAGCAGGCGCTCGCGGCGTCGCCGATGCGCAGCGTTGTCGTGCGGAGCGACATGCTCATGGAGATCTGGCTCGAGCCGCTCTCGGGCATCGACCCGGGCAACGGCAAGGCCGTCGTCTACGGGCGCGGGCAGGCCGCGCACCGCTACATCGCGGCCGACGACCTCGCGGCGCTGTGCGCGCACCTCGCGACCGTCGACGACCCGCCGAAGGTGGTCGAGGTGGGCGGGCCGGAGGCGCTCACCCGCAACGAGGTGGTCGCCGCCTTCGCCGCGGCGGCCGGGCGGGAGCTGCGCGTGCGGCACGTGCCCCGCGGGGTGCTTGACCTCGCGACGCGGGCGCTGTGGAACATGAAGCCGGCACTCGCGTCGATGCTCGCCATGGCGCTCTTCAGCGACACCCACCCGAGCACGGCGAACGACGCACCGCTGCGCGCGGCCGGCATCCAGCCGCGCACGGCCACCGACTACATCCGCACCTCCGTCGCCGTCCGCTGACTGCCCTCCGCCCCGCCCGCTGCGCAGGATCTCAACGGAGCAGGTAGTCGCGCGAGGGCACTATCGCCTCGCGCTACCAATCGCTCCGTTGATATCGACAGCACGCGGTCGTGCGGCGGCGCGCGGCCCGGGGCGAGCGCGGGGAGCGCTCGATACGATCGGAGCCCGTCGCCCAGGAGGTCCCTTCGTGCCCGCAGCATCCGCGTCCGACACCGCCCGCGCCCACGCCGACGACCTCGCATCGTTCGTCGACGCGTCGCCGTCGAGCTACCACGCGGCCGCCGAGGTGGCCCGCCGCCTGCAGGACACCGGCTTCACGGCGCTCGACGAGGCGGATGCGTGGCCCGAGGCCGCGGGCCGCTACCTCGTGGTGCGCGACGGCGCCGTGATCGCCTGGATCGTGCCCGCCTCCGCGAGCGCCACGACGCCCGTGCGGGTGTTCGGCGCCCACAGCGACTCCCCCGCCTTCAAGCTCAAGCCGCAGCCGACCACCGGCCGGCTCGGCTGGCTGCAAGCGGGCGTCGAGGTCTACGGCGGGCCGCTGCTCAACTCGTGGCTCGATCGCGAGCTGCGCCTCGCGGGCCGGCTCGTGCTCGACGACGGCAGCCACGTGCTCGCCGACTCGGGACCGCTGCTCCGGCTCCCGCAGCTGGCCATCCACCTCGACCGCGGCGCGAACGACGGCCTGACGCTCGACAAGCAGGCGCACACGCAGCCGGTCTGGGGGCTCGGGTCGCCCGAGTCGGCCGACCTGCTGGCCGAGGTCGCCGCGTCGAGCGGCGTCGACGCAGCCCGCATCCGCGGGTTCGACCTCGTCACGGCGGACAGCGCGCGGGGCGCGGTGTTCGGCAAGGACGACGCCTTCTTCGCCGCCGGGCGGCTCGACGACCTCGCGAGCGTGCACGCCGGCACCGTCGCGCTCGCCGCGGCCGCCGAGGGCTTCGACGCCGCGCACATCCCCGTGCTCGCGGTGTTCGACCACGAGGAGATCGGCTCCGCGACCCGCTCCGGCGCGGCCGGCCCGTTCCTCGAGGACGTGCTCGAGCGCATCGGCCTCGCCCTCGGCGCGAGCCGCGAGGAGCGGCTGCGCGCGCTCGCGGCGTCGTGGTGCGTCTCGAGCGACGTCGGCCACTCCGTGCATCCGAACTACGCCGAGAAGCACGATCCCCGCGTGCAGCCGGTGCTCGGCTCCGGCCCGATCCTGAAGATCAACGCGAACCAGCGCTACGCGACGGACGGCGCAGGGGCCGCCGCCTGGCAGTCGTGGTGCGACGGGGCCGGCGTGACCAGCCAGCCGTTCGTGTCGAACAACGCGGTGCCGTGCGGCTCGACGATCGGGCCGATCACGGCGACGCGGCTCGGCATCCGCACGGTCGACGTCGGCATCCCGATCCTGTCGATGCACTCGGCGCGCGAGCTCGCCGGCGTGAGCGACCTGCACGACCTCCGGGCGGTGGCGGGCACCTTCTTCACCGCGGCGAAGTGACCGCCGGACGCGGACCGGGAGCGAGCGGCGCATGCGGGTCGACTACATCCTCCCGCTGCGCTGGGACGCCACGACGTCCCACCGCGAGCTGCCGGAGCTGACCGCGTACCTCGCACGCGTGGGCCAGTGGGCGGATGTCGTGGTCGTCGACGGCTCGGACGCGCCGGTGTTCGCGGAGCACGATGCGGCGTGGTCGGGGCTCGTGCGCCACATCTGGCCGGAGGGGCCGCCGTGCCCGAACGGCAAGGTGGCGGGGGTGCTGACGGGCATCCGGGCGACGCTTCGCGACCGCGTCGTGATCGCCGACGACGACGTCCGCTACGACGAACGGGGCCTCGCGGAGGTCGTGCGCCGGCTAGACCGCGCCGGCATCGTCATGCCGCAGAACCACTTCCGGCCGCTGCCCTGGCACGCGCGCTGGGACACGGCGAGGTCGCTGGTCAACCGGGCGTTCGGCGCCGACTACGCGGGCACGGTCGCCGTGCGGCGCACCTTCGCTGCCGGCGGCTACCGCGGCGACGTGCTGTTCGAGAACTTCGAGCTGCTGCGCACCGTCGCCGCGCGCGGCGGGACGATCGAGCGGGCGAAGGACGTCTTCGTCGAGCGGCGCCCGCCGAGTGCGCGGCACTTCCGATCGCAGCGCGTGCGGCAGGCGTACGACTCGCAGGCGCAGCCCTGGCGGCTCGCGGCCGAGCTCGCGCTGCTGCCCGCCCTGCTGCTGCAGGCCAGGGCGCCGGGCGGCTACGTCGGGTGGGCTGCTGCCGCCGTCGCCATCGCCGAGCGCGGGCGACGCGCCGCCGGCGGTCGGCGGGTGTACGGGCCGACCGCAGCGTTCTGGGCGCCGGCGTGGGTCGCGGAGCGGGCGATCACCGCGTGGATCGCCCTCGTCTGGCGGGCGGCTGGCGGCGTGCCGTATGCCGGCGGCCGGCTGCGCCACTCGGCCTCGTCGATGCGGGCGCTGCGTCGGGCCGAGCAGCCCGGCACACCCGGAGCCGATCGGCCCATCTGCTGAGCGTGCTGCTCAGCCGACCTGCAGCGCGACCACGTCCTGCCGCCGCACGATCTCTTCGATCCAGATCGGCGCGAACGGCGACGTGCAGTTCGGCGGCGTCGGGTAGTCCTTCAGCACCTCGAGCCGCTCGCCGATCGCGATCGCCCGCGCGCGGTGCTCCGCGTGGGAGATGCCGATCGTCGCGAGGCACGTGTTCATCGCCCACTGCAGCCGATCGGGCGCCTCGCGCATCTCGGCCTCGATCGTGTCGAGCAGCCCGTCGAGGTCGAGCCCCTCGGGCCGCTTCGCGACGCGCTCGCTCGTCAGCGCCCATCCGGCGCTCGCGACCACCGGATCCGCGTCGTCGACCCACCGCAGCCGCAGCGCCTCGGCCTCCGGGTGCTTCTTCACGACGTAGTTCACGAGCCAGTCGTGCACCTTCGGCGCGCGCGCCTCGCGCAGCATGCGGTCGAGCTCGTCGCGCGCGTAGGCCTTCGGCCGGCAGATGAGCAGCGCGAGCAGCCGCGCGGCGGTCTCGTCCGTCGCCCACAGCTCGAGCGCGAGCTCGTGCTGCGTCTTCAGCCGCTTCGCGATCGCGCGCAGCTTGCCGAGGTTGACGCCATGGTCGTCGCCATGGCGCTCGTTCACCTCGCGGGCGCGCGGGTCGTCGAGCGCGGCGAGCTCCGCGAGCAGTTCCGGCACGGTCTCCGACATCACGGCCTCCTCGTGTCCCGCTCAGCCTAGGAGCGGATGCGGCGGCGCCGCTCGGGCACGCGCGGCACGGTCCGTGCCGCGTCGTCATCGACGAGCCGTCTGTGCAACAGCCTGTTGCACAATGCTGCGCCTTACCTCAGCCCGGCGAAGCCCCGCGCGGCGTCGCCACCACTGACGCCCTACCGGTTCCGCTCCGACTGCCGGCTGCGGTCGGGCCCCCCGACCTCCTCCGGCAGCTCATCGATCGGCACGAGCACGATGTCCTGCACCTTCCAGTCCAGGTCGATGCAGCCGTCGCGCGCGTCCAGGAGCTCCGTGAGCGTCGGCATCATGCCCCGGTGCGGCACGACGAACGCCTCGACGTGGAAGACGTGCCCCTGGTCGCGCACCCGGGAGCCGGCCCGCGCCACCCACGGCAGGCTCTCGAGATAGGCGTCGACCTTCGCTGCATCCGGATGCGGCCGGCCGTCGTCGAACGTGGTCGCCCGCGTGTCCATGAGGTCGGTGATGGCGGCCTTCATGTTCTTGAAGCCGTCCGAGAGGATGCTCGCGGCGATGAAGAGCGCGGCCGCCGCGTCGGTCCACCAGAGCCCGAGCCCGATGCCCGCGACGCCCACGATCGAGCCGGCCGCAGTCATCCAGTCGGCCTTGTTCATGTCGGCGTCGGCGTACAGCACCTTGTCGTGCAGCTCCTCGGCGAGCCGCATCTTCGCCCGGCCGAAGTAGATCGGCAGCGGGATCGTGAGCGCCATCGCGCCCATCATCAGCCAGCCGAGCCACACGGTCTGCCCGAACAGCACGACCGAGCCGATCGGCGGATGCTCGGCGGTGATGAGGCCCGTCGCCGAGTCGTAGATGAGGAACGCACCCATCGTGAAGAGCGCGACGCCCGCGACGAGGTGCGCGACGCCGACGGACCGGTGGTAGCCGTAGGGGTACTTCCGGTTCGGTGTCTTGTTCACGAGCCGCACCGCGAGCAGGAACGCGATCGGCGGGGCGAGCGAGAGCAGGTCCTCGATCCAGGCAGCCTTCATCGCCTGCGAGCTGCCCATCACGAGGTAGACCATCGTGATCGCGACCGCGAGGAACGCCAGCGAGTACCACTCGAGCCGGATGGCCTTGCGGAGCGCCTTCGCCTGGCGCTCGGGCAGCTCGGTGCGGCCGAAGCGCGGGTTCACGAGACGGCCTGCTCGTCGAGGAAGGTCTCGAGCGCGACGAGGAAGGCGTTCTCGCCGAGTGGCGCGAGCATCACGTGCTTGTCGGTCCCCTCGGCGGTGCCGGCCTCGACGTAGGGGCGGGTGGAGGCGCCGAACTCGGTCCAGGGCGTGTCCTCGACGAAGCCGCCGATGA
Organism: Agrococcus sp. UYP33; assembly: GCF_054060915.1. Lineage (NCBI taxonomy): Bacteria > Bacillati > Actinomycetota > Actinomycetes > Micrococcales > Microbacteriaceae > Agrococcus > Agrococcus sp. UYP33. Next base: position 822,709 of record NZ_JBSSDR010000001.1, read on the forward strand.
CGAGGTCGAGCTCGCCAGCCTCGAGCGCTTCCGCGAGCGTCGCCTCGCTGCCCGGCGTCCACTCGACCTCGGCGTCGAGCCGCTCCGCGAACTCGAGGATGAGCGCCGGCTCGGTGCCCGACGGGTCGCCGCCGTCGCTCAGCTCGACCCACGGCGCGTTCTCGGTCACGCCGACGCGCAGCACCCCGCCCTGGACGCGCTCGAGGGTGCCGTCCGGATCGGCGGGCACGGTCGCGCATCCCGTCAGCAGCACCGCCGTCACGGCCACCGCGACCCCTGCTCCCCATGCCCTCCGCATGCGGCCGACGATAGCGAAGCAGCGTCAACGCACCCTGCGCGTTCGCATCGCGAATCCTGGAGCGCCGCCGACGTCGGGCGGCGCGCGATGGAGAGGCCGGGCGGTGCGATGCAGCGGCCGCACTACCGCGAGGCGAGGCCCTCGGGCTTCATGCCGGACACCGTTTGCACACAGCGTTCGCTTGCCTCTTCTGCAGCGTCCAAGCGTTCCTCAAGCAGTGCACCCGAGCGCTGGACGAGCACCCGGCCGACCGGCGAGCGTCGAGCCAAGGAGTCCGCATCCACAGCGAAGGAGCCCCCGATGCCCCACTACGTCGTCAACCGGCGCGCCGACGAGCACGGCGACCACCAGGTCCATGACCGCGCCAGCATCTGGAGCTGCCTGCCCGACGAGGCGGACCGGCGAGAGCTCGGCCCACATGACGGGGGTGCGAGCGCTGTGCGCCTCGCGACCGCGTTCTACGGGCGCGCCAACGGCTGCGAGCGCTGCCTCATCTCGCAGCGCGTGGGCTGAGCACGACGCGCACGAGCAGCGGGGAGCCGGCCGCTAGCTCGCCGTCGAGTCCGCGGCACCGTAGTCGATCGCAGACCACTTCCGCGGACGGATCACGAACGCGACGAAGCCCTCCCGCTCCGCGTACGGCTCCCCCGTGTACTTCACCGAGAGCCGGTCGACGATCGCCATCCCCTCCTCGCCGTCGATGCGAGCGGTGACCTCGCCGCGCACCGTGGCCATCACGTAGGCGTCATCCGGTGCGGTGATCGAGACCGCGACCCGTGGATCGCGGCCGATGTTCCGGTCCTTGCGCGAGCCGGCGATCGTGAAGAAGACGAGGCCGTCGTCGCCGTGCCGGTCGATCCACAGCGGCACGACCTGCGGCGCGCCATCCGGCTCGAGCGTCGCGAGGTGCGCGACGGCGGTCGTCGAGAAGTGGTGGGCGATGTCGGTCCATGCCTGCATCGGATGCGGTCCCCTCGTCAGCGCGCGGCGCGTCCCGCCCGCGCGAGCCAGGCTAGCGAGGGCGCCTCCGCCGGGCGTGGAAGCCGTCCCGCCCTTCGCACCGGTGGGTAGGGTCGAGCCAGCACCTGCGAGGGAGGCAGCCGATGGCCTGGAGCACGCGGCAGCTCGCCGACCTCACCGGCACGACCGTCAACACGGTGCGGCACTACCACCGGCTCGGGCTGCTCAAGCTGCCGGAGCGCACCGTCAACGGCTACAAGCAGTACGGCGTGCAGCACGTGGTGCGGCTGCTGCGCATCCGGCGCCTCGTCGACCTCGGTGTCCCGCTCGCGCAGATCTCAGGCATCAGCAGCGAGGTCGAGCGCACGCCTGAGGCGCTGCTCGCGGTCGACGCCCATCTCGCCGAGCAGATCGAGCAGCTGCAGCGGGCGCGCCAGGACATCGCGGCCATCCTTCGGGGCAACGGGCCCGCTGACGGCCCGCGCGGCTTCGAGTCGGTCTCCGCGCAGCTCTCGTCCGCCGACAGCTCGATGCTGCACCTCTACGCGCAGCTCTACGACGAGGACGCCCTCGCGGATCTGCGCCGCATGGTCGAGGCCGAGGTCGGTGACAGCGCGGAGGCGGCGTTCAACGCGCTCGGGCCGGATGCGGACGACGCGACCCGCCAGCGCGTCGCCGAGGCGCTCGCGCCGGCCATGGAGCAGCACATGCGCGACTACCCCTGGGTGCTCGACCCCGTCGCTCGGTCGCGGCACAGCGCCGAGGCGACGACGGAGGCCTTCGTCAGCGCCGTGGTCGAGCTCTACAACCCGGCGCAGCTCGATGTGCTCGCCCGCAGCGACGCGATCGCGCGATCGCGGCTGCAGCGGGCCGACGCGGCGGACGGCGACCCGGAGGACGAGCCCGGCTCCTGACCGCCGCCTGCACCTCGCTCACCGCCCTGCGACAGGTGGAGCGATCGGCTGCGGGCGCACCGCCGCGGGCGCGCTTGACCCTGTGGTGGGAACACAGTGCCTACTGGGTCACGCGCCGAGATCTCGGCGCCTGATCTCACCCAAGGAGCACCGTGAACCCGATCGAAGACCTCGTCATCGGCTTCCAGGAGCTCGTGGCCGCTGTGCCCGAGCTGCTGCAGCCCTTCATCGTCATGCTCGCCGGCATGATCCCCTTCATCGAGGGTGAGGGCGGTTCGCCGATCGGCATCATCGGCGGCATCCATCCGATCGTGGCGGGCATCGCCGCCGCGACCGGCAACCTGCTCGCCGTGCTCGCCGTCGTCATGCTCACCTCCCGCACGAGGGAGACCCTGACGGCGCGGCGCGGCGCTCGATCCGGCGCCACGTCCGCCGGCGGCGAGGCCGGCGCCGTCATGACCCTCGAGGGCGACGATCCGGCCACGCCGGCGAAGCCGGAGTCCAAGGGCAAGCAGCGCCTCAAGCGCTGGCTGGTGCGCTTCGGCGTGCCGGGCGCGAGTTTGCTCGGCCCGCTCGCGATCCCCACGCACTTCACCGCCGCGACGCTCGTCGCCTCCGGCGTGCCCCGCGGCTGGGTGCTGCTGTGGCAGGCCATCGCGATCGTGCTCTGGACCACGCTCACCACCGTCGCCGCCTGGCTCGCCGTCTCGGCGCTGCTGGCCTGACGCATCCACACCGACCCCGAGAGGAACTCGTATGCACACCGCGGACGATCCGGACCAGCCCGTCGACCCGACCCTCGCCGAGGACCTGATGCTGCTGCTGTTCCAGCCAGGATCAGGAGGGCGCTCCGGCACCGGCCACATCGCCGGCGAGGGCACGCTCTTCTACGCCCTCGCGGGCGCGGTGCTGGCCGAGCTCGCGCTCGGCGAGCACGTCCGCGCAGAGGAGTCGACGCGAGCCGCACGCGTCGGCGCGGTGGCCGCCAACCCTCCGGCGGACGCCCTGCTGCGCACGGCGTGGGAGCACGTGGCGCAGCGACCGCGCGGCGTCCAGACGGTGCTCGCCGCCATCGGCCCGACCCTGCGCGCACCCGTGCTGGAGCGCCTCGTCGAGCGCGGCGACATCCAGCGCGAGCAGCGCAGGTCGCTCGGCCTGTTCACGACGGATGTGCTGCTGGGCGACGGCGGCGACCGTCGCGCCGCGCTGCTGGCCGCCGTGCGCGCTGTGCTCGTGGACGGGGCCGATCCGACGCCGCGGATCGCGGCGCTCGCCGCGCTGGTCTCGGCGAGCGGCGTGCTGCCGCAGCTCGACCGCGAGATCCCGTGGGACACCCCGGTGATCGAGCGTGCGAAGCAGCTCGAGCAGGGCGACTGGGGCGCGGACGCGGCCGCGCACGCGGTCGCGCGCACCATGACGGCGATCGTCGTGAACAACGTGGTCGTGGCCGCGGCGGTGCTGCCGCGCGCGTAGCGCGCCACCTCGACTCGACGAGGTCACCCGCGGCACGTCCGCCCGCGGGGCTGCCCTCAACGGGGCGACGTCAAGCGCGCTTGACTGTCAAGGTCACTTGTCTCTACGCTGACAGGAACAGTCAAGCGACCTTGACATCGACCACTCCTCCGGAAGGCACCCCGTGACCAGCTCCTCCTCGTCCCGCACCTCCGCGCGCTTCGGCCGCGCACGCTTCGGCGGAGGCAGCGCCGCCCTGATCCTGGTCACGGTGCTCATCGGAGCTGCGCTGGCCGCCGGACTCGGCGCCGGCTTCGCGCTGCTGGGCGAGCCAGGCGATGCGGGCCTCCGGTTCACCGTGATGGCACTCGTCACCCTGCCCGTCGCGGCCGCGCTCGCGTGGGCCGTGCTCGTCGACCGCTCGAGCCTGCCGGATGCGGTGGAGCGCCCCGAGGACTCGGTCGAGTCCGCCTGGTACGACTCCGCAGCCCGCAGCGCCTTCCTCGACGTCTTCGTCACGGTGGGCCTCGCCGCCGCGGTCTTCTCGATCACCCGCGTGCAGGTCGACACCGGCATGCTGCTGCTCGCGCTCGCGGTGCTCATCGCCCTGGACTTCGCCGTGCGCTACCTGCTCGCGAAGCGCGCGGGCGCCTGATGCGCAACGCGCTGCCGGAGCGCCGTCAGGCGCGCGGCTGGTCGCAGCAGCGACTGGCCGACGAGCTGGGCGTCTCGCGCCAGACGGTGATCTCGATCGAGAAGGGTCGCTTCGACCCTTCGCTCCCGGTGGCGTTCCGGCTGGCCGCGGTCTTCGAGTGCCGCATCGAGGATCTGTTCTCGCCCGAGTGACGTGCATCCGGTCCGCGGCGCGTTGACGCGCGCTCCCGCAGGTGCGACCGTACCGACATGGCGATGGATCACGACCACGGACAGCACCACGCGGAGCACGCCGCGGAGCACCACGCGGAGCACCACGGGGAGCACGTCGCCTCGAGCGAGGCGGGCCATGAGCACGAGCATGCCGGCGGCAGCGCGGGCGGCATCAACCGGATGGCGGCCAGCGCGACGCTCCACTGCCTGACCGGATGCGCGATCGGCGAGATCTTGGGGCTCGTGATCGGCACCGCGATCGGCCTGTCGTCACTGTGGACCGTCGTGCTCGCGGTGGGCCTGGCGTTCCTCTTCGGCTACGCGCTCTCGACCCTGCCGCTCCTCAAGGCCGGCCTCTCGCTCGGCACCGCCCTGGGCGTCGTGCTCGCTGCGGACACCCTCTCGATCGCGACCATGGAGCTCGTCGACAACGGCGTGATGGCGCTGATCCCAGGTGCGATGGACGCGGGGCTCGTCAACCCCGTCTTCTGGATCGGGATGATGATCGCGCTCACCGTCGCGTTCTTCGCCGCCTACCCCGTCAATCGCGTGCTGCTGCAGCGCGGGAAGGGGCACGCGCTGACCCATCAGTACCACCACGGCGCCCAGCCCGCGGTGGGCGCCCGTCGCTTCATCCCGGACCTGTCGTCCGGCTTCCTCGTCGGCGTCATTGTCAGCTTCATGCTCGGCGGCCTGCTCGTGGCGGCTGCCGCGACGCTCGGCGGCGGGATGGGCGCGCACGGGTAGGGCGACGCCGGAACGAGAAGAAGGGGGAAGGGCATCCGCCCCTCCCCCTTCTCGACCGGTCAGTCCGGTCAGCCGGTCAGCCGGTCAGCCGATCGGTGTCGGCTCCGGCTCCGGCTCGATCACGCCCTCGGCCCGCGCGCGGCGCAGGTTCTTCCGCACGATCGGCCAGAAGATGGCGAGCGCTCCGACGGCGATGAAGCTCGTCAGCACCTGCGCGCGGCCCGACTCCGTGCCGAGCATGATGAACACGATGCCGATCGCCGCCGCGATGAGCAGCACGTTGAGCACCGGGAACATCCACACCTTGAGCGTGAGCGCGCCGCGCTGCTCCGGCGTCATCGCGAGGCGCAGGCGCCACTGCGTCACCGCGATGAAGACGAAGACGAAGAGCGCCACGAGACCCGTGGAGTTCATGATGAAGTCGTAGATGCCCGAGCTCGGCGCGATGAAGTTGACGAGCGTCGCGACCAGGCCGCCGGCGGTCGACGCGAGCACCGCGAAGACGGGCACGCCCCGCTTCGAGCGCTTCGACATGATCGCCGGGGCGAGCCGCTGCTCCGACAGCGCGGCGAACATCCGCGAGGCGGAGTAGGTGCCGGAGTTCAGCACCGAGATGACCGCGGTGAAGATGACGAGCGTCATGATCGCCTCGGCGCCGGGGATGCCGAGCAGGCTGAAGACGTAGGCGAACGGCGCGATCTCGTCGGGCGAGGGCAGCTCGTTCCAGGGGACGACCGTCACGATGATGAGCACCGCGCCGACGTAGAAGAGCATCACGCGCCAGATGACGGTGTTGGCCGCCTGGCGGATGCCCTTGGCCGGGTCCTCCGACTCGGCCGCCGCCATGACGGCGATCTCCGCGCCGAAGTAGGCGAAGAGCACGAGCGCGATCGACGAGATGACGACGCCGAAGCCGTTGGGCATGAAGCCACCGTGCTCCCAGAGGTTCGGGATCGAGATCGAGGATCCGGGCCACAGCCCGAAGGCGAAGAGCAGGCCGGCGGCGAGGAAGACGACGATCGCGACGACCTTGATGCTCGCGAGCCAGAACTCGGTCTCGCCGAAGGAGCGGAGCGACACGAGGTTGGTCGTGACGAAGATCGCGAGCAGCACGAGCGAGCCGACCCATGCGGGCACGGCGGGGAACCACTCGGCGATCATGCCGCCGCCGACGACGGCCTCGTAGGCGATGACGCCGACCCAGAAGTACCAGTAGAGCCAGCCGACGATGTAGGCCGCCCAGTCGCCGAGACCGACGCGGGCGTACTCCATGAAGGAGCCGACGGCCGGGCGTGCAGCGGCCATCTCGCCGAGCATCCGCATGGCGAGGAAGACGATCATGCCGCCGGCGAGGTACGAGAGCGTCGCCGCGGGGCCGGCCGCGATGATGATGTTGGCCGAGCCGACGAAGAGGCTCGCGCCGATGATGCCGCCGAGGGCGATCATCGTGACGTGCCGCGACTTGAGCTTCTTGGTGACGATGACGCCGGCGGAGGTCTCCGGCGAGACGGGGCTGTCGTACGGCGAGCTCGCGCTCGGGCCGGTGATGGGATCGCGTGCCACGTGAGCGCTCCTTCTGCTGCGGGTGAGCCGCGAGCAGCAGGAGCCGCGGCGACACCTGATCGTACGCATCCGATCGAGCGCGATCGGAGATACGTCACGAGGCTGAAACATCACGAATGGTGACGATTCCTCCTATTGCGCCAGGTAGCCGCCGTCGACCGGGATGGACGTGCCGGTGATGTAGGCAGCACCCGGGCTCGCCAGGAACGCGACCGTCGCGGCCACATCCTGTGGCGTCGCGATGCGCTGGAGCGGGATCGCCGCCGCCACGCGCTGCTCGGTGGCGGCCGGATCGTCCTGCGACGCGACCCACGATTCGTAGAGCGGCGTGCGCGTCATCCCGGGCGCCACGGCGTTCACGCGGATGTCGTGCGGCGCGAGCTCGACGGCGGCGGCGGTCGTGAGCGCGAGCATCGCGCCCTTGCTCGCGCTGTAGACGCTCATCGTCGGCACGCCGATGCTCGCGAGGCGCGACGTGATGTTGATGATCGAGCCGCCGCGGCCGGCGTCGCGCATCGCCCTGCCTGCCGCCTGCAGGCAGGCGATGGCCGCGAAGACGTTCGTCTCGAAGGTCACGCGGATCTCGTCGTCGGGGGTGTCGAGCAGCCAACCGGTGTGGTCGATCGCGGCGTTGTTGACGAGCACGTCGAGCCGGCCCTCGGCGGCGACGGTGGCGGCGACCAGCTCGTCGGCGGCGCCCGGCGCCGTCAGGTCGGCGGCGATGAAGCGAGCGCCGATGTCAGCCGCGACCGCCTCGCCCCGCTCGCGCGAGCGCCCGCTGATGACGACTCGCAGCCCGTCCTCGACGAGCCGGCGGGAGATCTCGACGCCGATGCCCGAGGTCGCGCCGGTGACGAGCGCGACGCGCGACTGCTCTGCTGACACGCCGCCAGCCTACGTCGGGGCTGCGTCAGCCCTCGGCGCCCAGCTGCCCGGTCAGCCGTTCACGCATGCCGGAGCTCGCGGCGTTGAGCCCGCGCAGCTCGACCGCTTTGCCGAGCCGCGCGTACTTCGTCTCGATCGCGTCGAGCGCGGCGACGGTGGAGGCGTCCCAGATGTGCGAGCGGGAGAGGTCGATCACGACGTGCGCCGGGTCATCCGTGTAGGAGAACTGCGTCGTGAGGTCGTTCGACGAGGCCCAGAACAGCTCGCCCTCGACGGCGTAGTGCGCCGCCGCATCCGTCACCGTGCGGGTCACCGTCTGGAAGTGCGCGACCCGGCGGGCGAAGAGCACCATCGCGGTGATGACGCCGACGATGACGCCGATCGCCAGGTTGTGCGTGATGACGACGACCACGACGGTGACCACCATCACGAGCGTCTCGGAGACGGGCATCCGCTTGAGCGTCGAGGGCCGGATGCTGTGCCAGTCGAAGGTGCTGACGACGACCATGATCATGACCGCGACGAGCGCCGCCATCGGGATGAGCGCGACGACGTCGCCGAGCGCCACGACGAGCACGAGCACGAAGACGCCGGCGAGGAAGGTGGAGACGCGCGAGCGGGCGCCGGAGACCTTCACGTTGATCATCGTCTGGCCGATGACGGCGCAGCCGCCCATGCCGCCGAAGACGCCCGAGAGCAGGTTGGCGACGCCCTGGCCCCACGACTCGCGCGTCTTGTTCGAGCGGGTGTCGGTGATGTCGTCGACGAGCTTGGCGGTGAGGAGCGATTCCATGAGGCCGACGAGCGCCATCGCGAACGCGGTCGGCGCGATGATGCCGAGCGTCTCGAGCGTGAGCGGCACCTGCGGCACGAAGAGCTCGGGCAGGCTGCGCGGCAGCTCCCCCTGGTCGCCGACGTTGGGCACCGACCAGCCGAAGACGAGCACCGCGGAGGTGAGCAGCGCGACCGCGATGAGCGGCGACGGCACGACCTTCTGCAGGCGCGGGATCAGGACGATCACCGCGACGCCGACGACGACGAGCGGGTAGACGAGCCACGGCACGCCGAAGAGGTGGGGCAGCTGCGCGATGAGCACGAGGATCGCGAGCGCGTTGACGAAGCCCACCATCACGCTGCGCGGGATGAAGCGCATGAGCCGAGCGACGCCGAGCAGCGCGAGCACGATCTGCATCACGCCGGCGAGCAGCACGGTGGCGATGAAGTAGTCGAAGCCATGGTCGCGCATGATCGGCGCGATCACGAGGGCGACGGCGCCGGTGGCGGCGCTGATCATGGCGGGCCGCCCGCCGACGAAGGCGATCGTCACGGCCATCACGAAGCTCGAGAAGAGCCCGACGCGCGGGTCGACGCCCGCGATGATCGAGAACGAGATGGCCTCGGGGATGAGCGCGAGCGCGACGACGAGCCCGGCGAGCGCCTCGCGCGTCAGCAGCCGCGGGCTCTTGAGCACCGTCAGCACGGACGGGTCGTCGCGGTAGCGCTCGCGCATCGGGGTGGTGGTGGCCATGGAGGCTCCTCGGGAGGGCTCGCGGGCATGCCGCGGCGAGGGGAAGAGTGGGACGCGGCTTCGCGCGGGCGCGTCCATCGCAGGAGCGAGGGGACGGCGTCGGTCGAGATCTCGACCGCGGACGACTCTACCCTAACGTCACGGTAGGGTTAGTGGCGATCGGAGGGCGGACGACATGATGCACATCGGCGAGCTGGCGGAGCGCGTCGGGCTGTCGCTGCGCTCCCTCCGCCACTGGGACGACGTCGGGCTCGTGCACGCGTCCGGCCGCACGGACGGAGGCTTCCGCCTCTACACGGAGGCCGATGAGGAGCGCGTGCGGCTGATCATGCGCATGAAGCCATTCGGCTTCTCGCTCGAGGAGCTCGCGGAGCTGGCCGATGCGATCGAGGGCTCCCCGGCCGACCCGCTCGCGGCACTGCCCGCGGAGCGCGCCGAGTGGTTCCGCACCGAGATGCACGAGCGGCGCGAGAAGCTCGCCCGGCAGCTCTCCGACGCGGACGACCTGCTGCAGCGCATCCGACCCACGGCCGGTCGTTAGCCGACTCGCGCCAGACTGGGCGCATGCTCGACGTGCGGGATCTGGAGTGCCTCGTGGTGCTGGCCGAGGAGCTGCACTTCAACCGGGCCGCGCTGCGCTTGAGCATCGCGCAGCCGGCGCTCACGAAGCGCATCCAGAAGATCGAGGCCGAGCTGGGCGTCGACCTCTTCACCCGCGGCCCCGGCGGGGTCGCGCTCACAAGTGCCGGCCACGAGCTGCTCGGGCACGCGCGGCGCATGCTCGGGGGCTGGCGCGCGATGCAGCGCGACGCCGAGCAGCTGCGCGCCGGTGCGCAGGGCGTCGTGCGCATCGGAGCGGTCGGCTCGGCGTTCTACGAGGCGCTCCCCCGCCTGCTCGCACCCGTCCGGGCAGCGCTCCCCGACATCGTGCTGCAGGTCGACGAGCTCGAGACGCCGGAGCTCGTCGACGCGCTCCGCGTGGGCGAGGTGCAGCTGGGATTCGTCCGGCCGCCGATCGCCGACGGCCTGCGGGTCGAGACGGTGTGGGTCGAGGAGTTCGTCGCGGCGGTGCCCGACACGAGCAGGCTGTGCGCGCTGCCCGCCGTCTCGGCTGCCGACCTCAGCGAGCATCCCGTCGTGCTCTTCCCGCGCACCTCCGGCACCGGCTACTGGGATCGCGTCGCCAGGTTCTTCCAGCAGGCCGGCATCGAGTTCGCTCCGATCGAGAGCGCAGAGCACGTCACGACGATCCTGGGCCAGGTGGCGCTCGGCATCGGCGTGAGCGTCGTGCCCGCATCCGCGGAGCGCGTCGCCATCCCCGGCGTCACCTACGTGCCGCTCGACCGACCGGCGCCCGTGCCGCTCGCCGTGGCGAGCAACCCAGGCATGACTCCGCTTGCCGCGCGGCGGGTGCTCGAGCACCTGCCATCCACACCTATCCAGCGCGAACATTCCCGATAGGCATCGAATCGGCTGGTTTCGATATTGGACGGTGATCGACCGCGCTGGGTAGCGTGCGACCACCTTCCCATCGACGAAAGGTCCACCCGTGAGCACCACGACCGAGCGCTCTGCGCCGACCTCACTCCGCCGCGTCGTGCTGTCCACGTTCGCGGGCACCAGCATCGAGTGGTACGACTTCTTCCTCTTCGGCTCGGCGGCGGCGCTCGTCTTCCCCCAGGTGTTCTTCCCCCAGTCGGAGCCCGGCATCGCCCTGCTGCTCTCCTTCATGACCTACGGCGTCGCCTTCGTGGTCCGGCCGCTGGGCGGCATCGTCTTCGGCGCACTGGGCGACGTGATCGGCCGCAAGAACGTGCTCATCGCGACGCTGCTCGTCATGGGCATCGGCACCTTCCTCATCGGATGCGTGCCCGGCTTCGACACCATCGGCTACTGGGCGCCGGCACTCCTCGTGCTGCTGCGCATCGTCCAGGGCCTCGGCCTCGGCGGCGAGTGGGGCGGCGCGGCCACGCTGTCGGCCGAGCACGCCGACGGCGCCGGGCGCGCGCACGGCCGCGGCCTCATCGCCTCCTGGATGCAGCTCGGGGTGCCTGCCGGCAACCTGCTGGCCGTCGGCGCGCTGTTCGTCATGCAGGCGACACTGTCGGAGGACGCGTTCATCGCCTGGGGCTGGCGCGTTCCGTTCCTCGCGAGCGCCGTGCTCGTGCTCCTGAGCTTCTGGATCCGCGCCACGGTCGCGGAGTCGCCGCTCTTCAACGTCGAGGAGCGCGAGAAGACGCCGCTGCGCACCATGCTCCGCGGCCACTGGCGGCAGGTGCTGCTGACGGTCGGCCTGCGCATCGCGAGCGACGTCTCGTACTACGTCTTCGCCGTCTTCGCCCTCTCGTACACCACCGGCACCCTCGACATGCCCGCGAGCGTCGGCCTCACGGGGGTCATCGTCGGATGCCTCCTGCAGTTCTTCATCATCCCCGTGAGCGCCCACATCTCCGACCGCGTCGGCCGCCGCCCCGTCTACGTCGCGGGTGCGATCGCGGTGGGCGTGTGGGCCTTCGTCGCATGGCCGCTCATCGACACCGGCAGCCAGGCGCTCGCCGTCGTCGCGATCGCCGCCGGCATCGCCGCGCAGGGCATCATGTACGGCCCGATGGCCGCGTTCATCACCGAGATGTTCCCGACCAAGGTGCGCTCGACCGGCTCGAGCTTCGGCTACCAGATCGCCGGCATCGCGGGCGGCGCGCTCGCCCCGTTCCTCGCCACGCTGCTGACGCAGTCGTTCGGCACCACGTTCTCGGTGAGCGTCTACGTCGCCATCACCGCCGTCATCGCCGTCGTCGCGTCGCTGCTCGCACGCGAGACGACGCGGAAGGAGCTCGCATGAGCACGACCATCACCGACGCATCCACCGACAGCGCGATCGCGCAGATCCGGGCGCGCCTCAAGGCCCGCGGCCTCGCGGGCTACGTCGCCTTCACGCCGTCGAACCTGCTCTACACGACCGGGTTCCGCAGCTACTTCGTCTCGGAGTGGTGGCGGCTGCACGGCACGGTGCTCGCCTTCGTCCCCGCCGACGAGGCGCTGCCCGTCACGCTCATGCTCGGTGACTTCGAGGAGAAGACGGCGCGAGCGGCCGCTCCGGGCGTCGAGCTCATGACCTACCGCCTGTGGGTCGACCTCTCGACTGCCGAGCAGATGTCGCATCCGTCGGCCCCGGTCGCGCAGCGGCCCGAGCAGTGGGACGCGCTCGAGCTCGACCGGCTCGCGGGCGAGGCCCTGCGCTCGCTCGGCATGGCGAGCGGCCGCGTAGCGACCGACCTGCCGCACATGACGCTCGACACGTGGCAGCGGCTGCAGCGGGTCGCGCCCGAGGTGCAGTGGGAGGACTTCACCGACGACGTCTACGAGGTGCGGCTCATCAAGCAGGAGTGGGAGGTCGAGCGCCTGCGCACGGCCGTCGAGCTCTCGGAGCGCGGCATGGTCGGCGCGATGGAGCTCGCGCGCGAGGGCATGACCGCCTCCGACATCCGCGCGGCGTACCAGATCTCGGTCGCGACGGCCGCGATGGGCGAGCCCCGGTTCGCGGGCTACACCGACAGCTGGGTGCTCCCCACCGTCGGCGGCACGACCTCGGCCGGCTACGGCAGCACCGCGGGCGGTCTCGCGGCCGGCGACCTCGTGAAGTTCGACTGCGGCACGACTGTGCACGGCTACCGCAGCGACGGCGGCCGCACGTTCGCCTTCGGGCAGCCGAGCGCCGAGCAGCAGCGGCTCTACGACGTGCTCGCCGATGCGCAGCGCATCGCGCGCGAGTCGCTCGTGCCGGGCGCGCGCATCGGCGACGCGTTCGTCAACGCGATCGGCCACGTGCACAGCCACGGCTATCCGACCTTCAACCGCGGCCACGTCGGCCACTCGATCGGCATCGACACCTTCCACGAGGAGCCGCCCTTCATCGGCCCCGGGTGCGATGTGCTCGTCGAGCCCGGCATGGTCTTCGCCGTCGAGGTGCCCACGTACACCCCGGATGTCGGCGCCATCATGATCGAGGACCTGGTCGTGATCCGCGACGACGGCGCCGAGCTGCTGCACACGCTCCCGCACGACCTCACGGTCGTCGAGCCGCGCGGCTGACCGCACCCGACCGCGCCCGTGGGGCGCCCGCGAACCGAGAGGAGCGAGGCATGCGCTTCGTCAGCGTCACGAACATGCGCGCGTGGATCCGCGCGACCGGTCCCGAGCGGATCATCACCGACCTCGTCGACGAGCTCGAGGTCGACTTCCGCCGCTGGGAGCGGTTCGAGCGCGAGCCTCGCATCGCGAGCCACTCGCCGCTCGGGGTGATCGAACTCATGCCGACGAGCGACGGCACGGCCTACGGCTTCAAGTACGTGAACGGCCACCCGTCGAACCCATCGCGCGGCTTCCAGACCGTGACGGCGTTCGGCGTGCTCGCCGACGTCATGACCGGCTACCCGACCTTCCTGTCCGAGATGACGATCCTCACGGCGCTCCGCACCGCGGCCGTCTCCGGGCTCGCCGCCCGGCACCTGTCACGCGAGGACAGCAGTGTGATGGGGATGATCGGCGCCGGCTCGCAGGCGGTGTTCCAGGCGCTCGCCGTGCGCTCCCAGCGGCCGGGCGTGACGCGACTGCGGCTCTTCGACGTCGACCGGCCGACGGCCGAGACCGCCAGCCGGCACCTGCGCTCGCTCGGGTTCGACGTGACGATCGAGGCATCCGCCGCCGACGCCGTGCGCGACGCCGACATCATCACGACGTGTACGGCGGACAAGACCAATGCCACGGTGCTGCACCTCGACGAGGTGCCCGCCGGCGCGCACATCAACGCGATCGGCGGCGACTGCCCCGGCAAGACCGAGCTCGACATCGAGCTCGTGCGCCGAAACCGCGTCTTCGTCGAGCACACGCCACAGACGCGCAACGAGGGCGAGATCCAGCTGCTGCCCGCCGACTTCCCGGTGACCGAGCTGTGGCGCGTCATCACCGGCGCGGACGCGGGACGCATTTCCGCTGAGGAGGTGACGGTCTTCGACTCGGTCGGCTTCGCCATCGAGGACTTCACGGCGCTCCGCTACGTGCAGAAGGCGACCGCGGCCACGCGCTTCTCCGAGCCGATCGACCTCATCACCGAGCCAGAGGACCCGAAGGACCTCTACGGCATGATCGGCGCCCCGGTCCTCGTCTGACCACCCGCTGGTCGAGTAGCAGCCGGCGAAGCCGGCCGCGTCACTTGCTGGTCGAGTAGCAGCCGGCGCAGCCGGCCGCGTCACTTGCTGGTCGAGTAGCAGCCGGCGGAGCCGGCCGCGTATCGAGACCACTCGCGCGCCACACCGACCCAGCCGAGCGCGCTCAGCCCCTCCGGAAGTGCTTCCGAATCCGCTCCGCCTGCGCCACCGTCAGGTGCCACTCAGTCCCGATCTCATGGTCCTCGAACGGCCCTTCGCCGTCCTGCGGGTTGCGCAGGAACCCGCGGATCTGCTTGCCCTTGCGACCCAGTCCCAGCTCGCGCGACAGCTCAACCGGCGTGATCGTCTGCTCGTTCATGCTTCGAGGCTATCCGCGTCCACGCGCGAGGCTGCCATCGTCACGTGGCGTCAGCTTCTCTGACACCGAGCAGCACGCCGACGGGACAGAGACTTAGTCGGTCACTGCAGGCTGGAAGTAGTCGTAGATCCCAGACTCGATCGGGCGCTCGAACCGGAGTTGCATCCGCACCACACTCAGTGCCTGGCCCTCGCTGCCGGGCATCGTCGTCTCCTCCGGCGCGTGTGCGTCCGCCCGGCCGAGGTAATAAAACGCCGAGCCGTCCGCATCATCCTTCTTGGCAAAGACGTGGAGGTCGATCTCGCCCGAGATGATCGCGGATACGTCGGGGCTGCGCAGCGTGCGCTTGCTCTTCGAGTAGTAGAGCATCGTGGACGGGTCCAGCAGTTCGTCTTCGTACGCCGTGCTGGCGGCGATCTCGTCTGACTTGTGCATCGTGTTGAAGATCGGGCACGAGCGAGTGCCCTGGTCGACCTTGTAGCCGTACACGGTCGATGACGAGTTCTTCGTCCAATGCAGCAGGCGGACCGCATCCTTGCGCGAGTACTGCCGGCCAGGCGTGAACGGCATCCCCCGCCGATAGCGGGCCCTCACCAGCTCGAGGCCCGTCTGGATCAGGTCGTCGACGGCCCGCCGAAACGCGATCGAGTCGCGATAGGAATCGACGAAGGCGGCGGTCGGCGCGACGAGGCCACCCGCGTCCCGTTCCACCACACCGGCCACGTACTTCTTCTGTTCCGGTTCCGTAGCAAACTCCAGCGACAGAACTCGAAGGGCGCTCTCAACGTGACTCGCAGCGGAGGCGTAACTGTCGGCAGCGAGCACCTCGGCCAGTCGCTCTCGGCTTACTGGGCCCTCGGCGAGAAGAGTCTGGAGGCTCAGCAGCTCGTCGACCCGTTTCGCTGCGAGCGCC
Source organism: Agrococcus sp. UYP33 (assembly GCF_054060915.1). Taxonomy (NCBI): domain Bacteria; kingdom Bacillati; phylum Actinomycetota; class Actinomycetes; order Micrococcales; family Microbacteriaceae; genus Agrococcus; species Agrococcus sp. UYP33. The sequence goes on from NZ_JBSSDR010000001.1 coordinate 838,362, forward strand.
TCGGCCGAGAGGAACGTCAGCATCCGGAGCTCGCCCGGCCGAAGCCCGGTCGGCGTCTTCGTCAGACGCTCAAGCAATGCGGGGTAGTTGCCCGAGTGGGTAGCCAGAACAACCGGATCGGCGCTCTCGAAGCGAAGGAAGTCGTGCAGCGCCGGTAGGCGCCCCAGCCGATTTCGCAGCGTCTCGACCGCTTGCTTCAGGCGTTGCATGCTGTCGAGCTGCGTCTCGGCCAGCGACTTCAGGACTCGCTGCTGCGCGATGCGATCGAACCGGACGCTCGACAGACCAGCGATGACGCCAACTTCCTCCGCCGAGATCAAGTGCTGCCGGATCGACTCGCGGTTGAGCGAGTCGTCACCGAACAGCGCGACCGGGATCAAGAAGTTGTTCGCGTAATTCCCAATGAAGTCGATGACAACGAGATAGTCCTTGCCCGGGGCCTTGCGCAGCCCTCGTCCCAGCTGCTGTACGAACACGATCGCGGACTGCGTCTGCCGCAGCATGATGACCTGGTTGAGCGTCGGGATGTCGACGCCCTCGTTGAAGATGTCGACCGTGAGGATGTAATCGAGCTCACCCGACTCCAGCCACTCGACGACCTGCTCGCGTCGCTCGATCGAGTCCTGGCCGGTCAACGCGACGGTTCGAAGCATCTTGCCCCGGATTGTCACCCGGTTGAGGGCCTCCGACAGCTCGCGGGCTTCCTCGTTCCGGCTGCAGAACATGAGTCCTCGAGCGGGGACGCCCGCTTGCCCGTAGCGTTCGATTGCAAGAGCGATGTGACGCACTCGCTCCGCGGAGGCCAGCTTGCGCAGTTGCGTTGCGTCGTCAGTTGTGGTGCCGTCCTCGAAGTCGACGTCGGCGACACCGTAGTAGTGGAACGGCGCGAGCATGTCGGCTTCGAGCGCCCGATTCAGTCTGATCTCGTACGGGACATTGAAGTCGAACAGCTCGAACAGGTTGAAACCGTCTGTGCGTTCTGGCGTCGCGGTCATTCCGAGGAGAAACTTCGGCCGCAAGTGCTCCAACACGCGGGCGTAAGACTTGGCGCCAGCACGATGCACCTCGTCGATCAAGACGTAGTCGAACGCCGTCGGGTCGAGCCGGTCGAGCGTCTCTGGCCTCGAGAGAGACTGGATCGTCGCGAAGACGTAGGGCCTATCGAGCTGACGCGACGTGCCGACGAGCTTGCCGAATGCCGCGGGCGGTGCTCCCAACACGCGCTGGAACTCGGTGATCGCGCGATCGACGATCTGCTCGCGGTGCACCACGAACAGCATCCGGTCGGGCCGCGCAGCGCGAACGTCCAATGCGGAGAGAATCGTCTTGCCGGTGCCTGTCGCGGAGATCACGACCGCACGCTGTTTCCCCTCTTCGCGCATCGCTGCAATCGCTCGGAGCGCTTCTTGCTGCATGACGTTGGGGACGATTGGCCCGTGGTCGCGATAGCCGCCGCTCGCGACGGGCGCGTGCTCGAAGCGTGTGGATTGCGATCTTGCCGGTTCGAGCGCACCCGGCTCAGCGTCGGCCATTGTCACCGTGCGTCTCGACGGTCGAGCCGGCCGAGCACCGTGGACGAGGTTCGGCTGCGACTCCGGCGCGACGTAGAACTCCGCATAGTCGTCGATCCATGCTTGCGTCAGCGGCTCGGATTGCGCCAGCTGCTGCTCGATGATGGCGCCGAGCTGACCGGTCAAGTCGCTCTCTCGTGCGGACGACACTCGGAGGTTCCACTCGAGATTGCTCAGCAAGGCGGTCGCCGTCAAGTTCGAGCTGCCGACAATCGCAGTCATACGATCGTCGTGCTCGAACAGGTAGCCCTTTGGATGGAATGCCGTCTCGTTGTGCAGTCGAACGTCGATGCCCATCGACCGAAGGTTGTGAAGCTCAGCGAATGCGCGCGGCGAGTTGAACCCCAGGTAGTCAGACGTCACGATCCGCCCGGCGCCTCCGAAATCAACCAGCTCTTGCTTCAGCAGGGCGATCGCGCGCGGTGACACGAAGGCGACTGAGAACGTGAAGGACGTGCACCGCCGCAGCTCTTCTCGGAGCGTTCGAAGCATGGTGCCGTTGGCGTCGTTCACGATGAGCTGCGGGTTGGCGAGCCGCGGGGCGCGGGAGTCCCGTCTCAGGTAACCGTGGGAGATGTCGATCTCGAGCGACGACTGAGGCTGGAAATCAATCGACATGGACGGCGAAGTCGGCCTGGATCTGGTTCACCGCCGGCACGTCAGCGGGCGCCCACTCCAGGGAAGAGAGGTCGGCGGGTGCAAGCCATCGCACTTCGGCATGCTCCGTCAGCACTGGCTCGCCTGAGAGCAGGTCGCAGTAGTAGGTCGTCAACGTCACGACGCCGAAGTCGTACTCATGCGTGGTCGTGGCGACGTGAGCGCCGACGTGAACCTCACACTCGAGCTCCTCGTCGATCTCCCGCTGTAGGGCCGCCTGCGGTGCTTCACCCAGCTCGACCTTGCCCCCGGGAAACTCCCACATTCCCGCCAGCGTGCCAGGACCGCGTTGCGCGCAGAGGATCTCGCCGTCGCGAACAATGACCGCACCGACGACGTTGATCTGCTTCTTCACGAGCGCCTCCAGGATTTCGTTTCCAGCCTAGGTGCGATGGTCTCGATACGCGGCGCTGCGCACAGCTCTTCGACCGGCGGGGTGGGCGTCACACGGCGTCACATGCCTGCGCCGTCCCTCGATCCACGAGACACTAGAAGGCAGCCCGCCGCCGCAGTCGGGTCACCCTTCCCCCAACACAGGGCGCTGACCGCGCCCCCGCTTGGAGTTCCATGATCTCGATCGAGCACGTCAGCCGCCGCTTCGGCGACGGCCCTGACGCCGTCGTCGCGCTCCACGACGTCTCCATCGAGGTCTCCAAGGGGCAGATCTTCGGCGTCGTGGGGCAGTCCGGCGCTGGCAAGTCGACCCTCCTCCGCACCGTCAACGCACTGGAGCGCCCCGACTCCGGCCGCGTCACCGTCGACGGCGTCGATGTCACCGCCCTCAGCGGCCAGGCGCTCCGCAACGAGCGCCACAAGATCGGCATGGTCTTCCAGCACTTCAACCTCGTCGGCAACCGCACGGTCGCGCAGAACGTCGAGTTCGCGCTCGAGGCGACCGGCGCCGCCAAGAAGGACCGCCGCCCGAAGGCGCTCGACATGCTCGACCTCGTCGGCCTCGCACACCGCGCCGACGACCGCCCCGGCCAGCTCTCCGGCGGCCAGCGCCAGCGCGTCGGGATCGCCCGCGCGCTCGCCTCCGGCCCGGACGTGCTGCTCAGCGACGAGGCGACCAGCGCCCTCGACCCCGAGACGACGCGCTCGATCCTCGAGCTCATCCGCCGCCTGAGCCGCGAGCTCGGCCTCACCGTGCTGCTCATCACGCACGAGATGGAGGTCGTCAAGCGCATCTGCGACGCGGCCGCCCTCATGGAGACCGGCCGCGTGATCGAGCAGGGCGGGCTCGACGAGCTCATCCGCACGCCGGGCAGCCAGGTCGCCGCCGAGCTCTTCCCGGTCGGCGAGCCCCACCGCATCCCGGGACACCGCATCGTCGACGTCACCTACACGGGCCTCAGCGCCGACCGCCCGGTGATCGCGCAGCTCGCCCGCGACTTCGGCCTCGACGTCTCGATCCTCGGCGCCGCGCTCGAGACCATCAACGGCCACCAAGCCGGCCGCACTCGCCTCGCGGTTCCCGGCGACGAGCACACCGCCCGCCAGGTCGTCGACAGCCTCACGGCGCAGGGCGTCACCGCCTGGGAGGTGCTCGCATGATCGACGTCAGCTCCCCCACCTTCTGGCCGCAGCTCATCGCGGTGCTCCTCGAGGGCACGTGGGAGACCATCTACATGACGGCGATCGCGATGGCGATCACCTTCGTCGTCGGCCTGCCGCTCGGCATCATCCTGGTGGGCACCGAGCAGGGCCGCTTCCTCGAGGCGCCCTTCGGCTCGCGCGCGCTCGGCCGAGTCATCAACGCCCTGCTCGGCTTCATCGTCAACCTGGGCCGCTCGGTGCCGTTCATCGTGCTGATGATCGCGCTCATCCCGCTCACCCGCTGGCTGCTCGGCTCGTTCATCGGCACGGGACCTGCGATCGTGCCGCTCACCCTCATCGCGATCCCGTTCTTCGTGCGCGTGGTCGAGATCGCCGTGCGCGAGGTCGACCCGGGCCTGTTCGAGGCCGCGGAGTCGCTCGGCGCCTCCCGCTGGCTGCTCGTGCGCCGCGTGCTGCTGCCGCAGGCGACGCCCTCGATCCTGCTCGGCACCGCCACCACCATCACGTCGATCATCAACTTCTCGGCGATGGTCGGCGTCGTGGGCGGCGGCGGCCTGGGCAACGTCGCCCTGACCTACGGCATGCAGCGCTACAGCAGCATCCACATCATCGGCGTCGTCATCATCCTCTTCGCCCTCGTGCAGCTCATCCAGTGGGCGCTGACCGCGCTCGCCCGGAAGCTCGGCGCACCCAGCACTCGTCGCGGCCCCAAGAAGGACGCGACGGCGGATGCGCAGGCCCACCTCGACGTGGACCTCACGATCCCCGACCCCCGCCGCCCGACGCCTCCGTCGAGCACCTCTTAAGGAACCTCCATGACCAACATCTTCCGCCGTCGCGTCGCGACGACCATCGCCGCCGGCGTCGCCGTCGCCGCGCTCGCCGCCTGCTCGTCGAGCACCCCCGACGTCGCCGCCCCCGCAGCATCCGAGGACGGCTCGCTCGGCACGATCCGCGTGGGCGCCCTGCCCGTGCCGGCCGGCGACATCCTCACCTGGGTCGACGAGAACCTCGCCCCCGAGGCCGGCCTCGACATCGAGTGGGTCGAGTTCACCGACTACAACACGCCCAACCCGGCGCTCTCCGACGGCTCGACCGAGGCGAACCTCTTCCAGAACTCCACGTTCATGGAGACGTACAACTCGCAGGCCGGCGGCACGCTCGTCTCGGTCGGCGAGGTCTACCTGCCGGCCGCCGCGTTCTACTCGGAGTCGCTCACCTCGATCGACGAGCTCGGCGAGGGCGCGACCATCGCCATCCCGAACGACCCGACGAACGAGGGCCGCGCGCTCGGCATCCTCGCGGCCGAGGGCCTCATCAGCATCGAGGAGGGCGCGACCAACCTCGACGGCATCACCGAGAACCCGTCGAACTTCCAGTTCACCGAGGTCGAGAACGCTACGCTGCCGCTCGCGATCCCGGACAACGACGCCGTCTTCGTCACCGCGTCGTTCGCGCTGCCTGCCGGCCTCACGCAAGACCAGGCGATCCTCACCGAGGGCGATGACTCCGACTACTTCAACATCCTCGCGACCACGCCCGAGCTGCAGGACGACCCCCGCGTCGCCGCGCTGTACGAGCTGCTCACGAGTGAGGAGACGGACGCCTACATGCTGGAGACGTGGGGCGGCCTGATCGTCCCCGGCACCGAGTGACGGCACCGCTGGCGGGCTGAACCCCAAGCCGGAATGAGAGTGCGCCGCGTGCCCTGAGCACGCGGCGCACTCGTCTTCCGGCACGGCGTGGCGTGTCAGTGGTCGCATCCACTCTGCTCGCGACGAGGGCGGAGTCGATGTGGGTGGTCGCCTCTACTCTCCTCACAAGGAGGCGGCGATGACGAGCACCGAGCAGGCACGAGCAGCGGTCGTCGCCGCCCGCGCCCTGCTCGCTGCAGCCCCGTCGTTCTCGACGACCTCGAACGCCGAGGTCGCCGAGCTGCTCGGCCGAGTCGCAGAGCTGGCGCGAGTCGCCGAGAGCCTGCAGGTGCGGCTCGCGCACGAGGTGGAGGAGCGCTCGCACGGCGCGGTCGATGAGCCACTGTGCATGCTGCTGGGGGCTCGGCGCTCGCGGGAAGCGGTCTCGAGGGCCTTCGGTCTCGGCTCCCGCCGCGCGCTCGACCTGCTGCTCATGGGGCGAGCGACATCGCCGTCGATCGCCATCACCGGCGCCGCCATCGCCGCCCGGTACCCGGCGGTGGCCGGTGCGCTCGCCGAGGCCGAGATCTCGTTCGCGCAGGCGCACGCCATCGTCTCGACCATCGAACCGGCCGCGCCGCGAGCCGACGTGGAGCAGCTCGAGACCGCCGAGCAGCTGCTGGTCGAGGCCGCGACCGATCCGGCCACGCCGCTCCCGCCCGAACAGCTGGTCGTGCTGGCGCGCCGGTGCGCGGCGCTCCTCGACCCCGACGGGGTGCTCCCGAACGACGAGCAGCAGCGGGCGCTTCGCTCGTTCCGCACCCGTCAGCAGCGCGACGGCTCGTGGCTCACCGTCATGCGCTCCCCCGCCGAAGACGGGTCCGCGCTCAAGTCGCTGGTGGATGCGTACACCGGCCCACGCGTCAAGGTCGCCTTCCACGACGAGCACTGCGACCACGGCGGCTGCTCGGGCGCCGACTGCAGCAGCGCGGAGCCTTCGCTCGACGACCGCTCGCCCGAGCAGAAGGCGCACGACGCCCTCATCGCGATGGTGAAGGCGCACGCCGCCTCCGGCGACGCGCCGCTGGCTGGCGGCGAGTCGCCCTCGCTCGTCCTCACCGGCACGATCGAGGCGTACGGCGCCTACGTGCAGGGCATCCGCCAGGCCGAGCGCACGCTCACGATCGAGCACACGAGCAGCCTCGTGCCGATCGAGCACATCGACCAGCTCGTCTGCTTCGCGGACATCCACCACCTCGTCGTCGACGAGCACGGCCACCCGCTCTGGCTCGGTCGCACCCAGCGGCTCTTCACCCGCGCGCAGAAGCGCGCTCTCGCCAAGCGCGACAAGGGCTGCCGGGTCCCCGGCTGCGGCATGCCCGTCGCCTGGTGCGAGACGCACCACATCGTCCCCTGGCAGGCCGGCGGCGCCACCGACGTCGACAACGGCATCCTCGTCTGCAGCTACCACCACCACGAGATCCACGCCGGCCGGCTGCGGGTCGAGAAGGTCGGACCACGGCCCGGCAGCTGGCGTATCGTGTCGCAGCTCCAGCCGGCCCGGTGGGGCCGCGACGACTCCGCCGAGATGCCGAGCGCCACTGCGCTCGCCGCCGCGACCGGCGCCGCTAGATCGCGCGGCGGATCGCTCGGCGCAGCCGCCGCCGCCTCGCTCGCCATGAAGCTGCCGGAGCCCCTCGATGCTGGCATCGAGCTTCGCACCAGCGCGAGCGTCCAACCGGCTGAGCCCGGCTCCTCCGTGTGCGTCCCACGACAGCGACGGCGCCCACGGACTGCGCTCAATGCATCCGGAGGGAGCGCGGTCGGCTCGACCGAGCGACGCATCCGCACCCTGCTCGACGAGCAGGGCCGAGGTCGCAGGCATCGCGGGCGAGCCGACCGGCTGCCGCGACCCGGCATCGTCCTGCGGCGCTGATCCGAGTCGGGCTCGCACGCGGCGCACACCGCGCGCAGACCGCGCATTCGGCTGCACGGCGAACGGGGCGGCATGCTTGAGGGATGCAATCCCCCCGCGACGCCGATCGGCCTTCGTCTGCGCCCGCGTCGTCGACCGCATCGCTCGTGAACCACGAGGGGAAGGCCGCGGGGATGCGCCAGCTCGCCGCGTCCGTGCCGATCCGAACGGCTGCCAGCGGAGCGCAGATCGGGATCCCGATCCTCGTGGTGTCGATCACGGGCGACATCGCGCTCGGAGCGGCGCTCGCGGCGCTCGCGCTCGTGCCGAGCATCATCGCCGCGCCACTCGTCGGCGCGATCCTCGACCGCGTGCACCGGCCGCGGCCGCTCATGATGGGTGCCGCCGCCGGCACCGCCGCCGCCTATGGGCTGACCGCAGTGCTCGACCCGCTGCCGGTGTGGCTCGTCGCGATCGCGCTCGTCCTCAGCGGCCTCCTGAACCCCTTCGGCTTCGGCGGGCTCTCGAGCTTCGTCGCGCCCACCGGCACGGATGCGCGCCGCGCGTACGCGCTCGACGCGCTCAGCTACAACCTCTCCGGTGTCGCGGGTCCGGCGCTCGTCGCGCTGCTGGCGCCGACGCTCGGGCCGCGCTGGGCGCTCGCCTCGATGGCCGCGATCGCGCTCGTGTCGCTCGCCGCCTACCCGCTGCTGCGCATCGAGCGGCGGGAGGCCGAGCGCAAGGGGCTGTGGCGCTCGATCGGCGCGGGGCTCGTCGCCCTGTCGACGCATCGGCCGCTCGCCACGATCACCGTCTCGGGCACGCTCGTCGAGTTCGGCCGAGGCATCATGCCGATCGCGGCGATCGGCATCGCGCTGCTCGCGACGGGCGACGCAGCCGCGAGCGCCTTCATCGTCACCGCCTTCGCGATCGGCGCGCTCGTCGGCGCCATCGTCGAGCCCATCCGACGCACGAGCATGTCGCCGCAGGCGACGATGCTCGTGGGATTCGGGCTGACGGGGCTCGCGACGCTCGCGGCCGCACTCGACCTGGGGTTCTGGTGGACGATCGTGCTCGTCGGCCTCTCGGGCGTGTTCAGTGCTGCACCCACCGCCGCGATGCTGACGCTCCGGCGGCTCGAGAGCCCTGACGACGTCGTCGCGCAGGTGTTCACCGTCGGCTCCGCGCTGCGCACGACCGCGAGCGCGGGCGGCACGGCCGTCGCGGGTCTGCTCGCGGGCCTCGATCCGCTCCTGCTGCTCGCAGCCTCGGGGGCGGTGTGGGTCGTGGGAGCGCTCGCGATGCTCGCGTTCCCACGACGCCACTGAGCGCAACGGTCCGGCGGCATCGCACGTGCACCGGCTTGTGGACGCGCTCCCCGAGGAGCACCCTGAGTCATGACCGTGATCGAGTTCGAGCTGCACGGGGTCGTCGACGCACCGATCGATGCGGTCTTCGCCCGCCTCGCCGACATCGAGGGCTACAACGACTGGATGCCGCGCAAGGGGAGCATCTTCCACACGACGAAGCAGACGTCGCCCGGCGAGCCGCAGCTGGGCACCACCTACGTCGACCGCACCGCAGCAGGCGCGGCCCCGGGCGAGATCGTCGCGTTCGAGCCTCCGATCCGGCTCGTCTTCCACTGGCGGCAGCTGGCACGGAACGGCCGCATCGGCGCCGAGGGCTGGCCCGGCTACGAGCTGGAAGCCGCCTCCGACCGCACCACCCTCGTGCGCCACGGCGCGCGGGTCGAGGTGCACGGCATCCGCCGTGTCATGACGCCCGCCTTCCGGTGGCTCGCGAAGCGGGAGCGCGCGGCGACGCTCGAGGCACTGCAGGCAGCGTTCCGCCGGGCGGAGTAGCCGGTGCTGCAGGCCCGTCGCCCGACCCAGCGCGGTTGAGGGTTTGCGTCCGAGCGCAGAGCAACTCCGACGCAAACCCTCAACGGGGATCAGAGCTCGGTGAGCAGCTGCTCCATCTCGGCGATCTCGGCCGACTGCGCATCGGCCATCTGCTGGGCGAGCGCGACGACGTCAGGGTGCTGGCCGTCGGCGACCTCCGCCTCGGCCATCTCGACGGCGCCCTCGTGGTGCGCGAGCATCTGCTGCAGGAAGAGCGTGCTCGCCTCGACGCCGTCGGCGTCCTCGAGCGCCTGCATGTCGTCTTCCGACATCATGCCGCCGCCGTCGCCGTGACCGCCGTGGCCGCCGTCGGCCGATGCCTCCACGCCCCAGTCGTCGAGCCAGCTCTGCAGCTGCTCGATCTCGGGCGCCTGCGCGTCGCGGATGCGCTCGGCGAGGTCGGCGACGCGCGGGTCGAGGCCGTCCTTGTCGAGCACCATCTCCGACATCTCGACGGCCTGCTGGTGGTGCGGGATCATCATCGTCACGAACATCTCGTCGGCGGCGTTCGCCTCCGAGGATGCGGGTGCCGACGAGGGTGCAGCAGTGATGCCGGGCGATGCGGCGGGCGTGGTGCCCGTCGATCCGCCCGCGGAGCAGCCGGTGACGACGAAGGCGAGGGCGAGCGCGCTGACTCCGAGCGCGCGGTTGATGGTCTTCATGGTGGTGGTCCTGTTCTCGAGTGGGATGGTCGGTCTGTGACGCCGCGGATGCGACGCCGGCGGCCTGGCCGGTGGCCAGGCAGACCGATCAGGTCCGACTGATCGAGAGCAGGATGAGCGAGGGTGTGGGCGGCTCTGCCCGGGCGGCGGATGCGTCGGCCGACATCGGGATGGTCACGACGGATGCCCAGGGGATGCCGAGACGCGCGGGCGGGACGAGCACGAGCAAGCCGGCGAGCAGCGCGAGCACGCACGCCATGAGCTCGGAGTGACCCGGCGCGACGGGCCCGTCCGCCGCGCACGCATCGGTGCAGCCGCTCGCCTTGGCCGCAACCGCCGTGTCCTGCGCGTGGTGCGTCGGGGCTGCGTGCGCGGCGTGGTCATCGGCAGCGACGACCGCGACATCGGACTGGCCGACGCCGCCATGGCCGGCGATCGCATGGCCCGAGCCGTGCCCGCCCGCAGAACCGCCCAGCGCATGCATGCCGAGCAGACCGGTGATGAGCAGCACGACGGTCGCGCCGAGGAGCAGCAGTGCCCGCGCGGACAGCGCTCGACTCGGGGTCTGTGCCCCGCGTCGCATCGCCGCGCCCATCCGCCACTCCGCCATCGCGCGACACGGTAGCAGGGCGACCTCGCAGCGCCCACAGGGACCGGGCGGTGTTCCGCCCGGCCCCCGGATCTGCGACCGCGGCGCTACCAGGGCATCCGCGTGGCGTCGTCGTGGTGCGTCTCGAGCGATGCGACGGCGGTGAGCATCTGCTCCTCGATCGCGCTGCCGAAGAAGTCCTCGGTGCTCTCGAGCCCGTCGTCGAGCCAGCGCACGTCGAGCGGTACGCCGCTGAAGCTGCGGCAGAGGTTTTCGCTGCAGACGTTGTCAGCCGGACGCACCGCGCCTCCCTGGTCCGAGAGGCTCACGCCGACGTAGCCCGCGTGGTTGGGCACCGAGTCGCCGAGCGTCCAGGAGACCGCCTGCCACCCATCCGTCTGCGTCGGCCGGACCTCGCCCAGCGTCCACTCCCACTCCTCGATGAGGTTGGTGATCCACATGTCGCCGTAGTGCAGCACCATGTTGCCGTTCGGCAGGTAGAGCGCGACGGAGTTGTCCCACACGTCCTGGCCGGCTCGGTTGGTGCCGGGGCGGCTGTGATCCCCGATGCTCCAGTGCTGCGGCACCAGGAAGCTCGCGGTGCCGTTCTGCGTCGTGTACGGGAGGTAGGTCGTGCCGTCGTGCTCGACGCCGACGCCGGCCGGCAGCGCGTCGTCCTCGCCGGTGAACGCGGCCGAGGCCATCACGTCGAGCGCCAGCGCGACCTCGGGGCCGCCGATGTACGCCTCCGCCGCATCGCGGCTGTCGAAGCCGTCCTGTGCGTCGGGGTGGAAGAAGCCCATGCCGTGCAGCCGCTTGCCCTCGCCGACGTGGAACATGTGGAACGGCTCCGACACGTCGCCCACGATGGAGACGCTGACGCTGTAGCGGCCGCCCTCGTGCCGATCCCACCACGCTGCCGCGAAGAGTCCGCGATCGATGGCGATCCGCTCGACGATCCGGGTCTCGATCGTCGCGGGGCCTGTGTCCCCCCAGTAGCCATCCGAGTACTGCAGGCTCCCGCCCGTCGGCGGGGAGAAGACCACCTCGTTGTTCCAACCCTGCCGCCCCGAGCCCTGCATGGCGATCGTGCTCGTGTCCTCGACGGTCCAGTTCGACGGGACCTGCAGCTGCAGCGTGCCGTTCTGCGTCTCGAAGTCGACCATCTCTGCAGGCGCTGCCTCCACGGCAGCGGGCTGCGCGCTCTGCGGCGGCGTGGCGGTGCCGGTCGTGGCCGGCTCGCTCTCGCCAGTGGGCGAGGGCGTCGGCGCGGGTGACGCCGTCTCGCTCGGCGCGGTCTCCGGCAGCAGCGGTGCCGATGCCTCCTCGGCCTGCGCGCACGCGCCCAGGGTGAAGGTCGCGACGACGACGACGGCGGTCGCGGCGAGCAGGCGGCTCTGGATGGGGCGCACGGCGGATTCCTCTCTCGCGGGGCATCTCCCCGCTTGTCCTGAGATGTCCGGATGCGGGAACCGGTCACCCGCTGGAGGTCACGGTTCGGTCACGCTTCTGGGCGATGGAGCAGCAGAGGGCCGGGCGGTGCTCCGTCCGGCCCTCGCGCTGCACCTGCGTCAGGGCATGCGGGCGTCGTCGTGGTGCCGCTCGAGCGACGCGATGACGGTGAGCAGCTGCTCCTCGGTCGCTCCACCGAAGAACGCCTCGCCCTCGGTCAGCGGGGTGCTGACGAAGTATCGGCACATGGTGTCGGCGCACACGGTGCCGGTCGGTCGCGAGGCGTCCCCCTGGTCGGTGAGGCTGACCCCGACGAGCCCCGTGTTGTAGTCGCCGGTGTCGCCGAGCATGTACGAGACGGCGTGCAGACCGTCCGTCGTCGGCCGCACCTCACCGGCGGTCCACGGCCACTCCGGCTCCTCGCCGGCGAACAGCACGTAGTCGACGTACGACACGGCGCTGCCGCCGTTCGGCCGGAACAGCTGGACCCAGTTCTCCCAGACGGGCCCGCCGCCGTGGCCGAAGCCCACTCGGCTGTTGTCATCGATGCGCCACTCGAGCGGGACGAGGAACGTCGACGTGCCGTTCTGCGTCGTGTACGGGAGGTACGTGGTGCCCTCGTGCTCGACGCCGACGCCGGCCGGGACCGCGGTGTCGTCGCCCGAGATCTCGACGGTCGCCATGATGTCGAGCGCGAGCGCGACCTCGTCGCTCCCCAGGTAGGCCTCGACCGCGTCGCGGCTCGAGAACTGCTCCTCGGCGTCCGGGTGCTCGAACTTCAGGAAGTGCAGTCTCGTGGACCCATCGACGCGGAACGAGTCGGAGAGCGGCGCCTCGCCGTCGATCACGGCGACGCTGGCGACGTAGATGTCACTCTCGTAGCGCTCCCACCAGGCAGTAGCCGCGAGGCCCGAGCCGATGTCGATGCGCTCGACGACGTGCTCCTCGAGCGCCGCCGCGCCCACGTCATCGGGCATGCCGTCGTCGAACCAGAGGTGGCCGCCATCGGGACCGGCGACCGCCACGATGTTGTCCCACCGCTGCAGGCCGTCGTAGCCGAGGGCGACACGGCTGCTGTCCTCGACGGTCCAGTCCGCCGGGATCTGCATGCGCATCGTGCCGTTCTGCGTCTCGAACGGGACGAGCTCGACGGCATCGCTCTCGGGCGGTGTCGCGGTGCCCGGTGCACCGGTCGCGCCGGCGGAGGTCGTCGGCGTCGGCGTCGGCGTCGATGTCGGCGTCGCGCTGGCGGTCGGTGTCGAGCGGGGTCGAGCCGGCGCCGAGGTCGATCCGGGCTGGGCCTGCGCGCAGGCGCCCAGCATGGCGGTCAGCGTGACGATCGCGGTGGTGACGAGCACTCGGCTCGGGGAAGGGCGCACGGCGGGGTTCCTCTCTCGCGAGGCTCATCCCCGCACGCTCTGACATGTCCAGCGTCAGGCGGCGGTCACGCCGATCCGGTCACGATTCCATCACGAACGGCGGAGGTCCTCAGGCGCCCTGCTGCGGCACGGCTTCGGGGCAGCTGCGCTCGACCGCGGGCGACCACGGCATCGCGCCGGCGTCGCGGTGCATCCGCTCGAACGCATCGGCACTGACGCCCTGCGCCTCGAAGCGACGGGCGAGCTGCTCCCACCGGCGCAGCTCGGGCAGCGCGCCGCGCTCGTGCCAGTCGTGCCACAGCGCGTGCAGCAGCATGTGTTTCGGCTTCGACGTGAAGCGGTGCCGCTCGAAGGCGAGCAGGGCGTCCGCCCACGCGGCAGCGTCAGCGTGGGGCCACCCGGCCCAGACGCTCGACTCCGGCACCACCCTCGGTGGCTCGGTCAAGGACATCGTCGTGATCTCTCCTCGTGGGGCAGTGCCGAAACACAGAGTTGCCGATCAGGCAACTCTGCACGACTTCGGACCACTGTACGACGCGCCTGTGACATCCGCTCAACTTTCTTCCGGATCACGCGGTGGGCCGCGAGGGGATCACGAAGCCCGGAAGAAGAGCTCACGCGAGTAGCCGAATCCGACGCCCACCTGTGTGAGCGCATCGCTCAGGGTGGCGTCCGGGATGACCGCGAAGCCCCAGGGCTCGGTGCAGTAGGCGTAGCGATCGCCCAGCTCGATCAGCTCGCCGTCGCCCCCGGCGCACGCCAGCTCGATGTCGACCAGCTGCGCACCGGTCTGCGCGGCGACCTCGGCGGCGGTGGCCTCGTCGAAGCCCGCTCCGGTGATGACGCGGAAGGCGGTCGGCGCGCCGATGTCCTGCTCGAAGACCGTCAGGAGCGACATCTCGTGGCCCACGCTCACCGAGATGGCAGCGACGAGCCCGTGGTCGCACGGGATCAGCCGGTCCGTCGAGTCGTACGAGTACCGACCGTCGCCCGCGTCGAACCACATGGGGACGCTCGGCACGCACGGGATCAGGTAGTCGTAGCGCTCGCCCTCGACGAGCTCGGCGCCGACGACGGCCACGGGCGTGCCTGCTGGCGACAGGACGGGCAGCGGAGGCGTCGTGGGCGGCGTGCGCGCCGCCTGGGGGGTCGGCGTCGGGGTCGCGGTCGGGGCGGGGGTCGCGGTGGGGGTCGGCGTGGCGTCCGCTGGTGCCGATGTCGTCGCGGGCGTCGTCGTTGTGGTCGCGCTCGTGCTGGAGGGCTCCGGCTCTGGCGCCGGAGCGAGGCCCCCGGCCGGGCCGCACGCCACGAGCCCGAGCAGCACCGCGATCGCGAGCGGTCCCGCGGCCCACCCGGAAGCTCGGCGCATCATCGCTCCATCACCCACCGCATGTCGGCGCGCGCGACTCCCTCGCGGAACTCCATCCGCGGCGCGAACGACCCGCCCGCGATGGGGACTCCCCAGGCCGCGAGGTCGGGGATGATGCCCGGATCGGCGTCGCAGTCGAACGTGACGCCGCCGATCGCCACCGTCGGCCCGCAGTCGTAGTACACGGTCGCCGTCTCGCCCTCGACCGAGCCGGGCGGCACCTCGCCCGTCTCGACGACCTGCAGCTGCCCGTCGAAGTCGTCGGTCGCCGTGAACTGCGGGTCTCCATCGCCGACGACATCGGATCGATCGACGAGCGCCCACCCGGTGCCCGGCTCGTGATCCGCGCAGTCGATCCACTCGGCGCCGCCGAACAGCACCGAGCCGGATCCCTCGCACAGCACGTAGACGTCGTAGAACCGCTCCAGCACCGGGCCGCCTGCGGCGCCGGTGTCACCGCATCCCTCACGGCAGTCCACGAAGTCGGTGACGATCGGCTCCCCGGCCGCCACGCCCTCGAAGCCCGGCGGCGGTACGGGTGCCGTCTCGGTCGGCTCCGGCTCGGGCGTCGCTGTCGGCGCGGGCTCGGCGCTCGGCTCGGCGCTCGGCTCCATCGTGGTCGTCGGCGCCGGTGCGGCCTCGTCGATGCGAGGGTCGAGCGCGCCGGCGAACTGCCAGACGCCCACCCCGACGACCGCGGCGGCGACCGCGGCGACCGCGCCGCCGGCGATCGCGCGATTGCGGCGCCGTTCTCGCACGCGCTCGCGCACCGCCATCGTCGACAGGCCCTGGCGCATCCGCGCCCGGAAGTCGGGGCTCATGCCCTGCTGCTGCCGATCGCTCATGCCGACACCTCCTCGAGGTCGCCGGCGCCAGCCGCCTGCAGGTGGCCGCGCAGCCGCTGCTTCGCGCGGTGGATGCGCGTCTTGGCCGCGCCGTAGCTCACGCCGATCGCCTTGGCGGCGTCGGCGAGCGGGATCTCCTCGAGCAGCACGAGCGACACGAGCCGAGCATCCGTCTCCGACAGCTCGCGCAGGGCCGCGCCGACCGCGCTCGACGCGTCGACCCGCGCGAAGCGGTCCCCCGCGACGTCGGCGGTGTCGGGCGAGTCCGGGCCGAGCGGGATGTGCGCGATCAGCCGCTCGTTGCGGCGGATGCTGCGGCGGGCGTTGCGCGCGCAGTTCGTCGCCGTGGCGAGCAGCCACGGCAGCACCGAGTCATCGACGATGCGCACGCGCGACCGCTTGCGCCACGCCTCCGCGAACACGGCGGCCGTGACGTCCTCGGTGTCCTGTCGGTGCTGCATCAGCCTCCATGCGTGTCGCCACACGCGGTCTCCGTGGCGGTCGAAGATCGCGGCGAAGGCGACCCCGTCCCCGCGCACGACGGCACGCCACAGCTGCTCGTCGGTCTGCGCGAGGTCCACATCCAGGATTGTCCGGGATGCGCGCCCTGGTTACACGCGGGACGCGATCAGTTGCAGGCGCTACGGTTCCACCCCGGCCGGCATCGTCGACGGATTGACGCCGGTGAGCTCGAGCGTCGTCATGACGTCGAGCGCCTCGAGCACCGGCGCGCTGCCGAGCAGCTGCTCGGCCTCGGCCCGAGAGCCGACCGCCGCCTGGTCGTCGCCGAGCAGCAGCATCGTGCAGGTGTGGGTGCGCTCGACATCCGGCAGCCCGAACAGCGGGATCGGCTCCAGCCCCTCCTGCGAGGGCCGCGCGACCGCGGCATGCACGAACCAGCGGTCGGCGGCGTGCACCCACCACGACATCGCCGCGGTGCCCGCGATGTCCATGGCACGCTCCTCGACGATCCCGAAGTCGGCGTTCAGGAAGCCGGCGGAGTCGCCGAAGCCGTCGTAGTACGTGATCTCGGTGCCGGAGGGCGACGTGAAGCCCACGGTGTTCTCCCACCACGGGTCGCCCTCGAAGTCCATCGTCAGGCGGCTGTTGTCGACCACCGTCCAGCCCTCCGGCAGCTGCAGCCGCATCGTGCCGTTCTGCGTCTCGAAGGTCGAGCTCGCCATCTCGGTGGGCACTGGGGCGCTCGTCGGTGCCGGCGTGACGGTCGGCGCCGGCGTGACGGACCCGGTGGGGGTCGGCTCGGCGGGCGTCGGTCTAGCGGTCTCCACCGCAGGCGACGGTGTGCCCGCCGTCTCGGACGGGGCCGTCGGCGCGTCGGGGCCGCAGCCGACGAGCAGCACAGCCGCCGCGAACGCGGCTGCGACGCCGACCGCGCGAGCGGACGGCCGGGTGGCGATCATCATGGCCTGCTCCTTCTGGTCGCGACTCCCCCGTCGGTCCAGATGGGTCCAGGATGCTCCTGCCTGGCCGATCGTGGGAGTCACGGTTCGGTCACGGTGGCGACCCCGGTCCGGGGGCCGGAAGATGTGCGGCTGAGCGGGGCGTCGGCGGGATGGTGCAGCCCGCGTGCCACTCAGCCGCACATCCTTCGGAGGCTCCCCCGCGAGGCGGAGGCGACCACGGCGGCCCGCCCGCCGGGCGGCGGAGGCGGCCGACGCATCCGCGCGCCTACGCTGGACGCCATGTCCGTCCGCCGCGCCCCCGACGCGAGCTCGCTGCGCGCCGACCTGGTGCTGGCCGTGGCGCTCGCGCTCATCGGCTGCGTCATGGTGGCGCTCAGCGCCATGACCGGCCTGCAGTTCGCCGACGTGCCGATCTGGGCGCCGCTGCTGGCCGCCGTGCTGCTGCCGGCGCCGCTCGTGCTGCGCCGCGTGCATCCGCTGCCGGTGTCGATCGCGCAGATCGCCATCTACATCGTGGCCGGCGAGGCGGCGGTGCTCGAGCTGTACGCCTCGCAGGTGAGCCTCTTCATGGGGTTCTACTCGATCGGCGCGTGGGATGCCGACCGCCGCCGGGCCTTCTGGTCGCGGCTCGTCATCGTGATCGCGATGGCGGTCTGGCTCGCCTCGTCGGCCGTCCGCGGCTTCTTCGACCCGGAGACCGGCGAGCGCGGAGTCTCGGCGTTCTTCGCCTTCTTGATCATCCAGATCGTCATCAACGCCGCCTACTTCGGCGCCGGCTGGGTCTTCGGCGACCGGGCGTGGCGCAGCGCGGTCGAGCGGGAGGCGCTCGACGCCGCACACGCCGAGATCCAGGCGCAGCAGGATCGGCTCGCCGAGCAGGCGGTCTCGCTCGAGCGGCTGCGGATCGCGCGCGAGCTGCACGACGTCGTGGCGCATCACGTCTCGGCCATGGGCGTGCAGGCGGGCGCCGCGCGGCGAGTGCTCGACCGCGACCCCGTGAAGGCCGCGGATGCGCTGCGGCACGTCGAGCAGTCGGCGCGCGACGCGATCGGCGAGCTCCGCTCCCTTGTCGTGACGCTGCGCTCGGAGGACGACGGCACGTCGGCGGCGCCCGAGCTGGATGCGCTGCCCGCGCTCGTCGAGTCGGCGCGCGAGAGCGGGCAGCGGATCGAGCTGCAGTCGATCGGCACCCCTCGACCCGTGACGTCGATGGTGGGCCTCACGGTCTACCGCATCGTGCAGGAGGCGCTCACGAACTCTCGCAAGCACGCCGGTCCGGTCGCGCGGGTCGACGTGCGCCTGCGCTACCTCGACGACGAGATCGAGGTCGAGGTCACCGACGACGGTCGCGGCGGCGCCGCCGGGACGCACGGCGCCGGCGCCGGCCTCATGGGCATGCGCGAGCGCATCGCCGCGCTCGGCGGATCGCTCGAGGTGGGGCCGCGGTCCCGCGGTGGATGGCTCGTGCGGGCGCGCGTGCCGAGCCCTGGCCCGGCGCCGGCCGACGACGCGACGTCGGCCGGAACCGAGCAGTCAGCCGCAGCCGCAGCCGCTGGCGACCAGGCAGCCAGCACCGGTGCCCATGCGCCCGCCAGCGCCGCACCCGCCGACGCGCCCACGAGCGCCGACGCATCCGCCCGGTGAGGGTTTGCGTCCGAGTGCAGCGCAACTCGGACGCAAACGCTCAACAGCCGGATGTCAGGGGCAGCGGGTGTACGCAGCGGTCGCCGCGCTGAGCGTGGGCAGGCCACCCAGGATCAGCACCTCGTCGGCGCCCGAGCCGAGGAGCGCGCTGCGGCTCGCGGCCGGCATGCACTCGCGCCGGGCGAGCAGCATCGGCGCGCCCTCTGCCCCCGCCGCGGCCGCGCCGGCCAGCGCGTCGGGGAAGTCCGTGCCGCTCGCGATGTAGACGGTGCTCACCGCGTCGAAGACGTCGGCGAGCTGCGCCGCGGTCGCGAAGCGGTCGGCCCCGGCGTAGCGGACGACGCTCGGCACGGCCGCCGAGAGCCCGTTCGCGACACCGGTCGACACCGAGGTGCCGTCGCCGACGATCCCCGCCCAGTCGACGCCGAGCCCCTGCAGCGTCGCGCGCGTCGCTGCGTCGAGCGAGCCGCTGCCGCCGTCGACCAGCAGCACCGGCCCGCCGCGGAACGCCGCGGCCGGACCTGCGGCGAGCGCATCCGGGAACTTCAGGCCCGTCGCGACGAACGCCGCATCCGCCGACGCGAAGGCGTGCTCGGCGACGAGCCTGCTCGTGTGGAAGCGGTCGGTGCCGCCGAGCCGCAACACCGTTCGGGCGGGCGCGAGCGCGCGCACCGCATCCTCGACCGCCGCCGACACAGACGGCTCGCCGCCGACGATGACGACCTCCGCAGGGTTGAGCCGCTGGATCTCGGCGAGCACGGCCGGCATGGCCGAGCCCCGCGGCGTCAGCAGCACAGGTCCGCCGGCGTGCGCGGCCGCCGGCCCCGCAGCGAGGCCGTCCGGGAAATTCTCGCCGCTCGCGAGGTAGACCACCGGCGCACCCGTCGGGAACGCGCGGCGCGAGATCTCGACCGACGTCGCATACCGGTCGGCGCCCGCGATCCGCTGCGCGCTCGGCAGCGGCTCGGTCGGGTCGCCGAACCAGTCCGTCCAGATGCGCCAGGTGTTGCGGTTGCCGTAGGCGGAGCACGAGTCTCCCGTGCCGTAGAGGTTCGCGAGCGCCGCCGCGTTGGGCTGGTAGGGCGTGTAGTTGTAGAGCCCCGCCGTGGCGAGGTTGCGGATGAGCACCGGGCTCGAACCGCATGCCACCTCGGTGTCGTAGCGGATCTGGTTCACGACGCCGGCGCGGTGGTTGTAGCGCTCGGGGTGTGCCGCGTAGCGCTGGAACTGCCGTGCGCCGTAGTAGACCTGGTAGAAGAACCCGGCGACGCTCGCATCGCACGGCGCGGTGTCGGGGCAGCCGAATCCGGTCGCCTTCTCGTAGCGCGAGGCGCTCGGCGACGGGTGCGTGACGAGCGTCTGCTCCTTCTGCAGCAGCACGAGCAGGAATCGCTGCGAGATGTCGCAGGCCTGCCCGACGCGAGCGATGATGCTCGCGGCCGACTCGTTCGCCCTCCCCGTCATCGCTCCGCAGTAGGCGTCTGCTGCGATCGACGGGGTCTTCTGGCTGTAGGTGTCGAGGCACGTGTATCCGGCCGCGCAACCCGCGTGCTTCGCGTCGATGAACGCCTGCACCTGCGCAGCGGTCATCGCGCCACCGTCGTAGAACTGCTCGTCCGAGACGAGGTAGCCGGCTTCGAAGTCGGCCGCCACGGCGGCAGTGGCGCTGCCACCGGTGCCTGCGGGCGGGGTGACCGTCAGCAGACCGGCGACGAGCGCAGTGAGGGCCGCGGCAGCGACGAGACGGGGGCGAAGGCGCATCGGCGGGCCGTTCGATCGGGCGCAAGGTTCGGGCGTTCACGCAGGAGGAGGTTGCTTTCAGCATATGTGCGCACTCGGCAGGCGTCGAGGGATTGGTCGGCGGATGGGGCGCCCGATCCGTGGCCGCGGCGCCGGTAGCGTGGGACGCGTGACGCGCATCCTGCTGGTGGACGACCAGGCGCTCGTGCGCGCCGGCTTCGAGACGATCCTCTCGAGCGAGCCCGGGTTCGACGTGGTCGGTCAGGCGAAGGACGGTGCCGAGGGTGTGCGCCTCGCTGCCGAGCTGCAGCCCGACGTGATCTGCATGGACGTGCAGATGCCCGTGATGGACGGCCTCGATGCGACGCGGGCGATCTGCGCTGCCGACGGCCACGCCGCGGTGCTCATGCTGACGACCTTCGACCGCGACGACTTCCTGTTCGACGCGCTCTCGGCCGGTGCCTCCGGCTTCCTCCTCAAGACGGCCGAGCCCGAGCAGCTCATCGATGCCGTGCACGCGCTCGCGCGCGGCGACGCGCTGCTCTCGCCGGAGGTGACCCGCCGCGTCATCGAGCGCTTCGCCGGCGCGTCGGGCTCGACGGACGCCGCGGTCACGACCGGCGAGATGCTCGCCGCTCCCCCGAGCCCGGTGCTCGTCGACCTCACCGACCGCGAGCGCGAGACGCTGCTGCTCCTCGCGCGCGGTCGGTCGAACGCCGAGATCGCCCGCGAGCTCTTCGTCGGCGAGGCGACCGTGAAGACGCACGTCTCGAACGTGCTGCTCAAGCTCGGCATCCGCGACCGCATCCACGCCGTCATCTGGGCGTACGAGCACGGAGTGGTCGCGCCCCGTGCCTGAGCCCGTCCGCGCACCTGCGTCGGAACCACGCGCGCGGCGCATCCCCGCGGTGGCGATCGTGTGGTTCGCGCTCGCTGCGGCCGGCCTCGTCGGCACGTGGTGGTACAACATCGCGTTCTTCGCCGACCCCGGCGGGCTCGGCTACCTCGAGGGATGGTTCGCGAACGCCGCGAGCGCATCGGCGTCGATCGACCTGCTCGTCGTCGCGGTCGCCGCCTCGATCTTCATGATCGTCGAGGGCGTCCGGCTCGGATGGGCGCGCTGGGTGTGGGTGCTCGTCGTGCTGGGCGCCGTCATCGCGATCGCCTTCGCCTTCCCGCTCTTCCTCGGGATGCGCGCGGTCGCGCTGCACCGGCGGGCCTCGCCGGAGCGCTGACCGACCCGGGAGATCAGGTCGGCTCGACGCGCTGCGCCAGCGCCATCGCGTCGTGCGGCGCGTGCCCGTGGATGTCGTTGTCGAAGTAGACGTAGACGTCGCGCGGAGCGCCGTCGGGCGTGGCAGAGCCGCTCACCCACCCGCGGATGCGCTCCGCCCACGCGTCGAGCTCGTCGGGCGTGTAGCCGCTCGCGTAGAGCTCGCGCGAGCCGTGCAGGCGCACGTAGGCGAAATCAGCGGTGACCTCGCCGAACGCCGGCCAGCGATCTGCCGTGTCGGCGACGGTGAGCGCGACCCCGTGGTGCCGCAGCAGCTCGGCCGCGGCCGGATCCTCGAACGAGCGCGCCCTCGGCTCGAGCGCGTGACGCAGCGGCACGTCGGGCCCCTCCTCGAGCCACGTGCGTCCCCGCATCCGGTCGTCGTGGCGCCGCGCGAGCTCGAGTGCCTCGCCCGTCGACCGCGGCAGGCCCGCGAGGAACCGGTCGAGCCCCTCGGCGTCGAACTCCTCGCGCTCGGGCAGCTGCCAGAGGAACGGCCCGAGCTTCGCCCCGAGCGCGAGCACGCCCGACGCGAAGAAGTTCGCCATCGCCACCTCGACGCCCCGCAGCCGCAGCATGTGCGTGATGTACCGCGATCCCTTCACCGCGAAGACGAAGTCGTCGGGCACCGCGTCGCGCCAGCGCTCGTAGCTCGCCGGGCGCTGCAGCGAGTAGAACGAGCCGTTGAGCTCGAGCGTCGACATCCGCTCGCCGACGTGCTCGAGCTCCCGGCGTTGCGGCAGCCCACGCGGGTAGAAGTCGCCGCGCCACTCGGCGTAGCGCCAGCCGGAGATGCCGACCCGCGCGCGGGCGGCCGGGCGGTCTCGCGGCGCTCCTCCTCCATGCGCCCACCTTCGCACCGGCCGCCGAGAGGCCGCTCCGCGTCGACTCGGGGTTGACACCGCCGACCGACCGGCGCACCATGTAAGCAGTTGCTTACGCAAGGAGGTGCGCAGTGCCGATCGCGACCGATTCCCTCAGCCGCATCTTCTTCGCGCTCGCCGACCCGACCCGGCGCGCGATGCTCGAGCGGCTGGCAGCCGGCGCCGCGACCGTCGGCGAGCTCGCCGAGCCGTTCGCGATGAGCCGGCCGGCGGTCTCGCAGCACCTCGGCGTGCTCGAGCAGGCCGGCCTCATCGAGCGCACCCGGCAGGGGCAGTGGCGCAGCTGCGCGCTTCGCCCCGAGGGGCTCGACGACGCCGAGCAGTGGGTCACCGAGCACCGCGCCGCATGGCAGTCGCGCTTCGACCGTCTCGACGAGACGCTCGCCGCGCTCGTCGCCGGGGAGCCCAGCGCGGGCAGCGCGAGCGACGCCCACGACGCAGCATCCGACGCCGGAACCGCCAGCACCAGCACGACCGACCAGGCCGACTCATCCGTCGGCGACCCGAAGGAGCAGTGATGACCGCAACGAAGCAGTTCACGATCACGCGCACGTTCGACGCGCCCAGGGCAGCCGTCTGGCGGGCATGGACCGACCCGGCGATCGCCGCGCAGTGGTGGCATCCGCACGAGGTGGCCGTGCCGCCCGAGTCGGTGCGGATCGACCTGCGGGTCGGGGGCCGCTACGAGTACCTGATGATCGCGCCCGACCGCAGCGAGTACCCGACCGGCGGCGAGTACGTGGAGGTGCGGGAGCCCGAGCGGCTGCGCTTCTCGTGGGCGGACCCCGGTGACGCGGTCGCCGACGCCATGCAGATCACGGTCGACCTGACCGAGCTCGAGGGCGGCCGGTGCGAGATGAGCTTCCACCTGTCGGGCGTCGACGAGGACCGCGTGAGCGAGCAGAGCGTCTTCCACGGCTGGACCGAGGCCTTCGAGGAGCTCGACGACGCCCTCGCGACGACGAGCGAGCGCTCGTCGTGAACGGCCTCATCGTCGAGCAGATCGTCTCGGCCGACGGCTTCGCGGCCGAGCCCGACGGCGGCATGCGCTTCGTCGAGGCGACGACGCCGGACGGCGACATCTCGGACGAGGGCCAGCTGACGATGCTCGAGGGCGTCGACGCGATCCTGCTCGGCCGGCGCACGTACGAGATGTTCGCCGCGTACTGGCCGACCGCCGATCCGGCGGTGGAGCGCGTCGCCGAGCCGATCGCGCGACTGGCGAAGCTCGTGCTCTCGGCCACGCTCGAGCGCGCTCCGTGGGGCGACGGCGAGATCGAGGTCGTGCGGCCCGACCCGACGGCAGCGGATGCCGTGCGGGCGCTCAAGGGCCGGTTCGGCTCGATCATCGTCTGGGGATCGCTGTCGCTCGCCGACGCGCTGCTCGACGCGGGCCTCGTCGACCGGCTCCGGCTGCGCACGACGCCCGCGCTCATCGGCGACGGCCTGCGCTTCACGCCGTCGTCGCTCGGGCTGCGGCTGCTGCGGCTCGAGTCGTCGGTCGCGCATCCGGCAGGGCACCTCGTCACGGAGTACGCGGTCGAGGGAGGCGAGCGATGAAGGACACGGAGCCGCAGACCGCCGGCGGCACGGTGCTCTGGCACTTCACGATGTCGCTCGACGGCTTCGTGGCGGGGCCCGAGCACGCGATGGACTGGATGAGCGGCATCACGAACCGCGACGGGCTCATCGACGAGTACGTCGAGACGACCGGCGCCGTGCTCGGCGGTCGCGTCGGCTGGGACATGTTCCCCGACCCGAGCATGACCTACGGCGGCGCGTGGCAGGGGCCGCTGTTCGTGCTGACGCACCACCCCGAGGACGCGCAGCCGGTCGACGGCGTGACCTTCCTCGACTGCGACGTGGCAGAGGCGGTGCGGATCGGGCTCGAGGCGGCGGCCGGCAAGAACCTCGAGGTGCTCTCGCCCTCGATCGGCAGCCAGCTGCTCGAGCGGGGGCTCATCGACGAGATCGACCTGCACGTCGCGCCGATCCTGCTCGGCGACGGCATCCGGCTGCACCACGCGCCCGGCGGCACGCCGATCCGGCTGTCGCTCGTGAACGGCGACGACCCCACCGCGGAGGTGAATCTGCGGTACCGGCCGGTCGCGTCGGGCTAGGAGCTGGCGGCGCCGGTCGCCGGCCGCGGGCGTCGCGTCAGCTCGAGGCGCACGAGCGGGAGCATATGCCTGGGCCACACGACGAGCGCGACTGCGTCGTCGAGCTCGACGCCGAGACCGCGCACGTGCTCGTCCGGGATCTCGACACAGGCGACCTCCTCGCCATCGACGAGGATCACGCCATCGACGGCATCGACAGCGGCGGGCGGATCGATGAACGAGTCGAGCTCGTGCGGTGCGGGATGCCGCTCGCGGAACGTGTTGGCGATCACGCCCCACATGTGCTGCGCGAGGACGTCGGCGACCGACTCGTCGTCGCACGGCACCACCGTCTGCACGGCCTCGTAGGCCGTCGGGAAGCGCATCCACCGCAGCCACTCTGCCTCGGCCGGCGTCAGCTCGACCGGACGATGCGCGATGGCGACCTCGACCTCGTCCGGCAGCACGACGTGATTGACCGGGTCGTCGAGGTCGTCGGGGTTCCACAGGATCACGTAGGTGATCGCGGCGGCGTCGAGCTGGAACGGGCCGCCGTCGCTGCTCGACGCGATCGTGTTCACGCCGATCTCGCGGATGCCGGGCTGCGCCACGAGCGTCGCGAGCCGCACCGGGAACTCCGCGGAGACCTCGTCGAGGCTCGGCGGGTGGAAGGTGTCGTCGTCGGCTTCGGCGAAGTCCATGCCGTCAGCCTCCCCGATGCGCGCCCTCGACGCCAGTCCGGGCGCCGCTCGGCGGAGCCTCTGTCCCCGCTCCCCCGCACGGCGGAGGCCCAAGTCCAGCCGTCAGGGGGAGGCCGCCGTGATGCCGCCGACGTAGCGTCGGAGCATGCTCTCCATCCGATCGATCTCCCGCTCCTTCAACGGGCACCGGGCGCTCAACGACGTCAGCTTCGACGTGCAGAACGGCCTGATGACCGGCTTCGTCGGCGCCAACGGCGCAGGCAAGACCACGACCATGCGCATCATCCTCGGCGTGCTCACGCCGAGCTCCGGCGAGGTGCTCGTCGACGACCGCCCCATCACCGCCGATGACCGCGCGCAGTTCGGCTACATGCCCGAGGAGCGCGGCCTCTACCCGAAGATGAAGGTCCACGAGCAGCTCGTCTACCTGGGCCGCCTGCACGGCCTCAGCTCGGCGCACGCGTCGACCCGCGCGGCAGACCTGCTCGAGCAGCTGGGCCTCGGTGAGCGCCGGGACGACAAGCTCGAGTCGCTCAGCCTCGGCAACCAGCAGCGGGCGCAGATCGCCGCGGCGCTCGTGCACGAGCCCACTGCGCTCGTGCTCGACGAGCCGTTCTCCGGGCTCGACCCGATGGCCGTCGAGACGACCGTCGAGGTGCTCCGCGACGTCGCCCGCAGCGGCGCCCCGGTGCTCTTCTCGAGCCACCAGCTCGACCTCGTCGAGCGCCTGTGCGACTCGCTCGTCATCCTCGCCGGTGGCGAGGTGCGTGCGGCCGGCACGCGCGACCAGATCCGCTCGGCCCACGCCCGGCCCGAGTGGGTGCTCGAGACCGACGACGCGGGCTTCGTGCGCGGCATCCGCGGCATCGAGGTCATCGAGTTCGACGGCGGTCACGTGCGCTTCACCGCCCCCACCGACGACGACGCCGACCGCGTGCTGCGCGAGGCGATCGAGCGCGGCACCGTCCGCAGCTTCGCCCCCTCCATCCGACCGCTGACCGAGATCTTCCAGGAGGTCATCCGATGAGCACCACCACCACCCGCGCCCCGGGCGCGAACACCCGCGGGCGCACGCGCTTCGCGCAGGCCGTCGGGATCGTCGCGCAGCGGGAGATCATGACGCAGCTGCGCTCGAAGGCGTTCATCATCTCGACGATCATCACGCTCGCGCTGGTCTTCGGCGCGGTGCTCTTCTCGTCGGTCGGCCCCCAGCTGTTCGACGAGGACACCGACGTCGCCACCACCTCCGAGCTCGCGCCGACGCTCGAGCAGCTCGACGGCGTCGCCGTCGTCCCCGCCGACAGCGCGGATGCCGTGCGCGACGCCGTGCGCGACGGCTCGGTCGACGCCGGCGTCGTCGCGGGCGACGGCCCCTCCGGGCTCGTCGTCATCGGCGACCGCGAGGCGCCCTCGAGCCTCCTCCAGCTGCTCAGCATCACGCCCGACCTCGAGCTGCTCGACCCGAACGCGCCCGACCCGATGCTGACCTACTTCATCGGCCTCGCCTTCGGCCTCGTGTTCTTCATGTCGGCGATGACGTTCGGCCAGACGATCGCCAACTCGGTCGTCGAGGAGAAGGCGTCGCGCATCGTCGAGATCATGCTCGCGACGGTGCCGGCCCGCGCCATCCTGGCCGGGAAGGTGATCGGCAACTCGATCCTGGCGTTCGGGCAGATCCTGCTCATCGCGGCGGTGGTGCTGCTGGGCGGCGCCATCACCGGCTCGCAGCTGCTGCTCGACGGGCTCGGCATGCCGATCGTGTGGTTCGTCGTGCTCTTCACCGTCGGCTTCATCATGCTCGCGGCGCTCTACGCGGCGGCGGCGGCGCTCGTCTCGCGCGCCGAGGACCTGGGCTCCGCCACGAGCCCGCTCATCATGCTGATCATGATCCCGTACTTCCTCGTGATCATCTTCAACAACAACCCGCTCGCGCTGCAGATCATGTCGTACGTGCCGTTCTCGTCGCCGGTCGCGGTGCCCATGCGCGTCTACCTCGGCACGATGGAGTGGTGGGAGCCGTTCCTCTCGCTCGCGATCCTGGTGGTCTCGACCATCCTCGTGATCGTCTTCGCCGCGAAGGTCTACGAGCGGTCGCTGCTCAAGACCGGCTCGGCCGTGAAGTGGAAGGACGCGCTGAAGGCGTAGCCCTCGTCTGTCGGGTGGTCGCAGATGGCCCCGTTCCTGCCCGGAACGGGGCCATTCGCGATTCCGGGACGTGATCATGC
Organism: Agrococcus sp. UYP33; assembly: GCF_054060915.1. Taxonomy (NCBI): domain Bacteria; kingdom Bacillati; phylum Actinomycetota; class Actinomycetes; order Micrococcales; family Microbacteriaceae; genus Agrococcus; species Agrococcus sp. UYP33. The sequence continues at coordinate 865,883 of NZ_JBSSDR010000001.1, forward strand.
GGATGGGTTGACACGGTCGAGGTTACGTGGTTCATTGGTCGAGTAATGAACCAACGGAGTAGCGCGGAACGCGTCAGCGACCCGCCTGCTCCCGGATGTGCGCACATCCGACCCACCGACCGAAGGAAGCAGCATGCTCGACGACAGCAAGCCGCTGTTCGTAGCAGTGGCAGAGCAGATCGAGGACGGGATCCTCGACGGCACCTACGCCGAGGACGACCCCGTGCCCTCGACGAACGAGCTCGCAGCATTCCTCCGCATCAACCCCGCGACCGCCGGCAAGGGCTTCAGCCTGCTGGTCGACGCCGGGGTGCTCATCAAGAGGAGAGGGATCGGCATGTTCGTCGCCCCAGGCGCTCGCGAAGCGCTCCGGCAGCGCCGGAGGTTCGCGTTCCAAGACCAGTTCATCGCACCCCTGCTCCGCGAGGCAGCACAGCTCGGCATCTCTGCCGAGGACCTCGCGGACATGATCACGAAGGAAGCCGTCCGATGACCGCCATCGTCACCCGCCAGCTGTCCAAGCACTACCCCGAGGTGCGCGCCCTCGACGGCGTCTCGATCGCGCTCGAGGAGCACCGCATCCACGGCCTCCTCGGCCGCAACGGCGCCGGCAAGACCACGCTCATGCAGCTGCTCACCGGCCAGGTCTTCGCGACCGACGGCACCATGGAGGTGCTCGGCGCGAGCCCGGTCGAGAACGCCGACGTGCTCATGCAGACGTGCTTCATCCAGGAGAGCCAGAAGTACCCCGACACGTTCCGCGCGATCGACGTGCTGCGGGTCGCGGCCGGCGCCTACCCGAACTGGGACCAGTCGTTCGCCGACCGGCTCGTCGACGAGTTCCGCCTGCCGGTCAAGCGCATGATCAAGAAGCTCTCGCGCGGCCAGCTGTCGGCGATCGGCATCGTCGTGGGGCTCGCCTCCCGCGCACCGCTGACGTTCTTCGACGAGCCCTACCTCGGGCTCGACGCAGTCGCCCGGCGGATGTTCTACGACCGCCTGCTCGCCGACTTCAGCGAGCATCCGCGCACCGTCGTGCTCTCGACGCATCACATCGACGAGGTGGCGAACCTCCTCGAGCACGTCATCATCCTCGACGAGGGGCGCGTGCTGCTCGACGCCGACACCGACGAGCTGCACCACGCGGCGATCGCGGTCTCCGGCCGCGCGGCCGACGTGGATGCGTTCCTGTCGGACCGCGACGTGCTCGAGCGCACCGTGCTCGGCACCCTCGCCACCGCCACGTTCGCCGCGCACGCCGGCGACGAGCGCGCCGCTCGCGAGGCCGGCCTCGACGTGAGCCAGGTCTCGCTCCAGGCACTCTTCGTGCACCTCACCACGGCGAACGCCGCAGCCGCCGAGCAGCCCATCGGCACCCGTTCCGCGACCGACGTCGCGACCTCCTGAGAGGCATCGTCATGCGCATCCGCAACGTCGTCCAGCTCCACACCGTCAACAAGCTGCAGGCCTTCGGCTGGCCGCTCGTCATCATGCTGCTGTCCCTCATCGTCGTGCTCATCATCGGCGCGCTCGTCGTGAACGTCGCCGCCGCGGCCGGGGATGGCGCCCAGGCGCGCGCCGGCATGAACATGGGCATGCAGTGGAACGGCGCGATCTTCGCGCTGCTCGGCCCGCTGATCGGCTTCGGCTTCACCGCGATGGGGCAGTACTTCCCGCTCGCGCTCGGCCTCGGCCTCACCCGCCGCGAGTTCGCGACCGGCACCGCGCTCGTCTTCGCCGGCAACGCGGCCTTCTACGCGGTGATCATCACGATCGGCAAGGTGATCGAGGTCGCGACCGCCGGCTTCGGGCTCGGCATCCGCTTCTTCGACACGCACTTCACCGGCACCGGCGAGTGGTGGCAGACGCTCGTGCAGACGTTCCTGCTCATCCTCTCGGTGATGCTCGTCGGCGCCGCGATCACCACCGCCTTCCACCGCTGGGGGCAGTCGTTCCTCTGGGTCTTCTGGATCGCGCTCGCGGTCGTGGTGCTGGCCTTCTCGGCAGGACTCGTGCTCTCGGAGCCGTTCCGCGGCTTCGCGGTCGACGTCGGGACGATGGGCTGGCTGCCGTGGATGGGCGTGGTCGCCCTCCTCGGGGCGGTCGGCGCGGCCGTCTGGCTCGCGCTCGTGCGCCGCGCTCAGGCTCGCTGAGCCGATCGCGCAGCAGGGCCCGCCCGAGTCGTCGACTCGGGCGGGCCCCGCTCGTCTCGCTAGGGCGCCGCGCCCTCGGCGGCGTCGTCGTCGTCAGCGGCGACCGCCTGCTCCGGCTCGCCCGCACCCTCGGTCGGGGCGCCGGAGCCGGCGAGCGGATCGGTCGGCTCGCCGCTGATGGGCCGGTCGGCGCCCCACGGCGACGGGCCGTCGAGCGCCTCGTCGAGCGCGCCCTGCGACTCCGCGGCCACCTGCTGGATCCCGCCGTCGTGCTCGGCGCCGGTGGTCCCGCCGGGCTGCAGCTCGTCGCCGCTCTGCGATGCGTCCGTCATCGGGTCTCCCTCCTGCTGCGCGGACGGCACCGGTCGGTGCCGCTGCTTCCGCGCCGCGAGTCTTCTCCGGCAACCTGGATCACCACTGACAGCGCGGACCGGCACCGCGCGCGAGTGCCGGATCAGGCCTTCACCGCGGCGAGGCGGTCGAGGGCCTCCTGCCGCTCGGCGGCGTGGTCGAGGATGCGCTCCGGGTAGCCGTGTGCGTACCCGTCCGTGACCTTCCACGGCTCGTGCACCGCGGCGCCGGCGATGTGCCGGAGCTCCGGCACCCAGCGCCGCACGTACTCGCCGTCGGGGTCGTAGCGCTGGCCCTGCACGACGGGGTTGAAGACGCGGAAGTAGGGCGCCGCATCCGTGCCCGTCCCCGCCGTCCACTGCCAGCCGTGGCTGTTCGAGGCGAGGTCGCCGTCGGCGAGCTGCTCCTGGAAGAACCGGGCGCCGTGCACCCACCAGACGTGCAGGTCCTTGGTGAGGAAGCTCGCCGTCACCATCCGCACGCGGTTGTGCATCCAGCCCTGCGATTGCAGCTGCCGCATGCCCGCGTCGACGAACGGGAAGCCGGTGCGGCCCTCGCACCACGCCTCGAAGCCCTCGCCCGGCTCGTCGTAGGCCATGCCGCGCAGCTGGTCCCCGAAGTCGCGCCACGCGGACCGCGGGTGGTGCCACAGCACATCCGCGTAGAACTCGCGCCAGGCGATCTCGGCCTGGAACCGCTTGAGCGAGCGCTGCGCGGCCTTGCTCCGCCGCGGCGCGATGCGGTCGAGGTCGGCGAGCAGCGTGCGCGGATGCACGGTGCCGAGCTTCAGCGCGATCGAGAGGCGCGACGTGCCGTCGAGGTCGGGGCGGTCTCGATGCTCGTCGTAGTCGTCGATGGGGCCGTCGAGGAAGGCGGCCCACCGCTCGAGGGCCGTGTCCTCCGCCGCCCACGACAGCTCCGCCTCGGTCTCGGGCACCGCGGGCAGCGGCTCGCCCTCGATCCCCCGCAGCCAGCGCACGGCGTCCGGCAGCTCGGCGGGCGCGCGCCAGCCGTGCGCGAGCCACGCGCGCGAGAAGGGCGTGAAGACGCGGAAGGGCGAGCCGTCGGCCTTCCGCACCCGGCCCGGCGTGACGGCGTAGGGCGTGCCCGTCGCGACGAGCGGCACGTCGAGCGCCTGCTCCACGCGGGCATCGCGCCGGCGACCGCCGGGCGTCGACTCGCCCGAGATGTGCACGGCATCCGCCCCCGACTCGTCGACGAGCTCGCGCAGCACCTGCTCGGGTGCGCCCGCGCGCACGACGAGCGCACCCTCGGTGGCCGTGCTCAGGGCGGCGAGCGCGGTGCGCAGCGCCGCGGCGCGCGCGGTGCCCGCGCCGACGAACGCCGGGTCGACGATGAAGACGGGCAGCACCTCGCCGGCCGTGGCGGCCGCCACGAGCGCGGGATGGTCGCGCACCCGCAGGTCGCGACGGAACCACACGATCTGGGCACCCATGCGGGCAGGCTACTGCCGCCCGCCGGATGCCCGATGTGCGCTCAGCGCAGCGGCTCGGCGAGGTTCGCCGGCGGCTTCCCCTGCTCGACGCTCGAGGGGTCGCTCGGCGTCAGCTCGCCGTCGTCCGTCTCGCGATCCGCCCGCAGGCGCTCGTCCTCCGCGGACGCGGTGCCCGCCACCCGGCCGCCGTCACCGGACTGCACCTCGTGCTGCCCCTGCGGCTCGTCCGCCTCGCCTGCCGGCCACTCGGCCGCGCCCAGGCTGTCGGCCGACGCCGGGATCGCGTCGTCCGGGAGCACGGCGCCCGCACCCTCCGGCACGTGTGCCTGGTCGGTCTCGTCAGACATGTCCACTCCGATCCTCGCGCGGCGCCGGCGGCGCCGCTGGCGCACAGCACTCTCGTCCCCCGACCTGGAACCGCCCTGGACGCCTGCCAGGATGGAACCGTGCAGACGCTCCACGACGCGGACCGCCGCGGCTTCGCATCCGACAACTACTCTGGCGTGCATCCCGAGGTGCTCGCCGCGATCGCCGCCGCGAACGGCGGCCACCAGACCGCCTACGGCGCCGACGAGTACACCGCGCACCTGCAGGAGGTCGTGCGGCGCCACTTCGGCGAGCAGGCCGAGGCGTTCCCGGTCTTCAACGGCACGGGCGCGAACGTGCTCGCGCTGCAGTCGCTGCTCCCCCGCTGGGGCGCCGTCGTGGCCGCGAAGACCGCGCACATCAACGTCGACGAGGGCGGGGCGCCCGAGCGCGTCGGCGGCATGAAGCTGCTCACCGTGCCGACGCCCGACGGCAAGCTGACGCCCGAGCTCATCGACCTCGAGGCGTGGGGCTACGGCGACGAGCACCGCGCGCAGCCGCTCGCCGTGTCGATCACGCAGTCGACCGAGCTCGGCACGCTCTACACGGCCGACGAGATCCGCGCGATCGCCGACCACGCGCACGCGAAGGGCATGCTGCTGCACGTCGACGGTGCCCGCATCGCCAACGCGGCAGTCGCGCTCGACCAGCCGCTGCGGGCGTTCACGACGGATGCCGGGGTCGACATCCTCTCGCTCGGCGGCACGAAGAACGGTGCGATGGGCGCCGAGGCGGTCGTCGTGCTGTCCGAGCGCGCGGGCCACGGGCTCGTCTACCTGCGGAAGCTCAACATGCAGCTCGCATCGAAGATGCGCTTCATCTCGGCGCAGCTCGTCGCGCTCTTCGAGGGCGAGCTGTGGCACGAGAACGCGGTGCACGCCAACGCGATGGCGGCCAGGCTGCGCGCTGCGGTCGAGCAGCTGCCCGGCGTCTCGTTCGCCTACCCGACGCAGTCGAACGGCGTGTTCGCGCGCTTGCCCGAGGGCGTCGCCGACGCGGTGCGCGAGGCGTTCTTCTTCTACGACTGGGATGCCGCCGCCGGCGAGGTGCGCTGGATGTGCACCTGGGACACGACCGAGGCCGACGTGGATGCGCTCGCGGAGGCGGTGCGCGAGGCCGTCGGCGGGGAGCCGGTCGAGGTGGCGACGCCCGAGGAGCCCCTCCCCGCCGCACCCTTCCCGCCCACGAGCTGACCCGGTCAGGGCCCGGACGCCATCGGGGCCCCGGCGGTACTCCGCCGGGGCCCCGTGGCTGTTCGTCCTGCTGGATCAGGAGCCGGACTGCGCCTCGCCCTGCACGCGGTCCTTCGCCTGCTGTGCCTCGCCCTGCACGCGGTCCTTCGCCTGCTGCGCGTCGTCCTTGACCTGGCCGGCGGCGCCCTGCGCCTCGTCCTTGACGTTGGCCGTGGCGTCCTGCGCCGTCTCCTTGACCGACTGCGCGGCGTCCTGCGCGGGCTGCTTCAGGTGCTCGCCCGCCTCCTTGGCGACGTCCTTCGCCTCCTCCACGAGGGGCTGGGCGCTCTCCTTGACCTTGGCGGCGGCCTGCTTCTCGGGCTCGCTCGCCGGGATCAGCGACGCGATGAGCGCGCCGACGCCGAAGGCGATGAGGCCGACGGCGAGCGGGTTGCCCTTCGCCTTGCGGGCGACGGTCTGCGCGGCGTCCTGCGCACCCTCGCCGACACGGCCGACGGCGCCCTGCACGTTGCCGACGGCCCCGTGCACGCTGTCGCCGACGCGGTCGCCCACGCGGCCGACCGCTCCGGAGTCAGCGGGGTGGTCGCTGCCGAACAGGCGCTCCTTGACGTCGCCGATCGCGGCCTTGGCGCGCGTCGCCTGACGGTCGACCATGCTGCTGGGCGAGACCTTCTCGGCGAGCGCGTCCACGTCGCCGCTGACCTCGTTGCGGGTGCGGTCGATCCGCGCGCGGATCTCCTCGGGTGTCTCAGTCATCGGTTCTCCTCCTTGGTGTGCAGTGCATCGGGGATGTGCTTGACGGAGTCGACCGTCTCGGGCATCGGCTCCACCTGCTTGAGCGCCTTGCGGCCCTGCAGGAAGAGCACGAGGGCGACCACGGCCCAGATGATGGCGACGATGAGCGCGCCCCATCCGAGGTGGTCGAGCAGGTCGCCGAGGACGAACATCAGCGTCAGCGACAGGAACAGGACCACGAGGTGACCGGCGTAGCCGGCGCCTCCCAGCATCCCTGCACCCTTGCCGGCGCGCTTCGCCTGCTCGATGCCCTCCGCCTTCGCGAGCGCGATCTCATCGCGCATGAGGGCGGAGACGTCCTGCATCAGGTCGCCGACGATGTCGCCGACCGACTGCTGCGCCGCTCGACGCTCCGCGTCGTTCGTGGCGGCCGCGACGACCGGGTCCTCGTGGGCGGCATGCGCGCCGGGCGCGCCGTACTCGGAGCTGCTCACAGCCCGCGCTCCTCCGTGGGACGGGTCCCGTAGATGGCGTCGTCCGCGGCGGTGCCGGTCAGGGGCTCGTCGACCCAGGTGTCGGTGCCGGCTGCGGAGTGCCGCGGCGTGGTGACGTCACCGGTCGTGCCGGTGGCGTAGTCGGAGCTGTACGCCCAGTCGGAGCCGTACGTCGTGCCGGTGCCATACGCCGAGCCGGTCGTGGTGGTGCCGTACGTCGGGCCGGTCGTGCCGGCCGTGGCGGCCCGCTCCTCCTTGGCGCCCGCGATGAGGCCGCTCGTGAGGCGACCGACCAGCAGGCCTGCGACGCCGGAGATGGCGATGAACGTCACCGGGTGGCGACGCGCGTAGCGCTTGAGCTCCTCGAGGAGGTCCGCGGGCTCGCGCTCGCTGATCCAGCTCGCGGCCGACTCCACGCGGCTGCCGACCTCGCCGATGAGCTGGGACGCGATGCCATCCGTGCCGCCGCTGCCCGACGAGAGCGAGCTGAGGTCGTTCGCGATGGTGCGGAGGCCGTCGGCGGCGCGGTGCTGCTGCGTCGAGGCCTGGCTGCGCGCCTCCTGGAGCGTCGTGTCGAGCAGCTGCCGAGCCTGCTGCTTCGCCTCGGTGGCGACGTTGCGCGCCTCGTCCTTCGCGGTGCCCGCGACGCGGCCTGCGGCGTCCTTGGCGGACTCGCCCACGTTGGCGGCCTCCTCCTTGGCGGTGTCCTTCACGTCCCTGGCGGAGTCCTTGGCGGTGTCCTTCACGCCCGAGGTCTGCCCGCTGCCGGCCGACGGCGTCGTCGTGATGGGCGGCACGGTGGTGCCCGTCGCGGGCGTGGCCGCTACCGGCACGGTCGGGCTGTCGAAGACCGCCTCAGCCTCGGGCGGGAGCCCAGCGGGCCGACGGAGCGGGTCATTGGGCTGGTATGCGTCGGTCATGAGTCATCCAATCCTGTTGACGCGGGAGGTTGTCCCCCTGCTCCTATGGACTCTGTACCCCATTCCTGAACGTTGCATCCGCACTGGCCTGAAGACGTCTGCGGCCTGTGGCACGCTTCCGGCATGGCTTCTACGGGCACGCAGGGCGGCACGGCAGACCGGCCCGCCAGGTTCTTCCGCGACGCGGCGGAGTTCCGCGCGTGGCTCGAGGCGAACCACGAGACGGCCACCGAGCTCTGGATGGGGCTTAACGCGAAGCACGTCGAACCCCGCGGCCTGACGTGGGCCGAGGCGGTGCCCGAGGCGCTCTGCTTCGGCTGGATCGACTCCCTCTCGCAGCGCATCGACGACGATGCTCGCCGCCAGCGCTGGACGCCGCGGAAGGCGACGTCCAACTGGTCGGCCGTCAACGTGGCGCACGTCGAGCGGCTCACGGCGGAGGGGCGGATGCGCCCGGCAGGGATCGCCGCGTTCGAGGCCCGGCGCGACGACCGCACCGCGATCTACGCCTACGAGACGCAGGTGGATGCGCTGCCGCCCGACCTGCAGGCGCACCTCGACGCGTCGCCCGCCGCGCAGGCGTTCCTGGCCGCCGCGACCGCGACCTACCGGCGCGGCGCGATCGCCTGGGTGCTCGGCGCGAAGCGTGCGGAGACGCGCGAGCAGCGGGCGCGGCAGCTGGCCGACGACTGCGCCGCGGGCAGGCTCATCCCACCGCAGCGCTACGGCGAGACCCCGAAGTGGGTCGAGCGCGCGGCGGCTGCGGCGCGCGCCGCCGGCTGAGCGAGCCGCCGCGACGCGGCGGTGGCGACCGCTACCGCTCCAGGTAGCGGGCGAGGTTCGCGAGCGACGAGCCGAGGCCCACCTCGTGGTCCTCCTGCGCGATGCCGGCCGGCACATCTGTCGCCGAGACCGTCACGCGCGTGCCGGCCTGCACCGGCTCGAGCCGCCACGTCATGCGCATGTCGCCGCTGAAGCGCTCCTCGTCGGTCTCGAACGCCACCCGCTGCACGACCAGCCGCCCGGGGACGAGCTCGACGAAGGTGACGACCGACGCATCCGTGTCGTCGGTCGTCTTCGTGTCGTCGGGGTGCTCGAAGCGCAGCACGGCGCGGAATCCGCCGCCCTCGCGAGCGTCCATGTCCTCGATCGTGCCGGTCGTGCCCTCAGGCGGCAGCCATGCGGCGAGCGCGGCCGGGTCGAGCAGCGCCTCGTAGACGCGCTCGGGCGCGACGGCGATCACCGTGCCCGCGCGGTCGATGCGCGTCCCCGCCTCGGCGGCATCCGGCGCGCCGACGCGACCGCTCGCGATCGCGCGCACGGCAGCCGCGAGCCCGAGCGCGAGGTCGTCGAACGTCAGCGCGGATGCGGTGGGCGCCGCGGCCGCGTCGGTCTCGCGCCCGACGCCCGCGGTGCCGCTCGAGCGCACCGCCGGCACGTGCACGAAGCCACCGGGCACGTCGAGGCCGGCGGCGAGGTAGGCGACGTGATTGCACAGGAAGCGGCCGGCATCCTCGCTCGGCTGCGCCGGCAGGCCCACCGCGAGGATCGCGCCGGCGAGCGCGTCGACGTCGAACCCGGATGCGCGCCGTTGCGGGCCGTCCGGATCGATCGGCGTGCCCTGCGGCTGGTCGCCGTCGTTGTCCGGGATGCGGGCGTCGTCCTCGTTCACGCCCCAGCGCTCCGGCGTGATCGCCGCCCGGCCGCCGGCCTCCCCGACCGCGAGCACGGCATCCGGCCGGTGCTGGGCGACGAGCGCCGCGAGCGCCTCCCCCGCTGCAGCGAAGGCGACCGGCAGCGTGCCGGTGACGAGCTCGACGCCCGGCTGCGGGTCGGCCGACCAGGCCCGTTCCAGCCGCCGCACCGCCTCGAGGCTCGCGTTCTCGACGTCGCCGCCGAAGGGCTCGAACCCGGTCACGAGGATGCGCATGCGACCCAGTCTGCCGCGCCTCGACTACTCCTCGAACTCGATCGCGATCGGCATGTGGTCGGAGAGCGCAGGCCGCGCGAGGCGCACCTGCCGCGATGGCGGCAGCGGATCGGCGCTCAGGATGTGGTCGATCTGCACGAGCGGCCGCTGCTGCGGAAAGGTCGCGCCGCGCGCGAGGAGGTCGGCCTGCGCGACCCGCCGCGCGACCGCGGGCAGCAGGTTGAGGTCGCCCATCAGCACCCTCGGCCCCGGCAGCCGGCGCAGCCATCGCATCGTCCGCCGCAGCTGCCGCACGTTCACGCCCTGCAGGAACGACAGGTGCGTGCAGGCCACGGTCCAATCGCCGAGGGGTGTGCGGATCGTGGCCGCGACGACCGCGCGCGGCTCGTCGCGCAGCCAGAGCACGCTGCGCGTCTCGGGCATCAGCACGGGCGCGCGGAAGCGCTCCGACGACTCCAGCCGGAGCACGTGCCAGCGGAGCACCCGATACCTCGAGACGAGCGCGATGCCGTAGCCGTCGGCGACCGCGTCGAGGTCTGCGGCCTCCGCGGCGCGCCACTCGCGCGCCGGGTCGCCGATGATGGCGGGCACGAACCGCGCGACGGCGCTGCCCGTCGCCTCGGCGGCGATCTCGGCGAGGTCGAGCAGCCCAGAGCGCGCCTGCCCGCGATCGACCTCCTGCAGCGCGAGCACATCGGCATCGATCGCCGCGATCGCTCGCGCGAAGCGATCCCCATCGACGGCGGCGTCGGCGCTCGTCCGGCCGTGCAGGACGTTCCACGAGGCGAGCCGCATGCCTGCATCCTGCCTGCGGAGGCCTCTCGACACCGGATGCCGCGCGGCACGGCAGGATGAGACCGTGACGATCGCAGGCCTCGACGTGGGCGGGACGAAGATCGCGGGGGTCGCCCTCCGCGCGCGCGGCGGCGACCGAGGCAGCGATCCTGCCTGGACCGAGGACGACGTGCTGGCCCGCACCCATCGGGCCCACCGCATCCACGGGCCCGAGGCGCTCCTCGACGCGCTCGAGGCCGCGGTGCGCGAGCTCGACGAGCTGCTCGCCGAGGAGGGCCACGCGCCGATCGAGGCGGTCGGCCTCGCCATCGCGGCGTGGCTGACGCGCGACCGCGAGGTCGTCACCTGGGCGGCGCACCTCGCGGTGCGCGACTTCGCCCTGCGCGCGGCGCTCGCCGAACGGCTCGGCGTGCCGGTGACGATCGACAACGACGCGAACGGCTACCTGGTCGGCGAGGCGGCGATGGGCGCGGCGGCGGATGCGTCGTCGTCGATCCTCATCGCGCTCGGCACCGGCGTCGGTGGCGCGTTCGTCGTGGACGGCCGGCCGCTCATCGGTGCGCACGGCCTCGGCGGCGAGCTGGGCCACGTGACCGTCGACGAGCAGGGGCCCGTGTGCTCGTGCACGGCCCGCGGCTGCATCGAGGCCTACGCGGGCGGCAACGCGCTCGCCCGCGACGCGGCCGCGGTGCCGGGCGCCGTCGCGCTCGCACCGGGCGGCCGGGCGACGGCCGTGCACCTCGAGCGGGCGGCGCGCGCCGGCGATGCGACGGCGCTCGCCGTGCTCGAGCGGGCCGGATGGGCGGTGGCCGCGGGGCTGCGCCGCCTGCTGCCGGCCTTCGATCCCGAGGTGGTCGTGCTCGGCGGCCGCGTCATGCTCGAGTGCGCCGACCTGCTGCTGCCGGTCATCGAGCGGGAGCTCGCCGAGCACGCGCCGCTCCAGGGGGTGCCGCAGCCGCGCCGGCTCGAGCTCGCGCGCCTCGGCGGCCACGCCGCCGCGATCGGCGCGGCGGTGCTCGCCGCGCGCTGACGGCCCGCGTTCCGCCGCCCTGCCGCGCTTGGGGCACGGAGTGGCCCCCTCCAGCGGGATCAGAGCGGCAACTCCGTGCCGCGAAGAGTCCGCTCGCGCGCGCTCGGCGCACGACAAGGCCCCTCCCGGCGAGCGGGAGGGGCCTTGTCGTGCCTCAGGTAAGGGGATGCGTCGGGGTCAGCCCTGCGCGCGACGCGAGCCGCGGCGCTGCTGGCCGCCCTCGCTGCCGCCGGACTGCAGCGAGCCGCCGCCGGTCGACGACCACGCGACGGACGAGCCGCCGCGCGCTGCGCCGCCGCCCTGGCCGCCACGGCCGCCGCGGGCCGGCTGGCCCGAGCGGGCGCCGCCCTGGCCACCGCGGCCGCCTGCTGCCGCGGGCTGCTTGACGTCGGGGCGACCCGAGCGGTCCTTGCGGGGACGCTCGGCGCGAGCCGCGCCGCCACCGGCGCCGTGCGCGCTGGAGCCGGCGACACCCTCGCGGGGTCCGCGACGGCCGCGGCCGCCGGCCGAGCGGCCGCCGCCCTGCTGCTGCTGGATCTCGTTGCCCGAGCCGGGGCCGCCGGGGACGGGTGCCACGTGCGGCGCGTACGGTCCGACGAGCTCGTCGACCGCATCCGACGACGCGATGACCATCTGCGGCTTCGCGCCGATGCCGGCCTTGCGCAGCAGCGACATGGTGTCGCCGCGCTGCGAGGGCATCATCACCGTGACGACGTCGCCCGCCGAGCCGGCACGAGCCGTGCGGCCCGAGCGGTGCAGGTAGGCCTTGTGCTCCATGGGCGGGTCGACGTGGACGACGAGCTCGACGTTGTCGACGTGCACGCCGCGAGCGGCGACATCCGTCGCCACGAGCACGCGCACGATGCCCTCGGAGAACTGCGCGAGGTTGCGGTCGCGGGCGTTCTGCGACAGGTTGCCGTGCAGGTCGACGGCCGGGATGCCGGAGGCGGTGAGGTGCTTCGCGAGCTTCTTCGCCTGGTGCTTCGTGCGGGTGAAGAGGATGCGACGACCCTCGCCCGAGGCGAGGCGGCGCACGAGCAGGTTCTTGTCGTCGGCGCCGACCTCGAAGACGTGGTGCGTCATCGCGGCGACGGGCGAGTTCGCCTCGTCGACGGAGTGCATGACCTCGTTGGTGAGGAAGCGCTTCACGAGCTTGTCCACGCCGTTGTCGAGCGTCGCCGAGAACAGCAGGCGCTGGCCCGAGCTGGGCGTCTTGTCGAGGATCTTCGTGACGACCGGCAGGAAGCCGAGGTCGGCCATGTGGTCGGCCTCGTCGATGACGGTCATCTCGATGGCCGAGAGGCTCGCGACGCCCTGGTTCATGAGGTCCTCGAGCCGACCGGGGCAGGCGACGACGATGTCGACGCCGTTGCGGAGCGCGGTCTCCTGCGGGCGCTGCGAGACGCCGCCGAAGATGGTCGTGACGGTGAGGCCGGCGGCCTTGGCGAGCGGCGCGATCTCCGCGGCGATCTGGGTCGCGAGCTCGCGCGTCGGTGCCAGCACGAGGCCGAGCGGCAGGCCCTTGCGGCGACCGCCGCCGGCGAGCTCACCGGAGAGGCGGGCGACGAGCGGGATCGAGAACGCGAGCGTCTTGCCCGAGCCGGTCTTGCCGCGGCCGAGCACGTCGCGGCCCGCGAGGGTGTCGGGCAGCGTGTCGGCCTGGATCGGGAACGGCGTCTCGCGGTCCATGCCCTTGAGGGCGGTGACGAGCTTGGCGGGGACGCCCAGCTCGGCGAAGGTCAGTGTGGTGTCAGTCAATGCGTTGCTCTTTCGTTGAGCGTGCGCGTGCACCCTCGCCCCAGGCACGGGAGGACCGTGCGGGACGAGCAGTGGGTGCATCGACGCAGTTCGGCGAGCGCGACGGTGGTCGCGATCGTTCGCCGTGGAAGTTCGTCGACGCCCGGCTGGACCGGGCGGAGAGAGGAGCGTTCTACGACGCTGGGAAGTGGTTCCCGCTGGCGAGCCGGCTTCGACGCCCTGCTCGCACAGTGCCCCCAGTCTAGCAGGGGAGTCTGACATCGCACCAGACCACCCGGATCAGGCGTCGACATCCCCCTGCCGCCGCGGGCTCGACGGACGTAGGCTGGTTCACCTGAGCAGGCCCGGGGAGGTGCTGTGCTGCGACGCGATGCCATCGGCTTGGGGCTCCTCGTGCCCGGCTTCATCGCCGCCTACGCGGCGTTCGTGCTGCTCGGCACCCGGGTCTTCCCCACCGCCACGATCGCGAGGGACAACGGCATGGAGCATGCCGCGGTCTACTTCCTCGGCGTCGAGGGCGACTCGCCCTCGGTGCTGGGGCTCGTGCTCGGCTGGATCGCGCTCGGCGTGGTCGGCGCCGCCCTCGTCGCCGCCGGCCAGCGGCTCATCGCCACGGCCTCGACCGAGGGGGCGCCGCTGCGCCCCGTCGACGAGCCATCCGTCTGGCATCGCTTCGACGTGTAGTCGCCGGCGCGCGATGCACGTCCGCCTAAACGCCGCGCTCACGTGCGCTCGCTACTGTCCCCCACATGCCCAACCCCCTGAAGGACGATGGCCTCCTGATCCTCACCCGCGGCTACGACGCCGGCGCGGAGATCTGGAAGCGCGTGCGCGCCGGTGCCCGCGCGGCGCCGATGCGCGTGCTCGGCGACGACGCGATCTTCGTCCGCGGCAAGGAGGGCGTGCGCCTCTTCTACGACGACGAGAGTGTGCGCCGGCACGGCGCGATGCCCAGCTTCATCCAGGAGTCGCTCTTCGGACACGGCTCCGTGCACACGCTCGACGCCGCGGAGCACCGGCACCGCAAGGAGACGTTCCTCGGCCTCGCCTACGACGACGCGCAGGTCACCCGGCTCGAGCCGTTCCTGGAGCAGGAGTGGCGGCGCGAGCTCGACGACTGGCAGGCGGGCGGCGAGCGCACGGCCTACGACGCCGCGGTGGGCGCGATCGGCCGGGCGATGCAGGCGTGGGCGGGGCTGCCGGGCACCGCGGATGCGCGCACGCGATGGGCACGCCGGCAGGCGCAGATCGTCGACGGCTTCGGCTCGCCCTACTCCCCCGAGTACCTGCTCACCATGCTGAACCGGGCCTGGTCGGACCGGCACGCACGCGAGCTCATCGAGGCCGTGCGGGCCGGCACGCTCGAGGCGACGGCTGGCACCGCGCTCGACGCATGGGCCTGGCACCGCGATCGAGACGGCGAGCTGCTCGATGCGCGCCTCGCGGGCATCGAGCTGCAGAACTCCTTCCGCCCCGCGATCGCGGTCGCGCGCTTCGTAACGTTCGCCGCGAAGGCGCTGCACGAGCACCCCGACTGGCGGGCGAGGATCGCCGCCGAGGCAGCGGAGCGCGACCGCCTCACCGGAGGACCGCTCGCGACCGCATTCGCCCACGAGCTGCGCCGTACCGTGCCGTTCGTGCCGATGCTGCCCGCCGAGGCGATCCGCGACATCGAGCTCGACGGCCAGCGCGTGGAGGCGGGCGGCAAGGTCTTCCTCGACGTGCTCGGCACCGACCTCGACGACGCGAGCTGGTCGACCGCCTCGACGTTCGACCCCGAGCGCTTCGTCGGCGTGGACGACTTCGAGTCGATCGAGGCCTTCGTGCCGCAGGGCGGTGGACGTCCGAACACCGGACACCGCTGCCCGGGCGAGAAGGTGACACTCTCGACGCTCACGAGCGCGATCGCCGCCCTCAGCGACCCGCGGGTGACGATCTCGGGCGAGGGCCTCGAGGTCAGCCGACGCCGCATGCCGACGAAGCCGGCCTCCGGCGGGCGCGTGCGCAGCGCATCCGCCGAGCGCCCCGCAACGAGCGGGAAGTGCCCGTTCCACTGAGCCGGCTCGATAGCGATCCCGCAAGATTGCGCACGACGGGCCGCCCGCGCGCTATGGTGCGGTGACATCCCACGAGGAGGTCACCATGGCCCGGAAGCCCAGCGAGACCGGCATCCTGCGCACCGCGCCCGAGGCCGCGGCACTCCCCGTCGAGCGCTCGCTCGACAGCTCGCGCCGGCCGGAGGCGACGCCGGCTGACCGGCGCCGCAGGCTCGTCGGCATCGTCATGCTCGCCGCGGGCCTCGTGCTCGCGATCGGCGCGACGATCGCGCTCGGCACGCGCGTCGGCCCCACGGCCGAGGCGGTGCGCGGCACGGAGCTCGACGCCGTCGCGACCTTCTTCCTCGGCACGGAGGGCTCCGCCCTGCAGCTCGTGCTCGCGATCGTGCTGCTCGTGCTCATCCCCGTCGGCATCGTCCTCGCCGTGGTCGGCTATCGCCGGGTCACCGACGACGGCCCCGCGCTCGCCGCGGTGCACATCTCGAACGCTCCGAACGGCGTCATCAACCGGGTGCGGGGCACGGGCGGGCTCTAGCCGGCCGCGTGGCGCTCGCCGCCGTCAGCCGCGGTCGCGGCGACGGAAGAGCGCGCCCGACAGGGTGTCGGCCTCGAGGCCCTCGAGCGTGCGGCCGCGCGTCTCGGGCACCTGCGTCGCGATGAAGGCGAGCGCCACGGCACCGACAGCGGCGAACAGGAAGAACGTGCCGGTGATGCCGACCGCATCGATGAGCGACGGGAAGGTCAGCGCGAGCGCGCCGTTCGCGGTCCAGTGCGCGAAGACGGCCACGCCGATGCCGAGCCCCCGCATCCGGAGCGGGAAGATCTCGGACAGGTAGACCCAGGTGGCGACGTTGAGGAACGTCTGCATCGAGCCGACGAACGCGACGACGAGGGCCAGGATCACGAACGGCCGCAGCGGGTCGCCGCGCTCGAGCACCGTCGAGGCGACGCCGATGAGCACGTGGCAGGCGGTCGTGAGCGAGAAGCCGATGAGCAGCGTCCTGCGTCGGTCGAGCCGGTCCATCATCCACAGCGCGATGACGCCGCCGACCACGGCGATGATGCCCGGGGCGACGTTGGCGACGAGCGCCGCCGACTCCGAGAATCCCGACTCCACGAGCACCGTCTGTCCGTAGTACATGATCGAGTTGATGCCGGTGAGCTGCTGGGCGACGCCGACACCGATGCCCACGAGCAGGATGCGCGTGAGCCAGGGGTTGGCGAGCACCGTCCGCAGCCCGGTCCAGCCGCGCGACTCCCGCTCGACGGAGCGCTCGACCGCCGCGAGCTCGGCGATCGCCCGCTCGGGCGCGCGCACGCTGCGGAGCACGGCGAGCGCGCGCTCGTGCCGGCCGTGCTCGGCGAGCCAGCGGGGCGACTCGGGCATGCGCAGCATGCCGACGAACAGCGCCACCGCGGGCAGCGCGCACACGGCGAACATGACCCGCCACACGCCGTCGAGGTGGCCGAGCGTGCTGCCGATCACGGCGTTGACGAGGAAGGCGGCGAGCTGCCCGGTCACGATCGCGAGCTCGTTGCGGCCGGAGATCGAGCCGCGGATCTCGAAGGGCGCGAGCTCGGCGAGGTAGACCGGCACGACGGTCGAAGCGCCGCCGACCGCGAGGCCCAGCAGGATGCGGCCGACCACCAGCACCGCGAGGCCCGGCGCCGCGACGATGACGACGGTGCCGACGAAGAACAGCACGGCGAGCGCGACGAGCGTCGAGCGGCGGCCGAACCGGTCGGATGCGCGGCCGCCGGCGAGCGCGCCGAGCGCGGCGGCGAAGACGAGCGAGCTCGTGACGATGCCCTCGGCGAGCGCGTCGAGGCCGAGCTCCGCGCTCATCGGGCGCAGCGCGCCGTTGATGACGCCCGTGTCGTAGCCGAACAGCAGGCCGCCGAAGCACGCGACGATCGAGATGACGCCGAGGCGGCGCCGGTGCGGTCCCTGCGTCAGCGGCGGCAGGGCGGGCTCGGCCCCGACGGGCGGCGCGACAGCCACGATCGATCCTCCGGTCCCGTGCGGGTTCGCACCCGATCGATCATGCCGTGCCGCCGATGCCCCGTCGGCACCCGCACGGCGGGCGCCCGCTACACGTCGTCGATCGGCTCGCCTTCGACGACGTCGCTCACGTCGGAAGCGGCGTCGAACGACCACTGCGCCGGCCGGGCCGCGCCCTGCGGGCCGACCCAGAGCCCCGAGCCGCCGGGCTGCACGTCGACCACGACGGTGTCGCCGTCGCGCACCTCGCCCGCGAGCAGCGCCCGCGCCAGTCGGTCGTCGATCTCGCGCTGCATGAGCCTGCGCAGCGGCCGCGCGCCGTACATCGGGTCGTAGCCGCGCTCCCCCAGCCACTGCCTGGCCGCCTCGGTCACCTCGACGACGAGGCGCCGCTCGCGCAGCCGCCGGTCGAGCCCGAGCACCTGGATGTCGACGATCGAGCCGAGCTCCTCCATCGAGAGCGAGTCGAAGATCACGATGTCGTCGAGGCGGTTGACGAACTCCGGCTTGAACGCGGCGCGCACCGCGCCCATCACCTCGTCGCGCGCCGTCTCGGGCGCGACCGTCGGGTCGGTGAGGTAGGCCGAGCCGAGGTTGGAGGTGAGGATGAGGATGGTGTTGCGGAAGTCGACCGTGCGGCCCTGGCCGTCGGTGAGCCTGCCGTCGTCGAGCACCTGCAGGAGCAGGTCGAAGACCTCCGGGTGGGCCTTCTCGACCTCGTCCATGAGGATCACGGAGTATGGGCGACGGCGCACGGCCTCGGTGAGCTGGCCGCCCTGCTCGTACCCGATGTACCCGGGAGGGGCCCCGACGAGGCGCGCGACCGAGTGCTTCTCGCCGTACTCCGACATGTCGATGCGCACGAGCGCCTTCTCGTCGTCGAACAGTAGCTCGGCGAGCGCCTTCGCGAGCTCGGTCTTGCCGACGCCGGTCGGCCCGAGGAAGAGGAACGAGCCGGTGGGCTTGTCGGGGTCGGAGACGCCCGCGCGGGTGCGGCGCACCGCATCCGCCACCGCCGTGACCGCCTCTCGCTGGCCGACCACGCGGTGCGCGAGCTCGCCCTCGAGCGCGAGCAGCTTCTCGGTCTCGCCCTGCAGCAGCCGCCCGACGGGGATGCCGGTCCAGGCCGCGACGACCGCGGCGATGTCGTCGGCCGTCACCTGGTCGCCCACCATGCGTGCGCCCGCCTCGGCGGCACTGGCCTCGGCCTGCTTCAGCTGCGCCTCGATCTGCGGGATCTCGCCGTAGAGCAGGCGCGACGCGCGCTCGAGGTCGCCCTCACGCTGGGCGCGCTCGGCCCGGCTGCGCAGCTCGTCGAGCTGCTCGCGCAGCCCGCCGATGCGGTTGAGGCTGGCGCGCTCGGTCTGCCAGCGCGCGTCGAGCTCCGACAGCTCTGCGCGCAGCCCGGCGAGCGTCTGCTCGAGCGCGGCGAGCCGCTCCTTCGACGCGTCGTCGCGCTCGCGCTTGAGGGCGAGCCGCTCGATCTCCATCCGGTCGACGGTGCGGCGCAGCTGGTCGATCTCGGTGGGGGCCGAGTCGATCTCCATGCGCAGCCGGCTCGCCGCCTCGTCGATGAGGTCGATCGCCTTGTCCGGCAGCTGGCGGGCGGTGATGTAGCGGTTCGAGAGGGATGCCGCGGCGACGAGCGCGCTGTCGGCGATCGTCACCTTGTGGTGCGCCTCGTAGCGCTCCTTGAGGCCGCGCAGGATCGCCACGGTGTCCTCGACGCTCGGCTCGCCGACGTACACCTGCTGGAAGCGGCGCTCCATGGCCGCGTCCTTCTCGATGAACTCGCGGTACTCGTCGAGCGTCGTGGCGCCGATGAGGCGCAGCTCGCCGCGGGCGAGCATGGGCTTGAGCATGTTGCTCGCGCCCTGGCTGCCCTCGGCCGCGCCGGCGCCCATGATGATGTGCAGCTCGTCGATGAACGTGACGATGCGGCCCTCGGCCTTCGCGATCTCGGCGAGCACGTTCTTCATGCGCTCCTCGAAGTCGCCGCGGTACTTGCTGCCGGCGATCATGGCATTGACGTCGAGCGAGACGAGCGACTTGCCCTTGAGGCTCTCGGGCACGTCGCCCGCGACGATGCGCTGGGCGAGGCCCTCGACGACGGCGGTCTTGCCGACGCCGGGCTCGCCGATGAGCACGGGGTTGTTCTTCGTGCGGCGCGACAGCACCTGGCTGATGCGGCGGATCTCGGCGTCGCGGCCGATCACCGGGTCGAGCCTGCCTGCTCGCGCGATCGCCGTCAGGTCGGTGCCGAACTGCTCGAGCGCCGACCGCTGGTCGTCCTGACCGGGCATCATGCCGCCCATCCGTGCCATCGAATCCCCCATCCGATCAAACTTGAGTGCTGTCGGCTCAAGTTTACTCCTGATGCTGAGCGTTGGCTAGACGGCGGACGCGACGCCTGCGGTGGCGGTGGACCGAAGCGCCATGAGCCACTCCGGGTGCGCGGGCTCGCCGAAGCCGTGGCGCCGGTAGAGCGCGTGCGCGTCGTGGGTGGCGAGCATGACGCGGCTGAGCCCCATGGGCTCGAGCGCCTCGAGCACCGCCCGGACGAGCGCAGAGCCCACCCCTCGACCACGCGCGGACGGCGCGACGTAGACGTCGCAGAGCCAGGCGAACGTCGCGCGGTCGGTCACGACGCGCGCGTAGCCCACGAGCTCGTCCCCCTCGTCGGACTGCTCGAGCGCTCCGAAGCTCAGCGAGCCGCGGGCCGCGGCCTCGACCGTCTCGCGGGATCGCCCGAGCGCCCAGTAGGCGTCAGTCGAGAGCCAGCGGTGCACGACGTCGAGGTCGATGCGGGCGAGGTCGTCGGTGACGGTGATCGAGCCCATGCGCGAAGGCTAGCCGTGGTAGACACGCCGCATGGCATCGGGGGCCGCGTCCGGGGGCGACGAGCGCACGCCGCGCCGCCGCCTCGCCGGGCTCCTGCTCGCGGTCGCGAGCGCGCTCGTCGGCATCGCCGCGGCCGCCGCGATCCCCCAGCCGCCCTGGGGCGTCGCGGCCGCGATCCTGCTCGCGCTCGCGTCGGTCGGCGTCGCGGTCGGCCTGTCGCTGCATGCTCGCGAGCCCGCAGGGGCGCCCGACGCCTGGAGCGCGCGGCGCGCCCGCCGGGGCGCTCTCGTCTACGGCGCCTTCCTGCTGGCCGCGAGCGCCACGACCGCCGTCGGCATGCTCGTGCTCGAGCCGATCGCCGCCCTGGAGCCCAGCCGCTCGTGGACCGTGATCGTGCTCTTCGGTATCTGCGGCGCATGGCTCATCGCGGTGGGCACGGCCTCGGTGCCCAGCCCGGTCGCGTCGAGCGACCGGCCCGCCGGGGACCCGTCGGTGGACGCGCGCGGGTGGATCCGCCTGGGATCTCGGCGGGCTCCGACGGACGTGCGGCGCGACTGGGCGTCGGCCATCCCGTTCCAGCTGTTCCAGGTGCCCGTGCTCGTCGTGCTGCTCGTGCCGGTGCTGGTGGACCTGGGCCCGTGGGCGGTGGCGAGCGCCGTCGCGATCGCCGTGGCGGCCGTCACCGTCGCCGCGGTCGTGCTCCGACGGCGCAGCGAGCCGGCGTGGATCGCGCCCGACGGCAGCCGAATGCGCCATGGCTCGCGCGAGGTTGCCGCCTCCGAGATCGTCACGGCGGTCCTGTCGTCCTCGCCGCTCGTGCCGGACGCGACGGAGCGGAACCTCATGCTGACGCTGGCCGCGCGCCGCGGGTTCCGAGCGACCGTGCACCTGCGCCGACGCGGGCGGCTGGTGCTCGGCGAGGCCGAGACGGCGGTGCTGCTCGACCTGGTGGCGGCATCCGCGATCGGGCTCCCGCACGATCAGCACGACGCGACGGGCAGGTTCTCGAAGTCGTTCTACCCGGATCACCTGACGAGGGCCGAGGCGGAGGCGGTCGTCGCCGATCCGCCCGGCGACGGCGAGCCGCTGCCGATCCGCTCGTGGTGAGACGCCGGCGGCTACGATCGCGATGACCGGGCGACCGCCTGCTCGATCGCGGACCCGCGAGCGTCAGGAGCGCGCATGACGACCAGCCCGACCACCGCCTCGCCGATCCGCCGCGTCGTGCTCGTCGGCCGCGCGATCATCGCCGTCGCGATCCTCGCGGCGGTGACCGGCCAGCTCATCACCTCGGTCGGCTTCTGGACCGCCCGCGGTGACGAATCCATCCCGCTCGACCTGCTGAACTTCTTCTCCTTCTTCACGATCGAGTCGAACCTGCTCGCCATGGTCGTGCTCGCGCTGCTGGTCGCGGCCCAGCTCGGCCGACCCAGGATCGGGCGCCGCTTCGACGTGCTGCTGCTCTGCGCCACGACGTACATGGTCGTGACCGGCATCGTCTACAACACGCTGCTGCGCGGCATCGAGCTGCCGCAGGGCGCGACCCTCGGCTGGTCGAACGAGGTGCTGCACCTCATCGCGCCGCTCTGGATGCTCATCGACTGGCTCCTCACCGCCGGCAAGCGCGAGGTGCGCTTCGCCGACCTGCGCATCGTCGCGATCTACCCCGTCCTGTGGCTCGTCTACACGCTGCTGCGCGGACCCGTCACCCTCGACCAGGCCAGCGGCCGGCCGTGGTGGTACCCGTACCCGTTCCTCGACCCGGCGACGCACGCGAACGGCTACGCCGGCGTGGCGGTGATGTGCCTCATCGTGGCCGCGACGGTGCTGCTGGGCGCGGCCGCGCTCGTCGCGTACGCGCGGTGGCGCCGCCGATCGCTGGCGCCGCGCGAGGCGCACGCCGCGCGCGCGTAGCGACCGCCGCTCCGAGGCGCCTCTCCGATGACTCAGGACTGGGTCAGGAGATCGTCAAGTGCGCCCGCTCGCCCCCGAGCCGGACGACCCTAGGGATCCACGGCCCGCTCCCACCGCTGTCGACGGTCCGGGAGGTCGATGATGCACCTGATCCACCCAGCAGACGAGCGCGTGCGCCCGACCCCGCTGGCCGATCGCGTCGCCTCCCTGCGTCGGCTGTCCGGGCGCCGATGGTTCAGGGTCGCGGCCCTCGCCGGTCTCGTGGTCGCGCTCGAGGTGCTGGTGCTCGAGGGCTGGATTCGCGGGGCCCGCGTGCCCCCGTGGGACTTCCTCGGCGCGTACGCGCAGGAGGCGTATTGGTGGTGGGCGCACGGCGGCTTCTTCGACCCCGTGTCGTGGATCCCGGCGGTGCGAGGCGGCTATCCCGCGTCGCTCAGCCTGCAGAACAGCGCCTGGTACCTGCCGTACGGCGCCGTCGCCGCCGTCGTGCCGCTGACGCCGTGGGCGCTCGCGTTCCTCTCGGCCGTCCACGTCGCGTTCGGCAGCGTCGGCGCGTACCTGCTCGTCCGCCGCCACGGCGTCTCGTTCCTCGCCGGCCTCGTCGCCGCAGCCGGGTGGTTCTTCGCCGTCGGCGCCTTCAGCAACGCCGAGCACCCCGACATCGCCCGCGGCTACGCGTGGCTGCCGTGGGTGCTGCTGGTCGCCTCGACGCGGTGGCCGTGGCGGCGCTGGTGGTCGATCCCCGTCGCGACGCTCGTGCTGTGGCAGGCGGCGTCCGGCGTGTACCCGGGGATGCTCGTCGCCTACGCGTGCATCGGCGTCGTCTGGGTGGTGCTGCAGCAGGTACAGAGCCGCGCTCGGCTCACCGACTTCCTGCTGCCGCTCGGGATCGCGATGGTCGCCGCCCTGCTCCTCAGCATGGTGCGCCTGCTGCCCTATGTGCTGGGCAACGACCTCACCGGCGTGCGCGAGCCCGACGCGTCCGAGTGGTCGTGGTCGATGCTCCTCTCGCTGCAGTTCGGCTACGACTACGGCTTCTACCCGAACGACATCTCGATGCGCTCGTTCTTCATCCCTGCCGCGGTGCTGCTCGCCGCCCTCTTCGCGCGCCCCGGGTCACCGCTCACGCGGCTCGGGCTCGGCATCCTCATCCCTGCCGCGCTGCTGGGTCTGCCGCTGTTCCCGTGGTTCGAGGCGCTGCAGCAGCTCCCCGGGCTGTCGCTCAGCCGCTTCACCATGAGCGACTTCAAGGTCTTCATGCTCTTCGGCGTGCTGCTGCTCGCGGCCTCCGCGGTCGACGGCTTCGTGCGGCACCGCACCCCGCTCCCCTGGCAGCGGGCGCGCGTGGCCGTGGCCGTTGCCGTCGTCGTGCTGTTCGCCGTCGGCGGGCTGCTCGCGCGCATCGACCTGCGCGACTACGCCCTCACGCTCGCGGTGCTCGTCGCGTCGGCGGCGCTCGTGCTCGCCGTGAGCAGCGGCCGGCGCGACCTCGCGGCGCTGCTGATCGTCGGCGTCGTCGCTTCCGGCGGGCTGTGGGCCTACTCGAACCGCGAGCCCTGGCGGACCGACCGCGTGGACGCCGAGGTCGGTCGGTTCGACGGCCCCGTGGCGGAGCTCGTCGCCGACGCCGAACCGCTCGCCGGCGACCGGCGACCGGGACGCACGCCGCTGCCCGCGGACGCCGGCCTCGACGACATCCAGAGCAGCGAGTGGAACGTGGCCTACTACACCGGCGAGGCGGCGCTCGGCGGGTACCTCAACCTCAAGGGCAACACCTACTTCGAGACGCTGCGGGCCGCGATCAGCGAGGGCGATCGGGCGGAGCAGCTGCTCGCGTTCCTCTCCCACCCCGGCACCGCGATCACTGCAGCCGCCTTCGACGAGGGCTGCGCGGACGAGGCGTGCGGAGGCGTGCGGGTCACGCCGGTGGCCTACGAGCCGGACCGGCTCGAGTACGACCTGCAGACGACCTCGGCCGGTGCGGTCGTGCTCAACGAGCCGTTCTACCGCGGATGGCAGGCATCCGTCTGCGCCGATGACGTGTGCGTGACCGGGGCGCCGACCGCGACCGACGGCCTCGTCACGATCGACGTGCCCGAGGGCGCGGCGCTCGTCACCCTGACCTACGCCACCCCCGGGCTTGGCGTGGGCTGGCTGCTGTTCTGGGCAGGAGCACTCATCGCGGCGCTCGCACCCGTGGCCCTGTGGTCCTCGCGCCGGCGCCTCGCCGACGCGGACGGTCGAGGAGAGAACGATGCCTGACGCGGTGCGCTTCAACGACCTCCACCGCGGGCTGCAGAGCACCGCACCAGGGGTGCGCGACGCCATCGAGGAGGTGCTCGCCTCTGGGTGGTTCGTGCTCGGCCCGCAGCACGACGCCTTCGAGCGCGAGCTGGCCGCGTCGCTCGGCATCGCGGCTGCGGCGGGCGTCGGCAACGGCACCGACGCCCTGCAGCTCGCGCTGCAAGCGGTGGGCGCGCGGCCGGGGACCGCGGTCGTCACCGTCGCCAACGCCGGCGGCTACACGTCGACCGCCACCCGGGCGATCGGCGCGACCCCCTGGTACGCCGATGTCGACCCGGCGACGCTGCAGGCCACCCCGGCGACGGTGGAGGCGGCGCTCCGGAGCGCGCCGATGCCGGTGAGCGCGATCGTCGTCACCCACCTGTTCGGGCAGATGGCCGACGCCGGGGGCATCGTCGAGATCGCCGGCGGCGTGCCCGTGGTCGAGGACTGCGCGCAGGCGATGGGCGCCCGCCGCGACGGCCGGGCCGCGGGCACGTTCGGCACCGTCGCCACGACGAGCTTCTACCCGACGAAGAACCTCGGCGCGGTCGGTGACGGCGGCGCGGTCTTCAGCGACGACGTCGAGCTCGTCGCGCGCATCCGCCAGCTGCGGCAGTACGGGTGGTCGTCGAAGTACCGCTCGTCTGCGGCCGGGGGCCGGAACTCCCGCCTCGATGAGCTGCAGGCCGCGGTCCTGCGGCGCCTGCTGCCCGCGCTCGACGCCGACGTCGCCCGTCGCCGCGAGATCCACGGCCGCTACGAGGCGGCGGCGACCGGTCGCATCCGCATGGTCAATCGCGCGACGCCCTCCTACGCGGGCCACCTCGCGGTCGTCGTCGTCGACGACCGGTCGCGCGTGACCGCGATCCTCGACGACCACGGCATCGGGCACGACATCCACTACCCGATCCCCGACCATCACCAGCCGATCGCCGAGCCGGATGCACCGCCGCTGCCGGCCACGGAGTGGGCGAGCGAGCACATCATCAGCGTCCCCCTCTACGCCGGGCTCACCGACGACGAGCAGGCGCGCGTCGTCGCCGCGCTCCACGAGATGTCGTGACGCCATGGCCCCGCGGTACTCCATCGTCATCCCCGTCTACAAGAACGAGGAGACGATCCCGAACCTCTTCGCGCGGCTCCGCGACCTCTCGACCCGCTGGCGCGACCTCGAGGTCGTGCTCGTGGTGGACGGATCGCCGGATCGCTCGGCCGACGTCATCCGCGCCGAGCTCACCGACGCCCCGTTCTCGGTGCAGCTCGTCGAGCACTCCAGGAACTTCGGGTCGTTCGAGGCGATCCGCTCAGGGCTCGCGGTCGTCAAGGGCGACTACGTCGGCGTCATGGCTGCCGACCTGCAGGAGCCGACGTCGCTCGTCGAGGAGTTCTTCACCATCCTCGAGGCCGGCGACTGGGACGTCGCGGTGGGCACCAGGCAGTCGCGCGACGACCCGGGCTCGTCGAAGCTGCTCTCCGGCACCTACTGGTCGCTCTACCGCCGCCTGATCCAGCCGGAGATGCCGAAGGGCGGCATCGACATCTTCGGCTGCACGCGCGAGGTCGCCGCCCGGCTCGTCGCCCTCGAGGAGTCGCACTCGAGCCTCGTCGGGCTCCTCCTGTGGGTGGGCTACCGGCGGGTCGAGGTGCCGTACGCGCGCGTGGCGCGCGAACACGGCAAGAGCGGCTGGTCGCTGCGCCGGAAGATCGGCTACTTCCTCGACAGCTCGTTCTCGTTCACGAACGCGCCCATCACGGTCATCACGCTCGTCGGCATCCTCGGCACCGTGACGACGATCGTCATCGCGCTCACGGTCTTCATCTCCTGGGCGCTCGGCCGCATCCCGGTCGAGGGCTTCACCGCGCTCATGCTCGTCAACCTCGGCAGCACCGGCGCGATCCTCATCGCGCTCGGCGTGATCGGCAGCTACGTACGACGCGGGTTCGACAACTCGAAGCGACGCCCGCACGCCATCGTCGCCCGCGCGACGGAGTTCGAGCGATGAGCCGCGAGCTCGGCAGGCAGGCCGTGCGCTTCCTCCTCGTCGGCGGCCTCAACGTCGCCGTGAGCTATGGCATCTTCATCCTGCTGGGCCTCGTGGTCGCGCCCTGGATCGCGTACACGGCGGGCTACCTGGCCGGCCTCGTGCTCGTCACCGCCATGACGCCGCGCTTCGTCTTCGGCACCGGCACGAGCTGGCGACGGATGGGCGCGTTCGTCGGCGTCTACGTCGCCGTCTACCTCGTGGGCCGGCTCATCGTCGCGCTGGTGGATCCCGTCGGGCTGGTCGAGCTGCTGCTCACCAGCGGGATCCTGCTGGCCGTGACCGTACCCCTCAGCTTCCTCGCGGGACGGCTCCTCTTCCTGCGACCGCGGCATCGACTGGGAAAGGTGGACTCGTGAACCACTTCGTGCACGAGCGGGGCATCTGCGAGAGCGAGCGGGTCGGCGACCGCACGACCATCTGGGCGTTCGCGCACGTGCTGCCGGGCGCCGTCATCGGCGCCGACTGCAACCTCAACGACGGCGTCTTCGTCGAGAACGACGTCGTCATCGGCGACCGCGTGACGCTGAAGTGCGGCGTGCAGATCTGGGACGGCATCCGGCTGGAGGACGACGTCTTCGTCGGGCCGAACGCGACCTTCACGAACGACCGCTTCCCGCGCAGCAAGCAGCGGCCCGACGCCTACCCGCAGACGGTCGTCGAGCACGGCGCATCGATCGGCGGCAACGCGACGATCCTGCCGGGCATCCGGATCGGCAGCCACGCGATGGTCGGCGCCGGCAGCGTCGTCACGCGCGACGTGCCGTCGTACGCGATCGTCGCGGGCAACCCGGCCCGCATCATCGGCTACGCCGACACCGAGACGATCGGGCCGATCCACGCGGCACCGGGATCCATCAACCACGCGATCGCCGACGGCGGCTTCGGGCTCATCGAGCTGCAGCACGCGATCGACCTCCGGGGCTCGCTCTCGGCCGTCGAGTTCGCGGCGGGGCTGCCGTTCCCGCCGAAGCGCATGTTCATCGTCTACGACGTGCCCACGCGCTACGCCCGCGGCGCGCACGCCCACCGCGCGTGCCACCAGTTCCTCATCTGCGTCAAGGGCTCGGTGCACGCGATCGCCGACGACGGCACGAAGCGCCGGGAGTACCTGCTCGACGCGCCCGACATCGGGCTCTACATGCAGCCGCTCACGTGGGGCACGCAGTACGCCTACAGCCCCGACGCCGTGCTCGTCGTGCTGGCCTCGCACGAGTACGACAACGCCGACTACATCCGCGAGTACGACGAATTCCTCAGCATCGTGGCCGGTGCGCCGAGTCCGGCAGCGCAGCTGCCCTGACGGCGTGGCTGCCCTGAAGACGCGGGCGCACGCCGACGACCGCCGCGTCGCCATGGGGCGAGCGGCGGTCGTCGTCGTGCGGGATCAGCGCTCGGCGGAGAGCACCGCGAGGTCCTCGGCGAGCTCGACGTCGACGTCGTCACCGTCGACCGCCACCTCCACCTCGTAGCGCACCTGGTCGTCCTCGGTCTCGATCGAGGTCACCGTGCCGCCGCCCGCGGCCGCGACAGCGGCGTCGACGATCGCGGCGATGCGCGAGGGGTCGAGCGGCACGTCGCTCGAGCGGTCGTCGTCGTCGTCCTCGCGGACGACCGCGTCACCCGAGACGGGCACGCGCACGTCGAGCTCGCTGCCGTCGTCGAGCCGCACGTCGACCTTCCAGGCGCCCTGCTCGACCTCGATGCTCGTCGCCGAGCCGCCACCGGCGGCGGCGATCGCCGTGTCGATGGCGGCGACGAGGTCGGATGCCTCGGCCGATGCCGCACCGCCGTCGGGCGCGTCGTCGTCGCCGCCTCGGTCGTCGCCGGGCTCGGCGGACGGGCTGGGGCCGTCCGTCGCGCCCGGGTCGTCGGTCGCGCTCGGGGCGTCGGTCGAGGACGGGTCGCTCGACGCGCTCGGCGCCGGGGCCGATGCGAGCGGCGCCGAGGTGGCGGAGGGCGACGGGTCATCGCCGTCGTCGACCGCATCGGCGATCGTCATGCCGACGCCGGCGACGGCGAGCACGGTGAGGGCGGCCGCCGAGCCGATGAGCACGGGCTTCAGGATGCCGCGACCCCGCTTGGGGGCGCCGGCCGGAGCGGCCTCGTGGATGCGAGTGGTGGCGTCGGCGTCGCGCAGGGCGGCGTCGCCGGTCGCGGGGTCGCGGGGGGCCGGGTCGTTCGCGGCAAGGGCGTCGGGGTGCTGGGCGTCGCCGTCCTGGCCGAGGGGCTGCTGGGGGTCGCGGGGAGTCTCGTTCATGGGCCTCACCTTCCTCGACCACCGCTGACGCGCGTCTGAACGATGCTGAACGCCGCTTCAGGATCGATCGGTCGCGACCGGGAGCTCGAGCACGAAGCGCGCACCGCCCGTGGGCGAGGCGGTGATCCAGGCGTCGCCGCCGTGCGCCCTGGCGACCTCGCGCACGATCGCGAGGCCGAGCCCGGAGCCGCCGTCGTCGCGCGCGCGCCCCTCGTCGAGCCGCACGAAGCGCTCGAACACGCGCTCGCGCTCCGACTCGGGCACGCCGGCCCCGTCGTCGTCGACCCACACCATCGCGCGCCCGTCGCGCACGACCGAGCCGAGCGCGACGGCGTCCCGCGCATGGCGCAGGGCGTTGTCGACGAGGTTGCGGAGCGCCCGGGCGAGCAGCCGGGCGTCGCCCACGACCGGCGCCACGCGCACGGCCGACCCGTCGGCCGTGCGCCCGAGGGCGCGCACCCGCTCCACCTCCGCGAGCGCGAGGTCGTCGAGGTCGACGGGCCGTCGCTGGCCAGCCTCGTGCTCGTCGAGCCGGGCGAGCAGCAGCAGCCCCTCGACGATGGCGTGCATCCGCTCGCCCTCCTCCAGCACGACGTCGGCGAGCTCGCCGGGCGCGGTCGAGTCGGGATGCGCGCGCGAAAGCTCGGCGAACTGCCGCATCGACGCGAGCGGCGAGCGCAGCTCGTGCGAGGCGTCGGCGACGAACCTGCGGCGCGCCCGCGCGCCCTCCTCGACGCGCGCGAGCATCCGGTTCATGGTCGCCCCGAGGCGGTCGACCTCGTCGTCGCGACCGCTCGTCGGCACGCGGCGGTCGAGCGCGGTCGCGTCGATCGCGTCGACCTGCGCGCGCATCCGATCGACCGGTGCGAGTGCGCGGCCCACGACGATCCAGACGACCGTGCCGACGAGCACGATCGCGAGCGGCACGGCGATCATGAGCAGCGAGGTCGCGAGCCGCACGGCGTCGTCGATGTCGGCCGCCGAGCGCGCGACGACGATCGTGCCGGCCGTGACCTCCTGGGCGACGACGACGTACCGCTCGCCCTCGACGGTCGCCTCGAGCGGCTCCGCGCCGGTGGGCACGGGCACCGCGGTCGCCCGGTCGGCGTTCACGACCACGCCGGTGGCGGAGCGCAGCGCGACGAGCACGTCGTCGTCGCGCTGCACGAGCGCCGCGGTCTGGATCGTGCCGGCGTCGACGCCGTCGGCGAGGGCCGCGAGCTCGTCGCCGAGCTGCTCTGCGACGGAGGCGGTGAGCAGCCGGTCGAGCGACCACACGATGCCGACCGCGCCGAGCCCGAGCGCGACCGCGACGACCGCGAGCGCGGCGGCGGTGATCCGGAGGCGGATGGACGCGCCGCGCGGCGCGGCGCGGGCCGCGTCAGCCACCGTCAGCCGCCAGCCGGTAGCCGGCGCCGCGCACCGTCTGGATGGCGTCCCGGCCGAACGGCCGATCGACCTTGCGCCGGATCCTGCCGACGTAGACCTCGACGATGTTGGGGTCGCCCTCGAAGTCCTCCGACCACACGTCGTCGAGCAGCTCTGCCTTCGTCACGGCCTCGCCCCGACGGCGCATGAGCAGCTCGAGCACCGCGAGCTCCCGCGCGGTCAGCTCGACCTCGGTGTCGCCGCGGTGGACGGTGCGCGCGGCCGGGTCGAGCCGCAGGTCGCCCGCCTCGAGCACCACGGGCCGCTCGCGCGCGCCGCGCCGCACGAGCGCGCGGATCCGGGCCACGAGCACCGGGAACGAGAACGGCTTGGTGAGCCAGTCGTCGCCGCCCGTGTCGAGCCCCTCGACCTCGTCCCACTCGCCGTCCTTCGCGGTGAGGAAGAGCACGGGCGTCCAGTTGCCCTCCGCGCGCATCGTCTGGCAGACGCGGTAGCCGCTCATCCCGGGCATCATCACGTCGAGCAGCACGACGTCGTAGGCGAACTCCCGCACGCGCCAGAGGCCGTCGACGCCGTCGTGGGCGACGTCGACCGTCATGCCCTCGGCCCGGAGCCCTCGCTGGATGCCGTCGGCGAGCCGCACCTCGTCGTCGACCAGGAGCACCCGCATGCGTCGAGCATGCCGCCTGGCGACTGACGCGGCGCTGAACGACGCCGGTCGACGCGGGCGAGTCGGCGGATCTGGGATGATGGAGCCCATGCCTGCCGTCGCCGAGCCCCTCGCGCGCGTCGTGCTCATCGGCGGGGCGTCCGGCTCGGGCAAGTCGCGCATCGCCGAGCGCTCCGGGCTGCCGGTGCTGCGGCTCGACGACTTCTACCGCGAGGGCGACGACCCCGCGCTGCCGCGGCTCGAGACCGGCGAGGTCGACTGGGACCACCCCGGCTCGTGGCACCTCGATCGGGCGGCGGACGCCCTCGAGCAGCTCGCGCGCACCGGTCGCACGAGCGCCCCGGTCTACGACATCTCGCGCAGCGCGACCGTCGGCAGCCGCGACGTCACGCTCGACGGCGCCTCGCTGTTCGTCGCCGAGGGCGTCTTCGTCGGCGAGGTCGTGGCCGAGGCGCGCCGCCGCGGCATCCTCGCCGACGCGCTCTGCGTGCATCGCTCCCGCTGGGTGACGATGGGGCTGCGCTTCGCCCGCGACCTCCGCGAGCGCCGCAAGAGCCCCGCGTTCCTCGTGCGCCGCGGCATGCTGCTCGCGCGCCGCGAGCCGGTGATCGTCGCCCGCCTGACCGACGCGGGGTGCCGTCCCGTTCGGGTCCGCGCGGCGAGGCGGATGCT
This sequence comes from Agrococcus sp. UYP33, assembly GCF_054060915.1. Classification (NCBI taxonomy): domain Bacteria; kingdom Bacillati; phylum Actinomycetota; class Actinomycetes; order Micrococcales; family Microbacteriaceae; genus Agrococcus; species Agrococcus sp. UYP33. Next base: position 897,197 of record NZ_JBSSDR010000001.1, read on the forward strand.
CGCGCGGAGCGCCGGGCGCGCCTGACCCCTCAGCCCTCGACCTGGACCTCCTTGCCGTCGACGATGGCGTAGGTCGCGGTGCGGAACGGCGCCGGGGTGAGCGTCATCGCCACCGCGCCGCTGTCGGCGATGCGCACATCCGTGACGTCGAAGCCCGACGGCTGCGCCACGTCGTCGAAGAGCCGCTTGCCGGGGCCGACGATGGTCGGGAAGACGATGAGCCGCAGCTCGTCGAGGAGGCCCTCGGCGATGAGCGTCTGCAGCAGCTGCCACGAGCCGTGCACCTGCAGCTCGCCGTCCCCGCCCTCCTTGAGCGCGCGGATGCGCTCGACGACGTCGTCGCCGATGACCGACTCCGTGCCGCCCCACGTCGCGTCCTCGGGCCGGAGCGTCGTCGAGACGACGTGCTTCGGCGCGGTGTTGAGGCGCTGCGCGACGGGGTCGTCGGGGTCGGTGACCTGCGGCCAGTAGTCAGCCATCATCCCGTAGGTGACGCGGCCGAAGAGCAGCGCGTCGGTCGTCGCGAACCACCCGGTGACGACCTCGCCGACGGTCTCGTCGAACGCCGGGGCCACCCATCCGCCGTAGCGGAAGCCGCCGGAGGTGTCCTCCTCCGCGCCGCCCGGACCCTGCATCACGCCGTCCAGCGTCATGAACTCGTGCGCGATCAGTCGCATCTGCGCTCCCTCGGCGTCGGTCGCGACGGCATCGGCGCCGTCCGCGATCCCATCGAGCATGCGGGGCGCCCGGACCCTTCGCAAGGGGTCAGATGCCGCCGAGAGGTCGCTGAGAACGGCTGGCACTCTCCTACCGAGAGTGCTAATCTGGCGTCGCTCCGCGGGGCATGCCCCGAGGGGCTGCCACAGACACCGGGGACCGTCGCATGGGGGCGACGGCCCGACGTTGAGGAGGTGGTTGTCAATGGCACTGACCTTCGACCCGTTCCGCGAGATGGACCGGATGGCCGCCCGCCTGCTGACGAGCGGAGGCACCGAGCGCTCGTCGAGCTGGATGCCGATGGACCTCTACCGCGCGGGTGATCACTACATCGTGAACGTCGACCTGCCGGGCGTCGACCCCGGCTCGATCGACCTCGACGTGGACGCGAACACGCTGACGATCCAGGCCGAGCGCACGATCGGCGCGGCGGATGGCGCGCAGTGGCTCGCGCAGGAGCGGCCGGCCGGTCGCTACATGCGCCAGCTGGGCCTCGGCAACGACGTCGACCTCGAGCGCATCGAGGCGACGTACGAGCACGGCGTGCTCATGCTGACGATCCCGGTCGCCGAGCGCGCGAAGCCGCGCAAGATCTCGGTCGAGCAGCGCGACCGCCGGTCGGAGCTGAGCACCGGCGGCTCGGGCGAGACCGCTGACGCGACCCCGTCGTCGGAGTCGGCGAGCACCGGCGCCTGACCTCACGCAGCGGTGCCCCCGTCCTCGCGGCGGGGGCGCCGCTGCGTGAGCGGGGGTGACCGGGACCCCCGGCGGATCCGGCGCCCAGCGACGCCACGACCGCACTATCCGCTCGTGACGCCCCCGACAGCCGGATGCTCCGGGCCGGCCGCGCGCCGCGCCTCACGTCGGGCGATCGCGAGCCACGTGCGAGGCCCGGCGAGCCATCCGATGAGCGTCGAGACGACGATCGAGCCGACGACGTAGATGGCGGCGACGATCCAGAAGCCCACCACCCCGGTCAGCAGCACGAGCAGGCCGAGCAGCCAGCTCGAGAGCGTCGAGAGCACCGCCTGCAGGCCCGTGCCGAGCGCGGCGCCGCGGAAGGTGACGGCCGCGGCCGCGGGCACGCCGGCCCGGTGCATCCGCCGCGTGCTGAGCCAGCACCCGAGCGCCATCGCCCCGACCGCGAGCAGCACGAGCCCGAGCACGACGGGCGCGAGCGGCGTGCCGTCGAGCTGCTCGACCCACGCGACCACCGAGCGCCCCCACGCGACGTCGTCGAAGAGGTCGACGACGACCGAGCGCACGAGCAGCAGCACGATCGCCGCGACGAGCAGCCCCCACACGAGGCTCGCGCCCGCCGCGACGAGCGCCAGGCCGATGCTGCCGGCGGCCCGGACCGCCGCGCGCTGCCCGGCGTCGAGCGGGTCGGGCGCGGTCGCCCGCACGCGGCTCACCGCGTGCTCGGCTCGCCGCGCAGCTCGACGCGCGCCAGCTCGGCCTCGTCGCGAGCGCGCGCCGCGGCCTCCTCCGCCTCGGCGAGCACGGCGAAGTCGACCCGCGGCCGGGCGGTCGACAGGAAGAGCCAGCCGTACAGCAGTCCGACGCCGCCCGTCAGCACGATCGCGATGCCGAGCAGCGCGAACAGGGTCGTCCACATCGTGCCGATCGTGAGCGAGGCGGAGCTCGCGCCGAGGATGAAGAACAGCCCGCCCATGAGCGCCATCGGCCACACCATCACGCCGATGAAGCCGGTCGTCGCCGTCGTGCACAGCCAGGCGAGCCAGGTCGAGCGGTGCGGCTTCGCGAGCCCCGCCGACTTCGACCAGAGCGCCTGCGCCAGCCAGCCGAGTGCGAGGAGCCCGCCGCCGACGAGCAGCCCGATGACGACCGTCGCACCCACGCGCTCCGGCGTCGACCAGAGCGAGACGACCGTCGTGAACGAGTCGGCCTCGAAGTCGGAGACCTCGTCGCCGGAGGCGTGCAGGAGGAACGCGAACCCGACGATCAGAAAGAACGCGGTGAGGAGGTGCGTCGCGAGCGCCATGAGCGTCTGCCCGACCCACGAGCTCAGGAGCGCTGCGCTCCGCTGCCGCTTCGTCCAGCGGATGCGCGGCGGCACCAGCACGAGCTGCGGGTACGGGCCGTACCCGGCCGGTGCGTACGGGCCAGGGGCATGGGCGACCGGGGCGTAGGGAGCTGCGGCGTAGGGGCCAGCACCGTAGGGACCGGCGGCGTACGCAGGCGCGGGGTAGGGATTCGCTCCGTACGGAGCCGCGCCATGCGGGTGGCCGTAGGCCTGCTGCTGCGGGGCGAGCCGCTGCGGCATCGAGTCGGCGACCGCCGGCATGAGCCCGGGCGGCAGCATCGCGCCGGAGGGGGCGAAGCCCGCGGCGGGGTTCACGACGCCCTGCGCGCCCACGGGCGGCTGCAGCAGGAGCCGCTCGCGCCGCAGTCGCGCGCGCTCCTCCGCTCGGGTCTCGATCGCCTTGGCCGGCACGAGCCGGTCGGCCGCGGGCGCTGCCGGCGCCTCGCGCTGGCGCATGCGGCCGGCGGCAGCGGCGCGCTCGGTGGCGTCCGAGGGCACGGGCGTGTCGGTGCCCGGCGGCGGGGGCGCCGCGGGGTCGACGCTCGCGCGAGGCTCCTGGTCCACGCGGACATCATCGCATCCGGCCCTGCGCGGCATCCGGCGCTGCCAGGAAGCCGGCGCTACTAGAAATCCGGCGCTGCGCGGTGGTCAGCGCGCGGAGGGCCGCCAGAGCACGACCGAGCCCGGTCGCGTCGGCCGGGCGCCTGCCCGGATCGTCGTGATGCCCGCGGTGCCGGCCGCGAAGACGCGGCGTCCCTGCTGCTGCATCACCGCATCCGCGAGCGCCGACTCGAGCTCGCGCACGCGCTGCCGCAGGTCGCGGTTCTCGTCGCTCATCTCGAGGATGCGGCGGATGCCCTCGAGCGAGACGCCCTCGCCGGAGAGCAGCTGCACCTGCCGGAGTCGCCCGACGTCGCGCATCGAGTAGCGGCGGGTGTTGCCCGCGGTGCGGCTCGGCTGCACGAGCCCGAGCCGGTCGTACTGGCGCAGCGTCTGCGCGTGCAGGCCGGCCAGCTCGGCGGCCGCCGCGATCGAGAAGATCGGCGACGTCTCGTCGAAGCCGGCCGGCGCGCTCGCCATCAGGCTGCCTTCGCCTTCGCGAGCAGCTCGGCGCGCGGCGACTCGGTCGGGCCCGCCTCGACGAAGCGCTCGAGGTGCTCGACCTGGTCCTTCGTCAGGTGGCTCGGCACCGCGACCTGGATGGTCGCGAGCAGGTCGCCCGTGCCCTTCTTGCCCGCGACGCCGCGGCCCTTCACGCGCAGCACGCGACCGGACGGCGTGCCGGGCGCGACCTTGAGCCGCACCGGGCTGCCGCCGAGCGTGGGCACCTCGATCGTCGCGCCGAGGGTCGCCTCCGCGAAGGTGACCGGCACGTCGACGCGCAGGTTGAGCCCGTCCATCGTGAAGACGGGGTGCGGTCGCACCTGCACGGTGAGGATGAGGTCGCCCGGGTCGCCGCCGGTCGGCGACGGATCGCCCTTGCCGGCCAGCTTGATCTTCTGGCCGTCGTGGACGCCCGCGGGCACCTTGACGGTCATCGTCCTGCCGCCGACGGTCAGCTTGAGGGTGTCGCCCTGCACCGCCGACGTGAAGTCGAGCGCCGCCCGCGCGGTGACGTCGCGGCCCTTGGCCGGACGGCGCGAGCCGAACGGGCTGCTGCCGCCGAACATCCCACCGAGCAGGTCATCGAAATCGCCCTGCGAGTACTGCACCCGCGGGCCGCCGCCGAAGCCGCCGAAGACGTCCTCGAAGCCACCGGAGCCGCCCGGCGCGAACCGCGGACGGCCACCGGCCATCGCGCGGATCGCGTCGTACTCCTGCCGCTGCTTCGCATCCGACAGCACTGCGTGCGCCTCGGAGATCTCCTTGAACCGGGCCTCCGCCTTCGCATCGCCCGGGTTGGAGTCCGGGTGGAACTGGCGCGCGAGCTTGCGGTACTGCTTCTTGAGGTCTGCAGGCGTGACGTCCTTCTGCACGCCGAGCGTGGCGTAGAAGTCCTTGTCGAACCAGTCGTTGCTCGCCATGCCGGACCTCAGCTCACTCGGCCGGCACGAACACCGCGACCTTGGCGGCTCGCAGCGTGCGCTCGCCGACGCGGTAGCCCGACTGCACGACGTCGGCGACGACCATCTCGGTCACCTCCGGGTTCGGCAGCTGCACCACCGCCTCGTGCTTGTCGATGTCGAACGCCTCGCCGACCTCACCGAGCCGCACGACGCCGAGCTGGTCGAACGAGGCGCGCAGCTTCTGCGCCACGAGCGCCAGCGGCCCCTCAGCGAGGTCGCCGTGCTTCTCGGCCAGGTCGAGCCCGTCGAGCGCCGGCAGCATCGCCTTGATGACGGATGCCGTGGTCGCGTCGCGGTCGCCCGCGCGCTCCCGCTCGGTGCGGTTGCGGTAGTTGACGTACTCGGCGCGCAGCCGCTGCAGCTCGTCGAGCTGCGCGGCCGACTTCGCCTCGAACGCGGCGCGCTCGGCCTCGATCGCCGCGGCCTCGCCCTCGAGCAGGGCGCGGTCCTCGTCGCTCAGGTCGTCCGGGCCGGGCGCCGAGGCGGCCGCGCTGGGCGCGGCCTCCTCGGTCTGCTCGGGCTCGGCGCCTGCGGGCTGCGGGGTGCCGGTCGCGTCCTGGCTGCCGCTCCCGTCCTGCTGGGCGGGCTCGTTCGACTCGTCGGGCATGTTCGACTCCTCGCGCTCGCTCACGGCTGCTTCTTCTCGTCCTCGTCGTCCACGACCTCGGCGTCGACGACGTCGTCCTCAGCGGACTGCTCGCCCTGCGGAGCGGCGCCGTCCTCGGGCGCACCGTCGGTGCCCTCGGCACCCTGCTGCGCCTGCGCCTGCTGGTAGATCGCCTCGCCCAGCTTCGACTGCGACTGCTGCAGCGTCTCGACCGCCGTCTTCACGGCCTCGTCATCGTCGCCCGCGAGGGCCGACTTCACCGCGTCCACGTCGGCCTGCACCTCGGTCTTGACGTCGTCGGGCAGCTGCTCGGCGTTGTCGGTCAGCACCTTCTCGACCGAGTAGACGAGCGTCTCACCGGTGTTGCGCAGCTCGGCGGCCTCGCGGCGGGCGTGGTCGGCTGCCGCGTTCTCCTCGGCGTCCTTGACCATCCGCTCGATGTCCTCCTTCGAGAGGCTCGAGCCGCCGGTGATCGTCATCGACTGCTCCTTGCCGGTGCCCTTGTCCTTCGCGGACACGTGCACGATGCCGTTCGCGTCGATGTCGAACGTGACCTCGACCTGCGGGATGCCGCGGGGCGCCGGCGCGATGCCGGTGAGCTCGAACGTGCCGAGCGGCTTGTTGTCGCGGGTGAAGTCGCGCTCGCCCTGGAAGACCTGGATCGCGACCGAGGGCTGGTTGTCCTCGGCGGTCGTGAAGGTCTCGGAGCGCTTCGTCGGGATGGCGGTGTTGCGCTCGATGAGCTTCGTCATCATGCCGCCCTTGGTCTCGATGCCGAGGGACAGCGGGGTGACGTCGATGAGCAGGACGTCCTTGCGCTCGCCCTTCAGGACGCCGGCCTGGAGCGCGGCGCCGACGGCGACGACCTCATCCGGGTTGACGCTCTTGTTGGGCTCCTTGCCGCCGGTGAGCTGCTTGACCAGGTCGGAGACGGCGGGCATGCGGGTCGAGCCGCCGACGAGCACGACGTGGGCGATCTCGGAGACGGTGATGCCGGCCTCGCGGATGACGTCCTCGAACGGCTTGCGGGTGCGCTCGAGCAGGTCCTTCGTCATGTTCTCGAACTGGGCGCGGGTGAGCGTCTCCTCGAGGTTGGCGGGGCCGTTCTCGGTGAGCGAGAAGTAGGGCAGCTGGATGCTCGTGGTCGACGACGACGAGAGCTCCTTCTTCGCCTGCTCGGCGGCCTCCTTCAGGCGGCGCATGGCGATCTTGTCCTTCGAGACGTCGACGCCGGTCTGCTCCTGGAAGCGCTTCTTCAGCCACTCGACGATGCGGTCGTCCCAGTCGTCGCCACCAAGGCGGTTGTCACCGGCGGTCGAGCGCACCTGGATGGTCGAGAAGTCGTCGTCCTTGCCCACCTCGAGCAGCGAGACGTCGAACGTGCCGCCACCGAGGTCGAAGACGAGGATGAGCTCGTCCTCCTTGCCCTTGTCGAGGCCGTAGGCGAGCGCGGCCGCGGTGGGCTCGTTGATGATGCGCAGCACGTTGAGGCCGGAGATCTCGCCGGCCTCCTTCGTGGCCTGGCGCTCGGCGTCGTTGAAGTACGCGGGCACGGTGATGACCGCATCCGTGACCGGCTCGCCGAGGTAGGTCTCGGCGTCGCGCTTGAGCTTGCCGAGGATGCGCGCCGAGATCTCCTGCGGCGTGAACGACTTGCCGTCGATGTCCTGCTTCCAGCCGGTGCCCATGTGGCGCTTGACCGACGAGATGGTGCGGTCGACGTTCGTGACGGCCTGGCGCTTGGCGGGCTCGCCGACGAGCGTCTCGCCCTCCTTCACGAAGGCGACGACCGACGGGGTCGTGCGGAAGCCCTCGGCGTTCGCGATGACGGTGGGCTCGCCGTTGTCGAGGAATGCGACGACGGAGTTGGTGGTGCCGAGGTCGATGCCGACTGCTCGTGCCATGGTGGTGCCTCCTGTTCGCAGCTGTGCTGCGGTCTGCCTGCTGGTTGCCTGCTCTGCCTGGTTCCGGCGGAGGAGCGCACCGACATCCCCCGCAGCGCATCGGATGCGCTGCCTGGCGGTGGGCTCGTCCCCCGGAACCGCAGCCGCGACCTGCGCCCGGCTGGACGCCGACTTGAGTCGCGATGGCTCAACTTTTCCACCTTGAGTCGACCTGTGTCAACTTTCTGGGCTGTGCATCCGCCGTGAAAGAGGGACGTCCGCTCGCGGGGTGATGACCGCCGACACGCGACACCGCCACGACACCCGCCTCGCCCCGCTCGTTCGCCTTCCGGCCCTACGCTCAGGGGCATGAGCGCCCCTCAGGAGCCGCGCGCGGCATCCGTCACCGCCAAGCCCGCACCCGACGACCTGGTGCAGCCGTCGCAGATCGGCGTCGCGCCGATCGCCCGCCGCGAGCTGAGCCGGCGCGCGACGGCGTGGGCGCTCTGGGACTGGGGCTCCGCGTCGTTCAACGCGGTCATCACCACCTTCGTCTTCAGCCGGTACATCGCATCCGACCTCTTCGTCGACCCGGCGATCGTGGACGCGGCGGGTGAGGGCGGCTCACCCGAGCTGACGCGCGCGCTCGCCGAGAACGCCTCGATCGTGGCGTGGGCGATCGCGATCGCCGGCGTGCTCGTCGCGGCGCTCGCGCCGGTCATCGGCCAGCGGTCGGATGGCGGCGGTCGCCGCAAGCTGTGGGTCGCGGTGAACACCGGCGTGACGATCGTCGCGATGATCGGCATGTGCTTCGTCGCGCCGGTGCCCGAGTACATCTGGCTCGGTGCTGCGCTGCTCGCCGCCGGCAACCTGTTCTTCGAGTTCGCGTCGGTCAACTACAACGCGATGCTCCACCAGGTGTCGACCAAGGAGGCGCTCGGCCGCACCTCGGGCTACGGCTGGGGCATGGGCTACGTCGGCGGCATCGTGCTGCTCGGACTGCTGCTCGTGCTCTTCATCTTCCCGCTCGCCGACCCGGACGCCGGCGGCGTACTGCAGATCCCGAACGGCCGCGAGGGCGGGGCGCTCGACGTGCGACTCGCGGTGCTCGCGAGCGCGATCTGGTTCCTGGTCTTCGCGCTGCCGCTGCTGCTCAAGGTGCCGGAGGTGCCGCCGACCGGCGCCGCGCCCAAGCGCGTGGGGATGCTCGAGTCGTACCGCATCCTCTTCCGCACGATCGGGCGCATCCGCCGCACCGCGCCGAAGACGCTGCTCTTCCTCGTGGCGTCCGCCATCTTCCGCGATGGGCTCTCGGGCGTCTTCACCTTCGGCGCGATCATCGCCTCGTCGGTGTTCGGCTTCTCGTCGACCGAGGTCATCCTCTTCGCGATCGCCGCGAACGTGACGGCAGGCGCCGGCACGTTCGTCGGCGGATGGGCGGACGACCGCTTCGGCCCGAAGGTCGTCATCGTCATCTCGCTCATCGTGCTGTCGCTGTCGGGCCTCGCGGTGCTCTTCGTCGAGGGCAAGGGCATGTTCTGGGTCTTCGGCCTCGCGCTGTCGACCTTCGTCGGCCCGGTGCAGTCGGCCTCGCGCTCGTTCATGGCGCGGATCACGCCGGCGGGCCGAGAGGGCGAGATGTTCGGCCTCTACGCCACCACCGGGCGCGCCGTCTCGTTCCTCGCGCCGACCCTCTTCGGCATCTTCGTGACGGTCGCGGGCGACGTGCGCTTCGGCATCCTCGGCATCGTGCTCGTGCTGGTCGCGGGCCTGCTGCTGGTGCTGCCGGTGCACCCGAAGCCGACGGTGATCGAGGGCGAGCCGAGCGCCGCGGCGACGCGCGCCGACTAGCGCGTTTCCGGTACCGATCTGCGGGTGCGCAGCGGATTCACCCGCAGATCGGTACCGGAGACGTCCGGGCGGGGACGCTCCCGTCCACAGGCAGGCGTGGATGCAACCCGCACGCGCTCGATCGCGGTGCACCATGCACCCATGAACCGGCGAGCAGAGCTGCCCGAGCCGTTCACCGACGGCCCGTTCTCCGTCGCGACGGCGCTCGCCCGAGGCGTCTCTCCGAGCAGGCTCCGCAGCCGCGACCTGACGACGCCCTTCACCGGCGTGCGCACGCGGGGAGAGCCGGCGGATGTCGCCGAGCATGCCGCCGCGTTCGCTCAGCACCTGCGACCTGGCCACGTGTTCGCCGGCATGACGTCGGCTCGGCTCTGGGAGCTGCCCGTCGCCGCTCGGTGGACCCGTGCTGAAGCGCTGGTCATCGGTGTCCCGGCCGGAACGACGCGGACGCGAGCCCGCGGCGTGCGCGCACGCGAGTTCGACGCGACCCGGCTCTCCTCAGGCACGCTCGACGGGCTGCCGCTCCTGGGCCCTGCCTCGACCGTCATGTCGATGGCGAGGGAGACGAGTCACGAGGACCTCGTGGTGCTCATCGAAGCGCTCGTCACGCCGTCGACGCACTACCCGGATCTGCGCATGCCCCGGCGGCCGTTCACGGACCTCGAGACCCTGCTCGAGTTCGGTGCGCGCTGCCGCGGCATGCACGGCGCCACGGCATTCCTGGCTGCGGCGGCCGCAGCACGCGCCGGTGCCGAGTCGCCCCAGGAGACGCGCTCGCGGCTCGCGATCGTCGCGGCCGGGCTGCCCGAGCCGGTCGTGCAGCTCGAGGTGTGGATCGACGGGGAGCTGCGCGCCGTGATCGACCTCGCCTACCCGGAGTGGAAGATCGCGATCGAGTACGAGGGCGAGCACCACCTGACCGATCCGGCGCAGTGGGCGAAGGACATCCGTCGTCAGGAGCTGCTCGAGTCGTTCGGGTGGATTGTCATCCGCGTGACGAAGGCCGACCTGCGGAACGGCGGGGCGGGACTCGTCGCGCGCATCCGTGCGGCCTTGGCGCGACGAGGTGTCCCCGGCTGATCTCCGGTACCGATCTGCGGGTCGTGGCATCGTGCACCCGCAAATCGGGGCGGGAAGCAGGCTCGGGCGGGCTGCGTCGGGCAGGGTGAGGGCATGGAGACCCGGATGTCGAGCGTCGAGCTGCTGCTCGACGAGGGCGCGGAGGCGCAGGTGCGGGCGGAGTGGGGCGCGCTCGCCGATGCTGGGCTGTCGAGCCTCGCGCGGCACGACGCCGCGAGCAACCGGCCGCACGTGACCCTGCTCGCTCGGGTCGGGCTGCCGGCGCTGCCGCTCGAGCACGTCGAGCTGCCCGTCCCCCTCGTGCTCGGCCCGCCGATGCTGCTCGGGTCGAGTGACCGCCGCGTGCTCGCTCGGGCCGTGCTGCCGAGCCCGGCCCTCCTCGCACTGCAGGCGACGGTCCGTGCGGCGGCTGGGCCGGCCGACGACGCGCACTTCCTCCCGGGACGCTGGCTGCCGCACGTGACGCTCGCCCGGCGGCTGCGCCTCGTCGACATCCCCACCGCGCTCGCGCTCCTGGGTGACCCCATCGACGCCTCCGCCGTCGCCATCCGGCACTGGGATCCCGCGACCGCCACGCTCACGACGCTCGCGGGCGGCTGACCGGGCGCCTACCGCGACGGCCAGGCGTCGGCCAGCCGCGCGAGCAGGCGCGCGAGCTCGGATCGCTCGGCGGGCGTGAGCGCCTCGGCCGCGATCGCGACCTCCGCGGCCCGCTCCTCCGCGTGCGCAGCGATGTGCGCGCGGCCCGCCTTCGTCGCCTCGATCACGACGCGTCGGCCGTCGCGAGGATCGGGGATGCGTCGCACCAGGCCCGCGTCGGCGAGTGACTGGATGAGCCGGGATGCGCGCGGCTGATCGACGCCGATGGCGTGCCCGAGGTCGGTGATCGACGCCGGCTCCTCAGCGCGCACGACGGCGTGCAGCATCCGCCGAGCGCCCATCGCGCCGCGCATGCCTCGCGCGCCGAACGGTCCCCCACGGCCCGCGCCGTCGCCGTGCTGCGCGTCCGGACGGCCGTCGCCGTGGGGCGGCGCGCCGTGGCCGCGCGGTCCGAAGCCATGCGGCCCGCCGTGCCCGAACGGGTGCCCGCCGGGGCCGAACGGCGGTCCGCCGCGTCCCGGCCGCGGCGGTCGGCGCATGCCGATGCGGTCGAGCGCATCGGCGATCTGCTGGGTCTCGGGGCTGGGATCTGGGATGGGGCCTTGACGTCCGTCCGACATGTATGTCACTCTACATGTACATGCACAATGACATGCAGTTGCACCGCCACCCGGACGGCACGCAGCAGCGGCCCGACGGCCGCCCCCCATCGAGAGGAGATCGCCATGCGATCCGACGACCACGTCACCCACGACGGTCAGCCCACCGACGGGCTCGACCGCACCGCCCCGCAGCACGACGCTGCCGAGCAGCACGACGCTCCGGAGCAGCACGACGCTGCTCCGCTCCCGGACGAGCCCGCCGCCGAGCAGCACCACGCTGACGAGCACGAGCACGCCGAGCACGAGCACGCCGAGCACCCGCACCACGACCCTGACGCACACCGGCACCCCGCCGGACACGGCTGCGGCCACCACGAGCGGCACGGCTTCGGCCGCCTGCACGGCGACCACCGCGACCGGCACGGCTTCGGTCGCGAGCACGGCGACCACCGCGAGCGTGCCGACCACCCGCGAGGGCACGGCTGGGGCCCGGGCGAGCAGCCCCACGGCCGCGGTGAGCAGCCGCACGGCTCCGCTCCGGGCTTCGGCCCGCGGGAGCACGGCTTCGGCCACCGGGAGCACGGCTTCGCCCCGCACCGCCACGGCTTCGGCCACGGCGGTCGAGGACGGCCGACGCTCGCACGCAGCATCGTGAAGTCCGCGCGGCGCATCCGCCACTCCGGCCTCACGCCGGAGCAGCTGCAGCACCGCATCGCGACCACGGTCAGCCACGCCGACTACGTCACCACCATGCGCACGCTGCGGCGCATCGGGATGGATCTGCGCCACCAGCGCTGATCCTGACCGAGCACCAGGGCGCCCTCGCTTCGGCGAGGGCGCCCTGGTGCGTCAGACGAGCGGGTCGGTCGGCAGCACCCGCTCCGCCTCGAACGACGGATGCGCGAGCACCCGGCCGATCAGCCGCGCACTGCCCCCGATGAGCGTCGTGTCGAGGTCCAGGTCGGTCGCGACCATCCACGCGGGAGACGCGTGGGGCTCGGTCGGCCACAGCAGGTTGGGCGTCCGCCCGGGGTGCGGCCAGTCCTCGCGCCAACCGAGGCCGGCGGCGCGCTCCCATGCGGGATCCGTGAACGCCGACAGCCGCCCGTGCAGCAGCACGTGCCCGCGGCCTCCATGTTCACGCGGCAGCCCGAGCACTTCCTGACGCTCCATCGCGAGCCGCACGTCGGGATCGACCGACGCGAGCTGCGCCGCGTATGCCGCCGACTGCAGCTCGGCGAGCCGCAGCTTGCGCTGCGCCGCGGTCATGCCGTCATCAGGGGACCAGGCGAACACGCCGGTGCTCGTCGTGTCGAGCCCGCTCCCCTCCCAGACCGCCGCGAGCACGTCGGCGTCGCCGTGCTCATCGAGCAGCAGCGCTGCGACCTCGGTCAGCAGCGGCAAGGGGACGTCGCCCTGGTGCGGCTCGTTCAGCCAGCCACCATCGGGCATCTCGAACTGCTGCTCGCCGAAGCGAGCGAGCCACGCGGTGTACGGCTGGCTGCGGCCCGCCCTGTCGCCGATCAGCTCGGCGGCCTCCGCCCAGGTGATCTCGCGCGACTCGAAGCGCTGGTTGCCCCACGCATCCGTCTCGCCGGTCGTCACGTCGAGCGTCGCCGGGTGCAGGATGCGCGCGTACGCGTCGAAGATCGGCGGCACGACCGCGCTGACCGAGAAGTCCTCGCGCAGCGCCTCCTGCACCCACCGCGCGACCTCGACGTCGTGCTCGACGCGCAGCGGCCCGGCCATCGCCCGAGCCTCAGTCGATCCGGGTGCGGTGGAAGCTCTGGAACGAGCGGGACGCCGTCGGTCCGCGCTGCCCCTGGTAGCGGTTGAGGTTCGGGCCCTGCCCGTACGGGTGCTCCGACGGCGACGAGAGCTGGAAGTAGCAGACCTGGCCGATCTTCATGCCCGGCCACAGCTTGATGGGCAGCGTCGACACGTTCGAGAGCTCGAGCGTGACGTGGCCCGAGAAGCCCGGGTCGATGAAGCCGGCGGTCGAGTGCGTCAAGAGCCCCAGTCGCCCCAGCGACGACTTGCCCTCGAGGCGCGCGGCGACGTCGTCGGGGAGCGTCACGCGCTCGTAGGTCGCGCCGAGCACGAACTCGCCGGGGTGCAGGATGAACGCCTCATCCGGCCCGACCTCGACGAGCCGCGTGAGCTCCGGCTGGTCCTCCGCGGGATCGATGAACGGGTACTTGTGGTTGTCGAAGAGCCGGAAGCCCTTGTCGAGACGCACGTCGACGCTCGACGGCTGCACCATGCCGAGGTCGAGCGGGTCGAGGGCGAGGTCGCCGGACGCGAGTCGGGCGCGGATGTCGCGGTCGCTGAGCAGCACGCGCCGAGCGTATCGCCCGCCATCTCGCCCATGTCGCGCTCAGCCTGGAGGAGGAAGATGGAGGCACGACGATCGGCGGAGGAGGCGACCATGGCGGTGCATCGCAATCGGCGCCTCGAGGACTGGATCGACCTCGCGGCCGCCGCGATCGAGCGGGCGCGCGCGTCGCTCGGCGACGCCGAGGTCGCGCGCCGCACCGAGGCCTCGGTCTCGGACGCCGACTACGAGACGACCGTGCGCGTGCTGCGCACGCTCGGCCGCGACCTGCAGTCCACCGGCCCCGACCTGAGCGCGCTCGACGCGCGACTGCGCGGTTCGGCCCACGTCGAGCACGCACCGCACGTGCCGTCAGCCCCGGAGGATGCTTCGGATGACGCTGGGAACGCTCCGGCGCGACCCCCGCTGGAGCGCGGCCCGCAGGCGACGCTCGACGAGCTGTCGTCGGACGACCTGGCCGAGCGCGGGGTGCGCCCGGCGGAGCTCGCGAAGCGGCTCGCGCGGCTGCGGAACCCGATCATGCCCCACCCGCGACAGGGCCGCGCCAAGTAGGTCCTGCTCAGCGCGCCCAGACGCCGCGCGCGACGCAGTAGACGCCGTAGACGATGAGTCCGACGGCTATCGCGACGAGCGCGACCACGCCGCCCGGCACTGTGGTGAGCGACTGGAGCGCGCCGTCGAGCCCGCCGGTCTCGCCCGGGTCGTGCCGCACGGCCGCGACGACGAACAGGCCGCCGACGATCGTCACCGCGACGCCCTTCGCGATGAAGCCCGGTGCGCCGAGCGCCTCGACGACGCGTCGGAACCGCCGCGGCGGGGCCACGTCCTCGAAGAACGTGCGCCGCGCGCCGCGGATCACGAAGGCGATGCCGACGCCGGCGATCACCAGCCCCGCGACGCCGAGCAGCCACGGCCCGACCGGATGCTGCAGCAGACCCGTCGAGAACGACTCCGTCGCATCCTCGCCGTCGACCGACCCGCCGAGCGCGAAGACGAGGGCCGTGCCCCCGACGACCGCGTGGCCGATGCCGCGGCCGGCCGCGCGCATCGCGTTGCGGCGCTGGCCGCGCGAGTCCGCGACGGCGATCACGAACGCGTGCAGCGCGAGCGCGACGAGCGCGACGCCGACCACCCACAGCGCCAGTCCGCCGACCGGGGTCTCGCGCAGGGCGCGCATCGCCCCGGACTGGTCGGCCGAGCCGCCGGCACCGAACGCGACGCTCAGCCCGATGCCGCCGATCACCATGTGCACGACGCCATTCGCGGACTGCCCCGCCGCCTCGACCCAGGAGGTCGCGCGATGGTCCTCGACCCCCGCTGCGGCGTCCTGCGCCTTGCGCGCTGGGCTGTGCGAGGCGCCGTCCTCGCCGTCGGCGCGCGGCCGCGCCTCCGGCCGCACGTCGCCCGCCATCGTCCGCCGGTTCAGCGCGACCAGAGGCCGCGGGCGAAGCAGTAGATGCCGTAGAGCATGAGCCCGACCGCGATGGCGATGAGCGCGATCACGCCGCCCGGCACGGTCGTGAGCGACTGGAGCGCGCCATCGAGGCCGCCCGCCTCCTCGGGGTCGTGGCGCACGGCGGCGATCACGAAGAGCCCGCCGACGATGACGATCGCGACGCCCTTCGCGATGTAGCCGGCGGTCCCGAGCACGTCGACGAGGCGGCGCCAGCGAGCGGGCGGCGCGACGTCCTCGCGGAACTTCCGCTTGGCGCCCTTGACGACGAAGTAGACGCCGATCGCGGCGATGCCTGCGCCGATGAGCCCGACGAGCAGCGCACCGAACGGGTTCGACATGAGCTGCGCCGAGAACGACTCGGTCTGCGACTCGCCGTCCGAGGTGCCGCCGGTCGCGACGACGAGCGCCGTGGCGCCGACGACGGCGTACGCCACGCCGCGCCCGGCCTCCTTGAGCGCGTCCTTCCACCCGCGGCGCGACGCGGCCACCGCCGCGACGAACGCGAGCAGCGCGAGCGCGATCAGCGCGAGCCCGACCGCCCACAGCGCGATGGCGCCGAGCGGCGACTCCTTGATCGCCTGCATGGCACCGGACTGATCGGCCGAGCCGCTGCCGCCGAACGCGACGCCGAGCGCGATCGCGCCGATCGCGAAGTGCACGATGCCGTTGGCGATCTGGCCGGCGCCCGTGACCCAGTCGGCCGCGCGATGCCGCTCGGCACCCGCCGCCGCATCCTGCGCCTTGTCGGTCGCCCAGCCAGCCGCGTCCTTGGCCGACGCCGCGGCGCTCGACCGCCCATCTCGGTTCATGACCCCACGCTAACGCTCAAGAGTGTCGATGGTTTCTCATCAAGGATCTGGCGTCCGCGTCGCGGCGGGGCCAAGATGTGGCCATGACCGGCGCCCACCGGCCCGTGATCCGCACCCCAGACCAGCGGCTCCGGGTGTTCGTGAGCTCGACGCTCCGTGAGCTCGCAGAGGAGCGCCGTGCCGCCAGGGCGGCGATCGAGCGCATCCGGCTCGCGCCCGTCATGTTCGAGCTGGGCGCGCGACCGCATCCGCCCCGCGCGCTCTACCGCTCCTACCTGTCGCAGAGCGACGTGTTCGTCGGCATCTACGCCGACAGCTACGGCTGGGTCGCGCCCGACGAGGAGGTCTCGGGGCTCGAGGACGAGTACAACCTCGCGCCGCCGGAGATGCCGAAGCTCATCTACATCCGCGCCTCCGAGCACCGCGAGCCGCGGCTCGAGGAGCTGATCGCGCGCATCCGCGAGGACGACTCCGCCGCCTACCTGCCGTTCGAGTCGGCCGCCGAGCTCGAGGAGAAGGTCTCGAACGACCTCGCGACGCTGCTCGCCGAGCGCTTCGACGAGTCGAAGCTGCAGCCGCAGGGTGGCGCGGAGGAGATCCCGCCGACCCCGGAGTCGCGCATCCCCGTGCCCCCGACCACGACGATCGGCCGCGAGCGCGAGATCGCGGAGGTGCGGGAGCTGTTCGAGCGCGGCACGAAGCTCGTGAGCCTCATCGGCCCTGGCGGGATCGGCAAGAGCCGGCTCGCGATCGAGGTCGCGCAGAGCACCGCCGACCTGTTCCCCGACGGCCGCTACTTCCTGCCGCTCGAGGGGGTGTTCGAGCCAGGGCTGCTCGTGCCCACGATCGCCTACGTGCTCGGCATCCGCGACACCGGCGAGGCGGCGCTCGAGGAGCGCATCGCGCGCGCGCTCGCCGGCCGGCGCGTGCTGCTCGTGCTCGACAACTTCGAGCAGATCGTCGAGGCGGCGCCGCTGCTCGTGCGGCTCTTCGCGGTCGCCCCGACGGTCTCGCTGCTCGTCACGAGCCGCACCGTGCTGCGGATCCGCGGCGAGCGCGTCTACGACGTCAAGGCGCTCGCGGTGCCCGACGCCGTCGCGCGAGCCGGCCCCGAGCGCGTGCGGCGATCCCCCGCCGGCGCGCTGTTCGTCGACCGCGCGCAGGCGGTGAAGCCCGACTTCGAGCTGACCGACGAGAACGCGGCGGCCGTCTCGGACATCTGCCGGCGGCTCGAGGGCCTGCCGCTCGCGATCGAGCTCGCGGCGGCGAAGGTGCGGCTGCTCACCCCGCGCGGCATCGCGCAGCGGCTCGAGCAGAGCCTGCCGCTGCTCACGGCTGCCGCCCGCGACCTGCCCAGCCGGCACCGCACGATGCGCGCCACGATCGACTGGAGCGTGAGCCTGCTGCCGCCCGAGCAGCGGGCGATGCTCGAGGACCTCGGCGTCTTCGCCCGCCAGTTCACGCTCGAGGCGGTCGAGGCGCTCGGCGAGGGCCGCCCGTGGGAGGGCCAGGCGATCGACGGCATCGCAGCGCTCGTCGACGCCTCGCTCGTGAAGCAGGCCGAGATCGGCGGCCGCTCGGTGCTCTCGCTGCTCGCGGTCGTGCGCGAGTACGCGCTCGGGCAGCTCAAGGAGCACGGCGAGGCGGGGCGGATGCGCGCGGCGCACGCCGACTACTACAGCGCCCTGGTCGCGGCGGTCGCCCCGGGCCTGCGCGGTGCGGGGCAGGGCGACGCGGTGGTGCAGCTCGGCCTCGAGCTGCCGAACCTCCGCGCGGCGGTGCGCCACCTCGTGCACATCGACCGGCTCGACGACGCGGGCGACTTCGCGTGGCGGCTGCTCGTCTACTGGTGGATCGCGGGCTTCTTCGGCGAGGTGCGGGTCTGGATGCTCGAGTTGCTCGGCAAGGACACCCCCATCACGCCCCACACCCGGGCGGTCGCCTGGTTCTTCTCGCTCTGGAGCGAGATGTGGCAGCACCCGACCGAGGAGGTCGTCGCCGGTCTCGGCGAGTGCGTGCGCCTGTTCACCGAGAGCGAGGACGGCGACGCCGCGGCGATGGCCGTCGCCGCGCGCGCGACCGCGCGCCTGCAGCTGCCGCTGCCCGACCTCGACACCGCCGAGCGCGAGCTGCGGGAGGCCGTGGAGCGGCTGCGCGAGCTCGGCAACCCCTGGGCGGAGGCGATCACGGAGGTGTCCCGCGGCCGCCTCGCGTGGCTCCGCGGCCTCACCGACGACGCGCAGTCGTGCTTCGACCGGGCGACCGAGGTCGCCGAGTCGGTCGGCGACCTCTTCACCGTCTCCGTCGCGGGCAACCACCAAGCGCGCCTGCAGCTCGTGCGGGGCGAGATCGACGCGGCGGAGGCGGGATGCGTGCGCACGCTGCTCGTCTCGGTGCGCCTGCACTTCGAGGAGGGCGTCGCGTACGCCCTCGAGGGGCTCTGCGCCGTGGCGGCGGCGCGCGGCGAGGCGGAGCGCGCGGGCACGCTGTGGGCGGTCGCCGACGGCATCCGCCAGCGCATCGGCGTCTTCGACGCGGAGGCGTTCACCGTGCACATGCCGCAGCTCGACGCCATCCGGGCGACGGAGCCACAGGGCGTCGCCGCCGGCGAGCGGCACGGCCGCGACCTGAGCGTCGCCGAGGCCATCGCCCTCGCGCTGCCCGAGCAGGAGCGCGAGCAGATCGCTCCCGCGCTGGCGAGCTGGTGACCGACGGCGGCCGGGCGCGCATCCGGACACCCGATCAGCGCCTGCGCGTCTTCGTCTCGTCGACGCTGCGCGAGCTCGAGGCGGAGCGACGAGCGGTGCGCGGCGCGATCGAGCGGCTGCGGCTCGCGCCCGTGATGTTCGAGCTCGGCGCGAGGCCGCACCCGCCCCGAGACCTCTACCGTGCCTACCTCGAGCAGAGCGACGTCTTCGTCGGCATCTACGCCGAGCGCTACGGGTGGGTCGCGCCGGGCGAGGACGTGTCGGGCCTCGAGGACGAGTACCGGCTCGCGCGGCCATCGATGCCCCGGCTCATCTACCTGCGCGAGGGCGCGACGCGGGAGCCGCGGCTCGACGAGCTCATCGAGCGCATCCAGTCGGATGACACGGCCTCCTACAAGACGTACCGGTCCCCCGACGACCTCGCCGAGCTCGTGGAGGCCGACCTCGCCACGCTGCTCGCCGAGCGGTTCGACGCCGCCGTCCGCCCGTCGCCGGCGCCCGATGCCCCGGGTACAGCGGCCCGCGACCTGCTCGCGGCCCGCATCCCCTCGCCGTACACGCGGCTCATCGGCAGGGAGCGCGAGGTCCGGGATGCGCTCGCGCTGCTCGCAGACCGCGGCACCCGGCTCGTCACGCTCCTCGGACCGGGCGGCATCGGCAAGAGCCGGCTCGCGATCGCCGTCGCCGAGGCCGCCGCGCAGGACCGCGACCGGTTCCCCGACGGCGCCGCGTTCGTGCCGCTCGAGAACGTGCTCGAGCCCGCTCTGCTGCTGCCCGCGATCGGCGCAGCCATCGGCGTGCGCGACACCGGCGAGCTGCCGCTCGAGGAGCGGCTCGCGATCGCGCTCCGCGGGCGCCGCATGCTGTTCGTGCTCGACAACTTCGAGCAGCTCGTCGCCGCCGCGCCGATCGTCGCGCGGCTGTTCACGATCGCACCGGATGCGTCGTTCCTGGTGACGAGCCGGGCCGTGCTGCGGGTGCGCGGCGAGCGCGTCGTCGAGGTGCCGCCGCTCGCGACGCACGACCCGGCGTCGCCCGACTCGATCGCGCGAGCGCGCTCCTCCCCTGCCGTCGAGCTGCTCGTCGAGCGGGCGCACGCGGTCAAGCCCGACTTCGAGGTCACCGACGCGAACGTCGAGGCGATCGTGGGCATCTGCCGCGTGCTCGAGGGCATCCCGCTCGCGATCGAGCTCGCGGCGGCGCGGATGCGGGTGCTCACGCCTGCCGGCATCCTGCAGCGGCTCGACCACCAGCTGCCGCTGCTCGTCGACGCGTCGCGGGACCTGCCGCCGCGGCAGCGCACGCTCCGCTCCACGATCGAGTGGTCGACCGGTCTGCTGACCGAACCGGAGCGGCGGGTGCTGCGTGACCTGTCGGTCTTCTCGCCCGGCTTCACGCTCGAGTCGATCGAGGCGCTCGGTGAGGGGCGCGGCTGGGACGCCGACGTCATGGCCGTGCTCGAGACGCTCGTCGACAGCTCGCTGCTGCGACAGGAGGACATGGGCGGCGAGCCGGTGTTCTCGATGCTCGCCACCGTGCGGGAGCACGGCGTCGAGCGACTGCGCGAGGCCGGCGACGAGCGGGCCGCCCGGGACGCGCACGCCGCCGTCTACCTCGAGCTCGCGCGGCGCGAGGGGCGCGGGCTCGGCTTCAGCCAGCAGGTCGGCGCGGTCGCGCGCCTCAACCTCGAGCGCGGCAACCTCCGCACGGCGGTGCGGCACCTCACGAGCGGGGGTGATGTCGAGACCGCCGCCGACATGGCGTGGCGGCTGTTCCTCTACTGGTGGGTGGGCGAGTTCCTCATCGAGGTCGCGATGTGGATGGACGAGGTGGTGGCGAGCCCGCCCGGCTCCGTCTCACCGCGCGCGACCGCGATCGCCACCTTCTACGTGTCGTGGCGCGACATGTGGCTCGCACCCTCGCACGAGATCCCGACGGCCCTGCTCGGCGCCGCGCAGGCCTTCGCCGACAGCGGCGACGAGCTCGGCGCCACCATGGCCGTCGCGACCGCCGGGCTCGCCGAGATCAACACCGCCGACCCCGACATCGCGCAGGCCTCGGCATGGCTGCAGGATGGCGCGCGCCGGTTCCGCGAGCTCGGCGCCGGCTGGGGCGAGTCGCTCGCGCTCGTCGCGCTCGGGCGCATCTCGGTGCTCACCGGCGACCTCGAGGCCGCCACCGCCGACTTCCGGCGAGCGGTGGAGGCCGCGGTCGGCAGCGGCGACCGGTTCACCGCGAGCGTCGCCAGGCATCACCTCGGACGGGCGCTGCTGCTGAGCGGCTCGCCCGACGACGCGGAGCCGCTGTTCCTCGACGCCGTCGCGACCTCCGTGGGACTCCGGCACGAGGAGGGCATCGCCTACGGCATCGAGGGGCTCGCGGCCATCGCCGCGGCGCGCGACGACGTCGACCGCGCAGGCGTGCTCGCCGGTGCGGCCGCCGCCATCCGTGCCCGCACCGCCGTCTTCGACGCGCCCGCCTTCGTCTTCCACACCCGCTACCTCGACGAGCTCGCCAGCCGGGGTGACGCCGAGCGCCTGCGCGCCGCCGAGCAGCGCGGGCGCGACTACGGCGCGTTCGAGGCGGCCGAGTACGCGCTCACCGGAGGCATTGCGACGGGATCCTGATCGGCTCGCCCTGCGGCCTCGGCTAGCGTGGCCGCACCGACCGAGGGAGCAGCATGCGCGAGTCCAGCGACGAGTCCGGCACGACGACCACCTGGCACGGCGAGGAGGGCGAACCGCTCGTCGTGCTCGCGCACGACTGGAACGGCCGACTGCCGTGGATCGACGAGCTCGCCGCTCGGCTGGCGACGGAGGGCTACCGCGTGGCGGTGCCGGACCTCTTCGGCGGTCGCACCACGACCGACGACGACGAGGCCGGCGAGCTGCTTCGGGAGCGCCTCGACGACCTGCCGGGAGCCCTCCACCTCGTGAGCGAGGCGATCGGCGAGGCGCGGGCGCTCGGCAGCACGAGTGCGGCGATCGTCGGCTTCTCGATGGGCGCCACGATCGGGCTCGCCTACGCCGCGCAGGGGTCGCTCGACGCGGTCGTCGCCTACTACGGCACGACCCGCGGCACCGTGACGCCGCGGGTGCCGGTGCTGTTCCAGCTGGCCGAGACCGACGACTGGACCGGGCGGGAGTCGCCCGAGGAGCTGCAGGCCCGGCTCACGGCCGAGGGCTTCGACGGCATCGAGGTGCGCCACTACGAGGGCGCCGTGCACGGCTTCCAGAACGCGCAGATCGAGCGCCGGTTCTCCGCGGACGCATCGGCTGCGGCCTGGTCGTCGACGCTCGCGTTCCTCGACGCCCATCTGCGCCCGGCCGCGTCGTCGTCGACGCCGCCGATCGCGCCGGTCGAGTAGGGCTCGCGCCCCGATCCTGACGGCGCAGCCCGCGGCGGCGCAGCGGGCTATGCGGCGACAGGGGGCGCGAAGCTCGTGCGCAGCAGCCGCTCGAGCGCCGGCACGCCCTCCGCGAGCGCCGCGCGCTGCCGCGCGGCTCCGTTCCCCTCGGCGCGGAGCCGCGCGATGAGCGCCTCGACGCGATCGCGGTCGCCCGATGCGTCGAGCGCGGGACGCACCGCGTCGAGCATGCGCTCGATCACGTGCCGGGCGGGCGCGATCGACGCGGTCACCGGGTCGACGAGCACGTCGTCGAGCCCGTGGCGCGCGGCGTGCCACACCGCGGCGTCGAGGTGCTCGGCGTGGGCGGCCGCCGCGGCGTGCGGCAGGTCGCCGGCGGCCGCCGACTCCACGAGGGCGCGGGCCAGGAGGGCGGCCCCCACCGTCTCGTCGGCGGTCAGCTGCGCGTCGAACACGCGCAGCTCGATCGTCGGGTAGCGCTCGGCCAGCCGCATCATCCAGAAGATCGACGACCGATCGAGCGTCGCGCCGAGGCCGACCAGGGCGCGCACGCGCCGGTCGTAGTCGGCGGCATCCGCGAACGCCGGCGGCACCGACGCCGTCGTGAAGCGGCGTCCCACGATGGTGCGCCAGCTCGCGAACCCGGTGTCGACGCCGCCGAAGCACGGGGAGTTCGCCGTCAGGGCGAGCAGCGGAGCGAGCCACGGCCGCAGCGCGCGCATCACGGCGACGCCCTCCTCGCGCGACGAGACCGCGACGTGCACGTGCAGCCCCTGGATGCGGTGGTCGGGATGGATGGCGCCCAGCTCCTGCGCGAAGCGCGCGTACCGCTCCCCCGCCCCGGTCGCCGACCGGCCGGCGCCGTACGCGGTGCCGGAGCTCGCGGCCAGCAGCCCGCGGCGCGCGACCGCGCCCGCGACCGCGCGCCGGAACTCGCGCACCACCCGGTCGGCCGCATCCGCATCGGCGAGCACCGGCGACGAGAACTCGACCTGCGCGCGCAGGTACTCGTGGGTGATCCAGTGCACGTCGGCATCGGAGTGCTCGAGCTCGGCGATCACCTCGTCGGCGACGTCGACCGGCGCGAGCGAGCCCGGTTCGAGCAGGATCACCTCCTCCTCGACGCCGAACGTGCGAGGGCCGCGCCGCACAGGATGCTGCAGGGTCATGCGCGGATCATCCCCCCGCACCCTGGACGCCGACCGCACGCGCGCGCGATCGACTCCCAGCCGCGGGGACTGGTGGAAGTCCAGGTGGATCGGGGACAGTGAGCACATGCGCGCGATCTGGAAGGGCTCGATCACCTTCGGGCTGGTCAATGTGCCCGTGAAGCTCTACTCGGCGACCGAGGAGCACGACCTGCAGCTGCACCAGGTGCACGACGCCGACGGCGGTCGGATCCGGTACGAGCGCAAGTGCGAGGTGTGCGGCAAGAAGATCGCGTACGAGCACATCGACAAGGCGTACGACGACGGCGAGCAGACCGTCGTGCTGACCGGCGAGGACCTCGAGGCACTGCCCGCCGAGCGCAGCCGCGAGATCGAGGTGCTCGAGTTCGTGCCCAACGAGCAGATCGACCCGATCCTGTTCGAGCGCAGCTACTACCTCGAGCCCGACTCCAAGAGCCCGAAGGCCTACGTGCTGCTGCGCCGCGTGCTCGAGGAGACCGAGCGCACCGCGGTCGTGCGCATCTCGCTGCGGCAGCGCACGCGGCTCGCGACGATGCGGGTGCGCGACGACGTGCTGCTCGTGCAGACCATCCGCTGGTCCGACGAGGTGCGGGCGGCCGAGTTCTCGGCGCTCGACGACGACGTCACGGTCGGCAAGCGCGAGATGGACCTCGCCCGCTCGATCGTGCGCGACCTCGAGGCCGACTTCGAGCCGGAGCAGTACGTCGACGAGTACCAGGAGCAGCTGCGCACCCTCGTCGAGGCGAAGCTCGAGCAGGGCGACGCGCTCAACACCGCCGCGACCTTCGGCGAGACCGAGGAGGACGAGGGCGCCGAGGTGATCGACCTGCTCGAGGCGCTGCAGCGCTCCGTCGAGAAGCGCAAGGGGTCGAGCGCGAAGGCCGACGCGGAGGACGCCGACGATGCGGATGCGGATGCGGCTCCGAAGGAGGCCGCGCCGGCGAAGCGCACGTCGAGGTCGACGGCGGCGACGTCCACGGCCACGAAGACGGCCGCGGCCAAGAAGCCGGCCGCGAAGAAGCCCGCTGCGAAGTCGGCCGCGACGAAGACCGCGGCCTCGAAGGCTGCGGCCTCGAAGCCTGCGGCGAAGACGGCCGCGGCCAAGAAGCCGGCGGCGAAGTCCACGGCGGCGAGCAAGCGGAAGTCCGCCTGAGGTGGCGGCGGCCGATCGCATCGTCGTCGGCGGGCGGAGCCTGCGCTTCTCCAACCCCGACAAGGTGCTGTATCCGTCGACCGGCACGACGAAGCGCGACGTGCTCGAGTACGTGCTCCGCGCATCCGGGCCGCTCATCGCGCACGCCGGCGGCCGCCCCGTCACCCGCAAGCGCTGGGTCGAGGGCGTCGGCACCGAGCAGCAGCCGGGACAGGTCTTCTTCCAGAAGACGCTCGAGCGGGGCGCGCCGGACTGGATCCAGACGGTCGAGCTGCAGCACTCGACCGGGCCGAAGCAGTACCCGGTGCTGTCCGAGCCGGCCGCGCTCGCGTGGATGGCGCAGATGGGCGCGCTCGAGCTGCACGTGCCGCAGTGGCGCATGCTCGACGGCGATCGGCAGAACCCGGACCGGCTCGTGCTCGACCTCGACCCCGGCGAGGGCGCCGACCTCGACGACTGCGCGCAGGTGGCGCTCTGGGTGCGCGAGCTGCTCGAGGACATCGGACTGCATCCCGTGCCGCTCACGAGCGGCTCGAAGGGCATCCACATGTACGCGCGGCTCGACGGCACGGTGACGAGCGAGCAGGCGAGCGAGGTCGCGCACCAGCTCGCCCGCTCGCTCGAGGCGATGCATCCCGAGCTCATCGTCAGCGACATGAAGAAGTCGCTGCGCACCGGCAAGGTGCTGCTCGACTGGAGCCAGAACTCCGGCTCGAAGACGACCGTCGCGCCCTACTCGCTGCGCGGCCGGCTGCTGCCGACCGTCGCCGCCCCGCGCACGTGGGAGGAGATCGAATCCGGCGGCCTGCAGCAGCTGGAGTACACCGAGGTGCTCGAGCGGCTCGAGCGCGACGGCGACCTGATCGCCTCGCTCGACCCGCCGCCCGACCGGCTCGCGAAGTACCGCGGCATGCGGTCGGCGCACCGCACGCCCGAGCCCGTCCCCGCCGAGCCGCCCACCTCGACCGACGGGCGCTCGTGGGTCGTGCAGAAGCATCGGGCGAGCAGGCTGCACTACGACTTCCGGCTCGAGCAGGACGGGGTGCTCGTGTCGTGGGCGGTGCCGAAGGGTCTGCCGTCCACCCCGAAGCAGAACCGCCTGGGGGTGCAGACCGAGGACCACCCGCTCGAGTACGGCTCGTTCGAGGGCACGATCCCCAAGGGTGAGTACGGCGCCGGCACGGTGCAGATCTGGGATGCGGGCACGTACGAGCTCGAGAAGTGGCGCGACGACGAGGTGATCGCGACGCTGCACGGCCGGCCCGACGGCGGTCTCGGCGGCGACCCGTACCGGTTCGCGCTCATCCGCACCGACGCCGACAAGCGGCAGTGGCTCGTGCACCGGATGAAGGAGCAGGACGCCGAGCGCGACGCGCGGCTGAAGGGCTACGCGCCGTCGAAGGCGGCCGCGGCGCGCGAGGCGCAGGGCGAGGCGGGAGACGCCGACGTCGATGCAGAGGCCGACACGGCCGCGGCGGCGGCGCCCCCGAAGCGTCGGCTCGGCAAGAAGCTCGGCTCCGGGCGCCCGAAGGGCGACCGCGTGACCGACCTGCGGCCGATGCTCGCGTCGCTCAGCGACGCATCCGCCATCGACGACGAGCGCGAGTGGTCGTTCGAGGTGAAGTGGGACGGCTGGCGGGTGATCGTCGAGCGCAGCGGCACGACGGTGCGGCTGCTGAGCCGCAACGGCCGCGACCTGTCGGGGGCCTTCCCCGACCTCGTGGAGGCGGTGCCGACCGCGGTCGCCACGGATGCGGTGCTCGACGGCGAGATCGTCATCCTGAAGCGCGGCGCGGCCGACTTCGAGGCGCTGCAGGACCGGGGCGGGCTCAGCGGGCGGCAGGCGGCGCGGGCCGCGAAGGCGCGGCCTGCGACGATCATGCTCTTCGACCTGCTCGAGGAGGAGGGCGAGCGGCTCCTCGACGAGCGGCTCGACGACCGGCAGTCGCGGCTCGACGCCCTCGTGCACGAGAGCGCGCGGGTGAAGATCTCGAAGCCGCTGCGCGGATCGCTCGAGCGGATCCTCGAGGTGACGGCCGAGCGCGGGCTCGAGGGCGTGATGGCGAAGCGGCACGACAGCCGCTACCGGCCGGGCAAGCGGAGCGACGACTGGCGCAAGCTCAAGCACCAGCAGATGGAGGAGGTCGTCGTCATCGGCTGGCTCGAGGGCAACGGGTCGCTCACCGGCACCGTCGGCTCGCTCGTGCTCGCGCGACCGGGCGAGGGCGGACGGCTGCAGTACGCCGGCCGCGTCGGCTCGGGCTTCTCGGGGGCCGACCGCGACCGGCTGCGCGACCAGCTGCGGCCGCGGAGGACGACGCCCGCCGTCGACGGCGTGCCCGCCGACGTCGCGAAGAAGGTGCGCTGGGTGCGGGCGGCGGTCGGCGAGGTGGAGCACGCCGAGCGCACGACCTCCGGCGCGCTCCGGCACCCGGTCTGGCGCGGCCTCCGCGCCGACAAGACGGTCGCCGACCTCGCGGTCTAGCCCCCTCCTCCGCTGGTCCAGCACCGGCCGCCCACCTTGCTGGTCGAGTAGCAGCCGACGCAGTCGGCCGCGTATCGAGACCACCCCACCCCCGCCTGCCAGACTCCCTCCCATGACCACCGACCTCCTCGACATCGCCTCGCTGCTCAGCGACGAGGAGCGCGCCGTGCAGTCGCGCGTCCGCGCGCTCGTCGACCGCGAGGTCAAGCCGCACATCGCCGACTGGTTCGAGCGCGGCCACTTCCCGCGCGAGCTCGTGCCGGCGCTCGCCGCCGAGGGGCTGCTCGGCATGCACCTCACGGGCCACGGATGCGCCGGCCGCAGCGCCGTCGAGTACGGCCTCGCGATGGCGGAGCTCGAGGCCGGCGACAGCGGCATCCGCACGTTCGTCTCGGTGCAGGGATCGCTCGCGATGACGGCGATCGCCAAGCACGGCTCCGACGCGCAGCGCGACGCCTGGCTGCCGCGCATGGCCGATGGCTCGGCGATCGGCTGCTTCGCGCTCACCGAGCCGGATGCCGGCAGCGACCCCGGCGCGATGCGCACGGTCGCGCGCCGCGACGGCGACGACTGGATCCTCGACGGCACGAAGCGCTGGATCGGCCTCGCCTCGATCGCCGACGTCGCCGTCGTCTGGGCGCAGACCGACGAAGGGGTGCGCGGCTTCCTCGTCGAGACATCATCGCCCGGCTTCACCGCGACGCCGATCGCGCCGAAGCTGTCGATGCGGGCGTCGATCCAGTGCGACATCGCGCTCGACGGCGTGCGGGTGCCCGAGTCGATGCGGCTGCCGGACGCCCGCGGCCTGCGAGCGCCGTTCGAGTGCCTGAGCGAGGCGCGCTTCGGGATCGCGTGGGGTGCGCTCGGCGCCGCGCGCGACGCGCTCGAGACGACGCTCGCCTACGTCGGCGAGCGCGAGGTCTTCGGCCGCCCGCTCGCCGGCATGCAGCTCACCCAGGCGAGGCTCGCCGAGATGGTGCTCGCGCTGCAGCAGGCGCAGCTGCTCGCGCTGCACCTCGGGCGGCGCAAGGACGCCGGGCTGCTGCGCCCGCACGAGATCTCGATGGGCAAGCTCGCCTCCTGCCGAGCGGCGATCGACATCTGCCGCGAGGCGCGGGCGCTGCTGGGCGGCAACGGCATCACGCTCGACCTCTCGCCCATGCGGCACGCCGCCAACCTCGAGAGCGTGCGCACCTACGAGGGCACCGACGAGGTGCACACGCTCGTGATCGGGCAGGCGCTGACGGGGCTGAGCGCGTTCCGCGGCTGAGCGCGGCACTGCTGATCGACGAGCGGAGTACCGAGCGGCTACGCGGCGAGCGGCCGCACGTCGTGCACGTGGTGCTCGAGGTCGTGCAGCGCGTAGATGAGCAGCGTCTCGACCGTGAAGACGGATCCGTTCGATCGCCTGCCCGGTCGCTCCCACGCATCCGCAGGCACCGCATCCGCCGCGCTCGCGAAGGCCGCCGCGGCGAGGTCGAGCTCGACCGCCACGTGCTCGGGCTGCTGGCTCGCGTAGTCGCCGTCGATCGCCGCGCGATCCTGGTCCCAGTTGGCGAACTCGGGGTCGTCCTCGGCGAGCAGCTGCTCGAGCCGGCCATGCATGACCACGCAGACGTCGCGCACGTGCGCGCCGTACTCGAGCGGCGACCAGGTGGCGTCGTCGGGTCGCGTCGTCACCGCTGCACCGTGCAGGCGCGCGTGCATCGCCGCGGCCGCCGCCCGGATGCGCGCGCCGAGCGCGTCGCGCTCCACCGCGGCGGGGTCGAACCCGCACTCGTCGCAGCGCTCGCGGAGCACCCACGTCCAGTCCTTCGTGTCGGGCTCGATCGGCATGGGTCGAGCATGGCACGGGCGGCACGGGCGACGGCGGTCATCCCGCAGGATGACCCGTGCGCGACCGCGGGAGGACGCGGCGGGACGGCACCGATCCATAGCGTCGGACGTGACGAAGAGGAGCCCACCATGTCGATGTTCGCCCTGCTCGGGACGCTCGCCCAGATCGCCCTCACGGTGCTCGCGCTCGCTGCCGGCACGATGCTCGTGCTCGGCCTCGCCGTCGCCGCGGTCGTGTGGCTCTCCGGCTCCCGACCGACGCGGCAGCCGCGCCGCAGCTGACGCCGCGCCCGGCGCGGTTGCGAGGGCATCCGACGGGGCCTACGCTATTCCTGAACGATCGGTCACTAATTCGCGGCCGTTGACGACGCAGTCAGGAGTCCCATGCCCGAGGCCTTCCTCATCGGCGGCGCTCGAACGCCGGTCGGACGCTACGGCGGCGCGCTCGCGAGCGTGCGCCCGGACGACCTCGCGGCCCTCGTGCTCGGCGAGGCGGTCAGCCGCGCGGGCATCGACCCCGCGCTGATCGACGAGGTCATCCTGGGCGGGGCCAACCAGGCGGGCGAGGACAACCGCAACGTCGCGCGCATGGCCGTGCTGCTGGCCGACCTGCCCGACTCCGTGCCGGGCATCACCGTGAACCGGCTCTGCGCATCCGGCATGTCGGCGATCATCATGGCGTCGCAGATGATCCGCTCGGGCGACGCCGACATCGTCGTCGCCGGCGGCGTCGAGTCGATGACGCGCGCGCCCTGGGTGCAGGCGAAGCCCGAGAAGCCGTGGGCCAAGCCGGGCGAGGCGTTCGACACGTCGATCGGCTGGCGGTTCGCCAACCCGAAGCTGCTCGCGCGCGACAAGGCGACGTACGCGATGCCGGAGACGGCCGAGGAGGTCGCCCGCGTCGACGGCATCACCCGCGCCGAGGCCGACGCCTTCGCGCTGCGCTCGCACGAGCGGGCGATCGCCGCGATCGACGCCGGACGGTTCGCCGACGAGATCGTCGCGGTGCCCACCAAGCGCGGCGACGTCGCGGTCGACGAGGGGCCTCGTCGCGACACGACGCTCGAGCGGCTCGCAGCGCTGCGCCCCGTCGTCGCGGGCGGCTCGGTCGTCACCGCGGGCAACGCGTCGTCGCTCAACGACGGCGCCTCGGCGATCGTGGTCGCGAGCGAGGATGCCGTGCGTCGCCTCGGGCTGACGCCGCGCGCCCGCATCGTGGGCGGCGCGAGCGCGGGCCTCGCCCCCGAGATCATGGGCCTCGGCCCGGTGCCGGCGACCGAGAAGCTGCTCGCGCGCACGGGGCTCACGATCGACGACATCGCCGCGGTCGAGCTCAACGAGGCCTTCGCGACCCAGTCGCTCGCGGTCATCCGCCGGCTCGGGCTCGACGACACGATCGTCAACGCCGACGGTGGGGCCATCGCGCTCGGGCATCCGCTCGGCTCGTCGGGCGCGCGCCTCGTCGTGACGCTGCTCGGCCGCATGGAGCGCGAGGGCGCGCGCCGCGGCCTCGCGACGATGTGCGTGGGCGTCGGCCAGGGCACCTCGATCATCCTGGAGCGCCCGTGACCCCCCTTCTCAACGGAGCAGTCGGTCGCGCGAGGGCACTACCCCCTCGCATGACCGATCGCTCCGTTGAGAAGAACGGAACGAGGACGTGAGCGGGGGGCTGCGGGTCGAGGAGCGCGAGCGCTTCGTGCTCGCGACGCTCGACCGGCCCGAGAAGCGCAACGCGATCGACCAGGAGCTCATCGACGCCCTGCACCGGCTCTGCGCGCGCCTCGAGGTCGAGCGCCGCACGCTCGTCATCACCGGCTCCGGCGGCACCTTCGCGGCCGGCGCCGACATCGCGCAGCTCCGCGAGCGCCGCGCGACCGACGCCCTCGCCGGCATCAACACCCGCTGCTTCCAGCGCATCCGCGCGCTGCCGATGCCCGTGATCGCCGTGCTCGACGGCTATGCGCTCGGCGGCGGCGCCGAGCTCGCGTACGCCGCCGACATCCGCATCGGCACGCCGTCGCTGAAGATCGGCAACCCGGAGACCGGACTCGGCATCATCGCCGCCGCCGGCGCCACCTGGCGCCTCAAGGAGATCGTCGGCGAGGCGCTCGCGAGCGAGGTGCTGCTCGCCGGCCGCGTGCTCGGCGCCGAGGAGGCGCTCGCCGCCGGGCTCGTCTCGGCCGTGCTCGAGCCGGAGGCGGCGCTCGCCCGCGCCGCCGAGCTCGCCGACCGCATCGCGGCCCTCGACCCCGCGGCCACGCAGGCGACGAAGCGCGCACTGCTCGCCCCCGCGAGCGCGCACCCCGAGATCGACCTCGCCGAGCAGGCGGTGCTCTTCGAGAGCCCCGAGAAGCACCGGCGCATGACCGCGTTCCTCGAGCGGCGCAGTCGCCGAACCGACAGCACCGAGCCGCGCACCGGCACCGACGAGCGGGAGGCCACGCGATGACCGACACGACGGATGCCACGGTCGGCGCTGGCGCGCCCGAGCGCGTCGGCGTGCTCGGCGGCGGCCGCATGGGCGCCGGCATCGCGCACGCGTTCGTGCTCGCCGGCAGCCAGGTCGTCGTGGTCGAGCGCGACGCCGACGCGGCGCACGCCGCCGACGAGCGGGTGCGCGCGAGCCTCGCGAAGAGCGTCGAGCGGGGCTGGGCCGAGCCGCTCGACGACCTGACCGGCCGCATCCGCGTCGCCACCGACGTCAGCGCCTTCGCCGACGCCGACCTCGTCGTCGAGGCGGTGCCTGAGGACGAGGCGCTCAAGGCCGAGGCGCTCGCCCGCGTCGAGGCTGTCCTGCACGACCGCGCAGCACTCGCGAGCAACACCTCGTCGATCTCGATCGGCAGGCTCGCCGCGGCGCTCGAGCGCCCCGCCCGCTTCCTCGGGCTGCACTTCTTCAACCCGGTCCCGGCGTCGACGCTCGTCGAGATCGTGCTCGGCGACGGCACGGATCCGCGCCTCGCGAACGACGCGCGCGCGTGGGTCGAGGCGATCGGCAAGGCGCCGGTGACCGTCCACGACGCGCCCGGCTTCGCGAGCTCGCGGCTCGGCGTCGCGATCGGCCTCGAGGCCATCCGGATGGTCGAGGAGGGCGTCGCGAGCCCCGGCGACATCGACCTCGCGATGGAGCTCGGCTACAAGCACCCGACCGGACCGCTCCGCACGACCGACATCGTCGGGCTCGACGTGCGGCTCGGCATCGCCGAGCAGCTGCACCGCGAGCTCGGCCCGCGCTTCGAGCCGCCCCCGCTGCTGCGCCAGATGGTCGCGGAGGGGCGGCTCGGCAAGAAGAGCGGCCGCGGCTTCTACGACTGGACCTGACCCGCTGGTCGAGGCGCCGCCGCTCGCGGCACCTCGAGACCATCCCCGACGACGACAGATGGAGACGACGATGTCCGACCTCATGACCCGCACCCGCATCCTGCCCAGCTACGTGCAGGACGGCTGGTGGGAGCCGACCGGCGACGCCGCGAGCGACGCCGCGGTCGTGCGCGACGCTTCCACCGGCGAGGAGGTCGTGCGCGTCTCGACGACGGGCCTCGACCTCGCGGCCGCGCTCGAGCACGCCCGCACCGTCGGCCAGCACAGCCTCGCGCCGCTCACCTTCCACCAGCGCGCGATCCTGCTGAAGCGGATGGCGCTCGCGCTCACGGAGCGGAAGGGCGAGCTGTACGAGCTCTCGAGCCGCACGGGCGCGACGAAGAACGACTCGTGGGTCGACATCGACGGCGGCATCGGCGTGCTCTTCACCTACTCGTCGAAGGGCCGCCGCGAGATGCCGCAGTCGACGATCTACCTCGACGGCCCGGTCGAGCAGCTCTCGAAGGACGGCTCGTTCCTCGCCCGCCACATCTGCACGACGCTGCCCGGCGTCGCGGTGCAGATCAACGCCTTCAACTTCCCCGTCTGGGGTGCGCTCGAGAAGCTCGCCCCCGCGTTCCTCGCCGGCATGCCGACGCTCATCAAGCCCGCGACGCCCACGGGCTACGTCGCCGAGCACATGGTGCGCATCCTCGCCGAGTCCGGCCTGCTGCCCGCGGGCGCGATCCAGCTCGTCTCCGGCTCCGCGCGCGACCTGCTCGACCACCTGCGGCTCGGCGACACCGTGAGCTTCACCGGCTCCGCGTCGACCGCCGCGGGCCTCCGCCTCCACGACGCGGTGCAGACCCACGGCGTGCGCTTCACCGTCGAGACCGACTCGATCAACGCATCCGTCCTCGGGCCCGACGCCGAGCCCGGCACGCCCGAGTTCGACGCGTTCGTGCGCGGCGTCGTGACCGAGATGACCGCGAAGGCGGGCCAGAAGTGCACGGCCATCCGCCGCGCGATCGTGCCGACCGGCATGACGGATGCGGTGGCCGACGCCGTGCGCGAGCGCATCGCCGCGAAGGTGGTCGTCGGCGACCCGCGCGCCGAGGGCGTGACGATGGGGCCGCTCGCGTCGACCGAGCAGCGCGACGAGGTGCTCAAGCAGGTCATGAAGCTGCGCGAGGGCGGCGGCCAGATCGTCGTCGGCGGCGACGCCGGCCACGTGACGCTCGCCGACGGCTCGCTCGGCGAGGCGGCGGACGGCGCGTTCGTCGCCCCGACGCTGCTCGCGTTCCGCGACCCGGAGTCGGACGCCCTGCACGAGATCGAGGCGTTCGGCCCCGTCTCGTCGCTCGTCGAGTACGGCAGCCCGGAGCAGGCGGCCGAGATCGTCGCGCGCGGCGGCGGTTCGCTCGTGACGTCGGTCGCATCCCACGACCCGGTGTTCGTCGCCGAGCTCACGCGCCGCATCGCGCCGCACAACGGCCGCATCCTGCTGCTCGACCGCGACGACGCGCGCGCCTCGACCGGGCACGGCTCGCCGCTGCCGATGCTCGTGCACGGCGGCCCCGGCCGCGCCGGCGGCGGCGAGGAGCTGGGCGGCATCCGCTCGGTGCTCCACCACATGCAGCGCACCGCCATCCAGGGCAGCCCGACCATGCTGACCGCCCTCACCGGCGTCTGGCACCAGGGCGCCGCGGCGTCGACGGATGCGCCCCACCCGTTCCGCAAGTCGCTCGCCGAGCTGCGGATCGGCGACCAGGTGGTCTCGGAGCGCCGCGTCATCACGCTCGACGACATCGAGCACTTCGCCGACTTCACCGGCGACCTCTTCTACGCCCACATGGACCAGGAGGCGGCCGAGGCGAACCCCTTCTTCCCGGGACGCGTGGCGCACGGCTACCTGCTGCTGTCGTTCGCGGCCGGGCTCTTCGTCGAGCCGGCGCCGGGCCCCGTGCTCGCGAACACCGGGCTCGACAACCTCCGCTTCATGACGCCCGTCTCCCCGGGGGACTCGCTGCGGGTCACGCTCACGGCGAAGCAGATCACGCCGCGCGAGACCGATCCCTACGGCGAGGTGCGGTGGGATGCGGTGCTCACCAACCAGGACGACGAGACGGTCGCGCAGTACGACCTGCTGACCTACGTCGCGAAGGAGCAGGAGCAGCCCGCGGGCTGAGTCATCCCCGCGAAGCCCGAGAATGATAGCGGGACCTCCGAGCCAAGAAGTAGCGACTCGTGCGCGTTATGGTACGAGCCATGAGTTCAAAGGCACTCAATCGATGGCACAGCGAGAGGGCCGCAGCACTTGAGCGCCTCGAGCGAGTGCATGGAGCTATAACCGGAGGGTTAGCTGGCCGACCGCGTGATGTCACAGAACTCAATCATGCGCTGTTTCTTCGACTAGCTTCGGAGGTGCAGGGCTACTGCCGCGATCTGCACGACGAGGCGATCGACGCCATCTGCACCCCCGCGCAAGTGAGCAGCGGCGACCTGCGAGCGGCGTTTCGTTCGAGGCTTCAGACAGGTCGCAAGCTCGACTCAGGCAACGCCGGCCCCGGGAATATCGGCACCGATTGGACAGCCCTGGGTATGACTGTATGGCCGGACTTGAACGCCGCCTACCCGGGCGCCAAGGGAGCTGGCGACTGGAATGCACGGCTCGAATGGCTGAACATGGCACGGAACGGCATTGCGCACAACGATCCTTCTAAGATTTCCGGAGCGCACGCGGTCCACCCGCTCACCTTGAATACCTTTCGGGTGATGCGGCGTCGTCTCGACAAGTTCGCCACTGGCCTTGATCGTGTCACCCAGGCATACTTGAAGCTAGCCACGGGATCGCATCCGTGGTGATCAAGGAGGAGACGGTGGCAACGAAGCGCGCGTACGCAGCCGGTCGCCTTGGGCGCACAACGCGCGCCGAGCCTAGGACCGGGTCGAGCGTGACGGTAACGTTTGGGCGCCACGACGCCGTCGGGACGGTCGTCGGCAAGACCATCACCGGCCGCTATACGGTGAAGGTCCAAGTTGAGGGCGCCGGTGAGCCAGTCGTGACCAGCTACACCCGCGACGAGCTGCATCTCGCCTGAAGCAGGCTGTTCTGGTGACGGGTCCCTAGACCATCTGCTGCCGTGCAGTCCTTTGCTTGCACGTGACTCGCTGCCGGTCACCCTCACGGCGAAGCAGATCACGCCGCGCGAGACCGATCCCTACGGCGAGGTGAGGTGGGATGCGGTGCTCACGAACCAGGACGACGAGACGGTCGCGCAGTACGACCTGCTGACCTACGTGGCGAAGGAGCAGGAGCAGTCCGCGGGCTGAGTCCTCCTGCTCGCGAAGTCGGGCCTGCCGCCCGGGGTCGAGAGGGAGGACGATGCGCCTTGCCGGAGGTGCACGACGACCGACGGATGTCGCGGCCGTGCCCTCCGTCGCAAGGAGGTGCACCGTGGACGGTGCGAGGCGCAACGCGCAGAACGAGGCCGTGATCGAGCGGCTCATCGCGTGCATCAACGACCGGGACATCGACGTGATGGACGAGCTGTTCGCCGAGGACAGCGTCATGGACTGGCCGCAGTCGGGCGAGCGGGTGATCGGCGGCGACGCGCGCCGTGGGATCTACCGCGCGTTCCCGCAGCTGCCGACCATCACGCCGCGGCGGCTGCTGAGCTCCGGCGACCTCGTGGTCGCCGAGGCGACGCTCGACTACGGCGGCCCGGTCTACAGGACGGTCTTCGTCTTCGAGCTGCGCGGCGGCCGGATCGCCCGGGAGACCGCCTACTGGAGCGAGCCGTTCGACCCGCCCGCGTGGCGCTCGCAATGGGTGCAGCTGGCGTCGGATCCGCCCGGGTGACCTGTGCGGAGCGCCTTCCGGTACCGAATGGTCGATCGCGTCAGCCGCAGACGACCATCCGGTACCGGCAGCGGTCGGCTACTCGGCTGGCAGGACGAGCTGCTGGCCGACCTGGATGACGTCGGGGTCGGCGACCGTCGACTGGTTCACGGCGAAGAGCCCGAGCCAGCCGCTGTCGACGCCCTGCGCGGTGGCGATCGCCGAGAGCGAGTCGCCCGCGACGACGGTGTACGTCACGTCGGAGGGCTGCACGTCGGGCAGCTGCTGCGCGGGGGCGGCAGCGGGGGCGGCCGCCGGTGCGGCGGGCGCGGCAGCGGCCGGCGCAGCGGCCGGAGCCTGCTGCTGGGCCGGTGCGGGCGCGGCCTGCTGCTGCGCGGGCGCCGGCGCGGCTGCGCGCGGCTCCGCGGCGCCGCTCGCGCCGATCTGCGCCGAGCACGAGGGCCAAGCGCCCCAGCCCTGCCCGGCGAGCGTGTTCTCGGCCACGCGGATCTGCTCCTCGCGCGACGCGTCGGCGGGGTTGCCGCTGCCGCCGTAGGCCTGCCAGGTCGAGAGCGAGAACTGCAGGCCGCCGTAGTAGCCGTTGCCGGTGTCGATCGACCAGTTGCCGCTCGACTCGCACTGCGCGAGCGCATCCCAGGTCGAGTCCGATGCCGCGTTCGCGGCGGTCGGCACGAGCACGGCGCCCGCGACGGTCGCGACGCCGGTGGCGACGAGCCCCGCGATCGCGCGCTTGGATCGGCGGGCGCGGGTGCCGGCGGTGATGCCGGACGTGGTGTGGTTGCTCACGATGAACTCCAGGGCCCCGTCTCACGCACGCAGAGCGCGCGACCGCCCGACCGGAAGATTGGATTCGATGGCACGAAGGACTCTCGGGGCGGATGCGACGGCCGTCCTTCGCGGTTCAGGTCGTCCACGCTACACGATTGTCACGATTCGGTAACGATCACGTCATCCTCGGCGCGGCCTCCAGCGATCTGAGCGGCTGCGGCCATACGGGTCGACCCCTCGGGTCGCAGCCGTCATCGAGCGCGAAGAGCCAACCGACCATCCGCGACCTCCGGGCCCCATGCGCCTAGAGCGAGGACGGCTCGCGCAGTCCGGTGCGCACGAGCTCGAGCACCGAGTCGGCGAGCTGCTCCGGCGTGATCGAGCCGCCCGGCCGGTACCACTCGGCGATCGAGTTCACCATGCCGAACGTCAGCCGCTCGGCGATGCGCGGATCCATGTCGGGCCGTAGCGTGCCCTCGTCGCGCGACGCCTCGAAGAGCAGCCGCAGCTTCCGGTCGATCTCGCGCCGGCGGCGCATCGCCTCGAGCTCGATCGGGGTATTGCCGCGCAGGCGCAGCAGCAGCGTCACGAAGGGCTTCCGCTCGCACAGCACGAGCACGGCGCCGCGCACGACGTAGCGGATGCGGTCGACCACCGGACCCGACGTCGCCTCCGGCGCGTCGAAGACCGCCTCGAGCGCGTCGAGCGCCTGCGCGAGCGCCACCTCGAGCATCTGCTCCTTGGAGGCGAAGTGGTGGTAGATCGCCGACTTCGACAGCCCGAGCCGCTCGGCGATCACGCCGAGCGACGTCGCGTCGTAGCCGCGCTCGTTGAACGCCGCGACGACCACCTCGAGCATCGAGTCGCGGTCGTAGCCCGGTCGGCCGCGGCGGGCGGGCTCGGCGGTGGCGGTCATCGATCCATCCTCCAGCATCGGGCGTGGTCTCGATGCGCGGCCGGGCTCAGCCCGGCTGCTACTCGACCACCGCAGCGGACTCCCGCAGGTCGTAGACGCGCTTGTACTTGCCCTCCGAGCGCGGCAGCGACCCGGCAGGCACGACCTCGACGTCGACGGTCGTGCCGATCCGCTCCTTCACGCGCAGCTTGAGCACCTCGGCGGCCGCGGTGGAGACGACCGGCTTGAGCCCCGGCGTGCACTCGATCTTCACGACCAGGCCGTCCATGCGCCCGCGCTTGACGAGCTCGAGCACGAAGTGCGGCGTCAGGTGCTCGATCTCGAGCGCGATCTCCTCGATCTGCGTCGGGAAGAGGTTCACGCCGCGCAGGATGATCATGTCGTCGTTGCGGCCGGTGATCTTCTCGATGCGTCGCATGGTCGACTGCGCCGAGCCGGGCAGCAGCCGCGTCAGGTCGCGCGTGCGGTAGCGCAGCACGGGGAACGCCTGCTTCGTGAGCGACGTGAAGACGAGCTCGCCCATCTCGCCGTCGGGCAGCTGCCGACCGGTCTCGCCGTCGATCACCTCGGGCAGGAAGTGGTCCTCCCAGATCGTCGGGCCGTCCTTCGTCGTCGCGAACTCGCTGCCGACGCCCGGTCCCATGACCTCCGACAGCCCATAGATGTCGACCGCGTCGATGCCCATCCGCCGCTCGAGCTCGTGCCGCATCTCGTTCGTCCACGGCTCGGCGCCGCAGATCGCGACCTTGAGCGACGTCTCGCGCGGGTCGAGCCCCGCGTCCTCGAACGCATCCGCGATCGTCAGCAGGTACGAGGGCGTGCACATGATCGCGTCGGGCTCGAAGTCGCGGATGAGCTGCACCTGTCGCGCCGTCTGCCCGCCCGAGACGGGGATGACGGTCGCGCCGAGCCGCTCGATGCCGGCGTGCGCGCCCTGGCCGCCGGTGAAGAGGCCGTAGCCGTAGGCGTTGTGCACCTTCATGCCCGGTCGCACGCCCGCCGCGCGCAGCGAGCGCGCGACGACCTCGGCCCAGACCTCGAGGTCGGCCTTCGTGTAGCCGACGACGGTCGGGCGGCCGGTCGTGCCCGACGACGCGTGGATGCGCGCGACCTCGGCCATCGGCACCGCGAACATGCCGAACGGGTACGACGCCCGCAGGTCCTCCTTCGTGGTGAAGGGCAGCAGCTGCAGGTCGTCGAGCGAGCGGATGTCGTCGGGCGTCACCCCGGCCTCGTCGAGCTTCCGCGTGTAGGTCGGCACGTTGGCGTAGGCGTGGCGCACCGTCTGCTTGAGCCGCTCGAGCTGCAGGCTGCGCAGCTCGTCGAGCGAGAGCCGCTCGCCGGTGTCTCGCAGATCCGGGTCGCGGAGGCCATCGGATGCGGTGGTCTGGTCGAGCATCGTCGCTCTCTTTCCTCGTGCTTCGTGGTGCCGAGCTTCCCTCTACTGCGGGTTTCCGGGGCGGAAACCCGCGGTAGAGGGAAGCTCGGCGTCTCGCGGGTGGGTCAGGCGGGGCCGCCGGCGCCGGTCGGCGTCGCGGGGGCTGGGCGGTTGGTGGCGAACGAGCGGCCGCGGAACTCCGCGACGGTGTCGCCGGTCTCGTCGACCACCGAGACGTCGTAGATGCCGTTGCGGCCCGAGCGCCAGCGGCGCTCGGCGGTCGCGGTGAGCGTCTGCCCGACGTGCGTGGCCTTGGCGAACGTGATGTCGGCACCGGAGGCGACCGTCACCGTGGCGTCCTCGTTGCACGCGTAGGCGAAGGCCGTGTCGGCGAGCGTGAAGACGAGCCCGCCGTGGGTGATGCCGAAGCCGTTCACCATCGCATCGGTGATGGGCATCGTGAGCACGGCGCGGCCGCGCTCGAGCTCGGCGATCTCGATGCCGAACGCCTCCTTGGCCCGGTCCGTCTCGGCCATGATCGTGGCCAGCCAGCTCTCGTCTCGCATCCGTGCTCCATCGCCCGTGTGATCTGTCGTGCTCGAGCGGCCGTTGCGGGTCCGCTCGGGGTGAGTCTATACTTACTGAACGTTCGGTAACTAATTCCGAATCCCAGGAAGGGGAGTCGACGATGACGCTCACCGCACCCGACGCATCCGCCACGGGCGACCTCGACGAGGCCGAGCTGCAGGCCCGCTTCGATGCGCTCATTGAGGCCGACCAGCGCATCGAACCGCGCGACTGGATGCCCGACGCGTACCGCAAGACGCTCATCCGCCAGATCTCCCAGCACGCGCACTCCGAGATCATCGGCATGCAGCCCGAGGGCAACTGGATCTCGCGCGCGCCGAGCCTGAAGCGCAAGGCGATCCTCATGGCCAAGGTGCAGGACGAGGCCGGCCACGGGCTCTACCTCTACTCCGCCGCGCAGACGCTCGGCATCAGCCGCGACGAGATGACCGAGCAGCTCATCGAGTCGCGCGCCCGCTACTCCTCGATCTTCAACTACCCGACGCCGACGTGGGCCGACATGGGCGCGATCGGCTGGCTCGTCGACGGCGCCGCGATCTGCAACCAGGTGCCGCTGTGCCGCGCCTCCTACGGCCCCTACGGGCGCGCGATGGTGCGCATCTGCAAGGAGGAGTCGTTCCACCAGCGCCAGGGCTTCGAGATCCTGCTCGAGCTGAGCCAGGGCACCGAGGCGCAGCACCGGATGGCCCAGGAGGCCGTGGACCGCTGGTACTGGCCGTCGCTCATGATGTTCGGCCCGCCCGACGACGAGTCGCCGAACTCGGCGCAGTCGATGGCCTGGAAGATCAAGCGCTTCTCGAACGACGAGCTGCGCCAGCGCTTCGTCAGCATGCTCGTGCCGCAGGCCGAGGTGCTGGGGCTCACGCTGCCCGACCCGAACCTCCGCTGGAACGAGGAGCGGGGCGAGTGGGACATGTCGGAGATCGACTGGACCGAGTTCAACGAGGTGCTCGCCGGTCGCGGGCCCGCGAACGCCCAGCGCATCCAGCACCGCCGCGACGCGCACGAGGACGGCGCGTGGGTGCGCGAGGCCGCCGCCGCCTACGCCGAGAAGCAGGCCGCGCGCACCCGCCAGGCCGCCTGACCCACACCGACACGACCGTCGAGCTTCCCCGAACTGCGGGATTCGACGCAGCAATCCCGGACTTCAGGGAAGTTCGACGGAGCAGGACGAGGAGACGAAGATGTCGACACCCGGAGACGTCGCCGGCGAGGGGTGGCCGCTGTACGAGGTGTTCGTGCGCGCCAACCGCGGCCTGAGCCACGTGCACGTCGGGTCGCTCCACGCGCCCGACGACGACATGGCGCTCCGCAACGCGCGCGACCTCTACACGCGCCGCAACGAGGGCGTCTCGGTGTGGGTCGTGCGCTCGAGCGCGATCACGACGAGCGACCCCGACCAGAAGGGCGCCTTCTTCGAGAGCCCCGCGGGCAAGAACTACCGCCACGCCAAGTACTACGAGAAGAGCGCGGAGGTCCCCCACCTGTGACTCCCCAGCCCCCGGCCCGCGACGCCGCATCCGTCGCCGCCGCCCACCAGGCCGATGCCGACGCCGTGCACGGCGACGTCTCCGTCGACGAGCTCGAGCTGCAGTCCGAGCTGTCGGGCGCGGATGCGTCGGCGACGGCGACGCCCGACGTCGCGGAGTACGCACTCCGGCTCGGCGACGACGCGCTCATCCTGTCCCAGCGGCTCGGCTGGTGGATCTCCCGCGCCCCAGAGCTCGAGGAGGACATGGCGCTCGGCAACATCGCGCTCGACCTGCTCGGGCACGCGCGCTCGCTGCTGCACTACGCCGGCACCGCATCCGGCAGGACCGAGGACGACCTCGCCTACTGGCGCGACGAGCACGAGTTCCGCTGCGCGTGGCTGTTCCAGCAGCCGAACGGCGACTTCGCGCACACGATCGCGCGCGGCCTGATCGCGGCCATCTGGATGCAGGAGCTCTACACGGCGCTGGCGCGGTCGACGGATGCGTCGCTCGCCGCGATCGCGGCCAAGTCGGTGAAGGAGGTCGCGTACCACCGCGACCACGCCGTGCAGTGGACGCTCCGGCTCGCGGGCGGCACCGAGGAGTCGCGCCGCCGCCTGCTCGTCGCGCTCACCGACACCTGGCCGTACACCGACGAGCTCTTCCGCGACGACGAGCTGCACGACCGGCTCGGCGACATCGCGCCGCGGCCGTCGAACCTGCGCGCGCAGTTTGACGAGATCTGGTCGGCGGTGCTCGCCGAGGCGGAGATCGCCGAGGCCGACTTCACGAACTCGAGGATCGGCCAGTCGTCGGGCGGCGGCCGCCACGGCCACCACTCCACGCACCTCGGCCCGCTGCTCGCCGAGATGCAGGTGCTCGCGCGCCGCCATCCGGGGGCGACGTGGTGATGGCGACCGCATCCGCTCCCACCCGCGAGGAGGCGTGGCGCATCGCCGCCGCCGTCACCGACCCCGAGGTGCCGGTGCTCACGATCGAGGACCTCGGTGTGCTCCGCGACGTGCGGATCGAGGGGCAGACCACGGTCGTCACCCTCACGCCCACCTACTCCGGCTGCCCGGCGATCGACCAGATGCGCGACGACGTGCTGCTCGCGCTCACCGTCGAGGGCTTCCGCGACGTGCGGGTCGACTTCACCCTCTCCCCCGCCTGGACGACCGACTGGATGAGCGACGCCGGCAAGGCGAAGCTCGAGCAGTACGGCATCGCGCCGCCCACGCACCGCGCGGGCGAGCGGCACGGCCCGATCCCGCTCTCGCTGGGCGTGAAGTGCCCGCGCTGCGGATCGCTGCGCACGCGCGAGGTCTCGCGCTTCGGCTCCACCGCCTGCAAGTCGCACTTCGAGTGCCTCGCGTGCCTCGAGCCGTTCGACCACTTCAAGGTGCACTGAGCGTGGCCGCCATCAACCTGGGCTCGAGCACGTCCCGCAAGCGCGCTCGCTTCCACGAGCTCGAGGTCGCCGCGGTGCGACCGCTCACCGAGAGCGCCGTCGAGGTGACGTTCGCCGTGCCGGAGGCGCTGCACGACGACTTCGGCTACGTCGCCGGCCAGCACCTCGCGCTCCGCGCGACGATCGACGGCCACGAGGTGCGCCGCTCCTACTCGATCTGCCGCCCGCCGACCC
This sequence comes from Agrococcus sp. UYP33, assembly GCF_054060915.1. Classification (NCBI taxonomy): domain Bacteria; kingdom Bacillati; phylum Actinomycetota; class Actinomycetes; order Micrococcales; family Microbacteriaceae; genus Agrococcus; species Agrococcus sp. UYP33. The sequence goes on from NZ_JBSSDR010000001.1 coordinate 939,918, forward strand.
CCGGCTCGATCTCGGTCGCGATCAAGCGTGACCTCGGCGGCCGCTTCTCGACCTGGGCGAACGCCGAGCTGCAGCCCGGCGCGCGCATCGACGTGATGGTGCCGCAGGGCACGTTCACCTCGGCGCTCGACGAGGTCGACGGCGCGCACGTCGTCGGCATCGCGGCCGGCAGCGGCATCACGCCGATGATGGCGCTCGCGCACGAGGTGCTCTCGCGCTCGGCGACGTCGACGTTCTCGCTGCTGTTCTCGAACCGGTCGACCCTCGACGTCATGTTCATCGAGGAGCTCGCCGACCTCAAGGACCGCTACCCCTCGCGGCTCGCGCTGCACCACGTGCTCTCGCGCGAGCAGCGCGCCGCGCCGCTGATGTCGGGCCGCATCGACGAGGAGCGGCTCGAGCGCATCCTGACCGACCTCATCCGCCCCGATACCGTCGACGAGTGGTTCCTCTGCGGGCCGTTCGAGCTCGTGCAGCTCTGCCGCGACGTGCTCGCGGCGAAGGGCGTCGACCCGTCGCACGTGCGCTTCGAGCTGTTCACGACGGGCAAGCCGGATGCGGCGGGCGGCGACCGCGGACGCCCCGTGCAGGTCGATGCCGGCGAGGACACCTGGACGCTCGACTTCACGCTCGACGGGCAGTCGACGCAGGTCGAGTCGCCGCTCTCGGCGCGCGAGTCGATCCTCAACGCCGCGCTGCGCGTGCGCCCGGACGTGCCGTTCGCGTGCGCCGGCGGCGTGTGCGGCACGTGCCGCGCGAAGGTCGTCTCGGGCAGCGTGACGATGACCGAGAACTACGCGCTCGAGCCCGACGAGATCGCGCGAGGCTACGTGCTCACCTGCCAGTCGCACCCGAAGGCCGACACGGCCAAGGTCGTCGTCGACTACGACGTGTAGCGGCATGGAGCAGGAGATCGATACGCCCGTCGGCGTGCCCGGCGGTGTGCCCGGCGTCGTGCCCGGCGTCGACATCCCCGACCGCCGCGGCCGCACCGGCCTCGACCGCGCCGGCCGCGACCTCGACCGCAACCCGCGCGTCGTCGTCACGGACGTGCGCCTCCTGACCTCGAACTGGTTCGTCACGCGGGCGACGACGCTCGAGCTGCAGCACTCGGACGGCAGCTGGTCGACGCAGGAGCGCGAGACCTACGACCGCGGCGACGGGGCCTGCATCCTGCTCTACGACGAGGGTGCGCGGACCGTGCTGCTCACGCGCCAGTTCCGCTACCCCGCCTACGTGAACGAACACGCCGACGGCATGCTCATCGAGGCCGCCGCGGGGCTCCTCGACGCCGACGAGCCCGAGGCGGCGATCCGGCGCGAGACCGAGGAGGAGCTCGGGCACCGCGTCGGCCCCGTCGAGCACGTGTTCGACGTCTACATGAGCCCCGGCTCCGTCACCGAGCGGCTCCACTGCTTCGCGGCGCCGTACGACCGCGCATCCGTGACCGCCGGCTCGCGGCACGGCGTCGCGGCGGAGGGCGAGGACACCGAGGTGGTCGAGCTCGACATCGACGACGCGCTCGCGCGGATCGGGGTCGACATCGTCGACGCGAAGACGATCATGCTGCTGCAGTGGGCCGCGCTCCGCGGTCCCTTCTCGGCCGGTGCGCGCGCCGAGGCGGCCGAGTGACGACGGGCCCGGCAGCCGATCGCGACCGTAGGCTTCCGACGACGAAGGAGTCCCGATGATCGACCTCACCATCACCGACGACATCGCCGAGGTCGTGCTGGACGCACCCGATCGGCGCAACGCGCTCGACGCCGCGGGGCTGCAGGAGCTGTCGGATGCGTACGCGGCCGCCGAGCGCGCCGGCGTGCGCGCGCTCGTGCTGCGCGGCGAGGGCAGGGCGTTCTGCGCGGGGCGCGACATCTCGCAGGTCGACCCGCGCACCGACGACGCGATCGGCTTCCTGCGCGGCTCCCTGCAGCCGCTGCTGCAGCGGATGGCGGCGTTCCCCGCCCCGACGTTCGCCGTCGCGCACGGCGCATGCCTCGGCATCGGGCTCGGGCTGCTCATCGCGACCGACGTCGTCTACGTCGCGGAGTCCGCGAAGGTCGGCAGCCCGTTCGCGGCGCTCGGCGCGACGCTCGACTCGGGCGGCCACGCCCTCTTCTACGAGCGGCTCGGCGCCCACCGCACGCTCGACCTCATCTACTCCGGCCGGCTCATGAGCGGCGCCGAGGCGGTCGCGCTCGGGCTCTTCTCGCAGTCGTTCCCCGACGACGAGGTGCTGGCGGCGACGCGCGCCGCCGCCGCGCACGCCGCCGCCGGACCGACGCTCGCCTACCTCGCCTCGAAGGAGATCATCCGCGGGCTCCGCGACGAGCGGATGGGCCTGTGGCAGGCCGTCGACGCCGAGAACATCGCGCAGGCGGCGCTCGCCCAGACGCCCGACTTCCGCGAGGGCTTCGCCGCCTTCCAGCAGAAGCGCACCCCCGCCTTCACCGGCCGGACCTAGTCGCTTGCTCGCAGGGCTCACGACCTTCACCCTAAGATTGAGTTATGACTCAACGCGAAGGCGCTCGCACGGGGAACCAATACCTCTTGCTGGAGCACCGCAATCGCTTCATTCGCGAAACGTCGTTCGGGCAATCGCTCGTTGACTATCTCGTGCAGAACGAGATTGAAATGACTAAGTTCGAGTCGACGGATGTCTACTTGGAATGGCTCATCTACCTCAGGCTGCCGCAGCACGCAAGAGACATGTTCGAACTGCACAACGAGCTCTTGCTCGTCTACACCGAGTTTGAAAGCGTCGAGCCTCGCTTGCTCGAGAGAGCCAGGAAGGTCATCGACTCTCGTTCTGACCGACTGGAACCCGGGATTGCGGTGATCTTCTCGCGAGATCCCTCCGCTAATCTGCTGTCGAGGCGCCAGAAACTGCTTACCGGCGTGCACCTGAATACATCGACCATCGGTCAAGGGTCTGATCAGTTCAGGCAAGTCCTCGCCCGGGACCTGACCGTGGTCGACAACTATGACCAAACCAATCCGATCCAGATGGCCGGCCAGTTCTTTGGACGCCACGAAGATATCGACTCCATCGATCACTCACTGAACCAGGGCCAGTCTGTCGGCATCTTCGGACTCCGCAAGACGGGCAAGACCTCCCTTCTGCTGCGACTCAAGGACCTGCGGCTCGAACGCAAAGCGCTCGTGCAGTTCATCGATCTCTCCGCGGTCTCCAATGCCACCAATCTGCGCCACCGGCTGCTCCAGGCAGCAGCGCGCGCTCTGCATGGCTCTCAGCCGGACCTTGCTCGTAAGCTCCGCTTCGCATGCGTCGAAGGCTTCGAGGACGATGGCGAGCCGATTCTGACATTCGACGAAGCCCGACTAGCGTCGTTCTGGCTCGAGGACTTCCTCGGCATCATCGGCCGACTGCATCGGCGCCTAGAGCTGTTCATAGATGAAGTAGACCAAGCGACACCAGACTCACGCTCAAAGTTCGGGCCGGACGCAAACGAGGTCTACCAAACGATGGTCCAGCTGCGCGGACCCGCCCAAGCCGGCCGCCATCTCGCCCTCGCCGTCGCGGGCGTCGATCCAGTCTTGTTCGAATCGCCACTTGTCGGAAGGCAGGACAACCTCCTCTACAAGCTGGTCCGATTGCACTGGCTCGGACCGCTCGAGAAAGACGAGATGAAGTCTCTAGTCCGCGACGTCGGCAGGACGATGGGCGTCCGCGTAGAATCGGGCGAAGGTGGCGTGCGCGCGTTGGAGCTTCTCTACGCCGCCTATGGCGGGCACGCTCTGCTCACTCGGAAGGCCTGCTCGAAAGCCGTGTCGGACAGGTCGCCCGACGAGATCCCATTCGTCCTCACGCCCGAGAGGGTGGCTGCCGCCATCGAGGGCCGCGGCGTCGGTTCTCCGCGAACGCAAGCGCACGGCGTCCGCGATTCTTTCAAAGAGTGGTTTCCGGACGAGGCAGCACTTCTTGAATTCTTGACAGGCGAAGATCCCGAGGAGCGCAAGTACGCGAGGGAGTCGCTCGACACTGACCCTGACCTGTTGCAACACGCTGTCGCCTATGGCTTGCTCTTTCCCGACTACGCAGTTCGTATTCGCGAGGCGTTTACCCGGTGATTTTGCCAGCAAGCTTGCTTGGGGAGTTAGACAGCGCGCTTCAAACGTCGGTCAGCGAATTTGCGGAGCAACTGCTAGCGGGAAAGCGCCTCTTCGTCCGATCTCTTCCAAACCTGGGTGGATCGATGTTGCTCCAGAGGCTCGCGGTTGAGCTGGGAGGCCTCGAACTGCAGAGCCAGGGCAAGACTTGGCCGAGCAACGAGGATGGGTCCGCGAGCGACGGACTGCTCGAACGGCTCAGGGAGAAGGCCGTATCAGACAGCTTCGTTGCACTGCTTTTCGACGACTACGACCGGGCGCTGCAACAAGAAGGAGGCGCAAAGCTCGACCATGCGCTCCAGGCAGCGCTCACTAACAGCCCGACCGGTACCGCGGTCGGGGCGTTATTCACCGCAAAGGCAACTTCTAGAGTCACGCCCAGAAGCCGCGGCAGCACGCTGATGCTTGAGTTTCAGGAAGTGATGTCCCCTCGGGTTCCGGCTCATATCGCTGCGGAACACCCATCGCTTCGCACCTTGCTCGGCGACTCGCTGCTCGTGTGGATTCGCGCGACGCGATCGGCCGCCGCTGGTGCCGGCAACTTCCACAGTTGGGCGCTTGCCGAGCTTGGCGGGTGGCAACGCGATATTCCTGAAGCGGCGCTCGCACTACTTGAGTCCGGCGACCTGACGCAGGACTTGGTTGATAGAAACAACTGGCATGTATGCCTCGACCCGCTGTGGGCTGACGGAGCGCCTACCGGGCTCTACGCCTTCCTCGCGACGGAAGGATTGACGTCCAAGGCCTCGATCTACTGGCCCTCGGACAGCGCCAACAGCGTGGCCCGCTTCAGCCACCTGGCGGGCAGCGCGGGCCACGCGTGCTGGATCGATCGCTACCTGGGGGAGAGGCCTATGGAACTCCGCAAGTTCCTGCGCGCTTTCAGGAAGCAGTCGCAGGTTCATCTGCAGGTGATCACGTCCGTCCGTCGAACGCTGCCCGCTTCGGAGCGGCGCGTCCTGGAAGGCATGTCGAACGAGATCACGGGGATCACGCTGCGCTTCATGGACTACCGGATGTACCGGGAGCTACATGACCGGCAACTCATCCTCGATGATGGGACCGGATGGACGCTTCCCACGGGGTCTGTGATTCTCGGGTCCGAGGATCCGGGTTCGGCTCTCCCGGGCCGCATCGCTCATGTCCCTCGCGGTCATTCGAATTATTGGAGCAACGCAACTCCAGCCCCCGTCTGGGAGCGCAACGACTAGGGGCGACCGGGAGTAGCGTTCGCGGCATGGACCACCTCGCCGTGCTCGCCGACCTGCAGGCGCGCTTCCTCGAGACCACGCGCCGCGCAGACCCGGCCGTGCGCATCCCGTGGCTCGGTCGGTGGACGGTGCAGTCGCTCGTCGTGCACCTCGCGCGCATCCACCACTGGGCCGCAGGGCAGGCACGGCGGCAGCAGGAGTCGCCGCTCGGCCGCGGCCCCTTCGACCTGCCGGTGCTCTACGAGTCGTGCGCGCGCGAGCTGCGCGAGGCGCTCGCCGAGCTCGACCCCGCCGCCCGCGCGTGGGCGCTCATCGACGACAGCGTGCCGCGCGCCCACCAGACCGGCACCGTCGCGTTCTGGCACCGGCGGCAGGTGCACGAGACGCTCGTACACCTCTGGGATCTGCGCACGGCCGTCGGCGAGGACCTCGACGTCGACGACCGCATCTGGCTCGACTGCCTCGACGAGGTGGTGACGGTCATGCATCCGCGGCAGGTGCGGCTCGACCGCATCGCCCCGCCGCGCGTGCGCGTCGTGTTCGCCCCCGTCGGTGCGGATGCGCGGCTCGAGCTCGCCGGCGCACCCGCCGACGCGCCGATGGCGGTCGTGCGCGGGTCCGCGCGCTCGCTCGCGCTGCTGGTGTGGGGTCGTGGCGTGCCCGACGACCGGCTGGCAGCCGACGGGGTCGAGGTGGAGGGCGAACGTGGGCTCGCCGAGGCGACGGTGCGCGCGGGGCTCACGCCCTGATCCCCAGGGCAGGTCCGAGCGTCGCCATGCGCTTCCGACGTACCCCACACTGGAGGGGTGAGCATCTCCTCCGTCGTCCCCGTCGGCCAGCCGCTGCCAGGGGCGTCGTTCCGGCAGGCGATCGGCCGCTTCTTCCGCGGCTACGTCGCCTTCTCCGGGCGGGCGAGCCGCAGCGAGTTCTGGTGGGCGATGCTCTTCACGTTCCTCGTCTCGCTCGTCGTGCAGATCCCGTTCTGGGCGGTGTGGGCGGCGTTCATGACACGGGTCATCGCGGCCGCCACCAGCAGCGGCACCGGGATGGGGACCTCGATCGATCCCCTCACGTTCGCGCTGTCCGGTGGGATGCTCGGGACCATCGGGATCATGCTGGTCGTCTCACTCGCGCTGGCGCTCCCCACCTACGCGGTGATGTGGCGACGCCTCCAGGACGCGAGCTTCCACGGCGCATTCGCGCTGCTCTCCCTCATCGGCGCGAGCATCGTGCCGCTCGTCATGTGCGTGTTCCCGTCGAACCCCGCCGGCATCCGCTTCGATCCCGCCTACCGCGCGCAGATGGCGGCCTACAGCTACGGTCAGCACGCCGCGTACAGCTCGCCGGCGTACGGCCCGCCCGCATACAGCTCGCCGGCGTACGGCCCGCCCACGTACGGCCCGCCCGCGTACGGCCCGCCGACCGACGGCCCGCCGACCAACGGCCCTGTCAGCGGCACCTGAGACCCTCGGACCCGTGACGAGCACGCACGACGACGCCCTCGCGATCCTGCGCACCCTCGTCGGGTCGCCCGACGCCGTCTTCCACGAAGGGCAGTTCGAGGCGATCGAGACGCTCGTCGAGGGCCGGCAGCGCGCGCTCGTCGTGCAGCGCACCGGCTGGGGAAAGTCGGCGGTGTACTTCGTGGCGACGCTGCTGCTGCGCGCGCGAGGCGCGGGCCCGACGCTGCTCGTCTCGCCGCTCCTCGCGCTCATGCGCGACCAGGTCGAGGCCGCCGCCCGCGCCGGCGTTCGCGCCGTCGCGATCAACTCCGCCAATCCGCACGAGTGGGGCGACGTGCTGCAGCGGCTCGACGCCGACGAGGTCGACGTGCTGCTCGTCTCCCCCGAGCGCCTCAACAACCCGCGCTTCCGCGAGGAGCAGCTGCCGAAGCTCATCCCGCGCACCGGCCTGCTCGTCGTCGACGAGGCGCACTGCATCTCCGACTGGGGCCACGACTTCCGCCCCGACTACCGCCGCCTGCGCGACCTGATCGCCGAGATGCCGCACGGCGTCCCGGTGCTGGCCACGACGGCGACCGCCAACTCGCGCGTCGTCACCGACGTCGCCGAGCAGCTCGAGCACGCCGGCGGCGAGCCGGTCGTGACGATCCGCGGCCCGCTCGCGCGAGCCTCCCTCCGCCTGGGCGTGCTGCGGCTGCCGGATGCCGGCGCGCGGCTCGGGTGGCTGCTCAGCCACCTCGGCGAGCTGCCGGGCTCGGGCATCATCTATGCGCTCACGGTCTCCGCGGCCGAGGACACCGCCCGGCTGCTGCGCGAGGCGGGCCACGAGGTGCAGGCGTACACCGGGCGCACGGACGCCGGCGAGCGCGAAGGGCTCGAGCAGGCGCTCAAGCAGAACCGCGTGAAGGCGCTCGTCGCGACGAGCGCGCTCGGGATGGGCTTCGACAAGCCCGACCTCGGCTTCGTCATCCACCTCGGGGCGCCATCGTCGCCGGTCGCCTACTACCAGCAGGTCGGCCGCGCCGGTCGTGCCGCGATGATCGCCGGCAGGGCGGCGAGCGCCGACGTGCTGCTGCTGCCCGGCACCGAGGACGAGGCCATCTGGCAGTACTTCGCGACCTCGTCGATGCCCGACGAGCGGAAGGCGCTCGCCGTGATCGACGAGCTCGCGTTCGAGGGCGCGCCGCTGTCGACGCCCGCCCTCGAGGCGCGCGTCAACCTCAAGCGCACGCCGCTCGAGCTGCTGCTCAAGGTGCTCGACGTCGACGGCGCCGTGCGGCGCGTCACGGGCGGGTGGGTCGCCACCGGCCAGCCGTGGGTCTACGACGCCGAGCGCTACGCGCGCATCGCCGCCGCCCGCGTGCAGGAGCAGCAGTCGATGCTCGAGTACGAGCGCACGACCGGCTGCCGCATGGAGTTCCTGCAGCGCGCGCTCGACGACGACACCGCCGTGCCCTGCGGCCGCTGCGACACCTGCGCAGCCGCGGCGGGGCAGCCGGCCTGGTACCCGCGCGACGTGCGGGAGGAGGCGTCCGGCCAGGCGCAGCAGTCGCTCAGCCGGGTCGGCGTCGCCATCGAGCCGCGCGCGCAGTGGCCGACCGGCGCCGGCTCCCTCGGCGTCCCCGTCAAGGGCAACATCCCGCAGGCGGATCGGCTCGAGGCCGGGCGGGCGCTCGCGCGGCTCACCGACCTCGGCTGGGGCGGCGCCCTCCGCGACCTCTTCTCGCCCGGCACGCCCGACGCTCCGGCGAGCCCCGCGCTCGTGCAGGCGTGCGTGCGCGTGCTGGCCGAGTGGGGCTGGGACGAGCGCCCGGCGGCGATCGTCAGCGTGCTGTCGCGGCGCCGGCCGCAGCTGGTCGACTCGGTCGCCCGGGCGCTGTCGGAGGTGGGTCGCCTGCCGTACCTCGGCGCGCTCAGCCTCGTCGACGGCGGCCCCTCGGGCGAGCCGGGCGGCAACAGCGCCTACCGCTTGGCGAGCGTCTGGGACCGGTTCGGCGTCGGACCCGAGCTGGCGACCGCGCTCGAGGGCGTCGCGGGGCGGCCGATCCTGCTCGTCGACGACCTGGTCGACAGCCGGTGGACGATCACGGTGGCGGGCCGCCTGCTCCGCGGCGCCGGCGCATCCGCGGTGCTGCCCTTCAGCCTCGCCCTGCAGGCGTAGCGGTCAGCCCGCGACGTACCGGAGGTCGGCGACGTCGCGCGGGGCGAAGCGCGCGTCGAACGCGCGCTCGGTCGGCGCCCACACATCCCGCCAGAGCGCGTCGTGGTCGTCCCCCGCCTCGCGGTCGCGACGCATCCCCCGTTCCGTCGCCAGCTCGAGCGGCACATCCACCCAGACGGTGAGGTCGAACCGGGGCAGCAGCTGCGGATGCAGCAGGCCGACCGCGTCGACGAGCTGCACGGGTCCCGCCGGCGCGATGCGCGCGGGCTGCCGGCCTCCCGTCGCCCAGTCGACGGGGCGGTGCTCGGCCGGCTCGCCCGCCCGGAGCGCGTCGAGCACGGCGCCGAGCTCGTCGCGCAGCAGCGCCGCCCAGTCGTCGCTGCGATTGCGGCTGCCGCGCGGGTCGAGGAAGTCGTCGCCACGCACCCGCTCAGCGGGCAGGCGTGCCGCGAGCGCCCGCGCGAGCGTCGTCTTGCCGGCGCCGCCGTAGCCCGCGAGACCCACGATCACGACGTCGCGGCCTGCCATCAAGGCGCGGATGCGCGCGGCGACCTCGTCGACGGAGGTCGCGGTGCGCGCGTCGGCCGCGTCAGGCCGCATCGGCCCGCTCAGCGGCGACCGCGCCGACCTCCGGCCGGATCCGCAGGCTCGAGAGCAGCCCGACGACGAGAGCGCTCGCCGCGATCCAGGCCGCGAGCGACGTGCCGTCCGTCATCGCGGCGCGCGCCGCATCCGCCACGAACGCCGTCTGCGGGTTGGCAGCGAGCGCGGCGATGCTGCCACCCGAGCTCGCGTTCACCGAGTCGACGAGGCCATGCAGCGTCGGGTCGCCGGCGACCGCATCCGCGAGCCGGTCCTCGGTGCCGACCTGCAGGGTCGTGAAGAAGGCGGTGCCCAGCACCGCGATGCCGAGCGCCGAGCCCGTCTGGCGCGCCGTGCTCTGCGTGGCCGAGCCCTGGCCGCTCCGCTCGACCGGCACATCCGCGAGCACGACGCTCGTCAGCTGCGCGGTCGCGAGCCCGACGCCCATGCCGTAGACGAAGAGCACCGGCGAGGTCAGCCACGCGGTGCTGTCGGGGCGGATGAGCAGGGCGAGCGCCGCGATCGCCGCGATCTCGAGCACCATGCCGATCCGCACGACGGCGATCGGGCTCAACCGGCGCGAGAGCGCCGCGACCCCACCGCTCGCGAGGAAGGAGCCGGCCGCGAGCGGCACGAGCGCGAGCCCGGCCTCGAACGCAGAGAAGCCGAGCACGTTCTGGAACCACAGCGGCAGCGAGAGGATCAGCCCGAACTCGCCGAAGCTCACGATGAGCGCGGTGATGTTGCCGTTCGCGAACGACGGGATGCGGAAGAGCGACAGGTCGAGGATCACGCCCTTGCCCGCCCTGCTCCTGGCCCGCTCGAGCAGCACGAAGGCGGTGAGGGCGACGACGGCGACGAGGAACGCGACCGGCACGGGCGAGAGCCCCGCGACGTCGAAGGGCGCATCCTCCGAGGCGGTCCACCAGCCGTAGCTCCGCCCCTCGATCAGGCCGAAGACGAGTGCGCCGAAGCCGAGGATCGACAGCATCGCGCCCCCGAGGTCGAGCCGCTGCACCGCACCGGTCACCGCCTCCGACGACTCCGCGACGAACAGCAGCAGGCCCGCGATGATGAGCAGGCCCACCGGCACGTTGATGCCGAACGCCCAGCGCCAACTCGCGTTCTCGGTCAGCCAGCCGCCCGCGAGCGGTCCGATCGCCGCCATGCCGCCGATCGTCGAGCCCCAGACCGCGAAGGCGATGCCGCGCTCGCGGCCGTGGAAGTTGGCGTTCAGCAGCGCGAGCGAGGTCGGCAGGATCATCGAGCCGCCGAGGCCCTGCAGCGCACGGCCGCCGATGAGCAGCGCCCCGCTCTCGGCGATCGCGCACAGCACGCTCGCGACGATGAAGATGACGACGCCGATGAGCATCATCCGGCGCCGGCCGATGCGGTCGGCGAGCCGGCCCCAGGTGAGCAGCAGCGCCGCGAAGAGCAGCGTGTAGATCTCCTGCACCCACTGGATCTCGGTGCTCGAGATGCCCAGATCGTCGACGATCGACGGGATCGCCACCGAGACGATCGTCGAGTCCATGATGATGAGCGCCACGCCGAGGCTGATGGCGAGCAGCCCCCACCAGCGGTACCGGACGAAGCGATCGGCGCGGGCGGTCTGATCGGGGGTCTGGCTCACGAGTGCTCCTCAAGGACGGATGCGCGGGCCGCTCATGCAGTCCGGAGGCACCTCGATCGCAGAATGGTAGCCAGGCTTCCTATGTGCTCGGCGACGGGATCGGCGCCGAGGCCGTCACCGCTGCGCGAGCAGCGTCGCGACCCGCTCGGCGGTGCCCCACGAGAGCGTCATGCCGGAGCCGCCGTGGCCGTAGGCGGCGATCGTGCGCAGTGCCCTGTCCGGCACCTCCTCGACCCGCAGGCGCTCCCGGCCGGGCCGCAGCCCGACCGCGCGCGACAGGATGCGCTGCCCGGCCACGGCGGGCACGAGGGCCGCGCAGCGCTCGAGGATGCCGGCCTCGATCACGGGGTCGGGCTCGAGCGACGTCGCGCCCGGCTCGTGCGTGCCGCCGAGCACGAGGCAGTCGCGCCGCGGCAGCACGTACGCGAGCCCAGCCGGGTTCTCGTCGTCGACGATGAACTCCGTCACGCCCGGGTTCTCGACGCGCACGACCTGGCCGCGGATCGGCACGACGCTCGCGTCGTCGCCGAGCAGCGTGCCGCCGCGCGCCCCGGCCGCGACGATGACGGCGTCGAAGTCGTGGGCGAGCGCATCCACGTCGTCGACGGCGCGGCGCTCGAACCGCACGCCGAGCGCCTCGCACCGCCGCCGCAGCCACGGCAGGTAGAGCGACATCGTCGCGAGCGGCACGGTGGTGCGCATGCCGGTCGCACCCGTCCCGTGCAGCGTGGAGGGCAGCTCGGCCGCATCGACCTCGGTCGCCGGCACGAGCGCCGTCCAGGAGCGGTCCGGCTGCGGCGACCGCTCGACGATGACGCCGGTGCGGAGGTCGATGCCCGCCTCCGGGTGCTCGGCGGCGATCCGCGTGAACCGCTCGAGCGTCGAGGCGAGCATCGCGTCGACGATGGCGGACCGCTCGGCGGCGTAGGGGAACCAGACCGCACCGGCGACGGCCGACGTCGACTCGAGCGGGTCCTGGTCGTGCAGCACCGCGATCTCCCGGCCGCCGCGCTCGGCGAGCTCGAGCGCGACCGACAGCCCGATCACGCCCGCCCCGATGACGGCGACGCGCTCCCCCATCGATCCTCCTCAACCGGTCCAGTGGTCTGCTGACGCGATTATCTCGCCCGCCTACCACTGGACCGGTTGAGATCAGTGGAGGGGGACCGCCTCCAGGGGGTCGCCGCGGTCGATGTAGACGGATGCGTCGGGCGTCGTCGCCGCCGCCAGGTGCGCGAGCGCCGCCTGCTCGAGCTCGGGATGCCGGCCGTCGAGCGCGCCGACGCGGATCGCGACGACGAGGTCGAACGGCTGCTCGTCGCGGCGGAGCCGGAACTCCTCGGCGGCGGAGACGCGGAAGTCGAGGCCGCCGCGGTCGGGGGCGCTCTGCGCCGCCGCGATGGCGAGCGGGGAGCGGTCGATGCCCAGCACGTGGCCCTCCGGCCCCACGCGCTCGGCGATCGCGCGGGCGAGCGCGCCAGGGCCGCACCCGACCTCGAGCACGCGCATGCCCGGACGCAGCGGCAGCGCCCGCAGCACCGCCGCGAGCCGCGGCGAGAGATCGGCAGCCATGTCGCCTCCAGGGCATCGAGCATGGCGGTCGACGGCGGCGGGCACAACCGCCTGCCTCAGTAGGAGGGGTCCGTGCTGGTCCGGATCCACGTGCGCTCGGTGATGAAGCGCACGATGTCGGTGTCGGTGCACGGGTTCCCAGCCGCGCTGCAGTCGAGCAGCAGGAGCGTCAGCTCGTCGCCCGCGAGGCTCCACTCGTACGTCGCCCCGGATGCGTCGTTGCCCATCCGCAGCCGGCTCCCGTCGATCGTGAACGGACCGCCGTCGCCCTCCGGCACGCCGTCGACCACCCACACCTCTCCATCGCCGACGAAGCCCTGCCACCACCGGGGGCCGTCGAAGCCGAGGCGGGCACCGGTCAGGTCGCCGATCTCTGCCATCGCCTCCGGTCCCAGCAGCCCTGCGAGGAATGCGCGCTCCTCGGGCGCGTACACGTAGTCCCAGGTGCCGTCGAGCAGGCCGTCGCCGTAGGCGGCTGGGTCGGGCGCTGCGGCCTCGGGCGGCGCCGACCCGGGGCGCGTGGCCTCCATCTCGGCGGTGACCGCGTCCGCATCGGCGGTCGCCGGCGTGATCCGCACCACGGTGACCGCTCCGGGCCAGAAGTCCGCGGGGGCGGCGTTCGCCTGGGCTCCGCCCACCAGCAGGTCGCCGTCGACGCGGATCGGCGCGTCGAACGCCGTGGTCGCCGCCTCGGCGCCGTCGACGTAGAGGGTCATCGCGCCGGCGGCGGCATTGAACGTGCCGGCCAGGTGCACCCACCGCTGGGCATCGGCGACCGCTGCCGCGCCCTGCGCGCGCACGGTGTGGCCCTCCTCGTTGGTGTCGGCGTCCTTCATGCTGAACGCGAATCCGCCCTCGGCGACGCCGAGGTAGAAGCTGCCGGCGACCGAGCCTCGTTGCGAGACCGCCGTGGCGAACGGCTGCACATCCGCGAGGGCGACCCACGCCGAGACGGTGAAGCCCGCGGTCGTGTCGAGCTCGGCGGGTGCGGCGACCGTCGCGTACCCCGTCTGGCCGTCGAGCACCAGGACCCGGTCGACGAGCGTGGCGCCGCCCTCGAGCACGAGCGACGGGTCGGCGTCGGTGGTGAGGAGCGTCCACGCGGGCGCCTCGGAGGTGGCGCACCCGGCGAGCAACACGGCTGCGGTGAGCACGGCGGCGGCGGATGACGTGCGCGGGTGGCGGAGGGTGGTGTCCATGACGCGAGCGTGCCTGGCGTCGGTATCGACGTGACCCGCCTCGGTATGCATGCGGTATGCGGTGGCCCGAGCGCTTGTTGACCGCGCACGGGTGCGGGCAGACAATGCGACCGTGGCGATCCGCGTGCTCGGCAGCACCGCGGTCGACGACGGCGCGCTGAGCCCTCGCGATCGAGCGGTCCTCGCCGCGCTGGCGGTCCGCCCCGGCCTCGCCGTCACGAGTGCAGCGCTCGCGGAGGCGACGTGGGCGGATCGCCTGCCGGACACCTGGCCGAAGCAGCTGCAGGCGACGGTCAGTCGCTTGCGTCGGCTGCTCGGCCGCCGCGCGATCACGACGGCGCCGGATGGCTACGCCCTCGACGCCGCTGCATCGGTCGACTGGCAGCAGTTCGAGCGCGGGCTGGGTTCGGCGCGGCTGCACCTCGACGCCGGCGAGCCGGAGCGGGCGGTGGATGCGTACCAGCGTGCGCTCGCCCTCTGGCGCGGACCACCCTTCGCCGACCTCCCGGACTGGACGGTGGCGCGGGACGCCGCCGAGGCGCTCGAGGAGCTGCGGCGCTCTGGCGAGGAGGAGCTGCAGGCCGCTCACCTCGCGTGCGGTGAGCACCGCAGCGTGCTGGGTGCTGCCGAGCAGCTCGTGCGCGATGCGCCGCTCCGCGAGTCGCGATGGCACCTGCTCGCGCTCGCGAACTACCGCAGCGGGCGGCAGGCCGAGGCGCTCGCGATCCTTCGCGCCGCGCGCCGCACGCTGGCCGACGAGCTGGGGATCGAGCCGGGTCACGACCTTCTGGCGCTCGAGACAGGCATCCTGCGCCAGGACCCCGCGCTCCTCCCACCGAGGCGCACACCGCCTGCGAGCGAGGACTGCCCGTACCGCGGCCTCGCCTCATTCACGATCGAGGACGCCGCCGCCTTCCACGGTCGCACGACCATGGTGCGGTCGGCGACCGCGCGACTCGAGCGATCCGGATTCCTGGCGCTGATCGGCGCGTCGGGGTGCGGCAAGTCGTCGGTCGCCCTGGCCGGGGTCGGCGCGGCGCTCGGTGCCGCGGGCTGGTCGGTCGAGACGGTCGCGCCCTCCGGTGAGGCGACCCGCGCGCTCGAGCGCATGGCGCGCGAACGTGGTGGACGGCGTCTGCTCATCGTCGACCAGTTCGAAGAGGTCTTCCAGCTCTCGCAGCCCGATCGTGACCGCCAGTGCGCGCTCATCGCGGACGCCGCCGACGCGGGGGTGCGCGTGCTGCTGACCGTGCGATCGGACTTCCTCGACCGAGCCGCATCCCTCGACCACGTGGGCGCGCGCATCGCCGCGGACGTGCTCGTGGTCACGACCATGTCGCGCACCGAGCTCCACGAAGCGATCGAGACGCCTGCCCGGGAGGCCGGACTGCGCCTCGAGGCAGGTCTCACCGAGCTGCTGCTCCGCGACGCCGACGGCGCGCGCAGCGCGTTGCCTCTGCTCTCGCATGCGCTCGTCGAGACATGGTCGCGCCGCGAGGGATCGGTGCTCACCGTCTCGGGCTACGAGGATTCGGGCGGCATCGCCGGCGCTGTGGGCCGCTCCGCGGATTCGCTCTACCGCGCGCTCGATCCGACCGACCGTCGGCTGTGCCGCGACATCATGCTCCGGCTCGTCGAGCCCGGGCTGGACGGGCAGCCGGTGCGCCGGCGCCTGGCGGCCGACATGCTCGCCGATGACCCCGCCCGCCGCGCGGTGGTCGCGCGGCTCACCGGCGCCAGGCTCGTGAGCGCCGATGCCGATGCCCTCGTCATCACGCACGAGGCGATCGCCACGGCCTGGCCCCAGTTGCACGCCTGGCTCGAGGAGGACGCCGACGACGCTCGCGCGATGCGGCAGCTCGCGATCGCAGCCCACCGCTGGGCGACCGATGGCGAGCGCCCCGAGGACCTCGTGCGCGGCAGCCGGCTGACCGCGGCGCTCGAGTGGCAGAGGCGCGCCGATCCCGTGCTGACCGCGACGGAGGCGCGGTTCCTGGACGCTTCGGCCGGCACGGAGCGCGAGGCGGCAGCGGCGCTGGAAGCGCGATCGACGCGCGATCGCCGCCAGAACCGCCGGCTGAGCGTCGCGCTCGCGGGCGTCGCCGCGCTGCTCGTGCTCGCGCTCGCCGCCGGGAGCGTGGCGGTGGCTCGCAGCAGCGATGCGGCGCGCAGCGCGGCCGCCGCGAGCGCCGCGCGGGAGGACGCCGCGATCGAGGCGCTGCTGGGGACCTCACTGGCCCTCCGTGGCTCGGAGCGCGACGTCTCGGCGCTCCTGGCCGCGACGCTCTGGCAGCGCTGGCCCGAGGACGTCCGCGCGCGCTCGGCGCTCATGGGCGTCGTGACGGCGAGCGCCGGGCTCGTCAGCACCCGATACCTGGACGCCGACGGCATGACCGGCACCATGACGCCGACCGGGCAGGCGCTCACCGTGGAGGACGGGGAGCGACTCGTGCTGCGGGATCCGCGCACGGGCGGGGTCGTGATCAGCACCGCGGTCGCCCCGGAGCCAGTCGCGGTCGCTGCCAGCGGCGACGGCGCTCGTGCCGCGGTGCTCGGCGTGGATGCGAGCGGCTCGCTCTCCGTCACCCCCTTCTCGCTGCCCGAGCTCGAGCAGGTCGGCGCACCGGTCGTCCTCCCGGCGATGCCGCACGCCATGGCGATTGATGGCGACGGCACCACGATCGCCATGGCCTTGGACGACGGCACCGTCAGCACGATCGACGTGGCGACCGGCGCGTTGCGCAGCAGCCGAGCGCTCGCCCCCGCCGAGCCGCCGCAGGGCAGCTTCGCCTCGGCGCTCGCCTTCACCGCCTCCGGTGCCGTCGTGCTCGGGACGTCCGCTCCCGAGCTCCTCGTGCTCGACCCGGAGACGCTCGGGGTGTCGGGTCGCATCCCGGTGCCGGCGCGCTCCGCGAACAACGCGCTCGTGCGCGTCGCGGACGGCACGATCGTCGGCAGCGGCGAGCTCTCGACCGTGGCGGTCGACCCCGAGCGCGGCGAGGTGCTGTGGGCGCGCGACCTCGACGCGTCCAAGCCCACGGCGTGCCTGTACCTCGCGGCCTCCGCCGCCTCGGGCCTCGTGTACTGCGCGGACGCGTTCGGCGGCGTCAGCGAGCACAGTCTCACCGATGGCTCGCCTACGGGCCGCAGCTTCGACCCGCAGCTGGGCGAGATGGCGGGGGTCAGCCTGACCGCCGACGGCGCACAGCTGCTCGTCATCGGCGCAGCCACTCCGACGCTCTCGCTCTTCCGGACCGACGGCGGCGGCGCGGTCTCGCGCGTCGTCGCGGCCGGCCACGTCGCGTTCGACGGGTTCGGCCTCCACGGCTCGCGGATCGTGGTCGCCGAGCGACCCGCAGACGCGGTCTACGACACCGACATGACGGCGTTCTCGATCTGGGATCCAGCGCTGGATCGGGCAGCCGTCGCGATCCGCGACCCCGTCTGGGGCACCGGATGGCTCGGCGACGACTTGATCATCGCGTTCCGGCCCGCGGACGCGCGCTTCGTGCTGCTGCGCGCATCGACCGGCGCGAGCGTCGATGGCGGCCCGGTGCCGCCGACGAGCGAACGGCTGTGGCCCAGCCCCTCCGGAGCCCGCGCCTACCTGTCGATGGAGAGCGGGTCCGTCGGGGCGATCGACGGGCGGACGGGCGCACTCCTTCCGCTCGCGATCGAGCCGACCGGCGGGCGGGTCCGATGGATCTCGGCGAACGCGGACGACTCGCTGATCGCTGTCACGCGAGAGCTCGACGGCGCGCTCCGCACGGGCATCTTCGACGGCGCCACGGGGGCGCTCGTCGTCGACGCGCTCGACGGCCCCGGCGTGACCGCCTTCGGCGACGACGAGCTGTTCGCCGCCGCCGACAACCGCATCACGCGCCACGACCTCGGCACGCTCGAGCGCACCGGTGCGCTGCCTGGCGCGCGCGGGGAGGTGAACGGGCTGCAGGTCGCCGCCGACGGCGCGACGCTCCTCGCGACCGCCAACGACGAGACGGTCACCCTGTACGACATCGCGTCGGGCCGCCGGCTCGGCGACCCGATCTCGGCCGACGCGCCGCTCATCGCTCAGGGGTTCCTGCACCCTGACGGCGACACGTTCCTCGTCAACGTCGCGCAGGGCGTGCAGCTGTGGGACGCGCGGCCGCAGGCGCACGTCGAGGCAGCCTGCCTCCTCGCCGGTCGTGAGCTGACCGACGAGGAGTGGCAGACCTACCTCTCGTGGCTGCCGGATAGGCAGCCGGTGTGCGCCGGCCTGATCGACGCGGGCTGACACCGACCGCCACGCGGCGCCGCTACATCGCGGCGGTCACCGGCTCGTCACCCGTGGCGACCACGGACAGCTCGTCGCCCGCGACGTCGACGCGCACCGTGCCCGACTCGAGGCCGCCGACGATGAGGTCGGCCACCCTGTCCTCGACCTCGCGCTGGATGAGCCTGCGCAGCGGTCGGGCGCCGAACTCGGGCTCGTACCCGCGCTGCGCGAGCCACGTGAGCGCCGCATCCGTCACGTCGAGCCGCAGCTCCTGCGCCGCGAGGCGGTCGGCGACGCGGTCGAGCAGCAGCGTGACGATCTGCCGCAGCTGCTCGGGCTCGAGCTTCTGGAACAGCACGATCTCGTCGATGCGGTTGATGAGCTCCGGGCGCATCTGCTCGCGCAGCCGCCCCATGACCTTCGCCCGCAGCTCGTCGGCCGAGCCGGTGCCGTCGCCGGCCTGGAAGCCGATCGGCCCCGACTTCGACGCCAGGAACTCCCCGCCGAGGTTCGACGTCATGATCACGACGGTGTTGCGGAAGTCGACCGTGCGGCCCTGGCCGTCGGTGAGCCTGCCGTCCTCGAGCACCTGCAGCAGCAGGTTGAAGACGTCCGGGTGCGCCTTCTCGATCTCGTCGAGCAGCACGACGGAGTAGGGCTGGCGCCGCACCTTCTCGGTGAGCTGGCCCGCCTCGTCGTAGCCGACGTAGCCGGGAGGGGCGCCGATGAGGCGCGCGACCGTGTGCTTCTCGCCGAACTCCGACATGTCGAAGCGCACGAGCGCGCCCTCCGAGCCGAAGAGGCTCGACGCGAGCGACTTCGCGAGCTCGGTCTTGCCGACGCCGGTCGGGCCGAGGAACAGGAACGAGCCGATCGGCCGCCCGGAGTCGCCGAGCCCGGACCGCGAGCGCCGCACGGCCTTCGCGACCGCGGTGACCGCGTCCTCCTGGCCGATGACGCGCTCGTGCAGCTCCTCCTCGAGGCGGGCGAGCCGGGAGCGGTCGCCCTCGGTGAGGCGCGCCGCCGGGATGCCCGTCGCGCGCGCCACGACCTCGGCGATCTCCTCCTCGCCGACCTCGCCGTCCTCGCCCGAGCCGGAGTCGATCGCCGACTGGATCGACGCGATTCGGTCGCGCAGTCGGGTCGCCTCCTCGAACTCCTCGGCCTCGACGGCCTGCCGCTTCTCGTCTTCGAGGTGCTCGCGCTCCTTCGTCAGCGCATCCACGTCGACCTTCGCGCCGAGCCGGAGCCGCAGCCGCGCTCCGGCCTGGTCGATGAGGTCGATCGCCTTGTCGGGCAGGAAGCGGTCGCTGATGTAGCGGTGCGAGAGCTCGACCGCGGCGCGGAGCGCCTCCGGCGTGTACGAGACGCGGTGGTGCTCCTCGTAGGCCGACGCGAGGCCCTCGAGGATGCGCACGGCGTCCTCGACGCTCGGCTCTGCCACGAGCACCGGCTGGAAGCGGCGGGTGAGCGCCGCGTCCTTCTCGATGCGGCGGAACTCCGCGAGCGTCGTCGCGCCGATCATGTGCAGGTCGCCGCGCGCGAGCCGCGGCTTCAGGATGTTGGCGGCATCCATGCCGCCCTCCCCGCCGCCACCGGCGCCGAGGATCGTGTGGAGCTCGTCGATGAAGACGATGAGCTCGTCGCGGTGGGCGGTGATCTCGTCCATCGCCTTCGTGATGCGCTCCTCGAAGTCGCCGCGGTAGCGGGTGCCGGCGACCATCGCGGTGAGGTCGAGCGCGACGACCCGCTTGCCCATGAGCGACTTCGGCACGTCGCCCTCGGCGATCGCGCGGGCGAGCCCCTCGACGATGGCGGTCTTGCCGACGCCGGCCTCGCCGATCAGCACGGGGTTGTTCTTCGTGCGTCGGGAGAGGATCTCGATCGTCTGCTCGATCTCGTCGGCGCGGCCGATGACCGGGTCGACCTTGCCCTCGCGGGCGCGCTCGGTGAGGTCGATGCCGAACTCGTCGAGCGTGGGCGTCGTCGAGCTGGGGTCGACCGCCTTGCTCGGCGTGCGGCCCTGCTGCGACTCGATCGCCTCGCGCTGCGCCTGCGTCGCCGCGCGCTGCAGGGCCTCGGGCGTGATGCCGGCCTCCTGCAGCAGCCCGCCCGCCGCGGTGTCCCCCGCGACGAGGAACGCGAAGAAGAGGTGCTCGGGGTCGATGTAGCTCGAGCCGTTGGCGCGGGCGATCTGGTACGCGTCGCGCAGCGCCCGCTGGGCGGACGGCGTGAGGCTCGGCGGCCCGTCGACCTCGCGCTCGCCGTCGGCCGGCATGCGGCCCTCGATCGCCCCACGGAGCGAGTCGACGTCTGCGCCGGTGCCCTGCACGGCCGTGGCGACCTCGGGCAGCTCGAGCAGCGCCCGCAGCAGGTGGAGCGCGTCGACCTCCGCGTGCCGGTGCTCGCGCGCGTACTCGACGGCGGTCGCCATGACCGAGCTCGTGCGCCGTGAGACGAGTCGGGACAGGTCGATCGCGCGCTGCGCGGGCACGCGCTGTCCCTGGAGGATCCGGGCGATGAAGTCGTCGAACGATCCGTCGCCGATGGGTCCGTAGATGGCTGCCATGTGCATCCCCTCGAAGTCTGTTCGTCGAACTTGAGTCTGCTCGACTCAAGTTAGAACGGGCTGTGAGCGGATGCATTCCCGATCCGTGCGCGCGTGTCGGGGAGGCGGGTCTGCGCCGCTGTTCGGTCAGCCAGCCGCCCGGCGGACGAGCTCGGCGACGCGCTCACGCACCGCGGGGGTGTCGGCGATGAGCGCGTACGACGTCGGCCACATGTCGCCGTCGTCGAGCGCGGCGATGTCCTGGAAGCCGAGGGTGCCGTAGCGCGAGTCGAACTTCGACGCCTGCTGGAAGAAGACGACGACCTTGCCGTCCTTCGCGTACGAGGGGAAGCCGTACCAAGTCTTCGGATCCAGCTGCGGCGCGACCTCGGTGACGACCTCGTGCACCATCTGCGCGATCGACTTGTCGGGCTCCGGGAGCCCGTCGATCGCCTCGAGCGCATCCTGCAGCTCGCGCTCCTTCTTCGTGCCGCCCTTGCGGCTCGCCTGCTTCTTCAGCTCCGCGGCGCGCTGCTTGACCGCCTTGCGCTCGACGTCGGAGAGGGTGTCGTCGGCCATGGGTTCCTCCGTGCTGGTGCGGGTGCGGGATGGGATGCGTCCGCTCGGGTGCCGCTGGTACCGATCATGGCCGCTCAAGACGACGCTCGCTTCTCCGATCCTGATCGTCCACCGCGGTCGAGGCCGCCGTCGCCGCGTTGCGGGATGCCAGCTCGGCGAAGGCGAGGCGCAGCTCCTCGGGCGCGATGACCTCGATGGCGGCGTCGAAGCGTCCGAGCGACGCCGCGAGCGCGATCCACGACCACGAGCCCACGGTGTAGCGGCATCGCTCGGTGTCCAGCTCCTCCACGGTGCCGTCACCCGCGAAGGGGCGCACGCTGCTCGCGGGCGCGTGCAGCACCACGGCGCCGACGCACGGCCATCCGCCGCCCTCGAGCGCTCCCCGGAAGCGCGCGGCGACGAACGCCCTCGCGTCGCCGCCGGGGACGGTCCGCGGCGCGAATCGGAGGCTCGTCGGGTGGCGCGGGACGATGCGGTCCGCGCGGAAGATGCGCCAGTCCGCTCGCTCCAGGTCCCACGCCAGGAGGTACCAGCGGCCGCTCGAGACCAGCAGGTGATGCGGTTCGACGCGTCGCGGGGAGCGACGGCCGCCGTCGGCGGCGGGGCCCGCACCGACCTCGTCGAAGCGGAGGACCTCCCGGGCTCGCACCGCGGTCGACAGCGCGACGAGCACCTCCGGCGCGACGGGCGTCTGCGTCGCGTCACCGGCACGCGGGACCGTCTCGAACTCGACGGCGGCGAGCCGCTGGCGGAGGCGCGGTGGCAGCACGTGCCGCACGGTCAACAGGGCGCGCAGCGCCGCCTCCTCGATACCGGCGCCCGTCGTCGCCGCCGCCTGCAGCGCGAGGGTGAGCGCGACGACCTGCTCGTCGTCGAACAGCAGCGGCGGCAGCTCGCTCCCCGCGTCGAGGCGGTAGCCGCCTTCCGGTCCCATCGCCCCTCGGATGCCGTAGCCCATGGTGCGCAGCCGGTCGACGTCGCGCCGCACCGTGCGCGGGCTCACCTGGAGCCGTTCGGCGAGGCTCGTGCCCGGCCACTCCCGCCCGGTCTGCAGCAGGGAGAGGAGTGTGAGGAGGCGGGACGTCGCCGTCTCGCGCTCGATCGTCGACCGCTGCGGAGTCATGCGCTGAACATAGCCGCAGTGGAGGACAGAAACTGACCTAGACGGCTGGGAGCGTCGACACCGTCGGAGAGAGCCTCCGGCACGACCGAGGAGCAGCCATGAGCACGACGACCACCATCCACCTCAACCGCCGCGGCGACGCCCGCGCAGTCCTGGAGTTCTACCAGCGGGTACTCCAGGGCGAGCTCACGCTCGCCACCTACGCCGACCTCGGCATGCCGCGCGACCTCGCGGACGCCGACCGCATCGTCTTCGGGCAGGTCGACGCGGACGGGTCGAGGCTGATGGCCTACGACATCCCCGGCGCGGTCGGTGGGGCGGCGCCGGCGGGCGAGACCCGCCGGGAGCACGGCACCACCATCACGAGCGAGCCGTTCTTCGTGTCGCTCTCCGGCGAGACGCTCGACGAGGTCGCGGCGCTGTGGGAGCGGCTCGCCGACGGCGCGGCGGTCATCGAGCCCCTCGCCGCATCTGCCTGGAGCCCCGGCTTCGGCATGCTGACCGACCGCTTCGGCGTGACCTGGACGATCGGCGTCTCGCCCGCGCGCAGCGAGGCGCCTGGCGCGTGACGGTCGCGCGCTCCTGAGCGCCGGCACAGGGAGCGGCGGGTCCGCGTCGGGACCCGCGGGAATCGCGCCAGGCGCCCGCGGGTTCCCTCCGACATGCGCAAGCGGATCGGGTTCCTCTCCTTCGGCCACTACCGCGACGTGCCCGGCTCGCGCGTGCCGACCGCCGGCGACAGCCTGCGGATGCACGTCGAGCTCGCGGTCGCGGCGGAGGAGGCCGGCTTCGACGGCGCCTGGGTGCGCGTGCATCACTTCGACCAGTCGCTCGCGACGCCCTACCCGCTGCTCGCCGCGATGGCGGCACGAACGAGCACGCTCGAGCTCGGCACCGGCGTCATCGACCTGCGCTACGAGCAGCCGCTCGCCATGACCGAGCTCGCGTCGGCGACCGACCTGCTCGCGGACGGCCGCCTGCAGCTCGGCATCTCGCGCGGCTCACCCGAGCGCGCCACCGACGGCCAGGAGCGATTCGGCCTCGGCCTCGCGCCCGGCGGCAGCTGGTCGGACGAGGCGCGAGCGCGCGCCGACCGCTTCCGCCGCGCGCTGCGCGGTGAGCCGGTGGCGCGATCCGAGCGCGCGGTCGAGCTCGCGCAGGGGCCGGACCTGCCGGTCGAGCCGCGCTCTCCCGGGCTCGCCGACCGGCTGTGGTGGGGCGCCGGGAACCACGCGTCCGGGCTCTGGGCGGCCGAGCACGGCTACCACCTGCTCTCCTCGACCCTGCTGACGCAGGACGACGGGCGCCCCTTTCACGTGCAGCAGGCGGACCAGGTGCGCGCCTACCTCGACGTGCACGCGGGCGCGGGTCACGGCATCCGCCCGCGCACGGCGGTGACGCGCAGCGCCTTCCCGATCGTGTCGGACGACGATCGGCGCTACTTCGGCCTCGCCGACGAGCAGCGCGACGGCACCGGGCGCATCGAGGGCGGCGCCGTGCGCGGCGGACCGACGTACGCGGGCGACCCCGAGCACGTCGCTCGGCGCCTGCTCGCCGATGAGGCCGTGCAGGCGGCCGACACCGTGCTGTTCGCGCTGCCGAGCCAGCTCGGCCTGGACTACAACGCGCACCTCTTCACGTCGCTCGCGGCCGTCGCGCGCGAGCTCGGCTGGCTCGAGGGCTGACGCCCGGATCAGTCCACCGCCTCGCCCGCGAGCGCCTTCGCGGCGAGCCGCTCCTCGCCCGCCGCCTCCCACACCTCCCATGCCGCGTGCGCGGCGAGCACGGTGATGACCGCGCCGAGGACGATGTCCGGCCAGCCGCTCGCGGTCCAGGCCGTGACGAGCCCCATCGCGATGATCAGCAGGTTGACGATCACGTCGTTCCGGGCGGAGAGGAAGGCCGCCTTCGACAGCGAGCCGCTCATCCGTCGCACGCGCGCGAGCACGAGCGCGCTCAGGAGGTTGACGACCGCGGCGCCTCCGGCCGTGATCACGAGCAGCGGCACGTCCGGCGGCGTCGGGTCCGACGCCTTCACGACCACCTGCCAAGCGGCGACCGCCGCGGGGACGAGGATGATGCCGGCCATCACGCGACCGGCGAGCGCCTGCGCCCCGAGCGACCAGCCCAGCGCGATAACGATGAGCACGTTGATCGCGGTGTCCTCGAGGAAGTCGGCGCTGTCGGCGAGCAGCGACACCGAGCCGATCGCGAGCGCGACGCCCATCTCGACGAAGCAGTAGGCGAGGTTGAGCGCAGCGACGACGAGGGAGGCGCGTCGCAGCGCGCGCACGCGGTCTCGGTCGGTCACGGGGCGAGCATGCCACCCGCGCCGGGTCGGCGCACGCCAGCCGCGACTACGGGATCCAGACGGTGATCGGCCGGGCGGTGATGCGCCGCGCGTGACCCAGCATCGACGCCCACAGCTTGATCTCGTCGCCGGGCTGCCGGGCGTACCGCGTGCCGTGCCCGTCGGTGATCTCCGTCGTGACCTGCACCTCGAACGACACGCCGATCGCGTAGGTGCGGCCGCCCTGGAGCTGCACATCGACGGTCAGGTCGTCGAACGCGTACTCGTCCCGATCCACGGGCGAGTACCCGGCCCCCGTGATGCGCTGCTTCACGAGCACGCGGGACCCGTAGGGACGCAGGAGCTCCCAGCTGCCGTCCGCGGGATTCACCTGCCACGCCACGAGGTACGCCTGGCAGCGATACGCGACGCTGCCGTAGCCGTTGCCGGTCGGCAAGAACCACCAGCGCCACTCGGTCGTCACGTCGATGTCCGCGCCCAGCCGGTAGGTCGCGAGCGACTCCGTCGGGCGGAGGTAGATGCCCGTGCGCGCGATGCCGAGGTCCGGCGGGCCGAGGTGCGACGTGTTGCCCCACGCGAAGAGCGCGCCGGTGCTGCTGGACGCGTGGCTGCCCGCCGGCTGCCCGCCGATCGTGTTCTGCGCCGCCCAGTCGTACCGGTTGTCGATCGGCGGTGCCACCGGCCAGAACTCGCGGTGGTCCACGTCGGTGGGGATGAACCAGGACGGGGGCCACGAGAGCGTGAAGACGGGGCCGGGGCGGAACGTCTTGGAGAGCAGCGCGCGATAGCCGTCGAGCGCACGCAGCTGCGCCTCCCTCACCTCGGCGTCGGCCGCGTCGATGGCCAGCTCGAGCGCCGCGTGCGCATCGGCGAGCCCCTCGATGGCCGGCGGGCGGATGCCCTCCTGCGGCGGCTCGAGGCGGTCGAGCGGGATCTCGTGCCGAGCGGTGGACGTGTCGAGCGGATCCGTCATGGTGCGTCCTCATGTCGGGTCGGTCGGCGCCGCGCGCCGAGCCCCCGCCCGGCTCTTCGCGCTCAGCTTGGCCGCCCGCTGTGCGCGCGTCGAGATCCCAATCCGCCGAGGTCGCGGTGCGCCGCCTCCGGCTGCCGTCAGCGTGCGACGTCCCCGCCCACCGCCCCTCGGTGCTCGGCGACCTCGCGGTAGTAGTCGATGAGCTCGAGCCCCGCGGCCGCCGCGTCGTCGAGGACGACGAGCGCGTTCGGGTGCAGCTGCAGCGCCGTGCAGGGCCAGCGCGCGGAGACGGCGCCCTCGACCATCTCGCGCACCGCGGGCGCCTTCGCGGCGCCGGTCGCGATGACGATCGCCTGCCTCGACTCCAGGATCGTGCCGAGTCCCTGCGTCAGGCAGTGGCGGGGCACGGCGTCGACGTCGCCGGCGAAGAAGCGCGCGTTGTCGCGCCGCGTCTGCGCGGTGAGCGTCTTGACGCGCGTGCGCGACGCGAACGACGATGCCGGCTCGTTGAACGCGATGTGGCCGGTCGTGCCCACGCCGAGCAGCTGCAGGTCGATGCCGCCGGCGGCCTGGATCGCGCGCTCGAAGGCGGCGCACGCGGCGGCCAGGTCGCTGGCGCCGCCATCCGGGCCCAGCACGGCGCCGGGCGCGAAGTCGACGCGCGAGACGAGCTCGTCGTGGATGACCGCGCGGTACGACCGCGGGTCGTCGGGCGCGAGGCCGACGTACTCGTCGAGCGTGAAGCCCCGCGCGCCGGCGAAGGTCACTCGTCCATCCCGCACGCGCGCCGCGAGCTCGTCGTACACGCGCAGCGGGCTCGATCCCGTCGCGAGGCCGAGCACCGCATCCGGCCGGCGGGCGAGCAGCGCCTGCACCTCGTCGGCGACCAGCGCGCCGATCGCGTCGGCATCGGTGACGATGATCTCCATCGGGCTCCCTGCGGTCGTCGGCGGCGCGTCGAAGAAGCATCCCGTGCCCTGCTGAGGGATGCCTCCCCGACGCGCCAGCGCTGACGACGGACGGCGCTCGGCGCCGGATCAGCGCGGGTGCACGCCCTCGGCGAACTCCTCGATGATCTTCGCGTTGAAGGCGGGCAGGTCGTCGGGCGTGCGGCTCGACACGAGGCCCTGGTCGGTCACGACCTCCTCGTCGACCCACGTCGCGCCCGCGTTCTGCAGGTCGGTCCGCAGCGTCGGGTAGCTCGTGATGGTGCGGCCGGAGACGCCGCCCGCCTCGATGAGGATCCAGGCGCCGTGGCAGATCACGCCGATCGGCTTGCCGGACTCCACGAAGCGCTGCACGAGCTGCACCGACGGCTGGTCGATGCGCAGGTGGTCGGCGTTCACGACGCCGCCCGGGAGGACGAGCGCGTCGAAGTCGTCGGCGCTCGCATCGGCCGAGACCGCGTCGACCGCCTGCGTGTGACCGTTCTTGCCCTCGACCTGGCCGTCCTTCGGCGCGATCAGGGTCGGCAGGGCGCCGGCGCCCTGCACGGCCTCCCAGGGGCTGGTGAGCTCCGAGTCCTCGAAGCCGTCCGTGAGGATGAACGCGACCTTCTTGCCGGTGATGTCAGCCATGGCTGTGCTCCTTCCAGTTGGGGTACGCCGGGGACGATACCCCGGGCGCATCCGCGCCGCGTGTGAGTCCGCAGCGAGCGCGACGATCGCGCCGGATCGTGTGGGCGGCCGGTCGTAGCGTGGCCGTGACGGGGCGATCGGCGACCCGTCGGAGGGCTCCAGCGATGGCAGGGAGGGCACGATGCGCGGCTCGAACGACACCGCTGTAGTTCCCGCCCGGCGTGTCGCGGATCGAGTTTCCGGGTCGTGCACAGGCCGTCGCCACCGCTCTCCACAGGCTTTTCCGCGTCGTTCCGCGGCGGGAATCACAACCTGGGGACGGTTGTTGAAACAGGTGTGGAGAAACACACCATCTTGTGTCGTTGCTCCGCCGCAGACCCCACATATAGTGGGAGCCCGGCAACGGCCGGACTGCTTCCCAGCACACGCACCACACGAGAACACACACGAGGAGTGCCGCTCATGACCGTCACCGTCTACTCCAAGCCGGCTTGCGTCCAGTGCACGATGACCACCCGCGCGCTCGACGCGCAGGGCATCGAGTACCAGATCTTCGACGTCACCGCCGATGACAAGGCGCTCCAGACCGTCAAGGACCTCGGCTACATGCAGGCGCCCGTCGTCATCGCCGACGAGCAGCACTGGTCGGGCTTCCAGCCCGACCGCATCAAGGCGATCCTCGCGGCCTGAGCCGCATCGCCGTCGTGGAGGCTGCCGTGAGCGAGGTCGTCTACTTCTCGAGCGTCTCGGGCAACACCGCCCGGTTCGTCGAGAAGCTCGGACGGCCCGCCTCGCGCATCCCCCTCTACGCCACCGAGCCGCCCCTCGAGCAGCGTGAGCCCTACGTGCTCATCGTGCCGACGTACGGCGGCGGCGACGGCAAGGGCGCTGTGCCCAAGCAGGTCATCCGGTTCCTCAACGACGAGCAGAACCGGCAGCACCTGCGCGGCGTGATCAGTGCCGGCAACACGAACTTCGGTGCGGGCTACGGACTGGCGGGCGACATCATCGCCAAGAAGTGCCACGTGCCCCACCTCTACCGCTTCGAGCTCTTCGGAACCCCCGACGACGTGCGCGTCGTGAACGATGGATTGGATGCACTATGGCAACGGTGACGCCAGAGATGACGACGGGCAAGACGTCCGTGATGGACTACCACTCGCTGAACGCGATGCTCAACCTCTACGGACCGGACGGCAAGATCCAGTTCGAGAAGGACCGCGAGGCTGCGAACCAGTACTTCCTGCAGCACGTCAACCAGAACACGGTCTTCTTCCACTCGCTGAAGGAGAAGCTCGACTACCTGGTCGAGAACGAGTACTACGAGCAGGAGGTGCTCGACCAGTACTCCTTCGAGTTCATCAAGTCGCTCATGAAGCGCGCCTACGGCTACAAGTTCCGCTTCCCGACGTTCCTCGGGGCGTTCAAGTACTACACCTCGTACACGCTCAAGACGTTCGACGGCAAGCGCTACCTCGAGCGCTACGAGGACCGCGTCGTCAACGTCGCGCTCGCGCTCGCCGAGGGCAGCGAGC
Organism: Agrococcus sp. UYP33; assembly: GCF_054060915.1. Taxonomy (NCBI): domain Bacteria; kingdom Bacillati; phylum Actinomycetota; class Actinomycetes; order Micrococcales; family Microbacteriaceae; genus Agrococcus; species Agrococcus sp. UYP33. The sequence goes on from NZ_JBSSDR010000001.1 coordinate 968,771, forward strand.
CGCTCGCCGAGGCCTACGTCGACGAGATGGTGAACGGCCGCTTCCAGCCGGCCACCCCGACGTTCCTCAACGCGGGCAAGAAGCAGCGCGGCGAGCTCGTCTCCTGCTTCCTCCTCCGCATCGAGGACAACATGGAGTCGATCGGCCGCTCGATCAACTCGGCGCTGCAGCTCTCGAAGCGCGGGGGCGGCGTGGCGTTCAACCTCACGAACATCCGTGAGTACGGCGCCCCGATCAAGCAGATCCAGAACCAGTCCTCCGGCGTCATCCCCGTGATGAAGCTGTTCGAAGACAGCTTCTCGTACGCGAACCAGCTCGGTGCCCGTCAGGGTGCGGGCGCGGTGTACCTGCAGGCGCACCACCCCGACATCATGCGGTTCCTCGACACGAAGCGTGAGAACGCCGACGAGAAGATCCGCATCAAGACGCTGTCGCTCGGCGTCGTCGTGCCCGACATCACGTTCGACCTCGCCAAGAAGGGCGAGGACATGTACCTCTTCTCGCCCTACGACGTCGAGCGCGTCTACGGCGTGCCCTTCAGCGACATCTCGGTGACCGAGAAGTACCACGAGATGGTCGACGACGCCCGGATCACGAAGACGAAGATCAACGCGCGGGAGTTCTTCCAGACGCTCGCCGAGATCCAGTTCGAGTCGGGCTACCCCTACATCATGTTCGAGGACACGGTGAACCGGGCCAACCCGATCGACGGCCGCATCAACATGTCGAACCTGTGCAGCGAGATCCTGCAGGTCAACACGCCGTCGACCTACGACGACGACCTCGACTACGAGTCCGTCGGCAAGGACATCTCCTGCAACCTCGGCTCGATGAACATCGCGCTGTCGATGGACTCGCCCGACTTCGGCAAGACGGTCGAGACGGCCATCCGCGCGCTGACGGCGGTCTCCGACCAGTCGAACATCGGCTCGGTGCCCTCGATCGCCCGCGGCAACTCGATGAGCCACGCCATCGGCCTCGGCCAGATGAACCTGCACGGCTACCTCGGCCGCGAGCGCATCCACTACGGCTCCGAGGAGGGGCTCGACTTCACGAACATCTACTTCTACACGGTGCTGTTCCACGCCCTCCGGGCGTCGAACCTGCTCGCGCAGGAGAAGGGCCAGACGTTCGAGGGCTTCGAGCGCTCGAAGTACGCGTCGGGCGAGTTCTTCGAGAAGTACACGCAGCAGGAGTGGAAGCCGGCGACGGCCCGGGTGCAGGAGCTGTTCGACACGTCGAACATCCACATCCCGACGCAGGAGGACTGGCGCGCGCTGCAGGCGCTCGTGCAGCAGCACGGCATCTACAACCAGAACCTGCAGGCGGTGCCCCCGACCGGCTCGATCTCGTACATCAACAACTCGACGTCGTCGATCCACCCGATCGCGTCGAAGATCGAGATCCGCAAGGAGGGCAAGCTCGGGCGCGTCTACTACCCGGCGCCGTTCATGACGAACGACAACCTGGAGTACTTCCAGGACGCCTACGAGATCGGCGCCGAGAAGATCATCGACACCTACGCCGCGGCCACGCAGCACGTCGACCAGGGCCTGTCGCTCACGCTGTTCTTCAAGGACACCGCGACGACGCGCGACATCAACAAGGCGCAGATCTACGCATGGCGCAAGGGCATCAAGACCATCTACTACATCCGTCTCCGCCAGCTCGCGCTGGAGGGGACTGAGGTGGATGGCTGCGTCTCCTGCATGCTGTGACGCCGACGACGAGACGATGAGAGACACCGACATGGACACGCAGGACACGCAGACGGGCTCGGCGTTCGACGAGATCGCCGAGGCCCCGGTCGCCCCCGAGGCGCGGGAGGCGATCGCCGCCGAGCGCGACGAGGTCGAGGCGGCGCTCGGCGCCGGCAAGCCGCAGACCGAGGCGCAGCAGCGCGCGCACAAGCACAACCAGCTCGTGCGGGCGATCAACTGGAACCGCATCGAGGACGATAAGGACCTCGAGGTCTGGAACCGGCTCGTCAACAACTTCTGGCTGCCCGAGAAGGTGCCGCTGTCGAACGACGTGCAGTCGTGGGGCACGCTGACGCCCGACGAGAAGACGCTCACGATGCGCGTCTTCACGGGCCTGACGCTGCTCGACACGATCCAGGGCACGGTCGGCGCGGTCTCGCTCATCCCCGACGCGATCACGCCGCACGAGGAGGCCGTCTACACGAACATCGCGTTCATGGAGTCGGTGCACGCGAAGTCGTACTCGTCGATCTTCTCGACGCTCGCGTCGACGCCCGAGATCGACGACGCCTTCCGCTGGTCGACCGAGAATCCCTACCTGCAGCGCAAGGCAGAGATCATCATCGACTACTACGAGGGCGACGACCCGCTGAAGCGCAAGGTCGCCTCGACGCTGCTCGAGTCGTTCCTGTTCTACTCGGGCTTCTACCTGCCGATGTACTGGTCGAGCCGCGCGAAGCTCACGAACACGGCCGACCTCATCCGCCTCATCATCCGCGACGAGGCCGTGCACGGGTACTACATCGGCTACAAGTTCCAGAAGGGCTACGAGAAGCTCAGCCCCGCGGAGCAGGCCGAGATCAAGGACTACACGTACTCGCTGCTCTACGAGCTCTACGAGAACGAGTCGAAGTACACGGCCGACCTCTACGACGCCGTCGGCCTCACCGAGGACGTCAAGAAGTTCCTGCACTACAACGCGAACAAGGCGCTCATGAACCTCGGGTTCGAGCCGCTGTTCCCGTCGACGGTGACCGACGTCAGCCCGGCGATCCTGTCGGCGCTCTCGCCGAACGCCGACGAGAACCACGACTTCTTCTCGGGGTCGGGCTCGTCGTACGTGATCGGCAAGGCCGAGGCGACCTCGGACGACGACTGGGACTTCTGACCCGCGACCCGTCTCGCACTGCCCGCACGAGGCCCGCGACAGCAGATCACTGCCGTCGCGGGCCTCGTGCCGTATGCGCTGCCGACGAGAGGCGGGGCGTCACACGGGGTCCAGCACCTCGCGGAGCTTGGCGGCGAACGCCTCCGGCTGGCCGGCATAGCCGAACTCGCCACCCATGAAGCCGCCGTGGTGGCTCGGGAAGACGGTCGCCTGCTGGCCGAGCTGCTCCGCCAAGGCGATCGCGGTCCGGCCGGTGTAGACATCCACCGACTCCTCCCCGACCGCGACGACGATCCGGGTCGGTGCCGCCCGCAGTGCGTCGAGGTCCGGCCGGTAGAGGGGCACCGCCCAGGATCGGTCCGACAGGAGTGGATCGTCGCGCGTCCCGTCGTCCGCGGTCGGCAGACCGAACGCGGCCGGGTCCGGCGCCGGTCGAGCGAGGTGCTCATCCGTCACCTCCCCCTCCCATGAGGTCATCGCGATGAACGCGGCCATCCCGGCGCCCCAGCCCTTGTCCTGGTACACCTGCGTGTAGGCCGCGCGGGCTCGCTGCACGGCCTCCGCATCCGGCAGGACGCAGTCGATCGGCGGCTCGTGCGCGACCAGGGTCGACACGTCTCCCGGGTGGGCCGTCACCAGGGCCAGCGCTGTCACCGCGCCGCCGCTGCTGGCGAGCATCTCCACCGGGCCGGCGCCGAGCGCCTCGATGATCGCGTGGACGTCTTCCGCCTGGACCTCCGGCTCGTTCGTGGTCGCGCCGTCCTTCCGCTCGCTCCGACCCAGGCCCCGCGGGTCGTAGGTCACGACGGTGCGGTCCCCGAACAGGCCCACCTGGGCCTCGAAGCCGCTCGCGTCCATCGGCTGGCCGATCATCATCAGCGGCGGCCGGCCATCCGCGGTCGGCAGCGGCCCGTGGACGTCGTAGACGAGGTCGACCTCCGGCAGCGCGAGGGTGTGTTGCGGCACGAGCGACCTCCTCGATGGAACGAGCTGACCGGATGCTACGACGCGGGGTCTGCAGTGCGCCAGTCGGTCGTCACCCGCCGGCCGCATGCGGCGACCGCGCCCGATCCCGTGACCAGTGCACCGGCTCAGGTGTCGAGCAGGCCGTCCGGGTCCTCGAGGCGCACCTCGTGGCCGTCGCGCTCCAGGCGCCGGATGCCCTCGCGCAGCATCCGCCGGCCGACCTTGTTCGTCGAGGCGACGCGCGAGAGGTCGACCACGACCGGCTCGCCGTCCTGCGGCACGCGCTCGAGCTCGCGCAGCGCCACCTCGGCGGCGGCGAAGTGCATCGTGCCCTGCAGCTGCACCTCGCGCACCCCGTCGGCATCGGCGTCCGGCTCGACCACGCCGTAGAGCACGTGCGAGGCGACCTCGGGCGCCTGCATGAGGTGCAGGCCCATGTCGCGCGAGAGGCGCTCGCACACGCGCACGCCCCGCACGCTGTTGCCGTACTCGTCGAGCCGCGGCGAGAAGGCGCCGATGCCGACCTGGCCGGGCAGCGCGCCGAGCACGCCGCCCGCGACGCCGCTCTTCGCCGGGATGCCGACGTGGCTCATCCAGTCACCCGCCGCGTCGTACATGCCGCACGTCGCCATCACGCTGAGCACCTGCCGGCACACCCAGGCGGGCACGACCTGCTCGCGCGTCACCGGGTTGCGGCCGCCGGCGGCGAGCGTCATCGCCATCACCGCGAGGTCGCGCACGTCGACGAGCAGCGAGCACTGCTTCGTGTAGCCGTCGACGGCGTCGTGCGGCTCGCCCACGAGCTTGCCCTGCGCATGCACGAGGTAGGCGAGCGCCATGTTGCGGCTCGAGGTCGAGCGCTCCGACTCGTAGACCTGCTCGTCGATCTCGAGCTCGCGGCCGGCGAAGGCGGAGAGGCCCGATCGGATGCGCTCGACGCGCTCGGCCGGGCTGGCGTCGGCCTCGCCGACGAGCGTGTGCGTGGTGATCGCGCCGATGTTGATCATGGCGTTCCGCGGGCGACCGTTGCGCTCGAGCGAGATCTCGTTGAAGGCGTCGCCGGACGGCTCGACGCCCACGTGCTCCAGCACCGTCTCGAGCCCGCGGTCGGCGAGCGCGAGCGCATAGGCGAAGGGCTTCGAGATCGACTGGATCGTGAAGCGGTGCTCGTCGTCCCCTGCGCCGTAGAGCGTGCCGTCGATCGTGCAGATCGCGACCCCGAAGCGCTCGGGATCGGCATCCGCGAGCTCCGGGATGTAGCTCGCGACCTCGCCCTCGTCGCCGTCGTCGGCGCACGACCGGCGCACCTCGTCCAGGTAGTCGGGTACGGGGCTGCGCATCCGTCGAGGCTACCGAGCGGCCCCTGGACGGGCTGGCGCCAGCCGGCGAGGTCGGGGCTGTTGCGCCACGTGGCGCGGTGCCATCCTCGGATCGTCCTGACGCGCGGGATCATGCGGACGCCGCGCGGATCGGGGCGGTGCTGCGAAGGGGTGGCGACGATGGCCGACGGCGGCGAGCGCGAGGACCACATCGGCGACGACGAGATCGAGATGCTCGTCGGCTCCCTCGACAGGACCGCGCTCCGGCGCCGCGCGATCATCGCGGCGGCGTCCGGACCGGTGGTCGAGGAGCAGCTGCTCGACGACCGGCCGGTGCCGGATGCCGTGGCCGAGCGGCTCGACCGCTTCCGCCAGACGCTCGTGCCGCTGACGCACCTCGATCTGCGCGGCGCGGTCATGCACAAGGTCTCCGACGGCCTCGACCTCACCATGAGCGGATGGTTCGAGGCGATGGCCCAGCCGGAGCCGCGCGACCTGCTCCACGTCTACGGACCCGACCGCGACGCCACCGGCGAGCAGCGCTACTACCGCTGGGCATGGCTCGACCACAGCACCTACGCGAGCGCCTTCAGTACCACGGGGCCCGCGATCGTGCGCTCCGGCCGCCTCGCCGGCAGCTGCGGCGTCTACTGGGGGCAGTGGGCGTTCAGCGTCGGCGGCGCGGGGATGCTGTTCACCGCGCAGCACGGCGCCTCGCGCGTCTCGGTGCGGCCCTACGTGCCGTGGGTGGCCCTGACCTCCTTCAACCACTACTCGATCGGCGCGTCGGTCGTCTGCCACCTCGGCATCCTGGTGGAGAGCTGGCGACCCGGGGATGCGCAGACGCAGCAGGAGCGCGACCACTTCATCACCGTGGTGCAGCGCACCTCGGCGGAGGGCTACCTCTTCGACAGCGAGACGAGCGGCACGGCGGTGTCGAGCGAGGGGCTGGTCACCGACTTCGTCGCCGTCCCGGGCCGCCGCTACGCGATCTACGTCTACGCGTGGCTCGAGACGAACGGCGGCGCGGTGGGCTCGGGGCCGCTCGGCTACTCGCGCATCGAGGTCGACGCCTCGGTGCCCTTCGTCGTGGCGCAGGAGACGCTGCTCTGAGGCTCAGTCGGGATCCGCTTCGTCGACCCACTCGAGCAGGTCGCCGGGCTGGCACTCGAGCACGCGGCACATCGCGTCGAGCGTCGAGAAGCGCACGGCCTTCGCCCGGCCGTTCTTCAGGACAGCGACGTTGGCGGGCGTGAGCCCCACCCGCTCGGCGAAGTCACCGACGCTCAGCTTGCGCTTCGCCAGCTCGACGTCGATCCGCACCACGATGGGCATCAGATGACCTCCTCGAGCTCGGCGCGATAGCCGGTCGCCTGGCGCAGCAGGCCGCGCATGACGATCATGAGCAGCAGCGGCAGCGACGAGAGCACGACGACGCCGAACAGCAGCATCGGGATGCCCGGGTCGCGGATCTCCGGCGTGAAGAAGATGACCGCGGTGACCGCGAGCGCGAAGCCCGCGAGCAGCGCCCAGCCGATCGCGAGCGACCACACGATCGCGTCGACCCAGCGACGCGAGGCGTCGCTGAACAGCCGGTCGCGGCCGATCAGTGTCAGCAGCCGCCAGATGCACACGATCACCACGAGCACGCTCAGCAGCACGAGCGAGAGGACGACCTGCGTCGGCAGGCGCACCCCGGCCTCCGGGGTGCCGTCGGACAGCTCGCCAGGCAGCGCGAACGTCAGCAGCACGATCAGCCAGAGGGCGGCGACGACGAGCATGACGCGGAGGGCGAAGACGACGAGTCGGGACTGCAGCATGCATCGAGTCTCGCGCGATATCGATCGAAAGTCAATTGGTTGAATGCTGGATGTCCCCCGAATGCGGTGCCTCAAACCGTCTGCCACTGTTGTCCCCCACCCGCTGTACCCCAACCAGGGGTGCGCGCAAGAAGAGGGGGAACCAATGACGGATCACACCTTCAGCATCGACGAGCTCTACCGGGGCACGGTCTACGACTCCGCCGGCGACAAGATCGGTGGCGTCAAGCAGGTCTACACCGACGACACCACCGGAGAGCCGCAGTTCGTGACGGTCAACACCGGCCTGTTCGGCGCCCGCGAGAGCTTCGTGCCCGTGCGCGGCGCGACCCGGCAGGGCGACGACATCCACGTGCCGTACACGAAGGACTTCGTGAAGGACGCACCCGGCATCGACGCCGACGGCCACATGGAGGAGAGCGAGCAGGACGAGCTGTTCCGCTACTACGACTACAGCGGCGGCTCCCGCGACACCACCACGTACGACCGCGACACCACCGCGGGCGTCGGCGGCGTCGGCGGCCTGGGCGACGGATCGCTCGACCGCGACCGTGACCTCGACCTCGACGGCGACCGCGACCGCACGGCGGACCTCGGCGACGAGTCGATCGTGCGCCGCGAGGAGCAGCTGAACGTCGGCACCGAGCGCGTCGAGACCGGCCGCCTGCGCATCCGCAAGCACGTCGTCACGGAGCAGCAGACCGTGACCGTGCCCGTCGAGCGCGAGGAGTTCGAGGTCGTGCGCGAGCCGATCTCCGGCACCTCGACCGGCGGCGCGCTCGGCGACGACGAGATCGCTGTCACCACGCACGCCGAGCGTCCCGTCGTCGACAAGGAGGTCGTCGACGCGGAGCGCATCGGCGTCGAGAAGCGCACCGTCACCGATCAGGAGCGCGTCTCCGCGGACGTCTCCAAGGAGGAGGTCGACATCGACCGCGAGGGCGACCTCGACCGCGACCGCGGCATCGACGGCGAGGGCGGCCTCCGCCGCTGACCGTCCGGGCTCGCGCCGCATCGTCGACCCGTCCCGCTTCGGCGGGGCGGGTCGACCGGCGTCACGGCAGCAGGTCGCCCTCCGGCACGCGCTCCGGGGCGGGGCGCGCAGGGGCCGCCGGCGTGCGGCGGAGCGGGATGCGGCGCAGCATCGCCGGCACATCGGGTGCGCGGAACAGCCAGGTGATGGGGCGGTACCGCTGCACGACCGCGAGCGCCGAGCAGGCGGCGATCGCGATCACGAAGAGCAGCAGCGAGGCGACCGCGATGCTGTCGCCGAGCGCGCCGCGCACGAGCAGCCAGGCACCCAGGACGATCGGGAAGTGCGCGACGTAGAAGACGAGCGAGTTGCGGCCGACGAACCGCAGCGGGCGCGTCCAGCGCCGATGCTCGATCCGCCGGGCGCAGTAGATGGCGGCGACGATCCCGCAGAGCGAGAACGGTGCCGTCCATGCCTCGAACTGGTGGCGCTCGAAGGCGGAGACCACGCCGAACCCGACGGCGACGACGCCGGCGGGCAGTGCGACCCACCACGTCGAGCCGATGAGCCCCAGGAGCCTCGGCGAGCGGCTCACCGCCGCTCCGGCGAAGAAGAAGAAGGCGAAGTAGGTCATGCGCACGGCGAGCCCGTCGGGCAGCACGAGCGCGGCGGCGAGCGCGGCAGCGGGCACGATCCACGGGGGCAGCCGGGCCAGCAGGGGCGCCACCAGGTAGTAGCACGCGATGAAGAAGATGAACCAGAGGTAGCCGGTCGCGACCCACGACCGCCAGTGGAAGAACGGCTCCCCGGAGTCCGACTGCAGGATGTGCAGGGCCGACCACACGAGGTACGGCCAGACGACGAGCTGGAGCTTGCCCCAGTAGTACCGGCCTGCCGGCTTGCGCAGCGCCGCGGGCAGCAGCAGGCCGGACACGAACATGAGGGTCGGCATCCGGTACGGCAGCAGTGCGTCGTTCGCGGCGAGCAGCCAGTCGGGCAGCTCCGCCCCGAGCAGCGCCGGGATGGCGGGCGCGTGCCACGCGAGCACGAGGATCATGGCGAAGCCCCGGAGGATGTCCATCCAGTGCATCCGCTGATCGGTGGTCAGCTGCATGGTGGATGAGCCTAGGTGGCGCCGCGGGCGCTCCCCGCGAGCGGGATCCGAGCACCGCCTGAGCGTTCCGTCAGGAGGTCAGCGCGGGTCGCGCTCCGGACGGTCAGCCCCGCGTGGTTCGATCGGCAGCATGCAGCCACCGGTCGAGGCGGATGCGCGCCGCGAGTCGCGCGCGATCGCGGCGGCGTGGGCGTGCTTCGCCGCGGGCATCGCGCTCGGGCTCATCGCGCTCGCCGGCCCCCCGCGGCCGATCGCCGGCGAGGGCTCGGTCGCCCTGCCGGCCGCCGGCATCGCCGCGCTCGTCGCCGCGACGGCGTTCGTCGTCAGCTCGGCCGTGCACCGACGCGGGGAGACGTCGCCGATGCCGGGCTGGCAGGCCATGATCGCGCGCATCTCGACCGTCGCGATCACCATCGCCTTCGCCGCGGTCGCGTACCTCGCGGTGCTCACCGCCGGAGAGATCCTCGCGCTCGGCCTGCAGGGGCTCCAGGCGCCCGCGGTGGGCGGCGCGCTGCTGACCGGTGCCGCGAGCGCGGCCGCCGGGTGGCTCGCCTTCCAGGCGGGCGTCGAGCTGCGCACCACCGACCTGGCCACCCTGCTGTTCGCGTTCCTCACCATCGGCACCGTGTTCGCGATGATCACGGCAGCCGACCCGCGCTGGTGGGAGCGGCACTTCTCCGACCTCGGCACCGGCTGGGCGTTCAACCTCACGCTCATCGTCGCGGGACTGCTCGTCGCGACGATCGGCGCCTACATCGGTCGCGACCTGCACCGCCGGCTCGGCGACCCCGCGCTCCGCCGGATCGCGCTGGTGGTCGCGCTCTTCGCCCTCACGGGCGCTGCGCTCGCCGGGGTCGGCATCTTCCCGGTGCATCGCGGGCAGCTGCTCCACGACATCGCGGCGTTCGGCGCGCTCGGCCTCTTCGGGGTCACGATGGTGGTCGTGACGATCGTGATGCCCGGGCCGCCCCGCGCGCTGCTCCTCACGACCGTCGGCGCCGGGGTCGCGCTCGTCGTCGCGGTGCTGCTGTGGCGACCCCTCGAGGTCTACAGCGCCACGGCGCTCGAGGCGATCGCCGTCGGCATCCTCTTCGTCTGGCTCACGACGCTCGTCCGCACCCTCGCAGCGCTCGTGCCGCAGGAGAGCCGCCCGTCGGCGTCGCCGTCGCCGCTGCGCGCGGCGCCCGCGACCTGACCGCGGGCGCGGCCGACTCGACATCGGTGCCCGCAGCGGGCAAGGTTGAGCCATGACGAGTCACGATCCGGTCGAGCCTGAGACGCCGCAGGACACCCCTGAGGGCACCGAGACGGCCGAGGAGGCGCAGCGTCGCAAGTTCCGCGAGGCGCTCGACAAGAAGAAGCTCGGCCACCACGGGCAGGGCATGGGCGCCCCCGGCAGCGTGCAGGGTGCGCACTCCGGTCCCGCCGTGCAGAAGCGCGTCCACCGCCGCAAGAGCGGCTGAGCACGGCACCCGCTGGTGCTCGCGCTTCGCGCTGAGCGCCGGCGTCAGCCCGCGTGCGCGAGGTAGGCGAGCTGCGCCGCCATCGACGCCTCGGCCGCCTGCCGCACCGACGGGTCGACGTCGGCGTAGACGACGTCGGTGACGGCCGCGACGGATGCGTCCGCCGCCGTCGTGCCGAGCGTCGCGAGCGCGTCGCGCACCTGGTCGAGCCGCTCGAGCCGGTGCGAGCGGTACTCGCGCGCCACCGCGGCGACGGACGGCAGCGGATCGCCGTGGCCCGGGAGCGCCTCGAGGTCGCCGAGCGCCTCCAGCCGGTCGAGCGTCGCGAGGTAGGGCCCGACCGCGCCGTCGGGGTGCATGATCACGGTCGTGCCGCGGCCGAGGATCGTGTCGCCGGTGAGCACCGCCCTGCCCGGCACCACGATGCAGACCGAGTCGGCGGTGTGGCCGGGCGTGGCGATGATCTGCAGCTCGACGTCGTCGACGGGGATCCACTCGCCGTCGACGAGCGGCTCGCCGCCCAGGCACTCGTCGGGATCCAGGCCGCGGAGCGCGGCGCCGGTGGAGCGCGCGAGCTCAGCCGCGGCCTCCGTGTGGTCGGGGTGGCGGTGCGTCACGAGGATGAGCCGCGGCCGCAGCCGCACCAGCCGCTCGATGTGCTCGGCATCGGCGGGCCCGGGATCGACGACGACCTGCCCGCCCAGCACGTAGGTGTTCGTGCCGTCCAGCGTCATGGGGCCGGGGTTGGGTGCCAGGATGCGCTCGATCTCGACCATGCGTCGACCCTACGACGCCCGGCATCCGCCGCGCTGGCGCGCCCCGGCGGCGATGTCACCGGCCTCTGGTCCCATGGACCCATGGAGCCGCTCGTCATCGTCGCCGCACTCGCCGCCGTGCTGCTCGCCGGCGGGCTCGGCGCGCTGCTCGGCACGCGGATCGGGCACGCGCGCGCCGCCGCCGACAGCGCCGCGACCAGGGGCGACCTGCAGGCCGCGCGCAGCCGGCTCGAGGTGCTCGAGGCCGAGCGGGTGCGCGAGCGCGACATCGCGGAGCGCCGGCACGCCGCCCAGCTCGAGGAGGTGCGCGATGAGGCGCAGCGCCGCGTCGCGGAGGAGCGCGAGCGTGGCAGGGAGGTGCTCGCCGAGCTGCAGCAGGACGCGCAGCGCCGCGCCGACGAGTTCGCCGCCCTCAGCAGCGCCGCGCTCGAGCGCAACTCCGCCGTGTTCCTCGAGCAGGCGGAGGAGCGGCTGCGGCGATCGCAGACCGAGGGGGCGGCCGAGCTCGCGAAGCGCGAGGCCGCGGTGCAGCAACTCGTCGAGCCGCTGTCGAAGTCGCTCGAGTCGGTGCGCGGCGAGGTGACGGCGGCCGAGCAGGCGCGCGCGCAGGCGAACGCTGCGCTCGCCGAGCAGCTGCGGGCCATGCGCGCGTCGTCCGAGCAACTGACGGTCGAGACGCGGCAGCTGGTCACCGCGCTCCGCGCGCCGCAGGTGCGCGGGCGCTGGGGCGAGCTCCAGTTGCGCCGCGTCGTCGAGTCGGCCGGCATGCTCGAGCACGTCGACTTCACCGAGCAGGCCCACCACGCCACCGACGACGGGGCGCTGCGCCCCGACATGCTCGTGCACCTGCCGGGCGACAAGCAGGTGATCGTCGACGCGAAGGTCGCGTTCAGCGGCTACCTCGAGGCGATGGAGGCGCGCGACGACGCGACCCGCGACAAGCGGCTCGACGCGCACGCGCGCCACATGCGCGACCACATCGACCAGCTGGGCTCGAAGGCCTACTGGGAGGCGGTGCCCGGCACCCCCGAGTTCGTCGTCATGTTCGTGCCCGCGGAGCCGTTCCTCAACGCGGCGCTCGAGCGCGACCCGACGCTGTTCGAGCGCGCCTTCGCGCGGAACGTCATCCTCGCCACGCCTGCGACGCTCGTGGCGCTGCTCCGCACGGTCGGCTACACCTGGCGACAGGAGCAGCTCGCCGGCGAGGCGATGCAGGTGCTCGAGGTCGGCCGCGAGCTGCACAAGCGGCTCGGCACGATGGGTTCCCACCTCACGACGCTCGGCAAGCGCCTCAACAGCACGGTCGAGGCGTACAACGCGTTCAACGCGTCGCTCGACCGCAACGTGGTCACGCAGGCGCGGCGCTTCTCGAGCCTGCAGGGGCTCGATCCGTCGCTCGACCGCACGCCGCCGCTCGAGGTGCTCGCCGTGCCGGCGCAGAAGCCCGACCTGCACGCCGTCTCGGTGACGCAGATCCGCGAGCATCCCGGCATTGCAGACGCGGATGAGGCCTCCTCAGCGATAGCGTGAGTCCGTGACCGTCATCCCGACCGCCGCCACGCTCGTGCTCATGCGCGACGGCGCGGGCGCGATCGAGGTGCTGCTGCTGCAGCGGCCCGACCGCGGCGCGTTCGCGGGCGCCTGGGTGTTCCCCGGCGGCAAGGTCGAGCCGGTCGATCGCGTCGACGACGAGGAGTCGACCGCGCGCAACGCCGCGGTGCGGGAGACGGCCGAGGAGTCGGGACTCGTCGTGGCGCCCGACGCGCTCGTGCCGCTCTCGCACTGGTCGCCGCCCGAGCAGCTCGCGACGAAGTTCATCACCTGGTTCTTCGTCGCCGAGGCGCCCGCGGGCGAGGTCGTGGTGCAGCAGGCCGAGGCCGTCGCCGCTCGGTGGATCCGGCCGGCGGACGCGCTCAAGCAGCACGGCGCCGGCACGCTCCGGCTGTTCCCGCCCACGTGGGTGACGCTCGACACGCTCATGGCCTATCCGACCGTCGACGCGGCGCTCGCCGGCATCGCGCGGCACGAGCTGCGTCGCTACGCGACGAAGCAGGATCCTCAGCGCGGGCTCGCGATCTGGGACGGCGACGAGGCCTACGACGGCCTGCCCGACACCGAGGAGGGCCCTCGCCACCGCTTGCACGTGGGCTCGCTCCCCTGGCGGTTCGAGCACCGCTGAGGTCTGGGCCCCGCTGGCGTGCGGGCATCGACTAGCATCGCGCCCATGGCCGCCCCCGGTGCGTCACGCTCGATCGGTGCGTCGCGCTCGATCGGTGCGACGGTGCTGCTCGCCGTGGTGGTGCTCTGCGGCTGCGCGGCGGACCCGGTGACCGGCGGCGCCTCGCCGTCGACCTCGTCGCCGCCCTCGTCGACGACGACGTCACCCCCGGCGGCATCCGCATCGGCCGGGCCCACGTCGATCGGGCCCGGCCCCGACTGCCCCGCGACGGCGCCACCCGAGGCCGGCACCGCGTTCGACCAGGCGCTGCACGACGAGCTCGTGGCGATGCTCGAGCGCGATCAGGCGGGGCGGCTCGGCACCGGCCCCGACGACGAGGGGGATGCGGCCCGCACGGAGCGGCTCGCCGAGGTCATCGCGGAGCACGGGTGGCCGTCGTTCGACCTCGTGGGCGAGGACGGCGAGGACGCCGCGTGGGCGATCGCCCAGCACGCCGATCTCGACCCGGGGTTCCAGCGGTGCGCGCTCGAGCACCTGCGCGTCGCCGTCGACGCGGGCCAGGGGTCGCCCGGCAACCTCGCGTACCTCGACGACCGCATCCAGGCAGCGGCGGGAGCGCCCCAGCGGTACGGCACCCAGGTCGCCTGCACAGACGACGGGCCGGTGCCCGCCACGCCGCTCTCGGACCCCGACGGCATCGAGCGGATCCGCGCAGAGGCGGGCCTCGCGCCGTACGCCGACTACCTCGCCGAGATGGCCGAGATCTGCGCGCAGCCGGAGTGAGGGCGGCGCGGCGCGACCGCCCAGCCCGCGCGGGACCGGTTCAGGAGGTCGCGCCCGTGCCGTCCGACACGCGCTCCCAGCCCTCGATGCCGCCCGCCTCCACGACGAAGCAGGGATGCGGCAGCGCGCGCACCGCGAGCGGCAGGCGGTCGGGGCTGCGCGCGGCGAGCTTCGCGCGCAGGTGCTGCAGCTCGTGCTCGAGCTGGCCGTCGGTGACCGTCATGAGCGGCGCCGGCCCCGGCCGGTCGATGCGCGTCCGGTCGTACGAGTAGCCGCGGGCATCGGCCTCGTCGGCGACGCGCGCGAGGTAGGCACCGATGCTCGCGAGCGGATCCGGCTGCGCGCGGAAGCGCTCGAGCTGCGGGTGCCGCAGGTAGCCCTTCGTGCGCCCGGCGAGCACCGCCTGCGCGAGCAGCCCCTCCCGCCAGCAGGCCGTGAGCCCCTGGCGGTCGAGCAGCGCGGGGTGCAGCGACCAGATCCTCATCTGCTCGATGCTAGCCGCGAGCGGTGCGCTCGGACGCCTCCGCGACGCCGACCAGCCGGCTCGCCATCGCCTCGAAGATCACGTGGTGCGCGGGGACGAGCGACCACCAGTAGAGGCGGCCGGTGAGGCCGCTCGGCAGGAAGATCGCGCGCTGGCGGTAGTGCGCCCCCTCGCCCTCCGGCGTGACCTCGAACTCGATCCAGGCCCGCCCCGGCACCTTCATCTCGGCGCGCAGCCGCAGCAGCCGACCGCGGTCGATTCGCTCGACGCGCCACCAGTCGACCGTGTCGCCCTCGCGCAGCCGGTCGGGGTCCCGGCGGCCGCGGCGCAGGCCGACGCCGCCGACGAGCCGGTCCGCGAGGCCGCGGAGGCTCCAGAGCAGCGGCACGGAGTACCAGCCGCGAGCGCCGCCGATCGACTCGACGACCGCCCAGACGGCCGCCGGCGACGCTGAGGTGGTGCGCTCCCGCGCATCCTCGAACACCGTCGTGCCCGACCAGCGCGGATCGCTCGGCAGCGGATCCGACGGCGCCCCCGCCGCCGACGCAGAGCGCCAGCTCGATTCGATGTCGCCGGAGCGCTCCCGCGCGAGCGCGAGGCGCACGGCCTTGCGGTAGCCGGTGAGGCCGCCCTCGGGCGGCGGGATGACGGCGTCGATGCGCCGCTCCTCGACGACGCAGTCGTGCAGCAGCGAGCCGATCAGCGGGATCGCGATCGCGCGCGGCACGGGGGTCACGAGGTTGACCCACTGCGAGGCGAGCCACGGCGTGAGCACCGGGAGCGGCGCGATCGGCCGCTGCGGCAGCCCGGCCTCGACGGCGTAGCCGTTCATCACCTGGCCGTAGCGCAGCACGTCCGGGCCGCCGATGTCGAAGGTGCCGTGCACGTCGCCGGGCACCGAGGCCGCCTCGACGAGGTAGTGCAGCACATCGCGCACCGCGATCGGCTGCACGAAGTTGCGCACCCAGCGGGGCGCGGGCATGTAGGGCAGCACGTCGGTGAGGTGCCGGATCATCTCGAAGGAGGCGGAGCCCGAGCCGATGACGATGCCCGCCTCGAGCACGATCGTCGGCACGCCGGAGGCCAGCAGCACATCGCCGACCGCGACGCGCGACGCGAGGTGCTTCGACAGGTGCTCGCCCTCAGGGTGCAGCCCCGACAGGTAGACGATGCGCTGCACGCCCGCCGCCTTCGCCGCCGCGGCGACGTGCCGGGCCTGGACGAGCTCGGCCTTCGCGAAGTCACCGCCCGCGCCCATCGCGTGGACGAGGTGGTAGACGACGTCGATGCCCTCCATGACGCGCTGCACGTCGCCGGGCGCCTCCAGGTCCCCGCGGACGATCTCGACCGCACCCGCCCACGCCGCGTCGCGTAGGCGCCCGGGGTCGCGGGCGAGCACGCGCACGGTGTGCCCCGCCTCGACGAGGCGCGGCGCGAGGCGACCGCCGACGTAGCCGGTGGCGCCCGTGACGAGCACGCGACGGCCGCTCATCGCACGCCCATCGCCCACAGGATGCAGACCATCGTCACCACGAAGCCGGCGGCGTAGTTGACCCACAGGAACCGCCGCCAGCCGCGGTTCGCGGCGGCGCTGTCGGCGTCGGTGACGCTCCAGAAGGGCGCGGCGAGCACGATGTAGGGCAGCGCGACGGCGGCCGCGAGCCACGCGGGCCACGGCGTGAGCAGCATGAGCGCGCCGGCCGCCGCCCAGAGCGCGATGGCGAGCCGCACGGTCGTCCGGGCGCCGAGCGCGGTCGCGATCGAGCCGATCCCCGCCTCGCGGTCGGGCACGACGTCCTGCACGGCGCCGAAGGCGTGGCTCGCCATCCCCCAGCAGAAGAAGGCGGCGAGCACCGCGACGAGCTGCGGGCTCCAGTCGGCGCCGGCGAGCACGAGCCCGTAGACGGCGGGGCTGACGAAGTGCGTGCTCGAGGTGACGGAGTCGAGCACCGGCACCTCCTTGAAGCGCAGCCCCTTCGCCGAGTAGGCGACGACCGCGAAGAGGCTCACCGCGAGCACCGCCCACGACGCGGGCCCACCGAGCGCGATGAGCACGAGCACGAACGGCGCGGCGAGGCCGACCGACCACGCGAGCGTCGCGCGGTGCGTCGACGGCGGCAGCAGTGCGCCCTCGACGCCGCCCTTCCGGGGGTTGTTCGCGTCGGACTCGTAGTCGAAGACGTCGTTGATGCCGTACATCGCGAGGTTGTACGGCACGAGGAAGAAGAGGGTGCCGATGACGAGCCGCGCGTCGACCTCGCCGGTGGTGAGCAGCATCGCGGCGGCGAACGGGAACGCGGTGTTGATCCAGCTGACCGGCCGGGAGGCGAGCAGCAGGCGGCGGCCGAGGCCGGTCGCGCGATCGACCTCAGGCATCCGCGCGCTCCCCTGCTCCCGCGCTGCCGGGCGCGCGGTCCGCCCAGCTCGCGCGCGCGGCACGCGACGAGCGGATGCGCGTGGGCAGCAGTCGCCAGAGCGCCACCACGACGAAGAGGGCGATGAGCGCGTAGGCGAGGTCCTCGACGGGGGCGAGGCCCACGCGCGGACCGAGCAGCAGGGCGTCGTCGTAGCGGAACAGGTCGATCGCGATCATGACCGAGTCGAAGGCGATCGTGAGGGCGAGCAGGATCGCGGCGGCGATCGCGAGCGACGCCCAGCTGCGGCGCCGCCGTCGGAGCGCGACGACGATAGCGACGATCGCGGCCGCCAGCAGCGGCGCGAGCAGCAGCGCGTAGGTCACGACGCCTCCCTCGTCCGGCGCGACACGAGCACGCGCTCCGCGCCGGTGAAGGCGACGAGCGCGACGTAGGCGAGGAAGAGCAGGAAGGCCAGCTCCTCGATCGGCAGGTGCGGCAGCACCTCGATGCCTGTCATCCACGGCGACGCTCCGAGCCGGAAGTTGCCGGTCGCGATGGCCGCGAGGTCGAAGCCGACCATCACGAGCGCGGTGAGCACCACCGCCAGCAGGGCGCGCGGGGCGTCGCGGAACAGGGCGAGGCGGTAGCGGGCGTCGAGCGCGCCGGTGCCGAGCGCCGCGACGGCGATCGCACCGAGGTACGCGAGGCTCATCGCGCGCCTTCGGTCGAGGGCGCGAGCGGCTGCAGCGGGCCCGTCGAGCGATCGCCCCGCACGTGCTTCACGACGAGCTCTGCAGAGATCAAGCACATCGGCACCCCGATGCCGGGCACGGTCGTCGAGCCGGCGAGCAGCAGGTCGCGCACCCGCGGGTGCTTCGTCGAGCCGCGCAGGAACGCGCTCTGCCGCAGCGTGTGCGCGGGGCCGAGGGCGGTGCCGCGCCAGGCGTCGAAGTCGGCGGCGAAGTCGGCGGGGCCGACCGTGCGGCGCGTGACGATGCGGCCCGCGAGGTCGTCGACGCCGGCCCACTCGGCGATCTGCGCGATCGCCCGGTCGGCGATGGCCTCGACGGCCGTGTCGCCGGCGCCGTCGACGCCGCCGGCACCGAGGCGCACGTCGGCGGGGACCGGCACGAGCACGAAGAGCGCCTCGTGGCCCGCGGGTGCGACGGAGGGGTCGGTCGCGGAGGTGCGGCTGACGTAGAGCGAGGCGGGATCGGTCACGCCGTCGGCGGGATCGGCGGCAGGCGGCCCGAAGATGCGGCGGAAGCCCTCCTCCCAGTCGCGCGTGAACAGCAGCGTGTGGTGCTCGAGCTCGGGGAGCTGCCCCTCGACGCCGAGCATGACGAGCACGGCGGACGGGCCGGCGACGCCGCGCGCCCAGCGGCGGCGCCCGCGCTCGGCGACGCCCGGCACGTGCGCGAGCAGCTTCGTGTCGGTCGCGTGGCCGTCGGCGGCGGACACGACGAGGTCGGCCTCGAGGCGCTCGCCACCGGCGAGCACGACGCCGCGCGCCGCGCCGTCCTCGACGAGGATGCGCTCGACGCGCGCGCCGGTGCGGAGCGTCGCGCCGGCCTCGGTCGCGAGCCGCGCCAGCGCCTCCACGATCCGGGTGAAGCCGCCCTGCGGGTACCAGACGCCCTCGACGAGGTCGAAGTGGCTCATCAGGTGGTACATCGAAGGCGCGGACCTCGGCTCGGTGCCCAGGAACACGGCCGGGTAGCCGAGCGCCTGCCGCAGCCGGCGATCGCGGAACGAGCGCGCGATGCGCGACTCGAGCGACTCCACGAGCAGCCGGGCGAGGGTCGGGAAGCGCCGCGCGAGCCCCATCCCGGCGAACGCGCGAGGCGAGTCGAACCGGTTGGAGAGCAGGCCGCCGGTCGCGAGCGCCGCGGTCTCGGTCGCCGAGTCGAGGTAGCGGCGCAGGCGCGCGCCGGCACCCGGCTCGATCGCCTCGACGCGCTCGATCGTGGTCGCGAGGTCGCCCGAGATCTCGAGCGCCTCGGACTCGCCCTCGAAGAGCACCCGGTAGGCGGGGTCGAGCCGCACGACGTCGAGCTCGGCATCGAGGCTCGAGCCGAGCATCCGGAACGCGTGCTCGTACGGCTCGCGCATGAGCATCCACGACGGGCCGGTGTCGAACGTGAAGCCCCGCGAGCGCCACACCCCTGCGCGGCCGCCGAGCGCGTCCGACTGCTCGACGAGCGTGACGTCGTGCCCGTCGTGCGCGAGCAGCCCGGCGCTCGCGAGCCCCGCGATGCCGCCGCCGATCACCACGATGCGGCTCATCGGACGGGCTCCGGCCGCGGCATCCGGACGGACGACGCGGAGGCGCGCGCCAGGCCGGCGCCGAGCGCCGCCCGGGCGATGATCGCCGCCTTCTCGCTGCGCGGCACGCTGATGCGCCGCGTCGGCAGCTCGGCAGCCGGGGTCGCCCGGATGCGGCGCGCGAGCGAGGCGAAGAGGTCGTGCGCCGCCGTGACGGCCGGCCGCGCCTCGCGCGGCAGGCTCGGGATCGTGCCGCGAGCGATGCGCAGCTCGCCCTCGAGCCGGTCGAGCACGCGGCCCACGGCCTCGTCGGTGGGATGCGCGGGGTCGAGCCCCGGCAGGTACGTGCGGCCGAGCCCCTGGGCGTCGGCACCGAGGTCGCGCAGGAAGTTGACGACCTGGAAGGCGCTGCCGAGTGCCCGGGCGCCACGCGCCACCCGCCGCGCCTCGGCGTCGGGCAGGCTGCGGCCGACGGTGAAGCAGCGCACGCACATGATGCCCACCACCTCGGCGGAGCCGTAGACGTACTGCCGCAGCTCGCGATCGTCGGCGAACGCGACGGGGTCGAGGTCGCGGCGCATGGCGGCGAAGAACGGCGCGGTCTGCCCGCGGTCGATGCCGACCCTGCGCGCCGTCTCGGCGAACGCGTGGACGACGAGGTCGGCGCTGAAGCCGGTCGCGATCGCGCGCTCGACCTCCTGCTCGAGCCCGTCGAGCACGCGGCGGCACGCGGCCACGTCGAGCCCCGACTCCGCGCCCGGGCCGTCGACGATCTCGTCGGCGACGCGCACGAGCGCGTAGACGGTCTGGATGTCGCCGCGCATCGCCGGCGGCAGCAGCCGGCTCGCCATGCCGAACGAGGTCGAGTAGGCGGCGATCACCGCGGAGCTCGCCCGCCGAGCGGTCGCGGTGTAGAGCTCGAGGCCCGTCATCGTCCCCGCTCCGCGCAGCGCCCGACGATCGTGGTGAGCTCGGCCCGCAGGGACGCCTCGATCGGCGCAGCCTCGAGCAGCGCCTTCACGGCCGCGCACTCGGCGTCGATGCGCCGCTCGACCTCGGCGAGCGCGCCGCTGCCGCGCATGACGGCGCGGATGCGCGCTGCGGCGCCCTCGTCGGCCGTCGGGTCGCCGTAGTGGTGCGCGACGCGCGCCCACGCCGGGTCGCGGCTCGCGAGCGCCGAGAGCAGCGTCGGCGCTCCGGCCCGGATGTCGCTGAGCACGCTCTTGCCCGTGACCGCCTCGTCGCCGAAGACGCCGAGCACGTCGTCGCGCAGCTGGTAGAGCACGCCCATCCGCAGGCCGATCGCGCCGAGCTCGGCGATCACGGCCTCGTCGCGACCGCCGAGCACCGCGCCCAGCTCGAGCGGTGCGCGGAAGGAGTAGTCGGCCGTCTTCCCCTCGAGGATGCGGCCGATCGCCGCCTCGTCGGGCACGGCGCCGGCGAAGAGGACGTCGTCGTGCTCGCCCTCCGCGGCCCGCACCATCGCGCGCTCGACGATGTCGGCGAGCCGGATGCGCACGATCGTCGGCACGTCGAGCCGCGCGAGCGCCGCGATCGCGCGCACGAGCAGTGCATCGCCCGCGACGATCGCCGTGGTCATGCCGATGCGCGCGGCGGTCGCGGCGGGGATGCCGGCGGCGATCGCCGTGTCGGCGGCGGCGCGGGACAGGGACGGCTGGCCGCGGCGCTCGTCGTCGGCGTCGATGACGTCGTCGTGGACGAGCAGCGCCGCGTGCAGCAGCTCGACCACCGCGGCGGTCGCGATCACCGCCTCGCGATCGGCGCGCTCACCCGCAGCGGCGACGACGAGCCGCGGGCGCAGCAGCTTGCCGCCCGTGACGGCGTGCTGGGCGGCGACCTGCACCGGGTGCTGCCCCGTCGGGGCCGCGAGCAGCGCGATCCGCTGCTCGACCTCGGCGAGCAGCGTCGGGGTGTCGACGGCGGTCACGGCGCACCCACGAGCGCGGGCAGCTGCTCGGCCTGCAGCACGAGCCAGGGGCTGAACGCCCACGGCGTGGCTCGGATGCCCGCGAGCAGCTGGTCGGGCTCGACCCACTGCCACTCGGCCACCTCGGTCGGGTCCGGGTCGAGCGCGCCGACGACGCGGCCGACGAAGACGGGGCAGACCTCGTTCTCGACGATGCCGCTCGCGTCGACCGCGCGGTAGGCGAAGTCCGGGAGCGCGAGCTCGAGCTCGCCCACCTCGGCGCCGAGCTCGTGCTGCAGCCGGCGGCGCACGGCCGCCTCCATCGATTCGCCGGGCGCGGGGTGGCCGCAGCAGGAGTTCGTCCAGACGCCGGGCCACGCGACCTTCGAGAGCGCGCGGCGCGTGACGAGCATGCGCCCGGCGTCGTCGAGCACGTGGCACGAGAACGCCAGGTGGAGCGCGGTCGACGTCGTGTGCACCGTCGACTTCGGCGCGGAGCCGATCGGCTCGCGTCGCTCGTCGAGGAGGACGACGAGCTCCTGCTCGAGCGGCTCGATGATCGTCATGACCACACCGTAGCAAATAGTGAGTCTACGCAACTATGAGTCTTTCGTCCTACTATGGGCTCATGATGCGCCCTGAGGACATCCCCGCCGAGCAGCGAGCGATGCTCGACCCCCGGCGCCTCGACGCATCCGCCGAGCTGGTGACCGAGCTGGGGATGAGCGATGCCGACGTCGAGGAGGTCATGGACCTCTTCCACGCGCTGCGGCGCTGGCACCAGGCGTCCGAGGCGCACAGCGAGGCCACCCGGCGCTTCATGAAGCTCAACGAGAACGACATGCGCGCGGTCCGCTTCCTCATGGTCGCCCGGCGCGAGGGGCGCATCGTCACCTCGACGATGCTCGCCGAGCACCTCGGGATCACCGGGCCGTCCGTGACGAAGCTGCTCGACCGCCTGGAGCACGCCGGGCACATCCGCCGCGAGGCGCATCCGACCGATCGCCGGGCGCTCTCGATCGTCGTGACCGACGAGACGCGGCAGACCGCGACCGCGTCGGTCGGCAGGGACCACACGCGCCGCTTCGCGGTGGCCGCGGCGATGACGAGCGAGGAGCGGCGGGCGGCGACCCGGTTCCTGCGGGAGCTCGCCGCGCTGCCGGTGCTCGACCACAGCGCCCCGCCCGTCGCGCGCTGAGCCGCTAGAAGGGCGGCGGCGCGTCGGAGGCGAAGGCGTCGACGCGGTCGCGACGATCCTCCTCGGCGGCCGTCTCGGCTGGTGCGGCATCCGGCGCCGGCGCCCGGCGCAGGTCGTCGCGCGCCGCGCGCGCGGCGTCGCGCTCGCGCACCTCGTGGATGAAGCGGCGCACCCGCTGGTCGACGATGATGTCGGCGGGCCGCAGCGGCCGCGTGAGGTACAGGCCCTCGAGCGACGTGAGCCGCGACAGCGCCACATAGGTCTGGCCGGGCGCGAACGCGCGGGTGCCGAGGTCGACGACCGCCCGATCGAAGGTCTTGCCCTGCGACTTGTGGATCGTGACCGCCCACGCGAGCCGCAGCGGGAACTGCGTGAACTCGGCCACCACGTTGCGCTTGATCTCCTTCGTGGTCGGCGAGTAGGAGTAGCGGTACTGCTCCCACACCGCCGGCTCGACCTCGTGCTGCTGGCCGTCGACCTCGACCCAGACCGTGCCGCCGATGTCGACGACCTTGCCGAGCGAGCCGTTGACCCAGCGCCCCTCCGCGTCGTTGCGCAGGAACATCACCTGGGCGCCCAGCTTGATCTGCAGCTCGGCGTCGGCCGGGTACTGCCGGCCGCCGAAGTCGCCGGAGATCTCGGCCATCGCCGTCTTGTGCCTGCCGGGGAGGCGCGCGAGCTCGCGCGCGTTGATGCGGTTGACGGTGTCGTTGCGGGTCGCGAGCGTGAGCACGTCGTCGCCGGGCGGCGTGCGCGCGCCGGCGTCGTTGAGCAGCTGCGCGATGTCGGCGGTCACGGTGCCGTGCCGCACCGCGTTGAGCGCCTGCTTGAACTCCAGGTCGGACTGGCGGTGGATGTGCACGAGCTCGACGACGGTGAGATCGCACTCCTCGCGCCACACGCGCGCGTCGAAGAACCACATCGACTCGTAGTGGTCGGCGAAGTAGGCGCGCTCCTCGGCATCGCCCGGCACCGGGGCGAGCTGGTAGGGATCGCCGAACATCACGACCTGCACGCCGCCGAACGGCACCGACCGCACCCCGCGGGCCTGCCGCAGCGACCGGTCGATCGCATCCATGAGGTCGGCGTTCACCATCGAGATCTCATCGATGACGAGCAGGTCGAGCTTGCCGAGCATGCGCTTGAGCTCGGCGCTCTGCCGCAGCGGCGCGTCGGCGATCACGCCGAGCGGCAGCTTCAGCAGCGAGTGGATCGTCTGGCCGCCGACGTTGAGCGCGGCGACACCGGTCGGCGCGCACACGATGATCTGCTTCTTCGAGTGCTCGGTCAGGTGGCGCAGCAGCGTCGACTTGCCCGTGCCGGCGCGGCCGGTGATGAACAGGTGGCCGTCGCCGTCCTCGATGGATGCGAAGATCGCCAGCTGCTCCGGGGTGAGCTCGACGGTCATCCCACCATCCTCCCGCATCGGGGCGCGACAGCCGGGAGCGCCGCAGCGCGGCTGTGGGTCGGCCCCGTCGGCCTTGTGTGACCGAGTGTGACGACGCATCCGACATCGACGCGCAGGATGCGAGAGGATGGAGGGGACGGAGAGGGGAAGACCATGTGCAGACTGCTGGCGCACGTCTCCCCCGCCCCTGCCACGACGAAGGACGTGATCGGCGCTCGCGCCGCCGTGGAGTGGCAGCGGCTGGGCCGACTGCACACCGACGGCTGGGGCACCGCGTGGCTCGACGGCGACGCCGTGCGCCGCTACCGCGACCCCGTGCGCGGCCTCGACAACCCCGACCTCACCGACGCGCTCGGCGACACGCCATCGCGCGCTCGCCTCACGCACCTGCGCCTCGCGACCGAGGGCTTCGCGAGCCGGGTGCAGAACACCCACCCGTTCCGCGTCGACGAGATCGTGCTCGCGCACAACGGGTCCGTGACGCCCTTCGCCCGGCTGCGCGCGAAGGTGACGGACGAGGAGCTCGCCCGCGTGGGCGGCGAGACCGACACCGCGGTGGTCTTCGCGCTCATCCTGCGCCGGCACGACGCCGGCGAGCCGCTGTTCGACGCCGTCACCGCGACGGTGACCGAGCTGCGGCGCGAGTTCCCCACCTCGGCGCTCAACCTGCTGGTGCTCTCGCCGCGCGAGCTCATCGCGGTGCACGCGAACGAGGGCGCGCCGATCCCCCACGAGCTGTTCGAGGAGTCGGGCCTCGGCGACGACCTGCCGGCCGGCCACGTCGACCACTACTACCAGCTCTCCTGGCGTCGCTCGGAGGACGGCTCGATCGCCGTGACCTCGAGCGGGCTGACGGGTGACGGCTGGAACCGCATGGCGCCGGAGACGGCGGTGCGCGTCGACCTCGCCGAGCTCACCGTCGACCGCCGCGAGCTGCGCGCGGTCGAGGCCGCCGCCTAGGAGCCGCCGATCGCGGCGGTCGAGCACGTCGCGCTCATCCACCGCGGCGTCGTGCTCGTCGACGGGACGGGTGCGCTGCCGGTGCTGCCCGACCTGCCGGCCGACCACGACGGCCATGCGCTCTCCGACGTCCTCGCCCTGGTCGGCGCCGACATCCCGCTCGCACCGACCGCGAGGCTCGCCGACGGCGGCTTCGTGCACCTCGTGGGCATGCGCGGCGGCGCACCCGACGGCGCCTTCGTCGCACCGGACGCCCTCGCGGACCCCGACCACGCCGCCGTGGCGGCGCGCGCGATCGCCGAGCTCGACCCTCGGCGGTCACCGGTGCTGCGGCCCGGCTGGTTCCGCCCGGGATGGTTCGACCTCGTCGAGGCGTGGATCGACGCCGTGCTGGCGCCGAGCGGGCGGCGACGCACGGGACCGGTCGAGCCGTTCCGGCTGTGGAGCATCTCTGCCGTCGTGCGCGTGCCGACCGACGACGGCGAGCTGTGGTGCAAGGCGTCCTGCGAGCACTTCCGGCGCGAGGCGAGCATCCACGCCGCGGTCGAGCGCCTGCTGCCCGACCTCGTGCCGCGGCTCGTCGCGATCGAGCGCGACGAGGGCTGGCTGCTCATGGAGCCGATGGCCGGCACCGAGCCGGGTGCGCAGGCGGCGGGCACCGCTGTGGAGGTCGCCCAGCGGTGGGCGGCCGCGCAGCTCGACGCGATCGAGCACGTGCCCGCGCTGCTGGCCGCGGGCCTCGAGCACCGGGGCGCCGACGAGACGATCGCAGCCTTCCTGCGCCTCCTCGCCTCGAGCGCCGAGCTCGCGCTGCTCACGGATGCGGAGCTGGCCGACGTCCGCGCGTCGGCCGACCGCGCGGTCGCGCTGACGCGCGCGTGCTGGGAGGCCGGCGTCCCCGAGACCCTCGCGCACGGCGACCTGCACCTGGGCAACGTCGCCTGGGACGGCCGCGCGCTGCGCATCTTCGACTGGACCGACGGCTGCGTGAGCCACCCGTTCCTGGATGCGACGCACCTCACGCGGTTCGCCGACGACGCATCCGCATCGGCTGCGGACGCGGTCTACGCCGCGGTCTGGCGCGCCGCGCGTCCGGACGTCGACGTCGACCGCGCGCTCCGGCTCGCGCCGCTCGCGGACCTGGTCTTCCAGACCGTCACCTTCGAGGCGATCGCCGCGGCGACGGAGCAGCAGTCGGCCTGGGAGCTCGGCGGCGTGGTCGCGCGCAACCTGCGGCTCCTCCCCGGCCTGGTGGCCGAGGTCGGCTGACGGCGCGGGCTGCTACTTGCGGCCGAAGATCGCGAGGGCGATGCCGCCCAGCACGAGCACGGCGACACCGGCAGCGCCGGCGATCCAGGGCGTGGGGTCCTCGTTGTAGGAGTCCTGGGCCTTGCCCACCACGCGGTCCGCGACCTTCTTGGGGTTGACGCGGTCCTCGATCTCGTTGAGGTGCTGGCGCAGCTCCTCGCGCTTGCGGTCGATCTCGCGCTGGTCGGTCATCGCACGTCTCCGTTCGTCCTGGGCGCCGCGACAGTCGCCCCGGTCCCCGACGGTGCGGGCAGGTCGTCGAGCGGGTTCGTGCCATCGGCCGCGTGGCCGAGGCCGCGCACCATGTTCACGTCGTCCTTGATGCTGTCGACGGCCTCGAGGTCGTCGAAGTCCTTGTTCTTCTTGATGGAGCCGAGGCCCGCGAGCGCCAGGATCGCGACCACGACGAGCAGCACCGCCGAGACGATGAGCGCCGAGAGCCAGGGCGCGAACACGACGTTGAGGCCCTCGAACCCGGCGTAGATGAGCCACGAGAAGAGGAAGATCGCGAAGAACCCGGCGGCGGCGAGCAGCGCGGCGCCCACGCCGAGGCCCTTGGCCTTCTCGGACAGCTCGCCCTTCAGGTGCGCGATCTCGGCCTTGACGAGGTCGACGATGAGCTGCGGCGTCTCGGACAGGAGATCGCCGAGCGACTTGCGCTGGACCATCAGACGTCCTCGGGGCGCGCGATCTCAGAGCCGTGGTCGCCGCGGCGGCCCTTGCGCTTCGTCACCTTGCCGATGGCGTCGCCGGCCGCGTCGGTCGCGGTCTCGACGAGCTTGGGCGCCTTCGTCTCGACGAAGTGCTGCACGTCGTGGCGCTGCTTCTTGACGCTGGGCGAGTTCCACACCTTGTCGGCGGTGCTCGCGATCTGCTCGTACCGCTGCCGTCCGGCCTTCGCTCCGAGCACGTAGCCCGCGCCGAGGCCGATCACGAAGAGGATCCTGCCGCGCATGTTCGCTCCTGACGTTCGGGGGCCAGCTGTGCTGGACCTGGTCGCCCCAACGATACCCACGCGAGACCGCGGCGCGCTCCCAGGTTCGTCCCCCGCCGCTGCGGTGCGGGGCGGGCGCGCGGCCCGCCCCGCATGCTTCAGCAGCAGCTGTCGCCGCAGCACTCGCGGCGAGCCTCAGCCAGGATCTGCTCGTCCATCGCACACCTCCTCTCATCGATGTCCATCGATGTCTACCACATCGATGCCCATCGATATGAGAGGATGTGCGACATGCCCACCGCCGTCTGTTGCACCCCAGGAGGACCCGCGCTCGAGCGCGCCGAAGCCGAGGCGCTCGCCGCGCGCCTCAAGGCGGTCGCCGACCCGTCCCGACTGCGGATGCTGTCGATGCTCGCGGCCGCGGACGGCGAGATCTGCGTGTGCGACCTCGCCGAGGCCATCGAGGTGTCGCAGCCCACGGCATCCCACCACGCCAAGGTGCTCGCCGCCGCCGGGCTCGTCGAGCGCGAGCAGCGCGGACGCTGGGCCTACTTCCGGGTCGTGCCGGGCGCGCTCGACGAGCTCGGCGCGCTGCTGCGCTCCCCGGCGGCCTGACCCGTCACCAGATCGTGACGCGCGCCGCCGGATCGAGCCACAGGCCGTCACCCGGACGCACGTCGAACGCCTCGACGAACGCGTCGAGGTTCTTCACCACCTGGTTCGTGCGGTGCTCGTTCGGCGAGTGCGGGTCGAGCGACGCGAGGCGGATGGCCTCCTCGGTGCGGATCTTCAGCTGCCAGGCGTACGCCCACGACAGGAAGAAGCGCTGGGCGCCGGTGTAGCCGTCGATGACGGGCGCCTCCTCGCCTCCGAGCGACGCGACGTAGGCCTTCCACGCGATGCCGAGCCCGCCCAGGTCGCCGATGTTCTCGCCGATGGTGAGCGCGCCGTTCACCGTGGTGCCGGGTGCCGCGGCCGGCTCGAGCGCGTCGTACTGCGCGATGAGCGAGCCGGTGCGCTCCTCGAAGGCGGCCCGGTCGTCGTCGGTCCACCAGTCGGACAGCCGGCCCTCGCCGTCGTACTTCGAGCCCTGGTCGTCGAAGCCGTGGCCGATCTCGTGGCCGATGACGGCGCCGATCGCGCCGAAGTTCGACGCGGCGTCGCGCCCGGCGTCGAAGAACGGCGGCTGCAGGATCGCGGCGGGGAAGACGATCTCGTTGAAGCCCGGGTTGTAGTAGGCGTTCACCGTCTGCGGGTTCATGAACCACTCGTCGCGGTCGATCGGCCTGCCGATCTTCGCCAGCTCGCGGTCGTGCTCGAACCGGGTCGCCGCCTGCACGTTGGCGACGAGGTCGTCGCCGATCTCGAGCGAGCCGTAGTCGCGCCAGCGGGCGGGGTAGCCGATCTTCGGCGTGAACTGCTCGAGCTTCTCGAGGGCTCGCGCCCTGGTGCCCTCGCTCATCCACTCGAGCGCCGCGATCGACTCGCGGTAGGCGCCCACGAGGTGCTCGATGAGCACGTCCATCGCGGCCTTCGCGTGCGGCGGGAAGTGCCGCTCGACGTAGATCTTGCCGACCGCGTCGCCGAGCAGCCCCTCGACGAGCGAGACCCCGCGCTTCCAGCGCTCGCGCTGCACGCTCGCACCGGTCAGCACCGTGCCGTAGAACGCGAACTGGTCGCGCGAGATCTGCGTCGACAGGTAGGAGGCGAACGCGTGCATGATGCTCATCCGGAGCCACGCCTTCCACTCGTCGAGCCGCTCCTCGACGAGCATCGTCGCGAGCCCCTCGAAGTAGCTCGGCTGTCGCACGACCACCTCGTCGAAGACGCCCTCCGGTGCCCGGATCGCCCGCAGCCACGGCTGCAGGCGCGGGTGCGCCTCCGCGGGCCGCTGCAGGTTGTAGGTCTTCTCGTCGTCGCGGGAGGCGACGCGGTCCCAGTGGTGGGTCGCGAGCTCGGTCTCGAGCGCGAACACCGTTGCGGCCTCCGCCTCCGGGTGCTCCGCGCCGAGGTGGCCGAACATCGTCGTCAGGTGGGTCAGGTAGGCCTCGCGCACCTCGGCGAAGCCCTCCTCGCGGTAGTACGACTCGTCGGGCATGCCGAGGCCGCCCTGGCTCATCTGCACGATGTAGCGCCCGGGGTCGCCCGGGTCGGTGTCGACCCACTGGCCGGCGATGCTCGGGCCGCCGATGGCCTCGAGGTCGCCGATGAGCGCGAGCAGGCCGTCGACGTCGGTCACCTGCTCGACGCGCTCGAGCAGCGGGCGGATCGGGTCGATGCCCTTCGCGTCCGCCGCCGCCTCGTCGAGGAACGAGGCGTACAGATCGCCCACCTTGCGCGCGTCGGTGCCCGGCTCCGCCTCCTGCATCTCGATCACGATCTCGCGCACGGCTCGCTCGGCCTCCTCCGCCAGCACGGCGAACGAGCCCCAGCGCGCCTTGTCGTCGGGGATCTCGGTGCGCTCGAGCCAGCGCTCGTGCACGTGGAGGAAGAGGTCGTCCTGCGGCCGGATGCGGTCGCTGAAGTCGTCGACGGGGAGGCCGGAGGGCAGGGTGGTCATGCCGCCAGCCTAGGGCGAGCGCGCCCCGCTAGCGTTGGTGGGTGCGGAGGCGGGCGGATGCGCTGGATCGCGAGATCCTCGCCCTCGCCGTCCCCGCGCTCGGAGCGCTCGTGGCCGAGCCCGCGTTCCTGCTCGTCGACACCGCGCTCGTCGGCCACCTGGGGGCGGAGGAGCTCGCGGGCGTCGGCATCGGCGTCGCGGTGCTCTCGACCGTCGTCGGGCTGCTGATCTTCCTCGCGTACGGCACCACGCCCGCGGTCGCGCGGCTGCTCGGCGCGGGCGACCGGCCGGGCGCGATCCGCGCCGGCATCGACGGCATCTGGCTCGCGATCGTCGCCGGCGTCGCGCTGCTCGCGACCGCCCCGCTCGCGGGCCCGGTCGTCGCGCTCTTCGGCGCCGCATCCGCCGTCGCCGAGCATGCCGCGGTGTACCTCGGCATCTCGATCCTCGGCCTGCCGGCGATGCTCATCGTGCTCGCCGCGACCGGTCTGCTGCGCGGGCTGCAGGACACCCGCACGCCGCTCGTCGTCGCCGCGATCGGCTTCGCGGCGAACGCGGTGCTCAACGTCGCCCTCATCTACGGCGCCGGGCTCGGCGTCGCGGGAAGCGCGCTCGGCACCGTGATCGCGCAGTGGGGCATGGCCGCGTTCTTCGTCTGGTCCGCGGTGCGCGCCGCGATCCGGGAACGCGTGCCGCTCGGCATCCGGTGGGGCGACCTCGGGCGCACCGCGTCGACCGGCGGCTGGCTCTTCGTCCGCACGCTCTCGCTCCGCGCGGCGCTGCTCGCCACCACCGCGGTCGCGACGCAGGCGGGCACGACCGCGCTCGCCGCGACGCAGATCGCGTTCACCCTCTTCTCGACGCTCGCGTTCGCCCTCGACGCGCTCGCGATCGCCGGGCAGGCGATGGTGGGCAAGGCGCTCGGCGCCCACGACGCCGCGCAGGCGCGCGCCGTCACACGACGGCTGCAGCGTTGGGGCGTGGGCTTCGGATGCGTCGTCGGCGCGCTGCTGCTCTCGGTCGCCTGGGTGCTCGGCGGCGTCTTCACGACCGACGCCGACGTGCGCTCGGCGCTGCCGGTCGCGCTCGTGCTGCTCGCGCTCGCGCAGCCGATCGCGGGCTTCGTCTTCGTGCTCGACGGCGTGCTGATCGGCGCCGGCGACGCCCGCTACCTCGCCTGGACCGGCATCGTGAACCTCGCGGTGTACCTGCCGCTGCTGCTGCTCGCGCTCGTCCCGGGCTGGGATGCGCTCGCCGTCATCTGGGCGGCGTTCTCGTTCGGCTACCTGGGCGCGCGCGCCATCACGCTCGGGCTCCGCGCCCGCTCCGACGCCTGGCTGCGCCTCGGCGCGGTGCGCTGAACCCGCGCCTCCGTCGCGCGGCCGAGCGGTGTCCGTCGGGCGGTGGATGCGCCACCGCGCCCTCCCTGCGACGGTGGTCGGGTCGGCGCGAGATGCCACCACCGCGATCGAGCCGGCCCCGATCGAGGAGGAGACACGCATGCGAGCCCGACACGTCCTGACCACCGCCGCAGCCATCGCCGCCGTGACGGCACTGACGGCCGCGAGCGCCGCGCCCGTCGCACCGACCGCGCCCGACGAGGCGGCGCTCCACCAGCAGCTGTGGTCGGCCGCCACCCCGGCGCCCGGCACCGCAGCACCCGTCGCATCCCAGCGATCGGCGCCCTCCGCCGCCGGCGAGACCCGCGCCCAGCTCGACGCCGCGGTCGAGGCGCTCGTCGCCGAGGGCGCGATCGGCGTCACCGCGCGCGTCGAGGTCGGCCGGCACGTCTGGGCGGATGCGGCGGGCACGCGTGGGCTCGACCGGAACCCTCCGGCGCTGCCGCACAGCCCGTTCCGCGCCGCGAGCAACACGAAGATGATGATCGCCGCGCTCGTGCTGCAGGAGGTCGCGGCGGGCACGTGGACCCTCGACACCCGGATCGACGACGTCGTGCCCGGCATCTTCCCCGGCCACCCGGAGGTCACGCTGCGGCAGCTGCTCAGCCACACCGCCGGCACGCCGTACGGCACCGACGCGCTGCTGCTCGGGCACGTCGCGGACCCGACCTCGATCGAGCAGACCATCGCCGCGCTCGGCGAGCGCTACCCCGACGAAGAGCACCTCGCGGCGGCGAACGCCGGCACGTGGACGGAGCCGGGCGGCTTCGTCTACTCCAACGTCGGCTACGTCGCGCTCGGGGTGGCGCTCGAAGCCGCCACGGGCGAGGCCGTCGGCGACCTGCTGCGCGACCGCATCTGGCGACCGCTCGGCATGCGCGCCACGAGCTACCCCGACGCTCCGGGGATGCGCGGGAACGCCCTGCAGGAGGCGCTGTGGGACGGCGCCGCCTGGCACGACCTCCGGCACTTCGACCCCACCTTCTTCTCGCACGCCGGCGCGGTCGTGACCACGACGGAGGACCTCGCGACCTTCACCGAGGCCCTCGTGACCGGGCGCGTGGTGCCGGCCGAGCTGCTCGACGTCATGCTCGAGCCGGTGAGCGAGGCACCCCTCGCCTACGGGCTCGGCGTCTACCGCGTCCCGGACCCGTGCGAGCCGGGCGCCTGGATGTACGGCCACGACGGCGGCGCCATGGGCACGGTCAGCGTCGCCTACACCTCCGCCGACGGGGAGCGCCAGGTGTCGTTCGGCGTGACGGGGCGCGACAGCTCCGGGTCGCCGACGCCGCTCTACGACCTGAACGCGCTGCTCGTGCCGATGCTGCTCGCGACCTGCGGCTAGTCAGACGAGGGCGTCGCGGCGTCGGAAGCGCAGCACCGACGCGGCGAGCAGCACCGCCGCGACGCCCAGCAGCCACCAGCTGCCGGTCCAGTCGGGATCGGCGGCGAGCGGGTTCGCGACCCAGTGGAACGGGCTGATGTTCTCGATCCAGGCCCACGCGTCGCCGAACAGCGGCGCGAACTCCCCCACGAGCATGAGCCCCACGAGCAGCACCCAGCCGAGCCACGCGACCGTCGACGGCAGGAAGGCGACGAGCGCCGCGCCGACGGCGAGGTAGATCGCGACGAGCGGCAGGTGCGTGACGGCGATGTCGACGAGCTGCCGCCAGCGGTCGTCGTCGCTCGCGGCGAGCGACGCGCCGGTCACCACGGTGAAGCCCGCGAGCGTCGTGAGCGCCGCGAGCGCCCCGAGCAGCAGGTGGCTGCCCAGCCACCCGGACCGCCGCACCGGCGTCGCGAGCAGCAGCTCGCCGTGCGCCTGCTCCTCGTGCCGCAGCCGCAGCACCGCCTGCATCGCGGCGGCGCACGCGATCACGCCCAGGATGCCGGCCAGCGCCGTGATGAACGTGCCCTCCGCGTCACCGCCGCCCTCCTCGCCGAGCCGGGCCACGATCGCGCCCAGCGCCGGGTTGTCGTCGAGCGCGGTCGCGATGACCGGCGCGAGGCGACCCGCCATCGCGCCGAGCACGAGGCCGACGACGGTCCAGCCCACGGTCGCGCCGAGCAGCAGCCGCCCGGTGAGCCCGACGGGCGCACCGCCGGGGTGCCAGCCGAGCAGCGTGCTGCCGGCGCCCCGCCCCGGCCGCTCCGGCAGCAGCGAGCGCCCCAGCTCCCGCCGCGCCTCGAGCACCACCACGACCGCGCCGAGCACGACGGCGGCCGCGACGAAGAGCAGCAGCGGCGTGCCGTCGGGCGCCCACGGCTCGTCGGCGTACGGATGCGCCAGCGCGCCCCAGCCGATCGGCGACGCCCAGCTGAGCCACGCGGACTCGACGCGCGTGAGGTCGGCGCTCGGCTCGCCCAGCGCATCCCCGATGCCGCGCACGAAGAACCACACGCCGACGACGATCGCCGCCGCGCCGTTCGCGGCGCGCGAGGTCGGGAAGACCTGCCCCGCCAGCAGCCCGACGAGCATCGCGGCCACCCCGACGCCCGCGAGCGCCGCCGCCAGCAGCAGCGAGCCGAGCACGGGCAGCCCGAGGGCGACCGATGCCGCGAGGGTGACGCCGCACACGAGGGCCAGCTCGATCGCGCCGGCGAGCAGCGTCGCGACGAGCGGCGCCCAGCGCCCGACCGCGGTGCCGCGGACGAGCTCCGCGCGCCCCGCGTCCTCGTCGCCGCGCGAGTGCCGCACCGCGAAGAACGTCATCATGAACGCCACCATCACCGCGAGGTACGCGTAGGTCGACACGAACATGACCGCGCCGAGGCCGGTGCCGGCCGGTGCCCCCCGCGCGAGCAGCAGGGCCGGCTGGGCCGACAGCAGCGCGACGAGCCCCCGCCTGGCCGACTCGTCGAACGCCGCGCCGACGCCGCCCACGCCCGCAGCCCAGAGGCCCGCGATGCCCACCACCCAGAGCACCACGACGAGGCGGTCGCGCCGCAGCGCCGCCGCGAGCAGCAGTCCGGTGCCGGTCACGCTCACCTCGAGTGGCGGCCGTGCCCGGTCGGTTGCGCGGGCGCGGCGGCCGCGCCGGCATCGTCGACCGCACCGGCATCCTCGGCCGCGCCGGCATCCTCGACGGCGCGGACATCCTCGGCCGGACCGCCATCGTCGATGGGACCGGGCGCCTCGACGACCGCCGAGGCATCCGCGTGCCGATCACCGATCGCCCGCTCTGCGCGTGCCCGGTCGACCCGCGGCTCGTCGCCGTAGTGGCGGAGGAAGAGCTCCTCGAGGCTCGGCGGCGTGAGCGTGACGCTCTGCGCCCCGCGCTCGCCGAGCCAGCGCAGCACCGCGGGCACGTCCTCCCCCGCGATCGAGCCGCGCACGCGCTCGCCGTCGATCGCGGCGTCGGCGATCGGCACGCCCTCCGGCGCAGGTCCCCGGTAGGCCACCACGGTGTGCTGGAGGTGCCGCAGCTCGTCGAGCGTGCCGGACTCGACGATCGAGCCGTCGCGGATGATCGACACCCGGGAGCAGAGCCGCTCGACCTCGCTCAGGATGTGGCTCGAGAGCAGTACGGTCGCGCCGCGGTCGGCGATCCGCCGCACCTCCGCCTGGAAGACGCTCTCCATGAGCGGGTCGAGGCCGCTCGTCGGCTCGTCGAGGATGTAGAGGTCGGCCTCGCTCGCGAAGGCCGCGATGAGCGCGACCTTCTGCCGGTTGCCCTTCGAGTAGGTCTTGGCCTTCCTGCGCGGGTCGAAGTCGAAGGCGCTGATGAGCCGGGCCCGATCCGCGGCCGGCGCCCGGTGGCCTCGCAGCCGCGTGATCGTGTCGATCGCCTCGCCGCCCGTCAGGGTCGGCCAGAGGGTCACGTCGCCCGGCACGTACGCGACCCGACGGTGGATCGCCACGGTGTCGTGCCAGGGGTCCATGCCGAGCACGCGCGCCTCGCCGCCGCTCGCGCGCAGCATCCCGAGCAGCACCCGGATGGCCGTCGACTTGCCGGCGCCGTTGGGCCCGAGGAAGCCGTGCACATCGCCCCGCTCGACGACGAGGTCGAGCCCGTCGAGCGCTCGTACGCGCCCGAACCGCTTGTCGAGACCCGAGGTCCGGATGACGGGGGTCTCGATGACCGTGCCTGCCACGCTGCCGACGCTACTCCTCGGAGCCCCGGGCGCGAGGTGGCAGTCGGCCGCGCGTGCGCCGTGGCACCCGGCACGGCAGAATGTCTGGGTGCCCCCTCTGATCGCCTGGCGGAATGCCGTCTTCGCCGCCTTCTTCACCATGGGCTTCGGCTTCGCCAGCTGGATGGCTCGGGTCCCCCACGTGCGCGACGTGCTCGGCGTCTCGACGGGCGAGATGGGGCTCCTGCTGCTCGGCATCTCGATCGGCTCGATCACCGGACTGCTCGTCGCGAGCCACGTGATCCACGCGATCGGCACGCGGATCGTCGCCTCGTTCGGCATGATCGCCGTCTCCGGCGGCCTCGCCATCGCGGGCTGGGCCGCGGAAGCGTCGCTGCCGTGGCTCGTGGTGGCGGGCTTCATCCTCGGCGGCAGCCTCACCGGCATCACCGACGTGGCGATGAACATCTCGGGGGCCGCGAACGAGCGCGCCGCGGGCAAGCCGATCATGCCGGTCTTCCACGCCTTCTTCTCGATCGGCACCGTCGCCGGCGCGGGGCTCGGCGGCCTGTGCGAGCTGCTCGGCGTCACGCTCGGCTGGCAGGCGACCCTCGTGGCCGCGCTCACCGTCGCGCTCGGCGTCGTCGTCTACCGCCACCTGCCCGAGGACGCGGTCGAGGAGCACGAGGAGCCCGTGACGCTCCGCGAGCGCCTCGCCGTCTGGAAGGACCCGCGCACGCTGCTGCTCGGCCTGCTCGTGCTCGGCATGGCGCTCACCGAGGGCAGCGCCAACGACTGGCTCGCGCTCGTGATGGTCGACGGCCACGGCTTCAGCTTCGAGGGCGGCGCCTTCACGCTGGCGCTCTTCCTCACCGCGATGACGGCCGGCCGGCTGCTCGGCGTCTGGCTGCTCGCGCGCTTCGGCCGCGTGCCGGTGCTGCGCGGCACGGCGGCGCTCGCCGCGATCGGTCTGCTGCTCGTGATCTTCGCCGACCACCCCGCGCTCGTCATCACCGGGGTCGTGCTCTGGGGCCTCGGCGCGAGCCTCGGCTTCCCGGTCGGCATGAGCGCCGCCGCCGACGAGCCGCGGCTCGCGGCCGCCCGGGTCGGCACCGTCTCGGCGATCGGCTACATCGCCTTCCTCGCCGGGCCGCCGCTGCTCGGCCTGCTCGGCGACCTCGTGGGGCTGCGCAGCGCGATGCTCGCGGTGCTCGCCTTCGTCTTGCTCTCGCTGCTCACCAGCCATGTCGCGCGCGAGCGCGGCCGCGTCCAGGAGGTGCGGTCGTGAGGATCGTCGTCGCCCACTGCTCCGTCGACTACGCGGGCCGCCTGTCCGCCCACCTGCCGCTCGCGCCGCGCGTGCTGATGCTCAAGGCAGACGGCTCGATCCTCGTGCACTCCGACGGCGGCTCGTACAAGCCGCTCAACTGGATGAGCCCGCCCGCCGTCTTCCACGCATCCGAGCCCGACAAGGCCCAGCGGGATGCGGGCATCACCGAGGTGTGGACCGTGACGCACAAGAAGACCGGCGACTCGCTCATCGTCTCGGTGCACGAGGTGCTCTCCGACTCGAGCCACGAGCTCGGCGTCGACCCTGGCCTCGTGAAGGACGGCGTCGAGGCGCACCTGCAGGTGCTGCTCGCCGAGCAGATCGAGCGGCTCGGCGACGGCTTCGAGCTGTGGCGGCGCGAGTACATGACGCCCATCGGACCCGTCGACATCCTGGCGAAGGACGAGGCCGGCGTCACGGTCGCGGTCGAGATCAAGCGCCGCGGCGAGATCGACGGCGTCGAGCAGCTCACCCGCTACCTCGAGCTGCTCAACCGCGACCCGCGCATCGCGCCGGTGAGCGGGGTCTTCGCCGCGCAGGAGATCAAGCCGCAGGCGCGCACGCTCGCCGAGGATCGCGGCATCCGCTGCGTCGTGCTCGACTACGACGAGATGCGCGGGATCGACTCCGGGCACGCGCGCCTGTTCTGATCGCGGTCCCGCCGCGGCATCAGTCGTCGTCGCGACTGCCTGGCGGCCAGCCCTCCTCCTCGGCGTCGGTGAAGTCGCTCGTGAAGCTCCAGCGGGCGTCGACCGCCTCTCCGGGCACCGTGTCGGCACCGTCGTCGACCGGCGGGATGCCCGCGGATGCCGGGTCGACGGGCGCCTCGTCGGCCGGCGAGACGGTGTACGGCTCGACCCGCTCGCGCCACGCGCCGGTCGCCTGGGGCAGCTGGTCGTCGCGCGAGGCGTAGGGGTCGACGTGGTCGCGACCGGGCGCGGATGCCGGCGGCAGGTCGTGCGCGCGCGACGCGTAGGGCTCGACGTGATCGGGCGTCACGGGTCCGCCGGCGGGCAGCGGGTCCTCCCGCGAGGCGTACGGCTCGACATGGTCGGGCGTCGGGGCGGACGGCGGCGGCAGTGCGTCGTCGCGCGACGAGTACGGCTCGACGCGATCGCGCCACCCGTCGCCGGCCGCGGCGCCGCCGAAGTCCTCGTCGACGAACGGCGACGCATCCGCGCCGTCCGGCGGTGCGTGCGACGATCCGGTGTCCGGTCGCACCTCGTGCGCATCCGTCATGGTGACCTCCCATCGTTCCCGGGGCGGGCTGCTGAAGCTCACGGCGAAGGGGTGCTCGGTGGTCGCCGGCGCCTGCGGCGCCTCGAGCGCGACGCCCTGGGCGTCGGCGCGCGTGCCGCAGACCGGGCACTGGAGCGCGGCGACGCGGCCGTCGTCGTCGACGTCGATGACGCATCCGCCGATCACCACGTCGCCCGCGTCCTCGACGTCGGCGATCGTGCCGTACCCCCACACGATCTCGCGCATGGGGGTGCCGCAGCTCGGGCACCTC
Source organism: Agrococcus sp. UYP33 (assembly GCF_054060915.1). NCBI lineage: Bacteria > Bacillati > Actinomycetota > Actinomycetes > Micrococcales > Microbacteriaceae > Agrococcus > Agrococcus sp. UYP33. The sequence continues at coordinate 1,006,747 of NZ_JBSSDR010000001.1, forward strand.
GGCGACGTCGCCATGCCGCCACGCTAGTCCGTGGGCGGTCGTCCGCCTAGGGCCAGGGTCAGACGGCGGTCGCCGCCGCGGCGGCGCGCGCCGCGCCCGGCAGCGCGTCGACGATGCGGCCGAGCGCCGCCTCGTCGTGCGCGGCGGTCACGAACCACGCCTCGAACACGCTCGGCGGCAGGCTCACGCCCGCGTCGAGCATCGCGTGGAAGAACGGCGGGTAGCGGAAGGCGTCCTGCGCCTTCACCTCGTCGAAGTTCCGCGGGGCGCCGTCGCGGAACGCGACCGAGAACAGGCTGCCGACGCGCGAGATCGCGTGCGCGACGCCCTCCGCCCGCAGGGCGTCCGCGAGCGCATCGGTGATGACGTCGGCCGCGTGGTCGAGCCTGCGGTAGACGTCGTCGGTCGCGAGGCGCAGCGTCGTGAGGCCGGCCGCGACCGCGACGGGGTTCCCCGACAGGGTGCCCGCCTGGTAGACGGGGCCGAGCGGCGCGAGCAGCTCCATGAGGTCGCGGCGACCGCCGAGCGCGGCGAGCGGCATGCCGCCGCCGATGACCTTGCCGAAGGTCAGGAGGTCGGGGGCGTCGTCGCCCGTCCACTGCTCGAGCCCCCACATGCCGGAGCGGTGCACGCGGAAGCCGGTGAGCACCTCGTCGCTGATGAGCAGCGCGCCGTGGGCGTGCGCCGTGCGGGCGAGGAAGGCGTTGAAGTCGCCGTCGGGCTCGACCAGGCCCATGTTGGCGGCGGCCGCCTCGACGATGATCGCGGCGATCTCGCTGCCGCGCTCGGCGAAGAGCTGCTCGATCGCGCCGCGGTCGTTGTAGGGCACGACGACCGTCGTGGCCGCGACGGCTGCGGGGATGCCGGCCGAGCCGGGCATCGCGAGCGTCGCGAGGCCGGAGCCGGCCGCGACGAGCAGGCCGTCGGAGTGGCCGTGGTAGTGCCCGTCGAACTTCACGAGCAGGTCGCGGCCGGTGGCGCCGCGCGCGAGCCGGATCGCGGTCATCGTCGCCTCGGTGCCGGTGGAGACGAGCCGCAGCCGCTCGACCGGGCCGACGCGCCGCTCCACCTCCTCGGCGAGCAGCGCCTCGGCGGGCGTCGAGGCGCCGAACGAGAGTCCGTGCGCGGCGGCGTCCTGCACCGCCTCGACGACCTCCGGGTGCGCGTGGCCGAGGATCGCCGGCCCCCAGCTCGCGACCAGGTCGACGAGGTCGCGGCCCTCGGCGTCGGTCACGTGGGCGCCCTTCGCGCGCACGAGGAACGCGGGTGTGCCGCCGACCGAGCCGAAGGCGCGCACGGGGCTGTTGACGCCGCCCGGGATCGCGAGCTTCGCCCGCTCGAACAGCTCGGCGTTCGTGCTCATCGTCCTGCTCCCGTCGTCGGCGCGCCCAGTCCGTGGGTGCCCAGCAGCTGCGCGTGCTCGATCGCCCAGTACGTGAGCACGACGTCGGCGCCCGCGCGCACGATGCTCGTCAGGCTCTCGGCGATCATGCGGTCGCGGTCGATCCAGCCGTTCGCGGCGGCCGCCTCGACCATCGCGTACTCGCCGGAGACCTGGTAGGCCCACACCGGCACGTCGGAGGCCGCGGCCACGTCGGCGAGCACATCGAGGTAGAGGCTCGCCGGCTTCACCATCACGATGTCGGCGCCCTCGGCGATGTCGAGCAGCGCCTCCCGCAGGCCCTCGCGGCGGTTCGCCGGGTCCTGCTGGTAGGTCTTGCGGTCACCGGTGAGGCTCGAGTCGACGGCCTCGCGGAAGGGACCGTAGAGCGCGGTCGCGTACTTCGCCGAGTAGGCGAGGATCGCCGTGTCGAGGTGACCGGCCGCGTCGAGCGCGGCGCGCACGTGCTCGACCTGGCCGTCCATCATGCCGCTGAGGCCGAGGATCTGCGAGCCGGCCTCGGCCTGCGCGATCGCCATCGCCGCGTAGCGCTCGAGCGTCGCGTCGTTGTCGACCGCGCCGCGCTCGTCGAGCACGCCGCAGTGGCCGTGGTCGGTGAACTCGTCGAGGCAGAGGTCGGTCTGCACGACCGTCGCATCGCCGAAGCGCTCGGCGAGGAAGCGCGTCGCCACGTTGAGGATGCCGTCGGGGTCGGTCGCGCCGGAGCCCACCGCATCCTTCGCCGTCGGCACACCGAAGAGCATGATGCCGCCGACGCCCGCGGCGATGGCGCGCTCGACCTCGCGCGCCGCCGAGTCGAGCGTGTGCTGCACCTGCCCGGGCATCGAGCGGATCGCGCGGGGCTCGTCGATCCCCTCGGCGACGAACATCGGGAGCACGAGCTGCGCCGGGTGGATGCGGGTCTCGGCCACGAGGCGGCGCATGGGAGCGCTCTGCCGCAGCCTGCGGGGGCGGAGGGTGGGAGGCATCCTCCCAAGGGTACTCTCGCGCTGCAGCCGAGCGCTGTCGGGCGTGGGCTACCGGTCGAGCGCGCGGTGCAGCGCCGCAGCCTGGTGGCGGTGTCCGACCGCCTCGTAGCCGACGATCACGACGAGCGGCGCACAGGCCGTGAGGACGATGCCCGTGCCCATGCTCGCGCCCGCGACGACCGCGAGCACCGCGGCCACGAGCGTTGCCACGCTGAGCGCGAAGAGCAGGATGTGGAACCGGTCGAGCTCGCGCAGCAGCAGCGAGTAGATCGCGAACAGCGCGATGAGGAACACGCCGACCGGCACGGCGACGGTGACCATCGCCGCCACGTGGTCGATGTGCGCCACGCCCTGGATCTCGTACGCCGCGACGTGCAGGCCCGCGCCGGTCGCCGCGATCGAGCCGAAGATCACCAGGTGCCCGTACCCCCAGGTGAACCCGCGCTCGCGGAACCGATGCAGCACCTTCCCCGACGGCATCGTGAAGTAGACCCACCACATGCAGAACGCGAGCGCCGTGCCGCCGAAGGCGACGAGCCCGGCCTCGACGCTCCACCCCTGCTCCTCCACGACGGCCGAGATCGCGAGGATGGTGCCGAGGATGACCTCGCCGATGGTGATGATGACGAGCAGGGCGTAGCGCTCGGCGATGTGGTGCGCGTGCCACGGCGTGCTGCCCACGCGGCGCTCGATCACGTACGGGCCGAGCAGCTCGAGGGTGCCGAGCACCACGAAGATCCCCAGCATGACGGGCAGTGCGGGGTTGATGACGATCGTCGTCGCCCAGCCGACCTGGATGAGCCCGATGACACCCGCGTAGGCGAGCGCGGATCGACGCCGCGCCGGCGCGTGGCGCGCGACCCGGAGCCACATCGCGACGGTGGCGACGCGCATGATCACGTAGCCGCCGACCAGCACGCCGTTGTCGAGATGCTCGCCCTCGTCGATCGAGTGGAACGCGGGTGGGAGCCCGAGGGCGAGCACGAGCACGCCGATCATCTGCACCATGGTCGCGACGCGGAAGAAGATGTCGTCGTTGTCGAACGCCGAGGCGAGCCACGAGTAGTTGATCCAGGCGAGGCAGATCGCGAAGACCGCGATCGTGAAGCCGATGATCGCCGGGACGACGTGCCCGATCTCCAGCAGGTGCGCGGCCTGGGTCCCTGCCTGGCTGAACGCGACCACGAAGGTCAGGTCGAAGAGCAGCTCGAGCGGTGTCGCGCTGCGGTGCGGCTCATCGGGGTCGCGGCCGACCATGCGCCGCAGCCGGTGATCGAGCGGCGGGTGCGCGGACGCCCCCACTCCGGCTCCGGCTCCCGCTTCGAGGGGATGCGGCTGGCTCCCGGTCATGCTGCTCCCCTCCGTCGGCGCGCGGCCGGCGCCGGTCGCATCATGCTGGCATGCGCCGGGGCTACCCGCTCGTGTCGGCGGTCCGGCGGTCGACCGACACCGCGGACTCGGACGCGGCCCAGCTCGCGAGCAGGCGCAGCGCCCCGTCGGACGCGGAGCCCGGCTCGGCGGTGAACGCGATCAGCTGGAGCCCGCGCTCGGTGCTGACGTCGAGCGCCTCGAACGAGAGGTCGATCTCGCCGACGAGCGGATGCGTGACCGCCTTCACTCCCGTCCGGTGCTCCCGCACGTCATGCGACGCCCACAGCGCGCGGAACGTGTCGCTGCAGGTCGCGAGCTCGCCCACGAGGTCGCTGAGCTCGCGGTCGCGCGGGGCGCGCCCGGCCTCGGCGCGCAGCAGGGCGACGATCTGCTGGGCCGCGTCGTCCCACTGCCGGTAGAACCGGGGGGCGCGCGGGTCGAGGAACAGGTAGCGGGCGAAGTTCGCCGGCTGGCGCGGGCTGTCGAAGAGCTCCGAGAACAGCGCGCGACCCAGGGCGTTGACGCCCACGACGTCGAGACGTCCGTTCTGCACCACCACCGGGATGCCGTGCATCGCGTCGAGGAGCTGCTGCATGCCGGGCCGGATCGACTGCGTCCGGGGTCGTGCCCGCCGCCGCCCGGGAGCGGCGCCGTCGTTCGCGGCGCGCACGAGGTCGTGGAGGTGCTGGACCTCGGCGTCGTCGAGCCGCAGGGCGCGGGCGATGCCCTCGAGCACCGACTCCGAGACGCCCGTCGCGTTGCCGCGCTCGAGGCGCACGTAGTACTCGACGCTCATGCCGGCGATGAGCGCGACCTCCTCGCGACGGAGGCCCGCGACGCGGCGACGGCCGCCAAAGTCCGGCAGCCCCACGTCGGCAGGGGTGAGCCGCGCCCGACGGGTGGTCAGGAACTCGCGGATGTCGTCCCGGATGTCCATGGGGACGACGCTAGGCCACCCCCGGCACCCGAGGGAGGTACGGCCAGTGACCCTATCGACCGGGTCTCCCTCGGGCCGCGGCGCGCACGTTGACTGGGGGCATCCGCAACGGACACCGGCCGCTGGGCCGTCACCCGAGAGAAGGAAGCACCCACCATGGCTGACCCCAAGGTCTGGCTCATCACCGGCGCGAGCCGCGGCATGGGCATCGACATCGCCCACGCAGCGCTCGCGGCAGGGCACGCCGTCGTCGCGACGGGCCGCGACGCGCAGCGCGTCACCGCCGCCCTCGGCGAGCACGACCGCCTGCTGGCGCTCGCGCTCGACGTCACCGACCCCGCATCCGCCGAGCGCGCCACCGCCGCCGCGGTCGAGCGCTTCGGTCGCATCGACGTGCTCGTCAACAACGCGGGCAACTTCTACGCCGGCTACTTCGAGACCCTCAGCCCCGAGCAGGTGCGCGCGCAGATGGAGACGAACTTCTTCGGCCCGCTCAACGTCACGCGCGCGGTCCTGCCGGTCCTCCGCGCGCAGCGCTCCGGCCAGATCATCACGGTCACGTCGACCGCGGGCTTCGTCGGCGGCGGGTTCACGTCGGCCTACGCCGCCTCGAAGCACGCCCTCGAGGGCTGGATGGAGTCGCTCGCCGAGGAGGTCGCGCCGTTCCGCATCGAGACCATGTCCGTCGAGCCCGGCTTCTTCCGCACCGAGCTGCTCGTCGAGGGCTCGTCGACCCTCTGGCCGGAGCTCGAGATCGAGGACTACGCCGAGGGCACCGCGCAGACCATCGAGGCGTGGCGCGGCATGCACGGCACGCAGGCCGGCGACCCGGCGAAGCTCGCCGCGGCGCTCGTGACCCTGTCCGACGGCGGCGCGCTCCCCGGCCGCTTCATCGCAGGGGCAGACGCCATGGCCGGGATCGAGCAGAAGCAGGCGACCGTGCAGCAGCAGATCGACGCCCACCGCGAGCTCTCCGCCTCGCTCTCGCACGACGCCTGACACCCCTGACACCACCACGGCCGAGCGCTGGGCCAAGCCCACCGCATAGGCCCCAACCGGAGGAGCACCACCATGCAGACCGCACGACTCGGAGGCCTCGAGGTCTCCCGCATCGGCCTCGGCGCCATGACCATGGCCGGCACCTACACGTCCGAGGGGGCGCTCGACCACGACGAGTCCACCCGCACCATCCACCGGGCGCTCGAGCTCGGCGTCACGCACATCGACACCGCAGAGGTCTACGGGCCGTTCCTCAGCGAGGAGCTCGTCGGACGCGCCGTCGCCGGCCGCCGCGACGACGTCGTCATCGCGACGAAGTTCGGGCTCGTCTCCCACCGCGACGGCGCCGAACCCGCGGTCGGTCGGATCGACAGCCGGCCGGAGAGCATCCGAGCCGCGGTCGAGGGCTCCCTCCGTCGCCTCGGCACCGACAGGATCGACCTGTACTACCAGCACCGCGTCGACCCCGCCGTGCCCATCGAGGACACCATCGGCGCGGTCGCGGAGCTCGTCGCCGCGGGCAAGGTGCTGCACCTCGGGCTCTCGGAGGCGTCGGCCGAGACGATCCGGCGGGCGCACGCCGTGCACCCGGTGACGGCGCTGCAGACGGAGTACTCGCTCTGGACGCGCGATGTCGAGGCCGAGATCCTGCCGGTGCTGCGCGAGCTGGGCATCGGCTTCGTGCCCTACTCGCCGCTCGGGCACGGGCTGCTCGCGGGCAGGATCCGCAGCGTCGACGACGTCGCCGACGATGACTGGCGCAAGACCAACCCGCGGTTCACCGACGCCAGCTTCGCACGCAACCTCGCGCTCGTCGACGAGGTCACCGCGATCGGCGCCGAGATCGGTGCGACGCCGGCACAGACCGCGCTCGCCTGGATCCTGTCGCGCGGCGACGACATCGCGCCGATCCCCGGCACCCGCCGCGTGGCGCGCGTCGAGGAGAACACCGCGGCCGACGGCATCAGGCTCTCGCCTGACCAGATCGCGCGGCTCGAGGCGCTCGAGCCCGCAGCAGGCGCGCGGCACGACGACGCGAACATGGCCTCGATCGACCGCTGACGCGCCGGGCGCTCAGGCGATCTCGACGACCTCCACCTCCGCGTCCCGGGAGGCGTAGCGGAGCGGCATGCCGGGCCGGTCCACGGCGAACCAGAACGTGCTGGCGCCGTCGTCCCGTTGCACGTCGTACCGCAGGCAGTCGACCTCGCCGACCGCGAGCCGGATGCGCTCGTGCGTCACGGTCGTCGCCGCCTCCGGGAAGGCGGCGTGCGCCTGCAGCTCGCGCCAGGTGACGCGCGAGGTGCGCGGGTCGTCGACGGGCGTCCCCGACGCATCCGTCACGACCTGCGAGAGCGCGCAGCCGTCCGCGTCGCCGTCCTGGAAGCTGTCGCAGTGGTAGGTCGTGCGGCCCTCGAGCCGGGTGCGCACGAGCAGCCTGCGGCCGTCGGGATTGCCGGCGCGGATCTCGTCGGCGGTGAACGGCGTCGGCGCCAGGTCGGGGCCGAGCACGTGCGGGTCGCTCACGCGCCGAGCTCCGCGTCGACGGCGTCGGCGAGCGCGAAGATCACGGGCCAGCCGCCCTCCGAGCTGTTGCCGAGCACGCTCACGGTCGTCCGGCTCGCGACGAGGTGCGTCGAGCGGAAGGAGGCGCCGGCGTCGTAGCCCTCGAGGATGAGCGCGTCGTGGGTCGGGTGCAGCCAGAAGCCCATGCCGTACCGCTTGCGCTCGTCGGGCACGTCGAAGCGCGGCCGGATCATCGCCTCGACGCTGCCCCGCGACACGATGCGCCCGTCGAGCAGCGCGAGCCAGAAGCGGTGCAGGTCGGCGGCGGTCGTGAACGCGCCGCCGTCGCCGTTGCCGAGCACCGGCAGGTGCAGCGTGTTCACGAGGTCGCCCGCGTCTGCCACGTAGCCGGGTGCCGCATCCGCCGGCAGGTCGTTGAGCGGCAGGAAGCCGGTGCGCTCGAGGCCCGCCGGCTCCAGCACGAGCCGGCGCACCACGTCGTGGTAGCCCTCGCCCGTCACGCGCTCGAGCAGCACGGCGAGCACCATGTAGCCACCGTTGCAGTACGAGAACCGCTCACCCGGCGGGCGCTTCTGGTCGTGGCCGTCGAGCATCGGCAGGAACGCCGCGGCGCTCGTGAGCTCGTGCGACGGCACCGTGAGCACGTAGTCCTCGGGCTCCCAGTCGGCCTCCTCGTCGAGGTAGTCGCCGATGCCGGACGTGTGGGTCAGCAGCTGCTCGATCGTGACGGCATCGTCGATGCGGGGCAGGTCGTCGCCGAGCAGCTCGCGCACCGGCTGGTCGAGGCGCAGGCTGCCGTCCTCGACGAGGCGCATGACGGCGAGCGCGGTGAACGCCTTGCTGCCGCTCGCGATCGCGATGCGCGCCTCCGGGATCATGGGCACCCGCAGCGCCCGGTGCAGGTGGCCCTCGCAGCGCTCGAGCGTGCGCCGGTCGCCCACATCGATCGCCGCGACGCCGGTGAACGCGTGCTTCGCGACGGCGGTGTCGAGCGCCTCAGGATCCACGTGCATGGCTGCTCCCTCGTGCTGGTCGGATCGTACGCCGGTCAGGCCGGCCGGTCGATGAGCCGGCCGCCATGGATCGTCCACCGGCGCGTGAGCCCCAGGCGCTCGAGGAACGCGGCGTCGTGGCTCACGACCACGACCGCTCCCTCGAAGGCCGTGAGCGCATCCACGAGCCCGTCGATGCTGTCGAGGTCGAGCGAGTTCGTCGGCTCGTCGAGCAGCAGCAGCTGCGGCGGCGGGTCGGCGAGCAGCAGCCGCGCGAGCGCGAGCCGGAAGCGCTCGCCGCCCGACAGCTCGCGCACGCGCTGCTCGGCGCGCGCACCGCGGAAGAGGAACCGCGCGAGCTGCGCCCGCACCTCCTGCGGCGGCCGCGTCGGCGCCGTCTCGCGCACCGCGTCGACGAGCGTCGCGTCGCCGTCGGCGAAGCGGATGCGCTGCGGCAGCATCGCGGTCTGCCGGATGCGGTGCGTCACCTGGGCGACCGGATCCGGCCGTCCGGGTGGCGGCTCGACGCCGGCGATCGCGTCGAGCAGCGTCGTCTTGCCCGCGCCGTTCCCGCCCGTGAGCGCGATGCGCTCGGCGCCCCGGACGAGCACCTCGCCGGCGCTCGTGCGCAGGGCGAGCACATCGCGGCCGGGCGGCACGCGCGTGCCGGGCAGGTCGATGCGGATCGACCGGTCGTCGCGGAGCCGCTCCTCGGCCAGCTCGAGCGCCGCCTCGGCGGTCGCCTCCCGCCCCTCGTGCAGCGCCTTGGACCGGGCGCTCGTGCGCTCCGCTCTGCGCTGCAGTCCGCCGGCGACGATCTTCGGGATGCCGCCCGCCTGGCCCGCGCGGCGGCCGGCCGCCTCGGCCTTCGACCGCTGCTCCGCGGCGTCGAGGCGATCGCGGCGCTCACGCCGGACGAGCTGCTCGGCGTCGCGCAGCGCATGCGCGGCCGCCGCCTGCTCCGCCTCGATCGCGCTGCGGTAGACCGAGTAGGGGCCCTCGAAGGAGCGCAGGGCCGACCCGTGCAGCTCGGCGATGCGGTCGAGCCGCTCGAGCAGCTCGATGTCGTGGCTCACCACGAGCAGCGAGCCGCGCCACGCCGAGACCGCGTCGTGCAGGCGGCGGCGCGCGGCGGCATCCAGGTTGTTCGTGGGCTCGTCGAGCAGCGCGATGTCGGCGCGCTGCAGCCGGATCGCAGCGAGCCCGACGAGCACGGCCTCGCCGCCGGAGAGCGCGGCGATCGGGCGCCGCAGCAGCGCCTCGTCGCCGGCGAGGCCGAGCGCGGACAGCTCGCCGAGCGCCTCCGCCTCGACGCCCCAGCGGTCGCCGACGACGTCGAAGTGCCGGGTGGCGACGTCGCCGCGCTCGATCGCGGCGACGGCGTCGAGCACCGGGCGGATGCCGAGCGCATCCGCGACGGTGCCGGGACCGAGGCCGAGCTGCTGCGGCAGCGTCGCGACGCTGCCGTGCACGACGAGCTCGCCAGAGACTGGCTCGAGCCGGCCCTCGATGAGCCCGAGCAGCGTCGACTTGCCGGCGCCGTTGCGCCCGACGATGCCCGTGCGGCCGTGGCCGAGCGCACCGGAGACGCCGGGGGCCCCGAAGACGCCGGTGCCGTCCGGCCAGTGGAAGGTGACGCGCGAGAGCGCGATGACAGGGTGTGCCAAGAGAGATCCTCCGAGAGCGGATGAGCGCTGACGGATGCGTCGACGATGCGTGGTCGTCGGGTCAGCGCGCTGTCGCGGCTCCGCGGATCTCGGTCATCTCGGCTGCTTCCTGGCGTGGGGCGTCGGCGCTGACACCGCCGACGATTGCGCGAGCGATGCTACGCGCTCGAGCGGCCCCGCGCATCCCCCAGCTGATGGCAGCGCCGCCTCCCCCAAGCGATGACGCCGTACGAGGTCCGCTCGGCCGGACGTAGCATGCGCCCATCGGCGGCGGACGCCGCCGCAATCGAAGGAGAAGACGATGCTGCACATGCGTGTCCTCGATCGGCTCGAGCCGTGAGGACCCGTCTCAGGAGCGCCATCGTGGCGCTGCTCGCAGCCGGAGCGCTCGTCGCCGCTCCGACCGCCGCGGGAGCCGCGGGGCACACGCCCTCGGCCTACAACCGCGATCTGGCCGAGCTCCGCACCTCGATCGCGCAGTACCACAACACCGATCACGCGATGGCGGACGGCTACCTGCCGCCAGAGGAGGGCACCCTGCTCGACGCGTGCTTCACCCTGCCGGACGCCGGCATGGGCGTGCACTGGGCGGACTGGTCGCTGTACGACACCACCGTCGAGGTCGGCGCACCGGAGCTGCTCGTGTACGAGCCGATGCGCAACGGCAGGCTGCGGCTCGTCGCGGTCGAGTACATCGTGCCGCAGGCCGAGTGGGATGCGGAGCACGACGACCCGCCGATGCTCTTCGACCGCGTCATGCAGGTGGTGGCCCCGCCCGGGACACCGCCGTTCTATGCGCTGCACGCCTGGGTGTTCAAGCACAACCCGTGGGGCATGCACGCCGACTTCAACCCGAACGTCACGTGCCAGTACTGGGAGGGCTGAGCTGAAGGGAGCGGGGCGGCTGCCGAGCCGCCCCGCTCCTGGCGTCCGGGCGGCGCCGCGGCAGCGCGGTCGCGCGGCACTGGGGCTACCGTCGAGGCATGGACGATGCGCCCGACGACCTGGACGCGCTCGTCGCGCGCGTGCCGCTCGGCTGGAGCCGGCATCGCATCGACGGGCGCGCCTGGGGCGTCACGCGGGTCGACCGCGCCGGCGGCCGGGCGAGCACGATCGACGGCGAGGAGCTCGGCGGTGCGCGGCGGATGAGCGCGAACGTCTGGCGCACCCGTGCCGGCACGCTGCTGCGGCCGTGCGAGATGCCCGCCGAGCAGGTGCTCGAGGTGCTGCGGGCGATCGACGAGCCGCCGGCCTGACGCAGCCCCGGTCAGACCTCGTGCTCGGTGACGTCGGCGACTTGCGCGTGCAGGTAGGCGACGAGCGCGTCGCCGTCGACCGTCGCCGCGACGCCGTGCTCGCCGCCGCCGATCGACACCCGGTGGCCGAGCACGCGCTCGTCGGCGACGATCGGCAGCGGCGTGGTCGTGCCGAACGGCGTGATCGTGCCGCGCCGGAACCCCGTCACCGCGAAGGCGGCGTCGGCGTCGGGCATCGACAGGCGGCTGACGCCGAGCAGCTGCCGCAGCTTCGGCCAGGCGATCGTGCGGTCGCCCGGCACGAGCACGAGCAGGTGGTCGCCCTCCCCGCGGCGCACGACCATCGTCTTGATGACCTCGGCGGGGCTGACCCCGCGGGCCCCGGCCGCCTCCGCGAGCGACGACACCCGACCGTGGCGGGTGATCTCATGCTCGAGCCCGGATGCGGCGAGCGCCTCGAGCGCGGGGTTCGTGTCGGCCATGCCGTCAGGCTATGCCGGTTCTCGACGTCGCGGGTGGTGGTACGAGGCGATATCGCCGGTGTGCGACCACCCGCGACGTCGAGGATTCAGCCGGTGGCGGCGACGAGGGCGGCGACGAGCGCCTGCGCGTTCGGGCGCTGCGCGATGCCCGCGACCTGCAGCCCGTACTTGCGGCAGTCCTCCGCCGTCTGCTCGCCGATCGCGATGATGCGGGTCTCGGCCGCGAGGCCGAGCCGCGCGACCTGCTTCGCGACAGACCCCGAGGTGACGAGCACCGCGTCGATGGGCGTCTCTGCGGGCTCGACGGCGGTGAGCACCGCGTCGTGGGCGCCCTGCTCCGTGACGTGGTCCCTGTCCTGCTGCTCGCGGGCGTCGCGCTCGGCCGCCTCGGGGCCCTGCGCGGCCTGCTGCTCCTGCGCGTCCGCCCTCGCGGGGTGGGCCGGGGCGCCGATGATCGGGATCGCGCCCGTCTGCGTGGTGACGGCCTCGACGAGCTGCTCGCCCGACTCGAACACCGGCACCGTGCGGTAGGCGACCACCTCGGTGACCTGCATGCCGTGCTGGCGGAGCCCGCTCGCGATCGTCGGGCGCGCGTCGAGCGCGTGCGGCCAGAGCACCCGGCCCTCCCGGATCGGCCACTCGTCGACGAGGCCGGCCGCGGACTGCCGCGTGGGGATGAACGCGACCGGCACCCCGCGCTCGCGCAGCGATGCGGCCGTCACGGAGCCGACGGCGGCGACCTGCACGGAGGACGGCACGCGTGGCAGCACCCGCACGGTCGACTGGCTCGTGACGACCAGCCAGTCGAAGCGGCCCTCCGCCAGCTGCCCGAGGATCTGCTGCAGCCGCTGCTGGTCCTCGGCGGGCTCGATCTGCACGAGCGGCAGGATGAGCGGCTCGAGGCCGGCATCGGTGACGAGCTCGGCCACCTCGTCGCCCCAGGTGCCGCCTCGGGGGATCAGGACGCGCATGGGTTCCTCCGGGATCGGTGGTGGGTGCTCCGCATCCTCGCAGACCCAGCCGGGCTCGTGGTCACGGCCCGTCGTCGACGGGGTGGTCGGTGCGGGCGGTCGCTCGCCGCCCGGGACTACGCCCTGGCGGCCTGCACGAGGTCGGCCGCGCCGCCGTCCAGCAGCTCGGTCACCGCACGGTCGGCCACGTCGCGCGCGGCCTCCTCGAGCTCGGACGCCCTGGTCGAGTCGAGCGTGTAGGCGTGGGATGCCGCCACCCGGCTCGAGCCGTCGGTCGCGTACGCGATCGCCGAGAGGAAGAGCATGCCGTCGGCGACCTCCGCGTGGGCGGCGAGCGGCGCCGCGCATCCCGCCTCGAGCCCCGCGAGCACGCGCCGCTCGGCATCGACCGCGGCGCGCGTCGGTGCATGGTCGGTCTTCGCGACCGCCGCTCGCGCCGCGTCGTCGCCGTCGCGGATCTCGACCGCGAGCGCGCCCTGCGCGGGCGCGGTCGGGAAGTCGATGAGGTCGAGCACCTCGGTCGCCCGGTTCTCGAGCCCGAGCCGCTTGAGCCCCGCGAGCGCGAGCACGACCGCGTCGAGGTCGCGCTCGCCGGTCTGCGGGTCGCCCTGCGCGCGCGCGAGCCGCGTCGGCACGTTGCCGCGGATGTCGACGACCTCGAGATCGGGCCGCGCGACCCGCAGCTGCGCCATGCGGCGGGGCGAGCCGGTGCCCACCTTGGCGCCCTCCGGCAGGTCCGCGAGCGTGAACCCGTCGCGCGCGCACAGCGCGTCGCGGGCGTCCTCGCGCTTCGTGACGGCCGCGAGCTCGATGCCGGCGGCGGGCGCGGTGGGCAGGTCCTTCATCGAGTGCACGGCGACGTCGACGCGGCCGTCGAGCAGCGCATCCCGCAGCGCCGAGACGAACACGCCGGTGCCGCCGAGCTGCGACAGCGACGAGCGGTCGGTGTCGCCCTGCGTCGTGATCTCGACGATCTCGACCTCGCCCGCGAAGCGGGCCGCGAGCGCCCTGGTCTGCGCGAGCGCGAGCGCCGAGCCGCGCGTGCCCACCCGGATGGTCACGGCTGCAGCCCCGCGATCGCCGGCCGGAACCCGAGCCGCGGGTTCTCGCAGCACCCGGGACGGCAGACGTCGTACCAGGTGTGGATCGAGGTGACCGCCTTGCGCTCGGCCTCCGGCCGGCCCTCGAGGCGCTCCTGCACGAGGTCGACGAGCGCGCCCACGTACTGCGGGTCGATGCCAGGGGTCGGCGCGCGGCGCGCCCACAGCCCCGCCTCGGTGGCCGTCTCGATGGCCTCCTCGTCGAGGTCCCACATGACCTCCATGTGGTCGCTCACGAAACCGAGCGGCACGATCACGATGGCCTTGCGCGACTCGAGCGCCTCGATCGCGTCGTTGATGTCGGGCTCGAGCCACGGCTGCGACGCGGGGCCGGAGCGCGACTGGTAGACGAGCTGCCACGCGATGCCGGGCGCCGCCTCCGCCATCACGTGCTCGGCGGCGGCGAGGTGCTGGCCCTCGTACCCGCCGCCCGGTCCCCACTCGTGCAGGTCTGGGGCACCGGAGCGCTCGGCGTCGGCGGTCGGGATCGAGTGGGTCGCGAAGAGCACCTCGATCTCGGCGTCGGCGAAGCCCGCCTCGCGCGCCTCGGCGACGGATGCGCGCACGCCGTCGACGAAGGTCGCCAGGAAGCCCGGGTGGTTGAAGAACTGCCGCACCTTGTCGATCTGCATCGACGCCTGCAGGCCGGTCGCCTCGAGCGCATCCGCCCAGTCCTCGCGGTACTGGCGGCACGACGAGTAGGAGGAGTAGGCCGAGGTGGGGATGGCGATCAGGCGCGTCGCGCCCGCGTCGGCGGCCTGCTGCAGCGCCTCGTCGAGGTAGGGCGCCCAGTTGCGGTTGCCCCAGTAGACGGGCAGGTCGACGCCGGCCGCGGCGAGCGCGCCTTCGAGCGCCGCCTTGAGCTCGCGGTTCTGCTCGTTGATGGGGCTCACGCCGCCGAAGTGGCGGTAGTGGCCCGCGACCTCCTCGAGGCGCTCGTCCGGGATGCCGCGGCCGCGCGTGACGTTCCGGAGGAAGGGAATGACGTCGTCCTGCCCCTCCGGGCCGCCGAAGCCCGACAGCAGGATGCCGTCGTAGGCGACCGGCTCCTCCACGTGCTCGGGGCCTGCCTGCGCGGCCGGGCTCGCGCTCGGCACGGCGGCACCCGGCTCGAGGTGCACGGAGGTCGCCGCCGGCGCCTTCGTCTCGCGCCGCTGCGGTGCCTGCTGCTCCGCCTGCTGCTGCTCGCTCTGCTGCTGCTCTGCCTGCTGCTGCACGGCATTCGATGCGGACGTGCCGCAGCACCCACCGCCGCAGCAGCCGCCGGTCGTCGTCGTGTCGCTCATGCGAGCACCTCCTCGATCTCGTCGGCCGCGATCCGGCGGCCCGTGAAGAATGGGATCTCGTCGCGCACGTGCATGCGCGCCTCGACGGCCCGCAGCTCGCGCATCATGTCGACGAGCTCGGTCAGCTCGTCCGCCTCGAGCGGCAGGATCCACTCGTAGTCGCCGAGCGCGAACGCCGAGACGGTGTTCGCCACGACGCCGCGGTAGGCGGCGCCCGCGCGGCCGTGCTCGGCGAGCATGCGGCCGCGGTCCTCGGCCGGCAGCAGGTACCAGTCGTACGAGCGGTTGAACGGGTAGACCGTCACCCACTGCTTCGGCTCGATGCCGCGCATGTAGCCCGGCACGTGGCGCTTGTTGAACTCGGCGTCGCGGTGCACGCCCATCGCGCCCCACGTCTGCGTGGTGCCCGCGAGCTCGCGGGTGCGGCGCACGCGGCGCACGGCCGCCTGCAGCGCCTGCGGCTCGACGGCGGCGCCGGGCGCCCCGTGCATCCACACCATCACGTCGGCGTCGTGGCGGAGCCCCGAGACGTCGTAGATGCCGCGGACGACGATGCCCTCGCGCTCGAGCGCGGCGATCTCGTCCGCCAGCGACGTGCCCGCGGCCGACGCGCCGTCGGCGGTCGTGCCCCGGCGGTGGACGCTCCAGATCGTGTAGCCGTCGTCCTGCTGCTCGGTGTCCTGCTGCTGACCGGCCTGCTGCGGCGTGTGCTCGCTCATGCGTCTCCTCGCTCGTCTGCGTCTCGTGCTGGGGTGGCGGATGCGGCGGGCGCCGCCGCGTCCGTCTCGTCGTGCGCGGCGGCCGCATCGGGGGCCACCTCGTCGGTCCACGGTGTGCCCGGCACCGCGAAGCGCTCGCGGCGGATGCCGAGCGCCGCCCGCCGCGCGTCCGGCACGACCTGCGCGAGGCCGGTGCCGGCGACCGCGGCGCCGACCAGGAACAGGTTGGCGTGCGCGTCGGCCGCGTCGCGCAGCGCCTGCTGGCGGCCGCGCGCGCCGACGACGGTGGTGGGCTGCCCCTGCTCCCACCGCACGCGCGCGCTCGCGACCGGCTCGGGGAGGTCGCGGCCGAGGATCGCGCGCGCGTCCCGCAGCGCGAGCGCCGCGGCCGCGTCGTCGTCGAGGCCCTCGGTCGCAGGGGCGGCGGCGCCGGAGCCGTACGACAGCCGCACGACCTCGCGGCCGTCGGCCGCCTCGCGCAGCCACGGCCACTTCGCGCTCGCGTGCGTGAGCGCCTTCGCCCGGATGCCCGGGGCGTCGGCCGCGACGAGCACGCCCGTGCCGCGCGGGTCGCCCGAGATCGCGCCGGGCGGGAGGACGAGCGTGACGAGCTCGACCGTGACGCCCGCCGCGTCGGTCGCGAGCGGCGCGAAGCCGTCGAGCCCGCCCAGCACGCGCAGCGCCTCCGGCTCCGGCAGCGCGACGACGAGCGACGACCCGGCGAAGGCACCCGCGTCCGTCTCGACGGCCCAACCGGTCGGCGTCGGGGACGCCGAGGTCACGCGCACCCCGGTGCGCAGGTCGGCGTGGTGCGCGCGAGCGCGCTCCGCGAGCGCGGCCGTGATCCGGTGGACGCCCCCGCGGATGCCCTGCACCGCCGAGCCGGGCCGCTGCGCGTTGCTCGGCGCGGCGTCGCCCCGCGCAACCGCGGCGGCGCGCTCCTCGAGCACGACGGCGACGGCGCCCGAGAGCGAGCCCGCCTGCGTGAGCGCGTTGTTGAGTCCCGGCGCGACCGTCGCGACGTCGAGCCGCTCGACGTCGGCGGAGTAGACGCCGCCCGCGAGCGGCGCCACGAGCCGGTCGAGCGCCTTGCGCCCCATGCGGCGCCGCACGAGCGGGCCGAGGGCGTCGTCCTTGCCGATGCGCAGCACCGGCATGAGCCGATCCGCGTAGGCGCGGATGGCGCCGCCCCAGCCGAGCGCGTCGATGACGTCGCGCGCGAGCGGCGACGAGGGGATGCCGAGCAGGCTCGCCTTCGGCAGCGGCACCGCGCGGTCGCCCAGCTGCAGCCACGCACCCGCCGGGTTCGGCGACACGATGTCGTCGGCGAGGCCCAGCTCCGCAGCGAGCTCGGCGACGGCGCCGCCGCGGGTGGCGAACGACTCGGCGCCGGCGTCGAGCGCGAGCCCCGCGACCTCGATACCGGTGGCCACGCCGCCCAGGCGATCCGAGGCCTCGAGCACGAGCACGCGGTAGCCCCGTCCGGCGAGGTCGTGCGCGACGGTCAGGCCACCGGCGCCCGCGCCGACGACGATCGAGTCCCATCGCTGCGCCTCGGGCAGCGGGGTCTCCGGCAGCGAGCCCTCGGGCAGCGGGGTCGCGTCCGCCTGCCCAGCGTCAGCGGTCACCGCGCGTGCACCGCCTGCACGATGCGCGTCAGCACATCCGGGTCGGTCGACGGCGGCACGCCGTGGCCGAGGTTGAAGACGTGCGCGCGGGCGACGGAGCCGGCCATCATCACGTGGTCGATCGCCGCCTCGACGATCTCCCACGGGGCGCCGAGCACGGCCGGGTCGAGGTTGCCCTGCACCGTCACGTCGGAGCCGATGCGCTCGAGCGCGACGTCGAGCGGCACGCGCCAGTCGACGCCGACGCAGTCGACGTCGAGGTCCATCGCGCCGTAGAGCTCGCCCGCGCCGACGCCGAAGTGCACGAGCGGCACCCGACGCCCGGATGCGTCGACGAGGTCGCGCACGGCGTCGAGCGCGATGCGCGAGGCAGGCGCGACGTGCTCGCGGTACTGCTCGAGCGGCAGCGAGCCCGCCCACGAGTCGAAGAGCTGGGCCGCGGAGGCGCCCTCCTCGACCTGCGCGCGGAGGAAGCGGCCGGTGACGTCGGCGGTCCAGCGCGCGAGCCGGTCCCAGGCATCCGGGAACGCGCGCATGAGCGTGCGCGCCTCGAGGTGGTCCTTCGAGGGACGCCCCGCGACGAGGTAGGCGGCGAGCGTGAACGGGGCGCCCGCGAACCCGATGAGCGGGGTCGAGCCGTCGCCGATCGCCGCGAGGCCGGCGACCGTCTGCCGCACGCCCTCGCGCACCGGCTCGAGCGCGGTGTCGAGCGCTGCCGGGTCGAGCGAGACGAGCCGCTCGACGTCCTCCGGCGTGCGGATCGGCTGCGCCACCACCGGGCCGACGCCCGGCTCGATCTTGACGTCGACGCCCGCGAGCCGCAGGGGCACCATGATGTCGCTGAAGAAGATGGCGGCGTCCACGCCGTGGCGGCGCACCGGCTGCAGCGTGATCTCGCTCGCGAGCGCGGGGTCGAGGCACGTGTCGAGCATGTCGCGCTCCGGGCCGTCGGTGCGGCGGCGCAGCTCGCGGTACTCGGGCAGCGATCGACCGGCCTGCCGCATGAACCAGACGGGGGTCACCGCGGGGCGGTCGCCGCGGTACGCCCGCACCAGCCCGGACGAGCCGGTGCGGGTGCTGAGCGGGTGGTCTTCGCGGAGAGCAGGCATCCCCTCCATCATCCCACCTCGTACGTGGGGCCGCGCCGTGCGCGCTCAGCCGTGCGCGTCGACCTCCGGCTGCTCGATGCGGCGCACCTGCACGCGCACCGCGGCGTCACCCCAGTCCTCCGGCAGCGCGTCGCGCACCGCGCGGGCGACCTCGGAGGCCACGACGCGCGAGTCGTCGACCTCTGCCACGCCAACGCTCACGGCCACGCGTCGGGGCAGCAGCGTGACGTGCGCGAGCACGCTCGACGGCGCCGCCCGGCCGGCCACGGTCGGCACGGCGCGGTAGGCGCGCGCGACGCTCGGATGCGCGGCGACCGCCGCGTCGACGAGCTCTGCCACGCGCTGCGGGCTCTCAGGCATCCAGCACCCCCGCGTCGAAGACGTCGTCGATCACCACGTCGATCTCGCGCACCGGCGCCGGCGCGTGCGCCGCGAGGGCGGCGACGATGGCGGCGCGCACGGCGTCGGCCCTGGCGCGCATGGGCGAGCCGAACCGCACCCCGATGGTGACGCGCACGTGCAGCGCCGGCGCCTCGTCGATCCGCAGCTCGACGCTGCCGACGAGCACGTCGTCGACCTCGTCGCCCGCGCGGCGGACGAGCTCGCGCAGCGCCCCCTCGGTGACGGTCGTCTCGGTGCGGTCGTCGATGGCCTCGAGCGGCAGGTCGCGGCCGGCGCGCACCTCGTCCCGCACCACGGCCAGCACGCGGTCGACCCATCCGGCGTCGACCGCGCCCGACTCCTCGACGACGAGCGCCCGCGTGAGGCGCGACAGGCGCTCCATCGACGCGAGCATGGCGCGGCACTCCGCGTCCTCCTCGATGGCGGCGACCCGCGGCGACCTGCCCGCGTCGAAGTAGGCGGACAGCTGCTCGAGCGTCCGGCCGGATCCTCCGATCGTGTCGTCCATGGTCACCTCCACTCTGCCATCGCCGCGAGGACCGCACCCCGGGCGCGTGCCAGGCGACCGCGCACGGTGGCGGGGCTGACCTCGAGCCGCGCCGCGATCTCGTCGTAGGAGAGCTCCGCCATCTCGCGCAGCAGCCACACCTCGCGCTGGTCCGCGGGGAGCGCCGCCAGCACGTCGCCGAGCGCTCGCGTCGCCGCCCTGCCCTCGGCGACGGCGTCCGGCTGCGGCGAGGTCGCCGGGCCCTCCTCGTCGGGCAGCGGCTGCACGTCTCGGCGCGCCCGCGTGCGCAGCACGTCGGTCGCGCGCCTCGCCACCGAGGTCGCGAGCCAGGAGCGGACGCGCGCGGGCTCGCGCAGCTCGTCGAGCTGCCGCCAGGCGGTGACGAGCGCCTCCTGCACGACGTCGTCGGCGTCGCTCGAGCCGCCCAGGTAGCGGGTGGCGAACGCGATGAGGAACGGCGAGTGCCGCCGCACGAGCACGGCGAACGCCCGCTCGTCGCCGTCCTTCGCGCGCTGCGCGAGGAGTGCGTCGGGTGCCGTCTCCAGCTGCACGCTCATCTGCTCGGAGCGTAGCCGGAGTCGCCGCGAGCGGCGTCCGCGACCCGATCCACGATCCGCGGAGGCGATCCGTGACGAATCCCTCGCTCGTGACGTCACAGTCACGGAGGGCGGATCCGCCCCCGGAATCGGAGGACAGCATGAGCAGCACCACACCGACCGACGGGCTGAAGGCCGACGGCGTCCAGGGCACGACGACCGTGGTCGACCCCGTCGTCGCCAAGATCGCCGGCATCGCCGCGCGCGAGGTGCCCGGCGTGCACGCGCTCGGCGGCGGCGCGGCGCGCGTGGTCGGCGCCGTCCGCGACGCGCTCGGGCAGAGCGACCTCGGCCAGGGCGTGCGCGTCGAGGTCGGCGAGCACCAGGTGGCCGCCGACGTCACGATCGTCGTCGCCTACCCCGAGCAGCTGCACATCGTCGCCGAGAACGTGCGCCGCGCGGTCAGCACCGCGATCGTCGAGCTCATCGGCATGGAGGTCGCCGAGGTCAACGTGACCGTCTCCGACGTGCACATCCCGGGCGAGGACGACGAGCCCGACGAGCCGCGCGCCGCATGAACGCCATCACGATCGGCGTCCTGACCGGCCTCGCCCTCGCGGCGCTCGCGCTCGCGTTCGGCTTCGGGGGCTTCCTCCTCGGCCTCGCGCTCGCGGCCCTCGGCGCCCTCGTCGGCGCGGTCGCGACCAGGAGGCTCGACCTGCGGGCGGCTGTCGACGCGGCCCGCGGCAGGAGCGTCGGGTGACCGACGTGCCCGGCGCGATCACGATCGCCCCCCGCGCGCTGCGCGCCACCGTGCGCGCAGCCGCGGCGGAGGCGTTCGGCGCCCCGCGCGCAGACGTGCGCGCCGACGTGGTCGAGCGCGGCCCGGCGCTCGACCTCCGCATCACGACCCCCATCGGCCTCGGCGACGAGACCGTGCTGGCCGCCGCCGAGCGCGCCAGGCGGCTCCTGCTCGACCGGGCCGGCGCCCTCACCGGCGCGAGCCTCGGCACGTGCGAGGTCCGCATCACCGGTTGCTCGGTGCCCGAGCGCTCGCGCGTCCGCTGAGCGCTCCACCCCCCAGGAAGGACACCCCCATGACCCCGCAGCCGAGTTCCCAGGCCGGCGCTCCGGCCCCGGATGCGCGCGAGCTCCGGCGCCTCGAGCGGCGCGAGCTCCACCGGTCGCGCTCCCTCTCCGCGAGCATCGCGCTGTGGCTCACCGCCCTCGCCGTCGCGGCCGTGGCGGCGCTGCTGCTGCTCGAGCGCACGGGCACGACCGTGCCCGGTGCGACGCTGCCGGGGAGTGCGGAGATCGCCTCGCTCGCGGGCGGAGCCGGTGCCGTCGGCATCGCGATCGGCGCTGCCGCCGGGCTCGTCGGGCTCGCGATGCTCATCCTCGCGCTCGCCCCCGGGCGACGCTCCCGGCGAGCGCTGCAGCGCGAGGGCGTGGCGATCGTGGCCGACGACGCCGTGCTCGCGAGCGCCATCTCGCGAGCCGCGGCGCTCGCATCACGGGCGCCGGTCGACCGCACCCGCACGACGCTCGGCAGGACCTCGGCGGAGGTCGCGCTGCGGCCGCCGAGCGGCTTCGCCACCGACACCGCCGCCGCGGACGAGGCAGCGCGCGCGCTCATCGAGGCGCTGCGCCCACGACCGACGGTGCGCGTCGTCGTCCGAGAGGAGCGCGACGCGTGAGCCGCTCGTCGAGGACACTGAACCGGATGCTGCTCGCCCTCCTGGGCACCGCATGGCTCGCGCTGGGCGCGGTCGTGGTGCTCTGGCACGTGCGACCCGACCTCGTGCACGCCGCCCTCTCGCCCGTCGCGGCGACCGCGGCGTCGGTCGACTGGACGATCGTCGCGACCGCGGCGGGCGCAGCCCTCGTGCTGCTCGCGGCGGTGCACGGCGCGACCCGCGGCCGCGGCCGCAGCGGCGACGCGGTGGCCGACCACGGCATCGCCGTCGACAAGCACGCCGTCCGCGACCTGTACCGGCTCGAGCTCGGCTCGATGCCCGACGTGCTCGACGTCGACGTGCAGCCCTGGTGGGCCCGGCGCGGCCGACCCGCGTGGCGCATCGCGCTCCACGTGCGGCACGGCGCACGCCTCGACGAGGTCGTGGAGCGCGCCGCGACCGCCGCCGAGCGCACGCAGCAGCGGCTCGGCGCCCAGGTGCCGATCCTCATCCACGTCAGCGGCGGGCTGCGCGCCGCCGTCGCGACCACCCGTCGCGCCGACTGACCGCTCCTGCGGCGCGTCCGCGCCGCAGCCATCGCGCGATCTCGCGCACCCGATGAAGGAGGCCCGACATGGGCACGGACGACAAGATCAGCAACAAGGCCCAGGAGCTCGGCGGCAAGGCCAAGGAGGTCTTCGGCGCCGCGACCGGCGACGAGCGCCTCGAGGCCGAGGGCAAGGCCCAGCAGGCGAGCGCGAACGCCAAGCAGGCGGGCGAGCACGTGAAGGACGCCGCGAAGGACGCGTTCGGCAAGTGAGGCCGTCGGAGCGGTCCGGGCGAACGCCCGGGCCGCTCCCGTTCGCGGTGGGCGGAGGCGCGCGTGCTCCGCGGGCACCCCTGGGGGACAGTAGGATGGTCTGGTGCTCATCTGCCTGACGGCGAGTCACAAGAACGCCGACTTCACTGCCCTCGAGGCACTGTCGACGGCTGACGCCTCACAGCTGCCCAGCTCCTTCGCCTCGCACCCCTCCGTCGACGGGGCGGTCGTCGTCTCGACCTGCAACCGCTTCGAGGTGTACCTCGACATCGACGCCGAGGCGGACGACGCCGCCGGCATCGCGCAGACCGTCGCGGCCGACGCGCTCGGCTTCCACCAGCCGGAGACGCTCGAGCCGCTCGCCGACGTCGAGGCCGCGGAGCACCTGTTCGCCGTCGCCGCCGGCCTCGAGTCGGTCGTCGTCGGCGAGGGCGAGATCGCCGGCCAGGTGCGCCGCGCGCTGCAGTCGGCGCAGGTCGCCGGCACCACGTCGCCGCACCTCGAGCGCCTCTTCCAGCGCGCCTCCGAGACGCAGCGCGGCATCAAGAACCGCACGGGCATCGGCGAGGCCGGCCGCTCGATCGTGCGCCTCGCGCTCGACCTCGCGAGCGCGCGGGTCGACTTCGTGGACGCCCGCGTGCTGCTCGTCGGCACGGGCCGCTTCGCCGGCGTCTCGCTCGCCGAGCTGCGTCGCCGCGGCGCGAAGCACATCGAGGTGTGGAGCCCGTCCGACCGCGGCGAGGGCTTCGCCCGCAGCCACGCGATCGGTCACGTCGACGCGCGCGACGCCGCGCTCGCCGCAGCGTCCGCCGACGTCATCATCACCTGCACGAGCGCCGACCGGTTCGTCGTCGACGCCGCCCTGCTGCACGCCGGCCGCGCGCGGCTCGCGACGCACGACTTCCCCGGTCAGGCGCACGACGCCGCGACCTGCCCGGTCGCCCTCGGCGGCACGAGCGCGGGATGCCCGATGCACGCCGCCGGCGCGACGGTCGCGGGCTGCCCCGTCGAGCACGGTCGCGGCGCGCAGCTCGTCATCGACATGGGCATGCCGCGCAACGTCGACCCCGATGTCGCGACGGTCGCGGGCGTCGAGGTGCTCGACCTCGAGACGATCCGCCTGCACGCCCCGCTCGAGCACCTGACCGCCGCCGCCGATGCGCGCGACCTCGTGCGCAAGGCCGCGCGCCGGTTCGAGCGCGGCACGGAGGAGCGCCGCCTCGGACCCGCCATCGCCGCCCTGCGCCAGCACGTCGAGGAGGCCATGGAGGCCGAGCTCGCCCGCGTCGCGAAGCGCGGCAGCGAGGAGGAGCGGCGCGCCGCCGAGCAGGCGCTGCGCCACTTCGCCGGCGTGCTGCTGCACAAGCCGACCGTGCGCGCGCGGGAGCTCGCCGCCGAGGGCCGTCACGACGACTTCCTGTCGGCGATCGACGCGCTCTACGGCATCGACGACGTGGCGTGACCGGCCAGGACGAGAGCACGGCGACCGGCGACCACGCGATCCTGCCGCCCGCCGGCGTCGAGACCGATCCGCGCGAGACGGCCGGCGCATCCGCGCCCGCGAAGCGCCGGCGGCTCGTCGACCTCGCGCCGCTGACGGCCTCGCCCGTCTTCGCCCGGCTGTGGATCGGCAACGCCATCAGCGGCATCGGCGCGCAGATGACCGTCGTCGCCGTCGGCCTGCAGATCTTCGACATGACCGGCAGCACCATGGCCGTCGCCCTCGTCGGCGGCATCGCCCTGCTGCCCATGGTGGTCGCCGGCCTCTGGGGCGGCATGATCGCCGACGCCTTCGACCGCCGTGCCGTGCTCATCGTCTCGAGCCTCGTCGGCTGGGCCGCGGTGCTGGGCCTCGTGGCGCTCTCGACCTGGGACGCGGCGCTCGTCGCCGACGGCGAGCGCGCGCTCGTGTGGCCGTTCTACGTGCTCACGACGCTCAACACCGTCGCCGCCACCGTCTCGGGCGCGACGCGCTCCGCTGTCACGCCGCGCATCCTGCCCGCGCACCTGATCTCGCGCGCGACCGCCCTCAACGGCATCGCGATCGGCATCATGCTGACCGTCGGTCCCGCGCTCGCGGGCGTGCTCGTGGCGGGCGTCGGCCTGCCGATCACGTTCGCGATCGACGCGGTGCTCTTCACCGCCGGGTTCGTCGGCATCCTCGGGCTGCCGCGGCTGCCGCCGCTCGGCGCGGTCGCGAAGCCGGGCCTCGCATCGCTGCTCGACGGCTGGCGGTTCCTGCGCCAGGCGCCGAACATCCGCATGTCGTTCCTCGTCGACATCATCGCGATGTCGTTCGGCCGCCCCTTCGCGCTGCTGCCGGCGGTGGGCGCGATCGCGATCGGTGGTGGCCCGATCACCGTCGGCGTGCTCACCGCCGCCGCCGCGGTCGGCACGCTGCTCGCGAGCCTCTTCTCCGGCCCCGTCGCCCACGTGCACCGGCACGGCGTCGCCGTCGCCCGGGCGATCACCGTCTACGGCGCGTTCGTCGCCCTCTTCGGCGCCGTGCTGCTCGCGATGTCGCTCGGATGGGGCGGCCCGGTCGGCGCGGACTGGTCGCAGGTCGCGTGGCCGGCGCTCGCCGTCGCGGCGCTCGCCCTCGCCGGCATGGGCGCGAGCGACGAGATCAGCGCCATCTTCCGCTCGACCATGATGCTGACCGCCGCGCCCGACGAGATGCGCGGGCGCACGCAGGGCCTCTTCACCGTGGTCGTCGCGGGCGGGCCCCGCATCGGCGACCTCTACGCCGGCGCCGCCGCGAGCCTCGTCGCGCTGTGGTGCCCGCCGCTCATCGGCGGGCTCCTCATCGTCGCGCTCATCGCGATCGTCACGCGCACGCAGCGCTCCTTCCTCGCCTACGACGCGCGCACGCCGACGCCATAGCGGTCCGCGCACCGCCCGACGGCCCCGTCGAGCGGCGGCGCGGGCGGTTGAGCCTCCCGTGCGCCAAGGCTGAGGGCGCCTTGGGCACTGCCCTCCGACGCCGCGGCTAGCGTGACGAGTGCCGCAGCACGGCGACGATAGGACATCCGATGCATCCCGAGCTCGATGCGAAGACCGGCAGACCGCCGCTCCTCCACGACGAGCTCGTCGCGCTCTCGGCCCCGACGCAGGTGTGGTCGCGTCGGGACGGCACGATGGGCGGCGCCGCGGACGGCATCTTCCACGGTGACTGGCGCTGGGTGCGCAGCCTCGAGCTGCTCGTCGACGGCCGGCCGATCGAGCACCTCACGACCGCGGACGACCGCGACAGCACCGTCTTCCGCGCCGTCGCTCGCCAGCTCGACGGCGACTCGTCGACCCCGCGCCTGCTCGTCGAGCGGATGCGCGCAGTCGAGCCGGGCGGCTTCGTCGAGCGCGTGACGATCGTCAACGGCCGCAACGTCGAGGTCACCGCGCTCCTCGAGCTGCGCCTCGACCTCGAGCTCGCCCCGCTCGCCTCCGTGCACGCCGGCAGGCCGGAGGCCGTGCCGATCGACCTCCGGCTCGACGACGGCGCGGCCGTCGCGACGGACGGCACCCGCACGCTCCGCTGCGCGAGCACCAAGGGCGCGATCGAGATCGACGGGCACCGCGTCACGGCGTCGCGCAGCGTGGTCGTGCGACCGGGCGACTGGGCGACGCTGTCGATCGAGCTCGCGGTCGACGACGCGCAGCTGGCCGAGCCGGGACCGCCGACCGCATCCCTCCCGCCGCTGCGCGCGACCGGCGTGGCAGCCCTCGATCGCTGGGCCGGGCGCGCCGTAGCCGATCTCGACGACCTCTCCCTCGACGTCGGCCACGGCCCGTTCCTCGCCGCCGCGGCGCCCTGGCAGCTGACGCTGCTGTCGCGCGAGGCGCTCGTGGCGGCGCGCCTCGCGCTACCGCAGACCGCGGCGATCGCCGAGGGCACGCTGCGCACGCTCGCGACCCGGCAGGGCGTGCTCCACGACGCCGAGACGGGCGAGGAGCCCGGTCGCATCCCGCACGAGGTGCGGCAGGACGGCAGCGCGCCCGCCTTCCGCGCATCGGTGGACGCGACGCCGCTGTGGATCGTGCTCCTGCACGAGACGTGGCTCGCCGGCATGCCCACCGAGACCGCCCGCGAGCTGCGCACCGCGCTGCACGCCGCGCTCGGCTGGCTCGCCGCGCACACCGGCGACGGCTTCCTCGCCGATCCCGACGACGACGAGGTGAGCGCGGCCGTGCAGGCCATCGCCTGCCGCGCCGCCGTCGGCGCGGCAGACCTGCTCGACGCGCTCGGCGACGACGGCGACGAGTGGCGCGCGTGGGCGGCTCGGCTGCGCTCGCGCTTCCGCGACGCGTTCTGGAGCGGCGACGGCTCGGCGCGCACCCCCTCGCTCGCCATCGACCACGACGGCGGGCAGCACGACCGCCTCGGCGCGGAGCTCGGCCAGCTGCTCGGCACCCGGATCCTCGACGAGTACGAGGAGTCGATCGTCGCGCGGATGCTGCTCGACGACGCGATCGCCTCGGGCTTCGGGCTGCGCTCGCTCGCCGCGGACGACCGCGACTACTGGCCGCTGCTCGAGCGCGGCGGCGCGATCCATCCGCACGAGACGGGCCTCGCGATCGAGGGGCTGCTGCGCGCGGGCTTCCGCGACGAGGCGCGCGCGCTCGCCGAGCAGCTCCTCGCCGCCGCCGACGCGTTCCACGGGCGGCTGCCGGCGGCCTTCGCGGGGTTCGGCCTCGAGGACGTCGCGATGCCGGTGCCGCTGCCGGGGGCGGGGAGCCCGCACGCCGCGAGCGCCGCTGCCGTCGTCGTCGTCCAGCGCGCGCTCGAGGCGCGCGCCGGCCGGCCGAAGCAGCGCATCGACACCGGCGAGCGGCACCTCGCGGCGGTCGAGCGCGTGCAGCGGCTCGACACCGGGCCGGTGCAGCTGCCGCTCCTGCGGGGCACGGGCAGCGGCGATCGATCGACCCAGCGGCCGCGCCTGCGGCTGGTCGACCCGGAGGGGTGAGGCGCGCCATCGCCTCGACCTGCTGACGCCGAGGGGCGCGGTGCGGCGCTGCCACCCCGCGCCCCTCGGCGTCCGGCGTCACCCCTTCTCGGCGCCCTCCGTCGTCGACATGATGCGCTTCTGGAAGATGAAGAACACGATCGCCACCGGGATCGTCATCAGCACCGCCGCCGCGAGCTTGAGCGGGAACTGCGTGCCGGAGCCCAGCGCCCCCGACACGAGCGAGCCGACACCGGTCGTGAGGGTGTGCAGCTCGGGGCTCTGCCGCGAGATGACGAAGTGCCCGAACTCGTTCCAGGAGCCCTGGAACGACAGGATCGTCAGCGTGATGAGCGCCGGCGAGGCCATCGGGAGCGTCACCGACCAGAAGGTGCGGAACACGCCCGCGCCGTCGATCCTGGCGGCCTCCTCGATCGAGACCGGGATCGAGTCGAAGAACTGCTTCATGATGAAGACCCCGGCAGCGGTCGCCAGCAGCGGGATGATCATGCCGCCGTAGGTGTCGTAGAGCCCGAGCTCCTTGATCACCAGGAAGCGCGGGATCATCAGCACCACCGACGGCACGGCGAGCACCGCGATGAAGACCGCGAACACGAAGCCGCGGCCGCGGAACTTCAGCCGCGACAGCGCGTAGCCCGCCAGCGAGTCGAAGAACACCCGGAAGACGGTCACCACGATCGTGATGAACGCGGAGTTCGCCGCCCACAGGGGCAGGTCGCCGGTGAACAGCCGCTCGTAGGCGGCGTACGTGAACGTCTGCGGGATGAGCGACATCGGATCCCCGTTGGCCTCCGCATCCGTCTTGAACGAGCCGCTCACCGCGATCACGAACGGGTAGATGTAGACCAGCGCCAAGATGACGAGGATGACGTAGCCGACGATCAGGCCGCCGCTGACGCGCTCCTTCATGTGAGTCCACCTCCCGTGGTGCTCTGCGGACCGGCTTCGAGCCGCACCGCGCCCTCTGCGAGCAGCGGCGCCTTGCGGTCGCGCCCCTTGCGCCGCTTGCCCATGCCGCTCTCGTCCCGCTCGCCCAGCACCAGCCGCTGGATGAGCGTCATGGCGATGATGATGAGGAACAGCACGAACGCGATGGCCGCGGCGATGCCGGGCTCGTTGTTCTCGAACGCCTGGTTGAAGGCGAGGTACGCCGGGCTGGAGAGCGTCGGTGCCGCCGGGGTGCCGCGCGTCAGGTAGATCTGGTCGAACACCTGCCACGTGCCGATGAGCCCGAGCGTCAGCACCGTGAAGAGCGTCGGGCGGAGCATGGGCAGCGTCACGGAGAAGAAGGTGCGGATGGGGCCCGCGCCGTCCATCACCGCCGCCTCGCCGACCTCGGCGCCGATGTTCTGCAGCCCCGCGAGGAACAGCAGCATGAAGGTGCCGGAGGTGGTGAAGATGTTCATCGTGATGATCACGCACATCGCGACCGACGGGCCGGCCAGCCAATCCCATCCGGTGACGCCCAGGAAGCCCGGGCTGTCGAGGCCGGGCGGCGCAGCATCGCTGCGGAACAGGATGTGGAACACGCCGCGCGGGTCGGCGAACCAGTTCGGGCCGTCGATGCTGAGCGCCCCGAGCACGCGGTTGACCACGCCCGTGGCCGCGAAGAGGAAGAGGAAGACGCCCGTGATCGCGATCGACGAGGTCACCGACGGGAAGTAGAACGCGGTGCGGAAGAAGCCCTTGCCCTTCAGCAGCCGCCGGTTCACCTGCACGGCGAGGAAGAGCGCGAGCGCCGTCTGCAGCGGCACGACGAAGAGCACGAAGTAGGCGGTGTTGCGGATCGTGCGGCCGAACAGCTCGCGCGTGAGCGAGTCGTCGGTCGTGATCGCGGCGTAGTTCTCGAGGCCGACGACGTCGACGCTCTCGTTGAAGAGCGGCGAGTTGCGGCCGTTCCAGTCGGTGAACGAGACCCACAGCGCGAGGGCGATCGGCGCGATCAGGAAGACGCCGATGATGAGGATCGCCGGCAGCGTGAAGAGCCAGCCGGCGACCGTCTCACCGCCCCGCGCGCCCCCGCGCCGCTTGCGCGGCGCGGGAGCGGTCGAGACGGAGCTCATCAGCCCTGCGACGACTCGTAGGCGGCCTCGAGCTGCGTCTGCAGCTCGTCGAGCGCGGCCTGCGGGTCAGCGCCCTGCAGCGTCGTGATCGTGTTGTTGAACTCGGTCACGACGTCGGCCGCGCCCGAGAAGTTCACCGGGCTGACCGCGTAGTCGGCGCCCGCGACGAACGCGGCGTTCTCCGGGTAGGTCTCGGCGTAGGTGGCAGCTGCCGCCTGCGTCGAGGGGATGACGCCGAACGCGTCGGCGAACTCGAGCTGCTGCTCGTCGCTCGTCAGGAAGGCGACGAGCTCCTGCGCGGTGGCCGCGGTCTCCTGGCCCTGCGGGATGCCCCAGCAGTTCGAGAAGGTGAAGGTGCCGGGACCGGCCGGTCCCTCCGGCAGCTCCGCCACCAGGAACTCCACGTCCGGGAAGTCGGCCTCGAGCGCGCCGCGGATCCACGGCCCCTCGATCACCATCGCCGCTGCGCCGTTGCCGAACGCCTCGCCGCCCCAGCCGGCGCCGAGGTCGGCCGGCCACTTGAGCGAGCCCGCCTCGAGCAGGCCCTGCACGTACTCGAGCGCCTCGACGTTCTCGGGCGAGCTCGCGGTCACGGTGTCGCCGTCCATGAGCCCGCCGCCCGCCTGCTCCATGAAGACGCCGACGCGCGCGTACTCCGCGCCCATCGAGAGCCCGACGGTGTCGCCGGTCGTCAGCGTCTGGGCGACGGTCTGCAGCTCCTCCCAGGTGGTCGGCACGTCGGCGTCGGTGAGGCCTGCCGCCTCCCACAGCTGCGTGTTGATGACGAGGCCGAGCGTCGAGAAGTCCTTCGGGGCGCACACGAACTCGCCGTCGAAGGTGAAGGTGTCGACGAGCGCCGGGTAGAAGTCGCCCGCGTTCGCGAGGTCGCCCGCGTAGGGCTCGAGGTAGTCGTCGCCCGCGTAGGTCTGGAACTGGTCCCAGCCCATGTAGAAGACGTCGGGTGCCGAGTCGCCCGCGAAGCCCTGCGCGAGCTCCTGGTTGAGGTCGGACGCCGCGATGACCTCGACGGTCGTGCCCGACTCGGCGCTCCAGGCGTCGGCCGCGGCCTGCACGGCCGCCGTCTCCGCCTCGCCGGAGGAGCCGATGAGCATCGTCAGCGCCTCGGCGGGCGCTTCGGGCTCTCCACTGGAGCCGGTGCTGCCACCCCCGGAGCAGGAGGCCAGGGCGAGGGCGAGCGTGCCGGCGAGGGCGACGCTGCCCAGCTTGCTGTGTCGCATGGTTGTTCCTTTCAGGATGGGGAGGGTCCCCGGTCGGCGGCGGGGGCGATCCCCCACCGTGCGTCGTCCCGCCGCACGAGGTGCGGCCGGACGATGGTCGTGACGGCGCCCGGCTGGGCGTCGATCGCGGCGAGCGCCGCGGTGGCCACCTCGCCGAGGCTCTGGTCGACGCTCGGGAAGCCGAGCCCCGCGGCGAGCGAGGTGTTGTCGAAGCCGATGACCGGCAGCCGGATCCCCAGCTGCGACGCCGCGCCGATGCCGCCGGTCGCGAGCGAGTCGGAGGCGCAGACGAGCGCGGTCACCCCACGCTCGAGCAGCGGTCCGGCGGCGACGAGCGCGTCCGCGACGCGGTCCTGGCAGCGCGCGGTCAGGGCGTCGAGGGCGTCGCCGCCGACGCCGAGCCGCTCGGCCATCGCCTCGGCCCAGCCTCGGCGCCGGTCGTCGCCGGACCCGCTGCCCGCGGGCCAGCCCAGGAAGCCGATGCGCCGGTGTCCGGCGTCGAGCAGCGCATCCGTCGCGGCGCGCGTGCCCGCGGCGCCGTCGACGTCCACCCAGTTGTGCGCGCGCGCAGCCCCCCAGGGACGGCCGAACGCGGCGAAGGCGAGGCCCTCGTCGAGCAGGGAGGTGACGCGCGCGTCGCCGAGGTGGGTCGAGGTGAGCAGGAAGCGGTCGGCGACCCGCTGGCCGGCGAGCTCGCGGATCTTGCGCACCTCCTCCTCGTCGTCGACAGCGGTGAAGAGCAGCACGTGCCTGCCCTGCGCGTCGGCGCGGGCGGTGAGCTCGTGCAGGAACCGGTCGAGCAGCGACGCGGCCACGTTCTCGGTGAGCGGGTCGATGCGCAGGCCGATCGTCGCGACGGTCTGCTGCCGCAGGCGCCTCGCCTGGAGGTTGGGCGAGTAGTCGAGGTCGTCGACGGCGGCGAGCACGCGGTCGAGCGTGGAGCGCTTGAGCAGCGCGGGGTTGTTGAGCGCGTTGGAGACGGTCTGCACCGAGACGCCGGCATGCGCCGCGACGTCGGCGAGGGTCGTCCCCATCAGCTGCTCCTCGGTCTCACACCCTTGTGATGCCTTCGACCCGCGCGGCGAAAGCCCGCTTGGATCGTTCCAATCCTGACGGTAGCGTATCGATCGTCCGAAGTGAACCCCGGTCGGGAGGCCCAGGATGAGCAGTGCAGCTCCAGCGTCGGATCGCGGTCGACAGCCGCTGCTGAACGATGCCCTCGTGGTGCTCGAGGCGCCGACGCAGTCGTGGTCGGATGCGTCCGGCGAGATGGGCGGCGCGGCGATCCACGGGGTGTTCCACGGCGACTGGCGCTACGTGCGCGGCCTCTCGCTGCGCGTCGGCGGCGAACCGGTCGAGGCGACCGGCACCGGCCGGTCCGCCGGCCGCGTCGTGTTCCACGGGGTCGCCCGCGCGATCGACGACGAGACCCCTGACCCGCGGGTGCTCGTCGAGCGCGAGCGCAGCGTCGCGGCCGGCGCGCTCGAGGAGCGCGTGCGCATCCGCAACGGGCTCGACGAAGCCGTCACCGCCGACGTCGAGCTCGCCGTCGACGTCTCGATCGCCGAGCTCTCGACGGTGAAGGCGGGGCTGCCGGCGCCGATGCCGCTCTCGTGGCGCGAGCAGGGGCCGGACGCCCTCGAGGCCGGCGACGGCACGCGCACGCTGGCGCTCGCCGCGCCCGGCGCCGAGGTCTCGCGCGACGGCGACCGCGTCGTCGTGCGCTGGCGGCTGCAGGTGGCGCCCGGCTCGGCGGTGGATGCGGGCCTCACGATCGGGCTCCACGACCCGACCGCCGTCGTCGGGCCGGCCGCCGACCGGCCGCTGGCCGAGCTCGAGCCGAGCGGCGACGCCGCGCTCGACCGCTGGGCCGCCTGCGCGGCGGACGACCTGCGGGCGCTGCTGCTCGACGCCGGCCAGGGGCCGTTCGCGGCGGCCGGCGCCCCGTGGTTCATGACGCTCTTCGGGCGGGACTCGCTCATCACCGCGCGCCTGCTGCTGCCGCTCTCGCTCGAGCTCGCCGAGGGCACGCTCCGCACGCTCGCCGCACGCCAGGGGGCCGTCGTCGACCCTGCGACCGCGGAGCAGCCGGGCAAGATCCTGCACGAGCTGCGGCAGTCGACCTTCACGATGCCCGGCGAGGGCATCGTCCTGCCGCCCGTGTACTTCGGCACGATCGACGCGACGCCGCTCTGGGTGGTGCTGCTGCACGACGCCTGGCGCGCCGGCCTGCCGATCGCGACGGTGCGCGAGCTGCGCCCGGCGCTCGAGGGCGCGCTCGGCTGGTTGCGCGACCACGGCAGCCCGGACGGATCCGGCTTCTTGAAGTACATCGACGAGACCGGCACCGGGCTCGCGAACCAGGGCTGGAAGGACTCGGGCGACTCCGTGCGCTTCCGCGACGGCCGCATCGCCGAGGGGCCGATCGCGCTCTGCGAGGTGCAGGCGCAGGCGTGCCAGGCGGCGGAGGACGGCGCGGCGCTGCTCGAGGCGCTCGGCGACACGGAGGGCGCCGACGAGTGGCGCGCGTGGGCCGAGGGCATGCGCGAGCGCTTCCGCGCCGCGTTCTGGGTCGAGCGCGACGGGGAGCGCTACCCGGCGATCGCGCTCGACGGCGCGGGCGCGCCGGTCGACGCGAAGACCTCGAACATGGGTCAGCTGCTCGGCACGACGCTGCTCACCGCCGAGGAGGAGGCGCAGGTCGCGCGGCTGCTCGTCGACGAGCGCTTCGCCTCCGGCTGGGGGCTGCGCACCATGTCGACCGACCAGGGCGGCTACTGGCCGCTCTCGTACCACTGCGGGTCGGTCTGGCCGCACGACACCGGCGTGGTGATCGAGGGGATGCTGCGGGCCGGCCTCGGCGATGCGGCCCGCGTGCTCGCCGCGCAGCTCGTGCGCGCGGCCGACGCGTTCGACGGCCGGCTGCCGGAGCTCTTCGCCGGCTTCAGCCGCGACGAGGCATCCTCCCCCGTCGCCTACCCGGCGTCGTGCCGCCCGCAGGCGTGGAGCGCCGCGGCCGTCGTGCCGGTGCACCGGGCGCTCGCCGGCGGCTGAGCGCAGAGCGATTCCCGATCGGTGACGGACAGATGCGGTACCGAATCGTCGCCTCACTGACTGCGAGAGGACGATCCGGTACCGCAAGCGCGGGTGACTAGCCCTTCGCGGAGCCCGCCAGCAGGCCTCGGACGAAGTAGCGCTGGAGGCCGAAGAACACCGCGAGCGGCACGAGCAGCGAGACGAACGCCCCCGCCGTGAGTCGCTCCCAGTTCTCGCCGCGCGAACCCGCGAGCTCTGCCAGCCGCTGCATGAGCGGCGCGGTATCCGGTGTGCCGGAGGAGAACACGAGGGCGACGAGCAGGTCGTTCCAGACCCACAGGAACTGGAAGATCGCGAACGACGCGATCGCCGGCGTGGCGAGCGGCAGGATGATGCGGAAGAAGATCTGCCCGTGCCCCGCGCCGTCGACGCGCGCCGCCTCGATGACCTCGCCCGGGATCTCCGAGATGAAGTTGTGCAGCAGGAACGTGGCGAGCGGGAGCGCGAAGATCGTGTGCGCGATCCACACCGGCAGGAACTGCCGCTCGCTGATGAACGGCAGCGTCTCGTGCAGCGCATCCTGGAACGGCTGCATGAACGTCACGAACAGCTGCAGCAGCGGGATGAGCGCCATCTGCAGCGGCACGATCTGCAGGGCGAAGACGATCACGAAGAGCGTCGACGAGCCGCGGAACTTGATCCACGCGAAGGCGTACGCCGCGAGCGACGCGAGCACGAGCGGGAAGATCGTGCCGGGGATGGCGATCGCGAGCGAGTTGACGAAGTACTCGCCCAGCTGCGGCGACGACGACGAGGCCGAGAACAGCACCTCGCTGTAGTTCGCGAGCGTCAGCTGCGGGTCGGTGAAGAACGTCCACCAGCCGGACCCGGAGATCTGGTCGGAGGGGCGGAACGACGACAGCAGCAGCCCGAAGGTCGGGATCGTCCAGATCACGGCGATGACGATCGCCGCGATCGTGGCCCACGGGCTGGTGAGGCGCCGCTTCACGCGGTCGAGCTTCGTGCCGAGCGCCGCGTCGGTCGACGCGAGCGTGATCTCGGGGTCTGGGGTCACGGCGATCTGGCTCATCGGATGCCCTTCTGCTGGTTGAGCACTCGGATGTTGTAGACGACGATCGGCAGCACCATCACGAACAGGATGAGCGCGAGCGCGGCGCCTCGGCCGGGCTCGCCCGACCGGAACGCCTGCGTGTACATCTCGTTCGCCACCACGGAGGTGTTGAAGTTGCCCGCGGTCATCGTGCGGACGATGTCGAACACCTTGAGCGTGGCGATCGAGATCGTCGTGACGACCACGACGAGCGAGGAGCGGATGCCCGGGAGCACCACGTTGGAGAACCGCTGCCACGGGTTGGCCCCGTCGATCGAGGCGGCCTCGATCTGCTCGACGGGCACGCCCTTGATGGCCGCCGAGAGCACGACCATCGCGAATCCGGTCTGGATCCAGATCATCACGATGATGAGCGCGAGCGTGTTCCACGGGCTGTTCTGCAGGATCTGCTGCGGCTCGCCGCCCAACCAGACGATGATCTGGTTGACGAAGCCGATCTGGTCCTGCTCCGGTCCGCGGTAGGCGTACATGAACTTCCAGATGATGCTCGCGCCCACCATGGAGAGCGCGAACGGCATGAAGAGCAGCATCTTGAAGAACCGCTCGCCGCGGCTCTTGTCGATGAAGATCGCGTACGCGAGGCCGATCGCCGTCGAGAGCAGCGGCACCAGGATCACCCACACGATCGTGTTGCCGAGGGTGATGAGCGCCTCCGGCTGGGTGAACATCCAGACGAAGTTGTCGGCGCCGTTGAAGGTGCCCGTCGCGTCGGTGAACGCGAGGATCGCGGTGCGGATCGCCGGGTAGACGAGGCCGATCGTGAGCAGCAGCGCCGCCGGCATGAGGAACACGAGCATCGGCTTCGAGTCCTCGTCGTGGTCGGCGAGGTAGCCGAGCAGCCCGGCGATGCTGAGCGCCGCGGCGAAGGCCCACGGCCAGACGCCGATCGGCACCTCCCGCCCGCCCTCGAGCACGAGCGCGATCACCACGATGGCGACCGCGGCCGCGATCCAGGCGAGCAGCCGCAGCGAGCGGCGGATGCGCGCTGGCGCGAACGCGATGGCGGCGGTCGCGACGAGCGCCGCGACGAGCGGCCACCCAGCGATGGTCGCCGCGAGCGACAGCGCGGGCGTCACCCAGTCGAGCATCGGGATCGCGCCGCTCTCGCCCATCGGGGCGAGGACGATGACGACCGCGATGAGCGCGGCCGCCACGAGCCGGAAGACCGCGCTGCGGACCGCGGGCGACGCGGGCTCGAGCGCCCGGTCGAGCAGCAGCTGCAGCACGACGCCGACGACGCCGAGGATGCCGATGAGGATGAGCGAGTTCGTGAGCTCCTGCGTCATCCACGAGACCGTGCCGTAGAGCACGCGCGCGAGCACTGCGAGCAGCACGAAGGCCGCCGCGATGATGATGCGCGGCCGCAGCCCGACCTTGAGCGACGCGAGGAAGCCGCGCCGCTGCACGGTGTCGTCGCGGTCGAGGAAGGCGAGCAGCAGCGCCATCACGACGCCGAACGCCGCGAGCGCGACGATCGCCTGCAGCACCTTGCCGAAAAGATCCAACGTGGTCATGGACACCTCCCAGATGCCGAAGTGGGGGCCGCGAGCGCGGCCCCCACTTCGGGCATCAACGGCCGATCAAGGCCAGCTCTGCTCCACCGTGGACAGGACGGACTGCGTGTCGGCACCGGAGATCCAGTCGACCATGCCGGTCCACAGCGTGCCCGAGCCCACAGCGCCCGGCATTGAGTCGGATCCGTCGAACCGGAACGTGGTGTTCGGGTCCTGCAGGATGTCGTACGCCTGGCGCAGCAGGTCGCTCGAGGCGTTCGCCGGGTCGAGGCCCGAGTTGGCCGAGAGCACACCGCCGAGCGAGACGCGGCTGTTCGCCCACTCGGGGCTCGACAGGTAGGTCTGCACCGCGACGACCTCGTCGGCGTCGTTGAACGCCGCCACGATCTCGGCGCCGCCGGTGACCGCGGCTGCGTCAGCCTCGGTGCCGGGCAGGAGGAACGCCCAGACCTGGCCGTCCTCGGCCACCTCGACCGAGTTGTCGTCGCTCCAGAAGCCCTCGTAGAACGAGGCCTGGTGGTGCATCGCGCACTCGCCGTCGAGTACCGGCAGGCCGGCCTCGCCGAAGTCGGTCGTCGCGATCGTCGAGACGTCGCCGATGCCGCCGTTCACGTACTCGGGGTTCTTGATGAGGTCACCGACGCGGTCGAGCGCCTCGACGATGCGGGGGTCGTCGAACGGGATCTCGTGCGCGACCCACTGCTCGTAGACGTCCGCGCCGTGCAGGCGCAGGACGTAGTCCTCGAGCCAGTCGGTGCCGGGCCAGCCGGTCGCCTCACCCGAGCCGAAGCCCACGCACCACGGGGTGACGTCGGTCTCGGCGATGGTCGCGGTCAGCTCGTCGAGCTCGTCGAGCGTGGTCGGGATCTCCCAGCCGTTCTCCTCGAAGACCGCCGGCGAGTACCAGACGAAGCCCTTGACGGACGACATGAGCGGTGCGCCGTAGAGCGTGCCGTCGACCGTGCCGAAGCCCTGGAACGTCTCGTTCCAGTACTCGGTCGCGTTGGCGGCCACCGACTCGGGCGCGGGCAGCACGCTGCCGGTGCCGACGACGGATGCGAGCAGGCCGGGCTGCGGGAAGAAGGCGAGGTCGGGCGGGTTGCCGCCCTGGACGCGGACGTTGATCTGCGCCTCGAACTCCGCGGAGCCCTCGTACACGACGTCGATGCCCGTGCAGTCCTCGAACTCGGCCCACGAGTCGTTGAGGCGGTCGGCCTCGGCGTCGAGGATGGTGCCGTAGGCGTTGACCTCTGCGCCGTCGAACGTGCCGTAGTCGGCGTAGGCCTCGCAGCCCTCCGCCGCGGTGCCACCGGATGCGCCGGGTGCCGCCGACGGATCGGTGGGCGCGTCGCCGACACAGCCCGTGAGGGCGAGCGCGGCGACGCCGGCGATGCCGAGCGGCACCGCGATCCTGCGTGCGTGCTTCACGTGAACTCCTTCGTTCGCTCAGTGCCAAGGGGTACGAGCCGCGACGGAGCACGGCCTCGTGCAGGGAGCCGGAACCGGTTCCACTGCCAGTGACGGTAGCGCACGCCGGACGGGTCCCGGCCACATGACAATGTTTCGATTCGGTCACGATCGCTGGGGGCCCACGCTCGCGTGCGACATGGTGGCGCTCTACACTCGGAACCGGTTCCATCGATGGACGGGCGACGAGGCCCGTCACGGCGCGAGGAGGCGCGATGCCCAGGCTCGACGACGTCGCCCGCGCAGCCGGGGTGTCGAAGGCGACCGCGTCCCGCGCGCTATCGGGCGCCGACGGGGTGTCTCCGGCGACGCGGGAGCGCGTCCGCCGCACCGCGGGCGACCTCGGCTTCCGCGCCTCGGGCGCCGCGAGGCGGCTCGCGACCGGCCTCACGCGCACGATCGGGGTGCTGACCCCCTCCGTCGACCGCTGGTACTTCGGCTCGGTGCTGCACGGCATCGCGCACGCCGCCGACGCGCACGAGCACGACGTGCTGCTCTACGACCTCGGCGCGTTCGGCCGGGGCGGGCACGAGAAGTTCGAGCGCTTCATGGACCGCGGCGAGGTCGACGGGCTCGTCACGATCACCTGGAGCCTCGTGGGCGGCGACCTGTCGCGGCTCAACGAGCTCGGCATCCCGGTGGCCACGGTCGGCGAGCCCACGCCGCACTCGCGCTCGTTCTGCCTCGACGACGACGCGGCCGGCGAGCAGGCGGCGGAGCACCTCGTGCGCCTCGGTCACCGCGACCTGCTGCACATGATGAGCGAGACGGAGGTGCAGCCGATCGACGCCTCGTCGTCCGACCGCCGCAGGCGCGCGTTCGAGCGGGTCTCGGTGAGGCACGGGCTGCGGATGCGCCCGATCATGACGGTGCCGACGACGCTCGAGGGCGCGCACGCGACCGCCCGGGAGCTGCTCGCCAGGGCCGATCGCCCCACGGGGATCGTGGCGGGCACCGACGAGGTCGCGCTCGGGGTGCTGCTCGCGGCGCACCAGCTGGGCATCCGCGTGCCGGAGCAGCTGAGCGTCATCGGCGTCGACGACGTGCCGACGGCGGCCGCGTTCGGCCTCACGACCATCCGGCAGGACCCCGCGCAGCACGGCGAGGACGTGGTCGCCTGGATCATGACCGCGCTCGCCGAGCATCCGCACGGCCGGCCCGACGCCGAGCCGGACCGCAGCCACACGAGCTACGCGCCCGTGCTCGTCATCCGCTCGTCGACGGGGGCGCCGCCGGTCTGAGGCGGCGCGGCGCCACGTGCGCGTCCATCGCGCGCGGGCCGCGTTCCGTGGTTGGCTTGCGCTCCCAGGCACCGCACCTCGAGGAGCGCCCGTGAGCTTCACCTCCAGCTTCACCTCGCCCATCCCGATCATCGGCGGCAACGTGCCCGGCCTCGCCCTCGATCGCGATTGGCATCGCAAGAGCGTCTTCTACGAGGTGATGGTGCGCTCGTTCGTCGACTCGAACGGTGACGGCTTCGGCGACTTCCAGGGGCTCACCTCGAAGCTCGACTACCTGCAGTGGCTCGGCATCGACGGCATCTGGGTGCCGCCGTTCTACCAGTCGCCGCTGCGCGACGGCGGCTACGACGTCTCGGACTTCAAGGCCGTGCTCGCCGAGTACGGCACGATCGACGACTTCAGCCACTTCGTCGCCGAGGCGCACGCCCGCAACATGCGCGTGATGATCGACATGCCGATCAACCACACGAGCGACCAGCACCCGTGGTTCCTCGCCTCCCGGGAGGACCCGGAGGGCCCGTACGGCGACTTCTACGTGTGGCGCGACACCGATGACGGCTACCCCAACGTGCGCATCATCTTCGTCGACACCGAGGAGTCGAACTGGGCGTTCGACGCCGTGCGCCGGCAGTTCTACTGGCACCGCTTCTTCTCGCACCAGCCCGACCTCAACTTCGAGAACCCCGCCGTGCACGCCGCGATCGAGGACGTGCTGCGCTTCTGGCTCGACCTCGGCGTCGACGCCATCCGGCTCGACGCGATCCCCTACCTCTACGAGTCGGAGGGCGGCAACGGCGAGTCCGAGCCCGCCACGCACGAGTACGTGAAGCGGCTGCGCCGCATCGTCGACGACGAGTACCCGGGCCGCGTGCTCATCGCCGAGGCGAACCAGTGGCCCGCAGAGACCGCCGCGTACTTCGGCACGGCCGCGGAGCCCGAGTGCCACATGGCCTTCGACTTCCCCACCATGCCGCGCATCTTCTACTCGCTGCGCGCGCAGAACGCGCTCGAGCTCAAGCGCATCCTCGCCGAGCAGGTCGACGTGCCGCCGGGCGCCGCGTGGGGCGTGTTCCTGCGCAACCACGACGAGCTGACGCTCGAGATGGTGAGCGAGGAGTACCGGCAGGCGATGTACGGGTGGTACGCCTACGACCCGCGGATGCGGTCGAACGTCGGGGTGCGCCGCCGGCTCTCATCGCTGCTGGACAACTCGCGCGCGGAGCTCGAGCTCGCCAACGCGCTGCTCCTGTCGCTGCCGGGCTCGCCGTTCCTGTACTACGGCGACGAGATCGGCATGGGCGACAACATCTGGCTCGACGACCGCGACGCATCCCGCACGCCGATGCAGTGGACGCCCGACCGCAACGCCGGCTTCTCGAACGCCGACCCGGGCAAGCTGTTCCTGCCGGTCGTGCAGTCGCTCGTCTACCACTACGCCGCCGTCAACGTGGAGTCGCAGATGGCGCAGGCGTCGAGCCTGCTGCACTGGATGCGCTCCGTGCTGCACGTGCGCCGCGCCCACCCCGTGTTCGGGCTCGGCGACATCACGGTGCTCGACACCGACAACGACGCGGTGCTCGCGTTCGTGCGCTCGTATGAGGGCGACGGCAGCTACGCGGGACCCAGGGCCGAGCGCGTGCTCTGCGTCTTCTCGTTCAGCCACAACCCGGTGCACGTGACGATCGACGCCCCGCAGTTCGCGCGCGCCCGGCTCAACGACCTGTTCGGCGGCGGCCAGTTCCCGACGATCGCTGAGGACGGGCGCTTCTCGCTCACCTTCGGCACCCAGTCGTTCTACTGGCTCGGCCTCAGCTGACGCTCCGGCGCGGCGCCCGGACGACGATCGTGCGGGCGGCCTTGTCGTGCAGCGCCTGCCCGCGCGGATCCCACAGCGGCCACAGGTGGTCGACGATGCTGAAGACGCCGGCGAGGAAGCCGAGCCCGGCGAAGCCGCTCAGCAGCTGCGGAGCGCCCTGCTGCACCGCCCAGCGCACGATCGCCGCGCGCGCGTCCGGCAGCCGATCCTCGTCGCGCATCCGCACGCGGATGCCGACGAGCATCTTGCCGGGCGTCTGGCCCTTCGCCATGTGGAAGCCCACGTTGTAGCAGAAGTAGGCGATCGCGCCGATCACGATGCTCGCGATGGATGCGGGGCTGCCGGGCGCGCTGAGCGCCTCGAGCTCGGCGAACGCCGCCTCGTCGCCCTCGGCTGCGCGGCCGACGAGGCCGAACCAGCCGAAGGCGCCGAGGACGACCATGGCGAGCACCACCATCGGGATCATGTCGAGCAGGTAGGCGCCGAGGCGAGCGCCCCAGCTGGCGGTCTCCCGCTCCGGCTCGGGGACGTCCTCCCACGGGGCCGGCGACCAGGTCGGCTGCGCGGTCGGGTCGCGCGTCTCGGCGAGCCACTGCAGGCCGTTCCACCAGCGCTCGACGCCGGGCGTCGCGGCGTACGGATCCGGGTACCACCCGGGCGGCTGCGAGGACGGCGGCGGCGTCGAGGTCATGCTCCGATGCTAGGCGTCCGCGGTGCGCCGCGCCTCGACCGGCACCTCCGCGGGGCTGTCCCCGGCGATCTCGGGCAGCACGCGATCGTGCGAGGACTCGACCGCTCGGGTGACGACGCCGCCGACGGCGAGCAGCAGCGCGACGGCCAGCGCCAGCGCGACGACGCCGAGCCAGAAGGGCACGTGGATGCTGATCGCCGCGCCGACGATGCCGGCGACGAGCGGCGCGAGCCCCCCGCCCAGGAACCGCACGAAGCTGTAGGACGCGCTCGCCACCGGGCGCGACACCGGTGCGACCTGCATGACCGCCTGCGTGACGAGCGTGTTGTTGAGCCCCGAGCAGGCACCCGAGAGCACCACCGTCGCGATGAGCACCGCCGGCACGTCGGTCCACGCCGCCATCACCGCCAGGTCGAGCGCCATGACGACGAACGTGCCGACCAGGACGGGCACGAGGCCGAACCGCCGCTCGAGGCGGGGCGCGACGGCGACCGCGAAGATCGCGACGAGGAGTCCCCAGCCGAAGAAGACGGCCCCGAGCGCGATCGCGTCGAGCCCCAGCACGAGGGGCGCGTAGGCGAGCACGGTGAAGAACGCCCAGTTGTAGAGCAGCGCCACGAGGCTCAGCACGAGCAGGCCGCGGTGCCGCAGCGCCCGGAGCGGCTCGAGCACGCCGATCGGCCGGGTGGACGTCCGGGTGCTCGGCACGAGCACGAGCGTGCCGATGAGGCCGACGAGCATGAGGGCGGCCACCCCGAGGAACGGCCACTGCCAGCCGATCGAGCCGAGCAGGCCCCCGAGCAGCGGACCGACCGCGATGCCGATGCCCATGGCCGCCTCGTAGATCGCGATCGCGCCCGGCACGCCGCCGCTCGCGCTGCCGACGATGACGGCGAGGCTCGTGGCGATGAAGAGGGCGTTGCCGAGGCCCCAGCCTGCGCGGAACCCGACCATCGCGCCGATGGTCGGCGAGGCTGCCGCGAGCGCGGCGAAGACGACGATGATGCCCAGGCCCAGCAGCATCGTGCGCTTGCCGCCGATGCGGCTGGAGACCCAGCCGGTGATGAGCATCGCGACCGCGGTGACGACGAGGTAGCTCGTGAACAGCAGCTCGACCTCGGCGTGCGAGGCCCGCATCTGCTCGCCGATCGCGGGGAGGATCGGGTCGACGAACCCGATCCCCATGAACGAGATGACGCAGGCGAAGGCGACCGCCCACACGGCCTTGGGCTGGGCCCGCCGGCTGCGCGCCGTGGGCGCGATCGCTGGCGCGTCGTGAGCGGCGGCGCGCGCGGGCGCGTCGGTGTGCTGTGCCATGGAGGCTCCTCGAACGGCCGCGCGTCAGCGCGGCGGATGGACGGCGTCGGCGGCGTCGGCGAGCCGCTCGAGCGCTGGGAGCGCCCTCGCGATCGCTGCAGCGTCGTCGGCGTCGAGGGTGGTGATGACGGCGGCGATGGTCGCCGCGCGCCGCGCGCGCCGCTCGGACGACAGCGCGCGGCCCGCCGCGGTGATCGCGATGGAGCTCGCGCGCCCGTCGACGGGATCGGGGCGCCGCTCGACGAGGCCGTCGGCCTCGAGCGCCTGCACGATCTGCGACATCGCGGGCTGGCTCACCCGCTCGCCGGTCGCGAGCTCGCCCAGCCGCTGCGGACCGCGCTCGACGAGCGTGAACAGCGTCGACGCGCGCGCGGGGCTGAGCGCGCCGGGCAGCTCGGTGCGGCGGTGCATGCGCACGATGCGATCGACCGCGGTGGCCAGCCTGGCCGCCTGCTCCCCGCTCGCCTCGTGCACCGTCCAATCATATAAGTGACTTATGCATCTGTCCAGGCGGCCACTTTTTGGCGCGCGTCGGGTCCGTAGTGGAGACTGGCGCGATGCAGGAGACCGTCATCCTCGCGATCGTCGTGGTCGTCGCGCTCGCGTTCGACTTCACGAACGGGT
This sequence comes from Agrococcus sp. UYP33, assembly GCF_054060915.1. NCBI lineage: Bacteria > Bacillati > Actinomycetota > Actinomycetes > Micrococcales > Microbacteriaceae > Agrococcus > Agrococcus sp. UYP33. The sequence goes on from NZ_JBSSDR010000001.1 coordinate 1,050,203, forward strand.
TCCACGACACCGCGAACGCGATGGCTCCGTCCGTCGCGACCGGCGCGCTGAAGCCGAAGCCCGCGGTCGCCCTCTCGGCGACCCTCAACCTCGTCGGCGCGTTCCTCTCCATCGAGGTGGCGCGCACCGTGGGCTCCGGGATCGTCGACCTCACGGGCGTCGACGGCGAGAGCCTCATGCTCATCGTGCTGTGCGGGCTCACCGGCGCGATCGTGTGGAACGTGCTGACGTGGCTCTTCGGGCTGCCGTCGTCGTCGAGCCACGCGCTCTTCGGCGGCCTGATCGGCGCCACGATCGCGGCGCTCGGGCTCACCGGCGTGCTGTGGGGCGGCGTCGCGCAGAAGATCCTCATCCCGGCGCTGCTCGCGCCGGTGATCGCCGGCCTCGTCGCCTTCTGCGGCACGTGGCTCGTGCAGCGCGTGACCGCCGGCCTGAGCGAGCGGCGCGAGCGCACCGACTTCCGCTGGGGCCAGATCGGCGCCGCCTCGCTCATGTCGCTCGCGCACGGCACGAACGACGCCCAGAAGACGATGGGCGTCATCTTCCTCGCGCTCGTCGCGCACGGGACGCTCGACCCGGAGGCGGACATGCCGCTGTGGGTGCGGATCGTCTGCGCGGTGGCGATCGCGGCCGGCACCTACATGGGCGGCTGGCGCGTCATCCGCACGCTCGGCAAGGGCATCGTCGACATCTCGCCGCGGCAGGGCATGTCGGCCGACTTCTCGAGCGCCTCGATCATCCTCACGTCGAGCCACCTCGGGCTGCCGCTGTCGACCACGCACGTGGCCTCCGGCTCCGTCATCGGCTCGGGGGTCGCCCGCACCGACGCCAAGGTGCGCTGGTCCGTCGCGCGCCGCATGCTCATCGCGTGGCTCATCACCCTGCCCGCGGCCGGTGCCGTCGGCGCGCTGTGCTTCGGCATCGCCAGCAACTTCGGGCACCTGGGCGGATCGATCGTCGTCACCCTGCTGCTGCTCGCCGCGTGCCTCGTGATGTGGCTGCGCTCGCGCGCGAGCCACGTCGGCCACCACAACGTCACCGAGGAGTGGGACCAGCCGAAGGCCGAGCGCAAGCGCGAGATCGACCGCGAGCTGAGCGCCGTCGCCTCCGGCATCGCGCCGCTCGCGAAGCCGCGGAAGCGCAAGAAGCGACCCAAGCCCCGGACGGAGGACCGCTGATGGGCTTCGACCTCGGCGCGCTCGCCACAGCCATCGTCTCGGTGCTCGCCGTCGGGCTGCTGCTCGGCGCGGGCATCCCGGTCGTCTACGCGCTCGCCATCCGCTCGCTCGAGAGCCGCAGGCCCGGCTCGACCGCCGTGGCCGGCGTGCTGCTCGCGCTGTGCGCGCTGCTCGCGGTCGCCGGCATCGTCGTGATCGTCTTCGGCAAGCAGCTCTTCGGCATCTGACGCGTCAGCCGCGCGCCGCGTCGCGCTGCACGCGATCGTAGGAGGGCTGCCGCGCTCGCCGCGCCCAGTCGTACTGCTGCGTGCCCGGCAGCGGGTGGCGCCCGGCGTCGAAGCGCAGCAGCGGATCGAGCGGGCCGGGCTCGCGGGTGAGCTCGAGCTCGGCGAACGGATGCCAGGCCCCGCGGGGGCGCGCCACGAGCAGGGTCAGGCGCCACGGCTCCGCCTGGAGCCGCTCGCCGAGCGCCTCGGGCGCCATCGGCAGGTCGGCGGGAGCGCGGGTGCGCGCGGCGACGAGCACCGGGCCCGTGGGCGTGCGGTACGGGAAGAGGGAGCCGAGGTGCGCGCGCGACGGCGAGCGGTGCAGCAGCAGCCAGAAGCGCGACGGCCAGCCCCGCCCGGTCGACGCGAGCTCGAGGTCGGCGGGTCCGGCATCGCCGTCGACGCGCACGGCGAGGCCGATCACGTCCGGCAGGGGCGCGGGGAGGCCCGCCGAGCGCGAGGCGCGCGCGAGCACGCGCACGGGTGCTGCGCCGGCCTCGTCGAACCACGGGACGCCGGTGTGCAGCGCGCTGCCGGTGCGACGGAGGGAGCCGTGCAGCTGCACGCCGTGCGGGTGGATCGGGTGCGGGCGTCGGACCGACGCGAGCGCGGCGAAGCCCGCGCCCAGGGCGTGGCCGATGACGGTCGAGACGTGCGGCATCCGTCGTGCCTCCTCGGTCGGTCGAGCGGTCGCCCCATCCTGGCACCGCCGCGCTGCACCGCAGCCGGATCGCGGATGGGCGCCTAGGAGCCGCTCGACGTGATCGGCACGATCATCGTCACGACCATGATCGCCACCATCGCTGCCTCGATCGCCTCGATCGCGGCGCGCACCGAGGCGGACGCCCAGCTCGCGCTCGCCAGCGCCTCGCCGCGGCGCTCGAGCGCCTCCTTCGGCAGGTCGGGGAACACGGCGGGCAGCGCCTTCGCCCCGTGCAGGATCGCGAGCGCCGTCGCGACGCGCGGCTCGTCGCGGCCGTCGAGCACCTCGCGCGCCGTCGCCTGCAGCGCATCCTCGACCGCGCGGCGCTCGCCGCGCTCCCAGCGCTCGCGCCACGTCATGCCGAGGAAGCGGTCCTGCTCGCGCGCGAGCACGCCGGCGGTCGCGAAGTCGTCCATCAGGCGTCCGCGCAGCCTCCCGCCCGGGGTGCGCGTGCCGCCCCAGCCGGCCACCCGCTCGATCGCGGCCTTCGGCGTGCGCCCGGCGATCTCTGCGACGAGCGGCTCGAGCCTCCCGTCGGTGCCGCCGGCCGCGGCGACGAGGGTGCCCTCCTCCGCGCCGGGCTCCCCGGCGCCGGCGAGCCGCATCCGGCCGTCGAGCAGGAGCTGCGCGGTCGCCGCGGCCGCCATCGCGATGCCGAGCGAGGAGTCGTCGATGAGCGGCGTGCCCGCCTCGTCGTCGATCGCGAGCAGGAGCACGGCTTCCGGGATCGTGAGGTCCATGCCCGCCACGGTAGGGCGGCGCCCGGACGGCCGCCTCCACCGGCCGACGGAGGCCGCGCGGCGGAGGCTACCGTGGACCCATGAGCAACGACGAGGCGCTGCTGGTCGAGGGGGCGGAGCGAGCCTGCATCGACGAGGCGCGCGCGGCCGGCGTCGAGCTGCTGCTGCCGCGCGAGGTGCCGCTCGGCGGCCCGCGCGCGCTGCCGGTGCTGCGCAGCCTGCCCAACAAGCACCGCCACATGATCGGCGCGTGGTGCTTCGCCGACTCCTTCGGGCCGGTCGACATCAGCGGCGGTCCGGGCATGGATGTGCCGCCCCACCCGCACACCGGTCTGCAGACGGTCTCGTGGCTCGTCGAGGGCGCCATCGCGCACACCGACTCGACCGGCGCGCAGCACACCGTGCGCCCTGGCGGGGTCAACGTCATGACCGCGGGGCACGGCATCTCGCACAGCGAGTACTCCACGAGCGACACGGCCGTGCTGCACGGCGTGCAGCTGTGGACGGCGCTGCCGCTCGACCAGCACGACATCGCGCCGTCGTTCGCGGGCGTCGACGACGTGCCGAGCGCGCGGCTGCCGGGCGGCGCGACGGTGCGCGTCTTCGTGGGCTCCTACGCCGGGGCCACGAGCGCCGCGCCGACGTTCTCGCCGCTGCTCGGCGCCGAGCTGCGCATCCCGGGCGGCGCCGAGGCGCAGCTCGCGCTCGAGGAGCGCTTCGAGCACGGGGTGCTCGCACTGACGCCGGGCATCGCGCTCGACGACGTGCCGATCGGCGTCGGGGAGATCGGTGTGCTCGAGCCCGGGCGAGCCTCCGCGATCGTGTCGGCGGAGCGGGCCGACGGCGTCGCGATCCTGCTCGGCGGCGTGCCGCACGAGGAGGAGGTCGTGATGTTCTGGAACTTCATCGGGCGCGACCATGCCACGGTGCAGCGCGCGCGCGACGCGTGGATGGCCGAGCGCGAGGCGCCGACCGACGCGCGCCCGCGCTTCGGCGTCGTCGACGACGGCTCGGGCACGACGCTGCCGTCGCCGCGCATCCCCACGGTCGAGCTGCTGCCGCGAGGGCGCGCGAAGCGCCGTTGACCCGCGGGCGGGCGGCGCGGCTCGATCAGCTGGCGGCCTGCTTCGCGGCGGCCTTCGCCGCCTGCTTCGCCTTCCGCACCTCGGCGAGCGAGTCCGCGTCGACGATGTCGGCCACGGAGCGCTTCGAGCCCTCCTCGCCGTAGGGCTCGGACGCCTCCCGCCATCCCGCGCCGTCGAAGCCGGCGCGCTTGCCGAGCAGCGCGAGGAAGATGCGCGCCTTCTGCTCACCGAAGCCCGGGAGCGCCTGCAGGCGACGGAGCACCTCGGCGCCGTCCGGATCGCCCGATCGCCAGATCGCGCCGGCATCGCCGCCCCACTCGTCCGCGACCACGGCCGCGAGCTGCTGCACGCGCTTCGCCATGGATCCGGGGAAGCGGTGCACCGCCGGCTTCTCGGCGAACGCGGCCTGGAACGCGTCGGGATCCATCGTCGCGATCGCGGCCGCGTCGAGGTCGCCGAGCCGGTCGCGCAGCTTCGCGGGCCCCGCGAAGGCCGTCTCCATCGGCACCTGCTGGTCGAGCAGCATGCCCGTCAGCAGCGCGAAGTCGTCGTCGGAGAGCAGGCGGTCGGCGGCGTCGTCGCCGGTGAGGTGGAGCTCGCGCGTCATGGCTCCAGCCTGCCACGGCGCATGCACCCCGGACAGGGCCGAGCCCCCGCCTGGTCACGACAGACGGGGGCTCGGGGTCGGTGGGGTCAGCGGGGCATGAGCTCCCGGGAGCGGACGAGCAGCAGGCCGCCGGCGACGAGCAGGGCGAGCGCGAGCCCGATGCCGCCGAGCGGGATCTCGCCCCCGCTGCGGCGCGCGGCGGGCAGCGCGTGGCTGGCCCGCAGCGTGACCATGTTCGTCGGCGCGCTCTCGACGTTGTCGCTCGAGAGCGAGGCCGCGCTGTCGAAGGCGACGCGCACCGTGGTGCCGTCCGCCTGCGACGGGACGCCGGGCACCGTCGCCTCGATGGTCACGGTGACGACGTCGCCGGGCTCCATCGTGCCGATCGTGATGCGCTGCGTGCCGGTCGCGTCGTCGAGGTCGACGGCGCACGGCATCGAGCAGCGGGCCGCCGCGTCGACGAGCAGGCCGTCGGGCAGCCGGTCGAGGAGCACGACGCCGGTGCTCGGCGCCTCCCCCACCGCGCGCACGACGATGCGGAACTGCACGCTGTCGCCGAAGCGGACGGTGCCGTCGGACGACATCCACGCCCCGTTCACCCGCTCCCACACCGACTTCTGCGCCGTCACCGACCCGGCGACGACGCGCGTGCGCAGGCACGCGGCGTTGTTCGAGGGCCGCTCGCAGCCGCCCGCGGTCACGGGGTCGTCCTCGGTCGACACGGTCGTCGCGGTCTCGAGCGTGCCGGCGACCGCGTCCGCCGCGATCGCGACCCGCAGCTCGAGCCGCACGGCGGCGCCCGATCCCAGCGCCGCGGGCTCGATCGCGCAGGCGACGGTGCCGCCGTCGGCGGCGCAGCCCGCGCCGCTCGCGAAGCGCATGCCGGTCGGCAGCGCCACGACGACCTCGACCGGCTCGTCGTCATCGACGCCTCGGGCACCGAGGTTGCGCACGAGCAGCGAGAGGCCGGTCTCGCTGCCGACCGCGACGACCTCGTCGCCGCTCGCCGTCAGCTGCAGGTCGACGGCCCCGTCGTCGCGCCCGATGGTGCAGGTGACGTCGACGGCGCCGGTGATCGTGAGCGTGTCGCCCTCGAGCGAGCCGCCGGTGCAGCTCCACGCCCCTGCCGCGTAGCCGGCGGGACCGGCGGCGCTCAACCGGTAGGCCCCGGCCGGCACCGGTGCGACGGTGACGGCCGGTGCGCCGCTCGGGCCGACGATCTCGACGGGTCCGGATGCGCTGAGCGCGAAGTCGGCGAGCGTGGCGTCGCCGCCGTCGTCGGTCGCGAGCACCTGCACGAGCGTGAGCGTCGGGTAGCGCAGCTCGGTCTGCTCGCAGTCGACGTTGTTCGACGCGCCGCACGCTGCGGGGACGGGCGCCGGGTCGTCCTCGGTGGAGACGGATGCGACCGTCCCGAACGCACCGGCGGTCGCGCCCGCATCGAACCGGAGCGCGATCGAGAGCACCACACCGGCGCCGGCCGCGAGCGCGGCCGGGTCGATGCCGCACGTGACGATGCCGGCGGACGCCGAGCAGCCCCCGGGCACGGCCGTCACGACCGCGCCGACGGGCGCGGCCGCGAGCACGGTGACCGGCTCGTCGAGGTCGACGTCGCGGGCGCCGAGGTTGTGCACGCCGATCGTGAGGTCGAACGCGCCGCCGTTCGCCGGGGCGGCGCCGCCGTCGTCGAGCGTGAGCGCGAGGTCGACCGGGTGGTCGTCGAGCACGACGGCGCAGGCCACGTCGTCACCGGCGACGAGCGTGAGCGTGGCTCCGTCGAGGACGCCGCCCGTGCAGGACCACGCGGACGCGCTGTATCCGCCCCTGCCACCGGTCACCTGCAGCGCGTAGGCGCCGGCCGCGACGGGCGTGCCCGTCACCGAGGGGTCGCCGCTCGCGCCGCGGATGGGCGTCGGGCCGGCGGCCTCGAGCATCCACTCGCCGAGCGCGGCATCCCCGCCGTCGCCCCCGTCGACCTCCGCGAGCAGGGTGAGCGTGGCCGCGACCTCGTCCGGCTCGTGCGGCGGCTCGGTGGCCGCCGCGGGCGCGGCGCCGAGCGGCGCGAGCAGGCTCGTGGTGATGGCGACGGCGGCCGCGAGCGCCGGGTGCCCGCGGTGGCGCTCGCGCGGCGCCGCGTGGCGAGGCGTGCGCGACCGGGGCGCGGGAGCACCCGGCGCGCGTCCCCGACCCTCTGCCCGCATCGTCCACTCCCGGCCGCGGCGCCGGAGCGCCTGGCAGCGCGCTCAGGCCTCGCACGGCCTTCGTCGCAGCTGCTGCGACCAGCAAAGACCCGCCACCCGGCAATCGCAACAGTGTCCGCAAAAGCCTGACGACAACGTCGGGCGGTGCTGAGGAAGCCGCTCGGCGCCGCGATCACCAGCGGCCTCCGAGCCTGCTGCTGCCACCATGGGGCCATGGAGACGAAGCGATCCAACCCGTGGGCGTGGTGGGCGTTCTGGATCGGCCTGGTCGGCCTGGTCCTCATGCCGATCCCGTTCTTCATCGGCGTCATCTTCGGCGGCGGCCCTGCCGCGATCGCCGGCATCCTCGCGATCATCGCGCTCTTCAAGTCGCGCCACGCGGGCGGCCGCGGCATCGCGCCCGCCGTCGTCGCGCTCGTGCTCGTCGCGCTCACCTTCGCCGGCATCTCGGCGGGCGGCGGCATCTGGTGGTGAGCCGCCCCGCCTGACGCGCCCCCAGCCGGGGATGCGAGGATCGGGCCATGGCACCGAGCCGCTCGACCACCCTGCTCATCCTCGGCGCATCCGGCGACCTCACGAGTCGCCTGCTGCTGCCGGGCATCGCCACGCTGCTGCGATCGCAGCCGTCGCGCCGCGTCGAGATCGTGGGGGCCGATCTGCGCGAGCTCGCCGCGGACGACTGGCACGACCGCGTGCGCACGGCGCTCAACGTCGGGGGCGCCCAGGGCGCGGCCGCGAAGGCCGTGCTGTCGTCGACGCGCTACGTCTCGACGGACGCGACCGACCCGGTCGCGCTCCGCGCGCTGCTCGACAGCATCGCGTGCGACCGGCTCGTCATCTACTTCGCGCTGCCGCCGCACATCAGCGAGCTCGTGTGCGGCACGCTCGAGCAGATCGGCGTGCCCGACGGCACGATCCTCGCGATCGAGAAGCCGTTCGGCGACAGCCTCGAGTCGGCGCGGCGCCTCAACGCGCTCGTCACCCGCATCGTGCCCGAGGAGCGCATCTTCCGGATCGACCACTTCCTCGGCCTGCACACGGTGCTGAACCTCCTCGGCCTGCGCTTCGCGAACCGGCTGCTCGAGCCGACCTGGGATCGCGACGGCATCGAGCGGGTCGAGATCCTCTACGACGAGACCGTCACGCTCGAGGGTCGCGCGGGGTACTACGACCGCAACGGCGCGCTGCGCGACATGATCCAGTCGCACCTGCTCCAGATCATGGCGCTCATCGCGATCGAGCCGATCGCGAGCGTCGGCGAGCGCGACCTGCGCGACGCGATCAGCCAGGTGCTGCGCGCGGCGAGCGTCGTCGACCCCGTCCGGCACTCGCGACGCGCGCGCTACACCGCGGGCGCGGTCGAGGGGCGGGACGTGCCCGACTACGTCGCCGAGGAGGGCGTCGACCCGTCGCTCGGCACCGAGACGCTCGCAGAGGTGCAGGTCGAGATCGCGAACCCGCGCTGGGCCGGCGTGCCCTTCATCCTGCGCTCGGGCAAGTCGCTCGCGGGCGTGCGGAAGCGCGCGATCGTGCACTGGAAGGCGCCCGCGCACGTCCCGAAGGGGCTCTCGGGCCGCGACACCCCGGATCGCTTCGTCATCGACTTCAAGCCCGACGGCTTCGAGCTGCACCTGACGACGAACGGCAAGGGCGATCCCTTCACCCTCGAGCAGACGGTGCTGCGCGGCGAGCTGGGCGGCGGCTCGCTGTTGCCCTACGGCGAGGTGCTCGCGTCGATCCTCGACAGCGACCCGCGGCTCGCGGTGCGCGGCGACGCCGCCGAGGAGTGCTGGCGCATCGTCGAGCCGGTGCTCGACGCCTGGCGATCGGATGCGGTGCCGATGCACGAGTACCGGGCGGGCTCGCGCGGCCCGCGCGGGTGGCGCACGAACTGAGCCGCGTCCCGTGCCGGCCGCCTGGCGGATCGACGCCGGCCCGGGATAGCCTCGCTCCGTGGCGCGCCCGATGTCTGATCTCCCCGGCGACGCCGCCGATCGCCCGCCCACCGACGAGCGCGCCGACGCCGACCCGACGCGCGAGGAGTCGCTCGCCCGGCTGCTCGGCGGCGGCAGGGCGGCCGTCGAGGGCAGCGTGCCTCCGGTCGGGTTCCTCGTGGGCTGGCTCGCGAGCGACGGCGACCTCACCGCCTCCGTCGTCTGGTCGCTCGCCGCGAGCGCCTTCGTGCTGGTGCTGTCCGTCGTGCAGCGCCGCGCGCCGCGAGCGGTGCTCATCGGCATGCTCGCGACCGCCGTCGCCGCCATGATCGCCCAGCAGACGGGTGAGGCGCGCAACTTCTTCCTCGTCCAGCTGCTGTCGAACGCGGCGAGCGCGCTCGCGTGGAGCGTGTCGATCGCCGTGCGCTGGCCGTTCCTCGGCCTCATCGTCGGCGGCCTCATCGGCACCCGGACGCGATGGCGCCGGGACCCCGGGCTGCTGCGCGCCTACAGCCGCGCCTCGTGGGTCTGGGTGGCGCAGTACGTCATCCGCGTCGCCGTCTTCTCGGTGCTGTGGTGGCTCGACGAGGCGACCTGGCTCGCCGTCATGCGCGTCGCGCTCACCTACCCGCTCATCATCGCCTGCGTCGCGATCTCGGGCTGGGTGCTGTTCGCATCGATCCCGCGCGGCCACCCCGGCATCCGCGCGCCGCAGGTGCCGCTCGGCTGACGCGCGCCCGTCCACAGACGACGGTCGGACCGTTGCGGCGGCGTGCCCGTCGGCGTACAGTCGCGGGCAAGTCGAGCGGTGCGGACCGACCAGGCGCCTTCACCAGACCTTGCGAGAGCGCAAGCGCCCATGAGCCAGTCCGCACCGCTCCATCACGCCACTGCGGCACTCGACCTGCGGCGGCACTCGACCTGCGCGGCGCGCCGGCGTAGCGTGCGACCCGTGAGCGAGCTGCAGGTCGAGCCGGGGGTCGTCGACCGCGTGCGAGCCGCCATGGCGGCGACGCCGCGCGCGACCTTCCTGCCGCCCGTCGTGCGGCACCTCGCCGGCGTCGACCGCCCCGTCGGGATCGGCTGGGACGCCACGAGCTCGCAGCCCTCCACGGTCGCCCGCATGCTCGAGCTGCTCGACGCCGGGCCGGGCCACCGGGTGCTCGACGTCGGCGCCGGCTCGGGCTGGACCGCGGCGATCCTCGAGGCGCTTGGGGCGGCGGTGACCGGCGTCGAGCTCGTGCCGCAGCTCGTCGAGGCCGCCAACGCGAACCTCGCGGCGCACGGCAGCCGCGCGCGCGTGCGGCAGGCGACGCCGCACGTGCTGGGCCTCCCCGACGACGCGCCCTTCGACCGCATCCTCGTGTCCGCCGACCTGTGGCGGATGCCCGACGCGCTCGTCGCGCAGCTCGCCGACGGCGGCCGGATGGTCGCGCCCGTCGCCGGCCGGATGACGGTCGTCGACGTGCGCGACGGGCGGCCGCGCGCGCGGGAGGACCGAGGCCGGTACGCCTTCGTGCCGCTGCGGGAGTGACGCCGCGGGCTTGACGGCGACGGCATGACGGCGACGGCGCCGCGCGGCTCGGGCGGGACCCGGCGGCCCCCGGCGTAGGGTTGCTGGACCGACTCGAGGAGGCATCCGTGCGCCCCAGCCCCGAAGCGCTGACCGACCGGCTCGCCCGCACGCGCGCACGCATGCAGGCGTCGGGGCTCGACGGGCTCGTGGTCGTCGACCCGGCGAACCTCCACTACCTCACCGGCTACGACGCGTGGTCGTTCTACATGCCGCAGCTGCTGTTCGTGCCCCTCGTCGGCGAGCCGCTGCTCATCATGCGGGCGATGGACGCCGGCGGCGCGCACCGCACGGCGCAGACGCCGCCCGAGCGCATCCTGGGCTACCCCGAGGCGCTCGTGCACCAGCGGGGCGTCCATCCCTTCGACTGGGCTGCGCAGCAGCTGCGCGAGCACGGCTTCGCGCAGCGCGGCCGCGTGGGCTTCGAGGCCGACGCCCACTTCTTCTCGGTGCGCGCGTTCCACGCCCTCGAGCGCGGGCTGCCCGAGTGGCAGCTCGTCGACAGCCACGAGCTCGTGAACTGGGTGCGGCTCGTCAAGAGCCAGGACGAGCTCGAGCTCATGCGCAAGGCCGGCCGCGTCGCGTCCGCCGCGATGCAGGCCGGGATCGACGCCGTCACCGAGGGTGCCCGGCTCAACGACGTCGCCGCGGCGATCCAGTTCGCGCAGGCGACCGGGGTCGAGGGCGCCGAGGGCGACTACCCCGCGATCGTGCCGATGCTGCCGACCGGCGAGTCGGCCGACACCCCGCACATGACCTTCAGCGCGCGCCGGCTCGGAGCCGGCGAGGCCGTCTCGATCGAGCTCGCGGGCGCGCACCACCGCTACCACACGCCGCTCGCGCGCACGCTGACGCTCGGTCGCCCCGACGCGCGGCTCGAGCGGCTCGCCGACATCACCGCCGAGGGGCTCGCGCTCGTGCTCGACGCGCTGCGCCCCGGCCGGGCGGTCGCCGACGTGCACGCGATCTGGGCGCAGCACATCGCGAAGCACGGCGTCGAGAAGCCCTCGCGGCTCGGCTACTCGATCGGCATCGGCTACCCGCCCGACTGGGGCGAGCGCACCGTCTCGGTGCGCGGCGACGACACGACGGTGCTCGAGCCGGGCGTCTGCCTGCACATCATCGCCGGCATGTGGATGTCGGGCTACGGCTGCGAGCTGAGCGAGTCGATCGCCATCACCGCCGACGGCGTCGATGTGCTCACGAGCGCGCCGCGCGAGCTCATCGTGCGAGGCGACGCGTGACGGATCCCGGCGCCGGCGTCGACGCCGACCTGGAGCGCGCGCTCGCGCTCGTCGACGAGGCGACGATCGTCGCCGACGCGTCGTCGCTCATCCTCGCCGCGAGCGAGAACCCCGGCGGCACCGAGCTCGTCGCCGTGCGGGTGCTCGAGTCGATCGCGTCGCGGCTGGGCGGCCGCAGCCGCCGAGAGCCGGTGGCGCCGGACCGCCCGAACCTGTCGATCCGGTTCGGGCCCGACCCGACCGAGGCGGTGCCGGGCATCCTCATGCTCGGCCACAGCGACGTCGTGCCTGCGGGCGAGGGCTGGGCGGCCGACCCGTTCAACCCGCGGGTCGCGGACGGCTGGCTCACGGGCCGCGGCGCCGCCGACATGAAGGGCGGCATCGCCGCGGCGCTGCAGGCGCTCGCCGCCGTGCACACCGTGCGCCCCGAGCTGCCGCTCGAGCTGCTCGTGACCGTCGACGAGGAGGACCTCGCGACCGGCATCGAGGCGCACCTCGCGGCGACCGACGCCGCCGCGGTCTACCGCGCCTGCATCGTCGCCGAGCCGACCGACCTCGCCGTCGTGATCGCCTGCCGAGGCGCCGCGAACCTCCAGGTCGAGGTGAGCGGCCGCGCCGCGCACGCCGGCCGTCCGGAGGACGGCGCCAGCGCGATCACGACCGCCGCGCGCATCGTCGACTGGATCGCCGACGACCACGCGCGGCTGCGCGCCGGCGCCTCCGGGCTGCTGGGCTCCGCCACGTGGAACGTGGGACGCATCGAGGGCGGGCACGGCACCTCGATCGTGCCGGACCGCTGCACGCTGCTCGTCGACCGGCGGCTCATGCCGGGCGAGACCGGCGCGGAGGCGCTCGGGCAGCTGAGCGCCGGCATCGAGCGCGCGCTCCGCGACGACGGCTGCACCGCCGACGCCTCGCTGCTCATGGAGATGCCCGGCTTCGAGACCGACGGGGCGCATCCGCTCGTCGGCGCGGCCGTCGACGCGCTCGTCGCCGAGGGCGCGCCCGCGCCCGTCGAGGCGTGGACGGCCGCGTGCGAGGGCGGCTTCATCGCGCGGCACCACGGCTGCCCGACGATCATCCTCGGCCCCGGCGACATCACCGGGCAGGCCCACCAGCCGGACGAGCGCGTCCGCATCGCCGACCTGCGCGCCGCCGCCCGCGCCTACGTGCGCCTCGCCCTCCACCTGCACCGCTGACCACCACCCTGCACGACCGCACACACCGCACGATCCACCCCATCCGGAAGGGATACGGCCCATGACCGAGCAGACAGCATCCGCGCACCACGAGAGCGGCCCGCCGCCCATCACGCGCGAGATCGACCTCTCCCCCGTCCAGCGCACGACCGTCCGCAAGTCGGTCATGGGCGCCATGGCGGGCAACGCGATCGAGTGGTTCGACTACGGCATCTACGGCTACCTCGCCGTGCACCTCTCGACGCAGATCTTCGGCGGCTCGGAGGACGCGATCCTCTGGACGCTCTTCGGCTTCGCCGTCTCGTTCCTCGTCCGCCCGCTCGGCGGCGCGATCCTCGGCCCCCTCGGCGACCGCATCGGGCGCCAGAAGGTGCTCGTCTTCACGATCATGATGATCTCGGTCGCCACCGCGGCCATCGGCCTGCTGCCGACCTTCGAGCAGGTCGGCTGGCTCGCCCCGGTGCTGCTGTTCCTGCTGCGCATCGTGCAGGGCTTCTCGGCCGGCGGCGAGTACGCGGGCGCCGCCGTCTACATGGCGGAGCACGCGCCCGACGACCGCCGCGGGTTCTGGGGGTCGTTCCTCGAGTTCGGCACGCTGCTCGGCTTCTCGCTCGCGGCCATCCTCGTCACCGCGCTGGAGGCGATCGTCGGCAGCGACGGCATGGAGGCCGGCTGGTGGCGCCTGCCGTTCCTGCTGACCCTGCCGCTCGGCCTCATCGCCCTCGCGATGCGCGCGCGCCTGCACGAGTCGGCCGTCTTCGAGGAGGCCAAGGAGCAGGACACGCGGACGAGCGCCTGGCAGACCCTGCGCGACCTCGTGACGCAGCAGCCGAAGCAGCTGCTGAAGATCATGGGCATCACGATCCTCATCAACACCGCGTTCTACCTCGTGCTCACCTACATGCCCACGTTCCTCCAGACCTCGCTCGACATGGACGGCACGCAGGCGGGGCTCATGCTCGTGGGCGTGCAGCTCGTGATGATGGCGGTGATCATCCCCATGGGGGCGCTCACCGACCGGATCGGGCGACGGCCGCTGCTGCTCACGGCCGCCATCGGGTTCACGCTGTTCTCGGTGCCTGCGGTGATGCTGCTCAACACCGGCAACCTCGCGCTGCAGGTGCTCGGGCTCGCGATCTTCGGCCTCTTCCTCGTGATGCTGCTGTGCAACATCTCGGCCTCGCTGCCGGCGCTCTTCCCGACCACGGTGCGCTACGCGGGCTTCGCGCTCGGCTACAACGTCGCGACGTCGCTCCTCGGCGGGCCAGCAGGCCTCATCAACGAGGCGCTCATCGAGCAGACCGGCTCGACGCTCGTGCCCGGCTTCTACATGACCGTCGCCGGCATCGTCGGCCTGCTCGCGATCCTGACGTTCAACGAGACGGCGGGGCGGAGCCTGCGCGGCGACCGCGTGCCGGGCGACGACGACCAGGACCGCCTCGCGATCGGCGAGGCGCTCATCGGGAAGGTCGCGAAGGACCGCTGAGCGTGGGGGCCTGCACCTCCACGTCTGCTCCGAATCTCAGCCGGTCTGTACCCCATCGGCCTAGCGTGGAGGCATGAGAGCACTCACCTGGCAAGGCAAGCGCAAGGTCTCCGTCGACGAGGTGCCGGACCCCCGCATCCAAGAGCCCACGGATGCGGTGATCCGCATCACGTCGACCGCGATCTGCGGGTCGGACCTCCACCTCTACGAGCTGTTCAGCCCCTTCCTCAAGCAGGGCGACATCCTCGGGCACGAGCCGATGGGGATCGTCGAGGAGGTGGGCTCTGCGGTCACGAGCCTGCAGCCGGGCGATCGGGTCGTGATCCCGTTCGTCATCGCGTGCGGCAGCTGCTTCATGTGCTCGCGCGGCCTGACGACGCAGTGCGAGACGACGCAGAACCGCGACCAGGGGGCCGGCGCCGCCCTCTACGGCTACACGTCGCTCTACGGCTCGGTGCCCGGCGGGCAGGCCGAGCGGCTGCGCGTGCCGCTCGCCGACTTCAACGCGACCAAGGTCGGCTCCGAGCTGCCCGACGATCGCTACCTCTTCCTCAGCGACATCCTGCCGACCGCCTGGCAGGGCGTCGCCTACGCCGGCCTCCAGCCCGGCGAGACGCTCGGCGTCATGGGGCTCGGCCCCGTCGGCCAGTTCGTCGCGCGGATCGGCCGCCACCTCGGCCACCGCGTGATCGCCGTCGAGCCGGTCGCCGAGCGCCGAGCCATGGCGGAGCGCTACGGCGTCGAGACGCTCGACATGGAGAACGCGACGGACGCCCTCAAGGACCTCACGGAGGGCCGCGGCCCCGACCGCATCGTCGACGCCGTCGGCATGGAGGCGCACGGCGCGCCCGGCACCGCGACGGCGCAGCAGCTCGTGGGCGCGCTGCCCGACCTGCTCGCGAAGCCGCTCATGAAGCACGCGGGCCTCGACCGGCTCTCGGCGATGCACACGGCCTTCGACGCCGTGCGGCGAGGCGGCACCGTGTCGCTCAGCGGCGTCTACGTCGGCTCTGCCGACCCGATGCCGATGATGACGCTCTTCGACAAGCAGATCACGCTGCGGATGGGCCAGTGCAACGTGCAGTCGTGGCGCGACGAGCTGCTGCCGATCGTCGAGGACCCGGCCGACCCGCTCGGCACCGCCGACCTCACCACGCACCGGGTGCCGCTCGAGCAGGCGCCCGAGATGTACGAGATCTTCCAGAAGAAGCAGGACGAGTGCATCAAGGTCGTCCTCGAGCCGACCGCGCACTGATCGGGCAAGCGAAAGGCCCCGGGGTGGAGCCCGGGGCCATTCGTGCGCGAGGGGGGACTTGAACCCCCACGTCCTTGCGGACACTGGCACCTGAAGCCAGCGCGTCTGCCAATTCCGCCACTCGCGCGAAGCCCGGTCGGAACCGGGCAACCACACGAGAATATCAGGTTCCTAGGCTCGGCAGGTACGCTGACGGCGGCAAAGGACGGTGATACATCCATGGGATTCCTCGATTCGATCGAGCGCGGGCTCGAGAAGGCCGTCAACGGCGCCTTCGCGAAGACCTTCCGCTCGGGCGTCGAGCCGGTGGAGATCGCCAGCGCGCTCAAGCGCGAGCTCGACACCAACGCGTCGGTGGTCTCGCGCGACCGCATCCTCGTGCCCAACCGCCTGACCGTCCGGCTCGCGCCCGCCGACTTCGAGCGCCTCCGCCGACTCGGCGACGCGCTCCTCGACGAGCTGACGGGCACCGTGCAGGCGCACGCCCGCCAGTCGGGCTACTCGTTCGCCGGCGCGATCGACCTCGGCCTCGAGCCCGACGACGGCAAGACGACGGGCATGCTCGAGATCGTCTCGGGCACCGAGGCGGGCGAGGTCGTCTGGACGGCCGTCGTCGACATCAAGGGCAAGCGCCACGCCCTGCGCAAGGGCCGCACCATCATCGGCCGGGGCTCGGATGCCGACATCACGGTCGACGACGCCGGCGCATCCCGCAAGCACGCCGAGATCGTCTGGGACGGCACGCGTGCCCAGGTGAGCGACCTCGGCTCCACGAACGGCACGACCCTCAACGGCCGCGCGCTCAGCAGCGCGCTGCTCGAGCCCGACTCCATCATCGACATCGGCGCCACGCGCATCGTGTACCGCGTGCTGGCGCAGCCGAAGGGGCGAGCATGAGCGAGCTGACCCTCATCATCATCAGGATCGGCTTCCTCGCGCTCCTGTGGTTGTTCATCTTCATCGTGCTCTACTCGCTGCGCAGCGACCTCTTCGGGCCGCGCCTCACGCCGCTGCAGCGCGTCGCGGTGCAGAGCCAGCAGAACCGCGCGAGCGCGGGGGGCGGCGCGACCGCGCCGGCAGCCGCTCCGGCCGACAGCCCGACGACCGTCACCGAACGCGTCGCGCCGAGCAGCGGCGGCGGCAGCGCGAGCCGGGTCGTCATCACCTCCGGTCCGCGTGCCGGCCTCGAGCTCGACCTGCCCGAGACCGGGCTGTCGATCGGCCGCTCGAGCGGGTCGGGCCTGCAGATCAAGGACGACTACACCTCGAGCGCGCACGCCAAGATCGTGCGCTGGCGCGACCAGTGGATGGTGCAGGACCTGGGGTCGACGAACGGCACCTACGTCGACGGCAAGCGCATCACGGAGGCGACCCCGGTGCGCGTCGGCAGCTCGGTGCGGATCGGGACCACCACGTTCGAGCTGAGGCGCTGAGCTTGAGCACACCGCTCGCGGCCGCGATCAGCCACGTCGGCAGGATCCGCTCGGAGAACCAGGACTCCGGCTACGCCGGGACCTACCTGTGCTTCGTCGCCGACGGCATGGGCGGGCACGCGGGCGGCGACGTCGCGAGCGCGATCGTGACCCGCAAGGCGCGCGAGGCCGACCGCGAGTACGCGACCGCCGAGGAGGCGGCCGCGGCCCTCGCCCAGGCGCTCCGCACCGGCAACGACGCGCTGCAGCAGGCGATGGTCGAGCACCCGGAGCTCTCGGGCATGGGCACGACCGGCTCTGGCATCATCCGGGTCGGCGACCGCATCGGCCTCGCGCACATCGGCGACAGCCGCATCTACCGCTACCGGGTCGGCGCGCTCGAGCAGATCTCCACCGACCACACCTTCGTGCAGCGGCTCGTCGACGCCGGGCGCATCACGCGCGAGGAGGCCGAGCACCACCCGCGGCGCAACGTCGTCATGCGCGTGCTCGGCAACGTCGAGACCGACCCGGAGATCGACACCGCCGTCCACGACGCGCTCCCGGGCGACCGGTGGCTCGTCTGCTCCGACGGCCTCTCGAGCTACGTCGACGAGGAGCGCCTGCGAGCGATCCTCGAGCAGGGCCTCGACACCCCCTCGACCGTGCAGCGGCTCGTCAACGAGGCGCTCTCACGCGGCGCCCCCGACAACGTCACGGTCGTGCTGTGCGACATCGACGAGCGCCGACGCTCGTCGATCGAGCCGACGACGGTCGGCTCCGCCGCCGCCCCCATCTCGTACGAGGCGGTCGAGCCCGAGCGGACCTCGGTGTCGCTCGGCCAGCTGCTGCTGCACCCGCGCCAGTCGCGCCAGCAGCCGGCGTTCGAGCACTTCGAGCCCGAGAGCGAGGAGTTCCTGCAGGAGCTGCTCGCCGAGCAGCGCCGCATGCGGCGCAACCGGCGGATCAGCTGGAGCGTCGGGGCCGCCCTCGCCGTGATCGGCATCGGCATCCTCTCGGTGCTCTTCTACACCTGGACGCAGGACCGCTACTTCGTCGGCGTCAACGAGGCGGGGAACGTCGCGATCTACCAGGGCATCCAGCAGCAGATCGGGCCGATCGTGCTCGCGACGCAGGTCGAGGAGACCGACATCGCGGTCGACGACCTCACCCCCTTCAACCGCCGCAGCGTGGAGCAGACGATCTCCGCCGACTCGCTGGCCGACGCCGAAGCCGTGATCGAGCGACTGGAGCGATCGCCATGACGCAGCAGACGACACCGTCCGACCGGACCGCCCCGAACGCGCTGCAGACCGGCATCGTGCAGCTGCGCGACGTGACTGAGGCCATCAAGGTGCGCATCCGCAACCCCGCGAAGCTGCGCAACCTGGAGCTGTTCCTGCTCGTGATCGCCTGGGTGATCGCCGGCGGCGCCATGGTGCTCGTGCAGCTCGGCGCGCTGCAGCGCGTCGACCTGTTCCCGCTGCAGCTCGCCGCCGGGCTCGGCGTGCTCACGCTCGCCCTGCACATCACGCTGCGCGTCGTCGCGCGGGAGGCGGACGCGATCATCCTGCCCGTGGTGACCGCGCTCAACGGCATCGGCATCGCGATGATCTACCGGATCGACATCGACGAGGGCGTGACCGGCTGGGACGCCGCCTCGATGCGGCAGATCGCGTGGACCGGCATGGCGATCATCGTCGCGATCGTCGCGATCGTCGTGGTGCGCAACCATCGCGTGCTCGCCCGCTACCGGTTCCTCGCGATGGCCGTCGCGATCCTGCTGCTCATCCTGCCGCTCGTGCCCGGGATCGGCCGCACGATCAACGGTGCGACCGTCTGGATCGGGGTCGGCGACCTGGTCTCGCTGCAGCCGGGCGAGCTCGCGAAGATCGCGCTGGCGATCTTCTTCGCCGGCTACCTCATGACCGCGCGCGACTCGCTCTCGGTGGTCGGCAAGCGCTTTCTCGGCATCCGGTTCCCGCGGCTGCGCGACCTCGGGCCCATCCTCATCGTCTGGGCGATGTGCATGCTCGTGCTGGTGTTCCAGCGCGACCTCGGCACCTCGCTGCTCTACTTCGGGCTCTTCCTCGTGATGATCTACGTCGCGACCGGGCGCCGCTCGTGGATGCTCATCGGCGTCGGCCTCGTCGCGCTCGGCGGCGTCGCCGCGTACTTCACGCTCGGCTACGTGCAGCGCCGCATCCACGCCTGGATCCACGCGTTCGACGCCGACGTCTACGGCGCGACCGGGGGCTCGTTCCAGATCGTGCAGGGCGTCTTCGGCATGGCGCACGGCGGCCTGCTCGGCACCGGCCTCGGCCTCGGCCGGCCGGGCATCACGCCCTACGCCAACAGCGACTACATCATCCCGTCGCTCGGGGAGGAGCTCGGCCTCGCCGGCATCTTCGCGATCCTCGCGCTGTACCTCGTGCTCGTCTCGCGCGGCGTGCGCGTCGGCTTCCAGGGCCCTGACGACTTCACGAAGCTGCTCGCGATCGGCCTCGCCTTCGCGATCGGCCTGCAGGTGTTCATCGTCGTGGGCGGCGTCACGAGGCTCATCCCGCTCACGGGCCTCACGACGCCGTTCCTCGCCGCCGGCGGCTCCTCGCTGCTGGCCAACTGGCTCATCGTCGCGCTGCTGCTGCGGCTGAGCGACTCGGTGCGCGGAAGGGGGATCGCATGACCAGCAACCCGGACCCGGAGCAGAGCATGCGCCGGCCGATCCGCCGCATCAGCACGCTGCTGCTCATCATGTTCGTCGGCCTCTTCGGCTCGTCGACGATGATCCAGGCGGTGCAGGCGGATGCGCTGCACGGCGACCCGCGCAACACCCGCACGCTCCGCGACTCGTTCGCGATCGAGCGCGGCTCGATCGTGGTCGACGGCGTGCAGGTCGCGCTCTCGACGCCGTCGGACGACGAGTACGAGTGGCAGCGCGAGTACCCGCTCGGCGCGCTCTACGCGCCGGTCACCGGCTACAACACCCTCGGCCAGGGCAACACCGGCATCGAGGGCGCCATGAACGAGGAGCTCACGGGCACGGCGAACAGCCAGTTCCTCGACCAGATCGTCGCGACCCTCACGGGTCAGGACCCGGCCGGCTCGTCGGTCGAGCTGACGATCTCGAGCGCCGCCCAGCAGGCGGCAGCGGATGCGCTCGGCGCGCGCGAGGGCGCGGTCGTCGCGCTCGACACCGAGACCGGCGACGTGCTCGCGATGTACTCGAGCCCCACCTTCGACCCGAACGCGTTCGCCCTGCACGACACGGCGGCCGTCACCGACACCTACAACCAGCTGCTGAACGACCCCGAGCAGCCGCTGCAGAACCGCGCGATCGCCGGCGACCTCTACTTCCCCGGCTCCGTCTTCAAGGTGCTCGTGCTCGCCGCTGCGCTCGAGTCGGGCCGCTACACGCTCGACTCCGAGTTCGACAACCCCGAGACGCTCACGCTCACCGGCACGTCGACCGAGATCCGCAACGCGTCGCGCACGACCTGCGGGCCGGGCGAGCGCGTGAACCTCGAGACCGCGCTGAGCCTGTCGTGCAACATCCCGTTCGCGCTGCTCGGCGAGGAGCTCGGCGAGGACGCGATCGCCGAGCAGGCCGCCGCGTTCGGCTACGGCCAGGACCTCGACATCCCGGTCCCGGTCCAGCCCAGCAGGTACCCGAGCGACCTGGATCCGTCGCAGCTGCAGCTCACCTCGTTCGGCCAGTTCGACGTGCGGGTGACGCCGCTGCAGATCGCCATGACGACCGCGGCGATCGCGAACGACGGCACGCTCATGCGGCCCAACATGGTCGACCGGGTGCTGGCGCCGAACCTCGACGTGCTCGACGACCCGGAGCCGACGATCATGGGCAACCCCGTGTCGTCGGCCACGGCCGCCGAGATGCGCGCCGCGATGGAGCTCGCGGTCAACGAGGGGCTCGCGACGAACGCGCAGATCCCGGGCGTGACCGTGGGCGGCAAGACCGGCACCGCGGAGACCGGTGAGAACAACGAGCCGTTCAACCTGTGGTTCACGGGCTACGGCGAGCTGGACGATCGGAGCGTGGCGGTGGCCGTCGTGGTCGTGCCAGATGAGAACATCGTCGGTGATACTTCAAACGTGATCGCCGCGCCAATCGGGAGAGCAGTGATCGAGGCGGTGCTGAACTCATGAGACCTTCCAGCGGACTCACCTTCGGTGGGCGATACCAGCTGTCGAGCCGGATCGCCATCGGCGGCATGGGCGAGGTGTGGCAGGCGACCGATCAGGTGATCGGCCGCACCGTCGCGCTGAAGATCCTCAAGGACGAGTACATGGGCGATCCCGGGTTCCTCGAGCGCTTCCGCGCCGAGGCCCGGCACGCCGCGCTCGTGAACCACGAGGGCATCGCCAATGTCTTCGACTACGGCGAGGAGGAGGGCAGCGCCTTCCTCGTGATGGAGCTCGTGCCGGGCGAGCCGCTCAGCGCGATCCTCGACCGCGACCGCACGCTCTCGGCCGACAAGGTGCTCGACATCGTCGCGCAGACCTCTGCCGCGCTGCACGCCGCGCACCAGGCGGGGCTCGTGCATCGCGACATCAAGCCCGGGAACCTGCTCATCACCCCCGAGGGCCGGGTCAAGATCACCGACTTCGGCATCGCCCGCATCGCCGACCAGGTGCCGCTCACGGCCACCGGCCAGGTGATGGGCACGGTGCAGTACCTCTCCCCCGAGCAGGCCTCGGGGCAGCAGGCCGCGCCCGCGACCGACATCTACTCGCTCGGCATCGTCGCCTACGAGGCGCTCGCGGGCCGCAGGCCGTTCACGGGCGAGTCGCAGGTCTCGATCGCGATGGCGCACATCAACGACGCGCCGCCGGACCTGCCGGGCACCGTGCCCGAGCCGGTGCGCAACCTCGTGCTGTCGTGCATCGCGAAGACCCCCGCCGACCGGCCGACGTCGGCGGCGCACCTCTCGCGCGCGGCGACCATGCTGCGCCGCGGCGACATCGCGGGCGCCGCGGCGATCGTGCCGGGCATCGCATCCACCGACTCGTTCGCCACGATCGACTCGCCCACGCAGGCCGCGACCCGCGTCATCACGACGCAGTCGAGCCCTGCCACGGCCGCGCTGCCGGTGACGCGCACGACCACGACGACGCGCGACGCCGAGAAGCGCCGCACGAACCCGTGGATCTGGCCCGTCGTGATCCTCGCCGTCCTGCTCGTGGCGGCCGGCGTCGCGATCGCCCTGATGCTGCTGAACGGCAACCAGACGCCGCCCGCCGCGACCGAGACGTCGCAGCAGCCGACCGACAGCACCGCCGCGACGGTCGACATCGACGAGGCGACCTTCATCGGGATGGACGAGACGGAGTTCCGCGGCGCGATCGAGGACCTCGGGCTCGTCGCGAACGTCGAGACGGGCAACCCCGCGACCGACCCCGCCGACATCGGGCTCGTCTACGCGGTGAACCCGACCGGCCCGGTCGTCGAGGGCTCCACCGTGACCGGCACGATCTACGGCCCGGTCTCGGAGATCACCGACCCCACCGCGGCGCCGCGGCTCTCGGACGGATCGGACCCGGCCGCCGTGACGGCGGGCGACGCGGTCTCGGTCGTCTGGGATGCCGCGAGCTGCCCCGCCGGCTACACGCTCGGCGGGTACACCGCGACGGTCGTGTGGCCCGACGGCCAGACCGAGACGTTCGAGACCGGCACCGCGCAGCTCGACTTCACGACCGTGCCGAGCGGCGAGACCTCGGTCTCCTACGTCTACCGCTGCGAGATCCCGGACGGCGAGACGCTCACGAGCGGCTCCTCGCCCGCGCTCACCATGACGGCCACCGCCGAGGAGACGCCGGAACCGGAGCCGGAGCCCACCCCGACGCCGACCGAGCCGATCGAGACGCTGCCCGTCGAGCCGACCGACGGGCCCTGAACCACCGGGTGCCGTAGAATCGACGGATCCCCGCGCGAGCAGGGTCGAAGGCCACGCACGACGAGAGGACCAGCGATGACCGACAGCATCATCGCGTCGCTGCGAACCCTCGGCGACCGCTACGAGATCGGCGACCTCATCGGCCAGGGCGGCATGGCGCAGGTCCACCGGGCTCGCGACACCCGGCTCGACCGCCAGGTCGCGGTCAAGCTGCTCAAGCCCGAGCTGTCGCTCGACCCGGAGTTCCGCACGCGCTTCCGCCAGGAGGCGCAGTCGGCGGCGCGCATGTCGCACCCCACCGTCGTGCGGGTCTTCGACGCCGGCGAGGAGCCGGCCGTCGGACCGGACGGCGAGCCTGCCGCGGTGCCGTACATCGTCATGGAGTACGTCGACGGCCGGATGGTGAAGGACATCATCGCCGAGGGCCCGCTCTCCGAGGCCGAGGCCGTGCGCATCACGAAGGGCATCCTCACCGCCCTCGAGTACTCCCACCGCGCGGGCATCGTGCACCGCGACATCAAGCCCGGCAACGTCATGGTCACGCCCGGCGGGCAGATCAAGGTGATGGACTTCGGCATCGCCCGCGCCGTCAGCGAGACGAGCGCGAACGTCGCGCAGACCGGCCTCATCCTCGGCACGGCGCAGTACTTCTCCCCCGAGCAGGCCCGCGGCGAGACCGTCGACGCGCGCACCGACCTGTACTCGACCGGCGTCATCCTCTTCGAGCTGCTCACGGGCCGCGCGCCGTTCGAGGCCGACACGGCGGTGGGCGTCGCGTACCAGCACGTCGCCGAGGAGCCGCCGCTCGCGTCGTCGATCACGCCCGGGATCACGCCGGAGATGGACTCGATCGTCACGAAGGCGCTCGAGAAGCGCCGCGGCGACCGCTTCCAGACGGCGACCGAGTTCAAGGAGGCGCTCGACGACGCGCTCGCCGGCGTGCTCGTGCCGTTCGTGCGCACGCAGACCGCGCCGCTCGAGATCGGCGCGGCGACGACGATGTTCGCGGCGCTCGCCGCGGACGACGCCGAGCCCGAGGTCGAGCAGCCGGTGCAGCGCACCCGCCGCCCGCACCTCGTCTGGCTGTGGGCCGCGGTCGCGCTCATCGGGGTGCTCGTCGTCGGCGCGGTCGTCTGGGCCGTCAGCCTCGGCGGCAGCCTGCCGATCGCCGGGCTCTCGACCGTGGTCCCCACGGTCTCCGGGCTCGAGGAGGAGGCCGCCATCGCCGCGATCGAGGAGGCGAGCCTCACCCCGGAGGTGCGGCGCGTCATCGACGAGGCGGAGGCCGGCACGGTGCTGCGGACGGAGCCTGATGCGGGCATCACCGTCTCCCCGGGCGCCGCCGTGACCCTCGTGATCTCGAACGGTCCACCACCCGCGCCGCTCATGAGCGTCGCGAACCTCAGCGAGGCGCAGGCCAGGCAGGCGCTCGAGGCCGGCGGCTTCACCGTCGGCTCCGTCACCCGCGAGAACTCGTCGACCGTGGCGCAGGACCTCGTCATCAGCACCGACCCGAGCGCCGGCACCGATGTCGCGCGCGGGGCCACGGTCAACCTCGTGCTGTCGTCCGGGCTCGTCGACGTGCCGAACGTGCTCGAGCGGCCGATCGCCGCGGCCGCCGAGGAGCTCTCGGCCCTCGGCCTGACCGTCGATCGCCGCTTCACGACCCGCTGCCGAGGCGGCGACGTGGTGGAGCAGTCGCTCACGCCGGGCGCGCATCCCCAGGGCAGCACGATCACGCTGCTCTACTGCAACGGCCAGTCCCGGCCCGCGCCGGCACCGGCACCGCCGAGCCAGCCCACCCAGCCCCCGGCCACGCCGACGGAGCCGGAGGGTGGCGACAACGGCGGTGGCGACAACGGCGGCGGCAACGGCGGCGAAGAGGGCGGCGGCGACGAGGGCTGACGCCCCCGAGCGAGCCGTCAGGCCACGTGGTCGGGCGGCGGCGCCAGCGTGACGAGCGGCGCTCGGCCGGCCGCGAGCTCGGCGGCGCCCGCGAGGCCGGCCGCCTCGAGCCAGTTGCCCAGCATCCGGTAGCCGCCCTCCGTGAGCACCGACTCGGGGTGGAACTGCACGCCCCAGACGGGTGCGTCGCGGTGCTCGACCGCCATGATGACCGCCCCGGGACCCGCGGTGCGCGCGGTCACGCGCAGCGCCTCCGGCATCGTGCCGTCGACGATGGCGAGCGAGTGGTAGCGGGTCGCGGTCAGCGGGCTCGGCAGGCCGTGGAAGATCGTGGAGTCGTCGTGGTCGACGAGGCTCGTCTTGCCGTGCATGAGCTCCGGCGCGTGCGTCACCACCCCGCCGAGCGCCTCGGCGATCGCCTGGTGCCCGAGGCACACGCCCAGCAGCGGCGTGCGGTGCTCGATCGCGGCGTGCACCATCGGGATCGAGACGCCCGCGTCGGCGGGCGCGCCCGGTCCCGGTGACAGCAGCACGGCATCCCAGTCGCCGATCGTCGAGGCGTCGACCTCGTCGTTGCGCACGACCGAGACCTCGGCACCGAGCTCCTGGAGGTAGCCGGCGAGGGTGTAGACGAAGCTGTCGAAGTTGTCGACGACGAGGATCCGGGTCATGGGGTGGCTCTGCTCATTCGGACGGTGCTCGTTCGAGCATGGGGTCGGGGGTGGGGAAGAAGGTCTGCATCACCCACGGGTAGCCGTGGAGGATGAGTGCGGCGGCGACGGCGGCGACCAGCAGCAGCACGATCAGCAGCCGCAGCGGCCACGGGCCGGGCAGCGCGCGCCAGAGCGCGGCGTACATCAGGCGGCCCCGATCGCATCGGCGAGCTCGCGCGGCATGCCGTCGGCAGCGCTCTGCCAGCCGACGAACGTGGCGTAGGCCACCAGGCGGCCGGCCGCCGACCACTCGGGGTTGCAGGTCGTGAGCGTGAGGTAGCGGCCGTCCGCGGGCGTGCTCGGCTGCTGCGGCACCATCGCGACGACGCCCACCGCGGTCGGCGGCACGTACTCGTGGTTGCGGAACTCGTAGACGTACCAGGCGTTCGCAGTCTGCACGAAGATCCGGTCGCCCACCCGCATCTCGTCGAGGTGGGTGAACGGGCCGCCTTGGCCGTTGCGATGCCCGGCGACCGCGAAGTTGCCGAGCGCGCCCGGCTGCGCGGAGCCGCTGTAGTGCGCCAGGCCCTGGTCGAGCGAGTCGAGCACGGCGCGGCTCGTGCCCTCGCCGACCACCCGCTGGAAGGCGCCCAGACGGGGGATGTGCATGACGGCGAACGACTCGCGGTCGGCGACCGCCGTCTCGGCCGGTGGCTCGTCGGTGCGGAGCCCCTCGGTCGTCGGCTCCGCCGGCTCGAGCGGCCCGAGCTGCGCGGCGAACGACCTGGCGGCCTGCTGCTGCTCGCTGCCGAGCACCGCGTCGGCGAGCCAGAGCTGCCAGCCGGCGTAGCCGAGCGCGAGCACGCCCGCCGTCAGCAGCAGCTCGCCGAGCACGCTCACCACGGTGGCCCGGCGCCGGGGGCGCCGGTCCGTGCGCTGCTGCCCGACCACAGGACAATCCTAGGCGCCGACTGCATTAGCATGGGTTGCCATGAGCCCTAGCGAGAAGTCCGTCGACAAGGCGTCGACGGCGAGAGCCAAGTCGGCGCGTTCCCCGCACGACGAGCAGCGGAACCCCGCGTGGTTCAAGCCCGTCATGTTCGGCTTCATGCTCGTGGGCTTCCTGTGGGTCATCGTCTACTACATCTCCGGCACGACCCTGCCGGTGCCGTCGCTCGGCTCCTGGAACATCGTGATCGGCTTCGGCGTGATGTTCATCGGCTTCATCATGACCACCCGCTGGAAGTAGCGAGTTACACCGGTGTAGTTCTCCACACCTGTGGAGAGAATTGTGGACAACTCGCTCCCGGCTGCCGCGCATGCAGGAGCGCGCAGTTCGTGACGCGCCTCAGAGCAGCGTCGCGACCCGCGCCGCGAAGAGCGCGGCCAGCACGAGCGCGGTGGCGCCGATGACGAGCCACGACGCCGTCGACGTCCTGACCTTCGAGCGCTTGTCGGCGAAGCCGATGCCGAGCCCGAGCGCGAGCCCGATGAGCAGCCCGCCGACGTGCGCGGGCCACGAGATGCTCGCGAACAGGAACGTGATGACCAGGTTGATGCCGACGATGATGAGCAGCGACCGGTTCACCCGCCCGACCATCCGCTGCATGCCGATCGTCATGCCGAACAGCGCGTAGATGCCGCCGGATGCGCCGACCACGCCAGCGGCCGGCGTGAACCACGCGACCGCGACGGCGGCGCCCGCGACGCTCACGAGGTAGGCGGCGAGGAACGGCAGCCTGCCGATGCGCTCCTCGATCGGTGGTCCGACCATCCAGAGCACGAGCATGTTGAACGCGAAGTGCAGCACGCCGGCGTGCACGAGCGCGTAGGTGACGAAGCGCCACGGCTCTGCCAGCGAGAACGGCGTGTAGAAGAGCAGCGACTCCGCGAGGTCGCCGGGCAGGATCTGCAGCACGCCGACGGCAGCGGTGACCACGGCGATCGCGATCGTGACCGGCGCGGGCTGCGCGAGCCACTGGCGCGCTCGGCGGCCGACCGCGGTGCGGGGCGCGCCGTTCGAGGCACGCGTCTCGCGCAGCATCGTCTGCTGCTCGGCGCGCAGCTCCCGCACGCAGTCGGGGCACCGCACGCCCACCGGTGCCTGCTGCTGGCACTCGCCGCAGATGGTGCGGCCGCAGCGCTGGCACAGGACCCAGCTGGACCGGTTCGGGTGCCGGTAGCAGCGATCGGCGGGCGGTGCGGCGCTCACCGGGGGGTCAGACCTGCGCGATCTCGACGGTCTCGATGACGACGTCGTCGAGCGGGCGGTCGCGGCCGTCGGTGGGGACCGCCTGGATGGCGTCGACGACGCGCTGCGACTCGGGGTCCTCGACCAGGCCGAAGATCGTGTGCTTGCCCTGCAGCCACGGGGTCGCGACCGTCGTGATGAAGAACTGCGAGCCGTTGGTGCCGCGACCCGCGACCTTGCCGGCGTTCGCCATCGCGAGCACGTAGGGGGCGTTGAAGCCGAGGTCCGGGTGGATCTCGTCGTCGAACTGGTAGCCGGGACCGCCGACGCCCTGGCCGAGCGGGTCGCCGCCCTGGATCATGAAGTCGGGGATGATCCGGTGGAAGACGACGCCGTCGTAGAGCGGGGCGGTGGACTTCTCGCCGGTGGCGGGGTGCGTCCACTCGCGCGCGCCGGTGGCGAGCTCGACGAAGTTCTGCACGGTCTTGGGGGCGTGGTCGCCGAGGAGGTTGACCTTGATCTCGCCGAGGTTGGTGCGGATCGTCGCGACAGCGGTGTGATGAGCCATGGCTCGATCCTCCCACAGCGGGGGTCGCCGGAGGTCGCGGGATGCGCCCGTTCGACGACAGCGAAACCGCGCCGGACTGGGTGACTCGCTCAGGAAAACCTGCAAGGATGACGCCCAGGCTTCGACCACGGAAGGACATCTATGTCGCTCGAACTCACGCGCAAGCGCGCGAAGGAGATCAAGAAGCTCCGCAAGCAGGCCGACAAGCTCTGGGCTGAGCAGCGCGTCGTCAGCCAGCACGCCGCCCGCATCGCCCGCGAGGCGAAGGCCCAGGCTCGCGCCTACGGCACCGAGTCGCTCATCCCCACCGCCGAGCAGTACGTGCACCGCGGCGTCGACGCCGGCCGCGACGGCATCTCCCGCGCCACGCGCGGCTGGAACGCCGCCGTCGTGCCCGCGATCGCCTCGGGCCTCGGCTCGCTGGCCGCGGTGGCCCAGGTCGCGAAGGACGACCGCGTGAAGAGCGCGATCGAGAACGTGCGCCGCTACACGACGGTGCCGGACCTCGTGCCGGCCCCGGCGCAGAAGAGCGGCCCGAACGCCTGGCAGTGGCTGCTCATCGGCGTCGGCTCGGTCGCCGTCGTCAGCGCCGCCTACGCCGCGTGGCAGACGCTCCGCGCCGACGACGACCTGTGGATCCCGGACGCCGAGGACTCCGCGATCGACGCTCCCCCGCGCCCGACGGACCAGCCCTCCGGCGGTCTCGCCGACGGTCCCGAGGCAGGCGCACCGCAGGCCTGACCTCCGCATGACGAAGGGGCCCCCGCCATCCGGCGGGGGCCCCTTCGTCGTGAACGGCGGCGCAGCGCTCAGCCGAGGCTGACGCCGAGCACGACGAGCAGGCCGCCGGCCAGCAGCAGCCCGCCGGCGAGCACGAACGCCCGCATCCGGCGCTCTGGCTCGCGACCCGACCGCATGGTGCGCACCGCATCGACGCCGCTGACGATGCAGCTGGCCACCATGACGCAGAGACCGACGACGACGAGGGGATGCATCGGTCAGCGCAGCGGGGATCCGGCGTCGTGCAGGTGGCGGATCGCCCAGTCGACGGCATGCACGTGGCGCAGCTGCCGCACGGAGGACAGCGGATGCCACGCGACGTCGTCGGTCGTGCCGTCGACCTCGATCGTCAGCTCGCCGCCGATGACCTCGGCGCGGTAGAGGATGCGCAGCGCCTGCATCTCGTCGCCCCGGAGGCTCGTCGGCACCACGGCGGAGTCGACGCCCAGCAGGCTCGTGAGCCGGACGTCGTAGCCCGTCTCCTCCTTGACCTCGCGCACGGCGCCGTCGGCCGGGTGCTCGCCCGGCTCGACGCCGCCGCCCGGCAGGGTCCAGCCGCTCATGCCGCCCTCGTTCCAGTGCGGCAGCAGGATCTCGCGCTCGTCGCCCTCGCCCCTGGTGATCAGGGCGTAGGCGGCCACTCGCATGCGCATCCCGCCATCCTAGGGCCGCTCGGCCGACGCCGTGGGTGCGTCTGCGTCCTCCGCCGCGACCCTCGCGGCGTCGCGGTCCGCGCCGCGCCAGCCCGGGGCATCCGGCGCCGGCGACGGGTCGGACGGGTGCGCCGTCGGCTCGATCGCCTGGGTCGGCACCATCTCGCCGACGCCCTCGCCCGGCGCCGTCTGCTCGACGGTGAGCTGGAAGTCGTCGCCGTGCTCGGTGACGCCCGCCACCACCGCCTGCTCGACCGCGGCGAACGCGTAGGCGCGGCGCACGACGACGGGGTCCTGCGAGAGGTCCTTCGTGAGCGCGATCGCGAGCCCGATCATCACGACGACGAACGGCAGCGCCGCCACGATCGTCACCTGCTGCAGGCCGTTGAGCGCGTCCTCGCCGCCGATGAGCAGCATGATCGCCGCGACCGCGCCGGTCGCGACGCCCCAGAAGATGACGGTCCTGCGCGCCGGCCGGAGCGAGCCCCGATGCGAGAGCGTGCCCATGACGATGGAGGCGGCGTCCGCGCCGGAGACGAAGAAGATCGCCACGAGCACCATCACGACGATCGAGCTGATCTGCGCGAGCGGCAGCTCGGCGAGCGCCGTGAACAGCGTCGCCTCCGGGCTGCCCGAGCTGCCGAGGTCGACGCCCGCCCGCTCGAGGTCGATGCCGAGCCCGCCGAAGATCGCGAACCAGACGAGCGAGACGAGGGTCGGGGCGACGAGCACGCCGGTGACGAACTGGCGGATGGTGCGGCCGCGCGAGATGCGCGCGATGAACATGCCGACGAACGGCGTCCAGCTGACCCACCACGCCCAGTAGAAGATCGTCCAGCCCGACAGCCAGGCGGCGACGGCCTCGCCGCCGGCAGCCTCCGTGCGGGCCGACATGACGGCGAGCTGCTCGAAGTAGCCGCCGATCGTCGTCGGCAGCAGGTTGAGGATGAAGATCGTCGGGCCGATGACGAACACGAAGAGGGCGAGCACCGCGGCGAGCACCATGTTGATGTTCGAGAGCCACTTGATGCCGCGCGAGATGCCGGAGACGGCCGACACGACGAACGCGGCCGTGAGCACCGCGATGATCGCGACCAGCACGCCGTTGCCGATCTCGCCGATGCCGGCGACGATCTGGAGGCCCGAGCCGATCTGCAGGGCGCCGAGGCCGAGGGAGGTCGCGGAGCCGAACAGCGTCGCGAAGATCGCGAAGATGTCGATCGCGCGGCCGACGGGGCCGTCGACCGTGCGCTTGCCGAGCAGCGAGGTGAACGCGGCCGAGATGGTGAGCGCGCGGCGCTTCCGGAAGACGCTGTAGGCGAGCGCGAGCCCGACGACGGCGTAGATGGCCCACGGGTGCAGCGACCAGTGGAACATCGTGGTGGCCATCGCCGTGCGGATCGCCTCGGACTCGTCGCCGCCGCCGGTGCCCGGCGGGGGCGTCACGAGGTGGCTGACCGGCTCCGTCACCCCGAAGAAGACGAGGCCGATGCCCATGCCTGCCGAGAACATCATCGCGATCCACGAGACGGTGCTGAACTCGGGGTCCTCGCCGTCATCGCCGAGCGGGATGCTGCCGAAGCGGCTCGCAGCGATCCAGACGATGAAGATCACGAAGCCCGTGGCGGCGAGCGCGAACAGCCAGCCGGTGTTGTGCACGACCCACTCGAGGCCTGCCGCAGAGGCGACGGCGAGCGAGTCGGTCGAGACCGCGCCCCACAGCACGAAGCCGAGCGCGACGGCCGCCGCGACGGCGAAGACGATGCGGTCGAGCGGGCGCCCGGCGGCGTCCTTCGCGGGGGCGGGCGGGACGTCGAGCGCGGGGTGGAGAGGCTTCTGCCGGCGTGGCATCCGGCGGGGCTTCTCGGGTCGTTCTGCCGGTCTCGTCGTCTCGCTCATCGCATCTCCCTCAGTCGCATCGCACGTCGTCGATGCGCCGGATGGACGCATCGCGACCCATCAACGGTAGTAGGAATCTGCTGTGGATGCGATTCGAGCGCGCTCAACGCGCCCGGCCGCGGCCCCGCACGACGCTCTCGACGGTGTCGCGGAAGGGTGCCCCGAGGAACAGCCCGAGCGACGCGCCGGAGGCGAGCGCGATGCCCACGGCGGCCGCACCGACCAGGGTCGCGCCGCCCAGCACGAGGCTCCCTGGGCTGCCGTCGGACTCCACGAGCTCGAGCAGTCCGCGGAAGACGGCGTAGCCGGGCACGAGCGGCACGATGGCCGCCGTCGTGACGGCGATCGATGGCACGTGGAGCCGGTGGGCGACCACGATGCCGATGAAGCTCGCGAGCAGCGCGCCCAGCCCGCTCGCCACCGCGACGTCGAGCCGTGCGGCGATCCCAGCGGTGTAGCCGATCCACGCGATGCCGCCGAGCAGCGCGCTCACGACCGTCGCGCGGAGCCCCGCGCCGTTCATGAGCGCGACGGCGACCGCGATGATGACGGCGCCGGCGAGCTGCAGCGGCAGCGGGCCGAGCGCCGGCGCCTCGCTCGTGACGACGAAGCCGGCGCCGAGCGAGCTCGCGAACGACAGGCCGCCGATGATGCCGATCACGACGCCGAGCGTCAGCATCACGAGGTCGAGGATGCGCCCGCCGGCCGTGAGCGCGAAGCCGTCGATCGCGTCCTGGGCAGCGCCCACGACCGAGAGCCCGGCGAGCATGAGCACGATGCCGGCGGCGACGATGATCGACGGCCGCACGTCGTCGAGGAGCGGCACCCCCATGCTCGAGAGCGCGCCGGTGGCCGCTGCGGCAGCGGTGACGACGAGGGCGCCGACGATCTGCGAGAAGAAGTAGGGCACGCGCAGGCGCGCCATGCCCCGCTGCGCCATCGCCGCGGCGCACGACGCCAGGAACGCGATCGCCGCGATGACCCACGACGCCCCGAAGAGCACGCAGACGCCGACCGCGAGCATGCCCTGCGCGAGCACGACGAACGTGGGCCGGTAGAGGAAGGGCGTGCGGCGGATCTCGTGGAACCGCGCGCGGGCCTGCTCGAGCTCGATGCCGCCCTCGATCTCGGCCACGAGCGCCTGCAGCCGCTGGAGCTTCGCGTGGTCGGGCACCGGCGCGCGGACGACCCGGATGAGCGTGATCGGCAGGTCGTCGTGGTTGCGGTGGTACGAGACGCCGATGGAGTTGTAGGTGATGTCGACGTGCACCGGCCGGATGCCGAGCGCGGCCGCGACGCGCGTGGTCGCGAGCGTCACGTCGTTGGCGGATGCGCCGACCGTCGTGAGCGCCTCCGCGATGCGCATCGCGAGGTCGATCACCTTGCGCGCGTGCACGTCGTCGATCGTGAGGAGCGCCTCGGTCATCGGGCGCTGCGCGGGGTCCGTGCGGATCGCGCTCACCAGCCGTCGGCGCCAGTCCCTGCGCCCGTCCATCCGCCCGTCCATCGACTCCATCCTGGCATCCGCCCCGAGCGCGACCGGGTCGGCCGACTGCCCCTGGCAACACGAAAGCCCCACCGGAGGGTGGGGCTGGGTGTGGAGCCTGGGAGAATCGAACTCCCGACATCCTGCTTGCAAAGCAGGCGCTCTACCAACTGAGCTAAGGCCCCGTGGCACCTGCGTGCCGTGGGAGTTGTGCGTGGTGGGGCTACCTGGACTCGAACCAGGGACCTCTTCGTTATCAGCGAAGCGCTCTAACCGCCTGAGCTATAGCCCCGAGCACAAGCATCGACTCTACCACGAAGTCCGGGCTGTGCTGCACCCGGCCCCGCGCCGCCTCACTGGTTGGCGAAGCCGACCTGGAGGCCGCCGGTGATGCGCACCGACATGTTGTAGAGCGCCGCGATGACCGCGCCGAGCACCGTGATGACGACGAAGTTCAGCACCGCGACCAGCAGCGTGAACATCATCACCTGCGGCAGCGAGATGATCGACGTGATCGCGAAGTCCGGCTGCGCCAGGATGTCGCGCAGCACCTCGTCGATCTTGCCGAACAGCCCGACGACCTGCAGCAGCGTCCACATCACGAAGGTGACCACGAGCTGCACGATGCCGAGCACGAGGCCCAGCACCGCCGAGACCTTCATGGCCGACCAGAAGTCGATGTGCACGAGTCGCAGGCGCACCTGCTTGCTCGAGCCGCTGCGGCGAGGCGTCTTGCTCTGCAGCTTCTCGGCGATGCTCATTCGTCGGTCTCCTCGGTGGCGTCGGCGTCGGCCTCTGCGGCCTCGGGCGCGACCGCGTCCGTGGCGTCAACGATAGCGCCATCGGTCTCCGAGGCCGTGGCAGCCTCGTCGGCGAGCGCCTCCTCGGCGGGATCGTCGACGTGGGCGGCCTCGTCGACGAGCGCCTCCTCCTCGACCTCGCGCTCGATGTTGCGGGCGATCGAGATCACGAGGTCGGTGGTCGACTTCTCGGCGAACTGCACCCCCATGGTCGTGCGGCCCGTCGCTCGCACCTCGTCGACGTGCGAGCGGATGACCTTGCCGGAGGCGCGGATGAGCAGCAGCTCCTCGCCGTCGCCGACGATCGTGGCGCCCACGAGCGCGCCGCGGTCGTGGTCGCCCGACGAGAAGGTGAGGACGCCCTGCGTGCCGCGGCCCTTCGACGGGTAGTCCGCGACCGGCGTCTTCTTGCCGAAGCCCTGCTCGGTGACGACGAACACGTAGCCCTCGTCGCCGATCACCATGGCCGCGAGCGCCTGGTCGCCGTCCCGGAGGCGGATGCCGCGCACGCCGCCGGTGTTGCGGCCCATGGGCCGCAGCGCCTCGTCGGTCGCGGCGAAGCGGGCCGCGCGTCCCGACTTCGTCACCACGAGGATCTCGTCCGACGCATCCGCGAGCATCGCCGAGATGAGCCGGTCGCCCTCGGCGAGGTTCACGGCGATGATGCCGCCCGTGCGGTTCGTGTCGTAGAGCTCGAGGCGGGTCTTCTTCACCTGGCCGTCGCGCGTCGCGAGCACGAGGTACTCGGCCTGCGCGTAGTCGCGCAGCGTCAGCACGGTCTGCACCTGCTCGTCCGGCTGGAACGCCAGCAGGTTCGCGACGTGCTGGCCCTTCGCGTCACGACCGGCCTCGACGACCTCGTAGGCCTTCATGCGGTAGACGCGGCCGAGGTTCGTGAAGAACAGCATCCAGTCGTGCGTGGAGTTGACGCTGAAGTGCTCGACCACGTCGTCGCTGCGCAGCTGCGCGCCGCGCACGCCCTTGCCGCCGCGGTGCTGCGCGCGGTACTGGTCGATGCGGGTGCGCTTGATGTAGCCGCCGTTCGTGAGGCTCACGACGACCTGCTCCTCGGGGATCAGGTCCTCCATCGAGACGTCGCCGCCATAGCCGTGCATGATCTCGGTGCGCCGGTCGTCGCCGTGCTTGTCGACGATCTCCGTGAGCTCCTCGACGATGATGCGACGCTGCCGCACCGGGCTCGCGATGATCTCCTTGTAGTCGGCGATGCGCACGGTGAGCTCCTCGGCCTCGTCGTGCACCTTCTGCCGCTCGAGCGCCGCGAGCCGGCGCAGCTGCATCTCGAGGATCGCGCTCGCCTGCTCGGTGTCGATGTCGAGCAGCTCCATGAGCCCGTCGCGCGCCGCCTCGGTCGTGGGCGAGCGGCGGATGAGCGCGATCACCTCGTCGAGCGCGTCGAGCGCCTTGAGGTAGGCCTCGAGGATGTGCATGCGCGCCTCGGCCTTGGCGAGGCGGAACTGCGTGCGCCGCACGATGACCTCGACCTGGTGGTCGGCCCAGTGCGTGATGAAGCCGTCGATCGAGAGCGTGCGGGGCACGCCGTCGACGATCGCGAGCATGTTCGCGCCGAAGTTCTCCTGCAGCTGCGTGTGCTTGTAGAGGTTGTTGAGCACGACCTTCGCGACCGCGTCGCGCTTGAGCGTGATGACGAGGCGCTGACCCGTGCGACCGGAGGTCTGGTCCTCGAGGTTGGCGATGCCGTGCAGCTTGCCGTCCTTCACGAGGTCGGCGATGCGCACCGCGAGGCGGTCCGGGTTCACCTGGTACGGCAGCTCGGTGACCACGAGCGCCGTGCGGCCCTGGATCTCCTCGACCGTGACGACGCCGCGCATCGTGATCGAGCCGCGGCCCGTGCGGTAGGCCTCCTGGATGCCCTTGGTGCCGAGGATCTGCGCCCCGGTCGGGAAGTCGGGGCCGTGGATGCGCTGCAGCAGCGCCGCCTGCAGCTCCTCCTTCGACGCATCCGGGTGCTCGAGGTGCCAGATCGCGCCGTCGGCCACCTCGCGCAGGTTGTGCGGCGGGATGTTCGTCGCCATGCCGACCGCGATGCCGACGGAGCCGTTGACGAGCAGGTTCGGGAACCGCGCCGGCAGCACGGCGGGCTCCTGCGTGCGCCCGTCGTAGTTGTCCTGGAAGTCGACGGTGTCCTCGTCGATGTCGCGCACCATCTCCATGGCGAGCTGCGACATCTTCGTCTCGGTGTACCGGGGGGCGGCGGCCTCGTCGTCGCCGGCCGAGCCGAAGTTGCCCTGCCCGAGCGCGAGCGGGTAGCGCAGGCTCCACGGCTGCACGAGGCGCACGAGCGCGTCGTAGATGGCCGTGTCGCCGTGCGGGTGGAACTGGCCCATGACGTCGCCGACCACGCGCGAGCACTTCGAGAACGCCTTGTCGGGGCGGTAGCCGCCGTCGTACATCGCGTAGATCACGCGACGGTGCACCGGCTTCATGCCGTCGCGCACCTCGGGCAGCGCGCGCCCGACGATGACGCTCATCGCGTAGTCGAGGTACGACCGCTGCATCTCGAGCTGCAGGTCGACCTGCTCGATCGCGCCGTGATCGGGCGCGTCGCGGTCGATGGGCTCGGGGGGTGTGGTGTCAGTCATGGGGTCTCGTGTTCTTCGCTTGCGGTGCGGTGCGTGCGGATGCTGTGGGGGCGTTGGGTGCGGACGTCACGTGTGTCTCGATACGCGGCCGGCTCCGCCGGCTGCTACTCGACCCGCTCGGGACGTGAGGTTCTCGGACATCCTTCAGATGTCCAAGAACCTCACGTCCCTCGCGTTCTTCTGGATGAAGGTGCGCCGGGCGTCGACGTCCTCGCCCATGAGGGTCGAGAACATCGAGTCGGCCACCGCGGCGTCGTCCATCGTGACCTGCTTGAGCGTGCGCGTCTTCGGGTCCATGGTCGTCTCCCACAGCTCCGAGTAGTTCATCTCGCCGAGGCCCTTGTAGCGCTGCACGCCGTTGTCCTTGGGGATGCGCTTGCCCGAGGCCGAGCCGCTCGCGAGCATCGCGTCGCGCTCCCGGTCGCTGTAGGCGTACTCGTGCTCGGCGTTCGTCCACTTCAGCTTGAACAGCGGCGGCGCGGCGAGGTAGACGTAGCCCTTGTCGATGAGCGGCCGCATGTAGCGGAACAGCAGCGTCAGCAGCAGTGTCGTGATGTGCTGGCCGTCGACGTCGGCATCGGCCATGAGCACGATCTTGTGGTACCTGGCCTTGTCGGGGTCGAAGTCCTCGCCGAGGCCGGCGCCGAACGCCGTGATCATCGACTGGATCTCGGCGTTGCCGAGCGCGCGGTCGAGCCGCGCCTTCTCGACGTTCAGCACCTTGCCGCGCAGCGGCAGGATCGCCTGGCGGTAGGGGTCGCGACCCTGCACCGCGGAGCCGCCTGCCGAGTTGCCCTCGACGAGGAAGATCTCCGAGATGGTCGGGTCCTTCGACTGGCAGTCCTTGAGCTTGCCGGGCATGCCGCTCGACTCCAGCAGCCCCTTGCGCCGCGTCTGCTCGCGCGCCTTGCGGGCGGCGAGGCGCGCCATGCCCGCCTGGATCGCCTTGCGGACGATCTCCTTCGCCGAGGCGGGGTTCGACTCGAACCAGTGGCCGAGCTGCTCGCCCGTCACGCGCTGGACGAACGACTTCGCCTCGGTGTTGCCGAGCTTCGTCTTCGTCTGCCCCTCGAACTGCGGCTCGCCGAGCTTGACCGAGACGATCGCCGTGAGGCCCTCGCGGACGTCCTCGCCCGTGAGGTTCTCGTCCTTCTCCTTGAGCTGGTTCGTCTGCCGCGCGTAGCGGTTGACGAGCGTGGTGAGCGCCGCGCGGAAGCCCTCCTCGTGCGTGCCGCCCTCGTGCGTGTTGATCGTGTTCGCGTAGGTGTAGACGGCCTCCTGGTAGGAGCCGGTCCACTGCATCGCGATCTCGACCGAGATGCGGCGCTCCTTGTCCTCCGACTCGAAGTCGATGATCTCGGGGTGCACCGGCTCGGACTTCTTCGACTCGTTGAGGTACGCGACGTAGTCCTTGAGGCCCTGCTCGTAGAGGAACTCGTCGGCGCGCTGCACCGGCGCGGCGCTGTCGTCGCCATCGGGCTGAATGAGCGCCTCCGGTCGCAGGTCCTCGAGCGCGATGCGCAGACCCTTGTTGAGGAAGGCCATCTGCTGGAAGCGCTTCGCGAGCGTCTCGTAGTCGAACTCGACCGTCTCGAAGATCTCGGTGCTCGGCCAGAACGTCAGCGTCGTGCCGGTGGTGTCGGCATCCTCGCCGGTCACGAGCGGGCCGACGGGCACGCCGACGGCGAACGCCTGGCGGTGCACGCTGCCCTGGCGGCGGATCTCGACCTCGAGCTTCGACGAGAGCGCGTTCACGACCGAGGAGCCGACGCCGTGCAGTCCGCCCGAGACCGCGTATCCGCCGCCGCCGAACTTGCCGCCGGCGTGGAGCACGGTGAGGACGACCTCGACGGTCGACTTCGAGGGGTCGCTCGAGTGCGGGTCGACCGGGATGCCTCGGCCGTTGTCGGCGACGCGGACGCCGCCGTCGGGCAGGATCGTGACCTCGATGTTGTCGCAGTGCCCCGCGAGCGCCTCGTCGACGGCGTTGTCGACGATCTCGTAGACGAGGTGGTGCAGGCCGCGGGGGCCGGTCGAGCCGATGTACATGCCCGGGCGCTTGCGCACCGCCTCGAGACCCTCGAGGATCTGGATCTGATCGGCGCCGTAGTCGCCCTGCTCTGGCTGCTTCGCCGTCTGGTCGTCGGGCTGTGCGTCCTGCTCGTTCGCCATCGTTCCTGCGTCCGCCTTCCGCGCGGCCACCGGGGGCTGCGCAACCCTCCGATTCTACCCCGGAACCGCGATCGGCGCTGCGATGAACGCGCCTCTGCGGGACGATCTCCGAGCCGGAGGCCAGAACACACCGCCGAAGTCGCGTTCTGAGGTGCTGGATGCCTCCACCGGGCTCCTCGGGCACGATCACGTCGGAGGACGATCCCCCGCTCGGAACCGGGTCGGCCGCGCGGCACGAGCGCGAGCCGGTCTCGTGTCACTCGCGGGAGTGGCTCCGACGGGTCGGCGCGACCACCCGGATGACCGCCGAGTCGTCGAGCTCGCCGAGGCCCTGCGCCTCGCCCAGGAGGAAGAGCTGCTCGGCCGCGGCGGCCACCGGCACGGCCAGATGGGCCCTGCGCGCGGCGTCGCCGACGATGCCGAGGTCCTTGACGAAGATGTCGAGCCGGCTGAGCACCTCGGCGCCGCCCTCGTCGTACGCCTGGAGCGCGCGCGGACCGCGGTTGCCGAGCATGAACGAGCCGGCGGCACCGGCGCTGAGCGCCTCGAGCGTGCGCTCCCGATCGAGCCCGAGGGCATCGGCGAGCGCGAGCGCTTCGGCGGCCGCGGCGATGTGCACGCCGCACAGCAGCTGGTTGACCGTCTTGAGCGCCTGGCCGTCGCCCGGCTGGTCGCCCACGACCGAGAGGGTCGACGACAGCTGCTCGAGCACGGGCCTGGCCGTCGCGAGCGCGGCGGGCGCCGCGCCGACGACGATGAGCAGGTCTCCCTCGCCGGCCCGCACGGGTCCACCGGACAGCGGCGCGTCGACGAGGGCGGCGCCGAGCGCCGCGAGCCGCGCGGCGAGCTCCGCGATGCCATCGGTGCCGACCGTGCTCGTGAGGATCACGACCGATCCCTCGGCAAGGTGCTCGGCGAGGCCCTCATCCCCGAAGAGCAGGTCGCGGAGCTGCTCGCCGGTGCGCACCGCGACGATGACCGCCTCGGCACCCTCGACCGCCTCGGCCGCCGACGCCGCGGGCGCGACGCCGTGCTGCGCCGCCAGCTCGAGCCGGGCCTCGGCGATGTCGAAGCCCCGCACGTCGAACCGCTCGGCGAGGCGGGTCGCCATGGGCAGCCCCATGGCGCCGAGCCCGATGACTGCGACGGTGGTGGTCATGCTGCTCCTCTGCTGCGGGGTGGCGGTCGGCACGGCTCAGCCGGCGAGGGTGCGCACGACGAGCGCGAGCGACGAGCGCTCGCCGACGTTGCCGGCGAAGACGACGTAGGGGATGCCGACGGCGGGCCCGACCTGCGGCTGCCACAGCGAGACGATGCCCGGCAGCATCGGGCCGACCACCTCGGCGCGGCGGATCTGCAGCGCCTCCGAGGCGACGTCGCTCGAGGTGATGCCGCCCTTCGCGATGACGAAGCGCGGCGGCGCCGCCTCGAGCACCCGGGCGACGAGCTCGACGAGCCCCGACGACACGCGTCGGGCGATGTCGAGGCTCTCGGCGCCGTCGCGGCCCGTGACGAGCTCGCGGCTCGTGTGCACGATGACGGTGCCGGCGGCGATCGCGTGGGCGACCGCATCCGCGCGCTCGGTCAGGTGCGCCTCGCGGCGCTCGTCGATGAGCGAGCGCACGTCGAGCTCGATCGTCACGGTGTCGGGACGATCGGCGCGGAGCGCCTCGAGCTGTGCGGTCGTGAGCGGCACGTGGCTGCCGACGACCACGAGACCGCCGCGCTCGTGCACCATCTCGATGCGGTCGGCGGTGACGGGCTCGGCGATCTCCTGGCCGATGTGGGCCCGCAGGTAGGGCGGGCCGATGCGGAGGAGCGTCGTGACGCCCTGCTTGTCGAGCGCGTGGAGCGCGAGCGCGACCTGGCGCATGTCGTGCTCGTCGACGGCGTCGACCGCGACGACCGTGCCGGCCGGCAGCGCCCGCAGGAAGTCGGTGACCGCGGCGGTGCCCGCGCGGATCACGCCGAGCGTCAGGGCGGCGACGTCGTCGCGGCGGATGCGCCCGGCGGTCTTCTCCTCCACCCAGTCGCGCAGGTCGGACGAGCGGTAGCCGAACGTCGCGTCCGCGGCGAAGGCGGTCTCCCCCACCGGCGTCGCCTCGCCGTCGACCACCCAGTAGTGGACGGCGTCGATGGTGATGCGGCCCGCATCCGGGAACGCGGGCACGAGCATGGTCAGGTGTGGGGCGGCACCCGCGTGCTCAGCAGCTGCGGCGCTCAGCACGTCGGTCT
Source organism: Agrococcus sp. UYP33 (assembly GCF_054060915.1). NCBI lineage: Bacteria > Bacillati > Actinomycetota > Actinomycetes > Micrococcales > Microbacteriaceae > Agrococcus > Agrococcus sp. UYP33. Next base: position 1,090,964 of record NZ_JBSSDR010000001.1, read on the forward strand.
CGAGCGGGAAGTGTCCGCGGAGCGTCGAGTCGCTGCGGCTGACGAACGACACGCGCTTGCCGGCGCGGGCCGCGGCGGCGACCGCGACCGCCACGACCTCGCGGTTGCGCGCGGCCGCGTCGTCCTCGCCGAGCGAGCGCGTGTTCGTCAGCACGTAGACGGCGGGGGCGGGCTGCGCGAGCGCCCAGTCGAGGTCCTCGGCCTCCCAGCGCGTGAGCACCGGGAGCCCGGCGACGGACTGGGTGCCGGTCGGGTCGTCGTCGAGGACGACGAAGACCAGGTCGTCGCTGCGGGCGGCGGCCACATCGGCCGCTGCGACCTCGATCGGTGCCGGCACGGTGGCCAGCAGCTCGCTCAGCTGCACGAGAACTCCCTTGTTCGCGGGGACCACGGCGTGGAGCGCGTGGTCAGATCAGATATCAGACATCTTTGGGGTGCCGGCCGTGGATGTCAAGGCGCCGCCTCAGTCGAGGACCAGGGCGATGAGGTCGTCGCGCGTCTGCATCATGTGCGTCCACATCGCGTCCCTCGCCGCGACCGGCACGCCGGCGCGGATGGCCTCGAGCAGCTTGCCGTGCTGCGCGATGGCGTGCTGGCGGATCTCGCCCACCGCGCTCGTCTCGCCGCGGGTCTCCGCCAGCATCGACGTGAGCGGCAGCATCGCGGCGATCAGTATCCGGTTCTCGGCCGCGTGCAGGATCGTCTCGTGGAACTCGAGGTCGGCGGCGACGAACGCATCGACCTCATCCGCCTCGTGGTGCGCGACCATCCGCTGCAGCGACGACTCGAGCGCCTCGAGGTGCTCGGCCGTGCGGCGCTCGGCCGCGAGCTGAGCGGCGCCGGTCTCGATCATCACGCGCACCTCGAGCAGCTCGAGCGACGACCGCCGGCGCTGCCCGGCGCTGCGCGCGTGCCGCACCACCGCGTCCATGCCGGTCCACTCCGAGACCGGGGCGATGCGATGCCGGCTGCCGGGCACCTGCACGATGACGCCCTGGGCCTGCAGCAGGCGCACCGCCTCGCGCAGCGTGAGGCGCGAGACGCCGAACTCGGTGGCGAGCTGGCCCTCGGGCGGCAGCTGCTCGCCCGCGGTCAGCGTCCCGTCGATGATCGCGTCGAGCAGCTGGTCGACGGCGTCATGGGTGCGCGAAGGCCTGGGCATCGCTCCTCCTCGAGCTTGGATGTCTGACACCTTATCCGGCTAGCCCCAGGTGTCTCGCGGCCCCCGCCCGGGCACGGACCGGCGGCCCCTCGAGAAGCTCGGCACGCTCGGTCCCACGAACTCGACGCGCTGCAGGCCGCAGTCCGGGAAGCGGGCGAGGATGCGGGTCGTCGTCTCGGCGCGCAGGATCCGCATCTGCTGCGTCCAGGCGGTCGAGGCGCAGCGCACGGTGAGCACGCCCTCGTCGAACGACACCGGCTCGGTGCGATCCGCGTTCTCCTCCCCCACGAGCTCGCCCCAGTGGGCCATCACGTCGGCGCGCGCGAGCGTCGCGGTCCAGCCGCGATCGTCGGCGAAGCCGACGAGCACGTCGCCGAGCGCGCGCGGGTCGCGACCCTTGCCGAACGGCACGGACGCGCCCGGCTCGCGGCGGGAGCGCCGGCGGCCGTCGCGCGTGACCATCTCGGGGTCGCCGAGCTTGGCCTTCAGCCGCAGCCAGACCCGCTCCGGCTCCGTCGCCGCGAGCTCACGCATCGTCGACCACCTCGCCGCTGACGATCCGGATGCGGTGGTCGCGCAGCGCATCCGGCACGTCGTCCTCGACGGCCGCGGTGATGAGCACCTGCTCGAAGCCTCCCGCCGCCTCGGCCAGCCGCTGCCGGCGACCGGCGTCGAGCTCGGCGAAGACGTCGTCGAGGATCATCACGGGGTCGCCGCCCGACCCGTCGCGCAGCAGCTCGGCGGAGGCGAGCTTGAGGGCGAGCGCGAACGACCAGGACTCCCCGTGGCTCGCGTAGTGCCGCGCGAGCAGGTCGTTGAGGTGCAGCTCGAGGTCGTCGCGGTGCGGCCCGACGAGGCTGACGCCGCGGTCGAGCTCGTCGCGCCGGCGCTCGGCGAGCAGCGCGCGGAAGGCGTCCGCGTCGTCCGGCACGTTCGTGACGAGGGCGATCCTCGCCTCGTGCTCATCGCCGGCGACCAGCCGGTACGCCGCGTCGACGTGCGGCGCGAGCTCGGCGACGAGCGCGCGGCGGGTACGCATCACCTCGAGCCCCAGCTCGATGAGCCTGCCGTCCCACACCTCGAGCGTGGTGAGGTCGTCGGGGCGCAGCCGCGCGGCGCGGGCGCTCTTCAGCAGCGAGTTGCGCTGCTTCAGCACGCGGTCGAGGTCGCTGTGCACGCCCGCGAGCCGCGGCGCCCGCATCACGGCGAGCTCGTCGAGGAAGCGGCGCCGGCCGGAGGGGTCGGCGCGCACGAGCTGCAGGTCCTCGGGGCTGAAGAGCACCGCCTGCAGGTAGCGGGGCAGGTCGCGGATGCGCACGTTCTGCCCGTTCGCCTGCGCGCGGTTCGCGCCGCGCGCGTTGAGCTCGACGTCGAGCTGGAAGGCGCGCTCGTCGTTCGTCACCGAGCAGCGCACGATCGCGCGCTGCTCCCCCGCGCGGATGAGCGCGACGTCGGTCGGCACCCGGTGGCTCGAGCCGGTCGCGATCCACACGAGCGACTCGACCATGTTGGTCTTGCCCTGGCCGTTGCGCCCGACCAGCAGGTTCGCGCCGGACTCGAACACGACGTCCGCCGCCCGATAGTTGCGGAAGTCGGTCAGCGCGAGTCGGCTGACACGCACCTAGGCCTTCTTGACCGCGTGGCCGCCGAACTGGTTGCGCAGCGCGGCCACGGCCTTCATCGCCGGACTGTCGTCCTGGCGCGACTCGAAGCGGGCGAAGAGCGACGCCGAGATCGCGGGCATCGGCACCGCGTTGGCGATCGCCTCCTCCACGGTCCAGCGGCCCTCTCCGGAATCGTCGACGTAGCCCTCGATCTCGGACAGGTCGTCGTCCTCGTCGAGCGCGCGCACCATGAGGTCGAGCAGCCAGGAGCGCACGACGGTGCCGCGCTGCCAGGCCTTGAAGCTGCCGGCGACGTCGTGCACGAGCTCCTTGCGCTCGAGCAGCTCGAAGCCCTCGGCGTAGGCCTGCATGAGGCCGTACTCGATGCCGTTGTGCACCATCTTCACGTAGTGGCCTGCGCCCGTCGGGCCGGCGTGCACGTAGCCCTCCTCGCGCGGACCCTCGGGGCGCAGCGCGTCGAAGACCGGCAGCAGCGAGTCGACATCGGCCTTCTCGCCGCCGACCATGAGGCCGTAGCCGTTCTCGAGGCCCCAGACGCCGCCGGAGACGCCGACGTCGACGAAGCGGATGCCCCGCTCGGCGAGCTGGGCGGCGTGCCGCTCGTCCTCGGTGAAGCGCGAGTTGCCGCCGTCGATCACGAGGTCGCCGGCCTCGAGCTTCTCGCCCAGCTCGGTGACGACGGCATCCGTGATCTCACCGGCGGGCACCATCACCCACACGACGCGCGGCGTGGGCAGCGCGGCGATGAGCGCGTCGACGCTCTCGACGTCGGTCACCTCGGGGTTGCGGTCGAAGCCGGTCACCTCGATGCCGGCGGCGCGCAGGCGGGTGCGCATGTTGCCGCCCATCTTGCCGAGCCCGATCAGGCCGATGTGCGTCATGGTGCTCCCTCGCCGGTTCGCTAGCGCAGCAGCAGGTTGGGCTGCAGCAGGTACTTGAAGTCGGTGGCCTCGGCGTCGTCGCGCGAGGTCTGGCCGCGGATGAGCATCGGGCCCGGCTTGTTCGTGTTCTCGGAGTGCGTGAACGCGACGCGCACGAACTCCGAGTGGGTCGCCTGGATGCCGTCGATGAGCAGCTGCGGCTTGATCGAGAGCACGATCTCGCCGCCCTCGAGCACGGCGTCGATGATCTCGGACGCCTGCGCCTGCTCGGAGCCGATCGCCTCGAGCTGGGCCTGGCCGTCGCTGAAGGTGTAGCGGATGGCGGCCTCGGCGTCGAGCACGAGCTGCACGCGCCGGGTGGCGTCGACGAGCTCCGCCGTGTTCACGACGGCGTGGTGCTCGACCTGCTCCGGGAACAGGCGGCGCACCGGCGGGTAGTTGCCCTTGATGAGCAGGCTCGTCACGGTGCGGTCGGCGGTCGAGAACGCGATCTGCTGGCGCTCGCCTGCCTCGCTCATCGTGATCTCGATGCGGTCGGCGCCGCCGAACGTGCGGCCGACCTCGGTGAGGGTGCGAGCCGGCACGAGCGAGGTGAGCGCATCGGTCTGGTCGCCGGCGTCCCACGGGATGCTGCGCACCGAGACGCGGTAGCGGTCGGTGGCGATGAGCGTGAGCACGTTGTCGGCGGCCTCGAGCTGGACGCCCGTGATGACCGGCGTGACGTCCTCGCGCGATGCCGAGATCGCGACCTGCGCGATGGCCTCGGCGAACGCCTTGCCCTCGACGACGCCGGTGCGTCCCTCGACGGTCGGCACGGTCGGGTACTCCTCGAGCGGCATCTTCGCGAGCGAGAAGTTGGCGTTGCCGCAGCGGATCGAGACCTTCTGGCCGTCGTCCTCGATGCGGACCTCCCGCTGCGGCAGCTTCGCCGCGATGTCGCTCATCATCTTGCCGGAGACGAGCACGACGCCCTCGGTGTCGACATCGGCCTGCACGGAGGTGCGGGCCGACGACTCGAAGTCGAAGGATGAGAAGACGACGCCGTCGGGCGTGGCCTCGATGCGGACACCGCTGAGGATCGGCATCGTGGGCCGCTGCGGCAGCAGCTTCACGGCGAACGACACGGCGTCGCTGAAGACATCACGATTGATGACGAACTTCACTCGGCATCCTCCTTCGGTTGCTCGTGGCCCTGCTGGGCAGAGGCCGCACGGCAGGGCGTGCACGGCGGTGTCGATTCTGGCACAGGCTCGTCATCCGCAGACCGCGGTCCCGCACCGGTCCGACGCTCATGGTTGGTGACTCGCCGGATCTCATCTCAAAAACTCTGTCATTCATAACCCCTGTGGGTTCTGTGGATCGCTCACCTCCTCTCCTGTCTTCGATTGGGAACTACAACGTTGGAAGATGTTGAGCCGCTGTTGACGGGCATCCACAGATCGGTGGACTCGAAGGCGGCGCCCCGGGCCGTCGTCCACAGCTCGGGGCCTCCTTCTCCACAGGCTCGCCGTGGCCGTCCACACCCGAACCACATGAAGTCCACGTTGAAGGTTGCGTGCGGAGCGCACAAGGAGGAACGACTTCTGCGCTGAGCACGCAAGGTCGAGTAGCAGCCGGCGAAGCCGGCCGCGTACCGAGACCTCGCCGCTGAACCGCCCGCGAGCAGCCACAGCGGACAGCGTTCTCCGCGGTCGACGGGAAGAGATCTCGATACGCGGCCGGCAAGCCGGCTGCTACTCGATCAGCGTGTGGAGGCGGCCGACCGGTCTCGATACGCGCGGCCTCCGGCCGTGCTACTCGATCAGCGTGTGAGGCCGGCCCGGTAGGTCTCGATACGCGGCCGGCAAGCCGGCTGCTACTCGACCAGCATGTGGAGCATTGAGCGCTCCGGCATCAACGCTGCTGCTGCCGGATCCTCGACGTCAGCTCCGTCACCTGCGTGTACACCGACCGGCGCTCCTGGATGAGCTTCTCGATCTTCTTGTTCGCGTACATGACGGTGGTGTGATCGCGATTGCCGAACAGCTGCCCGATCTTCGGCAGCGACATGCTCGTCATCTCGCGGCACAGGTACATGGCGATCTGCCGCGCGAGCGCGATCGTCTGCGACCGGGACGAGCCGTGCAGGTCCTCGACGGTGAGCCGGAAGTAGGCCGCCGTGTGGCTGATGATGTCGCTCGGCGACACCACGGCCTCCTCGTCGAAGGAGAAGAGGTCCTTGAGCACCGTCTGCGCGAGGTCCATGGTGACCGGGAGGCGGTTGAGGCTCGCGAACGCGGTGACGCGGATGAGCGTGCCCTCGAGCTCGCGGATGTTCGACTGCACCTTGTCGGCGATGACCGACAGCACCTCTGGCGGGATCTGGATGCGCTCCGCCTCGGCCTTCTTGCGGAGGATCGCGATGCGGGTCTCGAGGTCGGGAGCGGTGACGTCGGTGATGAGTCCCCACTCGAAGCGGCTCACCATGCGGGCCTCGAAGCCCTGGAGCAGCTTCGGCGCCACGTCGGAGGTGATGACCACCTGCTTGTTGTGGTCGTGCAGCGTGTTGAAGGTGTGGAAGAACGCCTCCTGCGTCGACTCCTTGCCGCGCAGGAACTGGATGTCGTCGATGAGCAGCACGTCGACCTCGCGGTAGCGCTGCTGGAACGACTGGTTCAGGTTGTTGGCGATCGAGTTGATGAAGTCGTTCGTGAACTCCTCGCTCGACACGTACCGCACACGGATGCCCGGGTACATGCCCTCGGCGTAGTGGCCGATGGCGTGGAGGAGGTGCGTCTTGCCGAGACCCGAGTCGCCGTAGATGAAGAGCGGGTTGTACGCCTTGGCCGGCGTCTCGGCCACCGCGAGCGCTGCGGCGTGCGCGAACCGGTTCGAGCCGCCGATCACGAAGTTGTCGAAGACGTACTTCGGGTTGAGGCGGGAGTCGACGCGCCGGGACGACTGCTCGGACGGCTCGCGCTCGAACGAGGGGATGGGCGAGACGACGGGCTCGGCGGTGGGGTCGTCGATGACGTCCGGCAGCGGCTCCTCGCGCTCGAGCTCGAGGTTGACGACGATCTTGAACGACGCGATGTCCACAGCGTTGTCCACAAGCGAATCGGTGATCGGCACGCGCAGCCGCTGCTCGAGCATGTCGCGCGTGAGGTCGTTCGGCACCTCGAGGTACAGCACGGAACCCATGACGCCCTGCGGCTCCACGAGGTCCAGGAATCCGCGCAACGACGGGGGAATCCGGGCATCGCCCTCGAGGGTCGTCAGCACGGAGGACCAGAGCTGTCCGGTTCGGGTGTCCGGGGCCATCAGGATGCGGTTCCTCTTCTGGTGCTGTGGAGGGTCGGTGCTTTCCACACCATTATCCACAGGTGATGGGGTGTGCTCTCCACGCCGTGCACTGCTCCCCGGGCACCTGCCGCGGCGCGGATCCCCAGAGTCTGCACGCATAGCGCACAGGGTGCAAGTCCTCGCGTCATGACCTCGGCGTGGCGTGCAGCGGGGGTGGGCGCCGTTGACCGAGGGCCAGGACTCGCGTATGGTTGTCAGGTTGCCGCGCCCGTCGTGCGGCGCATCGTCGAGCCTGGCGGCTCGACCAGACGACTTCCGGCGATCGCGCCGGACCACGGGAGATCCACCATGAGCAAGCGTACGTTCCAGCCGAACAACCGCCGCCGCGCCAAGAAGCACGGCTTCCGCCTCCGCATGCGCACGCGTGCCGGCCGCGCCATCCTCGCTGCGCGCCGCGCCAAGGGCCGCACCGAGCTCTCCGCGTAGCCCACGAGGTGCTCGCGAAGGCGAACCGGATCATGCGCGGCGACGACTTCCGTCGCATCGTGCGCACCGGTCGCCGCGCGGGCGGCCCCCTCGCGGTGGTGCACCGCGCGAAGCCCGAAGCGGCAGTCAGCCGCTTCGGGTTCATCGTGTCCAAGCAGGTCGGCAACGCCGTGGTCCGCAACCGCGTGAAGCGGCGGCTCAGCGAGATCGTCCGAGCAGAGCTCGACGGGATCGAGACCGCCGACATCGTGATCCGCGCACTCCCCCCGGCGGGCGAGGCTGACTTCGATACACTGAGGGCCGGCATCGCGCCGCTGCTGGTGCGTCGGTCATGAGTCGGAGCCTGCTGAGGCTGTGGCTGATCCCTCGCAACGTCTGCGTCGCGATCCTCGTCGCCTACCGCGCGGTGATCTCACCGCTCTACGGCGACGTGTGCCGCTACTACCCCAGCTGCTCGAGCTACACCCTCCAGGCCATCCAGCAGCACGGGGTGGTGCGCGGCATCTGGTTGGGCGCTCGGCGCATCATCCGCTGCCATCCCTGGGCGGCCGGCGGAGTGGACGACATCCCAGAGCCGCACGCGCGGCTCGCAACGACTCGAGCGGGGTTCGTCCTCGCTCGCAAGGAGCAGTGACAGCTTGGACATCTTCGCCCTGCTGATGTGGCCCATCAAGTGGGTCATCGAGGCCATCCTGGTCGGATTCCACTGGATCGTCACCACCCTCGGCGGCGACCCGGGCTCGGGACTGACGTGGGTGCTCTCGATCGTCGGCCTCGTGCTCGTCATCCGCAGCGCGATGATCCCGCTGACGGTGCGCCAGATCGTCTCGTCGCGCAAGTCGCTCGAGATCCAGCCGGAGATCCAGCGCATCCAGAAGAAGTACAAGGGCAAGAAGGACCAGTTCTCGCGCGAGGCGATGCAGCGCGAGACCATGGAGGCCTACCGCAAGGCGGGCACGAACCCCTTCGCCTCGTGCCTCCCGCTGCTGATCCAGATGCCGATCTTCCTCGGCCTGGTGCAGGTGCTGACCGACGCGAACAACCAGCGTCCGGGCGTCGGCCTCCTGACCCAGGATCTCGCCACGCTCTTCAGCCAGTCGACGCTCTTCGGCATCGTGCCGCTGCACAAGACCATGCAGGCGGGCTTCACCGAGGGCAACGTCCCGGTGATCATCACCGCGGTCGTCCTCACCCTCATCATGTGCGCGACGCAGTTCTACACGCAGCTGCAGATCATGACGAAGAACCAGACGCCGGCGATGAAGGAATCGCCGATGTACCGGCAGCAGCGGATCCTGCTGTACATCATCCCGGTCTTCCTGCTGATCTCTGCCTGGCTGTTCCCGCTCGGCACGATGTTCTACTGGCTCGTCTCGAACATCTACACGCTCGTGCAGCAGCTCATCATCATCAACAAGCTGCCCACGCCCGGCTCCGAGGCCGCGCTCGCGCGCGAGGCGCGCATGGCGCGCAAGCGGCAGCGGATGGGTCTGCCGGCCGTCGACGATGCCGAGCCGACCGAGACGCAGGCGCAGATCGACCTCAGGACGCAGCGCGCACAGCCGCGCGGCAAGAAGCCGAAGTCGCAGCGAGAGGGCTGAGCATGACGGAGCAGGAGTCGACCGTCGAGGTCGAGGCGCAGGACCAGCTGGACGAGGGCGAGATCGCCGCGGACTACGTGGAGGGTCTGCTCGACATCGCGGACCTCGACGGCGACATCGAGATCGAGCAGACCGAGATGCGCACGACGATCGTCGTGGGCGAGGCCGGCGACGACCTCGGCGGGCTCGCGAAGCCCGACGTCGTGGCCGCGCTGCAGGAGCTCACCCGCCTCGCGGTGCAGCAGCAGACCGGCGAGTTCTCGCGGCTCGTGCTCGACGTCGCGGGATCCCGCGACGCCCGCGCCGAGGAGCTGCAGGCGATGGTCGACGCGGCGGCCGCGAGCCTCGAGGCAGGGCAGGCGCGAGTGGCCCTCGAGCCGATGTCCTCCTACGAGCGCAAGCTGGTGCACGACCTCGTGCGGGAGCTCGGGCTGACGAGCGACTCCGAGGGTGAGGGCGCCGCGCGCCACATCGTCGTCCTGCCCGCCTGAGCCCGTGGCGGACACCGCTCCCCCGGTGCTCGAGGACGAGCCCGCCGCCGCTGCGCAGCTGTTCGGCGACCGGATCGAGCTGGCCCGATCGTTCACCGCGTCGCTCGCGGAGAAGGGTGAGCTCCTCGGTCTCATCGGGCCGCGTGAGCTCCCGCAGCTGTGGAGTCGACACATCCTCAACTCTGCATTGCTCGCACCGCTGCTGCAGGGACGGGTGGGCGACGTGGGCTCCGGGGCGGGTCTGCCTGGCCTCGTGCTGGCGATCGCCCGACCGGACGTGCACCTGACGCTCATCGAGCCCATGGAGCGTCGCACGGACTGGTTGCAGTCGGAGGTCGACCGCATGGGGCTGGACAACGTCGCGGTGCTGCGCGCGCGAGCGGAGGACGTGCCGGCATCCGGTGCGCTCCTCCCCCTCGATCAGGTCACTGCGCGAGCAGTCTCAGCCCTGCGCACGCTCATCCCGCTGACGGCGCCGCTCGTGCGCAGCGGTGGCACCCTGCTGCTCATGAAGGGCGGCCGCGCTGCGGAGGAGATCGACGCAGCGCAGAAGATGATTCGCAAGCATCGGCTGCAGGATGTCGAGGTGCTCGAGCTCGGCGCCGACGCTGGGCTGGAGCCGACACGCGTGATCCGGGCCCTCGTCGATCCCTGATCGATGTCCCGCATCGCCCCACCCCCGCCGAGCACCGGCGGGGGTGTTCCTTTCTCGCGGCCCTCTCGGCGGGCGCGCTCGGACCGATGTTGCCCGACTCGGAAGAGCGGATCGTTCACGGAGCCGTCACCCAGATGCTTCACGTGGAACATGACGCCTGCCGTGCGCCTCGGCGGCGTCGCGCAGAGCCGGCAGTGCCCGGTGCGAGGAGCGTTCGAAAGCTCATGGGACGCTCGACGGCACTGGATTCCTGCGAGCCAGCAGCGAACACCCGTTGCACGCAGATCCCCGTCACGGAGCAGTGGGCTAGGGCAGCCCAGGTGTTCCACGTGAAACATCGCGCAGCGGTATCGCAAGCGCTTGCATCCAGCGAGCGCAGCCGTGCCTCGCGCATTCCAGTGGATTGGGACACAGCCGCGTGCGACCGACGTGCGGCGGATGCGAGCGCCCCGGCCCGTCAGCATGGCGCGACTCGACACGTGTTCCACGTGAAACATCCGTCGGGGAATGCCCCGCATGTGCGTCTTCGACGCCGCGCCTCACGGGCCAGGGCGGCGACCGGCGCAGACACCCGTCGCGCCGCCGATTCGGCAGCGTCACGTGTTTCACGTGAAACCTTCCGCTGCGAGAAGCCGCGCGCGGCAACCGCGCGCTGACAATCCGATCGCGTGCCCGCCTCCATGGAACAGCGAGCAGATGCGATCGCCGCGCTGGCTCGCGCACCAGGCCCTCAGTAGAGAGGCCGCCGGTCCCCGTTCGCCACGCGAGGTCAGTACGCCGCGGTAGCGGTCCAGATGTTTCACGTGGAACCTCGCGGAGCATGCGAGCTCTCTGGAGTGGTGCTGCCGCGATCCGCCGAACGGGCTTCAATGCAGCCGATGATGGGCCGCACTTCAGGATGATGATTGGTCAATTCAATGGGCGCCACCTGAGCGCGATCGCGGTCAGCGCGCGCCTCGCGGCGCTGAGGAGTCTGCCATGCCTGTGGAAAGATGTGCATAAGTAGGCTCCGCCCGCGACGCCGAAGCGCGTCGCGTGCGCATCTCCAGGCGGCCATAATCCGCGGAAAGACGCGGGGTTTCGGGGTACGGGGTCAACCTTCATGCTCGAGGGAAGGCCGAGGGATTGCAAACAGCGTTCTCCACAGGCCTGTGTACAACGTGCGCAGCGCGAGCGTTGCTCTCGACTTTGCGATCGACGCCGGAGGGGCCAGACTGGACCCCTTGGACCACATCCCGGAACCTCGCTGCCCGCGCTCGATGTTCCACGTGAAACATCGATCAGGAGGGCATGCGTGACCACGGGCAAGTTCGACACCACCCCCATCGCACGTGAGCTCGCCGCGATGGCGCGCCGCCGACAGGCGCTCTCGTCCGTCGAACTCCCGCTGCCGAAGCGCACGCGCATCTTCACCGTCGTCAACCAGAAGGGCGGCGTGGGCAAGACCACGACCGCCGTGAACCTCGCGGCGGCGCTCGCACAGGGCGGCGCGAGGGTGCTCGTGCTCGACCTCGATCCGCAGGGCAACGCGTCCACCGCGCTCGGCATCGATCACCACGCCGACGTCGTCAGCACCTACGACGTGCTGATCGAGGGAGAGCCGCTGCAGTCCGCGATCGCCGTGAGCCCGCAGAGCGACCGGCTGCAGGTCGTGCCGTCCACCATCCACCTCGCCGGCGCGGATCTCGAGCTCGCCGCGATGGAGCAGCGCGAGCACCGCCTCCGGAAGGCGCTCGACGCCTACCTCAGCGAGGCATCGGAGCCGCCCCACTACATCTTCATCGACTGCCCGCCCTCTCTCGGGCTGCTGACGATCAACGCGTTCACCGCCGCGACCGAGGTGCTGCTGCCGATCCAGTGCGAGTACTACGCGCTCGAGGGGGTGTCGCAGCTCATGGACACGATCGAGCGCATCAAGGCGCACCTGAACCCCACCCTCGACCTCTCGACCGTGCTGCTCACGATGTTCGACGGGCGCACGCTGCTGTCGCGGCAGGTCGTCGACGAGGTGCGCAAGCACTTCCCGGAGCAGACGCTCGACGCGATCATCCCGCGATCGGTCCGGGTCTCCGAAGCCCCCGGCTACGGCCAGACGGTGATCGCCTACGACCCCAACTCCCCGGGCGCGCTCTCATACCGTGAGGCAGCCGCAGAGATCGCACGCAGAGGAACGGCATGAGCAAGAGGGCAGGACTGGGACGCGGCATCGGCGCCCTCATCCCGACGGGGCCGGCACCGGCAGCCGAGATCGACGAGCGCGACGAGGCTGCGCCGACGACGGCGGAGGCGACCCCGACGCACCGACGCGCACGACGGGCGCCGAAGCCCGGTGGGCGGCCGGTCGACGTGTTCTTCTCCGGCGAGGAGGACGAGGCGCAGGGGCTGCTCGCCATCCCCGGGGCGACCTTCGGTGCTGTCGCGCCCGGCGACATCCGCCCGAACGCGAACCAGCCGCGCACCGTCTTCGACGAGGACGACCTCGCCGAGCTCGAGCACTCCATCCGCGAGTTCGGCGTGCTCCAGCCCATCGTCGTGCGCCCCGTGTCGGTCGGCGACGACGGCACGCACTACGAGCTCATCATGGGGGAGCGGCGCTGGCGCGCGAGTCAGAGAGCCGGCCTCGAGACCATCCCCGCCGTCATCAAGGACACGCCTGATGACGCCATGCTGCGCGACGCGCTGCTCGAGAACCTGCACCGCGCGTCCCTCAACCCGCTCGAGGAGGCATCGGCCTACCAGCAGCTGATGGACGACTTCTCGATCACGCAGGACGAGCTGTCGAAGCGGATCGGCCGCAGCCGGCCGCAGATCTCGAACACGATCCGCCTGCTGAAGCTCCCCGAGTCCATCCAGGCGAAGGTCGCCGGCGGCGTGCTGTCGGCGGGGCACGCCCGGGCGATCCTCTCGCTGCCGACCGTCGAGGCGATGGAGCAGCTCGCCGCGAAGATCATCAATGAAGATCTCTCAGTTCGTGCCGCCGAGGCAGCCGCGGGCCTGTTCCAGGCGCGGAGCCCGCGCCGGACGCCGACGAAGGGCGCCGTGCAGCACGGCCTCGACGAGATCGCCACGCGGCTCGAGGACCGCCTCGACACGCGCGTGCGCATCGCGCTCGGGCGCTCGAAGGGCCAGCTCACGATCGACTTCGCGACCGTGGGCGACCTCAACCGCATCCTCTCCGAGCTGGGGGAGCAGGGCGTGGGTGCAGGCCTGGAGCCCACCGACGACTGAGCGTCCGCCGTACCGCAGCGCACATGACGAAGGCCCCGAGGACGCATCCTCGGGGCCTTCGTCATGCGTGGATCACAGGAACGCTGCGAGCTCCTGCTCGATCGCGGGCTTCGGACGAGCGCCGATGAGCTCCTTCACGACCGCGCCGCCCTGGAAGAGCTTCATGGCGGGGATCGACGTGATGTTGTAGCGCATGGCCAGGTCGGGCTCCTGGTCGACGTTCACCTTGACGACGTCGAGCTTCTCGGTCTCGCCGTCGATCTGCTCCAGGATGGGGCTGACCGCGCGGCACGGGCCGCACCAGGCGGCCCAGAAGTCGACGAGGACGGGCTTGTCGGCGTTGAGCACGTCCTGCTCGAACGACGCGGTGGTGACTTCCTTCACAGTGCTGCCTCCTCAGGGCTCGTGACGAGGACCGGCACGGCGTGCGCGGCCAAGTAGTGCTCCGCGTCGAGCGCGGCGACGGTGCCGGACGCGGCGGCCGTGACGGCCTGGCGGTAGGTCGGGTCGATGACGTCGCCCGCGGCGAAGACGCCCTCGACCGACGTGCGCGAGCTGCGGCCACCGACGGCGATCGTGCCCTCGGCGGTGAGCTCGAGCTTGCCGTGCACGAGATGCGTGCGGGGGTCGGAGCCGATCGCGACGAACACGCCGTCGATCGGCAGCCGGCGCGTCTCACCGGTGATGCGGTCGCGCAGCGTGACGGCCGAGACCTGGGCCTCGCCCTCGATCGACTCGACGAACGCGTTCGTGATGAAGTCGATCTTCTCGTTGGCGCGCGAGCGGTCGAGCATGACCTCGCTCGCGCGGAACGTCTCGGAGCGGTGCACGATCGTGACCTTGTCGGCGAACTTCGTGAGGAAGTTGGCCTCCTCCATCGCCGAGTCGCCGCCGCCGACCACGATGAGCTGCTTCTGCTTGAAGAAGAAGCCGTCGCACGTGGCGCACCACGAGACGCCGTGGCCGGAGAGGCGCTCCTCGCCGTCGATGCCGAGCTTGCGGTAGGCCGAGCCGGTCGCGAAGACGACGGCACGGGCCTCGAGCACCTCGTCGCCGACGTGCACGCGCTTCACCTCGCCGTCGAGCTCGAGGTCGGTGACGTCCTGCATCCGCACATCGGCGCCGAAGCGCTCGGCCTGCTGCTGCATGGCGAACATGAGGTCGGGACCCTGGATGCCCTCGGGGAAGCCGGGGAAGTTCTCGACATCCGTCGTGGTCATGAGGTCGCCGCCCATCTCGACGCTCGAGGCCAGCACGATCGGCTTCAGATTGGCGCGTGCCGCGTAGATGGCGGCGGTGAAGCCGGCGGGGCCGGAGCCGATGATGATGAGGTCGTGCACTCTTGTCTCCTGAGTCGAGGCGGGATCCTTGGGGTCAACAGATTCTAGGTGGCGGGCATTCCCGCGCGGCCGGGCTCGCTGACGACCGCGAGCAGGTCGCCGGTGGCGGCGTCGACGACGATCAGGCCGGCCGTGGGCCACTCGGGGGTGCGGCGGACGACGGGGTGGTGCACGCGGGCGCGCGAGCGGCGATCCCACGAGTCGACGAGGCGCGCGGTGTCGGCGTCGACGATGAGCACGGCCGGGTGGGCGTGCGCGAGCGACGACGACGCATCCGACGACCACCAGCCCTCGACCGCGAGCGGCCGAGGTGCGGACTCCAGCTCGAGCTGCTGCTTGCGCTCACGGGTGAGCGACGCGCCCACGATGGCCCCGATGCCTGCGGCGACGCCGACGAGCAGCGGTCCGGCGACGCGGATGAGCGAGCTGGCCATGCGATCCCCCTGGCGTTGACTCCCGGCTGCCTGCGACGGTGCCGGGTCGCCAGCCTAGACGCCGACCTTGTGGGCTTGCCCAGCGGGATGCGGCGCTCAGACCGGCTCGGCGGGCTCCACGCGCTCGGCGGGCTCGGCGCTCGAGCGTCCGCGGCGGAACCGGTCGAGCACCACGTCGACCGTCGCGCGGAAGTCGGGGTTGCGCGTGATGAAGAGCAGCCCGAAGTAGATGAGACCCATCACGAGCCCGGCGGCGACGCAGGTGGTGACGGCGCCCAGCACGTTGATCGTGCCGAAGCCGCCCGGCCGGTAGCCGCCGAGCGCCAGCACGACCCCGAAGCCCGCGGCCGCGGCGAGCAGACCGTACGCGAGGTACTGGATGTGCCGGATGGCGATGAGCTTGAAGCCGAACGGGCCGATCTTCACGCGCACGAGCACGAGCCAGACGGCGAAGGAGATGAGGTTCGCGACCGAGACGGCGAGGGCCGTGCCGGCGATGATCCACTCCGGCGGCAGCGTCGACGCCCACCACAGGCCCGCGAACGTGACGAACATGCCGAAGCACGAGTAGACGAACGCGGTGCGGGTGTCGCCGAGCGCGAAGAAGACGCGCTGCACCACGTACTCGGCACTGAACGCCACGAGGCACACGAGGAACGCCCAGATCACCCAGGCCATCGCCATCATGAGCTCGAACCGCGGCTCGAGGATGCGCGCGAACGGCACGGCCACGACGGCCAGCACGAGCGCCGAGATGGTGGTGAGCATGCCGACGGCTCGCAGCGCGCTCGACAGGTCGGCGCGGATGCCGCCCATGTCGTGCGAGGCCGCGTGGTGCGACATGCGGGTGAAGTAGGCGATGGCGATCGAGACGGCGATGATCGAGTGCGGCAGCGAGAACAGGTACCAGGCGTTCTGCATCGTCAGGATGTTGGCGCCGTCGCCGAGCGTCGCGACGCGCGACTGCACGAGTCCCTTGACCTGCCCGATGATGACGATGCCGAACAGCCACAGCGAGGCCTTGCCGGTCGCGCGCAGGCCCACGCCGCGCCAGCCGAAGTCGAGCCGGAACCGCATCCCGGTGCGGCGGAAGAAGAGCACGAGCACGAGCGCCTGCACGGCCACGCCGGCCGTGGTGACGAGGCCGAGGACCATCACGCGGTCCCAGTCCCAGACGTCGATGCTGCGGTTCACGGCCTCGCCGCCGAACAGCCAGATGAAGAAGCCCAGCCCGGCGATCGAGATGACGTTGTTCGCGACCGGCGCCCAGGTGTACGGCCCGAACTGGCTGCGGGCGTTGTAGATCTCGCCGAGCAGCGTGTAGATCGCGTAGAAGAGGATCTGCGGCATGCACCAGTAGGCGAGGCCGATCGCGACGGTCATCTGCTCGGCGCTGAAGCCGTCGCCGGCGATCGCGTAGAGGTCGACGAGCACCGGCGCCGCGACCGTGGCGATCACGGCGAGCCCGATGAACACCGAGCCGCCGAGGGTCAGGATCTTCGAGACGTACGCCTCGCCGCCGTCAGCCGCCTTCGACGCCTTGACGATCTGTGGCACGAGCACCGCGCTCATGACACCGCCGGCGACGAGCGCGTAGACGTTGTTGGGCAGCTGGTTGGCGAGGCCGAACGCCGCGCCCGCCGCGGAGCTGGACTGGCCGATCGCGATGACGAGCATCGCCATCTTGATGAACCCCAGCACCCGCGACACCATGGTGCCCGCCGCGATGATGGCGCTTGCCTTGCCTGTGCTCACAGGGACTCCTTCACGGGCTGATCGCGGGCTTCGCGATCGCTGATGTCATCGGCGTCGCCGTGGGCCTCGCCCCGGCGGCGCTTGCGCACCGACCGCCAGATGCCGAAGGCGATGAGCAGCACGATGGCGATGCCCAGCGCGACGGCGACGGCGGTCTCGATGGTGGGCTGCGCGGTCACGCGCATGATCTGGGGCTGCCCGAGCGGCACGCCGTCGGGCGTGTGCAGCTGCGCGACCATGAGCACCGTACCGGTGCCCACGACGTCGATCGGCACCTGCACGCGCTGCTGCGTGCTCGCGGCGAGGCTGATGTTCGTGCTCGGCTGCGGCACGGAGACGAGCGCGTTGAGCGGTCGCAGCGACAGCACGACCTGCACGGGCACGCTGAGTCCGTTCGCGATCGTGATCGGCAGCGGCACGCTCTCGCCCACGGCCCGGATGTCGCTGCCGCCGACGATCTGCACCGCCTCGCGCACCTGGCTCAGCTCGCCGCCCAGCCCGTCGATGGCCGTGCGGTCGGCATCGGTCACGGCCCGGCCGGCATCCGGCAGCGCCGCCAGCAGCGTGAGCCGGAGCCCCGACAGCAGCGACGCGGGCTCGTCGACGATCGTGGCGACGCGCGACGCCTCGGCCTCCTGCGCGAGCGCGGCGCTCACCAGCTCGGCGCCGGCGTCGCGCTCGGGGTCGTCGATCGTGGCGAGCACCGCCTCACGGGTGGGCGTCTCGAGCGCGTCGTCGATGCTCACCGTCTCGACGAAGCCGGCGTCCGCGAGCGTCTCGAGCACCGCGACCGGCGATCCCTGGGTGGTGGCGGGCAGCACCGCGGCGAGCGTGCGCGGGTCGCTCGGTCGCTCGCGGGTGATCGTGGCGAGCAGCGCGACGAGCTCGGCGCGCCCCTGCGCCGCGGTGTCGGCGTTCGGGTCGGTCGCGTCCTGCAGCCGCTGCTGCACCTCGGCATCCGCGGCGAGCACGTCGACGCCGCCGACGCTCGCGTGCGCGCTCGGCGTCCTGCCCTCGAGCGTCTCGGCGAGGTTGTCGGTCGAGAGCACGACGGTGCCCATCCCGGCGAGCGTCCCGAGCTCCGCATCCTGCACGATCGCGCCGGTCGCGTCGATCACCGGCATGCGTGAGCCGACCTCGCCGGCCGTGCCGGGCAGCGGCTCGTCGTCCTCGACCGGGATGCCGAGCGGCTCGACCGGGAAGGCGCCGGCGCGGGCCTGCGCGATCGGGTCGGCGTTGGCGTACAGCAGGGGATAGGTGTCGCGGGTCTCTGCGAGCTCGAGCCAGTCGGCGGCCGACTCTGGCGCGTCCGTGCCGAGCGCCTCGGCGCTCGCGCCGATCGCCGGGTCGACGCCGATCGTCGCACCGGCGTCGAGCGCCGCGTCGAGCGCTTCGTCGGTGCCGCCGCCGGGCTCCGTGAGCGATTCCAGCTCCTCCGCGGTGAGCAGGCCGGTGGCGTCGACGCCGGCGTCGATCGGCGCGGCGAGCGCCAGGCGCGTCGGGCTCGCCTCGCCCGGCTCGTCGCGGACCACGACGCTCGTGGCGCCCTCCATGTCAGGCGCGGATGCGGCGAGGCCGTAGGCGCCCCAGCTCGCGCCGTCGAGCCCGAGCGCACCCGCGTCGACCGTGATGGTCGTCGAGGTGCGGCCGAGCGCCGCGACCGCCGGCAGGTCCAGGGTGGCGACCACCGAGCTCGCGAGGATCCCGTCGCCCTCGAACCAGCGGCTGAGCCCGTAGCGGGTGCCGATCGGCGCGGTCGTGCGCAGCACCTCGATGCGCGTCGGCGGCAGGCTCTCGCGGGTGGGGTTGCGCAGCAGCACCTCGACCTCGAGCGACTCGCCCTCGCTCAGCAGCGGGTCGACGGGGGCAAGCATCAGGGTCGGCGCCTCGTCGGTCGCCGTCGTCGCGCTCGCCGCGCTCGGAGCGAGCAGCGGGCCGGCGAGGAGCGCCGTCGCGACAGCCGCGGCGGCGCACGCGGTCGCGCGCCGACGCGCGAGGCGACCTGCCGACAGCATGGCTGACAGGGTACCGCCGAAGCATCGGCGCGGCCGTGGTGCCGCGCAGCCGCGCGGGCGACGGCGACCGGCCCTGCCAGAATGGTGTCTCGTGACCGACATGGCTGAGGCGACCGCGCGACTGCACGCCCTCGTCGCATCCGCGCCGACCGCGCAGCTGGCCGAGGCCTTCGCCGGTGCCGGGCACGAGCTCGCGCTCGTCGGCGGCCCGGTGCGCGACGCCTTCCTCGACCGGCCGGTCACCGACCTCGACTTCGCCTCGAGCGCGACGCCCGACGAGATCCACGCGCTCGTCGCCCCGCTCGCCGACGCGACCTGGGATGTGGGGCGCGAGTTCGGCACGATCGCCGCGCGCATCGGCGGCGCCGACGTCGAGATCACGACCTACCGGGCCGACACGTACGACGGCGTCTCCCGCAAGCCATCCGTCGCCTTCGGCGACTCGCTCGAGGACGACCTCGAGCGTCGCGACTTCACCGTCAACGCGATGGCGCTCATGCTCACGCCCCGGCGCGACGGCAGCGAGACGACGGTGCCGCAGCTCATCGATGTCGGCGGCGGGCTCGAGCACCTGCTGCAGGGCGTGCTCGACACCCCGATGGCGCCCGAGCGCTCGTTCGACGACGACCCGCTGCGCATGATGCGCGCCGCGCGCTTCGCCGCGCAGCTCGGCTTCGAGGTCGCGCCCCGGGCGCTCGAGGCGATGGCCGCGCTCGCCGAGCGGATCCGCGACATGTCGGCGGAGCGGGTGCGCGACGAGCTCTCGAAGCTGCTGCTGACGAGCACCCCGGTGCCGGGGCTGCGGCTGCTGACCGACGCGGGCATCCTCGACATCGTGCTGCCGGAGGTGCCGGCGCTGCGGCTCGAGGCCGACGAGCACGCGCACCACAAGGACGTGTTCGAGCACTCGCTCACCGTGCTGCAGCAGGGCATCGACCTCGAGGCATCGCGCAACCCGGATGCGCCGCCCGACCTCGTGTCGCGGCTCGCCGGCCTGCTGCACGACATCGGCAAACCGGCCACGCGACGCATCGAGGGGCGGGTCGTCACGTTCCACCAGCACGACCTCGTCGGCGCGCGGATGGCGAAGCAGCGGCTGAAGGCGCTGCGCTTCGACAACGACACCGTGAAGGCGGTCGCGCGGCTCGTCGAGCTGCACCTGCGCTTCTACGGCTACGGCGAGCAGGCGTGGACCGACTCCGCGGTGCGCCGCTACGTGCGCGACGCCGGACCGCTGCTCGAGCGGCTGCACATCCTCACGCGCTCCGACGTCACCACGCGCAACCGCCGGAAGGCGGAGCGGCTCGACTTCGCGTACGACGACCTCGAGCACCGGATCGCCGAGCTGCGCGAGCAGGAGGAGATGGACGCGGTGCGTCCTGACCTCGACGGCGAGCAGATCATGGCGATCCTCGGCATCCGGCCCGGCCGCGAGGTCGGGGAGGCGTACCGGATGCTGCTCGAGCAGCGCCTCGAGCACGGCCCGCTGGGCGCCGAGCGCGCGGAGCAGGTCCTCCGCGACTGGTGGGCCGCGCGCTCCGACTGAACGCGCTGCGGGCTGCGATCGCGGGCGCGCATAGGCTCGGCGCGTGGAGGAGCAGGAGACCGGCGTGGAGCCGGCCATCGTCGAGCTGATGGTCATGGAGCGCGAGCGGCGCCCCGACCTCCTGAAGCGACTGCGAGCCCTCCTGCACGAGGACCGCCTGGTGGGCGTGCTCCGCCCGTTCGAGGCGATGGGCGAGGTGACGTGCCTGCTGGTCGTCGACGACGCCGGGCGTGCCGCGCGGGCGACACCGGATGGGCTGGGGCCCGGCCTCGCGCTCGACGTGGTCGCAGCCCGGGTCTCGCGAGCACTCGACGCTGCGGTGCTCATCGATGTCCAGATGCTCACGGGTCCGCGACCCGCCCTGCCGCCGACCGCGGAGGAGCACGGCGAGATCGTGGTCGACCTGCCGGGGTTCGATCCCGCGATCGCAGCGGAGGCGCGGGCCTCCGAGCGTCCTCAGGGACGAACGCTCGCGCTCGTCCACCTCGCGGCCGAGGCCGTGCTGCCGAGGCTCCCCGAGCTGGCGCAGAGCGCGAGTGCGAGGACCGTCGTCGTGCCGGCCGGCGATCGCTCCATCATCGTCTTCGATGCCCCGGTGCTCCCGATGTGGTGGAGGGCCGCGCTCCCGGTCGTGTCGATGATCGTCGATCCTTCGAGCGTCGCCCTCTTCGTGGCGACGCGATCGCGAGTGCTCGGGCCGGACGTGGCATGGAGCGCTGGGTGGGCCGACGGTCCCGTCGTCATCCAGCCCGAGACTGCCCATCCGCAGGTGCTGGCTGCCCAGCGAGCGCTCTACGACGACGACGGCCCGATGGAGATCCCGGATGCGGCGCTCGTGGCCGCCCTCGGGTGGGATTTGGCGACGGTCGAGGCGTTGCGGTCGATCCCGTCCTCCGTGCGCGCCGATCCTGCGACGATCGTGGCTGCGATCGATGGACCACCGGTCATGGCAGTGCTCGCGCACGACGAGGACGCCGCGCTCCAGCCGGGCGCGACCGCGTACGTGCCGCGCGGTGCCGGCGCGACACTCCTGGACGCCGTCGCCCTCGCGGTCGGGGTCGAGCCGACGGGCGACAGTGGGTGGTCGCGCTGGGAGCGTTGGTGGTGGCGCCGCCCCCGACTCTCGATCGTCGCCGGCGTGGTGATGCTCGTGCTCGCCGCGCTGACGCTCGGGCGCATGGCCATGACTGAGGACGCCCCGTGGTGGAGGATCGCGCTCGTCATCGCGCTCTCGCTCAACGGCGTCGGCATCCTGGCGAAGGGGCTGCTGGTGCTGCGGCGGGCTGCAACGGGCGAGCAGCCGCGCTAGCGGCGGAGTGGCCGGTGGGGTAGGATCGACAGGTTGCGCGGACTCTGATCCCGCACATGCATACCCTCCTGCTGCAGATCGTCTGCAGCCGTTCTAGTCCGAAGGAGGTGGGTGAAGCATGCAGCAGTACGAACTCATGGTGATTCTCGACCCGGAGGTGGACGAGCGCTCCGTCGCTCCGTCGCTCGACAAGTTCCTCAACGTCATCCGCAACGATGGCGGCACCATCGAGAAGATCGACATCTGGGGCCGTCGTCGCCTGGCATACGAGATCGACAAGAAGACCGAGGGCATCTACGCCGTCGTCAACTTCTCGGCCGAGTCCGCCACGACCGACGAGCTCGACCGCCAGCTCGGCCTGTCGGAGGCCGTCATGCGCACCAAGGTGCTGCGTGCCGAGACCGCCGTCTCGCAGACCGGTGACTCGAAGCGCCACTACGACGCGAAGGCAGCCAAGGCCGCAGCCAAGGCCGACAAGGCCCCCGCGGCCCCCGTCGACGCGACCCCCGCAGCCCCTGCAGCCACCGAGGCTCCCGCAGAGGTCGAGGCCAAGTAGCCATGGCGGGCGAGACGATCATCACGGTGGTCGGCAACCTGACGGCTGACCCGGAGCTGCGCTACACGCAGAACGGGCTCGCGGTCGCGAACTTCACGATCGCGTCGACCCCCCGCACCTTCGACCGCCAGGCGAACGAGTGGAAGGACGGCGAAGCGCTGTTCCTCCGCGCGTCGGTTTGGCGCGAGTTCGCCGAGCACGTGTCGCAGAGCCTGACGAAGGGCTCGCGCGTCATCGCGCAGGGTCGCCTGAAGCAGCGCTCCTTCGAGACGCAGCAGGGCGAGAAGCGCACGGTCATCGAGCTCGAGGTCGACGAGATCGGCCCCTCGCTCCGCTACGCGACCGCGCAGGTCACCCGCGCGCAGGGCGGCGGCGCAGGCCGCAGCTCCGGCGGCCAGGGCGGCGGCGGCAACTTCGGTCAGCCGCAGCAGGTCGCGGACGAGCCGTGGGGTCAGCCCGCTCAGCAGCAGGCGCAGCCCGCATCGGGCGGCGACGTCTGGGGCGCGCCCGGCACCTCGTACAACGACGAGACGCCCTTCTAAGGCTTCTCGGCACCAAGCACTCACGGGACGGCAGTCCCGAGCACGAAAGAAGGACACATGGCTGGCAAGCCGCAGAACAACCGCAAGCCGCGGGGCCCGAAGGGCGGAAAGCCGCTCGCTCCGGCGAAGGCGATCAAGGTCGGCGTCGTCGACTGGAAGGACGTCGCGACGCTGAAGAAGTTCATCTCCGAGCGCGGCAAGATCCGTGCCCGTCGCATCACCGGCGTTTCGGTGCAGGAGCAGCGCCTGATCGCCAAGGCGATCAAGAACGCGCGCGAGATGGCGCTCCTGCCCTACTCCGGCGCCGGACGCTGAGGGGGCTGAGGAACATGGCAAAGCTCATCCTCACGAACGAGGTCTCCGGCCTCGGCTCCGCTGGTGACGTCGTCGACGTCAAGACCGGCTTCGCTCGCAACTACCTCGTCCCGCAGGGCCTCGCGGTCATGTGGACGCGCGGTGGCGAGAAGCAGGTCGAGCAGATCAAGGCAGCCCGCGTCGCACGCGAGCACGCCACGATCGAGGAGGCGCAGGACCTGCGCGCCCGGCTCGAGGCGAACCCCGTCACGCTGACCGCCAAGGCCGGCACCGAGGGCCGTCTCTTCGGCTCCATCCAGACGAAGGACATCGCCGACGCCGTCCAGGCCGCCGGTCATGGCTCCGTCGACAAGCGCGTCATCGAGATCCCGACGCCGATCCGCTCGGTGGGCGACCACCAGGCGACGGCTCGCCTCCGCGACGACATCGTCGCCACGATCACCCTCAAGGTGGTCGCCGCGAAGTGACGTTCCCCGTCACCGCTGTCGGGCCCGCATCCCCTGTGGATGCGGGCCCTTCCGCTTGCCCTCGCGCGCGCCTGGGCGGACCATCGATGGCCCGGTCGCACAACCTTCAACGTGCACTTGACACCACATTCCACACACCGGATGTGGAAAGGGAAATGCCCGGTCAGAGCGCGTTTCCTCACTTATCCGCAGTTCGAATCCACAGATCTGTGCACAGGCTTGGGGATGAAGCGGGGCTGAGCGCTCGGCGTTTCGTGGAGCTGTCCACAGCTCTCCACAGCGCTCTCCACAAGCCCGATTCGACGGGGCGGCTCAGCGCTCCTAGCCTGTGCGAGGCTCCCTCGATCGATCGGTGTGGGCGGCCTGCGCCATCATCTGGCGCACAGGGGGGATGGGCATGACGGACCTTGCAGAGATCGGCCTCGACGAGAGCCGCTACAGCGAGCGCACCCCGCCGCACGACATGCTCGCCGAGCAGTCCGCGATCGGCGGCATGCTGCTGTCGAAGGACGCGGTCGCCGACTGCCTCGAGACGGTCCGGGGCAACGACTTCTACCAGCCGAAGCACGAGATCGTCTACGAGGCGATCTTGTCCCTCTACTCGCGCGGCGAGCCGACCGACGTCATCACGGTGGCCGACGAGCTGACCAAGACCGCGATGCTCTCGCGCGCCGGCGGCGTGCAGTACCTGCACTCGCTGACGTCGATGGTGCCGACCGCGGCGAACGCCGGCTACTACGCCGAGATCGTCGCCGAGAAGGCGGTGCTGCGGCGGCTCGTCGAGGCGGGCACCCGCATCGTGCAGATGGGCTACGCCTCGGAGGGCGAGGTCACCGACCTCGTCAACCACGCGCAGGCCGAGATCTACTCCGTGATGGGCGAGGACCAGTCCGAGGACTACGTGCCGCTCAGCCTCGCCGTCGAGTCGGCGATCGAGGAGATCGAGGCCGCCAAGGGCCTCGACGGCGTGATGACGGGCGTGCCGACCGGCTTCCGCGAGCTCGACGAGCTCACGAACGGCCTGCACCCGGGCCAGCTGATCGTCGTTGCCGCCCGACCGGGCCTCGGCAAGTCGACGCTCGCGATGGACCTCGTGCGGTCGTGCTCGATCAAGAACGACATGCCGTCGGTCTTCTTCTCGCTCGAGATGGGGCGCACCGAGATCGCCATGAAGCTGCTCTCGGCCGAGTCGAGCATCCTGCTGCAGAAGCTGCGCAAGGGTGCGATCGAGGGCCGTGACTGGACGACGCTCGCGCAGGTGCGCGGGCGCATCAACGACGCGCCGCTCTACATCGACGACAGCCCGAACCTCACGCTCGTCGAGATCCGCGCGAAGTGCCGGCGGCTCAAGCAGCAGGCCGGCCTCAAGATGGTCGTCGTCGACTACCTGCAGCTCATGACGAGCGGCAAGAAGGTCGAGTCGCGCCAGCAGGAGGTCTCCGAGTTCTCCCGCTCGCTCAAGCTGCTGGCGAAGGAGCTGCAGGTGCCGGTCATCGCGCTCTCGCAGCTCAACCGTGGCCCGGAGCAGCGCGGCGACAAGAAGCCCGCGATCAGCGACCTCCGCGAGTCGGGCTCGATCGAGCAGGACGCCGACATCGTGATGCTGCTGCACCGCGAGGACGCGTACGACCGCGACATCCGCCCGGGCGAGGCCGACATCATCGTGGCCAAGCACCGCGGCGGCCCCACGAAGACCATCCCGGTCGCGTTCCACGGCCACCTCGCGCGGTTCGTCGACATCGCGCCCGGCATGGGTGGCGACGGCGGACCTGGTATGCCGCCCGGCGGCACGCCGTTCGGCGGCACGCCCTACGGCGCGCCGCCGCCCGTCGAGGGCTGACACGACGAAGGGCCCCGGTCGATGCGACCGGGGCCCTTCCTCGTGCGCTGCGTCAGCCCTGCTGGCCGATCGCGAAGTCGACGCGACCGTCGGGGGTCGCGGATGCGTCCAGCACCTTGTCGTCGAGCGCGACGACGGCCGACGGGTCGAGGAAGACCTTCGCGCCGGCGGACTCGACGACCTGGTCGTCTGCCTCCGGCAGCTCGGCGACGGTGACGTTGAGCCCGGCGCCCTCGGCGTCCTGCGCGATCCTCAGGCCGCCCGTCTGGGGCGCCTGCGCGCCGTCGACGATGCCGGTGATGATGGTCTGGGCGTTCTCGGTCAGGGTGAGCATGGCTGCTCCTTCCGTTGGCGAGCCGGCCACGATGCCGAGGATCGGCCGCCGATGCAAGCGGCAGTCGACGCCGGGCGTGTCGGCGCGGGGGAGGCGTCCGCGCAGGACCCTGCCAGACTGGCTGCATGCCCACCGACTCCGAGGCGCGTGTCGCCGTCTACATCGACTTCGACAACATCCTCATCTCTCGCTACGACCAGATCCACGGTCGGGGCGCCTTCCACGCGGACAAGGTCCGCACGCTCACGACCGACGGCCGCGAGTCGAAGGCACGCACCCGCTTCTCGCAGGCGACCGTCGACCTCGGCGCCATCATCGACTACGCCTCGAGCTACGGCTCGATCGTGCTGAGCCGTGCGTACGCCGACTGGTCGGTGCCCGCCCACGCCGCGTACCGCGACCAGCTGCTCGCGCGCGCCGTCGACCTCGTGCAGATGTTCCCGACCACGCGGTCGCTCAAGAACGGCGCCGACATCCGCCTCTCGATCGACGTGGTCGAGGACCTGTTCCGGCTCGACAACATCACGCACGTCGTCGTGGTCGCCGGTGACAGCGACTACATCGCCCTCGCGCAGCGCACGAAGCGCCTCGGTCGCTTCATGGTGGGCATCGGCGTGGCCGGCAGCACCTCCAAGTCGCTCGCGGCCGCGTGCGACGAGTTCGCCGACTACGACGCGCTGCCCGGCATCGAGCCCGTGCAGATCGACGAGCCCGAGCCCGAGCCCGACGCCCCCGAGCCCACCTCCGCCGAGGCCGAGGCGATCGTCGCGGAGGCCGAGGTGGTGGCCGCCCAGCAGCAGCCCACGCGGGGTCGCCGCAGCCGGCGCGCGTCGAGCGCCTCGGTCGCGGCCGAGACCGACGAGGTCGCCATGACCACCGCGCAGCGCGGCGACGCCGCGATCGGCCTGCTCGAGCGGGCGATGCGCATCCTGCACCAGAAGAACGACGACGAGTGGCTGCACGCGAACGTCGTCAAGGAGCAGATGAAGCGGATGGACCCGGTGTTCAACGAGAAGTCGCTCGGTCACCGATCGTTCACCGACTTCGTCACCGCGCGCGGCGAGATCGTCGACATGCGCGAAGAGGGCCAGGCTCGCCTGCTGCGCCTCAAGGGCGACTGACGCGCCACTCGTCGCCCGCCGCGTGCGGATGTCGGCGCCATCCGGCAGGATGACGGCATGCCGGAGCTGCCAGAGGTGGAGGCGCTGGCGGCCGATCTGAGCGAGCGCCTGATCGGCCGCACGATCCGGCGCGTCGAGATCGCCGAGGTCGCCGCGCTCAAGACGTTCGACCCGCCGGTCGACGCGCTCGAGCACGCGGTGATCACCGGCACCGGCCGGCGCGGCAAGCACCTCGTGATCGACGTCGAGCGCGACGAGGAGCCGCGTCGCCTGCACCTCGTGCTGCACCTCGCCCGGTCGGGGTGGATCCGGTGGCGCGCGGAGGCGCCGAAGCCGACGACCGGGCGCGGTCGGGGACCGCTCGCCGCGCGCGTCGTGCTCGAGCGACCGGAGGGCGACGACGGGGTCGGCGGCGACGGCTTCGACGTCACCGAGCAGGCGACGCAGAAGCGGCTCGCGATCCACGTCGTGGCGCATCCCGACCAGGTGCTCAGCATCGCGACGCTCGGCCCCGAGCCGCTCGACGCGTCGTTCAGCGAGGAGCGGTTCGCGCAGATCCTCGCGCACGCGGGCCGCGCGCAGATCAAGGGCGTGCTGCGGGATCAGCAGCGCATCGCCGGCATCGGCAACGCCTACTCCGACGAGATCCTGCACGCGGCGCGGATGTCGCCCTTCCATCCGGCGTCGATGCCGCCCGACGACGTGCACCGGCTGTACGCCTCGCTGCAGCAGGTGCTGGGCGACGCGGTCGAGCGCGCGCACGGCGTCACGGCATCCTCGCTCAAGAGCGAGAAGCGGCAGGGCATGCGCGTGCACGGCCGGAAGGGCGAGGCGTGCCCGGTGTGCGGCGACACCGTGCGGCAGGTGATCTACGCCGACAGCACCTTCGAGTACTGCGCGACCTGCCAGACCGGCGGGAAGCCACTCGCCGATCGGGTGCTCTCGCGGCTGGGCGTGCGTCGCTGAGCGCGCAGCCTGCCGCTGGCGCCCGCGGGAGGGTTCAGACCGAGCCGGTCACCACGCTCCAGGGCTGGATCGTGACGATCTGCACGCCCGGCGCGCCATAGTACGGGTCTCTGGCCAGTGCCGTCTTCACCTCGGCGACGTCGTCCGTCGCGAACAGCAGCAGCGCTCCCGACTGGTCGGCGAAGGGGCCGGCGGCGACGAGCAGCCCCTGCTCGTGCATCTCGCCGAGCAGCTCGCGGTGGCGCGGGCGCAGCTCGAGGCGGGCGGGGTCGTCGGAGAACGAGAGGATGACGGCGATCATGTCCCCAGCCTAGGCACACCTGCGGCCGCGGCGGGCGACGCGGCGATGCGGCTGGATGCAGCGACGGGCGGATCCGACAGCCGGCCGCGCATCCGCCCGTGCACCGGATCAGGCCGCGGCGCGCTCCGCCTGCGCCGAGACCTCGACGAGCTGCTCGACGGCGGCGCGGAGCTGCTCGGCCGAGCGGCCGACGAACGCGGCAGCGTCCGTCATGCGCATCGCCGCGTCGAAGTCGGTCGGCTGGAACGCCATCTGCACGCCCTCGCCCTGCAGGTCGAGGCCGATGTAGCGCAGCACGGCGCTGAGCTGCGCCGCCGCCGAGGCGCCGCCCGACCAGCCGTAGGAGACGACGACGGCGGGGAGCGCGCTCCACTCCGCCTTCAGGTAGTCGATCGCGTTCTTGAGCGCTGCCGGGTAGCCGCTGTTGTAGTCGGGGGTGACGAAGACGACGCCGTCGAGGGCGGCGATCTGCTCGGCCCACGCGAGCGAGTGCGGCTGGGTGCGCACGCCGGAGGCGGGCGGCAGCGCCTCGTCGAGCAGCGGCAGGCGGATCTCGGCGAGGTCGAGCATGACGACGTCGCCACCGGCGGTCTCGATCAGCGTCGCGATCTCGTCGGCGACCGGGCGGCCGACGCGGACGGGACGGGTGCTGCCGACGATGATGCCGATCTGGGGACGTGCAGACATGATGCTCCTCGAGGACGTAGAGAGTCGTGGCGCACACCTGCGGCGCCGCCGGGTCCAACGTCCCGTCTGATGTCAGATATTCCCGTCGGCGTCAGCGACAGCAGCGCGTGTCATGCGGGCGCGCCCGCGACCGCGGGTCAGGCGAGGAACGCGCGCGCGGCCGTCACCATCGCCGTCGTCGCGGTGTCGAGCGTGGGCTGCAGCACGGGGATGAAGTCGGGGGAGTGGTTCGAGGGCACGTCGATGTCGAAGGTGCCGCGCTCGCGCGCCACCCGGACGAGCTCGGGGTCGAAGCCGCCGTACATCCAGTAGACGTAGGGCGCGCCCCACGTCTCCGGCAGGTAGCTGAAGTCCTCGGAGCCGAGCAGCGGCTGCTGTACGGCGTGCCGGTCGCCGAAGACGGCGTCGAACGCCGCGCCCACCGTCGCGGCCGCCTCGTCGTCGTTCACGGTCAGCGGCGCGATGTCGCCGCGCACGATCGTGGCCGGCGGCGCGCCCGCGACCTGGCACTCGCCCTGCACGATCCGCTCGATCGCGGCGAGCACGCGCCGCCGCACCGGCTCCTCGAACGACCGCACGTTCACCTCGAACCGCGCGGATTCCGGGATGATGTTCTGCTTCGTACCGGCGTGGAACGTGCCGATCGAGACGACGGCGCGGTCGGAGGGCGCGACCTCGCGCGAGACGATCGTCTGCAGCCGCACCACCATGCTCGCCGCGAGCACGATCGGGTCGATGGTCTTCTCGGGCTGTGAGCCATGACCGCCGCGACCGTGCACGGTGACGATGAGGTGGTCGCTCGCAGCCATCACCGGTCCCGCGGCGCTGCGCACTTCGTCGGCGGCCGCCGGCATGACGTGCTGGCCGAGCGCCACGTCGATGCCGTCCGGGAAGCGCTCGCGCAGCGCCTGCTGCATGCCGAGCGCACCCACCATCATCTCCTCGGCGGGCTGGAAGACCGCGAGGATCGTGCCCGACCAGTCGTCCTGCTCCGCCAGGATCCGCAGCGCACCCTGGAGCGCCGCCATGTGGGTGTCGTGCCCGCACGCGTGCATGACGCCCGTGCGCTGGCCCTCGAACTCGTCGGTCGCGCTCGAGCGGTACGGCACCTGCTCGACCTCGGTGACGGGGAGCCCGTCCATGTCGGCGCGCAGCAGCACCGTCGGTCCGTCGCCTCGGCGCAGCACGCCGACGACGCCGGTGGAGTCGCCCACCTGCTCGTGCACCTCGAGGCCCGCCTCGCGGAGCAGCTCCGCCATGCGCGCCGCGGTGCGGTGCTCTCGGTTCGAGAGCTCGGGGCTCGCGTGGAGCTCGCGGTAGAGGTCTTCGATGAAGGGGCGGTGGCTCTCGAGCGTCATGCGGTCAGGCTACGCCGGGGCGGGCGCCGAGGGCCGAGCGGTAGCATGGAGGGGAACTGTGAGGAGAGCCGTGACCGCCACGCCGAGCCCCTCGCAGGGATGGCACCCCTGGCACCTCCCTGCGATGCGCGCCGTCCCCGCACTCGCCGTGGGCCTGCCGCTGCCGTTCATCCAGCTGCACTCGCCGCTCGTCGGGCTCATCGCGCTCGTCGTGCTGCTCGCGGGCACCGCGGCGGCCCTCTGGCTCGGCCGCGGCCTCGTGCCTGCCGAGGCCGGGCGCTGGCCCGCGCACGCCGCGATCTGGAGCGCCCTGCTCGCCGTCGTCGCGCTGCTGGCGCTGCTGGCCGCGAGCGAGCTGACGCTGGCCCTGACGGTCGCGGCCTGGGGCATCGGCGCCGGCGCGATCGAGCTGCTCGGCTGGTGGCGGATGCGCGCCGAGCGCGAGCCGCGCACCGTGCGGCTCGCGCGCGACTGGCGCGCGGTCGCGGTCCTCACCCTCCTGCTCGGCGTCGTCTTCCTGTTCGTGCGCGACGCCGTCACCCTCACCGGCCTGCTCGGCGCCTACGCCGTCATCGTCGGGGTCTACCACGCGCTCGCGGCGGCCTCCGCACGCCCGGCGCGCACCACAGCGAGCGAGCGGAGCCAGGCATGACCGACCACCACCGACCCGACGGCCAGGATCACCGCCGCACCGACGGCCCCGTCCAGCCCACCCGGCGTCAGCAGCTCAAGCCGTTCGAGTACCTCGCCTTCGCGGCCGTGGCCGGCGTCTTCGTGGGCCTCGTCGTGCTCCTGTCGGTGCGCGACGTCGTGCTCGCGCTCGTCGCGTTCGGCATCGCGTTCATCTTCACGCTGCTGCTCACCGCGACGCTCATGCTCGCGATCAAGCCCAAGGGCCGGTCCGCGGCCGATCTCGACAAGCGCGAGGGCTTCGAGCCGTGAGTCGTCGGGCGCTGCTCGGCGTGCTCGTCGTGGCCGCGCTCGCCGGATGCTCGCCCCAGCTGCTGCCCGACCGGTCGGCGGAGCCCGCGCCGACCGCATCCCGGCCGAGCGAGGCATCCGCGCCGACGGGCCCGCACCTCACGGCCGCGGGCCGGTGGCTCGACCCCATCGCGGACGACGTCGGCGGCACCGAGGTCTGCGACGGCCGAGCGGGGCGTGATGCGCTCGCGACCTTCGACCGCGCGGCGGCACCCGAGCTCGGCGTGGCCGCGGGCGACGCCACGCTCACGTGCGGGAATGCCGACGGCGCGGGCTGGCGGCACATCGCCGACGGCCACACCGGCGACTTCGGCGAGCTCGGCGGGCTCGTCGGCGCGGGCTGGGAGGACGTCGCGTGGTTCGCGATCGATCTCGCGCTCGAGCAGCCGACGCGCGTCGAGCCCTACCGCGACGACATCGCGAACTACGACGTGCTGGTCGAGTACGTCGACGGCGGCTCGGTGGAGCGGTCGTGGATGGTGACGGTGGGCGTCGGCATCGACTCCGGACAGGTCATCACAGCCTTCCCCGACGAGCAGTGACGACGGGCGCCGGGTCGCCGCCCCGACTCGCCCCTGGTGGGGCCGCATGCCCGGTGCTTCACTGAGCGCATCCAACGACTGAGCCCTTCGTCCTGGGTCCTCCATCGCGAGCGGCTCGACCAGGAGGCGCATCATGAAGATGGAGCAACCGGCCACCGTGGGTCTCGACATCGCCGGGCTCATGCATGCCACCCGAGCGGAGGCGCGGCGGGTCATGGAGGCCTCGAAGGGCGACGTGGTGAGCGACCACGAGGCGATCCTCGATCGGCTGCAGGTCGCCGAGCTCATCACCGGCGAGGAGGCCAGGACGCTGCTCGAACTGTACCGGATCGGCTACGAGGCGGGCGAGGGCAAGGGCGATGCGCAGCGCGCGTTCTTCGAGTCGCGCGGCATGTACGACCGGATGGCGGCGAGCGGCACCGCGAGCCCCGTCGCGCTGATCGTCGCGTCGGCCGGCGTCGGCTCGTTCGAGGTCGCTCCTGGCGACGACGGCTCGACGACGGTGACGATCGCGAGGGTGAGCTACGGCTCGAGCCTCGCGGGCATCGGCGCGGGCATCGGCGCCATCATCGGGGGACCGGCAGGCGGGGCGCTGGGCGGCGCGATCGGCGGGCTGCTGGGCGGCATCGTCGACGAGAAGAAGGACAAGAAGAAGCCGTAGCGCGCCGCGGCGCGCGGGCCCGCTGGCACGATGGTGGCATGCGCGATCTCGTCACCGTCGACTGGCTGGCCGACCACCTCCACGACGACGACCTCGTCGTCGTGGACGCCAGCATGGCGCCGCCCGGCTCCGGCGACCCGCTGCCCGACGACGGCATCCCCGGTGCCGTGCGCTTCGACATCGACGGCGCGATGTCGCGGCACGACGAGGCGGATGGGCTCGGACCGGTCGGCGTGCACGACATGCTGGCGCCCGCCGACTTCGAGCGCGCGCTGCGCGGGCTCGGCATCCGCGCCGGCGACCGGGTCGTCGCCTACGACGCGGCCGGCCTCTTCTCGAGCGCCCGCGCGTGGTGGATGCTGCGCGCCGCGGGGGTCGATGCCGCCGTGCTCGACGGCGGGCTGCCGGCCTGGACGGAGGCCGGGCACCCGACCGCCCCGGTCCTCGCGAGCCTCGGCCGCCCGAGCGACCTGACGGTCGCGTGGGACGCGAGCGCCTTCGTCGACGCCGACCTCACCGCAGCAGCGCTCGCGAGCGGCGACGCGGCCGTGCTCGACGCCCGCTCGCCGAGCCGGTTCAGCGGCGCCGAGCCCGACCCGCGCGAGGGCGTGCGCGCCGGGCACATGCCGGGCGCGGACTCGCTGCACTACGCCTCGATCGCGCCCGACGGCCGCATGCTCCCCGTCGAGGCGCTGGCGGAGCGCCTCCGATCGGCGGCGGCGGAGCGACCGATCATCGCGAGCTGCGGCTCCGGCGTGACGGCGGCGGTCCTCGCGCTCGCGGCGACGATCACCGGCCGGGAGGCGACCGTCTACGACGGCTCCTGGTCGGAGTGGGGCCGCGACGACTCCGGCCGCCCCGTCACCACCGACGACTGATCGCGCCGAGGCTCTCGCCGCGCGGCCGGTCGACACGCCAGCGTCGAGGATTCTTTTGAATCGTTCACGATAAGCGCTACGGTGAGGGCATGACGGAGCCGGATGCAGCGCTGCTGCGAGCACGCGGCCTGCGCGTGACGCAGGGCCGCCTCGCGGTGCTCGAGGTGCTGGACCGGCTGCCGCATGCCGATGCCGACGACGTGCACCGCGCGCTCGCCGACGCTGGCGCCGACACGTCGGTGCAGTCGGTGCACAACGTGCTCGGCGACCTCACGGCCGCCGGCCTCGTGCGCCGCTTCGAGCCCGCGCGGTCGTCCGCGCGCTACGAGCGGCGCGTCGGCGACAACCACCACCACGCGGTCTGCGCGAGCTGCGGTCGGGTCGACGACGTCGACTGCGTGGTGGGCGAGGCGCCGTGCATGCACGCGGATGCGCCGGCCGGCTTCACGGTGCAGGCGGCCGAGGTCACCTTCGTGGGGCTCTGCGCCGACTGCGCGAACCCCGCCTGACCGACACCACCCGGGCAGCGTCGCCCGCCCAACGCCGAGCACGGCGCAGCCGCGCCGTGCCCACAGACCCCCAGCGGACACACCGAGGATGACAGGAAGAGGAAGCATGACGACTCCCACCACGAACAGCGTCGGCACGCCGATCGCGAGCGACGCGCACTCGCAGAGCGTCGGCGCCGACGGCGCGATCGCCCTGACCGACCACTACCTGGTCGAGAAGCTCGCCCACTTCAACCGCGAGCGCGTGCCGGAGCGGGTGGTGCACGCCAAGGGCGGCGGCGCCTACGGCCGCTTCGTCACGACGCACGACGTGTCGCAGTACACCCGGGCCGCGCTCTTCCAGCCGGGCGTCGAGACCGAGATGCTCGCACGCTTCTCCACCGTGGCCGGCGAGCAGGGCAGCCCCGACACGTGGCGCGACCCGCGCGGCTTCTCGCTGAAGTTCTACACGACGGAGGGCAACTACGACCTCGTCGGCAACAACACCCCCGTCTTCTTCATCCGCGACGGCATCAAGTTCCCCGACTTCATCCACTCGCAGAAGCGGCTGCCGGGCTCGAACCTGCGCGACAACGACATGCAGTGGGACTTCTGGACCCTCTCGCCCGAGTCGGCCCACCAGGTGACGTGGCTCATGGGCGACCGCGGCCTCCCCAAGACGTGGCGGCACATGGACGGCTTCGGCTCGCACACCTACCAGTGGATCAACGCCGCGGGCGAGCGCTTCTGGGTGAAGTACCACTTCAAGACGAACCAGGGCAACGACTTCCTGACGCAGGCGGAGGCCGACCAGCTCGCTGGCAGC
Source organism: Agrococcus sp. UYP33 (assembly GCF_054060915.1). Taxonomy (NCBI): domain Bacteria; kingdom Bacillati; phylum Actinomycetota; class Actinomycetes; order Micrococcales; family Microbacteriaceae; genus Agrococcus; species Agrococcus sp. UYP33. The sequence continues at coordinate 1,125,637 of NZ_JBSSDR010000001.1, forward strand.
GACGCGGACCACCACATCCGCGACCTCTACGGCGCGATCGAGGACGGCGAGTTCCCGTCGTGGACGCTCTCGGTGCAGGTCATGCCCTACGAGGACGCGGTGTCGTACCGCTTCAACCCGTTCGACCTCACGAAGGTGTGGCCGCACGGCGACTACCCGCTCATCGAGGTCGGTCAGATGACGCTCGACCGCAACCCCGAGAACTACTTCGCCGAGATCGAGCAGGCGGCCTTCAGCCCCGCGCACTTCGTGCCCGGCATCGCGGCGAGCCCCGACAAGATGCTGCAGGCACGCATCTTCAGCTACGCGGACGCGCAGCGGTACCGCGTCGGCGCGAACCACGCCGAGCTGCCCGTCAACCGCGCCCGTGCGACCGAGGTGGACTCGTACGACAAGGACGGCCAGCTGCGCCACACCTTCCGCTCGCCGAGCCGGCCGGTCTACGCGCCCAACTCGTTCGGCGGACCGGCGGCGGATCCCGCTGCGGCCGGTGACGACCGCGGCTGGCAGAGCGACGGCGAGCTCGTGCGCTCGGCCGTCACGCTGCACCCGGAGGACGACGACTTCGGCCAGGCCGGCACGCTCGTGCGCGAGGTGCTGAGCGACCCGGAGCGCGAGCGCCTCGTGGCGAACATCGTCGGCCACGTGGGCAAGACGCGCGTGCCGGAGATCCGCGAGCGCGCCATCCAGTACTGGAAGAGCGTGGACGCCGGGCTCGGCGCGCGCATCGAGGCAGGCCTCACGCCGATCTCGGAGGCGCGCACGTCGCTCGCGTCCGAGCCGGTGCGGACGCCCGCCGTCTTCTAGGCCCCCTGCGCGCGGCCCGCTCCGGTTCCACCGGGGCGGGCCGTGTCGCGTCTTGGGCGTGCCGGGCGGGCCGGGCGCCGTCAGAGCAGGCCGTGGGCGTGCACCGCGCGGTCGGCCTCGCGCACGATCACGCGGATGTCATCGTCCTGGACCACCGCGGCCAGCCCCGGCGGCAGCACGGCGGCACGGATGACGGCGGGGCGCAGCGACTGGACCATCCATGCCTGCAGCCGCTCCCGATCAGCGGCGTCCCACGCGCCCGGCTCCGACTCGTGCGGCTCGATGAGCCAGCCCGAGTCGCCCGGGTCGGCGGTCTCGACCCTCGTCATCGTGAGCATCGAGTGCTGCTCCCAGCCCCTGACCGCGAGCATCGTGTCGTCGAAGCGCACAGGGCGCGGTTCGACGTCCGCCCTCCGGCGCACCCGCTCCCACCCGTCGGCGATCGTGAGGGCGATCGACAGGTCGTCGGTGCGGAGCTCGTGCGGATCGTCGACGAACCGGGGGCTCTGCACCGCGAAGCCGTCGTCGGTGGATCGCAGGGTCAGCGCGCACCAGGGGCCATCGACCGCGAAGCCGTCGGCCCACGAACCGCGCTGCGCCGCGAACGCGTCGATCGTCGCCTCGAGCCGCGTCCGGACGCCCGCGACCCCTCGAGCCTCGATGCGCGCGCCGTCGACCTCGCGGCGCACCGTCACGAGCGCCGGGCCGCGCTGCAGCGTGACGGTCAGGAACCTGCGCTCGCCCATGCCGTCAGTGCTCGACGACGCCCTGGAACTCCACCATCGTGCGGATCGCCTCGATGGTCTTGCGGGGCTGGAGGTGCTCGACGTCCTTGGGCCCGCCGAGCGACAGCAGCGGCACGAACACGAACGACTCGTCGAAGGCGAGGGCGCCGTGCTTCGCCACGGCCTGCGGGAAGAGCCCCCAGTCGAACTTCCGCTCCAGGTGCTTCGCGCCGCCGCCGACCGTGAGCTTCACGAACGTCGACACCTTCGAGCCGAGGCCGGTGGTGTCCTCCACGCGGTACTTGATGCCCGTCACGCCGTCGCCCGGATCCCAGGTGATGACGTCGGCGAACCCGGTCACCATGATCGGGATGGCGATGCGCTGCCCCGTGACCTTGCCGAGGACGTCGCCGATGCCCGCCTCGTACGCGCGCGGGTCGATGACCCGCACGAATCCCTCGCCGAACGTGCCGAACCCGTACTGCTCCCAGATCTCGACCAGGTCCTCCGGGACGCGGTCGCGGTACGCGTCGATCAGGTCGGCGGGCACGGGAGCGTGCGGGACGAAGTCCGGGATCTCGATCATGCAGCGACCCTATCGACGAGCTAGCGGAAGCGGATGTTCATGAAGACCTCGGAGAGGTCGACACCGGGGTTGTTCGCGACGAAGTCGGCGACCGCCGTGTCGAGCGCGCTCACGCGGTGCCGCCACTGCGAGCCGAGCGACGAGTTGACGCCCGCGTCGCCCACCCCGGGGATGTCGGTGAGGTCACCGCCGGCGATGCCGTCGAGCCGGTGCGTCGCAGCCTGGGTCGAGAGCCAGTCGTTCGCCTGCTGCACGGCGTCCTCGTACTCGACGCCGGCATCCATGAGCGTCTCGACCTGGTCGTCGAACGCGCGCTCCCGGGCCTCCTGCTGCGCCCGTCGCGACGCGCTCGTGCGTCCGCCGTCGAGGTAGTCACCGCGATTGCGGATCCAGTCCGCGACCGACAGGTCCTGGAGCGCGTCGACCTGCTCGTTCACCTGGCGGTTGAACTCGGTCTGGTCGTACCGGCGGTTGTTGAAGGACCGGATGTCGACGTCCATCGTGGTCGGGTTGTCGACGTCGCTCCGGCGCACGCCGCGCGCGAGCTCGAGGTCCTTCGCCCGGATGGCCTCGGCCATCTCGCGGATCTTGTCCTTCGAGCGCTTCGACTGGCCGGCGACGCCGCGGGCGATGCGCGGCAGCACGTCCTGCAGCGCATCGATGGCCTCACGCGTGAGGGTCTTGAGTGCTTGCGACATCGGTCGTCACCCCGTGAAGATCTGGCAGGAGGAGAGCTGCGCGAGGAAGTCGTCGGCGAGGCTCTCCTGGTCGCTCGCGTTGCGGTCGAGGTCGGCGGCGGCTGCGTCGAGCGCATCGAGGTCGGCGCCGAACTTGCTGACGTCGCCGACCTGGCCCTCGACGATGGGCGAGTCGAGCATCGCCATCACGGCGGGCACCGCCTGGTTGAAGAGCGGCTCGATGATCATCGGGAGCAGCTGCGCCGCGAGCTGGTCGATCGCGATGTTCGTCGCGACGTCGAGCAGCTTCTTGCGCAGCGCGATGATCGCGGCGTTGGCCGCGAGGCTCGCGCCCAGGGTGAAGACCGCGCTCGCTGCTGCTGCGGCGATCTGCGCGGCGGTGATGACGAGCTCGGCGATCACCTTGATCTTCAGCGCCAGCACGGCGTCGGCCGCGAGGTCGATGCCGGAGGCGGCGGGGTCGAGCACGTCGACGAGCTTCTGGATGTTCTGCTGGCGGTTCGTGTCCCACGCGTCGGCGAACGACTGCGCGGCCTGCGCCTTCATGGCGGAGCCGACGTCGTCCTTGATCCGCGAGTCGGCGACCTCGACCGTGCCCTGCACGTCCTCGCCGAACACGCGGATGATGTTGGCGGCTCGCCGCATCTCGTCCTCGTCGAGCGGCGGCCAGTCGTAGCCGAGCATGTCGAGCACCCAGACGAGCTCCCCGGGCAGGTTCATCGCCACGACACATCACCTCCGTCTACCGATGTGCCAACGGTAGGGCTCCGCGGCTGGGGAGGGCGATGGGGAGAACTCCCCGTCCGCCCATCGCCACCGGCGTCAGGGTCGCAGCAGGGCCTTCACCGAGCGGCGCTCGTCCATCGCCCGGTATGCCTCGGCGGCCTGGTCGAGCGGCAGCTCGAGGTCGAAGACCGCGGATGCGTCGAGGTCGCCCGCGAGCACCGCCGGGACGAGCTCCGGCAGGTAGCGCACCACCGGCGCCATGCCGCCGCGCAGGCCGATGTTGCCGCGGAACGCGGACCGCCACGGCACCGCTGCGCCGTGCGGGACGCCGACGTACCCGACGGTCGCGCCGGGCCGGGCCACCTCGAACGCCGTCGCCATCGACTCCTCGGTGCCGACGCACTCGAGCACGGCATCCGCGCCGACGCCGCCGGTGAGCTCGCCCACGACCTCGACGGCGTCGTCGCCCCGCTCCGGCACGAGGTCGGTCGCCCCGAACACCGTGGCGATGCGCTGCCGCTCGGGGTTGCGCGAGAGCGCGATGATGCGCTCGGCGCCCAGGCGGCGGGCCGAGAGCACGCCGCAGAGCCCGACGGCGCCGTCGCCGACGACGACCGCGGTCATCCCCGGCCCGACGCCGGCCGAGACGGCGGCGTGGTAGCCGGTGGGCAGCACGTCGCTGAGGGCGAGCACGGCCGCGTGGCGGTCGGCGGACGGGGCGTCGTCGAGCACGAAGCAGGTCGCGTCGGCGTTCGTGACGCGCGTCAGCTCCGCCTGGCCGCTCGCCGTCATCGCGAGCTCGGCGCAGCCCTGGGTCTGCCCGGCGAGGCAGTGCACGCAGCGACCGCAGCAGTGGTCGAACGGCACGATGACGAAGTCGCCGACCCGCACCCGGCCGACGCCCGCGCCGACCGCCTCGACGACGCCGATCGCCTCGTGGCCGACCGTGCGCGGCTCGAGCACCTCGTTGACGCCGCGGTACGACCACAGGTCGGAGCCGCACACGCACCCGGCCACGACCCGCACGATCGCGTCGGTCGGCTGCTCGATGGTCGGGTCAGCCCACTCCTCGACACGGATGTCGCCGGGGGCGTGCAGGATCGTCGCTCGCATGCGACCAGCCTGGCACGCGCGCCTTGGCGGCTCCTACGGCAGGCGGTCGACCAGCTCGCCGGCGACGCCCGTGTAGGTGGCGGGCGTGAGGCTGCGCAGGCGCTCCTTGGCCGCATCCGAGATGTCGAGGCCGTCGACGAACGCGATCAGCTCGGCCTGCCCGACGCGCTGCCCGCGCGTCAGCTCCTTGAGCTGCGCGTAGGGGTCGTCGATCGACGAGCTGCCCGCGAGCACCTCGGCGCGGATGACCGTCTGGATGGCCTCGGCGAGCACCTCCCAGTTGCCGTCGAGCGCGGCGTCGAGCGATGCGTCCGACACCGCGATCTCGCTCAGCCCGCGCTTCAGGTTGTCGAGCGCGAGCAGCGAGTGGCCGAGCGCGACGCCGATGTTGCGCTGCGTCGACGAGTCGGTCAGGTCGCGCTGGAGGCGGCTCGTCACGAGGGTGGCGGAGAGCGAGTCGAGCAGCGCCGACGCGAGCTCGAGGTTCGCCTCGGCGTTCTCGAAGCGGATGGGGTTGATCTTGTGCGGCATCGTCGACGAGCCGGTCGCGCCCGCGACGGGGATCTGCGTGAACGTGCCGAGCATGATGTACGTCCACACGTCGGTCGCGAGGTTGTGCAGGATGCGGCCGGCGTGCGAGATCGCGCCGAACAGCTCCGCCTGCCAGTCGTGCGACTCGATCTGGGTGGTGAGCGGGTTCCAGGTGAGCCCGAGGTGCTCCACGAAGGCGGACGCGGTGGCCGGCCAGTCGGCGCCGGGCTCGGCGACCACGTGGGCCGAGAAGGTGCCGGTCGCGCCGGCGAACTTGCCGAGCACCTCGACGCCCTCGATGCGCGCCGCCTGCCGCTCGAGGCGCCAGGCGACGACCGCGAGCTCCTTGCCGAGGGTGGTCGGCGTCGCCGGCTGGCCGTGCGTGAGCGAGAGCATCGGGCGGTCGCGCTGCTCGAGCGCGAGCTCGCGCAGCCGGTCGACGACGGCGCGGAACGCCGGCATCCACACGTCCTGCACCGCGGCGCGGATGGTGAGCGCGTACGAGAGGTTGTTGATGTCCTCGCTCGTGCAGGCGATGTGCACCGCCTCGGAGAGGCGCTCGAGGCCCTGCTGCGCGAGCCGGTCGCGCACGAGGTACTCGACCGCCTTCACGTCGTGGCGGGTGACCGCCTCCTTCTCGGCGAGCCAGTCGATCTCGGCCTGCCCGAAGCCGGCCGCCCACGCGCGCAGCGCCTCCGCGTCACCCGGCTCGACGGGCGTCGCGCCGAAGAGCCGGTGCTCGGCGACCCACAGCAGCCACTCGACCTCGACGTGCACGCGCGCACGGTTGAGGCCGGCCTCCGACAGGTGCTCGGCGAGCGCCGACGTCTGTCGCTGGTAGCGGCCGTCGAGGGGGGAGAGGGGCTGGATGGGCAGGGGCATGGGGCTCCTTCAGGGGCGCATGGCGGGCTGGATCTGGCGGAACAGCCTGCCGACGGCGGTCTCGATCTGGCGGAGGACGGTGCCGAAGAAGGCGTCCTCCGAGTAGTAGGGGTCCGGCACGTCCTGGCCGGTGGCGTCGGGGTCGAACGACAGCAGCAGGCGGATCTTCGAGAGCTGCTCGTCGCCGCGCGCGAGCGAGCGGAGCGCGCGCTCCTGCCCGCGGTCGAAGGCGATGATGAGGTCGAAGTCGTCGAGCCAGCGCGGCTTGAACTGCTTCGCGCGGTGCGCGCCGGCCTCGTAGCCGGCCTCCGAGAGCACGGCGAGCGTGCGGGGGTCGGCGGTCTCGCCCACGTGGTACTCGCTGATGCCGGCGCTCGCGACCAGCAGTCGCTCGGCGACGCCGTGCCGCTGCGCGAGCCGCTCGAACGCCGCGGCGGCCATCGGGGAGCGGCAGATGTTGCCCGTGCAGACGAAGCAGACGCGGAAGCGCGTGGCGTCGGCGAACTCCCGGTCGATGGTCACGGCCCCATTGTGGCAAACGCGCGCCGCCGCCGAGCCCTGGTCCCCGGCCGATCTCTCCACAGGGCAGCACGCGGGCCGCGTGCCCGAGCGTCGCGGGGTGCCACGGTGCCCTCGGGGGAGTGCGATGACGATGACGATGACGGATGCGGTGGCGGCCGCCGCGCGCGCGAAGGCGGTCGGGCAGGCGCGGGCGATGGAGGCGGCTGTGAGCCGGGCGGCGCTGCTGCTCGACGAGGCGGCAGGGCTCGTGCTGCTGCGGGGGCAGGACGCCTGGCTCGGCCCTGCACGTGCGGCGTTCGACGCACGATGCCTCGCGCTCCACGACCGGCTGGCCGAGGAGGAGCGCGAGCTCCGCGTGCTCGCGCTCGCGATCGAGGGGTCGACGTGACCGACGACGTGCACGGCGGCGGCGGATCGTTCGGTGCGCCGACGAAGGGCGCGGCGACCGCGTGGGACCCCAGCGTCACCGGCATCGCGTGCGGCCGGCTGCGCGACGCGGGCTGGCTCGTCCGGCGGGCTGTGCTGGCGCTCCGCGGCGCCCCAGGGCTGCGGCTCGACGCCGCGCCCGGCGTCGACGTCGCGGGCATGCGCGCGTGCATCGCCGAGCTCGACGCGCGGATCGTCGCCGTCGCCGCGCTCGCCGTCGAGCTCGAGCGGCTGCACGACGACACCATGCTCGCCGGCCGCGCCTACGAGCTGGCGTCCGACGCGGTGCTCCGCCTCGTCGAGGAGCTCGCGGGCGGGGCGGCGCACGCCCTCGGCGCTGCAGGGCCGGCGCTCGCGATCGGCGCGGTCGCGGCCTCGTCGCCGCTGCTGGTGCTCGGCGCCGGCACCGTGCTGGCAGCGGGGCTCGTGGTGGTGCCGCTCGCCGCACGGCTCGCGGTCACGCATCCGCAGCATGTCGCCGCCCTCGTCGCGCATGCCCGAGCGGCGGGCGTGCCGCTCGAGCAGCTCATGGCGCACGCGGCGGGCTTCTGGGATCGCGCGGGTGAGCGGCTCGTCGCGACGCCCGGCTTCGTACGGGCGCTCGCGATCGCCATGGAGTCGACGGACGAGGCGCTCGCCGGGCTGCTGCGCGTCCCCGCACCGGTCGCCGCCGGGTTGGAGGCGGCGATCGGTCAGGACGAGCTGTTCACGGCGCTCGCGGCGGGCGCGGGGCTCGGGGTGCGCGTGGGCGGCGGCCTGCAGCGGGTGCGCGCCGCTGAGGTGCGCCCGGTCTCGCCGCCCGCGCGCCCGGTCGCCTCACCGGCGCAGGCGATGCGCGTGATCCTCGCGCAGGACGAGCAGATCACCATCCACGAGCACCGCATGCCGGGCGGCGGGCGGCGATTCCAGGTCTTCGTGCGCGGCACGGAGGCGTGGCTGCCGGATGCCGCGACCGGGCTCGACGGCCCGGCGAACCTCGAGAACGCCGGCTCGACGCCCCAGGTGCTGCGCGGCTCGGATGCGGCGCTCGCGCAGGCGATGGAGGCCGCAGGCATCGGCCCGGACGATCCGGTCGACCTCTTCGGCTACTCGCAGGGCGCCGCGGCCGCCGCGAACGTCGCCGCGACCGAGCGGTTCAGCGTCGAGACGGCGATGCTCGTCGGCGGTCCGGTCGCCGGCATCGCGCTGCCACCGGGCGTCGCCGTGCTCTCCGTCGCGCATGCGGGCGACCCGGTCGCGGCACTGGACGGCATCGGCGACGGGCAGGGGATCACGACGGTCGCGCTCGAGAGCGCGGGCGGCCACGGCACGGGGGTCGCGGCGCGGCACGACGGGCAGGAGTACGTCGAGTCGCTCGCGCGGGCGCCGGCCGACGACTTCGTCGTGGGGAGCTTCGCGGAGCGGCTCGGTGCGGCGACGGAGGGCGGCGAGGGGGTCGCGGGGTGGAGCGTCGCGGTCCGCCGAACCCGCTGATCGAGTAGCACGGCCAATACCTGCTGATCGAGTAGCACGGCCGGAGGCCGCGCGTATCGAGATCACGCCCGGCGAGGGGATTCGTCTCGATACGCGCGGCGACTCCGTCGCCGTGCTACTCGACGAGCGTGTGGGACACCTGCCGATCGAGGAGGATGGCCAACACCTGCTGATCGAGTAGCACGGCCGGAGGCCGCGCGTATCGAGATCACGCGCCGAGCGGCCGGCTCACCGCTCCCGCGGGCGCTCCTTGCCGAAGATCGGCCGCGTCACGATCGTGATGAGCCACGTGAGGAACGCGATGCACACCGCCGCGAGCATCCCCCACCAGAAGCTCTCGACCTCGATGCCGTAGCCGACGAGCTGCGAGAGCCAGTGCACGATCATCAGCAGGAAGGCGTTCACGAACAGCGCGACGATCCCGATCGTGAGGATGTAGAGCGGGAACGCCACGATCCGGATGAGGTTGCCGATCGTCGCGTTGACGATCGCGAAGACCAGCGCGACGCCGAGCGTCGTGAGCGCGACCTCCCACCAGGCGCTGCCGAACGAGTCGATGCTGATGCCCGGCACGAAGAGCGTGACGAGCCAGATGGCGACCGCGGTGAAGGCGACGCGGAGCAGGAAGCGCATGGGCCGATTGTGGCATCCATATCCCCGACGGAGCCAGCAGGCGCAATAGCCTGAACCGGTGACTGTGCGACTTCGACCCGAGATCGCGGCGGTGCCTCCCTACCAGCAGGGACGGCCGGCGCCCGAGGGTGGCTACAAGCTCTCCAGCAACGAGAACCCCTTCCCGCCGCTGCCCGCGGTCGTGGAGGCGGTGCAGCGCGAGGCGCTCCGCGTGAACCGCTATCCGCGGCCCGGCGCGCCCGAGCTCAGGGCGGCGCTCGCGACCGAGCTCGGCGTCGACGAGGGCCGCATCCTCATCGGCGACGGCTCCGCGACCCTGCTGCAGCAGCTCATCCACGCCGTCGCCGGCCCCGGCGACGAGGTGGTCTACGCCTGGCGCTCGTTCGACGCCTACCCGCTCTTCGTCCGCACCGGCGGCGCGACGCCGATCGAGGTGCCGGTCGACGCCGACCACGCGCACGATCTCGACGCCATGGCCGACGCCATCACCGAGCGCACCCGCGCGGTGATCGTCTGCAGCCCCAACAACCCCACCGGGACGATCGTCGACGCGGATGCGCTCGACGGCTTCCTGGCGCGCGTGCCCTCCGACGTGCTCGTCATGCTCGACGAGGCCTACATCGAGTTCGTGCAGGACTCCGCGATCGACGGCATCGCGCTCCAGCGCGAGCACGCGAACCTCGTCGTGCTGCGCACCTTCTCGAAGGCGCACGGCCTCGCCGGCCTGCGCGTCGGCTACGCGGTCGGCGACCCGGCGGTGCTGCGGGGGGCCGACCTGTGCGGCGTGCCGCTGTCGCAGACCTCGCTCGCGTCCGCCGCCGCGATCGCTGCGCTCGCGCACCGCGACGAGACGTACGCCCGCATCGAAGTGCTCGCCGCGCAGCGCGACGCGCTCTGGCAGCGGATCGTCGACGCCGGCGTGCCGGTGCCGCGGCCGTTCGGCAACTTCGTCTGGGTGCCGTCGCAGCCCGGGCAGGAGGAGGCGATCCACGACATCCTCGCCGCCAACCGCATCGTCGCGAAGGTCTTCGCCGACGGCGTGCGCATCTCGGTGGGGGAGCCCGAGGCCGATGACCACATCGTCGCGGCCGCCGTCGAGATCCAGGCGCTGCAGTGACGCGGGCCGATGCCCCGGCCGACGCCGCGACGGAGCCCATCCGCCTGCTCGACGCCGACGGCTCGCTCGTCGAGTCCGACGCGAACGCCGAGTGGCGCGAGCTCGCGGCGCAGCTCTCGACCGACGACCGCCTCGCGATGCACGGCGAGATGCTGCGCACCCGGCGGTTCGACATCGAGGCGGGCCACCTGCAGCGGCAGGGCAAGCTCGGCCTCTGGGTGCCGTCGATCGGCCAGGAGGGTGCGCAGGTCGGCGCCGCCTGGGCGTCGCGCGAGCAGGACACGATCTTCCCCTCCTACCGCGAGCACCTCATCGCGCTCCACCGCGGCGTCGACATGCTGCAGATCATCGACATCTTCCGCGGCGCGGTGCACGGCGGCTGGGACCCGCTCGAGACGCGCGGCATGCGCATCTACTCGCTCGTGATCGCCACCCACGCGCTCCACTCCACCGGCTACGCCATGGGCATCCGCCTCGATGGCGCGTGCGGCACCGGCGACGCGTCCCGCGACGAGGCCGTGATGGCGTTCTACGGCGACGGCGCGGCGAGCCAGGGCGATGCGAGCGAGGGCCTCGTGTTCGCGGCGAGCTATGACGCGCCCATCGTCTTCTTCGTGCAGAACAACAAGTGGGCCATCTCGGTGCCGTCCACGCGCCAGAGCCGCACCCCGCTGCACGAGCGCGCGCGCGGCTTCGGCCTCGATGCCGCGTGGGTCGACGGCAACGACCCTCTCGCCTCCTTCGCCGTCACGCGGCGGATGCTCGACGCGGCCAGGCAGGGACGGCCCGGCTACGTCGAGGCCGACACCTACCGGATGGGCGCGCACACCACGAGCGACGACCCCACGCGCTACCGCCCCTCGGAGGAGGAGGAGGCGTGGCGGAGGCGCGACCCGATCGCCCGGCTCGCCGCGCACCTGCGGGAGCTCGGCGTCGACGACGCTGCGCTCGCCGAGCAGGATGCGGAGGCGACCGAGCTCGCCGCCGACATGCGGCGACGCACGCTCGCCGCGGGCACCGCCGCGAGCGACGACATCTTCGACCACGTGTACAGCGAGCCGCACCCGCTGGTGCTCGAGCAGAAGCGCGCGCTCGCCGAGTTCGAGGCCGGCTTCGGAGGCACAGCATGACCGTCGAGTCGCACGCGGGGCAGTCCACACGAGTCGTGCCGACCCGACCTGCGCAGCCCGCCGCATCCGCCACCATGCCGATCGCGAAGGCGCTGAACGCGGCGCTCCGCGAGGCGATGCGCGCCGACGACAAGGTGCTGCTCATGGGCGAGGACATCGGCCCGCTCGGCGGCGTCTTCCGCATCACCGACGGGCTGCACGCCGAGTTCGGCGAGCACCGGGTGCTCGACACCCCGCTCGCCGAGTCCGGCATCATCGGCACCGCGATCGGGCTCGCGATGCGCGGCTACCGGCCGGTCATCGAGATCCAGTTCGACGGCTTCGTCTACCCCGGGTTCGACCAGATCGTCTCGCAGCTGGCGAAGATGACGGCCCGCCACCGCGGCCGCGTGTCGATGCCGATCGTCATCCGCATCCCCTACGGCGGCCACATCGGCGCCGTCGAGCATCACCAGGAGAGCCCGGAGGCGTACTTCGCGCACACGGCCGGCCTCCGCGTGGTGAGCCCGTCGACCGCGAACGACGCGCACTGGATGCTGCGGCAGGCCATCGAGAGCGACGACCCGGTGATCTTCCTCGAGCCGAAGTCGAAGTACTGGTCGAAGGGCGAGGTGCTGCCCGCGCCCGTTGCCCGCCTGCACCAGGCGGTCGTGGCGAAGCCTGGCAGCGACGTGACGCTCATCGGCCACGGCGCGATGGTGCACGTGCTGCTGCAGGCGGCGCTCATCGCGGAGGGCGAGGGCACGTCGTGCGAGGTCGTCGACCTGCGCTCGCTGTCGCCGATCGACTGGGCGCCGCTCGTCGAGTCGGCGCAGCGCACCGGTCGCGTGATCGTCGCGCAGGAGGCGCCCGGCCACGTGTCGGTCGGCTCCGAGATCGCCGCGACCATCGCCGAGCGCGCCTTCTACTCGCTCGAGGCGCCCGTGCTGCGGGTGTCGGGGTTCGACACCCCCTTCCCGCCGGCGCAGCTCGAAGACATCTACCTGCCCGACGCCGACCGCGTGCTCGACGCGGTCGACCGCTCGCTGGCCTACTGACGACGACCGAAGGACGACCGATGCAGGAGTTCAGGCTGCCCGATCCGGGCGAGGGCCTCACCGAGGCCGAGATCGTCACGTGGCGGGTGCACCCCGGCGACACCGTGCACGTCAACGACGTGCTGCTCGAGGTCGAGACCGCGAAGTCGCTCGTCGAGCTGCCGAGCCCGTTCGACGGCACCGTCGAGGCGCTGCTCGTGGAGGAGGGCCAGACGGTCGAGGTCGGCACGCCGATCATCCGCGTCTCCGGCGGCGACGCGGACGCGGTCGAGACGACCCTCGACACGCAGCAGACCGTCGACCGCGACGAGGACGGCGGCGCCGTGCTCGTCGGCTACGGCGTGCGAGGCGGTGCGGAGACCCGCCGCCGCAAGCCCCACACGGTGCGCGACGTGCCGCCGGCCGTCGTCTCGGCGCGGCCGGCCCCGCCGGCCTCCGTGCCCGCGGCATCCGCGTCGCCGGTGATCGCGAAGCCGCCGATCCGCAAGCTCGCGAAGGACCTCGGCGTCGACCTCTCGCTCGTTGCCGGCACCGGCCTCGCCGGCGAGGTCACGCGCGACGACGTCGTGCAGTCGGCCAAGCAGGCGAGCGTGTTCCGCAACCTCGAGACGCCCCAGTGGTCGGGCGGCCGCGAGGAGCGCATCCCGGTCAAGGGCGTGCGCAAGGTGATCGCGCAGGGCATGGTCGACTCCGCGTTCACGGCGCCGCACGTGTCGGTCTTCACCGACGTCGACGCGACGCGGACCATGGAGTTCGTCCAGCGGCTCAAGGCGTCGGCCGACTTCGCCGACGTGAAGGTCTCGCCGCTGCTCATCATGGCGAAGGCGATCCTGTGGGCCATCCGCCGGTCGCCGCAGGTGAACTCGACCTTCACCGGCGACGAGCTCGTCGTGCACCACTACGTCAACCTCGGCATCGCCGCGGCCACGCCGCGCGGCCTGCTCGTGCCGAACGTGAAGGACGCGCAGCAGATGTCGCTGCTCGAGCTCGCGAAGGCGCTGCAGCAGCTCACCGCGACCGCTCGCGAGGGCAGGACGCAGCCCGGCGACATGCAGCACGGCACGTTCACGATCACGAACATCGGCGTCTTCGGGATGGACACGGGCACGCCGATCCTCAACCCGGGCGAGACGGGGATCATCGCGCTCGGCACGATCCGGCAGAAGCCGTGGGTCGTCGACGGCGAGGTGCGGCCTCGCTGGGTGACCACCGTGGGCGGCTCGTTCGACCACCGCGCGATCGACGGCGACGTGATCAGCCGCTTCGTGGCCGACGTCGCGTCGATCCTGGAGGAGCCGGCGCTGCTGCTCGACTGAGCCCACCTTGCTGATCGAGTAGCAGCCGGCGGAGCCGGCCGCGTATCGAGATCATGCTGCTCGCGCTGGAGGTTCGTCTCGATGTGCGCGCCTCCGGCGTGCTACTCGACGAGCGTCTCCCGCTGATCGAGTAGCAGCCGGCGAAGCCGGCCGCGTATCGAGATCACGCTGCTCGCGCCGGAGGTTCGTCTCGATACGCGCGCCTTCGGCGTGCTACTCGACGAGCGTCTCCCGCTGATCGAGTAGCAGCCGGCGGAGCCGGCCGCGTATCGAGATCACGCTGCTCGGCGAGGCAAGTCGTCTCGATACGCGCGCCTTCGGCGTGCTACTCGACGAGCGTGTGGACGAGCGGGCCGAGACCCGCGCGCTACTCGGCCGCCCGCGCGCGCCACCAGTCGTCGCTCGGCGCCACCGGCATCCGCCGCTTGTGCTCCGTGCGGTCGTACTTCGTGACGATCTCGGCGGCGACGTCGTCGGCCACGTCCTCGCCGCGCAGGAACGCGTCGATCTGCTCGTAGCTGACCCCGAGCTCGTGCTCGTCGGCCTGCCCGGGCTTGCCGTCGAGCAGGTCGGCGGTCGGCTCCTTCTGCCACAGCCGGTCCGGCGCCTCGAGCTCCCGCAGCAGCTCCTTGCCCTGGCTCTTCGTCAGCCCCGAGAGCGGCAGCACGTCGGCACCGCCGTCGCCGTACTTCGTGAAGAAGCCCGTCACCGCCTCCGCGGCGTGGTCCGTGCCGAGCACGAGCATGCCGAGCTGTCCCGCGATGGCGTACTGCACGACCATCCGCGCCCGCGCCTTGACGTTGCCCTTGTGGTAGTCGACGACCTCGCCGATCGCCGCCTCGACCTCGCGCTCGAGCTCGTCGACACCGGGCTTCACGTCGACGACGACCTCGCGGTCGGCCTTGATGAAGTCGAGCGCGAGCTGGGCGTCCTCCTCGTCATGCTGCACGCCGTAGGGCAGGCGCACCGCCACGAACGAGGCGTCCTCGCCCGCCGCGCGCCGTCGCTCGACCGCGAGCTGCGCGATGCGCCCCGCGAGCGTCGAGTCCTGGCCGCCGGAGATGCCGAGCACGAACCCCTTCGCGCCGGTGGCGGCGAGGTAGTCGACGAGGAAGCCGATGCGCCGCTCGAGCTCGGGCGCCGGATCGATCGAGGGCTTCGCCTCGAGGGCAGCGATGATGGCGGACTGCGATGTGCCGGTGGTGCGCTCCATGGCGGGAAGCCTAGACCCGGCTGGTTTCGAGCGTGTTGCGAGTGCGCGCGATTGACAATCGTTCTCAACTGCACGTAGCGTGGACGGGCACGGCAGGGCGCCGTGCTGGACAAGGACACCATGCGGAACCTCCCTGCGGTCGGCGCGATCGGCGCGATGGCCCTGGCACTGACCGGATGCGCGGGCAGCGCGGCCGGCCAGGGCCCGACCGACGACGGCCTCGAGATCGTCGCCACGACGACGCAGCTCGCCGACATCACCCGCGAGGTCGTCGGCGACGCCGCGACGGTGACGAGCCTGCTCGAGCCCGGCAGCTCGGCCCATGCGTTCGACCCCGGCCCCGCCGCGCTGTCGGCGCTCGCGAGCGCCGACCTGCTCGTCATCAGCGGCGCGGGCCTCGAGACCTGGCTCGACAGCACCGTCGAGGCGTCGGGCTTCGCCGGCACGATGGTCGACACCTCCGAGGGGATCGAGCTGCTCGCCGCCGAGGACGACCCGCACGAGGGCCACGACCACGCCGAGGAGTCGCACGAGGGCGAGACGGCGGAGGAGCACGCGGCGCACGAGGAGGAGGGCCACGAGGGGGAGACGGCGGAGGAGCACGCCGAGCACGCCGAGGAGGAGGGTCACGAGGGCCACGACCACGGTGCCTTCGACCCGCACGTCTGGACCGACCCGGCGAACGCGATCGTGCAGGCCGAGGCCGTGCGCGACGCCGTGATCGCGGCCGACCCGGAGGCCGACATCACCGCGTCCGCGGATGCCTACCTCGCGGAGCTCGCGGAGCTAGAGACCTGGATGCGCGCGTCGATCGAGCAGGTGCCGGTCGAGGATCGCCTCGTCGTCACGACGCACGACACCTTCGGCTACCTCGAGCGCGCGTTCGACGTGCAGGTGGTCGGCACGGTGCTGCCGAGCCTCGACGACAGCGCCGACGCGAGCGCGGCGCACATCGACGAGCTCGTCGCCGAGATCCGCGCGAGCGGGGCGCCCGTGGTGTTCAGCGAGAACGCGATCGACCCCCAGCTCGCCGCGACGATCGCGCGGGAGGCGGGCGTCGAGCTGCGCCAGGGCGAGGACGCGCTCGCCGCCGACGCGCTGGGCACGGAGGGCTCGCCGACCGGCACCTACATCGGTTCGCAGATCCACAACACGACGGCGCTCGTCACCGGATGGGGCGCCGAGCCGCTGCCGGTGCCAGGATCGCTGTCATGAGCACGAGCACCGGCGCGGTCGTCGAGATCGCGGACGCCGCCTTCGGCTACGGCGCCGCACCGGTGCTCACCGACGTCAGCTTCGAGGTGCTGCCCGGCGAGGCGGTCGCCCTCATCGGCCCGAACGGCGCCGGCAAGTCGACGCTGCTCGCCGGGCTCCTCGGCCTCGCCGAGCACGACGCGCGGGTCTTCCGCGTGCCAACGGGCCGTGGCGAGATCGGCTCGCTGCCGCAGTCGAGCGAGATCGATCCTGCCTTCCCGGTGACGCTCGAGCAGGTCGTCTCGATGGGCCGCACGCCGCGCCTCGGGCTGCGGTGGCCGGGCGGCGCCGACCGGCGCATCGTCGCCGACGCGCTCGAGGCCGTCGGGCTGAGCGCCCAGCGCCGCACCCGCTTCGGCGACCTCAGCGGCGGGCAGCGCCAGCGCGGCCTCCTCGCCCGTGCGCTCGCGAGCGAGCCGCGCCTGCTGCTGCTCGACGAGCCGTTCAACGGGCTCGACCAGGGCTCGCGCGAGGCGCTGCTCGACACCGTCCGCGCGCTCAAGGCGCGCGGCGTCGCGCTCGTCATCACCACGCACGACCTCGACCTCGCGCGCGCCGTGTGCGACCGCACGCTGCTCGTCAACCAGCGGCAGATCGCGTTCGACGAGACCGGATGCGTCCTGACGCTCGAGCGCGTCGAGGCCGCGTTCGCGTCGCACGTCATGGAGATCGACGGGCACACGCTCGCCACCACCGAGCACCACGAGGCGGAGCACGCCCAGCGCCACCAGCACCTGCTGCAGGCCGAGGACGGGCTCGACCGCCGCGACGCCCGATGAGGGCGCCCGCGATCGCGGCGCTGCTCGACCCGTTCACGCCGTTCGCCGTGCCGTTCATGGCGCGGCCGCTGCTGCTCCTGCTCGCGCTCGCGGTCGCGGCCGGCACCGTCGGCGTGCTCGTGCACCTGCGGCGGCTCGAGTTCTCGGCCGACGGGCTCACGCACGCCGTCTTCCCCGGGCTCGCGATCGGCGCCGTGCTCGGCGGCGCCGCCGGCCTGCTGCCGGGGGCGATCGGTGCCGCGCTCGTCGCCGCCGTCGTGCTCGCGCTCATCGCGCGCCGCGGGCAGCCTCGCGACACGGCGGTGGCCATCGTGCTGACGAGCTTCTTCTCGCTCGGCGTCGTGCTCGTCTCGGCGACCGAGGGCATCGCCGGCAGCCTCTCCGACTTCTTCTTCGGCCGCCTGCTCACGATCACGTGGGGCGACCTCTGGATCGGGCTCGCGCTCATCGCGGCCGGTGTCGCGCTCGTCGCGGCGACCGCCCGGGCGCAGCTCTTCGCCGCGTTCGACGCGGCCGGCGCCCGTCGCGCGGGGCTGCCCGTGCTCGGGCTCGAGATGATCGGCACCGTCGCGGTCGCGCTCGTCGTGGTCGCCGCATCCGCGTCGGTCGGCACGCTGCTCGCGCTCGCCGTCGTGATCGTGCCCGCCGCTGCGGCGCGAGCGGTCACCGGCTCGCTGCGAGCCGCGATCGTCGTGGCCATCCTGTTCGGCGCGGTCACCGGCTGGCTCGGGCTGTGGCTCGTGGTGCAGCTCGCCGAGCTGGGCCTCGACGCCGCCCCCGGCGCGACCGTCGCGCTGACGATGATCGCCGGCTACCTGCTCGCGCTCGCCGCGGGCGCCGTCCGCTCGCGCTCTCATCGCCCCTCCGCCCGCGCCGTCGCAGGGGCGCGATGATGCCGCAGCTCGACTTCTTCGCCCTCGCGATGCTCGAGGTGGTGCTCGCCGGAGCACTCGCCGGGATCGTCGGCGTGCTGGTGGTGCTGCGCGAGCGCGCCTTCTTCACGATGTCGCTCACTCACGCGACCTTCCCCGGGGCGGTCGCCGCGGCGATGCTCGGCGGCTCGGTGCCGATCGGCGCCGCGGTCGCCGCGGTCGCGCTCATCGCCGTCGCCGTCGGCATCGGGCGCATCCGGTCGCAGGGCCCTGCCGTCGCCTCCGGCGTCATGCTCACCGCCGGCTTCGCGCTCGGCGCGCTGCTGCAGTCGCTCGCGCCGCTCGCGATCGACGTCGAGTCGTTCCTGGTCGGCCAGGTGCTGGCGGTGACCGGCGCCGATGTCGGCCTGACGGCCGTGCTGCTCGTCGCCGCGGCGGCCGTGTGGGCGCTCGCCGGGCGGCACCTCGTGTTCTCGAGCGCCGACGAGGCCGGCTATCGGCGGGCGGGCATGCGCCCGTGGATCCCCGAGACGGTCTCGCTCGCGCTCATCGCCGGCACGGTCGTGGCGATCATGCCGGTCGTCGGGGCCATCCTCGGCGTCGCGCTCATCGTCGCGCCGGCCGCCGCGGCACGCCTCGTCGTGCGCGACTGGCGGTGGATGCTCGTGCTCGCGCCCGCGATCGGCATCACCGCCGGCGTGGTCGGCCTGCTGGCGTCGCGCTGGCTCGATCTCGCCGCCGGCGGCGCGATCGCGCTGGTCGCGGCGCTGCTCTACGGCGCCGCGTGGCTCGTGGGCAGCGCGCGCGACGGGGCGCGCCCCGCCGAGGTCCGTGCGACCATCGAGGCGAGGACACCATGAGCAGCGCAGACAGCACGACGGCAGCCCAGAGCAGCGAGGCCCCCCGGCGCACGACGAAGCAGCGCGCAGCCGTGCGCGAGGCGCTCGGCGCGAGCGACGAGTTCGTCTCGGCGCAGGCGCTCCATCAGTCGATGCGGCAGTCCGGCTCCACGGTCGGCCTGGCGACCGTCTACCGCGCGCTCGCGGCGCTCGCCGAGGACGGCGAGGCGGATGCGCTGCAGTCCGGCGGCGAGGCCCTCTACCGGGCCTGCACGCGCACGCACCACCACCACCTCATCTGCCGCAGCTGCGGCCGCACGGTCGAGCTCGAGGCGGCCGCCGTCGAGCGCTGGGCCGGGCAGGTCGCCGCCGCGCACGGCTTCGTCGAGCCCGAGCACGTCGTCGACATCTTCGGCCTCTGCGCCGTCTGCGCGGCGGCGCGCTAGCGGTCGCCGCCGCCCGCGCGTCCACAGGGGCCGAGAGACATGCGGCGAGCGCCCAGGCATGGCTGTGATCATGACGGCAGCAGCCCCAGGAGGTCGTCGTGACGAACCCGCCCAGCGCCTACGGCGCCCAGCACCCGAACGGCGTCGATGACGTCACGCAGCGACGGCAGCCAGCGCAGCAGGCTCCGGCGCCGGCATCCCGCCAGCGCCGCATCCTGGGGATCCAGCCGGTGCTCTTCGTGGGCATCTGCCTGCTGGCCGTGGTCACGATCATCACGGTGGTGCTGATCTTCGTCGGCGACTTCGAGAGCCAGGCGTCCCGCGTCGTCTGGACGGTCGTCGTCTTCCTCGCCTTCACCGGTCTGCTGGCGCTCGACCTCGTGCTCGCACGCCGCTCCGCGACCCCGCTCGTGATCGGCGTCGCCGCCAACGTCTACCTGCTCGCCGTGCTGATGATCGCCATCTGGATGGACGGCCCCCGCGAGGCCGAGCGCGAGCCGTGGGAGGACGACTTCCTCTTCGCCGAGCTGCTCGGCATCGTGCTGCTGACGATCCTGGTCGTGCGCGCGGCCGCGGCCGGCGCGTGGGGGCTCATCTCGCTCGGCAACCGCAGCCGCGCCGCGATGGCGCGTGTCATCGGCCTCATCGCGGCCGCGCTGCTCGGTCTCGTCGGGGTGCTGCTCACGCTGCACTTCGCGCTCGACGCCCTCGGCCTCGACGTGGGCGAGTGGTACTGGCGCGCCACGGTCGCCGCGATCGTCGTGACCGCGCTCGCGGCATCCATCACCGTGCTCCTCTACTGGAACCGCCGCAACATCGACTGGCAGGAGGCGGAGGCCCGCGGCGAGCACGTGCGACCCGCGGCCGTCGCCGGACCCGGGCAGCAGCCGTGGCCGCAGCAGACGGCGTGGCCGGGCCAGCAGCCGATCCAGCAGCAGCCGATGCCGCAGCAGCAGCCGGCGCCGCAGCAGATGCCACCCCAGCAGCCGCCGACCGGGCTGCTCCCGTGGCCGACCTACGCCGACGGCACCCCGCTGCCGATGGGACCCGACGGGCAGCCGGCCTTCCCGCCGTCGCGCTGATCGCGGCGCCGCGGCGACCGCCGCAGATCGGGATTGCCGCGCAGCAGCCGCATGCCGTACGATAGGTCGTTGGTGCGGCTTCGGCCGCGCAGCGCACGTGCCTCCCACCCCGCAAGGACCAGGGTTCAGCGTGCGCAGGCAAGTGATCTTGGGTGGGCTCCGGCCCACGGTAACCACATGGAGGCACCAATGGCAGCCGTATGCCAGGTGACCGGAGCCGTTCCCGGCTTCGGACACAACATCTCGCACTCGCACCGGCGCACGAAGCGACGCTTCGACCCGAACGTGCAGCGCAAGACGTACTTCGTCCCGTCGCTCAAGCGCAACGTGACGCTCAACGTCTCGGCCAAGGGCATGAAGGTCATCGATGCTCGTGGCATCGAGGCCGTCGTCCGTGACATGCAGGCTCGGGGGGTGAAGCTCTGATGGCGAAGAAGTCCCAGGACGTCCGTCCGATCATCAAGCTCCGCTCGACGGCCGGCACCGGCTACACCTACGTGACGAAGAAGAACCGTCGCAACAACCCCGACCGACTTGTGCTGAAGAAGTACGACCCCATCGTGCGTCAGCACGTCGAGTTCCGAGAGGAGCGATAAATGGCCAAGAAGAGCATGATCGCCAAGAACGAGCAGCGGAAGATCATCGTCGCCCGCTACGCCGACAAGCGCGCTGCCCTCAAGAAGGCGCTCGTCGACCCCAAGAGCACCGACGAGGAGCGCGAGGCCGCTCGCCTCGGGCTGCAGAAGCTGCCCCGCAACGCCTCGCCGGTCCGCGTGCGCAAGCGCGACGCGATCGACGGCCGCCCCCGCGGCCACGTCGGCGCGTTCGGCATCTCGCGCGTGCGCTTCCGCGACATGGCGCACCGTGGCGAGCTGCCCGGCGTGACCAAGTCGAGCTGGTAAGCACCCGCTTCGCACGAAGGGCCCTGACCTCGCGGTCGGGGCCCTTCGTCGTGCGATGCCCGCATCGTGCTCGGATCGTGATCGCCGCCAGGGCGACCGCGTGCGAGAGTCGGCGGCATGGACTTCCTCATGTACCTCATGACCGGCAACCCTCGCGCGCTCATCATGGCCATCCCGAATCTGCTGGCCTTCATCGCCGTGATCGTGGTCGTGGTCATCGCGCTGCGGGCGCTGCTGCGCATCGACCGCTCCCTGCAGGAGCTCGTGGCGCGGGGTCGCGATGCCGAGCCTGCACCGTCCGCCGCACCGGCTCCGCCCGCGGCGTAGCCGCTACACGCGCCGGATCGTCGCGTCGGCGGGCGTCACGAGCA
This sequence comes from Agrococcus sp. UYP33, assembly GCF_054060915.1. Classification (NCBI taxonomy): domain Bacteria; kingdom Bacillati; phylum Actinomycetota; class Actinomycetes; order Micrococcales; family Microbacteriaceae; genus Agrococcus; species Agrococcus sp. UYP33. The sequence continues at coordinate 1,147,117 of NZ_JBSSDR010000001.1, forward strand.
GCCAGCGCCAGCCGTACGGATCGAGCTCGAGCTCGAGCATCCCGTCGACGGTGATCGTCGACCGGTCGAAGCGGTCGACGAGCGTCACCGGCCCGTCGGCCGACAGCCCGAGCCGCACGGCCGAGCGCTCGTCGCCGAGGTTGTGCAGCGCGAGCATCGTCCAGTCGTCGCCGCGGCACACGTGCGCCAGCACCGATCGCTGCCGCACGCCGATGACCTCGAGGTCGGCCCACGCGAGCTCGGGGGTGTCGCGGTACAGGTCGGTCAGCTGCTGGATGTGCCGCCAGAGTGACGTCGGATCGCGCTGCTGGTCAGCGACGTTCACCCGCTGCGGGCCGAGCTCGCCACCGGGCATCGGCCGGGTCCAGCGCCGCTGGGGCGCCGTCGAGAAGCCGCCGCTGGTATCCGGCTCCCACTGCATCGGCGTGCGCACCGCGTAGCGGCCGGGCACCTCGAGCGCCTCGCCCATGCCGATCTCCTCGCCGTAGAACAGCACCGGGCATCCCGGCAGCGAGAACATCAGCGTGTAGACGAGCCGCACCGCTCGGTCGTCGCCGAGCATCGTGGGCAGCCGGCGCCGGATGCCGCGGCCGTACAGCCGCATCCCCTCGTCCGGCGCGAAGGCGGCGAACACCTCCTCGAGCTCGTCGGGCGCGAGCTTGTCGAGCGTGAGCTCGTCGTGGTTGCGCACGAAGTTCGCCCACTGGCTCGCCGGCGGCAGCTCCGGCCGGTCGCGCAGGGCCTTCGCGAGCGGCCGCGCGTCCTTCCGCGCGAGCGAGAGGAAGAGCTGCTGCATCGACACGAAGTCGAACTGCAGGTGGAGACCCGAGGCCTCGCCCTCGGCCTCGAACCACTGCAGCTGCTGCTCGTGGGGGAGGTTGACCTCGCCGAGCAGCATCGCCTCGCCGTTGCGGCGGGAGACGAAGCGCTGGATCGCGCGCAGGTGGTCGGCGCCCTGGTAGTCGGGCGCGGCGCCGGTCGTCTCGGTGCCGTGCGCGGGGGCGCTGCTGAACAGGAACGGCACCGCGTCGACCCGGAAGCCCGAGACGCCCAGCTCGAGCCAGAGGCCGAGGTTGCGCTCGATCTGCACCTGCACGGGCGGATGCGCGATGTTGAGGTCGGGCTGGTGCGCGCGGAAGTGGTGCAGGTACCACTGGCCCGTCCGCTCGTCCTCCGTCCAGGTGGAGTCCTCCTCGCCGGGGAAGACGGGCGCGTCCTGCTTCGCCGGCGGCGCGTCCCGCCACACGTACCAGTCCCGGTGGGGCGAGTCGCGCGAGGAGCGCGACGAGCGGAACCACGGGTGCTGGTCCGAGGTGTGGTTCATGACGAAGTCGATGATCACGCGCATCCCCTGCGCGCGGGCGACGCGGATCACCTCGACGAGGTCGCCGAGGGTGCCGAGCCTCGGATCGACCGCGAAGAAGTCGGTGATGTCGTAGCCGTCGTCCCGGTCGGCGGTGGGGAAGAACGGCATGAGCCACAGGCACGTGACGCCGAGGTCGGCGAGCGTGTGGATGCGGGAGACGAGTCCCTGGAGGTCGCCGATCCCGTCGCCGTCGGAGTCCTGGAACACCTCGACGTCGAGGCAGTAGAAGACGGCGTTCCGCCACCAGCTGTCGGCGGCCTCGATCGGGCGCGGGCTCACGCGCCGACCCGCAGCGCGGGCAGGACTCGCTCGCCGAACGTGTCGATCCACGGTGCCTGCTCCTCGCCGACGTGATGCAGGTACAGCGCATCGATGCCCGTGGCGAGCAGCCCCGCGATGTGGGTCGTGTGCCGCGAGAGGTCGCTCGAGACGTGCACGGCCGCTCGGATGTCCTCCTCGCTCGCGCCGGCGCTGCGCCGGTCGAACTCCTCCGGGAAGGCGATGTCCCAGGCCTCCGGGGGGCGGATGACCCCGTTGGACCACTCCTCGCGCGCGATCCGCAGCGCCTCCTGCTCATCGCTCGCCCAGGAGAGGTGCAGCTGGCCGGCTACCGGGCCGCGCCCCCCGGCGTCGCGATAGGCCTCGACGATCCGCCGGAGCGACTCGGCCTCGCCGGCCACGGTGATGAGGCCGTCGGCCCACGCGGCGTGGGCGGCGGCCGACTCCGGCGTGGTGGCGGCGGCGAGCAGCGGCGGCGGCTCCTCCGGCAGCGACCAGACGCGGGCGCGGTGCACGGTGACCTCGCCCTCGTGCGTCACCTCCTCGCCGGCGTGCAGGCGGCGGATGACGTCGACGCACTCGACGAGCCGTCGCTCCCGCACCGCCTTCTCGGGCCAGGGGTCGCCCGTCACGTGCTCGTTCATCGCCTCGCCGGAGCCCAGCGCGGCCCAGAAGCGGCCGGGGAACATCTCGGCGAGCGTCGCGAGCGCCTGCGCGTGCACCACCGGGTGGTAGCGCTGCCCCGGCGCCGTCACGACGCCGAACCGCAGCGAGGTGGTGGCGAGCGCCGCGGCGAGCCAGGACAGGGCGAAGCCGCTGTGCGCCTGCCGCACGCTCCAGGGGGCCAGGTGGTCGGAGCACATGGCGGCGTCGAAGCCCGCCGCCTCGGCGTGCTGGACCGCGGCGAGGAGCCTGCTGGGCGGCAGCTGCTCGTGGGACGCGTGGAATCCGAGGACCGTCATCGCTCCAGCGAACCGGGTGGGCGACGGCTGGTCAATGCCCGCGCGTCCAGCGTCGACTGCTAGACGACCGCCGAGCGGTCGAGGTGCTCGGCGCTGGAGCGCTCGCCCGCGTGCAGCGCCCGCCAGGCGCTGCCGAGGCGAGCCATGGCCTCGGCGGTCAGCGCCGGCTCCCACGTGATCGGGATGCGGGCGAAGCGGTCGAGCACGCCGGAGGCCGAGAACCGCGGCCCGGGCGGCAGGAGCAGTCCTCGATCCCGCGCGGCGAGCGAGAGGGCGGTCGACCACGGTCCCCCCAGGTCGACCCAAGCCGCGAGGCCGCCCGGCATCGGCGGCATCGCCACGCCCGGGAGGTGCTCGGCGAGGCCCGCCGCGACCGCGGCACGGCCCGCCCGCAGCCGGTCGCGCGTGCTCGTGAGCAGCGCATCCATCTCGTCCAGGAGCTCCATCGCGATGCACTGCTCCAGCAGCGGGGTGCCGAGGTCGATCGACGGCCGCGCGCCGAGCAGCGCGGCGACCTGCTCGCGGCCCGCGCGGATCCAGCCGATGCGCAGCCCGCCCCACGCGATCTTCGACATCGAGCCGAGCAGGATCGCCGGCCCGTGCGCCGCGAAGGGACGCGGGGTCCAGCCGCGGTCGATGTCGAGCTCGGCGCACGTCTCGTCGACGATGAGCAGCGTGCCGGTCGCGCGCGCGACCGCGGCGAGCCTCGCCCGCTCGAGCTCGGGCATCGTCGCCCCGGTCGGGTTGTGGAAGTCGGCGACCAGGTAGGCGAGCGCCGGCCGCTGCGACCGCAGCGTCTCGACGAGGTGGTTCGCGTCCCATCCGCCACTGCCGTGCGGACCCGCATCGGGCGTCACGGGCGTCGGCAGCAGCCGGTGGCCCGTGCGCCGGAGCGCGTCGATCGCGTGCGGGAAGCTCGGCTGCTCCACCACCGCGCTGCGACCGCGCTCGCCGAACGCCGCCAGCACGATCGAGAGCGCGTGCATCGCGCCGCTCGTGACGACGATCTGGTCGGGGTCGGTCGGCAGCCCGCGGGCGGTGTAGCGATCCGCGATGCGAGCCCGCAGCTCCGGCAGGCCGTCGATCGAGTACCCGGGTGTGCCGAGCAGCCCCGCGAGCCGGTCGAGCGCCCGCACCGTCGCCGCGTGCAGCCCCGGCGCGGATCCGATCGACGCGATCGTGAGGTCGATGACGTCGTGGTCGGCAGCGGCCGGGCGCTGCAGGCGCTGCGCCGGCAGCGACGCCCGGGTGCCCGAGCCGTGCGTGCGCACGACGTAGCCGCCCGACTCGAGCAGCTCGTAGGCCCGCGCGATCGTGGCGCGGGACCGGCCGAGCTCGGCGGCGAGCGCCCGCTCGCTTGGCAGCCGCTCGCCGACCGTCATCCGGCCGTCGAGCAGCAGCATGCGGATGCGGTCGGCGAGCGACTGCGCGACCGCGGTCGTCGCGCGCCACTCGCCGAGCTGGGTGCCGAGCCTGGATGCCATGCGCCCATCCTGCCGCCTCAGTGGACTGGAGAGCACGAGCCACTTGCGGGGGAGTGGCCCGCGACGGTGGCATGCCCGATGGAGTGGAATGGACGCTGTGACGACCGGTCCCCACCAGCAGCAGCACCCACGAGCGCACGAGCGACCCGCCGGGCACCCGATCCGACGGCTGCTCCTGCCCATCGATGCGCTGGGCCCCCGCGACACGACCGCCAGGGTCGTGCAGCTGCTCGTCGGCCTCTTCCTCTACGGCATCGCCCTCGCGATGCTGATCCGCGCCGACCTCGGCGTCGGTCCGTGGGACGTCTTCTCGCTCGGCCTCGCCGTGCACCTGCCCATGAGCTACGGCATGGCCACGATCGCTGTGTCGGCGCTCGTGCTGCTCCTGTGGATCCCGCTGCGCCAGCGGCCGGGGATCGGCACGCTGCTCAACGCGGTGCTCGTGGGTCCCTCGGCCGACGTCGGGCTGCTGCTGATCCCCGAGGTGCAGGGGCTGTGGGCCCAGGTGCCGCTGCTCGTGGGCGGCATGGTGCTGCTCGCCTTCGCGACCGGCCTCTACATCGCGCCGCAGCTAGGCCCCGGGCCGCGCGACGGCCTGATGACCGGCATCGTGCGCATCACGGGCTGGCGCGTCTGGATCGTCCGCACGCTCATCGAGGGCACGGTGCTGCTGCTCGGCTGGCTGCTCGGCGGTCCGGTGGGGGTCGGCACCGTGATCTTCGCCTTCGGGATCGGCCCGCTCATCGGCATCTTCCTGCCGCTCTTCGCACGTCGTCGCGAGGCGACGGTCGCGCGGCTCACGAGTCGCCGAGGAGCCGATCAGCGCCGCTGATCCGTTCGCGATCCGCGGAAAACCGCGGAAACTGCGGCGTGTCGCCCGGGTTCTCCGGTGCCCGCCAGGGGTTCAGGGCTACGTTCGGGGTTGGTCGGAGCCCCCTCGGGCGCCGACGGATGCCCGCCCCCAGGCGGGACGGACATGCCACCATCAGGAGGACACCATGGCTGAGACCATCAACAAGACCACCCTCGCTTCGAAGATCGCAGCGACGACCGACCTCTCGCAGGCGAAGGTCACCGCAGTGCTGGACGCCCTGTTCGACGAGGTCTCGACGGCCGTCGCCGCCGGCGACAAGGTCTCGATCCCGGGCTTCTTCAGCGCCGAGCGCACCGAGACCGCTGCCCGCACGGGCCGCAACCCGCAGACGGGCGCCGAGATCAAGATCGCCGCGGGCCACCGCGTCAAGCTGACCGCCGGCTCCAAGCTCAAGGCTGCCGTCAAGTAGCTCGCACCACCACAGCAGCAGGAGGGGCTCCGCCGTGAGGCGGGGCCCCTCCTGTCGTCCCGGGGCCAGACGTCGCGCATAGGGGTGACGACTACCCTGGGTGGGTGCAGCGCATCCGTCTCCTCGCGCCGGCGCTCGCGATCCTCGCGGGCCTGGCCGCGGCGTGGGCGGCGCTCGAGCTCGGTGGCGGCGCTGCGGCCCCGAGCCTGCAGGACCCCGGCCCCGCCGTGCGCTACGGCGTGCCGATGGCCACGATGCTGCGGAACGTCGCGATCGCGGCCGCCTTCGGCGGCGCGGTGCTCGCGTGCTTCGCGCTCCGGCCGCGCAGCCGCGACTGGCACCGCACGCTCGACCTCGCGGGTGCTGCTGCCGGCATCGCGACGGTCGCGCAGGGCTTCGTCGGCTTCGGGTCGTTCCGGCAGGTCGTCACGAACCCGGTCACCGCGACGAACGACTTCGGCCAGCTGCTGCAGTTCTTCTTCGTCGAGGTCGAGACCGGCCGGCTGCTGCTCGGCACGCTGCTCGCACTCGCGCTGCTGACGGTGCTGCTGCTCGTCGCGCGCGGACCGGTCGCGGTCGCATTCACCGTGGTGCTCTGGGCGGTGCCGTTCTGGCTCATCGCCTCCGGCGGGCACGCGGGCGGCACCGCGAACCACACGATCGCCGTGTCCTCGCTGCTGCTGCACCTCATCTTCGTCTCGATCTGGCTGGGCGGCCTGCTGCACGTCGGCCTGCTCGCCCGCCGCGACCCGCAGCCCGGCGCGTCCGACGTCGTGGCCGACGCCGCCTACGGCGATGTGCTGCTGCGCTACTCCTCGCTCGCGCTCGTGAGCTTCCTCGTCGTCGCGTTCTCGGGCATCGTCTCGGCCTGGGTGCGCATGGAGGGCGACTGGTTCAGCCCCTACGGCCTCCTGTCGCTCACGAAGGCGGCGCTGCTGCTCGTGCTCGGCGGCTTCGGCGCGTGGCAGCGGATGCGCGTGCTGCGGCCCGCGGCGACCGTGCCCGACCGGGTGCCCGGCCGCGCGGTCGCGCTCCTGCTCGCGCTCGAGCTCACGGTGATGGGCGTCACCGCCGGCGTCGCCGCCGGCCTCGCGCGCACACCGACGCCGGTCGCCGAGGTGCCGCCCGGTGCCGAGGCGACGCCGGCCGAGATCCTCACCGGGCGTCCGCTGCCGCCGACCTTCGAGCCTGCGCGGCTCGCCGACCAGTGGTCGATCGACCCGCTCTGGTCGGTCATCTGCGCGATGCTCGCGTTCTTCTACCTCGCGGGCGTCGCCCGTCTCGCGCGCCGCGGCGACCGCTGGCCGCTCCAGCGCACGGTCGCGTGGGTCGCCGGCGTCGCGCTGCTGTGGTGGTGCACGAACGGCGCGCTGAACCTCTACCAGGAGTTCCAGTTCTCGCTCCACATGCTCGTGCACATGCTGCTGGGCATGGCCGTGCCGGTGCTGCTCGTGCCGGGCGCGCCGATCACGCTCGCGATGCGGGCGATCCAGAAGCGCCGCGACGGCTCGCGCGGCGGTCGCGAGTGGCTCATGGCCATCGTGCACTCGAAGTACATGGAGGTGCTCAGCTCGCCGCTCGTCGCGGCCGGGCTGTTCGTCGCGAGCCTGTGGCTCTTCTACTACACGCCGCTCTTCGCGTGGTCGATGCACGAGCACCTCGGGCACGTCTGGATGGTCGTGCACTTCGTCGGCTCGGGCTACCTGTTCGTGCAGGCCATCATCGGCATCGACCCCGGTCCTGCCAGGCCGCCCTATGCGCTGCGCCTCGTGCTGCTGCTGGGCGCCATGGTGTTCCACGCGTTCTTCGGCCTCACGCTCATGACCGGTGAGGCGCTGCTGCTCGCCGACTGGTTCGGCGCGATGGGCAACGGCGTCGACGCGCTCGCGGACCAGCGGGTCGGCGGCGGCATCGCGTGGTCGATCGGCGAGATCCCGACGGTGATCCTCGCGATCACGACGGTCGTGCTCTGGGCGCGCAGCGACCGGCGCGAGCAGGTGCGCACCGACCGCGCCGCGTCGCGCGACGGCGACGCGGATCTCAACGCCTACAACGACATGCTCGAGCGGATGGGGAAGCGATGACCGACGGACGTCACGAGGCGGGCGGGTCGGCCGACCGCGCCGAGCAGCACCTGCCGGAGGAGCTCGCCGCCTACGCCGAGGGTCGCGCGCTGCGGCTGCGCATCGTGCGGCACGCCGAGACCGAGCACAACATCAACCACCTCATGCAGGGCTGGTCCGACTCCCCGATCACCGAGCGCGGCCGCGACCAGATCGCCGCCGTCGCCGACCGGCTGTCGAGCGAGCGCTTCGACCTCGCCTTCTCCTCCGACCTGCAGCGCACGCGCACGACCGCCGAGGGCATCCTCGCCCGGCTCGACCCGCAGCCGCCCATCGCCTACGACGAGGTGCTGCGCGAGTGGCACTTCGGCAGCCACGAGGAGCGCCCCGCAGCGGACGTGTGGCGCGAGGTCATCGTCGAGCACGGGTTCGAGGTCGACCGCGAGCTGAGCGCGCTCCGCTCGATCGGCGAGCAGGTCGGCTGGCGCGGGCTATTCGACACGATCGCGCAGCTCGACGCGAGCGGGCAGGCCGAGCAGGCCGCCGAGACCGTGGTGCGCGCGGACGCGGCGCTCGAGCGCATCGTGCGCGCGGCTTCCGCCGTGCCCGGCGACCACGAGGTGCAGGTGCTCGTCGTGTCGCACGGCGGCTTCATCACGTCGATGCTGCGCCAGCTCGTGCCCGAGCTGACGCCCGACATGATCCTGCCGAACTGCTCCGTCACGACCGTCTCGCTGCCGGCGGGCACGCTCGTCTGGCGCCTCGACGGGCTCGGCGAGACGGCCGACGCGGAGATCGCGCGGTAGCGCGCCGACGTGCGAGGCTGACGCCATGACGATCCCCGAGCGGTACCGCTACCTGACCGACCAGCCGCTGTTCGCCCACCTCGCCACCGTGCGGCCCGACGGCTCGGTGCAGTCGAACCCGATGTGGTTCCAGGTCGTCGGCGACGAGGTGCGCTTCACGCACACGAGCAAGCGCCAGAAGCTCAAGAACCTGCAGGCGAACCCGACGATGAGCCTGTCGATCGTCGACCCGCAGGACCCGCTGCTGTACGTCGAGATCCGCGGTCACCTCGCGGGCGTGATCGACGACCCGACCGGCGCCTTCTACGTGACGCTGCAGAACCGCTACGGCAACGCGTCGACGCAGGCGCCGCCGGACTCGCCCGACCGCATCATCCTGCGGATGGCGATCGACAAGGTCACCGGCCGGGTCTGACGCTGCCGACGTCGCTCGGCGGCTCGGTCAGCGCCGCGAGGGCAGGTGCACCTCGAGCTCGTAGCGCTCGCGCGGGTCGGCCTCGTCGACGTGCTCGCCCGCGAGCCCGAGCCTGCGGTAGAACGCGGCCGCGACGTCGAGCGACTGCCACTCGAGCACGCGCACGCGCGTGTGGAGCTCCGCCCACGACCGGACCGCCTCGAAGAGGGCCGTGCCCGCACCGTGCCCGCGCGCGTCCGGCGACACCCACAGGTCGTGCATCCGGGCGATCGACCAGTCGCGGTGCGGCGCCGGCCCGTAGTCCTGGGCCGCGGCGTAGCCGATCACCCGGCCGTCGAGCTCGGCGACGACGATGTGATGGGCGCGGTTCTCGGCGAGCGATCCGAGGCGCTCGCGGTAGCGGTCGACCTTCTCGTCGGGCTCGTCAGCCGCGCGATGGGCGGCGAAGAGCGGCAGCAGCACGTCGGCGTCCGCCGTCGTCGCCTGCCGGATGCGGAGGCCGCCGTCGCCCGTGCCGTCGTCACCCGTGTCGCCGTCGCCCATGCGGTCAGCGTAGCGGCGGGGGTCTGCGCGCTGCCTCAGGCGGCGGCAGCGACGTGCTCGGCGCACGCGGGCTCGCACGCCTCGCACGTCGTCACCTGCTTGCGGCACGACCACACGGCGCAGTTGCCCATGCCGCTCGTGGCGGTGCCGCAGCGAACGCAGGTGCCGAGGACGGCGGCGCCGGAGCCGAAGTCCATGGTCTGCCGCTGGTCGAAGACGTAGAGCGAGCCCTCCCACAGGCCGGCGTTGCCGAACGTCTCGCCGTAGCGCACGATGCCGCCGTCGAGCTGGTACACCTCGCTGAACCCGCGCTTCGTCATGAGCGACGACAGCACCTCGCAGCGCACGCCGCCGGTGCAGTAGGTCACGACGGGCTTGTCCTTGAGGTGGTCGTAGGCGCCGGAGTCGAGCAGCTCGACGAAGTCGCGGGTCGTCTCGACGTCGGGCACGATCGCGCCCCGGAAGCGGCCGATGTCGGCCTCGAAGCGGTTGCGCCCGTCGAAGAGGACCACGTCGTCGCGCTCCTCGACGAGCCGGTGCAGGTCCGCGGGCTGCAGGTGGGTGCCGCCGCCGACCACGCCGCCCGCGTCGACCTCGAGCTCGTCGGGTGCCCCGAACGTCACGATCTCGTCGCGCACCTTCACGGTGAGCCGCGGGAAGTCGTCGCCGGTGCCCGTCGACCACTTGATGTCCATGCCTCGGAACCCGGAGTACTCGCGGGTGGCGCGCGCATAGCGCTTGCACGCCTCCACGTCGCCGCCGACGGTGCCGTTGATGCCGTGCGGCGAGATGAGGATGCGGCCGGTGAGGCCCAGCGACGTCGCGAGCGCGTGCTGCCACAGCCGCACCGCCTCGGGGTCGGCGATCGGCGTGAAGCGGTAGTAGAGCAGCACCTTGTGCATCGGACGATCCTCCCAGCCCGGCACCCCGTTCGACGACACCGGCTGTCCGCACGACGCAAGCCCCGCGCCGCGGCCGCGCGCCCGCCGAGGTGCGCGGACTCCGCCAGCCAGGCGGATCGGCGTTCGGGCGTGCGTTGTGCGAGAGGACCAAGGCGTGCGGATGCGGGGCGCGGCTCCGGCAGGATGGCTCCTCGTGAACATGTGGTTGCAGTGGCTCATGGCCATGACGGTGAAGAGCAAGGGCAAGCCGGCGCTCGGCATCGACGACGTCGCGAGGACCTCGTTCCGGGTGCTGCCGACCGACATCGACCTGCTCGGGCACATGAACAACGGCCGCTACCCGTCCTACATGGACCTCGCGCGCGTCGACATGACGAACCGCACCGGCATGTCGGAGGCGCTCGCGAAGGCGGGCATCTACGCCGTCGTCGGCCAGTCGTCGATGGTCTACCGCCGCAGCCTCGACCTGTGGCAGCGGTTCGACATCGAGACCGCGGTGCTCGGCGGCGACGAGCGCGCCATCTACCTGCAGCAGCGCTTCGTCGTCGACGGCGAGCTGCACGCGCGCGGCGTCGTGCAGGGCCGCTTCATCGAGAAGGGCGTCGGCACGGCGAAGATCGCCCGCGTCGTCGAGGTGCTCGAGGCGGCGGGCATCGACGTGCAGCTGCCCGAGCTCGACGAGCGCGTCGCCGAGTGGGCGCGGCTCAACGCGCTGCCGCCGAGCCGCGCGACCCATCGCTCCGACTGGGCGGGGCGCACGCCGCGCTGAGTCGGCGCACGGCGCGGTGCTGCGGAGGTGACGTGCCGCCCTGGCGGATCTCGAGGCGCGATCTGCGTACCATCGAGCATGCGCCTGGCCTCGACGACGACCGGATCCGGTCCCCATCACGTCGGGCTCGTGCACGGCCTCGGCGCCGACGGCGCGACGTGGAGGCCGCTCGTCGAGCGGATGCTCGCGCGGGGCGATGTCACCGTCACGACGGTCGACCTCCGCGGTCACGGCGCCAGCCCACGGGCGGACTCGTACTCGCTCGACGACCTGGCCGACGACGTGGCGGAGGCGCTGCCGCACGGGCTCTCAGCGCTCGTCGGCCACTCCCTCGGCGGTCCCGTCGTGCTGCGGGCGGTCGAGCGACTCGCGCCGCAGCGCGCGGTGTACCTCGACCCGGGGTTCGGCTTGGCCCTGCCGACGACCGGCATCGCCGGGCGCCTGTTCTGGGCGGTGCCGGTGGTGTCGCTCGGCGTCGCGCAGCTGTTGCGGTCACGGCGATCGGCGACGCCCCGAGCGGCGCTCGCGCCCGAGGCGGCGCAGCTGCTCGCCGACGCCTCGAAGCGCTTCGACAGGAGCATGGCGATCGGCGTCTTCCGCGACGTCGCGTTCCACCCGGTCCCGGTCGCGCCGCCCCTCGTGCCGTCGACGATCGTGCTCTCGGACGAGTCGCCCGCGGTCCTGCCGGACGCGCTGGCGACGAGGCTCGAGCAGCAGGGCTGGGAGATCCGCCGCATCGACGGCGTCGGCCATGACATGCACCTGGAAGCACCCGACCGGGTGCTCGCGGCGATCGGCGACCTGCTCCCACCGCGCTGAGCGCCATCCGCGTCGGAGCGCCAGCGCGCTCGGCGGCTACGGGCGGAGCAGCTCCAGCGCCGCGTGCGCCGCGTTGTGCCCGCCGATGCCCGACACCGCGCCGCCGCGACGAGCGCCCGAGCCGGCCATGAGGATCCGGGGATGCCGCGTCTCGACGCCCCACGCCTCTGCGATCGACGTCGCCTCCTGCTCGAGCCACGGCCACGAGAGCGGCCCGTGGAAGATGTTGCCGCCGGGCATCGCGAGCGCGTCCTCGATGTCGAGCGTCGTCTTCGTCTCGATCGCCGGCCCGCCGGCGCCCTCGAGCAGCAGCGGCCGGATCGGCTCGGCGAGCACCGAGTCGAGCGACGCGACCACGGCGCGCTCGAGCTCGTCGCGCATCCGGTCGTTCGTCTCCCGCGTCAGCAGGCGATCGGGCACGTGCAGGCCGAAGACGGTGAGGGTTTGCGCCCCGGATGCGCGGAGGTCCTCCCCGAGGATCGACGGGTCGGTGAGCGAGTGGCAGTAGATCTCGCACGGCAGCGGGTCGGGGATGCGGCCGGCGGCCGCCTCGGCGTACGCCCGGCCGATCTGCGCGTAGCCCTCGTTGATGTGGAAGGTGCCGCCGAACGCCGCCTCCGGCGCGACGCCGTCGCGCAGCCGGGGGAGCCGCGACAGCAGCATGTTGACCTTGACCTGCGCGCCCTCGGGGCGCGGCGCGGCATCGGCCTCGTCCCCGAGCAGCTGCCCGAGCACGTGCGGCGCGACGGCCGAGAGCACGAGGTCGAACTGCGCGGTGAGCTCGGTGCCGGTCGGCAGCCCCTCGGAGTCGTTCGCGAGGCCGCCGATGTGCTCGCTCCACGTGACCTCGCCGTCCGGCGTCACGCGGGTCACCGTGACGCCCGTGAGCACGGTCGCGCCCGCCTGCCGTGCGGCGATCTCGAGCTCGCCGGAGACCTGGCCCATGCCGCCGATGGGCACGTCCCAGTCGCCGGTGCCGCCGCCGATCACGTGGTACAGCAGGCAGCGGTTCTGCTCGAGCCCCGGGTCGTCGAGCGCGGCGAAGGTACCGATGAGCGCATCCGTCGCGATCACGCCGCGCACGAGGTCGTGGCCGACGGCGCGCTCGATGGCATCGGCGATCGGCGCGTCGACCACCTCCGACCACGCGGATGCGGCGCCCGCCGCCTCGCGCGCCGCCGCCCGGGTGGGGAGCGGGTCGGTCAGCGTCGGGAAGAGCGCGCTCGCGAGGCGGGTCGTGCGGTCGTAGAACGCCGCGAAGCGGTCGGCGTCGTCGGCAGCGCCGATCGCCGCGAACGAGGCACGGGTCGCGGCCGCGTCGCCGGCGTCGATGAGCAGCCCGCGATCGGTGCCGGGCTCCGGCGTGTAGGAGGAGTAGCGGCGCCGCGCGAGCCGCACGTCGAGCCCCAGGTCGCGGATGATCCGCTCGGGCAGCAGGCTCACCAGGTAGGAGTGGCGCGACAGCCGCGCGTCGAGCCCGTCGAACGCCTGCGCGGAGACGGCCGCGCCGCCGACGTGCGGCAGCCGCTCGAGCACGGTCACCTCGACCCCCGCGCGGGCGAGGTAGGCGGCTGCGGTGAGCCCGTTGTGGCCTCCACCGATGATGGCGACGCGCGGCATGGTGCCTCCTCGTAGGTCGGCGGATGCACCGCGCCGCGAGCGCGCGCACGTGCGGCGTCCGTCGGCCTCGAGAGTCCGCACGCATACGATATGCGGCATGAGTGAGCAGCGCAGGGACGACTTCGACGCGCTGATCGCCGAGGCGATCGCCCATGCCGACGCCGAGCACCGCACCGACGGACCGGCGCTCGTGCCTGAGGAGCTCGTCGAGGTCGTCGACGAGCAGCGCGCGGACGATCCGTTCGTGGCGCTGCGGCCGGGCGACTCGCTGCCGGCCTTCGAGGTCGATGACGCGACGTTCGCGGCCGCGGCGAATCCCCTCGCCCAGGTGGAGCTGTCCCCGACCGCCCACGTCGGCGAGGCGCTGCCGGCCGGCGGGTGGTCGCTGTCGCGCGAGGGCGCCGACGTGCCCACCCAGCAGATGGACGCCGTCGAGCTGGCGGAGGAGCTGCGCGCCGTCGCCGCGCCGAGCGACGCGCGGCCGACCGACGCGCGGCCGACCGACGCGCGGCCGACCGACGCGCCGACGTCGGATGCCAGGGATGCCGCCGCTCGCGCCCGGCACGCCGTCTCGCCCATGCTCCCCGTGCTGCCGGCCTCGGATCAGCCGCGCATCGGCGGGCTCGCCGCCAGGGTCGCTGCGCGCGCCGCCGCGGAGCGTGCCGAGCGCGAGCTCGAGCCGGAGCTCGAGGTGCAGGCCGAGCCCGCCGCGCCGCCGGCGTCGGCGTCGCCGCCGGAGCCCGAAGCGCGGCCGGAGCCGGAGCTGGAACCGCAGTCGGCGCCCGAGCCGCAGCCGCAGCCGCAGCCGCAGCCGGAGCCCGAACCGGAGCCCGAGCCGGAGCCCGAGCCGGAGCCGGAGCCCGAGCCGGAGCCCGAGCCGGAGCCGGAGCCCGAGCCGGAGCCCGAGCCGGAGCCGGAGCCCGAGCCGGAGCCGGAGCCCGAGCCCGAGCCGGAGCCGGAGCCGGAGCCCGAGCCGGAGCCCGAGCCCGAGCCGGAGCCCGAGCCGGAGCCCGAGCCCGAGCCGGAGCCCGCGCGCGCGATCCCCATGCCCTCGCCGCAGGCGGCACCCGTCGCGCCCCCGCCTATCCCGAATCCGCTCGCCGCGGCACCCGCCTCGACGCCGGAGCCCGTCGCGCTGACCGAGCCGGAGTCCGCGGACCCCTTCGCGCTCGCTGCGGTCGAGCGCGTGCGCGGCTGGGCCGCGCGGCCCAGCACCGCGAAGCCCGACAAGGCGGCGGAGCGGCTCGCCGGGCTGCTCAAGGATCCGGCAGGCCTCGACTTCGCCATCGGCTTCGTCGACAAGGTCGTGCGGCCCGAGGATCCGAGGGTCAGCGCCCGCAACTTCGAGGCGCTCAGCCGCGACATCCCCGGGTTCCTCGACTGGTACCTCAAGCTCGGCGTCACGGTCGGCGGCGGGTTCGGCATCGTCACGCCCCGCTTGATCATCCCGATCGTGAAGCGCGCGATGCGCGACATGGTCTCCCACCTCGTGATCGACGCCTCGCCGAACCGGCTCGCGCGGCCGCTCGCCAAGCTGCGCGAGGACGGCACGCGGCTCAACATCAACCTGCTCGGGGAGGCCGTGCTCGGCGAGGAGGAGGCGGCGAGCCGACTCGAGGGCACCATGGCGCTGCTGCGGCGCGACGACGTCGACTACGTCTCGGTGAAGGTGTCGGCGATGGTGCCGCAGCTGCAGGCGTGGGCGTTCGACGAGACCGTCGACGAGGTCGTCGAGCGGCTGCTGCCGCTCTACCGCGCCGCTGCCGAGGCGAGCCCACAGAAGTTCATCAACCTCGACATGGAGGAGTACCGCGACCTCGACCTGACGATCGCGGTCTTCGAGCGCCTCCTCACCCGGCCGGAGCTCGCGAAGCTGGACGCCGGCATCGTGCTGCAGGCGTACCTGCCGGATGCCCTCGCGGCCTACCGCCGCCTCGCCGCCTTCGCGAAGCAGCGCCGCGCCGACGGGGGCGCGGGCATCAAGGTGCGGCTCGTCAAGGGCGCGAACCTCGCGATGGAGCGCGTCGACGCCGCGCTCCACGGCTGGCCGCTCGCGGTGGCGCCGTCGAAGGCGTCGACGGACGCGAACTACAAGCGCGTGCTGCGCGAGGCGCTGCTGCCCGAGAACGCCTTCGCGGTGCGGCTCGGCGTCGCGAGCCACAACCTGTTCGACCTCGCGTACGCCGCCGAGCTCGCCCGCCACCACGGCACGCACCAGCGCGTCGACGCCGAGATGCTGCTGGGCATGGCCGCCGAGCACCGCGAGGCCGTGCGCGAGGTCTTCCCGGGCATCGTCCTCTACACGCCCGTCGTGCGACCCGACCAGTTCGACGCGGCCGTCGCCTACCTCGTCCGGCGGCTGGAGGAGAACGCCTCGGGCGAGAACTTCATGTCGAGCATGTTCGACCTCGCCGACCCCGCCGTGCTGCAGCGCGAGCGCGACCGCTTCCTCGCCTCGATCGCGCTGCTCGAGCGCGAGGACGTCGCGGGGGAGCCGCGCCCGAACCGCACGCAGGACCGGCTGGGCGACCTCGCGGTCTCGGTGACGCATCCCCTCGGGTTCGAGAACGAGCCCGACACCGACCCGTCGCTCGCGTCGAACCGGGCGTGGGGGCGGCAGGTGGTCGCACGGGCCGCAGAGTCGCAGCTCGGCATCCGCACCCTCGGCATGAACCGCATCGAGGACTGGCCGACGCTCGAGCGCCGCATCGACCGGGCAGCGCAGTCGGCGGCGGGCTGGGCGGCGCTCGGCGCCGAGCGCCGGGCCGCGGTGCTGCGGGACGCGGCCGAGGCGCTCGGCGTCTACCGCGGGCGGCTCGTCGAGGTGATGATCGCCGAGACGGGCAAGACGATCGGCGAGGCCGACCCCGAGGTGTCGGAGGCGATCGACTTCGCGCGCTACTACGCCGAGCAGGCGATCCTGCTCGAGCAGGTGGAGGACGCGACGCCTCGGCCCGTGGCGCTCACCGTCGTCACCCCGCCGTGGAACTTCCCGGTCGCCATCGCCTGCGGCGGCGTGACCGCGGCGCTCGCGACCGGGTCCGCCGTGATCCTGAAGCCCGCGCCGCAGGCCCGCCGCTCGGCGGCCGTGCTGGCCGAGGCGCTCTGGGAGGCGGGCGTGCCCCGCGACGTGCTCGTGCTGTGCGACATGGAGGAGGGCGAGTTGTCGGAGCGGCTCGTCGCGCACCCGGCCGTCGGCAGGCTCATCCTCACCGGCTCGTCCGACACGGCGGCGCGTTTCACCTCGTGGCGCAGCGACCTGCCGCTGCTCGCCGAGACGAGCGGCAAGAACGCCATCGTCGTGACGCCCTCGGCCGACCTCGAGCTCGCGGCAGCCGACATCGTCCGCAGCGCCTTCCTGCACGCCGGCCAGAAGTGCTCCGCAGCGTCCGTCGCGATCCTCGTCGGCACGGCGGGCGACAGCGAGCGCTTCCGCAGGCAGCTCATCGACGCCGCGCGCTCGCTGCGCGTCGGCTCCCCGCTCGACGCGCGCACCCACGTCGGTCCGCTCATCGAGCCCGCGCAGGGCGACCTGCTGCGCGCGCTGACGACGCTCGAGGACGGCGAGGAGTGGCTGCTCGAGCCGCGGCAGCTGGATGCGTCGGGCAGGCTCTGGTCGCCCGGCATCCGCGACGCCGTGCTGCCGGGCACGATGTCGCACGTGACCGAGTTCTTCGGCCCGCACCTGTCGCTCATCGAGGTCGAGACCCTCGACGAGGCGATCGAGGCGCAGAACGCCACGGAGTTCGGCCTCACGGCCGGCATCCACTCGCTCGACCCCGACGAGGTGGCGCACTGGCTCGACGAGGTGCAGGCGGGCAACCTGTACGTCAACCGCGGCATCACGGGCGCCATCGTGCGCCGGCAGCCGTTCGGGGGCTGGAAGCTCTCGCAGGTCGGCCCTGGCGCGAAGGCCGGCGGACCGAACTACCTCGCGACGCTCGTCGACTGGGAGCCGGTGCACGCCGAGCCGAGGAAGTCGGTGCGCCTGCACGGCCTGCACAAGCGCGTGGCGGCGGTCATCGAGGCCGCGACCCCCCAGCTCGACTTCATCGAGTTCGACCGCGTGCGCGCCGGCGCGAACAGCGACGAGCGCTGGTGGGAGGAGGAGTTCGGGGTGTCGAAGGACATCTCGGCGCTCGGCGTCGAGCGCAACGTGCTCCGCTACCGGCCGGCCGAGCTGCTCATCCGCGTGGCGGAGGACGGCGCGATGGTCGATCTCGTGCGGCTGCTGGCAGCCGCCGCGCGCACCCGTGCGGTCGTGCGCATCTCGTCGGCGCTCGAGGTGCCGAGCGGCGTCGTGAAGCTGTCGCGCCTGCCGATCCCGCACGTGCGGATCGAGGAGATCGTCGAGGAGTCCGACGCGGCATTCCACGAGCGCATCCGCTCGGGCGAGGCGCTCGAGCCGGTGCACACCGAGGACGCGCTCGGGCTGACGCGCGTGTCGGAGCCGGTGCGGCGCATCCGCGTCGTGGGGACCGACCCGCAGCTGCGCGAGGTGCTCGCGGGCAACGTGCGCGTCGCGGTCTACGACGGGCCGGTGACGACCGAGGGCCGCATCGAGCTGCTGCCGTTCCTGCGGGAGCAGGCGGTGTCGATCACGGCGCACCGCTTCGGCAACCCGGACGAGCAGATGCTGGCGCTCACGGTCTAGCCCGCTGCTGGACCAGCGGTAGCCGTTCGTCCGGCCGCGAGTGCTTGACTGGCTCCATGCGGTACGGATACAAGGCCAGCGCCGAGCAGTTCTCCCCGGCCGAGCTGCTCGAGCTCGTGCAGCTCGCCGAGCAGGTCGGGCTCGAGAGCGCGTTCATCTCGGACCACCTCCAGCCGTGGCGGCACGACGGCGGGCACGCCCCGAACGCCGTCGCCTGGCTCGGCATGGCGCTCGAGCGCACCGAGCGCATCGTGCTCGGCACCTCGGTGCTGACGCCGACCCTCCGCTACCACCCGGCGGTCGTCGCGCAGCAGTTCGCGACCCTCGGCCAGGTGCACCCCGGCCGCCTCATCCTCGGCGTCGGCACGGGGGAGTCGCTCAACGAGCAGGCGATCGGCGTCGAGTTCCCAGAGCTCAAGGAGCGGTTCGCGCGGCTGCGGGAGTCGGTGCGGCTCATGCGCCGGCTCTGGACCGAGGAGCGCGTCGACTTCGAGGGCGACTACTACGCGACGAGCGGTGCGACGATCTACGACCGGCCCGACGCCCCCATCCCCATCTACGTGGCGGGCGGCGGACCCGCCACCACCCGCTACGCGGCGCGCTTCGCCGACGGCCACATCTGCACCTCGGGCAAGGGCGACGAGTACTACCGCGACACGATCGTCGCGAACCTCGAGGAGGGGCTCGAGAAGGAGGGCCGCGACTCCGCCGACGTCGACCGGATGATCGAGATCAAGGTCTCGTACGACCGCGACCCCGACGCGGCGCTGCACAGCACCCGCTTCTGGGCAGCGCTCTCGCTCACGCAGGAGCAGAAGCACAGCGTGCACGACCCGCTCGAGATGCAGCGGCTCGCCGACGAGCTGCCGATCGAGCAGGTGGCGAAGCGCTGGATCGTCGGCTCGGATGCATCGGCCGTGGCGGCCGAGATCGCCCACTACGCGGAGCTCGGCTTCACCCACCTCGTGTTCCACGGCCCCGGCGACGACCAGCGCCGCTTCCTGGAGCACTTCTCCGAGGACGTGCTCCCGCTCCTCCCGCGCTGACCCTCCGCGACTCGACCCGCCCACGCCGACCGGACCAGCTGCAGCAGGTCGGGTCGGCGCGAGCGGGTCGAGTCGTGGCGGCGGGGCGCAGCCTCGGGCTGCGGATGCGCCGGCCGGCTACGCCGCCGCGAGCTCGGTCGCGACGCGGCGCACGAGCGGCAGCGCGCACGCGGTCGCCGCGAGCGTCAGGCCGACGGCGCCAACGGCCATGAGCGCCCACATGATGATCGAGCCGGGGGTCTGGATCCACCAGAGGAAGGTGGGCAGGATCAGCAGCAGCGCCGCCGCGGCGGCGCCGCCGACCGCCACGAGCAGCGGCAGCGCCACCTGCCGCACGATCGCCGCGCGCATCACCGGCAGCTCGACGCCCATGCGGTGCATCGCCCGGTGCTCTCGGCGCTGGTCGAGCACCTTCGCCGACTGGGCGATGCCGGCGAGGACCGCGCCGAGCACGCCGGCGATCGCGATGGTGAGCGCCGCGCCCGTCGCCATGTCGGTGCTCATCTGGTCCGCACCGCCGGCGGTCGCGGGCGCGAGCGAGGCGAAGCCGCCGGCCAGCACCGCGATCGCCATCGCGCCGACGATGTTGAAGGCGCCGCGCGGGTCGTCGAGCACGCGGCGCGCGGCGAGCAGCGTCGCCGGACGGCGCGCGCCCTTCGCCACGAGCCAGGCCACGCCCTGGATGATGAGCGGGCCGAGGACCGTGTACGCGAGCACGAAGACGGCGATGAGCGCGATCGAGAACGCGATGCCGAGGTCGACGACGTCATAGACGACGATGGCGACGTAGGCGGCCGCCGCGGCGACGAAGACGAGGATGCGCCAGAGCGAGAGCCGCTTGCCGCGCACGCGCTGCGCGACGCCGAGCGGGGTGACGTGGACGCGTCGCAGCGACGCGAGCGCCGCGCCGAGGGCGACCGCGAGCACGGCGCCGGCGGCCGCGAGCCACACCCAGGCGGGCGGCAGCAGCTCGGCGATCGTGAACGGCATGCCCTGGAACTCGATCCGGGCGATGAGCGGCGTGACGGCGAGCGCGAGCACCGCGCCGATCGCGACGCCGACGACCGCCTGCGCGAGCGCGTCGAGCACGGCCATCGCGCTCACCTGGCCGCGCGTCGCGCCGGCAAGCCGCAGCGCCGCGAGCCGGTCGTCGCGTCGTGCGATCGCGAGCCGCACGGCGGCCTGGGCGAGCGTCCACACCGCGGGCAGCAGCAGCGCGGCGGCCACGAAGGCGAGGGTCAGCACGAACTCGCCGTCGAAGCGGTCGACGGCGCCGCTCTCGAGCCGCATCCGGAAGGCGTTGACGCCGCCGAGCACGGCGAGCAGCGCCGCGGTCGCGAACGCGAAGGCGATCGCGCTCAGCACGTCGGTGGCGCGCGGGCCCGTCGCGCGGGCGAGGCGCGCCCACAGTCGGAGGGTGGTCATCGCGACGCCTCGATCCAGCCCTGCTGGGCGGTCATCGGGTTCTCGACGCGCTGCTCGGCGCGCGCTGCGCCGTAGGAGGGGTGCTGCGGCAGCGCCGCCTGCGCGGCAGGGGCTCCCATGCCGAGCGGCGTGGTCGCGGCCGGCCGCTCCACGCCACCGGGGGTCGCCTGCGGCCATCCGTCGCCGGCGCCGCGCTCGTCGCTGACGATGCGGCCGTCCTGCAGGCGGACGACGCGCGAGCACATCGCCGCGACCTCCGGGTCGTGGGTGACGACGACGAGCGAGGCGCCATGGCCGAGGGTCGCGCCGATGAGCAGGCTCATCACCGCATCGCCCGTCGACCGGTCGAGCGCGCCGGTCGGCTCGTCGGCGAAGACGATGCCGGGCTGCCCGACGAGCGCCCGCGCGATCGCGACGCGCTGCGCCTGGCCGCCCGAGAGCTCGCCGGGTCGGCGCGCGAGCATGCCGCCGAGGCCGAGCCGGTGCAGCAGCGTGCCCGCCTGCGCCTCTGCGGCCGACCGCGAGCCGCCGCCGAGCATGAGCGGCAGTGCGACGTTCTCGATGGCCGGCAGCTCCGGCAGCAGCTGGCCCGACTGGAAGACGAAGCCGAAGTCGCTGCGGCGCAGCCGCGTGCGCTCGCTGTCGCGCATCGTCGCGAGGTCGCGTCCGCGCCAGACGATGCGGCCGTCGGCGGGCGCGACGATGCCAGCGAGCACGTGGAGGAGGGTCGACTTGCCCGAGCCGCTCGGGCCCATGATGGCGACGGCCTCCGGGCCGTCCGCGCCGATCGTGAGCGAGACGTCGGCGAGCGCCGGCGCTGCGCTGTTGCCTTCGCCGTAGGTGTGGGTGAGCCGCTGGGCATCGAGTCTGTTGGTCTGCATGGCTCCATCCGAGCATCGGCAGGCCGCGGATCCGAGCGATCCCGACGCCTTTGCATCGAGCGGTGGATGCAGGATCATCCGCTCGGCTGACAGGCGCTCGTCCGTAGGCTGGGTGCGTGACGACCGCCGCCCCGAACACGCCGGCATCCGGCCGCCTCGCGCCGAGGAGCCGCGCCGATGGCGGCCGCACCGGCGATGGCCGCACCGGTGGCGGGCGCACGCCGGGCTCCTCGCGGATCGCGGCAGAGGGCACCGCGACGCACCCCGTCGCCATCATCCCCGCCGCGCTCATCTCGCTCGGCGCCGTGCTGCAGTTCTGGGTGATGACCGACTGGGGCTACCTGCCGCTCATCCTGGGCGTCGTCGGCGGCGTGCTCACCGACCGCGCCGGCCGCTCGTCGAAGCTCGGGCAGGACCTCGCGATCATCGCGATCGCGCTCGCCTGGATCAGCATGATCTCGCTGCACGCCGACATCTCGAACGCCGGCATCCTGCGGTTCACGATCGCGCTCGGCGGCGCCGTGCTCATCCCCTACGCGATCTCGCGCTGGGTCTACCGCGACCACGCGGTGCGCTTCCCCTGGAAGGGCGGGCGCTGGTCGCGGCGGATGTGGACGTACCTCGTCGTGGTCGTCTTCGCCGCCTACCTGATCCTGCCGTTCTACTTCCTCACCTCCGGCGTCTACCGCAACTGGCCGCCGGTCGCGGAGTGGGACATGATCGGGCGGCTGTTCATGGGCGTGAACGCGGTCGGGCTGTGGGACGAGCTCTTCTTCATCTGCACCGTCTACACGCTGCTGCTGCGCCACTTCCAGCCGTGGCTCGCGAACCTGCTGCAGGCGGCGATCTTCGTCTCGTTCCTGTGGGAGCTCGGCTACCAGTCGTGGGGGCCGCTGCTGACGATCCCGTTCGCGCTCGTGCAGGGCGCGATCTTCTCGTGGACGAAGAACCTCTTCTACGTCGTGACGGTGCACCTGCTGTTCGACGCGGTGGTGTTCCTCGTGATCGTGCATGCGCACCACCAGGAGGCGCTGCCCATCTTCCCGTTGGTCCACGGCTTCTGATCGCTCGACGTCGCGGGTGGCGGCTCGTGCCGCATCGCGGATGCGTCGCCACCGGCGACGTCGAGGATCCGGTGTTCCGGATGTCGGCGGCCTCCCGTAGCCTCGCCGCCATGGCCATCGCACGCTTCCCCACGCTCGTCATCGACTGCCCCGACGCCGCCGCGCTCGCGCGGTTCTACAGCGCGCTGCTCGATTGGCCGGTGTCGAGCTCCGACGACGACTGGGTCGAGATCAAGGCCGACTACGGCCAGATGCTCTGCTTCCAGCAGGTCGAGCAGTACGCGGCGCCCGACTGGCCCGGCCAGGAGCACCCGCAGCAGATGCACCTCGACGTGGTCGTCGACGACCTCGACGAGGGCGAGGCGGCGGTGCTCGAGCTCGGGGCGACGAAGCACGAGCACCAGCCGGGCGAGACGTTCCGCGTCTTCCTCGACCCTGCCGGGCACCCGTTCTGCCTCTGCACCAGCTGACGCGCCGCGCGTCGGTCGCTAGCGCGCCGCGAGCGCGACGGCCGCCTGCGCGCCGACGCGGGTGAACCCGAGCCGGTCGGCGACCCGCAGCGACGCGGCGTTGCCGGTGCGGCAGCGCCACTGTGCCACGAGCCCAGCGTCGATCGCCGCGCACACCGCGCCGGTCGCCGCGGCCGACGCGTAGCCGCGGCCACGCCGCCGTGCCGCCGTCGCGACGCCGAGGTGCGCGATGGTGGTGTGCCAGCGCTGGAAGCCGGCGACCGCAACGGGCTCCCGGCCCTCGCGCACCGCCCAGTGCTGCTCCATCGGCTCGACGCCCGCCTCCGCCCACTCGTCGCCGTCGACCGCCTCGCGCACGAGCGCGAGGTCGCGATCCTCGCCCGGCACGACGCCGTGCGAGGGCGCCGCGGGCCGGGTGCCGGTGAAGAGCAGGTGCGCGGAGCCGAGCGCCCGCGAGCCCGGCAGCAGCGCCGCGACCGCGGCGGCATCCCGCAGCGTCACCCGGTGGTGGGTCTCGAGCGCGATGAGCGCGCGCCTGGGCGCCGCGACGACCATCGCGGCGCCGAGCTCGATGACGACGACCGAGTCGAGGTCGTCGCGCTCCACCCACGTGACGCCCTCGCCGTCGAAGGCGGTGACGGGCACGCCGACCGCGTCCGCCCACGCGGCGCGCAGCTGCATGCGGTCGCGCTGCGGCAGATCCGGCAGGCGCATCACGGCCCCAGTGTCGTCCTCCCGGAGCACCGCCGCCAGAGGCGCCCGCCTAGGCTCGACGCGTGACCACCGTGCTGCTCGACGTCGACACCGGGATCGACGACGCCCTCGCCCTCTTCACCGCCGCGCTCTCGAACGAGATCGAGCTCGTCGGCTGCACCGTCGTGTGGGGCAACGTCGACGTCGACCAGGGCGCGCGCAACACCTCCGAGGTGCTGCGCCTCGCCGGGCACGGGGATGTGCCGATCGCGGTGGGCGCCGCGGGCCCCCGCAACGGCCGGGTCGCCGTCTTCTCGCCCCAGGTCCACGGCGACGACGGGCTGGGCGGGCACGCCGACACGGCCCACGAGCCGCGGCTCGCGGCCGAGGGCGCGGTCGAGCTCATGCTGCGGCTGAGCCACGAGCACGCCGGCGCCCTCGAGATCGTGGCGGTCGGACCGCTCACGAACCTCGCGGCCGCGCTCGACGCCGATCCGACCCTGCCCGAGCGCATCCGGCACGTGACGATCATGGGCGGTGCGGCGCTCGCGGCCGGCAACGTGAGCGACACCGCGGAGGCAAACGTCTGGCACGACCCCGAGGCGGCGCAGGCGGTCTTCGACGCGTCGTGGGAGCTGACGATGGTGGGCCTCGACGTGACGATGACGTCGCTCATCACCGACGAGCATCGCGCGCGGCTCGCGGCCGGAGGCGCGGTCGGGCGCTTCTCGTCGGACATCCTCGACTTCTACCTCGGCTACTACGAGGGCTACACGGGCGAGCGCGCGTCCGGCAACCACGACGCGCTCGCGCTCGCGGTGGCGACGGGTCTCGTGCGCACGACGCTGTCGCCGATCGTCGACGTGGAGGTCGACTGCAGCGACGGCCCCACGCGCGGGCGCACCGTCGCGCGGCTCGAGGGGGAGTGGGGCACCTGGCCCGACCGCGAGGGCGCTCGCCATCGCGTCGTCATGGAGGTCGAGCCGGGCTTCGAGGACCGCATGGTCGACCTGCTCGCCGGCGCCTGAGGCGGGCTCAGCCGAGCCGGTACACGTGCTCGACGACCTCCGTGCCGACGCCGGCGGCCCACGACGTCTCCGAGCCGACGAGCGCGAACCCGTTGCGCAGCAGCACGGCGGCGGAGCCGGGGTTGTGCGCGGCGGCGCGGGCGAAGAGCGGCCGCTCCGGCTCCTGCTCGAGCAGGAGCGCCAGCGCCGCCGAGGCGATGCCTCGGCCCCAGCGGTCGGGGTCGATCCAGTAGCTGACTTCGCGCTCCTGCTCGATCGTGAAGGTCGAGATGGCGCCGACGAGCCGCCCGTCCTGCTCGATGACGAGCAGGTGGTTCGCGGGATCGGCGCGCACGCGCCGGTAGTGGGCGTCGAATGCCGCCCGGTCGCTCGGGTCCTCGCGCGTGAACGCGGCCATCGCGACGGCGTCGGGGTCGCGCTCCCAGCGGAAGAGCGCGTCGAGGTCGTCGTCGCGCAGCGGCCGCAGTCGGATCGTCATGCCCCGACGCTAGAGGGCGGCGCCCACGAGCTCGACGGCCCGGCCCGGCCGCGGCGCCGCGCGGATCAGGCGACCTGGCCCATCCGCCGGACCGCCTCCTCGATCACCTCGGGTCGCGTGCCGAGGTTGAGGCGCACGTGGTTCTCGCCGCCGGTGCCGAACGCCTCGCCCGCGCTGAGGCCCACGCGCGCCTGCTCGAGGAACGCCTTCGCGGGGCCCGTGGACAGCCCGATGTAGCCGGCGTCGGCGTGCGCGCCGCGGTCGGCGACGCGCGTGCCGCTGCAGTCGAGCCACGCGAGGAACGTCGCCTCGCCGGGTCGCCAGCGGATGGCGGGGGCGTGCTCGGCGAGCAGCCGCGCGAGCAGCGCGCGGTGCTCGCGGAGTGCGAGGAGCACGTCGTCGAGCCACGCGCGGCCGTCGTCGAAGGCCGCGACGTGGGCGATCGAGGCGATGTGCGAGGGGCCGTGGCTCACGACCTCAGCGATGCCGGCGAGGTCGTCGGCCGTCTCGGCGCCGCCGACGATGAGCGCGGTGCGGAGCCCCGCGAGGTTCCACGCCTTCGACGCGCTCGTGAGCGAGAAGCCGCGCGGGTCGACGGTCCAGTAGGGCGTGAAGGTCGCGTCGAAGAGCAGCGGCGCGTGCACCTCGTCGGCGATCACCCGCACGCCGTGGCGGGCGGTGATCTCGGCGAGCGACTCGAGCTCCGCGCGCGTGTGCACGGTGCCGGTGGGATTGTGCGGGTTGCACAGCAGCACGACCGCACCGGCGGCGCCGACTCGCGCGCACGCCTCCTCGATCGCTGCGAGGTCGAGCCGCAGGTCGGGCCCGAGCGGCGCCTCGACCACCTGCCGCTCGGCGTGCGCCGAGTAGGCGTGGAACGGCGGGTAGACCGGGCTCGTGACGATCACGGCGCCGCCTGGCGGGGTGAGCATGCGGATGAGCTCGAACGCGCCCATCATCACGTCGCTGACGAGCGCGGTGCGGCCGACGTCGACGGCGGCGCCCCAGCGGTCAGCCGCGAACCGGCCGAAGGCCTCCGCGTAGCCGGTGCCGTGCGGGTAGCCGGTGTCGCCGCGGAGCATCGCCGCATGCACGGCCTCGGTGATCGGCTCGGCGGGCAGCACGTCCATCTCGGCGACCCACAGCGGCAGGACGTCGGGCTCGAAGAACCGCCACTTGATGCTCGTGCGATCGCGGAGGTCGGCGAGGGGCACCTGCAGGAAGGGATCCATGCCCCCATCCTGCCGCCGCGGATCCCGCCCGGCGAGATCCCGACGGAGCGATCGGTCGTGCGAGGGCACTATCCCCTCGCGGCGCCGGCTGCTCCGTCGAGCGGTCAGGCGACCTGCTCGAGGAGGCCCGAGTCGACGTCGTAGAGGAAGCCGCCGACGCGCGCCCGGTCGCCGATGAGCGGGTGCGAGCGCACTCGGTGCACGTCCTCGATGATCGAGAGCCGCTGGTGCTCGATCGCGCCGAGGTCGAGCCACGAGGCGTCGGTGCCGGCGGCCTGCGAGATGTCGACGAGCAGCTCGCGCTCCGACTTCGAGGCCATCGCGCAGCGCGTGTGCTGCACGAGCAGCACGCGGTCGACGCCCAGCAGGTTGACGCCCAGCACGAGCGCGACGAGCGTGCGCTCGGTGGCGCGGCCGCCGGGGTTGCGCAGGATCTTCGCGTCGCCGGGCACGAGCCCGATCATGCCGAGCGGGTCGATGCGCGAGTCCATGCAGGTCACCATCGCGACGCCGGACTTCGCGACACCGTCGAAGCCCTGCAGGTCGAAGGAGGCGGCGAAGTCGCGGTTGCTCGCGAGCAGGTCGTCGAAGGCGTGTTCCATGATCATCGAATCTACCGCGCGTGCGAGCATGGGCCGCATGGAGCTCCGAGCGCTCGCCCGCCAGATCGACGCGATCTCGCGCCGGTACGCCGACGTCTACGGCTTCGAGCGCGACGCCGACTGGCTCGTGCTCAAGCTGCAGGAGGAGGTCGGCGAGGTCGTGCAGGCGTGGCTCGCGAAGACCGGCCGGCAGCGCGACAAGGGGCACAGCCCGGAGGAGATCGACCGCCGCTTCGCGCTCGAGCTCGCGGATGCGGTGGGCATGCTGCTCGCGCTCGCGGAGGCGACGGGTGTCGACATCGAGCAGGCGATCGACGAGAAGTGGCTGGTCTGGGACCGCCGGGTGTCGCAGCGGGCCGGCGAGGCGGACGCCCCGGAGCGGGACTGAGCCGCAGCCCGCGCATCTCGTCGTGCCGCCGTCCAGCGTGCCCCGTTAGCCTCAGGGCATGACGCAGACCGCCATCATCGTCGGTGCAGGACTCGGCGGCCTCGCCGCCGCCCGTGGCCTGGAGGCCGCCGGCTGGCAGGTGCGGGTGCTCGAGGCGGCGCCCGACGTGCGCAGCGTCGGCGCCGGCATCAGCATCACCGAGAACGGCCTCGCGGCGCTCGACGCCCTCGGTGTCGGCGACGCCGTGCGCGAGCGCGCCGTCCGGGCGCTGCCGGAGGGCATCTTCACCGACCAGGGCTCACCGCTGCATCGCGGCTTCCAGCTGGACTCGAGCGCCATCCACGCGATCCACCGCTCGACCCTGCTGGATGCGCTCCGCGACGGCCGCGAGATCGAGACCGGCATGCGCGTGGTCGGCGTGACCGACGGCGCGAGCGGCCGCCCGAGCGTCACGATCGAGCACGGCGCCGCCGACCCGGACTCCGCCGACGCCCGCGACGAGCGCCAGCGCCGCCGCGACCGGGCGCGCGGCACGAAGCTCGGCCGCCGCCTCCACCGGGCGCTCGAGCCCGGCGACGACCCCATCGACCGCCGCGCGGAGGGCCGCGCGAGCCGCGCGCAGGTGCGCGCGGTCGAGGCCGCCCGCTTCGAGTCGATCGAGGCCGACCTCGTCGTCGGCGCCGACGGCATCGACTCCGCGGTGCGGAAGGCGCTCTGGCCGAAGGCGCGCACCGACTACTCCGGCGCGACCTGCTGGTACGGCGTCGTGCAGGCGGAGGCCGACTCGCCGTCGGGCGTGCGGCAGTACCTGGGGCGCGGCGCCGAGTTCGGCATGGAGCCGATCGACGGCGGCCGCGTCTACTGGTGGGGCATGGCGCACGCGCGCATGGGCCGCTCCTCGCGCGACGAGCTCGAGGCCGCCCGCGCCCGCTTCGACACCTGGGCGCCGGAGGTGCGCGATCACATCGCCGCGACGCCGCAGGCCGGGATCGTGCGCCGCGACCTGTGGTCGCTCGCGACGCCGCTGCGCAGCTTCCACCGCCCCGGCGTGGTGCTGCTCGGCGACGCGGCGCACGCGATGCTGCCGACGCTCGGCCAGGGCGGCAACCTGACGTTCGAGGACGCCGCGACCCTCGGCATCCTGCTCGAGGATCACTCCCGCGACGAGGCGCTCCGGCAGTACGACCGCGAGCGGGTCGGCCGCACGCAGCGGATCCAGCAGCTCTCGCACCGCCTCGCGCGCACCACGGTGCAGGCGCGCAACCCGGTGCTCGTCGCCGCGCGCAACGGCGCGTTCAACCTCATGCCGACGATGCTGGCCGAGCTCGCAGGCGACTGGATGCTGGGCTGGCGCTCGCCGCGGCACATCGACTGAGGCGGCTGCGGCGCTGCCGCATCGGCGCGCTGCAGGATGCCCCTGGCGCGCGATGTGCGCCCGGCCGCACAATGAGCCATGGCCGACGACCTGGCCGTGCCTCCGGCGCCGGACGCGTCGGGCGCTGACGCCCCGACCGCGGTGGGCGCCGAGAGCGACGCCGCGCTCGCGCGGCGCGCCCAGATCCTGGCGACCGAGCACTGGGGGCTGCTCGCCGCTCGCGGCACCGCGCAGAGCGAGGTGCTCACGCGCATCACGATCTTCCTGACGCTCGTCTCGGCGGGGCTCGTCACGCTGGGGCTGCTCGGCCAGGCGTCGGGCTACGCCGACTGGTTCTCGCCGGCCATGCTCGCGATCCTGGCGTTCCTCGCCCTGATCGGCTTCATGACGCAGCTGCGGGTGATCAACGTCGCGCAGGAGGACATGATGTACGTCGTCGCGATGAACCGCCTGCGCGGGGGCTACGTCGACCTCGACCCGCGCGCGGCGACCTACTTCCTCGCCGCCGTCACCGATGATCAGGCGGGCATGGATCAGACCTACTCGTTCATCGCTCGCCGCAGCGCATCCAGTCACCTCTTCGGCAGCTCGATGGTGCTCATCGTGGTGGTGAACGCATGCGTCGACGGGCTGCTCGCTGCCGCGCTCGTCGTCACGGCGACCGGCTCCGTCCCGTGGGCGGTCGCGGTCGGCGTCGCCGCCGGCCTCGCCTGGTGCGCGGTGTCCATGCGCCGGGGCTACCTCGGCTTCCGCGACGCGTGGCGCCGCTATCGGCCCCGGCGTCCCACGCAGGGGCCGCCCAGCTTCCTGCACGACGCGGACGGGCGTCGCACGTCGGCGTCCGGCGATGGGTAGTTCTCCCCATGGCGGACTCTCAGGTGGCGTGGGTACCGTGGTCGAACGGCCCGGCTGGGGCCCCGACGCCGAGAGGCGAAGGGGAAATCGGGCCAGACAAGGGAATACGAGCGGGACCCTCGACCATGGAGCGAGGTTCTGCGCGGCAGCCGTGACGCTGCCGCCCGCTGATGCAAGAGGGGCCCGACCGCGATGGTCGGGCCCCCTTCTCGTCTCAGCGCTGCCGAGCGCGCTCCGCGAGCAGCAGCGGGAACACGAGCTCGCGGTTGAGCGGCGCCTCGGCCTCGTCGTCGATCCCGACCGCCGGGTCGATCCAGCGCACCGCCTCGATCTCGGCGAGCGGCTCCGGTGCGATGGCGTCGCGGGTGCGGAAGACGCTCGCGCGCAGCGCGAAGCCCGCCTCGTTGGCGGCGCGCGTCTCGAAGACGCCCATCGGCTCGATCCGGTCGAGCGCGATCGCGACGCCGAGCTCCTCGAGCACCTCGCGCACCGCGCACGCCGCGGCGCCCTCGCCCGCCTCCGGCTTGCCGCCCGGCAGCATCCACGCGCTCGTGCCGCGCTTGCGCACCGTCAGCACCGCGCCGTCCTCGCGCTCGAAGCAGATCGCCGAGACGGTGATGACGCGCATGCCTGCAACGGTAGCGAGCGCCGGCGGCTATCCGGCGTTGCGGGTGATGAGCTTCGACAGCACGATCGCCGACCTCGTGTGGTCGACGCTCGACGCCGCGCGCACCTTCTCGAGCGCGTCCTCGAGCGCGATCACGTCGCGCGCCCGCATGATCACGAACGCGTCCGCCTCGCCCGTCACCGTCCCCGCCTCGACGATCTCGGGGACGCCCGAGAGGATGCGCTTGAGGTCCTTCGGCGAGACCGTCCCGCGGCAGAACAGCTCGACGTAGGCCTCGGTCGCGAGCCCCTCGACCGCCGGGTCGACCTGCACGGTGAATCCGCGGATGACGCCGTCGGCCACCAGTCGGTCGATGCGCCGCTTCACGGCCGAGGCCGAGAGCCCGACCTCGCCGCCGATGTCGGCGTAGCCCGCCCGGGCGTTGAGCCGCAGCTGGTCGATGATGCCGTGGTCGATGCGATCCATGCGCACGAATCTACGACCAAGGGGGGTCGGCTCGCAAAGAACCGGCGTCGAAACCGGGGCCCGTGCGTCGATTCCTTGCGAGCATGGAGGCATGCAGCCTGAGACGACCATCATCGCGCGCCCCGAGACCGCAGCCCCGACTACCCGCGCCGCCGTGCACAAGACAGTGCTGATGTGCCGCCCTGAGCACTTCACCGTGAGCTACCGCATCAACCCATGGATGCACCCCGAGATCCCCACGAGCACCTCGACCGCCGTGCGCCAGTGGGAGACCCTCTACGACGCCTACCGCGGCCTCGGCTACGACGTCGAGCTGATCGATCCCATCGAGGGCCTCAACGACATGGTCTACGCCGCGAACGGCGGCTTCACCCTCGACGGCAAGGCCTACGGCGCGAAGTTCACCTACGAGCAGCGCGTGCCGGAGGGCCCCGCCTACATGGCGTGGTTCGCCGACCACGGCTTCGAGGTGCACGAGCCCCAGCAGATCAACGAGGGCGAGGGCGACTTCCTGCTCTCGAACGGCGCGATCCTCGCGGGCCACGGCTTCCGCACCTCGCTCGAGTCGCACGACGAGCTGCGCGGCATCTTCGGCCGCGAGGTCGTGAGCCTGCGCCTCGTCGACCCGGCGTTCTACCACCTCGACACCGCGATCGCGATCCTCGACGACGAGAACATCGCCTACCTGCCGAAGGCGTTCGACGACGCCAGCCGCGCGGAGCTCGAGCGCCGCTACCCCGACGCCGTGCACGTGAACGAGGAGGACGCCTCCGTGCTGGGCCTCAACTCGTTCGGCGACGGCCGCACGATGCTCATCGCGGGGAGGGCGACCGACTTCGAGCGCCAGCTCACCGAGCGCGGCTACGAGACGATCGGCCTCGACCTCTCCGAGCTGCTGCTCGGCGGCGGCGGCATCAAGTGCTGCACGCTGGAGCTGCGGCGATGACCGGCACGACGACCCACGCCGACGCGCTGAGCACCGCGACGCAGGCCGCGATCGCGCAGGTCGAGGCGAGTGCCGCGCACAACTACCACCCGCTGCCCGTCGTGGTCGTGGAGGCGTCCGGCGCGTGGGTGACCGACGTCGACGGCCGCCGCTACCTCGACTGCCTCGCCGCCTACTCCGCGGTGAACTTCGGGCACGGCAACCCGCGCCTGCTGGCGGCGGCGCACGCGCAGCTCGACCGCGTCACGCTCACGAGCCGGGCGTTCCACGCCGCCGCGCTCGGCCCGTTCGTCGAGGCGCTCGCGCAGCTCGCCGGCAAGGACATGGTGCTGCCGATGAACACCGGCGCCGAGGCCGTCGAGTCGGGCATCAAGGTGGCTCGCCGCTGGGCCTACGAGGTCAAGGGCGTGCCGGCCGGGCAGGCCGAGATCATCGTCATGGAGGGCAACTTCCACGGCCGCACGACCACGATCGTCTCGTTCTCCGACGACCCGGATGCCACCACCGGCTACGGGCCGTTCACGCCCGGCTTCGTGCGGGTGCCGTTCGGCGACGCCGAGGCGCTCGAGGCCGCGATCACGCCCAACACGGCCGCCGTGCTGCTCGAGCCCATCCAGGGCGAGGCCGGCATCATCGTGCCCCCGGCCGGCTACCTGCAGCGCGTGCGCGAGATCACCGAGCGCGAGCGCGTGCTGTTCATCGCCGACGAGATCCAGTCGGGCCTCGGGCGCACCGGTGCGACCTTCCAGTGCGACAACGAGGGCGTCGTGCCCGATGTCTACCTGCTGGGCAAGGCGCTCGGCGGCGGCGTCGTGCCGGTCTCGGCCGTGGTCGCGGACGCCGACGTGCTCGGCGTCCTCACGCCCGGCTCGCACGGCTCGACCTTCGGCGGCAACCCGCTCGCGGCCGCGGTCGGCCTCGAGGTCGTGCGGATGCTCGCCGAAGGAGACATGCAGGCACGCGCCCGCGCGCTGGGCGCCAGGCTGCAGGCAGGGCTCGGCGAGCTGGTCGGCCATGGCGTCACCGCCGTGCGCGGCGCGGGGCTGTGGGCGGGCATCGACATCGACCCGGCCGTCGGCACGGCGCGCGACGTCTGCATGCGGCTGCTCGAGCGCGGCATCCTCGCGAAGGACACGCACGGGCAGACCGTGCGCCTCGCGCCGCCCATCGTCATCGAGGAGGGCGACCTCGACATGCTCGTCCGGGAGTTCCGGGCGGCGGTCGGGGCCTAGCCCAGGCATCGGGGACCCCTTCGACCGGACAGGACCTGGTGCACCGGGTCCTTGCTGGTGGGAGGGGTCCCGGAGCTGCTCGGCGCTACGGCTCGGGCGTCGCCTGCATCGGGTCGACCGCATCCGCCTGCTGCCGCCCGTCCGTGCCGTCGCCGAGCACCGCGGAGATCATGCCGAAGACGTTGCCGTCCGGATCGCGCAGGTAGCCGACCCGGCCGACGCCCTGCAGGTCCGCAGGGTGCACGGCCGCCGCGCCGCCGAGCTCGATGCCCCGCGCGAACGAGGCGTCGACGTCGTCCACGCCCACGACGATCGTGCTGCCGTTGACGGGCGCGCCCGCCTCGGGTGCCGGACCCTCGCGCTGCGTGAGCCCGCCGTCGATCCCCATGCCGGGCGAGCCCGCACCGATCGAGCCCTCGCCGGTCGCGATCGACCAGTACTGCCACTGCCCGAACCGCTCGAACCGCCACCCCAGCAGCTGCGCGTAGAAGTCGATGAGCCGCTGCGGCTCGCTCGCATGGATCTCGAAGTGGACGACGAGGCTCATGGCGCGACGCTACGCCCCGGGTCCCACGGGGGCCAGGGGCATGATGGACGGATGCGCACGCACTACCGCTTCGACCACGCGTGGCAGCTCGACGCGGCCCCGGAGGCCGTGCTCGCGCTCCTCGAGGACCTAGCCGGCTACGGCGCGTGGTGGCCGGCGGTGCGCGTGACCGGCGGCTCGTCGGGGACGGGGGCGCGCACGGCCGACCTGGCGGTGCGCGCGCCGCTCGGCTACCGCCTGCGGATCACGCTGGCCGAGGACGCGCACGCGGAGGGGAGCGAGCCGCTCCCGCACGAGCTGCGCGCCTCCATCAGCGGCGACCTCCAGGGCTGGTGCGCGTGGCGCGTCGAGCCCGAGGGCGTCGGCACCCGCGTCGGGTTCGCGCAGGAGGTGCAGGTGCGCCAGCGCGTCCTGCGCGCGCTGAGCCCGCTGCTGCACGGCGCCCTCGCGCGGCAGCACGGCGCCGTCATGCGCTCCGCGGAGACGGGGATGCGGCGAGCGCTGGGAGCCTGAGTTCGCTTCCGGGCGAGACTGGCGTACGCTCGCGGGCGTGGCAGAGAGCATCCTCCTCGGGCACGCCCCCAGGCCGACCGACGGCGCGCAGCTGGCGAAGCGCATCCGCACCCTCGTGATCGCGGCGGAGCCCGCGGGCATCGCCTGCACCTCCGTCATCGACGCGGAGCTCGACGGCGCCGACATCGCGCGGCTGCACCTCGACCTCACCGACTTCACCCTCGCCGGCGAGGTCGACCGCGACCGCGCGCGGCTCGAGCCCCAGGGCGCACCGGTCTCGAGCGAGTCGGCCGTGCTCCGCAACCTCACCGTCCGGGCTGCGCCGATGCGCGTCTCCGGCGCGGAGGTGACGCTCGACGCGCAGCTGCGCGACCTGCCGTTCCGGTGGATCGAGACCGACAACCGCGAGCTCGCGGTCGAGCTGGCCAGGCCCAGCGACGAGCAGCCGCTGCACGGGCACGCGATCGTCTCGGTGCCCAAGCACCAGCTCGGCGCCGCCGTGCTCGGCCTCGCCGAGTCGGCGCTGCTCGACATGGGCGTCACCGTCTCGCGGCTCGACGTCGACGTGGAGTCGACCGGCCCGCACAGCCTGCGGCTCATCGTCGACGGCAAGGTGCGCAAGGGGCTGCTGGGCGCGTCGGTGCACGGCTCGGCGAGCGCGAGCATCGACGACCGCATGGGCGTCACGCTCAGCGACATCCGGCTCGAGAGCGGCAACCCGCTCGTCGCTGCACTGCTCGCGGCGACGCGCGGCAAGGTCCAGGGCTACGAGGGCCGCCGCATCGACCTCGCAGCCGAGCTGCCGGAGGGCATCCGCCTCGCCGACGTGCAGGTGCGCGTCACCGACGACGTGATCCTCGAGGCGCGGCTGGTCTGAGCGCCTCGGCCTCGGTCTCGGCTCAGGCCGAGACGAGCGCCGCCTGCCGCTCCGCGAGCCGGACTCCGGCCGCCGCGAGCCGCCGGGACGACTCGTCGGCGTCGATCCAGTCGAGCGCCGCGAACTCGCCGAGCGGCACGACCGAGTGCACGACCGTGCTCGGGTAGACGTGCACAAGGTTGAACGCGCGCGCGCCGTCGCGGCCGCGCGTGCCGCCGACCGGCACGTTGAGGTCCTGCGTGTAGCAGGTGGCCGATGCGACCGACACCGGGATGCCGGCCACCGACGCCGTGGACGAGTAGTGCAGGTGCCCCGCGAGGATCGCGCGCACGTCGGTGCCGACGAGCGACGCGGCGAGCGCCGACTGGTCGCGCAGCTCGACGCTCACAGCGAGGTCGAGCACGCTCGGCATCGGCGGGTGGTGCATCGCGAGGATC
This sequence comes from Agrococcus sp. UYP33, assembly GCF_054060915.1. Classification (NCBI taxonomy): domain Bacteria; kingdom Bacillati; phylum Actinomycetota; class Actinomycetes; order Micrococcales; family Microbacteriaceae; genus Agrococcus; species Agrococcus sp. UYP33. The sequence goes on from NZ_JBSSDR010000001.1 coordinate 1,182,264, forward strand.
GTGCCGTGCGGCGCCGGCGTCGCGAGCACGCCCCGCAGCCACTCGAGCTGCTCGGGGCTCACCTCGCCGTGGTGGCGGCCGGGCACGGTCGAGTCGAGCGTCACGATGCGCAGCCCGTCGAGGTCGACCACCGCGTCGACGGGGGCGTCGGAGGCGGGCTCGTCGAGCAGCTCGCGCCGGAACGCCCCGCGCTCGTCATGGTTGCCCATCACCCACACGACGCGCGCGCCGAGGTCGTCGGCGACCGGCTCGACGATGGCGCGCAGCCGCCGGTAGGCGTCGGGCTCGCCGCGGTCGGCGAGGTCACCGGTGAAGACGATCGCGTCGGGCCGGGCACCGGACGCCTCGAACTCGGCGAAGAGGCGGCGCAGGTGCACCTCGCTCGGGACGCGGTCGTAGAGGCTGCCGCCGCCGGCGAGGAGGTGGGTGTCAGAGATGTGGAGCAGGAAGTGGTTCGGCCTCGGGTGCTCGGCCGATCGGATCTGCACGGTGCCCTCCGCTGTCGTCGGGTGCGCTCTGCATCGAGCGCTGGTCGAAACCTAGTCCAGTCCACCCACGGAAACCGGGTCTGCACACGGCGTGTACGCCAGGTGAACGGCCGATGAGAGGCGGTCGTACCATGGGAAGCGCCCCGACAGGCCGGGCGCACCCCAGAAGGCAGGAGCCGCCCAGCACGTGAAGCACCGCATCCCCGATCCGCATCCCGCTGACGCTGCCGCGTTCGTGCGTCCGACGGACGACGTCGAGCCGCAGGTGTCGACCGCGCCCGAGCTCGTGCTCGTGCACGTCGACGGGCGGCTCGCGCGGTTCGACCGGGACGACGTCGTGGTGCGCAAGGGGCTGTACGCGCTCGCGGACGGCCACATGACGCCGCACGAGTCGATGGTCGAGGACCTGCTCGCGATCGGCGCGGCGCTCGACGAGGCGGGCATCCCGTGCCTGCTCGTGCGCGACGACGACGGTCGGCCGATCATCGCGGTCGACCGCGCCCGCCGCAAGGCGCTCGCTGCGGCGCTCGCGGAGGCGTTCGCGGGCGAGCCGTTCTACGCCGAGGGGATCGCGCCCAAGAAGGCGGCGCGCGGGCCGGTGCTGCTCGCCGACGGCCGCCTCGCCGGCCACCCCAAGGCATCCGTGATGCGCGTCTACCGGCCGCGGGTCGAGCCCGCCGGACGGCTGCGCTACGGCCGCGAGACCGCGGTGCAGCTCGAGCTCTGGCGCTTCGGCGAGGAGTCGCTCACCGCGCCGCTGCCCAACGCCCTCATGCGCGCGACGATGCCGCGCCATGAGGCGGTCGTCGACACGGTGCAGCGCTACGGCCGCGAGTGGCAGACGATCCAGGACATGTGGGAGCCGCTCGCGAGCGACGTGTCGTTCGACATCGACATGGTCTTCTCGTGGGTCGACGGCTCGAGCGACGACTTCCAGCGCGAGCGCGCCAAGCGGATGCAGGCGTACGTCGTCGGTGAGGGCGACGACTCGGAGGCGCGCTACCGCCAGATCGACGAGCTCAAGTACGCGCTGCGGTCGGTGCACATGCACGCGCCCTGGGTGCGGCGGATCTTCATCGCCACCGACTCGCCCGCGCCGGCCTGGCTCGCCGACCACCCGAGGGTGACGATCGTGCCCGCAGAGGCGATGTTCGCCGACCCCTCGGTGCTGCCAACGCACAACTCGCACGCGGTCGAGGCGCAGCTGCACCGCATCGAGGGGCTCAGCGAGCACTTCCTCTACTCGAACGACGACATGTTCTTCGGCCGCGCGCTCAAGCCCGACATCTTCTTCTCGCCCGGCGGCGTCACGAAGTTCGTCGAGGCGACCACGCGCATCGGGCTCGGCGACACGACGCCCGACCGCTCCGGCCACGACAACGCCGCGCGCACGAACCGGCAGGTGCTGCGCCGCCGCTTCGGCGCGATCACCACCCGCCACCTCGAGCACTGCGCGGCGCCGCTCACGCGCGGCGTGATGGCCGAGATGGAGCGGGAGTTCGCGGAGGAGTTCCGCCGCACGGCCGCGGCGCGCTTCCGCTCGGCGACCGACATCTCGGTGACGAACTCGCTCTACCACTACTACGCGCTCATGACCGGGCGAGCGGTCCAGCAGACCGGCGCGAAGGTGCAGTACATCGAGACGACCCTGCGCAAGGCGCTGCCGGCGATGCAGCGGCTGCTGCGGAAGCGCGACCAGGACATGTTCTGCCTCAACGACGGCTCGTTCCCCGAGATCTCCGTCGAGGAGCGCACCGCCGCGGTGCGCTCGTTCCTCGAGGCGTACTTCCCGATCGCCGCCCCGTGGGAGCGCGATGCGCGCGGCGCCGCCGATGCCACGCGCGGCTTCGGCGTGCTCGGCTCTGCCTAGCCCAGCAGCGCGTCGACCTCGGCGGCCGTCGGCACGCTCGAGGAGGAGCCGCGGCGCGTGACCGCGATCGCGCCGGCTGCGGCCGCGCGACGGATCGCCTGCTCGAGCGACAGGCCGCCGGCGATGGCTGCGGCGAGCGCACCCGCGTAGGCGTCGCCCGCGGCGGTCGTGTCGACCACCTCGACCGGGATGGAGGGGTGGTCGGTCGCGCCCTCGGCCGTGATGAGCACGCTGCCCGCACCGCCCATCGTGATGAGCGCTGCACCCGCGCCCCGCTCCAGGAACCAGCGCCCGGCCGCGATCGCGCCGTCGCGCGAGTCGACTCGGATGCCGGTGAGGAGGCTCGCCTCCGACTCGTTCGGCTTCACGATGTCGACGAGCGGCCAGATGGCCGGGTCGAGCGGCGCTGCGGGCGCGGGGTCGAGGATCACGGTCATCCCCGCCTCGCGCGCGAGCCGCGCTGCCGCGAGGGTGATGGCGAAGGGCGTCTCGAGCTGGGTGAGCAGCACGCGGGCGCTGCCCGCGAGGGCCGAGAACGCGCGCTCGAGCTGCGCCGCGTCGAGTGATGCGTTGGCCTGCGGCACCACGACGATGTCGTTGTCGCCGTCGTCGGCGACGCGGATGTGCGCGATGCCGGTCTGCCCCGGCACGGTGCGCACGTGCTGGAGCTCGACGCCGGCGGTGCCGAGGCTCTCGGTGACGAGCCGGCCGAACACGTCGTCGCCGACGCATCCGACCATGTGCGCCGTCGCGCCGGCCCGCGCCACGGCGACCGCCTGGTTGGCGCCCTTGCCGCCGAGCTGCAGCTCGAAGGCGTCGCCGGTGATGGTCTCGCCGCGCTCGGGCACGCGGGCCGAGAAGGTCGTGAGGTCGACGTTGATCGAGCCGACGATGAGGACGCCGCTGGTCTCAGGCATGGCTCGAGGCTAGCGGCAGCGGCCGCCCCGACCGCCGCGAGAGTCGCGCGGGACGGCTCGCACAGCGCACAATGTCTACGGTTGACAGAAGGAGGGCGTGATGTCCGGAGTGCAGGTGCAGCGGTCGAGGAGCCTCGGGCGCCAGGTCGCGGACGTGCTGCGGCAGCGGATCGTCCGAGGCGAGATCCTGCCGGGCTCGCGCCTCGTGGAGGAGGCCGTCGCCGAGGAGTTCGCCGTCAGCCGCGGCCCGGTGCGCGACGCCTTCACGCAGCTGAGCTTCGAGCGGCTCGTCGAGGTGCGCAAGCCCGCGGGCGTCTTCGTGATCGGCCTCACGCTCGACGACGTCGAGCAGCTCTACAGCCTTCGCGGTGCGCTCGAGGCGCTCGCGCTGCGGCGCGCGATGCGCGTCGAGGACGAGGAGCGCTGGCGCGAGTCCGAGGGCTCGGTCGAGGCGATGCTCGAGAGCGCCCGCCGGCAGGACGCGGAGGCGTTCCTCGCGGCCGACCTCGTCTTCCACTCGCAGATCTACGACCTCGCCGAGCACCCCAGGCTGCTCGGCGCGTGGGAGCAGTACAAGCCGACCTTCGAGGCGCTCCTCGACGTCACCATCCACCAGGACCGCGACCTCACGGATGCGGCGGAGGACCACGCGCGACTGCTGCAGACGATGCGGTCGGGCGACGAGGAGGCCGCCTCGGCTGCGCTCGCGCGGCACCTCGAGGGGTCGCACGCGCGCATGCGCGCTGCCATCGAGGCTCGCTGACGACGTCGGCAGGTCACCCTTCCTGCACCGGGGACGCGGCTGGTCGGCGCCCGGCCGCAGCGGGGTCTGGCGCGCGCGTGCCGCCGTCTCCCGAACGCCCTCCCACCGTCGCAACGCGCGGGTCGAGAGAAACAGTTGACTGTAAACAGTGAACGAGGCTAGTGTCATGCCATCGGCACCCGCCGACCCACTCGATGACGAGGAGGAGCAACGATGCCCCGTCCCCACGCCCCCCGCCCGATCGCCGCACTCGCCGCGATCGGCATCGGCGCCGCCGCACTGGTCGGCTGCTCCGCGAGCACCCCGAGCACCGACGGGAGCGCGGCTCCCGAGGAGTCCGCGGCCTCCACGTTCCCCGAGGGCGACATCCGCCTGATCATCCAGGCCAACCCCGGTGGCGGCTCCGACCTCTCGTCCCGCGCGCTCGCCGCGGAGCTCGAGCAGATCCTCGGCGTCTCGGTGATCGCCGAGAACATGCCCGGCGCCTCCGGCGCGCTCGCGATGGAGTACGTCGCGTCGCAGCCTGCCGACGGCACCGTCATCGGCTTCGGACCGGTCGAGATCGCGATGCTCAACACGACGCAGGGCGCCGACGTGCTGCCCGAGAACTACGACTTCCTGGGGCAGATCATGCTCGCCCCCGGCGTCATCTCGGTCGCCGCCGACAGCGACATCCAGACGCTCGAGGACCTCGTCGCCCGCTCGGAGGAGGCGCCCCTCACGGTCGCCAACTCCGGCGCAGGCTCGATCTGGGAGGCCGCCACGCTCGGCCTCGGCGACGTCACCGGCGCGCAGCTCACCCCCGTGCCCTACGACGGCGGCGCGACCGCGGTCTCGGCCGCGGCATCCGGCGAGGCCGACGCGGCCGTCTCCGGCCTCGGCGAGGCGCTCGCGCAGGAGGGCGCCGTCCGCGTGCTCGCCGTCATGCACGGCGAGCGCCACCCGAAGGCGCCCGACGTCGAGACCGTCGAGGAGGCGCTCGGCGAGGACGTCGCGTTCGGCGGCTGGGGCGGCATCTACGCGCCGGCCGGTCTGCCGGAGGACGTGCACGCCACCCTCGAGGACGCGATCGCGCAGGCCGTCGAGAGCGAGAGCTACCAGCAGTTCCAGGACAACTCGGGCAACCTCGTCGTCTACCGGGACTCCGAGGAGTTCACGACCTTCGTCGAGGACCAGTTCGGCATCTTCCAGGACCTCCTGGGCTGACGCCTCGGGGCGGCCGGGCCGAGCCCGGCCGCCCCATCCCCGTCGCGCGGGCTCCAGCCCGCCGGCCCGCGCTGCCGACCGGGCAGCCCCTTCCGCGCGAATGCTGAGGAGTCGACGATGACGGACACCGCACCCGCACCCGCACCCGCGCGTCGCTGGACGCGCGACACCGCGATGGACCTGGTGGTGTCGCTCGCGCTCCTCGCGCTCGCGATCGCCTACCTCGTGCTCTCCTCGCAGATCGAGCTGCGCCGCGAGGCGGCGCCCGGCCAGATGGACGCCCGGGCGTGGCCCGTGTTCCTCGGCGTCGCGGCCGTCGTGACCGCCGGCCTGCTCGTGCTGCGCACGATGCTGCGCGGTGCCGATCCGCGCGACGAGATCGAGACGGCCCAGCCGGGCGGCCTCCTCCGCGTCGGCGGCACCATGGCGATCGCGCTCGCCTACCTCGCGCTCTGGGCCGTGAACGACCTCGTGCTGCCCGGCATCAGGATCCCCGTGTTCCCGATCGCGACCGCGCTCGCGGTCGCTGCCCTGCTGCTGCTCTACGGCCACCGCGGCTGGAAGGGCCTCGTCATCTACCCGATCGCGCTCGCAGCCCTCAACTGGGTGCTGTTCGCGATGCTGCTGAGGATCCCCCTGTGAACGCCTTCGTCGACGGCATCTCGGCCCTGCTCGAGATCAACGTCATCATCGCCCTCGTCGTGGGCATGGTCCTCGGCATGCTCGTCGGAGCCTTCCCCGGCCTCACCGCGACCATGGTCGTCGCGCTCGCCGCCGGCTTCACCATGACGATGGAGCCCGTGCAGGGCCTCGCGGTGCTGCTGTCCATCTACGTCGCCGCCAACTTCGGCGACCGCGTGCCGTCCATCCTCGTGAACACACCGGGCACGCCCGCCTCGATCGCGACGACGCTCGACGGCTACCCGATGGCGAAGCAGGGCAAGGCGGGTCTCGCGCTCACCGTCTCCGCGCTCGTCTCGGCCGTCGGCATCCTCGCGTCGATCATCCTGTTCTGCGCCGCCGCCGTGCCGATCGCCTCCTTCGCGCGGTCGTCGTTCAAGAGCCCCGAGCTCTTCGCGCTCGTCGTCTTCGGCATCGCCGTGATGATCGGCATCTCGTCGAAGTCGATGCTCAAGGGCATCCTGGGCGGCCTCATCGGCCTCATGCTCGGCACCGTCGGCGCCTACTCGGCCACGGCCGACCAGCGCTTCACCTTCGGCGTGCTCGAGCTGCAGGAGGGCCTCAACTTCATCGCTGTCATCATCGGCCTCTTCGGCATCGCCGAGCTCTTCGACCAGCTGCTCACCCACACGAAGTCGTCGGTGCGGCCCATCTCGAGCCTCGGCCGGTGGTGGCCGAACCGCTCGGAGCTGCGCCAGACCGGTCGCGCGGTCGCCGTCGGCGGCGGCGTCGGGCTCGGCGTCGGCCTCATCCCCGCCGCGGGCGGCGACATCGCCGGCCTCATCGGCTGGGAGCGCGCCCGCCGCGTCTCGAAGACGCCCGAGCGCTTCGGCAAGGGCTCGCTCGAGGGCCTCGCCGCGGCCGACACGGCCTCGAGCGCGACGCTCGGCGGCTCGCTCACGACCACCATGGCGCTCGGCGTCCCGGGCGACTCGGTGATGGCGGTGATGATCGGCTCGATGATCATCTGGGGCATCGCCCCGGGCCCGAGCCTCTTCACCAACCACCCCGACCTCGTCGTGTCGATCGCCGGCATCATGCTGCTCGCGACCCTGCTGTCGCTCGGCCTGAGCCTCGTGCGCATGAAGGGCATGGTGCGCCTGCTCGACGTGCCGCAGCCGTACCTGTGGAGCGGCATCCTCATCTTCTGCATCGTCGGCACCTACGCGACGACGAACAGCCTCTCGACGGTGCTCACGATGCTCGTGTTCGGCGTGGTCGGGCTGATCTTCAAGCGGATCGAGATGCCCGCCGGCCCCGTCGTGCTCGGCCTCCTGCTCGGGCCGCTCGCGGAGGAGAACCTCGCCCGCACGCTCGCGATCCTGCCGACGCGCCCCTTCCTCGAGGTCGTGAGCCCCATCGCGCTCGCGCTGCTCGCCCTCGCGGTGCTCTCCGTCGTCGTGCCGGCCGTCCGCGCGAGCATGCGATCGCGACGCGATCGGACCTCGCTCGCCGAGCGCCTCCGCGAGGAGGCGGCGGCGGAGGCCGCCGAGCGCGGCACCACCGGACCCGAGACCGACCCGACCGATCCTGCCGGCGCCGCCAGCGCGCCCGGCGCCGACACCCGACGGAGCTGACGTGCCCCACGACATCCTGACCGCAGTCCCCACCTCGTTCCTGCCCGGCGGCGAGCTCGACGCCGAGGGCAGCCGCGCGATCCTCGAGCACGTCGGCCGCTCCGGCAACGAGGGCGCCTTCGTGCTCGGCACGACCGGCGAGTTCCCCGTCATCGAGGAGGAGGAGTTCACGACGCTCACGCGCCTCGCGATCGACACGCTCGGCGGCACCATGCGCGTCGTCGTGCACATCGGCCACCCGAGCGCGTACGGCGCCCTGCGGCGCCTCGCGATCGCCCGCGCGGCCGGCGCGACCGAGGTCGCCGCGATCACGCCCTACTACCTGCCGGTGAGCGACGAGGCGATCCTCGACTACTTCGCGCAGCTGTCCGCCGCATCCGACGGCATCGCGCTCTGGGTCTACGTCTACCCCGCGCGCAGCGGCAACCACGTCTCGCCCGCGCTGCTCGCGCGGCTCGCGACGCTGCCGAACGTCGTCGGCGCGAAGGTGAGCGAGCTCTCGCTCGACGAGATCCAGGCCTACCGCGATGCGGTGCCGGAGTCCTTCGTGCTCTACACCGGCGCGGACCGCGACCTCGTCGCCGCCGCGGGCTCCGGCGCGCAGGGCGTCGTCTCGGGCGTGAGCTCGGTGCTGCCGCGGCCGTTCCGCGCGCTCGCCGGCGCCGCCGCGAGCGGCGACGCGGCCGAGATCGACCGCGCCCAGCACGACGTCGACGACGTCGTCGCCATCATCGGCGGCGACATGGCGCGCATGAAGGAGGCGCTGCGCATCCTCGGCGTCGCCGACGGCACGTGCCGCATGATGCTCGACGCGCCGGACGAGGCCGCCATCGCCGAGATCCACCGCGTCGTCGCCGCGTACCGCTGACACCAGGCGGCGCGAGCGCGCCGCGAGGAAGGACACCCGTGACCACCTACACGTTCCCCGAGCGGCGCGTCGCCGCCGAGGCCGCGCCCCGCACCGTCTACGCGGTCGCCTCCGGCGATCTGCGGCTCGCCGCGAACACCACCTGCTGGCCCGCCCAGCAGGCGTTCGAGGCGCAGGTCGGCGCCGCGCTCGAGTCGCACGGGTGGGCCATGCAGCGCGCCCACGAGGTCGACCCCGAGACCGGGCACGGCTTCATCGACTCGCAGGCGAAGGGCATCCGCGTCTTCCGCGACGTGCCGAAGGATGCGCCGGTCGTCGTCGTCGACGCCGTCTGGCAGTACAGCCACCACGTGCTCGCGGGCCTCCGCGCCCACCGCGGCCCGATCCTCATCGTCGCCAACTGGTCGGGGCAGTTCCCGGGCCTCGTCGGGCTGCTCAACCTCACCGCGAGCCTCACGAAGGCCGACATCGCGCACTCGATCCTCTGGAGCGAGGACTTCACCGACGCGTGGGCGCGCACGAGGCTCGCGGAGTGGCTCGAGACCGGCACGATCGCGCACGCGACCGAGCACGTGCGCGACCTCGCGGCGCTGCCCGAGAGCGAGGAGGCCCGCCTGGGCGCCGAGCTCGCGGCGCAGCTGCGGGACGACCACGCGGTCATCGGCGTCTTCGACGAGGGCTGCATGGGCATGTACAACGCGATCATCGACGACGAGATGCTCAACCCGACCGGCATCTACAAGGAGCGCCTCTCGCAGAGCGCGCTGCTGGCCGAGATGGACCGCGTGCCGGACGCCGAGGCGGAGGGCGCGCTGCGGTGGCTCGAGGACGCCGGGCTGACGTTCCACTGGGGCGAGGACGACGCGACCGAGCTGACGCGCGCGCAGGTGCTGAGCCAGATGCGGATGTACATCGCCGCGCTCCGCATCGGCGACGACTACGGCGTCGACGCGATCGGCATCCAGTACCAGCAGGGCCTCAAGGACCAGTGCGCCGCGTCCGACCTCGCGGAGGGGCTGCTCAACAACGTCGAGCGCCCGCCGGTCCGGTCGCGCGACGGCGAGCGGGAGCTGTGGGCCGGCGCGCCGCTGCCGCACTTCAACGAGGTCGACGAGGGCGTCGCGGTCGACGCGCTCGTGACGAACCGAGTGTGGACCGCGATGGGCTTCGACCCCGCCACCACGCTGCACGACATCCGCTGGGGCGAGGACTACGACGGCGAGTTCGTCTGGGTGTTCGAGATCTCGGGCTCGGTGCCGGCGAGCCACAACGGCGGCTACGACCGCTCGTACTCGATGCGCCAGGTGCCGATGTTCTTCCCGAAGGGCGGCGGCACGCTCTCGGGCGTCTCGAAGCCGGGCGAGATCGTCTGGTCGCGCGTGTTCGTCATGGACGGCGCGCTGCACGTCGACATCGGCAGGGCGCACGTCGTCGCGCTGCCCGAGGAGGAGACGCAGCGCCGCCTGGAGTCGACCGACCGCCAGTGGCCGATCATGCACGCGGTGCTGCACGGCGTGAGCCGCGACCAGCTGATGGCGCGCCACAAGTCGAACCACATCCAGGTCGCCTACGCGCCCGACGCGGAGGCGGCCGACCGGGCGCTCACCGCGAAGGCGGCGATGTTCGTCGGCATGGGCATCCGCGTGCACCTCTGCGGCGACGTCGCCATCTGACCCGCACGGCGAAGGGCCCGGCGCAGCGCTGCTGCGGCGGGCCCTTCGTGGTGGGCGGCGTCAGACGGCCGTGTAGCCGCCGTCGACGAGGTGGTAGCTGCCGGTGATGAAGCTGGCGTCCTCGGAGAGCAGGAACGCGGTGAGCGCGGCGACCTCCTCGGGCGTGCCGAGCCGGCCGAGCGCGTGCTTCGCGGCCATCCCGTCGCGCGCCGCCTGGTCGAGGTTCTGCTCGAGCAGCGGCGTGAGGATGTAGCCCGGGCCGACGGCGTTGATGCGCAGGCCCTCGGGGCCGTACTCGACGGCCGCGTTCTTCGTCAGCCCGACGACCGCGTGCTTCGTGGCCGTGTAGGCGCTGCTCATGGGCGCCGCGACGGAGCCGTGGATCGACGCCATGTTGACGATCGCCGACTGCTGCGGGTGCTCGAGCATCGCCGGGATCTGCGCGCGCATGCCGTGGAGCACGCCCGTGAGGTTGACGTCGACGACCTTCTGCCACGCCTCCGGGGCGATGTCGGCCGTGCGCGCCGGCGCGCCGCCGATGCCGGCGTTGTTCACCGCGAGGTGCAGGCCGCCGTAGGTCTCGACCGCGGTGCGGACGACGCGCTCGGCGTCCTCCGCGGAGGCCACGTCCTGCTGCACGGCGGTCGCGGTGCCGCCTGCGGCGACGATCTCGTCGACGACCCGCTGCGCCGCGTCGATGGCGATGTCGGTCACCACGACCTGCGCACCCTCGCTCGCGAGCCGCTTGCTCACCGCCTCGCCGATGCCCGAGCCGCCGCCCGTCACGAGTGCCACCTTGCCGTCGAACCGTGCCATCGTCCTGCTCCTTCGTCTCGAGCGCCCCGCGTGGGCGCACCATGAGATGCAACGCGCGGGCGCGCGAAGGCTTCCGGATGCTCGCGACGGCCGAACCCGGGCGCGTCACGGCGCGGCCGGCTCAGGCGCGGTGCCGGGGGCGGTACTCCCGCAGCTCGTGCGTCGCGCGGACGAGCGCGCGCAGCTCCTCGAGCGACTCCGGTGCCGCGCCGAGCGCGCGCGCCTGCACGAGCACGTTGCCGATCGCGGTGGCCTCGACCGGGCCGGCGACGACGGGGAGGCCGGTGCGGTCGGCCGTGAGCTGGCACAGCAGCGCGTTGCGCGCGCCGCCGCCGACCACGTGCACGCGCTCGATCGCCTGCCCGCTGATGCGCGCTGCATCCCGCAGCGTGACGGCGTAGCCCTCCGCGAGCGACTCCAGGATGCAGCGCACGACCTCCGCGCGGCCACGCGGCGGGCGCTGCCCGCGCTCCTCGAACCAGGCGCGGATGCGCTCGGGCATGTCGCCGGGCGGGTAGAAGACCGCGTCGGTCGGGTCGAAGACCGGCACAGCCCAGTCGACCGCCGCTGCGGCCTCGAGCAGCTCCGGCAGCCCGAGCCGCTCGCCCGCCGCCTGCCACGTGCGCACGGCCTCGCTGAGGATCCACAGCCCCATGACGTTCTTGAGGAACCGCGTGCGGCCGTCGACGCCGCCCTCGTTCGTGAACGAGGCGTCGAGCGCCTCCGCGGTCGCGATGGGCGCCGGCGTCTCGATGCCGACGAGCGACCAGGTGCCGCTCGAGATGTAGGCGCCGCCCGGCTCCATCGGCACCGCGACGACCGCGGACGCGGTGTCGTGCGACCCGATCGCGAGCACGTCGGGCGCGCCCTCGATGCCGAAGTGCGCGCGCGTGACCGCGTCGATGGGGGCGAGTCGCGTGCCGGGCTCGACGACCTCCGAGAGCAGCGTCGGGTCGATGCCCAGCATGCCCATGAGCTCGGTGTCCCACGTGCCGTCGAGGCGCATGAGCCCCGTCGTCGACGCGTTCGTGCGCTCGGTGACCATCCGCCCGGTCATCCAGTAGCCGAAGAGGTCGGGCAGCATGAGCAGCCGGTCCGCCGCCTCGAGGAGGCCGCGCTCGCGGTCGACCATGAGCTGGTTGATCGTGGTGAACGGCATCCGCTGCAGCCCGCAGCGAGCGTAGAGCTCAGGCTGCGCGATGACCGCGTCGACGAGCTCGAGCCCGTGCGCCGTGCGGTCGTCGCGGTACGAGAAGGGGATGCCCAGCAGGCTGCCGCGCCGCAGCAGCCCGTAGTCGACCGCCCATGAGTCTACCGCGACCGAGGCGAGCGACGCATCCCGCGACGCGTTCGCGACGCCCTGCAGCGCCGCGTCGTAGAGCGCCAGCACGCTCCAGTGCAGGCCGTCGCCGATCTTCACCGGCCGGTTCTCGAAGCGCGCGACCTCGTCGAGCCGGAGCGTGCTCGGCCCGACCTCTGCGCGCACGACCCGGCCGCTCGTCGCGCCCAGGTCGATCGCGGCGACCGTCGCCGTCATCGCAGGAACGCGGCCGCGACGCCCGAGTCGACCGGCACGTGCAGGCCGGTCGTGTGGCTGAGGTCGGGGCCGGTCAGCACGGCGACCGCGTTGGCCACGTGCTCGGGGAGCACCTCGAGGCCGAGCAGGGTGCGGCCGGCGTAGTACTTGCCGAGCTCCTCCTCCTTGACCCCGTAGACCTCCGCGCGCGACGCGCCCCAGCCGCCGGCGAAGATGCCGGAGCCGCGCACGACGCCGTCCGGGTTGATGCCGTTCACGCGCACGCCGTGCTGGCCGAGCTCCGCCGCGAGCAGTCGCACCTGGTGCGCCTGGTCGGCCTTCGTCGCGGAGTAGGCGATGTTGTTCGGGCCGGCGAAGACGGCGTTCTTCGACGAGATGTAGACGATGTCGCCGCCCATGCCCTGGTCGATGAGCGCCCGCGCTGCGGCGCGCGAGACGAGGAACGAGCCCTTCGACATCACGTCGTGCTGCAGGTCCCAGTCGGCCTCGGTGGTCTCGAGCAGCGATCGCGAGAGCGAGAGGCCGGCGTTGTTCACGACGAGGTCGACGCCGCCGAACGCGAGCACCGTCGCGTCGACCGCCGCCTGCACCTCGTCCGCCCTCGTCACGTCGCACCGCACGCCGATCGCGACGTCGGTCGAGCCGAGCTCGGCCGCGGCGGCCTGCGCCTTCTCCAGGTCGAGGTCGGCGATCACGACGCACGCGCCGTCGGCCGCGAGCCGGGTGGCGATGGCCTTGCCGATGCCGGATGCGGCACCCGTGACGAGCGCGACGCGGCCGGCGTGCGAGCGCGGCTTCGGCATCCGCTGCAGCTTCGCCTCCTCGAGCGCCCAGTACTCGATGCGGAACTTCTCCTCGTCCGAGATGGGCTGGTAGCGCGAGAGCGCCTCGGCGCCGCGCATCGCGTTGATCGCGTTGATCGCGAACTCGCCGGCGACGCGCGCGGTCTGCGCGTCCTTGCCGAACGAGAACATGCCGACGCCCGGCACGAGCACGATCGCCGGATCGGCACCGCGGATCGCGGGGGAGTCGGCGGTGGCGTGGCGCTCGTAGTAGGCGGTGTAGTCGGCGCGGTAGGCCTCGTGCAGCGCGACGAGCCGGGCGCGCACCTCGTCGATGGGTGCATCGCCGGGCAGGTCGAGCACCATCGGCTTGACCTTCGTGCGCAGGAAGTGATCGGGGCACGACGAGCCGAGGGCGGCGAGCCGCGGGTGCTCGCTGCGCGAGAGGAAGTCGAGCACGACCTCGTCGTCGGTGAAGCGGCCGACCATCGGGCGGTCGGTCGACGCGAGCCCGCGCAGCTGCGCGGCGATCTCGGCCGCGCGAGCTCGCCGGGCCTCCGGCGCGAGCGGGCCGAGGCCCTCGAGCGGGGCACCGAGCGGCTCGGGCCTGCCGTGCTCCGCGATGTACGCCTCGGCGGTGCGGATGATCCGGAGCGAGCGCTCCTCGCACTCGTCGCTCGAGGCGCCCCACGCCGTGATGCCGTGGCCGCCCAGGATGCAGCCGATCGCCTCGGGGTGCGCGCGCTGGATCTCGCGGATGTCGAGGCCGAGCTGGAAGCCGGGGCGCCGCCACGGCACCCACACGACCTCGTCGCCGAAGATCTGCCGCGTGAGCGCCTCGCCGTCGGCGGCGGTCGCGATCGCGATGCCGGCGTCCGGGTGCAGATGGTCGACGTGCGGCTGCTCGACGAGCGCGTGCATCGCGGTGTCGATCGAGGGCGCCGCGCCGCCCTTGCCGTGCAGGCAGTAGTCGAACGCGGCGACCATCTCGTCCTCGCGCTCGACGCCGGGGTAGACGGCCTCGAGCCCGCGCACGCGGTCGAGCCGCAGGGCGGCGAGGCCGGCGGGCGTGAGCGTGCCGAGGTCGCCGCCGGAGCCCTTCACCCAGACGAGCTCGACGTCCTGGCCGCTCGCGGGGTCGGTCGCGACGCCCTTCGCGGAGGTGTTGCCGCCCGCGTAGTTGGTGTTGCGCGGGTCGGCGCCGAGCCGGTTGCTCCGCGCGATGAGGTCGTCGATTGCCTGGTTCATGTCGTCTCCGTCGTCGATGCCGTCAGTGCCTGCCACGGCGGCGCTCATGCGCCCCAGCCGGCCTGCGTGCCGCCGACCCGCTCGGCGGCGATGCGCTCGAGGTAGCCGGAGTCGAGGAACGCGCGCATCGGGTTCTCGGGCAGCCCCTTCGCGGCGCGGTGCTCGGCGAGCAGCGGCCGCACGTCGGTCGCGTAGGCGTCCATCATGATCTCGTTCGCGAGCAGCACGTCGCAGTCGCGGCGGGCGACGGCGAGCGCGTCGGTGTCGAGCGAGAGCGCCTTCGCGATCGCCTCCTGCACGTTGAGCACGCTGCGGATCTGGCCGGGCACCTTCGCCTCGATGTTGTGGCACTGGTCGAGCACGAGCTGCACGTCGGGGTCGCCGTAGCCGCCGCCGGCGATGAGCTCGACCACGATGCGGAAGAGCTGGAACGGGTCGGCCGCGCCGACGATGAGGTCGTCGTCGGCGTAGAAGCGCGAGTTGAAGTCGAAGGCGCCGAGCTTCCCGAGGCGCAGCAGCTGGGCGACGATGAACTCGATGTTCGTGCCGGGCGCGTGGTGGCCGGTGTCGAGCACGACCTTCGCACGGTCGCCGAGCGCGAGGCAGTGCACGTAGCTCGTCCCCCAGTCGGGGATGTCGGTGTGGTAGAACGCCGGCTCGAAGAACTTGTACTCGAGCACCATGCGGTGCTCCTCGTCGATCTCGGCGTAGATCTGCGCGAGCGACTCGGCGAGCCGGTCCTGGCGCTCGCGGATCGAGTCCTGGCCGGGGTAGTTCGTGCCGTCGGCGAGCCACACCTTCAGGTCGCGCGAGCCGGTGGCGTGCATGACCTCGATGCACTCGAGGTGGTGGTCGACGGCCTTGCGGCGGATGCGCGCGTCGGGGTGGGCGAGCGAGCCGAACTTGAAGTCGTCGTCCTGGAAGGTGTTCGAGTTCACCGTGCCGAGCGCCACGCCGAGGTCCTCGGCGTGCCGGCGCAGCGCATCCCAGTCGTCCACCTTGTCCCACGGGTAGTGCAGCGCGACGGTCGGGGCGAGGCCGGTGTGGCGGTGCACCTCCGCCGCGTCGGCGAGCTTCTCGAAGGGGTCGCGCGGGGTGCCGGGCGTCGTGAACACGCGGAAGCGCGTGCCCGAGTTGCCGTAGGCCCAGCTGGGGACCTCGATCTGCAGCCGGTCGAGCTGCGCAGGTGTGGGGGTGACGGCCATGTCAGCTCCTAGGGGATGGGTCGAGCGCGGCGAGCTGCGCGTCGAGGTCGAAGGCGAGCGGGATGAGCTCGAAGGATCGGTCGGCGGGCGCGTCGAGGCCCTCGAAGAAGGGCTGCATCTCGGCCTGCCAGCGCGCGTTCACGTCGCGGTCGGCCATGCCGGCGAGCGACGCGTCCAGGTCGCGCGTCGTGAAGGTGCCGATGCACGTGCCGTCGTCGGCGACGAAGATCCGGTAGTCGTGCCAGCCGGTCTCGGCGAGCGCCTGCAGCATCTCGGGCCAGACGGCGGCGTGGCGCTCGCGGTAGGCGGGGACGAGCTCCGGTCGCACGCGGAGGCGGAAGCAGACGGGACGCATGCGGTCGGCGGAGGTCGCGGCGGGCGTGATCGCCATGGTCGCTCCTGTCCTCGTCGACGTCGCGGCGGCCGGGGCGGCTGCGCGAATGGGGTGCTCGTTGCGAGCCAGCATGCCCGGTAGCAGTTTCGAACGCAAGCCCAAATGTTGCGATTCGGTATCGCTCGCTTGCGAAAGCGGTTTCGGATGCGTACTGTCGCCAACATCACCGACAAGGGAGACGTTGTGGTCAGTCGTGAGGCGAGCATCCTCGATGCGCTCGGAGCCGTGGGCTCCGTGGCCGTCGCCGAGCTCGCTCGCGACCTCGGGGTCTCCGAGGTGACGATCCGCAAGGACCTCGACGCGCTCGAGCGCCGGCAGCTGCTGCGTCGCACCCGCGGTGGAGCCGTGCTGCCCGAGCGCGGCGACGAGGGCGCCTTCCGCGACCGCCTGCACCGGGAGTCCGCCGCGAAGCTCGCGATCGCGGCAGAGGCTGCGGCGCTCGTCGACGACGGCGACGTCATCGCGCTCGACACCTCGAGCACCGCGCACCACCTCGCCCTCGAGCTCGTGCAGCGCCAGGGCCTCGTCGTCATCACCCAGTCGCTGCCCACCGCGATGGTGCTGCTCGAGCGCTCCGACGCCCGCGTCATCATGCCCGGCGGCACGCTGCGCCGCGAGAGCTCCGGCCTCGTCGGCCCCATCACCGACGCGCTCGTCGGCCGCGGCCGCATCGACAAGGCCTTCGTCGGCGTCGTCGGCCTCTCCCCGGAGCGCGGGCTGCTCGAGCTCGCGACCGACGAGGCCGTCTCGAAGCAGGCGCTCGTCGCGGCGAGCGACGCGGTGCACGGCCTGTTCGACTCGAGCAAGACGCGCGGCTTCGCGCTGCACTCGTTCGCTCGCGCCGACGAGGTGACGAGCCTCATCACGGATGCGGGCGCATCCGACAGCTTCGTCGAGGACTGGAGAGCGGTCGGCGTGCCCGTCACGCGCGTTCCCGTCCCTGGCGGCCAGACGACCGGCACGGCGCCGGTCCAGGCGCGGACGGGAAGCACCCGTCGCCCCACCCAGAAGGAGCATCGATGAAGATCTCACGCAAGATCGCGGGAGCACTGGCGCTCTCGGCGGCGGCTGCCGTCGTCCTCGCCGGCTGCACGTCGCGCAACGAGCCCGGCGAGTCCGCCGCACCCGGCGCCTCCGGCGGGACCGACGGTGCGAGCGCCGAGGGCCTGACCATCGCGTTCGTCCCCAAGCTGCAGGGCATCCCCTACTTCGAGGCCATGAACACCGGTGGCCAGCAGGCCGCGGAGGAGCTCGGCTTCGAGTGGCTCTACCAGGGGCCGACCACCGCCGACGCGGCTGCGCAGGCCGACATCGTGCGCTCGTTCATCCAGCAGGGCGTCGACGTGCTCTTCGTGGCGCCGAACGACCCCAACTCGATGGCGCCGCTGCTCGAGGAGGCCCAGGCCGCCGGCATCCACGTCGCCACGACCGACACCGACGCACCCGACTCGGTGCGCGAGGTCTTCGTCAACCAGGCATCGGTCGAGGGCATCGGCCAGGCGCTGACCGACACGCTGCTCGAGGCCATGGGCGGCTCCGGCAAGTACGCGATCGTGTCGTGCGGCGAGACCGCGGCGAACCTCAACGCGTGGATCGACGTGCAGGAGGAGTACACCGCCTCGGAGTACCCCGACGCCGAGATCGTCGACGTCGTGTACGCCGGCGAGGACCAGGCCATGGCGACGCAGATGGCCACCGACCTCATGAACAGCAACCCCGACCTCACCGGCCTCGTCGGCGAGTGCACCTCGAGCGCACCGGGCGTCGCGCAGGCCGTGCAGGATGCCGGCCGCACGGGCGAGGTCTTCACGGTGGGCCTCGGCACGCCGCAGTCGATGCTTCCCTACCTCGAGTCGGGCGCGTCGAGCGGCTCGATCCTCTGGGACGTCGAGGCGCTGGGCTACCTCACCGGCTGGGCCGGCGTGCAGCTCGCGAACGACGGCGACCTCGGTGACCTGAGCGGCGTCGACAACGAGGCGCTCGCCGACGCGGAGTACGACGAGGCGTCGGGCGTCCTGCTGCTCGGCCCGCCGACGGTCTTCACCGCCGAGAACGCCGGGGACTACGACTACTAGTCACCGGCTCGGATGACCCCGGGCGCCACGGCCATCGTGGCGCTCGACAGCCGGGGCGCGGCTCGCGCCGCGCCCCGGCACCCCCTCACGCGTTTCCCGCTCGCACCACCGTGACCGACCCGGCGACGACGCCGACCAGGAGCACCATGACCGACACCGCCCAGCGCACCGACCCGGCACCGGGTCAGGGCCCGACGCCGAGGCTCGAGATGCGCGACATCTCGAAGCGCTACGGCGGCGTCCGCGCCATCCGCCACGCCGACATCACCGTGCGGCCCGGCACCGTCCACGCGCTCGTGGGCGAGAACGGCGCCGGCAAGTCGACGCTCATCAAGATCCTCGCGGGCGCCGAGCGCCCGGACACGGGCACGATCGCGATCGACGGACAGGACGTCTCGATCGGCTCGACGACCGACGCGATCGCGCTCGGCGTGCAGACGGTCTACCAGGAGCCGCAGCTCTTCCCCGAGCTCACGGTGGCCGAGAACTTCTTCGTCGGCCGCGAGATCACCCGCGGCCCCACCATCGACTGGCGCGCGCAGGCGCCGCGCATGCTCGAGCTGCTCGACACCGTCGGGCTCGACCGCTCGCTCGCCTCGCAGCCGCTCGGTGCGCTCTCGATCGCGAAGCAGCAGCAGGTGTCGATCGCGAAGGCGCTGCTGGAGCAGGCGAGCGTGCTCATCCTCGACGAGCCGAGCGCGATCCTCACCGACGCCGAGATCGAGGTGCTCTTCGGCGTCGTGCGGCGGCTCGCCGCGGACGGCGTCTCGATCATCTACATCAGCCACCGGCTCGACGAGCTCTTCCGCATCGCCGACGAGGTCACCATCATGCGCGACGGCGAGACCGTCTCGTCGCAGCCGATCGGCGAGCTGACCGTCCGCGAGATCGCCGAGCGCATGGTCGGCGGCGAGATCGCCGAGGGCGTGCACAAGGAGGGCGAGCACGGCGACCTGGTGCTGGAGCTCGAGCACCTCACGCTCGACGGCGCCTTCTCGGACGTGTCGCTGTCGGTGCGCGCCGGCGAGGTCGTCGGCCTCTACGGGCTCGTCGGCTCCGGCGCGGCAGAGGTGGGCGAGGTCGTCTACGGCATGCGGGCTGCGAGCTCGGGCCGCATGCGTGCCGCGGGCGACGACCGGCACCCCGCGACGCCCTCCGAGGCGAAGCGCCGCGGCATCCGCATGGTGCCCGCCAACCGCTCGTCGCAGGGCTCGTTCTCGTTCCAGCCCATCGCTTTCAACATCACGATCGGCTCGCTCGGCCTGCTCGGCAGGCTCGGCTGGGTCTCGCCGAAGGCCGAGCGCCGCATCTCGGACGACCTCATCCGGCGCCTCGCCGTGAAGACGCCGTCGGGCCGCCAGCCCATCGGCGCCATGTCGGGCGGCAACGCCCAGAAGGTCGTCCTCGCGCGCCAGATCGTCGAGCAGCCCAGGCTGCTCGTGCTCGCCGAGCCCACGCAGGGCGTCGACGTCGGTGCCAAGGAGGAGATCCACCGCATCATCGCCGACCTCGCCGAGCGCGGCACCGCCGTGCTCGTCATCACGACCGACCTCGCCGAGGTGCAGCGCATCGCCGACCGCATCCTCGTGTTCCGGTCGGGCCGCGTCGCGCACGAGTTCCCGCCGAGCGCGAGCCAGGCCTCGCTGCTCGCCGCAGCCGCCGGCGCGGTCGACGACCCCGCCGCCGCGCAGACCGCGACCGGCCAGCCCGTCGCCGACCTGCCAGGTCGACCCACCCCTGGGGAGGAGCCCCGATGAGCACCGACACCGTCGCGCCGGCCGGCGCGAAGCCGCTGAGCCTGCGGCGCATCCTGCCGCCCATCGTCACCGGGCAGGAGATCGTGCTGCTCGGCGTGCTCGTCATCCTGTGGGTGCTGCTCGGCATCTTCACGCCCGCGTTCCTCACGCCCGCATCGATCGGCCCGCTGCTCGTGCAGGTCGCGCCGATCGCGCTCATCGGCGTGGGCATGACCTTCGTCATCATCACCGCGGGCATCGACGTCTCGGTGGCCGCGATGATCATGGTCTCCGCGGTCACGACCGCGCGGATGCTCGTCGCGTTCGACATCCCGGCGATCGCCGCCGTCCTCGTCGCGATCGTCATCGGCGCGGCGCTCGGCGCGATCAACGGCTTCCTCATCGCCTACGGCCGCGTCCACCCGATCATCATCACGTTCGGCACCGCGAACCTCTTCCAGTGGCTGGGGCTGCGGGTCTTCGACTCGTCGACCGTGAACGGCATCCCCTCGACGCTCGAGTTCTTCGGTCGGGGCGGCGCGGGATCCACCCTCGGCGTGCCGCACTCGTTCGCGATCGCCGTGATCGCGGTCGCCGCCGCGTGGTGGTTCCTGCGCTACGCGAAGGCGGGCCGCAACCTCTACGCGATCGGCGGCAACCAGAACGCCGCTCGCCTCGCGGGCATCAAGGTGCAGCCGCGGCTCGTGTGGGTCTACGTCGTCACCGGCGCGCTCGCCGGCCTCGCCGCGTGCATGGTCATCGCGACCGGCACCGCGACGCTCGACCAGTCGGTCGGCTCCGGCAAGGAGCTGCAGGTCATCGCCGCCGTCGTGATCGGCGGCACGTCGATCCTCGGCGGCCGCGGCAGCGTCGTCGGCACGCTGCTCGGCGCGATCCTCGTGCAGACCGTCGTCTCGGGCGTCACCCAGCTCGGCTGGCCCACCCAGCTCGGCTTCCTCTTCGTCGGCATCTTCATCCTGGTGGCCGTCGGCACCGACCTGATCCGCGAGCGAACGAGGAGGCGCGCATGACCGCCGTCACCACCCCCACCACGGCCGACCAGCGCCGCGAGCCCTCACGCTTCCGCGACTGGATCACCGGCGGCGCCCTCAAGGACCGCGCCGTGCTGCTGCTCGCCCTCATCGTCGTGCTGCTCGTCGCGATGGCGATCCTCGACGGCGTCGGGCTCACGAGCGGCCGCTTCAACAGCGACTACCTCGCCTCGACGCTCATCGCCTACGTGCCGCTCGCGCTACTCGCGCTCGCCGAGCTCTTCGTCATCACGTCCGGTCGCGGCGGCATCGACCTCTCGGTCGGCTCGATGGTCTCCCTCACGGGCATCGTCTTCGCGATGCTCTACCAGCAGGTGGGGCTGCCGCTCGCGGTCGCCGTCGTGCTCGCGGTCGCCTTCGGCGCGCTGCTCGGCGCGGTCAACGGCTTCCTGACGGCCTACCTCGGCTACCCGGCGCTCATCACGACGCTCGCGACCTTCTACGCCTACCGCTCGATCGCGCTCGTCGTGAGCGAGCAGCGCCCGATCTCCGGCCCCGAGATCTCGGAGTTCTACAGCGCGGCGAAGGCGATCGAGCTGCCCGTCATCGGCGGCGGGCTGCCGCTCGTGCCGCTCGGCGTCTTCACCTTCCTGCTGCCCGTGGCGATCGTGGCCTGGTTCGTGCTCAACCGCACGACCTACGGCCGCAAGCTCTACGCGATCGGCACGAACGACACGGCCGCGCAGTGGGCCGGCATCGACACGCGCCGCACCCGCATGATGGCCTACGTCACCGCCGGCGCCATCGCCGGGCTCGTGGGCGTCTACACCGTCGCGCAGTTCGCCTCCGCCCGCCCCGACGCGGGCACGAGCGGCAGCGGCATGGCGCTGCCCGCGATCACGATCGCGGTGCTCGGCGGCGTCGCCATCACCGGCGGCATCGGGCGGCTGAGCGGCATCCTGCTCGCCGCGCTGCTGATCGTGTGGCTCAACGCGTCGATCCTGCTCGTCGTGCCCGGCAACGAGGGCGCCCAGGCGCAGCTGCTCGCGCTCGGCGTCGTGCTGCTCGGTGCCTCGCTGCTCTCGAACGCGACGATCCGGCGACGGCAGGGCGGGCTCGCGAAGCCGCTCTCGGTACCCGGGACCGCCCCGGGCGCCAAGTGACCGCGCGATGAGCGCGCTCGAGGCGTCGCTGCTGCGGCTCGCCCACGCCGTGGGGGAGCCGCAGCGCGAGCTGACGATCCTCGCCGAGGGCAACGTCTCGGCGCGGCTCGACGACGAGCGGATGCTCGTCAAGGCCACCGGGTCGTCGCTCGCGGCCTCCGGTCCCGACGACCTCGTCGAGTGCCGGTTCGAGCCCATCCTCGAGCTGCTCGACGACCCGACGGCGTTCGAGGGCGGCGCCGGCGACGCGCGGGTCGCCCAGGCGCTCATGGATGCGCGCGTCGACCCGGCGGCGAAGCGCCCGAGCGTCGAGGCGCTGCTGCACGCGGTCGTGCTGACGTCCGGCGCCGAGGCCGCGTGCCACACGCATCCGGTCGCCGCGAACGCGCTGCTGTGCTCGGACCGGGCGGAGCTGCTCGTCGCCGGCGCGCTCTTCCCCGACCAGGTCGTCGTGCTGGGCACCCGCAGCCTGCTCGTGCCCTACGTCGACCCCGGCCTCGGCCTCGGGCGGCTCATGCGGCACGAGCTGCGCGGCTTCGCCGACCGGCACGGCGCGCTGCCCAAGGTCGCCTGGCTGCAGAACCACGGCATCTTCGCCATCGGCGCGAGCCCGGCCGAGTGCCTCCGCATCACCGAGATGGCCGACAAGTTCGCGCGCATCCTGCTCGGCGCGCTCGCCGCGGGCGAGCCGCGCTTCCTCCCCGACGACGTCCTCGACCGCATCGACGGCCGGGACGACGAGCACGTCCGCCGCGCCATCCTCGACGCGGCCCACTGACCACCAGCGAAGGAGCTCACCATGCAGATCGGCGTCCACGGCCTCGTCTTCACCGGCACATTCGACGAGGCGGGCCTCCAGACGGCCATCGCCGGCACCCGGGCGGCGGGCTTCGACCTGCTCGAGCTGCCGCTCATGGATCCGTTCGCGATCGACGGCGCGCTCGTGCGGCGCATGCTCGACGACCACGGCGTCGCCATGACCTCGAGCCTCGGGCTCGACGCCGCGCACGACCTCTCGAGCGAGGACGCCGCGGTGAGCCGCCAGGGCGAGACGCTGCTCGAGCGCGCGATCGACGTGGTGGCGGAGGCCGGCGGTCAGCACCTCTGCGGCGTCATCTACTCGGCGATGCAGAAGTACATGGCCCCGGCGACCGCGGCGGGTCGCGCGAGCTCGGCGGCCGCGCTCGGCCGGCTCGGCGACCGGGCGGCCGCGGCGGGCGTCACGCTCTCGCTCGAGATCGTCAACCGCTACGAGACGAACATCGCGAACACCGCCCGCGGCGGCCTGCGCTTCCTCGAGGAGGTCGGCCACGACAACGTGCACCTGCACCTCGACACGTACCACATGAACATCGAGGAGTCGGGGATGCTCGAGCCCGTCCTCGACGCGGGCGACCGCCTGAAGTACGTGCACATCGGCGAGAGCCACCGCGGCTACCTCGGCACCGGGTCGGTCGACTTCGGCTCGTTCTTCCGCGGCCTCGGCCGGCTCGGCTACGACGGCCCGATCGTCTTCGAGTCGTTCTCGAGCGCGGTGGTCTCCGAGTCGCTCTCGAACACGCTCGGCATCTGGCGCAACCTGTGGGACGACTCCGCCGACCTCGCCGCGCACGCGAACCGCTTCATCCGCGACCAGCTGCGCTCCGTCGAGACGATCGCCCTCCACTGATCTCAACGGAGCGGTTGGTAGCAGGAGGGGATAGTGCCCTCGCGCGACCAGCCGCTCCGTTGAGGATCAGGCGGTGAAGACGGCGTGCGCCTCGGGGAGGCGCTCGCGGCCGCCGAGGTCCGTGAGCTCGAGCACGACGGCGACGCCCGTGACGGTGCCGCCGAGCTGCTCGATGAGGCTGATCGCCGCCACGAGCGTGCCGCCGGTCGCGAGCACGTCGTCGACGAGCAGCACCCGCCGGCCCGTGAGGTCGCCGGCCGCCTCGATCGTCGCGACCCCGTACTCGAGCGCGTAGTCGACGGATGCGGTCGGCCGCGGCGTCTTGCCGGCCTTCCGGATGGGCAGCAGGCCGGTCCCTGTGGTCGCCGCCACCGCGCCCGCGAGCAGGAAGCCGCGCGCCTCGACGCCCGCCACGAGGTCGAAGCCGCCCTCGAACGGCGCGGCCAGCGCACGCATGACGGTCGCGAGCGCATCCGCGTCGGTCAGCAGCGGCCCGATGTCGCGGAAGAGCACGCCCGGCGACGGGAAGTCGGGGGTGATCGCGATGAGCGACTCGGCGCGCTCGAGCGCTGCGGGGCTGGGGTCGGGCATCCCTCCACGCTATCGGCGCCCGGCCGTAGCGCGGTCCCCGGTGCGGCCGTAGAGTGCCCGCATGGCGGAGGCGCGGGGCAGCGGCCGGCTCGCGCTGGCCGCGGCCGCCTTCACGAGCAACTGGCGCAACCCCAACCTCCGTCGCGCGCAGCTGAGCTTCCTCGGCGCGTGGACTGCGGAGTGGGCGTTCACGGTCGCGCTCGGCATCGTCGCCTACGCCGACGGCGGTGCGCTCGCCGTCGGCCTGGTGGGCCTCCTCCGCATGGTCCCGTCGGCGATCCTCGCCCCGCTGCTGTCGCCGTTCGCCGATCGGGGGCGACGCGAGCGGGTGCTCGTCGTCGTCTCCGCCGCGCGCGGCGTCGCGACGGGCGCCGCCGCCATCACGGTCGCCATGGCCGGACCGACGCTCGTCGTCTACGCCCTCGCGGTGCTCTCGACCATCGCCGCCACGCTCTTCCGCCCCGCGCACTCCGCGCTCCTGCCCACGCTGTGCCGCACGGGGCACGAGCTGACGAGCGCCAACGTCGTGCGGGGGATGCTCGACTCGGTCGCCACGCTCGTCGGACCGCTGCTCGCCACGGTGCTGCTCGCGGTCGCCGATGTGTCGGTCGTGTTCGCGGTCGCCGCCGGCGCGTCGATCTGGGCGGCGCTGCTGCTGCTCCGCGTCCGCTACGACGGCGCTCCTCGGGCGGCCGCGCCCCGCGGTCCCGGGCTGCTGCGCGAGGCGGCGGACGGCATCCGCGCGGTCGCCGGGCGTCCGGACCTGCAGCTCATCCTCGTGCTCGCCGCCGCGCAGTCGCTGACGCGCGGCGCGCTCACGGTGTTCTCGGTGGTCGTGGCGATCGAGCTGCTCCGCACGGGGGAGCCCGGCGCCGGCGCCCTCATGGCAGCCGTCGGTGTCGGCGCGGTCGCCGGCTCCGTCGCCGCATCGTTCCTCGTCGGCTCCGGGCGGCTGGGTGGCTGGTTCGCCCTCGGGGTCGCGCTGTGGGGACTGCCGCTCGCCCTCGTGGGCGTGTTCCCCGAGCAGGCTGCCGCGCTCGTGCTGCTGGCCTTCATCGGCGTCGGCAACGCCCTCATCGACGTCGCCGGCTTCACCCTCATCGGCCGACTGGCGCCCGACGAGGTGCTCGCGCGCGTCTTCGGCATCCTCGAGAGCCTCGTCGCCGTCTCGATCGGGGTCGGTGCCCTGCTCGCGTCGGCGCTCGTGCAGTGGTTCGGGGTCGAGGCGGCGCTCATCGCGATCGGCCTGCTGTGCCCGGTGCTCGCGCTCATCGCCTGGCGCCGCCTCCGCCGGCTCGACGGCGCGGTCGGCGACCTCGACGGCGCCATCCACCTGCTGCAGCGAGTGCCGATGCTCGCGCCGCTGCCGTTGCCGGCCATCGAGCAGCTCGCCCGCGGGCTCGAGGCGATCGCGGTGCCGGCTGGGCAGGCGGTGATCACCGAGGGCGAGATCGGTGACCGGTTCTACGTCGTCGAGTCCGGGCACGCGGAGGTCGTCGGCGACGGTCGCGTCGTCGCGACCCTCGCCGAGGGCGACGGCTTCGGCGAGATCGCGCTGCTGCGCCGCACCCGCCGCACCGCCACCGTGCGGGCGAGCAGCGCGCTCCGCCTGCGGGCGATCGACGCCGAGCGGTTCCTGCTCGCCGTGCTCGGCTACGCCCCGAGCACGGAGGCCGCGCTCGCGCACGTCGGCGACGAGCTTGACCGCTACGGGCCCCGCGAGCCGCTCGAGGAGCCGCCCGCGCCCTGACCGCTCGCGCGGGGACATCCCCTTCGCGGCACGGCGACATCCGCCGTTGTGGCGCAGGGGCATCGGTGGGATCGTGAGCGCCGTGACCACCGAGCGGGCGACCCTCCTCATCGCCGACATCGGCGGCTACACCGACTACATGGGCTCGCACCGCATGACACTGGCGCACGCCGAGGTGAACACCGCGCGGATGCTCGACCGGATGGTCGACGCGGCGCCGGGCTTCGAGCTCGTCGAGATCGAGGGCGACGCCGCGTTCCTCTCTCGTCGCGTGGGCAGCAGCGACGACGGCGCGGTCGGCGAGATCCTTGGCGCGGCCGTCGCGATGCACCGCGCGTTCCACCACGAGCGCGAGTACGTCGTGGCGAACCTCTGCCCGTGCGGCGGATGCCGGCAGGCGCGCGATCTGAAGCTGAAGTTCGTCGCGCACGTCGGCGACGTCGCGAGCCAGGCCATCCGCGGCCGCAGGAAGCTCGTCGGGATCGACGTGATCCTCGCGCACCGGCTGCTGAAGAACGCCGTGCCGATCCCCGAGTACGTGCTGCTCTCGGAGGACCTGTACCGCACCGGCGAGGCATCGGTGCCGGGCGACGTGCGCGAGATCACCCCCGACCTCGAGGGGATCGGCGAGATCCGCGCGTTCTTCGTCGACGTCGCCGACCTCGACGACCCGCCGCCGGTGCCCCGGGCGTCGTGGTCGGCGCGGCTCGGGAGCACCTTCCGCGCCGTCGGCCAGGGCCTCCCGTACATGCTCGGCCTCAAGCAGTCCCGCGGTCGCGCGCCCTCGACCTGACCCGAGCCCGGTTCTCGACGTCGCGGGTGGTCGCACGAGGCGATATGCCGCTCGCGCTACCACCCGCGACGTTGAGATTCAGGCGGGCATGAGGGCGGCGACCGCGCTCACCTCCACGAGCGCGCCGGGTACGCCGAGCGCCGAGACGATCGCCGCGGTCACGAGCGCCGGCTCGCCGTCGCCGGCGAGCTTCTGCGCCACGGCGCCGTAGGCGGCGGCGATGTCGGCGCCCTCGGCGAGCAGCACCGTCCACTGCACGACGTCGGCGAGCGTCGCGCCGACCGCGGCGAGCGCCAGGGCGGCGTTGTCGACGGCGCGCGCCGACTGCGCGGCGGCGTCGTCCGAGACGAGCGCGCCGGTCTCGTCGACGCCGTTCTGGCCGCCGACGTAGATCGTGGTCGCGCCCGGCGGGACGATCGCGACGTGGCTGAAGGCGGGGGAGCGGACGAGGCCGTCCGGTCGGAGTCGGGTGATCGCATCCATGCCGACAGCGTGCACCGGGCCGCCGACGGTGTCACCCCGCGACCGTCGGCAGATCCGTCGCACGAAGGGGTTGCGCAACCGGTACTCAGCGATACTATGTACCAGTAGTCAGTGACACTGAGTAGTCAGCAAGGCGCATGCGACCGGTGCTCATCGGGACGGAGGACGAGATGCCCAGACAGGTGACGGAGATGCTAAAGGGCATCCTCGAGGGCCTGGTGCTCGCGATCCTCGGCGGCGGCCCCGCCTACGGGTACGAGATCACCGCTCGCCTCCGGGATGAGGGCTTCAGCGACATCGCGGAGGGCACGATCTACGCCCTCCTGGTGCGGGTGGAGCAGCGCGGCCTCGTCGACGTCGAGAAGGTGCCCTCGGAGAAGGGCCCTCCGCGCAAGGTCTACTCGCTGAACGCGCAGGGCGGCGAGTACCTGGAGGAGTTCTGGGCGAACTGGGGGTTCCTCTCGGAGCGCCTCGAGTCCCTGCGCGCAGAGGGCCGGAGCGGCCCCACCACGGCAGGAGGGATGTGACCATGTCGATCTTCGAGAAGATCATCGGCGACTTCGAGGGCAAGCGTCAGTACCGCGAGTACAAGGCGCGCGTGAAGGCGCTGCCGGAGCCCTACCGAGCGAGCGGTGCAGCGCTCGAGCGGTACGTGATGAACCTGGGCGCGGGCAACGACACCGCGATGCTGCTCACCATGCTCGACGACCTCGTGACGCTGCTCGAGCAGGGTGCCGAGGCACGAACGCCCATGCACGAGCTGCTCGGCGACGACGCGGTCGACTTCGCCGAGACCTTCCTCGCCAACTACCCGCAGGGCAGCTGGATCTCGAAGGAGCGCGCCCGCCTCAACGCCTCGATCGCCAAGGCCGTCGCCGAGGGGGAGCAATGAGCACCGCGATCGCGGAGCCGGTCATCCGCGTCCGCGGCGTCGAGAAGTCGTACAAGGCGCTCTCGGTGCTGCGCGGCGTCGACCTCGACGTCGAGCGGGGCACGATCGTCGCCCTGCTCGGCTCGAACGGCGCCGGCAAGACCACGCTCGTGCGCATCCTCGCGACCCTGCTGCGGCAGGATGCGGGCACGGCGACCGTCGAGGGCCACGACGTGCGCACCGACGCGGCCGCCGTCCGCGAGGCGATCAGCCTCACCGGGCAGTTCGCCGCCGTCGACGAGATCCTCACCGGCCGCGAGAACCTCGCGCTCGTGGCGCGCCTCCGCCACCTGCCGGAACCAGGCACGATCGCCGACGCCCTGCTCGCGCGCTTCTCGCTCGTCGAGGCGGGCGGCCGCCGGGTGGGCACCTACTCGGGCGGCATGCGCCGCCGGCTCGACATCGCGATGAGCCTCATCGGCTCGCCGCCGGTCATCGTGCTCGACGAGCCGACGACCGGCCTCGACCCGCAGGCCCGCAACGAGGTGTGGGATGCGGTGCGCGAGCTCGCGCGCTCGGGCACGACGGTGCTGCTCACGACGCAGTACCTGGAGGAGGCCGAGCAGCTCGCCGACCGCATCGCGATCCTGCACGAGGGCCGCATCGCGGTCGACGGCACGCTCGCCGAGCTCCGCGCGCTGCTGCCCAAGGCGACCGTCGAGGTCGTCGAGGTGCAGCCCACCCTTGAGGAGGTCTTCCTCGCCATCGTCGGCCGCGCCGGCACCGATGCGCCGACCGCGGCGCCCGCCTCCGAGGAGACGTCATGACCACGCACGCCGTCGGCGACACCGCCGTGCTCACCGGGCGCTCGCTGCGCCACATCCTCCGCAGCCCCGACACGATCATCACCACCGCGGTGATGCCGATCGCGTTCCTCGTGCTGTTCGTCTTCGTCTTCGGCGGCGCGATCGACGTGGGCGGCGCCTCGTACGTCGACTACCTGCTGCCGGGCATCCTGCTCATCACCGTCGCCTCGGGCATCGCGTACACCGCCTACCGGCTGTTCCTCGACCTGCAGGCCGGCATCGTCGAGCGCTTCCAGTCGATGCCGATCGCGCGCTCCTCGGTGCTGTGGGCGCACGTGCTCACCTCGCTCGTGGCGAACCTCGTCTCGGTCGCGATCGTGATCGGCGCCGCGCTGCTCATGGGCTTCCGCTCGGGCGCCGGCGTGCTCGCCTGGCTCGGCGTCGCCGGCATCCTCACGCTCTTCACGCTCGCCCTCACCTGGATCGCCGTCATCGCCGGGCTCGCGGCCAAGACCGTCGACGGCGCGAGCGCCTTCTCCTACCCGCTCATCCTGCTGCCGTTCGTCTCGTCGGCCTTCGTGCCCACCGAGTCGATGCCCGGCCCGGTGCGCTGGTTCGCCGAGCACCAGCCGGTCACGTCGATCGTCGACGCCATCCGGGCGCTGCTCGGGCAGCAGCCGGTGGGCGCCGAGCTGTGGATCGCGCTCGGCTGGTGCGTCGGCATCCTCGCCGTCGCGGCGGTGCTCGCAACCGCCCTGTATCGCCGCAAGGTCGGCTGACGGTGCGGTCGACGGCCCCGGGGATCCGCGGATCCGCCGGGGCCGCCGACACGAGCCGGAAACAGCGATCCGGCTAGGCTCGCGGACATGGGCGATCTGTTCGACGACTACGACAAGCCCTTCGCGAACCCCCGGAAGCGCGAGGGCACGGCGTGGGATGAGATGTTCGAGAGCAAGGGCGCCGCGCGCGGCCCGTACAAGCCGCTGTACGACGCCCTCTCCGAGCTGACGAAGGACGACCTCCGCACGCGCGCCGACGCGCTCGCCACCTCCTACCTCGCGCAGGGCGTCACCTTCGACTTCGCGGGCGAGGAGCGGCCGTTCCCGCTCGACGCCATCCCGCGCATCATCACCGCCGAGGACTGGCGCCACGTCGAGTCAGGCGTGCAGCAGCGCGTGCGGGCCCTCGAGGCGTTCCTCGCCGACATGTACGGCCCGCAGCGCGCGGTCGAGGACGGCATCGTCCCGGCGAAGCTCATCTCCACGTCGACGCACTTCCACCGCCAGGCCGCCGGCGTCGTCGGCGCGAACGGCGTGCGCATCCACGTCTCCGGGATCGACCTCATCCGCGACCAGGACGGCGAGTGGCGCGTGCTCGAGGACAACGTGCGCGTGCCCTCCGGCGTCTCGTACGTCATCTCGAACCGCCGGGTGATCGCGCAGACGCTGCCCGAGATGTTCTCGACCATGCGCGTGCGCCCGGTCGGCGACTACTGCGACAAGCTGCTCCATGCGCTGCGCGCCGCAGCGCCCGCCGGCGTCGACGACCCGCGCGTCGTCGTGCTCACGCCCGGCGTCTACAACTCCGCCTACTTCGAGCACACGCTGCTCGCGCGGCTCATGGGCGTCGAGCTCGTCGAGGGCCGCGACCTGTTCACCTCCGGCGGCCGCGTCTACATGCGCACGACGGAGGGGCCGGCGCGCGTCGACGTCATCTACCGCCGCGTCGACGACGACTACCTCGACCCGCTGCAGTTCCGCGCCGACTCGATGCTCGGCAGCCCGGGCCTCATGCTCGCCGCGCGGCTCGGCAACGTCACGATCGCCAACGCGGTCGGCAACGGCATCGCCGACGACAAGCTCGTCTACACCTACGTGCCGGAGCTCATCCGCTACTACCTGTCGGAGGAGCCGATCCTCAAGAACGTCGACACGTGGCGGCTCGAGGATCCGGGCGCGCTCGAGGAGGTCATCGACCGCCTGCACGAGCTCGTCGTGAAGCCCGTCGACGGCTCGGGCGGCAAGGGCCTCGTCGTCGGCCCCGACGCGACGCCCGAGGAGCTCGAGGCGCTCAAGCAGCGGCTGCTCGACGACCCGCGCGGCTGGATCGCGCAGCCCGTCGTGCAGCTGTCGACCATCCCGACGCTCGTCGAGGACGGCATGCGCCCCCGCCACGTCGACCTCCGCCCGTTCGCCGTCAACGACGGCAAGGATGTCTGGGTCCTGCCCGGCGGCCTCACGCGCGTCGCGCTGCCCGAGGGCCAGCTGGTCGTGAACTCGTCGCAGGGAGGCGGCTCGAAGGACACCTGGGTGATCGCCGGCGCTCGCGAGCAGCTGCCGCTCATCGACCACGACGCCGAGTTCGGCGCGTCCGGTGAGCCGATGACCCGGCCGATCTCGATCATCGCCGGCCACGAGCACCCGCAGGACCAGTCGCCGCAGGACGCCCCGCGCGGCCAGGGCGAGCAGCAGCAGCAGAGCCAGTCGCAGTCGCAGTCGCGCGGCGGGCAGCGGCAGTCGCAGCGCCAGTCGCAGTCCGCTTCCTCGCGTCGGGAAGCGGTCGGTGGAGCCGATCGCGGACTGAGACAGCACCGGCCCGACACGGAAGGCACGCAGCCATGATGCTCAGCCGCATCGCCGAGAGCCTGTTCTGGATCGGCCGCTACATCGAGCGGGCCGACGGCACCGCCCGCATCCTCGACGTCTACCTCCAGCTGCTGCTCGAGGATGTCGCGGTCGACGAGGACACCGCCTGCCGCGCACTGCTCGGCGTGATGGGCCACGATGCGCCGCCGGAGCGCAAGCTCACGCGCGTCGACGTCGTGAACTCGCTCGCGACCGACCGCACGCAGCCGGCGTCGATCGCGTACTCCGTGAACGCTGCCCGCGAGAACGCCCGCCGCGCGCGCGAGATCATCTCGACCGAGCTGTGGGAGGTGCTCAACGCCACCTACGCGAACATGCCGCGGCGCGTGAGCCCCGACCAGGTGCACCAGATGTTCGGCTGGGTTCGCGAGCGCTCGGCGCTCGCGAGCGGCATGGCCGACTCGACGGTGAGCCACGACGACGCGTGGAGCTTCTTCACGCTCGGCCGCTCGATCGAGCGCGCCGACATGGTCGCGCGGCTGCTCGCGACCCGCGCGCTCACCGAGGCGTCCGGCCCGTCGTGGACGACCATCCTGCGCTCGGTCGGCGCCTACGAGGCCTATCTGCGCACCTACCGCGGCGTGCCCTCGAGCACGAACGCGGCTGAGTTCCTGCTGCTCGACCGGCTCTTCCCGCGCTCGATCCTGTTCTCGGTGCGCAGCGCCGAGGCGTGCCTGCAGGACATCGAGCCGCGGCAGGAGCGGGTCGGCTACGTCGACATCGCCCAGCGGATGCTCGGTCAGATCCGGGCGGAGCTCGAGTTCCGCCCGATCCAGGACATCATCGAGGACCTGCCGGTCGTGATGGACAAGGTCCAGACGACCACGACGAACGTGTCGCACGCCGTGCGGGAGCGCTACTTCCCGACCCACAACATGCCCGCCTGGACCAGGGAGGCATCGTGAGCCGCATCCGCATCCGTCACACCACCGGCTACCGCTATGAGCAGCCCGCCGTCGCGTCGTACAACGAGTCGCGCATGCTGCCGTCGACGTCCGACGGCCAGTTCGTCATCTACTCGAACCTCGACATCCGCCCCAACACCTCGATCAACACCTATGAGGACTACTGGGGCACGAAGGTCGTCTCGTTCGACGTGCTCGCGCCGCACACCGAGTTGCAGCTGACCGCCACGAGCCTCGTCGAGGTGCGCCCGCGCCTCACCGGCGGCCACGACCTGTCGTGGGAGCAGCTCGAGAAGGTCGCGCTGCGGGCCACGCAGTACGTCGAGCAGCTCGGCCAGACGATCCGCACGCGCCCGACCGACGACCTCATCGCCGCCGCGCAGGAGATCCGGGATGCGTCCGAGACGCCGGGCGCCGCCGCCGCGGCGATCGCGCGCATGGTCGGCGAGGAGATGGAGTACATGTCGGGCGTGACGCACGTGCACACGCTCGCCGCCGAGGCGTGGACCAACCGCAAGGGCGTCTGCCAGGACATCGCGCACATCACGATCGGCGCGCTGCGGCACGTCGGCATCCCGGCGCGCTACGTCTCGGGCTACCTCCACCCGCGGCCGAACGCGCAGATCGGCGAGACGATCCGCGGCGAGTCGCACGCGTGGGTGGAGTGGTTCACCGGCGAGTGGAACGCGTGGGACCCGACGAACCTCATCGACATCGGCGAGCGCCACGTCAAGGTCGGCCTCGGCCGCGACTACAACGACGTGCCGCCGCTGCGCGGCGTCTACGCCGGTGCCGGCAAGAGCCAGCTCTTCGTCAGCGTGGAGATCACGAAGGAGTCCTGACCACCCGCTGGTCGAGGAGCAGCCGGCGGAGCCGACCGCGTACTCCTGATCACTCGCTGGTCGAGTAGCAGTCGGCGCAGCCGACCGCGTATCGAGACCACCGGCGTCCCGACGAGCGTTCGTCAACCGCCGATGCGGGCCTGACGGGCGTCGGGCACGCCGTCCTCGTTCTCGTCGGCGCTCCGCGCGCGGCGAGCATCCCACCGCAGCAGCGGAGCGGCGAGCAGGGCTGCGAGCCCCGAGCCCAGCAGGACGCCGAGCTTGGCGGCGTCCGTGCGGCCGGCGTCGTCGAAGGACAGCTCGCCGATGAGGAGCGACACCGTGAAGCCGATCCCGGTGAGCAGCGCGACGGGCAGGAGGTCGCGGATCCCGATGCCGTCGGGAAGCCGCAGCGGCGTGCAGCGGACCACCAGCGTCGAGACGCCCAGCACGCCCAGCAGCTTCCCCACGACGAGGCCGGCGGCGACCGCGAGCAGGACGGGCTGGTCTGCCAGCAGGTCGGCGAAGCCGCCGCTGTCGACCACGGACACGCCCGCCGCGCAGAACGCGAAGACGGGCAGGGCGATGGCGGTCGCCCAGGGCCGCACCGCGGCTTCGTGGCGATGCGTGCGCGGCTCCCGCTCGCCGAAGACGGCGCGCGCCGGCACCGTGGCGCCGAGCAGCACACCGGCGATCGTCGCGTGCACACCCGACTCGTGCATGAGCCACCAGGCGACGAGCGCGATCGGGATGAGCAGCCACCACGACGAGAAGCGGGACCGCACGAGCAGGCCGAACGCGGTGATGGCGAGGATCGAACCGAGCAGCGCGAACGCCTGCACGCCGGCCGTGTAGAAGACGGCGATGACGACGATCGCCAGCAGGTCGTCGACGACCGCGAGCGTCAGGAGGAAGGTCCGCAGGCCGACGGGCAGCCCGCGGCCGAAGATCGCCAGCACGGCGAGCGCGAACGCGATGTCGGTCGCGGCGGGGATGGCCCAGCCCGTGAGCGCGGTGCTGTCGCCGGCGATCACCACGATTGCTGCGAAGAAGAGCGCGGGCAGCGCCATCCCTCCGATGGCGGCGAGCACCGGCACGGCCGCCCGCCTCGGATCGCGCAGGCTGCCGGCGACGATCTCGTGCTTGAGCTCCACGCCGACGACGTAGAAGAACACCGCGAGGAGCCCATCGGCCGCCCACGCGCCGACGGAGAGGTCGAGGTGGAGTGCCTCCGGTCCGATGCGGGTGGCCATGAGGTCGGCGTAGGTCTCGCGCCAGGGCGAGTTCGCCCAGACGAGGGCTGCAGCTGCCGCGACGAGCAGCAGCACGCCGCTCGTCGTCTCGAGCCGCAGCAGCTGGGCGAGGCGTGCTCGGCGCGAGCCGATCGGGGTGCGGGGGGCTTCCATAGAGGGTCTCCTCTCGGCACCGCGCAGCCGGATCGCCGAGCGGCACGCCGACCAGGCTTCCCGGCACACCAGCCACCAGGCTACCGGCCCCGGCGGGAGCCCCGCTCGTCGGTCGTGGTCTGGCCGGGTCGTGCCCAGCGGTCTACCGTGGTCGCCATGTGCAGGAACATCACCGAGCTGCGGGGGCTGCAGCCCGCGGCCAACGACGAGGAGATCGAGGCCGCCGCGCGGCAGTACGTGCGGAAGGTCTCTGGCATCACGCATCCGACCGATCGCACGCGCGACGCGTTCGAGCGCGCGGTCGCCGAGATCGCGCACATCACCGAGCACCTGCTCGCCGACCTACCGGACCGGCGCCAGCCGCCGCAGACCGTCCCGCCGCTCCGCCGCCCGGAGGTGCGAGCGCGCATCGCGGAGCGCGAAGCGACCGCGGCAGCCGCGAGCTGACCCGAATCCTCAACGTCGCCAGTGGTCGCTCGCGCCGCTATACCGGCCGAGCAACCACCCGCGACGTTGAGAATTCAGGCGGATGCGCGCATCTGCGCGGTGATCTCGTCCATCACCCGCATGATGGCGACCGTCTCGTCGAGCGGCATGAGCGGGCTCTCGAGCTGCCCTGCCGCGACGCAGCGCTCGACCTCTGCGGCTTGGAACTGCATCCCGCGTCCGTCGGTCTCGGGCACGAATGTCTCCTTGTCGCCGGATGCGTGGCGCCGCGTGAAGCCGGTCCACACGTAGAACGCGGGGTCGAGCTCGATCACGCCCTCGGTGCCGGCGATCGAGCCGCGGTTGGAACCGAGCGTCTCCATCGAGAACGTCACGGTCGACATGCGACCGTCCTCGTGCGTGAGGATCGCCGAGCCGCGGTGGTCGACGCCCGCCGCGTCGACGGCACCCGCAGCTCGGACGCGCGTCACCGGGCCGAGGAACGCGTGCGCGAGCGAGACGCAGTAGACGCCGAGGTCGAGGAGCGCGCCGCCGCCGAGCGCCGGCTCGATCATGCGGCCACCGGGGGAGAGGTCGAGCATCTGCGAGTGGTCGGCGGTGACGCTCACGAGCTCACCGAGCTCGCCCGCCGCGATGCGCTCGCGCACGGCCACCATCGTCGGCAGGAAGCGCGTCCACATCGCCTCCATCACGAAGACGCCCTTCGCGCGGGCCGCGTCGACGACCTCCTGCGCTTCGTCGCCGGTCGTGGTGAACGCCTTCTCGACCAGGACGTGCTTGCCCGCCTCGATCGCGAGCAGCGCGTGCTCGCGGTGCAGCCCGTGCGGCGACGCGACGTAGATGATGTCGACGTCCGGATCGGCGACGAGCGCCTCGTAGCTGCCGTGCGCGGTCGGGGCGCCGTGCGTCGTCGCGAACGCCTGGGCGCGACCCTGATTACGGCTGCCGACCGCGACGAGGCGGTGGCCGCCGACGGCGAGATCGCGGGCGAATGCTCCGGCGATGCCGCCGGGCGCGAGGATGCCCCAGCCGGGCGAGGAGGTCGTCATGCGGCGACTCTAGCCGCGTCACCCGCATCCCGGGGCCGAGGGGCTCGCCATGCAGTCGCCGTTCGTGAGCACGGTCTCGACCTCGAAGATCTTCACGCTGACGGGCGGCGCCTCGACCGGGAGAGTGCCGGGCACCGCGAACCAGCCGCCGCCCGCGTCGACCTCGGCGGTGAACACGACGGTGAGGGATGCGGTGACGTCGTCGCGCTCCGCGTAGGCGTGGCTCGTCGCGGTCTCCGTCCACGACTCGTCGGTGCCGCTCCATGCCGCGCCGGATGCGTCGCTCGTCTCCGTCGTGCCGTCGCCGTAGTCGAAGACGTAGGAGGTGGGAGTCCAGCGGACCTCGATCGGAGCGTCGAACAGCTCGCCGTCCATCGTGTGCGTCTCTGCGGTGGCGTAGAAGTTCGTCGGCGTGCCGACGACACCCCAGCCGTCCGGCTCGACGACGAGCTCGCCCACGATCGGCCGGAACTGCGCGAGGTCGTTGATGGTGATCGGCTGGCCGACGTCCGCGACACCAGGGCGATTGTCGATGACGGCGAAGTTCATCCGCTCGCACGTCACTGGGTCGGTGCCTGCGTCCATGCACTCCTGGTAAGGCGTCGGACGTGGCTTCGCCGCGGGGCCGGCGCCTGCCCCTGCGCCCGAACCACCAGTGCCAGCGCCGCTGCTAGAACCGACGATCACCAAGGCCCCCGAGGCCGGGTCAAGTTCGCAACGATCGGTAATCACATCTAGTTCGGTGCAGGTAGCAGGACCAGTAGCAGCTTGGATCAGCGACGTGAAGGCAAACACTAGAAGGCAAACGCCTGATTGCACTACGCGCATATGTTCTCGTCCTCACTCAAGTCGAGGACCGCCACGAGTAGCCGGCCGTCCGTGCGGCGCTCAAACGTGACCGTCCAGGCGTCGAGGCCTTCTCCCTGACGGACATCCCCATTCGCTTGTGTCGTGCGAACGTTCTCTGCGCTGGTGCACATGTGCGCCGTCAGGCCGCTCTGGCTTCGCTCCGTGATCTCGAGGGCGGTGACCTCCAGTACTCCGCGACTGACTTCGCCCCGGTCGAGGGTTGCTTGAATCTGGGCGGCGAACTCGGCGGCGAACGCCGGAGTTGCATGCTCTTCCAGGCCGGGTCCCGAGGCAGAGCCCCGCCCGAATTGCTCGTCGACATCGCTGTAGAAGTCGGC
Source organism: Agrococcus sp. UYP33 (assembly GCF_054060915.1). NCBI lineage: Bacteria > Bacillati > Actinomycetota > Actinomycetes > Micrococcales > Microbacteriaceae > Agrococcus > Agrococcus sp. UYP33. The sequence continues at coordinate 1,219,678 of NZ_JBSSDR010000001.1, forward strand.
AAACGCTTGGGTCGCCTCCATGACCAGTTCAGCGTCGCTAGTCGGCGTCGCGACCGGCGTCGTCGACTCCGTCGGCTCCGGCGGCGTGCAGCCCGCGAGGGCGAGCGCCGCGACGAGCGCGACGCCTGCTGCGAGCCTCCGGAGCATGGGGGCAGAGTACGCCGCCCTGCAGCCGCTCGGTCAGGCCTCTCCACAGCTCGCACTTGACGAGATCGCCAACGGTGTTTTACTGTCAACAGTAGAACAGCACGAGATGCCCACTGCAAAGGAGCAGTCATGAACCTCCACGCGCTACTGCGTCGTCGAGCGGCCGAGTCCGGCCCCATCCGAGTCGGCGTCATCGGTGCCGGCAAGTTCGCGTCGATGTTCCTGACGCAGGCATCCGTCACCCCCGAGTTCCACGTCGTCGGCGTCGCCGACATCAACGTGCCGAAGGCGAAGGACGCCCTCTCGCGTACCGGCTGGTCGGCCGACCGCTACGCCGCCACCTCGCTCGACGAGGCTGCCCGCACCGGCCTGACGGCCGTGATCGACGACTCGATGGCGCTCATCAAGCACCCCTCGGTCGAGGTCATCCTCGAGATCACCGGCAACCCGATCGTCGGCACCGATCACGCGGTCGCGGCCATCGACAACGGCAAGCACGTGATCATGGTCAACGTCGAGGCCGACTGCATGGTCGGCCCGCTCCTGCAGCGCCGCGCTGCCGCCGCCGGCGTCGTCTACTCGATGGCCTACGGCGACCAGCCCGCGCTCATCTCCGAGCTCGTCGACTGGTGCCGCACGGTCGGCTTCGACGTCGTCGGCGCCGGCAAGGGCACGAAGTACCTGCCCGAGTACCACTACTCGACGCCCGACACCGTCTGGGACTACTACGGCTTCACCCCCGAGCAGCTCGCCTCGGGCGACTTCAACCCGAAGATGTTCAACTCGTTCCTCGACGGCACGAAGTCGGCGATCGAGATGGCCGCCGTCGCGAACGGCACCGGCCTCGAGCCGCAGCTCGAGGGCCTCCACTTCCCGCCCGCGGGCGTCGACGACCTCCCGCGCATCTTCCGCGAGCGCTCGGTCGGCGGCGAGCTCGACCGCCGCGGCACCGTCGAGATCGCCTCGAGCCTCCACCGCGACGGCTCCGAGGTCGAGCGAGACATCCGCTGGGGCGTCTACGTCACCTTCGAGGCGAAGACCGACTACGCCGTGCAGTGCTTCGCCGAGTACGGCGTGAAGACCGACGAGACGGGCCGCTACGGCTCGCTCTACCGGCCGTACCACATGATCGGACTCGAGCTCGGGGTCTCGATCGCGAGCGCCGTGCTGCGCGGCGAGCCCACCGGCGCCCCCACGGGCTTCCGCGGCGACGTCGTCACGACGGCGAAGCGCGATCTCAAGGCCGGCGAGACGCTCGACGGCGAGGGCGGCTTCACCGTCTTCGGCAAGCTCCGCCCCGCCAGCTTCTCGCTCGAGCAGGAGGCGCTCCCGCTCGGCCTCGCGCACGGCGCGAAGCTCATCCGCGACGTGCCGAAGGACCGCTCGGTCACCTGGAACGACGTAGATGCGGACGGGTCGCTCGCGGCCGTCCGGTTCCGCCGAGAGCTCGAGGCGGAGTTCCGCGCCGAGCAGTCCGTCACGGTTTCATAACGCGCGCGTTCTACTGTTGACAGTAGAACGCAACCACGGTTCACTCGTCTCAGGCACCGTCGCCTCACCACTCGCAAAGGAGCGAAACCCATGCCACGACTGATCCATCAGATCATGTCGACGCTCGACAAGATCGTCCAATGGTTCTGCGTGCTCTGCCTGGTCGTGATCACCGTCGCGGTGACCTGGCAGGTGATCTCGCGCTACGTCACGCGTGACTCCGCATCCTGGACCGTCGAGGTCTCGTCGCTCGCGTTCGTCTGGCTCTCGATGTTCGCCATCGCCCTCGGTGTCCGTCAGGGACGCCACATGGTGCTCGACATCTGGGAGTACGCGCCGGCCCACCGCTGGCTCCGCGTCACCGTGACGACGGTGGCGAGCGCGCTCGTGCTCTTCACCCTCGCCGTGCTCGTCTGGTACGGCATCGATGCGCTGCCGAGCGCGATGCGCCGCAACATGCCGGGCATCGATCTGCCCTTCGGCATCATCTCGCTCGCCGTGCCCGTGGGCTGCTCGTTCTCCGCTCTGTTCGCCATCGAGGCGTGGTGGAAGCTCGTCCGCAACACCGACCCTGAGGTCGACCCGCTCCCGTCGAGCGTCCTGTTCCAGTCCGAAGAGGACACGCTTGTGAAGGGTGAGGTGTAACCCATGGGTCCTCTGCTGCTCGGCAACTTCGTGGGAGCGATGCTCCTGCGCGTCCCCATCGGCTTCGCGCTCGCGCTCGCGTCGATCATCACCATCTGGCTCGTCACCGACACGCCGCTGACCATCGGCGCCCAGCGCATCGTCGCGGGCATCACGCCGTTCGCGCTGCTCGCCATCCCGCTCTTCATCCTCGCGGGCGGCATCATGAACGCCGGCGGCATCACGAAGCGACTGCTCAACCTCGCCGACTCGATCGTCGGTGGGATGCGCGGCGGTCTCGCGCAGACGAACGTGCTCTCCGCACTGTTCTTCGGCGGCATCTCGGGCTCGGCGGTCGCCGACATCTCGAGCCTCGGCCGCATCCTCATCCCCGCGATGAAGGCGCGGAACTACCGGGCCGCATACACGGCCGCCGTCACGGCCGCCGCGCCGATCGTCGCGCCGATCATGCCGCCGTCGATCACGATGATCGTCTACGGCGTGGTCTCCGGAACGTCCATCGGCGCGCTGTTCTTCGCCGGCATCATCCCCGCGCTGCTCTACATCGCGATGCTGATGGTCGCCGTGCACCTGACGGTGCGCAAGCAGGGCTTCACCGACGAGCTGGTCGCCAACACGACGAACATCGAGCTCATCGGCAAGACGCCCAAGGAGGAGCGCCCGAAGTTCCTGCCGTCGCTCGTCGGGTCGCTGCCGGCGCTGCTGCTGCCGCTCATCATCCTCGCCGGCATCCGCTTCGGCTGGTTCACCGCCACGGAGGCGGCCGCGGTCGCGGTGGTCTACGCACTGCTCGTCGGCCTGTTCATCTACCGGGAGCTCACCTGGAAGAAGCTCGTCACGGCGCTCGCCGAGTCGGGCCTCATGGTCGGCCTCATCATGCTCGTGCTCGCCGCGGCGCAGCTCTACTCGTGGGCGCTCACGTCCGGCGGCGTGCCGCAGGCGGCGGCGGAGGCGATCTTCGGCTTCACCGACAACCTCGTGGTGCTCCTCATCCTCGTCAACATCATGCTGCTCATCGCGGGCATGTTCATCGAGGCGAACGCTGCGCTGATCATCATCACGCCGATCCTGCTGCCGGTGATGACGTCGCTCGGGGTCGACCCCGTGCACCTCGGCATCATCATCGTCGTCAACCTCGGCATCGGCCTCATCACGCCGCCGGTCGGCATCGCGCTGATGCTCTCCGCCGAGATCTCGAAGGTCAAGTTCATCTCGGCGATCCGAGCCTCGTGGCCATTCCTGCTCACCGGCCTCATCTTCATGCTCCTCATCACCTACGTCCCGCAGATCTCGCTCTGGCTGCCATCCGTGCTGCTCGGCGAGTGACCGCGATCCAAACCACCAAGGAAGGAATCACCATGCGCACCACCAAGCTCCTCGCTGGCGCGGGCATCGTCGCCCTCGCACTCGCAGGCTGCTCGACCGGCGGCTCGGCCCCCAGCAGCTCGGGCGGCACCGGCGCCGAGGGCGAGACGATGACCCTCGTGCTCGGCCACGCCGGCTCCACCACCGACCCGCGCCAGTGGGCTGCCGAGCAGTTCGCCGAGCGGATCGAGGAGGCGACCGACGGTCGCGTCACCGTCGAGATCCACTCCGACTCCACCCTCGGCACCTGGGAGGAGATGATCGACGGCCTGCAGATCGACAGCGTCGACATCGTCATCGAGTCGATGCTCTCCGTCGAGGCCTACACCGACCTCGCGTCCGTCGAGACGGCTCCGTTCCTGTACGACAGCGAGGAGCAGTTCTTCGAGGTCTGGGGCGGCGAGCTCGGCGACGAGATCCAGGCCTCCGTCACCGAGGCATCCGGCTACTCGCTGCTCGGCAACATGTACCGCGGCCCGCGCGAGCTCACCACCAAGGAGCCCGTGACGCAGCTGAGCGACGTCGAGGGCCTCACGATCCGCACGCCGAGCGCGCAGACGATGCTCGACACGTGGAACGCGCTCGGCGCTCGCGCCGAGGCGCTGCCCTTCAACGAGGTCTACTCGGCACTCGAGTCGGGCGTGCTCGACGGCCAGGAGAACCCGCTCGACGCGATCCTCTTCAACTCGATCCACGAGGTCGCGCCGCACATCGCCGAGACCGACCACATGTACGCCAACTACCACTTCATCATGTGGGACGAGGCGCTGCAGGGCTACCCGGAGGACATCCGCCAGGCGATCCTCGACGTCACGGATGAGGTCGGCCAGGAGTACACCGACAACACCGTCACCAACATGGCCGACTACCGCTCGCAGCTCGAGGAGGCCGGTGCCGAGTTCCACGAGATCACCGACCGCGACGCATGGGTCGAGGCGACCCAGCCCGTCGTCGAGGGCCTCCCCGACCAGGTGCAGACCTGGGTCGAGCAGATCCGCGGCATGTGATCCACGGCGGGGCCCCGTCCGCGGGGCCCCGCCACCCCACCTCACCATCCCGCCGCATCGGCACCCAGGCGGTGCGGCACCACCCGTCGAGCCCCACGCATCCGACATCTCAGGAGAGAGACCATGAACCTGCACGAGCTGCTCAAGGAGCGCGAAGCACAGGGCCAGCCGATCCGCGTCGGCCTGATCGGCTCCGGCCGGTTCGGGACGATGTACCTCTCGCAGGCCCGCAACATCCCGGGCGTGCGCGTGCTCGCGATCGCCGACATCAACACGGCGCGCGCCCGCGAGTCCCTCGCCCGCGTCGGCTGGCCGGAGGACGCGATCGTCGACTCGGTCGACGACCTGTCCGAGGGCAAGACGGCCGTCATCGCGAACGCGATGGACCTCTTCCGCACCGACATCGACGTGATCGTCGAGGCGACGGGCAACCCGATCGTCGGCATCAAGCACGCGCTCGCCGCGATCGACTCCGGCAAGCACGTGATGATGGTGACCGTCGAGGCCGACGCCCTCGCCGGCCCGGCGCTCGCCAAGCGTGCGAAGGAGGCCGGCGTCGTCTACTCGATGGCGTTCGGCGACCAGCCTGCGCTCATCTGGGAGCTCGTCGATTGGGCCCGCACGAGCGGCTTCGACGTCGTCTGCGCCGGCAAGGGCGCGAAGTACCTGCCCGGCTACAACCAGATGAACCCCGACAACGTGTGGGACCACTGGGAGTTCTCGGACGAGCTCAAGCAGTCCGGGCAGCTCAACCCCTACATGCACACGTCGTTCCGCGACGGCACGAAGGCCGCCATCGAGATGGCAGCCGTCGCGAACGCTGCGGGCCTCGTGCCCGGCGACGCCGGCCTCAGCTTCACGCCCGGCAACCTCGAGGAGATCGCTACGGTCTGCCGCCCGGAGTCGGTCGGCGGCGTGCTCTCGCACGAGGGCACCGTCGACGTGATGTCGAGCTACACCCGCGAGGGCGAGTGGATCCCCCACAACACCCAGGAGGGCGTGTTCGTGGTCGTGAAGGCGACCAACGACTACGTCTCCGAGTGCTTCCAGGAGTACCCGTGGCACCCGGACCCGACCGGGCAGTACGCGGCGCTCTACCGCCCGTACCACTACGTCGGGCTCGAGCTCAACGTCTCGATCGCGAACGCGGTGCTGCGCGGTGTCGCGACCGGCACGGCCATCGGCTTCACGGCGGATGTCGTCGCGACCGCCAAGAAGGACCTGGCCGCAGGCGACACGCTCGACGGCGAGGGCGGCTTCGCGGTCTACGGCAAGCTCGTCTCGGCCCGCACGTCGGTCGCCGAGGGCTACCTGCCGGTCGCGCTCGCGCACCACGTGCCGCTCAAGAACGACATCAAGCAGGGCGAGAGCGTGCGCTGGGACGATGTCGAGGTCGACGACTCGCTCGCGCAGGCCATCGAGCTGCGCCGCGAGACCGAGGCGCTCGCCTCTGCAGCTGCGGCGTGATCCGATCCTCATGAGCCGCTCGCTGAGCCTCCTCGGGCTAGGTGCCATGGGCCTGCCGATGGCGCGCAGGCTCGCGGCGCGCGGCGCGCTGACGGTCTGGAACCGCAGTGCGTCGCGCGCCGAGGCTCTCCGTGATGAAGCACGGCGAGATGAGGCACGGCGCGACGGGGCGGCGGACGTCGTGGTCGCCACGACGCCCGCCGCCGCGGCGGCCGAGGTGGTGCTCACCGCGCTGCCCGACCTGCCGCAGGTGCGGGAGGTGCTCGAGGGCGACGACGGGCTGCTCGCCGGCTGGCGGGCGGCGGGCGTCGAGCAGCCGATGCTCGTCGTGCACGGCACGGTGTCGCCAGTCGCGCTGCGCGAGCTGGCCGACGAGCTCGCGGCCGAGGGCATCGACGTGGTCGACGCCCCGATGTCGGGCGGCGTGCTCGGTGCCACCGAGGGCCGCATCAGCTTCTTCGTCGGCGGCAGCGAGGAGCAGGTCGCCGAGCTCGCCGAGCTGCTCGAGCCGTGCGCCTCGCGCGTGACGCGGATGGGCGGCACCGGCACCGGCGCGATGGCCAAGCTGTGCAACCAGCTCATCGTCGCCGAGACGGTCACCGCGCTGTCGGAGGCCTTCGCCCTCGCCCGCGCGAGCGGCATCGACGCCGAGACCCTCGCCGACGCGCTCGGCTCCGGGCTCGCCTCGAGCGAGGTGCTGCGGCAGAAGCGGCACCACTGGATCACCGAGTCGTTCGAGCCGGGCGGCACGATCGACTACCAGGTGAAGGACCTCCGCTTCGCGCGCGAAGCGGCCGACGACGCGGGGCTGCGGCTCGACGCCGCCCGCACCGCGCTCGCGCTCTTCGAGGCCGCATCCGCCGCCGGCGACGGCAGCCTCGACCACTCCGGCATCTACCAGACCATCCGTCGGCCGCAGCGCTGACGACGACACGAGGGAACAGCCATGACCGACTCGACCGCACCCGACGGATCCAACGCCGACGCGACCGGCACCGACGCGACCAGCACCGACGCGACGGGCACCGACGCATCCGGCACCGACGCGCCGCTGGTGGTCACCGCCATCTTCCGGCCTGCGGAGGGCAAGCGCGAGCAGGTGCTCGCGGCGATGGCGCGCGTCATCCCGCGGGTGCACGAGGAGGAGGGCTGCAACCTCTACGCGATCCAGGAGGCCGAGGACGGCACGATCGCGATGATCGAGCACTGGGACTCCGCAGCGACCCTCGACGCGCACGGCGCCGCCGCGCCGGTCGCTGACTTCAACGTCGAGCTCGAGGGCCTGCTCGCGAGCCCGGTCGAGGTGACCCGCTACACGCCCATCCCGATGGGCGACGCGCGCAAGGGCGTCGTGCTGCCATGACCGACGTCGTCGCCGGGCTGCCTGGGTCGGCGCTCCCCAGCCGGCTCGGGTGCTCGACCATCTCGTTCCAGCACCTGACGCTCGAGCAGGCGCTGGTCGAGATCGAGCGGCTCGGGTTCGCCGAGATCGACCTCGGCGCGCTGCCCGGCGTCTGCGATCACGTGCCCTATGAGCTCGACGACGCCGCGATCGCCCAGGTCGCCGCGACCATCGCGGCCCACGACCTGCGGGTGCGCAGCGTCAACGGCGACGTCGGGGCGTTCAACGACCCGGATGCCGACACCGACGCCCAGGCGGCGCACGTCGAGCGCCTCGTGCGCCTCACCGCTGCGATCGGCGCCGACGCGCTCGTGCTGCCCTGCGGCGCCCTCGACCACGAGCCGATCGTCGACCTCGATGCCGACCTCGACCGGGTCGCCGCCGCCCTCGTACGCGCCGGGCAGCTCGCGACCGACCACGGCGTCGAGCTCTGGGTCGAGTCGCTGCACTTCCTGCGGCTCTGCTTCGACCGCGAGCGCGCCGACGCGCTGCACGCGCGCCTCGCCGGCAGCGGCGTGCGGCCGATCCTCGACGTCGCGCACGTCGTCGCCGCGGGCGACGACCTCGTCGACACCATCCGAGCGTGGGGCGACGGCATCGCCCACGTGCACCTGCGCGATGCCGTCCCGGGCGAGTTCAGCCGAGCCATCGGCGACGGCGAGGTCGACTTCGCCGCCGCGCTCGAGGCGCTCGACGGCATCGGCTACGCGGGCGGGTTCGCGCTGGAGCTGCCCTCGCGCGCCTACGCGGACGACGCGACGGGCGCACTGAGCGACGAGGCGCGCGCCGCCCGCGTCGACGCGATCCGCGACGCCGCGGCCCGCATGGCGCCGCTCGTCGCCGGCCTCGACGCCGATCCAGACCTCACCGATCCGTCCCTGAACATCCAAGGAGCATCATGACCAGCACCACGACCGCGCGCACCGCCGTGATCACCGGCGCCGCGTCCGAGCGAGGCATCGGCATGACCGTCGCCGACCGCTACGCCCGCGACGGCTGGGGGATCGCCATCCTCGACCTCGACGGCGACCGCGCGGCGCAGGTCGCCGCCGAGATCGGCGAGCGGCACGGCGTGCCCGCGTTCGGCACCGCCGCGAACGTCGCCGACGAGGCATCCGTCACGGCCGCCCACGCCGCCGTGCAGGCCGAGGTCGACGCCGGCCGGCTGCCCGCCGTCGGCGCGCTCGCGAACATCGCCGGCATCACCTCGCCCGTCCCGTTCCTCGAGACCGACCTCGCGCTCTGGAACAAGGTCATGGCGGTCAACGCCACCGGCACCTACCTCGTCACGAAGGCGTTCCTGCCCGCGATGCTCGACGCCGGCTGGGGCCGCATCGTCAACATGTCGTCGGTCTCCGCCCAGCGCGGCGGCGGCGTCTTCGGCAAGGTGCCCTACTCGGCCGCGAAGGCAGCCATCCTCGGCTTCACGAAGGCGCTCGCTCGCGAGATCGCCGACTCGGGCGTCACGGTCAACTCCGTCACGCCGGGCGCCGTCGACACGAACATCCGCGTCGGCTCGACGCCCGAATCGGAGGCGAAGCTCGCCGCCGACATCCCCATCGGCCGCGTCGCGTCGACCGAGGAGATCGCCGCCGTCTTCGCGTTCCTCTCGAGCGACGACGCCGCCTACCTCCAGGGCACGAACATCGACATCAACGGCGCCAGCCACCTGCACTGAGCGCGGCACGCGCTGATCTGTCCCCCGGTTCGCGGGGCACAAGGAAGGAATGCTCGGTACCGTGGGCAACATGACAGTCGATGCGCAGTTCCGATCCCTGGGATCGATCGAGCGCGTCACGCGGCGTGAGCTGATCCTCGACCGGCTGCGGTCGGCCGTGAGCACCGGAGAGCTCGCACCGGGCACGCACCTCGCCGAGACCGAGCTGAGCGCCTCGCTCGGCGTCTCCCGCGGCACGCTGCGCGAGGCGCTGCGCCACCTCGAGGAGGAGGGCCTGCTGTCGAAGGATGCGCGCGGCCGGCTCTCGGTGCGCGTCGTGACGCCCGAGGAGGTCCGCGAGATCTTCGACGTGCGGTTCGCGCTCGAGTCGGCGGCAGCCGAGGTCGTGTGCCAGCGCGACGACCTCGACGAGGTCGTGCCGCAGCTGCGCGAGGCGCTCGCGCGCATGGAGGAGAGCGAGCAGGCGTCGATCGCCGATCAGGTCGCGGCCGACCTGGCGTTCCACGAGGCCATCTGCATCGCGAGCGGCAACCACACGCTCGTCGAATCGTGGCGGCGGGTGAGCGGGCTCGCGCGCGCGGTCATCACCGCGGCCGGTCAGGAGACCGCGATCGCCAACATGTCGGCCGCTCGGCACGCGCCCATCGTCGAGGCCATCGCGAGCGGCGACGCCGACCTCGCGCGCGGCGTGCTGCGCGCGCACAACACCTCGGCGCGCGACGTGATCGCGGCCCGCATGGAGGCGTCGCTCAGCCGCTGAGCGCTGGGTCGCGGCGCGGAGCCTGTTGGGGCACCGAGTGGCCGCCAGCTCCTGCTGAGGGCGGGCGCATCGGTGCCTTGAACGTGCTTCGACAAGCGGGTTGCGGTACGGAGTTGTCGCTTCCCTGCGCCTTCGAGCGACACATCGGTACCGCAACGCGGTGCGACCCGCGGTTTGCGGTACCGATCTGCGGATGCGGGCGGGCCGCACCCGCACATCGGTACCGCAAGCGACGACGGAGGGGCGGGGCCCGACGCCCCGCCCCTCCTCGTTCCGCTCAGCCCAGCTCGGCCAGCACCTTCGCGACGATGCGGTCCTTCGACAGGCCGTAGCGCTCGTGCAGCGTCGGCAGGGCGCCGGCGTCGAGGAACTCGTCCGGCAGCGCGATCGGCACGATCCGCTTGCCGAGGCCCCGCTGCGCGGCGGCGTCGGCCGTGGCCGAGAAGAGCCCGCCGACCACCGTGTGGTTCTCCAGCGTGAACGCGAGCCGCGGGGTGTCGAGCTCCGCGAGCACGGTCTCGGCGTCGAACGGCTTGATCGTGGGGGAGTGCACGACCGCCACGTCGACCTTGTGGGCCGCCAGCGCATCCGCCGCCTGCAGCGCACGCATGGTCATGAGGCCCGACGAGACGAAGACGACGTCGGCGCCGCCCCGCAGCACCTTGGCCTTGCCGAGCTCGAACGTGTAGTCGTACTCGTCGAGCACCGCCGGCACCTTGCCGCGCAGCAGGCGCAGGTAGGTGGGGCCGTCGTGCGCGGCGAGCTGCGGCACCGACTGCGCGATGTCGAGCGCGTCGCAGGGGTCGACGATCGTGAGGTTGGGCAGGCCGCGGAAGATCGCCATGTCCTCGGTGGCCTGGTGGCTCGGGCCGTAGCCGGTCGTGAGCCCCGGGAGGCCACCCACCACGTTGACGTTGAGGTTCGGCTCGGCGATGTCGAGGGCGATGAAGTCGTACGCCCGGCGCGCGGCGAAGACCGAGTAGGTCGACGCGAACGGTACGAGGCCGAGCTCGGCCATGCCTGCGGCGGCGCCGAAGAGCAGCTGCTCGCTCATGCCCATCTGGAAGAAGCGCTCGGGGTGCGCCTCGGCGAAGATGTGCATGTCGGTGTACTTGCCGAGGTCGGCGGTCAGGCCGACGATCCGCTCGTCCTGCTCGGCGAGCGCCGCGAGGGCGTGGCCGAACGGGGCCGACTCGGTGCGCTGGCCGGGGTCGGCGAACGACGCGATCATCGCGCTCGTGCTGAGCCCCTTGGGCTTCGTGGCGGTGGTCATCGCGCTGCCTCCTGCTCGCGTCCTGCGGTGAGCTGCTCGCGGCAGATCTGCCACTCGTGCTCCTCGATGCGCATGAAGTGCGCCTTTTCGCGCTCCTCGAGCAGCGGCACGCCGCGCCCGACCTTCGTGTCGCAGATGATGACCTGCGGCTGGCCGTCGGCCGTGGCGATCGCCGCGCACTCGTCCAGCGCGTCGATGAGCGCCGCCGGGTCGTTGCCGTCGATGCGGATGGCGTGCCAGCCGAAGGCGCGCCACTTCTCCTCGACCGGCTCGATGCGCAGCACCGTCGCGGTCGGGCCGTCGGCCTGCAGCGCGTTCATGTCGACCATCGCCGTGAGGTTGCCGAGGCGGTGGTGGGCGGCGCCCATCGCGGCCTCCCACGTCGAGCCCTCGTCGAGCTCGCCGTCGGAGAGGAAGTTGATGACGCGCTGGTCCGAGCGGCCCTGCAGCCGCAGCGCGAGCGCCATGCCCACCGCGACCGTCAGGCCGTGGCCGAGCGAGCCGCCCGAGATCTCCATGCCCGGCGTGTACGACGCCATGCCCGACATCGGCAGGCGGGAGTCGTCGGTCGCGTAGGTGAGCAGCTCCTCGACGGGCACGATGCCCGCGTCGGCGATCGCGGCGTAGAAGCCGATCGCGTAGTGCCCGGTGGAGAGCAGGAAGCGGTCACGTCCCTCCCAGTGCGGGTCGGCCGGGTCGTAGCGCAGCTGGTCGGCGTAGACGGCGGCCATCATGTCGGCGGCGCCGAGCGCCTGCCCGACGTAGCCCTGTCCCTGCACCTCGCCCATGTCGAGGGCGTGGTGGCGAGCCCGGTAGGCGCTGTCGGCGACGGCGGTGATGCGCTCGTCGCGGCTGCGGCCGTCCTTGCCCGCGACGCGGGCGGCGGTGTCGGCGATGGTCATGCGGAGACCCTCTCTGCGATGCGGGTGTCGGATGCGGCGGCGGATGCGCCGACCACGGCGGGCGCGGTCTCGCGAGCCGTGATCGCGGTCAGCGTCGAGATGACGCCGAGCAGGGTGAGCAGCAGCGCCGGACCCATCCAGCCCATCCACCCGTAGGCGGCGGTGGCGATGAAGGGCAGGAAGCCGGCGATGATGGCGGCGCCGTTGTAGCCGAGCGAGATGCCCGAGGTGCGGCGGTTGGCGGGGAAGAGCTCGGAGAACCAGCTCGACTCGACCGCGAAGATCGGGTCGTGGCTCAGCAGCAGCGAGAGCGCGATGGCGATGACGATCATGACGAGCGAGCCGGTGTTGATGAGCAGGAACATCGGGATGCCGAACAGGATCGTGAAGACCGAGCCGATGAGGAACACCTTCTTGCGGCCGATCCGGTCGCTCAGCGCGCCGAAGAGCAGGTGGCTGCCGAGCCCGAGCGCCGATCCGACGAGCGTGCCGATCAGCACGTTCGAGCCGGCCGTGATGGAGGCGAGGCCGACGTAGGTGACGGTGAACGCGGTGGTCACGTAGTAGCCGCCGGTCTCGGCGAGGCGCAGGCCGATGATGCGGACGATCACGCGCCAGTCCTGCTTGAGGGTCTCGAGCGCGGGCTGCTTGAGCAGCTCGCCCTGCTCCTTCGCCTGCTCGAACGCGGGGCTCTCGGCCACCTTGAGGCGGATGAAGAGGCCGATGATCACCATGACGCTCGCGAGCAGGAACGGCACGCGCCAGGCCCAGTCGCCCGGCAGGCCGCTGGTCGCGAGGATCGTGCCGTTGGCGACGAGCAGGCCGCCGGGGATGCCGATCTGCGGCAGCGCGCCGAAGAAGCCGCGGCGGTGCGTGGGTGCGTGCTCGACGGCCATGAGCACCGCGCCGCCCCACTCGGCGCCGTAGGCGACGCCCTGGATGACGCGCAGCAGGATGAGCATGATCGGCGCGGCGATGCCGATCGTCGCGAAGGTCGGCAGCACGCCGATGAGCGTCGTCACCACGCCCATCACCACGAGCGACCAGATGAGCACGCGCTTGCGGCCGATGCGGTCACCGAAGTGGCCGGCGAGGTAGCCGCCGAGCGGACGGAAGAGGAAGCCGATCGCGAGGGTCGCGAACGAGGCGAGCGCGCCGACCAGCGGGTCGTCGGTCGCGAAGAAGACGGCGCCGAAGTAGGTGGCGGATGCGGTCGCGTAGATGAAGAAGTCGTAGGACTCGACGACCGTGCCGATCATCGACGCGAGCGACACCTTGACGGCGTTGTCCTTCTTCGCGACTGGCGGCTGCGCGTCGGTGGTGCTGCTGGTGGACATGGTTCCTCCTCGAACATGCCTCGCGGGCGTTCGTGCTGGGTGCGTGCGTGGTGAGCCCGTGCCGGGATCGGCCGTGGCGGGAGCTGCGCTCGGACCGGGGGGCCGAGCCGCGTGTTCTAGTGCTGGTAGGTCTCGATGACGCTGCTGTCGTCGCGGCGCTCGAGCCCCGCGGATGCGGCGAGCAGGTAGCGCTCGCGGGCGGCGGCGAGCACCGGCACCTCCGCGCCGACGCCGGCGGCCGCATCCGCGACCAGGCCGGAGTCCTTGACGAAGATGCCGATCGTGCTGGTGACCTCGGCGTCGGCGCCCTGCAGCATGCGGGGGCCGCGGTCGCTGAGCATCCAGCTGCCGGCCGCGCCGCCGCCGACGAGGTCGAGCACGTCGGCCTTGTCGAGCCCGAGCGCCTCGCCGAGCGCGAGCGCCTCGGCCGCCGCGACGATGTGCACCGAGCAGAGGTGCTGGTTGACGACCTTGATCGCCTGGCCCTGCCCGAGGTCGGTGCCGACGATGCGCGCGGTGCCGAGCGGCCGGAGCAGGTCGGCGGTCGCGGCGAGGTCCTGCTCTGCGCCTGCGGCGAAGATGATGAGCTCGCCGGTCGTGGCGCGGGCGACGCCGCCCGTGACGGGCGCGTCGACGACGCGGGCGCCCGCTGCCGTGAGCTGCTCGCCGGCGCGACGGACGGCATCCGGGCCGACGGTCGACATGACGACCCACGTGCGGCCCGCCGCGACGCCCGCCGAGGTGGCCTGCGCCACGAGCTCATCGAGCTGGTCGGGGGTCGCGACCATGACGACGACGTCGCCGTCAGCGGGCGCCTCCGCGATGCTCGCGACGGCGGGGATGCCGGCCGCTGCCGAGCGCTCGCGCGCCGCCTCGAACGGGTCGACGCCGGTGACGGCGAAGCCGGCCGCCGCGATGCGCTGCGACATCGGGGTGCCGATGGCACCGAGTCCGACGAAGACGACGGGGGATGGGGTGCTCACGGGGTGCCCTCCTTGGCGGTGTCCAGCGTGATGAGCGAGTGGATCTCGAAGTGCCGGCGGATCGCGCTGCGGGCGGCATCGGGGTCGTTCGCGGCGATCGCCTCGACGATCGGGTAGTGGATGGTGTCGGTCTCGGCCCGCCCGTCGGCGGTGACGCCCTCAGCGGCGATCGCGGCGGCTCGGCGCTCGTGCATCGCCTGCGCGAGCGCGTGGGCGAGCCCGTTGTGGACCATCGTGAAGACCGGATTGGCGACGATGGCGAAGAGCTCGGCGTGGAACGCGAGGTCGGCCTCGGTCGCGCGGTCGTGGTCGCCCGCTGCCGTGCACGCGACCATCTCGTCGACGAGGTCGCGGAGGCGCTCCGCGTCGGCGTCGCCGGCGCGGCGGGCGGCCTGCACAGCGACGACGGTCTCGAGCATCTCGCGAGCCTCGGCGATCTCGCTCGAGTCGAGGAAGCCGAGAGCGCGCATGGTGGTGAAGTACGTGCGGATGACGTCGGGGCCGGGCGCCTGCAGGTAGGTGCCGTGGCCCTGGCGGCGGGAGAGGATGCCGATCGACTCGAGCTCGGAGAGGCGCTCGCGGAGCGCGCCGCGGCTGACGTCGAGCCGGGTGCAGAGCTCGCGCTCGGGGAAGAGACGACGGGAGCCGTCGGGCTCGGGCGTCGAGAGGCCGATCAGCTGGATCGCGAACGCCTCGCGCGTCTCGTCCATGTCGCCTCCCTCGTCGTCGAGCGGTCGGACCGATTGGTCTGACCAATGTGCAGGACGCTACGGCACGCGGGCGCTGCTTGTCAAGATTGGTCTGACCAATCCTAGATTCGCTGGTCGAGTCGGACGGCGCGCCCCGCGCGCCGCCCGAGTCGAGACCACCCGCCCTGCTGGTCGAGCCGGACGGCGCGCCCCGCGCGCCGCCCGCGTCGAGACCATTCCACCTCGCTCTGTCCCCCATTTCGGAATTCATCCATCCAATTCCGCGATCCCGCTTGCATTCCGCCGCGACCTCGGTATACCTTCGCTCTTGCGAACTCCCGCACGTCGAGAAAGGAGGAGCTCGTGTTCATGACCGTCAAGATCCAGACCACTGGAGCCCTCCTCCCCGGCGGGATCCGCTAGCGCGGAGCGCACGGGCCACCGGCCCGCGATGCCATCACAGGCATCGCGATCGCCAGGCCTCAGCAGGCATCTGAGCCCTGCGCCTCCCTTCACATCTCGCTGATCAGCGACAGCTGCGCGGCCGCGTCCATCGCGACCCGTCCGGCGCTCGTCGCATTCCGCGCATCCGCACCGAATGGTGCAGCTCGTCGCGCAATTCATACGCAATTCCTCCAGCGATATCGCACGCCCATTCGCAGGGCGATATCGCCATGCCAGAAAGCAGCATCACCATGTCAACCCTGACCCTCTCGCTGCCGGCTCCCCGCCGGCTCGCACTGAGTGCTTCGCGACTGCTCGAGCGCTGGGCCCTGGAGCCCGTCGTCACCGAGCAGGCACGCCGCGAGGCCGCCGCCTTCGAGCGCGCTGTCGCAGCCCGCGACCGCGCCTCGATGGACGCACTCGCACGCACGCTGCTGTCGTGACCGCAGCACCAGCGGGGCCGTTCCCACCGGAACGGCCCCGCTTCGCTGTGCTCAGGGTGCGGAGGCCGGCAGGGTCGCCGAGATGACGTGCTGCGGCCGCCCGACGAGCGGCACCTCCCGGATGGAGCCCGAGGGATCGACGAGGGTCAGGCCGTCCCACCAGCCGTCGCGCGTGAAGCCGCCGGCGAGCACCGCCTCCCAGCCGCCGTCGCCCTCCGGCTGCCAGATCGCGACGGTCTCGTGCGGGTGCGCGAGCGGCACGACGACCTCGTCGCCGTCCGAGGGGTCGAGGAAGGAGACGTTCGTGCCCCCGGTCGCCGTGCCGAACGGCCCGGTGCCGGCGGAGACGAGTCGCCCGTCGGGCGCGGTCGCGACGCCGTGCTGGTGCGAGTTCGCCGACGCCTCGACCCGCTCGGTCTCGCCCGTCGCCGGATCGAGGAGCACCGTCACGAGCCCCTGGTACGGCAGCGCGATCCGGCCGTCGTCGGTCAGCGCGGCGTAGTGCGGCTTCTCCCAGCCCGCGAAGCCGAAGTTGCCGAACGGCGCGATCTCGACGTGCTCGACCGCGAGCGTCGCGGTGTCGACGAGCGACACGGTGTAGCTGTCGTGGTCGACGGTCGCCACCCACTCGCCCTCGGGGTCAGCGAGCACGTCGAACGGACGCACGCCGACGTCGGCACTCCCGGCGAAGGCGCCCAGCTCGACGTCGAAGACCTCGAGCCAGGCCGGGTCGGGCCAGCGGTGCACGGCGACGTACACGCGGGTGCCGTCGGGCGAGACGGCGATGCCGAGCCCGCCGTCGCGGTACTCCCCGAACGCGTCGGACTCTGGCGGATGCAGCTGCGCGTCGTGCAGGTAGGGCACGAGCGCTGTGCGCTCCCGGCTCGCGAGGTCGACCACCGCGAGCCCCTCCGCGGTCGCGACGAAGGCGGTGTCGGCCGTGGCGGCGACGCCCCACGGCGCGCGCCCCACCGTGACGACGTCGAGCACCGGCGCCCGGGCGTCCGGGTCGACGATCGCGAGCCCGTCGGATGCGGCGAGGGTCGCCAGCAGCACGGGGGTCGCCTGCGGGGACGGCGTCGGTGTCAGTGACGGCTCCGGCGCAGCCGTGCGCGTCGCGGACGCGGTGGGGCTCGGCGTCGGAGCGAGCGCGCCCGGCACGCAGCCGCTGAGCAGCGTGGCCGCGATGACCATCGCCGCGATCCTCACTGCGCTCCGCACGCCCCCATGCTCTCAGCATCGGGGACTGCAGCGTCCGGGCGCTCAGCAGCGAGCGCGGGGGATCCGGCGATCGCCGGTGGCTGCCTCGTCCCCCGATGGGGGACTACGGTGGCTCCGTGACTCGACCCGATGAGCCGCGTGGTGGCCCGCTCGACGGGGGTGGGCGCGACGAGGCGTCGACGACCGGCACCGGGCCCGCGTCCGTCGCCGATCCCGAGGTGACCGGCGAGGGCGCGCTCGCGCCGATGACCGCCGCCGCGCCCGACGCGAAGGCCGCCGCGCGCGTGGCGAAGCGCTCGGTCGCCCGCGCCCTGCCGATGTTCCGTGTCGCGCTCGCCGTGCGCGCGGCGCTCGCCGCGATGGCCGCCTGGCTGCTCGCCAACCGGATGGGCGGCGATCTGGCCGACTACGCCTACGCCGCGCCACTCGGGGCGTTCGTCGCGACCGGCACCACCATCTTCACCGTCGCCCGCACCGCGCTGCGGCAGGCGATCGGCATGCTGGTGGGCGCGATCATCGGCGTCAGCCTGCTCGCCGTCGAGTGGCCCGGCATCGCCAAGATCGGCCTGATCGCGGGGGTCGCCGTGCTCATGCAGGGCATCCCTCGCTTCGGCCAGGCCGCGACCGTCGTGCCGGTGGTCGCGCTCCTCGTCATCATCTTCGGCGGCGTCGATGCCGACGGCTACGCGATCGGCTACGTCGGGCAGTTCACGCTCGGCATGGCGATCGGCGTGCTGGTGAACGCCGTGGCGATGCCGCCGCTCTACGACCGCGAGACGCGGCAGCAGATCCACGACACCGTCGACGACCTCGCCGAGCGCACAGAGGTGCTCGCCGACACGCTCAGGGGCGAGTGGCCACCCGAGCGCGAGGACTGGGCGGGGTGGGGCCCGGAGCTCCGCGACCGTGTCGTCGCGCTCGACGCGCAGGTCGACGAGGCGCGTGAGGCGCGACGCTTCAACGTGCGGATGCTGTGGCACCGGCACGACCTCGACGCCGACGAGCAGGCGGTGTCGGCGCTGCGCTCGGTCGTCTTCCGGATGGACGACGTGCTCGAGGCGCTCGCGGCCGCAGCGTGGGACCGGCCGATCGAAATCACGCTCGAGCGCGACGAGCGGAGGCTCGCCGCCGATGCCGTCGCGGCGCTCGCCGTGCAGCTGCGCGCGTGGCACGACCGCGGCGACGTCGACGCCGCGTCGGCGACCTCGCAGGAGGCCATCGACGCGCTCTACCGCAGCTCGATCGCGCACGAAGAGCCTCAGTCGGGCGTCGCGACGGTCATCTTCGCGCTGCGGGCGATGCGCGAGCGGGTGGACTGGGCGGCCTCCGCCCAGCCGCCGCAGCCCGCGAGCTGACCGCCCGCTCGGCAGCGACGCGGGCCTGCTCCGGTTCCGGTACCGATGTGTCGGTCGAGGGTGCCTCGCACCGACACATCGGTACCGGAAACGGGCCCAGTGCGGTCAGCGCCGCGCGAGTCCCATTGGCGCGACGAGCAGCCCGCGGTCCTCGCGCATCCACACCTGCCCTGTCGCGCGCCGCTCGGCGCGGGTGGCGAAGCGGTAGCGGTAGACGCGCGCCCGCACCCAGCGCGGTCGCTCGCCGTCGAACGGGTCATGGCCGAGCAGTCGCAGGGTCGGCCGGTCGGCCTCGAGCAGCCGCTCGAGCAGCACCCGGAACCACGTGCCCCGCTGGCCGAGCGCCAGGAACCACATGAGCCAGTCGAGGCGCAGGTGGTACGGCGCGAACCAGCCCGGCATCCGTCGTACGTCGCCGGGCTTGCCCTTGAAGCCGTACTCGACCCAGTCGCCGTCCTCCGGCGCATCCGCCATCGTGCCCTCGATGATGATCTCGTCGCGCCGCTTCGTCACGGTGCCGAACGCGCCGTAGGCGTTGGCGAGCCGGAGCCGGTTGAACGACGCGTTCATGAGCTGGCGTTCCGAGGCGAGGTTGCGCGCCGACGGGATCGAGAGCCAGGCGTAGGCGACGAAGACGAGGGCGATGAGGACGCCGAACCACACCGGCGTCGGCTCGTACGTTCGAGTCTCGGGCCAGGCGGGCAGCAGCCACGCGACCACGCGATCGTCGACGGCCGCGAACGCGAGCACGATCGTGATCCAGTTGAGCCAGGCGAAGTTGCCGGTGAGCACGAGCCAGCCCTGCGTGAGGATCATGATCGCCGCAGCAGCGGTCATGATGGCGCCGAGCACCGCGGTGACGCCGGCCGCGTCACCGCGCACCCCGCCGATCGCGCCGAGGGCGCAGACGAGCAGCACCCACGGTGCGACGAGCTGCGCGAAGTGATTGCCGAGCACCTCGACCTTGTGCCACCACGCCGGCGCGAGGTGCGCCCAGCGGCTGAGCGGATTCGGCATCGGCTGCGTCTCGTGGTGGTACATGAGCGCCGTCAGGTCGCGCCACTCGCGGCCGCCGCGCAGCTTGATCATGCCGGCGCCGAACTCGAGCCGGAACACCAGCCAGACGATGAGCAGCAGCGCGAGCGTCGGCGGTGCCACCGCATCCGAGCCGAGGAAGGCGACCAGGAACCCTGCTTCGCAGAGCAGCAGCTCCCAGCCGAAGCCGTAGAACACCTGGCCGATCGGCAGGATCGAGAGGTAGACGATCCAGAGCACGAGGAACGCGAGCATCGGCAGCCACGGCGGGCCGAGCTGCGGCAGCCCCGCGACGAGCGCGAGTGCGATCGCGATGCAGACGACGCAGAGGATGCGCAGGAAGCGTTCGGAGTAGTGCCAGCGGAAGATGCTCGGCTGGCCCTCGAGCGCCCCGGCGGCGATGTACCGCGGAGCGGGGGAGAGGCCGCGCTCGCCGAGCAGTGCCGGGAACTGCAGCAGCGTCGAGAGGAACGCGACGGCGAAGATCACCGCCGTCCCACGCTGCAGCACCTGCCGGCCGAGCTCGGCGTGCGGGGCGTCGAGCCAGCCGACGATCGCTGCCCAGTCCATCGCTACCCCTCCGTCCGCTCACGCTGGTCGAGGAGACCTGTCCCCACACGCTGGTCGAGCAGCACGGTCCCCACCCGCTGGTCGAGTAGCACGGCGAAGCCGCGCGTATCGAGACCTGTCTCCTCACGCTGGTCGAGCAGCACGGTCCCCACACGCTGGTCGAGTAGCACGGCGAAGCCGCGCGTATCGAGACCAAGGCCACGCATCGCCTCAGGCCCGGGCGAGAGACGCTCGAGCACCGCCAGACCCACGCGCTCACCCATCGCTCAGCCCTCGTGCACGCCGATCTCGCGCAGCGCCGCGTGCGCCGCGTGCCAGCCGCTCATGCCGTGCACGCCGCCACCCGGCGGCGTCGACGACGAGCACAGGAAGACCCGGCCCGGCATCGGCACGCGGTACGGGTGCGCGAGCACCGGTCGCAGCAGCTGCTGCGTGCCCGCGAGCGTGCCGCCACCGATCGAGCCGCCGACGAGGTTCGGGTTCCACAGCTCCATCGCGGCCGGCGTCATCGGCCGCCGCTCCAGGATGCGGTCGCGGAAGCCCGGCGCGAACCGCTCGATCTGCCGCTCGATGGCGGCGGATGCGTCGCCCGGCCACGCGTGCGGCACGTGCGCGTACGCCCACAGGATGTGCCGCCCCGCGGGCGCGCGATCCGGGTCGGCAGCGGTCGGCTGCGTGACGAGCACGAACGGCTCGTCCGGCATCCGCCCCACCGCGACCGCGTGCTCCGCCGCCGCGATCTCGGCCATCGTGCCGCCGAGGTGCACCGTGCCGGCGCGCGCGACCCGCTCGTCCTCCCACGGCACCGGGCCGTCGAGCAGCAGGTCGAGCTTCGACACTGCCGGCCCGTACTTCCACGTGCGCAGGCGCTTCGCGTACGGCCCCTCGATGTGGTCGCCGGCCATGCGCGCCAGCTGGTGCGGCGTGACGTCGAGCAGGATCAGATCGGCATCGGGCAGGTCGCGCAGGTCGGTCACGTCGACCCCCGTCTGGATGCGGGCGCCGGCCAGCTCGGCGACGCGGGCCAGCGCATCCACGATCGACTGCGAACCGCCCTTCGCGAACGGCCAGCCGGCGGTGTGGCCGACGCCGCCGAAGGCGACGCCGAAAGCGCTCGTCAGCGGGTAGCCGAGCGGCAGCGTCGCGTGCGTGACGCTGCCGGCGAAGAGCGCCTGCGCGGCACCGGAGCGGAAGATCGTGTGCGCGAGCATCGTCGCGGGCCAGGCACCGCGCACGCCGATGCGGGCGAGCAGCAGCGGGTCGCTCGGGATGCGCACGAGCGGGCCGAGGATGCTCTCGGCCGTGCCGTTGGGGTCATCGGTCGCCGGCTTGTGCAGCCGCAGCCACGCCCGGGCATCGACGCCCAGCTCGCGGGCGGTCTGCTCGGCGTCGCGGTGCAGCACCGCGGCGCGACCGCCGGGCAGCGGGTGCGCCATCGGGAAGTCGGCGTGCACCCACTCGAGGCCGTGCTGCTCGAGCCCGAGCGCCCGGAAGGCGGGACTCGTCGCGCCGAACGGGTGCCCGGCCGCGCCGAGGTCGATGATCGCCTGGTCCCCGAAGGCGGGCACGGATGCGCTCGCCCCGCCGACGTAGTCGAGACGCTCGAGCACGGTGACGTCGAGGCCGGCGCGAGCGAGCACGGCGGCGGCGGTGAGGCCGTTGGGTCCGGCGCCGACGATGACGGCGGTGGTCATGCGGCCTCCTCTCGTCGGTGCTCTCGGGGTACATCCTCAGCCTGACGCGGACGGAGTGCGGGTGCAAGCCGCCGCGGGATGCCCGATGCGCTTCCCGCCGTCTCGGGCCATGCTCTCCTCATGACGTACGCTCCGCCGCCGGCGCCGAGGTATGCGCCGCCGCCCGCGCCCGGCCCGGGCACCGTCGTGGCCGGGATCATCGCGATCGCGGCGCCGATCGTCGCGGTGCTCGTGAAGCTGCCGTCGAGCGGCTGGCTCATGGTCTTCTTCTTCATCTCAGGGCTGCTCTGGCTCGCCGGCTACGCGCTGCTCATCGTCGCGGTGTCGCTGGGGATGCTCCGACGCCGCGGGCAGCTGCGGTTCGGCGCTCGCCGCGTGCGCGCCATCATCTGGGCGCTGCTGACGTCTGTGGGCATCGTCGTGCTCGGGTTCACCGTCATCGATGGCGGCGATACGACGGAGTCCGTCCAGTCGACGCTGACGCTCATGCTGGGCGCGCCCGTCAGTCCGTCGCCGGCGCACAGCTTGACCGAGGCCATCTCGTGGATCGCGGCGGTGGCGTGGATTGTGGGGTGGGCGGCGCTCGTCGTGGAGTGGATCGTCGCCGCCAGCAGATCGCGGCGTGCGGTCACGTCGGTCGCACCGCCGGTCCTGCCGCCACGACTCGGCTGAGCGAACCGCACGCGCGGCCCTTCAGTCGGCGCCGCGATGGAAGCGCTCCCGCACCGTCTCGCGGTTGATGCGCTGGATCTCCTCGATCTGCTGGTCGGCGCGCAGCTGCAGCGAGAGGAGGAGCGCGCGATCCTGCCGCGGGTCGCTCTCCGCGAGCTCCAGCAGCGAATCCCACATCGACCGCTTCGCCCGCACCGCGCCGGTGAGGAAGTCGAGCTCCATCTGCGCGAGCGAGCTGCGGCGCAGGCGCAGCAGGTTGACGGGGTTCACGCCGCCGCCGATGCGCAGGAGTCCGGTGAGCAGGCGCTTCCAGCCCTTCGGGCGGAACCCGAGCTGCTGGATGATGCGCGCGAGGTCGCGCCGGTCGCGCTCGATCTCGCCGGAGAGCGCGAGCAGCGCCTGCTCGTGGGCGGTGCCCTCGAAGGTGCGCGCCGCCGCCTTGAACGCCTGCACGCCGCCCTCTGAGGCGAGCAGGTGCTCGTTGAGGTAGGTCGCGAGGTTGTCGTCGGCATCGCTGCGACGGTCGGTCATCGTGGCCTCCGTTCGAGAGTGTGTCCCCCAACTGTCCCGCGTCGTCCTGGGAGATGGGTGCGGGCGTGCTGCGTCGCACCGCCGCAACACGGCGCGCGTGCCGCACTCCGCAGATCGATGCGGCACGCTAGCCGCATGCATCCGAACCCGCCCGAGCGTGGCCACGACGACGCCACGCTCGTCACCGCCGCGTGGGTCGCCATCCTCGCGCCGCTCGTGGCCATCGCGCTGAAGCTGCCCACCGGCGGCTGGCTGCTCGTCGGCATGGTCTTCTCGTTCCCGATCTGGCTCATCGGGTACGCGGCTGTCGTCGTGCCGGCGGCCGTCGGCATGCTGCGCCGGCGCGGATCGCTCCGCAGACCAGGTCATCGCACGCGGGCCGTCATCTGGTCGTGGCTCACCTCGATCGGGGTGCTCATCGTCGGCCTCACGGTGGTCGACGGCGGCGACACCAGCGAATCGGTCGCCTCGACGCTCGGCCTCATGCTCGGCAGCACCGGCACCGACTCGCCGGTCAACGATGTGTCGGCCGTGATCGCCATGGTCGCGGCCCTCCCATGGCTCGGCGGGCTGTTGGCACTGGTCGTCGAATGGATGGTGTCGCTCGCGCGCCGCCGCGCCGAGGCGCCGCGCGTCGCGCCGCCCGTCGTCGGTCAGTAGCGACGCACGCACCGACGCTCGCGGGGGCTCCGTCCTTCCGGAAGCAGTGCGCATGAGCGACCGCTCGACCGCACTATCCAGTCGACGGTCGGCTCAGGTGCACAACGTTCGGGCGACGTGGTCCGCAGTAGGACAGGAGCGATCAGAAGGCTGCGGCGCCCGCCTCCGCGACCGAGTGGTCCTGGGCGCCCGATCCGCCGCTGACGCCCACGGCGCCGACGACGGCTCCGTCGCGCGTCAGCGGGATGCCGCCGGCGAAGATCGCGACCTTGCCGCCGTTCGTCGTGTTGATGCCGAAGAACTGCTGGGTCGACTGGGAGTTGTCCCCGAGGTCCTTCGTCGAGATGTCGAACGCGCGCGACGTCCAGGCCTTGCTGATCGAGATGTCGACGCTGCCGATCCACGCGCCGTCCTGCCGCACGTGCGCGACGAGGTTCCCGCCGGCGTCCACGACGGCGATGTTCATGGGCTGGCCGATCTCGTCGGCCTTCGCCTCGGCGGCGGCGATCACGCGGCGGGCGTCCTCGAGCTTCACGGTCATGGTGGATCCTCTCGTCGGTGGCGCGAGTGCGCCGCGGCCGGAGCGGTGACGCACCGGCGCGCTCCCCGAGTCTCACAGAGGGGCGGATGAGTGGCCAGGGCCGCGGCGGATCACGGCACCTGAGTGTGACGATCAACCACGCGTGACCGCCGCTTCTTCGATAGCGGAAGCGGTCCGGCTCAGTGTGCCTGTCGATAGGCCTCGATCAACTCATGGGCGAGCCTGCCCCGATCTCCAACGGGGATGCCTTGAGCCCGAGCCCAGGCCCGAACAGCAGAGGGGTCCGGTACCGGACCTTGTGCTGGCCGCGGTTCGGGGGAGGGGCGACTAGGCGTTGCAACCGCGGCATCAGTCCGGCGCGAGGCGTCAGGCTTTGTCTCGGCTCGCGGCTGCAGGTGGTTGAGCAGCAGCTCGAAGGTGGAGGGATCGAGCACTCGCGTTCCGTGCAAACGTGCGCTTGCAGCCTTCGTCCCGTCAACACTGCCGTCGGTGACAAGCGCGGAGGTGAGACGAGACACGCTCGACGTAACGCGTATGCCGAGTGCGGACGCTCGCTCCTCGACGCGTTCGCGCCACCGCTCTTCGCACCCGGTGAAAACGACCCGATCGCCGACGCGCAACGGATCGCCATGCTGCCAATCGGCTGGCAACGCTCGCAGCCGCGCCGTGAGTCCGCGCTCCCGAGTGGCGAGCGCCTGGTCCAGCACGGTCGCGACAAGCGCTTCCGGCTGTCGGAGGAGCGTCGCGAGCGACCCGAGTTGCTGCCTCTCCTCCCGAGATATTCGGCCGTCTTCGACAGCCCGATGCGCGGCTGCAAGCAAGAGTGCTCGGTGAGCTCGGGACCGGTCCGCCTCGTCGAGCTCGAACATTTCCGCGACATCGTCAAGTTCGGACTGCTCTGGGACGCTGATCAGCCCGTCCTCAACCGCGTGCAGCACCGACTCCAGGTATGCGGTGAGGCCCTCTGATGCGCCTGCCTCGATGACCTCGGTCAGGCTCGGAGCGGTGACCCGTGTGAGCAGAGGTGCTTGCGCGGACCTTCGCTGACTCGCGCGGATTCTTGACAGTTCAGCCTCACTCACGCGCGCTCGCGCTGGCCCACCGGTGGACCTGGGCATGCTTGGGCGGTTGCTGAGCAGGGCACGGTGGTCGTGCCCGACCAAATCGAGGTAGTGGCGAAGAAGGCCCGCAGTCGCGCGGGCGTCTCCCAAGGCCGAATGCGCCCCATCCAGCCGCACGCCAGCAGCGTGACAGCAGTCGGGGAGGCGTCGCCGATCGAGACGCGGAAGGAGCTGATGGCTCGCTTCGAGAGTGCAGATGTGACCCACGCTGGATAGTTCATGGCCGACGTTGGCGAACTCGTTGGTCAGGAAGGACACATCGAACCGCGCGTTGTGCGCGACGAGCGGCAAACCTTGAACGAGCGCCGAGATCCGAGGGACCATCTCGTGGAAGCGCGGCGCGTTCCGGACATCCGCATCAGTGATGCCGTGGATGTGCGTGGCGCCGACCGGCCCGTCTGGGTTGAACCGGGAGACCCACTCGTCCACCACAGTGCCGCGTCGGTCAACGCGCACCACGGCAAGTTCGAGCACCCGATGATTCCGAGGAGAGAGGCCGGTGGTCTCGACATCGACCACCGCGAAGGCTGGCCCTGCTGCAGTGGTCGTTTCACCCGACCGCTCAAGCGTCGCGGTGGTGGAGCCGAGCACTTCAGACCCGCTGGATGACTGCGTTCCCGAGAACCACGCACTCAAGCGCCGAAGTATGGAAGGGCGACTCGGACTCATCGGCATCCTCAGTTCAGCGACAGATTCTCAGATCTTGGCAGAAGCCGCCGACACCGGTCGTATCTTGCGCCACGAGACCGGCGACTCCATCGCGGCTCAGCCGAGTAGCCGCAGGAACGCGCTGAGCTGCGCCACGCCCTCCGGCGTCGGCGGCAGGTGCGCGCGGAGCCCGGGGGAGTGCACGAGGTACGCCCGCCACTGGCCGCGGGAGATCGCGACGTTGAGCCGGTTGACCGACAGCAGGAACTCGATGCCGCGTGGCACGTCGACCGCGCTCGACGCCGCCATCGAGACGATCACGACCGCCGCCTCCCGCCCCTGGAAGCGGTCGACCGTGCCGACCGAGGCGTCGCCGAAGCCCGCCGCGGCGAGCCGGTCGTGGAGCAGCCCAACCTGCGCGTTGTACGGCGCGACGACGATGACGTCGCTCGCCTTCAGCGGCCGTGAGACGGTGCCGTCGTGCCACTCGCGCCCGACCAGGTCGTGCACGATCGCGACGACCGCATCCGCCTCCTCTGCCGATGACGTCGTGCTGCCGGCGTGCCGCACCGCGACGGGCTCGAGCCCTGGCTCGACGCCGGTCAGACGCCGCGCGGACTCGTGCGCGCCGAGCCGCCCGTCGTAGGCGAGGTCGGAGACGGCCGCGCAGAGCTCCGGATGCATGCGCCACGACGTGCCGAGGAAGTAGCCGAAGCGCTCGGGGATGACCGCCTCGCCGTCGCACAGCCAGCCGAGCGCCGAGCCGTCGACCGGCGCGGGATGCGTGCCCTGGCTCACCTGCGGCAGCTGCTGCGGGTCGCCGATGAGCAGCAGGCGCCGCGCCGCGCGTCCCGCGGCGACCGTGTTCGCGAGCGAGAACTGCCCGGCCTCGTCGATGACGAGCAGGTCGAGCGGCGGGAACCCCTTGTTCGCGTGCCCCGCGAACGCCCACGCCGTGCCACCGATCACGCCCGGCTCGCCTCCGAGCGCTTCCGACGCATCCTTCACGGCCGTCCACGGGTGCTCGTCGACGTCGCCCTCCCGCGGCTTCTTCAGCACCCGCTCGGCCGGTACGCCCGCCTCGACGACGCCGTCAAGCATGTGCTCGACGGTCGCGTGCGACTGTGCGACCACGCCGATCCGCCACCCACGGCGCACGAGCTCGGCGATCACCCGCGCGCCCGTGTAGGTCTTGCCGGTGCCGGGCGGGCCCTGCACGGCGACGAAGGATGCGCCGAGCTCGGCGAGCGAGCGGACGATCGCGTCGGTCGTGCCGTCGCCCTCCACCGCGGCGAGCCGAGCAGGCGCCCGACGCCGCAGCACGTCGAGCGAGGCGTCGTCGGGCAGCGACGCCGAGAGCTCGCCGCCGTCCTCGAGCGCTTCGGCGAGGGCATCGGCCCAGCGCTCGATCGACTGCTCGAGCGGCGCGCTGTTGGGCGGCTGCGCCGGCGTGAGCGCGATCGGCGTCGCCTCCCACGGGATCGCCGTGGTGTGGCGGCCCGCGCTCTCGACGAGCTCGAACACGTCCTCGTCGAGCATCAGCGTCGTCTTCGCGTGCGTCGAGCGCCATGCATCCGGGTCGTCGCCGGGCACGTGCGGCGGCTCGTAGACGGCGAACTGTTGCGTCGTCTCGTCGGAGAGCCGCGTGCCCGGCCCGACGGTGCCGCGGAAGCGGACGCGGCGCACGAGGCTCTGCTTCGCCTGCTCCCACGGCCCGACCTCGAGCACCTCGTCGACCGTGATGACGTCGCGCTGGTCGCGCCAGTCGTCGAGCGGGTCTGCGAGCCGCTTGAAGTGCTCCCACCAGAAGGTCTTGCGCTCGCGCGCGTGGTACCCGACCGCGGCGGCAGCGAGCGCGAGCGCCATCTGGTCGGGCGTGCGATCAGCAGGGTCGTCACCGGCGCGTGCGAGCACCCGCTCGACGAGCGCCTCGCGCGCTGCGATGACCTCGGCGCGCTCAGGCGAGAGCTCCTTGGGCGGTGAGGCGTCTCGGACCGGCGCCCCCTCGGCGCCCTCCGCCACGAGCTCGAGCAGCCAGTCGAGCAGCCGCTGCGTCGACTCCACGTCGTAGGCGTTGTACTCCTCGATCTGCGCGAAGAGCGCGTCTGCCTTCGCCGCCTCGCCCGCCTCACGCAGCTCGGTCGCCTGCTGGAACCACACGATCGAGTCGCCGGCGTTCGTCACCTCGCCCATCCGCGAGCCCGGCATGTACAGCGGCTCGAGCTTCTTGAGCGAGTAGCTCGGGCTGCCGATCACGAGCGACCGCTTCACGACCGGGTAGAGGTCGACGAGCACCGAGCCGCGCAGGAGGTCGTCGATCTGCTCCTCGCCGACGCCGTGGCGGGCGGCGATGCTCAGCAGGTGCGTGCGCTCGTAGGAGGCGTAGTGGTAGATGTGCAGGTCGGGATGCCGCTGCCGCCGCTCGTCGACGTAGCCGAGGAAGTCGATGAGCGCCTGCCGCTCCTCGGCGAGCGAATGTGCCCAGAAGCCCGTGAAGACGCCGTCTGCGTCACGCACGCCGAAGAGGTAGTCGAGCCCCCAGATGTCACCCTGCTGCCAGAGCGGGTCGCCCTCGAAGTCGAAGAACAGGTCGCCGGGTGACGGCGGCGGCAGCTCGCGGATGGCTGCGTCGTCGACGACGTCGAAGGTGACGGCGGATGCGTCGCGGGAGCGCAGCTGCGACCTCGCCTGCCGCTGCAGCGCGGCGAACGTCGCGGTGGCCATCCTCGGTGGGCCGGCCGCCGCATCCGCCAGCTCCGGCATCGTCGTGATACCGGCGGCGCGCAGGCGGTCGCGCTGCTGCTTGCGGATGCCGGCGACCTGGAAGACGTCGTCGTGCAGCTCGATCTGCTCGGCGCACGCCGCGCACTGGCCGCAGGCGAGGATGCCGTCAAGGCCCCAAGGGAGCGCGGCGTCGCCCGCGAGCCGCTCGTCGACGATCTGCTCGAGCCGCGCTCGCCGCTCGAGCAGCACCGGTTCGATGTCCCGCAGCTCGTGCACGCTGACGCGACCGTCGCCGAGCAGCAGCCGCACCTCGTCGGAGACCGGCACGCCCATCGAGCGCAGCGCGCGGGCGTAGGCGGCGAGCTGCAGCAGCGCGGTCACCTTCGCGCGGCGGGCGAGCTTCGCGTCGGAGACGACGTAGCTGCCATCGTCGTCGAGCTCGACGAAGTCGGCGTAGCCGAAGAACCGCTCGCCCTGGAACGCGGCCTGGAAGATCGCGTCGGCGCGGTCGTCCACCGCCTTGCGGGTCATCGCGACGGCGAGCGAGCGCCCCTCCGCATCGAGCCCCTTGGGGATCTCGACGACGTCGGTGCGGGTGCGGAGCACCTTGAGCAGCGCCTCCTCGTGCCGGTCGCCGAGCTCGGCGGTGCGGTCGAGCATCGCGTCGGCCTCAGCCGGGACGGGCTCACGTCGGCCGAGCTTCGCGTCGAGCGCAGTCAGCACCTGCCACTCGCACGTGCTCGCGCGCGTCAGGTCGCTCGCGGTGAGCAGTACATCGCCGGCCTCGAGGATCATCGTCGCCTCCTTGCTGCCGAGCCTACGGAGCGCGGGTGACAAGCGGCCGCGATGCGCACCGGACGACCAGCCTCGACGGATGCATCGTAGGTAGCCTCGTCGCGTGACCGAGCCCCAGCACTACGTCGCCATCGCGACCTACACCGCCAAGCCCGACACCGCCGACCGCGTCGCCCAGCGGCTGCCGCTGCTCGCCGAGGCGAGCCGGCAGGAGGAGGGCAACATCTCCTACTCGATCGCCCGTGACCTCGAGCGGCCGACCGTCTTCACGATCGTCGAGGTCTACCAGGACGAGGAGGCGTTCACCGCACACCGCGAGAGCGCCCACTTCGCCTCGATCGGCAAGATGCAGATCATCCCGATGCTCGAGAGCCGCGTCGTCGTGGGCTACTCGGGCGACGGCGTCATCGAGTAACCACGTGCGCCTGACGATCGACGAGGCGACGGCCACGGCCGAGGCGGCGCTGCGCGCGATCGGCTACCAGGCGACGGCGGCGTCCCGCATCGCGGAGCACCTGCTCGACTGCGAGCTGCGCGGACTCGGGTTCAGCGGGCTCGCGCGCATCCTCTCGATCGCCGAGCGCCTCGGCGGACGCCCGCCTGCGACGGAGGTGGTCGTCGAGCGCGAGACGCCGGTGTCCGCGCGGCTGCGCGGCGGCGACACGATCGGCTACCTCGCCGCCCAGCGCGCGACGGAGGTGCTCGGCGAGAAGGCGGAGGTGGCCGGCATCGCCGTCGTGGGACTGGACGGCACCTGGTACACCGGGATGCTCAGCTTCTTCGCCGAGCAGCTCGTCGAGCGCGGGCTCGTCTGCATCATCGCCTCGAACGCGTCTCCCTGGGTCGCGCCGGACGGCGGCACCGAGGCCCGCTTCGGCACGAACCCGTTCTGCATCGGCTTCCCGGGCGAGGACGCGCCGGTGATCTGGGACATCGGCACCTCGCAGATCATCCACGCGCAGGTCGTGCTCGCAGGACGCCGAGGCGAGCGGCTGCCGCCGGCTGTCGCCTTCGACGCGAACGGCGATCCGACCGACGAGCCTGCCGCCGCGCTCGGCGGGGCGCTCGCGGCGTGGGGCGGCCACCGCGGGTCGGGGCTGGCGCTCGCGGTGCAGCTGCTCGGGATGCTCGCAGGCAGCCCGGCGCAGCCCGGCGAGCTGCGCGACTTCGGGTTCTTCGCCGTCGCGATGCGCCCCGACCTGATCGCTGATGACGGATTCGCGGCGTCGGTCGACGGGTTCGCCGACCTGATGCGCGGCACCCGACCGGTGGAAGCGGCGCAGCCCGTGCGCATGCCGTTCGAGCGTTCGATGGCGCAGCGCGCCGAGGCGCGCGCCCGCGGGTGGATCGAGGTCGACGACGCGATCGTGGAGGCTGTCCGCGGCCTGCGCTGAGGACAGCCTCCGCGATGCTCAGGAGAGCGGCTTGCCCGCCGCCTCAGCCTCCTCGACGAGGATCGGCACGGCGGTCGTCGCCGCGTGGATGCCGATGACGCTCGCGATCTCCATCACCTCGAGGATCTCGCCGGCGGTCGCGCCGTAGCCGATCGCGTTCTCGATGTGCAGCTTGAGGCCGGGCTTGTAGAGGTGGGTGGCTGCGGTGTCGAAGGCGATGTAGACGAACTCCTTGACCTTCGGCTCGAGCGTCCCCGTGCGCCACGGCACGCTCGAGAACGCGGTGTACGCCTCGAACAGCTCCGGATCGAGCTCGAGGATCTCGTTCCAGAAGTCGTGCCAGTACCCGCGGGTCTGCGTGAAGTCGTCCTTGAGCTGCTGCTGGTGGGCGTCGAGCTCAGCCGGGCCGGTGCGCAGCCCCTGCTCCTCGAGCACCTCGACGAGGATCGGCACGCCGATGTTCATCGCGTGGATGCCGAGGGTCGAGGCGCACTCGATCACCTCCATGATCTCCTGCACGGTCGCGCCGTGCGCGAAGGCCGCCTTGATGTGCTGGCGCACGCCCGGCAGGTACATGTGCGTCGCGTTCGCGTCGACGGCGATGTAGATGAGCTCCTTCGTCTTCGCGTCCAGGTGCGTCTTGCGCCACGGCACCATCGAGAGCTCGCGGTAGGCGTCGAGGAACTCGGGGTCGATCTTCGCGATCGACTCCCACAGCGGGCTCCAGGCGCCCGCGCCTCGCTGCTCGATGAACGTGTCCTTCGACTGCTGCTGTCGGGGGGTGAGGGTCATGGCTGCTCCTTCGGAGGTTCGCTGATGGCCGCGCCGAGGCGCGGTCGAGGGTGGAGGCGCGTCGCTAGGACTGCGCGCGCAGGGTGCGCAGCGCGAGGCGCGACGCCATGTGGATGTGCTCCGCCATCAGGCGGGCGCCGCGATCGGGATTCCGGGCCGAGATCGCGTCGACGATCTCGCGCATCTCGCGCACGACCTGGGGGAGGCGGTCGGCGGTGGAGAGCGAGCTGACGCGCAGCAAGCGGACGCGCGCCTGGATGCTGCCGAGCAGCTGGGTGAGCGACGAGGAGCGTGCGCCGGCGAGCAGCACGTCGTAGAACTCGTCCTTCGCCTTGAGGAAGTCGAGGATGGTCGGCGGCTCGTCGAGCCGCTCGGCCATGCGGTCGACGGTCGCGACGAGCCTGGCGACGTCCTCGTCGGTCGCCCGGTCGATGAACCGGCGCACGACGAGCGACTCGAGCGATGCGCGCACCTCGTAGAGGTCCTCCGCGTCGTCGAGCGACGGCTGCGTCACGTGCGCGCCCTTCTGCGGCACGATCGTGACGAGCCCCTCGCTCGCCAGCACGCTGATCGCCTCGCGCACGGTGGCGCGCGAGACCTCCATCGACTCGATGATCTCCCGCTCGACGAGGCGGTCGCCCGGTCGCAGCTTGAAGTCGAGGATCGCGTCACGGATGGCGGTGACGACCTGCTCCTTCACCGGCGCGGCGAGCCTGCCGACGGGGGAGACGCCCCACCGCTGCGCTGCCGACTCGGTCACATCGGCGATGCTACTCATCGAGCACCTGGCCCCCCTGGTGGCCGTCCTCGGATGCGTGCGCCGCGATCCACTCGGCGACGCGCGTGTGGTCGGCGTCGGAGGCGAGGCCCTCGGCCGCCTCCGCCCACAGCCCGACCGCGTCCTCGCCGAGCCGCGACGGCATCCCGACCTGCGCCGCGAGATTCGTCGCGATGCGCATGTCCTTGAGCATCAGCCGGAGGCCGAAGCCCGAGTCGAACGTCTCGGGCAGGATGAAGTTGGGCCACTTGTTCTCGGTGGACCCGCTCTTGCCGCTCGACCCGTTGAACACCGAGAGCATGACCTCCGGGTCGAGGCCGAAGCGCCGGCCGGCCTCGATCGCCTCGCTCGTCGCCCAGAGGTGGGTGGCGGAGAGCAGGTTGTTGAGGGCCTTGATCGCGTGACCGGCACCGACGTCGCCGCAGTCGACGACGCGGCCGAGCGGCGCGAGCAGCGTGTGCGCGCGCTCGCGATCGGCGTCGCGGGCCCCGAGCATGATCGTGAGCGAGCCGCGCTCGGCGCCACGCACCCCGCCGGAGACGGGCGCATCGGCGAACGCGACGCCCGCATCCGCCAGCCGCTCGGCGAGCACGCGCGTGCGTGCGGGCTCCGACGAGCTCATGTCCACGACGAGCGTGCCCTCGCGGATCGCGCCAGCCTCGAGCAGCTCGTCGGCGACGGCGTCCACGACGTCGGAGTTCGGCAGCATCAGGATGACCGCCGTCGCCTCGCGCGCAGCCTCCGGCGCGGTGTCGGCCGGGGTGC
Organism: Agrococcus sp. UYP33; assembly: GCF_054060915.1. Lineage (NCBI taxonomy): Bacteria > Bacillati > Actinomycetota > Actinomycetes > Micrococcales > Microbacteriaceae > Agrococcus > Agrococcus sp. UYP33. Next base: position 1,253,007 of record NZ_JBSSDR010000001.1, read on the forward strand.
CACCGCCGTCGCGCAGCCGCTCGCGCGCCTCGGGCACGAGGTCATATCCGCGCACCGAGCTGCCGGCGTCGACGAGCCGGCGCGACATCGGCGTGCCCATGTTCCCGAGCCCGATGAGGGCGACGTTGGGGCTCACGGCTGACCGACCGAGGCGTGCGCGGCGTCGACCGCCTCATCGCCGAGCTCGTCGCGCAGCACCTTCTCGGCGACGCGGAACGACTCGAGAGCAGCCGGTGCGCCCACGTACATCGCGGTCTGCAGCAGCACCTCCTGGATCTGCTGCACGGTGACGCCGTTGCGCACGGCGCCGCGGATGTGCACGCCCAGCTCGTGCGAGCGGTTCAGCGCCGTGAGGATGCCGATGTTGACGAGGCTGCGCTCGCTGCGCTCGAGCCCGTCGCGCGACCAGATGCCGCCCCAGCAGAACTCGGTCACGTAGTCCTGGATCGGCTGCGAGAACGCGCTCACCTTCGCCATCGACCGCTCGACGTGCTCGCTGCCGAGCACCTCCTTGCGGATGGCGAGGCCCTCGTCGTAGGTCTCCTGATGCGTACCCTCAGCGAACATCGCCCTGGTCCTTCCCATCGGTCGCGGTCGCTCCATCGAGCGGCTGCTGTGCGTACTCGTCGTCCCCGACGGCGTCGGCCCACACCGTCTCGCCGAGCGAGATGGCGGTGTGCACCATGTAGGAGTCGGGGGCGGCGCCGTGCCAGTGCCGCTCGCCCGGCGGGCACCAGACGGTGTCGCCGGCGCGGATGACGTGCACCTCGTCGTTCGCGCACACCAGGCCTCGGCCGGCGAGCACCTGCAGGATCTGCCCGTGCTCGTGGTGGTGCCAGAACGTGCGGGCGCCCGGGGTGAAGTCGACGGTGTTGATCGTCACGCCGTCGGTCTGCGCCATCGTCACGAACGGGTAGACGTCGCCGGTGAACTGCGAGCCGGGCTTGCCGCGCGTGCCGTCGTAGTCACTGGGGTGCTTGATCTTCATGCCTCGTCCTCCCGGTCGTGGAGGCGCACGCCCCCGGAGACGTCGCCGATCGCGTCGACGACGGTGTTGCTGATCTCGTCCGCGTAGCCGAGCGCGCGGGCGAGCCCGAACGCGGCGACGGGGCCGGATGCGTTGAGGCTCGAGACGCCGAGCCCGGCCAGCAGCTCGAGGTAGAGCGTGACGTCCTTGAGCATGAGCGTGTTCGTGAGCCCGCCCTTGAGGTAGTCGCCGTGGATGATCTTCGGGAACCGGTTGAGGGTCGCGAAGTTCACGCCGGACGACGCGTTCAGCACGTCGAGCACCGTCTGCAGGTCGAGGTCGGCCTTCTTGGCCGCCACCATCACCTCGGCGGTCGCCGAGAGGGCGATCGCGTTGAGGAAGTTGTTGAGCAGCTTCACGGTGTGGCCCGCGCCGGAGCCGCCGCACAGGAAGATCTGCTGCGAGAAGCGGTCGAGCACCGGGCGAACCCGCTCGAGCGCATCCGCGTGGCCACCCACCATGAGCGTGAGCGTGCCCTTCTCAGCCGCTGCGGCACCGCCCGAGATGCCGGCGTCGAGGTAGGTCGCGCCGCGCTCGGCGAGGTCGGCGGCGATGCGCCGCGTCGACTCGGGGGCTGCGGTCGACAGGTCGACGATCACCTGGCCCTCGCGCACCGCGTCGAGGAACGCGGGGTCGCCGTAGACGACCGCCTCGACCACCTTCGAGTCGGGGAGCGACAGCAGCACTATGTCGCTGCCGGCGACGACCTCGGCGGCGCTCGCGGCTGCCGAGGCGCCGGCCTCGTCGATCGCCGCTGCGCGCGGGTCGAAGCCGAGCAGCGCGTCGCCCGCGCCGGTGATGCAGCGGGCCATGCGCCCGCCCATGTTGCCGAGGCCGATGAAGCCGATGCGCTCAGCCACGGGTCGACTCCTCGCCGAAGCCCGCCCAGTCGGCGTAGAGCGCCGCGTCGCCGGGAGCCGTGTTCCATGCGCCCGCGCCGCCGGCTGGCCGCACGGTGTTGACGATGGATGCGCCGCCGTCGGCCGCGACGATCTCACCGGTCGTGTACGAGCTGTCGTCCGAGAGCAGGAAGGCAACGGCGCCGGCGATCTCGTCGGCCCCGCCGGCGCGACGCAGCGGCGTCGTCGAGGCGCGCTGCACCATGTCGTTGCCGCCGCCCTTCTGGCTCGCGGCCGCGGCGAAGAGCTGCGTCGGGACGATGCCCGGGGCGACGCCGTTCACGCGCACGCCGAGCGGCCCGCCGTAGACGGCGGCGCCGTGCACGAGGCCCACGACCGCGTGCTTCGAGGTCTGGTACGGCAGCAGGTCGGCCGATCCGCGGTGCCCGGCGATGGATGCGGTCACCGCGATCGCGCCACCGGTGAACGTGCCGGCGGTGGCCTGCTCGCGGTAGTGGCGGAAGGCGGCGCGGATGCCGAGGAACTGGCCGGTGACGTTGACGCGCATGACCTGCTCGAAGTCGTCGACGCTCAGGTCGGGGAGCGAGGCGAACGAGCCGAAGATGCCGGCGTTGAGGTGGAAGCGGTCGATGCGGCCGAAGCGCTCGACGCCGGCGGCCATGTACGCGTCGACGGCGGACGCATCCGCGATATCGGCGACCACGCCGATCGCCTCGCCGGGCAGCTGCGCGGCGGCCTCGACGATGCGCTCGTCGCGGTCGACGGCGACGATGCGCGCCCCCTCGGCGGCCAGGCGCTGCGCGGATGCGGCGCCCAGCCCGCCGGCCGCGCCGGTGACGACGGCGACGAGTCCTTCGAACCTCTTCGATGCGGTCATGGTGTGCGGTCTCCTGTGTCGGTGTCGTGTCGTCGTTCGTGGATGTCGAGGGTCAGCCGATGCGGGCGGTGAGCCCGGGCAGCGGCCCGTCGGCGATGCGCCCGAAGCGGTCGAGCGTCGAGGGGTCGTGCCCAGAGACGAGGTGCTGCACCCGGCCGTCCTCGACCATCGCGTGCAGCAGGTCGAAGCCGGCGTACATCGCGGGCAGGTCGGCGACGTAGGCGAAGGGCACGTCGTCGTCGTGCTCCTCGTAGTAGTGGATGGCGTCGGATGCGAGCGCGACGGTGCCGTCGGCGGTGTCGACCAGCACGATCGACTGCCCGGGTGTGTGCCCGCCGACCCGGAGCATCCGCACACCGGGTGCGATCTCGAGCTCGTCGTCGAACGTGCGCAGCCGCCCCTCTGCCTCGATGCGCCGCAGCGCCTCGAGCTCGGCGTCCTCGACGGAGTGGTGGAACTGCGCCCGCCGCTCCATGCCGCTCGACCAGAAGTCGCGCTCCGCTGCGGCGATCGTGACGCGCGAGGCGGGGAAGGCGTCGAGGTTGCCGATGTGGTCGTAGTGCGCGTGGGTGACGAGCACCTCCGGGGCGGAGGCGGGGTCGACGCCCAGCGCGCGAAGCGCCTCGGTGGGGTGCACGAGGAAGGTGCGGGCGCGGTTGGCGCCGCCCTCGGAGGAGAACCCGGTGTCGACGACGATCGTGCCTGCTGCCGACTCGATGAGCCAGAAGAAGTAGTCCATGCCGATCGGCTCGTCGGGGCGGCCGTAGATGCCCCAGTTCAGGTACACCTCCGACTTGTGGCCCTGACGCGTGCCGTACTGCACGATCGTGACGCGGTTGGTCACTGCTGCGGTCGACCGCTCGTCGGACACCGGGTTCGTCATCCGCCTGCTCCTAGCGCTGCTCTGCCGTGGGCGTGGCCTTCGCCGTGCCCACATGATCCTCGAGGTGGCCGAGGTCGACGCCCAGCACGTCGCCGCGGTCGGCCTGGTACTCGGAGGTGATGTCGCGGCCCGCGGTCTCGGGCAGCCACTTCCAGATGAAGGGCAGCGCGATGAGCGCGAGCACCACGAGGTACCAGGCGGGGGAGACCGGGTTGCCGGTCGCGCCGGCGAGCCAGGTGCCGATGTAGGAGGCGGGTCCGGCGATGAAGGCCAGGGCGAAGTTGAAGCCGATCGCGCTGGCGCTCGAGCGGTTCGCAGCGGGGAAGAGCTCGACGAGCATGACGACCGTCGTGACGCTCACGAGCGCCTGCGTCATCGTCAGCAGGATCATGCCGAACACGACCGGGGCGAAGGAGCCGCCCGACATGAGCATGAACACCGGGATGGGCAGGATGACGTAGCCGATCGTGCCGATGATGTTGAGCCGGCGGCGGCCGAAGCGGTCGGAGAGCGCGCCGGCGATGGGGCACAGGATCATGTAGACCGTGAGGCCGGTGGCGCTCATCGCGAGCGCGGTGGGGCGCTCGATCCCGACCGTCGTCATCAGGTAGTTCACGATGAAGGTCGCGAGGTAGTAGAAGCCGGTGCCCTGCACGGCCGCGATCGCGACGGTGAGCAGGATGGGGCGCCAGTTCTCCTTGAAGGAGCGGAGGATGGGCGACTTCTCGACCTCGTGCTTGTCAGTGACAGCCTTGTAGACGGGCGTCTCGCCGAGCCGCATGCGGATGTAGAGGCCGATGAGCGCGAGCGGCGCGGCCATCAGGAAGGGCACGCGCCAGCCCCAGCTGAGCAGGTCCTCCTCGGCGAGCGTGTTGTTGAGGAAGAGCGCGAAGAGGCTGCCCGCGATCGTCGCGAGCGCGGCGGTCGCCGAGATGACGCTGCCGAACTTGCCGCGGTGCGCGGTGGGGGTCGACTCGATGAGGTACGCGGCCGAGCCGGTCCACTCGCCGCCGGCCGACAGGCCCTGGATGCAGCGGCACAGCACCAGCAGGATGGGGGCGAAGATGCCGACGGTCGCGTAGGTCGGCAGCAGGCCGATGATCGTCGTGGCGATGCCCATCGCGAGGATGGAGATCGCGAGCGCGACGCGGCGGCCGTACTTGTCGCCGATCGGGCCGAGGATGAAGCCGCCGAGCGGGCGCATGAAGAAGCCGACCGCGAACACCGCGAGCGATGACAGGATCGCGACGAACTCGGACGTGTCCGGCGGGAAGAAGAGCTGGCCGATGATCACGGCGAAGAAGCCGTAGACCGCGAAGTCGAACCACTCCATGAAGTTGCCGACCGCGACCGCGACTGCGACCTTGGCCTTCGACGGCGCTCCGGCCGTTGCAGAGCTGGTGCTCACGAGTACCTCCTTGTACTGGCGCGCAGCAGCGCGCGGAGCAAGAGTGCCTGATTGTCAGACAAAATGTCAAGTCGGGCGTTTCGGCCCCGAAAGCAGGCGCCGGGCGGCTGGCCTGCGAAGCCAGCCCTTGCGATTACCGAGCCTGACCGTATGATTGCCTGACAATCAGGGTGCGCCTCCGTCTGAGCGCGCGCCATCAGGCTGAACGATTCGCAACGACGCGGAGGAACGCCATGAGCACGACCATCGGTGACGACGTAGTGTCCGACAATCCATCAGGGCGCGGGCTCTCGCCGAGGGGCGTGATGGTCGCGAGCGTGGTGGGCAACACGCTCGAGTTCTACGACTTCCTCGTCTACGGGACCATCGCCGCGCTCGTCTTCCCGGCGCTCTTCTTCCCCGGCGACGACCCGGCGATCGGCGTGCTGCTGTCGCTGTCGACCTTCGCGGTCGGCTTCTTCGCCCGGCCCGTCGGCGCCGCGGTCTTCGGGCACCTCGGCGACCGCATCGGCCGCCGCAAGGCGCTCATGGCGACCCTCGTCATCATGGGGGTGGCGACCATCCTGATCGGTGCGCTGCCGACCTTCGGCGCCGTCGGCATCGTCGCGCCGGCGCTCCTCGTGCTGCTGCGCCTCGTGCAGGGCTTCGCTGTCGGCGGCGAGTGGGGTGGTGCGGTGCTGATGATCTCGGAGTCCGGCGACCCCAAGCTCGCTGGCCGCGGCACGAGCTTCGTGCAGCTCGGATCACCCTTCGGCCTGCTGCTCGCCAACGGCGCGGTGCTGCTCACCGTCACCGCGACCACCGACGAGCAGTTCCTCGAATGGGGCTGGCGCCTGCCGTTCATCGCGAGCGCCGTGCTGCTGATCGTCGGCATCTACATCCGCCTGCGGCTCGAGGAGACGCCGGTGTTCAAGCAGCTCGAGGCCGCCGGCGCGGTCGCGAAGGTGCCGGTCGCCGACGTCTTCCGCTTCGAGTGGAAGCGCCTGCTGCTCGGCATGGGCGCGACGGCCGTCGTCTTCAGCGGCTACTACGTCTTCACGATCGTCAGCGTCACCTACCTCAAGCAGATCGGCGCCGACACGTCGATCGTGCTCACCGGACTCGTCGTCGGCAGCGCGCTCTCGATCCCCGTCATCCTCTACACGGGTCGGCTCTCTGACCGCATCGGCCGCCGGCCGCTCTACGTCGTCGGCACGATCGCGACCGCCGTCTGGGGCTTCGTCTTCTTCCCGCTGCTCGACACCGCGTCGGCGCCGGTCATCGTGCTGGCGGTCTCGGTCGGCATCCTGACCTGGGCGATCATGTACGGCGTGCAGGGCGCCTTCCTGCCCGAGCTCTTCCCCCAGAACCTGCGCTACACCGGATCCTCGCTCGCCTTCCAGCTGACGAGCGCCCTGGGCGGCCTCGTGCCGGTGGTCTGCGTCGCGCTGCTCACCGCTTTCGACACCACCATCGCGATCGGCGTCTTCGTGCTCATCACCGCGGTCATCTCGCTGGGCTCGGCCCTCCTGTCGCCCGAGACCGCCCCCAGCAAGCGGGCCACCCTCGAAGCCTGATCCCGCGCCGCCGGCGGCGCACCACGCTGCTCCGCCGGCGGCACCCCCTCTTGCTGGTCGAGTAGCAGCCGGCGAAGCCGGCCGCGTATCGAGACCACCTCCCCTCGCCGGTCGAGTAGCAGCCGGCGAAGCTGGCCGCGTATCGAGACCACCCCGTCCCTCCGCCGCACCTCCCAGTCGCCACCCCGCTCGTCAACCCCCGCGCCCCAACCCGCGTACCGTTGAAGCCGCAACCCTGAGGAGGTTCCATGCCCCATCTCGCGAACGGCAAGTACGTCTCGCAGGCCGACGCCATCCGCCAGTGGTGGCCGGCCGCCCGAGAGGTGCTCATCGAGACCGCTCACGAGTACGGAGCCTGGATCACCGAGGACGACCTCGGCGAGCAGGTGCAGCAGCGCACCGGCATCTCGACGAACCAGCCCGCGCCCGAGTGGATCGGCCGCGTGCTCGCCTCGGTGGCAGCGGACGCGGAGCAGCGCGGCGAGCCCCGCCTCGCGTCACTGTGCGTCACGGCCGAGCGCCGCGTCGGCGACAGCCACCCCGGGGCGTCGGGTCTCCTCGACGCGCGCGCCCGGGAACAGCGCGCCGCCGAGGACCGCCTCGAGTGCTACCGCGCCTTCGGTGCAGCCCTGCCCGCCGACGGCGGCACGCCCACCGTGCTCGCGCCCGTGCTGTCCCGACCCGCGCGGCCGTCGCGCAGCGCTCAGCCGTCCCGCAGCCGCGCTGCCGCCGCCGCCCCGACCCCGCCGCCCGCGGTCATGCGCGAGACCACATGCCCGAACTGCTTCATGGTCGTGCCCGTGGCCGCCACGTGCCGGGACTGCGGGGAGCCCCTCGCGGCCTGAGCCGGCTCCCGCGAGTCAGCGGCGGCGCTGCGAGCGGAGCGCCGCGAACCAGCTCGCGCCGGCCACGAGGTGCATGAGCGCCAGCGCGATGCCGGTGCCCGCGTCGAGCGCGCCGGTGAGCGGCGCGATCGTCGACACGGCGGCGACCGCCAGTCCCGCCCACGCGAGCACCGGGATCGCGCGCGGCCAGCGCTTCGCAACCAGCCACGCGACGACCGTCGCCAGCGCGAGCGGCACGAACGTCGCCACCAGCACCGGGACGAGTCCCACCGCGATCTCCGATCCGCCCTGCGCCACCACCGTGGACGCGCCGGCAGCAGTGGCGGCCGCGAGGATCCCCACGTTCACGGCCGTTGCGATGCCCGCGCTGAGCAGCCCGCGCGCGAGCAGGCTGCGGTCGCGACGTCGGTCCGGGGCTTCCACTGGAGCGGCGGGTAGCTCGACCTGCGCTGCGCCCGCGCCGGGCTGGGATGCGTTCGTCATGATTCCTCCTGCGCCACGACCCCGATGCGGGGTCCTCGTGACGCCATGGTGCGCGCAATACTTGACCAGGTCAAGCATGGACTTGCCCAAGTACTCTGGCGGGGTGACGGAGCCGGATGCCCTACAGGAGACACGCGAACTCGCGATGCTCACCCACCGAGCGGCCGCGCTCGCGGGTGCCGACCTCACGAGAGCCGCGCAGCCCATGGGCATCACACCGTCGATGGCGCGCGTGCTGCTGCTGCTCGACGAGCCGATGCCGATGCGACGCATCGCCGAGCGGCTGCTCGTCGACGCCTCGTACGTCACCGGCGTCGCCGATGAGCTCGAAGCCCGCGGCGTGGCGGAGCGGACCGCTGGGCCCGATCGTCGCGTGAAGCTGCTGGCGCCGACCCCGGCCGGCGTGGAGATCCGCGCACGCCTCGTGGGCGCCGTGACCTCCGAGTCAACCGCGATGCGTGCCCTCGACGCCGCGGAGCGAGCGCAGCTGCGGTCGCTGCTCACCAAGATCGTCGACGGCGCGTAGCGCGCTCCGCGCTTCAGTCGGCGGGCGCCTCAGGCAACGCGCGTCGGTGCCGCCAGGCTCGACACGGCCGCGACGACCGCCTCGACGCCCAGCTCGAAGCCCGCGAGCGCCCGGTCCGCGTCGTCACGCGCGGCAACGACCCCTCGCAGCTCGGGCAGGTCGTGCCCCTCGCTGCGCCACAGCGGCGCCGGCGACCCGGCGTCGACGGCCGACCCGAGCACGAGGGCGTCGACCATCGCCGAGCAGGCGACCCGCTGCTCGACCGGCACCCCCGCATCCCGCAGGATGACGAACAGCGCCTCGTAGATCTCGAGCGTCCGGAAGTCCTCGACCGGCGCCCCCACGAGCACCGGCACGACGGCAGGGACGCGGGCGGTGGCGGCGCGATACGCGCGCATCCACAGCCGCAGCCGCTCGAGCGGCGCCTCCGAGGTGTCGAGCGCCGGTCCCAGGTCGATCGAGCCGTACAGCTCCTCGCGCATGCGGTGGACGATCGCCGCACGCCCGCCAGGCAGGTGGTGGTACAGCGACGACGGGTGCACGCCGAGCGCCGCGGCGACGCCCGGGATCGTGAAGTCGCCGTGCTTCGCGACCAGCCGAAGCGCCGCTCCCGCGATCAGCTGCGGGGAGAGGATGCGGTGCTTCGGCCTGGCCACGAGGCTCCGTTCGGTTGCGAGGGGCTCAGAACATGATGACGCTTCGCCCGCGGGCGCCCGACCGCATGAGGTCGAAGGCGTCGTTCACCTCGTCGAGCGTGATGCGGTTCGTGATGAGCCGGTCGATCGGCAGGCGGCCGTCGAGGTAGAGCTGCGCGAGCATCGGGAAGTCGCGCGCCGGCACGGTCGAGCCGTAGTTCGAGCCGAGCAGCGACTTGCCCTCCTCCGCGAGCGCGAGCGCGTCGATCGGCACAGGCCGGTCCTGCGGCGGCAGGCCGACGATGACCGCCGTGCCGCCGCGCTTGAGCGTCGCGGGCATGATCGCGATCGTGTCGGGGCGGCCGATCGCCTCGAAGGCGACGTCGACGCCCTCGGGCACGAGCTCGCGGATGCGGTCGGGGAGCGACGCATCCGACTTCACGGTGTGCGTGGCGCCGAACTCGCGCGCGAGCTCGAGCGACGCATCCGTGACGTCGGCGACGATGATCGGGCTCGCACCGGCGAGGGCGAGGCCCATGATGATGCTGATGCCCACGCCGCCCGCGCCGATGACGAGCGCGGAGCGGCCCGCCTTCAGCTCGGCGTCGTTGACGACCGCACCGACGCCGGTGGCGATCGAGCAGCCGATGAGCGCCGCGACGTCGAACGGCAGCTCCTTCGGCACCTTGATCGCGGCCTGCTCGGCCACCACGACGCGCTCGCTCATGGAGCCGACCGCGAGGTACGGGTAGGCGGTGGCGCCGTCGAGCGTCATCGGGGTCGACCCATCCGGCAGCACGCACGCCTCCGAGCCGGAGCCGGTGCACACCCACGTGCGGCCCTCGCGGCAGCTCGTGCAGACGCCGCACGGGTAGAACCACGTCATGATCACGTGGTCGCCGGGCTCGAGGCTGCGCACGCCCTCGCCGACCGCCTCGACGACGCCGGCGCCCTCGTGGCCCATGATCGTCGGCTGCGGCATCTCCCAGTCGCCGTCGAGCACGTGCCGGTCGGAGCCGCACACGCCCGAGGCGCCGATGCGCACGAGCACCTCGCCTGGACCGGGGTCGCGGAGGGTGACCTCGCGGATGTCGAGCTCGGGCTTGCCGCTGTAGACGGCTGCGCGCGTGGTCGCCATCAGCGCACCACCTCCGTCGCGCGGCCGCGGTAGAGCAGGGCGGAGAGCGCGAGGTAGACGACCGCGGCGACGATGGCCGCGGGCAGGGATGCGGTGATCACCGAGAAGACGGCCTGCGTCTCGAGCGTGATCGGGTTGTAGAGCCACAGGTAGAACGCGGCGCCCGCGGCGAGCGCGATGAGGCCCGCCCAGTTGATGCCGCCGGCGAAGGCGTAGAGCGTGCCGCGCTGCCCGAGGTGCAGCTCGCGGAGGTCGACGCGCTGCTTGCGCAGCACGAAGTAGTCGGCGACGGCGATGCCGCAGACGGCGGTCAGGAAGGCGCCCGAGACCGAGACGAAGATCATGAACTGCTCGTACATGAACTGCGGGAAGAAGGTCATGATCGCCGGCAGGATGAAGAACGAGGCGGTCAGCACCTTCCACGGCACCTTCGCGAGCAGCCCTCCGGACGACTGCCGGATGGCGAGGATCGTCGAGTAGACGATCGACGACATCGACGTGATGTTCGCGAAGGCGATGAAGATGAGCACTGCGACGCCGAGGATCGCGCCGCCGAACGGCACCATCCAGACGGTCGGGTCGGAGTCGCCGAGCGTGAGCGCGGCGGCCATGCCGACGATCTGCGCGATGAGCGTCGCGATGAGCAGCGCGCCGTAGGCGGGCCAGACGGCGGCCTTGCGGCTGCGGGTCATGCGCGCGAGCGAGCCCATCACGGGGTACCAGGAGACGCCGACGCCCACGTTGAACTCGACCGCCACCATGAAGTTGAGCGTCGGGTCGTCGAACGGCGCGATCGGCGAGGCGGTGAAGAGGGCGTCCCACGACGTGTTGGCGACGAGGAACACCATCATGATCACGGTGACGACGGCGAGCCCCGGCGCGATGATCGCGTTGAAGCGGCCGATCGTCACCGGTCCGCGCGAGAGCACCCACCAGGCGATGAGGATGGCGACGAGGCCGCCGATCGTGACGACCGGGCCGTACTGGCCGAGGTCGGTGCCGGCGAAGGTCGCGGCGACCTGGCTGGTGGCGCGGCCGGCCATGACCGCGAGCAGCGACGACCAGCCCATCTCAGTGACGAGGATGACCGTGAAGACGATGATGCCGACGCCGACGACCCCGAACGCGCCGCGCAGCAACGTGTACTGCTCCGAGCCCCAGCGCTGTGAGGCGACGACGGAGGCGAGCACCATGAAGCAGAGGCCGATCGCGTTGCCGATCAGCATTGCGGCGATGCCCGCCTCGAAGCCCACGAGCAGCGCGGTCGAGCCGCCGACGAGGAAGGCCCAGGTCGCGATCGCGAGGGCGGTGTTGACCCACGTGAAGTCGAGGGCGCTCCAGAAGCGCTCCTTCTTCAGCAGTGGGAAGGTGCCGAAGACGTGCTCGTTGGCGAGCTTCGGGTCGACGACGGCCTCGCCGCGCGCGCTCACAGGACCACGACCACGAGGCCGATGACGACCGCGACGACCGAGACGCCGACGTAGACCGCGATCTCGCGGCCGGTCATCGGCAGTCGCGACGGCTCGTCGCGCTCGTCGTGCTCGACGATCTGGATGCGGCGCTCGAGCTCGGCGGCGACCGCCGGATCGGTGCCTCCCGCGACGAGGGTGCGCTCGAACGCGGTCGGGTGCGACGCTGCGGTCGCGCTCTGCTGGGGTGACGTCATCGCCGGCTCCTTCGCCATGGCAGGGGACGGGCCGCGCTCGCGGCCGTAAACCAAATCCGATTTGGTTTAGCGTCATACTGAGGCACGATGGCGCTGTCGTCAACTCCGGATGGCAGCGAGGCCCACTGCAGGGGAGGATGTTCGGATGGATGCGCCGAAGAGCCACGCGATCGCCGTCGCGCAGGGGGTCGCCGTGATCGACGACGTCGACCAGAACCTCGCGACGCTCGACGGGTTGGTCGCGTCCGCAGCCGGGCAGGGCGCCGACGTCGTCGTGACGCCCGAGCTGTTCGCGACCGGCTACGCGCCCGACCGCGCCTGGAAGCACGACGGCGCGGCGATCCGGGCGGCGCTCGCGGCCATCGCCCGCTCGCACGGGATCGGGCTCGTCGCATCCTCCGTCGACACCGTAGGGCCGGCGCACCACATCTCGGCCTCGTTCTTCTCGCCCGAGGGGGAGGAACTGTCGCGCGTGCACAAGCGCCACCTCTTCGGTGGCGTGGAGCAGGAATGGATGACGCCGGCCGCGGCCTACGGCGAGCCGGTCAATTGGAACGGCACGAGCTGGGGCGTCGGCATCTGCTACGACGTGGAGTTCCCCGAGTTCGCGCGCTCGCTCTCGGTCGCCGGCGCCGACATCCTGCTCGTGCCGACGGCCGTGCCCGTCGTCGAAGAGGGCATCGAAGAGCTCGGCGATGCGTGGCACTACTCGGCGACGCAGATCTCCACGCTGCAGGTGCCTGCGCGCGCGCTCGAGAACGGCGTGGTGATCGTCTATGCGAACCAATGCGGGCCGGGCTTCACCGGCCGCAGCTGCATCGCGACGCCGTTCGGGCACAACGCAGTTCTGCTGGCTGACGAGCCCGCCGTCGCGGTCATACGCATGCCAGCTGCAGCCCTGGGACGCGCCCGCTCAGTTAACACCTACGTCGCCGACCTCCGGGGGGACTGACCGCATCGCTGCGCGGGCGATCGCTATCGAGCATCAGTTCCGTTGGTCAGCACTTAAGCGCTCAGCCAGCCCCGGCGGTATGACTCGACTCTCAGTGCTCGAAGTTGACCGCTACATCGAGACACGAAACTCGCGAAGACGCGCGACTAGACGGCGTCGCTTCGAGAGAACGACATATGCTCACAGCATGACGAAGCTCGACACTGGCTACGGAAGCTACAAGAAGCTAATTTCTACGGAGCGAACGTACTCGGTGCCGCTATACCAGCGGAACTATTCCTGGCGGACGACTCACGAGATTCCGGAGCTGTGGGGCGACATCACGCGGTTGTACAAGCTTCGTCGCGCGGGCACTCCATCGACTCACTTCATCGGCTCAGTTGTCATCGGTGAGACGCCCACGAAGGCGCTCGGGCCCGGCGACTGTCCGGTGATCGACGGGCAACAGCGGCTCATTACGCTGAGCCTGCTGCTCGCAGCCATTCGCGACAATACCGGCATGGACGCGGACCAGAAACGCAAGGTTACGAACAACTTCCTAGTGTTTGCTGATCACGACGACGCCTTAAGGGTCGTTCCCGCGCAGGCGAATCGCGCGATCTACGAGCAGCTCATCCGGGGCTCGGACGCGTCGGATCGCAAATCTGAGATCTTCCGCTCCTACAACTGGTTCTGCAAGAAGCTGATTGCCGGCGTCCCAGCCGACGCGGACTTTAGCGAAGAGGAGAACGGCGGCGACGAACTCTCGGCGGGCACTGCCGAAGCTGAAGGGGTCGTCGAGGAGTCTGAAGACTCGGAAGATGCAGGCGTCGTGGTTGAGTCTCAATGGGACTGGGAAACGCTTCTCACCGTGATTGCTAACGACCTGGAGCTCGTTTCGATCGCGGACATTCCTGCGGATCGTGCCTACCAAATCTTCGCCACATTGAATCACAGCGGGCTGAAACTGGGACAGGTGGACCTCATCCGAAATGCTGTCTTCATGAAGCTTCCCACCAAGAACGCTGTTGGCTACCAAAATATATGGAAGCCGATGGAGGATCAGCTCGGGTTGCGAGTGCTAGAGAACCACCTACACGCGTGGGTGATTCTTCAGGGCAAGAACGTCCCCAAGAAGGGTACGTACGCCGCGCTTATAGGGCAACTGAACCGCATGGACTCGGAACCAGCCGTTCTCAAGGCTTTGGAGCAGATACGCAAGGACGCAAGCATCTTCCAGCTCGTGGACGACGCAGGCTCTCCCGCCGCGAGTCAGATCGCCAAGCAGGTGAAGCTACCGAAGGAGGTCGTGAAATCACTCCGTTTCCAGAGTCAGTGGGGTAACACTCCGGCGCAGCCTCTGCTCGTCGAGATTCTGACGCGGTTCCGTGACGGGCAGCTCGGATCGGAGCAAGCCAAACGTGCAGTTCTGCAAGTTGAAAGCCTCCTGGTACGGCGTTTTATATGCGCCATTGCACCTCACGATCTGCGAAGCACACTGGCTCGGCTGGTGTCTCAAGTGCGCAAATCGCCTGCGGAGAGCTTTGGGGCTGATCTTGCAGCGGCTTTATCTGAAAGCGTCCGGAGGTGGCCGGACGATGACCTACTCAAGGAGTCGGCGGTCACAAGTGCTTTGTATCGAGCCAAGAACGTGACTCAGACTTTCCTTGTCCTCAAGCGCCTTGCTGAGTTCCTCGAAGGCAAAGAGGCTCCTCATATCGAACGCGGTACGGAGAGCACTTCCTACAGTGTCGAACACATACTGCCTCAAACGGTGGTGGGCACGGCATGGTTTGCGGACATGGCAGAGTGGGGAGACAAAGAACCCCTTCACACCTGGAGTACGCGTCGCCACACTCTTGGAAATCTCACCTTGACGGCATACAACAGCGAGATGTCGAACAGCGAATTCGCCATCAAGCGAACGTGGATCGACCAGCACCTCCGCCTCGCCCTAAGCAAGCAGATCGTGGAATCCGAGGTGTGGACTAAGAGTGAGATAGAAGCGCGTTCGAAGAAGCTCGCCGAGATTGCGATCGAGGTGTGGCCGGGTCCGCTCGGCTCGTAGAGCGCACTCCGATTCGGTCTCCGGGAGACCGCGATTTCTTCACAGCGGGAATGCGGCCCCGCGTGCAGCGTCCTCAACCGGTCGATGTGCCCGTGCCGGTTGAGTCAACGAGGCGGGACCCTCATAGGAGCCGCGACGGGGCAGCGGGCTCGAAGCTCGGGCGCTACGGCGCGTGAGTTCGCCGTAACGGAGAGTGATGGCGGTCGCTGCGTCGCTTCGCGCCGAATCGTCGGCTGACCGCCGAGTCGGTAGTTAAAACATCGACATCGTGCTGAGCCCCGCGTTGTTTGACACTCGATCACTGAGATACATCGGTCGTTGAAGCGAGCAGGCATCAAGTGATCAAGCGAGCGACGCTCGTTTCTTCCCCCTTAAGCTTCGGGGAGCGAGACCGATCCGCTAGGCGTCTAGAACGCTGGGCGGGACGCTTCACCTCAGGGTTCCGAGGAGTCGCCCTTGGCCACCTTGCGACAGTCCATTAGCGCGCTCGGCAAGCCGCGCCGGATGCGAGCGTGTTCGCCATGCCGAGTCGGCGCAGGACTGCTCGGCGCCCGTCAACCAGCTAATGTGCCGGCTTCAGCGAATTCCCACTCCAGGCGAAAAGAAAGCCACTTGCACTCACTGAAGGACAGCGTCGACGGCTCGCTTGAACTGCTCCTCATCGAGCAGTCCATTGTCTCGAAGCAACGCGAGCTTCGTGATCTCTTCCACCCGGCTCGTTTCTCGCACCGGAGCCGAGGCGAGGAAGGGTTTTGACAACACCGGAAAATGAGCTGGCGTGATTACCGACTTTACGAATGCATATGGATCATTAGAGCCGCCACCGTGGTTGACTGCCACGTCAAACGGTACGTAGTTCGCTGGATTCGCTTGAGCAAATCTTTTCACAACCGCTCCGCCAAGTATCAGCGCATCGCTACCGTGATGGAGCTCGTCGCGGACGTGCGTGTGCTGGCGCGGGTCCACGAGCACCGCACCTCTTAGGTACGGACCCACGAATAGGGTCGGCTCGGTCCAATCGACGTTCATGCCATCGCCCATGAAGTTCTTGAGGCGGATCTGCGCGGAGCTGGTGCTGGCACTAGCCTTCACGCTCCACAACCCCTTGGCCTTGTTGAGCAGATCTCCCAGGTCGAACCCATTCTCGTTGTGCCCGGCGGGAGCGGTGAGTACTCCCGCCGACCACGCTGCGGCCGCCATGATCCACTCCGCGCCGTTCCCGAACAGAAAGCGCAGACCGCGGTCCGACGGGTTCGCCGCTGCAAGGAGAGACGAGAAGGCGAACTCGACTTCACGCTTAACCTCTCGATTCGAAAGCAGGTGTTGCCGCAACGTGTCGAACTCCGGGGATCCGCTTCTTGTCATCAGATGGGCCTTCCGTCTCTCGGGCTACGAGTCCGATTCTAGCCCGTTCAAGGGAAACATGCTATTTGCGTACAGCAAGCGAAGGTCGTGCTTGCCGGGCATGACGACCTCGTCGAGCGCTTCCACCAAGTCTCTGGGATGCTTGACGTTCTGATTCTCGCGCCCGGCGTTTAGCTTGACGACCAGGTTCTCCTGTTCGGAGCTGCGAAGGCGAGCGGTGATCGCGGCCTTGGGAGCTACGTGTGCCGGTATCGGCGTCGACAGGAGCACCCGCCTAGGTAGGGTTACGCCTCCGTCGAGCACGCGCCACCACAAGTAAGGGAGACTTGAGTTCAGGACGATCGCCGCGCGATCGCGATCTTCCGCCGTAGCGAAATACAGAGTGGTCTTCGAACCCCGTTCTAGGACTCGATATGTCGCTGAGATGAAGTACCGCGGCGTCAAGGCGACGTCTAAGCGGAAGGGAGTCGCTGTGGAGGTGACGAAGTCCCCAAGAGTGGCCGTTTCGGCTGAAACCAGATCGTCCCAAAGGGTCGCTAAGCCGGGTCCGAGCTTCGCCCACTCGCCGTGCGGACCGATTCGGACCGGCCCCAAGAGCTGCGAGCACTGCTCGAACATATTCGCTCGGGCCGAAACTTGCCAGCGAAGGATTGGCGTAACAGTCCACTTCACGTTGTCGGGCGCGCACACAGTCACCGCGGCGCGCACGAAGTTGGTCTTCGAGGTGTTGCTGGAGCCGAACTTGTACCCCCGGAACAGCGTGTCGGGGACGTTGTCGAACACGAAGACCTGGCCGCCGCGAGCCGTGCGACGAAGGACGTCACGCACGGACTGAAACTTCGGTGCGGCAAGGTACGAGGCCGGCGTCACCGCGATGAACCCGCGCGAGCTCTTCGCTATCCGCTCCATGAAGTAGGCGAACAGATCCCGAGTCTCGGCGGTCTCGTAGCTGTGCTTCGGTTCGGCACGCGCGTACGGGGGGTTGAAGATCGCGAAGTCATGATCAGGCAGAGGCGCTTCGCTTAAGAAGTCGCGATGCACGGCGCGCGAAGCGAGAGCCCATACCGCGTCGCCATCGTCGACGTTCACGTACTCCGCGGCGATCAGCGTGACGGCGCTTTTCAGAGCGGTGGGATCGCGGTCGACAAGCACAAGCTTGTCACGCACAAATTCGCCAGGGTTAGGCCGCTCACGAGCCAGGTGCCACGACAAATTGCCGACGCCGCAGCACGGGTCGAGCCAGACACCGTCCGCGAAATCTGCCGACTGGCGAGCCATGAAGCGCGCCGCATCATCGGGAGTGAAGAACTGGCCGGAGCTTTTCCGGTCTTCGCGGCTCAACCCGGACAGCAGGGCCTCGTAACACACCCCGATTTCGCCGATCGTCAGCCCCGCGAGGACGTCCTCGCCGACATGTTCTACGCCGAGCACGCCCAGGAGCTCAGGCGCGATGTCAGGTCGTGCCGAAACGACGTGACTTGCCACAGCCGAGAGCCACCTGTGTCGAATCGCCGTCTTCGAGGTGGTCGTTCCGAGCAGGGCGGTGATGACCCGGTTCACGGTCTGCGCCGAGAAGCCGCCCCGCCGCTCGACTGCACTGATACTGACCCTCCTGTCCGTCCCTGGAGTCAGTGTCACCAGAGCAAGTCCCTCCGTTTGGCCGCAAGCTCATCGACGCTAGCATGATGCACGGTCTGCGCCTTCTTCGACGGAACGCAATCCGTAGCGGCGGTTATCCGCCGCGGCTGGTGGCCGTCACAGATCTGTAAGGGTCTCCGCCGCTCTGTTGCAGCCATACCGGATGCCGCGGCTGGTTCACGAACATTCGCCGTGCTCGACGTAAGTCGGCGCAACCGGTCGGCCTGAGACCGTCTCAACTGCGTGCACGATTCGCGCGGCGATCCTCCGAGTCCTACGTCCGACCGCCGTGACGTGCGGTTCCACGGACTCCGCGCGCGTTGATGTGGCGCTGGTCAATGTTCACCAGGCGGTAGGTATCGACCTAGACGACGAGACTCTCGAAGCGGCGCACGCGGTCGCGCGCGCATCCAGCGAGCACGACGAGGATGGTCACTTCGCCGGGTTCGCGCTAACCGCACGCGCTGCGCCGGACTGGCGCCCGGCACCGCAGTCTGGAGCGAGCTGCAGGCGAGCGGCTGGTGCGCCAGCGAGCGCCGCACCTCCGACATCACGTGCAGACGGTCGGCGACGCCTTGGTGTACCTCCAAGGGCGTCAGACGACGGCAAGTGTGCCTGGTGCAGTGGACCGCGTGCGGCCCTCATCGTGGGAAGCGCGGTCGCGGGCGACGCGTGGCCATGAGCGCTTGTCGCCAATTCCGGTGGGACGACGACGATGAGCACGTGGATGAAGACGGCAGTGACGGACCCAATCCCGAAACGCGCCGCGCGGGCGCTTCTCGATCGTCGGCGACAGCAGCGACTATTTTCGAAGCCACCCGCCGCCGCTTTGATCGACCGGATCGAGAACAGCTGCGGTGGATTGGGCCCGATCAAGGTGCCCGCGGCACCGGCCGCGCAGCGCTCGTCTGGCCCGCCGTCAACGTCGCCGCCATGACGTGCCTCATCGGCACGATTTTCGTGATCGGCGTGAGGCTCGAGAATGTGATCAGGTGGCTCGCGGCTGGAACGCTGCACGACGATGCACGGCTCATCACCGCGGGGATGCTCATCTACTCGGGCGACGCTGAGCTGGCGACGGCGCGCGTGACGCTAATCGCCATCGACGGCTTCGCCCTGACCGCCTTGCCGCTCCGCTCGCACTCGGGCACGCGCTTGGCGGCCCCGTGACATCCGATCGAGGACGGGGGACCGTCCGCGAGATCCAGCCTGAGCGGGTGATGGGGCAAGCTCGCCTACTCAAGGTGTCAATCGCGAAGGTTGACGCCATGGGCTTCGCGAGTTTCCAAGAGCAGATGCAGGCAGGCGGTGAAAAGATCATCGCCCTCGCCCACATGGGCCGAGATGCCATCGGGTGCGTTGCTCATGCTGCAGCACCCCGCCGCTCGAGGTCCTCAAGGCGCTGAGCACAAGTCGCGGAGACGCGCCGGGTCTGGACACGCTCACCGGGGACCCCTAAACCGCATGTCAGCCGAGTCGGAGATAGGCGACCGACATTCCAGGCGCAGGGACGCTTGCTCGGCGCGAGCGGACCCCTATCGAGAACCTGCGCTGGCTCGGTACGTGCCGGGAAGACATGCGAGCTAGCTGCGCTGCTCCTGCGGCTGACATGCTCGACGCGTCGCCGCTGCGAGCGGTTGCTCACTCTTGAAGCCGGGTAGATGTCCTCCCATGCCGGCCCATGTCGTAGCAGTCGGCGCTTTTCACCCGAAGCCGAACCGAGTAGGTTGACGTGACCACACTTCTCACGTTCAGGAGAGCGGATGTCAGGCGAGCGCGTCTATGCAGTGGACTTGGGGTGCGTGGCCCCTCTCGCGCCGGTTTCACTCGCAACCGCGGGACTGCGGGAGCGACAGGACCTTCAGGAATGGGTGCTCGCTCGCCCGGAAATTCTCGGCGCGGACGTCATGGTGGTGACATTCGAATTCGATCGCTGGCAAGACGCCCGCGGAGATAGGCAACGCGATCGGCTAGACGTCCTTGGATTGGACACTGGTGGTCGCTTGGTCCTTGCCGAACTGAAGCGCGATGCAGCCCCTGACACCGTTGAGATGCAAGCCATCAAATACGCAGCGATGGCGTCACGATTCACAGAGGAAGAACTCGTCCGCTATCACGCCAGATTCCTAAGCAGCCGGGCGGAGTCTCTGGTCTCCGAGGAAGCAGCGCGTGCTCTCATCCAAGAGCATGCCGGCGAGCTCGATCTTGAAGTGCTCCGTCAGCCGCGAATCGTGCTGGTTGCCGGCTCGTTCTCGCCAACGACGAGTGCCACAGTCGTGTGGTTGAACGAGATGGGCCTAGACATCACCATTCAACGACTCCAGGCGTATCAACATGGCGCGACAGTCATCGTGACCGTGTCGCAGGTCTTTCCTGTTGCCGACGTCGAAGAGTTCACGGTCTCGCCGTTGCGGGCAGAGGTCAAGCAAGCGCAGTCTCGCCGCAGTGGAAGCCGAGAAGCGTCCACGGTCGTCAGGCTCGTTAGGGCAAAGACCTTGAACGATGGGACCCGACTGACGCTCAGGCCGACGACCGACGTCGATGCCGACGCTCGTGAAGCGATTCAAGACTGGCTCGACGCAGATCCACGCCGGGCCCGCGCAACATGGAGCAACGACGTCCGGCAGCCGCTGCGCTGGGAGTACACCGGTGAGAGTTACAGGCCGGGCAAGATCGTCGCCATGGTGCTGCAAGAGGCTGTAGGCATCGAGCGCTCGATGCGGGGCCCGAAGTGGTGGGCCACTGAGGACGGCCGTACTTTGCCGGAACACGCAGCCTCTATTGCTTTGAGTGCCTTTGACTGGAGCGAGCTTCACGCCGTGCTCCACAGTCTGCCGGAGTCGCGGTGGACGACCTACGGCGACTTGGCTCAGCTAGTCGGGACAGCGGCACAGCCCCTGGGGCAGCACTTCATGAGTTGTCCAGGCTGCGTACACCTGTGGCGAGTGCTCGACGTCAACGGACAGGTTCGCCCCGGCTTTCGATGGAGCGATCCCTTGGAGACGCGGACGCAGAGAGGCGCCCTCGAGGGGGAAGGTATTCGCTTCATTGGAGAGCGCGCCGACGCCGCGAGTCGACTGTCCAAGGATGAGCTGGAGTCGCTTCGAGCGAGTGCTGCTGGCGACTAGCTCACCTAGCGGTGGCTCGTCAAGGAGACGGATACCGGAGTGGTCCGAGCCGTGACGGAGCGAACAGATGGAGCCGCAGGAAGTGGAGGGCGCCGGGCCGCCATGGAAAGTTGCGCATCGAAGCCCCGTCCTACTCTCGGTCGGAGTGGACTTCGATGTTGCCGTAAGCCGCCCGTACGCCTGCGAGCCAAGACCCTGCAGGGCTGTGCTGCGCCGATGTCGTTGAACGTGCGACGGATGTCACAGGAGTCGGCCACAATCAACACATGAGTGAAGATCACTGGTCGGTCGCGGTCATCGAGAGCGACGACGGCATCCTGCTGCTCGGCGACGAGGCTGCGCTGACCCACTTCGAGACACAGGCTGGACTCGACACGCGACGGCTTACACAGCAGTCGCTGTCGCTTGCGGGCAAGGCGCTGGGAATCGTCGGCGAGGTGCAAGCGAACAGCGGGCGTTGGATCAAGATGACGAAGGAGTCGGCCGAGCTCGTGAAGAAGCACGGTCCGGCACTAAGCAAGGCAGACAAGCTCATGACCGGCGTCGTCCGCGGCAAGGGTGGGCAGATTGTCAAGCATCTCAAGTTCGAGCAGGCGGCGCTCCTGACACCGGCAGCCCCGATGGCGCTTGCCTCCATGATGACGCAGGCGTCGCTCGAGGCAGCCTTGGACGACATCCAGGCATACCTTGAGGTGATCGACGCGAAGCTCGACCGCTTGCTCAAGCAGCGCAAGATCGAGACACTGGGGCAGATCGGCGGCGTCAGCTTTGCGATCGAGGAGGCGAAAAGCATCTACGAGGCGACAGGCGCCGTGTCTGCGGTGACGTGGTCGAAGGTGCAGTCGAACTCACTCGCGCTACAGACGATGCAGGCTGAGTCGATCGCTCAGCTCAGCGCCCTCGCGGAACTGGTCAAGGAGCGAGCGGTGGACACCGATCGGGTAGCCGCTGTGCTGAAGGAGGTCAGTGGTGACGTCTCGTTCTGGCTCGGCGTGCTCGCCCGCACTATCGCACTGCAGGATCGGCAGTACGTCCTCGAACTGGCGCGCGTCGCAGAGTCGGAAGCGGCGCAGCTCGAGCAGCATCGCGACGGCGTCAGGGTCGCGCGTCTCATGCGGACGAATCGCATCGTGCAGAGCCTTGACGCCATCAACAGCTCCGTGCGCGCTTCCTCGGAGCTGACGAACCTGAAGCGAGTCGCGAATCCGTTCAGCGCTCAATGGCTTGCTGAGCGGGCCAACAACTTGAACGAGGCGGTAACTGAGTTCGCTCGTCACGCAGAGCTCACGCTCACAGAGGTCGAACGGCTGGACCAGACGGCATGGCGGCGCGCTGCGCGTGAGCTTGCCGTTGAGACGACAGACCAGGTCGGCTCGTTCGGCAGCGACGTAGCAGCTCGGGCGAAGGCTCTCGGATCCGGCCTCCAGGAGCGAGGCGATGAGGCGGTGCTGCGCCTAGCGATGCGCGTTCAGGAACGACGCGACGCGAAGCGGCGCGGTCAAGAGCCGCCAGCGCTCGACCCAATGCCGGCTGAATAGGTTCCCGCAAGCATGAAGGTCATTCGGACCTTCATGCAGACGCTGATAGAACGCGACCGCCATCGGAGTCCACGCAACAGGAACGGGACCCGGGCCGAAGCCCGAGCCGCATTCGTCGATCAAGCGGGGCGTCAGCCCTGCGACGCCTGCATCTCCTCGAGCTGCAGCTCGAGGCGGTCACGGTGCTCGCGGATGAGGTCGAGGCTGCTCTGGGCGATGCCCGCACGGGTCTCGAGGTCGGCGTAGTCGGCCTGGACCGCGGCGAGCTCGGCGCGGACCGTGGTCAGCTCCGACTGCGCGCTCGCGGCGGAGGAAGCGGCGATGCCCGTGCCGAGCGCGCCGAGCAGGGCGACGACGACGAGCGCGACGATCCACGGCCAGGGGCGGCTGGTGCGGGCCGGCTTCACGGCGGTCGACATCGACGTCGGCTCCTCGGTCGGCGTGGTGGCTTCGGTGGCATGAGTGGTGCTCATGGGGTGCTCCCTGGGGCGTGGGCGCGGAGCGGATGCGGGCGCGGCACACCGCACGCGCATCGCACAGCGGCGTGGATGTGAGGTGATGCGGCGCCTCACGGATCGCGCGAGCGCCAACGCTCCAGTATCGCACCGTCACGACCGCGCGAGACACGGGCGTCGCGCCGGTTGCCCCGTACCGCGCAGCCTAGATGAACTGCAGCGGGTCGAACTCGTCGATCGGGATGACCCGCACGCGCGGGAGTCGGCTGTTGAAGGCTGCGACGTCGTACTCGAGGTCGAAGAACTCGACGCCGTCGACGTCGCGCAACCCTCCGGCCATGAACTCGCCGAAGCCGAGGATGCCGACGCGAGCGTCCCGATCGGCCAGTCGCGCCATGTGCGGCGCGAAGTCGCGGTCGTGGCTGACGAGCATGACGTCGGCCTCGCGCTCGACCAGCGCATCCGCCGTGCGCTGGATGGCGATGTCGACGACCTTGCCCTCGCCTCGCAGCGGCACGGGCGTGTAGCCCATCGCGATGAGCGCCTGCACGAACGGGGTCGGCAGCTCGCCGGGCACGGCGAGGAAGAACAGGCCCTTCACCGGCTGCTGCCACGCCTGCTCGGCGAACGACAGCACCTTGTTCCAGCGCGGCCGCTCCTGCGGCTCCGGCCGGCGGTTCAGCACCGAGATCCCGAGCGTCGCATCGATGTTCTCGCCGTCGACGAGGAGATAGGTGGTGCGCTCGGTCATGGGGCGACCCTATCGCCGCAACTTGACGGCAAAGGTCGCTGCTCGTCAAGCGCGTCCGGGGTCACCGGTGCATCGACGTCACGCCGTCTCGCGTCGGCGCGACGTGCGCCTCCCATCCCTCAGCCTTCCTCGTGAGCAGCACGGTGCCCGTGATGAGCTGCCATGCGGTGACCGCGTAGACGGCGATCCGCTCCCAGACGCCGTCCGGCAGCAGGTCGACGCTCGTCGTCCCGGAGTCGACCTGCAGCATGGCGAGCCCGAAGAGCCCGATCACGCCGAGCGCGATGCTGGCGAGCGCGTAGGGCGATCGCGGACACTCGCGGACGACGCCGAAGCCGACCGCGATCGCCACGACGTTCCCGCTGATGATCGCCATCCCTGCACCGAGCACGTGGAAGATCGCGGACCCGTCGTCGTCGCTCGCCTGGCTGCCGTGCACGATGCCGACGAGCGAGATGCCGATCGCGTAGACGATGGCGAGTGCGACGAGCAGTCGGCTGAGCTTGGTCGCGCACACGCGGAGAGCGAAGCACGCCGCCGCGAGGAAGAGCGCGCCCTGCACCACGAAACCGACGTTCATCACCAGGTGCAGCGGGGAGTCGATGGCTCGGCCCTGGTACTCGCCGACCTCGGGGATGCCGAGGTCACTGATGTAGTTGGTCGCGTAGGAGTAGCCGCTGAAGGCGGCGGCGGTCACGGCCTCCGTGATGAGGTGCACGAGTGCGCTGAGCATCCAGAGCACCCCGGCAGCGATCGAGGAACGGCGTCGGATGGTCACGCTGCCATCATCGCGGCATGCGGCAGCGAGTCTCCGCCAGCGGCCCGCCTACGATCGACTGGAGTGGCCGGTCACGTCGAGAGGGAGCCGCAGCATGCGCGCAGCACACACCAGGCGGATGCTCGGGGCCGCGACGGTTGCCACCGTCACGCTCGGCGGGCTCACCGCCTGCTTCATCCCGTCACCCCCGCCCGTGCCGCAGGCGCCGAACACCGACCCGGTCGTGCCCGGCACGAGCGGCGCCGCCGACGTGCGCGAGGGCTTCATCGCCGCGGGCGGCACGACGGAGATCGAGCTCGACGTCGCTGATCGCTCCGCGGTCGTGCTCGGGGCGGCGTCGACCGACGGTGAGGACCTCACCATGCGGCTGGTCGGCGGGAACGCTGACTTCGAGAACGATGACGGCGCCAGCGAGCTCGACGACTTCGCGTTCGAGATGCGCTCGCGCGACCCCCTCATCGGTGCGGTGCTGGAGCCCGGCTCGTACACGATCGAGCTCGGCGAGTACAGCGGGGACCGCACCGGTTTCCAGCTGCAGGTGCTGACGGGCTCGACGGTGGTGGGTGTCGGCGAGAGCGCCTCGCTGGAGGTCGCACCGGGTGCGCCGGCCGTGTTCATCGCGCGCGTGACGACGGGTCAGGAGTCGATCCGCGCGGAGGCCGACTTCGACTCGGTCCTTTGGGGACGGTCCAGCGCCGATGCATCGAGCCTGATGGACGACGACTCCGGCGGAGATTCCAATCCGCTGATCACGCTCAACGGCACGGTCGACGGGGACCTCGTGATGGTCGCGGCGGCGTACGACCGTGACGAGGGCGGGATGGTGCTGGTCAGCGTGGAGTGACGGGTGGTCTCGATACGCGGCCGGCTTCGCCGGCTGCTACTCGACCAGCAGGTGAGGCGGCCCAACGGGGTCAGTAGGCGCGGTCGCCGGTCGTCTGCGTTCCGCGGGCCGTGCTGAGCTGCAGCGCCATGTCGGCGCGGAGCGACGAGACGTCGGTCGCTGCCGTGATGAGGGTGAAGCCCTGCTCCGCGCGACGTCGGGCTTGCGCTCCGTCGGCGCAGTGCACGCCGGCGATCTTGCCGCGGGCGGATGCCGCGGCGACGATGCGCTCGAGCTGGGCATCGAGCCGCGGCAGGATCGCATCCTCGAACGGCACCTGAGCGCCGAGCGCGAGCGAGAGGTCGTAGGGACCGACGTAGACCCCGTCGATGCCCTCGACGTCGAGGATCGCGTCGAGCGCCTCGAGCCCGGGCAGCGTCTCGATCATCGCCAGCACCACGACGGCCTCGTCCGTCTCACTCGGCGTCGCGCCGAAGTGGGGGCCGAGCCGCATCGGACCGTACGAGCGGATGCCGCCCGATGTCGGGTAGCGCGCAGCCGCTGCCGCCGCGCGGGCCTCGTCCGCGGAGTTCACGAGCGGCACGATGACCCCGCGCGCACCCGCGTCGAGGACGCGTCCGATCTCCGCAGCGTCATTCGACGAGACGCGCGCGATGGGCGTCGCATCCGTCGCGCCGATCGCGAGCAGCGCGGCGAGCTGCGCCGAGTAGCCGAGCAGCCCGTGCTGGCCATCGACGCACACGTAGTCGAAGCCGGCGCGCGCGACCTGCTCGGTCGCGACGGGCGAGTCGAGCGTGATCCAGGCGCCCACGAGGGGCGCCTGGATCCGCTTGCCGTACAGCTGCTCAGACATCCAGCTCTTCGTTGTGACGCGTCTTGACGAGGGCCACGGAGCCTGCGCCGATGACGGCGCAGAACACCACGAAGACCGCGACCGGGACCCAGCTGCCCGAGAAGGCGGCGAGCAGCGCCGTGGCGATGAGCGGGGCGGGGCCGCCGACGATCGCCGCACCGAGCTGGTAGCCGAGCGAGGCTCCGGTGTACCGGATCTCGGGCGCGAAGTTCTCGGCCAGGACGGTGCCGATGAGCGAGCCGTAGGTCGGCCAGATGACGGCGAACGACACGATGATCGCGATGCCGGCGAGCGCGACGTTGCCGCTGCTCAGCATGGCCAGGTACGGGAAGATGAAGATCGCCACGGCGATCGACCCGCCGATGAACACCTTCTTGCGGCCGATGCGGTCGGAGAGCCCGCCGTAGAACAGCATCCCGCCGATGCCGATGATCGAGCCGACTAGCAGGAATCCGAGGATCGTGCCGAAGTCGTAGCCGAAGCTGACGGCGAAGCCGATCGAGAACGTCGCGAAGATGAAGAACGTGCTCGTCTCGACGAACTTCGCGCCGGTCGACAGCAGCACCTCGCGCCAGTACGTGCGCAGCACGGTCGCGATCGGCAGCTTCTGGGTGGTGCCGGATGCGCGGACCTTGCGGAACGACGGGGTCTCGTCGATGCGGCTGCGGATCCACAGGCCCACCACGAGCAGCACGCCCGACAGCAGGAACGGGATGCGCCAGCCGAAGGACTCGAACGCCTCTTCCGGGAAGACGGCGCGCGCCGCGATCGTGACGATGTTGCCGAGCGCGAGGCCGGCGAGCGCGCCGATCTGCGGCACGGCGCCGTAGAAGCCGCGACGGTTGCGCGGGGCGTACTCGACCGCGAGGAGCAGGCCGCCGCCCCACTCGCCACCGAGCGCCAGGCCCTGCACGAGGCGGAGCAGCGTCAGCAGGATGGGCGCCGCGACGCCGATCGCCGCGTAGTTCGGCAGCACGCCCATGAGCATCGTCGCGACGCCCATGAGCGTGAGCGTGATGACCAGCGTCTTCTTGCGGCCGATGCGGTCGCCGATGTGGCTGAAGATGACGCCGCCGATCGGGCGGACCACGAACGCGAGCGCGAACGACGCGAACGTCAGCATCGAGCTGACGAGCGGGTCTTCGCTGGGGAAGAAGTGCACGTTGAAAATGGCGGTCGCCATCGTCCCGTACAGGAAGTAGTCGTACCACTCGATGGTGGAGCCCACCGCGCTGCCCCAGAGGGCACGACGGCGGTCAGAGGCCGAGACCTCGATGGCGGGCTGCGGTGCAGGGGTCGTGGCGTTGGGGTCGCCGGTCGTGACGGTCATGCTTCTCCTTTGAGCGATGATGCCGAGCGTTGCAAGGGGTGGGTCAGGGGATGAGGATGGGGCGGCCGATCGCCTCGGTGCGCAGGTGCTCGAGCGCCTCGTTCGCCTCCGAGAGGGGGAACGAGCGGTCGAGCAGCTGGTCGAGGGGCAGGCGGCCGGCGCGGTAGAGCCGCAGGATCTCGGGCAGCTGCAGCGGGGTGTTCGACGAGCCGTAGAGGGCTCCGACCACCTGTCGGTCGCCCTGCACGAGCAGATTGATGGGGATCGACAGCTCTTCGCCCACCGAGCCGAGCCCGACGATCACCTCGGTGCCGCCCGGTCGCAGGGCGTCGAAGCCGGCGCGGATCGTGGTGGGCCGGCCGATGGCCTCGAGCACGTAGTGCGCGCCGCTGCCGGTGATGTCGAGCACTCGCGCGGCGAAGTCCTCGCTGCGCGAGTCGATGGTGTGCGTCGCACCGAGCTGGCGCGCCTTCTCGAGGCGCGCGGGCACGACGTCCGACACGATGATCTGCGCAGCGCCGACGAGCTCGGCGGCGATCACCGCGGAGAGCCCGACGCCGCCGGCGCCGATGATGGCGACGCTCTTGCCCGCCAGGTCCGGCATCCGGTTCAGCACGGTGCCCATGCCGGTGATGACGGCGCAGCCCACGATCGCCGCGATCTCGGAGGGGATGTCGTTGTCGATCTTGATGACCGACTCCTGCGAAACGACGGCGCGCTCGGCGAAGCAGGCGTCGCCCATGAGGTGGTGCACGCGCTCGCCGTCCTTGCTCAGTCGCGTGCCACCGCGCAGCAGCCCGTTCGTCTGGCCGTGAATGCGGCCGAGCGTGCACTGGGCGGGGCGGCCCGCGAGGCAGAACTCGCACTCGCCGCACCGGGGGCGCCACATCAGCACGACCTTGTCGCCGACGGCGACCGAGGTCACGCCCTCGCCCGTCGCCTCGACGATGCCCGCGCCTTCGTGACCGAGGACGATGGGGGTGCGGGCCGCGAGGCCGCCGTTGACGTAGTGCAGGTCGCTGTGGCAGACGCCGGTCGCCTCGATGCGCACGAGCAGCTCACCGGGGCCGGGGCTGTCGAGCTCGAGGTCCTCGAGCACCAGCGGGCTGCCCGACTCGTACATCACCATCGCCTGCATGCTGGCGCCTCCCGGCCGTGGGTCCGAGCGCTTCGGCGACCTGTGGGGCGTCTCTGCCCACGGCGCTGGCGGCGCGACGCCCAAGAGCGGGCGACGGGGGAGACGCTAGGCGCCCAGCACAAACCGGTGACAACTCGCGATCCGCTGAACGGAACGCTAGAGGCCGCTGAACACCGATGTTGCGCGGATGCGCCGGTTGAGCCCGAGGGCGGCGATCTTGACCGCCGCGACGTACTGGAGGATGTCCACGCGGCCCGCGGGGCCGGAGGCCGAGATGGCTGCGATCGGGGTGCCGTCCGCGCGCAGGATGGGGCACGCGACGCACGTGAGCCCTCGGTGAGACTCCTCGACCTCGTGCGCGAATCCCTGTGACCGCACCTGTGCCAGGTGGCGCAGCAGTGCGTCCGGATCGGTGATCGTGCCCGGGCCGAGCTGGACGAGGTCGTTGGCGAGCGTCAGGTCGACGACCTCCTGCGACGAGTGCGCCAGCACCGCCTTCCCTCCAGCGGTGGCGTACGCCGGAACTCGGCCCCCGACGCGCGAAGGGATCACGAGGTCGGGGTCCCGGCCGCGCAGGATCTCGACGTAGACCTGGTCGGTGCCCTTGAGCACGCTGAGCTGAATCGTCATGCCGGTGGCCTGCCGGAGGTCCGCCATGGCCGCGAGCGCGAGCTGCCGCAGCTCCTTCGAGCGCTGCGCGAGCTCGCCCAGCTCGAAGAGGCGGATGCCGACGCGCACGCCGCGCTCCGCCGGCTCGAGGAAGTCCTCGGCGATCAGCTCGGCGACGATGCGCGACGTCACCGACTTGGCGAGCCCGGCGCGGCGCGCGATCTCGTTGACGCCCAGCACCGGCTGGTCGGCGCTGAAAGCGCTCAGCACGGCCGATACACGGCCGATCATGCCCTTCGGGCTGTTCCGCTCATCGGATCGCACGTAGCCACTGTACGGGGTCGCGCAGTTTCAATGGAGGAAGTGCGGCATCGCTGCCGCCCGCCGACTACGAGGAGCCATCCATGAACGTCACCGCCTCCGCCGCGCTCACGACGACGGACGAGGACATCTCGCGCGTCGCTGCGGCCTCGACCGCGTGGGCAGCGTTGCCCCTCGCCGACCGTTCGCGCATCATGCGCGCTATCGCCGACGGGCTCGATGCGGCTGCCGACGAGCTGATCGGCGTCGCCGAGGAGGAGACGCGGCTCACGCGACCCCGCCTCACCGGCGAGCTGAAGCGCACCACCTTCCAGCTCCGCCTCTTCGCCGACGTCGTCGACGCCGGCACGTTCCTCGACGTGCGGATCGACCGGCCGGATGCCGAGTGGCCGATGGGCGCGCCCCGCCCCGACCTCCGACGCATGCTGGTGCCGATCGGGCCGGTGCTCGTGTTCTCGGCGAGCAACTTCCCGTTCGCGTTCTCCGTCGCGGGCGGCGACACGGCTGCAGCGCTCGCGGCGGGCAACGCGGTCGTCGTGAAGGCCCACTCGGGGCACCCGAGGCTGTCGGACGCGACAGCGGCGGTCATCGCCGGCGCCGTGCACGACGCGGGCGGTCCCGCCGACCTGCTGCGCGTCATCCACGGCACCGAGCGAGGCGTCGAGGCGCTGCGCCACCCGCTCATCAAGGCCGCCTCCTTCACGGGCTCGATCTCGGGTGGCCGTGCGCTGTTCGACATCGCGAACGCGCGGCCGGTGCCGATCCCCTTCTACGGAGAGCTCGGAAGCGTGAACCCCGCCTTCGTCGCGCCGGGCGCATCCGCGAGCCGTCCGAGCGAGATCGCGGAGGCGTACCTCGCCTCGATCGGCGGCAGTCAGGGGCAGCTCTGCACCAAGCCCGGCCTGCTGTTCGTGCCCGAGGGCTCGGAGATCCTGGCGGGCCTCGGTGCCGCGAGCGTGCCTGCACCGGCACCGCTGCTGAACGATCGCATCCAGGACGGATACGTCTCCGCGCTGGGCGCCATGCAGCAGCGGGACGACGTGATCACCCTGCAAGAGGGCGAGGGCAGCCTCGCCGATCCGCCGCAGCTCGCGCTGCTGCAGACGACGCTCGAGTCGGTGCTCGCCGACCCCGGGGGCCTGATCTCGGAGATCTTCGGCCCGGCTGGCATCGTCGTGACGTACGCGGACCCGGATCGCCTGGTCGAGCTGGCTGGCCTGCTCGACGGGCAGCTGACGGCCACGGTGATCGCAGACGACGACGCCCGAGCCGACGTCGACCTGGCTCGCGCGCTGCTGCCGCAGCTCACGGAGAAGGCCGGACGCGTGCTCTGGAACCAGTGGCCCACCGGTGTCTCGGTGACGCACGCGCAGCAGCACGGCGGACCGTACCCGGCGACGACTGCGCCCACGACAACGGCGGTCGGCACCGCATCGATCGGTCGCTTCCTGCGCCCGGTCGCCTATCAGAACGTGCCCGAGGCGCTGCTGCCGGAGCCGCTGCAGGACGCGAACCCGCTCGGCGTGCCGCAGCAGATCGACGGCTGAGGCAGGCGGCGGGCGAGCGGGTCGGCGCCGTCTACCCGTTCGCCCGCCATCCGCGGCCGAGCAGCAGCCGCCATGATCGGACCATGAGCACTTGGTTCGGTCGCCGATATGGAGGAACGAGCGCACCCACGACGCCTGCGCTCCTGCTCACGGAGCGCGCGCACTGGGGGCTCGCGCTCGGCCGCGCCGGTGCCGGGGAGCTGAGCGTCGAGAGAGACGTCGGCGAGGAGCTGCGCGTCGCGTCGATCGCGAAGCTGCTGCTGCTTGCGGCGACCGCGCACGCCATCGAGGCGGGAGAGCTGGACCCTGCTCACCCGCTGGACCGGCGCTCCGTCGGTGCTGTGGGGGACAGCGGCATCTGGCAGCACCTCGACCAGCAGACGCTCTCGGTGCACGACGCCGCGACCCTCGTCGGCATGGCGAGCGACAACCTCGCGACGAACGTGCTCATCGAGTCGATCGGACTCGACCGAGTGCGGTCGACGGCCGTCGAGCTCGGCGTCCGCGAGGTCTACCTGCACGACATCGTGCGTGATCACCGCGGCCCCGAGCATCCGCGCACGCTCGGCTCGGCGACGGCCCGGGGACTGTTCGACCTGTTTGGCGGCATCGCTGCGGGGACGCTGGGTGATGCCCGGATCAGCGCGCGGATGCGCGGCTGGCTTTCGAAGTCGCTCGATCTCAGCATGGTCGCCTCGGCGCTGCGGCTGGACCCGCTCGCGCATTGCGATGGCGCGGGAGGCGTGCGCGTTGTGAACAAGACGGGGACCGATGCAGGGGTGCGGGCGGACGCGGGGTTCGTCGAGACTCCCTCGGGGACCGTCGTGTACTGCGCGATCGCGAACTGGAACGGGGATGCGTCGGTGACCGCTGAGGCCATGGATGGGATGCGGAGCGTGGGCGAGGCGGTGCTCCGCTCGGTGTGACGCAGCATCGGTCAGCGACGCCGCACCCAGCGCTTCCCCCTCGACCGGCGACCAGCTGACGGCCATGCTGAGGGCATGGAGACCGCGTACCTGCCTGACCTCGCCGACGAGCTGCTCGGCATCGCCCGGAAGGCGACCAGTGGCCGCGCCGCGCGCTCGACCCGCTCCGGCCGCGCGCTGTCGCTCCGGCAGACCGTGCTCGCGCTCACCGAGGGGCACGGCATCGAGGAGCACGAGACCAACGGCGAGGAGACGCTGCAGGTGCTCGTGGGACGGGTGCGGCTGCGGTCGGGGAGCGAGGCGGTCGAGCTCGGGGTCGGCGAGGTGGTCGACGTGCCGGATGCTCGGCACGCGGTGGATGCGCTGACGGATGCCGCGGTGCTGCTGACGGTGGCGGTGCGGTAGCGGTGGTCTCGATACGCGGCCGGCTTCGCCGGCTGCTACTCGACCAGCGGGGTGGTGGGTGGTCTCGATACGCGGCCGGCTTCGCCGGCTGCTACTCGACCAGCAGGAGCGGGGTGGTCTCGATACGCGGCCGGCTTCGCCTGCTACTCGACCGGCGTGGGGAGGCCGGCTGCTGCTCGACCAGCGCGGAAAGAGCGCCGGGGGAAGCGTCAGGAAGGCGTACCCCGACGACCAGTTTCGACATAGGTCCGCTCGCTACGATTCAGCAATGCGTCAATCGCTCGCCTCGGCTCTCGACGAAGCCCCCGCCCCGGGCAACGCCACCACGCGGTTCAGCAACGTGGCCCTCCTCTCCGTCGCGAGCGCGCTGCCCAGCCGAGTGACCACATCCGCAGACATCGAGGACCGCCTGGCGGCTGCCCTCTCGCGCCTCAAGCTGCGCGGCGGACTGCTCAAGCGCGTCGCCGGCGTGCTCGAGCGCCGCAACTGGGGCGAGGGCGAGTCCGCCGACGCGGCGACCGTCCAGGCCGGCGAGCGCGCGCTCGCCGAGGCCGGCGTCCGGGCCTCCGACGTGGGCCTCCTCATCAACACGAGCGTCACGCGCAAGCACCTCGAGCCGTCGGTCGCCGTGCGACTCCACCACGAGCTCGGCCTCCCCACCTCGGCCGTCAACTTCGACGTCGCCAACGCCTGCCTCGGCTTCGTCAACGGCATGAGCCTCGCCGCCGGCATGATCGAGTCGGGCCAGATCCGCTACGCGATCGTCGTCAACGGCGAGGACGCCGACGACATCCAGGTCAACACCATCGACCGGCTGCTCGGCGCCGACATCGACCGCGACGACTTCCTCAGCGAGTTCGCCACCCTCACGCTCGGCTCCGGCTCGGCGGCCGCCGTGCTCGGCCGCGCCGACGAGCACCCCGAGGGCCACCGCATCCTCGGCGGCGTGACTCGCGCGGCCACCCAGTGGCACGACCTCTGCGTCGGCAGCGCCGAGGGCATGTACACGAACGCGAAGGCGCTGCTGAAGGGCGGCCTCGACCTCGTCGTCTCCGCCTGGAAGGAGGCGGCACCGGAGTGGAAGTGGTCCGAGATGGACCGCTACATCACCCACCAGGTCTCCTCCGTGCACACCAACGCGATCGTCAAGGCGGCAAAGCTCGACCCCGAGCGCGTGCCCACGACCTTCCCGAAGTACGGCAACGTCGGTCCCGCCTCCATCCCAATCACCCTCGCCGAGGAGCAGGCGACGCTCCGCCAGGGCGATCGCGTGCTGCTCATGGGCGTCGGCTCGGGCCTCAACACGGCCATGCTGGAGCTGGCCTGGTGACCCAGGCGGCCTCGCTGCCCCCGCACGACCTGCCCGGCCTCGACCCGCGCTTCAGCCGCATCGTCGGCGTGCGCGGCCGCGGCCTCGACGAGGGCGTCACCCGCGAGTGGCACTGCCTCGACACCGCGGATGCCCTGGCCGAGACCGGCGCGCACGTCGCCGGCACGATCCTCGCCGTGCACGGCAACCCCACCTGGTCGTACCTGTGGCGGTCGATCGCGGCGGAGTCGGTGCAGGCGGCCGTCGCGGGACAGCCCGCCTGGCGCGTGGTCGCCGTCGACCAGCTCGAGATGGGCTTCTCGGAGCGCACGGTCCTGTCCAGCGGGCCCGGGCTGTACCGACCGCTCGCGCAGCGCGTGGCCGACCTCGCCGCCTTCACGGATGCGCTCGGCCTCGACGGCCCCGTCGTCACCCTCGGACACGACTGGGGCGGGGTCGTCTCGCTCGGCTGGGCGGTGGACCACCCCGAGCAGCTCGCCGCCGTCGCGCTGCTCAACACCGCCGTGCATCACCCGGAGGGCGTGCCGATCCCGGCGCCGCTCCGGCTCGCGCGCGCTCGCGGCGTGCTCTCGGCGGCGACCGTCGCAACGACGGGCTTCCTCGACACCACGCTCACGCTCGCATCGCCGCCGCTGCCCGCCGACGTGAAGGCCGCGTACCGCGCGCCCTACCGCTCGGCCGACCGCCGTGGCGGCATCGGGGGCTTCGTCGCCGACATCCCAGTCGACGCGCAGCACGAGAGCTTCGCCGAGCTCGAGCGAATCAATACGGGCGTCGCGCGGCTCGAGGTGCCGGCGCTGCTGCTGTGGGGACCGAAGGACCCGGTCTTCACCGACCGCTACCTCGACGACCTCGTCGACCGGCTGCCGCACGCCGACGTGCACCGCTTCGAGGGAGCGAGCCACCTCGTCGCTGAGGAGCGGCCGTATGGGGCGACGGTGCTCGAGTGGCTCCGCCCGTTGGTCGAGGAGCAGCCGCAGGCCGCGTCTCGAGACCAGGCCGGCGACGGTGGTCTCGACTCGGGCGGCGCGCTGAGCGCGCCGTCCGGCTCGACCGGCAGCGAGGGCTCGACCGTCAGTGAGGACCACGTGCCGCTCTGGCGCGGGCTCGACGAGCGCGCGGACGACGACGACGTCGCCATCATCGACATGGCCGGCGGCGGCGAGCCGCGCCGCGTCAGCTGGCGCCAGCTCGAGACCCAGACGAGCCGCATCGCCGCCGGCCTGCACGCGATGGGCGTCCAGCGGGGCGACCGCGTCTCGCTGCTCCTGCAGCCCGGCCCGACGCTCACCGCCGTGCTCTACGCATCCCTGCGCATCGGCGCCGTCGTCGTCGTCGCCGACGCAGGCCTCGGCGTGAAGGGCCTCACCCGCGCCGTGCGCGGCTCGTGGCCCGACGTCATCATCGGCGAGCGCCTCGGCCTCACCGCAGCGCGCGCGCTCGGCTGGCCGGGCCTCCGCATCTCCGCCGAGCGCCTGCCGCGCATCGCGGCGACCGCGCTCGGCGTCGCGTGCAGCCTGCGCGACGTCGTCGCCTTGGGCAAGGAGTCAGACCTCCCTGCCGAGCCCGGTCCCGCCGACGACGCCGCGATCCTCTTCACCTCCGGCTCCACCGGCCCCGCGAAGGGCGTCGTCTACACGCACGGCCAGCTGAGCGCGCTGCGCGACGTGCTCGCCGCGCACCTCGACATCACGCCCGACAGCGGACTCGTCACCGGCTTCGCGCCGTTCGCGCTGCTCGGCCCCGCGCTCGGCACCCGCTCGGCGACGCCCGACATGGACGTCTCCTCGCCCCGCACGCTGACGGCGAGCGCGGTCGCGGCCGCGGTGCGAGCCTCCGACGCCGGCATCGTCTTCCTCTCGCCCGCAGCCATCCTCAACGTCGTCGCGACCGCGGATGCGCTCACGGCGGCCGACCAGGCGGCCCTCATGCGCGTGCGGGCGTTCCTCTCGGCCGGCGCCCCGATCGGCGCGTCCCTTCTGCAGGCGGTCGCGAAGCTCATGCCGAACGCGACCCCGCACACGCCCTACGGCATGACGGAGTGCCTCCTCGTCACCGACGTCACGCTCGACGAGCTGCTCGTCGCAGCGGACGCACCCGACGCCGGCGTCTGCGTCGGCGCGCCGATCGGCAGCAACCGCGTGCTCATCAGCGCGCTCGACGCCGACGGCCGAGCCACCGGCGCGCCCAGCGCCGAGCCGGGCGTGCTGGGCGAGATCGTCATCTCGGCGCCGCACCTCAAGAGCCACTACGACCGCCTGCACCTCACCGACCGCGCGGCCACGCGCGAGAC
Source organism: Agrococcus sp. UYP33 (assembly GCF_054060915.1). NCBI lineage: Bacteria > Bacillati > Actinomycetota > Actinomycetes > Micrococcales > Microbacteriaceae > Agrococcus > Agrococcus sp. UYP33. The sequence continues at coordinate 1,289,159 of NZ_JBSSDR010000001.1, forward strand.
TGAGTCGCTCGCCGCCGACGGGAGCCGCTGGCACCGCACCGGCGACGTCGGCCACCTCGACGCCGAGGGTCGCGTGTGGGTCGAGGGCCGCATCCAGCACGTGGTCGTCACCGCCGACGGCCCGATCGCGCCGGTCGAGGCGGAGCAGGCGATCGAGGCGGTGGATGCCGTGCGCCGCGCGGCCGTCGTCGGCATCGGCCCGCACCGGCTGCGTCAGGTGGTCGCGGTCGTCGAGACCGTGCCCGCCAGTCGGCGGCCCGCGCTCGCCGACCCCGAGCTGACCGCCGCCGTGCGCGCGAGCACCCAGCAGCCGCTGGCCGCCGTGCTCGTCGTGCCGCAGCTGCCGACCGACGTGCGCCACAACTCCAAGATCGACCGCTCGCGGCTCTCCGCGTGGGCCGAGCGCACCCTCGCCGGCGAGACGGTCAGCGCGCCGTGAGGCCCAGCGTCGTGAGGACTGCGCGATGATCGTGCTCGCCACCGGCGCCTCCGGCTTCCTCGGCCGCGCGGTCGCCGCCGAGCTCGTCGCCGCTGGCCACGACGTGCGCACGCTGCAGCGACGGCCGTCCGGAGTGGCCGGCGCGACGGATGCGCTCGGCTCGATCACCGATCCGGCCCACGTCGCGCGCGCGATGGAGGGCGTCGAGGGCGTCGTCCACCTCGCGGCGAAGGTCTCGCTCGCCGGCGACCCGGGCGAGTTCCGCACGGTCAACGTCGAGGGCACGGGCACGCTGCTCGACGCGGCCGAGCGCGCCGGGGTGACCCGCTTCGTGCAGGTGTCGTCGCCGTCGGTGGCGCACGCCGGCGCGTCGCTCACCGGCGTGGGCGCGGAACCGGCCTCACCCGAGCACGCGCGCGGCGACTACGCCCGCACGAAGGCCGAGGCCGAGCTGCTCGCCCTCGCGCGCGACGGTGCGGCGATGCACGTCGTCGCCGTGCGGCCACACATCGTCTGGGGACCCGGCGACACGCAGCTCATCGAGCGCATCGTCGACCGCGCGCGCCGCGGCCGCCTGCCGCTGCTGAACGGCGGCACGGCGCTCATCGACACGACCTACGTCGACAACGCGGCGACCGGCATCGTCGCTGCGCTGCACCGGGCGGATGCGGCGCACGGCAACGCCTACGTCATCACGAACGGCGAGCCCCGCCCCGTCGCCGACCTGCTGGCCGGCATCTGCCTCGCCGCCGGGGTGCGCCCGCCGCGCGTCAGCGTGCCGGCGTCGCTCGGCCGCGCCGCGGGCTCGCTCGTCGAGCGCATCTGGGCGATCCAGCCCGGCGCCGACGAGCCGCCGATGACGCGCTTCCTCGCCGAGCAGCTCTCGACCGCGCACTGGTTCGATCAGCGCGACACCCGCCGGGACCTCGACTGGGCGCCGACCGTCTCGCTCGACGAGGGCCTCCGCCGCCTGGCCGCGCACTACGCCTGAGCCCCTGCTCCTCACCAGACGAGGAGGCCCGGCGGAGGGCACGGGTCGAGGACGACGCGTCGTCAGCTCGCCGCAGGTCTTGCGCTCGTAGCGCGCCGGCGTGCAGCGGTGCAGGCGATTCGCAGGCCGCGAGACCTAGCGTCAGCGCATGAGCTTCCCGCCGCCGCAGGGCCAACCGGTCGCGTGGCCTCCCGCTGCTGCGCGCCCCGCACGTCCGCCGCTGCCCGACGTCGAGCGCCGTCGCCTCCTCCGGGTGGGCGCTGCGAGCGGCGCGCTGCTGGGCGCCGGCACCGGGCTCTGCGGCGTCATGCTGCTCTTCTGGCTGCTCATCCTCGGCATGTCCGCGGTCTTCGCGCCGCTCGTCATCGCGTACGACCAGGGCGACCCGCTGCAGGAGGGGATCGCCGCCGTCATCACGCCGCTCACCGTGGCGGTACTCGCGGTCGGCGCCGTGCTGTGCCTGCTCGCGATCGCGCTCAGCTGGTCGCTGCTGCGCCGGTGGGGCGGTGGGCGAGCGCTCGGCGTCACGGCCGCAGCCGCTGCGATCGCCGCGGTGCCGGTGCACGTGACGAACCTCGTGATCGTCGTGCTGTCGTTCGTGCTGCAGCCCGAGCTCGACGAGGCGACCGGGATCGCGGTCGTCGCGCTCGTGGCGGCCGTCGTCGGGGTCGGCGTCGGTGCGGCATCCGGCGCGGGCGCCTGGCGGTGGATGGGCGGGGCTCTGCGGCCGCGTCGCTGACGACGGCGCCGCGAGCCGCCCTGCAACTCGCGGACATGCCACGAGCGGAGGTGGTGCCCGGCCATTCCTGGCCGGACCACGCACGCTCGTGACCGACCACCGCGTCGGTCGTCGGGCCGCTAGGCCGGCGCGGGCTGCAGCACCGCGCGCCTCCGAGCGGCTGGCACGAACGCCCGCAGCGCTAGCAGCCCGGCGACCGCGCAGCCCGCCACGACCACGTGCGCGACCGCGAGCGCCGCGGCGCTCGCAGCACTCCAGGTCGACGGCGAGCGGCATGGCGGGGATGGAGCCGATCGCGAGCACCGGCGCCACGACCAGCGCAGCGGGCACCACCCAGCGCCACCACCTGGAGAGCACCGCCGCGACGGTCATGCCCATCAGCAGCGGCAGCGCCGTGAAGCCGCTGATCGTGAGCGGGTCGACGTGCGCCGGCCCTGCCGCGCTCGTGAAGCGGTAGGTGCCCCCGGCTGCCGCGCCGATCGCGTAGACCAGGAGGTTGAGCACGATCGCGACGGCCACAGTGCCGATCACGATCGCCGCGCGTCGGCCACGCGCGGCTGAGGCGGTGCTCATGGCCGACCTGCGCCCTGCCGCTCGAGGAACGCCTGGATGCGGTCGAACGCACCCAGCCACACCTCGCCGACGAAGAAGTCGCGCACCTCGGGCACCGGGAAGCCGCTCTGCACCACGCGCATCCGGGTGGCATCGCCCTCCGGCTCGAAGGTGACGGTCACGCGTGTCGTCATGGTCGTGCCGTCGGGGCTCGAGCCGCTCGACTCCGTCACGAGCCGGTGGGGACGATCGATCTCGAGGAACGTCTGCACCTCCCGGAACAGCGTCGACGCATCCGGCCCCCAGACGGCGACCTGCTGGCCGCCCACCCGGAGGTCGGTGGTGATCTCGACGATCCCGGGCTGCTCGTCGAGGATCGAGAACCAGATCCGCTGCTGCTCGGGGTCGGTGTAGGCGTCGAAGACCTCCTCGCACGTCGCCGGCAGCAACCGGTCGACGCGCAGCTCGAGTCCCGCGTCCTCTGTCGTCTCGCTCATCGCTCTGCTCCATTCCGCATCGTGAAGTAGGCATCCAGGCCGTCGAGCCGACGCTCCCAGAGCCGCTGGTAGAAGCCGATCCATGCCATGGCGTCGTCCAATCGCTCGCCACCCAGTCGGCATTGCCGGGTGCGCCCGACCTTCTCGGTGGTCACGAGCCCGGCATCCTCGAGCAGGCGCACGTGCTTCGCCATGCCCGTGACGGTGATGCCCGCGGGTGCCGCGAGCTCCCCGATGCTCGCCGAGCCGTCGCGGCCCAGGCGCTCGAGGATGTCCCTGCGCGTCGGGTCTGCCAGTGCGGCGAACGCTCGATCCAGGACGTCAGAGTGAACCATGCGGCTCAGTGTTGCATACTGAACCAATGGGTGCAACGACCGCGTTCGACCAGGCGGGTCGCAGCGACCGCGGGTCGCCCCGCACGCCCGACGAAGCGACTCCTTCCGGCCACGTGCTGGACGCCGTACGCTCGCTCTCACCTCGCCGTAACACCGTTACAGAACCAGGGCGACGCGCGACGACGATGTCGCGCATCGCTCGATCCGAGGCACTCGCATCGAGTCAAGGAGATACATCATGAAGAAGCTGCTCGCGGCCACCGCCGTCGCCGCGTTCGCCGTGCTCGGCATCGCCACACCCGCGCAGGCCGCTCCGCCGGACCACGCCGCCCAGAACACGGAGGCCTACTGGGAGGCCATGGGCTACGGCGACTGCACCAAGGTCGAGCTGCCCGACGGCGTCGGCAGCTATACCCTCGGCCCGATCGCGGCGCCGAACACGTACACGCTGCTCGTGCTCAAGTCCGGCTCCGGTGCGAGCGCGAACGACGTCATCATGTTCCCGTGGTCCGGCGTGGCCTACACGCACAGCACCGACAAGGACCTCAGCCACATCATCTACTGCGTCGCGATGAAGCAGAGCTGACGACGAGCCACGGCGAGGCGGGGCGGCTGGTCGGCCCGCCTCGCCGTCTCGTTCAGCCGGCGGGGACGAGGGTGCGCGTGCGCCAGAGCGCCGCGGCCGCGACCGTCGCGATAGCGGCGATCGCTGCGAGCAGCAGCGCGGTCCACGAGAGGCCGAGCGCCGCGCCGACGATGCCTGCGAGAGGGTAGGTGATGATGAAGCACGCGTGCGAGAGCGCGAACTGCGCGGCGAAGGCCGCGGGGCGCTCCTCGGTGGACGCGTTGCGGCGCACGAGCCGCGACGACGCGGTGAGGATCGCCGCGTTGCCAGCGCCGAGCACCGCCCAGAGCGGCAGCAGCAGCGCCCACGGCGGCTCGCCCGCCAGGCTCGCCGCGACGCCGCCGAGGCCGATCGCCACCACCGCCGCGCCCGTCAGCATGACGGTGCGCTCGGCGATGCGGTCGAGGATGCGGGGGAGCGAGAGGGCGACGAGCATGGATCCGGCGCCGTAGGCCGCGAGCAGGATCGCGACATCCGCCTGCGGCCGCCCGAGCCGCTCCTGCACGAGCACGACCGTGTTCACGATGACCATCGCCGTCGGTGCGGCCACCGCGAGGTTGAGCGCGAGCAGCGCGCGCAGCTCCGCATGCCGCCCGAACACCCGCACGCCGCGCGTCAGTCGCTCGGCGAACGACGATCCGCGCTCGAGCTCGATCGCCGGGAAGCGCGTCGCGAGCACGAGCACCGCCGAGAGCGCGAAGCCGGCGACCGTGCCGAGGAACAGGTTCGAGTACGACATCACGAGCAGCAGGGCCGCGGCGAGCGCCGGGCTCAGCAGCGACTCGAGGTCGTAGGCGAGCCGCGAGAGCGACAGGGCGCGCGTGTACTGCCGCTCGTCGGGCAGGATCTCGGGGATGACCGCCTGGAACGCGGGCGTGAAGGTGGCGGAGGCGCACTGCAGCACGAAGATGAGCACGTAGATCTGCCACACCTCGCCCACGAGCGGGAGCATGAGCGCGATCGCGGCCCGGATGACGTCGGCGCCGATGAGCAGCGCCTTGCGCGGCACGCGGCTCGTCGCCGCGATCAGCAGCGGGCCCGCACCGACGTAGGCGAGCATCTTGATCGTGAGGGCGACGCCGAGCACGACGCCCGCATCGCCGCCTGCGAGGTCGAACGCGAGCAGCCCGAGCGCGACGGTCAGGAGGCCCGTGCCGAGCAGCGCCACGATCTGCGCGCTGAAGAGCTTCGCGTAGGCGGGGTTGCGCAGCACGTCACGCACGGTCGGACTCCGAGCGCTCGCGCCCTCCCGCGTCGCCGACGAGGATGTGCTCGGGCGCGGTGCCCAGCATGTGCTCGGCCTGGTGCATGGCGACCGAGACGAGCTCGCTCGCGTGGTCGTCGGCGAGTCGGTAGAAGACCCGCGTGCCCGCGTGACGGGCGACGACCATGCGCGCGAGCCGCAGCTTCGCGAGGTGCTGCGAGACGCCGGGGGTGGGCTTCCGCACCGCCGCGGCGAGGTCGCCAACCGACTGCTCGCCGTCGCGCAGCGCCAGCACGATCTTCACGCGCGTTACGTCGGCAAGCATCGAGAAGACCTCGACCGCCAGCTCGACCTGCTCATCCGCTGACTGCATATCTGCGTTCATACGCAAACAGTGACACACGGGGAGGTCGTCGGCAAGCGAGAACCGGGCCAGGATCTTTGCATGATCGTATTGTCAACAATCTGCAACCGCGCTACATTGCTTCCATGAGCGGCGAGACCCACGACCACCACGGCCACGATCACGACCATGAGCGCGGTCATGCCTTCGGCGAGGCGCACCCGCCGCGTCCCGCTGCAGAGGGCGGCGACCACGGGCACGGGCACAGCCACGGCCTGGAGGGCCACTCGACCGGCACCGGCAAGCACCGCAAGAAGCTCGTCATCGTGCTCTGCATCACCTTCGCCATCTTCTTCGTGCAGGTGATCGGCGCGTTCATCGCCAACTCGCTCGCCCTGCTCGCCGACGCGGGCCACATGCTCACTGATGCGCTCGGCGTGACGATCGCGCTCATCGCGAGCCTCCTGGCGGCGCTGCCGGCGACGTCGAAGCGCACCTTCGGCCTCATGCGCGTCGAGGTGCTCGCGGCGCTCGCGAACGGCATCATCCTCGGCGTCATCTGCGTCGTGATCGTCGTCGAGGGCATCCGCCGCTTCGGCACCGAGGTCGAGGTGGCCGCGGGTCCGATGCTCATCGCCGCCATCATCGGCGCGGTCGCGAACCTCGTCTCGCTGCTCATCCTGCAGTCGGGCCAGAAGGAGAGCCTCAACGTCCGCGGCGCCTACCTCGAGGTGCTCGGCGACCTGCTCGGCTCGGTCGCGGTCATCATCGCCGCCATCATCATCCTGTTCACGGGCTGGTACATGGTCGACCAGCTCGCCTCGTTCGCGATCGCGCTGCTCATCGCGCCGCGCGCCTACAGCCTGCTCAAGGACGTCGTGCGGGTGCTGCTCGAGGCGACGCCCAAGGACGTCGACCTCGACCAGACGCGCGACCACCTGCTCTCGGTGCCGGGCGTGACGGATGTCCACGACCTGCACGCCTGGACGATCACCTCCGGCGTCAACGCCCTCTCGGCGCACGTCGTCATCGACGAGACCGCCGAGCAGCGGGACTACCACGACATCCTCGACGAGCTCCACGCGTGCCTCGGCGAGCACTTCGACACCGACCACTGCACGCTGCAGCTCGAGCCGTCGAAGCACGCGCATCACGAGCACGCGCTGCATGCGTGACGCGCACCGCGCCGCACAGCAATATCATCGTCCGAATGTCTACAGTGGCATGACACCAGCGTGTCGGCAGGAGGCAGCGTGAACGGAGTCCAGACGCTCTCGGCGATCGAGAATCGCTCGACGGCGGTCATCATCGCGGACCAGCTGCGGGAGGGGATCGTCGCGGGCACGTTCGTCTCCGGCGACCAGATCAACGAGGCGCAGCTCGCCGAGCGGCTGCAGGTCTCCCGCGGTCCCGTGCGCGAGGCGCTCCACCGGCTCGTCCAGGAGGGACTGCTCGAGGGCCGCCCGAACCGCGGTGTGTTCGTCAAGGAGGTCACGCGACGCGACATCGCCGAGGTGGCGGAGGCGCGCGAGGTGATCGAGTGCGCGGCGGCCGAGGTCATCACGGGCATGGAGGCTGAGGAGCGCGATCGGATCGCCGAGGCGCTGGTCGCGGCCACCGAGCCGATGGCGGCCGCGGTGGCATCCGGGGATAGGGATCGCTTGCGGCGCGCCGACCTCGCGTTCCACACGCAGCTCGTGCGCAGCGGCGAGAACACGCGGCTGCTGCGGGCGTACACGACCCTCGCGACCGAGGCGCTCATCTGCATGCTGCACTTCGGCGACAGCGAGCCCGACGACGACCTGATCGCGAGCCACGTGCACATCGCCGAGCTCATGCGCTCCGGCGACATGGAGGCGGTGCACCTCGCGCTGCACGAGCACCTGTCGATCGACGAGCTCGACCTGCACTCGCACGACGAGGAGACGCTGCGGCACGGTCGCGTGGAAGGCTGACAGCCCCTCTTGCTGGTCGAGTAGGACGGCGAAGCCGGCCCGTATCGAGACCAGTGCGGGCGGTCGCCGGGTCGTCTCGATACGCGGCCGGCTTCGCCGGCTGCTACTCGACGAGCGGGTAGGGCTGATCGAGTAGGACGGCGGAGACGTCCCTCTCGCTGGTCGAGTAGGACGGCGGAGCCGGTCCGTATCGAGACCGGAGGGTCACGCGGGGCGGTTCGTCTCGATACGCGGCCTTCGGCTGCTGCTCGACGAGCGGGTGGGGCTGGTCGAGTAGGACGGCGGAGCCGGCCCGTATCGAGACCAATGGAGTCGCGCGGGGCGGTTCGTCTCGATACGCGGCCGGCTTCGCCGGCTGCTACTCGACGAGCGTGGGCCGGCTGGTACTCAACGAGCGGGTGGAGGGGCGGCCGTGCGGCTCGACGAGCAGGGAGGGCCCGTCAGTCGAAGGGGGCCGCCAACGCGTTGCGCTGGTAGGCGAAGATGACGCTCGTGCGCGTCGAGGCGACGCTGTGCTGCGCCGAGAGGTGCTGCACCACGACGGCGCGCAGCTCCGACGAGTCCTCGACCGCGACGTGCACCAGGTAGTCGTCGACGCCGCCGACGAAGAAGAGCTGGATGACCTGCGGCAGCGCGCCCACCTCCGCCGCGAACCGCTCGATGCTCTCCTGCCGTGAGCCGGGCCGGAGCGTGACTCCGATCATCGCCTGCAGGCCGCGCCCGAGCGCCGCCTGGTCGATGCTCGCGTGGTAGCCGCGCACGATGCCGCGGCCCTCGAGCGCGCGCAGCCGCGCGTGCGCGGTCGACGGCGCCACGCCCGCGCGAGCCGCGAGCTGCGCGTTCGTCGCGCGCGCATCCCGCGCGAGCTCCCCGATGAGCGTGCTGTCGATCGGGTCGAGCATGCGCTCCCGAAGATCCTGCATGCGCGTGCCTCCCGCATCCGGCGCGATGTGCGACCGACGCCAGCATAGGCGCCATCTGCCGAAGGATCTGCGAACAAGAGCCGACTCGCCCGAACGGGCCCCCAAGATGATGGCACTTCCCAGAACGATCGCACCACCGCAGCAGAGGAGCCCCCATGCGCATCGGCATCCCCACCGAGATCAAGAACAACGAGCACCGCGTCGGCATCACGCCCGCGGGCGTCGACGCCCTGACCGACCGCGGCCACACCGTGCTCGTGCAGGCCGGCGCAGGCGAGGGCTCGCGCATCACCGACGACGCCTACCGGGCTGCCGGCGCGACCGTCGTCGGCGACGCGGCGACCGTGTGGGGCGACACCGACCTGCTCGTCAAGGTCAAGGAGCCGATCGCCTCGGAGTACGGGTACCTGCGCGCCGACCAGACGCTCATGACCTACCTGCACCTCGCGGCCGACCGACCGCTGACGGACGCGCTGGTGGCGGCGGGCACGCCGGCGATCGCCTACGAGACGGTCCAGCTGGCCGACCGCTCGCTGCCGCTGCTCTCGCCGATGAGCGAGGTCGCCGGTCGCCTGTCGATCGCGGTCGGGGCCCACTCGCTGCTGCGCGCGAGCGGCGGCCGCGGGACGCTCATGGGCGGTGTCGCCGGCGCTCCTTCCGCGGAGGTCGTCGTCATCGGCGGCGGTGTCGCGGGCGAGCACGCGGCTGCGAACGCCATCGGGCTCGGCGCATCCGTGACCGTGATCGACCGCTCGCTGCCGCGCCTCAAGGAGCTGCAGATGCGCTACGGCACCTCGATCCGCACGCTCGCCTCGACGCGGCTCGCGATCGCCGAGGCGGTCGCCAATGCCGACCTCGTGATCGGCTCGGTGCTCATCCCGGGCGCTGCGGCGCCGAAGCTCGTGACCGACGAGATGGTCTCGACCATGCGCCCCGGCGCGGTGCTCGTCGACATCGCGATCGACCAGGGCGGCTGCTTCGAGGGCTCGCGCCCGACGACGCACGATGCGCCGACCTTCGCCGTGCACGACGCCGTCTTCTACTGCGTCGCGAACATGCCCGGAGCGGTGCCCGAGACGTCGACGCGCGCGCTCACGAACGCGACGCTGCCCTACGTGCTCGAGGTCGCCGACCGCGGCTGGGAGGCGGCGACGGAGGCCGATCCGGCGCTGCGCCTCGGCCTCAACACGCGCGCGGGCTCGGTCACGCACGCCGGTGTGGCGCGCGCGTTCGGGCTCGACCTCGCGGCCTGACCCGAACCTCCGCATGCGCGGAGGGGCAGGCTCCACCGCCTGCCCTTCCGCGCATCGTAGTATTGCCCTACAATCAGAGCATCCGCGCATCGCAGCGCGCTGACCATCGTCGAAGGAGCTCTGCCGTGACCACACCAGCCAACACGGGGTCCGCCCTCTGGAGCGCGCAGGCGCACATGCCGTCCGTGCTCGGGCGCCAGCTCGTCATCGCGCGCGGCGAGGGCAACTACGTCTTCACCACCGACGGCCAGCGCCTCTTCGACGGCACCGCGGGCCTCTGGCACGCCAACATCGGCCACGGCCGCGAGGAGATGGCCGAGGCCGCGGCGCAGCAGATGCGCACGCTCGAGACCTACCACGTCTTCGGCCGCTACCTCAACGACCGCGCGGTCGAGCTCGCCGAGAAGGTCGCGTCCCTCTCGCCGATCGCCGACGCGAAGATCATCCTCAACAGCGGCGGCTCCGACTCGATCGACGTCGCGCTCAAGCTCGCCCGCCGCTACTGGCAGCTCCAGGGTCGCCCCGAGAAGACGATGATCCTGAGCCGCGACCTCGCGTACCACGGGCTGCACGCCTACGGCACGAGCGTCGCGGGCCTCGACTTCAACCGCGAGGGCTACGGCACCGACTCGCTCGTGCCCGACACGGCGCGCTTCGACACCCACGACATCGAGCAGGTGCGCAGGACGGTCGCCGAGATCGGCCCGCACCGCATCGCCGCGATCATCGCCGAGCCCGTCCAGGGCACGGGCGGCGTCATCCCGCCCGCCCCGGGCTACCTCCAGGGCCTGCAGCAGATCGCCGACGAGCACGACATCCTGCTCATCCTCGACGAGGTCATCACCGGCTTCGGCCGCACGGGCCACTGGTTCGCCGCCCAGCGCTACGGCATCCGCCCGCACATCATCGCGATGGCCAAGGGCATCTCCTCCGGCTACTCCGCAGTCGGCGGCATCATCGTCGCACCGGAGGTGTGGTCGCCCTTCTACCGGACGGGTGCGCCGATCTACCGGCACGGCACGACCTACTCCGGGCACGCGACGTCGGCGGCACTCGCGCTCAAGAACATCGAGATCATCGAGCGGGAGCACCTGCTCGACCGCGTGCTGCACCTCGAGGGCGTGCTGCACGCCGAGCTCGACGCGCTCGCGAGCGACGACCGCATCGAGGAGACGCGCGTGGCGGGCCTCCTCGGCGGCATCCAGCTGCGCCCGGAGCTCTCGGCCGAGCGCGTCACGGATGCGATGGTCGAGCAGGGCTGGATCGCGCGGCCCCTGCGCGGCAACGTCGTGCAGATCAGCCCGCCGTTCACGACGACCGACGACGAGCTGCGCGGCATCGTCGCCGCGACGGCCTCGGCGCTCGACGTCGTCGCCGCCGAGGCGAAGGCCGACAGCCTGGCGGTGGCCCGATGAGCGCCCGCGACGACCAGCAGCTCATCGAGCGCACCGCAGCCGTCGCGCGCGACGTCGCGCAGCAGGAGCGCGAGCGCTCCGACGCCGCGATCGCGAGCGTGGTGCTCGACCGCCTCGAGCTCGGCACCACCGCCACGTTCGAGGTGCACGACCCCGCCACCGGACGGGTGATCGCGACGCCGGCGGACCACTCGATCGACGACGCGCTCGTCGCGCTCGCCCGCGCGGACGCGGCCGGCAGGGCGTGGGCGCGCACGACCGCGCGCCAGCGCTCCGACGTGCTCCACCGCGCCTACGGCCTCATCATCGAGCAGAAGGACCGGCTCGCCCGCGTCATCACGCGCGAGATGGGCAAGCCGCTCGCCGAGGCCTACGGCGAGGTGCAGTACGCCGCCGACTACGTGCGCTGGTACGCCGAGGAGGCGCTCCGCCCTGCGGGCAACTACCGCGAGAACCCCGCTGGCGGCTCGACGATCCTCACGACCCGCGCACCGATCGGCACGACGCTGCTCATCACGCCGTGGAACTTCCCCATGGCGATGGCCACGCGCAAGATCGCCCCGGCGATCGCCGTGGGCTGCGGCGCCGTCGTGAAGCCGGCCGCGCTCACGCCGCTCACCACGCTCGTGGTCGCCGAGATCTTCGTCGAGGCGGGCGTGCCGGCAGAGCTGGTGCAGGTCGTGACGACGACGGATGCGTCGGGCTTCAGCAAGGCGCTCATGGCTGACGCGCGCGTGCGCAAGGTGTCGTTCACCGGCTCGACCGGTGTCGGCAGCGTGCTGCTCGGGCAGGCGGCGAAGCACGTCATCAAGAGCTCGATGGAGCTCGGCGGCAACGCCCCGCTGCTCGTCTTCGACGACGCCGACCTCGAGCGCGCCGTGGAGGGCGCGGTCGTGGCCAAGCTCCGCAACGGCGGGCAGTCGTGCGTGGCCGCCAACCGCATCCTCGTGCAGAGCGGCATCGCCGACGCCTTCGTGGAGGGCTTCACCGAGCGGATGCGCCAGGCGGTGCTCGGCAACGGCCTCGCGGAGGGCGTCACGCTCGGACCCGTCATCGACGACCGAGCGGTGTCGAGCTTCTCGCGGCTCGTCGAGGATGCGGTCGCGAAGGGCGCCGACCTGCGCACCGGCGGCGCAGCGCCCGAGGGCGACGGCCACTTCTTCGAGGCCACCGTGCTCGACCGCGTGCCGGACGACGCCGAGATCGCGAACACCGAGATCTTCGGACCGGTGGCCGCGATCGCGCGCTTCGAGAGCGAGCACGAGGCCATCGAGCGTGCGAACAGCACGCCCTTCGGCCTCGCGAGCTACGTCTTCTCCCAGGACATCGACCGCGCCCTCAACATCGCCGACCAGCTCGACGCGGGCATGGTGGGCATCAACCAGGGCATCGTCTCGAACGTCGCCGCGCCGTTCGGCGGCGTGAAGGCGTCGGGCCTGGGCCGAGAGGGCAGCGGTGAGGGCCTCGAGGAGTACCAGGAGATCCGGTTCTACAACCTTGGCCGCCGCGGCGCCTAGCGCGGTTCGCGCGCTGATCCCGGGGGCGACCCCGGGGTCAGCGGCTCGCGGCGCCGGCGCCGCCCGCTGCCAGGATCTGGCGGATGCGCTGGTGGTTCTCGTGCAGGTGCTCGGCGAGCGCGGCCCGTGCGCCCTCGACGTCGCCGGAGAGCGCGGTGTCGAGCAGGCGCCGGTGGTGCGCGAGCACCGCCTCGTCGACGTGCCCCGGCTCGTCGTCGGTGTGCGACAGGATCAGCAGGTAGTAGCCGAGCTCGGTCGTGAGCGACGCGAAGAAGGCGCTGAGCCGCGCGCTGCCGAGGCCGTCGACGATCGCGGCGTGGAAGGCCATGTCGGCGACGACGATCTCGCGCGCCTGGCCCGTGCCGGCGGCCGCCACGAGCGCCTCGAACGCGCCCTCGAGGGCCTTGACGCGCTCGGGCGTGCGCTCGGCGCCCACGGCGAGCGTCTCGAGGTGCAGCCGGGTGCGGAACAGGTCGTCGAGCTCGTCGATCGACGGCGTCACGACCACGGCGCCGCGATGCATCTCGTAGCGCACGAGCCTGCCCTGCTCGAGCAGTCGGATGCCCTCGCGCACCGAGTTGCGCGAGATGCCGAGGCTCTCGGCGAGCGCGCTCTCGCGGAGGCGCTCACCCGGCCCCAGCGTGCCGTCCAGGATGAGCGCGGTGAGGTGGTCGGCGGCCTGCTCGGCAGCGCTCGTGCGCTGCAGCGCGAGGGGCGCGAGCGCTCGCTCGGAGGCGGCCGCGCCCTGTCGCTCCGCGGCTGCGCCGCCCCTCATCCGTGCCTCGTCCATCCGCTGCAGTCTGCCAGCCGGCCCCGCTCGCGGCGACCAGCGCCGCGTCGTGGCGTACCGCGTCCACGACACTCCAGCATTCGCCCTTGCGTTATTGCGCACCTACGCAAAGAATGAAGCCATGTTCCTCGCTCTCCGCCACCGCGTGTTCCGCCGCCTCTTCGCAGCGCACGTCGTCGCGCTCCTCGGCACCGGCCTCTCGACGATCGCGATCGGCTTCCTGGTCTTCGACACGACGGGCGGCAACGCGGCCGGCGTGCTCGGCACGCTGCTCGGCATCAAGATGCTCACGTTCCTGCTGCTCGGGCCGCTCGCGCCCCTCGTCGCGCGACGCGTCGGCACGAAGCGGCTGCTCGTGCTCACCGACCTCGCCCGCGTCGCCGTGGCGCTCGCGCTGCCGTTCGTGGGAGATGTGGTCACGGCCTACCTGCTGATCTTCGTGCTGCAGGCGGCGTCAGCGCTGTTCACGCCGACGTTCCAGGCCACGATCCCGGCCGTGGTGACGGACGAGCGCCAGTACACCGGAGCGCTCGCGCTCAGCAGGCTCGCGTACGACATCGAGTCCCTCGTCTCCCCGTCGATCGCGAGCGTGGTGGTGGTCGTGGCGTCGTCGTCGGCGCTCTTCTTCGGCACGGGCGTCGGCTTCCTCGCATCCGCCCTGCTCATCGTCTCGGCGGCGCTGCCGAAGGCTGCGGCGCCCGCACGCGGCGTGCACAGCGTGCGACGCGAGATCGCGCGCGGCACGAGGCTGATGCTGCGGGTGCCGCGGCTGCGCGCCGTGCTGACGCTGCACCTGGCGCTCGCGTCGGTGGGCGCGATCGCGGTCGTGCTCACCCTGCCGCTCGTGCTCGGCGAGCTGGACGGCGGCGAGGCCCAGGCGGCCGGCCTGCTCGCCGTCTACGGCGTCGGGTCGATCACCTCCGCCGTGCTGATGCCGATGATGATCGCCAGGATCGGGGTGCGGCCGTACATGCTCGCGGGCCTCACGCTGATGATCGCGTCGATGGCCTTCGTGTGGCCCGTGCTCGCGCTCGCCTCCGGGCATGACGCGCTGCCGTGGCTGTGGGCGATCTGGTTCCTGGCGGGCCTCGGCTACTCGGCGGTGCTCGCCCCGATGGGGCGGGTCCTGCGCGACGCCGTCCCGGACGACGACCTGCCTGACGTGTTCGCCGCGCAGTTCTCGCTCGCCCACGGCTGGTGGCTCATCAGCTACCCGCTCGCCGGCTGGGGCGCGACGGTCATCGGCTTCGGGCCGACCTCGCTGCTCCTCGCGGCGTTCGCCGCGCTCGCGCTCGGCGTCGCCGCGCACGCGTGGCGCACGCCGTCGCTCGGCGAGATGCACCCGGAGCTCTCCGCCTCGCACCGGTGACGTCGGGCGAGCGGTTGTGTAGATTGTTGACAGTCTGCATCAGCAGCTCGACGAGGAGGACGACATGAACGCCCACGTGATCACGGTGCTGGCAGGGGACGGGATCGGCCTGGAGGTCATGCCCGTCGCGATGGAGGTGCTCGAGGCCGCGGTCGAGGGGCACGACGTGCGCCTCGAGTGGCGCGAGCAGCCGTGGGGGAGCGACTACTACCGCGAGCACGGCCGCATGATGCCGACGGACGCGATCGCCACGATGGCCGCGACCGACGCGATCTTCCTCGGCGCCGTCGGCCACCCCGACGTGTCCGACGTCGAGACGCTGTGGGGGATGCTCATCCCGATCCGCCGCGAGTTCGACCAGTACGTCAACCTGCGCCCGGTGCGCTCGTTCTCGGGCGTGCGCTCGTCGCTCGCCGGCGATCCCGAGATCGACGTCGTGATCGTGCGCGAGAACGTCGAGGGGGAGTACTCCGCCGTCGGCGGCCGCAGCTACCAGGGCACGCCGTTCGAGGCGGCGCACCAGCAGTCGATCTTCACGCGGCACGGCATCGAGCGCATCACGCGGTTCGCCGTCGAGGTCGCGCAGGGCCGCTCCGGGCGCCTCGTCTCGGCGACGAAGTCGAACGGCATCATCCACACCATGCCCTTCTGGGACGAGGTCGTGGCCGAGGTCGTCGCGCAGGCCGACGGCATCCAGCTCGAGTCGGTGCTCATCGACGCGCTCGCCGCGCGCGCGGTGCGGTCGCCGCAGAGCATCGACGTGATCGTCGCCTCGAACCTGTTCGGCGACATCCTCTCCGACCTCGTCGCGGGCGCGGTCGGCTCGATCGGCATCGCGCCGAGCGCCAACCTTAACCCCGAGCGCGAGCACCCCTCGATGTTCGAGCCGGTGCACGGCTCGGCGCCCGACATCGCGGGCAGGGGCATCGCGAACCCGATCGGGCAGATCTGGGCGGGCGCCATGATGCTGCGCCACCTCGGGCACGACGACATCGCCACCGATCTCGAGGAGGCCTTCACCGCGGTGCTCGAGCGCGGCGAGGTCACGCCCGACCTCGGCGGTTCGCTCTCCACCGTCGAGGTGGGCGGCGCCGTCATCGCCGAGCTGCGCCGGCGCCGCGCGTGACGGCCATGTTTCGGAGCGGTAACGAGATGATTGGATTGTTGACAATCTGCCGCTAGGAGGTCTAGCGTCACCCGTAGGCCAGCAACGGAGCAGGCACCGATTCTCTGGACGGGGTGAGCATGCACAGTCTCGAAGTGACAGATCTGCGGATCTCGATCGGCGGCCGCACGATCGTGAACGGGACCTCGTTCTCGGTGCGCGTCGGCCAGCGCGTCTGCCTGCTGGGCGAGTCGGGCTCCGGCAAGTCGCTCACGGCGAGCGCCGTGCTCGGCCGCCTCCCCTCCAACGCGGTGACCTCGGGCAGCATCAAGGTCAACGGCGTCGAGGTGCTCGGCGTGCCGGCCTCGAAGCGCCCCGAGGAGGCGCGCGTCGCGATGGTCTTCCAGGACTCCGCGGTCGCGCTCAACCCGCTCGTCCGCATCCGCGAGCAGATCATCGAGCCGCTCCGCCGCCACCGCGGGCTCTCCCGCGAGGACGCGCTGCAGGCGGCCGTCGAGCTCGCCGAGTCGGTCGGCCTGCCCGACCCCGAGACGATCATCGACCGCTTCTCGGCAGAGCTCTCGGGCGGCCAGCGCCAGCGCATCTGCATCGCCCTCGCCCTCGCGTGCAACACGCGGCTCATGGTGGCGGACGAGCCGACCACCGCCCTCGACGTCGTCACGCAGAAGCGCGTGCTCGACGTGCTGAAGAAGTACACCGCCGGGCAGCACACGCCGGCGCTCCTCTTCATCACGCACGACTTCGCGGTCGCCTCCGAGCTGTGCAGCGACTCCGTCGTCATGAAGGACGGCGACGTCGTCGAGGCGGGCCAGGTGCACTCGATCTTCGCCGCCCCCAAGAACCCCTACACGCGCGAGCTCATCCGCGCCGCCCGCGCCGCGACCGTCGACCCGTACGTCGAGCGGTTCCGCCAAGAGCTCGCGGACCTCCGCGCCGAGGACGCCGCGCCGGCGCCGACCCGCGCGATGTTCTACGACATCGGCGAGGTCAGCCGCGCCTACGCCATGCCCCGCAAGGGCCTGTTCGGCAAGCGCGAGATGAAGACGGCGCTCCACCCGACCACCCTCACCATCGCGGCGGGCGAGCGCGTCGGCATCGTCGGCGTCTCCGGCTCCGGCAAGACGACGCTGCTGCGCCTCATGCTCGCGCTCGACACCACCGACACCGGTGCGGTGACGTGCGAGGGCAAGGAGGTCTTCCCGGCCGAGGTGCGCAAGCTGAAGTGGTACCGCCGCAAGGTGCAGTACGTGCCGCAGGACCCCGCGAGCACGCTCGACCCCCTCATGACGGTCGCGAAGCTCGTGCGCGAGCCGCTCGTGCGCCTCGGCGTCGCGGGCGACCACGACGAGATGGTGCGCGAGGCGCTCGACTCCGTGGGCCTCGACGAGACGTTCATGCACCGCCGCGCGAACGAGCTCTCCGGCGGGCAGGCGCAGCGCCTCGCCATCGCCCGGGCCATCGCGACGCGCCCCGACTTCCTGCTCGCCGACGAGCCGGTCAGCGGCCTCGACCTGCCGATGCGCGAGGCGATCGTCGCCCTGCTGCGCAAGGTCTCAGAGGAGCGGGGCACCGGCATCGTCGTCGTCTCGCACGACCTGTCGATGGTCGCGAGCCTGTGCGAGCGCACCGTCGTGATGCACGGCGGCGAGATCGTCGAGGACCGCTCCACGAAGGAGGTCCTCACGGATCCGCGGCACGAGCGCACCAAGGAGCTGCTCGACGCCATCCCCACCCTCCACGTCATGCCCGCTGACCTGCAGATCGCCTAGGAAGGCACGCGAAATGGCACTCTCGACCCAGGCCGTCCCCGCGCTGCGAGGCACGCAGCGCCGGACCGCCCTCTCGAGCGGCTCGAAGGCCGCGCTGATCTCGACGCTCTCCCGCGTCGGCACGATCCTCGTCGTCATCTTCCTGCTCGGGATCCTGCCGCTGCTCTCCGGCCGCGACATCGCGGCCTCGGTCTTCCGCACCCGCTACGCCGAGGGTGAGATGACCCCGGAGGCCCTCGAGGCCATCCGGCGCGAGCTCGGCCTCGAGGCCGGTCCGCTCGGCGCGTTCTTCGCGTGGGTCGGCAAGGCGGTGCAGGGCGACTTCGGCGTCTCCTGGACGACCAAGGAGCCGGTCATGCCGGTGATGCTCGAGGCGCTGGGCACCTCGCTCACGCTGATGCTCGCGGCGCTCGTCGTCGCGGTGATCCTCGCTGCGCTGCTCACGATCCGCACCTTCCGCCGCGGCCTCGCCGGCCGCTCCGACCGCACGGGCGGTGGCCTCGCGGCCGCCTTCACCGCGCTGCCGGAGTTCCTGCTCGCCTCGGTGCTGCTCGTCGTCTTCGCCGTCTGGCTCGGCTGGTTCCCGCCCTTCGGCTGGCGCGGCATCAACTACATCGTGCTCCCCGCGCTGTCGATGGGCCTGCCGGCCGGCGGCTTCCTCGGACGCCTGCTCTCCGACGCGCTCGCGAGCACGTTCAGCGAGCGCTGGGTCGCGACCTGGCAGGTCGCCGGGTTCTCGAAGGCTCGGATCATCCTCGCGGTGATCCGCCGCACGCTCCCGGGCGTGACCGCGCCGATGTCGCTCATCCTCGTCGGCATCACGGCGGGCGCCGTCGTCATCGAGCAGGTCTACGCGATCCCCGGCATCGGCCGCGCGACGCTCTCGGCCGCGCAGTCGCAGGACCTCCCGATGCTGCAGGGCGGCGTCATCCTGCTCATGCTGCTCGCGGTCGTGCTCGGCATCGGCGCGACGCTGCTGCGCCGGCTGCTGCTGGGACCGGCGCTGCGCTCCAACTCCCTGCCCGCCGCGGTGCCGAAGACGCCGAGCTCGAAGTGGGCGCTCCTGCTCCCGGCCGCGATGCTCGTGCTGCTCCTCGTCGTCATCCTCGCCGGCCTGCCGCGCGATCCCTTCGCGCTCGACTTCACCCGGCTGCAGCCGCCGAGCTGGGAGCTCCCGCTCGGTGCGGACGCCAGCGGTCGCGACGTGCTCGCCCGCATCTCGCACGGCGCGCTCTCGACGATCGGCGTCGGCGCCGTCGTCGCGGCGGTCTGCCTCGGGCTCGGCCTGCTCATCGGCCTCTTCCCGAACCTCGGCGCCGGGCCCATCGAGGTCACGAACGCCGCGCCGCCGATCCTCGCCGGCCTCATCATCGCCGCCGTCATGGGCCCGTCCTCGTTCGGCGCGGCCGTCGCCGTCACGCTCGTGAGCTGGGCGCCGCTCGCCGCCCACACCGCGGCGCTCGTCGCCGAGGTGAAGGCGCAGCCGCACGTGAAGATCGCGCCGGTGCTCGGCGTCGGCCCGGTGCGGATGCTGCTGCGCTACGTGCTGCCGAGCGTCGTCGGGCCCGTCTTCCGGCACGCGTGCCTCCGCCTCCCCGGCATCGCGCTCGCCCTCGCCGCGCTCGGGTTCCTCGGCCTCGGCCCGCAGCCGCCGGCATCCGACTGGGGCCTCGTGCTCGCCGAGGGCCTGCCCTACGTGGAGCGCGCGCCGCTCGTCGTGCTCGTGCCCGCCGGCGCGCTCATGCTGCTCTCGATCTTCGCCGTCTCGCTCTCGAGCCTCAGCATCGACCTCCGCGGCGGCCGCGCGAAGGTCAGCCGCCGCCGGAAGCCGCTGCGCAACATCACGGACCAGCGCACGGGCCTCATCCCCACGGCCCTCCCCACCACCAGCGTCCCGCCCACGACCGACGTCACGTCGGTCACCCGATAGCCGTCCCGCACCACCACCGAAAGGCGCACATGTCCATCGAACTCCCTCGTCCGAAGTACATCTCCTTCGACGTCATCGGCACGCTCATCTACTTCGAGATGCGCAAGACGGTCGAGCCGATCGTCAAGGACCGCCTGCCGGCCGACCAGCTCGAGCCCTTCTTCGCCGACTTCAGCTTCATCCGCTACGACGAGGTCCTCGAGTACCGCCCCTACGACGAGGTGCTCGAGCGCTCCTTCCGCCGCATCTGCGAGCGCTACGGCATCGAGGCCCGCGACGAGGACGTCGCCGCGATCCAGCGCGACGTGCTCGAGTGGGGCGCGCACCCCGACGTGCCCGAGCCGCTCGCCAAGATGGCCGAGCACTTCCCGCTCGTCGCGCTCTCGAACGCCGACGACCGGCACCTGAACACCTTCATCCCCCGCCTCGGCGCGCCCTTCCACGCGGTGATCACCGCGGAGCAGACCGGCGCCTACAAGCCGCGCGTCCAGGCCTTCGACCACATGCTGCGGCAGCTCGACGCGAAGCCGTCGGAGTTCCTCCACATCTCGTCGCACCAGCTCTACGACCACATCCCCATGGCCAAGCTCGGCTTCACCAACAAGGTGTTCCTCGACCGCGGCTACGACCCCGACCTGCCCGCCTACGGCGCGGTGCGCATGACCTCGCTCGACGAGGTCAACCGCGCCCTCGGCATCGCCTGACCCCGCACGACCTCCGCATGGCAATGAAAGGGAACACCATCATGAGCAAGACACTCAGGCGCAGGGTCGGGGCCGCCGTCGCCCTCACGGCGTCGGCAGCGCTCCTCCTGGCCGGCTGTGCCGGTGGCGGTGCGGATCCCGCCAGCAGCGAGGGCGGGGGCAGCGGCGAGGGCAGCGACCAGCGCATCCGGCTGGCGATGCTCCAGCCGCCGCAGACCGCGCTCAGCCCGTTCAGCGACGACGCCACGAAGCTCAGCCGCTGGAGCACCGCGGAGTCGCTCGTGCGGCTCAACGAGGACCTCGAGATCGAGCCGCTGCTGGCGACCGAGTGGGAGCAGACCGACGACCTCACCTGGGTGTTCACGATCCGCGAGGGCGTCACCTTCCACGACGGTGCGGCGCTCGACGCCGCCGCGGTCGAGAACAGCCTCGACCAGGCGGCCGCGGCCGACCCGGTGCCGCGCGTGCTCAGGGGCGTCGAGCTCGACGCCTCCGCCACGGGTGACTTCGAGGTGACCATCACGACCGACGTGCCCGACCCGCTGCTCGTCAACCGGCTCGCGAGCGCACAGCTCTCGATCTTCTCGGATGCCGCCTACGGCGACGACGGCACCGTGAGCCCGATCGGCACCGGCACTGGGCCGTTCGAGCTCACCGAGCTCAGCGGCACGACCACCGCGACGCTCGACCGGTACGAGGACTACTGGGGCGAGACGGCCCAGGCCGCCGGCATCGACGTCTCCTTCGTGCCCGACGGCGCAGCCCGCGCCGCAGCGCTCCGCTCCGGCGAGGCCGACGTCGCCGAGACGATCCCCGTCTCGCAGGCCGGCCTGCTCGACGAGACGATGGCCTTCGAGGTGCAGCAGTCGCGCACCACGTACCTCGCCCTCAACACCGAGAGCGGACCGTTCGCCGACCCGGCGGTGCGCGCCGCGGCCTACGCGGCCATCGACCCGCAGGTCATCGTCGACACGATCTACGAGGGCCGCGCCGACGTGGCGGAGGGCCTGATCGGCCCGGCCATCCCGTGGGCGGCAGACCTCCGCGGCGACGTCGAGCCGACCACGGAGCCCGCCGACGTGGAGGGCGTCGAGATCGTCCTCGCGGCCTACACCGACCGCGCGGAGCTGCCCGAGATCGCGGTGCGGCTCGAGGAGCAGCTCGAGGCCGCCGGCTTCGTGGTGACGCAGGACGTGCGCGAGTACATCAACATGGAGGACGAGCTGCTCTCCGGCGGCTTCGACTCCGCGATCATGTCGCGCAACGTGCTGCTCGACACGGGTGACCCGCTGTCGTTCGAGGCCGCGGACTTCACCTGCGAGGGCGGCTTCAACATCGCCCGGCTCTGCGACCCGTCGGTCGACGAGCTCGTCGCGGCTGGCCAGCCGCTCCCGGTCGGCGACGACCGCCAGCAGGCGACCATGGACATCGAGGCCGCGATCATGCAGCTCGGCGCAGCAGTGCCGATCGCGCACGACCGCGTCGTCCAGGGCGAGGCCGGCACGTGGGTCGACATCGCTCGCGACCCGCTCGAGCGTCGCCTGATCACCGAGTTCACCCGACCCGCCGAGTAGCGGGCACGACCGGGCGGGGCGCGCTCCGCGCCCCGCCCGGTCCCTCACACGCACCCACGCACCAAGACAAACGACGGAGACCCCCGTGAAGATGCACTCCTACTGGCTCGACACCTCCACGCCGAGCGGTGACTACAGCAGCACCCCGATCCCCAAGGAGGTGGACGTCGCGGTCGTCGGCGGCGGCTTCACCGGGCTCTCGACGGCCTACCACGCGGCGAAGGCGGGCAAGTCCGTCGCGCTGCTCGAGGCGAACACCGTCAACTGGGGCGCGTCGGGCCGCAACGGCGGCATGGCCACCACCGGCCTCGCGATCGGCTTCCGCAGCGCGATGAAGCGCTACGGCGAGCAGCGAGCCATCGGGTACTTCCAGGAGTACAACAAGGCGATCGACCTCATCGAGAACCTCGTCAAGGACCACGACCTCGACGTCGACTACGAGCGCTCCGGCAAGATGAACCTCGCCTGGAAGGCCTCGCACTTCGAGGGCATGCGGCACACCGCGGAGGCGCTCAAGCGGCTCGTGGGCCAGCCCGTCGAGCTCGTCGACCGTGCCAACATCCGCAAGGAGATCGGCTCCGACGTCTACCACGGCGCCCTCGTCGACCCGCTCGGCGCGGGCATGCACGTCGGCAAGTTCGGCCACGCCCTCGCGGGCCTCGCCGTCGACGCCGGCGCCACCATCCACGAGCGCGCAGAGGTCGTCGACGTCGAGCGCATCGGCGACACCACGATCCACGACCTGAAGACGACGCGCGGCACCGTCCGCGCCGGCAACGTCGTGCTTGGCACGAGCGGCTACACGGGCAAGCCCTTCGGCTGGCAGCAGCGCCGCATCATCCCCGTCGGCAGCTTCATCGTGGTCACCGAGCCTCTGCCGCAGGCGGTCGTCGACGAGCTGCTGCCGAACCGGCGCATGGCGTCCGACAGCAAGAACTTCATCTACTACTTCCGGATCACGCCCGACAACCGCCTGCTCTTCGGCGGCCGCGCGCGCTTCGCGCTCTCCGACCCGTCGCAGGACCGCAAGAGCGGCGAGATCCTGCAGAAGGCGATGCACCACATCTTCCCGCAGACGCGCGACGCGCGGATCGACTACATGTGGGGCGGCCTCGTCGACATCTCGATGGACCAGATGGTCCACGCGGGCGAGCACAAGGGCATCCACTACTCGCTGAACTACTCGGGCCACGGCGTGCAGATGGCCAACTACATGGGCAAGGTCATGGTCGACGTCATCTCGGGCAACCCCGAGGCCAACATCTGGCGCGACCTCAAGAACCCCTGGATCCCCGGGTACTTCGGAGAGCCGTGGCTGCACCTCCGCGCAGGAGGCGCCTACTACGGCCTGCAGGACAAGTTCAGCTGAGCTGAGAGGAAGCGTCGAGGAGGATGCGAACGATGGGTGCAGGCAACGTCGGTGAGGCGATCAGCGTGATGGACAGGGATGCGGGGCTCGATGCCCTGGGCATCCCGGGCGGGGGGTATGTCGACGGCGCATGGATCACGGACGACCTCTCGCTGGGCGTCACCGATCCCGAGGACGACGCGCTCATCGCTCGCGTCCACGTCGGCGACACCGCGACGATGGAGCGCGCGATCGCCGGCGTGCAGCGCAGCCTCCGCGAGGACGACTGGGAGCTGTGGGAGCGGCGCGAGGCGCTCGAGCGGGCGGCCGCCCTCATCCGCGAGGAGTCGGCGCGGCTCGCGCGCATCATCTCGGCCGAGAGCAGCAAGACCATCACCGAGGCGACGCGGGAGGCCGCGCGCACGGCGGAGACCATCCGCCTCTCGGCAGCATCCGGTCACCTGCTCGAGGGCGAGACGCTCGCGCTCGCCGACACCCCGCGCGGGGCCGGCCGCTTCGGCTGGAACCGCCGGGCGCCGCTCGGGGTGATCGCGGCGATCACGCCGTTCAACGACCCGATGAACCTCGTCGCGCACAAGGTGGGGCCGGCGCTCATCGCCGGCAACGCCGTGGTGCTGAAGCCGGCGAAGGCGACGCCGCTGTCGGCGCTCGCGCTGCTCGACATCCTGCTGCGCGCGGGCGTGCCGAAGGGCCGGATGGCCGTGCTCGTCTCGGAGCGCGACGCGGGCACCGCGCTCGTCAGCGACCCGCGAGTGGCCGCCGTCTCGTTCACCGGCGGACCGGTCACGGGCGACGCGCTCGTGCGGGCGGCCGGCGCGCGCAAGATCCTGATGGAGCTCGGCGGCAACAACGCGGTCGTGGTGTGCGAGGACGGCGACGTCGCTGCAGCCGCAGCGGGCATCGTCGACGGCGCCTTCGGCGTCGCCGGCCAGAACTGCCTCTCGGTGCAGCGCGTCTACGTGCACGAGAGCCGCTACCGCGAGCTCGTCGACCTCGTCGTCGACGGCACGTCGAAGCTCGTCGTGGGGTCGAAGCGCGACAGCGCGACCGACGTCGGCCCGCTCATCTCCGAGCGCGAGGCGCGCCGCATCGAGGGCTGGGTCGACGAGGCGATCGCCGACGGGGCGACGCTCGCGATCGGCGGCGGGCGCCGCGGCGCGTTCTACGACCCGACGGTGCTGCTCGACGTCGCCGACGACGCGAAGGTGCTGCGCGACGAGGTGTTCGGGCCGGTCGTCTCGATCGTCGCCTACAGCGACCTCGACGACGCGCTCGCCCGCGTGGACGACACGGAGTTCGGGCTGCAGGCGGGCATCTTCACGGCGTCGATGGCCACCGCGATGCACGCCGTCGATCGGCTGCACGTCGGCAGCGTGCTCGTCAACGAGACGAGCGACTTCCGCATCGACTCGATGCCCTTCGGCGGCTCGAAGCGATCGGGCGTCGGGCGCGAGGGCGTGGCGAGCGCCGTGCTGGAGATGAGCGAGCCGAAGAACGTGATCGTCAGCCTGCTGGGCTAGGTCCGCCGATGCCCGGCCCTTGGCCGAGCCGACCGAGGAGGGGCATGGACAGGATCGTCGACGCGGTGCGGCAGCACGGCGACGCCTTCGACACCCCGGCGGTGGTCGTGCTCGGCGAGGTGCTGCGCGAGAACATCGCGCGGATGCAGGCGTTCGCCGACGGCCACGGCGTCGCGCTCCGCCCGCACGTGAAGACCCACAAGTCGGTCGACATCGGGCGCATGCAGCTGGCGGCCGGCGCGAGCGGCATCACCGTCAGCGACCTGCATCAGGCCGAGGTCTTCGCCGCCGACGGCGTCGACGACATCTTCCTGGCGTTCCCGCTGTGGCTGTCGGCGCCGAAGGCGGCACGCGTCCGGCGATTGCTCGAGACGGTCGACCTGAAGATCGGGCTCGACAGCCGCGAGGCGGTCGACGCCATGGTCGACACCGGCCTCGCCGGCGTCGATCGGCTCGAGCTCGTCATCGAGCTCGACTGCGGCGGGCGGCGCTCCGGGGTCGCGCCCGACGCAGCCGGCGACCTCGCCCGGTACGCCGTCGACCGCGGCATGGTGGTCGCCGGCGTCTTCACCTACCCCGGTCACGGCTGGGCGCTCGGCGCGGCCGAGGGCGCGGCGCACGACCAGACCGCGGCGCTCGCGGCCGCCGCCTCCGGCCTCCGTGAGGTCGGCATCGAGCCGCGCATCGTCAGCGCCGGCTCCACGCCGACCTTCGCGTGGTCGATCGCGCCCGGGATCACCGAGATCCGGCCGGGCGAGTACGTCTTCTTCTCGATGGACCACTGCGACCACGGCATCTGCAGCCCGGACGAGATCGCGCTCTTCGTCGCGACGACGGTCGTGAGCGCTGGGCCGGGGAATCCGCAGATCATCGACGTCGGCACGATGGCGATCGGCCGGGAGGCCGACGACGACGGCCACTACGGCCGGATCGCCGGCGGCGTCGGCGCCGTCACCCGCGTGAACGAGTACCACGGCTTCCTCGACGTGGGGGCGTCGACGCTGCACCCGATCGGCACGGTGCTGCCGCTCATCCCGACCCACTCGTGCACCGCCGTCCAGAACGCCAGCGAGCTGCTCGTGCTGGAGGCGGACGGCTCCGTCGACCGCTTCCCTGTGCAGCAGCTCGGCCCGATGCTCGCGGCGCGCGAGCGCTCGTAGGAGATGCAGATGCAGTCGTTCCAGGCCGTCCTCGCCGCGCTCGGCGATCGCGTGAGCACACCGGCCCCCGTCGTGCTCATCGACGTCGTCGAGGAGAACATCCGTCGCATGCAGGCCTTCGCGGATGCGCACCGCAAGGCGCTCCGGCCGCACGTCAAGACGCACAAGAGCGTCGAGATCGGCAGGCTGCAGCTCGACGCCGGCGCGATCGGGCTCACCGCCGGCAACCTCAGCGAGGCCGAGATCTTCGCCGAGGCGGGCTGCGACGACATCTTCCTCGCCTACCCGCTCTGGGCGACCGGCATGAAGGCCGAGCGGCTCGTGCGCCTGGCGCAGGAGACGTCGCTGAGCGTCGGCGCCGAGAGCGTCGCGGCGATCGACCGGCTCGCCGACGCGATGGGCGACCTCGTCGGCATGCTCGGCGTCGTCATCGAGATCGACTGCGGCGCCCGACGCTCCGGGGTGCGGCCCGACGAGGCAGGCGCGCTCGCGGCGCACGCCCGGGCGCGCGGCCTCGTGCCGCTCGGCGTCTTCACCTACCCGGGCCACGGCGGCAGCGTCGGCGCGCCCGAGGCCGCGGCGCGCGACCAGGCGCTTGCGCTTCGGACGGCGGTCGCATCGCTCGCCGAGCACGGCATCGAGGCGCAGACGGTCAGCGCCGGCTCCACGCCCACCGCTGCGCTCAGCACCGATCCGGTCATCACCGAGATCCGGCCGGGCGAGTACGTGTTCAACGACTTCGACAACCTGCGGATCGGCGACTGCAGCGCCGACGACATCGGCCTGTTCGTCGCGACGACCGTGGTCAGCGACCAGGGGCACCCCCACGTCGTCGTCGACGCCGGCACGAAGGCGCTCGCGCGGGAGGGCAATCCCGAGCGCGGCTACGGGCAGGTGCCCGACTACGACGGCTACCTGCTGCGGCTCAACGAGTATCACGGCTACCTGCAGCTGCCGGAGGGCGGCGCGCGACCGGCGGTCGGCGAGCGCATCGTGATCGTCCCGCACCACGTCTGCCCGGTCGTCAACAGCTTCGAGCAGCTCATCATCGCGAACCGCGCCGGCGAGCTGCTCGGGACCTGGACCGTCGACGCGCAAGGACAGCTGAACTGATGATGGAGAGGCACGACCGATGAGCGACGCAGACGCCCGCACGGGCATCCACACGGGTGTCCACACGGGCATCCACACGGGCACCCACACCCTGACCGACACCGAGACCGACCCCGCCGCGGCGCTCGCGGCGCTCGGCCTCGAGCTGCCCGTCATCGCCGACGATCCGAAGTACATCAACTGGCGGGCGTCGCGCGACGGCTCGGTCTACATCTCGGGGCAGCTGCCGTACCGCGACGGGGTGTTGCCGCTCGCCGGGGTCGTGGGCGACACCGTCGAGGTCGACGCGGCGCGCGAGCTCATGGCGCAGGCGACGCTCAACGCGCTCGCCGTCGCGGCGAGCGCCCTCGGCGGCATCGAGCGCGTGCGCATCGTGCAGATGCTCGTGTTCGTGCTGAGCGCGCCCGGCTTCGGCGAGCAGTCGCGGGTGGCGGATGCGGGCAGCGAGCTGCTCGTCCAGGTGCTCGGCGAGCACGGCCGGCACGCGCGCACCGCGATCGGCGTGGCCGGCCTGCCGCGGAACAGCCCGGTCGAGGTGCAGCTGGTCTGCGAGGCGCGCGCATGAGCGCCGCCGCGGCGCTCACCGTGCTCATCACCGGCGCCTCGAGCGGGATCGGCGAGGCGGTCGCGGAGCGCTTCCGCGCGGCGGGCGCGCGCGTCTTCCTCACCGGCCGCCGCGAAGCGCCGCCGGCGACCCTGCGGGAGGGCGAGCGCTACCTCCCGGGCGACCTCGGCGACGAGGGGTTCGTCGCGCGGCTCGTCGCGGAGGCCGTCGACGAGCTCGGACCGCTCGACACGGTCGTCGCCTGCCACGGGCTGCAGGCCGACGGCGAGCTCGTCGACATGGCGCTCGACCGCGCCGCCCAGCTGCTCGACGCGAACGTGCTGAGCGTGTTCGCGGTGCTGAAGCACGCGGTGCCGGCGATGCGGGACGGCGGCGGGCAGATCGTGCTCGTGAGCTCGAGGCTCGGCATCGTCGGCATCCCCGGGCAGGTGATGTACACCGCGGCGAAGGGCGGGCTCATCATGCTCGGCAAGGGCGCCGCGATCGAGCTCGCGCCCCAGAACATCCGCGTCAACGTCGCGGCTCCGGGCCTCACCGAGACGCCGGTGATCGAGGCGTCGTTCCAGCGGAGGGAGGACCCGGAGGCGTACCGCGCGCAGCGGGCCGCCACGATCCCCATGCGCCGGCTCGCACGCCCCGAGGAGGTCGCCGAGGCCATCTACTTCCTCGGCTCGCCGGCATCCTCGTACATCACCGGCGCCGTGCTGCCGATCGACGGCGGCTACACGGCGGCGTAGCGGGCCACTACACGGCTGCGTGCGCCTCGTCGCGGCCGTGCCGCAGCGCGCCGTCGTGGTCGTGGTCGTGTGTCGCAGCGCTGCTGGGGGAGAGGTGGCGGTGCAGGGTGCGGTGGAGCACCTCCATGTCGCCGTCCCGCAGCTGCTCGACGATCTCCCGGTGGCCCGGGAGCACGCGCTCCGGCTTCGGGTACGCGCCCGGGAAGTGCGTCAGGCAGATGAGCGCCTCGGTGGCGAGCGTGGCGTATGCCCGCACGAGGCGGCTGTTGCCTGCGTCGGTCACGAGCAGGGTGTGGAAGTCGAGGTCGATGCGGCCGAGCCGCGACCAGTCTCCGGCTTCGAGCGCGACCTGCATCCGATCGACGACGGCATCCAGGCGCTCGGCCGTCACCTCGCGCTCCTCGGCGCTGCGCTGCAGGAGGATCTCTGCGGCGGCGCACTCGATCACCTCGCGCGACTCGTAGATCTCGCTGACGTCGCGGATGGTGAGCTCCTGCACGAAGACGCCGCGGTTCGGGCGTGACAGCAGCAGTCCCTCCTGCACCAGGCGGTGCAGCGCTTCCCGGACCGGGCCGCGCGAGACGTTGAGCTGGCTCGCCACCTGCGCCTCGTTGATCTGGTCGCCGGGCGAGAACGCGCCGTCGATGATGCCCTCGCGCAGCTGGTCGGCGATGACCACCGCGGTGGGGCGGCTGTTGATGACCGAGAGGGTCTGGACGCCGTTCATGCGAGCTCCCGACTTCGGGACGGGTGCGGATGGCCCGACGCCGATGGATTGTAGACAATTTCAGCGTACGCGCGATTTCGTTCGCTGACTAGGTGGTTGTTGATTGTTGACAATCGAAACGGGTCATTCGATACTGGCTTTGCGCAGCCCCACAGGAGGGCGCGCACCGGCGCAACGAGGAGCGTGCAGCGATGCCGAAGTCCATCCACATCACCGATGTCGTCACGACCGACGCCGGCGAGCACCACGACAAGGCGACCGCGGAGGAGCCCGGCCAGACCGAGTCCTCCCGCACCGTGTGGGAGTCGGCCGAGGGCATCCGCTCGGGCGTCTGGGAGGTCACCCCCGGCGCGTTCAGCAGCACGCGCCCGGAGTACCACGAGATGTGCCAGATCGTCTCGGGCCGGGCGACGATCTTCGAGGAGGACGGCTCGAGCTTCGAGGTGCAGGCCGGCTCGCTCTTCGTGACGCCCGAGGGCTGGAAGGGCCGCTGGGTCGTGCACGAGACGCTGCGCAAGGCGTGGGTGGTCATCCCCTTCGCCGCGCTGGCCGACCCGGTGCGCAGCGACGCCTAGGCACCCGGCACGACAGAGCAGAGGCGCCGCCCCGATCGGGGCGGCGCCTCTGCTGGCGTCGGGCGCCGGTTAGGCGGCAGCCGCCGCGTACTTCTCGGGGGCTGCGTCGAAGAGCGGTCCGCAGGCGGCGCAGCAGAGGTAGTACTTCGTGCCCTCGTGCTCGCGCACCAGGCCGGCGGCCTCGGCGTCGGCCTTGTTGACGTAGTTGCCGCGCATCACGAGGCACTCGGCGGTCTCGGACTCCACGGCCGCGACGTCGTGGTGGTGCGCGCCGCCATCCGTGCCGTGGTCATGGGCGCCGTGGTCGTGCGAGCCGTGGTCGTGCGCCGCGTGGTCGTGGGCGCCGTGGTCGTGGGCGGTGGTCTCCGCAGCGGTGGTCTCCTCAGCTGCCGCGTCGGTGGCCGTGTCGGTCGCTGCGTGGTTGTGGGCTTCGCACATGGTGGTGTTCCTTTCGGGGTGGGGGAGGACAGGCGTCGTCGCCGGGCACTACGCAGTGACGGGAACGGACGACTGGGTATCCACCGCGCGACTCTTGAAGGAGCGGAGGCGGAGGCTGTTGCCGACGACGAAGACGCTGGAGAACGCCATCGCCGCGCCGGCGAGCATGGGGTTGAGCAGGCCGAGCGCCGCGAGCGGGATGGCCAGCACGTTGTAGGCGAAGGCCCAGAACAGGTTGCCCTTGATGGTGCCGAGCGTGCGCCGCGCGAGCCGGATGGAGTCGGCCGCGCTGCGCAGGTCGCCGCGCACCAGGGTGATGTCGGAGGCCTCGATCGCCGCGTCGGTGCCGGTGCCCATGGCGAGGCCCAGGTCGGCCTGCGCGAGCGCCGCGGCGTCGTTGACGCCGTCGCCGACCATCGCGACGACCTTGCCCTCGGCCTGCAGCCGCGAGACCACGTCGGCCTTGTCGCTGGGCAGCACCTCGGCGATCACCTGGTCGATGCCGACCTCGGCGGCGATGCGCTTGGCCACGGTCTCGTTGTCGCCGGTGAGGAGGATCGGCGTGAGGCCGATCTCGCGGAACTGCCGGATGGCCTCGGCGCTCGTCGGCTTGACGGTGTCGGCGACCACGAGCAGTCCGCGGATCTCGCCGTCCCAGGCCACGAGCACCGCGGTCTTGCCGTCGTGCTCCGCTGCCTCCTTGCGGCGCTGCAGCTCGCCGTCCGCGGCGATCGACCAGTCGTCGAGCAGCGACTGCCGGCCGACGACGAGCGCGCGCCCGTCGACGACCCCGCTGACGCCCTTGCCCTCGACGTTGCGGAAGCCCTCGACCTCCGGCAGGTCGATCTCGAGCTCCTCGGAGGCGCCCTTCGCGATCGCCTGGGCGATGGGGTGCTCCGAGGCGTCCTCGATCGCGCCGGCCAGGCGGAGCAGCTCGCGGCGGTCGGTGCCGGGCACGGTGGCCACGTCGACGAGCGTCATCCGGCCGCTCGTGACGGTGCCGGTCTTGTCGAGCACGATCGTGTTGACCTTGCGCGTCGACTCCAGCACCTCCGGTCCCTTGATGAGGATGCCGAGCTGCGCGCCGCGCCCGGTGCCGACCAGCAGCGCCGTCGGGGTGGCGAGGCCGAGCGCGCACGGGCAGGCGATGATGAGGACGGCGACGGCGGCGGTGAAGGCGCTCGCGGCGGGGAAGCCCGCGCCGAGCCATGCGCCGAGGGCGACGACGGCGATCGCGATCGCGATCGGCACGAAGAT
This sequence comes from Agrococcus sp. UYP33, assembly GCF_054060915.1. NCBI lineage: Bacteria > Bacillati > Actinomycetota > Actinomycetes > Micrococcales > Microbacteriaceae > Agrococcus > Agrococcus sp. UYP33. The sequence continues at coordinate 1,320,670 of NZ_JBSSDR010000001.1, forward strand.
GCCCGAGACGCGGTCGGCCAGGCGCTGCACCTCGGCCTTGCCGGACTGCGCATCCTCGACGAGCCTGGCCATCTGCGCCAGCTGGGTGTCGGAGCCGACGCGGGTCGCGCGGACGACGATCCTGCCGCTCGCGTTGACGGTCGCACCGGTGACGGCGTCGCCGGGGCCGGCCTCCACGGGCACCGACTCGCCGGTGAGCATCGAGGCGTCGATCGCGCTGTGGCCGCTGACGATCACGCCGTCGGTCGCGATCTTCTCGCCCGGCCGGACGACGAACTCGTCGCCGACCGCCAGGTCGTCGATCGAGATGCGCACCTCGGCGCCGCCGCGGACGACCGCGACGTCCTTCGCGCCCAGCTCGAGCAGGGCCCGCAGCGCGGCGCCCGCCTGGCGCTTCGAGCGCTTCTCGAAGTAGCGGCCGGCGAGGATGAACATCGTCACGCCGGCGGCGACCTCGAGGTAGATGTTGGCGGCGCCGTCGCTCGGGGCGATCGACAGCTCGAACGCGTGGGTCATGCCGGGCTCGCCCGCGGTGCCGAAGAAGAGGGCGAAGAGCGACCAGATGAAGGCCGCGCCGGTGCCGACCGAGACGAGCGTGTCCATCGTCGCCGCGCCGTGGCGGAGGTTCATCCACGCCGCGCGGTGGAACGGCCAGGCCGCCCAGATGATCACCGGGGCCGCGAGCGCGAGCGACGCCCACTGCCAGTAGGTGAACTGCAGCACGGGGATCATCGCCATGAGGATGACGGGCACCGAGAGCACGATCGATCCGATGAGGCGGTGGCGCAGCGAGACGAGCTCGTGGTCGACAGGCTCCGCGTCGTCGCCCTCCTCGGGCGTCGTGGCCTTCGGCTTCGGCAGCACCGCGGTGTAGCCGGTCTTCTCGACCTCGGCGATGAGCAGGGCCGGGTCGAAGTCCTCGGGCGCCGTGACCTTCGCCTTCTCGGTGGCGTAGTTCACCGAGGCTGCGACGCCGTCGAGCTTGTTGAGCTTCTTCTCGATGCGCATGGCGCACGACGAGCACGTCATGCCGCCGATCTCGAGCTCGTAGGTGCTCGCCGGCCGCTCGGTCGTGACCTCGGATGTCGTCATGGTGCTGATCCTTCTCGTGGAGTGCGTGGGGCCCGGACAGCTCAGTGGCTGTCGTCGTGGCCGTCGTCAGCGGGGGCGGGGCTCTCGGCGGGAGCGCCGGTCTCGGCGGGCGCCTCGGTCGCGGCCGTGGCCTCGCCCGAGGTGCTGAGGACGAATGCGGCCGAGTGGACCTCGCCGTTCACCTGGAAGTCGAAGTAGAGCAGGTAGCGTCCGGCGGTCGGCGCCTCGGTGGCGAACTCGACGGTGGGTCCGGAGACCTGGCCCGGCTCGGGCTCAGCACCCTCGGGGTGCACGTGCAGGTAGGCGAGGTCGCCGTCGCGGAGCGCGACCAGGTGGCCGAAGGCGCCGAGGTAGGGCTCCATCGTCGTCACGGGCTCGCCGTCGCGGCTCACCTCGAGGCTGAGCGTCGAGCTGCCGCCCGCGGCGAGATCGCCCGAGAGCGTCACGTCGAAGTCACCGGCCGTGGCCTCGCGCACCTCGTCCTCGACCGCGACCGGGGCGAAGTCGCCCTCGACGCTGATCGTGCGGGTCAGGGTGACACCGGCCTCGGCGCTGCCCGGGGTGAAGTCGGTGAAGACCCGGTAGGTGCCCGCCTCGTCCCAGCTCCACGGGATCGTCCACTCGCCCGCGTCGTCGATCTCGGGGTGGACGTGGCGGAACTCGCTGCCGTCCGACCGCACGACGATGAGGTGCAGGTCCTTCTCGTGCTCCTCGGTGTACTCGCGCAGCGGGTCGCCGTTCGGGTCGAGCACCGTGAAGGCGAGCTCACCCTCCTCGCCCACCGTGGCGGGCGCCGCGACCGGGCTGAGGCTGTAGCCGTCCGCCTCGAGCGACAGGCCGGGGAGCGCCGCGCCGGCCGCCTCGGGGGCGGCGGCCGCAGCGTCCTCGTGCCCGCCGTGACCGTCCTCGGTCGCCGCGATGCGGTCGGCCACGACGGCTTCGGGCACGACCGCGCCGGAGACGAGGAATGCCGTGCCGAACGCGGCGACGAGGCCGAGGCCGTAGAGGCTGAGGCGGGCTGGCGTGTTCATCGGTTCCTCTTCATCGGGATGCGCGGGTCGATCGGGATGCGCGGGTGGAGCTGGGGGTCGCGGATGCCGCGGGCAGCCGGGTGGCCGCCGGGTGTTCAGGCGACGCGGGCCTCGTAGCCGGCCTCTTCGACGGCGGCGAAGACCGCGGCGTCGTCGACGGGCGCGCCCGCGGTGGTGACGGCGAGGTGGCCGTCGGTCGAGCTGACCTGGATCTCGGAGACGCCCTCGATCTGGCCGACCTCCTCGCGGATCGACATCTCGCAGTGTCCGCAGGTCATCCCGGTCACCTGGTACTGGGTGGTTGCCATGTTCGCCTCCGAGCTAGGGGCCCCGAGCGCTGCTGCTCGGTGCTGATACGGTGAACGATATACCCCAGGGGGGTATGCGTGCAAGGCGCGACGAGAGGGTGGAGCGGATGAATTCGATCGAGCACGACGTGGTGATCGTCGGCGCTGGGGCGGCGGGGCACAGCTGCGCCCGCACGCTGCGGAGCGAGGGGTTCGCCGGCCGCATCCGGCTCGTCAACGGCGAGGGCGGACCGGCCATCAACCGCACGCTCGTCGACACCGGGGTGCTGCCGGGCCTCCTGACGGGAGCGCAGATCGCGCTGCCGTCGGTGGCCGACGTCGAGGTCGTCGACGCGCGCGCCGTGCGGATCGACGCGTCGACGCGCGCGGTCGTGCTCGATGACGGGCGCGAGCTGCAGGCGGATGCGCTCGTGCTCGCGTCGGGCAGCGTGCCGCGCCGGCTCGACGACGCCATCGCGATCGACGGGGCCGTGCGGCAGCACGCGCTGCACAGCGCGGCGGATGCCGAGCGGCTGCGGAGCGCGGTGCCCGAGCTCGCGGGGGCGAGCATCGTGGTGCTCGGCGCCGGCTTCATCGGGGCGGAGGTCGCGAGCCACTACGTCGGCGCGGGCGCCCGGGTCACGCTCATCGGGCGCTCGCGGCTGCCGCTGCGCGAGGCGGTCGGAGCCGACATCTCGGCGCGGCTCGCGGCCCTGCACGCGGAGCGCGTCGACGCGCGGCTCGGCGCGCGGGTCGTCGCGATCCGCTCGGCGGACATCCCGGGGCGCGACGACGCCGTGGTCGTGCAGCTCGACGACGGCAGCGAGATCGCTGGCGATGCGCTGGTGGTCGCCGTGGGTTCGCAGCCCGACGCCGCGTGGGCAGGCTTCGACGGCGCGATCCCGGTCGACGACCGCTTCCGCGTGCCGGCAGCGCCCGGCGTCTACGCGGCGGGCAGCGTGGCGGCCCCCGAGCTGCCGCTCGGCCGCGTGCGCGTCGACCACTGGGATGCCGCGACCGCGCAGGGCGCACATGCCGCGCGCGCCCTGCTGCACGACCTCGGGCTCGGCCACGACCCGGGCGCCTGGGCGCCGACGACCGGCTTCTCGCTGATGGCCTACGGCGCGGTGATCGGCGCTCGCGGCGTGCGCGGCATCGACGCGCGCGAGACGAGCGACGAGCTCGCGAGCGGGGGCCTCCTCACCGACTTCGCCGACGCATCCGGCCGACTGACCGGCGTCGCCGGCTGGAACGCCGGCCCGCACCTCATGCAGGCGGCCGCCCGCCTCTGACCCACCGCCTGTTGAGCCTTCGCGTCCGAGTTGCCCTCGACTGGGACGCAAACCCTCAACAGGCGCGGGCGGTCAGCGGGCGGTGCGCTCCGCGGCGGCCGGGGCGCCGCCGAGTGGCGTGAGGCGCGTGAGCTGCGTCACGTGGCGCGGCTCGAGCTCCTCGAGCGACGAGACGCCGAGCAGCGTCATCGTGCGCTCGATCTCGCCGCGCAGGATCGCGATCGTGCGGTCGACGCCCTGGCGGCCGCCAGCCATCAGCCCGTACAGGTAGGCGCGGCCGATGAGCGTGAAGTCCGCGCCGAGCGCGATCGAGGCCACGATGTCGGAGCCGTGCATGATGCCGGTGTCGACCATGACGGTCGCATCCTTGCCCACCTCGCGCACGACCTGCGGCATCAGGTGGAACGGCACCGGCGCGCGGTCGAGCTGGCGGCCGCCGTGGTTCGACAGCACGATGCCGTCGACGCCGCCGTCGATGAGCCGCACAGCGTCCGCCACGTTCTGCACGCCCTTGACGACGAGCTTGCCCGGCCACATGCCGCGGATGACGTCGAGGTCGTCGTACGAGATGGTCGGGTCCATCGCGGCGTTCAGCAGCTCGCCGACGGTGCCGCCGGTCGTCGAGAACGACGCGAACTCGAGCTTCGGCGTCGTCAGGAAGTCGAACCACCACCACGGCCGGGGGATGGCGTTGGCGATCGTCTTCACCGACAGCTGCGGCGGGATCGAGAAGCCGTTGCGCTTGTCGCGCAGGCGCGCGCCGGCGATGGGCGTGTCGACGGTGAACATGAGGGTGTCGTAGCCGGCCGCTGCCGCGCGCTCGACGAGCCCGTAGGAGAGCTCGCGCTGGCGCATGACGTAGAGCTGGAACCAGTTGCGGCCGGCCGGGTTGGCCGCCTTGACGTCCTCGATCGTCGTCGTGCCGAGGGTCGAGAGCGTGAACGGGATGCCCGCGGCCCCCGCCGCGCCCGCGCCGGCCGTCTCGCCCTCGGTCTGCATGAGGCGCGTGAACCCGGTGGGCGCGATGCCGAACGGCAGCGCGCTCGGTCCGCCGAGCACGGTCGTCGAGGTGTCGACGTGCGCGGCCGGGCGCAGGATGTCGGGGTGCAGCTCGACGTCCTCGAACGCCTGCCGCGCGCGGTGCAGCGAGAGCTCGCCGTCGGCCGCGCCGTCCGTGTAGTCGAACGCGGCAGCGGGCGTGCGCCGCTTCGCGATCGCGCGCAGATCGCCGATCGTGAGCGCCGCGTCGAGCCGCCGCTTGCGTCCGTCGAGCTCGGGCTTCTTGAACTGCATGAGCTCGGTGAGCTCACTGATCTTGGGCAGCTGACGCTTCATGGCTCGATCCTCGTCGATGTGGTCGGACCACACGAACGATAGCCGTCGATGGTCGACCCGGTCAAGGGACCGGAGCGCGGTCAGGGCAGCGGCACGCCGTCCTCGACGTCGGCGGTCTCGCCGTAGTAGCCCTCGATGTGGTCGCGGAGGAGCCCGGCGGCGCCGTCTCGGTCGCCAGCGCGCACGCGCTCGAGGATGCCGTGGTGCTCGGAGCGCAGGCGCGCGGCGGTCGCCGTCCAGTCGGGGAGCGACCGGGCGCGCGCGAGCGTGTGATCGGCGATCGACGTGCGCAGCGCATCCATGAGGGTGCTGATCAGCGGGTTGCCGGCCGCGCGCGACAGCTCTACGTGGAAGGCCGCGTCGAGCTGCAGGAACTCCTCGACGGGCAGGTCGGGCTCATCCATGCGCTCGAGCAGCTTCGCGGCGGCGCCCTGGTCGCCGCCCGCGTGCGCGTGCTCGGCCGCCCACGTCTCGAGCAGCAGCCGCACCTCGTACATGTGCGCGTGCTCGACGTGCCGGGTCGCGAGCTGCATGTCGAGCGCGAGCGCGAGCGCCTGCTCGGGCGCGGCGGTGATGATCGTGCCCGACCTCGGCCCTGAGCCGGTCGACGTGCGGATCGTGCCGAGCGCCTCGAGCACCCGCAGCGCCTCGCGGAGCGAGCCGCGCGAGACGTGCAGCGTCTCGGCGAGCGCGCGCTCGCCGGGCAGGTGGTCGCCGATCGACAGCCGGCCGCTCTGCAGCTCGGCCGTCACCCAGCTCATCACCGTCTCGTGCGCCTTCATCGCGACGAGTATCCCAGCGCGTGACGCGTGCCGTGCCAGCCCCGGGCACAACGCAAGCCCGGCCGGCTGATCGATCGGCCGACGGCGCGCGGACGGCCCAGGGGTGCCGCAAGCGGGGGCGGGGGCTTGCGTCGTGCTCCCGGCGACGGGGAACGAGCAACGAGGTGCGACGATCGACGCATGGGATGGATCGGTCGCCGCGGCTGGCTCGTGCTCTTCGCGCTCGCGATCGTCGTGCAGCTCCTCGGGCTCTACGCCCCGCGTGCGCCGTCCGGCGGCGGCCTCCCCGGCGTCGACAAGGTCGCGCATGCCGCGATGTTCCTCGCGCCGGCGCTGCTCGGCCTGCTCGCGGGCATCCGGCCCGTCGTGCTCGCGCCGCTGCTCATCATCCATGCGGTCGTGTCCGAGGTCGTGCAGCACCTCGTGCTCGCCGAGCGCTCGGGCGATCCCTGGGATGCGGTCGCCGACATCGTCGGCGTGGCCATCGGCCTCGCGGTGGGCGATGCCGTGCTGCTCAGAGCCCGCGACCGCCGATCCGCAGGCCCGGCTTCCGGCGGTGCACCGAGAGGTAGCGGAGGCCCTCCGCACTCGCCGTGATCTCGCGGCGCGAGCGCCGCGGCAGCCAGACGATCCCGCCGACGGCGAGCGCGAGCACCTCCGTGCCCGAGCGGAGCGTCCCGGACCCGGCGAGCACGTGCAGCAGCACGTCCTCCTCGGGCCCGACGTGCTCGTCGATGCGCTCGCCCGGCGGCAGCGCGACGACGTTCGCGTCGAGGTGCCGCTCGGGCTCCTCCAACCGCCAGACCGCCCCGCGCTCGACCGGGTCGGCGGCAGCGGCGGCCAGGACGACCGTGTCGGCGAGGATGCGCGGGTGTGCCGCGTCGGTCACACCGGTCCCAGCGGGGCAGGGCCCGCAGGCGTGCGCGCGGCCGCATCCGCAGGCTGCGGCTCCTTGAGCTCGACGAAGATCGCGTGCGTCGGCGTCGTGCCGATGTTCTCGCCCGTGTGGGTCTGGGCTGCGAGCCAGCGGGCGGCGCCCGACGGCAGCGAGAGGTCGATCTGCCGGTCGCCCGAGGCGAGCCGCCGGTCGAAGGCGCTGAGCGTCACCATCACGCTGTCGGGGTGCCGGTGCGGGGTGCTCCGCTCGCCCGGCTCGTCGCGGTACTCCAGCACGCGGACGCGCTCGTTCTCGAACAGCACGGCGTAGAGGTGGGGGTTCGAGGCGACCGGATCCGCGTCCATGCGCAGACCGTACTCCTCGCCATCGCCGGCCGCGACGGGTCGCTCGCGGCTCCGTCCGCCTGGCGCGATCTTGCGTGTGGTTGGCCGGTTCGGGGCTGGGCGCCGCGGCCGACGAGCACGCAGACTGGGTCGGTGACCACCGCGCTCCTCGTCATCGACGTGCAGGACTCCTTCCGCGACCAGCCGTCGTGGGCCGACATCTCGAACCCCGGCATCGCCGCCGATGCCGCTCGCCTCGTCGAGCACGCGCGCGGTGCCGGCGACGCCGTGATCTGGGTGCTGCACGCCGAGCCAGGCTCGGGAGGCGCGTTCGACCCGACGAGCGGACTCGTGCGCCTGCAGGAGGGCCTCGAGCCGCTGCCCGACGAGCCGGTCGTCGTGAAGTCGAGCCACAACGCGTTCACGACCACCGATCTCGAGCGTCGGCTCGTGCAGGCGGGCGTCCGCAGGCTGCGGCTCGCGGGCATCCGCACCGAGCAGTGCGTCGAGACGACCGCGCGCGTCGGCAGCGACCTCGGCTACGACGTCGAGGTCGTGCTCGACGCCACCGCGACGCATCCGCTCGCCCTCCACGACGGCTCCGGCACGCTGCCCGCCGCCGACGTCATCGCGCGCACGGCGGCCGCGCTGTCGGGCCGGTTCGCCACGATCACCACGATCGAGGCGGTGCTCGCGAGCTGAGCGCGCCCTCGCCGCACCGCCGCCACCTGCCGCACAGGCCCGGCTCCTAGGGTTGGGCCACGAGGACGGGAGCGAGACGTGAAGGCGATGCAGCAGCAGGGGCCGGGCGCCCCGCTCGAGTGGACGGATGCGCCCGACCCGGTCGCGGGGCACGGCGAGGTGGTCGTCGAGGTCGTCGCGACGGCCGTCAACCGCGCCGACCTCATGCAGGCGGCCGGCCACTACCCGCCGCCGCTCGGGGAGTCGGACGTCATCGGGCTCGAGTGCTCGGGCACGATCGTCCACGTCGGCGACGGCGTCGAGGGCTGGGCGGTCGGCGACGAGGTGTGCGCGCTGCTCGCGGGCGGCGGGTACGCCGAGCGGGTCGCGGTGCCCGCCACCCAGCTGCTCCCGGTGCCGACCGGGGTCTCGCTCGAGGACGCGGCGGCGCTGCCCGAGGCCGTCTGCACGGTCTGGACCGCGATCCGGGATGCGCCCGCCCCCGCGCTCGACGGGCTCGCGCTCGTGCACGGCGGCAGCGGCGGCGTCGGCTCGATGGCGATCCAGGTGCTCACGGCGCGCGGCTACCGGGTCGCGACGACGGCGAGCGAGCGTCACCACGAGCTCGTCCACAGCCTGGGCGCGGAGATCGCGATCGACTACCGCTCGGAGGACTTCGAGGCGGTCGTCCATGCCGCCACCGACGGGCACGGCGCCGAGCTGATCCTCGACGTCGTGGGCGGCGAGTACCTCGCGCGCAACGTCGCGGCGCTCGCGCTCGACGGCACGCTCACCGTCATCGCCGCGCAGGGCGGCACGAAGGCGGAGATCGACCTGCGCGCCCTCATGCAGCGGCGCGTCACGCTGCGCGCCATGACGCTGCGGGCGCGGCCGCACAACGGGCGCGGCGGCAAGGCCGACGTCATCGACGAGGTGCGCCGCGAGCTGTGGCCGCTGCTCGCGGACGGCGAGATCGCCCCGGTCATCGGCGCGAAGCTGCGGCTGACGCACGCGAACGAGGCGCACGCCCTCATGGGCGGCGCCGAGGCGCCCGGCGGCAAGATCCTGCTCGTCCGCTGACCTTCGCAGGAGTGTCGGGTCGCTGCGCGAGTGCCCCGACACTCGCGCGCGAACCCGACGCCCGGCGGGCGCTCCCGTGTCAGTGGTCGGTGATCGGATGGTCTCGAACCGTTCGACGACGAGCATCGGAGCGATCATGGGACGTCAGCAGCGCGGCACGCGCCACGGAGACGACCGGACGACCTGGCAGGAGCGGCACACGCTGAGCCTCGAGCAGCAGGAGCGCGAGCGCCTCCTGCATCGGCACGCCGACCTCTTCACCGACGTCGCGTCCCGGACCTGGATCATCTGAGCGCACGCCGGCGGCGATTTGCTGAAGATTCGTGCAACTTGCCGCCTCGGCACCGTAGCCTGCGGGAGACACCCCCGCACCCCAGGAGGCGCTCGTGCCCGATCTGCTCAATCCGATCTTCATCCTCATCCTGCTCGCGGCCCTCGTGGCCGTCGTGCTCATCACCGGCGCCGTGCGCCGCTACCGCATCGCCGAGCCCGACGAGGCGATCATCGTCACGGGCCGCAAGGGCAAGACCACGGTCGACGCATCCGGCCACTCCTTCACCGACCTGTCGGGGCAGAAGGTCGTCACCGGCGGCGGCGTCTTCGTCATGCCGTTCGTGCAGAAGTCGTTCAAGCTGTCGCTGCGCTCGCGCCGCCTCCTCTTCAACACCACCGCGCAGACGAAGAACGGCATCACCATCCACGCCCAGGCGGTCGCGGTGATCAAGGTCGGCGGCACCGAGGAGATGATCCGCAACGCGGCGCAGCGCTTCCTCTCGCAGCAGGAGGAGATCGAGTCGTCGACGCAGGAGGTGCTCTCGGGCTCGCTCCGCGGCATCATCGGCCAGCTGACGGTGCTCGACATCATCCACGACCGCAAGGCGCTGGCGGATGCGGTGCTGCAGGCCGCCGAGGACGCCCTCACCAAGCAGGGCCTCGTCGTCGACACGCTCCAGATCCAGGAGATCAACGACAACCAGAACTACATCTCGAACCTCGGCGTGCCCGAGTCCGCCGCCGTGCAGCGCGCCGCCGCGATCGCCAACACCGAGGCGCAGAAGGCCGCCGAGCAGGCGTCGATCGAGGCGAAGAAGCAGATCCTCGAGGCGAACCGCGTGCTGCAGCTGCAGGAGGCCGCGGTGCGCGCCGAGACCGACAAGGCCGTCGCGCAGGCGGCCGCCGCGAAGCCCCTCGAGGACGCGGTGCAGCGCCAGGCGATCGTCGCGCAGGAGGAGATCACCGCGCAGCGGCAGGCCGAGCTGCGCGAGCAGCAGCTGAACGCCGACGTGCGCAAGGTCGCCGACGCCGAGTCGTACCGCATCCAGGTCACCGCCGAGGCGAACGCGAAGGCGCGGCAGGTCGAGGCGAACGCCGAGCGAGCGTCGCGCGAGGCGCGCGCCGAGGCGGCGAAGGCCGAGGGCGTCGCGGAGGCCGCGGTCACCGAGTCGCGAGGCAACGCGCAGCGCACGGCGCGCATCGCCGCCGCCGAGGCCGCGAAGGTCGAGGGCGAGGCCGAGGCGGTCGCGACCGCCGCGCGCGGTCGTGCGGAGGCCGAGGCGATCGGCGCCCGCGGCATCGCCGAGGGCGAGGCGATCGAGGCGCGCGCGAAGGCGCTCACCGAGAACGCGCAGGTCGTGCTCGCGCAGGAGCTGCTCAAGGTGATGCCCGCCGTGGCGGAAGCGTTCGGCAAGGCCTACGCCTCGAGCCAGATCACCGTCGTCTCGGCGGACGGCACCGGCAAGCTCACGAGCGACATGGTCGGCAACATGGCGACGATGACGCAGATGATGAAGGACGCGACGGGCATCGACCTGCAGGCGATCGTGAACGCGACCGCGCAGGGGAACGCCGCGGGCAGCGCGATGGCGAAGCAGGGCCAGGCCGGCCCGGTGCTCGTGGACGCGCCGGCGTCGGAGTAGCCAGCCTGCTGGTCGAGCCGCACGGCGGGTGAGCGCGCGGACCGGCTCGACCGGCAGGTGAGGGCGTGCGCGGAGCTCAGGCCGCCGGCGCGCCCGTGTAGAAGCCGTAGGTCGCGTCGGCCTGCCGGGCCGCCGCCTCCGCGTCGGCGCCGTCGGCGACCGACGCAGCAGCCCACCCATCGGCCGCGCCGCGGTAGAAGCTGCGGCCCTCGTCGGTGCCTGCCCACGCCTCGGCCTCGGCCGGCGAGAGCGACCCGTCCGTCGCCCCGAGGTGGAGCGCGAGCCCGAGGAGCCCGCCGTCCCAGCCGACGCCGGTCGCGCCCGGCCCGAACGTCTCCCACATCTCGCTCGGCACGTCCGCCGCGCGAGCGACGTGCTCGAGCTCGAACCGGGTGCTGTCGCCCTCGGCCGCGAGGCGCACGGTGAGCCAGGTGACGCCGCCGCCGAACTCCCAGGTCACGCGGTAGCGCGCAGCATCGCCGGCGGGCGGCTCGCACTCGAGCACCTCACCGCCGGCGTTGCCTTCGAGCTGGTAGCGGCCGCCGAGCTGCAGGTCGCCCGACACCGGCATGAACCAGCGGGCGATCCGCTCGGGATCGGTCACCGCATCCCAGACGTCGTCGATGGGGGAGCGGTAGGTCTGCGAGAGCGACTGCACGCGCGACTCGGCGCCGTCGATCTCATCGACGCGCACCTCGCGCGTCACGGCGCCCAGCTGGGCCAGCACATCGACCATGTCAGGTCTCCTTCGTGGGATGGGGATCGACGGGGCGGTCGCCGCCGTCGGGGTCATGCTCGAGCCGCCGCCGTCGCCGTCCGCGCGCGAGCTCGGTGTCGAGCGCGGCGAGCCTGGGCATCCAGAAGCGGTCGAACGCGGAGAGCCACTCGCTCGCCTCGCGCGGACCGCTCGCGTCGACGGCGTAGAGGCGGCGCTGCCCCTCGGGCCGCACGACCGCGAAGCCCCGCTCGCGCAGCACCCGCAGGTGCTGGCTCACCGCCGGCTGGCTGATGCCGAACTCGTCGCCGATCGTCGCGGCGATCGTACCGGCGCTCTGCTCGCCGTCGGCGAGCAGCTCGAGGATGCGTCGCCGCACCGGATCACCGAGGACATCGAGCGCGTGCACAGCACGATGCTTGCACAGCGCCTTATATACGTCAACACCGAAATATCGGGACAGCCGAGGCTCAGCCCTACGGGGCGTCGATCACCCAGGGCACCTGGCCGATGCGCCGCCGCTGGTCGTCGAAGAGGTGGCCGAGCCGCTTGTAGTAGTGCAGCAGCAGGCTGCGGTCGAGCACGCGCGCCGGCAGCCCGCGCGTGATCTGCGCCTCGATCTCGGCGGCCTGCTCGAGGCTCCGCAGCCACGCGATCACGTAGAGGTTGCTCGCGCCGCCCGCGAGCGCCGCGCACAGCCGGATCGTCGGCAGCTCGCCGATGCGCCGCGCCGCCTCGTCGAGCTGCCCGGCCGGCACGACCATCCACAGCGCGAGCGAGTGCGGCCAGTGGGGCTGGTCGAGCGTGACGTCGACGCGCTGCACGATGCGCCGGCTGTCGAGCAGCCGGTGGACGCTGCGCCGGGCGTGCGCCTCGCCGGTGCCGAGCGCCTCGGCGATCCGGGCCGTCGGTGCGCGCCCGTCGCGCTCCAGCTCCCCGAGCACCGCGCGGGTGGTGGGTGCGCCGAGCTGCCGCGCGACCGTCGCCGTCGGCCCGGCCGACGCCTCCCGCGACGTGCCGCCCAGCACGCCCGCGCGCCAGTGCGACCCCTCGCGGAAGACCCGCGTCATGATCGACGAGCGCACGTGCAGCACGTCGGCGTGCGAGCCGAGGTCGCGCTGCACGATGCGCCGCAGCTCGGTGAGGTCCTCGGCGAAGATGATGAGCCCGAGGTCGCGGTCGCCGGTCTGCGCCGAGACCGTGACGATGCGCGGATGCCGCACGAGCTCCGCGGCGACGTCGTCGGAGGTGCCTGGTCGGCACCGCACCTCCACGAGTCCCGCGACGAGCCCGGCGCCCATGCCCGGATACGTCGTGATCCACGCCGCACCCTCGGCGCTCAGCCGCTCCCAGCGGCGCCGCGCGGTCGGCGCGCTGACGCCGAGCGCGTGCGCGACCTGCGCCCACGGCGCGCGCGGATCGCGCTGCAGCGCCTCGATCAGGGCGAGGTCCGAATGCGACAGCACATCCTCGGGTTCGGCGGCGGCGAGGTCCATATCGAACATCCTGACGGCAATCCGGGGCGAGGAGCGCAGATGTCACATGCCTGCAACACCGGGATCGCATCCTGGTCCGCAACGTTCGCTCCGGCCGCAGAGCCCGAGCGCCTGCCGAGAGGGCTCACCATGACCACCACGAAGGACGACCGTCCCGAGACCGAGCGATCCGAGCTCGCCCTCGCCGACGCGCCCGGCGCCAGCGGCCGCGTGCTGCGGGGCATCGAGCGCGTCGGCAACAGGCTGCCGCACCCGTTCTACCTGTTCCTCATCCTCGCCGGCATCGTCGCGCTCGCCTCCGCGATCGCGTCAGGGCTCGGCGCGTCCACTCTCGACCCCGCGACCGGCGAGCGGCTGCCGGTGCAGAGCATCCTGTCGCCGGAGGGCCTCGTGTACGCGCTCACGAGCGCGATCGACAACTTCGTCGCCTTCCCGCCGTTCGGCCTCATCATCACGGTGATGCTCGGCATCGGCGTCGCCGAGCGCCTCGGCCTGCTGTCGTCGTTCATGCGCGGCGCGGTGCTCGCGGCCCCGAAGTCGCTCGTCACGATCGTCGTCGTGGTCGTGAGCCTCATGGGCAACCTCGCCTCCGACTCGGCGATGGTCATCATCCCGCCGCTCGCCGCGGCCGCGTTCCTCGCCGCAGGGCGCCATCCGCTCGCCGGCTTCATCACCTCGTACGCCGCGGTGGTCGCCGGCTTCAGCGCGAACTTCATCATCGCCGGCACCGACGTGCTGCTGAGCGGCATCACCACGTCCGCCGCGCAGATCGTCGACCCCGAGGCGCAGGTCACGCCGCTCGCCAACTGGTTCTTCATGTCGGCGTCGACCGTGATCCTCGCGATCGCCATCACGGTCACGTGCCAGCGCTTCCTCGAGCCGCGCCTCGGCGCCTGGCACGGCGAGGCCGAGGCCGCCGACACGAAGCCGCTCGAGCGCGCCGAGCGCCGCGGCCTCATCGCGGCCGGCATCGCGCTCGTCGTCTTCGCCGCGCTCGTCGCGACGGCCGCGCTGCTGCCGGGCTCGCCCCTGCAGGGCGAGGGCGGTCAGCTGCTGCGCTCGCCGTTCATGGACGGCCTGCCGATCTTCCTGCTGCTCATGTTCCTCACCGTCGGCATCACCTACGGCCTCGTCGCCGGCACGCTCACCCGCTGGGGGCAGGTGCCCGAGATGATGGTGGCCGCAGTCAAGGAGCTCGTGCCCTTCATCGTCGTCATCTTCACGGCGGCGCAGGCGATCGCCTGGTTCGGCTGGTCGAAGCTCGGCCTGCTCGTGGCCACGAGCGGAGCGGATGCGCTCGGCGCGGCCGGCCTGGACGGCGTCGGCGGCCTCATGCTCTTCAGCCTCTTCGTCATCCTCCCCGCCCTGCTGCTCGCGAGCGGCTCGGCCCTCTGGACGCTGCTCGCGCCGATCTTCGTGCCGATGTTCATGCTCAACGGCATCGACCCGGCCGCCGTGCAGACGGCCTTCCGCATCACCGACTCGGCGACGAACCCGCTCGTGCCGATGAACCCGATGCTGCCGGTCATCCTCGGCCTCATGCAGCGCTGGGCGCCGAAGGGCGGCATCGGCACGCTCTTCAGCCTCGTGCTGCCCTTCACGATCGTCATCCTCACCGTCTGGCTCCTGCAGTTCGCGCTGTGGGGCCTCGCCGGGCTGCCCTTCGGCCCCGGTCACGGCCTGACGCTGTGACCCGGTCCCACCCATCCACCGACGTCCTGCCCCAGGAAGGAACCCGATGACCACCATCGCCCCCGAGCTCGCCGCCCACCGCGAGGTCGACGTGCCCGCGCTGATCGAGGAGGCGCGCGGCGCGCTCGCCGCCCACCTGCCGACGCTCGTCGACGTCGCCGCCGACCTGCACGCCAACCCCGAGATCCGCTTCACCGAGGTGCACGCGGCAGCGCGCCTCACCGCGGAGCTCGAGACCGCCGGCTTCGCCGTGCAGCGCGGGTTCGCGGGCCTCGAGACGGCGTTCGTCGGCCGCTGGTCGACGGCGGATGCCGTCGACGGCACGACGGCCGTCGCCGTCTTCCTCGAGTACGACGCGCTCGAGGGCATCGGCCACGCGTGCGGCCACAACATCATCGCCGCGGCGGGGCTCGGCGCGGCGCTCGCGGTCAGGGACGCGCTCGCCGCGGACGGCGGGGCGCCCGCGCACCTCGTCGTGGTCGGCAGCCCCGGTGAGGAGGGCGCGGCGGGCAAGGTGCCGATGATCGAGCACGGCGTGCTCGACGGCATCGACCTGGCGATGATGATCCACCCGGCGGGGGAGGACGTCGCCGCATCGAGCTCGCTGTCGCGGGTCGCGCTCGACGTCGAGTTCACGGGCCGCGCGAGCCACGCCGCGGCGCACCCCGAGCGCGGCATCAACGCCCTCGACGCGGCGACGCTCGCGCTCACCGCGATCGGCCTGCTGCGCCAGCAGCTGCCCGACGACGCGCGCATCCACGCGATCGTGACGGACGGCGGCCAGGCGCCGAACATCATCCCCGAGCACACGGCGATCCGCGCGTTCGTGCGCGCGGAGGACCGCGACGCGCTGCTCGAGAGCATCGTGCCGCGCGTGCAGGCGTGCTTCCAGGGCGCGGCGATCGCGACCGGCTGCGAGGTGCTGATCGAGGAGCGGACGCCGCCGTACTACTCGCTGCGACCCAACCCCACGCTCGCCGGACTCGCAGAGCAGGCGCTCGTCGCGCTCGGCCGCACGCCCGCGGTCGCGCCGCAGATGGGCGGGTCGACCGACATGGGCAACGTGAGCCACGTCGTGCCCTCGATCCACCCGATGCTCACGCTCGTCCCCGACTGCTCGCCGCACACCCGCGAGTTCGCCGAGGCCGCGGGCGGGACGGCGGCGGCCCCGGTGATCGAGGACGGCGCGGCGCTGCTCGCGGCGACGGCGCTCGCCGCCTTCCGCGACCCCGCCGTGGTCGCCGAGGCGAAGGCGACGTTCGCCGCCTGACCCCGCGCGGATCCGCGTCGACGGATGGCCCGCTCCGGCCCGGAGCGGGCCATCGGGGTCTTCGCGGCGATCCAGCAGTGCATGCGACACGCCGAAGCAACCGATTCGAAAGAATCCTTGCGAAGCGAATGCTTCGAAGGTAGTGTTTCGGATATCGGCGGGGCACCTGCACCGCCGGACACCGAGGAGGCACACCATGGGACGCACGAGCCGCATCCCGCACCGCATCGCCAGCGAGGAGCGCAACCGCGCCCGCGTCGAGCGCGAGGAGCGTGCGCGCTACTACGACCGCGAGCGCGCGGAGCTGCGCATCCAGCGTGGTTTGATCTGAGCATGACCGAGGCGCGCGACCCGTCCGATCGGGCACCGCAGAGCGAGGCGGGCGATGAGGCCCCCGCGCTCCGGAGCAGCGATCCCGCGGTGCTGCGCGCGCTCGCCCACCCCCTGCGGGTCGAGATCCTCGCCGTCATCGACGAGCTCGAGGAGGCGACGGCGACGCAGATCGCGGAGCGCGTCGGCGAGAGCCCGTCGAACTGCTCCTTCCACCTGCGCACGCTCGAGAAGGCCGGCTTCATCGTGCGCGCCGAGGCCAAGGGCACGTCGAAGCCGTGGCGGTCGGCGCACCGGAGCCGCGACCTGCGCCCCGACCCCGACGACATCGACTCGGTGCGGTCGTCGAGCACGATCGGCGCGCTCTACGTGCAGCACGAGGCCGACCGGATGATCAAGTTCCTCACCGCGCACGGCAACGGCAAGCTGCCGGAGTGGGTGAACGGCGTCACCGTCAACATCTCGACCTTCTGGGCGACGCCCGACGAGCTCGCCGAGGTCGCGGAGGAGATCGCCCACCTCGTCGACCGCTTCCGCGGCCGCCACGACGACGCGTCGCTGCGCCCGGCCGGCAGCCACAAGTCGCACTTCTTCGCCACCCTGAACCCCGATCTCGACGCGCCGCTGACCGGCGCGGAGCCCGCCGCGGACTGACGCCCGTCCGCTCGTCGAGAAGGCCGTGAGCCCCGCCTCGACGCCCAGACCGCGCGCCCGCGGTCTCCATCCGCCGCGCCCGCGCGCCGCCTGCGCACCGTACGAGGGACCGCTCATGACCACCACCGCATCCACGGCGACCGCCGCCAAGCCCGCGTCGCCCCTGCGCCGCCCCGCCTACCGCCGCCTCATGGTCGGCTGGGTCGCCACCAACCTCGGCGACAGCGCGCTCTACCTCGTGCTCGCGATCTGGGTCCGGGAGCTCACCGGTTCCGACGCCGCGGGCGCGCTCGTCTTCCTCTTCATCGGCCTGCCCGCGCTGCTCGCGCCCTTCGCCGGCCAGCTCGCCGACCGCGTGCATCGCCGCCCGCTGCTCATCGGCACCAACCTCGGCACGGCGGCCGTCGTGCTCACGCTGCTGCTCGTGCAGGGGGCCGAGCACGTCTGGCTCATCTACGCCGCGACCTTCGGCTACGGCCTCGCCGCGTACCTCACCGCCGCGGCGCAGTCGGGCCTGCTGCGCGACCTGCTGCCGGACGAGGAGCTCGCCGGCGCGAACGGCATCTTCACGTCGATCGACAACGGCATGCGCATCATCAGCCCTGCGCTCGGCGCGGCCCTGTACGTCGCCGCCGGGCCGTGGGCGGTGATCGCGCTCGCCGCGGGCGGCTTCCTCACCATGGCGATCGTGCTCACGACCGTGCGCATCCAGGAGTCGCCGCCCGAGCCGCGCCTGGCCGGCGAGACGTACTGGCACGAGCTCTCGGCGGGCTTCCGCGCGCTGCTCGCCGACCCGCTGCTGCGGCTGCTCACCGTCGCCACCGCGATCGGCTTCGGCCTGACCGGGCTGCTCAACGCGACGATCTTCCCGCTCGTCGAGCACGGCCTGCAGGAGGGGCCCGCAGCGCTCGGGCCCGCGCAGGCGATCCAGGGCATCGGCGCCCTCGCGGGTGGCCTGTGCTCCGCCTGGATGCTGCGCCGGATCGGCGAGCGCCGCCTGGTCGCGTGGGGGCTCGCGCTCGTCGGGCTCGGCACGGTGGTCGCGTTCCTCGTCGCGCAGTGGCCGCTGCCGGAGGCGTGGATGCGCTGGGTGGGCGTCGGCGCGCTGCAGGCGCTCATCGGGTTCGGTGTCCCGTGGGTGATCGTCGGCGTCGTGACGCTGCGGATGCGGCTCACGGCGCCCCGGCTTCAGGGCCGCACCTCGGCGGCGCTCAACGTGTCGATCAACGTGCCGCAGATGCTCATGCTCGCGCTCGGCAGCGCGCTCCTCGGGGCGATCGACTACCGCTGGCTCATCGCGGCGACCGCGGTCGGCGTGCTCGGCGCGGCGCTCGCCGTCGCGCTCGGCCGCCGCCTCGACCACGCGGCCGTCGACCCGGACGCCTGAGCGGCTGCGCGAGCGCCGGCGGTCGTGCGATGCTCGCCGCATGGACGAGGACGGCGAGCGACGCCTGCGCCGCGCGCGCTGGCTGCTGATCCTCGCCGTCGTCATCATCGGGGGCTCCGTCGCGCTCGTGCTGCAGCAGGATCCGCCCGCGAGCGTCGGTGCGGGCGTCGCGGCGGCGGCGTGCGTGCTGCTGCTCTCCGGGATCACAGAGCCGTTCCTGATGATGCTCGCCGGGAACGGGCGCAACCCGTTCGTGCGCACCGGCCACGATCGGGACGCCCTCCTCACGCCGGTCGAACCCCGGACGGGACCCCCGCCGGAGCCCGGCATGTGGCGCACCGACGCGGTGTTCGGCGAGCTCGCGCGGCTGGCCGAGGCCGACGGCGGCGAGCTGCAGGTGCTCCGCACCCGCCGCCGCGTCAGGATCGCGCGCACCGATGCTCGCTCGCGCGACGCTCCCGCACCGGTGGCGTGCGACCTCGTCGTCATCGGCCACCAGCTGCTCGAGCATCGCGAGGTCGGCGACCCCGATGCCCTCCGTCGGAGCATGCACGCGCTCATCGATCGGTTGATCGCGACGACGAGCTGGCAGATCGGCGGGCAGCGCGTCGAGCGCTGACGTACCGCGCGGCGCTGCACGCCGCCGTCCATCGGAGGGATGATTGCGCGCTCCGGCGGCCCCGCCGGGCGCCGCCGCCTGCCAGGCTCCTGCCATGCGACGCATCCACTGGACCTGGCCGGCCGCCGCGCTGTGCCTCGTCGGTGCCGTGGTGACGGGCTGCATGCTGCTGCAGCCGCCGGCGCCCAGGGCGACGGTGACCGACGCATCCGGGCAAGAGGTCACGCTCTCGTGGGCCGACTTCCCCGGGGAGGCGTGGGTCGAGCCCGCCGAGGTGCTCGCGGCGCCGCGGGCGGAGGAGATCGAGTCGGTCGGCGACGCGCTCCTCACCGATCTGCAGCGCGTCGTCGACGAGCACGCGAGGGGCGGCTCCTGGGCGGAGGGCGCGGCGGGCGGCATGTTCGCGAACACCGGCAACGGCTACGGCGGCGAGACGCTGCACCACCTCTACAACTCGAGCGACCGGTCGACCGGGACGGTGCCCGACGACTGGCCGGCGCTGCGCACCGCGCTCGACGCGGAGCTCGCCGAGCACGGCTTCGACCCGGTCGTCTGGGACTTCGATCGCGCGCCGTACGCGCACCAGACGCAGGCCGAGCACGATGCCGAGGTCGTCGAGGTGCACGGGTCGCTCGACCCGGCGCAGATGTGGCAGTGGCTCGGCATGGCGTCGAACGGCAGCGCCTGGGTCTCGGTGATGCTCGTGGACCTCGATCGAGGGGTGGGTGCGCCGCCGGAGACGGACGCCGCCGTGCAGTCCCAGGTGTCGCTCATGGCGGGCGCGACCGTCATCCAGGCGGCGGACGAGCAGGCCTACCGGGACGGCACCGCGCCGTTCGCGGGGCTCGAGCGCCCTGAGCCCATGACCTCGGACTGACGCGCGGCTCGGCGCGCGCATAGCAAGACCCGGGAGGATGAGCGCATGACGACGCTCAGCGACTTCCAGGCAGAGGCACTCACCGGCGGCGAGGTCGACCTCGCCGACTACGAGGGCAAGGTCGTGCTCGTGGTGAACACGGCGAGCCAGTGCGGCCTCACGCCCCAGTTCGAGGGTCTCGAGCAGCTCTACCGCGACCTCGCGCCGGAGGGGCTCGTCGTGCTCGGCTTCCCCTCGGACAGCTTCAACCAGGAGCTCGACGAGGCTGAGGCGATCGCCGATGCGTGCGAGCGCAACTACGGCGTCAGCTTCCCGATGTTCGCGAAGGTCGCCGTCAACGGCAGCGACACCCACCCCGTCTTCCAGTGGCTCAAGGAGGAGAAGAAGGGGCTGCTCGGCGGCGCGATCAAGTGGAACTTCACGAAGTTCCTCATCGGCCGCGACGGCACGGTGCTCGAGCGCTTCGCGCCCACCACGACGCCGGAGCAGCTGCGCGGCGACGTCGAGCAGGCGCTCGCCGCCTGACCGCCGCGAGCGCGACACGATGACGCCCCTGGCACGCCGGGGGACGCGGTCCTAGCCTGACGCCATGACGCTGTCGGAACCGGGCGCCCTCGCGGGGTCCGGCCGGCCGCTCGGGGCGGCGCCGCTGCCGGTCCCGCGGCCGCCGCTACCGCGCGCCGCGGCGCACCGGGCCCGCCTCGCGGGCGGCGTCGGCGGCGGGCTCGCCTGGCTCGGGCTCGCCGTCGCGCAGGCATGCGCCGCACTGCTGCTGCTCGGGCTCGCGATCCCCGCGCTGCTGCTCGGCGCCGTCGCGTGGATGGAGGGTGCCCCGGAACCGGGCGCCGGCATCGCCCGCGCGGTGCTGCCCTGGCTCGGGACGCCGACCGCGATCGCACTCGCGATCGGCGTCCCGTCGGGCCTCGGCGTGGCGCTCCTCGGGCTGTGGCTCAGCGCGCGCATGCTGCGCCAGCCCGGCCTCGCGCATCCCGTCGGGGTCACGTGGGCTGCGTTCGGCATCGCCCTCGTGGCCGCGAGCTTCGTCGGCGGGCTCGGCTCCTCCGTCGGCGGCCCGTTCGTCGGCGGCGTCCCGGGCATCGGCCCCGGGGGGCTCGGCGGATCGTCGTCGGGCATCGACTCGGACGCGCTGGCCGAGTGGGCCGACGCCGACCGACTGCTGGCGATCGCCTGGCCGTTCGTCGCGATCGGCAGCCTCGCCTCGATCATCGTGCCGATCGTGCTGAGCGTCTTCACTTGGTGGTGGATGGCCCATGCCATGCGGCCGGTGGTGCAGCCGCCCGTCCAGTCGCCGACCGAGCCCTGACGCCCTCGGCGCGCGGCGCGCGTCCGCGACCGTAGGCTCAGCGCCATGAGCATGTCCCACCACGCCGGTTCGCGCGACAGCGGCGAGCCCGAGGTCGTCCCGGCCGCCGAGGCCGGTCGCTTCCGGCTCATGCGGATGCGTCCGCGCGATCCGGAGGAGCCCGGCAGGGCCGCGACGCCGCTCGAGCTCTTCTTCGACCTCGTGTTCGTCGTCGCGGTGAGCATCGCGGCCGTCAACCTGCACCACGCGCTGAGCGAGGGCCACATCGTGGAGGGGCTGCTCGTCTACGCCGTGATCTTCTTCGGCATCTGGTGGGCGTGGATGAACTTCACGTGGTTCGCGACCTCGTTCGGCACCGACGACTGGCTGTACCGGCTGCTCACGTTCGTGCAGATGGCCGGCGTGCTCGTGCTGGCCGCCGGCATCAAGCCGGCGTTCGAGGAGCGCGACTTCTCGCTGCTGATCTTCAGCTACGTCGTGATGCGGGTCGCGATGGTGGCCCAGTGGCTGCGCGCGTCGCGCGGCGCCGGCGACAGCCGCCGGGCGACCCAGCTGTACGCGATCGGCATCTCCACGCTGCAGGGGCTGTGGCTGCTGTCGCTGCTGCTGCCCGCGCCGGTGTCGTACGTCGCGATCGTCCTGCTCATGGTCGCCGAGCTCGCGGTGCCGCTCGTCGCCGAGCGGCAGGGCGAGACGCCCTGGCACCCGCACCACCTGACCGAGCGCTTCGGCCTCTTCACGCTCATCCTGCTCGGCGAGAGCCTGCTCGCCTCCGCCAACGCCGTCATCGTCGCGCTCGAGGAGGTCGACGAGCTGGGTCCGCTGCTCTGGATCGCGACGCTCGCGCTCGTGGTGACCTGCGCGCTCTGGTGGATCTACTTCTGGTCGCCCCACCACCGGCTCATCACCGACTACGCGAGCTCGCTGCGGCACGGCTACGCGCACTACTTCGTGTTCGCCGCGGCCGGCGCCCTCTCCGCCGGCATCGAGGTGGAGATCGACGTGCTCACCGAGACGTCGTCGCTCGACCCGCTCATCGCGTCCTTCACCGTCACCGTGCCGATCGCGGTGTTCGTCATGGGCATCTGGTGGATCGCGCTGCGGCACCAGCGCGACCGCCTCGTGAACACGGTCGTGCCGACCGCAGCGCTGCTCGTGCTGCTGGACCCGGTGCTGCCGTTCCCGGTCGCTGTGTCGGCGATCATCCTCACGATCGTCGTCGTCGTGCTCGTGCTGCGCGCGCCGGAGGAGGCCCACGAGCACGGCAGGATGGAGGGGTGACCGAGAGCGAAGAGACCGACCAGCGCCGCCCGATCCTCGCCCTCGTCGGCATCGGGCTGTTCGCCGGCTTCCTGTCGGGGATGTTCGGCATCGGCGGCGGGATCGTCATCGTGCCGCTCCTCGTGCTGCTCGCGCGCTTCGGCCGCCGCCGGGCGGCCGGCACGTCGCTCGCCGCGATCGTGCCGTCGGCGCTCGTGGGCGTCGGCAGCTACGCCGCCGCGGGGCACGTCGACTGGCTCGTCGCGCTCATCCTCGTCATCGGCTCGGTCATCGGCGCGCAGGTCGGCGCGCACCTGCTGCACAAGCTGCCCGTGCTCGCGATCCGCTGGGCGTTCATCGTGTTCCTCGCCGCCGTCGCGGTGAGCCTGTTCTTCGTGGTGCCCTCGCGCGAGGCCGAGACGGCGCTCGATCCGTGGTCGATCGCCGCGCTCGTCGTGCTCGGCTTCGTCACCGGTGTGCTCTCGGGCATCCTCGGCGTCGGCGGCGGCATCATCATCGTGCCGATGCTCATCCTGCTGTTCGGGCAGAGCGACCTGGTCGCGAAGGGCACGTCGCTCGCGATGATGATCCCGACCGCGATCTCGGGCACGATCGGCAACCTGCGCAAGCGCAACGTCGACCTGCTGTCAGCCCTCGTCGTCGGCCTGTCGGCGTGCGTGACGACCGCCGTCGGCGCGGCCGCCGCGATCGCGCTCGACCCGCGCACCGCGTCGATCCTCTTCGCCGTCTTCCTCGTCGTGCTCATCGTGCGGCTCGTGGTGGAGGCCGTGAAGATGGGCCACGAGGAGTGAGCGGGCGCTGACCGCCTCGGCTACCAGCCCCGCGTGCCCGGCGCGCCCTTGAAGGGTCCGGTCACGCGCGACGTGATCCAGCCGCCGTAGAAGCCGCCGGCCTGCGGCTCGACCGCCTCGCCGTCGACCTCGACGCGGTCCATGCGGCCCGGGTAGATCGCGATGTGGTCGGCGAGCGGCTCGAAGCCCGGCTGCGGGGTCGGGTACCACCACGCGGCAGCGGACTCGGCGCGATCGCCGCCGGCGACCGTGAGGTAGCTCGCGCGGCCCTTCCACTCGCAGACGCTCGCGCCCGGTGCGCTCTCGAGCGCGCCCTCGCGGAAGGCGGCGCGCGGCAGGTAGTAGGTGGGTGGATGGCTCGTCTCGAGCACGCGCAGCGACGCGCGCGTCTCGGCGATCACCTCGCCGCCGAGCACCACGCGCACGAGCTCGTCGCTCGGCTCGATGCGGGGCGGGCGCGGGTAGTCCCAGACGTTCTCGGTCGGTCGCGTGGTCATGCGCCCACGCTATGCATCGCGCCTATCAACCCCGCAGGAGCGGGCTGGCGACGATCGAGCGCCGCGCGTCGAGCCGCGTGCGACCGGTCACTTGACGACGTCGACCGACTCCGTCGCCGGCGGCAGCGTCAGCGTGCCGGTGCGGGTCATCCGGTCGCCGCGGCGCGCGCGGGCCCACCAGATCGCGCCGGCCGCGAAGGCGATGAGGCACGTCGCGGCGGCCACCAGGATGCCGGAGCGGGGGCCGAACAGATCGGCGACCCAGCCCACGATCGGGGCGCCGATCGGGGTGCCGCCCATGAAGACCGCGCCGTAGAGCGCCATGACGCGTCCGCGCACCTCCGGGGCGCTCGTGAGCTGCACCATCGAGTTGGCGTTCGTCATGAAGAGCTGCGCCGTGAAGCCCGCGACCGCGAGCGCGATGCCGAAGACCCAGATGCTCGGCGCGAGCGCGGCGAAGACGCACGCGAGCACGAACGAGCCGATGCCGCCGATGATGTACGTCCAGCGCGGCCGCTCGGAGCGCGCGGCGAGCAGGGCGCCCGTCACGGAGCCGATCGCCATCGCGCTCGAGAGGATGCCGAACGTGCTCGCGTCCGCGCGGTACTCGACGCTCGTCATCGTCGAGATGTAGATCGGGAAGTTGAGCCCGAACGTGCCGAGGATGAACGCCATCACGAAGACGATGAGCAGATCGCCGCGCTTCCGCACGTAGCGGAAGCCCTGCACGATGTCGCCGAAGCCCTTGGCGCCGCGCGGGCTCGGCTGCAGCTCGCTCGTGCGGATGCGCAGCAGGGCGACGATCATCGCGATGAACGTCACCGCGTTGATGAGGAAGACCGGGCCGGGCGCGACGAGTGCGATGAGCACGCCCGCGACGGCCGGGCCGATGAGGCGCGCGCCGTGGAACGAGGCGGAGTTGAGCGCGACCGCGTTCGCGATGTCGCCCTGCCCCACGAGCTCGGAGACGAACGCCTGGCGCGCCGGCATGTCGAAGGCCTGGACGATGCCGAACGCGAGCGCGAACAGCTGCACGTGCCACAGCTCGACGAGGCCGGTGGTCACGACCACGCCGAGGATGAGCGCGAGCACCCCCATCGCGGATTGCGTGACGAGCAGCACCTTCCGACGGTCGTACTTGTCGGCGATGAGCCCCGAGACGGGCACGAGCAGCAGCTGCGGGCCGAACTGCAGCGCCATGTTGATGCCGACGGCGGTCGCGTCGTTCTCGGTCAGGACGGTCAGCACCGTCCACGACAGCGCCGTCGACTGCATCCACGCGCCGACGTTCGAGATCAGCGCGCCGGTGAACCAGGTGCGGTAGTTGAAGAGCCGCAAGCTCCGGAACATCATTGCTCGGCCAGCCGCTCGATGATCGGCACGGCACGCTCGAGCGCGGCGCGGTCCTCGGCGCTCAGCTGCTCGATCGCGGAGGCGAGCGCGCGGTTGCGGCGCTCGCGGGTCTCGCCGATCATCTGCTCGCCCTTCGCGCTGATGCGGAAGATCACCATCCGGCCGTCGCTCGGGTGGTCGCTGCGCTCGACGTAGCCGAGCGACTCGAGGTGCTGCAGCGTCTTCACCATGCTCGGCGGCTTCACGCATTCGGCTGCGGCGATCCTCGCGAGCGTGGGCTCCTCGAGCGCCTGCATCGCGCCGAGCGCGGAGAGGTGGTGGAGCGAGAGGTTCTCGTCCGCCCGCTCGCGGCGCATGCGGCGCCCCATGCGCACGAGCGCGACGCGCAGGGAGTCGGCGAGGGCGATGGCAGGCATTTCATTAGTCTACCTCACGACCCTGCGAAGGTCACGGGTGCACACGACGAAGCGCCGCCCCCGAGGGAGCGGCGCTTCGCGGGTGGTGGTGCGGGTCAGTCGCCCAGCAGGCCGCCGAGCTCGACGCCGACCTCGCCGTCCTCGCCCTCGCCGACCACGACGACGCCCAGGTCGAGCGCGTCGGTGTCGTCGGAGGCGCCGGCCTCCGTGCCGACCTCGAGGCTCTCGTCCTCGGTCTGCGCCGAGGTGCCGGTGCTCGTGCTGACGCCATCCTCGGTCGCGCTCGCCTCGGCTTCCGTGCTGACGGCGACATCCTCGGTCGCGGCGCCCGCGCCGGTGGCGACGGCAGCGCCGTCCTCATCCGCGGCGACGCCTGCACCGGCGCCGACCGCGGCGTCCTCGGTCTCGATCGCGGTGCCCGTGGCGACGTCGATCGACTCCGACTCCTCGTCGGCCGAGACGTCGAGGCCCGTGCCGATCGCGTGGTCGTCGTCCTGCAGCATGACGATCGACTTGATGTCGAGTCCGTCCTCGCTCAGGCCGAGCCCGAGCTCGGCATCGCCGCTCGAGTCCTCCTCGGCGTAGCCGAGGCCGAGGCCCAGGTCGAGGCTCTCGTCGTCGTGGTCCGCGGCGTTCGCCGCGAAGCCACCGGTGACGGCGAGGCCGAGGCCCACGAATCCGGCGGTGGCGATCTTGAAGGTGGTGCGCTTCTGCATGGCTTCCCTTTCGGTTGGTGTCGCGACCCGGGGGCCGCGACAGCTTCAGCGTGTGCAGTGGTGCTTCGGGATCGCCGCGCCGGCTGGATTGGACGCACGGGCGGCCGGAGCCGGATCCTCCGCGGGAGCACTGGCGAGTCGACGGTTGCGGGGATGGCCGGTGTCCGGGCGTGTCGCGGCCGCCGGCCGGGTGCCGGCTCAGCGCGCCGCGCGAGCCGGTGCGATGCGCTGGGCGCGGTCGAGCAGCAGGCCGGCCGCCTCGGGGGAGCGGTCGGCGGCCCGGATGCCGTGGCCCACGAGGTGCAGCGCCGTGAGCGCCGCGGCGTGCGCGTCGCGCAGCCAGCGGTCGGCCGCCTCGTCGGCGATCGCCTGCAGCAGCGCGGCATCCGCGGCGCGCCCCGCGACCTCGTTCGTGACGGCGCTCGCGATGGCGTGCCCGATGAACGCGGCGGTGTCGTCCGCGGGGTCGCCGAGCCCGGCCGTGTCGACGTCGATGACGCTCGACACGCGTCCGCCGGTGAGGAAGAGCTGGCCGATGTGGAGGTCGCCGTGCACGACGCGCGCCTGGCCGACCCGGCGCAGGTGCGGCACGAGCGCGGGGAGCAGCGCTCTGGCGTCCGCGGCGCGCTCGGGCAGGTCGGCGGCGAGCCGGTCGAGGTGCCAGTCGATCCGCGACCCGGCGGAGGCGCGAGCGATGCGCCGCGTGCGCACGGAGAGCAGGTGCTCGCGCAGCTCGTCGACCGCGTCGAGCAGCTCGCGGGCGGGCATGCGGCTCGCGGCCACGGGTCCGGGTGTGCCCTCGGCGTCGCGCACGACGACGACGCCCGCCGGCGTCCAGTGCACGACCTCCGGCGCCGGGACTCCCGCTGCACGGCACGCGCGGTGGATCTCGGCGAGGTCCTCGGCCTCTCCCGGCCGGACGACCTTCACGAACAGGTGCACGCCGTGCTGCGTCAGCCGCACGACCGCCCTCCTGCCCGGTCGGTAGGCGAGCACGCGTGCCTCGATCGGGCCGCCGCTGCCCGCGGCGTTCGCGATGCGGCCGAGCCGCACCGGATCGAGCGCGGTGCGCAGCGCCGGCAGTCGGGGGTCGAGCGGATGCCGCCAGATGCGCGCGACCGCGACGCCCTCGCGCGAGCGGATGACGAAGCCGGTCTCGCGTGCGACGGGCTGGCGCGAGCTGTCGACGAACCAGTCGCCCGCGTGCTCGCCGGCGTCGATGGTGAACCGGGCGATGCTGCCCTCGCCGAAGGGCTCGACGGCGATCAGGCGACCGGCAGCGCCGATCGCCTTCTCCAGCAGTCGCTGCTCCAGCACCTCGTCATCGTCTCAGGAACCGCTGAAGGCTCGCCCAAGACGCGACGGAGGTCAGTCCTCGTGGTCGCGGGCGAGCAGGCGCGAGCGCAGCGGGCTGAAGACGCGGTCGAGCACCTCGACCGAGTCGGCGTCGAGGCAGCCGAGGAACAGCTCCTCGACGTGGCGGGCGTGCTGCGGACGCGCCTTGCGCAGCCGACGTCGACCGGCATCCGTCAGCACCGCGTCGGTGCCCCGGCGGTCGTCGATGCTCGGCTGGCGCACCACCAGCTCCTCGCGCTCGAGGGCGGCGATGCGGTACGTCAGCCGGCCGGGCGCGAACGCGATCGCTCGCGCGAGGTCGCCCATGCGCATCCGCCCGCCCTCGGCCTCCGACAGCACGAGCAGCACGTTGAAGTCGCCGAGGTCGATGCCGCTCGTCGCCTTCATGCGGCGCTCGAGCTCGTTCTCGAGCAGCCGCGAGCCCTCGAAGTACGCGCGCCAGGCGCGCGGAGCGACGCGGTCGCTCGTCACGCGTGCCCCAGCATCTGCTCGAACGACAGGAACGCCTCGCCCGACTCGTCGAACGGGTCGGCCTCGCGGCGCCGCGGCAGCGCCACCAGGAGGTCGGCGAGCTCCTTGCCCTCGCGCTCGATGCGCCGCTCGAGCCCGGAGTCGGTGCCCCAGTCCTCGCTCGCGGCGAAGACGCCCGTCGGCACGACCTGCGCCTTGAGGTACGAGAACATCGGGCGCATCGCCGTGTCCATGACCATCGAGTGCCGGGCGGAGCCGCCGGTCGCCCCGAGCGCGGTGGGGATCGAGGCGAGCTGGCCCTCCTCGATGACGTCGAAGAACGACTTGAAGAGCCCCGAGTACGACATGTTGAACGTCGGCGTGACGGCGATGATCGCCTCGGCGTCCACCACCTCGCGGATCGCCGCGGCGAGCGCCTCCGAGGGGTTGTGCGTGAGCATGTGCGACGCGATGTCCTGCGCGAGCGGCCGCAGCACGACGTCGACGGCTTCGGTGTGCTGGCCGTGGCCGGCGAGCGCGCGCAGGGTGGCGTCGCGCAGCCGGTCGGCCAGCAGCTTCGTGCTCGACGGCTCGCCGAGGCCCGCCGAGACGACCGCGATGCGGGGCGAGGTCACGCTGCCTCACCGCCCTGCCGGGCGATCGCCGCACCGGTGTCGAGGTCGGAGCGCTCGCCCTGCGCGCGCCAGGTGCTGCCCTGCTCGCCGAGCTGCGTGCCGGCCTCCTTCGCGGCGGCGACGCGCGCGGCGTGCGTGGGCGCATCCGGCACGCCCGCCTGGCGCACCGAGTCGAACTCGCGGCGCAGCACCGGCACGACCTCGGTGCCGAGCACCTCGATCTGCTCGAGCACCTCCTCGAGCGGCAGGCCCGCGTGGTCGACGAGGAACAGCTGGCGCTGGTAGTCGCCCACGTAGTCGCGGAACCTGAGGGTCTTCTCGATGACCTGCTCGGGGGTGCCGACGGTGAGCGGGGTCGCCTCGGTGAACTCCTCGAGCGACGGGCCGTGGCCGTAGACCGGGGCGACGTCGAAGAACGGGCGGAACCGCTCCTTCGCCTCGCGCTCGGTCGGCTTCATGAAGATCTGGCCGCCGAGACCGACG
Organism: Agrococcus sp. UYP33; assembly: GCF_054060915.1. Taxonomy (NCBI): domain Bacteria; kingdom Bacillati; phylum Actinomycetota; class Actinomycetes; order Micrococcales; family Microbacteriaceae; genus Agrococcus; species Agrococcus sp. UYP33. The sequence goes on from NZ_JBSSDR010000001.1 coordinate 1,349,729, forward strand.
AACGCCTGCTCGGGCTCGCCGTGGCCGTAGTGCGCGAAGCGCGAGCGGTACAGGCGCACCATCCGCTCGGTGTGCTCCTTGTTCCAGAAGATGTTGTTGTGGAAGAAGCCGTCGCCGTAGTACGCGGCCTGCTCGGCGATCTGCGGCGAGCGGATGGAGCCGTGCCACACGAAGGGCGCGACGCCGTCGAGCGGCGCGGGGGTCGAGGTGTAGCCGGTGAGCGGCGTGCGGTGCTTGCCCGTCCAGTTCACGACCGGCTCGGTCCACAGCTTCCGGAGCAGGGCGTAGTGCTCGATCGCGAGCTCGATGCCGTCGCGGATGTCCTTGCCGAACCACGGGTAGACGGGGCCGGTGTTGCCGCGGCCGAGCGTGAGGTCGACGCGACCGTCGCTCAGGTGCTGCAGCATCGCGAAGTCCTCGGCGATCTTCACCGGGTCGTTCGTGGTGATGAGCGTCGTCGCGGTCGAGAGGATGAGCCGCTCGGTGCGCGCCGCGATGTGGCCGAGGATCGTCGTGGGCGAGGACGAGAAGAACGGCGGGTTGTGGTGCTCGCCGGCGGCGAAGACGTCGAGGCCGACCTCCTCGGCCTTCTCGGCCATGGCGATCCAGCCCTTGATGCGCTCGTGCTCGGTGGGCGTGCGGCCCGTCGTGGGGTCCTGGGTGAGGTCGCTCACCGAGAAGATGCCGAACTGCATGCTGCTCATGGCGTTTCCTTCCGTCGCTGGCAAGTATTTCAAAGTTGAACGACATCTGCAACCGCGGGTGCCGACACTGTATTCCCGGATCCTCAACCGGGTCAGTGGTCGGCGGACGCGACTGTTGCGCCGGGTGACCACTGGCCCGGTTGAGGATCGCGCGGCGTCGTAGATTCGAGGGATGAGCGATGCACGGGCGGATGCGGTGGAGCAGCAGGGCGAGCGGATCGCGGACGTCGTCGTGGTCGGGCTCGGCGCCGTGGGGTCGAGCGCCGCGTGGCGCTTGGCCGCGCGTGGCCTCGACGTGGTCGGCATCGATCAGCACGAGCCGGGCCACCCATGGGGCGGCTCGCACGGCCGGTCGCGGCTCTTCCGCGTCGCGTGCCTCGAGCACCCGGGACTCACGCCCATCGCGCGCCGCGCGCGCGAGCTCTGGCGCGAGCTCGAGGCGCACAGCGGTGAGGAGCTGCTCGTCGAGACCGGCGGCATCATGATCGGGCAGCCCGGCACGCGCATCATCGAGGGCACGCTCGCCGCCGCGCGCGAGCACGACCTGCCCGTCGAGCAGCTCGACGCCGCGGCGATCGCGGAGCGGCTGCCGGCGCTCGCGCGCCTCGACCCGGGCGACGTGGGCATCTGGGATCCGGAGGCGGGCGTGCTGCGGCCCGAGGCGGCGATCGTCGCGGCCGTCGACGCCGCGCGTGCCGCCGGCGCCAGCATCCGCACCGGCGAGCGGGTGCTCGGCATCGAGGTCGACGACGTCGGCGACATCGGGCACGCCGCCGTCACGGTGCGGCTCGAGCGCGGCGACGTGCGCGCCCGGCGCGTGGTGATCGCCGCGGGGCCGTGGCTCGCGCAGCTCACCGGACTGCCGGTGCGGCCGCACCGCGTCGTCATGAGCTGGTTCGGCGCGCGCGACGGGCGCGACGCGTCCATCGACCGCATACCGGTGTTCATCCGCAGCGTGCCCGGCACGGCGGAGTGGATCTGGGGCCACGGCGCCCTGCCCGGCGACCTCGCGAAGGTCGGCCCCGAGTTCGACGGCCCCTTCGACGAGGACGATCCCGACGCGATCGACCGCGAGGTCCACGCGGCCGACACCGCCCGCATCCGCGCGCTCGTCGATGCCGCGTTCCCCGACCTCGACCCGGAGCCGGCCGATCTCACGACCTGCATCATGGCCCACACGCCCGACGGCCAGTTCGTCGTCGGGCCGACGGATGCCTCGGGCCGCGTCATCGTCGCCGGCGGCTGCTCGGGGCACTCGTTCAAGCACGCGGCCGCGCTCGGCGAGCTCGCCGCGCAGCTCGCCGTCGACGAGCAGCCCTTCACCGACATCGGCTTCCTCGACCCCCGCCGCTTCGATCCGAGCGGAGCGGTCGGCGGTGCGAGGGCAGATGCCCCTCGCGCGACCGGTGGCTCCGTCGAGACGGGCTCGGCCTAGTCGCTGGAGCCCGGCCGCTCGGTCGGGACGGCCGTGCCCGTCGTCGGCGGCCGATCGGTCGCGGCCGGCGCCTCGGCGTCGGCCTCGCGCTGGGTGTCGGCGGGGTCGTGCTGCGCGCGGCTCAGCAGCACGAACGGCACGGCGATCGCCGAGATGGCACCGCTCAGCAGCAGCGAGAAGCCGTAGCCCCCGATGTCGGCGCTGCGCCCGAGCGCCGGCTGGAACGCCGTGCTGCCCGCCGACCCCAGCAGCGAGTCGAACGAGAGGACGGTCGCCCGCTGCTTCGAGGGGATGAGGTCGTTCAGGTAGGCGCGGTGCACCGGGTCGTCGATGGCCGACATGACGCCCCACAGGGCGACCAGACCGATGGCGATCCAGAAGTCCTGCACGAGGCCGAGCGCGACGAGCACGGCGACGCTCGTCACCGTCGCGAGCAGGATCGTCGAGGTGCGGTGGCGGAACAGCCGGCGCACGAGCGGCGCGATCGCCCCGCCCACCATCGAGGCGCCCGAGAGCAGGGCGGCGGCGAGGCCGGCGACCGTGTAGGCGTTCGGGTCGCCCCAGAGCTGCAGCAGGTGCGGCTGCAGGGCGTAGAAGACGTAGAAGCCGACGCCCGCCGTGAACGGGCTCGCGAGCAGCAGCCAGCGCACCGGCGCGTTGCCGAGCCCGTGCCGCCACGAGGCCCGCAGCACCGTGCGCGTCGCCCGGATCGGGCCCTCGCTGCGGTCGGGCTGGAAGCCGAGGTCGCGCATGAGCAGCCCGGCGACGACGATCATCGCCAGCAGCACGCCCGCTCGGATGAGGAACGGCACCCCGAGGTCGGTCACCTGCGCGATGAAGCCGCCGAGCACCGACCCTGACAGCATCGCCGCGCCGCTCACGATGAGCGAGCGGCCGAAGACGGTCTCGAGGCTGCCCTCGTAGCCGGCCGCCTGCAGGGCGTCGACGAGCCAGGCGTCGACGGCGCCGGTGAAGAAGGTGAAGCCGAGGCCGAGCAGCACCGAGACGAGCGCCCAGGCCCAGAACGGCGACTCCCACACCCAGAGCAGCCAGTAGAGCACCGTCGTGACCGCGAGCGTCAGCGTGCCGAGCAGGTACGACGCCCGCCGGCCGAGGGTGTCGGCGACCACACCGGTGGGGATCTCGAACAGCAGCACGCCCACCGTGTAGAACGCGTTGGCCGCGAACGCCTCGAGGTTCGTGAGCCCCGCATCGAGCAGGAAGAGGGTGTTGATGCCCCAGATGAACGATGCCGCGAGCGTGTTGCCGAGCGTGAGCACGTAGTAGGTGCCCTGGACGCGGCGCGGTGAGGGGAGAGCGGGCATCAGCGATCGCCAGGAGCGTCCATGGCGCCATCGTGGCACGTCGGTCGCCGGGCTTCGACCCCTCTCCCGGCGACCCGGGTCAGCGCGACTCGCCCGCGGGCGCGGTGGCGGGCGGCGCGTGGTCGTCCCGGGCGTCCGACCGCGGTCCGCGGAGCCGCTCGAGCGCATCCATGAGGTGGTAGATCACGAGCGTCGCGACGGTGCCGAGCACGATGCCCTCGAAGACGAGCTGCCCCGCGGTGAGCGTGTAGTTCGCGATCGCGACGATGAGGCCGACGCCGGCGGCGAACTGGTTGCGCGGGATCGAGAAGTCGACGCGGTTCTCGATCCAGATGCGCACGCCGATGATGCCGATGAGGCCGTACAGCGCGGTCGTGACGCCGCCGAGCACGCCGGCGGGCACGGCGAAGATGATCGCGCCGACCTTGGGGGAGAGGCCGAGCACGATCGCGGTGATCGCGGCCACCCAGTAGGCGGCGGTCGAGAACACGCGCGTGGCGCTCATCACGCCGATGTTCTCGCCGTAGGTCGTGGTGGCCGAGCCGCCGAAGAGTCCCGCGAGCACCGTCGCGCCGCCGTCGGCCATGAGCGCGCGGCCGGCGAGCGGGTCGAGGTCGCGGTCGATGAGCTGGCCGACGCCCTTGACGTGCCCGAGGTTCTCGGCGATGAGCGGCAGCACGACGGGCACGAAGAGCAGCAGCGAGGGGATGAGTGCGGGGTCGAGCGTGGGCGTCTGGAACTGCGGCAGCCCGATCCAGGCCGCCTCCTCGACGCCCGTCCAGTCGACGTTGTTCGTCACGCCCGCGACCGCGTAGCCGACGCCGACGCCGACCAGGATCGCGAGGCGCCCCACGAGTCCGCGGAACAGCACGGCGGTGAGGATGATCGCGCCGAGCGTGACGACGGACAGCAGCGGGTCCTTCAGGAAGTTGTCCCTGGCTGCCGGCGCGAGGTTGAAGCCGATGAGGGCGACGATCGTGCCCGAGACGACGGGCGGCATGAGCGCGGCGATCCAGCGCGTGCCCGCGAGGTGCACGATGAGGCCGACGACCGCGAGCAGCGCGCCCACGAGCACGATGCCGGCGAGCGCGAAGCCCTGGCCGCCGATCGTCGTCGCCGCGCCGATGGGCGCGAGGAACGCGAACGACGAGCCGAGGTAGCTCGGCAGCCGGTTGCCCGTCACGAGGAGGAAGAGGATCGTGCCGATGCCGGAGAAGAGCAGCGTCGTCGACGGCGGGAACCCGGTGATGATCGGCACGAGGAAGGTGGCGCCGAACATCGCGACGACGTGCTGCATGCCGAGGCCGATCGTGCGGGCCCAGCTGAGGCGCTCCTCCGGGAGCACGAGCTCGGATGCGTGCAGTCGCGTGTCGTCGCGGCGGCTCCAGGTGAACATGCGGCTCCTCGGTCGTTCCAGCTGGGGATGGCGGCCGGCCGCCTCCGGGATCGTACTCGCCGCCCGGCCGCGAGCCGCGCCCAGCCACGATCGCGCCCGGCCACGCCCGCGCCCCGCCTCGACCCCGCCGTGCGACGGACAGCCGGGTCATCCGCTCGGCGGACGCGCGGTGTGGTCGCCCGGGCGTAGCGTCTCGATGTGCTCTCCACCTTGCTCGCGGCGTATCCGTGGCTGGCGTTCGCGCTCCTCGCCGCCTCGGTCGTCGTCGGCCCGCCGCTCGGCTGGTGGCTCGCGACGCGGCCGCGCGCGGCGTGGGCGCTCGCCGCGCTCGCCGCGGTGGCGGTGCTCGTCACGACGCTGTACCCGACGGGCAGGGAGGTCGAGCTCGTCTGCGTGCTCGGCCGCGACGGCACGCTGGCAGGCCCTGAGCCGCTTGCGAACGTGGCGCTCTTCGTGCCGATCGGACTGCTCGTCGGCATCGCGAGCCGCAGGCCGGCGCTCGGCGCGCTCGCCGGGGCGGTGCTCACCGTGGCGATCGAGCTCGTGCAAGCACTCGTACCCGCGCTCGGCCGCTCGTGCGCCGTGGACGACGCGATCGCGAACGCCGTCGGGGCGGCGCTCGGCGCCGTGCTCGCCGCCGTGGTGCTGCTCGTCGCGCGCCGGCGCTCTCCGAAGGAGGACGCGGCAGCGCTGCGCTAGTCGCGGATCCGGCTAGGCGCCGAGGTCCGCCCTGGCCGAGGCGAGCACGACGTCGTCGTCGCACGCCGCCGAGAACGCCGCGATGCGTGCACGGATCTCGCGGCCCAGCAGCCACTGGCCGATGGGCTCGGCGACCGGCCGCAGCCACGCCGGCCGCACCGTGTAGGTGTACTTCCAGCTCGCCGCGGTGCCCGGGGCGCCGTCGCGGTCCTCCGGCGCGAAGCGCCATCCGGCACCGAACCGCTCGAAGAACCACGGCCCCTGCAGCATCGTCATGCCCACCGAGGTCGGCGGGCGGTACGACGCGTACTCGCTCACCATCCCGAGCCCGAGCCGTGTGCGCGTCACCGTGCGCACGCCCTTCGCCGGGCGATCGGCATCGACGAGCCGCTGGTGGCGGATGAACGGGTCCCAGCGCAGCCGCACCTCGCCCTGCGTCTGCGACACGGCGAAGGCGAGCGCCGGTTCGACGGGGACCCATGAGCGGACGACGACCTGCGGCACGGAGCCAGGATGGCAGGCGCGGCTGTGGGCGCCTCGCGCTACCGTCATCCCGTGGCAGAGCACATCAGCGTGCGGGGCGCGCGCGAGAACAACCTCCGGGGCGTCGACGTCGACATCCCGAAGCGGCAGCTGAGCGTCTTCACGGGCGTCTCCGGCTCCGGCAAGTCGAGCCTCGTGTTCGGCACCATCGCCGCGGAGTCGCGGCGCCTCATCGACGAGACCTACGACGCGTTCGTGCAGGGCTTCATGCCGCCCGCGCCGCAGCCCGAGGTCGACAGCCTCGAGGGGCTCACCGCCGCCATCCTCGTCGGGCAGGACCAGATGGGCGCGAACTCGCGCTCCACCGTCGGCACGGCGACGGATGCGTACACGATGCTCCGCATCCTCTGGTCGCGGGTGGGCGAGCCGAGGCTCGAGTCGTCGGTGATGTTCTCGTTCAACGACCCGCGCGGCATGTGCATGGCGTGCGAGGGACTCGGCCGGGTCTCGACGATCGACGTCGACGTGATCGTCGACCGCTCGAAGAGCCTCAACGACGGCGCGATCGACTTCCCGAACTACACCGTGGGCACCTGGTACTGGAAGATCTACGCCGACTCCGGCCTGCTCGACCCCGACAAGCGCGTCGCCGACTACACCGCCGACGAGCTGCACCTCTTCCTGCACGGCGAGGAGCAGAAGGTCAACTTCGCCGGCTTCAACATGACGTACGAGGGCCTCATCCCGAAGCTGCGCAAGTCGGTGTTCGTGAAGGACGTCGACTCGATGAAGCCGACGCTCCGCGCCGTCGTCGAGCGCGCCGCGACCTTCGAGGACTGCCCCGAGTGCGGCGGCTCCCGCCTCAACGCCGCTGCGCGCGAGGTGCGGGTGCAGGGCATCACGATCGCCGAGGCGACCTCGATGCAGCTCACCGACCTCGCGCCGTTCATCGCGGCGATCCCGCCCACCGCGGGCGGTGCGGCGACCGCCCCGCTGCGCGCCAAGCTCGTCGACCTGCTCGAGACCTTCGACGCGATCGGCCTCGGCTACCTCTCGCTCGACCGGCCGGCCGGCTCGCTCTCGGGCGGCGAGGCGCAGCGCACGAAGATGGTGCGCCACATGGGCTCCGCGCTCACCGACGTCACGTACGTCTTCGACGAGCCCACCGCCGGGCTCCACCCGCACGACGTCGAGCGCATGAACGGACTGCTCAGCCGCCTGCGCGACAAGGGCAACACGGTGCTCGTCGTCGAGCACAAGCCCGAGGTGATGGCGATCGCCGACCGCGTCGTCGACATGGGGCCGGGCGCCGGCGTGCACGGCGGCACCGTCGTCTTCGAGGGCACCTTCGACGAGCTGCGCGCCTCCGGCACCCGCACCGGCCAGCACCTCGAGCACCGGCAGCAGCTGAAGGAGACGGTGCGGACGCCCGCCGGGCGCATCGAGATCCGCGACGCCCGCGAGCACAACCTGCAGGGCGTCGACGTGGATGTGCCCACCGGCGTGCTCGTCGCGATCACCGGCGTCGCGGGCTCCGGCAAGTCGTCGCTCATCCACGGCTCGCTGCCGCGCGACGGCGCGACCTTCGTCGACCAGACGATGATCAAGGGCTCGCGGCGATCCAACCCGGCCACCTACACGGGCATCCTCGAGCCCATCCGCAAGGCGTTCGCCGCCGCGAACGGCGTGAAGCCGGCGCTCTTCAGCGCCAACTCCGAGGGCGCGTGCCCGGAGTGCAAGGGCCTCGGCGTCATCTACTCCGACCTCGCGTTCATGGCAGGTGTCACGACGCCGTGCGAGCTGTGCGGCGGCCGCCGGTTCACGGCGGAGGTGCTCGAGTACCACCTGCGCGGCAAGTCGATCGGCGACGTGCTCGACATGTCGGTCGAGGAGGCGCAGCAGTTCTTCACCGAGAAGCAGGTGCAGCCGATGCTCGGCCGGCTCGTCGACGTGGGGCTCGGCTACATCCGGCTCGGCCAGACGCTCACGACGCTGTCCGGTGGCGAGCGGCAGCGGCTGAAGCTCGCGATCGAGATGGGCACGAACGCCGAGGTGATCGTGCTCGACGAGCCCACGACCGGGCTGCACATGGCCGACGTCGACAACCTGATCGGCCTGCTCGACCGCATCGTCGACGCCGGCCGCACGGTGATCGTCATCGAGCACAACCTCGACGTGGTCTCGCGCGCCGACTGGCTGATCGACCTCGGGCCGGGTGCCGGCGCGCAGGGCGGCTCGATCGTCTACGAGGGCACGCCCGCGGCGCTCGCGGCGACGCCCGGCGACTCGCTGACCGGCCACCACCTCGCGAAGCGCCTCGCCAAGGCCTGAGCGGCTCAGCGGCCGGTGAGCTCGCGGACCGCGGCCGCGACGGCATCGGGGCGGTCGTTCGCGATGTAGTGGCCGGCGCCCTCCGCGGTCGACGTCCGCAGGTCGTCGGCCGTGCCGCGCCAGGGACCCATGCCCGCCTCGCGGATGACGGGGTCGTCGCCCGCGAGCACGATCCTCGTCGCCACGCCCAGGTGCCGACCGTCGTAGGGCCCGCGCGCGAGCGCAGCCATGCCCGGGAGGACCAGCCGCCGATAGATCGACGACAGCGCCCGCGCGCGCTCCGGCGGTCGCCAGGCGGCGAGGAACGACTGCCGCTCCGCCTCGTCGAAGGTGGGCCGGGACCCGTCGAGCATCGACCGCACGACGCGCTGCCGCCCGCCGCGCGCGACGCGCTCGCCGAGGCCCGGCATCGCGAGCACCGGCTGGAACCACACGCGCCAGAGCTGCGCGGCCATCGCGGCGGTCGGGCGGAACCACGGATGCGGCGCGCCGAGCGCGACGAGGGCGTCCAGGCGCTCGGAGTGATCGAACGCGATCCGCCACCCCATGAAGGCGCTGTAGTCGTGGGTCACGAGCGTCGCGCGCTCGAGATCGAGCGCGTCGAGGATCGCGAGCACGTCGCGGGTCTGGGTGTCGAGGTCGTAGCCGGAGGCGGGTGCGGAGGTCCACCCGCATCCGCGCAGGTCCGGCGCGATCACCCGGTGGTCGGCGGCGAGCAGCGGCAGCACCCGGCGCCACTCGAACCAGTGCTGCGGCGAGCCGTGCAGCAGCACGACGGGCGGCCCCTCGCCCGCCTCCGCGACGTGCACGTCGAGGTCGCCGGCCCGGATCCGGCGATGGGCGACGCCTGCCACCTCCGGCATGGGCGCTTGCATCGATGCCTGCATGGCGGCAACGTACTACGATCGTAGTGATGTGGCGAGAGGCGAGTTCAGGGGCGGCTCCGGCCGTAGGGTGGCGCACGTGAGCAGCACTCGCGAGCGCGTCGTGCAGGCGGCGATCGCGCTGCTGGGCACCGAGGGTGCCCGCGCGCTCACGCACCGCCGGGTCGACCAGGCGGCGGGCCTCTCCGAGGGCTCGACCTCGAACCACTTCCGCACCCGCGCGGCGCTGCTGGAGGGCGCGGTCGAGGCCATCACCGCGGCGGAGATGCCGGAGGTGCGGGATGCCATGCGCCCGCAGGGCCCGGCCGAGCTGGTCGAGACGCTCGCCGGCCTCGTCGAGCTCGTCACCGGTCCGGAGCGGGTGACCACGACTGCGCGCCACGTGCTCTTCCTCGAGGCGGCGCACGACGACCAGCTGCGCGCGCGGCTCGCGACCGCGCGCGAGGGCTACGTCCTCGTCACGCGCGAGGCGCTCGGCGAGCTCGGCGCGGCCGAGCCGGCGGTGGCCGCCGAAGCGCTCATGGCGCTCTGCGAGGGGCTGATCCTGCACCGCATCGCGCGCCACGACGCATCCGACCCGCGGCCGGCGATCGCGGTCGCGGTCCGGGGCGCGCTCGGCTGACCTGAGCGGATGCTGACGGCGGTCTCGGCTGGCGTCCGCACGCCTCGACGTAGACTCCCGACGTGCCCCAGTTCACCGCGCTGCGTGAGGAGTCGACGTTCGTCGACCTCCAGGGCGTGACGATCCACACCTACCGCTGGAAGCCGGGCAAGCCCGTCGGCGTCGTGCTCATCGTGCACGGGCTCGGCGAGCACGCGCTCCGCTACGAGCACGTCGCGCAGCGGCTCGTGCAGGCCGGCTACGCCGTCTGGGCGCTCGACCAGCGCGGCCACGGCGCGACCGGCATCGAGCAGCACGGCGGCGACACCACCCAGCTCGGCCGGCTCGGCCCGGGTGGCATGCGAGCGGTGGTCGGCGACCTCGTGAACGTGCTGAAGCGCATCCGCGCGGAGCACCCGGGGCTGCCCGTCGGGATCATCGGGCACTCGTGGGGCTCGCTCGTGACGCAGATGCTGCTGAGCACCCGCGCGGAGCTCGTCGACGCGGCCGTGCTCAGCGGCACCGCATACTCGATGCCCGGCTGGGTGAAGGCGGGCGACCTCAACGCCCGCCACGTGCACCTGGGCGACAGCGGCTTCGAGTGGCTCTCGCGCGACCAGGCGGTGATCGACGCCTTCGTCGCCGACCCGCTGACCTTCGCCGCGACGCCGGCCAAGTCCTTCGGCATCATCGAGGGCCTGCGCCTCTACCAGGTGCCGAGCAAGCGCATCCCGCCCGAGCTGCCGCTGCTCATCGCCGGCGGCTCGGACGACTCGATGGCCGGCCCGAAGTCGCTGCGACGGCTGGGGGAGGCCTACGCCCGGCGCGGGGTGACCGACGTCACGGTCAAGATCTACCCGGGCGCGCGGCACGAGATCTTCAACGAGATCAATAAGGCGAAGGTGCTCGACGACCTCGTCGCCTGGCTCGACGCGAAGCTCGCACCGAGCGGACGACCCGAGTAGCGCCGGCCCCGGAGCCGGCGGCGTGGACCCGCTTCCGGATGCTGGACCCGAGATCCCGGGTCCACCATCCGCGATCGGGTCCGGCAGGCACACCGCCTAGGCTGGAGGCATGCACGGCGAGTACAAGGTCCCCGGCGGCAAGCTCGTGGTGGTCGACCTCGAGGAGCAGGACGGCCGCATCGCCGGCTTCCGGCTCGCGGGCGACTTCTTCCTCGAGCCGGACGAGGCGCTCGGCGCGATCGACGCGTCGGTGAACGGCCTCGCCGTCACCGCATCCGCCGCCGAGATCGGCGAGGCGATCAAGGCGGGCCTGCCCGCCGACGCGGTGCTGCTCGGCTTCACGCCCGAGTCGGTGGGCGTCGCGATCCGCCGCGCGCTGCAGCACGCGAGCTCGTTCAGCGACTACGAGTGGACGATCATCGACGACGAGCCCCGGCTGCCGATCGTGCACACCGCGCTCGACGAGGTGCTCACCGAGGCGGTCGCGAAGGGCACGCGGGGTCCGACCCTGCGCTTCTGGAACCTCTCCGGCCCCGCGGTCTACCTCGGCTCCTTCCAGTCGTACAAGAACGAGGTTGAGCCCGAGGCGGCCGAGCGGCACGGCATCCCGGTGCTCCGGCGCATCACCGGGGGTGGCGCGATGTTCTCGGAGCCCGACAACGCCATCACCTACTCGCTCTACGTGCCCGGCGACCTCGTGCAGGGCATGAGCTTCCAGGACTCCTACGCGTTCCTCGACGCGTGGGTCATCGAGGCGCTCAAGGGCCTCGGCATCGACGCCTTCTACGCACCGCTCAACGACATCACCTCGGCGAAGGGCAAGATCGGCGGCGCCGCGCAGAAGCGGCTCGCGGGCGGCGCCGTGCTGCACCACGCGACGATGTCGTACGACATCGACGCCGGCAAGATGACCGAGGTGCTGCGGATCGGCAAGGAGAAGCTCTCCGACAAGGGCACGACGAGCGCGAAGAAGCGCGTCGACCCGCTGCGCTCGCAGACCGGCATGGAGAAGGCCGAGGTGCAGGACGCGCTGAAGGCGACCTTCCGCAGGCTCTACGGCGGCACCGACGGCGAGCTCTCCGCCGCCGAGCTCGCGGAGGCAGATGAGCGCATCCGCACGAAGTTCAGCACGAAGGAGTGGCTGCACCGCGTGCCGTGAGGCGCGCCGGGCAACCTTCCGAGCATCCCGTCACCTTCGCGTATTTATCCTTGTCGGTGACATGGACTTCTCCCTGGAATTCACGCCCGATCTCATCGCCGTCTTCCTGACGCTCTTCGTGCTCGAGATCGTGCTCGGCGTCGACAACGTCATCTTCATCTCGATCCTCGCCTCGAAGCTGCCGCCGGAGCAGCAGGCGAAGGCTCGCAACCTCGGCCTGACGCTGGCGATGCTCATGCGCATCCTGCTGGTGCTGCTCGCCGCCTGGATCATCACCCTCAACGACGACCTCTTCACGCTCTGGGGCATGGGCTTCTCGGGCCGCGAGCTGATCCTCATCGCGGGCGGCGGATTCCTGCTCTACAAGGCCGTGCACGAGATCCACCTGAAGCTCGAGGGTGCGGAGGAGCATGCCGCCTCCGTCGTGAAGGCGACCTTCAGCGCCGTGCTCGCGCAGATCCTGCTCATGGACCTGGTCTTCTCGCTCGACTCCGTCATCACCGCGGTCGGCATGACGAGCAACATGATCGTGATCATCACCGCCGTGCTGCTCTCGTTCGGCATCCTGCTGTTCTCCGCCAAGTTCATCTTCGAGTTCGTGAACCGTCACCCGACGGTGAAGATGCTTGCGCTGTCATTCCTGTTGCTCATCGGCGTCTTCCTCATCGCCGACGGCTTCGGCATCCACATCGACAAGGCCCTCATCTACGGTCCGATGGCCTTCGCGGTGCTCGTCGAGGGGCTCAACCTCCTCGCGGCTTCGCGTCGCAGGAAGCGCGCAGGCAAGGACGTCGAGCCGGTGCACCTGCACGACACGATGAGCCCCGAGTCCGCGATCGCCGGTGCGGCGACGGGCCAGCCCGGTGCAGTCGACGCCAGCCCGATCGCTCCCGGCGAGGCCCGCGGCGACCGCTCCTGAGCCTTGTCCCATCGGAGCCGAACGGCTTGGATGGGAGCCATGACGGAGCAGTCCACGCACGTGGTCGTCGGCGACGACACCGACCGCTCGCGCTACGAGGCGCACATCGGCGATCACCTCGCGGGCGTGCTCGCCTACTCGGACGACGAGGAGACCGGCGAGCGCACGCTCCGGCACACGGTCGTCGGCGAGGCGTTCGGCGGGCACGGGGTCGCCAGCGCGCTCGCGTCGTTCGCGATGCAGTGCGCGCGGGATGCCCCGCACACGATCGTGCCGCAGTGCACGTTCGTGCAGGGCTGGCTCGTGAAGCACCCCGAGCACCACGACCTCGTCGCGCACGAGTACCGCCGCTGACGCCCCGCGGGTCGACCTGCACATCGATCGCCCCATCCGGGACCAGATCCGGTCCCGAACACGTTGCAGACAAGTGGGGTCGGCGATCACGACGCCGGAGCGCCCGCAATCATCACGAAGGAGCAGCAGATGACCGACACAGGCACGATCACGCAGAACCCGGGCACCGAGACCGCCGTGCTCGCGGGCGGATGCTTCTGGGGCATGGAGGATTTGATCCGCGCTCGCGCCGGCGTCGTCGCCACGCGAGTCGGCTACACCGGGGGCAGCAATGCGAACGCGACCTATCGCAACCACCCCGGGCACGCCGAGGCGATCGAGATCGTCTTCGACCCCGCGCGCACGAGCTACCGCGAGATCCTCCAGCTCTTCTTCCAGATCCACGACCCCTCGACGCTGAACCGCCAGGGCAACGACGTCGGCACGAGCTACCGCTCCGCGATCTTCCCGCTGTCGGCAGAGCAGGAGCGCGTGGCGCTCGACACGATCGCCGACGTCGACGCATCCGGACTCTGGCCCGGACCGGTCGTGACGACGATCGAGGCAGCCGGGCCGTTCTGGGAGGCAGAGCCCGAGCACCAGGACTACCTCGAGCGCATCCCCAACGGCTACACCTGCCACTTCGCCCGCCCCGGCTGGGTGCTGCCGCGGCGCGAGGTCACGACCGAGCAGTCGGCGTAGCGCGCGGCCACGGCGTGGCGGCGGCGGTTCCCGCCGCGGCCCGCTCAGCCGTCGGCGCCCTGGCGCCGATAGCGTCTGCTCGTGACCGATCCGCACTCGCAGCCACCCGCGCGCATGCCCGACGAGGCTCGTCCTCGGTTCGCGCCGCAGGGCTTCCAGCCGCAGCAGGGCTTCGCCTCACAGTCGCAGCAGGGATTCGCGTCGCAGCATGGCTACGCGGGCGGGCCGCTCGCGCCCCTGCCGACGACGGGCGTGCGCCACTGGGCGTGGCAGCTGCTCTGCTGGGTGCCGATCCCGCTCGTGCCGCTGTTGGTCGTGCCGGCCGTGCTGCTGGGGCTGCGCGGCGGCGCCGTGCGCAACGGCGGCGTCGACGAGGCGAACTCGCGAGCGGCGCTCAACTGGTCGCTCACGTGGATGACCGCGGTGGTGGTGACGGTCGTGCTGCACGTCGTGCTGCTCTTCGCGCTCACGAGCGGCGGCAGCATCTCGGGCTCGTCGCCGCAGGGGGTCGTGCTCGCCATCACCGGGAGCCTGCTCGGCATCGCCTACATCGGTGGCGCCATCATGACCCTCATCAACGTCATTCGCGGGTGGGTGGCGGCCGCACGCGGCGAGGCGGCTCGGCCCCTGCTCGCCGTCCGGTTCTGGCGGGCGCCCTGACCCGTCACGAGCGCGCGAGGCACGCCCCGGGGCACGGCCCGACCGTCGTGGCGTAGGATGGGCTCGCCGCTTCGGCGGCCACGCGGATGTAGTTCAATGGCAGAACTTCAGCTTCCCAAGCTGATAGCGCGGGTTCGATTCCCGTCATCCGCTCCACGGACGCCTCCAGGTCCTGCGACGATAGTGGAGCGGTTGCTTCTGTTCTGCAATCACCACCGCGCGAAGCCCGCCGCCGCGCCTCGACGCAGCCGAGCCAGAACTTGTTGCCTGAAGTGGTGGCCGGTCTCGCGCAACGAGGTGGCGGTCGTTGTTCGGCTTGAGCCGTCCGCTTCGCCTGCCGTGCTGCGCCCGGACGAATCGAGCCGCGCGGCGTTCCGGTTTGATGTTGTGTGAGGGCAGGTGAGTCGACCGGTCGTTGTGTGAGTCAACGGACGCTTCAGCCGACACGCCGCCTGCAAGGTTACCTCGAGTGGCGCGGCGCGATTGAGGGGTGGAACTGACATCATCACACTATGAAGCCTCGATTTCGAGTCATCGCTTTCGGTCAATGGCCAGATCAAGACAAGGACGTCTTCACGCTGGTGAGAGACCGCTGGGATGACTTCACTTTCAAGACCACATTCGAGATGCAGTACCGAGACCGGGCAGGCGAGGTGCATCAATTAGGGACAGTCAAAATAGCCCAGTTCGGTATGGGTGCGGAACATGCCTCCACAAAGCTGCCAGACAAGTTCTCAGGCTTGGCATCGGACTTCTTCTCGCTGGGTCAAGATCGAGAGTACTACGAGAGGCTTCGCGGCCTGCCTGATGGTCTGAGTAGCAAGGTGCTTGCGGCTCTCCGAGATATGGCCCTCGACCTGGAGCTTTTCGATCGGGCCCTCCAGGAGACCGTCACCGTGAAGTCGTTGATACGCAATGTCGACCCCACCGTCGTAAGGGCTCAGTTCCACTGGATCGCACGAGGAGAGGCGCCACGCACCGACTTCCGCTTCACGTACACCGGGCCGACTAGCGGTCGGGGGTTGCCTGCGTCTTTGAGCTTCGAGGTCACGGTCGATTCCATCCCTCCTACTAACGTTCATGTCATAATCGGAGCCAACGGCGTGGGGAAGAGCACACTAATGCGAAACTTCGCGGAGAGTTTGCGGAGCGATGCCGATCCCCTGAAGTCCGGGTCTTTCGTGTCCCTCGAAGCGTTTGCCAACCGAAATCGTCGCGTTCCGTTCGACAATGTCGTTACTGTGACATTCTCGGCCTTCGACACCTTCCCTGGGTATCTCAACGATCCAGATGGCTCAACTGGTGACCTCCCTCACCATGTGGTGGGGCTAGAGGGAGCGCCATCGGCAGGGCTTGACGACCGATTGGCGATCCAGTTCTCGGCATCGCTGCGAGCGTGCGTCCGATCTCCACGACGGGAGCGTTGGCTGGACGCGCTCGCCATCCTGACCGAAGCCGATCCGGTGTTGGCCGCGCTGAACGTAGAGGATCTCATCACTCGCGATCTTCTCCCGGACGGCGTTGAAGGAGCATCGGAGTTCTTCGACGAATTGAGTTCCGGACACAAGATCGTCCTGCTCACGATCACCTCGCTGATCCGCTACGTTGAAGAACGAACGCTTCTCCTCTTGGATGAACCCGAGACCCATCTGCACCCCCCGTTGTTGTCGGCGCTAGTGCGAGCGGTCACGCAGCTGTCCATCGACCGCAATGGCGTCGCCATTCTTGCAACTCACTCGCCCGTGGTGCTTCAAGAGGTGCCACGCCGATGCGTGACGGTTCTGAGCAGGAGCGGAGAGATCGTGTCTACATCGCCACCCCGGATCGAGACATTCGCGGAAACAATATCGGTGCTCACCTCCGAAGTGTTCGGACTCGACGTCAGAGAGACCGGCTTCCACGACATCCTAAGTCGTGCCGCGCGGGCTCCAGTCGACGGAGTGACCAAGTATGAACTCGGCGCGGAAGGTCGTGCTGTCCTCCGGGCGCTCAACGACCAAATCGAGAAAGACGACGAGTTCTGATATGGAGTTCTTGGGCGTGCCCCGGATCACTTCAGTCGAGGTTTTCGACGCCATCGTGCTGAGCTTGAATGACGATGCTCTTGCTCGACGGCTCACGAGTGAACGCCCCGCAATTTTGGTCCAATGCGGGGCATACTCGGCTCACGCACGCGCGGGCGCACTCGCGTCGATGAAACCTTCTGGGTACGCACCGAAGCACGTCACGGTCGGTGAACTCGAGGAGCTTTTTCGGCGCCTGAAAAAGAACAAGACACCACGGCGTTTGTACGACGAACTCATCTCGCGAGCTGCGCTAAATCGGTGTCCATATTGCAGCGACCGCGCTCCGAGCACGCTGGATCACTACCTCTCCTTGAAGAAGTTTAGCGCGCTCACCGTGCTAGCGTTGAATCTTGTACCGGCGTGCCCCGAGTGCAACTCAAAGAAGGGCGCGTTCGAACAATCAAATGCTGGATTCCGAGGAGCGACGCTGCATCCGTACTACGATAATGTGAGCCGGACGCGTTGGCTTCGCGCAGTGATAGTCGAAGTGGATGGCGGTCCGGTGGCACGCTTCTATGTAGACGGGGCAGGCATAGCAACTCCGCCACTGCGCGCCCGAGCCGCGAGTCATCTGCGTGCGTTGGAGCTGCGCACGCATTTCAAAGTCAAGGCTGCTCAGGAAATAGCTGGCCTGGACGATCGGATGCCTCGTCTCCTGCTAGAAAGGGGCGAAAGCGCGGTCGTGAAGGAACTGCGCGAGCAAGCGGAGCAGCGCTCATCGAATCGAGTGAACTCGTGGGAGCGTGCCCTCTACGAAGCCCTCTCCAACGACCGTTGGTATCTGGCCAGATACCTGCCCGACCTCGCCTCGCGAACTCCTGGAGGCGAAGATCCGCGACGGCCAATCGCGCTGTAGCGGGGCGGCAACGATACGGTCGAGCGCAGCGACGCTGTAGCGCGTATGGCCGGTACTAGGGGAACAGTGAGCTCCACCGCTGCCCCGCGCAGTCGAAGGTCCCACTTCAACAGGCGCCGCTGCGCTTACGTCCCCAATCGGACCCGCGGCCCACATGGGCTCTAGTCTCGTAAAGTGATCGCCGGTAGCTTCGACCAGATTCGTGTGCGCGAAAGAGCATGCGGGTGAACGCCGTGGCCGACCCGCCCCGTGGTCGCGGCCCGGCCCGCGGCTGGCTCGTCCTAGGCCTCGTCGTCCTGGTCGTCGTGGCGGTGCTCGCGGTCGTCGCCGAGCTGGTCGCCCGGCAGGTGGTGCCCGCGACCGTCCGCTCGACCGTCGTCGAGCAGCTGCAGCTGCCGGCGGAGCAGCAGGTCGACGTGCAGGTCGACGGCATCCTCGTGCCGCAGCTCATCGCGGGCACGCTCGCCGACGTGCGCATCGCCTCCGACGACGTCACGGTCGGCGAGTTCAGCGGCGACGTCACCGCGCAGCTCCGGGGCGTCCCGATCCGCGCCGATCGAGCCGCGGCCGGCGGCACGGCCGAGGTGCGGATGAGCACCGAGCAGCTGCGCTCGCTGCTCTCGACGATCGACGGCTTCCCGGCCGAGAGCATCGAGCTCGCGGCGCCGAACGTGACGGCCTCGACGGAGATCCAGGTGCTCGGCGCCACCATCCCGCTCGGCCTCGTGCTCGCACCGGGCGCCGCCGACGGCGACCTCGTGCTCTCGCCGGTCGAGGGCACCGTCGCGGAGGCGACCGTGACCGCCGACCAGCTGCGGGGGCAGTTCGGCGGCCTCCTCGAGCCGCTGCTGCAGGACCGCAGCGTCTGCATCGCGTCGTCGCTGCCGGCAGCGCTGACCCTGCAGTCGATCGAGGTGGTCGACGACGAGCTCGTCACCGGCTTCGACATCGACGGCGGCATCATCCACGACCCGGCGCTGCAGGCGAACGGCAGCTGCTGACCGCGGGGCTCGCGCTCAGGGCGCGAAGCCCGGCGGCGCCTCGGCGAGCGACAGGCTGTTGCCGTCCTGATCGATGATCGTCACGTGGTGCACGCCGTTGGCGTAGCGCTCCGCGTGCTCCGGCCGGATGCCGGCCTCGGCCATCCGCTCGAGCATCGCGTCGAGGCCGCGCACCGCGAACGTGATCGTGCACGCGCCCGCGCGCTCCGGCCGCTCGTCGACCACGAGGTAGGCGTCCGAGCCGACGCGCCACAGCGCCTCCTCGCCTACCACCTCGTCGGCGGGGCGCCCGAAGAACGCCTCGTACCAGCGCAGTCCCGCCGCCCGGTCGCGCACGCACGCGACGGACAGCAGCTCTTCGAACAGCTCTCCGGGCATCGGCGGCTCAGCTCATCGGGTCGTACCCGAACTGGCGCAGCTCCTGCGGGCAGCGGCACGCCTTCGCGATCTTCGCCGCCCACGTCACCGCCTCCTCCCGCGTCGGGATCTCGAGCACGGTGTAGCCGCCCTCGATCTGCCGCGTCTGCGGGTAGGTGCCCTCGGTGACGGTGCCGTCGTGGGCCACCATCACGGGCGGCACCGACTCGTCGATGCCGCCGCCGAAGACGTAGACGCCGGCGTCCTTCGCCTCCTGGATCACGGCGTGCGACTCGTCGACGACGGTCTGGAAGTCCTCCTCGGCGAACTGCATCTCGCCGCTCGGGAAGGAGATCAGGTACTTGGTCATGCCGCCACGCTAGGGCGCTCGACATGCGGACGAAACCCCGGATCTGCCACCGTGGATGCATGCAGGAGCCCCGCCCCATCACCGTCGCCATCGAGCGCACCGTCGACTCCACCCTCGACCGCTACGCCCAGGCGTGGGTGCGGCACGGCGTCGACCTCGCGACGTACTTCCCGGGCTTCCTCGGCGCCGGCTGGGTGCGCGAGTCGCGCGGCAGCAAGCGCTGGCACATGCTCTACCGCTTCGAGGACGCCGAGACGCTCGAGGCGTGGGAGCGCAGCCCCGAGCGGCAGCAGTGGATCGCCTCGGGCGCGGGCTTCGCGAGCGAGGCGCGCGTCGAGCGCCGCACGGGCATCGAGGGATGGTTCGACGCACCGCAGGGCGTCGTCGTCGACGGCGACCGGGTCGAGATCCGGCCCTCCGCATCCGCCCCGCCGGTGTGGAAGCAGATGATCGTCGTCTGGCTCGCGTTCTTCCCCATGAACGTGCTCGTCACGTTCCTGCTCGGGCTCATCCCGGGCTTCAACGAGCTGCTGCTGCCGCTGCGGCTCGTCATCTCGACGGTGATCCTCACGCCGGTGATGGTCGGGATCATCCTGCCGTTCATCACCCGGCTCGCGGCCGGATGGCTGCACCGCGGCGACCGCCGCTGACCCCGCGCACCCGCGCACGAGCCCGGGCCCGGCCGGCCGGACTAGGTCGGCACGGTGAGCGGCTGCAGCACGCCGAGCTGCAGCCACAGCATCGGCGCGACGATCGACAGGGTCGCCGTGAGCAGCAGCGTCAGCACGACGACGACGTACTGCACGCGCCGGCGCCCGTGCGAGATGCGGCGGAACCCCCACGCGATCGGGATGCCGACGAGCGAGACCATCAGCGCGATCGTGGGCGCGACCCAGTGCGGCGTGCACGCGAGCACCGCGAGCCCGGCGACGCCGGCCGCGATCGGCCACATCCGCGGCTCTCGCGCGCCCTCGTCCGCCGCGGCGGGCGGCTGCTCCCACGGCAGCGCGGGCACCGGCACGCCGGGTGCGTCCACCGGCTCGCGGGTCGGTCGCGTCCCGCGCGTCCAGTGCGACGCCGCCGAGTGCGGCGCCTGCTCGGGTGAGGCCCCGTCGCGGCCCGACGGCGCGCGCGCGTCGTCGGCCGCGGGCCGAGCCCAGCGCCGTGCGTCGTCGTCGTGCCGATCCACGCCTCCATCGTGGCAGGGTGCGGGGCGGGTCAGGGGAGCGGCGGCACGAGACCGGTGATGGGGCCCGTGCTCGGCGGCGCCGGTCGGCGTGCGCGCGCCGCCGTGAGGGCGACGCCTGCGGACGCGACGATGACGAGCGCGAGCGCGAGCAGGTCCCAGCCGGTCAGCAGCTCGCGCACGACGAGGAAGCCGAAGATCGCCGCGGCGGCCGGCTCGAGCGACATGAGGATGCCGAAGACCCGGGTCGGCACGCGGCGCAGCGCCAGCAGCTCGAGCCCGTAGGCGATCGCGCTCGAGAGCATCGCGATCATGAACGCCGGCACGAGCACGCTCGGATCGGCCGCGACCGCGCCGACGGCGCCGACGACCCCGAACGGCGCGACGGCGATCGTGGCGATCACGAGTGCACCCGCGAGCCCGCCGATGCCCGGCACGCGCTGCCCGACCGACGCCGAGGCGAGGATGTACGCCGCCCAGCACCCGCCAGCCGCGAGCGCGAGCACGACGCCCACCGGGTCGAGGTCGCCGCCGATCGACTGCGCGCCGATCACGCCGACGCCGACCGCGGCGAGCGCGACCCACGCGACGTCGACCGCGCGCCGCGACTGCACGAGCGCGAGCACGAGCGGCCCGAGCAGCTCGAGCGTGACCGCGACGGCGATCGGGATGCGCGGCAGCGCGAGGTAGAAGAGCAGGTTCATCGCGGCGAGCGTGATGCCGAGGAAGGCGATCGCCCGCCACGCGGCCCGGTCCCACGAGCGGATGCGCGGGCGCGCGACGAGCAGCACGATCACCGCCGCGAACGCGAGCCGCAGCAGCGTCAGCCCTGCCGGGTCGATGCGGTCGAACACGGTCTTCGCGATCGAGGCGCCGAACTGCACCGAGGCGATCGCGCAGAGCACGAGCAGCACACCGCCGAGCATGCCGCTGGAGGAGGCTCGGGGGACGCGCATCAGGTCAGCGTATTGGCGGCCGGTCGCCGCGGCGCCCACGGCGTCGTCCCGGTCGGGATCCTGAGCGGCCCTCATCCGCTCGGATGATCCCGCGCGCGGCGGCTGGCCTCCACGCCGCGCACCCAGCAGGATCGAGCCATGCAGCCCACGAGGCAGCGGCCATGACGCCGCTCAGCGACGGACGCCCGCAGCCGATCCCCGCATCCCACCCCGCCTTCGTCGATCCGCTCGCGGCCGGCGAGCCGGCGCCGGGGCTCGACGAGGGCGGCATCGTCGCCCTCCACGTGCACCGCAGCTTCGGATCGGTGCACGCGGTGCGCGAGATGACGTTCCACGCGAAGCCGGGGCGCGTCACCGCGCTCATCGGCCCGAACGGCGCCGGCAAGACGACGCTGCTGCTCATGCTCGCCTCGCTGCTCGCGCCTGACTCCGGCGCGATCCGCATCGATGGCGCCGACCCGATGCACGACCCGCGCGCCGTCCGGCGGGCGATGGGCTGGATGCCGGATGTGCTGGGCACGTGGCGCACGCTCACGCCACTGCAGATCCTCACGACCGTCGGCCGCCTCCACGGGCTCGACCGCGCGGCGGCGCGCGAGCGCGCCGCCGAGCTCATCGTCGAGGCGCGCCTCGAGGAGCTCGCGAACCGCCCGAGCCGCGTGCTCTCCCGCGGCCAGCAGCAGCGGCTCGGCCTCGTGCGGGCGCTCGTGCACCGGCCTCGCGTGCTGCTGCTCGACGAGCCGGCGGCGGGCCTCGACCCGACCTCGCGCGTCGAGCTGCGCGGCATGCTCCGCGGCTTCGCGGCCGACGGCGGCACGGTGCTCATCTCGAGCCACGACCTCAGCGAGCTCGACGAGATGGCGGACGACGCCGTGTTCGTCGACCGCGGTGAGGTCGTCCGCGGCGAGCGCCTCGTGCTCGCCCAGCAGGCGTCGCGCGAGTGGCGCATCCGGGCCCTCGATCCGAGGGCGCTCAGCTACCAGCTCGCGAACATCGGGGTCGCGTTCGATCGCGTGCGCCTCGAGGGCGAGCTCGCCTACGTCGCGCTCGACCGCGACGAGCACGCCGCCGAGGTGCTCGCCCGGCTCGTCGGCGCAGGCGTGCCCATCACCCACTTCGCGCCCGCCGTCGGCGACATGGAGCGCACCTACCTCGGCCTCTCGGGAGGTGCCCGATGAGCCGCTGGCTGCAGATGCTCGGTGTCGTGATCCGCCTCGAGCTCGCGCAGCGCGTGCGGAGCGTCGCCTGGTACGTGCTGCTCGTGATCGTCGCGATCGTGGTCGGCGGCGTGATCGTCGTGCTCTTCCTGTCGCTGCAGGGCTTCCAGCGCGACCTCGGCGGCGCGATCTTCGCGATGACGATCTTCCTCGTCATGCTCGTGACCTCGCTCGTGACGCCCGCGCTGAGCGGCAGCGCCATCAACGGCGACCGCGACGCCGGCACGCTCGCCTCCACGCAGGTCACGCAGGTGACCGGCACGCAGCTCGTGCTCGGCAAGGTGATCGGCTCGTGGATCGCCTCGCTCGGCTTCCTGGCCGTCTGCGCGCCGTTCATGCTCGGCTCCGCCATGCTCGGCGGCCTGCGCATCGAGGCGGTGCTCGTCGCGCTGCCCATCCTGGTGCTCGAGATCGGGTTCGTCTCGGCGATCGGCGTCGGGCTCTCCGGCATGATCCGGAAGCCCGTGCTGTCGACGGTCGTCACCTACCTCGTCGTCGCGTTCTTCAGCGTCGGCACCCTCATCGGCTTCGGCGTCGGGACGCTCGCCTTCCAGCAGGAGGAGACGCGGGACGAGATCACCTGGGACTTCGACGACCGCACGGGCAACTCGACCTGCATCGCGACCGGCAACACCTACGAGACCACGGTGCCGCGACCGGACCGCGTGTGGCTGATGCTGGCCGCGAACCCGTACGTGATCATGGCCGACGCGATCCCGCCGCAGCTCGACGCGAACGGCTATCCCGACGACATCTTCGGCCAGATCGGCCTCGGCGTGCGCATGGTGCAGGAGCCGCCGCGCGCGGAGTCGTGCGCCGACTACGGCGACGACGGCACGTGGCAGGACCCGGTCGAGGGCATCTACGAGCGCACCGCGCCGAGCTGGTTCGTCGGCCTCGGCATCCACGTGCTGCTCGCGGGCGCCGCCGTCTGGGGTGCGATCGCCGCGGTGCGAGCACCGGCGAAGACGCTCGCCGCCGGCAGCCGCATCGCCTGACCCCGCGCGGCCTCGTCGAGCGGGGCTGCGCGGGCGGCAGGATGGGGCCATGACGCTACCGACCAGGGCCGCGAGCATCCAGCAGCAGCTGCACGACATGGGCATCGACCGCGAGGTCATCCACTTCGCGGAGGGTACGCACACCGCGAAGGCGGCAGCGGCGGCGCTCGGCATCGAGGTAGGCGCGATCGCGAACTCGCTCATCTTCTGGATGGCGGATGCGCCGCTGCTCGTCATGACATCGGGGCGCCACCGCGTCGACACGGCCGCGCTCGCCGAGCAGCTGGGGGAGGGGCCCATCGAGCGTGCGACGCCCGAGCAGGTGCGCGCGGCGACCGGCTAGGTGATCGGCGGCGTCGCCCCGCTCGGCCACCCCGCGCCCATCCGCACGATCGTCGACGTGGCGCTCGCGGACTACGAGCAGCTCTCGGCGGCGGCCGGCACCGCCGACACCGTCTTCATGCTCAGCTACGACGAGCTGCTCCGGATCACGGGCGGCGAGCCGCGCGTCGTGGGCGACTGACGGCGACGCCGAACCGTCCGTCATCGTTCACGCGACCGTCACACGCCTCTCAGGTCGAGTTCTTGCGTACCCCATACACTCCGGAGAGTGACTGACACCGCATCCGACCAGCAGATCTGGCCCGGCGAGGCCTACCCGCTCGGCGCCACCTTCGACGGCACCGGCACCAACTTCGCCCTGTTCACCGAGTCGGCCGAGCGCGTCGAGCTCTGCCTCTTCGATGAGCACGACGCCGAGACGAGGGTCGAGCTCACCGAGGTCGACGGCTACGTCTGGCACGCCTACCTGCCGAACGTGCAGCCGGGGCAGCGCTACGGCTACCGCGTGCATGGGCCCTACGACCCCGAGCAGGGGCTGCGGCACAACCCGAACAAGCTGCTGCTCGACCCCTACGCGAAGGCGACGAGCGGCGAGATCGCCTGGGGACAGCCGCTCCACAGCTACAACTTCGGCGACCCGCTCAGCCGCAACGACGATGACTCCGCGCCCAACATGGTGAAGGGCGTCGTCATCAACCCGTTCTTCGACTGGGCCGGCGACCGCTACCCCCGCACGCCGTACAACGAGTCGATCATCTACGAGGCGCACGTCAAGGGCCTGACGCAGACGCATCCCGACGTGCCCGAGGCGCTCCGCGGCACCTACGCGGGCCTCGCGCACCCGTCGATCATCGCCCACCTGCAGAAGATCGGCATCACGGCCATCGAGCTCATGCCGGTGCACCAGTTCGTGCACGACGCACCGCTGCAGGAGAAGGGCCTCCGCAACTACTGGGGCTACAACACCCTGAGCTTCTTCGCGCCGCACGCCGAGTACGCCGCGTCGGGCGAGGGTGGCCAGCAGGTGCAGGAGTTCAAGGCGATGGTGAAGGCCATGCACACGGCCGGCATCGAGGTGATCCTCGACGTGGTCTACAACCACACCGCCGAGGGCAATCACATGGGCCCCACGCTCAGCTGGCGCGGCATCGACAACCAGGCCTACTACCGCCTCGTCGACGACGACCAGCAGTTCTACATGGACTACACCGGCACGGGCAACAGCCTGAACGTCGGGCATCCGCACTCGCTGCAGATGATCATGGACAGCCTGCGGTACTGGGTCACCGAGATGCGCGTCGACGGCTTCCGCTTCGACCTGGCCTCGACGCTCGCGCGCGAGTTCTACGACGTCGACAAGCTGTCGACCTTCTTCGAGCTCGTGCAGCAGGACCCGGTGATCAGCCAGGTCAAGCTCATCGCCGAGCCATGGGACGTCGGCCCCGGTGGCTACCAGGTCGGCAACTTCCCGCCCCAGTGGACAGAGTGGAACGGCAAGTACCGCGACGAGGTGCGTGACTTCTGGCGCGGCGAGCCCACCGCGCTGGGCGAGTTCGCGAGCCGCCTCGCCGGCTCGGCCGACCTCTACGAGCACTCCGGCCGCCGCCCGGTCGCATCGATTAACTTCGTCACCGCCCACGACGGCTTCACCCTGCGCGACCTCGTGAGCTACAACGAGAAGCACAACGAGGCGAACGGCGAGGACGGCAACGACGGCGAGAGCCACAACCGCTCCTACAACTACGGCGTCGAGGGCCCGACCGACGATCCCGAGATCCTCAACACCCGCGCGCGACAGCAGCGCAACTTCCTCGCGACGCTGCTGCTGAGCCAGGGCGTGCCGATGATCCTCCACGGCGACGAGCTCGGTCGCACGCAGCACGGCAACAACAACACCTACGCGCAGGACTCCGAGATCGCCTGGATCGACTGGTCGAGCATCGATCAGCCGCTCATCGAGTTCACCGCCGCTGTCACGAAGCTGCGCCACGACCATCCGACGTTCCGGCGCAAGCGCTTCTTCACCGGCAACACAGTGCGCACCGGCAACGGCGAGCGGCTGAACGACATCGTCTGGCTCGGCAGCGACGGGTCGGCCATGGAGGACGGCGACTGGGACATCGCCGCGGGCGAGAAGTCGCTCGGCATGTACCTCAACGGTCACGGCATCGCGGGTCGCGGCGCTCGGGGCGAGCGCATCATCGACAACCACTTCCTCATCTACTGCAACGCCTCGGAGGAGGCGCGGGAGCTCACCCTGCCGCCCTCTGAGTACGCCGAGGCGTGGGACGTGCTGATCGACACCGGCGCGCACGAGCTGCGCGACGGCCGCGTCGAGGCGGGCGAGGTCGTCACCATCTCGCCGCGCGCGCTCGTCGTGCTGCGCGAGCACATCGCGCCCGTCGACCAGGATTTCTCGGTGGCCGCATCGATCGCCGCCGCGACCGGCACCCTCACGGGCCCGGTCACGACGATCGAGACGCGACCTGCTGAGGGCCGTCCGCTCGACGCGCACGCCAAGAACGACGACCAGCAGGACTGACGAGGAGCCTCGTGCACGCCCCCCAGAGCACCTATCGCCTCCAGATCAGCGAGGACTTCACCCTCGCCGACGCCGCCGGCAGGCTCGAGGCCCTCGCCGACCTCGGGGTCGACTGGGTCTACCTGTCGCCGATCCTCGAGGCCGAGCACGGCTCGAACCACGGCTACGACGTCGTCTCGCACGCGCGGGTCGATCCGTCGCGCGGCGGCGAGGCGGGCCTCGAGGCGCTCGCGGCCGAGGCGCGCAGGCTCGGCATGGGCGTGCTCGTCGACATCGTGCCCAACCACATGGGCGTCGCCGTGCCCGAGCACAACGACTGGTGGTGGCAGCTGCTGCGCGAGGGGCGCGAGAGCCCGATCGCGGATGCGTTCGACGTCGACTGGGAGGCGGGCGGCGGGAAGCTGCTGCTGCCGATCGTCGGCGACGACGACTGGTCGGAGGACGGCACCGTCGCGCACCTCGAGCTCGAGCCCGCAGCCGCGGCCGGCTCGCAGGCGCTCCGCTACTGGGACACGCGGCTGCCCGTCGCGCCCGGCACCGGCGACGGCACCGCGCAGGAGGTGCTCGCCCGCCAGCACTACCGGCTCGGCCACTGGAAGCAGGGGAACGACCAGCTCAACTACCGGCGCTTCTTCGCGGTGACGACGCTCGCCGCCGTGCGCGTCGAGGTGCCGGAGGTGTTCGAGGCGACGCACGCCGAGATCGCCCGCTGGTTCGACGAGCGGCTCGTGCAGGGCCTCCGCGTCGACCACCCCGACGGACTGCGCGACCCGGCCGGCTACCTCGAGGACCTCGACCGCCTCACCGGCGGCGCCTTCGTGCTCGTCGAGAAGATCCTCGAGCCCGGCGAGGAGCTGCCGCGCTGGGCGACCGCCGGCACCACCGGCTACGACACGCTCGGGGTCATCGACCGGGTGCTCACCGACGCATCCGCCGCCGACGCCCTGCACGGGATCGACGCGCGCCTCCGCGGCGGCGAGGCCGTCGACTGGGCAGAGCTCACGCACGGCACGAAGCGGGGCATCGCCGACGGGATCCTCCGCGCCGAAGTGCTGCGGCTCGAGCGCGAGGTGCAGGCCTCGGATGCCTGGGGCTCGCAGGGCGCGCCGGCCGACGCCGCCGACGCGATCGCCGAGCTGCTCGCGTGCTTCCCCGTCTACCGCTCGTACCTCCCCGAGGGCCTCGAGCACCTGGGCGGGGCGGCCGAGCGCGCCAAGGAGCGCCGCCCCGACCTCGCCGACACCGTCGACGCGCTGCTGCCGGTGCTCGGCAACGCTCGCCAGCCCGCGGCGCTGCGCTTCCAGCAGACGAGCGGCATGGTGATGGCGAAGGGCGTCGAGGACACCGCCTTCTACCGCTACTCGCGGCTCACGAGCCTCAACGAGGTGGGCGGCGATCCTGCCGTCTTCTCGATCCCGGTTCCCGACTTCCACGCCTTCATGGGCCGGCGGCAGGCCGAGTGGCCGCTCGCCATGAACGCCATGTCGACGCACGACACGAAGCGCGGCGAGGACGTGCGCGCGCGCATCACGACGATCGCCGAGGTCCCCTCGAGCTGGGAGGCGCTGCTCGACCGGCTGCTCGTCTTCGCACCGAACCGCGGGCGCGACTTCGTGAACCTGCTGCTCCAGGCCGTGGTGGGCGCATGGCCCGCGAGCGAGGACCGGCTGCTGGCCTACATGGAGAAGGCGTCCCGCGAGGCCGACGCGATCACGCACTGGACGGCGCCTGACGAGGCCTTCGAGCGGGATCTCGCCGAGCTCGTCCGCAGCGTCATGGCCGAGCCCGCCTCGCGCGACATCGAGGCGTTCCTCGCCGAGACCGAGCAGGGCTTCCGCGCGAACGTGCTCGCCGCGAAGCTGCTCAACCTCACCATCCCGGGCTTCCCGGACGTCTACCAGGGCTCCGAGGCGCTCGAGCAGTCGCTCGTCGACCCCGACAACCGCCGACCGATCGACTGGGAGCGGATGGATGCGCTGCGGCAGGCCGCGCGCGCCCCGTTGTCGGGCGACTGGGACCTCGAGGTCGCCAAGACGCGGCTCGTGCGCGAGGCGCTGCGGCTCCGCCGCGAGCACCCGGAGCGCTTCGAGGCCTACACGCCGCTGCTCGCGAGCGGCGAGGCGGCCGAGCACGTCGTGGCGTTCGACCGCGGCGGCGCGATCGCCATCGCCACGCGGCTGCCGATCGGCCTCGCGGAGCGCGGCGGCTGGGGCGACACGGCGATCCAGCTGCCCGAGGGGCACTGGCGCGACCTGCTGACGTCGAAGGAGCTGCGGGGCGGCGACGTCCGGCTGCGCGACCTCCTCGGGACGCTCCCGGTCGCGCTGCTCACCCGCGGCGACTGACGTGGCGCGGCAGGCGCGTGTCCCGGGCGCCGGAGGTGCGGACCCGGGCCGGCCGCCTGCTGCCGACCCGCCGTGGTCGGTGCGCATCGGGCTCGTGCTGCTGTGGGTGGCGTTCCTGTGCCTCGCTGGGCTCATGGCGCTCCTGACCGTCTTCTTCTTCGCCACGATCGACCTGCCCGGTGCGCAGCCCTCGGCTGCCGAGCTGGCGCTCGGCGTCGTCGGCGCGGTCGTGCCGCTCGTGCTGCTGCTGGTCGTCCTGATCTTCGCCAGTCGTCGCCGCGAGTGGGCGCGGTGGTTCGCGCTCATCGCGGGCATCGGCGCCGGGCTGCTCGCGCTGCTCGCGATCGCGGCGACCCGATCGCCCGCGCCCGAGACGCTCGGGATCGCGCTCGCGGCGCTCGTCGGCGGCGTGCTCCTCGCCCTCCCGGCGTCCGGCCGCTGGTACCGGGATGCGCCTCGCGGGGCCGGGGCCGCCGACGCCTGACCACGCCGAGGGCATCCGTGCACGGCGCACACACCGGCCTCCGAGCAGCGTGATGCGAGCATGGGGGACATGAGCGAGCTGCACGAGTACCGGGTGTGGGCACCGACCGCTGCGCGGATGCGCGTGGTGGCGGGCGACGAGACCGTCGAGATGTCGCAGGGCGAGGGCGGCTGGTGGCATGGGCTCGCGAGCGCCGGCGACTACGGCTTCCAGATCGACGACGACGACGCCATCCGCCCGGATCCGCGGAGCCTCCGCCAGCCGGACGGCGTGCACGAGCGGTCGCGCACCTGGGACGCATCCGCGCACGACTGGCAGGACGAGGGCTGGACCGGTCGCCCGATCGCCGGCGGCGTGCTCTACGAGCTGCACCTGGGCACCTTCACGAGCGAGGGCACGCTCGACGTGGCGGCCGAGCGGCTCGACCACCTGCGCGGCATCGGCGTCACGCACGTCGAGCTGCTGCCGGTCAACGGCTTCAATGGCACCCACAACTGGGGATACGACGGCGTCGCGTGGTTCGCGGTGCACGAGGGCTACGGGGGCCCGGACGCCTACCAGCGCTTCGTCGACGCCGCGCACGCCGCGGGCCTCGCGGTGGTGCAGGACGTCGTCTACAACCACCTCGGACCCTCCGGCAACTACCTGCCCCTCTACGGCCCCTACCTCTCGAGCGAGGGGCGCTCGACGTGGGGCGACCACGTGAACCTCGCCGAGCCTGCGGTGCGCCGCTACATCCTCGACAACGTCCGCTACTGGTTCGAGGCGATGCACGTCGACGCGCTGCGGCTCGACGCCGTGCACGCGCTCGTCGACACGAGCGACCTGCACATCCTCGAGGAGATGGCGATCGAGACGGAGGCGCTGTCGGCGCACCTCGGCCGGCCGCTCGAGCTCATCGCCGAGAGCGACCTCAACGACCCGAAGCTCATCACGCCGCGCGAGGCGGGCGGCTACGGGCTCGACGGGCAGTGGTCCGATGACTTCCACCACGGCGTGCACGTCGCCCTCACGCGCGAGACCGAGGGCTACTACGCCGACTTCGAGCCGATCGCGGCGCTCGCGAAGGCGCTCGAGCGCGGCTTCTTCCACGACGGCACCTACTCGTCGTTCCGCGGTCGCGACCACGGGCATCCGATCGACACCGAGCGCTCGCTCTCGTGGCGCCTCGTGGTGAGCGCGCAGAACCACGACCAGATCGGCAACCGGGCGCGCGGCGACCGCACCACCGAGGTGCTCGACGAGTCGCAGCTGCTGTGCGCGGCGCTGCTGCTCTACGGCGGCCCGTTCACGCCGATGCTCTTCCAGGGCGAGGAGTGGGCGGCGTCGACGCCGTTCCAGTTCTTCACGTCGCACCCGGAGCCCGAGCTCGGCAAGGCGACGGCCGAGGGCAGGCTCGAGGAGTTCGAGCAGATGGGCTGGGACCCGGCCGTCGTGCCCGACCCGCAGGACCCGCAGACGTTCGAGCGCTCGAAGCTCGACTGGGCGGAGCTGCGCGCCGAGCGCCACGCGCGCGTGCTCGAGGGCTACCGGCAGCTCGCGGCGCTGCGCGCCGAGCTCGAGGCGCTCACCGATCCGCACTACGCGCGGAACCTCGTGGAGGCGGACGAGCAGACGCGCGTGCTGCGCCTCACCCGCCGCGCCGGCATGGCCGATGCGGTCGAGATCGTGCTCAACCTCGGCACCGAGCCGCAGACCGTGCCCGTCTCGCGCCGCGACCTGCGCTTCCAGACGCATCCCGACGTCGCGCTCGCCGATGCCCTCACCCTCCCGCCCGGCAGCGGCGCCCTCCTCGCCTGATCCTCAACGGAGCAGCTGGCGCCGCGAGGGCACTATCCCCTCCTGCGACCAGCTGCTCCGTTGAGATGAACGGCTAGCGTGGAGCCGTGACGCAGACCGTCGGCGAGCTCGACTTCCCCTTCCACGGCTTCCTCGAGACCCGGCGCGGGCCGATCGTCGAGATCGCGCTCTCGAACTCGCCCGGCGGGCTCGCGCGCACCTACGTGCTGGTGCCCGAGGGTGCCGGCGAGCTGCCGCCGGGCATCTACTCGACGATGCTCAAGCAGGTCGTCGACCTCGACGAGCGCGGTGGGTGGATGGTCGAGGTCGATCTCGAGCCCGAGCCGAGGGGCGCCGAGGTGCGCATGGACACGACGCTCGACGACGAGTGGGAGTCGGACGAGCGGGACCTGCTCATCGCGTCGCACGCCGAGCGCTTCCAGCCGCAGGAGCCGCCCGCTGAGCGCGAGGGCGACCAGCCCGTCAACCCCTACGGGCTGTGGGCGCTCGACGAGAGCGGCAGCGCCTTCCGGGTCGAGGTCGAGCGCGACGAGGAATCGGGCGGGCTCCTCATCGAGGCGGCCACCCGCTTCGGCAAGGCGCTCCACCCGTGGGCGTACGGCGCGGTCCGCGCCGACACGCTCGAGATCGAGGCGCATGCGCTCGAGGGCGACGATGCGCTGCTCGACCTGCAGCTCTACGTCGCCGACGGCGACGACGACCGCGAGTACGAGCGGTGGCTCGTCGGCACGCGTCGCGCGCTCGAGCGACGCGCCGCATCGCCGCTGCCCGAGTTCGACCCGGGGCAGTGGATGCGCTGGCTCACCCCGGTGGACGGCGGTGCACCGGTGGCGTTCGGCGGCTTCCTCTTCCCCGAGAAGCGCGAGATCGAGCTGCAGCCGGTCATGCCGACGGAGCCGGAGTGGGCAGCGGGCCGGCTGCTGACGATCCCGCGCGAGCGCCCCGACCAGGCGTTCGAGGACAGCCGCGAGGTGACGGTCTACGGCAAGCCGTTCAAGGAGCTGCGCTCCTCGGTCGCCAAGGTGCGGAAGCGACCGGCGACGCCGATCGGGCGCTTCGTGCTGCAGCCCGAGGGCTACATGCCCGAGCGCTGGAGCCTGCTGGGCTGACGACGACCGTCCGGCATCGCAGGGCGCATCGGACCGCGCGTCACTCCAGCGGGCTGCGGGAGCGGTGCAGGGCGTTGCCGAGGCCGCCGCGCGCGCCGAGCCGTGCGACGAGCTCGCGCAGCGTGTCGATCGAGCTGTGCTGCGGCGACCAGCCGAGCGCCCGGATGCGGTCGGTCGCCATCACGGGCGTCACCGCCGCCATGTCGACCCAGCCGGGATCCGTCGGCTGCAGCCGCAGCCGGTAGGTGACGGCTACGAGCGCGCGCACCACCGGCACCGGGATGGGCAGCCACCGCCGCGCGCCGACGAGCCGTCCGACCGACTGCGGGCTGAGCGGCGGCTCGGCGGCGACGTTGAAGGCGCCGGCGGCGCGGTCGCGCAGCACGCGCCAGTACGCATCCGCGATGTCGTCGGCGTGCACCGCCTGCGTCACGATGCCGGCGGGCCACGGCAGCACGGGCAGGCGCAGGAGCGGCAGCGCGCGCAGCAGCGTGCGGGGCACGAGCGCCCCGAGGAAGTAGTCGCGGATCTCGGGCGCGGCCTCCGCCTGGAAGATCAGTCCCGGGCGGAGCCGGGAGACGACCATCTCGGGATGCGCGGCGGCGACGTCGTCGAGGATGCGCTCGACCGCGCTCTTCTGCCGCCCGTAGTGCGAGGTGGGGGCGCCGTGGCGCGGGAAGGACTCGTCGGCGCGCTCGGAGCCCGGCGGACTCGCGTCGGGGCGGCCGTAGGCGCCGATGCTCGACGCGACGACGAGGTGCGGCACGCCGGCCGCGGCCGCGGCCTCGAAGACCCGGCGCGAGCCCTCCAGGTTCGTCCGCTCGAGCAGCTGCTCGTCGCGGTTGGGGCGGATGATCCAGGCGAGGTGGACGACAGCGTCGGCGCCCGACAGCACGCGCTCGAGCGCGGGACCGGAACCCGGGTTCGAGACGTCGATCCGGTGCCACTCGACGCCGTCGTAGGGCTCCCCGCCGCGCTCGGGGCCGCGCCGCGAGACGCCGGTGATCGCCGCCACCTCCTCGGCGGCGTGCAGCCGGCGCAGCAGCGCCGTGCCGACGTTGCCAGTCGCTCCGATGACGACGATGCGCATGCGAACCTCCATGACCCGTGCGGGTGATCACGTGCGATGCACGTGCGATGACCACTGTGCGATCACCACTGTGCGATGACTACTGCGCGGTGGGCGCTCTCGGGAGCGCACCGCGGTGCGCGCCACGGTACGCCCGACGGCTGGCGCTCGCTCCCAGCCCGCGGCCGCGGGCCGCCTCGCGGGCACCGGATGCGGCTGCAGCGATCCATGTGGGTGGCCAGATCTACCCTCCGGGCACGAGGAGGCGATGATGTCCCGGATCGAGCAGGCAGCGGCAGCGATCGACGCGGCCCGCACGATGCTCGCCGGCCTCGACGGCCTGTCGCTCGCCCCCGACGCCGAGGTCGCCGCGCTGCTCGCTCGCGCCGCCGAGCTCTCGCGCGTCGTCGACGCCCAGCGGGTGCGGCTGGCGGCCGAGGTGGCGGAGCGCTCGCGCGGCTCGATCGACGAGGCGCTGTGCCGCCAGCTCGGCCACCGCAGCGCGAAGGAGTGCGTCGGGTCGGTCTTCGGGCTGCGCGGCCGGCAGGCTGCCGACCTCCTCGCGATCGCCGCCGCGACGTCCGCCCGGCCGGCACTGTCCGGCGGCGAGCTGCCGGCGCGCTTCCCGCACGTCGCCGGCGCGCTCGCCGACGGAGGGCTGTCGCTGGCCCAGGCCGACGCGATCCTGCAGTCGCTCGGGCCCGCAGTGCCGCGCGCCGACGAGCGAGAGCTGGCATGGGCGGAGCGGGCGCTCGTCGACGCGGCGACCGCCCCCACCGCGCCGCTCGTGCCCGAGCTCCTCGCCGTGCAGGGGCGCATGTACGCCGCGGTGCTCGACCCGGACGGCGTGCTGCCGGGAGCCGAGCGGCAGCGGGCGATGCGATCGCTCACCGTGGGCCGCCGTGCCGACGGCATGTGGGTGCTCACGATGGTCTCTCCGGCGGAGGAGGGCTCGGCGCTCAAGGCTGTGCTCGACGCGTACGAAGGCCCGCGCGTCGCGGTGCGCTTCCGCGACCCGGACGCGCCGGCGGGGGACGACGCCGGCGACGACGTCCCCGACGGCCGGAGCCCCGCCCAGCTGCGCCACGACGTGCTCGTCGGCATCGTGCGCGAGCACGCCGCCTCGGGGCACGCGCCGACCGTGGGCGGCGAGGCGCCGACGCTCCTCATCACCGGCACGATCGAGGCGCTCACCGCGGCCCTCGACGGCACCGAGCACCGCGAGCGCTCCGCGCGCGTCGAGCACACCGGCGACGTCGTGCCCGTCGACGTCGCCGCGCGGATGCTCTGCGACGCCTTCGTGCAGATCGCCGTCACCGACGGCTGCGGTCACGTGCTCGAGCTGGGGCGCGCGAAGCGCCTCTTCAACCGCGCGCAGCGGCGGGCGCTCGCCGCCCGCGACCACGGCTGCCAGGCGCCGGGCTGCCGGATGCCGGCCGCCTGGTGCGAGGCGCACCACGTGCTGCCCTGGCTGCTCGGCGGTCCCACCGACGTCGACAACGGCATCCTGCTCTGCACCTACCATCACCATGAGGTGCACGCCGGGCGACTGGTCGTCGAACGAGCGGGGCCACGACCCGGGCAGTGGCGCGTCGTCTCGCGGCTCCAGCCGGTCCGGCGCGCGGCGCGCTCGTGGGCGGCCGCGGAGCCGAGCTCGGCGGGCTCGCTGGCCGCGGTTGCCGTGGCCCCGCTGGCCATCCGCCTGCCGGATGGAGTCGGGTCGAGCGTCGCCATCGAGCCGCTGCGCCTCGAGCCGCAGCGCATCGAGCCGCGAGGGACTGTGCCGCTCAGCACCCGACTGCTCGGCGACGAGCCGCAGAGCATCGAGCACCGCGCACGGCGAGCCCTCGCCCGGCGTCATCGCCGGCGAGCGCCGCTGCCCGCGGTCGATCTGCACCGCCCGCGGGTCGTGCTGCGGCCCTGACCCGGCAGGGCTACCGCTCGGCCGGCTCCGCCATCGCGACGGGCGCGGCGGACCCGGCCGCGTCCTCCGGCTCCACGCACGCGAATCGGCGGCGGTAGGCCGACGGCGCGACGCCGAGCTGCCGGGTGAAGTGATGGCGCAGCAGTGCGGCGGTGCCGAACCCCGACTGCTGGGCGACGGCATCGAGCCCGAGGTCGGTCGCCTCGAGCAGCTGCTGCGCGCGCTGCACCCGCTGCGAGGCGAGCCACGCTGCCGGGGTGGTGCCGAGCTCCTCGCGGAAGCGGCGGGCGAAGGTGCGCTCCGACAGGCGTGCCCTGCGTGCGAGGGAGGCGACCGAGTGGTCCTCGTCGATGTGCTCCACCATCCAGTCGATGAGCGGGGCGAGCGTCTCTGCCCGCTGCTCGGCGACCGGCCCGACCGCGAACTGCGACTGGCCGCCATCGCGCAGGGGCGGCACGACCATCGAGCGGGCGATGATGCCGGCGACCTGCGCGCCCTGCAGCTCGCGGACGATGTGCAGCGACGCGTCGATCGCCGCCGCCGTGCCGGCGCTCGACGTGACCGGGCCGTCGTCGACCCACAGCGCATCCCGCTCGACCACCAGCTCGGGGAACTGCGCCGCCAGCTGGTCGGCGTGCCGCCAGTGCGTCGCGACGCGGCGGCCCTCGAGCACGCCGGACCGCGCGGCGATGAAGGCGCCGGTGCACATCGTCAGCACGCGTGCGCCGCGAGCGACGGCGCGCTGCAGCACCCGGGCGACGCTGAGCGAGCACTCGCCGTCGATGCTGCACTCGTCGTAGGGGGTGACGATGACCACGTCGGCCTCGTCGGCGAAGTCGAGCCCCTCGCCGACCATCACCGGCAGGCTCAGGCCGCCGGCGAGGCGGATCGGGCCGGGCGTGGGCGTGACGACGCGGAAGTCGTTGCGCGGCACGCCGCGGTCCGACCGGTCGGTGCCGAAGACCTCGGCCGCGACCGCGAGCTCGAACACGCTCACGTCGTCATCCACGATGCAGGCGATCTTCAGCATGGGGCTCCTTCGACGGTGCGCTCGACCCGACGACGAGGTCGGGACCGGCCCTGCCGAGTCTGGCAGGATCTTGCCGAGCATTGGCCATCCTGCCACTGGTGGCGGGATCTTGGCAAGCGCAGACTTCCTGCCATGGACACCATCTGGATCATCGTCATCTCCGCCATCGCGATCGTGGCTGCAGCGAGCACGATCCGCGCCCTCATCGCCGAGCGCGCGCCCAGGACCCCCGCCGACCCCGAGCGGCTCGCGCTGCTGCGCGACCGCACCGCCGACGACCGGGCGCGGCAGCGCATCGGGCAGGCGGACGAGCGGCTCGCGCAGGAGCGCGATGCCCGCACCGCCGCGCCGCAGCGTCGCCTCCGCACCGACCGCGTCAGCACCGAGCGGCTCTGGGCGGGTGGGCTGTGAGCTGCTCGGCGGTGCGCATCCCGTCAG
The DNA here is from genome assembly GCF_054060915.1 of Agrococcus sp. UYP33. Classification (NCBI taxonomy): domain Bacteria; kingdom Bacillati; phylum Actinomycetota; class Actinomycetes; order Micrococcales; family Microbacteriaceae; genus Agrococcus; species Agrococcus sp. UYP33. The sequence goes on from NZ_JBSSDR010000001.1 coordinate 1,386,415, forward strand.
GGCACACGCCCGCGCCGAGCGCGCGGGCGTGCTGCCTGCCGACGGCGCTCTCCATCAGAATGTCCCGGTGACCACTCGCCGCCTGCACCCCGCGTGGATCGTCGCGGCGGTCGCGTTCCTCGCCCTCGTGGGGGCCGCGGGCTTCCGCGCCGCGCCGAGCGTGCTCATGGTGCCGATCGAGACCGAGCTGGGCTTCTCGCGCACCGAGCTCTCCACCGCTGTCGGGCTCAACATCCTGCTCTACGGACTCATGGCGCCGTTCGCCGCCGCGCTCATGGAGCGCTTCGGCCTCAAGCGCGTCACCGCCGCCGCGCTCGTCGTCATCGCGGGAGGCGCCGCGCTGGGGACGCTCGCGCAGCATCCGTGGGTGCTGCTGCTGACCTGGGGCGTCATGATCGGCCTCGGCACCGGGTCGATGGCGCTCGTCTTCGCCGCCGTCGTCACGCAGCGCTGGTTCGTGCGCCACCGCGGCACCGTCTCGGGCGTGCTGACCGCGGGCAGCGCGACCGGTCAGCTCGTCTTCCTGCCGCCGACCGCCTGGCTCGCCACCGAGTGGGGCTGGCGCGAGGCGAGCCTGCTCGTCGCGCTCGGCGCGCTCGCGGTCGTGCCGCTCGTGCTGCTCTTCCTGCACGACAGCCCCGCCGCGCGCGGGGTCACGCCCTTCGGCGCCCCGGATGCGGCGGCGGGTGATGACGCGGAGCCCGGCGCGCGGGCGGTGGCGGCGCCGGCGGTCGTGCCGCGGCGCTCGCCCCGCACCAACCCCGCCCGGGCCGCGATCGACGGGCTGCGGGAGGCGGTGCGCCACCGCACCTTCTGGGCGCTCGCCGCCGGCTTCGCCATCTGCGGTGCGACGACGAACGGGCTCATCGGCACCCACTTCATCCCCGCTGCGCACGACCACGGCATGCCGCAGACGGCTGCGGCGGGCCTGCTCGCGCTCGTCGGCATCTTCGACATCGCGGGCACGGTGCTCTCGGGCTGGCTGACCGACCGCTGGAACCCGCGCCTGCTGCTCGTCATCTACTACGTCGGGCGCGGCCTCAGCCTCATGGCGCTCCCGTTCCTGCTCTCGGCAGAGGTGCAGCCGCCGATGGTGGTCTTCATCGTCTTCTACGGCCTCGACTGGGTCGCGACCGTGCCGCCGACGATGGCGCTGTGCCGCGAGCACTTCGGCGACCGGGCGCCGGTCGTCTTCGGCTGGGTCTTCGCGTCGCACCAGATCGGTGCCGCGATCGCGAGCGTGCTCGTCGGCGTCGTGCGCGACGCGATGGGGCACTACACGGTCGCCTGGTTCGCCGCCGCGGGCCTGTGCGCCGTCGCCGCGCTCGTATCGCTCTCCGTGCGCCGGGATCGCACGCCGGAGGTCGAGCTCGACACCGTCCCGGCGCCCTGACGGCATCCGGGCACTGGCGCGTCCGCCGCGACAGGCGGAGGATCGGGGCATGGACGGCACCTGGCTCAGCCACGTCCCGCTGGACGGCACGTGGATCCTGCTCCTCACGACGATCGGCGCCCTCGGCGCGGTGGGCACGATCGTCTCGCTGCTGCGGCAGCGCACGCCCCGCACCCGCATCGACCTGGCACGCGTCGCGCGCAGCGGCTCACCGGCACGCTGACCCGCTGCGACGGCTCGCGCGCATGGCGGGCGTGACCGCGCGCTCGCCCCACAATGGAGGCATGCGCCTCGCGAACGCCCGCCTGCTCGACGGCACCCTCTCGGACATCGACCTGCTCGACGGCGAGATCGAGCGCGTGAGCCTCGCCGGCTCGACGGCGGCCGTCGGCGAGCGCCGCGACCTCGAGGGCGCCGTGGTCATCCCCGGCCTGTGGGACGAGCACACGCACATGGGCCAGTGGGCCCGGCACCGCACGCGGCAGAGCGTGCTCGCCGCCGAGAGCGCCGACGAGGCCGCCGCGATCGCGAGGCAGGCCGCGGCGGCGCACGTCGGCACCAACCCGCTCGTGCTCGTCGGCATGCGCGACGGCCTGTGGCCCGCACCGCCGACGCGGGCGCTGCTCGACGCGGCGACCGGCTCGGTGCCCACGCTCGTGGTGTCGAGCGACGTGCACTGCTCGTGGGCCAACACCGCCATGCTCCGCCGGCTCGGCATCGAGCTCGAGGGACCGCTGCTGCGCGAGGACGCGGCCTTCACCGCGCTCACCGCGATCGAGGGGATGCTCGACACGGCAGCGCTCGACCGCCACGTCGTCGACGCGCTCGCCGCTGCCGCCGCGCGCGGCGTCGTCGGCGTCGTCGACCTCGAGTTCGAGGATGCCGTCGGCGCCTGGGCGCGGCCGGGCCGCTCGACGCCGACGCGCGTCGAGGCGGGCGTCTACCGCCACGACCTCGAGCTCGCCGCCGAGCGCGGCGTCCGCTCCGGCGACACGATCGCCGGTCGCGCGCGCGTGGGCCGGCTCAAGGTGATCTTCGACGGATCGCTCGGGACCCGCACCGCCTGGACAGCGCATCCCTACGGCTGGGGAGGATCGCCGGCCACTACGGGCGTGCGCAACGTCGACGAGGCAGAGCTCGACCGGCTGCTCGTGCGGGCGGGCGAGATCGGCCTCGACGCGACGGTCCACGCGATCGGCGATGCCGCCGTCACCGCCGCCATCGACGCCTTCGAGCGCGCGGGCATGACGGGCGGACGGATCGAGCACGCCCAGCTCGTCGCGGGCGTCGACATCCCGCGGATGGCGAGGCTCGGCATCGTCGCCTCGATCCAGCCGGAGCACGCGCTCGACGACCGCGAGCTGACCGCCGCCCTGTGGGCCGACCGCAGCCGCGACGCCTTCCGCATCCGCAGCCTGCTCGACGCCGGCGTGCCCGTCGTGCTCGGCTCCGACGCGCCCGTCACGCCGCTCGACCCGTGGCTCGCCATCGCGACCGCGGTGACCCGCACGCGCGGCGACGAGTCGCCGTGGCAGCCGGAGGAGGCGGTCACGCTCGAGCAGGCCGTCGGCATCTCCGCGCGCTCCCGGCTCGCGGCGGGGGAGCCCGCCGACCTCGCGGTGCTCGGCGCTCCGCTGCCGGAGGGCGACGACCCGCACGCGGTCGCCGCGGCGCTGCGCGCCATGCCCGTCGCGCTCACGATGATCGAGGGCGAGACGGTGTTCGAGGGCTGACGCCGCCCGATCCGCGCCTGACCCTGCCCTCCGCCCGGCCGAACTGGCAGGATCGGTCCCGGCGAAGGAGCTCCTCATGCGCGATCGGATCACGCTGCGGTTCATGGCCGCACCCACGGATGCCGCGCATGGCGGCGGCACCGTCCAGGCCGGCCGCGTGCTCGAGTGGATCGACAAGGCCGGCTTCGCCTGCGCCGCGGGCTACTCCGGGTCGTACTGCGTGACGGCCTACGTCGGCAACGTGCACTACACGGCGCCCATCCGGCCGGGCAGCCTCATCGAGGCGAGCGCCCGCATCACGCACACCGGCCGCTCGAGCATGCACGTGTTCGTCACGGTCGAGGCCGCCGACCCGCGCACCGGCGAGTTCGAGGTGGCGCTCGACTGCCTGCTCGTGTTCGTGGCGGTCGACGAGCAGGGGAAGGCGAAGGCCGTGCCGCCGTGGCGGCCCCGCACGAGCGACGACGAGCTGCTCGCCCGCGGCAGCGAGGAGCGCATCGAGGCGCGGAAGCGCATCCACGACCTGCACACCGCGATCCAGTTCTCGCCGGCGATGACCGGCCCGTCCGAGACCTTCCGCTTCCTCGCGAACCCCACCGACGTCAACTGGGGCGGCAACGCGCACGGCGGCATCGTCATGCGCTGGATCGACGAGACCTCGACCGCGTGCGCCGCAGGCTACGCCGGCGCCGACCCGGTGGCCGTCTACACCGGCGGCATCCACTTCTACCGGCCGATCCACATCGGCCACATCGTCGAGATCGAGACGCGGCTGCTGCACACCGGCCCGCGCTCGATGCACATCCTCGCCCGCACCCGCACGGGCGACCCGCGCACCGACGAGCTCGAGCTCGCGACCCAGTGCATGTCGGTCTACGTGGTGCGCGGCGCCGACGGCGACGCGATGGCGATGGCGCCGCTCGTGCTGCGCTCGGAGGCCGACCGCGTCGCCGACGCCCAGGTGCGCGAGATCATCGCCGAGCGCGCGCAGCTGCCGCCGCTGCCGGTGCCGCGGCGCGACTGAGCCGATCTCGAGGGGTGCCTGTTCCGACAGCGGATGCGTCGGGCGGTTGTGGATGCGGCACAAGTGCCATCGGCCGGGTCCCTGGCCGTTCTGCGGGGGTGGCCAACGCCCGCGACAGACCCCGCGGGCGCGCCTACCGTGGGGGCGCATCCGATCCGTAAGGGGGATCCATGGCCGACCGCACCGCATCCGCACGCCTCGACCGTCGCCAGCGCTCGCGCAGCTCGGAGCCGCGACAGCACGCGCAGGTGGACGTCGACTGGCTCGGCCGCGACCTGCTCGGCGCGTGGCCCGAGCGCCGCCTCGCCGCCCGCGCGAAGGCCGCCGACCCGCGCTACCAGCGCCTCGACGACCTGACCGTGGCCGCGCACCGCGAGCGCGTGATGGACCAGATGCGCCAGCTCGTCGACGACGGCGCCGTGCTCGCCGCGTTCCCCACGCGCCTCGGCGGCCAGGACGACCACGGCGGCAACATCGCGGGCTTCGAGGAGCTCGTGCTCGCCGACCCCAGCCTGCAGATCAAGTCGGGCGTGCAGTTCGGCCTCTTCGGCGCCGCGGTGCTGCACCTCGGCACGCAGCGCCACCACGACGCCTTCCTGCCGGCGATCATGAGCCTCGAGATCCCCGGGGCGTTCGCGATGACCGAGACCGGTCACGGCTCCGACGTCGCGTCGATCGGCACCACCGCCACCTACGACCCGGAGACCGAGGAGTTCGAGATCCACACGCCGTTCCGCGGCGCCTGGAAGGACTACCTCGGCAACGCCGCGCTGCACGGCCGCGACGCCGTCGTGTTCGCCAAGCTCGTCACCCGCGGCGTCGACCACGGCGTGCACGCCTTCTACGTGCCGCTCCGCGACGAGACCGGCGCCTTCCTGCCCGGCATCGGCGGCGAGGACGACGGCTACAAGGGCGGCCTCAACGGCATCGACAACGGGCGCCTCCACTTCACGCACGTGCGCGTGCCCCGCACCAACCTGCTCAACCGCTACGGCGACGTCGCGGCGGACGGCACCTACTCGAGCCCCATCCAGAGCCCGGGCCGCCGCTTCTTCACGATGCTCGGCACCCTCGTGCAGGGTCGTGTCTCGCTCGACGGCGCGGCGGTCATCGCCCAGCAGGCGGCGCTCGCGATCGCGATCCGCTACGGCGCAGAGCGGCGGCAGTTCAACGCGTCGAGCGACGTGCAGGAGGAGGTGCTGCTCGACTACCGCCGGCACCAGCGCCGCCTCTTCACGCGCTTGGCGAAGGCCTACGCGCAGACCTACGCGCACGCGATCCTGCTGACGCAGTTCGACGGCGTCTTCTCCGGCCGCACCGACACGCCCGAGGAGCGCGAGGACCTCGAGACCCTCGCGGCGGGCCTCAAGTCGCTCTCCACCTGGCAGGCGCTCGACACCCTGCAGGAGGCGCGCGAGGCCTGCGGCGGCGCGGGCTTCCTGGGCGAGAACCGGCTCGTGCAGCTGCGCGCCGACCTCGACGTCTACGCGACCTTCGAGGGCGACAACACGGTGCTGCTGCAGCTCGTGGGCAAGCGCCTGCTCGGCGACTTCGCCAAGCAGTTCAAGGGCGCGTCGAAGGCCGACATCGCGCGCTTCGCCGCCGACCAGCTGTTCGACCGCGCGACCGCGCTCGTCGGCCTCCGGACGCTCGGGCAGGACGTGCGCGACCTGCGCCGCGTGCAGAACGCGTCCGTCGCCATCCGCGACCGCGACTTCCAGCGCGACATGCTCGAGGACCGCGTCGAGACGATGGTCGCCGAGATCGCCGGCCGCCTGCGCCACGCGCCGCGCGACCAGGCGAAGGCCGCTGCTGCCTTCAACGCCGAGCAGCACGAGCTCATCGAGGCCGGGCGCGCGTGGGTCGAGCTGCAGCAGTACGACGCGCTCGACGCGGCGGTCGAGCGGATGCCCGAGGCCACGAAGAAGGTCATGACGCACGTGCGCGACCTCTTCGCGCTCACGATCATCGAGGAGCACGCCGCCTGGCACCTGGAGAACGGCCGCCTGTCGGGCGCCCGCTCGAAGGCCGTCACCTCGACGATCGAGCGGCTGCTGCAGAAGCTGCGCCCGCACGCGCTCGACCTCGTCTCGGCGTTCGGGCTCACCGATGCGCACCTGCGCGCGAAGATCGCGACCGGCGCGGAGAGCGAGCGCCAGGCGGAGGCGATCGCGCACTACGAGGCGCTGCGCGCGTCGGGCGCGATGCCCGTGCCCGAGAAGCAGGCGCGCGAGGCGGCGGGGGAGGAGCGGCTCGCCGGGGCGGGCGCCGCGCCGCTGCCCCCGGAGGAGGTCGTCGCGATCGACCACGAGCTCGGCGACGAGCGGGACGCCGACGCGGTCGAGGCAGCGGATGCGGAGGCGGCGACCGAGGTCGCAGCCCGCTGACGCACGACGAAGGACCCGAGCGCCCACCCGGCGCTCGGGTCCTTCGCCGTCCCGGGACGGTGGGGTCGCGCATGGTGGGGTACAGCGCATCCATCTGCGAGTCATAGGTCGCATGCGGCTGGTGGCATTGCGTACGGCATACGCTGAAAGCATCCGGGGTTCGGAGCATGGATGCTCCCGACCCGTATGGACTGGGAAGTCGCTGCAGAGCCCGAGAGGGGCACAATGACCACCACGATGACCACTGGAGCCCTCCGCTCCACGATCCCCGCGAGCGAGCGCGCAGAGCGCGCCGAGCGCGCGGACTTCCGCGTCGTCGCGAAGGCCGTCCGCGATGCGGGCCTGCTCGAGCGACGCGTCGGCTTCTACGTCGGCGTGATGGTCGTCCTCGGCGTCGCCCTCGCCGGCCTGCTGGTCGGCTCGTTCCTGCTCGGCGACAGCTGGTTCCAGCTGCTCATCGCCGGCGCCCTGGGCATCCTCTTCACGCAGATCGCCTTCATCGCCCACGAGGCCTCGCACCGCCAGGTGCTGAAGAACGGCCCCGCCAACGACCGCCTGGGGCGCATCCTCGCCGCCGGCGTCGTCGGCATCAGCCACCAGTGGTGGATGACGAAGCACTCCCGCCATCACGCGAACCCGAACCAGATCGGCCGCGACCCGGACATCGACATCGACACGATCTCGTTCCTGCCGAGTGACGCGAAGAAGGCCCGCGGCATCCAGCGCTGGGTCACGCAGCGACAGGGCTGGCTGTTCTTCCCGCTGCTCACCTTCGAGGGCGCCAACCTCCACGTGCGCTCGATCATGACGCTGCTCGAGCGCCGCCCGGTCGTCGGCCGCTGGCTCGAGCTCGGCCTCATCGCCACCCGCTTCACGCTCTTCATCACGTTCCTGCTGCTCGTCATGCCGCCGCTCATGGCGCTGGCGTTCCTCGGCGTGCAGCTCGCCGTCTTCGGCATCGGCATGGGCGCCTCGTTCGCGCCGAACCACAAGGGCATGCCGACCGTCGGTCGCGACGTGAAGCTCGACTTCTTCACGAAGCAGGTGCGCACCTCCCGCAACATCCGCGGCTGGGGCATGAGCACGCTCATGGGCGGCCTGAACTACCAGGTCGAGCACCACCTCTTCCCGAACATGGCCCGCCCGCACCTCAAGGCGGCGAGCGAGATCGTGCGCGCGCACTGCGCCCAGCACGGCATCCCGTACACCGAGACGAACCTCGTCGGCGCGTACGGCTCCGTCATCCGGTACCTGAACCGCGTGGGCCTCGCCGCCCGCGACCCGTTCGACTGCCCGATGCTCGACGCACGCCGGTGACCGGAGGCCCCACCCGGCCGCGGCTCCCCGTCCGCCACGCGCTCGCCGCCCTGCACTGGCGGCTGAGCCCGTGGCGGCTCGTGCGCGAGCAGCCGCCCTATGACGGCCCGCGGCTGCTCATCGGCGCCCCGCACACCTCGAACCGCGACTTCGTGCTGATGCTCGCCATCTCGTGGGATGCGCGGCTGCCGGTGCGCTGGCTCGGCAAGCGGGAGCTCTTCCAGGGCCCGTTCGGCCGCGTCATGCACTGGCTCGGCGGCATCCCCGTCGACCGGGATGACCCGGCGGGCCTCGTCGACCGCATCGTGCAGCTCGTGCGCGACGACCCGCACGCGGCGATCGTCGTCACGCCTGACGGCACCCGCAGCTCGACGCTGTGGAAGAGCGGCTTCTACCGCATCGCGCTCGAGACGGGCATCGGCGTCACGCTCGGCTGGGTCGACAGCGCGACCGGCACGACGGGGCTCGGCCCGACCATGACGATGACCGGGGATGTGCCGGCCGACATGGACCGCATCCGCGCCTTCTACGCGGGCAAGGTGGGCATCAACCCCGAGCGGACGACCGAGCCGCGACTGGCCGACGAGGCCGGCCTCGCCGCGCGGCTCGCCGAGGAGCGCGGCCGGCGCTGACCGCAGCGGCGCCGGTGCGCCCCTGGTGCGCCGGCCCCGCCGGTGCGAGCATGAGGCCATGGACGAGAGCCCCGTGCACGAGATCAGCGAGGCGGAGTGCCGCAAGCTGCTCGCGGCCTTCGAGTTCGGGCGCATCGCGTTCCGGGTCGGCGACGTGCTCGAGGTGTTCCCGGTGAACTACCACGCCGACGGCAGCGCCATCACGTTCCGCACGTCGCCCGGCACGAAGCTCGCCGGGGTGCTGCTCGCCGACGACGTCGTGTTCGAGATCGACCACATCGGCGTGCGCGAGGCCTGGAGCGTCATCGGCCACGGGCAGGCGCGCCACCTCGAGTCGAGCGACGAGATCGCGGCGGCCGAGCGGCTGCCCATCCACCCGCTCATCCCGACGGTCACCCGCGAGTTCGTGCGCATCGATCTCGCCCGCCTCTCCGGCCGGCGCTTCCACCGCCAGGCGGCCCCGGCGCCCGAGAGCGAGCCGGCGGCCAGCGCCACCGACTGACGGCCCGGCCGCGGCCGCGGGAATGCCGTGCCGGGGCCCTCGCGTTGGATGATGGTGACGGGTCGCGGACGAGCGCGCCCGCAGCAGGGGAGCATCCGCATGACGCAGCCGGCCGAGTCCAGCACGAGCACGCTCGACGCCGATCGATCGATCGAGCGCGCGGGCGGCGCGACGCTGACACTCGGCATCCTGGGTGCCGGCAAGGTCGGCACGGCGCTCGCGCGGCGCGCGCTCGCGGCCGGGCACCGCACGCTCATCGCAGGCTCCGGCATCCCCGAGCGCATCCGCCTCATCACGCAGTACCTCGCGCCGGGCGCCGAGGCGATGACGGCGGCGGAGGTCGCCGCAGCCGCCGACGTCGTGATCCTCGCGCTGCCGCTCGGCCAGCACACCGCGCTGCCGGTCGAGGCGCTGGGTGGCAAGCTCGTCATCGACGCGATGAACTACTGGTGGGAGACCGACGGCATCCGCGACGAGTTCACCGACCCGTCTCGGCCGACGAGCGTCATCGTGCAGGAGTTCCTGCCGGGCTCGCGGGTCGTCAAGGCCTTCAACCACATGGGCTACCACGACCTCGCGGACTGGCCGCGGCCCGCGGGCAACCCGCAGCGCCGCGCGATCGCCGTCGCGGGCGATGCCGGCGCCGACGTCGACCTGGTCGCGCGGCTCGTCGACGAGTTCGGCTTCGACCCCGTGGTGCTCGACTCGCTCGAGGCGGGCCTGCGGCTGCAGCCGGGCTACCCGGCGTTCGGCGCGAACGAGGACGCCGCGACGCTCCGCGCGCTCATCGGCTGAGCGCTCAGGTCAGAAGACCTCGATGCCCTGGCGGTCGGCGGCGAGCAGGAGCTCGTCGTAGGTCGAGCGCGTGCCGAACGCCGGGCACGAGTGCGTCGAGTCGCTCCGGGCGATGAAGCTGCCGCTCCAGGGCGAGCCGAGCGGGTAGTCGATGCGCACCTGGTCGAGCCGATGCGTCACGCGCGCGCCGTCGAGCAGCGAGAGCCGGCCGTCCTCCTCGATGTAGACGAGCGCCTGGTCGGGTCCGCGCTCGGGCCACACGTGCGCCTCCGCCCCGGACACGGCCAGGCTGAGGTGCGGCAGCAGGTGCCCGCCGTCCTTGGCGCAGCGACGCCCATCCGGGTCCGTCTCGCTGCAGCGCGCGGGTGCCGCGATCGCCTCGCGGCGCCGCGTCGGCGGCCGATCCAGCACCATCGACCTCAGCACCTCGACTGCCCGCATGTGCGCCCCCTCGCGTCGCGAACGACGTTACAGAACGAGGCAGCGGGTCCAGGGCAGGATTCGCTCAAGGCGAGGTGAGCACGTGCTTCGGTCGCTCGCTCCGGGAACGACGAAGCCCCCGCGCGGCGGGGGCTTCCGGTGTGGCTCCGACGGGCGTCGATCCCGTGACCTCACGATTTTCAGTCGTGCGCTCTACCAACTGAGCTACAGAGCCAGGCGGAACATCGTCCGCCCTTGCACGAGGCCCTCTCTCTCGAGAGGGCCAAGGGCAATGGCGACCCTGACGGGACTTGAACCCGCGACCTCCGCCGTGACAGGGCGGCGCGCTAACCAAACTGCGCTACAGGGCCATGCTGGTAGACCCATCGTACAGAACGAATCTGCCCTGAGTGACCCCAACGGGATTCGAACCCGTGCTGCCGCCGTGAAAGGGCGGTGTCCTAGGCCTCTAAACGATGGGGCCGGGCGCCGGAGCGCTCGACTACCGAGGGTAGACGCTACAGCACGCCGGAGGCTCGGTGCAAACCGGGCGCGGATGCCGCGTGTCTGCACGGCCCGCGAGCCCCTTGGCGCGGGCGTTTCGGGTTCGGGCGGGTTCGTCGACACGCCATAGCGCATCGCGAGGAATCCAACCTTCAGCCGGAGCATGAATGTTGGTAGAGTTGCCCCCATTGTGAGCGCGCACCGCGGTGGCACGATGGACCTGAGCAGCGCCTGGCGCTGCCGAACGAGGAGTCACATGGCGAGGCCCGACCGGACCGGCGCTGGCGAGGCGACCGCCCACTGGCGCGGCCTGCGCCACGCGATCGCCACCTCCGCCGCGGTCGCGGGCATGGTGCTCGTCATGGTCGTGCCGGGCACGCCTGCCGCCGACGCCGTCGACGACTGGGGCTTCCCCACCTGGGCCGAGGTCGAGGCCGCGCGCGGCAACGAGTCCGCGAAGAACGAGCAGATCGCGCAGATCCAGGGCCTCATCGCCCAGCTGGAGTCCAACCTCCAGTCGGCGCAGGCCGAAGCCGAGCGACTCGCTGCCGAGGCCATCGAGGCGCAGACCCGCTACGACGAGGCAGTGGCGGTCGCCGGGCGCCTCCAGCAGCAGGCCGACGAGGCCTCGACCCGCGCGACCGACTCCGAGCGCGCCGCGGGCCAGCTGGCAGCGCAGCTCGCGCGCTCCGGCGGCACCGGCGACATGAGCGCCGAGCTCTTCGCGAACCCCGGCTCGGCCGACACCTGGCTCTACCGCCTCGACCTGATGGACCGCGTCGCCGGCACCGCCGACTCCCTCTACGAGCAGGCGCAGCGCGACGCCAACACCGCGCAGGCGCTCCAGGACCAGGCCGCCGTCGCGCGCGAGGCGCTCCTCGAGCTCAAGCAGGAGGCCGACGCGGCCTACACCGCCGCGCAGGACGCCGCCACCGCCGCGCAGGCCGCCGTGGAGCTCGAGCAGGCGAATCGCGTCCAGCTGGAGACTCAGCTCGCGGTGCTCGTCGAGAACCGCGTCGCGACCGAGGAGGACTACCAGGCCGGCCAGCGCTGGCAGGCCTACCTGGCCGAGCAGGAGCGCATCCGCCTCGCCGCCGAGGCCGCCGCCCGCGAGGCGGAGCGGCAGCGGTGGATCGCCGAGCAGCAGCGCCAGGCGGCAGCAGCTGCAGCGGCCGCAGCAGCCGCAGCCGAGGCGGCTGCGAACGCGGGCAACGGCGGCGGTGGCGGCAGCGGCGGCGGCGGCAGCGGTGGCGGCGGGTCCGTGCCGGTCGCGCCGCCCGCATCCAGCGGCTGGCAGACGCCGCACTACGGCCGCTTCAGCTCGGCCTACGGCTGGCGCAACGACCCGCTGGGCGTGCTCGGGCGCAAGCTGCACGCGGGCGTCGACATCGTCGCCGGTTGCGGCACGCCGATCTACGCGCCGGCGAACGGCACGGTCGCGCTGCGCGGCCGCGACATCTACGGCGCGAACATCCTCTACATCAGCCACGGCGGCGGCGTGCAGAGCGAGTTCGCGCACATGATCGCCCCGGCGGTCGTCTACCCCGGCCAGAGCGTCCGCGCGGGCCAGGTCGTCGGCTACGAGGGCTCGACGGGCCACTCGACCGGTTGCCACCTGCACTTCCAGATCCGCGTGAACGGCTCGCTCGTCAACCCCGAGCCGTTCCTCAACGCGCGGGGCGTCTACCTGCGCTGAGCCGCCTGCCCGAGCGGCGCAGACATGCGAAGAGGGGCGCACCTCGCGGTGCGCCCCTCTTCGCGTCTCGTCTCAGGCGGTGACGTCGCGGCCGCCCTCGGGCTTCTCGACGCTCTCGCCGGACTGGTCGCCGTGGGCGGCGTCGAAGGCGGCGTAGCCGGCCTGGACGGTCGCCTCCGCGGCCTCCACGCCCTCCCACTCGCCGAGCTTGGCCCACTTGTTCGGCTCGAGGTCCTTGTAGTGCAGGAAGAAGTGCTCGATCTCGTCGCGCGTCTGCTGCGGCACATCCGTGATGTCCTGGATGTGCGCCCAGCGCGGGTCCTTCTCGAGCACGCAGATGACCTTCGTGTCGATGCCGCCGTCGTCCTCCATGTTGAGCTGGCCGACGGGGCGCACGCGCACGAAGACGCCCGGGGGCACCGAGTACTCGAGCAGCACGAGCGCGTCGACCGGGTCGCCGTCGAGGCCGAGGGTGCCCTCGAAGAAGCCGTAGTCCGTCGGGTAGACGAAGGTCGTGAAGAGCACGCGGTCGAGGTACACGCGACCCGTCTCGTGGTCCACCTCGAACTTGTTGCGGCTCCCCTTGGGGATCTCGATGACGACGTCGTAGGCGGCCAAGAGCGGCTCCTTCTCGTGGTGGTGCGGAATCGGCATAAGGTTACTTCATGCCCGAAAGCGACCGTCGACCGCGGCTGACGCCTGCCGTCGCCGACGTCCGCCGGGCCGTGCGCGAGTCGATCGCCGACCTGCCGGAGGGCGCGCTCGTGCTCGTCGCCCTGTCTGGCGGACCCGATTCGCTCGCCCTCGCATCGGCCACCGCGTTCGAGGCCGCCCGGTCCGGAGTCCGGGCCGGCGCCGTGATCGTCGACCACGGCCTGCAGCCCGGCAGCGCCGACATCGCCGAGCGTGCTGCGGACCAGGCGCGCGAGCTCGGCCTCGACCCGGTGCGCGTGATGCCCGTGCAGGTCGCGACCGACGGCAGCCCCGAGGCGGCCGCCCGGCAGGCCCGATACGCCGCGCTGCTGCAGGCGCGCAAGGAGGAGGGCGCCGCCGCCGTGCTCCTCGGCCACACGCTCGACGACCAGGCCGAGACCGTGCTCATCGGGCTCGCGCGCGGGTCGGGCTCCGAGAGCCTGTGGGGCATGCACCCGCGCATCGGCTTCCTCCGCAGGCCGCTGCTGCAGGTGCGGCGCGCGACCACGCACCAGTCCTGCCGCGACCAGGGCCTCGAGGCGTGGAGCGATCCGCACAACGACGACGACCGCTTCCTGCGCGTGCGCGTGCGGCACCGGGTGCTGCCGATGCTCGACGAGGTGCTCGGCGGCGGGGTCGCGCTCGCGCTGACGCGCACCGCCGACACGCTCCGCGAGGACGCCGAGGCGCTCGCCCACTTCGCGCAGGAGCAGATCCTCGACCTCGTCGAGCACGCCGAGGGCGGTCTCTCGCTCGACGTGGGCGGGCTGGGCGCCAACCCGCCCGCGCTGCGCCAGCGGATCATCCGCCTCGCCGTGCAGAGCGAGTTCCACGTCGCGCTCTCGCGGCAGCAGACCCTCGAGGTCTCGCGCCTCGTGACCGACTGGCACGGCCAGGGGCCGATCCACCTGCCGGGCATCCGCGTGACGCGCGACGGGCGTCGGCTCGTCTTCGTCGCGGCCTGAGCGCTGCCTCGTGGCGCGGTGTGACCGTCGCGCGCTGCCGGACATGTCAGGTTCGACGGACGCGCCGCGTCCGCTGACCGGAGGAGCCACCTGATGCGTCCCCCTCGCGACCGCGCCGCACGGGCGCTGCGCGCTGCCGCGCTGCTGCTGCCGCTGCTCGTGCTCGCCGGGTGCGCGCCGAGCCCCGCGCCGGCCGACTCCGCGCCGCCCGCGCCGTCGGCGACCGGCGAGTCCCCGACGCCGACCCCAGTGCCGACCCCGGTGCCGACCCCCGTGCCGACCGCGACGCCGACACCGACCGCGGTGCCGGCGCCTCCCGCGACCGCGACGCCGGCGCCCCCGGTCGCGACGGCGAGCCCCGGGTGGCAGCGCTACGAGGCGCCGGACGGGCGGAGCAGCTGGCGCATGCCGCCGGGCTGGACCGTCGACATCACGACCGAGGTCGTCGAGGGCAACCCGGCGTGGACCGACCACCGCGGGCTGGTGCGCGACGGCGCGGGCACCCCGATGCTCCGGTTCGAGGCGGTCGCGAGCGGCGGCCAGTACGCCAGCGACTCCACGCCGTGCACGAGGCCCGCCACCGAGGTGCTCGACGCGGCACCGATGGGCGGTGCGGTGGCCTCCGCGGGCGCCGCGCGCGTCGCGGTCGCCTACGAGGGCTCGAGCGGCGTGATCTTCGCGGCCGGCATCTCGCAGAACGATCCGCATGCCGCGTGCGAGCCGGGGATCATCGCCCTCTACGACGTGGGGTACGACTACCTGGTCTTCGAGATCGTCGACGACGCCGGGCTCGCGGCGCCGGTGTTCGACAGCTTCGGCGCGGCGCGCGCGTATGCGGAGACCGACGAGTACCGCGCCATCCGCGATGTGCTCGCGTCGTTCGAGGTCGTTGCACGATCGTGATGCGCCGTCCAGTCGACGGCCACCTGCCGGCGGCCGTGGTGCGGTTCGATGCAGTGGAGTGCTTCGTGATCGAACCGTGACCTCGCGGGGGTGACCTCGCCCCCGGGGCGGACATGTCGGGTTGCACGACACCTGCATCTTCGTCACGAGAGGATCACGATGATCACCCCACGGCTGCGCGCGGTCACCGCCGCACTCGCCCTCACCGCGCTGCTGGCGGGCTGCGCCGCCCCCGCGGCGGAACCGACCGAGGCCCCCTCGGCCACGACCGGGACGCCCACGACCGAGGCACCCGGCGCCACCGCGGCGTCGTCGACCCCCACGCCCAGCGCCTCCTCGGCCGACGAGCGGGACGCGCACTCCGAGGCACCGGGCGTGACGGTCGCGCCGCCGGCGCCCGAGCCTCCTGCCTGGTCGGGGCCCTCGGCAGTCGACACCACGGACTGGCAGACGTTCACGATGCCCGGCGGCGAGGCGTCGTTCCGGCTCCCGCCCACCTGGGAGGTGCGCGGCGTGCACGCGTTCGCTCCGGGCACGGCGGAGCCGGCGGGCTACGCGCACGTCTACACCGATGACGGGGAGCACCTGCTGGGCCTCCACCTCGACGCGGAGCCGTGGACGCTGCGATGCGACGGCCCCGGGATCGACGCGCGCGTCCTGCACGAGGAGCCGGTGGAGCTCGCGATCGACACGCTTGGGCAGCTCTCGACCCAGGTGCGCTTCGACGCGCTCGGCGTGAGCGGATCGATGTCGATCTCGCTGACCGACGGCCGGCCGGACGCCGAGGGCTGCACCGACTCGTCGGTGGACGTGACGAGCGGTGCCAACGGCATCGCATCCGTCGCCTTCGGCACCGGCAGCCCGGGCCCCAGCCTGTCGTCACCGCCATCCTTCGCCGGCTTCTCCTCGGCCGGCCGGGCGCTGGAGCTGGTCGATCAGGACCGGCTCGCCGCCGCCTGGACGATCGTGCGCTCGCTCGAGGTGACCCCGTGAGCGCCGCGCGACGGTCCGCCGTCCTGTCGCTCCTCGTCGCGCCGCTGCTGCTCGTCGGCTGCGCCGGCGCAGCGCCGGCGGCGTCGACCGCACCGCCCGCTTCGTCCGCGCCGGCGTCCGCGTCCCCGACTGCTGCCGCCTCGCCGACCGCTGCGCCGGAGGCGACGTGGCACCGCTTCTCGACGGAGAGCGGCATGGCCTCGGTCAGCATCCCCCCAACCTGGACGGTCGAGGGCGGGGCCGTGGCGAGCGACGTGGGCGACGTGGAGTGGATCTGGGTCCGCAACTCGCTGCAGCACGAGATGGCGCTCCTCGCCATCGGCAACGGAGGCGACCGCGGCGGGGCATGCGACGACTGGGACGGCGACGGCACCGCGTTCGTGCCCGCGCGCATCCACCTGGTGGAGGAGGTCGACGTGACGGGCGAGAGCCTCGACGACGGACCTCCGGCGTTCCTCTACGCAGCGACCGTGCAGCCGGCCGAGGGGGACTTCTCGTTCCACGTCGGCTACAGCACCGAACGGCCAGAAGGAGATCGCATGCCGTGCCTCACCTACGACGACGTCGCCGTGCCGGAGGGCTACCCCTGGGTCACGCTCGGCACGCCCTCGGCGTCGATGGGCGGAGGGCTCTGGCAGGTCGACTCGTTCGACGCCGGGGCCGCGTACGCCGAGACCGAGGAGTACGCCGCGCTGGTCGACGTGCTCCGGTCGCTCCGGCTCGAGGCCGCACGATGAGCCGCCGCGGTGCGGCAGCAGCAGCGCTGACCACGATCGCGCTGCTGGTCGCGGGCTGCGCCCCGTCGGCCGGGGGTCCGGGGGAGACGCCCGCGGCGACGCGCACGGCCACGGCCACGGCGAGCGCCGAGCCGACGATGACGGCGAGCGCCGAGCCGACGCCCGTGCCGACTCCGACGGCGACGCCGACCGATCCGAGCGCCGACTGGCAGGAGATCGCGACGCCCAACGGCACGGCGACGTTCCGCATCCCGCCCGGATGGACGGCGGAGGTCGGCGGGGAGGAGGTCGCGTACGACGGCGAGCAGCACTGGGTCAACGCCATCGCCGTGCGCAACGAGACCGGGACCGTGACCGCCAGCTACGACGACGGCCCGTACGACGACGTGGGTGCGGCCGCCGACTTCGGCGTCGTGCGGTCGACGCCCGTCGAGACGCTCGACGCCGACGAGCTCGCGGCAGCGGGCGACACGAACCGCACGTACCTCGAGCACTTCGCGAGCGCGTGGTGGACGACGGGCGACGGCACCACCTTCACCGCGCACGCCGGGCTGGCCACGTCGCCGGCGGGCGAGAGCGCACCGGCATCGACCGTCATCGACGGGGAGCGCACCGTGTCGTTCGGCGTCCGCGGCGAGTTCGCCAGCGAGGCGGAGGCCGTCGCGTGGCTCGAGAGCGACGACGTCACGGCGCTGCTCGAGATCGTCGCGACGCTCGACCTGACCGGCATCCCTGCCCCGGCGCTCCCATGAGGACGCGCTTCAGCCATCACGAGAGGACTCCCATGCACGACGCCCGACTCCGAGGAGCGGCAGCCGTGCTCGCGCTCGGTGCGCTGCTCGCCGGCTGCGCCGCACCCGCGACCGAGCCGAGCGCCGCGCCCACCGCGACCGATGCCCCGGCCGCGACGCCGACCGCCACGGCTGCGCCGACCGCGAGCGCCGACCCGATGGCGGACTGGCAGCTCATCCAGCCGGAGTCCGGACGCGCACAGTTCCGCATCCCCGCCGACTGGAGCGCCGACGTGACCTTCGCGGAGCAGGATGGCGAGCCGATCGACGGCGTCACCGTGCGGCGACCCGACGGGCAGCCGCAGCTCACCTTCTCGCAGGCGCCGGGCGACGTCGGCGGGATCTGCACCGTCGAGGGCAGCGATGGCGTCTCGACGCCGATGCTGCCGGACAGCGAGCTGCTCGACACGGCTCCACTCGCCCTCGGCGACGGCTCGGCCGATGCCGAGGCGGTCGCGTTCGGGGCGGTCGCGGTCGAGCTCGAGGACGGGCGCTGGATCTTCGGCATGGGCATCACCGCCGAGGAGTGGCTGCAGGAGCCGCTCGGCTGCCCGTTCTACTTCATCACCACCGGTCCGGCACCGGAGGGCGAGCCCGGCGGCATCATGACCTTCGCCACGGAGTCGCAGCTGAGCGGCATGGGCGACGCCGCCATCTGGATCGTCGACTCGATCGAGGACGCGCGCGCCTACCTCGAGACCGAGGAGTACGCGACGCTCAAGCAGATCCTGCTGTCGTTCGAACCCCGGGTCTGACGCGCGAGCGCGGTGCGACCGGCCGGTAGGTTGGTCGCACCGCCGACGCCGACCGCCAGGAGCGCAGATGGACTTCACGCACGTCGAGGGCGACCTCGCCAAGACCCTCATCACCGAGGACGAGCTGCACGCCAAGCTCGAGGAGCTCGCCCGCCAGATCGAGGAGGACTACGAGGGCCTCGACCTGCTGCTCGTCGGCGTGCTGCGCGGCGCGGTCATGGTGATGGCCGACCTCTCGCGCACGCTCCGCCGCCACATCGAGATGGACTGGATGGCCGTCTCGTCGTACGGCTCCGGCACCGTCTCGTCGGGCGTCGTCCGCATCCTCAAGGACCTCGACACCGACCTCACCGGCCGGCACGTGCTGATCGTCGAGGACATCATCGACTCGGGCCTGACGCTCTCGTGGCTCAAGGCCAACCTCGAGTCGCGCGGCGCCGCGTCGGTCGAGATCTGCACGATGCTGCGGAAGCCCGACGCGCTCAAGGTGCAGGTCGAGGTGAAGTACTGCGGCTTCGACATCCCCAATGAGTTCGTCATCGGCTACGGCCTCGACTACGCCGAGAAGTACCGCAACCTCCGCGGCATCGGCGTGCTCGCGCCCCACGTCTACAACTGACGGCCGGGCAGGACCCGTCGGGCACGATCGTGATCGGATCGTGACCGCCCGGATGTGACGCGTGGGCGACGATCGGACATGTCGGTTCGAGGGGCCGCCGCGCCCGATGAGCCCGAGGAGTCACGATGACCAGCACCACCGCCGCCGTCCGAGCGTCCGTCGCCGTCCTGGCGGCGCTCGCGCTCGCGTCATGCGCCCAGCCCGGCGCCGAGCCGACGGTCGCGCCCGACGGCCCGCCGCCCAGCGCATCCGCCACCGCGGCCCCGACCGCCTCGGCGTCCCCGACGCCGAGCGCCGCCGCCGGGGCGGCGTCGCGGGTGTTCGAGGCGCAGGACGGCGCGGTGCGGTTCTCGCTGCCGGAGGGCTGGTCGGTCGACGACCGCAGCGCGATGCACGAGGCGTCCGAGATGTACGACAACGGCCCCAGCTGGCTCAACGAGCTCGTCGTGCTCGACGAGGACGGCGACCGCATGCTCTGGTACCGCGAGCGCCCTGGCAACGACTCCGTCGACTGCCGCGAGGTGTCGGCAGACGCCGAGCGGACCGAGATCACGCCGTTCTCCGAGGAGCTCGTCGCCGCGCGTGCAGCAGAGGGCGAACCGATCGGGCCGACCTTCGCGCTCGCCGAGCTCGGCGAGGCTGCGCAGTTCGACGCGGCAGGGGAGCCCGGCGAGTGGTCGATCGTGATGGGTGTCGTCACCACCCTGCCCGTCGCGCAGGACGGCTGCTCCGACCTCACCGACGTGCTCTGGAGCGGCAGCCGCGTGGTGCTGCTCGATGTGGTCGGCGACGCCGAGCGCGAGGACGGCATCCCCGACCCGACGATCGACTTCCCCGACGAGCAGTCCGCTCGCGCGTGGCTCGGGAGCGCCGAGCACGACGCCATCATCGGCGTGCTGCAGTCGCTCGAGCTCACCGACGCGCCGCTGCTGGACGCGGCGCCATGACGCTGCCTCGGCGTGATCGCCCCGCCGCTCGCACCGGCGCGCTCACAGCCGAGCGTCCCCCACGGTTTGGGATGATGGAGCCATGACGTCCCCCGCCCGGCTGCTCGCCCCGATCGCCCTCGCGATCGCTGCCTCGGTCCTCGTCGGCTGCTCCGGCACGCCGTCGCCCGACCCCCAGCCGACCATCCCTCCGGGCATCACCGCCCCGCCGCCCACCGTGCCGGCCACGCCGACGCCGACCGTCACGTCGGCCCTGCCCGCCGAGATCGCCGGCGTCGACACGAGCGGCTGGCAGCAGGTCCCGGTGCCGAGCGGCGCCGCCACGTTCCGCATCCCCGCCGACTGGTCGGTCGCGGAGGCCGCGGGCGGGCTCGACATCCTGCGCGCCGACGGCCAGCGGCAGCTCGGCTACGCCGAGGGCGTCTCGGCCGGCGACGGCAGCTGCGTCGACGGCTCCGGCACGCCCGTCGGCTGGCGCACCGCGGTGCTCGACCGCCAGGACGTCACCCTCACCGGCGCGGCCGGCATCGCCTTCGGCGCGGCCGCCCTGCAGCTGGGGGAGCAGTGGGTGGTGAGCGTCGGCCTCCGCCCCGCCGCCGACGCGCAGACGCCGCGCTGCCCGATCGTCAACGTCATCGAGACGCCCGCCGGCCTCATCAGCTTCGGCTCGGAGGTCAACGTCACCGGCGCCGGCGTCGGCGCCCCGTGGGCGGTCGACTCCGTCGCGGCTGCGGAGGAGTACCTCGGCAGCGAGGAGTACGCGACGATCCGCGCGATCGTCATGTCGCTCGAGCTGCTCGAGCCGTCCGCGCCCTGAGCGAACAGGCGGCGAGGTCGCTCACCGCCGGGGATAGCCTGGTGCCCTCCCGACCCAGAAGGACGTCATGAGCTTCAAGAAGTTCCTGCGTGGGCCGATCCCGTGGATCGTCCTCGCACTCCTCATCGTCGGAGTCGCGTTCAGCTTCTTCATGACGCCGCAGTTCCGTCCGGTGCAGACGGATGTCGGCATGCAGATGATCCAGGACGGCCGCGTGCAGCAGGCGCGCATCGTCGACGGCGAGCAGCGCGTGGACCTCATCCTCACCGAGCCCGACGCCGAGCTCGGCGCGCAGGTGCAGTTCTACTACGTCGCGCCCCGCGGACCCGCGGTCGTCGAGGCCATCGCGGCCGCCGACCCCGCCGAGGGCTACATCGACGAGGTGCCGCAGGGCAACTGGCTGCTGTCGCTGCTCGGCATCCTGCTGCCGGTGCTGCTGCTCGGCGCGCTCTTCTACTTCTTCATGACGCGCCTCTCCGGCGGCAACAAGGGCGTCATGCAGTTCGGCAAGTCGAAGGCGAAGCTGATCACGAAGGACATGCCGCAGGTCAAGTTCGCGGATGTCGCGGGCGCCGACGAGGCGGTCGAGGAGCTCGGCGAGATCAAGGAGTTCCTGCAGGACCCGACGAAGTTCCAGGCGGTCGGCGCGCGCATCCCGAAGGGCGTGCTGCTCTACGGCGCCCCGGGCACCGGCAAGACGCTGCTCGCCCGCGCGGTCGCAGGCGAGGCGGGCGTGCCCTTCTACTCGATCTCGGGCTCCGACTTCGTCGAGATGTTCGTCGGCGTCGGCGCGAGCCGCGTGCGCGACCTGTTCGAGCAGGCCAAGCAGAACGCGCCCGCGATCATCTTCGTCGACGAGATCGACGCCGTCGGCCGGCACCGCGGTGCGGGCCTGGGCGGCGGTCACGACGAGCGCGAGCAGACGCTCAACCAGCTGCTCGTCGAGATGGACGGCTTCGACGTGAAGACGAACGTCATCCTCATCGCCGCCACGAACCGCCCGGACATCCTCGACCCAGCGCTGCTGCGCCCTGGCCGCTTCGACCGGCAGATCGGCGTCGACGCCCCCGACATGAAGGGTCGCGAGACGATCCTGACGGTCCACGCGAAGGGCAAGCCCATCGCGCCCGGCGTCGACCTGAGCGTGCTCGCCCGCAAGACGCCGGGCTTCACCGGCGCCGACCTCGCCAACGTGCTGAACGAGGCCGCGCTGCTGACCGCCCGCAACAACGCGACGCAGATCACCGACGAGTCGCTCGACGAGGCCGTCGACCGCGTGATGGCGGGCCCGCAGCGCCGCACGCGCGTGATGAACGACAAGGAGCGGCTCATCACCGCCTACCACGAGGGCGGCCACGCGCTCGCGGCGGCGGCCATGCGGCACTCCGACCCCGTCACGAAGGTCACGATCCTGCCGCGCGGGCGCGCCCTCGGCTACACGATGGTGCTCCCCGTCAACGACCGCTACTCCGTCACCCGCAACGAGCTGCTCGACCAGCTCACGTACGCGATGGGCGGCCGTGTGGCCGAGGAGATCGTGTTCCACGACCCCACGACGGGCGCGAGCAACGACATCGAGAAGGCGACCGGCATCGCCCGCAAGATGGTCACCGAGTACGGCATGACGGCAGCGGTGGGCGCGGTCAAGCTCGGATCCGCGCAGGGCGAGCAGTTCTTCGGCCGCGACATGGGCGGCAGCCGCGACTACTCGCCGACGCTCTCGGAGGCGGTCGACCGCGAGGTGCGGGCGATCATCGAGCAGGCGCACGACGAGGCCTGGCAGGTGCTCAACCGCAACCGCGACGTGCTCGACCGCCTCGCGGGCGAGCTGCTCGAGCGCGAGACGCTCGACCACCTGCGGCTCGCAGAGATCTTCGCGGACGTCGAGAAGCTGCCCGAGCGCCCGCAGTGGCTCTCGCACCCCGATCGACCGGTGAGCGACCGCCCGCCGATCGAGCTGCCCGTCTCGCAGCACGTCGACGAGGCCGTCGAGCCCGACACCGAGACCGTCGCCGAGGTCTGATGGCGGTCGACGGGGAGCGCATCGCCGCGGCGGTCCGCGAGCTGCTCGCGGCGATCGGCGACGACCCTTCGCGGCCGGGGCTCGCAGAGACGCCGCGGCGGGTCGCCGAGGCCTACGCGGACTACTTCGCGGGCGTCGGCGTCGACGCCTCCGCGCACCTCGACTCCGCCGACCTCGCGGGGGAGTCGGGCGAGCTCGTGCTGCTGCGCGACATCGAGTTCCGCTCGATGTGCGAGCACCACCTGCTGCCGTTCACGGGCGTCGCCCACGTGGCGTACCTGCCGAGCGACCGCATCGTCGGCCTCGGCCGCATCCCGCGCGTCGTCGAGACGATCGCGTCGCGACCGCAGATCCAGGAGCGGCTCACCGACGAGATCGCCGATGCGCTCGTCGCGGGCCTCGAGCCGCGCGGCGTGCTCGTCGTCGTCGAGGCCGCGCACGGATGCGTGGCCGCGCGCGGCGCGCGGCAGGCCAAGTCGTCGACCGTGACGATCGCGAGCCGCGGCACCCTCGCCGAGCCGATCGAGCGCGCCGAGATCATGGCGCTCATCGGGGAGCGGCGGTAGCGGTGGCGACGCAGCGCACCGAGGTCTGGGGCATCCTCAACGTCACCCCCGACTCGTTCAGCGACGGCGGCCGCTACATCGACGCGGGTGCGGCGATCGCCCACGCGCGGCGCATGCGGGCGCAGGGTGCCGGCGTCATCGACATCGGCGGCGAGTCGACCCGTCCTGGCGCCTCGCCCATCGATCCCGACGAGGAGCAGCGCCGCATCCTGCCGGTCGTGACGGAGCTCGTGCGGGAGGGCATCCGCGTCTCGGTCGACACGATCCACGCGGCGACCGCGCGCGCCGCGATGGCCGCAGGCGCCGAGATCATCAACGACGTGACGGCCGGCGAGCACGACCCCGACATGCTGCGCACGGTCGCGGAGGGCGGCGCGCGCATCGTGCTCATGCACTCCCGCGGCATCGACGTGACGCAGGACACGCACTACGACGACGTCGTGCGCGAGGTCGTCGAGCACCTCGAGCGGCGGATCGACGCCGCGGTCGACGCGGGCATCGCGCGCGAGCGCATCATCCTCGACCCGGGCTTCGGCTTCTCGAAGGGGGCGGCCGACAACTGGCGACTGCTCGCCGGGCTGCACCACCTCGTCGAGCTGGGGCTGCCCCTGCTCGTCGGCACGAGCCGCAAGCGGTTCCTCGGCGACCTCGTGCCCGAGGGCGCGCCCGCCTCGGAGCGCGATGCGGCGACCGCCGCGACCTCGATGCTCGCCGCCCAGCGCGGCGCCGGCTCCGTGCGCGTCCACGACGTCGCGTCGACGGTCTCCGCCGTGCGGTCGCTCGATGCCGTGCGACGCGCCGACGGCCCCGACTGGGACGTCGTGCTCGACGACGTCGAGCGGCTGCACGGCACGATCGACCTCCGCGGCATCCGAGCGACCGGGCACCACGGCGTGCTGCCCGAGGAGCGCAGGGACGGGCAGGAGTTCGTCGTCGACGTGTCGCTCGGCCTCGACGTGCGCGAGGCCGTCGCGACCGACGACGTCGCGCGCACCGTGCACTACGGCGAGCTCGCCGAGCGGATCGTGGCGGCGATCGAGCGCGACCCGGTCGACCTCATCGAGACGCTCGCCGACCGCATCGCGCACGTCTGCCTCGAGGACCGCCGCGTCGGGCACGCGGTCGTGACCGTGCACAAGCCGAGCGCGCCCATCGCCGTGCCGTTCGGCGACGTCGCGGTGACCGTGCAGCGGACGCGGCTGCGGCGCGGCGGGGGCATCCGTTGAGGCTCTCGCTCGAGCGGCGGGCCGTGCTGTCGCTCGGGGCCAACCTCGGCGACCGCGTGGCCACCATCGACCGCGCCGTGCGCGCGCTCGACGCGATCGACGGCATCCGGGTGCTCGACCGCTCGAGCACGTGGGAGTCGCCGTCGTGGCACCCCGACGGCGAGGGGCTCTCACCCGACTACGCCAACATCGTCGTGATCGTCGGCACGGCGCTCGAGCCGCTCGAGCTGCTCGACGCGATCCGGGCGGTCGAGGATGCGCTCGGCCGCGTGCGCGAGGAGCGCTACGGCAGCCGCACGATCGACATCGACATCGTCGCGATCGGCGCGCTCGAGCTCGACACCGACGAGCTGACGCTGCCGCACCCGCGCGCGCACGAGCGGCAGTTCGTGCTGCAGCCGTGGCTCGAGGTCGAGCCGGCCGCGGCGCTGCCCGCCCACGGCCCGATCGCCGAGCTCGCCGAGTACGCCGACGGCGACGTCTGGCGGCTCGCGTGAGGCGCACCTCCGCGACCGCGCTCATCCTCGCCGCGGTCGTCGCGGCTGCCCTCGCGTGGATGGTCGAGGCGATGCTCGTCATGAGCGGCCGGCCGGCGGTCGTGCCGACCGTGACGCTCGGCATCGCGCTCGCCCTGCTCGGGGGCGTGCTGCTGCTGCTCGCCTGGCCGGTGCGCCAGGCCGCGCGCGGCAGGCGGCGCGTCGACTACCGGCACGCGACGAGCGTGCTGGGCTTCGCGAAGGCCAACGCCGTCGTGGGCGCGCTGCTCACCGGCGCCGCGCTCGGTGCGCTCGCCTTCTTCGCGACCCGCGCGGTGGTCGCGGGCGACGCGGTGCTCGCGGTGACCGTGATCGCCGTCGGTGCTGCGATCGAGCTCGGCGCCGGCCTGCTCGCCGAGCACTGGTGCGTGCTGCCGCCCGACGACGAGGATGACGCCGCCGTCACGGGCTCCGCGCCGGAGCCGGCGTAGGGGAAGCGGCTAACGCTCCGCGGCGGGCTCGAACGTCGACATCGAGTCCTGGTCGAAGGCCTCGCGGATCTCCTCGACGCCCTCCCAGTTGACGTAGACGACCGACTGGTCGCCCTCCATGCCGGTGCCGAGCGTCGGCATCGTGAAGCTCTGGATGCGCGTCGAGTCGAGCTGCGCGAGCTGCGGCCCGAGGCCGAGCGCGACGGGCAGCGAGAAGGTGTCGGACGTCGCGAGGTGCGGCGTGACGGTGGCGAGCAGGTTCGCCATCCGCTCAGGGTTCGTGAGGTTCTCGCGCGTCATCATCTGCTCGATCGCGCCGCGCAGCAGCGCGCGCTGGTTGTGCGAGCGCTGGTAGTCGCCGTCGGAGAAGGGGTACCGGGCGCGCACGTAGGCGAGCGCCTCGTCGCCGGAGACGGTGATCTCGCCCGCGGGGAAGTCGTAGCCGCGGTCGCTGAAGGCGATGTCGTTCTGCAGCGTCACGCCGCCGAGCGCCTCCGTCAGGCCCTTGAAGCCCTCGAAGTCGATGACCGCGACGTGGTCGATGCGCTGGTCGATGATGCCCTCGACGGTCTGCACCATGAGCGGCACACCGCCGAGCGAGAGCGCGGCGTTGACCTTCTGGGTGCCGTGGCCCGGGATCTCGACCCACGAGTCGCGCATGATCGACATGATCTGCACCGTCTCGCGGTCCGGCGGGATGTGGGCGACCATGATCGTGTCGGCGCGGTCGCCGAGGCTCGTCAGCAGTGAGCCGTCCGAGGCGCGCGCATCGCTGCCGAGCAGCAGGACGTTGATGGGGGAGCCGGACTCGGTCGCCTGCTGGGTCGGGCGCAGCGACTCCTCGGGGAACGCGGTCTCGATCGTCTCGACCTGCTGCACCGAGGGGTTGATGCGCAGGAAGTACCACCCGATGGCCGCGAGCAGCGCCAGAACGATGACGCCGACGATCGACACGGCGATCCATCGGCCTGCATGCCGTCGTCGCGGCTGGGTCTCCGAAGTCACGAGGGCAGTATCGCAGACGGCCCGTTCAGCGCCCTCGGGCTAGCCTGGAGGCCGGCCGCCGAGGGCCGCCGGCGATCGCCGGAGAGCAGTGGAGGAACCCCGTGGCAGAACGCCTCGACGTCACCGGCGCCTGGCAGCGCATCAGCATGCGCTACGCGGTGGTCGAGTCGATCGGCTCCGTGATCGGCTGGGTCATCGTCGGCGTCGGCGTCACCGTCCCGCTCTGGCTCCTGCACGACGGCGACATGCCGCTGTGGGCGTGGCTGCCGCTCATCGGCGCGGCGATCCTCGCGATCGTCGGCGTCGTCTGGTCGTTCCTCCGCACCCGCACGATCGGCTACCTGCAGCGCGACGACGACCTGCTCGTGCGCCGGGGCATGCTGTTCCGCCGCTTCGTCGCCGTCCCCTACGGCCGCATGCAGATCGTCGACATCACGCAGGGCCCGATCGAGCGGATGTTCGGCCTCAAGTCGCTCAAGTTCGTCACGGCGGCCGCGTCGAGCGCCATCACGATCCCGGGCATGCCGGGCTCGACGGCGGAGGAGCTGCGCGACCACCTCGTGGCCGTCTCCGAGTCCCGACGGGCCGGTCTGTGACCGACGCGCCCCGCCCACCGCAGGCACCGGGGGAGCGGTGGCCGGCGCAGCAGCAGCCGACGCAGCAGTGGCCGCAGCAGCAGCCTTGGCCGCAGTCCCAGGGCGCTCCCCAGCAGCAGGGGGCTCCGCAGCAGCAGCAGCCCGCCGCGGGCGACGCGCGCGCGAAGGCGATTGAGCTCGTCGACGGCGAGTGGCACCGGCTGCACCCGGCGACGCCGCTGCTGCGCGGCGGCCTCGCCCTCATCATCGTCCTCGGCATCATCGTCTCGACGTTCCGCGATCGCCTCATCGGCATCGTCGTGCCCGAGGAGTGGAACGAGTTCGAGCAGGACCCGTTCGGCGACTTCATCATCGACCAGCTGCTGTGGGTCGCGCTCGGCACCGTCGGGCTCGCGCTGCTCGGCATCCTCGTCTTCTGGCTGAGCTGGCGCGTGCACCGCTTCCGCATCACCGGCGACGCGGTCGAGGTCCAGCAGGGCATCCTCGTCAAGCGGCACCGCCGAGCGCCGCTCGCGCGCATCCAGGCGATCAACATCCAGAAGCCCTGGTTCGCGCGGCTGCTCGGCGCGTGCAAGTTCGAGGTGCAGCAGGCGGGCAACGACGCCAACGTCGACCTCAACTACCTGAGCTCCTCGGTCGCGGATGCGCTGCGCTACGAGGTCATGGACCGCGCCTCCGGGCGGTCCGCCGCCGACGCCCAGCGCATGGCGACCGAGCGCGCCGGCACCGCGGGCGGCGTCGTCAACGAGTTCCTGCGGCCCGACGCCGAGATCGCGCACCTCGCGCCCCACTCGCTCGTGCGCATCCCGCTGGGCCGCATCGTCGCCTCGTCGCTGCTCGACGGCTGGATCGTGTGGGCGGTCGCCTACGCGATCGGCACGCTCGTCCTCATCATCGGCTTCCAGCAGTTCTGGGCCGTGTTCGCGCTGCTGCCCGGCGCGATCGCCTTCTTCGCCGCCGGCATGCGCTCGCTCG
Organism: Agrococcus sp. UYP33; assembly: GCF_054060915.1. NCBI lineage: Bacteria > Bacillati > Actinomycetota > Actinomycetes > Micrococcales > Microbacteriaceae > Agrococcus > Agrococcus sp. UYP33. The sequence goes on from NZ_JBSSDR010000001.1 coordinate 1,414,396, forward strand.
GCTCGAAGCTGCGCTACTCGATCGCGGCGACGCCCGACGGCATCCGGCTCGCCTACGGCCTCGCGTCGACGACGACCGAGATCCTGCCGCCCGGGCGCATCTTCGCGCTGCAGGTGAAGCAGCCGCTGCTGTGGCGGCCGTTCGGGTGGTGGCAGGTGACGTTCACGCGCGCCGGCAAGTCGAAGCCCGACGGCTCGGGCCAGGGCGGGCAGAGCAGCCAGATGGCGAGCTACCTGCTGCCGGTCGGCGACCTGCGCGACGTGCGCACGGTCGTCGGGCTCGTGCTGCCAGAGCTCGCGCACTCGCCGCTCGTCGACGCGGGGCTCTTCGGGCAGGCGCCCGACGCGTTCGTCGTGAGCCCGCCGCGGGCTCGGGCGTTCCGCTGGTTCTCGGTGCGCCGCAACGGCTTCCACGTGCACGACGCGGCGTTCCTGCTGCGGACCGGTCGCATCTGGCGCTCGCTGCAGCTCGTGCCGCAGGCCCGCGTGCAGTCGGTCGCGCTGCAGCAGGGGCCGATCTACGGCCTCGCGCGGCTGGGCCGCGTGCAGTTCCACGTGCCCGACACCGTGCTCTCGCCCGGCATCGGCGCGATCGACCAGGGCGACGCGCGCATCCTCTTCGACCACGCGATGCGCACCGTGAAGGTCGCGATCGACCGGGATGCGTCGGAGTCGTGGGCCGCGTCGCTCTCGCGCAACGCCGTGCTCGAGACGGCGCCCGCGGTGCAGGACGGCCTGATGTCGCCGCCGAGCCCGCCGGTCGCGGCGCCGTGGCAGCAGGTGCAGCAGCAGCCGTGGCAGTCGCCGTCGCAGCAGTGGCAGCAGCAGCCCCCGCAGCAGCAGCCCGCATGGCAGCACCCGCAGCACGCGCAGCAGAGCCCGCCGCGCGCGCCGCAGCAGTGGGCGCCCGCGGGGCCGCCCGCCGGGCCCGGCCAGCAGTGGACGCAGCAGCGCCCGCCGGGCCAGCACGCGGCGCCGCCGCAGCCGTGGCCCGCGCAGCCGCAGTCGTCGCAGCAGCCGCAGCCGCCGCAACCGCAGCAGCAGCCGTGGCCGCCGCAGCAGCAGCCGCAGTCGCAGGCGGCGCCGCCGACCTCGGTGCCGCAGCCCCCGACCCAGCCGCCCCAGTCCCCGCAGCAGCACCCGGACCCGCGCTGGCAGCGGCCGCGGGACGAGTCGTGAAGCCCGGCAGGCTCGGCGTCGGCATCATCGGCGCCGGCCGCGTCGGCCCCGTGCTCGGCGCGGCCCTCGCGGGCGCGGGCCACGCGATCGTCGGCATCGACGCCACCGGCGAGGACGCGATCGAGCGCGCCGAGGCCGTGCTGCCGGGCGTCGAGCTGCTCGACGCGCCGACGATCGTCGAGCGGGCCGAGCTCGTGCTGCTCGCCGTGCCGACCGCCGAGCTGCCGGGCCTCGTCGCGGGGCTCGCGGCGACCGGCGCGTGGCAGCCTGGCCAGCTCGTGGTCCACACGGCGGCCGAGCACGGGGTCGCGGTGCTGCAGCCCGCGGTCGCCCGCGGCGCCATCCCGATCGCGCTGCACCCGGCGATGACCTTCACCGGCACGTCGCTCGACCTCTCTCGCCTGCTCGACGCCACCGTCGCCGTGACCGCGCCCGGCCCCGTGCTGCCGATCGGGCAGGCGCTCGCGGTCGAGATGGGCGCCGAGCCGATCGTCGTCGACGAGGCCGACCGGCCCGCCTACGCCGAGGCCGTCGGCGTCGCGGCCGGCTTCGCCGACGGCCTGGTCGCGCAGGCGATGCGGCAGCTGCACGAGATCGGCGTCGAGCGGCCCGCGCGGGTGCTCGGCGGCGTCGTCCGCTCGGCCGTCGAGTCGGCGCTCGCCCGCTACCCCGACCCGCCCCTCCAGCCCTGATCTCGACGTCGCCGGTGGTCGCTGACGGCCGCATGGCCGATGCGCGACCACCGGCGACGTTGGGATGGACGGGGGATGGGCGCGCCTAGGCTTGCGTGGTGCCCGACGCCATCCAGACCCTGACGACCATCGACGCCGCTCGCGCGCTCGTCCGCGCCGCCCGCGCCGAGGGCAGGCGCATCGCGCTCGTGCCGACGATGGGCGCGCTCCACGACGGGCACGTGGAGCTCATGCGCGAGGCCCGCGAGCACGCCGACCTCGTGATCGCGTCGGTGTTCGTCAACCCGATGCAGTTCGGGCCGCACGAGGACCTCGCCCGCTACCCCCGCACCCCGGAGGCCGACACCGATCGGCTCGCGGAGCTCGGCGTCACCGCGGTCTTCATGCCGACCGTCGAGGAGATGTACCCGGACGGCGGCCGCTCGTCCACCGTCGTCACCGCCGGCCACCTCGGCACGGTGCTCGAGGGCCGCAGCCGGCCCGGTCACTTCGACGGCATGCTCACCGTGGTCGCGAAGCTGCTCGCCATCGTGCAGCCCGACGTCGCCGTCTTCGGCGAGAAGGACGCCCAGCAGCTCTTCCTCGTGCGGCGCATGGTGCGCGACCTGAACGTGCCGGTCGAGGTGCTCGGTGTGCCGACGGTGCGCGAGTCCGACGGCCTCGCGCTCTCGAGCCGCAACCGGTTCCTGCAGTCGGGGGAGCGGGCGGATGCGCTCGCGCTCTCGCGCGCGCTCGAGGCGGCGGGCGCGGCATCCGACCGCGGCGTCGAGGCGATGCTCGCCGCCGCGCAGGGCGTCATGCAGGACGATTCCGGCGTGCGACTCGACTACCTCGCCGTGGTCGACCCGCGCACCTTCACCGGGGCATCCGAGCACCACCGCGGCCCCGTGCAGGTGCTCGTCGCCGCCCGCGTCGGCACGGTCCGGCTGATCGACAACGCCACGTTCACGATCGGCTGACCGCGCGGGAACGATCGGCTGACCGCGGCGCCGCCGCCCCGGCTCGGTAGGATCGATGGTCGTGACCGAGTCCCAGCAGCCATCGCCCGAGCCCGCCACCGAGCACGAGCGCGCCGACTGGGTCTCCCGCCTCGCCGACGAGGTCATCGCCGAGGCCGAGCGCCGCGGCACCCGGCCGGTCGCGGCATCCGGCATCTCGCCGTCGGGACCGATCCACCTCGGCAACTTCCGCGAGGTGATGAGCCCGCACCTCGTCGCCGACGAGCTGCTGCGCCGCGGCGTCGACGCCGAGCACCTCATCTCCTGGGACGACTACGACCGCTTCCGCAAGGTGCCGGCAGGCATCGAGGGCGTCGACGCGTCGTGGGCGGAGCACATCGGCAAGCCGCTCACGAGCGTGCCCGCCCCTCCCGGCAGCACGGCGGACTCCTGGGCCGCCCACTTCCGCGCGCAGGCCGAGGCGTCGTTCGCCGAGGCCGGCGTGCGCTACCGAGGCATCAGCCAGACCGAGCAGTACGCCGCGGGCGCCTACACCGAGCAGATCCTGCACGCGATGCGCCACCGCCGCGAGATCGACGCGATCCTCGACCAGTACCGCACGCTGCCCGCCGCGAAGGACGAGGACGAGGCGCTGCAGGCCGCGCTCGACGCCGGCTCCGGTGCCGCGGCCGAGGACGACGGCTCGGCGGGCGCCGAGTACTACCCGTACAAGCCCTACTGCACAGTCTGCGGCACCGACCTCACGACGATCGAGGCGTACGATGACGACTCGACCGAGATGACGTACGCGTGCCAGTGCGGGCACCGCGAGACGGTGCTGCTGCGCGAGTTCCGCTCCGGCAAGCTCGTCTGGAAGGTCGACTGGCCGATGCGCTGGGCCTACGAGCGCGTCGTCTTCGAGCCCTCGGGCGTCGACCACCAGTCGCCAGGGTCGTCGTTCCAGGTCGGCCTCGAGCTCGCGCCGGTGTTCGGCTGGGAGCGGCCGCTCGGCCCGATGTACGCGTTCGTCGGCTTCGGCGGCGTCGCGAAGATGTCGTCGTCGCGCGGCGGCGCCCCGGTGCCGGCGGATGCGCTCGCCGTCATGGAGGCGCCGGTGCTGCGCTGGCTCTACGCTCGGCGCCGCATGAACCAGTCGTTCGACGTCGCGTTCGGCTCCGACCTGCAGCGCACCTACGACGAGTGGGATGCGCTGCTGCGCAAGGCGGCCGCTGGCACGGCCCAGCCTGCCGAGCTCGCGGCGCTCGAGCGCGCGACCGCGACGGCGCACGAGCGCCTGCCCGAGACGCCGCGCCGCGTCGCGTACCGCACCCTCGCATCCGTCGTCGACATCACGTTCGGCGACGAGGCGCAGATCCTGCGCATCCTGCGCGGGCTCGACGAGACCGACCCGATCGTCGACCTGGACCCGCTGCGGCCCCGGCTCGACCGGGTGGAGGCGTGGGTCGCGACGCACATGCCCGCCGACGAGCACACGACCGTGCGGGAGTCGCCCGACCGCGAGGCGCTCGACGCGCTCACCGAGGTCGAGCGCGAGGCGCTGGGCCTGCTGCTCGACGGCGGTCAGGGGCTGCCCGCCATCGAGGACAGCTGGACGCTCGACGGCCTCACCCACCAGACCTACGGCGTCGCGAAGGTGCAGCGCGGGCTCGAGCCCGACGCGATCGTGAAGGGCGACAAGGCGCTCTCCGCCGCGCAGCGCGCGTTCTTCGCGCTGCTCTACCGCCTGCTCGTCGGGCGCGACACCGGCCCGCGCATCCCGACCCTGCTGCTGGCGATCGGCTCCGAGCGCGTCCGCGCGCTGCTCACCGCCTGACCCCCTCGCGAACTTCCCTCAACCGCGGGGTTCGGCGCGAGGAACCCGCGGTTCGGGGAAGCTCGGCGTCGTGGCCGGGCGGGCGCGGTACCCTGGATGCATGCCTGAGAGCTGGTGGGGGAACGCGATCTTCTCGCTCATCCCGACGATCGTGCTCGGGCTCATCTTCTGGATGGTCATGCGAATGATCATCCGCGGCGATCGCACCGCCCGCCTCAAGTACGACCAGATCGAGGCCGAGGAGCGCGCGAAGGCTGGCCTGCCGCCGCGCGCGACCGCTGCCGCCGCGCCCGTCGCCGGCCAGCCTGCCGCGACGATTGCCACGGCGGCCGAGCGGCCGCCCGAGGCAGCGCCCGGACAGGACCGCACCCCCGCCTAGCGCAGCGCGCGCTCATCGGTGCGCTGCTCAGTGCTCCGATCGGCGCTCCAGGCAGCGCACCGCTCAGGGCCCTCCGCTCAGTGCCCTCCGCTCAGCGCGCCCCGACCGGCTCGGGCGTCGGCTGCACGCGCGTTGCCTCCGGCTGGGGCTCGAGCAGCTCGGCACCCGGAGCGCCGACCGTCGAGCGCTGCGACCTCGCGAGGAAGAAGTGCACGGCCACGTAGGCGAGGCCGAGCGCGAGCGCGGTGATGCCGAACGACATCCAGTCCTCGCCGGCCACGGGCTGCGACGAGGCGAACGCCGACGTGCCGGTGAGGGCGAGCGGCACCATGATGAAGACGTTGTTCGCGGTGTGCAGCACCGACGCGGCCTCGAGCCCGCCCGTGCGGTAGGTCAGCATCGAGCAGGTGAAGCCGACGAGCGAGAGCTGCAGCGTCGCCGAGATCGACGGATGCGCGTGCATCGCGCCGAAGAGCAGCCCGGTCGCGAGGCCGGTCCAGATCGCGTTGCCGAAGCGTCCGCGCAGCACCCACGGCCCGACCGCGGCCGCGACGAGCGCGAGCAGCGACAGGTACCAGGTGGCGGGCTGCAGCACCATGACGGCGGCCACCGGCAGCAGCATCACGAGCGCAGGCACGTAGCGGTGCACGCGCCAGCCGGCCATCATCTGCGGCAGCAGGCCGCGGAACGTGAACTCCTCGCCCGTCGCCTGCAGCGGCGTCGTCAGCAGCACGATCGCCACGAGCCCCCAGTTGGGATTCCACTGCCACTCGACCGACGGGTCGAGCCACAACGAGATGCCGATGTAGACGGCGAAGATCGGCAGGATCACGATCGCGGCGCGGCCGACGGTGCCCCAGCGCCAGCGGCCAACGACGCTCGATGCGTAGCCCGCGGCGCCCTTGCCGAACGCCGCCATCGCCACGATCGCGCCCGGGATCATCGCGGCCCACGCCATGTTGACGCCCGCCATGCCGAGCGGCGTGCCGAGGATCTCGCCGAGCAGGTCGGCGGCGATGTCCGGGTCGCTCGCGGTGGCCGGGTCGAGGGTGCTGAAGAAGTCGACCATGCCGGGCATGAGCAGCGCGACCGAGACCACCTGGCCGCCGAAGAAGAAGCCGATGGCGATCGCCCAGGCGAGGAACCAGCGGCCCACGCGTCGCTCGAGCGGCTGGAACGCCATCGCGTAGGGCTGGCCGTCGACGGGCAGCGCGGCCGGCAGCAGCGCCGGCTTCTTCGGCGGCGCGGGCTGCGGCGCGAAGCCGGGCTGGCCGTAGGGCGCGGGCGCGTACGACGGATGCGGAGCGCCCTGGGCGTAGGGCGGCTGTCCGTAGGGCTGCTGCCCGTAGGCGGGCTGGCCGTACTGCGGCTGCCCGTACTGCGGTTCCCCGTACTGAGGCTGTCCGTACTGGGGCTGCTGCCCGTAGTGCGGCTGCTGCCCGTACGGCGGCTGCACCTGCTGCTGCATGCCCTGGTCGTGCTGCGGCTGGCTCCAGGGCTGGGCGGGCTGATCGGTCACCATGCTCCTCGCGTCTGAACCTCGAGGCTACCGAGGCCGCTTCTGCGTTCGATGGGTGTCGACTGCGAAGAGGTCGCCGGGCTGGCAGTCGAGCGCGTCGCACAGCGCGATGAGCGTCGAGAACCGGATCGCGGCGACCGCTCTCAAGCGTCCTCCCGTGTCGCGCCGACAGCGAACACGGCCCCTCGCGAGAACCCCCGCGACTACGCTCGCAGTCAAGGAAGGGAGCCAGCGATGTTCGAGAGATTCACCGACCGCGCTCGCCGCGTCGTGGTGCTCGCCCAAGAAGAGGCGAAGCTGCTCAACCACAACTACATCGGCACGGAGCACATCCTGCTCGGGCTCATCCACGAGGGTGACGGCGTCGCCGCGAAGGCCCTCGAGCAGCTCGGCATCTCGCTCGATGCCGTGCGCGCCCAGGTCCAGGACATGATCGGCACCGGCAGCCAGCAGACGACGGGACACATCCCGTTCACGCCGCGCGCCAAGAAGGTGCTCGAGCTCAGCCTGCGCGAGGCGCTGCAGCTGGGCCACAACTACATCGGCACCGAGCACGTGCTGCTCGGCCTCATCCGCGAGGGTGAGGGCGTCGCCGCACAGGTGCTCGTCAAGCTCGGCGCCGACCTCAACCGCGTGCGCCAGACGGTCAACCAGCTCCTCGCCGGCTACCAGGGCAAGGAGACGACGGCCGTCGGCGGCGAGCAGACGCAGCAGACCGACGCCAAGGGCTCGCAGATCCTCGACCAGTTCGGGCGCAACCTCACGCAGGCCGCGCGCGACGGCAAGCTCGACCCGGTCATCGGTCGCGAGAAGGAGATCGAGCGGGTCATGCAGATCCTCTCGCGCCGCTCGAAGAACAACCCGGTGCTGATCGGTGAGCCCGGCGTCGGCAAGACCGCCGTCGTCGAGGGCCTCGCGCAGGCGATCGTCAAGGGCGAGGTGCCCGAGACGCTCAAGGACAAGCAGGTCTACACGCTCGACCTCGGCTCGCTCATCGCGGGCAGCCGCTACCGCGGCGACTTCGAGGAGCGCCTCAAGAAGGTGACGAAGGAGATCCGCACCCGTGGCGACATCATCACCTTCATCGACGAGATCCACACGCTCGTCGGCGCAGGTGCTGCCGAGGGCGCGATCGACGCCGCCAACATCCTGAAGCCGCTGCTCGCCCGCGGCGAGCTGCAGACCATCGGCGCCACGACGCTCGACGAGTACCGCAAGCACTTCGAGAAGGATGCCGCGCTCGAGCGGCGCTTCCAGCCCATCCAGGTGCAGGAGCCGTCGGTCGCACACACGATCAACATCCTCAAGGGCCTGCGCGACCGCTACGAGTCGCACCACAAGGTGACGATCACCGACGGCGCGCTCGTCGCGGCCGCCAACCTGGCGGACCGCTACGTGCAGGACCGCTTCCTGCCCGACAAGGCGATCGACCTGATCGACGAGGGCGGCGCCCGCCTGCGCCTCTCGATCCTCTCGGCACCGCCCGAGCTCCGCGAGTTCGACGAGCGGATCGCCGGCGTGCGCACCCGCAAGGAGGCCGCCATCGACGGCCAGGACTTCGAGGCCGCAGCTCGACTGCGCGACGAGGAGAAGGAGCTGCTCGGCGAGCGCCTCCGCACCGAGAAGCAGTGGCGCAACGGCAACGGCGGTCCGACCGGCGTGCTCGACGAGGGCGTGATCGCCGAGGTGCTCGCCAACGCGACCGGCATCCCCGTGTTCAAGCTCACCGAGGAGGAGTCGGCTCGGCTCATCTTCATGGAGAAGGCGCTGCACCAGCGCGTGATCGGCCAGGACGAGGCGATCAGCGTGCTCGCCAAGACCATCCGCCGGCAGCGCGCGGGCCTCAAGGACCCCCGCCGCCCCTCGGGCTCGTTCATCTTCGCCGGCCCCACGGGCGTCGGCAAGACGGAGCTCGCGAAGGCGCTCGCGGAGTTCCTCTTCGACGACCAGGATGCGCTGATCTCGCTCGACATGTCGGAGTACAGCGAGAAGCACACCGTCTCGCGGCTCTTCGGCGCCCCTCCCGGGTTCGTCGGGTTCGAGGAGGGCGGCCAGCTCACCGAGAAGGTGCGCCGCAAGCCGTTCTCCGTGGTGCTCTTCGACGAGATCGAGAAGGCGCACAACGACATCTTCAACTCGCTGCTGCAGATCCTCGAGGAGGGTCGTCTCACCGACGGCCAGGGCCGCGTCGTCGACTTCAAGAACACCGTCATCATCATGACGACGAACCTCGGCACGAAGGACATCTCGGGCGGCCCCGTCGGCTTCGTGCTCGAGGGCTCGACGCACGGCGACTACGAGCAGATGCGCGCGAAGGTCCGCGAGGAGCTCAAGCGCAACTTCAAGCCGGAGTTCCTCAACCGCGTCGACGAGACGATCGTCTTCCCGCAGCTCAGCAACGACGAGCTGCTGCAGATCGTCGACCTGTTCATCAAGCGGCTCCAGGAGCGCCTGCTGGACCGGGACATGACGATCGAGCTCACCGAGCCCGCCAAGAAGCGGCTCATCCAGGTCGGTCACGACCCGGCGCTCGGCGCACGGCCGCTGCGTCGCGCGGTGCAGCACGAGATCGAGGACGTGCTGAGCGAGAAGATCCTGCACGGCGAGCTCGGATCGGGCGAGCACGTGACGGTCGACTTCGCCGACAACGAGTTCGTGTTCACGCACACGAGCCCCGAGCCGCACCAGCCGGAGCTCGCGCCCGCCGACGCCTGATCGACGAGCGACGCAGCAGAGGGGACCCCGCGGGGTCCCCTCTGCTGCGTCTCCGGCATCGTCACCGGCTGTTCACCTCGCTGCAACGATTGGTCCTCGCGATTCGGCCTCCGACTTCATAGGCTCACCAGTGGCGTGTCCTGCTCGCCGTCTGGATCCCTTCGCATCGGAGAAACACCCGTGATCAAGCACATGAAGCGCAACCTGGCGGCTGGCGCCGCCTGCGCCGTCGCCATGGGGCTGCTCGTCGCCCCGCAGGCGGCGGTCGCCACCGGCGCCGGCACCGCCGACGTCGGCGCCGCGGCCGCCACCCCTGGCCTCGTGAACATCCTCCACTTCAACGACTTCCACGGTCGCCTGCAGGCACCGGCCGGCACCTCCGCCGACCCGACGCCGCGCGGCGGCACGGTGGGCTTCGCCGGCACGATCGAGCAGCTGCGCGCCACGCACGGCGACGATGCCTCGCTCCTGCTCTCCGGCGGCGACAACATCGGCGCCTCGCTCTACGCGTCCGCGTCGCAGCAGGACACCCCCACGCTGGAGGTGCTGAACGCGCTCGAGGTCGACGCGGCGGCCGCCGGCAACCACGAGTTCGACCGCGGCATCGACGACCTCCAGGGCCGCGTCCGCGACACCGCCGACTTCCCCTACCTCGCCGCGAACGTCACGCGCGACGGCACCCCGATCGACCAGGGCTACGAGCTCTTCGAGGTCAACGGCGTCACCGTCGGCGTCATCGGCGCCGTCACGCTCGAGACCCCGACGCTCGTCGACCCGTCCGGCATCCAGGGCGTCGTCTTCACCGACCCGGTCGACGCGGTCAACGCGATCGCCGCGCGGCTCTCCGACGGCGACGCAGCCAACGGCGAGGCCGAGCTGCTCATCGCCGAGTACCACGAGGGCTCGCAGGCGACGCTCGCGCTCAACGCGCCGCAGGACGTCCAGGCCGCCGCGCTCGAGGCGTCGATGGACTCGTCCGCCGCGTTCCGCTCGATCGTCGAGGAGACCGCCCCCGCCGTCGACGTGATCTTCAACGGCCACACGCACAAGCCGTACTCCTGGCTCGCGCCCGCCCCCGAGGGCAGCCAGCAGGACGTGCGCCCGGTCGTGCAGAGCGGCCAGTACGCCGAGAACGTGAGCCAGGTGGTCGTCGTCATCGACCCCGCCACCGGCGCAGCGACCTTCCCGACGGTGCAGAACGTCGCGCGCACGACGGCGCCGGCGTCCGAGCTGATCGCCGCGTACCCGCGCGTCGCAGCCGTCGACACGATCACGACCGCGGCGCTCGAGCAGGCGGCGGTCATCGGTCGCGAGCCGCTCGGCGAGATCACCGGCGACATCACCACCGCCTTCGTCGGCGAGGCCCGCGACGACCGCGCCAGCGCATCCACGATGGGCACGCTCGTCGGCAACATGCTGCGCGACCAGCTCTCCGCAGACAACCGCGGCGGCGCCGAGATCGGCATCACGAACCCGGGTGGCCTCCGCGACGAGTTCTACTTCGAGGCCGCCGAGGGCGAGTCCGAGGACGGCATCGTGACCGTCGGCGAGGCCGCCGCGGTGCTGCCGTTCGCGAACAACCTCTGGACGACGACACTCACGGGCGAGCAGCTGAAGGTCGTGCTCGAGCAGCAGTGGCAGCGGGCCGCCGACGGCACCGTGCCCTCGCGCGCCTACCTGCAGCTCGGCTTCAGCGACAACCTCGAGTACACCTACGACTCGACGCTCCCCGAGGGCTCCCGCATCACGGGCATCTGGGTCGACGAGCAGTGGGTCTCGGCGGCCGACACGTTCCGCGTGGCCGTGCCCAGCTTCCTGCTGTCGGGCGGCGACAACTTCCGCGGCTTCATCGCCGGCACGGACGACCGCGACTCGGGTCTCGTCGACTCCGAGGCCTTCGAGGCGTACCTCGAGGCGCAGTCCCCGATCTCGCCCGACTACTCGCGCCGCCAGCTCGAGGTCGTCGGCATGCCGACCGCCCCGGTCGCCGTGGGCTCCGAGGTGTCGCTGACCGTGAACGAGATCGACCTCACCTCGCTCGGCACCCCCGAGAGCGTCGAGCTCGACCTCTACTACGGCGAGGAGCTGCTCGGCTCGTACCCCGTCACCGACGACTCGGCGACCGTCACGTTCGACGTGCCGCTGCTGCGCGGCGACGACCGCTTCGAGCTGCGCACCGACTCGGGCACCGCGGTGCCGCTCGCGATCTCGATCGCGTTCGAGTCCGACCGCGTCGCGGGCGACGACCGCTTCGCGACCGCCGTCGAGCTCTCGGCGAGCACGTACGCCGACGGCGCTGACGTCGTCTACGTCGCGAGCGGCGAGAACTGGCCCGACGCGCTCGCCGCCGGCCCCGCCGCAGCGCACGAGGGCGGCCCGCTGCTCCTCGTCCGGAAGGGCGAGGCTCCGCAGATCGTGCTCGACGAGATCGAGCGACTCGGCGCCGGCCGCGTCGTGATCGTGGGCGGCGAGCCGACGATCAGCACGGCGACGCAGGCCCAGATCGACGCGCTCGCATCGGTCACGACGGTCCAGCGCCTCGCGGGCGACGACCGCTACGAGACCGCGCAGCTGGTCGCGGACTACGCCTTCGAGTCGGCGACGGGTGCCTACGTGGCGACCGGTCGCAGCTTCCCCGACGCCCTGTCGGCCGGCGCGGCTGCCGGTCACCTCGACCAGCCGCTGCTGCTCGTCGACCCGGACGAGCGGATCCCCGCCGCGACGCTCGGCTCGCTCGACGCGCTGGGCGTGGACCGCGTGCGCGTGACGGGCTCGATCGTCACCATCCCGTCGGCCATCGCCGGCGAGCTCGTCGACTCGGGCTTCACCGTGAGCCGCCTCGGCGGCATCGACCGCTTCGCGACGTCGGCCATCATCACGGCCTCGGCGTTCGACGCTCCGGTCGAGATGGCGTACCTCGCGTCCGGCGAGAACTACCCCGACGCCCTCGCGGGCGCCGCGGTGGCCGGCGCGACCGACGTGCCGCTGCTCATCACGCGCGCCACGTGCGTGCCGGAGCGGGTGCATGACGAGCTCGAGCGCCTGCAGGTGTCGAGCGTGTCGCTCATCGGCGGCGAGCCGACGCTGCACCCGGCGGTCGCGTCGCTGACCGTCTGCGGCTGATCGGCTGATCTGATCGACTCGGAGGGGCGGGGCTGCGGCTCCGCCCCTTCGGCGTCGGCAGGCTCATGGCCGCGCGCTCGGCGCCCGCGCGCGTAGGCTCGATGACCGTGACCACCGACGCAGTCCCCTCCGAGGCGCCCGCAGCCGGCGCATCCGCACCCGACCCCTCGGCGCTCGTGGTCCGTCGTGCCCGAACCGGCGACGTGCGGGCGATGCGCGACCTCATCGAGCCCTACGTCGAGCGGCGCATCCTGCTCGGCAAGGAGCTCGTCACGCTGTTCGAGGCCGTCCAGGAGTTCGTCGTCGCCGAGCGCGACGGGCAGATCGTCGGATGCGGTGCGCTGCACGTGCTGTGGGAGGACATCGGCGAGGTGCGCACGATCGCGGTCGCCGAGGGAGCGCTCGGCCGCGGCGTCGGGCACGCGATGCTCGAGGCGCTCGAGCAGCGTGCCATCGACCTCGGGCTCTCGCGGCTCTTCTGCCTGACGTTCGAGACCGCGTTCTTCGGCCGCCACGGCTACGTCGAGGTCGCCGAGCAGGTCGTGAGCCCCGACGTGTTCGCCGAGCTCGTCCGCTCGCCCGACGGCGGCATGGCCGAGTTCCTCGACCTCGCGCACGTGAAGCCGAACACGCTCGGCAACACGCGCATGCTCAAGCGGCTCTGAGCCGCCGCTCGCCTACCCTGGATCGATGAGCAAGGCACCCACTGCGAAGCGCCGCGCCGCCGTGCGTCGGCGACGCACGCTGCTGGCCCTGCTCGCGATCCTCGCCGTCGTCGCCGTCGTGCTGCTCGTGTGGCGCCCGTGGCAGGCGCCGGAGGCTGACGCGCCCGCGCCGAGCGGCAGCGCCGCGGCTCCCGTCGAGAGCCCCGCACCGAGCGAGACGCCCACGCCCACGCCGACCGGGCCCTTCACGCCCGTCGGCGGCAGCGACGAGACCGGCGAGCCGACCGAGCCGTGCGCGGCGGAGCAGATCGCCATCACCCCCTCGGTCGACAAGGACACCTACGCGGCCGACGAGCGGGTGCAGCTGTCGTTCACGATCGAGAACACCGGCGAGGGCGCCTGCTCGCTCAACGCCGGCACGAGCGTGCAGGAGTACGAGATCCGCGCGGGGGACCAGGTCGTCTACCGCTGGTCGGACTGCGCAGCAGACGTGCAGGACAACGTCGTGCAGCTCGAGCCGGGCGTGGCCCAGTCGACCGTGCCGATCGAGTGGGACCGCACCGCCTCGTCGATCGAGACGTGCACCGCGGAGCGGCCACAGGTCGACGCCGACGGCGCCACGTACACGCTCGCGGTGCGCGTGGGCGACTACGCGAGCCAGCAGAGCGCGCAGTTCGTGCTGCAGTGATCCCAACCGGGTCTGTGGTCGGCGGAAGCAACTACTGCGTCGGCTGACCGCAGAGCCGGTTGAGATGCGGGGATCGGGCGCCGGGGCTCAGAATTCGGGGACGGCCACCAGATGGCTCGGCTCCGCCTGCTTGCGGCCGGCGGCGATCGTCTCGGCGACCGCGATGCGCACGAGCGCCACGCCGTCGTCGACGAAGCGCGAGTAGCCGAGCCGTCGTGCCTCGCCCTCGCGCCGCTTCGTCGCTGACGCGGCGCGGATCTCGCCCGCGAGCGAGATCTCGCCCACGGCGGCGAGCGCGCGCGGCAGCGCGACGTTGCGGTGCGCGCTCGCGATCGACAGCGCGATGGCCAGGTCGGCGCCGGGCTCGGTGAGCTTGATGCCGCCGACCGTCGAGACGTAGACGTCGTGGCTGCCGAGGCTGAGCAGCGCGTGCCGCTCGAGCACCGCGAGCACCATCGCGACGCGCGACGCGTCGACGCCGTTGACGACCCGCCGCGGCTGCGCGGTCGAGGCCGGCACGACGAGCGCCTGCACCTCGACCGGAAGGGCCCGCCGACCTTCGAGCGCGATCGTGACGCACGTGCCGGCGAGGGGCGTCGCCGAGCGCGACAGGAAGAGGCCGGAGGGGTCGGGCACCTCGACGATCCCGTCGCCCGTCATCTCGAAGCAGCCGACCTCATCCGTGGGGCCGAAGCGGTTCTTCGACGCGCGCACGAAGCGCAGCGCCGTCTGCCGGTCGCCGTCGAAGTGCGCGACCACGTCGACGAGGTGCTCGAGCACGCGCGGGCCGGCGACCGAGCCGTCCTTCGTGACGTGGCCGACGAGCAGCAGCGGCACGTCCGCGTCCTTCGCCGCTCGCGTGAGCGCGGCAGCCACATCGCGCACCTGGCTCGGCCCGCCCGCGAGCGCCTCGTTCTCGGCGTTCGCGACCGTCTGCACCGAGTCGATGATCACGAGCTCCGGGTCGGTGTCGCGGATCTGCCCGAGGATCGTGGCGAGGTCGGTCTCGCTCGCGAGGTACAGCTGCGGCTCGAGCGCGCCGGTGCGCTCGGCGCGCAGCCGCACCTGCGCGAGCGACTCCTCGCCCGAGACGTAGAGCACGCGACGACCCGAGTGCGCGGCCTTCGCGGCGACCGCGAGCAGCAGGGTCGACTTGCCGACGCCCGGCTCGCCCGAGCACAGCACGACCGCGCCGGGCACGAGGCCGCCGCCGAGCACCCGGTCGAACTCGGCGATCCCGCTGGGCCAGCGCGGCGCCTCGGCCGTGCGCAGCTCGGTGATGGGGCGCGCGGCGCGCGCGTCAGGCACCGCGGCGGGCGCCACGCGCCTCGCCTGCACGCCGGCCTCGCCGACCGTGCCCCACTGCTGGCACTCGCCGCAGCGACCGACCCACTTCAGGGTCGTCCAGCCGCACTCGGAGCAGCGGTACGCGGGTGCCTTGACCATGTCTGCGAGGCTATCGGCGACCGCCCACCCCGCCCGGCGACGCTCCCCGGGCGCGGGGCGACGCGCCGGTCCACGCGGGCGCGCGGAGACGAAGATGGCTCGGATTGCGGCGCAAATGGCCGACGACCGGCTACCGTGACCCCATGCTCACCGTCGGCTCGATCGTGATCCGGTGCAGCGACCTCGAGCGTCAGCTGCTGTTCTGGACAGCCGCGCTCGACTACGAGCCGCGCCTGCCGATCGACGACGACTTCGTGCTGCTGCGGCCGCGCGCGGACACCGGGCCCAACGTGTCGCTCGATGCGAACCCCTCCGAGCGGGTGCTGCCGCCGCGCATCCACCTCGACCTGTACGCCGACGACCAGGCCGCCGAGGTCGAGCGCCTCGAGTCGCTCGGGGCGCAGCGCGTGCACTGGCCCAAGCGCCCGCCGGACGCCGACTACCTCATCATGGAGGACCCCGAGGGCAACCGCTTCTGCGTCGTCGACGCCTCACCGGGGGATGCGGCATGAGCGCCCACGTGCGCGAGGCGACGGTCGCCGACTCGGCCGGCATCGCCCGCGTGCGCATCGAGACCTGGCGCGCCGCCTATCGCGGCCTCGTGCCGCAGGAGGTGCTCGACCGGCTGAGCGTCGAGCGCGAGACGATCCTGCGCATCGAGCGGTGGGACGAGCACCACGCGGATGCCGCCGCCCACGACCTCGTCGCGGTCGCCGACAGCGAGGTGGTCGGCTGGGCGTTCGCGGGCCGCGCCCGCGATCCCGACCCGCCCGCGACCGGCGAGCTCTACGCGATCTACGCGATCGCCGAGCGGTGGTCGCGCGGCGTCGGGCACGCGCTGCTCATGGAGGTCGAGCGCAGGCTCATCGCCGACGGCCACGAGGGCGCCTACCTGTGGGTGCTGGCCGGCAACGCCCGTGCCGCGGCCTTCTACGAGCAGCACGGCTGGCACGCAGACGGCGGCCGGAAGGTCGAGGAGGGCATGCACGAGGAGCGGCGCGTGCGACTGTTCTCGGAGCGATTGGGCTCGGCCCCGAGCCTCGTGTAGGATCGTCCCTTGGTGACGTGTCCGAGCGGCCGAAGGTGCGACTCTCGAAAAGTCGTGTGGAGTAACCCTCCACCGTGGGTTCAAATCCCACCGTCACCGCCAGAGGCGAAGGCCCCGCATCCCGCAAGGGAGCGGGGCCTCTCGCATGTCCGGGCGCGGAGCGTCCCCGGGAAGCCAGGACTCGACGCGCCGCCCGGCCTACGCGGCAGGCGGGGTCGACTGGGAGTCGCTCGCCGGACCGTCCATCGACCCGCTCGGCGCGGCACCCGATCCCGACTCCGACCGCGCTGCCTCGTCTGCTCGCCGTCGTCGGACGAAGGACCGCTCGTGCAGGTAGATGCCGAGGTAGAGCGCGGCCAGGCCGCCGCCCCAGGCGTAGAACATCCAGTCGCGATCGCGATCGATCAGCAGCTGCCCCACCAGCCAGAGGAGCATCAAGCCGCTGGCCCACAACCAGGAGCGACGGGGCTGCGTGAGGGGAGCGGGCGCGGGAGTGACGCGCACGACGAGACCGACGGCGACGAAGACGACGCCCGAGATGAGGAGGCTCAGCGCCCACAGGCGCGCGTCGCCGAACGGCCCCGCATCGGTGACGGGCCCCGTCATCGGCAGCACGACGAGCCCCACCAGGCTGATGCAGGCTCCGAGCACCAGGAGGGCGGTGCTCCCGCGTCGTCGCCGTGCTTCCCGCTGCGCCGTGCTCGCCGTGCTCTCCATGCTCTCCGTGCTCTCCGTGGGCGTCATGGGGAGACCGTCGCAGGTGAGGGAGCCTCACGCAACAGCATTCGCGAGTGCGTGGGAGCGGACGCCTAGCGGCGGCGCCCGGGACCGGGGCGGCCCGACCTGCCGGGGCCGCCGGGACGGCGCGGGCGGTTCGGGCGCGGCGGCTGCTTCGGCTTCGAGGCGCGCGGCTTCGCGCCCGTCGCCGACTGGCCCGGCTGGACGCTGTGCTCCCGCTCGCCCTGCTCGCGCTCGGCGCCGCGGGACGAGCCGGGCTTGCGGCCGCGTGCGATGCCGATAAGCTCCTGGTGCAGCGGCGAGTCGGCGGTGCGCAGCCAGGCCAGCGCGATCGTCGTGGAGGGCACATCCGTGACCACGCGGTGCCGCGTCTCCTCGCCGCCGAGCGCGCGGGCGACCGACATCGGCACGATCGCGATGCCCGCACCCGTCGCGACGACCTCGAGCAGCTGGGCGGACGTCATGCCGTCCGCCTCGAGCATCGTCTCGCCCTCGAGGTCGGCGACGGCCACGGTGTCGAACGCGACGATCGGGTGGCCCTTCGCGGCGACCACGACCGGGAGCTCCTCGTAGAGCCCGACGACGTGCAGGTCGTCGAGCGCGTCCTCGTCGAGCGGCAGCCGCGCGAGCACCGCGTCGACCCGCCCGTCCTGGAGCGCACCCGCCGCATCCGCGTCGTCGACCGCGACGAGCTCGATCGGCACGTCGGGCATGCGCTCGGCCCACACCCGCATCCACTTCGCGGGCGTGACGCCGGGCACACCGCCCAGTCGGAACCGTTCCATGCCCTCAGTCTGCCGTGCGCTCGATCGGCCTGAGCGCCGAGGTAAGCGGGATGCGGGCGCGGTGCCGCGCTCAGCCCGATCGGACGCGCGGGTCGGGCGCCGGTCAGACGCGCTCGAGGAACGCGACGACGTCGGCGAGCTCCTCCGCGACGATCGAGTGCGCGCGGTGGTACGTGCGGCGCTCGACGTCGAAGTGCGCGTCGAGCCACGGCGCCGCGCGCTCGATCCTGTCGCGGTGGATCACGTCGTCGAGGTCGCCGATCGTGGTGAGCATCGGGATGCGCGGCTCGCGCGCGGCGAGCACCGCGTCGCCCGGCAGCTCGCCGTCGTGCACGAACGACGCGAGGTGCACGATCGACGCGAACCGCTCGGGCGCGAGCCGCGCGAGCTGCACGGCCATCACGCCGCCCTGCGAGAAGCCGAGCAGGTGCACGCGCTCGAAGCGGCGATCCAGCCCGTCGAGCCAGTGCAGCACGCCCTCGGCGCTCGCGTCGCGCGCGCGCTCGTCGCGGTCGATGGGCGACGGGTCGAACCAGGCGAAGCCGCCACCGTAGGGGAAGGGAGCGCGCAGCGAGGCGATCGTGAGCGACGCCGGCAGGTGCGGGGCGAGGCCGAAGAGGTCGCCCTCGTGCGAGCCGAGGCCGTGCAGCACGACGAGCAGGTCGCCCTCCCCGGACTCGCGCTCGCCGGACGCGCGCTCGCCCTCGCGCCAGCGCACCGCATCCGCGTCGATCTGCTGCATGGTGACCCCCTCCGGCCAAGACGGCCGACCGTCACGGCGGGGCTGCCCGCGCCGTCCCTCACACCGTAGCCTCGAAGCATGGAGCGCGGCACATGACGAGCACCTCGGCCACCACCCGGGTGATGCCGACGGCGCGCGCCCGGAGCGGTGCCGCCCGCCGGCCCCGCGGCAGGACGATCGGCCGGGTCGTCTCGCTCGATGCCGCCCGCGGACTGCTCGTGCTCGCGACGGTCGCGTGGCTCGCCGCGCCGCGCCGGCCGTTCCCGGCGTCGGAGCCGTGGGGCGCCGTCGGCCTCGACGCCATCGCGCTGCCCGCCTTCGCCGTCATCGCCGGCTGCGGCTTCGCGATGGCGCAGCACCGCGGCTGGACGAGCGGCGCGCGCGTGCTCGGCCGCGTCGCGCTACTGCTCGTCGCCGGCCTCGCGCTCGCGGCGGCGGTCGGGCTCATCGGCGGCGTCGCCGCGGGCATCGCCTTCGACCCGGCGGCTGGCACCCTCGGCGGGCTCGAGCGGATGCGTGTCGCCGGCCCGCTGCTGCAGCTCGGCGTCGCGCTCGCGGCGCTCGGCTTCCTCGGCCTGCTCGCGAGCACCTGGGCGGGCTGGGCGTGGGCGACCGTGATCACCGCCGCGATCGGCTCGGGCACGCTGTGGCTGAGCGCCGGCCTCTGCGGCGCCCCGCAGGGCGGGCTGAGCGACGCCTGCAGCCCGGCGACGCTCCTCGTCGGCGGCATCGCGGATGCGGCGGGCGTCTTCGCCGATCCCGCCGTCACGCAGGCGGTCACGACGGTGATCGCCGGACTGGGCCTCGCGCTGCCGGCCGCCGCGGGGGCCGCGCTCGTGCACGCGCTGCTGCGGGCTCGCAGCGTCGACGCCCGCCAGCGCGGTCGCGTCGTCGGCTACGGCCTGCTCGCCGCCGTGCTCTTCGGGGTGCTGGGCATCCTCGCCTACTTCACGCCCACCGTCTGGCTCCACCCGCCGCTCGAGCCCGCGACCGCGCTCTGGACGCCGCCGCTCACGCTCGCGGTCGCGAGCCTCATCGCCGTGCTCGCGAGCGTGACGCATCCGACGGTCGACACCGACCTCCGGGGCGGCACGTCGGCGCTCGGCGCCTTCGCGGAGCCCTTCGCCGCCGTCGGCCGCATCAGCCTGGTCGCGGTCGGGACGACGCTCGCCGTGCGCACGCTGCTCGAGGCGCTGCCCGACCCGGACCCGGTCGGCTGGTTCGCGGCGCTCGGCGACATCCCGTCGATCGTGCTCGGCCTGCTCGCCGTCGCGGCGTGGCTCGCGCTCGCGCTCTGGGCGCAGCGCCGGGGCGTGCGACTGCGTCCCTGACGCCCGCATCGCGCGAGGAGCGCGAGCGGGCACAATGGGGCCATGGCTGTGCGCACCCCCGACCCCAATCCAGGCTGGCTCAGCGACGAGGAGCTGCAGCAGGCGCGCGAGCGCCTGCCGATCCTCTACGTCGAGGCGATCCCGGTGCGGCTCGACGGCATCGGGCAGGTGACGGACGTCGGCCTGCTGCTGCGCATGAACGAGCACAGCCAGATGACGCGCACGATCGTCTCCGGCCGGGTCATGCGCGGGGAGCGGGTGCGCGACGCGCTCTACCGCCACCTCGAGAAGGACCTCGGGCCGATGGCGTTCCCGCAGCTGCCGGCGAGCCCGGTGCCGTTCCACATCGCCGAGTACTTCCCGATCCACGGCGACGGGCTCTACTCCGACGACCGCCAGCACGCCGTGTCGCTCTGCTACATCGTGCCGGTGACGGGGTCGTGCGATCCGCGGCAGGACGCCCTCGAGCTCACGTGGCTGAGCCCGGAGGCCGCGGCCTCGGAGCTCATCGCCACCGAGATGGAGGGCGGCCGCGGCAGCCTCGTGCGCGCGGCGCTCGCCCACTGCGGCGCGCTCCGCTGAGCGGCGCGGCGCCGACGCTCGGGATGCGTCCGGCGGGCGTCCGTAGGCTTGCCGCATGAGCGCCCAGTACCAGGTGACCCTCGAGTGGGGAGCGGCAGCCATGCGCGCGGCCGCCGCCGACGTCGTCGTCATCGCCGACGCGGATCGCGGAGCCGAGACGACTGAGCTGCACGACCTCGCCCCGCGCACGTCGCTCGTGCTCGACGCGACGCTCGCGAGCGCATCCGCCGTCGCCCGCGCGGCGCTCGACGAGCAGGAGCGGCGCGGTGACCGCGCCTCGATCGCGATCGTCGCCGCCGGCGCGCGGTGGACCGACGGCTCGCTGCGGCCCACCGCTGCCGACCTGCTCGTCGCCGGCCGCGTCGTTGACGAGCTCGCCGAGCTCGGCATCGACTTCCACAGCCCCGCGTGCGCCGCCGCGTGCGCGGCCGCCGTCGCGCTGCGCGGCGCCACCGAGACCCTCGTCGCGGCCGACGCCGCCGCGATCCAGTCCGCGACCGACCACCGAGCAGGAGCCGAACGATGACCTGGCAGGCCGACCCCGCACGCTACGACGCCGAGCGCCCCGGTGCCATGCAGTATCGCCGCGCCGGTGCATCCGGACTGAAGCTGCCGCTGCTGACGCTCGGCATGTGGCACAACTTCGGCGACGACGTGCCGCTCGACCGCCAGCGCGACCTGCTGACCACCGCGTTCGACCGCGGCATCACGCACTTCGACCTCGCGAACAACTACGGCCCGCCCTTCGGCGCCTCGGAGCAGAACTTCGGGCGCGTGATGGCGAGCGACCTGCACGCGCACCGCGACGAGATCCTCGTCACCACGAAGGCGGGCTGGGACATGTGGCCCGGACCGTACGGCATCGGCGGCAGCCGCAAGTACCTCATCGCGAGCCTCGACCAGTCGCTCGCGCGCATGGGGCTCGACTACGTCGACATCTACTACCACCACCGTCCCGACCCCGAGACGCCGCTCGAGGAGACGATGGCCGCGCTCGACCACATCGTGCGCACCGGCCGCGCCCTCTACGTGGGCGTCTCGAGCTACTCCGCCGAGGACACGCGCCGCGCGCACGAGATCCTCGCGTCGCTCGGCACGCCGCTCACGATCCACCAGCCCTCGTACTCGATGCTGAACCGCTGGATCGAGCGGGACGGCCTGCTCGATGCCGCGGGCGAGCTCGGGATCGGCGTGATCGGCTTCACCGCGCTCGCCCAGGGGCTGCTGACCGGCAAGTACCTCGAGGGCGTGCCGTCCGACTCGCGCGCCGGCCGCGGCAGCGCGCGCAAGCCGCTCGACCCGAACGTCTCGCCCGAGGCGATGGAGCGCATCCGCGGCCTCGCGAGCATCGCGGAGGACCGCGGGCAGTCGCTCGCGCAGCTCGCGCTCGCGTGGGCGCTGCGCGACCCGCGCGTGACCTCGCTCACGATCGGCGCCTCGCGCGTCGAGCAGCTCGAGCAGAACATCGGCGCGCTCGACCGCCTCGACTTCACCGACGCGGAGCTCGCCGCGATCGACGAGCTCGCGCAGGACGAGCCGGGCGTCGACCTCTGGGCGCAGGCGCGCGACTCGCGAGGCTGATCGGCGCCGCCCGCGGGCCGCCGGGAGCACCCGGCGACTCGCGGGTGTCGCGTGTGGGCGGCCCCGGCTAGCGTGTCGGCCATGACGGCGACGAAGCCCACGACGTCCGGTGAGCGCACGTTCCTCCACGTGCTGGCGAACACCGCGCTCGCGAACATCACGACGAGCTTCCTGTGGTTCGCGCTCACGTTCTGGGTCTACCTCGAGACCCGATCGGTGCTCGCCACCGGCATCATCGGCGGCGCGTACATGCTGTTCGTCGCGTTCAGCAGCATGCTGTTCGGCTCGATCGTCGACCACCACCGGAAGCTCCGGGTGATGCTGCTCTCGGGCAGCATCACGCTCACGGCGTTCGCGCTCGCCGGCGCGATGTACCTGCTGCTGCCGGAGCCGGCGCTGCTCGACCTGACCCAGCCGTGGTTCTGGCTCTTCACGACGATCATCCTCGCCGGCGCGGTCGTCGAGCACATGCGCAACATCGCGCTGTCGACGACCGTCACGATCCTGGTGCCCGACGAGCGGCACGCGAACGCCAACGGCATGGTCGGCACGGTGCAGGGCCTCGCCTTCATCATCACGAGCGTGTTCTCCGGCCTCGCGATCGGGCAGCTCGGGATGGGGTGGACGATCGCGATCGCCATCGCGCTCACGACCGTGAGCCTCGGCCACCTCGCGACGCTGCGGATGCCGCAGGACATCGTCGCGCTCGACGACGACGACACCGCGCGCGGGATCGACCTCCGCGGCTCGATCCGGGCGGTGCTCGCGATCGGCGGCCTCTTCGCGCTCATCGTCTTCTCGACCTTCAACAACCTCATCGGCGGCCTCTACATGGCGCTCATGGACCCCTACGGGCTCGAGATCTTCTCGGTCGAGATGTGGGGCCTCGTGCTCGGCGTCACCGCGACAGGCTTCATCATCGGCGGCCTCGCGATCGCGCGCTTCGGGCTGGGCAAGCGGCCCATCCGCACGCTGCTCCTCGTCGTGATCGCGATGGGCGTGCTCGGCGCGCTCTTCGCCGTCCGCGAGCAGTGGTGGCTGTACGCCGGCGGCATCTGGCTCTACATGTGCTTGATCCCCGCTGCCGAGGCGGCCGAGCAGACGGTCATCCAGCGCGTCGTGCCGCTCAGCCGGCAGGGCAGGGTGTTCGGCTTCGCGATGGCGTTCGAGTCGGCTGCCGCGCCCATCACCGCGTTCCTCATCGCCCCGATCGCGGAGTTCTGGGTGATCCCCTGGGCGCGCTCCGGCGAGGGATCCGCGACCCTCGAGCCCTGGCTCGGCACAGGCAGCACCCGCGGCATCGCGCTCGTCTTCGTCATCGGCGGCGCGATCATGGTGCTGGCGGCGATGCTCGCGTTCCTCACCCGCTCGTACCACCGGATCAGCGCGTCGTACGACGCATCGGCACCGGCGGCCGAGGGCGATGATGCGCCCGACGCCGACGCCGACGCCGACGCCGGTCAGTCGTCCGTCGGGTCCGTGAGCGAGGGCGGCAGCGAGGCGGAGCCGAGGTAGGCCGACCGCACGGGCGCGGGGGAGTCGACCGCCGTCGCGTCGCGCACCGGCGCTGGCGCCGTGTCGGCAGCGAAGAGTGACAGCCGCCGCCCGGCGACGACCGCGGCCGGTGGCGGGCCGACGCGGACGCGCTCGCGGATGTCGTCGGCCGGCAGCGGCGCATCGCTCGCGACGAGCACGAGGTTGCTGTGGCGGGCGCCCGCGAGCGTCGAGCCCGTCGAGATGAGCGCGACGTGCGCGAAGACCGCCTGCAGCGTGGCGATCTGGCTCCGCACGAAGCGCAGCGGCGGGCCGTCGGCGGTGTTCACGACGAGCGTGCCGCCGGGGACGAGCGCGGCTCGCGCCGCCGAGAAGCACTCGACGGTCGTGAAGGCCGCGGGGACGCTCCCCGCGCCGAAGACGTCGATCGTCACGAGCGCGACCGGCGATGGCACGCGCTCGAGCACGGCGCGACCGTCTCCGACGACGACCTCGATGCCGGGCGGCAGCGGCGCGCCCTCGGCGACGAGGTCGACGAGCGCCGGCTCGAGCTCGACGACGCACTGCCGGAGCCCCGGCAGCGCATGCTGCAGCGCGCGCGGCAGCGCGGCAGCGCCGCCGACGAGGTGCAGCGCGGCGGTGCCGCCGTTGACACGGGGCTCGGCACCGCTGGCGAGGAGCGGCTCGCCGCCGGGCTGCAGCGGATCCGTCCGCGCACCGAGCGCGGCGATCGAGGCCGCGAGCATCCAGCGATGCGAGGCGTGCCGTGGCGGCGCGCCCGGCTCCCCGAGGTGCGACTGCTCGATGCCGTCGATCACGAGGACGAGCCCGTGCGCGTCGGGGCGGAGGGTCGCCTCGAGCCCGTTCGAGAGCGTCCGCCGCGCAGGAGGCGCGTCGCGCCGCGTCACGCGGCGCTCGTGCGCCGCTGCCAGCGGATCTCGACGACCCGGCGCGCGGCGCGCGTGCACGCCCGGCAGGCGTAGCGGCCGCGCGGCGCGCGGAACCGCACGTGCTCGTGCCCGCCGGGGCAGGAGCCGACCCACCCGGCGCGCTCCGACGCGATCTCGCCCTGGTGCGTGCGCCCGCCGACGTAGCCGAGCTCGCGCGCCGTGCGCTGCCACCGCGGACCGTGCCCGGCGCCGGGGCCCGCCATCGCGTGCGCGACCTCGTGCAGCAGCGTCTGGTGCACGTCGTCGTCGTCCCAGCGCGCGGCGAGGTGCTTCGAGACCGAGATGCGGCGCGCGGTGTAGTCGGTGAGCCCGGCGCGCTTCACGGCCCGGTCGAAGCCGAACGTCCAGTCGTCGTCGAGGTGCAGCCGGATGAGGGCCTCGGCCCACACGCGCACGCGCTCGAGATCCGCCACCGCGAGCCCCTTCCGCCTGCTCAGCCCTGCATCCGACCCCGCGAGCATGCCAGCCGCCGTCGATCCGGCGCGAACCGGCGACCGCATCCTGTGGATGCGGCTCAGCGACCGCCCCAGATCGGGTGCGTCGCGCGCGGCACGTCCTGCTCGGCGCGGAGCGCCTCGGTCTGCGCGCGGTCGGTCGCCACGAGCAGCGCGACCTCGGCAGCCTGCAGCTGCTCGGCGGGCAGGTCGGCCTCGCGGCACAGCTCGACGGCCACGGTGAAGTCGACGCACGCGTCGTGCCACTGGTGCAGCGCGAAGTGCACCGTGCCGCGCTGCTGCAGCGCGTGCGCCCACAGCTCGACCCAGTCGTTCGAGCGGGACTCGGCGATGAGCGCCGTGCACTCGCGCAGCGCCGTGCGCAGGTCGCCGCGCGTCTGCACGACGGATGCGCGCAGCAGCCGGGCCTCGGCGACGCGGTCGCGCGAGCCGGATGCGCGAGCGAGCGTCACGGCCTCGGTCGCGGCCGTGAGCGCCTCGTCGAGCCTGCCGATGCTCTCGAGCAGCCACGCGCGCTCCGACACCGCGGCGAGCGAGCGCTCGCGGCCGAGCTGGCGCAGCCTGCGGGCCGCCGCCGCGACGTCGACGGCGTTCCGCAGCGCGGTCTGGTCGTAGCCGATCGACTCGCTCATCCCCACATCGTCGCGCATCGGCACCGGTTTGCCCGGAGCACGCGCCGCGATCCGCGACGAGCCGTCCCTGCGCAAGATGGGATCTCGACGTCGCGGGTGGTCGAACGACGCCGCATGCGGCGCGAGCGACCACAGGCGACGTCGAGATCGGGGTCAGCCGAAGACGCCCCTGCCGGGCGCGGGGCTCGGCGTCGCGTCGGCGTCGCGGGCGGGCGACGCGCCGCCGAGGAAGCGTCGCAGCTCGGCGCCGGCCACGACCTTGCCGGGCAGCGGGTCTCGGCGCAGCGCGCGGCCGATGTCGTCGAGGTCGGGCAGCTCCCGACCGGCGACCGCCACGACGTTGCCGAAGCGCCTGCCCTTCAGCATGCCGGGGTCGGCGAGCGCCGCCGCGTCCTCGTGCACCTCGAGCAGGGCGGCGAGCTGCCGCTTCGCGAACGCGAGCGTGCGGTCGTCGGCGATGTTCACCACCACCACCCCGGTGGGGGCGAGGAGGTCGCGCACGAGCGCGTGGAACTCGACGGTCGTCACGTGCGCGGGCGTCTGCGCGCCCGAGAAGACATCGACGATGACGAGGTCGACGGTCCCGCGGAGCCCCGCGGGCAGCCGGGAGAGCTGCTCGCGGGCGTCGCCGTAGCGCACGCGCACGCCCGCGCCGCGGGGGAGCGGGGCCACCTCGCGCACGAGCTCGACGAGCAGCGGCTCGAGCTCGATCACCTGCTGCCGAGAGCCGGGCCGGGTCGCGTCGACGTAGCGGGGGAGCGTGAGCGCGCCCGCCCCGAGGTGCACGGCGGTGATCGGGCCGGCGGGCAGCGCGTCGATCACATGGCCGATCTGCTGCACGTACTCGTACATGAGCAGCTGCGGCTGGTCCGGGTCGACGTGCGACTGCGGGGTGCCGTCGACGACGAGCTGCCAGCCCGACGAGGCGTAGCGCATCTCGGCGTGCAGGCCGCTCGAGAGGCGGCGGCTGGGGGTGCTCACGGGCACCATCCTCCCGCGTGCGGCCCCGTTGCATCCCCGATCGGACGCGCGCTACCACCGGCCGGCGGCGACCCACTCGACGACACGCCGAGGGACTGGACACGCAGGGCCCAGCCGCGTATCGTGGCTAGTTGCGCTCACAGACATCCCCTCTGCCTTCATATTGCGGTCGGCGCGCGCCCGGACAGGGCGCTTCAGGGTGTTGACGAGTCTCTCACCGACGACACGATCCCGGGAAGACCCGCAACCCTTCCCGGCCCGGAGGTATCTGCCTTGGCTGAACTGGCCCCCAAGACCGGTCGGCGCGCAAGCCGACTGAGCTTCGCGCACATCTCGGAGACGCTCACCGTCCCCGACCTGCTGGCGCTCCAGACCGAGAGCTTCGAATGGCTCATCGGTGACGACGCCTGGAAGGCGCGCCTCGATGAGGCGAACGCCGAGGGTCGCGACGACATCCCCGCGCACTCGGGCCTCGAGGAGATCTTCGAGGAGATCTCCCCGATCGAGGACCTGAGCGAGAAGATGCAGCTCTCGTTCTCGGAGCCGGTGCTCGACGTGCCGAAGTACACGATCGACGAGTGCAAGGAGCGCGGCAAGACGTACGCCGCGCCGCTGTACGTGTCGGCCGAGTTCATGAACCACGAGACGGGCGAGATCAAGTCGCAGACCGTCTTCATGGGCGACTTCCCGCTCATGACCGAGAAGGGCACGTTCATCGTGAACGGCACCGAGCGCGTCGTCGTCTCGCAGCTCGTGCGCAGCCCCGGTGTCTACTTCGAGCGCACCCCCGAGAAGAACTCGGACAAGGACGTCTACTCGGCTCGCGTCATCCCCAGCCGCGGCGCATGGCTCGAGTTCGAGGTCGACAAGCGCGACGCCGTCGGCGTGCGCATCGACCGCAAGCGCAAGCAGTCGGTCACCGTCTTCCTCAAGGCCCTAGGCATGACGAGCGAGGACATCGCCAAGGAGTTCGCCGGCTACGAGTCGATCATCGCGACGCTCGAGAAGGACGCGCCGATGTCGAAGGAGGACGCCCTCCGCGACATCTACCGCAAGCTGCGTCCGGGCGAGCAGGTCGCCGCCGAGGCCGCCCGCGCGCTGCTCGACAACTTCTACTTCAACCCGAAGCGCTACGACCTCGCCAAGGTGGGTCGCTACAAGATCAACCGCAAGCTCGGCATCGACGTGCCGATGAGCGACTCGGTCCTGTCGGTCGAGGACATCGTCGCGACGATCAAGTACCTCGTCGCGCTGCACGCCGAGCAGACGACCCTCCCGGGCGTCCGCAAGGGCGAGCCCGTCGAGATCCGCCTCGACGTCGACGACATCGACCACTTCGGCAACCGCCGCATCCGCGCGGTCGGCGAGCTCATCCAGAACCAGGTCCGCACGGGCCTGGCTCGCATGGAGCGCGTCGTGCGCGAGCGCATGTCGACGCAGGACATCGAGGCGATCACGCCCCAGACGCTCATCAACGTGCGTCCGGTCAGCGCTGCGATCAAGGAGTTCTTCGGCACCTCGCAGCTGTCGCAGTTCATGGACCAGAACAACCCGCTCGCGGGTCTGACCCACAAGCGCCGCCTGTCGGCGCTCGGCCCCGGCGGCCTCTCCCGTGAGCGCGCCGGCGTCGAGGTCCGTGACGTCCACCCGTCGCACTACGGCCGCATGTGCCCGATCGAGACGCCGGAAGGCCCGAACATCGGCCTCATCGGCTCGCTCGCGACCTTCGCGCGCATCAACTCGTTCGGCTTCATCGAGACGCCGTACCGCCGCGTCGAGAACGGCGTCGTCTCCGAGAAGATCGACTACCTGACCGCCTCGGAGGAGGACGAGTTCGTCGTCGCGCACGCGAACAACCGCCTCAACTCGAAGCAGCAGTTCATCGAGGAGCGCGTCGTCGCCCGCCGCAAGGGCGAGGAGGTCGAGCTGGTCGTCCCGACCGAGGTCGACTACATGGACGTCTCGCCGCGCCAGATGGTGTCGGTCGCGACGAGCCTCATCCCGTTCCTCGAGCACGACGACGCGAACCGCGCCCTCATGGGTGCGAACATGCAGCGCCAGGCGGTGCCGCTGGTCCGCAGCGAGTCGCCGTTCGTCGGCACCGGCATGGAGGGCTTCGCGGCCATCGACTCCGGCGACGTCATCACCGCGCAGGGCGCGGGCGTGGTCGCAGAGGTCTCGGCCGACATGGTCTCGATCCAGCTCGACGAGGGCGGCACGCAGCAGTACTTCCTGCGCAAGTTCGACCGCTCCAACCAGGGCACGTCGTACAACCACCGCGTCATCGTCTCGGCGGGCGACCGCATCGAGGCCGGCGAGGTCATCGCCGACGGCCCCGCGACCGACCAGGGCGAGCTCGCCCTCGGCCGCAACCTGCTCGTGGCGTTCATGCCGTGGGAGGGCCACAACTACGAGGACGCGATCATCCTCAGCCAGAACCTCGTGAAGGACGACGTGCTCTCGTCGATCCACATCGAGGAGTACGAGGTCGACGCCCGCGACACGAAGCTCGGCAAGGAGGAGGTCACCCGTGACCTCCCCAACGTCGGCCCGGACCTGCTGGCCGACCTCGACGAGCGCGGCATCATCCGCATCGGCGCCGAGGTCGTCCCCGGCGACATCCTGGTCGGCAAGGTCACGCCGAAGGGCGAGACCGAGCTGAGCGCCGAGGAGCGCCTGCTCCGCGCGATCTTCAACGAGAAGAGCCGCGAGGTGCGCGACACGTCGCTCAAGGTGCCCCACGGCGAGCAGGGCACGGTCATCGCGGTCAAGCAGTTCCGCGCTGAGGACGGCGACGACGAGCTGGGCTCGGGCGTGCACGAGAAGGTCGTGGTCTACATCGCGCAGAAGCGCAAGATCACCGAGGGCGACAAGCTCGCCGGCCGTCACGGCAACAAGGGCGTCATCGCGAAGATCCTGCCCGAGGAGGACATGCCGTTCCTCTCCGACGGCACGCCGGTCGACATCGTGCTGAACCCGCTCGGCATCCCGAAGCGCATGAACTTCGGCCAGGTGCTCGAGACGCACCTCGGCTGGATCGCGAAGACGGGCTGGAAGGTCGAGGGCACCCCGGAGTGGGCGGAGGGTCTCGACCCGCGCACGCTCGAGGCGCCCGCCGACACGAAGGTCGCCACGCCGGTGTTCGACGGCGCGACCGAGGAGGCCATCATCGGCCTGCTCGACGCGACGCTCCCGACGCGCGACGGCCAGCGGCTCGTCGACGGCTCCGGCAAGGCGAGCCTGTTCGACGGACGCTCCGGTGAGCCGTACCCGTACCCGATCTCGGTCGGCTACATGTACATCCTCAAGCTCCACCACCTCGTCGACGACAAGATCCACGCCCGCTCGACCGGCCCGTACTCGATGATCACGCAGCAGCCCCTGGGCGGTAAGGCCCAGTTCGGCGGCCAGCGGTTCGGCGAGATGGAGGTCTGGGCGCTCGAGGCGTACGGCGCCGCCTACACGCTGCAGGAGCTGCTCACCATCAAGTCGGACGACATCGTCGGCCGGGTGAAGGTGTACGAGGCGATCGTCAAGGGCGAGAACATCCAGGAGCCCGGCATCCCCGAGTCCTTCAAGGTGCTCATGAAGGAGATGCAGTCGCTGTGCCTGAACGTCGAGGTGCTGAACGCAGCCGGCGAGCTCGTCACGCTGCGCGACGACGAGGACGAGGCACTGCGCACGGCCGAGGAGCTCGGCATCAACATCTCCAGGCCGGAGATGTCGTCGATCGACGACATCTGATCCGCCGCGAACTGAACTCAGACAAGAGGGAATTGCATTGATCGACGCAACCACGTTCGATGAACTGCGGATCGGCCTGGCCACGGCCGACCACATCCGTGCCTGGTCCTATGGCGAGGTCAAGAAGCCGGAGACCATCAACTACCGCACGCTGAAGCCGGAGAAGGACGGTCTGTTCGGCGAGCAGATCTTCGGCCCGTCGCGCGACTGGGAGTGCGCGTGCGGCAAGTACAAGCGCGTGCGCTTCAAGGGCATCGTCTGCGAGCGATGCGGCGTCGAGGTCACGAAGTCGTCGGTGCGCCGCGAGCGCATGGGCCACATCGAGCTCGCCGCCCCCGTCACGCACATCTGGTACTTCAAGGGCGTGCCGAGCCGCCTCGGCTACCTGCTGGACATGGCGCCGAAGGACCTCGAGAAGGTCATCTACTTCGCCGCGTACATGATCATCCGGGTGGACGCGGATGCTCGTCACGAGCGCCTGCCCCAGCTGGAGCAGGAGCTGCGCCTCAAGACGGGCGAGATCGAGAAGCGCCGTGACGCCGACATCGCCGAGCGCCTCGCGCAGCTGGAGACGGACGTCGCCCAGCTCGAGGAGGAGGGTGCCAAGGCGGACCAGAAGCGCAAGGTCCGCGACGCCGGTGAGCGCGAGATGGCGCAGCTGCGCAAGATCGCCGACGACCAGATCGCCCACCTCGAGCGGGTCTTCGACGACTTCCGCTCGCTGAAGGTCGGCGACCTCAAGGCGGAGGACGCGGTCTACCACGACCTCGTCGACCTGTACGGCGAGTTCTTCGACGGCCACATGGGTGCGGAGGCCATCAAGCTCCGCCTCCTGGCGTTCGACCTGGCGGCCGAGTCCGAGGACCTGCACAAGCAGATCGCCGAGGGCAAGGGCCAGCGCAAGATCCGTGCGATCAAGCGCCTCAAGGTCGTGAACTCGTTCCTGCAGACGGGCAACAGCCCGGCCGCGATGGTGCTCGACGTCGTCCCGGTCATCCCGCCGGAGCTGCGCCCGATGGTGCAGCTCGACGGTGGCCGCTTCGCGACGAGCGACCTGAACGACCTCTACCGCCGCGTCATCAACCGCAACAACCGACTCCGCCGCCTGCTCGACCTCGGTGCTCCCGAGATCATCGTGAACAACGAGAAGCGCATGCTGCAGGAGGCGGTCGACGCCCTGTTCGACAACGGCCGCCGCGGCCGTCCCGTCACGGGCACCGGCAACCGCGCGCTGAAGTCGCTCTCCGACATGCTCAAGGGCAAGCAGGGCCGGTTCCGCCAGAACCTGCTCGGCAAGCGCGTCGACTACTCGGGCCGCTCGGTCATCGTGGTCGGCCCGCAGCTGCAGCTGCACCAGTGCGGCCTGCCGAAGCAGATGGCGCTCGAGCTGTTCAAGCCGTTCGTCATCAAGCGCCTCATCGACCTGGGCCACTCGCAGAACATCAAGCACGCGAAGCGCATGGTCGAGCGGTCGAAGCCGCAGGTCTGGGACGTGCTCGAGGAGATCATCCGCGAGCGCCCCGTGCTGCTGAACCGCGCGCCCACGCTGCACCGCCTCGGCATCCAGGCCTTCGAGCCGCTGCTCGTCGAGGGCAAGGCCATCCAGCTGCACCCGCTCGTGTGCTCGGCGTTCAACGCCGACTTCGACGGCGACCAGATGGCTGTCCACCTGCCGCTGTCGGTCGAGGCGCAGGCCGAGGCCCGCGTGCTCATGCTCGCGTCGAACAACATCCTGAAGCCGTCCGACGGCCGTCCGGTGACCCTGCCGACCCACGAGATCGTCTCGGGCCTGCACCACCTGACGACCCTCAAGCCGGAGGGTGTCGGCAAGGGCCGTGCGTTCTCGTCGGTCGCCGAGGCGATCATGGCGATGGACCAGCACTCGCTCGACCTGGGTGCCCCCGTGCGGATCCGTCTGCACGGCCTGGTCTTCCGCGACCAGGACCGCCCCGAGGGCTTCGTCGACGGCGAGCCGTTCCTGCACGAGACGACCCTGGGTCGCGCGCTCTTCAACGAGCTGCTGCCCGCGGACTTCCCGTTCGTGGCGGAGGTCGCGGCGAAGCCGGTCATCTCGCTCATCGTGAACGCGCTCGCAGAGCGCTACCCGAAGACCGTGGTGGCGGCGACGCTCGACAAGATCAAGGACGCCGGCTTCTACTGGGCCACGCGCTCCGGCATCACCGTCGCGCTCTCGGACGTCATCACGCCGGCCCGCAAGGGCGAGATCGTGGCGGCCGCCGAGGCCTCGGCGAGCAAGGTCCAGGGCAAGTTCGAGAAGGGCCTCATCACCGACTCGGAGCGTCGCACCGACCTCACCGAGCTGTGGACCAAGGCCACGAACGAGGTGCAGAAGGCCACGCAGGAGGCGTTCGACGAGAACAACTCCATCTACCGCATGGTCACCGCCGGCGCGAACGGCAACTGGATCCAGGTGCGCAACATCACCGGCATGCGCGGTCTCGTGACCAACCCGAAGGGCGAGGTCATCCCGCGTCCGATCATCTCCTCGTACCGCGAGGGCCTGACCGTGGCGGAGTACTTCATCGCCACGCACGGTGCCCGCAAGGGCTCGGCCGACACGGCGCTCCGCACGGCCGACTCCGGCTACCTGACGCGTCGCCTCGTCGACGTGTCGCAGGACGTCATCATCCGTGAGGACGACTGCGGCACCGAGCGCGGCCTCGAGGTGCCGATCGCCGAGGTCATCGACGGCCAGCTGACGCTGCACGAGAACGTGGAGTCGGCGGTCTACGCCCGCAACCTCGCGGTCGACGTCGTGGCGTCGGATGGCACCGTGCTCGCCACGGGCGGCTCCGACATCGGCGACCGCGAGATCCGCGCGTTCGTCGAGGCCGGCATCGAGCAGGTCAAGGTCCGCTCGGTCCTGACGTGCGAGTCCGCGGTCGGCGTCTGCGCCCACTGCTACGGCCGCTCGCTCGCGACCGGCAAGCTCGTGGACATCGGCGAGGCGGTCGGCATCATCGCCGCCCAGTCGATCGGCGAGCCCGGCACGCAGCTCACGATGCGCACGTTCCACACCGGCGGCTCCGTCGGCGCGAGCGACATCACGCAGGGTCTGCCCCGCGTGACGGAGCTCTTCGAGGCTCGCACCCCGAAGAACTCCTCGCCCATCGCCGAGGCCGCTGGTCGAGTGCGCATCGAGGAGGACGAGAAGTCGAAGCGCATCGTGCTCACGCCCGATGACGGCGACGAGGAGTTCGCCTACCCGGTGCTCCGCCGCGCGACCCTCGAGGTCGCCGACGGCGATCGCGTCGAGCAGGGCCAGCAGCTGCAGGTCGGCTCGGTGGACCCCAAGGAGGTGCTGCGCGTGCGCGGCGTCCGCGAGGTGCAGAAGCACCTGGTCTCGGGCGTCCAGGACGTGTACCGCTCGCAGGGTGTGCCGATCCACGACAAGCACATCGAGGTCATCGTCCGCCAGATGCTCCGCAAGGTCACGGTCGTCGACCACGGCGAGACGAGCCTGCTGCCCGGTGAGCTGGTCGACCGCTCGAAGTACAACGAGATCAACCGTGCCGCGCTGACCGAGGGCCTCAAGACCGCCTCGGCGCGCCAGGAGGTCATGGGCATCACGAAGGCGTCGCTCGCGACGGAGTCGTGGCTGTCGGCCGCCTCCTTCCAGGAGACGACCAAGGTGCTCACCGAGGCGGCTCTGGCCGGCAAGCGCGACCCGCTGCTCGGCCTCAAGGAGAACGTCATCATCGGCAAGCTCATCCCCGCGGGCACCGGCCTGTCGCGCTACCGCGACGTCACGGTCGAGGCCACCGAGGAGGCGAAGGCGGAGCGGTACCCGAACCGCCTGTTCGCCGACGCGGGCAGCGTCGACGAGGCCGACCTGTCGTACCTCGACTTCGACGCCTTCACCGGCGGCGAGCTGGGCGAGCAGGAGCCGGGGCAGTACGTCTAGGCAGCACCGCACGACCTGAGGTCAGCGAAGGGCCGCACCCGCGAGGGTGCGGCCCTTCCGCGTGCCGCCAATCGCGTCCCCCGGCGGTGCGCCGCCCGCCGACGCCGTCGACGTCCCCCTACAATCGGCCGACGACGCGGCACCGTGCCGCCGCAGGAGGTAGGACCATGAGCGACGAGCAGCCGACGTCCTGGCGCGACCGCTTCTTCGGCAGCGGCCCTGCGCCCGAGCGGGCGACGGAGCCCACGGGCCAGGATGCAGGAGCCGGTCACGTGGCCAACCCGGCCGGGCACGACGACGCGCCCGCCGAGGACACCAGCACCCAGCCGCTCCGCGCCGCGGACGGCGGAGCGCACGACGCCGAGATCGCATCGACCTCGGTCGACGAGCACGACGACCACCAGCCGCTCGTCGAGCACCAGGGCGACGCCCGCGCCGCCGACAGCCCCATCGAGCCCACCGTCATCGCGCCCTCGACCCTCCGCGGACCGTCGCACTCGGCGGCCCACCCCGACGACACCGCACGCGTGCAGCCCCAGGGCGACGCGGCGACGAGCTCGCTCGAGCGTCCGGAGATCGCGCAGGTCCACCACGCGGACGAGCCGAGCGCCGACGTCACGCACGCCGAGGACGCGCCCACCGAGGCCATCGCCACGGATCCTGTCGCGACCGAGCCGCCCGCGCTCGTCGAGCCGCGCCGCCCGTCCTTCGGCCTGCGCCGCCAGAGCGGCCACGATGCCGACGCCGGCCTCGGCGCCACCGAGCACGGCGCCACCGACCACGACGTCACCGACCGCGGCGTCACCGACCGCGGCACCACGGACCGCGGCACCACCGACCCCGCTGCCGTCGCCTCGCTCGCGGGCCTCGCCGCGGCGGGCGGCGCAGCCGCGGGCGGCGCGACCGCCGCCCGCCCGCGCGAGGAGCGCGAGTTCGTCGAGCCGGAGCCGACGCAGGCCATCGACCAGCAGCCGCGCGACGAGCGGCTCGGCGATCGCAGCGACGACGCCACGCGCCCGATCGGCACGCGGGGCACCGACGGCGATGCCGCGGGCGACACCCGCGTGCTCGAGGCGCAGGAGCCGGCGACCGAGACCCGCCCGCAGCGCTTCGGCATCGTGCGCGACGACACGCCCGCCGCGCTCGGCGCCGACGACAGCACCGTCGCGGCCCCCGCGGCCGCCGGCACGCCGGTCGTGCTCGTCGAGGAGCCCGTGCCGCCGCGCCGCAAGGGCGCGCGCGCCGTCGGCTTCGCCGTCGCGCTGCTCGCGACGCTCATCTTCGCGATCCTGTTCGCGGCCGCCTTCTTCGCCGTCGGCTACCTCTTCGACCGCGCGTTCGACGCGACCGAAACGCTGCAGACGCTCTGGCTGCTGCCCTCGTACCTGCTGCCGGTCATCGTGTTCTTCCTCGGCTACTGGCTGCTGACGCTCATCGTGAACCGCGCCGGCTGGTGGGCGCACGTGCTCGGCGGCTTCATCGTCGCGCTGCTCGTGTACGTCGCGCACCTGGCGGGCGCCTACATGGAGACGCAGGGCGGCTGGGCGGGCTACACCGCGCTGCCTGGCATCGACGCGCGGGCGCTCAGCGAGCTCCTGCTCGCGCCGCTCTCGGTGCTGGCGTTCGTGCTGGCCCGCGAGGTGCCGATCTGGGTCGGCGGCATCGTCGCCCGGCGCGGCCGCAAGGCTCGCGAGCACAACCGCCAGGCCATGGACGACTTCAACGCGGAGAACGCCGACCGGCTCTCGCGCTGAGCCGCTCGCGGGACGGGATCCCGCCTCGTGACACGCTCCGCGTGCAAGAGTCGCAGAAGTTCATGCGGCGCATCGATGCTCCGGACACCTCTCGTCTGACAGACTGTGCGCGAGCCTGTGCGCACCCCAGCGCCGGCTCTGGATCTCGGGTCACGACGAGAGGGAGAGCAGCTTGCTCCGGTGGGTCACGCGCCATCGCAAGTCGACGGCAGCCGGTGCGCTCGTCACGGCGGTCTCCGTCGCGCTCGGGATCATCGCGTTCACGTACGACGGCTTCACGACCACCGACGTCGACCTCAACGACGGCGGCGTGTGGGTCACGAAGCAGGACTCCCAGCAGCTCGGCCGGATCAACGTGCAGGCGGAGGAGCTCGACGCCGGCCTGATCTCGCCGACCGCAGACTTCGACGTGCTGCAGGACGACACCGCGGTCCTCCTCCACAACCGCGAGGCGTCGTCGGTCATGATCGTCGACCCGGTGCAGGTCGTCACCGGTGCCGTCGTGCAGCTGCCGCCGCAGGGCGAGATCGCGCTGAACGGCGGCACCGTCGTCATCGTCGACCCGGCCGACGGCGACCTGTGGGCGATGCCCTTCGCCGACATCGGCGGCTACTCGGCCGAGAGCACCGAACCGCTGCTCGAGCTCGGCGAGGGCGCGGCCGCGACCGTCGACCGCGACGGCACCGTGCACGCGGTCTCGCCGCGCGACGGCCAGCAGCTGTCGATCGCCGTGCTCGAGGAGGGCGGCCTCGGCGAGCCGACCGTGCGCGACCGCGGCGAGCTCGCCGGCATGCAGGACCCGGTCGTCAGCGCCGTGGGCAGCGAGGCGGTCGTGCTCGACACCGCCACCTCCACGCTCCTCGTGCCGGGCGGCGCCGTCGAGGCGCCGGCGGACGCGAAGCTGCAGCTCGTCGGCGACGCCTCCGACCGCGTGATCCTCGCGACGCCGACGTCGCTCATCCGCCAGCCGCTCGGCGGCGGCGAGGCCGAGGTGCAGCAGCGCCAGGGCGGCGGCGAGGCCGTCGAGCCCGTGCAGCTGGGCGGCTGCGTCTACGCGGTGTGGCCGGGCAGCTCGACCTTCCTGCGCGACTGCGCGGACGACGCGCGCGACCTCGACCAGCCGGTCGACGGCATGGACGGCTCTCCGGTCGCGTTCCGCATCAACCGCGACCAGGTCGTGCTCAACCAGTTCGTGCAGGGCAACTCGTGGCTGCTCGCCGACACCCTCGTGCTCGTCGACAACTGGCAGGACCTCGTGCCGCCGCAGTCGGAGGAGCAGAGCGACGAGGAGGACTCCGAGTCGACCGAGGACCTGCTCACCAACCAGCCGCCGCCCATCAACGAGGAGAACACCGACCCGATCGCGAACGACGACGACTTCGGCGCGCGCACGGGTCGCTCGACGATGCTGCCGGTGCTCTGGAACGACTCCGACCCGGACGGCGACGTGCTCACCGCGCGCGTGCTCGGCGAGCTGCCCTCCGGCGTGCAGATCGCGCCGGTCGCCAACGACTCGCAGCTGCAGGTCGAGCTGCCCGCTGACTTCGCACCGGCATCCTTCACGGTCGATTACCGGGTCGCCGACGGGCGCGGCGGCGAGGACGACGGGCGCGTGACCGTGCGGGTGCGCGGCGAGGGCGAGAACTCGGTGCCCGAGCCGATGCGCGAACAGGCGTTCGCGGTCGAGCAGGGCGGTGAGTACGAGTACCAGGTGCTGAGCGAGTGGGTCGACCCCGACGGCGACGACATGTACCTGCGCGGCGCGACGACCGACTCGGGCGACACGATCCAGACGGATCCGTCGGGTCGCCTCATCTACACCGCGACGGGCGAGGTCGGCATCCAGACCGTCGTCGTCACCGTCTCGGACGGCCGCGCCGACACGACCGCCGAGATCCTCGTCGACGTGCGCGAGCGCGGCGATGCACCGCCGCTCGCGAACGCCGACTTCGTCTCGACCGTCGAGGGCCGCGAGGCGACGGCGCGGCCGCTCCTCAACGACTTCTCGCCGTCCGGCAGGCCGCTCCGCCTCGCATCCGTCGAGCCGAACCCGAGCATCGAGACCACGGTCGACCTCGACTCCGGCACCATCCGCGTCACCGGCGGTCCGGTCGGCAGCCACTACCTCACCTACCTCGTCGCCGACGGCGCGCTCTCCAGCACGGGCCGGATCCGCGTCGACATCCGCACGCCCGACGACGAGGCCCGCCCCGTCGCGGTGCGCGACACCGCGCTGCTGCCGCAGCAGGGCTCGACGCTCGTCGACCTGCTCGCGAACGACGTCGACCCGGCGGGCGGCGTGCTCGTCGTGCAGCAGTTCACGATCGAGAGCGCCGCGCCCGTCACCGTCGAGCTGCGCGACCGGCGCATCGTCAGCATCGTCGACAACCGGCTCGAGGCGCCGTTCCAGTTCACCTACACGGTGTCGAACGGCCGCTTCTCCGAGACCGGCACCGTCGAGGTGATCCCGGTGACGCCGCCCACCCAGCCGCGCCCGCCGAAGGCCGTCGACGACCAGGCGACGGTGCGCGCCGGCGACTACGCGACCGTCGACGTGATCGGCAACGACTTCTCGCCGGACGGCACGCCGTTCACGATCGAGCGCATCGTCGAGACGAGCTTCGCGAGCGAGGAGGAGGGCGTCGCGTTCCTCTCGGAGGGCAAGCTGCGCGTCCACGCGCTCGAGGGCGCGCCCACCCGGGCGACGGTGACGTACGAGATCGCCGACGGCTTCGGCAACCGCGACTCCGCGACCGTCGCGATCACCATCGTGCCGCGCGAGGCCGAGCAGAACACGCCGCCCGCGCCCGAGACGGTGACGTCGCGCGTGCTCGCCGGCTCGACCGTGCGCATCCCGATCCCGCTCGACGGCATCGACCCGGACGGCGACGGCGTCGAGCTCGTCGGCTACGACACGGCGCCCGAGGGCGGCCTGATCCTGCGCACGATCGGCCCCGACTACTTCGACTTCGAGGCCTTCCCGGGCAGCGCCGGCACGGTGGAGTTCACCTATCGGGTGCGCGACCGCTGGGGCGCCGACGGCACCGCGACCGTCGTGATCGGCATCGCGCAGGCCGCGGACGTCAACCAGACGCCCTTCGCGCAGCCCGACCTCGTGACCGTCCGCCCCGACCGCGCCGTGGCGATCGCCGTGCTCGAGAACGACTCCGACCCCGATCAGGACGCGCTCACGCTGCAGTCCGACCGGCTCGAGCTGCCGACCGAGCTCGAGGGCGCCGTCGTGAACGGCGAGCGCAGCACCGTCGACCTCCGCTCGCCGTCGGAGCCGGGCGTCTACCAGTTCACCTACGGCGTCGTGGATGCGCGCGGCGCGTCGACGACCGGCACCGTCATGCTCACGGTCGCCGAGGACGCCGAGCTGCAGCCGCCGGTCGCCCGCGACGACCCGCTGCCGCGCGACGACCTCCAGGTCGACGTGCCGCTCGACGTGCCGGTGCTCGAGAACGACCTCGACGCCGACGGCGACCCGAGCGACCTCGAGCTCTCGGTCGTCACCGGCCCCGGCCGCGTGGTCGGCGACACGATCCAGGTCACGCCGAGCGACGCCTTCCAGGTGGTCACCTATCGCGCGACCGACCTCGACGGCCTCACGGCGGAGGCGTTCGTCTCCGTCCCGCCCGTGCGCGACCGCGCGCCCTTCCTCACCTCCGCGGAGCCCGTGCAGGTCGGCTCCGGACTCGAGCTCCTCATGGAGCTGCGCG
Organism: Agrococcus sp. UYP33; assembly: GCF_054060915.1. Taxonomy (NCBI): domain Bacteria; kingdom Bacillati; phylum Actinomycetota; class Actinomycetes; order Micrococcales; family Microbacteriaceae; genus Agrococcus; species Agrococcus sp. UYP33. The sequence goes on from NZ_JBSSDR010000001.1 coordinate 1,454,037, forward strand.
AGTACGTCACCGTCTCGACCACGAACACGCCGCGGGTGACAACCGGCGAGAAGGTCACGGCGGTCAACAGCGACGGCAGCGGTCTCATCGTCGACAACGACACCCTGCGCTTCCAGTCGCCCGCGGGCTACGTCGGCCCCGCGTCGATCACGTTCGAGGTGACCGACGGCACCGGGCCCGACAATGGCAACCTGGCGACGCTGACGATCCCGATCGAGGTCGTGCCGTCGAGCGTCGTCCCGCCCACCTTCGCGGGCGCCGTCGTGCGCGCCGAGGCCGGCGAGGGCGCCGCGACGTTCGACCTGCGCGACGCCACGTCCGACCCCGACCCCGGCGATCTCGAGGCGATGCGCTTCGAGGCGCGCGGCGGCTCGATGGCCGGCGTCGAGGTGTCGCTCTCCGACGGCGTCTTCTCGGCGACCGCGGCCGTCGACACGCCTCCCGGCGGCAGCGGCTCGTTCCAGATCGCCGTCATCGACCCGCACGGCAACGAGGCGCCCGGCACGGTCGTCGTCGAGGTGGTCGCGACCACCCGCCCGCTCGCGCAGACGACTCCCGACTCCGGCGAGGCGACGGCGAGCATCGCGCTCACGACCGACGTCATCGAGAACGACTTCAACCCGTACAAGAACGAGGGCCTCCCGCTGCGCGTCGTCGCCGCCGAGGTCGTCGCGGGCCAGGGCCAGGTCTCGCACACCGATCGCGAGGTGACCGTCACCCCGGGCGCCGACTTCTCGGGCGTGCTGACCGTGCGCTACACGGTCCAGGACGCGACCGAGCGCATCGAGCGCCAGGTCACGGGCACGCTGACGCTCAACGTGAAGGCGCGGCCGGACGCACCGCCGCGCCCGAACGTCGACGCGGTCGGCGACTCGCAGGTGACGCTCACGTGGGCGCCGCCGTCGGCGAACGGTGCGCCGATCACCGGCTACATCGTGCGCTCGACCGACGGCGCGATCAGCTTCCCGTGCCCGGCCACGACGTGCACCATCACGGGGCTCGTGAACAACACGACCTACACGTTCCAGGTCGTCGCGCAGAACGAGGTCGGCGACTCCGACCCGTCGGCGGCGTCGAACGAGGCGCGGCCCGACGTTCGGCCGGAGCAGCCCGCACCGCCGAGCGTCGTCCGCGGCGACACGCAGGTGATGCTGTCGTGGGAGCCGCCGGTGAACCGCGGCTCGCCCATCCAGAGCTACACCGTCGAGATCTCGCCGCCGGCGCCCGGTGGCGTCGTGCAGCAGCAGGCGGCAGGCACGAGCCACACGTGGACGGGGCTCACGAACGGCGTCGCCTACCAGTTCCGCATCCAGGCCGTGAACCTCGCCGACGAGCCGAGCGACTTCTCCGCGTACTCGCAGTCGGTCACGCCGGCCGGCCCGCCGATGCAGGTGCAGGGCGTCAGCGCGACGCCCAACCGCGACGTGCCCGGCGAGGTGCAGATGCGCGTGCAGTGGACGGCGCCGGATGCGAACGGCGCACCGATCACCGGCTACACCGTGACGCCCTCGAACGGCGCGGCAGCTGCGCAGGTCACCGGCACGACCGCGAGCTTCCGCTTCGACGCGACGGGCGAGAACGTGACGTTCACCGTGACGGCGACGAACGACGCGGGCACGAGCCAGCCCTCGGCACCGTCGGCGCCCGTGCGCGTGTTCACCGCGCCCGCCGCGCCGTCGAACGTCAGCGCGACGGACGGCGACACGAACTCGGTCGTGACCTGGACGCCCGGCAGCTCGAACGGGCTGCGCGAGAACGAGGTGGCGTACCAGACGCGCGGTGGCGGCGCCGGGGCGCAGAGCTTCGGGCCCGGCGGCACCTACACCGGGATGAACAACAACGGCGGCCCCTACACCTTCGAGGTGCGCGCGTTCGCGGTCGTCGACGGCGTGGAGTACTCGAGCGGGTGGACGCCCGCGGGCAACCAGGTGCGCCCGTTCGGCGCCATCGGCAACCCGAGCGCGGGCGTCGCCGGCAGCGAGCAGCGGCAGATCACCTTCAGCTGGAGCTCGCCGCCCGCCAACGGCCGCGCCCTCACCACGGAGATCCGGATCGACGGCGGGCAGTGGCGCGCGGTGGCCGCGAGCGGCCGCGAGACGGTGCAGGGCCAGCCGAGCTCCGACCACTCGATCGACGTCCGCGTGACCTCTGCGGCCTTCCAGGCGGGCAACGACCCGCTGCCGGGGCACGGCACCCAGCGCACGACCGCGGGCGCGAGCGGCCGGATCCCCGACCTGCCCGAGCCGGTCCTGGGCCTCAGCCGTGGCGGCAACGTGACGGCCCCCAACGGCCAGACGGGCACGAACTACGTGCTCGACTGGACCAACCTGATCCCCGGGCAGCAGTACCGGTACGAGTGCTACTCCACCTCGAGCGGCATGTTCCGCGACGGCAACTGGGTCGCCCCGTCCGCGAACGGGACGTCGCCCCGCAACGTCTACACCTTCTGCATGTCCGGCTACGACGGCCAGGGCTGGATGGTGCTCTACGCCAACGGCAAGAGCTGGAGCACCGGAAGGGTGGACTGGCCGTGATGCACAGCTTGACCGATCGAGAGGAGCGCCCGTGAGCGCATCGATGACCCGCGAGCAGGCAGCCTGGTTCGCAGAGACGTTCACCCGACTCGTCGACAACGTCGGCACCGTCGTGCTCGGCAAGGACGCGGTCATCCGGCTCGCCTTCACGGCGATGCTCGCGGAGGGGCACCTGCTGCTCGAGGACGCGCCCGGCACCGGCAAGACGCAGCTGGCGAAGTCGATGGGCGCGACCGTGCAGGGCACGAACCACCGCATCCAGTTCACGCCCGACCTGCTGCCCTCCGACGTCACCGGCGTGACCGTCTACGACCAGAAGACGGGCGAGTTCGAGTTCCACAAGGGACCGATCTTCGCGTCGATCGTGCTGGCCGACGAGATCAACCGCGCGAGCCCGAAGACGCAGTCGGCGCTGCTCGAGGTCATGGAGGAGGGGCGCGTCACCGTCGACGGCACGCCCTACAGCGTCGGCAGGCCGTTCATGGTGATCGCCACCCAGAACCCGATCGAGCAGGCCGGCACCTACCGGCTGCCCGAGGCGCAGCTCGACCGCTTCCTCATGAAGACGTCGATCGGCTACCCCGGCCGCGAGCAGACGGTGCGCATCCTCGCCGGCTCCGCGAACCGCAACGCGTCGTCGACCGTGCAGCCCGTCATCACCACGGGCGCGATCGCCGAGATGATCGACCTCGCCGCGACCGTGCACGTCGACGACGCGGTGCTCGACTACGTCGCGCAGCTCTCGGAGCACACGCGCGAGTCGAAGGACACCCGTCTCGGCGTCTCGGTGCGCGGCGCCATGGCGCTCGTGCGCGCCGTCAAGGTGCTCGCGGCGAGCAAGGGCCGCGCGTTCGTGCTGCCCGACGACGTCAAGGAGCTCGCGCAGCCCGTCTGGGCGCACCGCATCGTCATCGACCCCGAGGCCGAGTTCTCGGGCGTCACCGGCGACCGCATCATCGACCGCGCCGTCGCCGACGTCTCGGCGCCCCAGGACCGGCAGCACGCTGCATGACGCAGGCGCCCCCGCGGGCGACCTCGACCCCCGCACCTGACCCCGACACCGGCACGTCGACCGGCTCGTCCGTCCGGACGGCCCTCGGCACGACCGGTCCGTCCGACACCACCCGCCTGCGGCGGGTGGCCGAGCGCGACCGGACGCCGCTGCAGCGCGCGCGCGATCGGCTGGTCGGCGAGGAGTCGGTCGTGGCGGCGGGCGCGAAGCGGGCCACCGGCTGGGTGCGCCGCGTCATCTGGCCGGTGCTCGAGCCGATCACGGGCTTCGGCTGGGCGGTGCTCGTCGGCACGATCGGCACCCTCGTGCTCGGCATCGCGCTCGGCTGGAAGGAGCTCATCGTCATCGGCATCGCCGGGGCGCTGCTGCTGCTCGCCGCGATCGCCTTCATCATCGGCCGCAACCGGTACCGGATCGAGCTCGACCTCGCCTACACGCGCGTCGTGGTGGGCGAGCGGGCGCTCGGCCGCATCGAGATCCACTCCGCGTCGCAGAAGCCGCTGCTGCCCGCGACGATCGAGGTGCCGGTCGGCCGGGCGCTCGCCTCGTTCCACCTGCCCAGGATGCGTCCCGGCGACGTGCACGAGGACGTCTTCGCGATCCCGACGAGCCGCCGCACGATCCTGCAGGTCGGCCCCGTGCGCTCGGTGCGCGGCGACCCCGTCGGCCTGCTGCGCCGGCAGGTGAAGTGGACCGACCCGGTCGAGCTGTACGTGCACCCGAAGACGGTGCAGCTCGACGAGACCGCGCCGGGCCTCATCCGCGACCTCGAGGGCATCACGACTCGCGACCTCACGAACAGCGACATCGCCTTCCACGCGCTGCGCGACTACGTCGCCGGCGACGACCGCCGCTACATCCACTGGAAGTCGTCCGCCCGCACCGGCCAACTGATGGTCCGGCAGTTCGAGCAGACGCGCAGGAGCGTGCTCGCGCTCGGGCTCTCGACCGCGGTCGACGACTACGCCGACCCGCTGGAGTTCGAGACGGCCATCTCGATCCTCGGCTCGGTCGGGCTGCAGGCGGTGCGCGACGAGACGGACCTCGTCGTGCGCACCTCGCGCGGCACGCTGCCCGCCACGACCGGCAAGCGGCTGCTCGACGCGCTCTCGGGCGTCGACTGGTCGCCGCGGCACGACCGCTTCCTCGACCTCGCGGCCACGATCGCGCGCGAGCACGCCGGCGCCTCCGTGATCATGCTGCACGCCGGCGCGACGGTCGATCCCGCGCTCGTGCGTCGCGCCCGCACGCTGCTGCCGGCGCAGGCGCGCGTGATCGTCTTCACCGTGGTCAAGGGCGCGAAGCCGCGCCTGCAGCCGATCGGCGACGTCTCGCTCGCCACGCTCGGCTCGGTGAGCGACCTGCCGCGCATCATGCGAGGGGTGGGCCTCCAGTGAGCGACGCGCGCCCCGGGCGGCTGCTGCCGCGCAGGCCCATGCACGCGGCGATCGACTGCGCCGCCATCCTCCTCGTCATGCTCGCGGCGACCCTCTCGTTCGGTCCCGTGTTCGGCGGCACCGCCTACCTCCTGGCGGGGCTCGGCGCGGCAGTGCTCGGCATCGGGGTGGGCGTCGCCACGTCGCTGCGCCCGCTGCGCGGCTGGCTCATGACCGTCGCGGGCGTCATGCTCGTGCTCGTCGTCTTCGGCCCCGCCCTGGCCGTGCCGCGCTCGACGATCGCCGGGGTGATCCCGACGCTCGAGGCGTGGCGCGAGCTGCTGCTCGGCGTCGTCTACTCCTGGAAGGGCCTGCTGACCGCGGAGCCGCCCGCCGAGGGCTTCCCGAGCCTGCTCGTCGTGCCGTTCCTGACGATGCTCGTGTGCTCGACGCTCGCGACGGTGCTGGCGCTGCGCCTCCGCCGCGGCGCACCGCTCGCGATGCTGCCGGGCGTCGTCGCGCTCGTCGTCGGCATCGCCTTCGGCACGAAGATCGCGTTCTGGCCGGTCGTGCTCGGCATCGTCGTCGCGGGCGTGATCGTCGCCTGGTGCGCTTGGCGCCGCGCGGGATGGCGCACCGGGCTCAACGAGGAGGTCGAGGTCACGAACGACACGCGGCACCGCGGTCGCGCCCGTCGCGAGCGCACCCGCGGCGCCGTCGCGATGATCGCGGGCTCGCTGCTCGTCGCCGGCCTCGTCAGCATCCCGATCCAGCCGCACGAGCGCGCGGTGCTCCGCGACGTCGTCGAGCCGCCCATCGAGCTCGCCGAGTACCCGAGCCCGCTCGCCGGCTACCGCAACTGGCTCAAGAGCTTCGAGGACGAGACGCTCCTCACCGTCACCGGCATGCCGGAGGAGAGCCGGCTGCGGCTCGCGACCTTCGACCACTACGACGGCACCGTCTTCGCCGTCGCGGGCGCGCGCGAGTCGAGCGGCTCGGGCTCCTTCGCCCGCATCGGCGACGAGGTGCTCGTGCAGCAGTCGGGCGACCCGGCCACCGTGCGCGTCGAGGTGCAGGACTACTCCGGCATCTGGGTGCCCGACGTCGGCTTCATCCAGTCGCTGCGGTTCGAGGGCGCGCGCGCCGACGACCTGCAGGGCTCGCTCCACTACAACGGCCAGACGGGCACGGCGATCGCGCTCGACGGCCTCGGCACCGGCGACGCCTACGAGCTCGAGGCGATCGTGCCCGCGCAGCCGTCGCCCGAGGAGCTCGAGCGCGCGACGGTCACCGACCTCCAGGTGCCCGAGCCGGCGATCGTCCCCGACCTGCTGCAGGCGTGGGTCGTCGAGCACGGCGTCAGCGGCCGCACGCAGCTCGAGAACATCCAGACGATGCAGCGGCTCATGCAGGCAGGCAGCTTCAGCCACGGGCTCGAGGACGACACCATCCCGTCGCTCGCCGGTCACGGCGCCTCGCGCGTGCAGTCGATGTTCGAGCAGGAGGTGCTCGTCGGCGACGACGAGCAGTACGCCGTCGCCTTCGCGCTCGCGCTGTCGCGCATCAACGTGCCGTCGCGCGTCGTGATGGGGCTGTACCCCGACGACGGGTTCCCGGGCGGCGACCAGCCGGTCGAGCTCACGGGCGGTGACATGCACGCGTGGGTGGAGGTGCCGTTCGAGGGCCTCGGCTGGGTGCGCTTCGACGCCACCCCGCCCGAGGACCAGGACAACATCCAGCCGGAGCCCGAGCCGCAGCCGGAGCCGAAGCCGCAGGTGCTGCAGCCGCCGCAGCCGCCCGAGGAGCCGGCGGAGATGTCGCCGGACACCGTCGCCGACGAGGGTCAGGAGGACGACGAGGAGCTCGAGGACGAGTCGTGGACGCTGTGGCTGTGGATCGCGGGCGGTGTGCTGCTGCTGCTCGTGCTGCTGCTCCTGCCGTTCCTCGTCGTCGGGGCGCTCAAGGCCGCTCGCCGCAAGCGCCGCCGCCGCGCGGAGCGCGAGAGCGACCGGCTGTCGGGCGGCTGGCACGAGGTGATCGACGAGGCGGTCGACCTGGGCCTGCCGGTGCCCGCCGGCGTCACCCGCCGCGAGGTCGCCGCAGTGGTGGAGGATCGCTACCCTCGATCGAGAGCGACCGAGATCGGCGACTTCGTCGATGAGGGCGTCTTCGGCCCCGGCGATCCCGACGCGGCCGAGGTCGACGCCTTCTGGCTCGACGTCGAGCGCAGCGTCAAGGGGATGCGGGCCGAGACGTCGGCGCGGCGACGACTGCTCGGCAGGCTGTCGCTGCGGTCGTTCGCCCGACGGAGGAGAGAGCGGAGACGCCGATGATCTGGGAGATCGACGAGGGCCGGAAGGTCGTCGAGGGCCTCGACGAGGACGGCCGGCCCGACCCGGCCTACGCCGCGGCGCTCGGGCTCAAGCCGGCGCCGCTCGGCCGTCGAGCGCTCGCCACGACCATCGAGCTCGCGATCTTCAGCCTGCTGCAGCTGCCGTATTGGCTCGTGGCGCTGCCCGCGCTCATCAAGGTCGCCACCGGGGCGCTGCAGCCCTACGGGCTCGCGAGCCACCCGGACCTCGTGTGGATGATCGTCGCGACCGTCGCGTCCGCCGTGCTGACGATCGCGTTCGTCGTGGTCCAGCTCGTGCTCCACGGCCGCAGGGGCGTCACGCTCGGCAAGGCGCTCACCGGCATCCGCAGCGTCAACGTCGCGACGCTCGCCCGACCGGGCATCGGCCGGGCCGTGCTGCGCGGCCTGGTGCTGTGGGCGGTGTTCCTCGTGCCGGTCATCGGGCCGGTGCTGTTCTTCATCTCGCCGCTCCTCGACCGCGAGAAGCGCGGCCGCGGCTGGCTCGACAAGGTCGGCGGCACCTGGTTCGTCGACGTCAACGACGGCCTCGACCCGTACCACGACAAGAAGATGCGCATCGCGCGGAAGACGGTCTCCGCGGCGCCGGAGGCGGCGAAGTCGCAGCTCCCGTCGCTCGCCACCCCGGCCGACAGCCTCGCGCAGGCCTACCGACCCGGCGCGCGCATCAGTTCCGGCGTCGTCGGCGCCGCGAGGCCGCAGCAGCTCGGCACCGAGCAGGTGGGGCTCGCGTCGCAGCCGGCCGCCGACCTGCCGTCGCACACCGTGCCGGGCATGCCAGCGGGCGGCGCGCGGCTCGGCGGCTACCGCCCCGGCGAGCTGAGCGGCGCGGCCGCGCCGCAGCCGGCGACGCCGCAGGCATCCGCGCCCGCCGCAGCCTCGGCGCCGCAGCCGTCCGCCCCGCAGCCGTCCGCCCCGCAGCCGTCGGCGCAGCAGCCGTCGGTGCCGCTCGGCGGCCCGATCATCGACAGCGCGCCCGGCTTCGCGCGCCCGGCGCCGGCCGGAGTGCCTGCGGCCGCGGTCCCGGCCGCGACGCCGAGCGCTGCGCCCGCCGCGAGCACGATCCGCGACGAGACCGTCATCGAGCCCGACATCGACGACGTCGACGACCGCACGGTGCGGCGCGTCGAGATCGCCGACGACGACGACCTCGAGGCGACCCGCGCCAGGTCCGCCGGTCGCCCTGCCGTCGCCACGCTCGCGTTCGACACCGGCGACCGCTTCGCGCTCACCGGTGCCGCGCTCGTGGGGCGCAACCCGTCGCCGAGCGCCGGGGAGGTCGTCGAGCACCTGCTGCCCTTCGCCGACGACACCCGCACGGTGTCGAAGACCCACGTGCTCGTGACCGTCGCGCCGCTCGCGGTCGTCGACCGCGCATCCACGAACGGCTCCGCCGTCGTGCGCGGCGGCGTCGAGCGCCAGCTCGAGCCCGGCACGCCGTTCGCCCTCGTGCCCGGCGACGTCGTGCGCTTCGGCGACCGCACCTTCACGATCGAGGGGGCTGCATGAGCGCCATCGGGGAGTTCCGCTTCAGCCACCCGTCGATCTCGCTCCGCTGGGCGGGCGCGACGCACGCCGGCATGCGCCGGACGGTGAACGAGGACTCCGTCTTCGCGTCGTTCCCGGTCTTCGTCGTCGCCGACGGGATGGGCGGCCACGCGGCCGGCGACGTGGCGAGCGCGCTCGCGGTCGAGGCCTTCCGCAGCCTCAAGGGCCGCACGCTCGCCGACGTCGAGTGCGTCGAGGCGGCGGTCGAGCACGCGTTCGAGCAGGTGAGCGCGCGCGCGGCCGACGAGGAGATCGGCGGCACGACGCTCTCGGGCTCGGTGCTCGTCGACGTCTCGGGCGTCGCGCACTGGCTCGTGCTCAACATCGGCGACTCGCGCACCTACCTCTACGAGCAGGGCAGCCTCGAGCAGGTCACGATCGACCACTCCGTGGTGCAGGAGCTCGTCGAGACCGGCGCGCTGCGCCGCGCGGACGCACGCCGCCACCCGCACCGCAACGTCATCACCCGCGCGCTCGGCGCCGGCGAGCGGCAGCCCGCCGACGCGTGGCTGCGCCCGGCGGAGCGGGGGCAGCGCCTGCTGGTGTGCTCCGACGGCCTCACCGGCGAGGTCGACGACGCCGAGATCGCCGAGATCCTCGGCGATGTCGCGTCGCCCGCCGCCGCAGCCGCGCTGCTGCTGCGCCGGGCGCTCGACGCCGGCGCCCCCGACAACGTCTCGATCGTCGTCGTCGACGTGGACGCCGTGGCGATCGCCGACGAGGACCTGTTCGACACGCACGTGCCGGATCTCGACGACACCGTCCCCAGGGAGGCCCGCCCGTGAGCGCTCGGATCGAGTACGCCCCGGGGGAGGCCTGGTGCATCGCCGCCGGTCGCGTCGTGCTGGTGTGCGAGCGTGACCTGCCGGCCGTGCGGGCGAGGGCGCTGCACGACGCCGTGGCGGCCGTCGAGTCGCTCGAGGGGCTGCGCGCCGTGCTCGACGCCGAGCCGGCCGCCCTGCTCGGGCTCGTCGACCTCGACGACCGCCGCGCGCTGCTGCGGCGCCACGGCGTGCCCGCGACCGCCGACGATCGGCAGCTGCCGGACCGGTTCGGCGCTGACTGGGCGCTCGACGACGCCGACCCGGCCGCGACGATCACCGCGGGCGGCCTCGGTGCGCTCGCCGGCGACGTGCTGCCGCTCGACGGCGGCGTCGTGCGCGTCGCGGCCGTGCGCGCCGCCCCGCGACCCCCGGCTGCCGACGCGCAGAGCGCGCCGCCGGAGGCCGAGGCCGAGCCGCGCACCGGCGCCTTCGGCGAGACGCTGCCGCCCGCCGCGGCGCCGCAGCGCGTCGAGCCCGCGCGGGTCGAGCCCGAGCGGGTCGAGCCGGAGCGCGTCGAGCCGGAGCGCGTCGAGCCGGAGAGCGTCGAGCCGGAGCGGGCCGAGCCTGAGCCGATCGAGCCGGCGCCCGCGCCTGCGCCCGAGCCGGATCCTGCGCCGGAGCCGGAGCAGGAGCCGGAGCCGGAGCCTGCGCCCGAGCCCGAGCCCGAGCCCGAGCCCGAGCCCGAGCCCAAGCCCGAGCCCGAGGCGCCGCGTGCCGCCGAGCCCAACCCCATCGGCGGCCTCATCGACTCCGTGCCCGGCTTCATCCGGCCCGCAGTCGACCTGCGCGCCGCCGCGCCCGAGACCCGGCCGGCGCCGGCCGCACCCGCGCCCGCAGCGCCGCCGGCGCCGCTCGCCGCCGGCGACCACGACGGCATGACGATCACCGCCGAGCAGGCGCGCCGGCTGCAGGAGGAGCGGGCGCGCGCCGCCGCACCCGTGCCGCAGGCCGCGCAGCCCGCGCAGCCGAGCGCTCCCGCGACCGGTCCGCTCGTGCTCTCGACGCTGTGCCCGAACGGGCACGTGAACGCGCCGGGCACGGTGCAGTGCGCGCAGTGCGGCGCGGCCGTCGCCGACGGCTCGGCCGCGCAGCGCCCCCGCCCGGAGGTCGCCGTCGTCGTGCTGCCCGCGGGCGAGCGCGTGCCGCTCGGCAGGGGCGTCGTGCTGGGGCGCCGACCGCGCTCCCGCCGCGCGCCAGACGGGCGCGTGCCGCGGCTCGTGACGGTCGAGAGCGCGAACGAGGACATCTCGCGCAGCCACCTCGAGCTGCGCGTCGACGACTGGAACCTCGTGGGCGTCGACCTCAGCTCGACGAACGGCACGCTGCTGCTGCGCGAGGGCGCGGCGCCGCAGCGGCTGCGGCCGGAGGTCGCGACCATCCTGCAGCTCGGCGACCGCCTCGACCTCGGCGACGGGGTCGTCGTCACGATCGAGCCGGCGTCGAGCGGGCAGACCTCGTGAGCCCGAAGCGCGCGCCCTCGGCGCCCCCGGCGCTGCCGGGCTACGACTACGTGTCGCTGCTCGGCTCCGGCGGCTTCGCCGACGTCTTCCTGTACCAGCAGCTGCTCCCGTCGCGGAAGGTCGCGATCAAGGTGCTGCTGCCCGATGCGGTCAACCGCGAGCTGATCGAGAACTTCCGGCACGAGGCCAACGTCATGGCCCAGCTGTCGACGCACCCGTCGATCGTGACGATCTACGGAGCCGCCGTCGCGCCCGACGGCCGGCCGTTCCTCGCGATGGAGTACTGCCCGAAGCCGAACCTCGGCGTGCGGTACCGCCGAGACCGCTTCGCGGTGCCCGAGGTGCTCTCGCTCGGCGTGCAGATCGCGGGTGCCGTCGAGACCGCGCACCGCGCGGGCATCCTCCACCGCGACATCAAGCCCGCGAACATCCTGGTGACGGCCTACAACCGGCCGGCGCTCACCGACTTCGGCATCGCCACGAGCGCCGGCGCCGGCGATGACGCGAGCGGCATGTCGATCCCGTGGTCGCCCCCCGAGGCCTTCCAGGACCCGCCGGCCTCGAGCCCCGCGTCCGACGTCTTCTCGCTCGCCGCGTCGCTCTGGACGCTGCTCGCAGGCAGGACGCCCTTCGAGCTGCCCGGCGGCAGCAACACGAGCGTCGACCTCATCGACCGCTGCCAGCGCGGCGACATCTCGCCGCTCGCCCGCCACGACGTGCCGCCGCGGCTCGAGGCCGTGCTCGCCTCCGCGATGGATCCCGATCCCGCCCGCCGCTACGCGACGGCCGTGGCCTTCGGGCGCGCGCTGCAGCAGGTCGAGGCCGAGATGGCGCTGCCCGTCACGCCGCTCGACGTGCTCGACGACGCGCTCGAGCCCGACGCGGTCGACGAGGAGGACGGCGGCGCCACGCGCATCCGCGGGGTGGTCTCGATCGACCCGCATGCAGACTCGCCGAGGGCGAGTCTGGCGGCCGGCGCGCAGGCGCTTCCCGATGCGACGATCCGCCGGCCGCGTCCCGGCCAGCAGGTGCCCGGCCCGTCCGGGGCTGACGCGGCCGCGGCCGCCGAGTCGGCCGCCCCGACCTCTGCGAGCCGCCGGCGGACGCTCGCCACGATCATCGGCAGCGCCGTCGTGGTGCTCGTCGGCGGCGGCATCGTGTGGATGGCGCTCGCCGCGGGCGGACAGGCGCCGCCGCCCGCCGACCCCACGCAGACGGTCGCCGGCCCGCAGACCGCGCAGCGGCCACCTGCCCCGATCGCGGTCGCCGGCGAGGTCACCGGCGAGACGGTCGTCTTCCGGTGGACGAACCCGCAGCCGCAGGAGGGCGACGCCTTCCAGTACCGCTACGAGCGCAGCGGCGCCGACCCGGTGACCTCGACCGTGCCGTCGCCGTCGGTGACGCTCGAGCGCGACCCCGACGGGGAGTCGTGCATCCTCGTGAGCCTCGTGCGCGCCGACGGGCGCGCCTCCACCGACACGAGAGGGTGCGTCGATGGCTGACCCGGCGCCGCAGCTGCAGCTGGAGTTCGCGGGGGAGTGGATGACGCTCGACCCCGATCGCCCCTTCGTCATCGGCCGCGAGGGCGACCTGACCGTCGACGACAACCAGTACCTCCACCGGGCGTTCCTCGAGCTGCGGCACGTCGACGGCCTCTGGTGGCTGTCGAACGTCGGATCGCGGCTGTCGGCGACGATCTCGAGCGGCAGTGGCGCCGTGCAGTCATGGCTGTCGCCCGGCGCGCGCCTGCCGATCGTCTTCTCCGAGTGCTCGATCGTCTTCACCGCCGGCCCCACGACCTACGAGATCGGCGTGCACTCCGACGACGCCGCGTTCGCGATGTCGACCGAGCACCGCCGCCGCTCCTCGGGCGAGACGACCGTCATGCCGGTCGGCCTCACCGAGCTGCAGAAGCTGCTCATCGTGGCGCTCGCGGAGCCGATGCTGCGGCGCGACGGCGTGGGCGTGAGCGAGCTGCCCTCGAGCGGCGCCGCTGCCGAGCGGCTCGGCTGGACGATGAGCCGCTTCAACCGCAAGCTCGACAACGTCTGCGACAAGCTCGACCGGATGGGCGTGCAGGGGCTGCGGGGCGGGGTCGGCAAGCTGGCGAGCAACCGCCGCGCCCGGCTCGTCGAGTACGCCGTCTCGTCGCAGCTCGTCACCCGGAGCGACCTCGCGCTGCTCGACGACCCCGCGCTCCGCGCGGCGGACGACCAGGACTGATCGGAGCCACGTGAAGGTCAAGCTCACCCTGCACCGGACGGCGACGGGTCCCACCGACGTCGTCATCACGGCCGACTCGACCGCGACCGTCGAGGACGTCGCGCGCCAGATCGCGCTCGCGGACCCCGCGCGCTCGATCCCGTTCGCCGACACCGACACGCTCTCGCTCGCGGTCGCCCCGCCGACGGAGCAGGCGCTCGTGCAGCTGCAGCCCGACGCGCTCATCGGCGAGGCGCCGATCGGCTCGGGCTTCCACACCCAGGTCGTCAACCTCGGTGCCGGCGGCGTGCGCCGCGGCGGGCCCGCGGGCAGCGCGCTCGAGGTCGTCGCGGTGCTGCGCGCCGTGAGCGGCCCGCTCGCCGGGCAGGAGTTCCAGCTCGGGCGCGGCCACGCCACCATCGGCCGCGACGCGTCGAACGACATCGTGCTCGCCGACCAGCTCGTCTCGAAGCGCCACGCGCGCATCGAGGTCGGTGCGCACATCGAGGTCGTCGACCTCAACTCCGCGAACGGCGTGCTCGTCGACGGCGGCCTCGTCTCGCGCCTGCGCGTCGTCCCCGGTGCGCGCTTCACGATCGGCGACACCGAGCTGACCGTGTCGCTCGCGGGCGCCTTCGACGCATCCGGCCCCGACCCCGTGCTCGAGCGCGGCGGCGCCCTGATGTTCAACCGGTCGCCGCGCGTCGAGGCGCGCTACCCGGGCACCGACTTCAAGGGCCCGCGGATGCCGAAGGAGATCATCCAGCGGCTCTTCCCGTGGCCGATGCTCGTCACCCCGATCCTGCTCGCGGGCGCGATGTTCGCGATGACGAACAACCCGCGCTCGATCATCATCGCCCTCATGACGCCGCTCATGCTGCTCGGCAACTTCATCAACATGAAGACGCAGAACGGCCAGAAGCAGAAGTTCGAGGTGCAGATGTTCGAGTCGCGGTACGAGGAGCTCGAGGAGCTGCTCTACCGCGAGAAGCCCAAGGAGGAGCAGGTGCGCGGCATGGAGGTGCCGCCCGTCGCCGAGGTCTTCGAGCACGCGATGCGGCTCGGGCCCATGCTCTGGACGCGCAGGCCCGAGCACTGGAACTTCCTCTCCGTGCGGCTCGGCACGTGCCGCGCCGAGTCGCGCAACTCCATCAAGGAGGAGGAGATCCAGGACGGCCTGCCCGAGTACGTCGAGCGGGTCGACCGGCTGCGCGAGCGCTACCGCTACGTCGACGACGTGCCGATCGTCGAGTCGTTCTCGGCCGTCGGATCGATCGGCATCGCCGGCCCGAAGTCGCTCACCGCGGATGCGCTGCGCGGCTTGGCCGTGCAGCTCTACGGCCTGCACGCGCCGAACGAGCTCGTGACCGTCGCGATCTGCGACGCGGCGTGGACGAGCGAGCTCGAGTGGATGAAGTGGCTGCCCCACACGACGAGCGAGACGAGCCCGTTCAGCCAGATGCCGCTCGCCGACTCCTCGACGGCCGGCACCGCGCTGCTCAACGCGCTCGAGGAGCTCGTGCTCGGCCGGTCGAAGCAGGCCGCGCCCGATCGCAAGACCCCGTTCGACGAGGACTGGGACCCGATGCGCTACGGCTCCGACGTCGAGCGCGCCGCGAAGGACACCGTCACGAGCATCCAGACCTCGGTCGTGCTCGTGGTGACGAACGACGCCCCCGTCGACCGGCCGCGCCTCACGCAGATCCTCGAGCGCGGCGCCGCGGTCGGCGTCTACGGCGTGTTCGTCGCGCCGACCGTCGAGTCGCTCCCCGCCGTGTGCCGCAGCTTCGTCGACGTGAGCGGCGGGCTCGAGGCGGCGCGCGTCGGCACCGTGCGCTCGGGCGTCGACTACGAGGGCGTGCGCGTCGAGGGCGTCTCCGGCGAGTACATGCAGATGTTCGCGAAGCGCCTCGCCCCGGTGGTCGACGCGAGCATCGTCATCAACGACTCCTCCGACATCCCCGAGCAGGTGTCGTTCCTGTCGCTCGTCGGCCCGGACCTCGCCGAGGAGCCCGGCGCGGTCATCGACCGCTGGCGCCAGAACAACACCATCCTCGACCGCTCGGGCGGCGCGAAGCCGCGGCTCAAGAAGTCGGGCACCCTGCGCGCCATCATGGGCCAGGGCGCGACCGACGCGATGACGCTCGACCTGCGCACGCAGGGCCCGCACGCGCTCGTCGGCGGCACGACCGGCTCGGGCAAGTCGGAGTTCCTGCAGGCGTGGGTGCTCGGCATGGCGGCGGCGCACAGCCCCGACCGCGTCACCTTCCTCTTCGTCGACTACAAGGGCGGCTCCGCCTTCGCCGACTGCGTCGAGCTGCCGCACTGCGTGGGCCTCGTCACCGACCTCAGCCCGCACCTCGTGCGCCGCGCGCTCACGAGCCTGCGCGCCGAGCTGCACCACCGCGAGCACCTGTTCAACCGCAAGAAGGCGAAGGACCTGCTCGAGCTCGAGAAGCGGCAGGACCCGGAGACGCCGCCCGCGCTCGTGCTCGTCGTCGACGAGTTCGCGGCGCTCGCGGGGGAGGTGCCGGAGTTCGTCGACGGCGTCGTCGACATCGCCCAGCGCGGCCGCTCGCTCGGCATCCACCTCATCCTCGCGACGCAGCGCCCCGCCGGCGTGATCAAGGACAACCTGCGCGCGAACACGAACCTGCGCGTCGCGCTGCGGATGGCCGACGAGTCGGACTCCAAGGACGTCGTCGACGACACGATCGCGGCATCCTTCCCGCCCTCGATCCCCGGCCGCGGCATCGCGAAGACCGGACCCGGCAGGCTCGTGCCCTTCCAGGCCGCCTACGCGGGCGGCTGGACCCGGCCCGACGAGGTGCAGGTCGCCGACGTGAAGGTGGCGGAGCTGCGGTTCGGCTCCGAGCAGCGCTGGGAGCCCGAGACCGTGCCGGAGTCGGACTCGCACGACGAGGACCTCGGACCCAACGACCAGAAGCGCATCGTGCGCACGCTCATCGCGGCGACCCAGCAGGCGCGCATCCCCGCGCCCCGGCGGCCCTGGCTCGACGACCTCGCCGCGACGGTCGACCTGCGCGACCTGCCCATCGAGGGCGACGCGAAGATCGTGCTCGGCAAGGCCGACGTCCCGGAGCGCCAGCGCCAGGACCCGGTGCACTTCCTGCCCGACCGCGACGGCTCGATGCTCGTGTACGGCACCTCCGGCTCGGGCAAGTCGACGCTCCTGAAGACGATCGGCACGGCCGCCGGCATGCGGCCGGAGCTCGGCAGCGCCGAGGTCTACGGCCTCGACTTCGCCTCGGGTGCGCTCAAGTCGCTCGAGGTGCTGCCGCACGTCGGCTCGATCATCGCCGGCGACGACGCCGAGCGCGTGCAGCGGCTGCTGCGCTCGCTCGGGCGCGAGCTCGACCGCCGCGGCAAGGCGTTCGCCGCCGCGAACGCCGCGAACCTCACGGAGTACCGCGACCTCGTCGACCCCGGCGCGTCGCGCATCTTCCTACTGCTCGACAACTTCCCGCAGTTCAAGGCCGACTGGGAGGTCACGAGCGCCCGCTCGCCCTTCTACCAGGTGTTCATGCGCATCCTCGGCGAGGGCCGGCCGCTCGGCATCCACGCGATCGCCACGGCCGACCGCTCGGGCGCCGTGCCCACCGCGGTGAGCTCGAACATCTCGCGCCGCGTCGTGCTGCGGCTCTCGGACGAGTCGGGCTACATGCTCGTGGGCGCGCCCAAGGACGTGCTCGACGACCGGTCCGCGCCGGGCAGGGGCATCGTCGACGGCCTCGAGATGCAGGTGGCGGTGCTCGGCGGCACGCCCAACGTCGCCGAGCAGTCGAAGCTCATGGCGCAGCTCGCGCAGTCGCTGCGCGAGCACGGCGCGAAGGACGTCGAGGAGATCGGCGCCCTGCCCACCCGGCTCGCCCTCGAGCAGCTGCCCGACAGCGTCGACGAGCTGCCGGTCCTCGGCGTCGCGGAGGACACGCTCGCGGCGCGCGACTTCGATCCCATCGGCACGTTCATCGTCGCCGGCCCTCCTGGGTCGGGCAAGACGAACGCCATGAAGGCGCTCGTCGTGGCGATGGAGCGCTTCGACCCTGAGGTCAAGCTGTTCCACTTCGGCGGCCGCCGCTCGGTGCTGCAGGACTGGCGCCCGTGGGTGCGCAGCGTCACCCGGCCGGATGCGGCGAAGGAGCTCGCGAAGGAGCTCGCCGAGATCGTCGCCGACGAGACGATCCCTGGCCGGATCATGATCGTCGTCGAGAACGTGCCGCAGTTCGCCGACTCCGACGCGGAGCGCGCGCTCAAGGAGCTCTTCCAGGCGATCAACCGCAGCGACCACCTGCTCGTCGGCGACGCCGACGTCACGCAGGTCACGGGCGGCTACGGCTTCATCGGCGACTTCAAGGCCGGACGCAAGGGCATCATCCTGAAGCCCGACGCCTACGACGGCGACTCGGTCTTCAAGGTGCCGTTCCCCAAGGTCAAGCGCTCGGATTTCCCGGAGGGCCGCGGCATCTTCGTGCAGCAGGGGCGCGCCGTCACGGTGCAGCTGCCGCTCGTGCCGGAGAGCGCCGCGCGGCCGCCCGCGCCGATCGTCGAGCATGGGGAGTCCTCCCCATTGAGCGTGCACTGAGCACCGCATAGCGTGATCGCGGATGGTCCGGCTGGGCCATGGATTCGGCAACGATGAAGGGATCGGACCAATGAGCGACTTCGGCGCTTCCTACGCAGAGATGGAGTCGGTGGCGGGCAAGCTCGACACCGGCCGCGAGGACATCTCGGGGGTCCTGAAGGACCTGAAGAGCCAGGTGGACACCCTGCTGGGCGAGGACTTCAAGACGCAGCACGCGTCGGGCAAGTTCGGCGAGGGCTACGAGGAGCTGACGACGGGCCTGGAGCAGGCCATCGAGGGCATCTCGGACATGGGCGAGGCGCTGCGCGGCATGATGCAGGCGATCCAGTCGCTCGACGAGCAGATGGCCGGCAGCTGACGCCAGCACGACCACGAGGGGCCCGGCAGCGATGCCGGGCCCCTTCCGTCTGCCCGCCCGAGGCATGGGCACCTCTCCCCATGGCACTTTCAGTGAGGATTCCGTACGTTATGGGCAGGTGGTCCGGTCGGGCCCCGGAGGACGATTCGATGAGGAGACGGCTATGAGCGACTTCGGCGCTTCCTACGCAGAGATGGAGTCGGTGGCGGGCAAGCTCGACACCGGCCGCGAGGACATCTCGGGGGTCCTGAAGGACCTGAAGAGCCAGGTGGACACCCTGCTGGGCGAGGACTTCAAGACGCAGCACGCGTCGGGCAAGTTCGGCGAGGGCTACGAGGAGCTGACGACGGGCCTGGAGCAGGCCATCGAGGGCATCTCGGACATGGGTGAGGCGCTGCGCGGCATGATGCAGGCGATCCAGTCGCTCGACGAGCAGATGGCCGGCAGCTGAGCCGACGCACGCAGCGAGCGGGGGCCGGCCGGGTGGCCGGCCCCCGCTCTCGCGGCTGAGGCGGCGCGACCGCGCGACGTGGGGAGTCCTCCCCATCGCGACATATCCTCAGCTCGCTTAGGTTGAGATGGACGAGAGCGCGACCGCCGTGCCGACCAAGGGGAGACCATGACCGACGTGCTGATCACGTTCGACGAGCTGCTCGCGCTCCGCAAGCAGCTCGACTCGATCATCGCCGAGCTCGAGGGTGCCGGCGACCGGTCGAGCGAGCTCGAGGCGGCCATCGGGCGGCCCTTCGGCCGCGGCGACCTGCGCGACCGGGCCGGCGACTTCGAGAGCCGCTGGAACGACAAGCGCGTCGACCTCGCGCGCGACATGACGAAGGTGCGCGACCACGTGCAGGGCGTGCTCGAGGGCTTCGCGAAGTTCGACGAGGAAGCCGCGCTGGAGCTCGAGTCCGCGGACGCCGCGGCCTGACCTGAGATCGAGGAGACCACCATGGTGCACGCAGGACCGCAGTCGCCCAAGGGCCGCTGGATCGAGTACGTCGAGGGCGACGCCGGCCACATCGTGGAGCGGGGCAACAGCATCACCGCGCTCGGGCAGTCGATGCTCTCGAGCGCCACGATGCTCGAGCAGGTCAAGAGCGGAGCCGACGGCCAGAAGGGCCTCGCCGTCGAGAAGCTCCGCGAGGTCGTCGGCGACACGCACGGGCTGCTGCGACAGGCGGGCGAGCTCTACGAGCCGACCGGGCCCGTGCTCGTCACCTACGGCGAGGCGCTCGGCGAGGTGCAGCCGAAGCTGCGGTCGCACGTCGACACGTGCGCCGACCTGTGGGCGACGTTCTCGTCGCTGCCCGGCTCGGTCGAGCCGCGCGGCACCGGCGGCTGGTTCCAGCCCGAGGACGACAGCCCCGAGGCGAAGGAGCAGGCCGAGGAGGACGCGGCGAAGCTCGCGGCGTACGAGGCCTGGGAGACCGAGGCCGGGCTGTGGGACGCCGACTACGACACGTGGGAGGACGCGTTCGACACCGCCGCGAAGGGCATCGGCGACGTGCTCGAGGGCAAGGTGAAGGACGGCTTCTGGGACGACGTCGACGGCTTCGTCGCGGGCCTGCAGAAGGCGCTCAGCTGGGCGGGCCTCGTGGTCGGCGTGCTCGCGATCATCGTCGGCGGGCCGATCCTCGCGCTCATCGGCGCCGTGATCGGCGTCATCGCGCTCGCGCTCACGATCTACCAGAAGGTGCGCGGCGACGCCGGCTGGCTGCAGCTCGGCCTCGCGATCGTCGGGGTGCTGCCGTTCGGCAAGCTCGGCAAGATCTTCGGCGGCAAGTTCAGCTTCGCCGACGACATGTTCGGCGGCGTCTTCGGCAAGACGGCGTGGAGCGCCGCGGGATCGCAGGCGAGAGAGCTGGGCTTCGCCTACCTCTTCGCCGGGCGCGGCGCGAGCGGCCTGCTCGGCGGCCTGAAGCAGTTCGCGACGGGCAACAACCCGAACGGCTTCGGCGACGTGATGGCGCGCCTCATCACGGGCCGCGACGTCGCCGCGTACGAGAAGCTGAGCGCCGGCGCGACGGGCGTGCTGCCCGCGCTCGCGACGGCCGCCGACCTCATGCACGGCCTGATGGGCGTGCCGCTCAAGTACGACGGCTGGGTGTCGCTCTTCACCGGCCATGAGACGATCAAGAAGCAGTACCCCGCGTTCGACATCCTCTGGTGATCGGCCGCGCACGACGGAGGGCGGACGAGTGAGCACATGGCGGATGTCGGCGAGCACGATCGCTCCCGGGTGGCTCGGGATGCCCGCGCTCGACGGCGATGACGACGCGCAGGACTGGGTCGCGGCGCGCACCGACGGGCTCCGCACCGCGTTCGGCGGCCGCTGGACGCCAGAGCTCGAGCAGGTCGTCCCCGCGCTGCTGACCGCCGGGCTCGCCCGCCGCAGCGCGGACGACCTGCTGTCGTGGCAGGTCTGGCCCGGCGCGATGCCCGTCTTCGCCACCGTGCACGCGCGCATCGTCGCGAGCGCGGCGATCCCCGACTGGCGCGCGTCCGGGGCGTCGGTCGCGCCCTTCGAGAGCGCGACGCTCGGCCCCGGCGTGCAGGTGAGCGGGACCGCCTCGCTCGACGACGTCCGCCCGGGCACGACGGCCGCCTTCGTGATCCACGCGTTCGACGACGGCGAGTCGACGGTCGTCGTCTCGGTCGAGCCGACCCTCGCCGAGGTGCTCGCGCTGTCGATGACGGGCCTCGTGGGGCTCATCGACCGCATCGAGGTCGAGCGTCCCGACGGCAGCGCGTTCCGCTCGACGCCCCCGGCGGTCTTCGTCGCGGACGGCGGCTGGCCGATCGAGGAGGGCTCGGCATGAGCCTGCGCCACGAGACCGCCGCCGCGTGGGCCGACGACCTCTCCGCCGCAGCGGAGCCGCGCCTCGGGATCCTCGAGGCGTACGCCCTGCAGCGCCACCCCGCGGCGCTCGAGCACATGGGGGAGGACGGCGCGGGCCTCGCGCGCGTCGCCGCGGCCAAGGGCAGCGGCATGGCGGGCCTCTGGCTCATGCTCCCCGCGCTGCTCGCCCTCATCGCTCCGCTCATCGGCCTCGCCGCGATCCTCGGCGACCCGCTCGGCTTCCACCGCATGGATGCCTCCACCTCGGTGCCGATCGCGGGCGTGTGCTTCGCGATCGCCGCGGTCGTGCAGGCCGTGGCCATCGTCTGGTGGCTCCGCAGCCGCCGCGAGCGACAGGGCACGCTGCTGCTGCTCGCCTTCGGCACGGCCGTCCTCGGGGCGACCACCTGGTGGGTGATGGGCACGGCCTCGTCGCTCCAGGGGTTCGGCGGCGCGGCGACGTGGCGCATCCCGGTGCTCGTGGCCGGTGCCCTCGCCCTGGTGTTCGGCCTGCTGCTGCTCGCGCTCGGTCGCGCGCCGAGCGATGACGCCGAGCGCGACGCAGCGCTGCGCGCGCACGACGGCGACGCCCTGCGCGCGGCGCTCGCGCGCATCCCGGACGCCGAGCTCCAGCAGATCCTCGCGGACCGCGATGCTGCGATCGAGCTGCTCGCCGAGCGCGGCAGGCTGCCTCGCCCGATCGCCGACCGCGCCCGGCAGGGCGAGCTCGGCACCCTGCACCGCCTCGACCAGGAGCTCCAGCGATGACCGACACCGACCTGCGGGCAGCGCTCGGCGTCGCGCCCGAGCCCGACTTCGAGCTCGACCTCCCGCCCGGCTGGGCCCGGCATCGGCCCGACCAGGCGCAGCAGGACGCGATGCTCGCCGGCATCCGCACGCGCGCGATGCAGGCGCACCGCCCCGAGCTGCTCGCGCAGGCCAGCGGGATGCTGCGCGACTCCTTCGAGATGATGCGGCGTGGCGACGTCGTGGCCTTCTTCACGCCGTCCGAGCAGAGCGAGGAGACCCTCTGGGCGCCCGCCTCGATGCTCGCCTCCGTGCGACGCGCGCAGCCGGACGTCTCGCTCGACGACGTCGTCCGCCACGCGATCCGCGAGCTCGGCGCGACGGCGCTCGACGACGCACGCCGCATCGTGCGGTTCGAGCGCGACCAGCTCGAGACCGTCGGCGAGGAGTCGCTGCGGGTGCTGACGGTCGTCTACCTCACGCCCATGCCCGGCACGCAGCGGCGCAAGGCGCTCCAGCTCACCGCCACGATCGGCAGGCCGCTCGACATGGACGCCGACGACCCCGCGATCGACGGCCTGCGGCTGCTGTTCGACGCGTGCGCGTCGACCCTGCGCTGGGTGCGACCCGCCGCCTGACCCGCGAGGTCCCGCCGACGCTTGACCGTGCATGCGCGGTGGCCCTATCCTTGATCGGGTGTGCGCACGTGCGCGCCCTGCGTCATGCGCGGGGAGCGAGCGGGCCGCACTGGGCCGCGGACCAGAGTCCGCGATCCCCCACGGCATATCCACCACCCGCGAGGAGTGCGCGAGAGCGCGCGGTGGATCACCGATGGTGCCGGCGATGCCGGCGAACCACATCGAACCGCTGTCACCGTGCAGCAGGAAGAAGCAACGTGCCCACCATCCAGCAGCTGGTCCGCAAGGGTCGGTCGCCGAAGGTCTCGAAGACCAAGGCGCCCGCACTCAAGGCGAACCCCCAGCAGCGCGGCGTCTGCACCCGCGTCTACACCACCACCCCGAAGAAGCCGAACTCGGCGCTGCGCAAGGTCGCCCGCGTGAAGCTCTCGAACGGCACCGAGGTCACCGCCTACATCCCCGGTGAGGGCCACAACCTCCAGGAGCACTCGATGGTGCTCGTCCGCGGCGGTCGTGTGAAGGACCTCCCCGGTGTGCGCTACAAGATCGTGCGCGGCGCGCTCGACACCCAGGCCGTGAAGAACCGCAAGCAGGCTCGCAGCCGCTACGGCGCGAAGATGGAGAAGAAGTAGTGCCTCGCAAGGGTCCCGCCCCCAAGCGCCCGGTCGTTGCTGACCCCGTCTACGGCGCACCGATCGTCTCGCAGCTCGTCAACAAGATCCTCCTCGACGGCAAGAAGGGCCTCGCCGAGCGCATCGTCTACGGCGCGCTCGCCGGCGTCGGCACCAAGTCCGGCCAGGACGCGGTCGTCGTGCTCAAGAAGGGTCTCGACAACATCCGTCCGACCCTCGAGGTGAAGTCGCGTCGCGTCGGCGGCTCGACCTACCAGGTCCCCGTCGAGGTCAAGCCGCACCGCGCGAACACGCTCGCGCTGCGCTGGCTCGTCTCCTACGCCAAGGCGCGTCGCGAGAAGACCATGACCGAGCGCCTGCAGAACGAGATCCTCGACGCATCGAACGGCCTCGGCGCCGCGGTGAAGCGTCGCGAGGACACGCACAAGATGGCCGAGTCGAACAAGGCCTTCGCGCACTACCGCTGGTGATCGTCCGCTGACGAGGGTCCCGGCCCCGGCCGGGGCCCCCGTCCGCGCGACACCCCCAAACCCCGCTCCATCCACTCATCGGAGGAACCCTGTGGCACAGGACGTGCTCACCGACCTGAACAAGGTCCGCAACATCGGCATCATGGCCCACATCGATGCCGGCAAGACCACGACGACCGAGCGCATCCTGTTCTACACGGGCGTCAACCACAAGATCGGCGAGACGCACGACGGCGCGTCGACCACCGACTGGATGGAGCAGGAGCAGGAGCGCGGCATCACGATCACGTCGGCCGCCGTGACCTGCTTCTGGGACAAGAACCAGATCAACATCATCGACACGCCCGGTCACGTCGACTTCACCGTCGAGGTGGAGCGCTCGCTCCGCGTGCTCGACGGCGCGGTCGCCGTGTTCGACGGCAAGGAGGGCGTCGAGCCCCAGTCCGAGACCGTCTGGCGCCAGGCCGACAAGTACGACGTGCCCCGCATCTGCTTCGTCAACAAGATGGACAAGATGGGTGCCGACTTCTACTTCACGGTCGACACGATCATCAACCGCCTCGGCGCTCGTCCGCTGGTCATCCAGCTGCCGATCGGCTCCGAGAGCGCCTTCGAGGGCATCGTCGACCTGGTCGAGATGAACGCGAAGACCTGGCGCGGTGACGCCAAGGGTGACGTGAAGATGGGCGCCGAGTACGCCATCGAGGAGATCCCGGCCGACCTCAAGGAGAAGGCCGACGAGTACCGCAAGGCTCTGCTCGAGACCGTCGCCGAGACGGACGACGCCCTCATGGAGAAGTACTTCGAGGGCGAGGAGCTCACGGTCGCCGAGATCAAGGCCGCCATCCGCAAGATGACGGTCGCCTCGGAGATCTACCCCGTGCTCTGCGGCTCCGCGTTCAAGAACCGCGGCGTGCAGCCGATGCTCGACGCGGTCGTGGACTACCTCCCGACGCCGCTCGACGTGCCCGCCATCCCGGGTCACGACGTGCGCGACGAAGAGGTCATCATCGAGCGCCACGCCGACCGCGACGAGCCCTTCGCGGCGCTCGCCTTCAAGGTCGCCGTGCACCCCTTCTTCGGTCGCCTCACGTACGTGCGCGTCTACTCGGGTCACGTCGACTCGGGTGCCGCGGTCGCGAACTCGACCAAGAGCAAGAAGGAGCGCATCGGGAAGATCTTCCAGATGCACGCCAACAAGGAGATCCCGGTCGACTCGATGACCGCCGGTCACATCTACGCGGTCATCGGCCTCAAGGACACGACGACCGGCGACACGCTGAGCGACCCGGCCAACCAGGTCGTCCTCGAGTCGATGACGTTCCCGGAGCCCGTCATCGAGGTCGCCATCGAGCCGAAGACGAAGGCCGACCAGGAGAAGCTCTCCCTCGCCATCCAGAAGCTGGCGGAGGAGGACCCGACCTTCCGGACCGAGAACAACCCCGAGACCGGTCAGACGGTCATCAAGGGCATGGGCGAGCTCCACCTCGACATCCTCGTCGACCGCATGAAGCGCGAGTTCAAGGTCGAGGCCAACGTGGGCAAGCCCCAGGTGGCCTACCGCGAGACCATCAAGGGCACGGTCGAGAAGTACGACTACACGCACAAGAAGCAGACGGGTGGCTCCGGCCAGTTCGCCAAGGTGCAGATCAAGCTCGAGCCGATGGACCTGTCGGGCGAGGAGACCTACGAGTTCGTGAACGCCACCTCCGGCGGTCGCGTGCCCCGTGAGTACATCCCCTCGGTCGACGCGGGCATGCAGGACGCGATGCAGGTCGGCGTGCTCGCCGGCTTCCCGACGGTCGGCGTCAAGGCGACGCTGCTCGACGGTGCGGCGCACGACGTCGACTCCTCGGAGATGGCGTTCAAGATCGCCGGCTCGATGGCCTACAAGGAGGCAGCGCGCAAGGCTCAGCCGGTGCTCCTCGAGCCGCTCATGGCGGTCGAGGTGCGCACGCCGGAGGAGTACATGGGCGACGTCATCGGCGACCTGAACTCGCGTCGCGGGCAGATCCAGTCGATGGAGGACGCCCAGGGCGTGAAGGTCGTCAAGGCCCTCGTGCCGCTGTCGGAGATGTTCGGCTACGTCGGCGACCTGCGGTCGAAGACGTCCGGCCGTGCCGTCTACTCGATGGAGTTCTCGACCTACTCCGAGGTCCCCCGGGCCGTCTCGGACGAGATCGTCCAGAAGAGCAAGGGCGAGTGACGCCCGGGGCGGCCGAGAGGCCGCCCCGGCGCACCGCCGCTCGCCTCGGTTTCACCTTGACCGAGGTCGCAAGTACCATAAACACACACCACCCGAACGCTCTGCCGCGACGCGGCGGCGCACTCATGAGAACAGTCCTAGGAGGACACAGTGGCTAAGGCCAAGTTCGA
Organism: Agrococcus sp. UYP33; assembly: GCF_054060915.1. Lineage (NCBI taxonomy): Bacteria > Bacillati > Actinomycetota > Actinomycetes > Micrococcales > Microbacteriaceae > Agrococcus > Agrococcus sp. UYP33. Next base: position 1,480,027 of record NZ_JBSSDR010000001.1, read on the forward strand.
GCGGACCAAGCCGCACGTCAACATCGGAACGATCGGTCACGTCGACCACGGCAAGACGACGCTGTCGGCTGCGATCTCGAAGGTCCTGGCAGACAAGTACCCGTCGGCCACCAACGTGCAGCGCGACTTCGCGTCGATCGACTCCGCTCCCGAGGAGCGCCAGCGCGGCATCACGATCAACATCTCGCACATCGAGTACGAGACGCCGAAGCGCCACTACGCGCACGTCGACGCTCCTGGTCACGCTGACTACATCAAGAACATGATCACGGGTGCTGCCCAGATGGACGGCGCGATCCTCGTGGTCGCCGCCACCGACGGCCCCATGGCGCAGACGCGCGAGCACGTGCTGCTCGCCAAGCAGGTCGGCGTGCCGTACCTGATGGTCGCGCTCAACAAGTCCGACATGGTGGACGACGAGGAGATCCTGGAGCTCGTCGAGCTCGAGGTCCGCGAGCTGCTCTCGAGCCAGGGCTTCGACGGCGACGACGCTCCCGTCGTGCGCGTCTCGGCGCTCAAGGCGCTCGAGGGCGACGAGGCCTGGACCCAGGCCATCGTCGACCTGATGGACGCCGCTGACGAGAACATCCCGGACCCGGTCCGCGACCGCGACAAGCCGTTCCTCATGCCGATCGAGGACGTCTTCACGATCACCGGCCGTGGCACGGTCGTCACGGGTCGCGCCGAGCGCGGCACGCTCGCGATCAACTCCGAGGTCGAGATCGTCGGCATCCGCCCGACGCAGAAGACCACGGTCACGGGCATCGAGATGTTCCACAAGCAGCTCGACGAGGCATGGGCCGGCGAGAACTGCGGTCTCCTGCTCCGTGGCACGAAGCGCGAGGACGTCGAGCGCGGCCAGGTCGTCGTGAAGCCGGGCTCGGTCACGCCGCACACGAACTTCGAGGGCACGGCGTACATCCTCGCCAAGGACGAGGGCGGCCGCCACAACCCGTTCTTCACGAACTACCGCCCGCAGTTCTACTTCCGCACCACCGACGTCACGGGCGTCATCTCGCTGCCCGAGGGCACCGAGATGGTCATGCCCGGTGACACCACCGACATGACGGTCGAGCTGATCCAGCCGATCGCCATGGAGGAGGGCCTCGGCTTCGCCATCCGCGAGGGTGGCCGCACGGTCGGCGCCGGTACGGTGACGAAGATCATCAAGTAGTCATCCGACTGCGCTCGGAGGGGGTCAGGCTTCGGCCTGGCCCCCTTCGTCGTGCGCGGCCGGCGCCGCCCACGGCTAGCATCCGGATGTGGAGCGCGACGAGTTCGATGCATTCTCGACCCGGCTCGCGGACTGGGCGGCCGACGCCGACGACGTGCTCGGCCTCGTGCTCGTCGGCAGCACCGCCGCAGCCGGGCACGAGTCGGACGCGTGGAGCGACCACGACTTCTTCGTCATCGCCGAGCCGGGCGCGGTGGAGCGGCTGCGCGCGACCGCGGCGTGGCTCCCGAGCCGGCGCTCGTCGATCGCGCTGCACGAGCGCGACACCGAGCACGGCGCGTGGGTCGTCTACGACGACGGGCACCTGCTCGAGTACGCGGTGTTCACGCCCGCCGAGCTCGCCGCGAGCCGCAGCGGTGCCCACCGGGTCGTCGTCGACCGCGTCGGGGACCTGCCGGCGCGCATCCGCCCGACCCTCGAGCCCGTGCCCCGTGATCCCGCGACGCTCGCGACCGCGCTGCACCGCGCGCTGCTCGTCGGCGGCGGGCGCGCCGCGCGCGGCGAGCGCCTCGCCGCGCGGCGGCACCTCGTCGACGCCGCCGGATCGCTGCTCGCGCTCGCGCAAGCGCTCGAGCTGCCGCTCGGGCCCGCCGACCCGCACGACCCCTGGCGGCGGGTGGAGCTGACGCGTCCCGAGCTCGCGGCGGCGCTCGACGCGCTGCTCGCACGAGCCGATGCCGTCGCGGCGCTGGAGCTCGCCGAGCTCGCCGAGCGGATCGCGGGCGGGGAGCGGTGGTGGCCGGGGCCGCTCGCCGACGCCGTGCGCGGGCGGCTCGCGACGATGCGCGGCTGAGCCCCGGCGGGACTGGACGCGGACGCCGCACGAGCGGAGGATGGAGCCGTGGCAGAGCAGCGGACGAGGCCGACCGACGTCAGCGTGCACGAGTTCCTCGACGCGGCGCAGCCCCCGCGACGCGTCGACGAGGGCCACCGCCTCGCGGCGATCATGCAGGAGGAGACGGGCGCGGAGCCCGTCATGTGGGGGCCGACCATGATCGGGTACGGCTCGTACCACTACGTGTCGCCGTCCCGGACGTCGACGACCGAGGGCGACTGGCCGAAGGTGGCCTTCTCGCCGCGCAAGGCCGCCATCTCGCTGTACGGGCTCAAGGACCTGCCGGACGGCGCCGCGCTGCTGCCGGAGCTCGGCGCGTACACGGAGGGCGCGGGCTGCGTCTACGTCAAGCGCCTCGAGCAGGTGGACGAGGACGTGCTGCGGCGGCTCATCCGGATCGCCTGGAGCAGGACCGACGACCCTGCTCGATGACGAGGCGGCCGCTGACCAGCCGGCCGGTGCGACGCCGGGCGGCCGCGCGACTGCCATAGCCTGGACGCGTGGTGGAGATCATCGAGTTCGAGACGCAGGAGACGACCATCGAGGGCCTCGCCCTCATCCGCATGAAGCAGGTGATCGAGGACCGCGGCACGGTGCGGGAGTTCTTCCGCGCCTCCGCGTTCGAGGCGGCCGGCATCCCGCTGCCCGCCTTCCGGCAGGTGAACGTCACCGAGACGAACCCGGGCGCGATCCGCGGCATGCACGGCGAGGCGATGGTGAAGCTCATCGCGATCGCCCACGGCAGCGCGTGGGGCGCATGGGTCGACGCCCGGCCCGAGTCGCCGACGCGCGGCGCCGTCTTCCAGACCGCGCTCGAGCCCGGTGTGCAGATCATCGTGCCGGAGGGCGTCTGCAACGGCTTCCAGTCGACCGGCGACAGCCCGACGCAGTACGTCTACTGCTTCACCGCGGAGTGGGTGCCCGGCATGACCGGCGTCGCCATCACGCCGCTCGACCCTGCGCTCGGCATCGACTGGCCGCTGCCCGTCGACACCGGCGATCGCTCGCGCATCAGCGAGAAGGACCTCGCCGCGCCGACGCTCGCCGAGGTGCTCGCCCGTGGGTGACCCGGTCGGCGTCGCCGGCGCCGTGCTGCTGCTCATCGGTGCCGCCTTCAGCGCGGTCGTCTGGCCGGCGTTCCTGCGCCGCATCGCGGCCGACCCGCGCTCGCGCGACGCGGCGGGGAAGCCCACGCGCTTCCTCACGGTGCACCTGACGCTCATCGGGACGGCCCTCGTCATCGCCGTCGCGCAGGCGGTCGTCGGCATCTGGTGGCTCGCCTCGCGCTGATCGGCGGCCCGACCGCGGACGTCCATGGCGCGTCCAGCGCGCATCCGGTTGGCTGGGGGACAGTCGGCGCAGCCGCGTCGGCCAGCTGACGAGAGGTGCGACCATGGCAGACAGCCCGATCCGCGATGGCGGCGACCAGCCGCTCGACGACGAGAAGCCGCTGCGCACGGCGACCGACGGCGCGACCGCGGGTGCCGACGGCGAGACGGCGACCGACCGCGCGACGACGCGCGTCGGGCACGGCGAGCACGGCGACGCGCCCCTGCCCGGTGGTGACGCGGCCGGGCCGCTCGACGGCGCGGACGAGCCGGGGCCGGACGGCGAGCAGCCGCCGGTGCCCACCGGGGGAGAGCCGCCCGCTCCGGACCCGAACGTGCAGTACGACGGCCAGGCCGACTTCACGGCGGAGGCGACGGGCGAGCGCTACACGCGGTCGGTGCAGGAGGGGCTCGACGCGATCGACGAGCACAAGGCCCGCATCGCCGAGCTCGAGGCAGAGCGCGACGGCGCGCCCGACGTGCCTGGCGAGCCGCTCCAGCCGGGGCCCGGCGCGCCGGACGTGCCCGGCGGTCCCGACCCGAGCAGCCCGGAGGCGCCGGAGGTCCCGGTGCTGCCCGATGCCCCTGGTGCGCCCGGTGCGCCCGCGACGCCCGGTGCGCCCACCGGTCCCGACGCCCCGCAGGGTCCTGGCGTGCTGCGGCCGCCGTCGGGCGGCGACGACCCCAGCGGGCTCGACGACCCCTACGACGGCGGCGTGCCCCGCTGACCGGTCGCCCGGCGCTGCTCACGCGGCGCCGGGCACCCGTCGCGCCGCGGCCTCGACGAGCGCGCGCAGCAGCTCCTGCACGGCCGGCTCCTGCGGGTCCGCGACGACGGCGCCGATCTCGCGCCGCGCGAGCGGATGGCGCACCGGCACCTCGCGCGCGCCGTCGTCGATGCGCGCGGGGCTCGGGGGCAGCACGGCGACGCCGAGCCCTGCCGCGGCGAGGCCGCGCGCCGCGCGGTAGTCGCCCACCTCGAACGCCGGCTCCGGCACCTCGCCCGCCGAGGCGAAGAGCGACTGGACGGCGTCGTGGATGCCGAAGCCCGGCGCGAGCATGATCTGCGGCCAGGCGCGCAGCGCCTCCACCGACACCTCGTGCATGCCGGCGAGCGGATGGTCGGGGGCGGCGACCGCGACGAGCGGCTCCGCGTAGAGCATCGTCACGGCGCCGTGGGATGGCGGCGGGCTCGCCACGACGGCGATGTCGGCGGTGCCGCCGGCGAGCGCCTCGAGGCACGTCGCGCGGGAGCCGTGGAGCAGCCGCAGCGCGACCGCGGGCCAGCGCGCCCGGAACCGTCGGATCGCCTCGGGCACGAGCCGCTCGCCGAGCATCGTCTGGAACGCGATGCCGAGCTCGCTCGCGCCGATCTCGCCCGCCCGGGCGATCGCCGAGAGGGCGTCGTCGATCGATCGCAGGGCCGCCTCCCCGGCGTCGGCGAGCGCGTCGCCCGCGGGCGTGAGCGCGACGCCCCTGCCCTCCCGCCGCACGACCGCGGCGCCGACCACGCCGGCGATCCGCTGCAGCGCTCTCGTCGCGCTCGGCTGCGGGATGCCGAGCTCGTCGGCCGCGGCAGTGACGGTGCCGGTGCGCCGCACGGCGACGAGCACGGGCAGGTCGCGCAGCAGGCGTGCGTCGTGCGGCTCGGCATGCATGTGCTCAGCGTATGGGATGCCCGCCGAGCGGCATTGGTCATGCGCCTGACGATGGCTTAGCGTCGGAGCCGTGACCGCCGCATCCGCCACCCTCGAGCGTCCCGCGGCGGCGATCACGCCCCGCAGGCTCACCGTCGCGCTCCTGGCGCTCGGGCTCGCGACCTTCACGCAGCTCTACGCGATCCAGGGAGCGCTGCCCCAGCTCGCCCGCGAGCTGGGCGCGAGCCCCTCCGAGGCTGCGCTCACCGTCTCGCTCGCCACCGCCGGCCTCGCGGCCTCCGTGATCCCGTGGGCGTTCGCGGCCGACCGCTTCGGCCGGCTCGCGATGATGCGGCTCGCGGCGATCGGTTCGATCGTGCTCTCGGCGGCGGTGGTCCTCGCGCCGACCACGGAGGTGCTGCTCGCCGTGCGGTTCGTGGGCGGTGCGATGCTCGGCGCGGTCCCGGCGCTGAGCGTCGCGGTCGCGTACGAGCGGCTGAGCGGTCGCGCGGCCGCCGCCGTCGCAGCCGCGTACATCGCCGGCACCTCGGTGGGCGGCGCCGCCGGCCGGCTGGTCGTCGGTCCGCTCGCGCCGCTCGTCGGATGGCGCTGGGCCGTGCTCGTGGTCGTCGCGGTCGGCACCGCGGCGATCGTCGTCTTCCTGCTGGCCATCCGGGGCAGGACCGAGGGGCCGCCGCCCGCGGCCGAGCCGCGCCGCCGCCGCATGGCCGAGGCGCTCCGCGGGCCCGGCCTGCGGTCGCTCTACCTGCAGGCGTTCCTGCTCGTCGGCGTGCAGGTGGGCGTCTACAACTACCTGGCGTTCCGCCTCGAGGCACCGCCGTACGCGCTCGCCCCCGCGGTCGCGTCGCTCATCTTCGTCGCCTACGCGGCCGGCACGATCGGGTCGCGCTCGTCGAGCTGGGTCGCCGGCCGCATCGGGGCGCGCGCGACGATGCTCGCGGGCCACGGCACCATGCTCGTCGGCCTCGCGCTGCTCGCGCTGCCGCCGCTGCCGGTCGTGATCGTGGGCCTCGTGCTCGCGACGCTCGGCTTCTTCCTGGCGCACGCCACCGCCGCCTCGCAGGTCGGGGCGCGGGCGAGCGCGGTCGCGAGGTCGCAGGCGGGCGCGTTCTACACGATCGGCTTCTACGTCGGGTCGGCGGTCGTCGGCTGGGCGCTCGGGCTGCCCTTCGAGGCCGCCGGCTGGCCCGCGCTCACGGCGTGCGCGATGGGGCTCGTCGTCGTCTCGCTCGTGCTGTCGCTCGTCGCCGCGCGCGCGGAGCGCTCCGAGCGCCGCGCGATGCAGGCGGCCTCGGCCCGCTAGGACCCGGCCAGCGCGGACCCCTCGGGCTGCGTCGCCTCGAGCCCCGCCCGCGCCGCGCCGAGGCGGCGCCCGAGCTCCGCCGCCGCGGCGGCGCACCGCTCGCCGAGCGCCGCCCACGCGGGGCCGTCGACAGGCCCCGCGTCCAGCAGCCGGAAGGTGAGGCCGACCGACGCGGCCGGCACGCCCGCCGCGTCGAAGGCCGCGGCGGCCACCGAGCCGTAGGCGGGGTCGACCTCGCCCTCCTCGGTCGCCCATCCGCGCCGACGCACCGCGGCGAGCATCGTCGTCAGCGCTGCGCGCGTCGCCGGCCGCTCGCCGGCCAGGTCGCGGTCGTGCGGCAGCAGCGCGCGCACCTGGTCGTCGCCGAGCGCCGCGAGCATCGCGCGGCCGGTCGCCGTGCGCACCGCGGGCAGCCGCACGCCGACGCGCGACACGGTCGCGGGGGAGCGCCTGCCCTCGCCGCGGCCCGCGTAGGCGACGTCGCTGCCGGCGAGCACCGCGAGGTGGCTCGTCGCCGGCACCGTCGCGGCGGCGACGAGCCGGTCGAGGATGGGCTGCGCGAGCCGCTCGAGCCGCGTGGCGGCCGCGACCCTCGAGCCGATCTGCTGCACGCGCGCGCTCGGTCCCCACGCACCGAGCTCCGGGTAGTGCACGAGGAAGCCCTCGTCGCGCATCACCTGCAGCAGCTGGTAGGCGCTCGAGCGCGGCAGCCCGAGCTCGCGCGCGATCGTCGCCGCGCGCACGGGCCCCGCCTGCTCGGCCAGCAGCGACAGCACGCGCAGCGCGCTCCGCGCCGCCGGCATCCTCGCCACCGCCATCCGCCCCTCCGTCCTCGCCGCCCGGCCGTCGCCCGGTGGACAGCGAGCGTAGCCGAGTCTGAGATCTCAGACGGCAATGGACGCGGAGCCGATGCGGCGGCGAGCGCGCGGCAGTGGAATGGGGGCATGCCAGTGATCATCGGAGACGCCCCCCTCAGCAGGCACGACGTCGTGCAGGTCGCCCGCTTCGACGCGGAGGTCGTGCTCAGCACCGCGGCGCTCGAGCGCATCGACGCGGCCCGCGCCGTGATCGACGACCTCGCCGCCGACGTGCGCCCCCACTACGGCATCTCCACCGGCTTCGGCGCGCTCGCGAACACCGCGATCGCGCCGGCCGACCGCACGCGCCTGCAGCAGTCGCTCATCCGCTCGCACGCCGCCTCGAGCGGCGAGCCGGTCGAGCGCGAGGTGGTGCGCGGCCTCATGCTGCTGCGGCTGCAGACCCTCGCGACCGGCCGCACGGGCATCCGCCGCGCGACCGCCGAGCTCTACGCGGCGATGCTCAACGCGGGCATCACGCCGGTCGTCGGCGAGTACGGCTCGCTCGGCTGCTCCGGCGACCTCGCGCCGCTCTCGCACGTCGCGCTCGCCGCGATGGGCGAGGGCATCGTGCAGGTCGATCGGCCGGGTGCGGAGCCCGGCACGAGCGAGGTGGTGACGATGGATGCGGCAACGGCGCTCGCGGAGGCAGGCCTCGCGCCCGTCGTGCTCGCCGAGAAGGAGGGCCTCGCGCTCGTCAACGGCACCGACGGCATGCTCGCGATGCTGTGCCTCGCGCTCGCCGACCTCGACCGGCTGCTCGACACCGCCGACCTCGCGGCCGCGATGAGCGTCGAGGGCCTGCTCGGCACCGACGCCCCGTTCGCGGCAGACCTCATGGCGCTCCGGCCGCACGCCGGCCAGGCGACGAGCGCCGCGCAGATCGGGGCGCTGCTGCGCGGCAGCGCGATCGTCGCGAGCCACAAGGGGCCGGAGGACACCCGCGTGCAGGACGCCTACTCGCTGCGGTGCGCGCCGCAGGTGCACGGCACCGCGCGCGACACCGCGGCGTACGCCGAGCGCGTCGCCGAGGTCGAGCTCGCGAGCGCGATCGACAACCCGGTCGTCATGCCGGACGGCCGCGTCGTCTCGAACGGCAACTTCCACGGCGCGCCGATCGCCGCCGTGCTCGACTTCCTCGCCATCTCGATCGCGGACGTCGCATCGATGAGCGAGCGGCGCAGCGACCGGTTCCTCGACCCGTCGCGCTCCTTCGGGCTGCCGCCGTTCCTCGCCGACGACCCCGGCGTCGACTCGGGGCTCATGATCGCGCAGTACACGCAGGCAGGCATCGTGTCCGAGCTCAAGCGGCTCGCCGTGCCCGCATCCGTCGACTCCATCCCGTCGAGCGCGATGCAGGAGGACCACGTCTCGATGGGCTGGGGCGGCGCGCGCAAGCTGCGCCGCGCGATCGACGGGCTCGAGCGCGTGCTGGCGATCGAGGTGATGACCGCGGCCCGCGGCATCGAGCTGCGCGCCGAGCCGCCGGGGGAGCGCACGGGCGAGGCGATCGCGCTGCTGCGGCAGCACGTGCCCGGGATCGGCCCCGACCGCTTCCTGGCCCGGGACATCGAGATCACGCGGCTGCACGTCTGGAACGGGGCGGTGCTGCTCGCGGCAGGGCTGACCGACCGCATGCGCTCCTGGGCCGCCGACGGCGACGAGGCCTTCCGCGCTGGGCGCACGACCGCCGCGACCGACACCGACACGAACGACGAAGGAGACCGATGATGGACGGCGCACGCGAGGTCCGAGCCCACCGCGGCAGCGAGCTGCACACGAAGGGCTGGCAGCAGGAGGCCGCGCTGCGGATGCTCATGAACAACCTCGACCCCGAGGTGGCCGAGCACCCCGACGAGCTCGTCGTCTACGGCGGCACCGGTAAGGCGGCCCGCGACTGGGCGTCGTTCGACGCGATCGTGCGCGAGCTCACGACGCTCGAGGACGACGAGACGCTGCTCGTGCAGTCGGGGCGCCCCGTCGGCGTGATGCGCACGCACGCGTGGGCGCCGCGCGTGCTCATCGCGAACTCGAACCTCGTGGGCGACTGGGCGACGTGGCCCGAGTTCCGCCGCCTCGAGGCCGAGGGGCTCACGATGTACGGGCAGATGACGGCCGGCAGCTGGATCTACATCGGCACGCAGGGCATCCTGCAGGGCACGTTCGAGACGTTCGCCGCCGTCGCGCGTGCGCTCGGCCGCGACAGCCTGGCAGGCACGATCACGCTCACCGCCGGGCTCGGCGGCATGGGCGGCGCGCAGCCGCTCGCCGTCACGATGAACGACGGCGTCGCCATCTGCGTCGACGTCGACCCGAGCCGCATCGCGAGGCGCATCGAGCACCGCTACCTCGACGTCGAGGCGAGGACGATCGAGGATGCGCTCGCGCGCGCCGTCGAGGCGCGGGACGCCGGCACGCCGCTCTCGATCGGCCTGCTGGGGAACGCCGCCGACGTCGTGCCGGAGCTGCTCGCCATGGGGGCGCCGATCGACATCGTCACCGACCAGACGAGCGCGCACGACCCGCTCGCCTACCTCCCGAGCGGCGTCGCCTTCGAGGACTGGGACGCCGAGCGGCGGCGCGACCCCGAGGGCTTCACCGAGCGTGCGCGCGCCTCGATGGCGCGCCACGTCGAGGCGATGGTCGGGTTCCAGGCGGCGGGGGCCGAGGTGTTCGACTACGGCAACTCGATCCGCGCGGAGGCGCGGCTCGGCGGCTACGACGACGCGTTCGCGTTCCCCGGGTTCGTGCCGGCGTACATCCGCCCGCTCTTCTGCGAGGGCAAGGGCCCGTTCCGCTGGGCCGCGCTCTCGGGCGACCCCGAGGACATCCGCCGCACCGACGAGGCGATCCTCGAGCTCTTCCCCGACGACGCGCACCTCGCGACGTGGATCCGGATGGCGCAGGAGCGCGTGCAGTTCCAGGGGCTCCCTGCCCGCATCTGCTGGCTCGGCGCCGGCGAGCGCGACCGCGCGGGGCTGCGCTTCAACGAGATGGTCGCCGACGGCACGCTCTCGGCGCCCGTCGTCATCGGCCGCGACCACCTCGACTCCGGCTCGGTCGCGAGCCCCTACCGCGAGACCGAGGCCATGCGCGACGGCTCCGACGCGATCGCCGACTGGCCGCTGCTCAACGCGCTCGTCAACACCGCGTCCGGCGCGAGCTGGGTCTCGATCCACCACGGCGGCGGCGTCGGCATCGGCCGCTCGATCCACGCCGGGCAGGTGACCGTCGCCGACGGCTCCGAGCTCGCCGCCGAGAAGCTCGCGCGCGTGCTCTCGAACGATCCCGCGATGGGCGTCATCCGCCACGTCGACGCCGGGTACGACGAGGCCGCGACGTTCGCCGCCGAGCACGACGTGCGCGTGCCGATGCGCGATCGCGCGTGAGGCGGCGCTGACGTGGCGAGCACGCTCCTCACCGGCATCGGCGAGCTGACGACGAACGACGACGAGCTCGGCCGGATGCACGACGCGGCCGTCGTGGTCGACGGCGACCTCGTCGCGTGGGTCGGCCAGGCATCCGCCGCGCCGGCCGCCGACGAGCTCGTCGACGTCGGCGGGCGAGCGGTGCTGCCCGGCTGGGTCGACAGCCACACGCACCTCGTGTTCGCGGGAGACCGCACCGCCGAGTTCGAGGCCCGCATGGCGGGGGAGGCGTACGCGGCCGGCGGCATCGGCGTCACGGTCGCCGCCACGCGCGCGGCGACCGACGCCGAGCTCGCCGCCAACCTCGACCGGCTCGCCGACGAGGCGCTGCGCGGCGGCACCACCGCGCTCGAGACGAAGACCGGCTACGGCCTCACGGTCGCCGACGAGCTGCGGTCGGCGCGCATCGCCGCGGGCCGCGCAGACTCGGTCACGTTCCTGGGCGCGCACCTCGTGCCCGCGGAGGCGTCGGACGACGAGGCCTACGTCGACCTCGTCGTCGGCGACATGCTCGCGGCCGTCGCGCCGCACGTCGACGCGGTCGACGTCTTCTGCGAGCGGGGCGCCTTCGACGAGCGGCAGTCGCGGCGCGTCCTCGAGGCGGCGCGCGCCGCCGGGCTCGCGCTGCGCGTGCACGGCAACCAGCTCGGCCCCGGCCCCGGCGTGCGGCTCGCGGTGGAGCTCGGCGCGCTGAGCGTCGACCACGTCGCGTTCCTCGACGAGGAGGAGGTGCTGCTGCTCGCCGAGAGCTGGCACGGCGGCCGCGGCACGGTCGCGACCGTGCTCCCCGCGTGCGACCTCTCGACGCGCATGCCGCTCGCGCCCGCGCGCCGGCTGCTCGACGCCGGCGCGGTCGTCGCGATCGCCACGAACTGCAACCCCGGCACGTCCTACACGACCTCGATGGCGTTCTGCGTCGCGACCGCGGTGCTGCAGATGGGGCTCACGATCGAGGAGGCGGTGCGCGCGGCGACGCTCGGCGGCGCCGTCGCGCTCGACCGCGATGCGCCGCGCATCGCGCCGGACGGCCGCGCGCTCGCGCCGCTCGGGCGCATCCGACCGGGCGCTCGCGCCGACCTGCAGGTGCTCGACGCGCCGTCGATCGCGCACCTCGCCTACCGGCCGGGCGTACAGCTCGTGCACGCGCTCTGGCGGGCGGGCGAGCGGGTGGTGTGATCGGGAGCGGCGCACGCTCGCCGCGTCCAGGGCCGCTCCAAAGGTGCACCACTACGCTCGCGACATGACCGTGAGCCTCAGAGGACTGTCGACGGCCGTGCCGGCGACGCAGCTCGTGCAGACCGACGTCCAGGAGGTGTTCGGCTCGCAGCCGGGGCTGTCGCGGCTCGCGCAGCGCATCGTCTCGACCTCGTTCGGGCTCTCGGGCATCGAGCGCCGCTACACGGTGCTCGAGGAGCTGACGCTCCACGGCCCGCCCGCCGAGGACCCCGCCTTCTACGACCGCGCGAGCGGCCTGCTGCTCGACCCCGGCACGCGGCTGCGCAACGACGTCTACGCCGAGCACGCCTCCCGGCTCTACGTCGAGGCGGGCGGCGCGGCGATCGCCGCGGTGCCGGGCATCGAGGCGGCCGACGTGACCCACGTCATCACGGTCTCGTGCACCGGGTTCTACGCGCCCGGGCCCGACTTCGTCATCGCGCGCGACCTCGGCCTGCGCGCCGGCGTGCAGCGCTACCACCTCGGCTTCATGGGCTGCTACGCCTCGATGCCCGCGCTGCGGCTCGCGACGCAGCTGTGCCAGGCCGACCCCGAGGCGGTCGTGCTCGTCGTGAGCGTCGAGCTGTGCACGCTGCACCTGCGCACGTCGAACGACCCCGACACCATCGTCGCGACCTCGCTCTTCGGCGACGGCGCAGGAGCAGGCATCGTGACCGCGCGCGAGCTCGAGCCCGGCGAGCGCGGCTTCGCCCTCGACGCCTTCGCGACGCGCACGACGCCGCAGGGCGAGGGCGCGATGGCGTGGCGCATCGGCGACCACGGCTTCGAGATGGTGCTGTCGAACGCGGTCCCGTCGCTCATCGGCGAGCACGTGACCGGAGCGATCGAGCCGCTGCTCGAGTCGGAGCCGCCGCTCGTCGACGCGCTGCGCGACGGCGCGGTGGGCGGCGCGATCGACCACTGGGCCATCCACCCCGGCGGGCGCAGCATCCTGGACCACGTCGAGTCGACGCTCGCGCTGTCCGAGTCGCAGCTCGTGCCGGCGCGCGAGACGCTGCGCGACTTCGGCAACATGTCGAGCGCGACCGTGCTCTTCGTGCTCGACCGCATCCTGCGCGACCCGGGTGCCGCCGACGGCGACCGCGTCGCGGCGATGGCGTTCGGCCCGGGCCTCACGGTCGAGTCGGCGCTGCTCACCGTCCGAGGCTGAGCGGGGCCGACGTGCCGCTCGGACGGCTGCGCGCGCGCGACGAGGACGCGCGCGAGCTCATGGACGACCCGGGCTGCGACCCGGCGATGCTCGCGCGCACCTACGCGCGCTTCGACCTCGTCAACGCCGTCGTGTCCGGCCGACGCGCGATCTACCGCCGCTGGATCCGTCCGCGCCTGCGCGCGGGTGGCCCCGTGCGGCTGCTCGACGTCGGCACCGGCGGCGCCGACCTGCCGCGCCGGATGCTGGAGTGGGCCGCACGGGACGGCGGCGCCCTCGAGGTGGTGGCGATCGACCCGGAGCCGCGCGCGATCGCCTACGCCCGGGCGCAGCCCGCGGTGCCGGGGCTCGAGCTGCGGCAGGCCGCGACGGGCGACCTCGTCGCCGACGGCGAGCGCTTCGACGTCGTCGTCTCGAACCACGTGCTGCACCACCTCTCGTCCCGCGAGCTCGGCGCGCTGCTCGCCGACTCGGAGGCGCTGCTCGCCCCCGGCGGCGTCGCGGTGCACGCCGACATCGCGCGCTCCGCGCTCGCCTACGCGGGCTTCGCGGCCGGCACGCTGCCGTTCGAGCCCACGCTGCTGCGCGGGTCGTACATCCGCGCGGACGGCCTGACATCGATCCGGCGCAGCCACACGCCCGCGGAGCTCGCGGCCGCGGCGCCGCCGGGCTGGAACGTGCGGCGGGGTGTGCCGTTCCGGCTCGAGCTCGTGCGGGCGCAGCCCGTCCGGTCCCGGCCGTGAGCGACCACGACGTCGCGATCGTGGGCGGCGGCGCGGTCGGGCTGCACCTCGCGTGCCTGCTCGCGCAGCGCGGCACCGACGTCGTCGTGCTCGAGCGGCGCACCGAGCCGTCGCGGGCCTCGCGCGCGATCGGCATCCATCCGCCCGGGCTCGCCGCGCTCGACGCCGCGGGCATCGGCGGGGCGGTCCGCGACGAGGCGACCGAGATCCGCTCGGGCGTCGCGCTCAGCCGGGGCAGGCTGCTCGCCCGCGTGCGCTTCGGCGGCCAGCCCATCCTCGCGCTGCCCCAGCACCGCACCGAGGCGCTCCTGCGCGAGCGGCTCCACGCGCTCGCCCCCGGGGCGCTGCGCACCGGCGTCGAGCTCGCCGGGCTCGACGACGACGGCGAGCGGGTCGCGCTCGCGACGCGCGGCGATGGCGCGGTCCTCGCGCGCTGGGCGGTGGGCGCCGACGGGATCCGCAGCACGACCCGGCAGCTGCTCGGCATCCGGATGCTGCCGCGCCGCGGCGTCGGCGGCTACGCGATGGCCGACGCGCCCGACGCCACCCGCGCGGGTGCGACGGCGATGCTGCACCTCGAGCCCGGCGGCATCGTCGAGTCGTTCCCGATGCCGGGCGGGCAGCGGCGCTGGGTCGCGCGGCTCGACGCACCCGAGCCGGGGATGACGACGGCGCAGCTGCAGCGCATCCTCGAGCAGCGCGTGCCGGAGCCGCCGCGGCTGCCGGCCGACGCCGCGACGAGCGCCTTCCTCGCGCGCCAGCGCCTCGCGGAGCGCTTCGTGCGCGGTCGCGTCGTGCTCGTGGGCGACGCCGCGCACGAGGTGAGCCCGATCGGCGGGCAGGGCATGAGCCTCGGCTGGCTCGACGGGCTCGCGCTCGACGCGGCGCTCGCCCGCGCCGGGACCGCGCACACCGGGGCGGTGCTCGCCGCCTACGAGCGCGCGCGCCGCCGCGCCGCCGAGCGCGCGATGCGGCGCGCGGCGTGGAACATGGCGATGGGCGCGCCCGCGGGCCGGGCGGAGCTCGAGGCCCGGCTCGCGCTGGTGCGCGCGCTCGCCGTGCCGCCCGGGAGCGCGGCCGTGCGGGCGGCGTTCACGATGCGGGGGCTGTGACCGCTCGCCCCGCGAGGCCCGCGAGGCCCGCGAGCGACTCGAGCACGCACAGGGCCGTGAGCCGCACCGTGCGGCCGTCCTCGGCGTCGGCGGTCGCGTCGACCTCGGTCAGGTCCACGGAGCGCACCGCCCCGTGGCCGACGATGGCCCGCACGAGGGTGCGCAGCTGCCAGGCGCTCAGCCCGCCGGGAGTCGAGGCCGGGCAGCCGGGCGCCACCGAGCGGTCGCACGCGTCGACGTCGACGTCGAGGTGCACCGGTCCGCCGGCGGCCGCGGCGATCGACACCGCGCGCGCCGCGATCGCCGCGAGCGGCTGCTGCTCGAGCTCGTCGCGGGAGATGGTCGTGATGCCCGCGTCCCGCGCGCGCTGCACGTACTCGGCGGAGTTCGCGAAGTCCTGGATGCCCAGCTGCACCACGCGCCGCCCGTCGAGCCCCGCCTCGAGCAGGCGGCGCACGGGGGAGCCGTTGCTGCGCCCGTCGCGCAGGTCGTGGTGGGCGTCGATCGTGATGAGGCCGGCGGTGCCGATCGACGCGCCCCAGCTCCCGAGCGCCGCGGGGACGGTGGCGGCGTTGTCGCCGCCGATCGCGATCACGAGCCGCGCGCGGCCCGCAGCGCGCGCGACGAGCGCGGTCGCGGCGTCCTCGTCGCGGTCCGGGTCGACCGCGTCGCCGGCGTCGGCCACCCGCAGCGCGTCGACCTGCGTGCCTGCCGCGTGCGGCGAGTAGCGCCGCAGCGCCTCCCGCACCGCCGCCGGGGTCGCGTGCGCGCCGGTGGGGCTGAGCGAGGTCGCGTGCGTGCCGATGCCGAGGACGACGGCGTCGAGCCGCTCGTCGCCGTCGTCGAGCGCCGGCCACGCGCCCGCTCGCGGCCAGCGGGGGTCGTGGGCCAGGGGAGTGGCCAGCGGAGTGGCCGCGGGCGTGGCCGGGGCTGTGGGCGGGGTCGGCGACATGCCGCGAGCGTACCGATGGCTCGCGCCGGGCCGTGATGCCGCCCAAGCGCTGGGCCCGCTCACTGGCGCCGCAGAGGCTCGTGTGGTTCGGTGTCCTCACGCCGCGACCGTCGCGAGCGTAGGCAGGAGGCGTGCATGGGCATCGGCGATCTCGTGAACAAGGCGAAGGAAGCGCTCAGCAGCGAGCAGGGCGAGCAGACCAGCGACCGGATCATCCAGGGCGCAGGCGACGGCTTCGACAGGCTCAGCGGCGGGCGCTTCGCCGACCGCACCGACTCCGTGCAGGAGCACGCGGACCGGTTCCTCGGGCAGGGCGGCGCGGACGCCGCGCTCCCGCAGGACGACGCAGACGCTGCCACGGTGCAGCCGCAGGACGACGCACCGCGCCACTAGCACGCGGACGACCGAGGGGCGGGGTGCGAACCCCGCCCCTCCGCATGTCCGGGCACGGCCGCGGCCGACGCCCCGCGCGGCGACCGCCGCGCCAGCACTGCCGACTCGGCGCGACACGCCCGGGTTGCACGAGCATCCGCATCCGTGCGAGAATCGACAGGTTGCAAACGCGGCGTCTCACGCCGCTCACTGCCCTGGCAGTGCACAGGACGATCACGATCCTGGGCCGCGGGCAGCCGACACAGAAGAACTTCGCCGAACTCGAGCATGGCATGTCCGTGCTCGGTGCGGTGCGCGCCCCTCGCGGGCATTGACAGAAGAACAGCGGTGCATCGACAGGTGCGTTGCGAGCAGCCCTCCCAGGCTGCGTCGACAGGAAGAGAGTCAGCCATGGCGGGACAGAAGATCCGCATCCGACTGAAGTCGTACGACCACGAGGTCATCGACTCCTCGGCGCGCAAGATCGTCGACACCGTGACCCGTGCGGGCGCGACGGTTGTGGGCCCGGTGCCCCTCCCGACCGAGAAGAACGTGGTCGTGGTGATCCGGTCTCCTCACAAGTACAAGGACAGCCGCGAGCACTTCGAGAAGCGCACGCACAAGCGACTCATCGACATCATCGACCCGACGCCGAAGGCGGTCGACTCGCTCATGCGCCTCGACCTGCCCGCTGACGTCAACATCGAGATCAAGCTCTAAGGAACGCAATGTCGAAGATCACGACGACTCGCGGCCTGCTCGGCACGAAGCTCGGGATGACCCAGGTCTGGGATGAGCAGAACAAGCTCGTCCCCGTCACGGTGCTCGAGATCACGCCGAACGTGGTCACGCAGATCCGCACGCCCGAGAAGGACGGCTACGCAGCCATCCAGATCGCCGCCGGCCAGATCGACCCGCGCAAGGTCAACCAGCCCGCTGCCGGCCACTTCCAGGCCGCCGGCGTCACGCCGCGCCGCCACCTCACCGAGGTCCGCACCGACAACGCCGACGCGTTCGAGCTCGGCCAGGAGCTGAGCGTCGACCTGTTCGCCGCCGGCCAGAAGGTCGACGTCATCGGCACGTCGAAGGGCAAGGGCTTCGCCGGTGTCATGAAGCGCCACAACTTCGCCGGCGTCTCCGCATCGCACGGTGCGCACCGCAACCACCGCAAGCCCGGCTCGATCGGTGCTTCGTCCACGCCCAGCCGCGTCTTCCGCGGCATGCGCATGGCCGGCCGCATGGGTGGCGAGCGCGTCTCGGTGCTCAACCTCACGGTCCACTCGATCGATCTCGAGCAGGGCCTCATGCTCGTCAAGGGCGCCGTCCCCGGTGCCCGCGGCCGACTCGTGTTCGTCCGCAACGCTGTGAAGGGAGCCTGAGCATGACCACCCAGGTCGCCATCGTCGACGCCGAGGGCAAGCAGGCAGGCTCGGTCGAGCTGCCCGCGAGCATCTTCGACGTCCAGACGAACGTTCCGCTCATCCACCAGGTCGTCGTCGCGCAGCTCGCTGCCGCACGCCAGGGCACGCACTCGACCAAGGGTCGTGGCGAGGTCTCCGGTGCCGGCCGCAAGCCGTTCAAGCAGAAGGGCACCGGCCGCGCTCGTCAGGGCTCGATCCGCGCCCCGCAGATGACCGGTGGTGGCATCGTCCACGGACCGACGCCGCGTGACTACTCGCAGCGCACCCCCAAGAAGATGATCGCCGCCGCGCTCCTCGGCTCGCTGTCGGACCGCGCTCGCGGTGGCCGCCTGCACGTCGTCGAGTCGTTCGCGACGGAGGGCACGCCCAAGACGCGCGTCGCCGTCGAGATGCTCGCAGCGCTCGGCGTCGCGAAGAACATCCTCGTCGTGCTCGACCGCGCCGAGGAGGGTGCCTCGCTCGCCGTGCGCAACCTCCCCGAGGTGCACGTGCTCACGTGGGACCAGCTCAACGCCTACGACGTGCTCGTGAGCGACGACCTCGTCTTCACGAAGGCCGCCTACGAGGCGTTCGTCGCCGCCAAGTCCCCCAAGGCCCCGAAGGCCGATGAGGCAGAGAAGGACGAGAACCGATGAGCGGCTACAACAAGGACCCTCGCGACATCATCATCCGCCCGATCGTGTCGGAGAAGAGCTACGCCCTCATCGACATGGGCAGCTACACGTTCGAGGTGGACCCGCGCGCCACGAAGACCGAGATCAAGCTCGCGATCGAGAAGATCTTCGGCGTCAAGGTGGAGCGCGTCAACACCCTCAATCGCGTCGGCAAGACGCGCCGTACCCGCTTCGGCACCGGCAAGCGCAAGGACGTCAAGCGCGCCATCGTCAAGCTGAAGTCCGGCTCGATCGACATCTTCACGACTGTCGGCTAGGGACGGAAGGAACAAGACCATGGCCATTCGCAAGTACAAGCCGACGACCCCCGGTCGTCGCGGCTCATCCGTCGCAGACTTCGCTGAGATCACCCGATCGACGCCCGAGAAGTCGCTGCTGCGCCCGCTCCCCAAGACGGGCGGTCGCAACAACAGCGGTCGCATCACGACGCGTCACATCGGTGGCGGTCACAAGCGCCAGTACCGCGTCATCGACTTCCGTCGCAACGACAAGGACGGCGTCAACGCCCGCGTCGCGCACATCGAGTACGACCCGAACCGCACGGCGCGCATCGCGCTGCTGCACTTCGAGGACGGCACGAAGCGCTACATCATCGCGCCGAACAAGCTCAAGCAGGACGACATCGTGGAGTCGGGCGCAGGCGCCGACATCAAGCCCGGCAACAACCTGCCGCTGCGCAACATCCCCACGGGTACGGTCATCCACGCGATCGAGCTCCGTCCGGGTGGCGGCGCCAAGCTGGCCCGCTCGGCCGGCGCCTCGGTGCGACTCGTCGCCAAGGACGGTCCCTACGCGCAGCTCCGCCTGCCGTCGGGCGAGATCCGCAACGTCGACGCACGCTGCCGCGCCACGATCGGCGAGGTCGGCAACGCCGAGCAGTCGAACATCAACTGGGGCAAGGCCGGTCGCAAGCGCTGGCTCGGCGTCCGTCCGACCGTCCGCGGTGTCGCGATGAACCCGGTCGACCACCCGCACGGTGGCGGCGAGGGCAAGACGAGCGGTGGTCGCCACCCCGTCAGCCCGTGGGGCCAGTCCGAGGGTCGCACCCGCCGGCCGAACAAGCCGAGCGACAAGCTCATCGTCCGCCGCCGCTCGACCGGCAAGAAGAAGCGCTAGTAGGAGAGTCCGATGCCCCGCAGCCTCAAGAAGGGTCCGTTCGTCGACGACCACCTCCTCATCAAGGTGGTTCGCCAGAACGAGGCCGGCAGCAAGAACGTCATCAAGACCTGGTCGCGCCGCTCGATGATCGTGCCGGCCATGCTCGGCCACACGATCGCCGTGCACGACGGTCGCAAGCACATCCCGGTCTTCGTCACCGAGACGATGGTCGGTCACAAGCTGGGCGAGTTCGCGCCCACCCGCACCTTCCGTGGACACGTGAAGGACGACAAGAAGGGTCGTCGCCGCTAAGGCGGCGGCGAAGAAGGAGAAGGCAATGGTTGAGTCGATCGCTCGCGTTCGTCACATCCGCGTGACCCCTCAGAAGGCCCGCCGTGTCGTCGACATGATCCGCGGCAAGCAGGCCGAGGAAGCCCTCGCGATCCTGAAGTTCGCCCCGCAGGGCGCCTCGGAGCCGGTGTACAAGCTCGTCGCCTCGGCGATGGCGAACGCCCGGGTCAAGGCCGACGCGACGAACGAGTTCCTCGACGACGCCGACCTGTACGTGTCGCGCGCATTCGTCGACGAGGGCACCACGCTCAAGCGGTTCCAGCCGCGTGCACAGGGTCGCGCGTTCCGCATCAACAAGCGGACGAGCCACATCACCGTCGTGCTCGCGACGCCGACCACGGAGGACGAGAAGTAATGGGACAGAAGGTCAACCCGTACGGCTTCCGCCTCGGCATCACCACCGACCACGTGTCGCGCTGGTTCGCCGAGTCGACCAAGCCGGGGCAGCGCTACGCCGACTACGTGGCCGAGGACATCCGCATCCGCAAGATGCTGTCCACGAGCCTCGACCGCGCCGGCGTCGCCCGCATCGAGATCGAGCGCACCCGCGACCGCGTCCGCGTCGACATCCACACCGCCCGCCCGGGCATCGTGATCGGCCGCCGCGGCGCCGAGGCCGAGCGCATCCGCGCCGACCTCGAGAAGCTCACCGGCAAGCAGATCCAGCTGAACATCCTCGAGGTCAAGAACCCCGAGGCCTCGGCACAGCTCGTCGCGCAGGGCATCGCGGAGCAGCTCAGCGCTCGCGTGGCGTTCCGCCGCGCGATGCGCAAGGGCCTGCAGTCGGCGCAGCGCGCCGGCGCCAAGGGCGTCAAGATCAAGGTCTCCGGCCGCCTCGGCGGCGCCGAGATGAGCCGCAGCGAGCAGTACCGCGAGGGCCGCGTCCCGCTGCACACGCTCCGCTCGAACATCGACTACGGCTTCTACGAGGCCAAGACCACCTTCGGTCGCATCGGTGTGAAGGTCTGGATCTACAACGGTGAGCTCACCAACCGCGAGCTCGCTCGCGAGCAGGCGAACCAGAAGCCGCAGCGCGAGCGTCGCGGCCCCCGTCGCGACGCACCAGTGGAGGCGTAAACCATGCTGATTCCCCGTCGAGTCAAGCACCGCAAGCAGCACCACCCGAAGCGCAGCGGTCAGGCCACCGGTGGCACCAAGGTGTCGTTCGGCGACTACGGCATCCAGGCGCTCACGCCTGCCTACGTCACGAACCGTCAGATCGAGGCCGCACGTATCGCCATGACGCGCCACATCAAGCGCGGCGGCAAGGTGTGGATCAACATCTACCCGGACCGCCCCCTCACGAAGAAGCCCGCCGAGACCCGCATGGGTTCCGGCAAGGGCTCGCCCGAGTGGTGGGTCGCGAACGTCAAGCCCGGCCGCGTCCTCTTCGAGGTCGCCGGCGTCAACGAGGAGCTCGCACGCGAGGCGATGATGCGAGCCATCCACAAGCTGCCGCTCAAGGCACGCATCATCAAGCGCGAGGAGGCTGACGCATAATGGCGATCGGTTCCAAGGAGCTCATGCCCGCCGAGCTCGCAACCATGGACGACGAGCGACTCGTCGTCGAGCTGAAGCGGGCCAAGGAAGAGCTGTTCAACCTGCGCTTCCAGTCGGCCACCGGCCAGCTGGACGCCCACGGCCGCCTGCGCGCCGTGAAGCGCGACATCGCGCGGCTCTACACCGTGATCCGCGAGCGCGAGCTCGGCATCAGCGCCTCCCCGGCGCCCGTCGAGAAGGCAGCGGACAAGAAGAAGTCCAAGAAGGCCGACGAGGCCAAGAAGGCCGACGAGGCCACCACGGCCGACGCGGCCGAGAAGTCTGAGGAGCAGTGATGGCCACCGAGCAGCCCACGGGCGAGGCCGCCCAGCGCGGCTACCGCAAGTCGCGCATCGGCTACGTCGTCTCCGACAAGATGGAGAAGACCGTCGTCGTCGAGGTCGAGGACCGCGTCAAGCACCCGCTGTACGGCAAGGTGCTCCGCAAGTCGTCGAAGGTCAAGGCGCACGATGAGCAGAACGCCGCCGGCATCGGCGACCGCGTCCTGATCGCAGAGACCCGTCCGACGAGCGCCACCAAGCGCTGGCGCCTCGTCGAGATCCTCGAGAAGGCCAAGTAGGCCTCGGCCTCGAAGGAGATCCAGACATGATCCAGCAGGAATCCCGCGTCAAGGTCGCCGACAACACCGGCGCCAAGCAGCTCCTGACCATCCGCGTGCTCGGCGGCTCCGGCCGCCGCTACGCCGGACTGGGCGACACGATCGTCGCCACGGTCAAGGACGCCATCCCCGGTGGTGCGGTCAAGAAGGGCGATGTGGTCAAGGCCGTCATCGTCCGCACCGTGAAGTCCACCCGCCGTCCCGACGGCTCCTACATCAAGTTCGACGAGAACGCAGCAGTCATCCTGAAGAACGACGGCGACCCGCGCGGCACGCGCATCTTCGGTCCGGTCGGTCGCGAGCTCCGCGACAAGCGCTTCATGAAGATCGTCTCGCTCGCACCGGAGGTGATCTGACCCATGGCCAGCATCAAGAAGGGCGACCTCGTCGTCGTCATCGCTGGCGCGCGCGAGTCGCGCGGCGGCGACCGGGGCAAGACCGGTCGCGTGATCGAGGTCCTGCGCGAGCAGAACCGCGTGATCGTCGAGGGCGTCAACCTCGTCACCAAGCACATCAAGGTCGGCCAGACCAACCGCGGCACCCGCACGGGTGGCATCGAGACCCACGAGGCCCCGATCCACATCTCGAACGTGGCGCTCGTCGACCCCGAGTCGAAGAAGCCCACGCGCGTCCGTCGCGAGGTCACGTCGGTCGAGAAGAACGGCGTCACCACCACGCAGAAGATCCGCGTGGCGACGAAGTCGGGCAAGGAGATCAAGACCAATGACTGACACCGCAGTGCGCCTGCCCAGGCTCAAGCAGCAGTACCGCGAGACGATCGTGCCGCAGCTCCGCGCGGAGTTCGGCTTCGGCAACGTCATGCAGGTGCCCGGACTGACGAAGATCGTCGTCAACACGGGTGTCGGCGAGGCCGCGCGCGACTCGAAGGTGATCGAGGGCGCGATCCGCGACCTCACGCTCATCACGGGGCAGAAGCCGATGGTGACCGCAGCTCGCAAGTCGATCGCGCAGTTCAAGCTGCGCGACGGCATGCCGATCGGCGCGCACGTCACCCTCCGCGGCGACCGCATGTGGGAGTTCCTCGACCGTCTGCTGACGCTCGCCCTCCCGCGCATCCGCGACTTCCGCGGCCTGAGCCCGAAGCAGTTCGACGGCAACGGCAACTACACCTTCGGCCTCCAGGAGCAGTCCGTGTTCCACGAGATCGACCAGGACAAGATCGACCGCGTCCGCGGTTTCGACATCACCGTCGTCACGACGGCGAAGTCGGATGACGAGGGTCGCGCGCTGCTCA
Organism: Agrococcus sp. UYP33; assembly: GCF_054060915.1. Classification (NCBI taxonomy): domain Bacteria; kingdom Bacillati; phylum Actinomycetota; class Actinomycetes; order Micrococcales; family Microbacteriaceae; genus Agrococcus; species Agrococcus sp. UYP33. The sequence goes on from NZ_JBSSDR010000001.1 coordinate 1,503,192, forward strand.
AGGCGCTCGGCTTCCCCTTCAAGACCGACTCCTGACCCCATCGGCGCCGCCGGCGCCGAGCAGCTTCAAGGTCGCTGTCCGCGGAACGGGCAGCGAAACCAGAACGGAGAACCACCCATGACGATGACCGATCCGGTCGCCGACATGCTGACGCGTCTGCGCAACGCCAACACGGCGATGCACGACGAGGTCACGCTGCCGTCGTCGACCCTCAAGGCGAGCATCGCCGAGATCCTCGAGCGCGAGGGCTTCATCTCGGCCTGGAAGGTCGAGGATGCCCGCGTCGGCAAGACGCTGACCCTCAGCCTCAAGTACGGCGGCAACCGCGAGCGCGCGATCGCCGGCCTCAAGCGGGTCTCGAAGCCCGGACTCCGCGTGTACGCACGCTCGACCGAGATCCCTCAGGTCCACGGCGGCCTCGGCGTCGCCATCCTGTCGACGAGCTCGGGCCTCCTCACGGACCGTGAGGCCGAGCAGAAGGGCGTCGGCGGGGAAGTCCTCGCCTACGTGTGGTGAGCTGACATGTCACGAATCGGACGACTCCCCATCGACATCCCCGCTGGTGTCGAGATCACGGTGCACGACGACGTCGTCACCGTCAAGGGCCCGAAGGGCGAGCTGCAGACCCCGATCGCGAAGCCGATCCAGGTCGAGGTCGCCGACGGCCAGATCCAGGTCACGCGCCCGGACGACGAGCGCCAGTCGCGCTCGCTCCACGGCCTGACCCGCACCCTCATCGCCAACGACATCGTCGGCGTCACCGAGGGCTACTCGAAGTCCCTCGAGGTCGTCGGCACGGGCTACCGCGTCGCCGCCAAGGGCACGGGCATCGAGTTCGCGCTCGGCTTCTCGCACCCCGTCAACGTCGAGCCGCCCGCCGGCATCACGTTCGCGGTCGAGGGCAACAACAAGCTCACCGTCAGCGGCATCTCGAAGCAGGCCGTCGGCGAGGTGGCTGCGAACATCCGCAAGCTGCGCAAGCCCGAGCCCTACAAGGGCAAGGGCGTCCGCTACGCGGGCGAGCAGATCCGCCGCAAGGCTGGAAAGGCTGGTAAGTGATGGGCATCGGTACCCGAGGCAAGAGCAAGTCGGCTGCCCGCGGTCGTCGCCACGCACGTCTCCGCAAGAAGATCGTCGGCACCGGCTCGATGCCGCGCCTCGTCGTCACCCGCTCGGCACGCCACGTGTTCGTGCAGGTCGTCGACGACTCGCAGGGCATCACCGTCGCGTCCGCGTCGACCATGGAGGCTGACCTCCGCGCGTTCGACGGCGACAAGACGGCGAAGGCCAAGCGCGTCGGCGAGCTCGTCGGCGAGCGCGCCAAGGCGGCAGGCGTCGAGTCTGTCGTGTTCGACCGAGGTGGCAACCGCTACGCCGGTCGCGTCGCGGCCATCGCCGATGGCGCACGAGAGGCAGGGCTGGGACTGTGAGCGAAGAGAACAAGGACACGCAGGTGACGGACACCACGCAGGCTGCGACGGCCCCGGCCGCCGATGCCGCGACGTCGTCGGACCACCGCGACGAGCCCCGCGAGCAGCGGCGCGGCAGCCGCGATCGCGGCACGCGCAACGAGCGCGGCCGTCGCGACGACCGCACGGAGAACCAGTTCCTCGAGCGCGTCGTGACGATCAACCGCGTCTCGAAGGTCGTCAAGGGCGGCCGCCGCTTCAGCTTCACGGCGCTCGTCGTCGTGGGTGACGGCGACGGCATGGTCGGCGTCGGCTACGGCAAGGCGCGCGAGGTCCCCACGGCCATCTCGAAGGGCGTCGAGGAGGCGAAGAAGAACTTCTTCCGCGTCCCCCGCATCGCCAACACGATCCCGCACCCGGTGCAGGGCGAGGCCGCTGCCGGCGTCGTGCTGCTGCGTCCCGCTGCCGCCGGTACCGGCGTCATCGCGGGCGGCCCCGTGCGCGCCGTGCTCGAGTGCGCCGGCATCCACGACGTGCTGAGCAAGTCGCTGGGCTCGTCGAACTCCATCAACATCGTCCACGCGACGGTGGCTGCGCTGCGCGCCCTCGAGGAGCCCCGTGCGGTCGCTGCTCGTCGTGGCCTCGACGTGGACCGCGTCGTCCCGGCTCGCCTGCTGCGCGCCGAGGCGGAGCACACCAAGCACGAGGCCGAGATCGCGAAGGCGGCATCCAAGTGAGCAAGCTGAAGATCACGCAGATCAAGTCTGTGATCAGCGAGAAGCAGTACCAGCGCGAGACGCTGCGCTCGCTGGGCCTCAAGCGCATCGGCCAGTCGGTCGAGCGCGAGGACACCCAGCAGAACCGCGGCTACGTGAACACGGTGCGGCACCTCGTCAAGGTCGAGGAGATCGAGAATGACTGACAAGAACGAGTCGGCCGAGCTGCCGGCGCTCAAGGTCCACCACCTCCGGCCCGCGCCGGGCGCGAAGAAGGCGCGCACGCGCGTCGGTCGCGGTGAGGCGTCGAAGGGCAAGACGGCCGGTCGAGGCACCAAGGGCACCAAGGCCCGCTACTCCGTGCGCCCCGGCTTCGAGGGCGGCCAGCTGACGAGCGTCATGCGCGCTCCGAAGCTGCGCGGCTTCAAGAACCCGTTCCGCACCGAGTACCAGGTCGTGAACGTCGGCCAGCTCAACGAGCTGTTCCCCGGCGGCGGCGACGTGACGGTGGCCGACCTGGTCGCCAAGGGCGCCGTCCGCAAGAACGAGCTCGTCAAGGTGCTCGCCGGCGGCGAGCTGTCGGTCGCGCTGACGATCAGCGTCGACAAGGTCTCGGCTGCTGCAGAGCAGAAGATCGTGGCCGCTGGCGGCTCCGTCAAGTAAGTAGGCTGAGGGGCGGTCCGTGCGCGGGCCGCCCCGATTGCCATTCTCGGAAGGCTGCACGTGTTCAGTGCCATCGCACGCATCTTCAAGACGCGCGACCTGCGTCGGAAGATCCTCTTCACGCTCGCCATCGTGGCGGTGTTCCGGCTGGGGTCGTTCATCCCCGCGCCGTTCGTCGACTACAGCAACGTGCAGGCGTGCATCGCCGCGAACCAGACCGCGACCGGCCTGTACCAGCTCGTCAACCTGTTCTCCGGCGGCGCGCTGCTGCAGCTGAGCATCTTCGCGCTGGGCATCATGCCGTACATCACGGCGTCGATCATCGTGCAGCTGCTCCGCGTCGTCATCCCCCACTTCGAGACCCTCTACAAGGAGGGCCAGTCGGGCCAGGCGAAGCTCACGCAGTACACGCGCTACCTCACCATCGCGCTCGGCGTGCTGCAGTCGACCACGCTCATCACGGTCGCCCGCTCCGGTGCGCTCTTCTCGTCCACCGGCGGCCCGTCGCTGCCGCAGTGCCAGAACCTGCTGACGAACGACTCCTGGTGGTCGATCGCGCTCATGATCATCACGATGACCGCCGGCACCGGCCTCATCATGTGGCTCGGCGAGCTCGTCACCGAGCGCGGCATCGGCAACGGCATGTCGCTGCTCATCTTCACGTCGATCGCCGCGACCTTCCCCGGCGCCCTCGGCATCATCTTCGAGACGCAGGGCCCCAACACCTTCATCATGGTGCTGCTCGTCGGCGTCCTCATCATGGGCCTCGTCGTCTTCGTCGAGCAGTCGCAGCGGCGCATCCCGGTGCAGTACGCGAAGCGCATGGTCGGCCGACGGATGTACGGCGGCCAGTCCACCTACATCCCCATCAAGGTCAACATGGCCGGCGTCGTGCCCGTCATCTTCGCCTCGTCGCTGCTCTACCTGCCTGCGCTCGTCGCGCAGTTCAACATGCCCGCCGACGGCACCACGCCGGCCGACTGGGTGCTGTGGGTGCAGGCGAACTTCACGACCGGCGACCACCCGCTCTACATGCTGGTGTTCTTCCTGCTCATCGTCGGCTTCACCTACTTCTACGTCGCGATCACCTTCAACCCGGAGGACGTCGCCGACAACATGAAGAAGTACGGCGGCTTCATCCCGGGCATCCGCGCCGGCCGCCCGACGGCCGAGTACCTCGACTACGTGCTGACGCGCATCACGTTCCCGGGCTCGCTGTACCTGGGCCTCGTCGCGCTCATCCCGCTGATCGCGCTCGCGACGGTGGGGGCCAACCAGAACTTCCCGTTCGGCGGCGCGTCCATCCTCATCATCGTCGGCGTCGGCCTCGAGACGGTCCGCCAGATCGACGCGCAGCTGCAGCAGCGCCACTACGAAGGGCTGATCCGCTAGATGCCGAACCTCCTCATCGTCGGCCCGCCCGGTGCGGGCAAGGGCACGCAGGCAGCACGCATCGCCGAGGCGCTCCGGGTGCCGGCGGTGTCGACCGGTGACATCTTCCGGCAGAACATCAAGGAGCAGACCGAGCTCGGCCAGCGGGTCACGGCCATCCTCGACGCGGGGGAGTACGTGCCCGACGAGCTCACGAACGAGCTCATCGACGACCGCCTCGCGCAGCCGGACGCCGAGCAGGGCTACCTGCTCGACGGCTACCCGCGCACCGCCGGGCAGGTCGAGTTCCTCGACGGGGTCAACCTCCACCGCGGCGAGCAGCTCGACGCCGTCGTGCGCCTGGTCGCCGACACCGACGAGGTCGTGCGCCGGCTGCTGGCCCGTGCCGAGCTCCAGGGCCGCAGCGACGACTCCGAGGAGGTCATCCGCCACCGCCTCGACGTGTACGAGCGCGAGACGGCACCGCTCGTGGCGATCTTCGAGGAGCGCGGGCTCGTCGTCGAGGTCGACGGGATCGGGCCCGTCGACGAGGTGACCGAGCGCGTGCTCGCCGGGCTCGCCGAGCGCGGCATCACGGCGTGATGCGCGGCCGCGGCCCCTACAAGTCGCGCCGCGAGCTCGCCGCCATGCGCGAGCCGGGCCGGATCACGGCGCTCGCCCTCCAGGCGGTCGAGTCGGCCGTCCAGGCGGGCGTCACGACGCTCGAGCTCGACCGGATCGCCGAGCGCGTCATCCGCGAGCACGGCGCGGTGCCGAACTTCCAGCTCGAGCCGGGCTACGAGCACACCCTGTGCGTCAACGTCAACGACGTCGTGGTGCACGGCATCCCCGGGGATCGCGTGCTGGAGCCGGGCGACCTCGTCACCGTCGACTGCGGCGCGACGATCGGCGGCTTCCACGGCGACGCCGCGATCAGCGTCGTGGTGCCCGGCGGCGATCCCGAGCGCACCGCGGCGCGCGAGCGCCTGAGCGACGTCACGCGCGGCGCCCTCTGGGCGGGGATCGCCGCGCTCGCGGGCGCGCGGCAGCTCGGCGAGGTCGGCGCCGCGGTCGAGGACCACATCGACGCGAACAGCGACTTCCGCATCGACGAGGACTACATCGGGCACGGCATCGGCACCCGCATGCACGAGGACCCGCCGGTGTTCAACTACCGCACCCGCGTCGTCGGGCCGGCCGTGAAGCCCGGCCTGTGCGTCGCGATCGAGCCGATCATCCACGCCGGCGGCGCCGAGACGACCGTCGACGGCGACGGCTGGACCGTCCGTAGCGCCGACGGCTCCGACGCGTGCCAGTGGGAGCACTCGGTGGCCGTCCACAGCGGCGGCATCTGGGTGCTCACCGCCCTGGACGGCGGCGCCGCGGCGCTCGCGCCGCTCGGGGTCGTGCCGGTGCCGATCCCCGAGCGCTGACGCACGCGGCGCTGCCGGGCAGCGCCCGGTAGTCGCGCACGACGTCGACCGTGACGCCGAGCTCGTCGGCGAGCTCGTGGTCGTCGCGCGCCCACGCGGATGCGGCGCGCAGCGCGACCGGGTCGATGAGCATGCGGGCGGCGAATCGCTCGGCGGCGCGCTCGTCGGCCGGCGAGCCGCCGGCGTGGCCGTGCAGCGCGTGGCCCAGCTCGTGCGCGAGCACGCAGCGCTGCTCGACCGGGGTGAGGCCGCGGGCGAGCAGGATGCGGCGGCCGGCGTCGTCATAGGCACCCAGCCAGTCCGGCGGCAGGCGCGCGACCCGCATCTCGACCCCGGCCTCGCGGCACAGGGCGACGAGCTCAGTCAGCGTGGGGCTCGTCCCTGCGAGCGCTGCCGCGCCTCGCCGCAAGTCCATGCAGGTGCTCCTCGGTGCCGTCGGCGTCTGCGATCGCGGTCACCGTAGCCTCGCCCGCTGACACGCCCGCTGACACGCCGCCAGCGCGGACGTGCGCCGCGAGGGTCGCGATCGCGGCGTCGGCGGCCAGGTGCCGGCGGTCCGGCGGCACGTTCGACAGCAGCTCGGCCATCACGGCCGTCCACAGCTCGACGTCGGGGTCCTGCGGCCGCGCATCCGTCGCGAGGCCCAGGGCGGCGAAGAGGCGACGCAGCACGTCCTCCTGCGGCGCGCCGGATCCGCGCTCGATGTTGCTCACGGTCGTGCGGTCGACGTCGGCGAGCGCGGCGAGCGCCTTCTGGCTGAGGCCCTGGCGCATCCGGGCGGGGCGGACGAGCTCGCCGTAGCGCTGGCGCTCGCTCGCGCTCGCTCCTCGGAGGTGGATGGACATGCGACCTCATCTCGTCGAGGGTCAGCGTATCCGCCCCGGCCGCGGCACAAGCGGGATGCTTCTCGACCGATGTCGACTCGAGAGGCGCTTTTCCCCACACCGGCTCCGAAAAGCACTTGCGCAACGGTCGAAAACCTGGCATGGTTTGCCGCATGGCGGTCGAATCACGCATCGGAGCGACGCTCATGGCGCTCCGGGTGCGCGCGGGCCTCAGCCAGGCCGAGCTCGCGCTGCTCGCCGGCGCACCGCTCGCGACGGTCATGGGCGTCGAGAGCGGCGCGATGGAGCCGCCGGCGGGACTGGTCGCCCGGCTGACCGCCGCGATCGCGATCGGGCTCCGCGGGAGCGCGGGCTGATGCGCGCCGCGACTCGCCGCGACCGCCACCGACTCGTGCCGACAGGCACGGGCACCCGGCAAGCGGGTGCGACGAAGGAGGAAGCACATGCACATGAAGACGCGCAGGGCCAGGGCCGCGGTGTGGGCCGCGTCGGCGGGCGTCGCGGTGGTCGGGCTGGCGATGGCGGGCCTGTCGCTCGCCTGGCTCGTCGGCAGCTTCGGGCTGTCCGCGGCGGCGGCGACGCAGATCGTGACCGCGGTCGAGATCGGAGGGGCCGCGCTCGCGGTCGTCTCGATCATCCTCGGCGGCGGCATCGCCGGCGCCGTCATCTCGACCATCGTCTGGTACCTCAAGCGCAAGCTGCGCAGGCTGGCGATGGCCTGAGATGCCCGCCGGCACCCTCGCGACGCCCCGGTCTGCGGGGGTGTCGGTCGCCCTCGCAGCGCTCGCGCTCGGCGCGATCGTCGCCGCGACCGCTGCCCCCGCCGGTGCCCTCGCGGCGCGCAACGCCGCGGCGCTGGCCGCCGGCGACCTCGACACCGCGGTGCTCGCGGGCGACCGGGACGTCGGCGCGATCGCGGTGCGGAACCTGGGCGCGATCGCGCTCCTGGCGGCCGGAGCGCCGACGCTCGGCACGCTCACCGTCGTCGCCGGCGTCGTGCTCGGCACCGGGCTGGGCCTGTCGGGCGCCGCGGTGCTCGCGGCGCTCGGCCCGGTGGAGGCGCTCGCGCGCGTCGGCCCGTACATCGCGTTCGAGCTCACCGCGGTCGTGCTGGCCGCCGGCGCGGGCGTGCTGCCCACCGTCCACGCGGTCATCGCGACGGCCGCTCGAGGGGGCGGGGCGCGGTTCTCCGCCGCCTACGGGAGCGCGCTGCCGACGAGCCTCGCGCTGACCCTCCTCGCCGCGGTGCTCGTCGTGATCGGCGCGTGCATCGAAGCCGTCGTCATCGCCGGGCACGCCCGCTGATCGAGAGGAGCACCGTGATCCACCCATCCGGCATGACCGGCGTGCGAACCGGCAGCGAGGCGGGCACCTCGCCCGGGATGTGGGCCGTCGTCATCGCCGCAGCCGCGGCCCTGCTGTGCCTGCGGATGCCGGCGTTCCTCGCCGTCGCCGAGGCCGCGGTCGCCGAGCAGGCCGAGGCGCTCGGCGACCCGCAGCTCGCGGGGGCGGCGACCGCCGTCGGGGCGGGCGCGGCGGTCGCGATCCACCTGCTCCTGCTCGGGCTCGGCGCGCTGCTCGCCGCGCTGCTGGAGCGTGCGCTCGGCCCGCGTGCGCTCCGCACGCGCCGTGGCCGTGCGAGGCTCGGCGTGGGCGGCGCCGCCTTCACCGCGATCGTCCTCGGGCTGCAGGTCGCCGCGCTGGCCGAGGGTGTCGCCGCCGTCGAGCGCTCCTGGCCCGTGTGGCTCTGCGCCGCGGCGGTCGCGGCGCTCGTGCCCGTGGCGTTCCGGGATGCGCGCTCGTCGCTCGCCTCCTATGCCAGGTCGCTCACGGCGACCGGTGCGACGGCGGTGCTGCTGTGCCTCGGATGACGCGCTCGTTCCGACTGCCGCTGCTCGCGGTCCGGGTGCCGCTCGGCGCCGCCGGCGTCCGGACGCTCGCGGCGGTGTCGCTGCTCGGCTCGGCCGCGCTCGTGGCGCTGCTCGCCGCCGCCGAGCTCCCCGCCGGACGCGCGCACCTCGCCTCGCCGCTCGCGCTCGCGCTCTCGGTGGTCGCGATCGTCGCGACCGTGCCGGCGCTGCTCGACGGCCGGCTGCGCTTCCCGCTCGCGGGCATCGCCTCGCTGTGCCTCGGCCTCGTCGCCGCCGTCACGATCGGGCTGGGCGCATCCCCGCTCGCGACTGCGCTGGGGTGGGCCGTGGTCGTCGCGGGGGCGGCGACCGGCGCCTACCACCTGCTGGGCTCCGAGCCGCGGGACCGCGGATGACGAGCGGGGCGCGCGTCCGGCGCGCGCCTCGAGGGCTGCGCGCGGACCTCGCCCCGACGGCCGGCGTGCTGGCGACGGCGATGCTGCCCCTCCGGCTGCCGCCCGAGGCGGTGCGCTCCCTGCGGTGGCCGCTCGCCGGCGCCGGCGTCGGCATCGCGACGGCGATCGCGATGGCGCTCGCGGTCGCGACGGAGCTCGCGCGGGCGGCGTGGGGGAGCGGTCCCGTCGCCGCCGCGATCGTCCTCGCCGCGCTCGTCGCGCCGGTCGGGCGCGTCGTGCTCGGCGCACCGCCGTCGCTCGCGGTGGCGCTCGCGCGCTGCGCGCCGCTGCTGCGCGCGCTCGACCTCGGCGGCGCACCGCTCGCTCGGATGGGCGCGCTCGCGGCGGGCGTCCCTGCGGTCGTGCCGACCTCCGTGCTCGGGGCGGCCGCGGCCACCGTGCTGGCGGTTCGCGGCGCACCGGCCGCAGCGCTCGCCGTCGGCGCCGCGGTCGTCGTCGGCGCGCTCGCCGCGGTGCTGCCGGCGCTGCGCGCCGGTGCGCGGCTCGCGGTCGGCGCTGCCGGCACGACGCTGCGCGCGCTCGCGGCGCGTCGGCTCGCGGCCGTGGGGACGCTCGCGGTCGCGCTGCCGGCCGTGCGGGTCGCGCCGTGGCCGGCCCTGCCATCCGTGCTCCAGGCCGCGCCGCCAGACGTCGCCGTCGGGGCCGCGGCCGTCGCCGCCGCCAGCTGGATCGCGGGCGACGGCCTCGTCGTCGACGCCCGACCATGGCTGCGGCTCCAGGCGACGCTCGTCGACTGCGGCGCAGCGGCAGTCGCGCTCGTCGCCCGAGCCGCCGCGGCGGGGGCATCGGCGGCGGCGGCCGTCGGGCTCGTCGTGGGGAGCGCGGCCGGGGCGCTCGCCGGGACGGACGCGGGACTGCGCGCGGGCCTCGGCGCGGCGGCGATCGCGGGTGCCGTCCTCGTCGTGCTCGTGCTCGAGCCCGACCCGACGGCCGTGCTCGCGCGGAGCGTCGTCTTCGCGCTCGCGGCGGCACCAACGACGTGCGCGCTGCTCTCCGGCGCCGCGACGGCATGGCTCGTCGCGACCCCGATCGCCATCGCGGCGCTCGGCGCCGCCGTGCTCGCGCGCAGGCTCGCATGATCGCGATCGAGGTCCGCGGCGTCGGCGCCGCGCGTCGCGGCCGGCACGCCGTGCCCGTGCCGGACCTCTCGCTCTGGGGGCCGGGCCTCGTGCGGGTGCGCGGCGCCAACGGCGCGGGCAAGAGCACGCTCGTCGAGCTGCTCGCGGGCGGCATCGCCCCGGCCGTCGGCGACGTCCGGATCTGCGGGGTGCGCGCCGACGCGCGCGCGGCGCGCGGCCTGCGGCGCGCGTGCCGCACCGAGATCGCGCTCCTCGGCCACGTGGCGCTCCGGCGGCACGCGGCGCTCTTCGCCCGAGCCGGAGCCGTGCCCGCCCTCGAGGCGCTCGGCGCGCTCGCCGACGAGGGCCTCGCCGACCGGCTCGACGATCGGGTCGATGCGCTCTCGACCGGCGAGGCGCGCCGCGCCTGGGTGCGGCTCACCACGCTGGGCGCCGCGCCGGTGCTGCTGCTCGACGAGCCGCTGCTCGGCGTCGACGAGGCCGCCGAGGAGGCGCTCCGCCGGCGCATCGATGCGTGGGCGCTGGAGCGGCTCGTGCTCGTGGTCGACCACGGGCGGCGCGAGTGGGGCGGGCGCGCGCTCGACCTCTCGCGGCGGGCACGGACCTCGCCGTGAGGGCGGCCATCGAGGTCGCGGGGCTCACGGCGGCGTTCGGCGGGCGGACGGTGCTCGACGGCGTCGCGTTCACCGTGCCGTGGGGCGCGGTGACGGGCTTCATCGGGGTCAACGGCGCGGGCAAGACCACGACGCTGCGCCGCATCGTCGGGCTCGAGGCCGGCGGCGGGGTCGCGAGGGTGGCAGGGATGGCCTACGCCGACCTCGACGCACCGTCGGCGATGCTCGGCTGCTGCCCTGACGTGCTCGGCGCCGCACCGGGCCAGACCGCCGCGCAGCACCTCGACGCGCTCGCCCTCCGCGCCGGCGTCGACCGCGGCGCAGCACGGCGGGCGCTCGCCGAGGTCGGGCTCTCGGGCGTCGACGGACGCATCCGCACGCTGTCGCTCGGTCAGCGCCGCCGGCTCGCGATCGCCGGCGCGCTGCTGGGCGAGCCGCGCGTGCTCGTGCTCGACGAGCCGTTCGACGGGCTCGACCCCGGCGGCCGCCGATGGCTCTCGGCACGGCTGCGGGCGCACGCCGACGCCGGGGGCGCGGTGCTGCTGTCGGCGCACGCGCTCGACGAGGCGGAGCCGCTGCTCGACCGGCTCGTCTGCCTGCACGCCGGAGCCGTGCGCTTCGAGGGCCCGACCGAGGCGTTCCTGCGCGCGCACGGCGCGCCGGTCGTGCTCGTGCGCTCGCTCGACCAGCCTCGGCTCGCGAGGGCGCTGCAGGCGGCGGGCGCCGTCGTGCACCGCCGCAGCGGCGACGCGCTCGCGGTGCGCGAGCTCGATGCGCCCGCGATCGCCCGCGTCGCGGCGCACCTCGGCGTGCTGCTGACCGAGCTCGCACCCCGACGCACGTCGCTGAGCGACGCCTTCGCCGCGGCCGTCGGGGCTGCGCCGTGACGCGGCCGCGCTTCCGGACCCTCGCGGCCGCCGAGCTCGCGGCGATGCGCGGACGGCGACTGGGGTGGGCGGTCGTGCTGGCTGCCGCCGGATCGTGCGTCGGCGGGCTCGCCATGGCCGCGCTCGTGCTGCCCTTCGACGCCGCCGCCGCCATCGAGGCGAGCACGGTCGTCGTCTCGCGCGGCTCGGCGGCGGCTGTCGCGGTCGCCGTGCTCGCCGCCCTCGCCGTCGCTGGCCCCTACCGCGACGGCTCGTGGATGCACGCGGCGCTCGCGGTGCCCCACGTCGGGCGCAGGCTCGCGGCGGGCGCGGTGCCGGCGGTGGGCCTCGGCGTCGGGCTCGGCGCGGTCGCGATCGCGTCCGCCGCGGTCGGTGCCGCGCTCGTCGATGCGTCGGCGCTCCGGGCGCTGCCCGCGGCCGCCGCGGCGCACCTCGGCGCCATCGCCGTCTGGTCGGTGTGGCTGGTGTGCCTCGCGCACGCGACGCGGTCGCCGCTCGCGACCCTCGGCATCGGGGCGGGCCTGCCGCTCGTGGCCGAGCCGGCGCTCGCCGGGCTGCTCGCGATGACCCCGATGGCCGACGCCAGGTGGTGGCTGCTGCCCGGGATCGCGCTGCGATCGCTCGCCGAGGTGCCGGTCGGCGAGGGGGTCGTGCTCGACGGGCCGTCACCGGCGCAGCTCCCGCTGCTGCTCGCGAGCGTGCTCGGATGGACGGCCGCCGCGGCGCTCGCGGCATGGCTGCGAGCCCGTGGCGCGCAGCCGCGCTGACCCGCCCGGGGACGTCGCGCCGGAGCGCCGCACACGCGTCCCCCGGCGCCCGAGCACCGGTGGTAGCGTGACAGCGATCTCGGGCCGCCCAGGCCCGACCGCGAAGGAGCACCATGGCCGAGCGCACCGTCACCGTCGAGTCCGCGCACGGGCTCCACGCCCGCCCCGCATCCCTGTTCGCGCAGGCTGCGGCGAAGGCGTCCAGCCCCGTCACCGTCACGAAGGGCGACAAGCAGGTCAACGCCGCCAGCATCCTGTCGGTCATCTCGCTCGGCGTCTCGAAGGGCGACGAGGTGACGATCGCCTCCGACGACGAGGCGACGCTCGACGAGCTCGAGCAGCTCCTCTCCACCGATCACGACGCCTGACCCAGGCACTGGCACCAGCACGGAGTCGACCATGACCACCACCGCAGCACCGGCTCAGACGGGCGGCGCTCGCGTCGCCGTCCAGAAGTTCGGCACCTTCCTCTCCGGCATGATCATGCCGAACATCCCGGCGCTCATCGCGTGGGGCATCCTCACCGCGCTCTTCATCCCCGTCGGCCCGTTCCCGAACGAGGGGCTCGCCACGATCGTCGGCCCGACGATCCACTACCTGCTGCCCATCCTCATCGCCGGCACCGGCGGCCGGATGGTCTACGAGACGCGCGGCGCCGTCGTCGGCGCGTTCGCCGTCATGGGCGCGATCGCCGGTTCCGACCTGCTCATCGACCGGATCAACGCCGAGGGCGAGGGCGGCCTCGGCTACGTCCACATGTTCATCGGCGCGATGATCCTCGGCCCGCTGTCGGCATGGGTCATGAAGCAGCTCGACAAGCTGTGGGACGGCAGGGTCAAGGCCGGCTTCGAGATGCTCGTCAACATGTTCTCGGCGGGCATCGTCGCCTTCCTCATGGGGCTCGTCGGCTTCTACGTCGTCGCCCCGATCGTCAACTGGATCATGTCGGTCGTCGGCGGCGCCGTCGGCTGGCTCGTCGAGACCGGCCTGCTGCCGCTCGCCTCGATCCTCATCGAGCCGGCGAAGGTCTTCTTCCTCAACAACGCCATCAACCACGGCGTGCTCACCCCGCTCGGCACCACCGAGGTGGCGAACGACGGCAGCTCGATCCTGTTCCTGCTCGAGGCGAACCCCGGCCCGGGCCTCGGCCTGCTGCTCGCGTTCTCCGTCTTCGGCGTCGGCGCCGCGCGCGCCACCGCTCCGGGCGCGGCGATCATCCAGTTCCTCGGCGGCATCCACGAGGTCTACTTCCCGTACGCCCTCATGAAGCCGACGCTCATCCTCGCGCTCGTGCTCGGCGGCGCCTCCGGCGTCGCGACGAACATGCTGCTGAACACCGGCCTCGCCGGTCCCGCGGCCCCTGGCAGCATCTTCGCCGTGGCCGTGCAGGCCGGCCTCGTCGGCGGCGGCAACCTCGTGGGCGTGCTGCTCTCGGTCGTCATCGCGACCGCGGTGACGTTCGCCGTCGCGGCCGTCATCCTGCGCGCGGGTCGCAAGCGCGACCTCGAGCGCGAGGCGGCGGGCGACGACGCGCTCGGTGCCGCGGTTGCGCAGACGACGGCGAACAAGGGCAAGGAGTCGGCGCACCTGTCGAACCTGACCGCCGCATCGGGAGCGCCGGGCGCCACGGCGCCGGCCGGTGCAGCAGGCGGCACCTCCGTCGCCGCAGAGCCGATCCGGAAGATCGTCTTCGCGTGCGACGCCGGCATGGGCTCGAGCGCGATGGGCGCGAGCGTGCTGCGCAACAAGATCAAGAAGGCCGGCATCGAGGGGGTCGAGGTCACGAACATCGCGATCGCCAACCTCGACGCGTCGACGGCCGACCTGATCGTGACGCACCGCGACCTCACCGACCGCGCGCGGCAGCGCACGCCCGACGCCATGCACGTCTCGGTCGAGAACTTCATGAACAGCCCGAAGTACGACGAGGTCGTCCGCCTCGTCGACGAGTCCAACGCGCAGTAGCAGAAGGAGCCCCATGCCCGTCCTCTCGATCGAGCAGATCACGACCACCCCGAAGGCCGCCACGAAGGACGAGGCGATCCAGGAGGCCGCCGACATGCTCGTCGCGGCGGGCGCCGTCACGACCGACTACGCCGACGCCATGCGGGAGCGGGAGGCGAGCGTGTCGACCTACATGGGCAACCTGCTCGCCATCCCGCACGGCACGAACGAGTCGAAGGGCGCGATCCTCGACTCGGCGCTCTCGGTCGCGCGCTACGACGAACCGCTCGACTGGGACGGCAACCCGGTGAAGTTCGTGGTCGGCATCGCCGGCAAGGACGGCGGGCACCTCGAGATCCTGTCGAAGATCGCCATCGTCTTCGCCGACGAGGACGAGGTCGCCAAGCTCGAGGCCGCCCCCGACGCGGCGGCGATCCTCGAGCTGCTCGGCGACGTCAACGAGTGATGCGGGCCGTCCACTTCGGCGCCGGCAACATCGGCCGCGGCTTCGTCGGGCTGATCCTGCACCGCGCCGGGTACGACGTGACCTTCGTCGACGTCAACCCGGAGCTCATCGGCATGCTGCAGCAGGCCGATGCGTACCAGGTGCGCGAGGTGGGGCCGGACGCCCGGATCCACACGGTCACGGGGTTCACGGGCATCGACTCGTCGGCCGACCCGGATGCGGCGGCCCGCGCGGTCGCGGAGGCGGACGTCGTCACGTGCGCCGTCGGCCCGACGGTGCTGCGCTTCATCGCCCCGGTGATCCGCGCGGGGCTCGCGCTCCGCGACGGGGACCCGGTGACGGTGATGGCGTGCGAGAACGCGATCGGCGCCTCCGACACGCTGCGCGAGCTCGTGCTCGACGGCGCCCCCGAGCTGGCCGACCGAGCGGTGTTCGCCAACACGGCCGTCGACCGCATCATCCCGCCGCAGGACCCGCACGGCCTCGACGTCGTGGTCGAGGACTTCTTCGAGTGGTCGATCGATCGAGGGCCGTTCGGGGGGACGGCACCGACGATCCCGGACGCCCACTTCGTCGACGACCTCGCGCCCTTCATCGAGCGCAAGCTGTTCACGGTGAACACGGGCCACGCCACGACCGCGTACGCCGGCTACGCGGCGGGCATCGAGACGATCGCCGAGGCGCTGCAGTCGCCCGAGATCCGCGCGGCGGTCGAGGCCTCGCTCGCCGACACGTCGCGGCTGCTCGTGGCGAAGTTCGGCTTCGACCCCGACGAGCACGCCGCCTACGTCGCTCGCGCGATCGCGCGCTTCGAGAACCCCGCGCTGCCCGACACGTGCGAGCGGATCGGCCGCCAGCCGCTGCGCAAGCTGTCGCGGCACGAGCGCTTCGTGCAGCCGGCCGCGGAGCTCGCCGAGCGCGGCGAGTCGGCGGACGCGCTCGTCGCCGCCTACGCCAGCGCGCTGCGCTTCGACGCCGAGAGCGACGAGCAGGCGGCCGAGCTGCAGCGGCTGCTCGCCGAGCTCGACCCGGCGGCGTTCGTCGCCGAGGTGAGCGGCATCGACGGCGGCCCGCTGCAGGTGCAGCTCGTCGGCGTGGTGCGGGCCGCGAAGGGCTGAGCGTCCGTCCATCCCGATGCGGCAGGATCGGAGCATGGGGGATGCGGTGGGTCGAGCGGGTGGCGGCGCGCGGAGCGCCGTGCTGACGCGGAGCCTGCGGTGCTGACCCGGGGATCGCGGCGCAAGGGCCGCTCGAGCGCCAACCCGCGCCAGCGGCTGCTGCACGGCTGGGACTGGAGCGATCCGCGGATCGAGCTCGAGGAGCTCGCGCCGGCGAGCCGCGTGCTCGTCACCGCCGGCGCGGGCGAGCTCGCCGCGGCGCTCGCCGCCGCCGGTCACCGGGTGTCCGCGCTCGGCGCGAACCGCGAGCAGCTCGACTACGCCCGCCGGCGCGTCGAGGGCGGCCCGTTCGAGCCCGGGGCGGCGGAGCGGCTGTTCGACCTCGGGCGCGGCATGGTGCGCGCCGCGAGCCCGGCGTGGAGCCGTCGGCGGGTGCGGCAGTTCCTGCAGGAGGACGACCCGCTCCGCGCCGCCGCGGAGTGGAAGGCACGGCTCGACAACCGCACGCTGTCGTCGATCCTGCGCACGATGCTCGGTCCCGCCGGCGCGCTCTCGGCGCTCATCCTGCGCGACTTCTCGACGCCCATCCCGCCGCACTTCGACGAGGCCATCCGCGGCCGCATCGCTCGCGCGCTCCGCAAGCACCCGCCGAGCGGCAACCCGTACGCCTGGCGGCTGCTGCTGGGGGAGGACCTGCCCGGGCACCGCCTGCCGGCCGTCGACCCGGCGGCGATCGAGTGGATCGACGAGCCGCTCCTCGACCACCTCGAGCGCTCGCAGCCCGGCCGCTACGACGCGATCTCACTCTCGAACGTGATCGACGGGGCGGATGAGCGCTGGGTGCGCGACCTGCGGAAGGCCGCCGTGCGTGCGGTCGCCCCGGGCGGACCCGTCATCGCGCGCTCGTTCGCGACCACGATGGACGACGAGGCGGCGAAGCGCGCGCGTCGCGACCGGGCGATGCTGTGGGGCTCGATCGTCGTGCACCGGTGAGCGACACGCCCGGCTTGCATTGCGAACCGCACCCCGCGTAGAGTTGACCGTTGGTGTCGCGCGCCCTCTGTGCGCGGCACTCGCATGACCGGCAACCAAACGTTACAGAAGAGGCTATGGCCAAGAAAGACGGCGTCATCGAGATCGAAGGCTCGGTGATCGAAGCGCTCCCGAACGCGATGTTCCGCGTCGAGCTCTCGAACGGGCACGTGGTGCTCGCACACATCTCCGGCAAGATGCGGCAGAACTACATCCGCATCCTGCAGGAAGACCGAGTGATCGTGGAGCTGAGCCCATACGACCTCAGTCGCGGTCGCATCGTCTACCGCTACAAGTAACCACTGGCTGCTGGACAAGGAACGGCTCGCGCACTCGCGCGAGCACGAGGCCAGCGAGGAAAGCACACATGAAGGTCAACCCCAGCGTCAAGCCCATCTGCGACAAGTGCAAGGTCATCCGCCGGCACGGTCGCGTGATGGTCATCTGCGAGAACCCCCGCCACAAGCAGCGGCAGGGCTGATGCCGCAGCGCGCGAAGCGACGCAGTCGCGTCGCGCGCGAAGGCATCGAGGTCGAGGAGCACGCGCCCAAGGCGCGCGCGTCGCGAGACCCGGCTGTCCACGGCAGCGCAGGCACAACTCAATACGAACCCCATCCCAGCGGGATGGGGTTGCACCCAGCAGCGGTAAGAGCTCTCTGACGAGGGCGACACCTTGGGGAGAGGCCCAGGCACCTCCGCTGCTCCACACCTCTCAACCACTCCTGAAGGAGACACACGATGGCACGCATCGCAGGTGTCGACATCCCGCGCGACAAGCGCGTGGAGATCGCACTGACGTACATCTTCGGCGTCGGCCGCACCCGGTCGATCGCAACGCTCGAGGCCACCGGCATCGATCGCAACACGCGCGTCAAGGACCTCACGGACGACCAGCTCGTCGTGCTCCGCGACCACATCGAGGGCACGTTCAAGGTGGAGGGCGACCTCCGTCGCGAGGTCGCCGCGGACATCCGCCGCAAGGTCGAGATCGGCTCGTACCAGGGCATCCGCCACCGTCGCGGCCTCCCCGTGCACGGCCAGCGCACCAAGACCAACGCGCGCACCCGCAAGGGCAAGAAGCAGACGGTCGCCGGCAAGAAGAAGGCCGGCCGCTAGGCCGCGGGGAAGAGGTAGAGAACAATGGCAGCTCCCAAGTCCGCGGTCCGCAAGCCGCGTCGCAAGGACAAGAAGAACATCGCCGTGGGCCAGGCCCACATCAAGTCGACGTTCAACAACACGATCGTGTCGATCACCGACACCACCGGCGCCGTCATCACGCAGGCATCGGGCGGTGCGGTCGGCATGAAGGGCTCGCGCAAGTCGACGCCCTACGCCGCCCAGCTGGCAGCCGAGTCGGCCGCCCGCCAGGCGCAGGACCACGGCATGAAGAAGGTCGACGTCTTCGTCAAGGGCGCAGGCTCCGGCCGTGAGACGGCGATCCGCTCGCTCCAGGCCGCCGGCCTGGAGATCGGTGCGATCCACGACGTGACGCCGCAGGCGCACAACGGCGTCCGCCCGCCGAAGCCTCGCCGCAACTAAGTCGCTCCTGCCGGGCGGGCGGTCCACGCCCGCCCGGCATTCCGCCGTCACTGAACACGCGAGTCATATAGCGGACTCGCGACCGAAAGGAACCGACACGTGCTGATCGCCCAGCGCCCCACTGTCACCGAGGAGATCATCGCCGAGCACCGCTCGCGGTTCACGATCGAGCCGCTCGAGCCAGGCTTCGGCTACACCCTCGGCAACTCCCTCCGCCGCACCCTCCTGTCGTCGATCCCCGGCGCAGCCGTCACGAGCATCCGTCTCGATGGCGTCCTGCACGAGTTCTCGACGATCGCCGGTGTGAAGGAGGACGTCACCGAGATGATCCTCAACATCAAGCAGCTCGTGGTCTCGTCGGAGCACGACGAGCCCGTGGTCGCCTACCTCTCGCGCCAGGGCGCGGGCACGGTGACGGCCGCCGACATCACCGCTCCGGCCGGTGTCGAGATCCACAACCCCGAGCTCGTGCTCGCGACGCTGAACGACTCGGCGAAGCTGCAGCTCGAGCTCACGATCGAGCGCGGCCGCGGCTACGTCTCGGCTGCGCAGAACCGCGACGAGTTCGCCGAGGCCGGGGTCATCCCGATCGACTCGATCTACTCGCCCGTGCTCAAGGTCACCTACCGCGTCGACGCGACGCGTGCCGGTGAGCGCACCGACTTCGACTCGCTCGTCGTCGACGTCGAGGCGAAGCCGGCGATCACGCCGCGCGACGCCATCGCGTCGGCCGGTCGCACGCTCGTCGAGCTGTTCGGCCTGACGCGCGACCTGAACGCCGAGGCGGAGGGCATCGAGATCGGCCAGGCGCCGGCCGAGGCCATCGGCTCCGGCGAGCTCGCCACGCCGATCGAGGAGCTCGACCTGTCGGTCCGCTCGTACAACTGCCTCAAGCGCGAGGGCATCAACACGGTGTCCGAGCTCGTGGCGCTGAGCGAGACGCAGCTCATGAACATCCGCAACTTCGGCCAGAAGTCGGTCGACGAGGTCAAGGACAAGCTCGTCGAGCTCGGCCTGTCCCTCAAGGACGCCGTGCCCGGCTTCGACGGCGCGCACTTCTACAGCGGTTACGACGAGGACGCTCGCTGAACGCGGGCCGACTGAAGAACTAGAGGGAAACGAACCATGCCCAAGCCCACCAAGGGTCCCCGCCTCGGAGGCGGTCCTGCGCACGAGCGCCTGCTGCTCGCGAACCTCGCGGCCGCGCTCTTCACGCACAAGTCGATCAAGACGACCGAGACGAAGGCCAAGCGCCTCCGCCCGATCGCTGAGCGCCTCATCACGTTCGCCAAGCGCGGCGACCTGCACGCGCGTCGTCGCGTGCTCGGCGTGATCGGCGACAAGGGCGTCGTGCACGAGCTCTTCACCGAGATCGCGCCGCTCGTCGCCGAGCGCGAGGGCGGCTACACCCGCATCACGAAGCTCGGCTTCCGCAAGGGCGACAACGCCCCCATGGCGCAGATCGAGCTCGTGCTCGAGCCGGTGCAGAAGAAGGTCTCGAAGTCGAAGGCATCCGCCGCCGCGACGTCGGCAGCCGCCGACCAGCAGGCCGAGGAGGCCAAGGTCGACGAGGCTCCGGTCGAGGATGCCGTGGTCGACCCGACCGAGGCCGCCGAGGCCGACGCCGCTGCGGCTGACGTCGCGACCACCGAGGCGCCCGAGGCGGGCGACGAGGCCGTCGAGGCTGAGCCGGCCAAGGACGAGACCAAGTAGGTCCACCCCACGACGAAGGGCCCCGCGCGAGCGGGGCCCTTCGTCGTGCGCGGCGCGATCAGCCGGCGCGCCGCTCGGCCTTCGCGATCTCCGCCGCCGCGAGCACGAGCCCCAGGTGCGAGAAGGCCTGCGGGAAGTTGCCCCAGTGGTGGCCGGTGGCGGGGTCGATCTCCTCGGCGAGCAGCCCGACGTCGTTGCGGAGCGCGATGAGTCGCTCCATGAGCGCGCGCGCGTCGTCGAGTCGGCCGCACTGCGCGTAGGCGATGACGAGCCAGAAGGCGCACAGCACGAACGGATGCTCGTCCCCGGCGAGGCCGTCGACGCCCGTCGCGCGGTACCGCAGCGGCAGCCCGTCGACGAGCAGCTCCCGCTCGATGCGCGCGATCGTGCCGAGGAAGCGCGGGTCCCGCGCGTCGACGATGCCGATCGTCGGCAGCTGCAGCAGCGACGCGTCGACCTCGCTCGTGTCGTAGTGCTGGCGGAACGAGCCGGTGGCGGTGTCGAAGCCGAGGGTCAGCACCTCGTCGCGCAGCAGGTCCCGCAGCTCGATCCAGCGCGTCGGGTCGCCGTCGCAGCCGCTCTCGACCGCGCGCACCCCGCAGTCGAAGGCAGCCCACATCATGGCGCGCGAGTGCGTGAACCGCTGCGGCTCGCCGCGCATCTCCCACAGGCCGTGGTCGGGCTGCTCCCAGTGCGTCGCGAGCTCGTCGAGCAGCGCCCGCTGCAGGTGCCAGGCGTCGAGGGTGTCGGCGAGCCCGATGTCGCGCAGCCGCTCGAGCGTCAGCATCACCTGCCCGAGCACGTCGTGCTGGCGCTGCTCGGCGGCGCCGTTGCCGATCCGGACGGGCGTCGCGCCGCCGTAGCCGGGGAGGTGGTCGAGCTCGAGCTCCGGCAGCTCCCGCCCGCCGTCGCGGCGGTACATGATGCGCATGTCGGCCGGGTCGCCGGCGATCGCGCGCAGCAGCCAGTCGCGCCACAGCCCCACGCGCTCGTCGAGGCTGACGGCGAGCATCGCGTCGACCGAGAGCGATGCGTCGCGCAGCCAGGTGAAGCGGTAGTCCCAGTTGCGCTCGCCGCCGGGCGACTCGGGCAGCGACGTGGTCGGGGCGGCCAGGATGCCGCCCGTCGCGTCGTCGGTGAGGGCGCGCAGCACGAGCACGCTCGTCTGCACCGCCTCGAGGTAGGGGCCCTCGTAGTCGAGGCTCGCGAGCCAGTCGGACGACTCGGCGATCGTCGTGCGCACGACCTCCGCCTCGCCGACGGGCTCGGCGATCGGCAGCCACGAGTGCTGCCAGCAGAGGTCGAGCTCGAAGCGCTCGCCCGCGCGCACCTCGAAGGTCGAGCGGTGCGCGTGCCGGTGCGCCCTCGGCAGCGGCGCGCCGCGCAGCACGAGCCGGTCGGGCCCCGCGATCGCCACGAGCACCTCCTCGCCGTGCTCGCGCATCCGCCGGAACCACGGCGGCACGCGGCCGTAGCCGAAGCGCACGACGAGGTCCTGCTCGAGCTCGACGACGCCGTCGACGCCGTCGATGATGCGCACGACGTCGGCGCGGTCGTCGCCCGTCGGCATCGCATCCGTGATGCGCACCGTGCCGGTCGCCGTCTCGTGCGTGGTCTCGAGCACGAGGCTGCCGGGCAGGTAGCGCCGCGTGGTCGTCGCGGGGCCGGTCGGGCCGATCCGCCAGCGGCCGTGCTCGCGCTCGCCGAGCATGGCGGCGAAGCACGCGGGGGAGTCGAAGTGGGGCAGGCACAGCCAGTCGATGGAGCCGTCCCGGCCGACGAGCGCGGCGGTGGTGCGGTCGCCGATCACGGCGTAGTCCTCGATGGGCTGCGGGGGCGTCGGCATGTCGCGAGGCTATCGAGCCGACCTCCGCGGCCCGTCCAGGGCGCTGTGCGAGCGGCGCGACCCCGCATGCTCGGTGCATAGGGTTGCTGCATGCCGCGCATCCGCCTCGACCTCGCCTACGACGGCAGCGGGTTCGCCGGCTGGGCGGCGCAGCCCTGGCTGCGCACGTGCCAGGGCGAGCTCGAGCGCGCGCTCACGACGGTCGCCCGTGAGCCGGTGCGGCTGACGGTCGCCGGCCGCACGGACGCGGGCGTGCACGCGAGCGGGCAGGTCGCGCACGCCGACGTGCCGGTCGCGATCGCCGCGGACGCCGCTGAGCGGCCGCAGCGCCTCGCGCACCGGCTCTCGAGGCTCGCGGCGCCCGAGGGCGACCTCGTGGTGCGGGCGGCGTCGGTCGCCCCCGCCGGCTTCGACGCACGCTTCTCGGCCGTGTCGCGCTCGTACCGCTACCGGATCGTCACCGGTCCCGCCGACCCGCTCGAGCGGCGCACCGCCGCGCACGTGCCGCAGGCGCTCGACGTCGACGCCATGCGCCGCACGGCGGCCGAGCTCGTCGGGCTGCGCGACTTCGCGGCGTTCTGCAAGCCGCGCGAGGGCGCCACGACCATCCGCGAGCTGCGTGCCTTCTCGTGGGCGCACGAGGGGCAGCTGCTCACGGCGTCGCTGACCGCCGACGCCTTCTGCCACTCGATGGTGCGCGCGCTCGTCGCGGCGTGCGTGCGCGTGGGGGAGGGCAGGCTCGGTCTCGCGCAGGCGGTCGCCCTGCTCGACGAGCGGCGCCGATCGTCGCTCACGGGCCTCATGCCCGCCCGCGGGCTCACGCTCGTCGAGGTCGGCTACCCGGCCGACGACGAGCTCGCGGCGCAGGCCGAGCGCGCGCGGGCGCGTCGCAGCGCCGCAGACCTCGACGCCTGAGGGACCTCGACGACTGAGGCGCGCGGTCAGCCCGCGAGGGCCTCGCGCAGCTCGTCGACCGTCTCGACGATGCGGTCGGCCCCGGCCTCGGCCAGCTCGGCGCGGCCGCCGTAGCCGTACGCGACGCCGATGCTCCGCACGCCGAGCTCGCGCGCGGAGGCGATGTCGTTGATGCGGTCGCCCACCATGACCACGCGGTCGGCCGGCAGCCCCAGCGACGCCATGGCGCGCTCGATGACCGGCGCCTTCGAGTGGCCGGCCTCGCCGTCGATGCGCCCGTGGACGCCGCGGAAGCGGTGGCGGAGCGCGTAGTGCTCGACGACCGCTTCGGCGTCGCGCTGGATCTTGTGCGTCGCGACCGCGAGCGGGCGGCCCGACTCGTCGAGGTCGGCGACGAGCCGGTCGACGCCCGGGTAGAGCGTCGAGTCGACGAGCCCGCCGTCGGCCATGTGGGCGCGGAAGGCCGTGAGCGCGACGGCGATCTCGTCGGGCGTCCTGCCGGCCTCGGCGAGCACGGTCACGAGCGGCGGGCCGAGCCAGCGGAGCAGCTCCTCATCGCTCGGCTGCGGCCACCCGACCGCGTCGTGCATGTGCCGCAGGCTCGCGAGCAGGCCCTCCTTGGAGTCGGTGAGGGTGCCGTCGAGGTCGAAGATGATGCCGTGGGGAGTCATGTCCCTCCATCCTCCCAGGTATCAGATCGGCCTGCCAGCGGATCCGCTCGCGGCTTAGGATGGCGGCGGCCGACGACGGGTCGGCCGGGAGCCGGGAGTGGTCATGTCGGAGCAGCAGGCAGCGTTCGATCAGGTCTTCCGCGGCTACGACCGCGAGCAGGTCGACGGCGCGCTCGCCGAGCTGCGGTCGGCGCTCGAGGACGCCAGGCGCGAGAGCGACGCCGCAGCGCTCGCGAACGAGGCGACCGTGCAGCACCTCACCGAGGACCTCGACGCGGCCATCGCGCGCGCCGACCAGGCAGAGGCGCGCATGCTGCGGCTCGCCCAGCAGGTGCAGACGCTCGATGGCGACGGCGATGGCGACACTCAGGAGGGCGAGGTCGAGGACGGCCGCCAGACCCGCGTGCGCTTCTCGGAGATCCTGCGCGTCGCCGAGGACCAGGCGTCGACGCTCGTGCAGAACGCCTCCACGTCGGCGCAGCGCGTGCTCGACGACGCGAACGCCGAGCGCGACCGCATCCGCCGGGACGCGCAGGAGGAGGCGCAGCGCGTGCTGCAGGAGGCGCAGCACGAGGCGGAGCTCGTGCGCCGCCGCAGCGAGACCGAGCGGACCGCGCACCGCGCGCGCCTCGAGGGAGAGCTCGGCTCGCTCGGCGAGAAGGTGTCGCAGGCCGACCGCGAGGCGCAGGTGCTGCTCGGCGAGGCCGAGCGGGCCGCCGCGGCGCTGCGCGCCCAGGCGACGCGCGAGACCGACGACCTCAAGCTCGACGCCGACCGCGTCGTGCGCGAGGCCAAGGCCCGCCGGGTCGAGCTCGACGCGGCCCTCAGCCGTCGGCAGGACGACGCGCAGCAGGAGTTCCTGCGGCTGCACAACCAGGCCGTCGCGCACGCCGAGCGCATCACCGCCGACGCGAACGAGAAGGTCGCCTCCGCGCTCGCCCACGCGACGCACGTCGCCGAGCAGTCGGAGGCCTACGAGCGGCTCTCGAAGGCGCAGGCCGCGCAGATCGAGGCGAGCGCGAAGGCGCGCGCGTCGTCGATGCTCGACGAGGCCCGGCAGCGAGCGCAGGCGATCGTCGACGCCGTCGCGGGCCACACGAAGGACGTGCTGCGCGACGCCGAGGACCGCGCGCGCGGGCTGCGCTGGCAGCAGCAGCAGCTGCAGGGCTTCATGGCCGAGGTGCAGTCGCTCATGCGCGTGGCCGACGCCGCGGACCCGCGCACGTGGAGCTCGGCGGGCGCCGAGCCGGCCGCCGACCAGCGGTCGAGCAGCGCCCCGAGCGCCCCGGCGCCGGGTGCGGGCTCGAGCCCCGCTGGCTCGCTGCCGGTCGTCGCGGCCGAGGATCGGGCCGTCGTGCCCGACGGCTTCACCGCGTCCGCGCCCGACGCCGACCCGCTCGCCGACCTGACCCTCGCGGTCGACGAGCCGATCGAGGGGGAGGCGCTCGAGTCGCCCGCGACCCGCGAGGAGGTCGTCGAGGTCGTCTGGCACGACGACGAGGAGCAGTACGACCCGTCGATCGACCGCTGAACCGGTCGCGCCGCGCGCTTGACCCGGGGCTGTCCGCACGGCTAGGCTCGACCCTTGGTGCGTGCAGCCTGCGCGTGCCCGAATGAGCCCTCCACCGGATCGTTCCGCCGCATCGCGGCGCAGAACACCTCGGAGTGGGATTCACGACCATCCATTCGATCAGTGAGGCACCAATGACTCGCACCTACTCGCCCAAGGCGAGCGACGTCCAGCACGACTGGATCGTCATCGACGCCACCGACGTGGTCCTCGGACGCCTGGCCAGCCACGCGGCTGCCATGCTCCGCGGCAAGCACAAGCCGACGTTCGCCCCCCACATGGACATGGGCGACTTCGTCATCATCGTGAACGCCGAGAAGGTGGCGCTCACGGGGCAGAAGCTCGCCAAGAAGGTGGCCTACCGCCACTCGGGCTACCCGGGCGGCCTCAAGGCCGTCGGCTACGCCGAGATGCTCGACCGCTTCCCGGTCCGCACCGTCGAGAAGGCGATCCGCGGCATGCTGCCGAAGAACTCGCTCGGCCGCGCCCAGATCAAGAAGCTCAAGGTCTACGCAGGCCCGACGCACCCGCACGCGGCGCAGCAGCCGACCCCCTACACGTTCGACCAGGTCGCCCAGTAGGGCGCGAGGAGACACCAGACATGGCGAAGATCGCAGACTCCATCGAGGCTCCCGAGAGCTTCTCGACCGAGACGCCGGCAGCCGAGGCCCCTCGTGCCCCGCGCGTCGTCAACATCGGCGGCCAGGCCGTCGGTCGTCGCAAGCAGGCCATCGCCCGCGTGCGCCTCGTCCCCGGCTCCGGCTCGTTCACGGTGAACGGCCGCACGCTCGAGGACTACTTCCCGAACAAGCTGCACCAGCAGCTCATCAACGACCCGTTCACGCTCCTCGAGCTCACGGGCAGCTACGACGTGATCGCCCGCATCTCGGGCGGCGGCCCCTCGGGCCAGGCCGGCGCGCTGCGCCTCGGCATCGCGCGTGCGCTCAACGAGATCGACGTCGAGAACAACCGCGCCGAGCTCAAGAAGGCCGGCTTCCTCTCGCGCGACGCTCGCGTCATCGAGCGCAAGAAGGCCGGTCTCAAGAAGGCTCGCAAGGCGCCGCAGTACTCGAAGCGCTGATCGATGTCGCGCCTCTTCGGCACGGATGGAGTACGGGGCCTCGCAGGCCTCGACATCACGGCTGAATCGGCGCTGGCGCTGGCACAGGGCGCCGCACTCGTGCTCGGGCGAACAGCCCGGCAGGAGGGGCGGCGCCCTGTCGCCGTCGTGGCGCGCGATCCCCGCATCTCCGGCGAGTTCATCGCCGCGGCCGTCGCGGCGGGACTCGCGTCCAGCGGCGTCGACGTGCTGGACGCCGGCGTCATCCCGACGCCCGCCGCCGCCTACCTCGTTGCCGACATCCGCGCCGACTTCGGCGTGATGGTGTCGGCATCGCACAACCCGGCGCCCGACAACGGCATCAAGTTCTTCGCGAGCGGCGGCCGCAAGCTGCCCGACGCGGTCGAGGACGAGATCGAGCGCGCCCTGACCGACACCCCGCTGCGCCCCATCGGCGCGGAGGTCGGCACGGTGCGCCGCTTCTCGGACGCCGAGGACCGCTACCTCGTGCACCTGCTCGGCACGCTCGACGTGAGCCTTCGCGGCCTGCACGTCGCGCTCGACTGCGCCCACGGCGCCGCCGCCGGCGTCAGCCCGCGCGCGTTCGCGGATGCCGGGGCGACGGTCACCGTCATGGGCAACGACCCGGACGGCGTCAACATCAACCGCGAGGTCGGCTCGACGCACCTCGAGCAGCTCCGCGCCCTCGTGCGCTCGTCGGGCGCCGACTTCGGCATCGCCCACGACGGCGACGCCGACCGCTGCCTCGCGATCGACGCCGACGGCGGTGTCGTCGACGGCGACCAGATCATGGCCCTGCTCGCGGTCTCGCAGCAGCGCCGCGGGCTGCTCGTGCAGGACACGCTCGTCGCGACGGTGATGTCGAACCTCGGCCTCAAGGTCGCGATGGACGAGCACGACATCGCCCTCGTGCAGACCGCCGTCGGCGACCGCTACGTGCTCGAGGCGCTCGGCGAGTACGGGCTCTCGCTCGGCGGCGAGCAGTCCGGGCACATCATCTTCTCCGACCACGCGACGACGGGCGACGGCATCCTCACCGGCCTGCAGATCGCGGCCGAGATGGTGCGGACCGGGCGGACGCTCGCAGAGCTCGCCGCGGTGATGACCGTCTACCCGCAGGTGCTCGTCAACGTCTCCGGCGTCGACCGGCTGGGCCTGCGCGGCAACCGCCCCATCGCCGACGCGGTCGCGAGGGCGGAGGCCGAGCTCGGCTCCGACGGACGCGTGCTGCTGCGCCCCTCCGGCACCGAGAAGATGGTGCGCGTGATGGTCGAGGCGCAGGAGCGCCACATCGCGCAGACGATCGCCGAGGAGCTCGCGGCGCTCGTGCGGGCCGAGCTGAGCGTCAGCGCCTAGCCAGCACGGCTCCGGCGGTCCACGACGGACCCCGATCGAGGCGGAGGTCCGAGCGGACCTCCGCCTCGATCGTCACTCGAGCGGGATGGAGCGGGTCGGCTCGCCGGTGCCCAGCCGGTGCTCGCGGCGGCGGGCGGCGCGGGCGATGAGGAACAGGATCGTGCCGACGACGACGTAGGCGCCCGCGATGAGCCACGTCTGCAGGCTCTGCTGCGTCAGCAGGGCGATCGAGGCGATGAGCGCGACCACCGAGACGATGCGCGGCGCGGTGAAGTGCTTGTGCGCGACCTTGTCCTTCTTGAGCACGAGCACCGAGACGTTCGCCGAGATGAAGACGAGCACGAGCAGCAGCACGGTCGTGTCGGCGAGCGTGCCCACGTCGCCGATGAACGACATCGCCATCGTCACGGCACCGACCACGACGATCGCGACCCACGGGGTGCGGCGGCCGGAGAGCACGGCGCCGAACGCCCTCGGCAGCAGCTTCGCCTCGGCGAGGCCGTAGGTGGCGCGCGAGGCCATCACCATGAACAGCAGCGCGCCGTTGCCGATCGCGACGAGCGCGATGATCGCGAAGAGCCACGGCGGGAACGCCAGGCCGGAGGCGTCGATGACCTCGAGCAGCGGGCCCTCGGAGGTCGCGAGCTGGTCGATCGGCACGACGATCGCGGCGCCGACCGCGATGAGCAGGTAGACGACGGCGGCCGTGAGGATCGCGCCGAAGAGCGCGCGCGGGTAGGACCGGCTCGGATCCTTGACCTCCTCGGCCATGTTCGCCGCGGCCTCGAAGCCGAGGAACGAGAAGAAGGCGGTGATCGTGGCGGCGAACGCGCCGGTGAGCGGCGGCACGCCCTCCGCGAAGGTGGTGAGGCGCGACGGGTCGCCGTTGCCGGAGCCGAACACGATCGCGGCGACCGCGATGATGATGATGAGACCGGTCATCTCGATGAGCGTCGCCCCGACGTTGGCCATGAGCGACTCGCGCACGCCCCGGATGTTGACGAGCACGAGCAGCGCGATGAAGACGAGCGTGACGGGGATCGGCGAGATGCCCGGGACGAGCGCCTGCAGGTAGTCGCCCGCGAACGCGTTGGCGAGCGCCGCCGACGTCGTGATGCCCGACGAGAGCATGAGGAAGCCGATGAGGAAGGTCACGTACGGCTTGTCGAAGGCGCGCTCCGCGAAGCGCGCGGCGCCGCCCGCGTGCGGGTACTTCGTGATGAGCTCCGCGTAGGTGCCCGCGGTCAGCAGCGCGAGCACGAGGGCGAGGATGAGCGGTATCCAGATCGCGCCGCCGACGTCACCCGCCATCCTGCCGACGAGCGTGTAGATGCCGGCCCCGAGGGTGTCGCCGACGATGAAGAAGAAGAGGAGCAGCGTCGTGATGCCGCGCTTGAGCTTCGTCCCGGAAGCCGGCCCGTCAGTCGTGGTGGTCGCCATGGTCGACAAGGATGGCACGGCTCCGCTGGACGCCGATACCTGGCAATCGCGCTACGCGTGCCTCGCCCGGAACGCCGCCACGTTGGTGCGCGACTGGCAGGTGGTCGAGCAGAACCGGCGCGAGCGGTTGCGCGACTGGTCGAGGAACATCCGGTCGCAGCGGTCGTCGCCGCAGCGCTTGCAGCGCGCCATGTCGTCGGCGCGGACGAGGTCGACGATCGCCATCGCGGCGTTGACGACGAGCGAGTCGGCGATCGGCGCGCCGGGCGGCAGCCCGTGCAGGTGCCAGTCGTAGTCGTCGTGGCGCACGAGCTGCGGGCGAGCGCCGGTGTCGCGGAAGACGCGGTTCACGAGCGCGGCGACCTCGTCGCGACCGCCGTCCCACAGGCGCTCGACGGTGGGCACGTACGCCCACGTCGCCGCCGCATCCGCGCTGCTCAGCCGGCTGACGCCGGGGACGCCCCACTCGAGGCACACCTCGCGCAGGCTCGCGGCGGTCCGCAGCTGTCCGTCGCGGCGCCGGTTGCAGACCTCGGCGATGAACTCGAGCGACCGCACGAGCTCGCGGGGGTACGGCATCGACACGGGTGTTCCCTCGGTTAGGCTCACGACTGTCAGGGCCGACGGCCGTGACCGGTGCCCGCCCTGGTGAGCACGATCGTAGCCCCGGAACCCCTGCGAGCGGCCCATGCATCCTCGACGTCCACTGGGACTCGCGTTCGCGCTCACGAGCGCCGCCACCTTCGGCGTCTCCGGCATCCTCGCCGCCTCGCTGCTCGAGGCCGGGTGGAGCTCCGGCGCGGTGACGCTCGTGCGCATCGCGGGCGGCGCGCTCGTGCTGCTCGCGCCCACCCTGTGGCTGCTGCGCGGTCGCTGGGGCGCGGTGCTGCGCTCGTGGCGCGAGGTGCTCGTGCTCGGCCTGCTCGCCGTCGCGCTCTGCCAGCTCGCCTTCTTCAGCGCGGTCGCCTACATCTCGCCCGCGCTCGCCCTGCTCATCGAGTTCCTCGGACCGGTGCTGCTCGTCGCCGTGACGTGGCTCGCGACCCGGCGCGCGCCGGCGCTGCTCACCATCGTGGGAGCGCTCGTCGCACTCGTCGGGCTCGCGCTCGTCTCGGGCGTCGGCGGCACGGCCCTGCACCCGGTCGGGGTGCTGCTCGCGCTCGGCGCCGCGGTCGGCAACGCGGCCTACTGGGCGGCCGCGTCGAAGGCCGACTCCGAGCTGCCGCCGATCGCGCTCGCGGGCCTCGGGCTCGCGGTGGGTGCGATCGTGCTCGGCATCGCCTCCGCCACCGGGCTGCTGCCCTTCGTCGCCACGACCGGCCCCGTCGAGCTCGCCGGCAGCACCGTGCCGATGTGGGTCGCGGTGGCGCTGCTGATCCTGGTGGCGACCGCGGCCGCGTACACGCTCGGCATCCTCGGCGCCCGCCGCCTGGGCGCGACGCTCGCGAGCTTCGTCGGCTACGCCGAGCCCATGTTCGGCATCCTCTGGACAGCGCTGCTGCTCGCGCTGCTGCCGAGCGGCATGCAGTGGGTCGGCGCGGCCGCGATCATCGCCGGCGTCGTGCTCGTCAAGCTCGGGCAGATCGACCGGCCGCGCGCCTCGAGGTCCCCGGCGATCGTCGAGGGGATCCCGAGCCCGTAGCGGCAGCCTGAGTGGTCACTCCCCGCATCTGAGTGGTCACTCCTGCTTGTGAGTGGTCACTCCTGCATGTGAGTGGTCACTCCGGTGGGTGAGCGGTCACTCCGGTGGGTGAGTGGTCGCTCCGGTGGGTGAATGGCACGTGCACCCGCCGGTCTCGGATGTGTGGACCGCCGGAACCCATCCGGGAAAGTGGGTGGACCGGTGCGGTGGGTGAGTGATGCTCCCGGTGGGTGTGTCACGGCATCCCGGCCGATCGTCTCGAACTCGGGAGGCGCCACTCACGCGGGGAGTGACCACTCACCTCCCGGAGTGACCACTCGCGCGCGGGAGTGACCACTCACATCCGGGAGTGACCACTCAGGTGCGGTAGTGACCACTCACATTCCAGAGGGCCCAGTCAGGTCTGGGGGTGACCAGTCAGGTGCCGGGGTGACCAGTCAGGTGCCGGAGTGACCAGTCAGGTGCGGGAGTGACCACTCGGGGACGGGAGGCGGCGACTCAGACCTTGCGGAGGAGCACGCTGCGGATCGTGTGGTCGTCGGCCTTCCGCAGCACGAGGTCGGCGCGCGGCCGCGTCGGCAGGATGTGCTCGACGAGGTTCGGGCCGTTGATGGAGTCCCAGACGTCCTGCGAGTAGGCGCGCGCCTTCGCGTCCGACATGTCGGCGAACCGGTGGAAGTACGACTGCGGGTCCTGGAAGGCGCTCGCCTTGAGCGCGAAGAAGCGGTCGACGTACCACTCGCGGATCGCGCTCGTGCGCGCGTCCACGAAGATCGAGAAGTCGAACAGGTCCGAGACCGCGAGGTGCGAGCCGGAGGGCGGCGGCTGCAGCACGTTGAGGCCCTCGACGATGAGGATGTCGGGGCGGCGCACCACGACCTCCTCGCCCGGCACGATGTCGTAGGTGAGGTGCGAGTACACGGGCGCCCGCACCTCGGCCTCGCCCGACTTCACGCGCGAGACGAAGCCGAGCAGCGCCCGCCGGTCGTACGACTCCGGGAAGCCCTTCCGCTGCATGAGGCCGCGCTCCTCGAGCACCCGGTTCGGGTGCAGGAAGCCGTCGGTCGTCAGCAGGTCGACCTTGGGCGAGCCCTCCCAGCGCCGCAGCAGCTCCTTGAGCAGGCGCGCGGTGGTGGACTTGCCGACCGCGACCGAGCCGGCCACGCCGATGACGAAGGGGGTGGGCTGGGCGGTCGCGCCGAGGAACGAGGTCGTCTCCCGGTGGAGCCGCGAGGCCGACTCCTGGTAGAGGCTGACGAGCCGCGAGAGCGGCAGGTAGACCTCGGCGACCTCTCGCAGCTCGAGCCGGTCGCCGGTGCCCCGGAGCCGTCGCACCTCCTCCTCGGTGAGGGGGTTCGGCATGCGGGGCGCGAGGCGTGCCCAATCGGCACGCTCGATCTCGACGAACGGCGACTGGATCGGGTGCGACATCGGTGGCGAGCCTACCGCCGCTAGGATCGGGTCCATGTGCGGAATCGTGGGCTACACCGGTGATCGCGGCACGGTCGAGGTGCTCCTCGAGGGGCTGAGCCGGCTGGAGTACCGCGGCTACGACAGCGCAGGCGTGTCGGTGATCGACGGCGACGGGATCGCGCTGCGCAAGAAGGGCGGCAAGCTCGCCGTGCTGCGCTCGAGCCTCGAGGACGCGCCGCTGCCCGCCTCGACGACCGGCATCGGCCACACGCGCTGGGCGACCCACGGCGGCCCGACCGACGAGAACGCCCACCCCCACCTCGGCGACGAGGGCAGGCTCTCGCTCATCCACAACGGCATCATCGAGAACTTCGCCGCGCTGCGCGCCGAGCTCGAGGCCGCGGGCGAGACGTTCTCGAGCGAGACCGACACCGAGGCCGCGGCGAAGCTGCTCGGCCGCGCCTACCGCGACACCGGCGACCTCACCACGGCGATGCAGCGCACCGTCGGGCGGCTCGAG
The DNA here is from genome assembly GCF_054060915.1 of Agrococcus sp. UYP33. NCBI lineage: Bacteria > Bacillati > Actinomycetota > Actinomycetes > Micrococcales > Microbacteriaceae > Agrococcus > Agrococcus sp. UYP33. The sequence goes on from NZ_JBSSDR010000001.1 coordinate 1,535,568, forward strand.
GGGCAGTTCACGCTGCTCGCGATGCATGCAGAGCAGCCGGGCGTCGTCGTCGGCGCCTCGCACAACTCCCCGCTGCTCGTCGGCTACGGCGAGGGCGAGCACTTCCTCGGCAGTGACGTGAGCGCGTTCGTGAAGTTCACGCCGCACGCCGCGGCGCTCGACAACGACCAGATCGTCACCATCACCGACGACAGCGCGACCGTCATCGACTTCGAGGGCAACCCGTCGGAGGCCAAGCGCTTCGACGTCGACTGGGATGCGTCGGCCGCCGACAAGGGCGGCTGGTCGTCGTTCATGGCCAAGGAGGTCTCGGAGGGCCCCGAGGCGGTCGAGAACACCATGCGCGGCCGCCTCACCGACCACGGCGTCGACCTCGGCGAGCTCGGCGTGCTCGACGCCGAGGTGCTGCGCGGCATCGACCGCATCGTCATCGTCGCGTGCGGCACCGCGGCCTACTCCGGCCTGGTCGGCAAGTACGCGATCGAGACGTGGGCGCGCATCCCGGTCGAGGTCGACCTCGCGCACGAGTTCCGCTACCGCGACCCGTTCCTCGACGAGCGCACGCTCGTCATCTCGATCTCGCAGTCGGGCGAGACCATGGACACGAAGATGGCGGTCCAGCACGCCGCATCGCGCGGCGCCCGCACGCTCTCCATCTGCAACACGCAGGGCGCCACCATCCCGCGGGAGTCGGAGGCGGTGCTCTACACGCACGCCGGCCCAGAGGTCGCGGTCGCGTCGACGAAGGCCTTCCTCGCGCAGGTCATCGGCCAGCTGCTCTTCGGCCTGCACCTCGCGAAAGTGCGCGGCACCATGACCGACGAGGCGATCGCCGAGGTCGTCGCCGAGATGCGCGAGCTGCCCGACGAGCTGCGCCAGGTGCTCGCCGACCAGGGCTCGGTGCACGAGCTCGCGCACTGGATGAGCGACACCCGCTCGGTGCTGTTCCTGGGCCGCCACGTCGGCTACCCGGTGGCGCTCGAGGGTGCGCTCAAGCTCAAGGAGATCAGCTACATCCACGCGGAGGGCTTCGCCGGCGGCGAGCTGAAGCACGGCCCGATCGCGCTCATCGAGCCGGGGCAGGTCGTCTTCGTCGTCGTGCCCAGCCCGCGCAACGAGCCGCTGCTGCACTCGAAGATCGTGTCGAACATCCAGGAGATCCGCGCTCGCGGCGCTCGCGTCATCGCGGTCGCCGAGGCCGGCGACGCGGCCGTGCTGCCGTACGCCGACGTCGTGCTGCGCGTGCCGCTCACCCTCCCGATGCTCGAGCCGGTGCTGCAGGTCGTGCCGCTGCACGTCTTCGCCCTCGAGCTCGCCACCGCGAAGGGGCTCGACGTCGACCAGCCGCGCAACCTCGCCAAGTCGGTCACGGTCGAGTGAGCCGGATCGGCTGAGGATGCACGGGGTCGGCTCGTGATCGTCGGGCTGGGCGTCGACATCGTCGACCTCGCCCGCTTCGAGCGCGCCGTCACCCGCACGCCGCGGCTCAAGGAGCGGCTCTTCGCGCCCGACGAGCTCGTCGTCGACGGCCGGGAGCGCGCCCCGCACTCGCTCGCCGCGCGCTTCGCGGCGAAGGAGGCCGCCCTGAAGGCCCTCGGCGCGAACGCGGGCATGCGCTGGATCGACCTCGTCGTCGTGCAGGGGCCGGGCGGCGAGCCGTCGCTCGAGCTGCGCGGCACCGCGGCCGAGCGCGCCGCGGCGATCGGTGTCGCGCGCCTGCACGTCTCGATGAGCCACGACGCCGGCATCGCGACCGCGACGGTCATCGCGGAGTCCTGATGCTCGTCGAGGTCGATGGCGCCGCGATCGCGGCGAACGTCCGCACGCTCGCGGCGCGCGTCGGCGTGCCCGTCTGCGGCGTCGTGAAGGCGGCGGGCTACGGGCACGGGGCGGTCGTGGCGGCCCGGGCGATGCTCGACGGCGGTGCGGCCATGCTCGGCGTCGTCGACCTCGCCGAGGCGCTCGCGCTCCGCGACGCAGGCATCGACGCGCCGGTGCTCGCGTGGCTGCACGGCCCGGGCGTCGACTTCCGGATCGCCGCGCGGCACGGCATCGAGGTGGCCGTCAGCTCGATCGCGCAGCTCGAGGCCGCCGCGGCCGGGGGCGCGACGATCCACCTGAAGCTCGACACGGGCCTCGGCCGCAATGGCATCGCGCGCGGCGACCGCGCCGACGCCATCCGCCGGGCGATCGTCCTCGCCGACGGCGGCGCGCGCATCCGCGGCGCGATGTCGCACCTCGCCGGCACGAGCGCCGAGGCCGACCTCGCCCAGCTGCGCGACTTCGAGGCGGCGCTCGACGCCGCTGCCCCGCTCGGCCTCGAGCTGCGGCACCTCGCGAACTCCGCGGGCGCCCTCGGCATCCCCCAGGCGCGCTTCGACATGGTGCGCATCGGCATGGCCGCCTACGGCATCGACCCGCTCGGGCCCGCGGCGGGCGACGGCGCCGGGGCCGCGGTGCTCGGGCTCGTGCCCGCGATGCGCGTCCGCGCCGCATTCGTCGGCGGCTCTGCCCCCGTCGGGCTCGACGACGGGCTGCTGCCCGCGCTCGGCGCCCCGGTCGTGGTCGAGGGGCAGGCGGCGCGCGTCGTCGCGGTCGGCGCGGGCGAGCTGCGCGTCGAGCCGGCGCTCGACGGCGACGGCGTGCTCTGGGGCGACCCGGCGCGCGGGGAGCCGAGTGCCGACGCCTGGGCCGCCGCGGCCGGCACGATCGGCTACGAGGTCGTGACCCGGATGGGCGGTGCGGCCCGGGGTGCGGGCGTCGTCGCGGCGGGGCCGGCGCTCGCCCCGCGCCGAGTGCTCGAGCTCGACCTCGAGGGCGAGCCGCGGCGGCTGCTCGCGGAGGTCATCGGCGTCAAGCGCGTCGAGCCCGGGCTCGGCGTCTCGTACGGCGGCGAGCACGTCACGGCGGCCGAGACGACGCTCGCGCTCGTCGGCGCCGGCTACGCCGATGGCGTCGCGCGCGCCGCTGCCGGCAGGCCGGTCGAGCTCGGCGGCGTCGCGCACCCCATCCGCGGCCGCGTCGCGATGGACCAGGTCGTGCTCGACATCGGCGACCAGCTCGCGGAGGTCGGCGATCCCGTCGCGCTCGAGCTGGCGGCCGCGCCAGAGCTGACCGGCATGATCGGCCCGCGCGTCGCCGTCGAGGTCGCGGGCGTCGTGCCCGACGCCGACGCGATGGAGGCGCTGGGGGAGCGGATCGGCAGCGCGCTGCGGGCCGGCGACGCGGTGCTGCTCATCGGACCGCTCGGCGCGGGCAAGACGACGCTCACGCGCGGCATCGGCCGCGCGCTCGGCGCCCACGGCACGGTGCAGAGCCCCACGTTCGTCATCGCGCGCACCCACCGCACCGACGCGGGCCCCGACCTGCAGCACGTCGACGCCTATCGCCTGCAGGAGGGCGGCGCCGGCGACGAGGCGCAGCTCGACGACCTCGACCTCGACCTCGACGGCGCCATCACCGTGGCCGAGTGGGGCGCGCCGCTCGAGCACGCGCTCGACTCGTGGCTGCGCGTTGAGCTCGCCCGCGGCGCCGCCGACGACGACGCGGACGGCGACGACGCTGACGACCACGAGCCCCGATTCGTGCGCCTGCGCGGGCACGGGCAGGATTGGGATGCCGCCCGCATCCGCTCGCTCGCGCGCGGCGCAGCATCCGCTTCGGCCGCCCCGGCCGCAGCCACCTCGACCAGAGCCACCTCGACGGCAGACGGGAGCGCAGCGTGATCCTCGCGATCGACACCTCCCTCGGCACGTCGGTGGCCGTCGTCGACGGCGACGACGTGGTGTTCCGCGAGCAGGCCGACGACACGCGCCGGCACGCCGAGCACCTGGGCGGCATGCTCGAGCGCGCGCTCGACGGCCGCCGCGACCGCATCGCGCTCGTCGTCGCAGGCATGGGCCCGGGCGCCTTCACGGGGCTCCGCGTCGGCATCGCCGCGGCGCGCGCCGCCGCGCTCGGCCTGGGCGTGCCATGCCGCGGCATCGCGAGCCACGCCGGCATCACCGAGGGCACGGCGCAGGTGACGACGGATGTGCGGCGCCGCGAGCGCGCGTGGAGCGTGGTCGTCGACGGGCTCGTGGCCGACGGCCCGCACCTGGCGCCGGCCGACGCCGTGCCGGCGCCAGCCGGCGAGCACGCGCTCGTACCGAGGATCGATGCCGACGCCGTCGACGCCGCCATGCTCGCCCGGGCGGCGGCGCGCGGCGCCCTCGAGGTGCCCGAGGCGCTCTACCTCCGCGACGCCGATGCGGTGCCGTCGGCCGGCCCGAAGCGGGTGAGCCAGTGAGCGGCGCGCAGCCCGTCGCCGGCGTCCGGATCCGCACCGCCGGCGAGGCCGACCTCGACGCGATCATGGCGCTCGAGCGCGCCGCCTTCCCGGCGAGCGCCTGGGAGCCTGCGACGATGCAGGCCGAGATCGCGAGCGAGTGGGGCCGCTACATCCTCGCCGTCGACGACGAGGGACGCGCGCTCGGCTACGCGGGCCTGCGCGCCGTGGGCGTCGAGGGCGACGTGCAGACGATCGCGGTCGCCGACGACGCGCGCGGCCGCGGCATCGGCCGGGCGCTGCTCACCGAGCTGCTCGTCGAGGCCGAGCGGCGCGGCGTGCGCGAGCTGTTCCTCGAGGTGCGCGCCGACAACGACGTGGCCCGCGGCCTCTACGCCTCCGCCGGCTTCGTCGAGATCGGGGTGCGACCGCGCTACTACCAGCCGGAGGACGTGGATGCCGTGGTGATGAAGCGGACGCGATCGTGAGCGGGCCGGTCGTGCTCGGCATCGAGACGAGCTGCGACGAGACCGGTGTCGGCATCGTGCGCGGCACCGAGCTGCTCGCGAACCGCATCGCGTCGTCGATGGACCTGCACGCGCGCTTCGGCGGCGTCGTGCCCGAGATCGCCGCCCGCGCGCACCTCGAGGCGATGGAGCCGACCATCCGCGCGGCGCTCGCGGACGCGTCGATGACGCTCGACGACATCGACGCCGTCGCGGTGACCGCGGGCCCCGGGCTCGCGGGTGCGCTCATGGTCGGGATCGGCGCCGCGAAGGGCCTCGCGACGGCGCGCGAGCTGCCGCTGTACGGCGTCAACCACCTCGTCGGGCACGTCGCCGCAGACGTGCTCTCGGGCGAGCCGCTCGAGCTGCCGACGATCGCCCTGCTCGTCTCCGGCGGCCACACGTCACTGCTGCTCGTGCGCGACCTCGCCGGCGACGTCGAGCTGCTGGGGGAGACGATCGACGACGCCGCGGGCGAGGCGTTCGACAAGACCGCGCGGCTGCTGGGCCTCGCCTACCCGGGCGGCCCCTCGATCGACGCGGCCGCCGTCGACGGGGACGCCGAGGCGATCCGCTTCCCACGCGGGCTCACCGCGCCGAAGGACCGCGACCGGCACCGGTGGGACTTCTCGTTCTCGGGGCTCAAGACCGCCGTCGCCCGGCACGTCGAGCGCGCCGAGGCAGCGGGCGAGCCGCTCCCGGTCGCCGACGTCGCGGCGAGCTTCCGCGAGGCCGTCGTCGACGTGCTGGTCTCGAAGGCGCTCGACGCGTGCGCCGAGCACGGCATCCCGCGCCTGCTCCTGGGCGGTGGCGTCGTCGCGAACCGCCGGCTGCGCGAGGTCGCCGCGGAGCGGGCCGCCCACGCCGGCGTCGCGCTGCGCATCCCGCCGCTCGACCTCTGCACCGACAACGGCGCCATGATCGCCGCGGTGGGCGCGATGCTCGTCGCGCGCGGGGACGCCCCGAGCTCGGCGGGCTTCGCGGCCGAGTCGACGCTCGAGGCGAGCACGGTGCAGGTGCGCTGACGCCCCGCGGCGAGCCCCGCGCGTCGCTGGGTGCGGCGGATGCACAGGCCGGCCTGGCAGGATCGGGAGCCGGGATCCGTCGAGGGGGCACAGCATGAGCGCGACCGCATGGCAGCAGCAGGGCTGGGGCGCGCCGCCGCAGCAGCCCGCGGCCTGGCCCCCGGTCCCGCAGCAGGCGTGGTCGGCGCCGACGCATCCCGGACCCAGGACCAACCTGCTCGCGGTCCTCGCCATCATCGCCGCTGCGGCCGGGACGACGATCTTCCTCGGCCTCGGCAGCATCGCCGCGATCGTGCTCGGCGCCATCGCGCTCGCGCAGATCCGGCGCACGGGCGACGACGGCCGGCTGCTCGCGATCTGGTCGATCGTGCTCGGCGCCGTCACGCTCGTGGGGCTCATCGCCGCGACGGTCGCGGGCATCGCGATGATCGTCACGATCGTGGAGCAGCTGCCCGCCTCGGGCCTCTGACGCGGCGCCGAGCGCCGGGTCGGTCCTGATCGCGCCTCGAGGGGCGCGGATCGCCGGGCGGAATCTAGGATTCCTCGCGCCTGACCAGGGTACGGTGGTGCTCGCGCAGTCGCGCATCGCAAGGAGGATCCCGTGAGCGACCAGTTCCCACCGGCCGACGGCCGATTCCGTCGACCCGACCAGGAGGGTGCCGCCGGCGACTCCGCCGACAGCGCCCAGCCCGCCGCCGACTTCGGCCAGCAGGCCCAGCCGTCGCCGTCGTTCGGCCAGGCACCCGACGCCGGCCAGTCGGCCCCGTCCTACGGTCAGGCCCCGAGCTACGGCCAGGCGCCGTCGTACGGCCAGGCGCCGTCGCAGGACGCGCAGGGCTTCGGCTCGAGCGCTCCCGCCTACGGCCAGCAGCAGGGTCAGCAGCCGTCCTACGGCCAGGCCTCGACGCCCGACCAGGGCTACGGCCAGCAGCCGTCCTACGGCCAGCAGCCGGCCGAGCAGGGCTACGGCCAGCAGCCCGCCTACGGGCAGTCCTACGCCCAGCCGTCGGCGCCCGCCGAGCAGGGCTACAGCCAGCAGCCGTACGGCCAGCAGCCCGCCTACGGGCAGCAGACCGGCTACAGCGACCCCGCCGCCGGCTACGGCCAGCAGGGCTTCGCGCAGCCGGGCCAGAAGAAGCTCAAGGGCATCACGATCGCCGCGCTCATCGTGTCGGGCCTCAGCCTCATCGGTGCCTTCATGAGCGGCATCGGCCTGCTCGGCGGCATCGTCGGCGCGATCCTCGGCTTCGTCGCCATGAAGAAGAACCCCGAGGCGAAGCCGTGGCCGCTCATCGCGGCGCTCGCCGGCGTCGTCGCGACCGTGATCTCGATCGTCGTGATCGTGATCCTGCTGGTGAGCTGGATCCCGTACCTCATCGCGATCGGGCAGATGTAGCAGCCCACGCACGACGGAGCCCGCGGCCGAACGGTCGCGGGCTCTGTCGCGCTCAGGGGGTGACGGGTGTCATGGGCGTCATGGGCGATCGGCCAGGATCGCCCGGTGCCGCCCGCCCACGCGCGTCGCGATGAGCGTCGCGCGGCCGTCGCCCTTGAGCTTGAGCCGCTTGCGCAGCGCGGCCGGGTCGACGTCGGCGCCCCGCTTCTTGATCTCGAGCTCGCCGATGCCGAGCTCGCGCAGCCGCTGCGCGATGCGCCGCTCGTCGAGGGAGAGCGTCTCGCGCACGCGGAACGCCTGCGCGAGCGGCGTCTCGACGTGGCGGTCGGCCGAGAGGTAGGCGATGCCGTCGCTCACCCCGGTGGCGCCGAGGCGGTCGGCGAGCGCGCCGATCAGCTCCGCGCGGATCACCGCGCCGGCGGGCTCGTAGAGCCACTCGCCGAGCTCGCCCGGCTCCGGATGGCTCGCCTCGCCGGTCAGCTCCTCCGCGCCGTCGTCGCTCAGCACGAGCGCGCTGCGGGCGACGCCGGGGCGCGCGAGCGCCCCGGTCCACACGACCGCCTCGACCGTCTCCAGGCCGTCCGTGACCCACTGGTGCTCGGCATCCGCCGGCAGCAGGGCGCGATCGATGCCGGGCGCGAGCTTGACGCCGGTCGGCTGCGCTCCGGCGCGGGCGAAGACGGCGTCGAGGGCCGGCGACCAGTCCGCGGGGTCGTTGAGCCGGCGTGCGCCGTCGCGACGGGCGGGGTCGAACCACAGCGCCTCGGCGTCGACCGGCGTCTCGAGCGCGTCGCCGTGGAGCACGGTCGCGTGCCACGCGGCGAGGTTGAACGCGGCGATCGCGGCGGTCGCCTCGTCGCGCTCGACGGCGGTGACCTCCAGGCCGAGCGTCGCGAACGCGAGCGCGTCCGCCCCGATCCCGCAGCCGAGGTCGGCGACCGAGACGATGCCCGCCCGGCGCATCCTGCCGGCGTGGTGCGCGGCGACGCGGAGGCGGGTCGCCTGCTCGAGCCCGGCCTCCGTGAAGAGCATCCCGGCGGCGAACTCGCCGAACTTCGCCCGCGCCCGGCGACGCAGCCGCGCCTGCGACAGCACCGCGGCGACGAGCGCCGGCGCGTGGCCGTCGGCGCGCAGCCGCGACACCTCGCGGACGACGTCCGAGCGGTCGTCGAGCTGCGCCTCCGCGCGCTCGAGCAGCGCGAGCCCGTCCTTCGACAGCAGCAGTCGCAGCTCCTCGGCGTCCATCGCTCCATCCAAGCACCGGCGCGGCGCCGCGCCGCCCGCGAGGGCGTCCGGCGGCGGGATCGCTGGCACTCATGTTGACCGAGTGCCAGCCGACCGCCTAGGCTTGCTCTGGCGTCCGGCCCGTCCGGACGCGCCCCAGAGTCTGACAAGAAAGAGGCAACCGTGTCGGTTTCCATCAAGCCGCTCGAGGACCGCATCGTCATCAAGCAGGTCGAGGCAGAGACGACGACCGCGAGCGGTCTCGTCATCCCTGACACCGCCAAGGAGAAGCCCCAGGAGGGCGAGGTCGTGGCAGTGGGCCCCGGTCGCATCGACGACAACGGCAACCGCGTTCCGATCGACGTCGCCGTCGGCGACAAGGTGCTGTACTCCAAGTACGGCGGCACCGAGGTGAAGTTCGGCGCCGACGAGTACCTCGTGCTCTCGGCTCGCGACGTGCTCGCCATCGTCGAGCGCTGACCCAGCGACGATCCCGTCGGCGGCGCCCCCTCGTGGGGGCGCCGCCTTCGCCGTTCCAGGAGGAGCGATGAGCGAGCCGCGCACGACCACCGGGCTCTGGTACGCGATCTTCGCGTACACGTTCTGGGGCGTCGTCCCGATCTACCTGCAGCTGACCCGCGGCATCGACGGCTTCGAGCTCATCGGCTGGCGCGTGATCGCGTCGGTCGTGGTGGCCTTCGCGCTCGTCGCGGCGACGCGCGGCTGGGGCCGCCTCGCCGCCGTGCTGCGCAGCCGCCGCGACACCGGGTCGCTCGTGCTCGCCGGCTTCGCGGTGCTCGTCAACTGGACCGCCTTCTTCCTCGGCGTGCTCTCCGACCGCGTGCTCGAGACGAGCCTCGGCTACTTCCTCAACCCGCTCGTGAGCGTCGTGCTGGCCGTGCTCTTCCTCGGGGAGCGGCTGCGACCGGTGCAGTGGGTCGCCGTCGGCCTCGGGGCGCTCGGCGTGCTCGTGATGGTGATCGGCTACGGCGAGGTGCCGTGGATCGGGCTCACCGTCGCGGTGTCGTTCGGCATCTACGGCCTCATCAAGAAGCGCGTCGGCGGCTCGGTGGATGCGCTCTCGGGCTTCACGATCGAGACGGTCGCGGCGCTCCCCGCGTCGCTCGTCATGATGGGCGTCGCCATTGCCGCGCACGGGCTGACGGTCGGCGCCAACGGTGCCGCCGGCATCTGGGGCACCGCCCTGCTCGGCCTCGTCACGGCCATCCCGCTGCTCGCCTTCGCGTCGGCCGCCCGTCGCATCTCCCTGACGGCCCTGGCGTTCACGCAGTACCTCGCGCCGATCATCTCGTTCCTGTTCGGCGCGTTCGTGATGCTCGAGCCGATGCCGCTCGAGCGCTGGATCGGCTTCGCGCTCGTCTGGGCGTCGCTCGTGCTGGTGTCGGCGGACCTGCTCGGCCGGCACATCCGGGGGCACCGCGCGAGGCCGCGCGCAGCCTGACGCGAGAGGGCGCCGCTCGGGCTAGGCGACCTCCGGCCGCTTCTGGCGGAACATGCGCGCCGGCCGATCGTCGCCGTCCCAGACCTGCACGATGCCCCACGCGACGGCCGCGATCGGCACCGACAGCACGGCGCCGACGATGCCGCCGAGCACGGTGCCGATCGTGAGCGCGATGAGGATCACGAGCGCGTGCAGCCGCAGCGACCTGCCCATGACGACGGGCTGCAGGAAGTTGCCCTCGAGCTGGTTGACGACGACGACCGCGCCGAGCACGACGAGCGCGACGACCGGGCCGTTGGCGACGAGCGCGACGAGCGTGGCGAGCGCGCCCGCGATGGTCGCGCCCACGAGCGGCACGAAGGCGAGCAGGAAGACGAGCACCGCGAGCGGCAGCGCGAGCGGCACCTGCGCGATGGCGAGCACGACGCCGATCCCGATGGCGTCCACGGCCGCGACGACCGCGGTGCCGCGCACGTAGCCGCCGAGCGTCTCGACCGTCTTGGCGCCGATGCGCTTGCCGCGCGCGTACCGCTCGCCCTCGAAGGGGCGCAGCAGGAACTCCCAGATGCGCGGACCGTCCTTGAGGAAGAAGAAGAGCACGACCACCATGAGCGCGAAGCCGGTGAGGAAGTTCGCGGCGGCGGCGGCGCCGGCGGCGGCGCCGGAGCCGAACTGGGCGCTCGTGAGGAAGCCCACGACGGCCTCGCGCGCCTGCTGGATCTGCTCGGGGGTGGGCGCGAACGGCAGGGTCGAGACCCACTCCAGCACCCGGTCGATGCCGCCGGACGCGCGCTCCACGAGCTCGGCAGACTGCGAGCGCACGGCGTTCACGATCAGCCAGCCGACGCCGCTCAGCACGGCGACGATCGCGACGAGCGAGATCGTGGTCGCGAGCCAGCTCGGCACGCCGCGGCGACGCATCCAGCGCATCACCGGCGCGAAGGCCGATGCCAGGATGAGCGCGATGGTCACGGGGATCGTCACGAGCGTCAGCTGCGTCATCGCGAAGACGATGCCCGCGATGGCAACCACCAGGATGATGCCCTGCAGCGCGCGGGTCGCGAAGCGGCCGAAGCTGTCGCCCCACACCGTCGGCGCCGCGACCGGCACCGGCACGACCACGCGGGCGTCGCCGCTGGATTCCTTGTCGCCGAACAGTCCCATGGCTCCCTCTCGCAGTGGCGGCAACGGTAGCGCGGACCGCCTGGGCATCCGCGCGAACGCGCCTACTCCCGACGCTTGTGAGCAGGGCTCAGGAATGCCGCAGGACTCCGGAAGGTCACGTCGTTCGCGCCAAGACCGTTACCAGGACGTAACGCGGAACGGCCGTTTTCGGTCGGGGGCTCGCCTACTGTTGTGCCAACACGCGTACCAGCGCGCGTCCTCCAGTAGGAATTTAGGAGCACAATGCAGTCCTTCCTCCGCACCAAGGGGCAGCACCCCCGTCGTGCCGCGGCCCTCGGCGCCGCAACCGCCGGCGTCCTGCTGCTCGCAGCCTGTGCCGGTGGTGGCTCGCCCACCCCGTCCGGCTCGGCAGGCGGCTCGACCGGCCCCACCGAGGGCGGCGAGGTCGACACCTCGTTCGTCGTCGGCACGATCCTGCCCCAGACGGGCAACCTCGCATACCTGGGCCCGCCCGAGTTCGCGGGCGTCGACCTGGCGGCCGCCGACCTCGAGGCCGCGGGCTTCGAGTTCGACGTCGACGTGCAGCACCGCGACTCCGGCGACACCACGACCGACATCGCCACCGCCTCGGCGGGCGAGCTCGTCTCGGCCGGTGCGGACGTCGTCATCGGCGCCGCCTCGTCGGGTGTGTCGTTCACGTTCGTCGACCAGCTGATCGATGCGCAGGTCGTGCAGATCTCGCCGGCCAACACGTCGCCCGACTTCTCCGACTACGAGGACGACGGCTTCTACTGGCGCACCGCCCCGTCGGACGTGCTGCAGGGCCGCGTGCTCGGCAACCTCATGACGTCGGACGGCGCCGCGAACGTGGCCTTCATCACGATCAACGACCCGTATGGCACGGGCCTCGAGGAGAACGCTCGACTCGCGGTCGAGGCCGCCGGCGGCACGGTCACCGGCAGCGTCCTGTACAACCCGGGCGACACGAACTTCACGTCGCAGGTCGCCGAGATCATGGCGGGCCAGCCCGACGCGATCGGCATCCTCGCGTTCGCGGAGACGGCGCAGATCGTCCCCGAGCTGGTGACGCAGGGCTTCCCGGCCTCGGGCATGTACTTCGTCGACGGCAACCTGTCGAACAGCTACAACTTCCCCGAGGGCACGCTCGACGGTGCGAAGGGCACGCTCCCCGGCAACCCGGCCGACGACACGTTCCGCGACCGCCTGCTCGAGCAGGACCCGGAGCTGCAGGACTTCTCCTACGGTCCCGAGTCGTACGACGCCGTCATCCTGGCGGCGCTCGCCGCGGCGACGGGTGGCAGCGCCGACCCCATCACCATCCGCGACAACCTGCAGGCCGTCTCGACCGAGGGCACGGCGTGCACCGAGGTGGCCGAGTGCCTGCAGCTCATCGCTGACGGCGAGGACATCGACTACGACGGCCCCTCCGGCCCGATCGAGTTCGACGAGAACGGCGACCCGACCGAGGCGTACATCGGCATCTACCAGTACGGTGCCAACAACCAGTACACCTTCGTGTCGTCGGAGTTCGGCTCGCTCAACGAGTGATCCGGCAGCGCTGACACAGCACAGCACGAGAGGGCCCCGCTCCGGCGGGGCCCTCTTCGCGTGCGTGGAGCAGCGCACGGCCGCCCGTGCAGGCCCGGGGCCACGCTCGCACGGGCCGCAGGTGGCGTCGGGGTGCAGGGCGCGGGGGAGCGGCACGCCCCTGACCGCGCGCTGCCTCCGGAGGCATGAGAGAGGGGCCCCGCCGCAGCGGAGCCCCTCTCGACGCGGTCGCGTCAGACGGCGGGATCGACCGTCGGGTGCGCCTCGGTGCGCGCCTTCTCCTCGACGTCGGTCGCGAGCGTGCCGAGGTAGAGCTGGATGACCTTGGGGTCGTTCAGCATCTCGCGGCCGGTGCCCGTGTAGGCGTCCTTGCCGTGGTCGAGCACATAGGCGCGGTGGGCGATCTGCAGGCAGCGCCGCGCGTTCTGCTCGACCATCACGATGGTGACGCCGTGGCTGTTGATCTCCGCCACGCGCAGGAACGTCTCGTCCTGTCGCACCGGGCTGAGGCCGGCGCTCGGCTCGTCGAGCAGCAGCACCGCGGGGTCCATCATGAGCGCGCGGCCCATGGCGACCATCTGGCGCTCACCGCCGGACAGGCTGCCGGCGCGCTGGCGGCGCCGCTTCACGAGCTCCGGGAAGAGCCCGCCGACGAACTCGAAGCGCTCCTTGAAGAGCTTCGGCTGCTGGAACAGGCCCATCTCGAGGTTCTCCTCGATCGTGAGCGAGGGGAACACGTTGTTGTTCTGCGGCACCATCCCGACGCCCTTGCCGACGAGCTTGTCGGCCTTGAGCCCGGTGATGTCGTCGCCGTTGAGCAGCACGCTGCCCTCGCGGACGTTCACCTGGCCGAAGACCGCCTTCAGCAGCGTCGACTTGCCGGCGCCGTTCGGGCCGATGATGCCGATCAGGTCGCCCTGGTTCGCGACGATCGAGCAGCCGTTGAGGATGTTGACGCCCGGCAGGTAGCCCGCGACGAGCTCCTTCGTCTCGAGCACCGGGGTGGTCGCCGAGGTGGCTCCGGTCGTGGTCATCGCTGGCCCTCCTGGTCCGCGTCCGTCGTGGCGTCGCGCGGCGCATCCGCCGACGTCGAGGGCGCGTCGGGGTCGACGGGCACCTCCTCCTCGGCGGCCTCGTGGATCTGCGCCACCTGCTGGTTCGTCAGGGTGCCGAGGTCGGTGTCGTGGTGGGCGCCGAGGTACGCGTCGACGACCGCCTGGTTCTGCATGATGGTCTCGGGCGGGCCCTCGGCGACGACCTTGCCCTCGGCCATCACGATCACCCAGTCGGAGATGTGGCGCACCATGTGCATGTCGTGCTCGACGAACAGCACGGTCATGCCGTCGTCCTTGAGGCCGCGCACGTGGTCGAGCAGCGACTGCGTGAGGGCCGGGTTGACGCCGGCCATCGGCTCGTCGAGCATGACGAGCGTCGGCTCGCTCATGAGCGCGCGCGCCATCTCGAGCAGCTTGCGCTGGCCGCCCGAGAGCGACGCCGCGTAGTCCTCGCGCTTCTCGTCGAGCTTGAAGCGCGCGAGCAGGTTGTCGGCCCGCTCGGTGTTGGCCTGCTCCTGCGCCTTCCACAGCGGCTTCACGAGCGCCGCGAACAGCCCCTCGCCGCGCTGGTCGCGCGCGCCGAGCAGCATGTTCTGCAGCACGGTGAGGCGGCCGAGCGACTTCGTCAGCTGGAACGTGCGCACCATGCCGCGCCGCGCCACCTTGTGGCTGGGCACGTGCGCGAGCGACTGGCCCTCGAACGACCAGCTGCCCTTGTTGGGGCGGTCGAAGCCGGTGAGCAGGTTGAAGAAGGTCGTCTTGCCGGCGCCGTTCGGGCCGATGAGGGCGGTGATCCTGCCGCGCGGGATCTCGACGTGCGCGACGTCGACGGCCGTGAGCCCGCCGAACTGCCGGATCACGCCATCCGCGATGACGATCGGGTCGACCTTCTTGCAGCCCGGGCCGACGGGGCCGTCGACGAGCGGGTGCGTGACCGGGGGCGTGGTCGTGTCAGACATTGAACGACAGCTCCTTCTTGTTGCCGAGGATGCCCTGTGGTCGGAAGATCACGAGGAGCATCAGTGCGACGCCGATGAGCACGAAGCGGATCTGGCCGGCCTGCGAGCCGCTCATGTCGCCGAAGAGGCCCATGCCGTGGAGCACGTTGATGACGCCGCCGGTGAACGACAGCAGCACCCAGAAGAGGATCGAGCCGAGCAGCGGACCGAAGACGGTCGCGGCGCCGCCGAGCAGCAGCGCGGTCCAGATGTAGAAGGTCATCGTGGTCGCGAAGTTGTCGGGCTGCACGGCTCGGGGGAGCACGAACATGACGCCCGCGATCGCGCCGAGCGTGCCGCCGAGCACGAGCGCCTGCATCTTGTAGCTGTAGACGTTCTTGCCGAGCGAGCGCACGGCGTCCTCGTCCTCGCGGATGCCCTTGATGACGCGGCCCCACGGGCTGCGCATGAGCAGCCAGACGAGCACGAGCGCGACGATGACGAGCGACCAGGCGATGATGCGCACCCAGGTGTCGTAGGCCGTGGCCGTCCACGGGCCGAAGCCGTAGGTGGTGCCGGTCAGCGGGTTCATGGCGTCGAAGTCGCCCTTGTAGTCCTGGCCGCGGAGGCCCTGTGAGCCGCCCGTGATGCTCGTCAGGTCCTGCGTGCGGACGGTGAAGCGCACGATCTCGGCGGCTGCGATCGTGACGATCGCGAGGTAGTCGCCGCGGAGCCGCAGCGTCGGGATGCCGAGGATGAGCGCGAAGATCACCGCCGCGACGATGGCGACGAGCATGGCCGCGAGGAACGACAGCCACGCGGGCCAGCCGAGCGTCGCGGTCGGGTCGGCCATCATCGTGAAGATCGCGAACGCGTACGCGCCGATCGCCATGAAGCCCGCCTGGCCGAAGTTCAGCAGGCCGGAGTAGCCGAAGTGCACGTTGAGGCCGATGGTCGCGAGCGCGAACGCGGCGGTGGTGGGGGAGAGGATCTCGCCCGCGGCGGTGTTGAGGACGCTGAGGAAGTCCATGTCAGCCGATCCTTTCCCTGCGACCCAGGATGCCCTGCGGTCGGAACAGCAGCACGAGGATGAGCACGAGCAGCGCGATCGCATACCGGAGGTCGGGTGCGAGGAAGAGCGTCGAGATCTCGGTGACCAGGCCGATCACCACCGCCCCGACGAGGGCGCCGAAGGCGCTGCCGAGGCCGCCGAGCGTGACGCCGGCGAACAGCAGCAGCAGGATCGTGAAGCCCACGTCCCACTTGATGTTGGCGCCGATGAAGTAGGTGTAGAGGATGCCCGCGCCACCGGTGAGGAGGCCGGCGAGGACCCAGACGATGCGGATCACGCGGTCGACGTCGATGCCGGACGCCGCAGCGAGGCTCGCGTTGTCGCTCACCGCGCGGGTCGCCTTGCCGATGCGGGTGCGCGTCAGGAACAGGCCCACGGCGATGAGCACCACGATCGCGATCACCGTGCTGACGACGTTCGACGTGCGCATGAGCACGGGACCGACCTCGAGCACGGGGCCGGGGTCGACCGAGAGGCCCTCGGTGCCGCCGCCGATGAGGAACTGGAACATGTAGCGGAGCGCGATCGAGAGGCCGATCGTCACGATGAGCACCTGCACGAGGCCGACGCGGCGCCGGCGCAGGGGCTTGAAGATGCCCCAGTCGTGCACCCAGCCGAGCGCGGCCGAGGCGACGAGCGTCACGATGATCGCGATCCAGACGGGCCAGTTCACGAGGGTCGTCGTGGCGTAGAAGACGACGCCGCCGAAGGTGAGGAGCTCGCCGTGCGCGAAGTTGTTGACGCCGGTGGTGCCGAAGATCAGCGTGATGCCGATCGCGGCGAGCGCGAGCAGGAGGCCGAAGTTCAGGCCGGAGATGATGCGCGACAGCAGCTGCGAGCCGAAGTCGTTCGACGCGGCGCCGGTGGACGCCTCGCCGCCGGGGGCCGCGCCCTCGCCGGTCGTCGGCGCACCGCTCGCACCGCCGTCACCGGGGCTGCCGCCGCCGCTCGGGGAGGGCGCCGGAGCGCCGTCGGCGCTCGCGAACGGGAAGAGCACGCCGACCGACGTCGATCCGCCGACCTCGAACTCCCGGCTCTCGAACGACGCGTCCCGCAGCGTCACGCCGTCGGGCAGCGTCGCGGTGTCGATCGAGACCGTGTACGTGCCCGCCGCCGGGACCCCGACGATCCAGCGGCCGTCGGCCCCGGTCGCCACGGTCTCATCGACGCCGTCACCGGTCACGGTGATCTCGACGCCCTCGAGGGGCGTCTGCCCGTCGCGGACGATGCCGTTGAAGTTGAACGGAGCTGGCTGCTCGGTCGTGGCCAGGGGCGCGGCGGCGACCGCGGTCGCACCACCCGCCACCATGCCCATGACGGCGAGGGCGACGGCGATTGCTCGCCGCAGCCCGCTCCGTCGCGGTCTGCTGGACGTCTTCACGTGTCCTCCATGCCGTGGGGCCGCGCGGGCGCAAGGGAATGGGCTGCGCGTGATGCCCGTTACATCGGTGGTGAAACAGTAGCGGCCGCTTCGAGGGCCGCCGTCCACTTTCGGTTCTCTTGTGCGCTTCTTCATGCGGATGCCGCACGACCGTTACCGAATAGATACGATGGAAGCGATGGAGATGCGCAATCCGTTCGGCCCGATCGGCCTGACCTACGACGACGTCATGCTGCTCCCGGGCCGCACCGATGTGATTCCCAGCGAGGCCGACACCGGCACGAGGCTCTCGCGCAACATCCGGCTCGCGATCCCGCTCGTGTCGAGCGCGATGGACACCGTGACCGAGGACCGGATGGCGATCGCGATGGCCCGCCAGGGCGGCATCGGCATCGTGCACCGCAACCTCTCGGTCGCGGACCAGGCCGGGATGGTCGACCGCGTCAAGCGCTCCGAGTCCGGGATGATCACCGACCCGGTCACGACGCACGCCGATGCGACGATCGAGGAGGTCGACCGCATCTGCGGCGAGTTCAAGGTCTCCGGGCTGCCGGTCGTCGACCCCGACGGCGTGCTCGTCGGCATCGTCACGAACCGCGACATGCGCTTCGTGCCGCGCGAGGAGTTCGCCACCACGCTCGTGCGCGACGTCATGACGCCCGCGCCGCTCAAGACGGCGAAGGTCGGCATCTCCCGCGAGGACGCGTTCGCGATCTTCCACGAGACGAAGCTCGAGAAGCTGCCGCTCATCGACGAGCAGGGGCGCCTCGGCGGCCTCATCACCGTCAAGGACTTCGACAAGGTCGAGCAGTACCCGAACGCGACGAAGGACGCGCACGGCCGCCTCCGCGTGGGCGCCGCGATCGGCTTCTTCGGGGACGCCTTCGACCGGGCCGTGGCGCTCGCGGAGGCCGGCGTCGACGTGATCGTCGTCGACACCGCCAACGGCGAGAGCCAGGGCGTGCTCGACATGGTCGCGAAGCTCAAGGGCGACGAGCGCTTCAGCGGCATCGACATCATCGGCGGCAACGTCGCGACCTACGAGGGCGCCGCGGCGCTCATCGAGGCGGGCGTCGATGCGGTGAAGGTCGGCGTCGGACCCGGCTCGATCTGCACCACCCGCGTCGTCTCGGGTGTCGGGGTGCCGCAGGTCTCGGCGATCTACGATGCCGCGCGCGCCGCGCACGACGCGGGCACCGACATCCCGATCATCGCCGACGGCGGCCTGCAGTACTCGGGCGACATCGCGAAGGCGCTCGTGGCCGGCGGCTCGTCGGTCATGCTCGGCTCGCTGCTCGCGGGCACGAACGAGAGCCCGGGCGACCTGGTGCTCGTGAACGGCAAGCAGTTCAAGACGTACCGCGGCATGGGCTCGCTCGGTGCGATGCAGACGCGCGGCAAGAAGACCTCGTACTCGCGCGACCGCTACTTCCAGGCGGACGTGCCGAGCGACGAGCAGCTCATCGCCGAGGGCATCGAGGGCCAGGTGCCCTACCGCGGCCCGCTCGGCTCGGTGGCGTACCAGCTCGTCGGCGGCCTGCGGCAGTCGATGTTCTACACCGGCGCGCGCACGATCGAGGAGCTGCAGCAGAAGGGCCGCTTCGTGCAGATCACCGCCGCCGGCCTCAAGGAGTCGCACCCGCACGACATCCAGATGGTCGTCGAGGCGCCGAACTACCGCCGCTGACCTCCGCTCGCACATCGAGAGGTAGCGGCCCGCGCGAGCGGTAGCGGCACGCGGCTACCTGTCGGGCGGGGCGCTACCGCTCGGTGCTCACCAGCACGGGAGCAGCGAGGTGCGCACCGGTATGTGGTGCTGCGCGAGCATCGATTGCAGGATTGTGGGGCGCTGCACCGCATCCCACATCCAGTGCAGGGTGTCGGCCACCTCGCGCATCGCGTCGTCCCGCCGCTTCTCGGCGATGACCGCGTCGACCGGCTGCACGCCGTTCGCGTCGGCGAGCACGCCGTACTTCTGGGCGCCGTCGAACTCGCCGGCGAGGGGTCGGCGACCGGGTCGCTCCCACAGGAAGTCGGGGTAGCGGTCACCGAGCCGCGTCCGCACGCGCACCTGGAGCTGCGGCACCGGCGCGCCGAGCCGGTGGATCGCGACACGGCTCCACGACTCGCCGACGGACTCGGAGAGCGGATCGGCGAACCCGACGACCCACGCCGCGCGCCGCTGGCCTCGCGGCCCCTGCCTGGTCAGGGCATCGGTCACCTCCGCTCGCGTCACGACGCCTGTCCGCAGTGCCCAGTCGAGGGCGCTGACCGCGTCGGTCTGCCTGCCGAGGCGGGCGACGTGGCCGAGCGCATAGGCGGGCGTCGATCGTGCGATGCCGTCCTCCTCGAGCACGTCCTGGTCCGCCACACGGACGTGCGAGTTGCGGATGCCCGCCAGTGAGCCGGGCATGGATGGATCGCCGATCGTGAACACGTCCTGGGGGATGCCGTGCGGCAGCCCGGCGAGCACGAGCGCCGACTCGCGCGCGAAGACGGCGCTCGGCCGCGCGGCGGCCGCGGCTCGCACCTCGAGCAGGTAGCGCGCGTGCCGCGGCAGAGCCTCGAGCGCTGCGCGCTCGGCGTACCAGCCGCGCCGGACGCGGGCGAGGCCGGGGTCCGCGCGAGCACGCAACGGCGCATCATCGCTGGCGGGGATCAGATCGAGAGGCATGCCCGCACCCTGCCCGAGCAGGGACGCTGCTCGCTCACTCTCCAGCCCTGCCTGTGGAGCGCGCCGACCGGCAGCGCTCCGCGCGAGCGGTAGCGCGCGCCGATAGGTAGCGCTGCGCGCGAGCGGTAGCGGCGCGCCACTACCGCTCGGGCGCAGGGCTACCTCTCGATGTTCGACGAGGGCTTGCGGGGCGCACAGACGCGATATATCGTGTCTCGCAGCAGACGCGATATATCGCGTTTCTGAGCCTGAGGGGGCAGCCATGGACCAGCACGACACGCAGCACGAGGCCGGCGACACGAAGCCGCGCAGCGCATCCGGCGCATCCGCGTCGGGCGCCGACGCCATCACCGAGCGATGGACGATCGCCGAGGGCGAGAGCCGCGTCATCGACCTCGACGCGGTGACGGCGCTCCGCGTCGGCATCGTCGGCGGCAGCGTCGACATCGTCGGCCACGACGAGCCGACCGCCCGCGTCGAGGTGCACCGCGTCGAGGGGCGCGACCTCAGCGTCACGCTCGAGCAGGGCCGCCTGTCGATCTCGCACCCGCGCGTGAGCTGGGACGACGTGTGGGAGTCGGTCAAGGCGCTCGTGGGCGTGCGGGCCAAGGTCGAGCTGAGCATCCTCGTGCCCCGGCACGTCGCGCTCTCGCTCGGGCAGGTCAGCGCATCCGCCCTGGTCTCGGGCCTCGGTGCCCGGGCGACCTTGAGCACCGTGTCGGGTCCGCTGCAGGTGGAGTCGCACCGCGGCGACCTCGACCTCAACACCGTCTCCGGCGACATCGAGGTCTCGGGCGGTGCCGGGCGACTCGCGGTCAACGGCGTCTCCGCGAGCGTGACCGCCACCGGTGCGCTGCAGGAGGTCGGCGTCGACACCGTCAGCGGCGAGGTGCTGCTCGACGTGCACGGCGCCCCGCGCAGCATCACCGTGAACACCGTCTCGGCCGACGTGACGCTGCGGCTCGACGCCGACCAGGGCGTCCGGGCCACCACCCGCACCGTCTCGGGCCGCGGCCGCATCGTCGGCCGGGCCGTGCCGAAGCGCGGCGGCACCGAGGTGGTCGAGGGCGCGAACGCCTTCCGCTTCGCCGCGAACACCGTCTCGGGCGCCGTCACGGTCGTGCGGAGGGACGCATGAGCCCCGTCTTCGGCCACGGCGCGCTGCGCCTCTACCTCCTGAGCCTGCTCGCCGAGGCGCCGCGCCACGGCTACGAGCTCATGCAGGCGCTGAGCGACCGCTTCGGCGGCACCTACTCGCCGAGCGCCGGCACCATCTACCCGCGGCTGTCGAAGCTCGAGGAGGAGGGGCTGCTGACGAAGTCGACCGACGGCCGCAAGACCACCTACGAGATCACCGACGCGGGACGCGCGGAGCTCGCGGCGCGCGAGGGCGAGCTGCGCGAGCTCGAGGGCGAGATCACCGACTCGGTGCGGCGGATGGCGTCCGACGTGCGCGCGGGCGTGAAGAGCGCGATGCAGGCGCTGCGGGCCGACCTCGCGGCCGCCGAGCGCGATGCGCGCGGCACGCCGCCCACCCCGAGCACGCCCACGCCTCCGGAGCGCGAGGAGCGCGGCTGGTTCGAGGCGCACACACGGCCCGCGTCTCCGCCCGACCCGTCCGTGCCTGAGCGACCGGTGCCCGCGTCGAGCCCCACGTCGAGCTCCGTGCCGAACCCCGTCTCCGCGCCCTGGCCGGAGCCGGAGCCGTCGTGGACCGAGCCGTCGTGGGCCGGGCCGTCGTGGACGGAAGCAGGGCCATCGGCGGATGCGCCCCACCCCGCCGAGCGCGCGGCCGCGCGCATGGCGATCCACGACATCGACCTCGCCCTCACGGAGTTCCGCCAGCAGGTGCGCGACGCGGCGCGCGCCGATCGCGGCGAGCGCGTGAGCACCGCGAAGGCCGCGTCGGTGCGGGTCGAGCTCGAGGCGGCGCTGCTGCGCATCAAGAGCGTGCTCGGGTCCTGAGCGTCCCTCGCTCCCTGCGGGATAGGCTGGGCGGGTGACGGAGATCGAGATCGGCCGCAGCAAGCGCGCCCGCACCGGGTACGGCTTCGACGACATCAGCATCGTGCCGTCACGGCGCACGCGCGACAGCGACCTCGTCTCGCTGCAGTGGCAGATCGACGCCTTCAAGTTCGAGATCCCGGTGATGAGCGCCCCGACCGACTCGGTCACGAGCCCGGCCACCGCGATCGCGCTCGGCAGGGCCGGCGGCGTCGGCGTGCTCAACCTCGAGGGCGTCTGGACCCGGTACGACGACCCCGAGCCGCTGCTCGCCGAGATCGCGCGCCTGCCCGCCGACCTCGCGACGAGCCGCATGCGCGAGATCTACGCCGAGCCGATCAAGCCGGAGCTCATCCGCGACCGCCTCGCGCAGATCCGCGACGCCGGCGTGCCCGTCTCCGGCAGCCTCAGCCCGCAGGCCGTGCAGCAGCACTACGAGACGGTGCTCGCGGCAGGCGTCGAGCTCATGGTCATCCGCGGCGCCACGGTGAGCGCCGAGCACGTCTCCGCCGAGCGCGGCGCGCCCCTCAACCTCAAGCAGTTCATCTACGAGCTCGACGTGCCCGTCGTGGTCGGCGGCGTCGTCACCTACACGGCCGCGCTGCACCTCATGCGCACGGGCGCGGCCGGCGTGCTCGTCGGCTTCGGCGGCGGCGCCGCCTCGACGAGCGAGAAGGTGCTCGGCGTCGCGGCCCCGATGGCGACGGCCGTGAGTGACGTCGCCGCCGCCCGGCGCGACTACCTCGACGAGTCCGGCGGCCGCTACGTGCACGTCATCGCCGACGGCTCGCTCGGCACCTCCGGGCAGGTCGTGAAGGCGCTCGCGTGCGGCGCCGACGGCGTCATGCTCGGCACCGCGCTCGCTCGTGCGACGGATGCCCCCGGCCGCGGCTGGCACTGGGGCCCCGAGGCGCACAACCAGAAGCTGCCTCGCGGCAATCGCGTGCAGGTCGACCAGGTCGGCCCGCTCGACGTCGTGCTGAACGGACCCTCACCGGTCGCGGACGGCACGGCGAACATCATGGGCGCTCTGCGCAAGGCCATGTCGACCACCGGCTACAAGGACCTCAAGGAGTTCCAGCGGATCGACGTGGTCGTGGAGAGCAGCCCGCCACGCTAGACCGCCCATCCGGGCGCGCATCCAAGGAGGATCCATGGCTGAGACCACCAACAGCGTGAGTCGGTCGAGGAAGCTCGGCCCCGAGGAGCGCGCTGCCGCGATCGCCTCGCTCCGCGAGCGCGAGGTCGATGTGCTCGTGATCGGCGGCGGCATCGTCGGCACCGGCGCGGCGCTCGACGCGGTGACGCGCGGCCTGCGCGTCGGGCTCATCGAGGGGCGCGACTTCGCCTCCGGCACGTCGAGCCGCTCGTCGAAGCTCATCCACGGCGGCATCCGCTACCTCGAGCAGGCCAACTTCGGCCTCGTGCGGGAGGCGCTCATCGAGCGCGGCCTGCTGCTCCAGCGCCTCGCCCCGCACCTCGTGAAGCCCGTCAAGTTCCTCTACCCGCTCACGACGCCGCTCATCGAGCGCGCGTACATCGGCGCGGGCATGGCGATGTACGACGCCTTCAGCTACACGGGCTTCATGAAGCCGGGGGTGCCGATGCACCGGCACCTGACCAAGAAGCAGATGCTGAAGCAGATCCCGTCGCTCGACCCGAACGCGCTCGTGGGCGGCCTCACCTACTACGACGGCCAGGTCGACGACGCCCGCTACGTCGCCGAGCTCGCGCGCACCGCGTCGTTCTACGGCGCCCACGTGGCGAGCCGCGTGCGCGCGGAGGGCTTCCTCAAGGTGGGCGAGCGGGTCGTCGGCGTGCAGGCGCACGACTACGAGACCGGCGAGCAGTTCGAGATCCGCGCGAAGCAGGTCGTCAACGCGACCGGCGTCTGGACGGGCGACACCCAGGCGATGGTCGGCTCGCGCGGCGAGTTCAAGGTGCGAGCGTCGAAGGGCGTGCACCTCGTGGTGCCGCGCGACCGCTTCCACTCGTCGATGGGCCTGCTGCTGCGCACGGAGAAGAGCGTGCTCTTCGTCATCCCCTGGGGCCGGCACTGGATCATCGGCACGACCGACACCGACTGGGAGCTCGACAAGGCGCACCCGGCGGCGACGGCGGCCGACATCGACTACATCCTCGACCACGTGAACTCGGTGCTCGCGACGAAGCTGACCCGCAGCGACGTCGAGGGCGTCTACGCGGGCCTGCGGCCGCTGCTCGCGGCGAGCGACGGCTCCTCGACCGCGAACCTCTCGCGCGAGCACTACGTCTCGCACACCGTGCCGGGCCTCGTGCTCATCGCCGGCGGCAAGTGGACCACCTACCGCGTGATGGCGAAGGACGCGATCGACGAGGCGGCGAGCGCGATGGACGGCAAGGTGCCCGACTCGTGCACCGAGCAGATCCCGCTGCTCGGCGCCGTCGGCTACCGGGCGGCGTGGAACAAGCGAGCGAGGATCGCGCGCGCCTTCGGGGTGCACAAGCACCGCATCGAGCACCTGCTCAACCGCTACGGCACGCTCACCGACGAGGTGCTCGACATCATCCGGCAGCAGCCGGAGCTCGCCGAGCCGCTGCCGGGCGCCGACGACTACATCGGCGCGGAGGTGCGCTACGCCTGCACGCACGAGGGCGCCCTGCACCTCGACGACGTGCTCGCCCGCCGCACCCGCATCTCGATCGAGTCGTGGGACCGCGGCGTCGCGGCCGCCCCGGTCGCCGCTCGGATCATGGCGGATGCGCTCGGCTGGGACGAGGCGCGCATCGAGAAGGAGATCAACACCTACAACAAGCGCGTCGCCGCCGAGCTCGCGAGCCAGGAGCTGCCGGACGACGAGTCGGCCGACCGGGCGCGCCTCGAGGCGCCGGAGATCGTGCCGCTCGGCGCGCTCCCGACCGCGAGCGCTGTCGGCACCAGGCAGGAGCCGGTGGCCTGAGCGGCTCGGCTGCCCGCTCGTCGAGCGGGCAGCCGGGTCGCCGCCGCGCCGTGCGGCGCCGGTAGACTCGGGGGTGCATGAGCACCCCCTTCCCCACCTTCCGGCAGGTCGCGACGCGGCCCCGCTGGATCGGCGTGCTCGTCGCGTGCCTGGCGGTCGCCGCCGTCTTCGCGCTGCTCGGCCAGTGGCAGATCGCGCGCGCGGTCGAGCAGGGTCAGGCGGATGAGCGCGACACCGAGACCGCCGTGCCGCTCACGAGCGTCGCCGTGCCGGGCTCGACGCTGACGAGCGAGGCCGGCGGCCGCATGGTCTCCTTCACGGGCGAGTGGGTGCCGGAGGACTTCGACACGCTCGCCGGCCGCTCGCAGGACGGCCGGATCGGCACCTGGGTGGTCGGCCGCATCCTCGTGCCGCAGGACGGTGCCGACCCCGTCTCGCTGCCCGTCGCGCTCGCGTGGTTCGCCGACCCTGCCGCGGCGCAGGCGCTCGTCGAGCAGCGCGGCGCCGCCGGTGCGGGCGAGCTCGTCGGCAGGCTCATGCCGTCCGAGGCGCCGACGCAGGGCGACATCCAGACCGACGAGGTCGAGGCGATGAGCGTCGCCGCGCTCATCAACGAGTGGGAGGCGTACGACGGCCGCGTCTACGGGTCGTACGCGATCCTCGACGCCGCCTCGGCCGACGCATCCGGCGCGCTCGTGGACGGCGGCGAGCCGATCGTGTCGGTCCGCCCCGTCACCGACACGCAGCTCAACGCCCTCAACATCTTCTACGCGATCGAGTGGGTCGCGTTCATGCTCTTCGCCTTCTACCTCTGGTACCGACTCGTGAAGGACGCGCTCGAGCGCGAGGTCGAGGCCATCGAGGATGCAGCGGAGGCCGCCGCAGCGGGCGGCGACACGGCCCGCGGATAGGCTGGAGACGTGCCGAGACCGATCGAACAGCTGCCCCAGATCCGCACGGCGATCACGTTCTACCGCGTGATGTCGTGGGTGACGGGCATCTTCCTGCTGCTGCTCGTGGCGGAGATGGTGCTGAAGTACTCGCCGACGCACGTCGAGGTCTTCGCCTTCGGCGCGAGCGGCCCGCTCGCGCTCGAGGCGGTCGTGCCGGGCGCGGGATGCCAGTGGTACTCGCTCTTCGTGCCCGGTGGCATGGGGTGCGAGATCACCTCGCTCGGCGAGGGCGTCAACGTCTCGCTCGGCATCCTGATCGTGCACGGCTGGATCTACGTCGTCTACCTGTTCGCGTCGTTCCGGCTCTGGAGCCTGCTCCGCTGGCCGTTCAAGCGCCTGTTCGCCATGGCGCTCGGCGGCGTCGTGCCGTTCCTCTCCTTCTTCGTCGAGCGCCCGATGCACCGCATCGCGCTCGCCGACCTCGCTCGCCTGGAGGCCGAGAAGGCCGCCAGGTCGGCGGCCGCCCCCGCTCCCGCATCCACCGCCCCGGAGGCATGATGTCCGACACCGCCCAGCGCCCCGTCCTCGTCGTCGACTTCGGCGCGCAGTACGCGCAGCTGATCGCGCGCCGCGTGCGCGAGGCCGACGTCTACAGTGAGATCGTGC
The DNA here is from genome assembly GCF_054060915.1 of Agrococcus sp. UYP33. Lineage (NCBI taxonomy): Bacteria > Bacillati > Actinomycetota > Actinomycetes > Micrococcales > Microbacteriaceae > Agrococcus > Agrococcus sp. UYP33. The sequence goes on from NZ_JBSSDR010000001.1 coordinate 1,561,764, forward strand.
CGTCGACGATCACCGCCGACGAGATCCGCGCGAAGGATCCTGCCGCGATCGTGCTCTCCGGCGGACCCTCGAGCGTCTACGCCGAGGGCGCGCCCCGGCTCGACGAGGGCATCCTCGAGCTCGGGGTGCCGACGTTCGGCATCTGCTACGGCTTCCAGGTGATGGCCGCGCAGCTCGGCGGCACGGTCGCGAAGACCGGCAACCGCGAGTACGGCTCGACCGCCATGCAGGTCGACGGCGGCGGCGCGCTGCTGAACGGCCAGCCCGACGCGCAGACGGTGTGGATGAGCCACGGCGACGCGGTCGCGGAGGCGCCGGCAGGCTTCACGGTGCTCGCATCGACCGCCGACACCCCGGTCGCCGCGTTCGAGGACCGCGAGCGCAGGCTCGCCGGCGTGCAGTGGCACCCGGAGGTGCGGCACTCCGAGCACGGTCAGCGCGTCCTCGAGTCGTTCCTGCACGACATCGCCGGGCTCCCGGGCGACTGGCGCACCGGCAACGTCATCGAGGAGCAGGTCGCGCGCATCCGCGAGCAGGTCGGCACCGACCGGGCGATCTGCGGCCTGTCGGGCGGCGTCGACTCCGCCGTCGCCGCCGCGCTCGTGCACGAGGCGATCGGCGACCAGCTCATCTGCGTCTTCGTCGACCACGGCCTGCTGCGCCAGGACGAGCGGCGGCAGGTCGAGGAGGACTACGTCGCCTCCACCGGCGTGCGCCTCGTGACCGTCGACGCGCGCGAGCGGTTCATGCAGGCGCTCGCAGGCGTGACCGACCCCGAGGAGAAGCGCAAGATCATCGGGCGCGAGTTCATCCGCGCGTTCGAGCAGGCGGAGCGCGACCTCGCCGCCGAGGCGGCCGCCGACGGCGAGCCCATCCGCTGGCTCGTGCAGGGCACGCTCTACCCCGACGTCGTCGAGTCGGGCGGCGGCTCCGGCACCGCGAACATCAAGAGCCACCACAACGTCGGCGGGCTGCCCGACGACCTGCAGTTCAAGCTCGTCGAGCCGCTGCGGGCGCTCTTCAAGGACGAGGTGCGCGCCATCGGCCGCGAGCTGGGCCTGCCGGAGGTCATCGTCTCGCGCCAGCCGTTCCCCGGACCGGGCCTCGGCATCCGCATCATCGGCGAGGTCACCGAGGAGCGGCTCGACACCCTGCGCCGCGCGGATGCGATCGCGCGCGCGGAGCTGACGGCCGCGGGCCTCGACGGCGAGATCTGGCAGTGCCCGGTCGTGCTCCTCGCCGACGTGCGCTCGGTCGGCGTCCAGGGCGACGGCCGCACCTACGGCCACCCGATCGTGCTGCGCCCCGTCTCGAGCGAGGACGCCATGACCGCCGACTGGACGCGCCTGCCGTACGACGTGCTCGCACGCATCTCGAACCGCATCACGAACGAGGTGCCGGAGGTCAACCGCGTCGTGCTCGACGTGACGTCGAAGCCGCCGGGGACGATCGAGTGGGAGTGAGGGCTCGTAGCGCCGCGCGTCGCGCGAGCGTCGCTCCTCAGCTCAGACAATGACGAAGGCCGGATGCCCCACGGGGCGTCCGGCCTTCTTCGGGTCCTCATGGTGGGGCATCCGGCCGTCGTCATAACTCGACACCCCGCGACGCAAGCGCGCCGCGCTCCGCGGGGGCGGGAGGCAGGCCGGTGCGGGCCCCGCTGGAACCGAGCGCTTGGCCACGGGCGGGGCGGGGGCGCGGGGGAGTAGCGTCGCTCACATGGGTCCTGGCCAGTCGCGCGAGCGCTCCGCCCGCGCGGCGGCGCTCTGGCTGCTCGTCATCGGGTTCATCGCGAGCGCGATGGTGAGCCTCGCCCCCGCGAGCTTCCTGCAGGCGCGGCTGCGGTTCGGCTGCCGGCTCTCGGGCGTCGACTGGGTCTGCGACGACCAGGCCGCGCTGCTGTGGCCGGCGATCGGCGGCACCGTGCTCGGCGCGCTCGCGCTCGGCGGCGTCGCGCTGCTGATCCGTGCCACCTGGGATCGCGCGCGGCTGCGCGCCGAGTGGCTCGGCTCCATCGCGCTCATCGGCGTGCTGCCGACGGTGGTGCTGAGCCTGCTGCTGCTCGTCGACGCGATCGCGCACGACGCATCCGGCGTCGCCCTCGACGCGAGCCGCGTCGCCATGTGGGCGGAGCGGGCGATGCTCTCGGCGCTCGCGAGCATCGTCGCCGGGCTGCTGGCCGCGAGCGGCCTGCGGATGCGCGCGCGCGGCAGACCACGCCGCGTCGCCTTCGTGGCGCTCATCACGGCGCTGCTGCTGCTGCTGCTCTCGGCGGCGATGTCATCGCTCGGCACCCTGCCCTCTGGCATCGTCGCGGCGAGCGCGATCGGCGCCGGCTGGTACATCGCGGCAGGCGCCTGGCCGGCGAGCGCGAAGAGATCTGCAGCGGATGTCGATCCGGACCGTTCCCGTTCGACGCCTTGAGTGAGAGGGTCGATCGACGACCCACACACGCAAGGAGTCACACCGTGCAGTACATGCTGATCATGCGCTCGAACGACGAGGCCGTCGAGGCGTACAAGCAGATCCCCTTCGAGCAGGTCATCGAGGCGATGGGGAAGTACAACGAGTCGATGGTCGAGGCGGGCGTGCTGCTCGCCGGTGAGGGCCTGTCCGATGCATCGGAGGGCTTCGTCGTCGACTTCTCGGCCGACCCGCCGCTCGTCACCGACGGCCCGTACGGCGAGACGAAGGAGCTGTTCAACGGCTTCTGGATCCTCGACGTCGCCTCCAAGGAGGAGGCCGCGGAGTGGGCGCAGCGCTGCCCGCTCGGTCCGGGCTCGAAGCTCGAGGTGCGCCGCGTCCAGGGCGTCGACGACTTCCCTGCCGACAACGAGTGGATCCAGAAGGAGGAGGGCTGGCGCGAGCAGGAGGCCGCGAAGCGCGCAGCGACCGCTCCCGGCGGTGCCGCCGGCTGATCCGGTGACGGCGGACGAGGCGGCTCGCCGGGCGGAGGACTCCGCCCGGCGCGCCGTCGTCGCCGTGTGGCGCATCGAGTCGGCCCGCATCGTCGCGACCCTCACGCGCCACACCGGCGACTTCGCGCTCGCCGAGGACCTCGCGCAGGAGGCGCTCGCCGACGCGCTCGCGCAATGGCCGGAGCGCGGCGTGCCCCGCAACGGCGCCGCCTGGCTCACCGCGGTCGCGAAGCGCAAGGCGATCGACCACTGGCGTCGCCGGGAGCGGCTCGACGACCGGGTGGCCGCGATCGCCCACGACCTCGAGCGCGAGCAGGACGAGGCGGCGGATGCGCTGCCGTGGGATCCGGACGAGATCGACGACGACGTGCTGCGGCTCGTCTTCATCGCCTGCCACCCGCTGCTCGCGCCGCAGGCTCGCATCGCGCTCACGCTCCGCGTGGTCGCGGGCCTCGAGACCACCGAGATCGCGCGCGCCTTCCTCGTGCCGGTCGCGACGGTGCAGCAGCGCATCGTGCGCGCCAAGCAGGCGCTCGCCGATGCGCACGTGCCCTTCGAGGCGCCACCGCGCGGCGAGCGCGCGCAGCGCCTCGCCGCGGTGCTCGGCGTGCTCTACGTCATCTTCACCGAGGGGCACGCGGCGACGGCCGGCGACGACTGGATGCGTCCCGACCTCGCGCGCGAGGCGATCCGGCTCGCCCGCACGCTCGCCGCCCTGCAGCCCGACGAGCCCGAGGTGCACGGGCTGCTCGCGCTGCTCGAGCTCACCGCCGCCCGCTTCCCGGCGCGCGTCGACGCGCAGGGTGAGCCGGTGCTGCTCGCCGACCAGGACCGGCGACGCTGGGATCGCGGCGCGATCCGGCGCGGCCGGGCGGCGCTCGCCCGCGCGGAGGGCTTCGGCCGCGGCCTCGGCCCCTACGCGCTGCAGGCGGCCATCGCCGAGTGCCACGCGGTCGCCGCCGACGTCGCCTCGACCGACTGGTCGCGGATCGTCGCGCTCTACGGCGGGCTCGAGCAGGTCGCGCCGTCGCCCATCGTGACGCTCAACAAGGCCGTCGCCGTCTCGATGGCGGACGGCACGGGGGCCGCGCTCGCGATCGTCGACCGGCTCGCGGGGGAGAAGGCGCTCGCGATCGGCCACCTGCTGCCGTCGGTGCGCGGGGAGCTGCTCTCGCGGCTCGGCCGCGACGAGGAGGCGCGCGCAGCCTTCGCCCAGGCAGCCGAGCGCACGCAGAACGAGCGGGAGCGCGCCATCCTCCTCGCCCGGGCCGCCACGCGCTGACCGCGGGTCGTCCGTGACCGCCCGTTGCGGCCGGGAGGCAGCGGCGGGGCGGGGGCGACTACCGTGGAAGGGTGACGAGCATCGCGACGACAGGGCTGACCGAGGACCGCGTGCTGGCGCTGCGCGCCGACTTCCCGATCCTCGCCGAGCAGCCGGCGGGCGTGCCGCTCGTCTACCTCGACTCCGGCGCCACGAGCCAGCAGCCGCGCCAGGTGCTCGATGCCGAGTGGGCCTTCCGCACGCGGCGCAACGCCGCCGTGCACCGCGGTGCGCACACGCTCGCCGCGCTCGCGACCGACGACTACGAGGTCGCCCGCGACCGCATCGCGCGCTTCGTCGGCGCGCGGCCCACCGAGATCTCCTGGGCGATGAACGCGACGGATGCCCTCAACACCGTCGCGCTGTCGCTCGCCGAGGCCAACCGAGCGGGTGCGGTCGACCCCGCCCTCCGCATCCGGGCGGGCGACGAGATCCTCGTCACCGAGGCGGAGCACCACGCCAACCTGCTGCCGTGGCAGCGCCTCGCCGACGAGACCGGCGCGACGCTGCGCTGGATCGAGGTGGACGACGACGGCGTCTGGACGGCGGAGGCGGCGCTCGCGGCGATCACCGAGCGCACGCGCGTCGTCGCGGTCGCCCACGTCTCGAACGTCACCGGGCTCATCGCGCCGGTCGACGAGATCGTGGCCGCGGCGCACGCGGTCGGCGCGCTCGTCGTGCTCGACGCCTGCCAGTCGGTGCCCCACCGGCCGGTCGACCTGCGCGCGCTCGGCGTCGACGCGGCCGCGTTCAGCGCCCACAAGATGCTCGGCCCCGGCGGCATCGGCGTGCTCTACCTCGCCGAGGCGCTCGGCGCCGCGCTGCCGCCCGCGCGCCTGGGTGGCTCGATGATCACGACGGTCACGATGACCGAGCGCGAGTTCCTGCCGGCGCCGCAGCGCTTCGAGGCCGGCACGCAGCCGGTGTCGGCGATCGTCGGCCTCGCGGCGGCGGTCGACTACCTCGAGGGCGTCGGCATGGCGGCGATCGAGGCGCACGAGCTCGCGCTCGGCGAGCGGCTCGCATCGGGCACCGCCTCGATCGAGGGCGTGCGGCTCGTCGGTCCGCGGCCCGGCGCCGAGCGCGCGGGGCTCGCGAGCGTCATCGTCGACGGCGTGCACGCGCATGACGTCGGCCAGGTGCTCGACGCCCAGGGGATCGCGGCGCGCGTCGGCCACCACTGCGCGCAGCCGCTGCACCGGCGCCTCGGCGTCGCCGCCACCACCCGCGCCTCCGCCTACCTCTACACGACCGAGGCGGAGGTCGACCTGTTCCTCGACGCGCTCTCGGGCGTGCGCGCCTACTTCGGGGCCGGGCGATGACGAGCCAGGCGCCGCGCGACCCGCTCGCCGGCCTCTACCAGGAGCTCATCCTCGAGCACGCGAAGCGGCGCGAGGGGGAGGGCGCGATCGAGCCGTTCGACGCCGAGCGCTTCCTGCGCAACCCCACGTGCGGCGACGAGATCCGGCTGCGCGTGCGGCTCGACGGCGACGCGGTCGCCGCGCTCGGCTGGGAGGGGCAGGGCTGCTCGATCTCGCAGGCGTCGGCTTCCGTGCTCGCCGAGCAGGCGCCCGGCGTGACCGTGGCCCAGGCGCGCGAGCGGATCGAGGCGATGCGCGAGCTGCTGCGCTCGCGCGGCGGCGTCGAGCCCGACGAGGCGCTGCTCGGCGACGCGGTGGCGTTCGCGGGCGTCGCGAGGTTCCCGATGCGGGTGAAGTGCGCGATGCTCGCGTGGGTCGCGCTCGAGGAGGCGCTCGACCAGGCCGCGCGCTGAGCTCGGCGCGCATGTCCGAGGCGTCGGCGGCATGCCTCCTGTGATGGGATGAGAGGTCCCCACAGGAGGTCTGACATGTCCAGCAGCACATCCGTCGGCGAGCGCATCGGCCGCGTCGCCGGCACCTGGTTCCCGCTCGTCGTCCTCGCGGCGGCCGCGATCGCCATCGTCGTCCCGCAGGCGTTCCTGCCGATCGGCCCGTGGATCAACACGCTGCTCGGCGTCATCATGCTCGGCATGGGCCTCACCCTGCAGCCGGTCGACTTCGCCGTCATCGCCAAGAAGCCGAAGGCGTTCGCGGTCGGTGTGGTGGCCCAGTACGTCATCATGCCGCTCGCGGCCATCGGCCTCGCACTCGCGTTCCAGCTGCCGCCCGAGCTGCTCGTCGGCGTCGTGCTCGTCGGCTCCGCGCCGGGCGGCACCGCGTCGAACGTCATGGTCTACCTCGCGAAGGGCGACACCGCGCTCTCGGTCGCGATGACCACCGCCTCGACGCTCCTCGCGCCGGTGCTCACGCCGCTGCTCGTGCTGTGGCTCGCCGGCTCCTACCTGCCGGTCGACGCCTGGGCCCTGTTCCAGTCGATCATCTTCATCGTGCTGATCCCCGTGGTCGTCGGCGTGCTCCTGCGGATGCTGCTGCCGAAGGTCGTGCGGGCGATCCTGCCGTGGCTGCCGCTCGTCTCGGTGCTCGGCATCACGCTCGTCGTCCTCGCCGTCGTCGCCGGCTCCGCATCGACGATCCTCTCGGTCGGCCTGCTCGTCGCCGTCGTCGTCATCCTGCACAACGGCGTCGGCTACGGGCTCGGCTTCCTCGCGGCGAAGGCGGTCGGGCTCGACGAGAGCGCCCGTCGCGCGGTCGCGATCGAGGTCGGGATGCAGAACTCGGGCCTCGCGGCAGGACTCGCGCGCACCCACTTCACGCCCGAGTCGGCGCTGCCCGCGGCGATCTTCTCCGTCTGGCACAACGTGTCCGGCTCGCTGCTGGCCTCCTACTGGTCGCGCCGCCCGCCGAAGGCCGTCGGCACCGCCGAGCCCGCGCTCGACGACCAGCCCGTCGCGAGCTGACGAGGGTCGAGCGCCCCGTCGCCCCACGGGGCGACGGGGCGTAGCCTTGCGCGCAACCGACAGGAGGAGCTGCGATGGCGCTGCGCTGGTATTCGAACGTGATCGAGTCGACCGACCCCGGGCGGCTCGCCCGCTGGTGGGGCGACGCGCTCGACTGGCAGATCATCTACGAGGCCGACGACGAGGTCGTCCTCATCCCGAAGTGGGCGCAGGAGCTGGCGCCGAAGCTCTCGTTCGAGCAGGTGCCGCCCGGGCTCACGTTCGTGCTCGTCGACCACGAGAAGGCGACGAAGAACCGCATCCACATGGACCTCGCGCCGCACACGGGTGACGACCGCGACGCCGAGATCGCCCGGCTCGAGGCGCTCGGCGCCAGGCGCATCGACGTCGGGCAGGGCCCGGACGTCTCGTGGACCGTGCTCGCCGACATCGACGGCAACGAGTTCTGCGTGCTGTCGAGCCGCGACCAGTAGGGCGGGGACGACGAAGGCCCCGGCGTCTGCCGGGGCCTTCGTCGTGCGTCAGCGGGGTGCGCTAGTTGTTGCCCCGCAGGATCGCGATGATCCGCAGGATCTCGACGTAGAGCCAGATGATCGTCATCGTGAGGCCGAAGGCGGCCGACCAGCCGTACTTCTTGTGCACGCCGCGCTTGACGCCCATCTCGATGCCCTCGAAGTCCATGACGAGCGAGTAGGCGCCGAGCAGCACGGCGAGGCCGCCGAGGAGCACGCCGAGCGGGATGCCGAAGACCTCGATCGAGCGGGCGCCCCACGGGTCCTGGTTCACGCCGGTGAGCATGAGGACCAGGTTGATCAGCGAGAAGGCGCCGTAGCCGATGATCGCGATGAAGAAGATCTTGTTCATGCGCGGCGACGTGCGGACGATGCGGAACGCGTAGAGCGCGAGCGTCGCGCCGATCACGCACGCGGTGGCGAGCAGCGCCTGGAAGATGATGCCGTCGTAGCCGGTGCCGAACTCGAGGATGCCCGAGAAGCCACCGAGGAAGAGGCCCTGCGCCGCCGCGTAGGCGAGGATGAGCGCCGGGCTCGGCTCCTTCTTGAAGATGTTGACGAGCGCGAGCACGAAGCCGACGAGCGCACCGCCGTAGGTGAGCACGAAGAAGGCCGGCGAGGTGCCCGACACGAACAGCATGCCGAGCGTGACGATGAAGCCGAGCGCGGTCACGCCGAGCGTGACGGCCGTCTTCATGATCACGCCGTCGTAGGTGAGGCGCTCGGTCTCGAGCGGTCCGGCAGCGGGGCGACCGAACTGCTGGTCGAGCTGCTCGGGCGTGGGGATGGCCGGCTGGCCGTACGGCTGCTGGCCGTAGGGTGCCTGGCCATACGGCGCCTGCCCGTACGGGGGCTGGCCGAACTGCTGCGGCTGCTGGCCGTACGGCTGCTGGCCGTAGGGTGCCTGCTGGCCGCCGGGGACAGCCTGCGAGGCGCGCTGCGCGTTCTCGGTGAACGCGGGCGAGTTGCGGAACGCCGGGTTGCCTGCCAAGGGAGATGCTCCTGTCGGGAAGAACGGGTGGCCGCCCCGGTGGGCGGACGCGATCAGCGTATCCGGCGACCCCCAGCATTTGCTGTGTCACGGGGACGATTCGCCCAGGGCGCATCTCGCTAGATTGGCGCGGTGTCACCCACTCGCGTCATCGGCCACCGCGGCGCCTCGGGATGGGCGCCCGAGCACACCGCGACGGCCGTCCGCATCGCCGCCGAGCTCGGCGCCGATGCCGTCGAGCCCGACCTCGTCGCGACCCGCGACGGCGTGCTCGTCGTGCGGCACGACAACGAGCTCGGTGGGACGACCGACATCGCCGATCGGCCGGACCTCGCCGACCGGCGTCGCACGCAGACGATCGACGGCGTCGAGCTCGAGGGCTGGTTCGTCGAGGACCTCACGTGGGCCGAGGTGGCGACGCTCCGCGCTCGCGAGCGGCTGCCCGCGCTGCGACCGCTCAGCGCGCGTCGCGACGGTCGGGACGCCGTCCTCCGGTTCACCGACCTGCTCGCGATCGCTGACGAGACTGGGCTCGACGTCGTCGCCGAGCTCAAGCACGCGACGCATCACGCATCGATCGGGCTCCCGCTCGACGCGCTGCTGGCGGATGCGGTGGCCGGCACGCACTGGTCGTCGAGCGGTCGGCTGACGGTCGAGAGCTTCGAGGAGTCGGTGCTGCACGCGGCGCGCGAGCGCGGCGTCGAGGCCCGGATCGTCTACCTCATGGAGCAGGACGGCACGGCGGCCGACCTGGTCGGCGACGACCGGGCGCCGTCCTACGCGCAGCAGCACACCGACACCGGGCTCGCCGCGCTCGGCCGTCGCGTCGACGCGATCAGCGTCGACAAGGCCTTGCTGTTCGACCGCAGCACGGGGCGGCTCGCGCCGAGCGACCTCGTCGAGCGCGCGAGTGCGGCGGGGCTCGGCACGCTCGCCTGGACCCTGCGGCCCGAGAACCGCTTCCTCGAGCCGGAGCACCGGCTCGGCGCGCACGACGCGGCGTGGGGCGACTGGACGACCGAGTGGGCGACGGTGGCGGCGCTCGGGCTCGAGGCGGTGTTCGTCGATCATCCCGACCTCTGGCGGCGGCTCCCGACCGGGTGACGACCGCGGCCGAGTCGCCATCGCTCGTTCACCTCGCGTTCCCCTGGCGGCACCTGCCGGATGCTTGCGAGGCGTTGGCTGGGAACCCCCACCGACGAAGGATCCCTCATGCGCCGACGCCGTTCCGCGCTGCTCGCCGCCGCCCTCCCGGCGACGCTCGCGGCCACCCTCCTCACCGCCCCGGCCGCGCACGCGGCGGACGCCGACATCGTCATCAACGAGGTGCAGTCGAACAGCGCGACGGGTGCGCCCGACTTCATCGAGCTGCTGAACGTCGGCACGACGCCGGTCGACATCTCGGGGTGGCTGCTCAAGGACAGCGACGACGCCCGCACGCTGCGCGTGCCCACCGGCACCGTGCTCGGCCCTGGCAGCTTCGCGGTGCTCGAGACGGACGTCGCGGGCGGCTTCGGCCTCGGCGCCGACGACGCGGCGCGCGTCTACGCTCCTGACGGCGTCACGCTCGTCGACCAGGTCTCGTGGACGGACCACGCATTCACCGAGGGCCGACTGCCCGACGGCTCCGGCGACGTGGTCGACACCGAGCCGACGCCCGGCGCGCCCAACGTCGCCCGCGAGCCGGTCGTCGTGGAGCACGTCGAGTCGCCCGTCGTGGTGAACGAGGTCCAGAGCGACGACGCGGCGGGTGGTCCGGACTGGGTGGAGCTGCTGAACACCGGCGCTGCGCTCGTCGACGTGAGCGGCTGGATCCTCCGCGACGACGACGACCTGAGCGCGCTGCCCATCGCGTCCGGCACGGTGCTGGCACCGGGCGCCTTCCTGGTCGTCGAGACACGGGACGCGGTCACCGGCGCCGGCTTCGGCCTCGGCAAGGCCGACGAGATCCGCCTCTTCACCGCGGACGGCACTGGCCTGGTCGACGGCTACGCGTGGACCGAGCACGCCACGACCGAGGGGCGCCTGCCCGACGGCAGCGGCGACTTCGTCGACACCGCGCCGACGCGCGGCGCCGCGAACGCCGTCCGCGCGGTCGCCTCGCCGGTCGTGCTCAACGAGGTCGAGTCGAACGGCGACGGCCGCGGCGACTGGATCGAGCTCGCGAACACCGACACGGTGCGCACCGTCGACGTCTCCGGCTGGACGGTCGTCGACGGCGACCCGACGCACGAGCCGATCGTGCTCCCCGAGGGCACGACGATCGAGTCGGGCGGGTACCTCGGCATCATCACCGACGGGGATGCCTACGACTCGAGCTTCGGCCTCGGTGGCGAGGATGCCGTCACGGTCCGCGACGCGAGCGGTGCCGTCGTCGACGCCTACGCCTGGACGGCGCACGCGACGACGACCTACGGCCGCTGCCCCGACATGACGGGCGACTTCTCGCTGACCGCTGCGGGCAGCTTCGAGCTCGTCAACGCCTGCGAGACCACCGAGGAGCCCGAGGTCGAGACGGAGCCGTGGCCCTTCGCGGACGACGTCGTGCCCGCCGTCGCGCCCGGGACGTGGGGCGACGACATGTCGGGCCTCGACTACGCGGCCGACGGCACGCTGTTCGCCGTGAACAACGACAACGCCGAGATCTTCGAGCTCGAGCAGACCGGTGCGACGCAGTTCGCGATCGCGCAGTCGTGGGTGCCGACGTATCCCGACGGCACGGGCACGCCCGACGCCGAAGGGCTCACCGTCGCCGGCGACGGCGCGATCTTCCTCTCGACCGAGCGCGACAACGCCGCCAAGGGCGTCAGCCGACCGTCGGTGCTCCGCGTCGAGCTCGGCGCCGACGGCGCCACCACCACGACCCACGAGTGGAACCTGACGACCGCAGGCGCGCTGCCCGAGCTGGGCGCGAACGTCGGCATCGAGGCGATCGAGTGGATCTCGGACGCCGACGCGACGCGACTGGGCGTGCTCGACCGGTCGACGGGCAGCGCCCACGCGTTCGACCCGGCGGCCTACGGCGACCACTTCGACGGCGTCTTCGCCATCTCGGTCGAGCAGACCGGCCTGCTGTACCTCGTGGTGCTCCAGGCGTCGGGCGAGGTCACGGTGCTGCAGACCGCGTCGCCCGGTCCGGCGGTCGAGGTGACGATGGCGCTCGACTGGCGCGCGGGCGGCAACGCGCTGTGGGCGCTCTGCGACGACCTGTGCAACAGCGCGAGCTCCGAGCTCGCGTTCGTCGACGGCCAGCTCACCGCCCAGCGCGACGTCGCCGCCCCGAGCACGATGCCCGCGGGCTACACGAACGAGGGGCTCGCGATCGACTGGTGCGAGGTCGACCCGACCGCCGTGCCGACGGTCGCGTGGATCTCCGACTCGGCGCACGAGGGCGTCTCGCTGCGCGTCGCCGCGGGCGGCGCCTGCGCGGTCGACGAGACGCCCGGGCCAGGCGACGGCGGCGGCGAGGTGCCGGGTGGCCCCGGTGACGGCTCGGGCGGCGGCGATCCGGTGACGCCGGGCGCCGGCAGCGGCAGCACGGACCCGGGCGCGAGCGGCGGCAGCCTGCCCCGCACCGGCGCCGAGGCCCCGATGGGTGCCCTGCTGGCGGCGGCGCTCCTGCTGCTCGCCGGCCTCGGCCTGCTCGTCGTGCGGCGCCGCGGGGCCTGACGCAGCTCCGCGGGCCCGACGCCGAGACGACGGCCCGGATGCGCGCCATCCGGGCCGTCGTCGCGTCCGCGACCGGCGGGCCGCGTCACCGGTGGCTCGTAGAATCGATCTGATGAGCGACTTGTGGGGGCTGAACGACGAGGGCTTCGGAGACGTGCAGCGGCCGTCGCCGATCGGACCGCGCGGCGACACCATCCCTGAGGAGCTGCTCGAGGGGCTGAATCCGCCGCAGCGCGAGGCGGTCGTGCACCGCGGACCTGCGCTGCTCATCGTGGCCGGCGCCGGCTCGGGCAAGACGCGCGTCCTCACGCACCGCATCGCCGGCCTGCTCGCGACGCGCGAGGCGTGGCCGAGCCAGATCCTCGCGATCACCTTCACGAACAAGGCTGCCGCCGAGATGCGCGAGCGCGTCGACCGCCTCGTCGGCGAGGAGTCGCGCGGCATGTGGATCCGCACGTTCCACTCCGCGTGCGTGCGCATCCTGCGCCGGGAAGCCGAGGAGTTCGGCTTCAAGCAGTCGTTCACGATCTACGACTCGGGCGACGTCCGTGCGCTCATCAAGCGCCTCATCAAGGAGCGCGGCGCCGACATCCAGGGCCTCACGCCCGGCGGCGTCTCCTCGCGGATCTCCATGGCGAAGAACGAGCTGCACGACGTCGACTCCTGGGCGCGCACGGCCAACCTCGATAACCCGCTCGACGCCGCGTTCCTCGAGCTGTGGCGCGACTACGACCGCGAGCTGCGGCGGGCGAACGCGTTCGACTTCGACGACCTCATCTCGCAGACCGTGTTCCTGTTCCGCGCCTTCCCGCACGTGGCGGCGCAGTACCGCAAGCGCTTCCGGCACATCCTCGTCGACGAGTACCAGGACACGAACGCGGCGCAGTACGCGCTCATCCGCGAGCTCACGCAGCCCGTGTCGCGCACCGATCTGCCCGACCTGCGCGCCGACCTGCCGGGCGCCTCGCTCACCGTCGTCGGCGACTCCGACCAGTCGATCTACGCCTTCCGGGGCGCCGACATCCGCAACATCACCGACTTCGAGCGCGACTTCGCCGGCGCGCGCACGATCCTGCTCGAGCAGAACTACCGCTCGACGCAGAACATCCTCTCGGCCGCGAACGCCGTCATCGGCAACAACTTCGACCGCCGCGCGAAGCGGCTCTGGACCGACTCCGGCGACGGCGAGAAGATCGTCGGCTACACGGGCTACTCGGGCTACGACGAGGCGCAGTTCGTCGCCGACGAGATCGTCGAGCTCACCTCCGGCGGCATGTCGTACAGCGACATCGCCGTGTTCTACCGCACGAACGCGCAGACGCGAGCGCTCGAGGAGGTGCTGATCCGCACCGCCATCCCCTACAAGGTGATCGGCGGCACGAAGTTCTACGACCGCGCCGAGATCAAGGACGCGATGGCGTACCTCATCACGGTGGCGAACCCGGCCGATCCGCTCAGCCTGCGCCGCATCATGAACGTGCCCAAGCGCGGCATCGGACCGGCGACCGAGGCTGCCCTCCAGGCGTTCGCCGACGAGCACGAGATCACGCTGCGGGATGCGATGCGGCGCGTCGACGAGATCGCCCTCGGCCCGAAGGTGGCCGCAGCCATCAAGGACCTCGCCGCGCTGCTCGACCACTGGTCGTCGCAGCCGGAGGCCGACCCCGGGGAGCTGCTGCGCGACCTGCTGAGCCGGTCGGGCTACACGGACCAGCTGCGGCGGTCACTCGACCCGCAGGACGCGGCGCGGCTCGAGAACGTCGAGGAGCTCGTCGCGGTGACGCGGGAGTTCCGGCGCCAGAACCCGGGCGGCACCCTCATCGACTTCCTCACCGAGACGGCCCTCGTCGCCGCGGCCGACGAGCTCGACGACTCGGGCGGCCAGGTGTCGCTCATGACGCTGCACACCGCGAAGGGCCTCGAGTTCGAGGCCGTCTTCATCACCGGCGTCGAGGAGGACCTGCTGCCGCACCGCATCTCGGCGCAGGAGCCCGGCGGTCCGGCGGAGGAGCGGCGGCTCTTCTACGTCGGCATCACGCGGGCCAGGCAGCGGCTGCACATCTCGCTCGCGATGACGCGCGCGCAGTTCGGCGAGGTGTCGCCTGCGGTGCCGAGCCGGTTCCTCGAGGAGATCCCCGCGGAGCTCGTCGACTGGCGGACGCCCCCGTCGACCGTGCGGCCGTCGCCGCAGCGCGCCCTCGCCGGCCGCTGGCGAGACGAGCCGCGCGAGTCGTTCGTGACCGGCTTCCGCGAGCCCAAGGCGCTGCCCAAGGCCCCGCCGAAGCAGTTCGCGAACACGATCACGGAGGTGCGCGACAACTCGGGGCTCGAGCTCGCGCCGGGGGACCGGATCCGCCACAAGGACTTCGGCGAGGGGCGCGTGCAGGCCGTCACGGGGGCGGGCGCGAAGCGCATCGCGGAGGTGCTCTTCGGCTCGGCGGGCCGGAAGCGGCTGCTCATCAAGATCGCGCCGATCGAGAAGCTGGGCTGACCGACCCCCGGGGCGGACCGAGCCGCGGCCGCACGTCCACGGGACCCGCGGCCGCGGCGATCAGAGCGCCTGCGTCACCAGCAGCACCATCGCGACGAGCGTCAGCGCGGCCGCGCCGACGATGAGCGGGCGGAACCGGCGCGCCATCGTGCGCGGCGGCCGATCGTCGTCGTATCGCTCGAACCACGGGTCGAGCTCCGGCGGGACCTGCTCCTCGTCGTGCCTCTGCATGCGCCCAGCCTCCCATCCGCGGTCGCCCGCGTCGAGCGCCGGTGCTCCGCGAGCGAGCGACACACAACGTCACGCGATGTGAGCCAGAGGTGCTCCTTCTGCCACCCTGGATGCACACCGGCCCGCGCGCGACACCGAAGGAGGGTGCGATGCCCACCACCCGACGGCTCCCCGCCGCTGCCGCACGCGGGCACGACGGATCCAGGGGCGGGTGCGCGACCACGCGCACCCCGGCACGCGCCGCCACGCCGGCGAGCGGCGCGCTGCGCTGATGCGGCCGCATCGCTGGGACGCGGTCGTCGTCGGCGGCGGGCCCCGCGCGGTCGCGCTCGTCGAGCGCGTCACCGCCCACCTGCGCCGCTCGGGCGGTCGCGCTGTCTCGATCGCCATCGTCGACCGGGTCGAGGTCGGCGCGGGCGCGACCTGGCGCACCGACCAGACGGAGCACTTCCTCAACAACACGACGTCGTCGCAGACGACCATCCATCCCGACGCGTCGACCGGGCTCGACGACGTGCCGGAGGACGGCGAGACGCTCGTCGCCTGGGCGCGGCGTGTCGCCGCGGAGGGCGAGCGCGACGAGCGCCCGGCCTGGGTGGTGCAGGAGGCGCGGCGCACGGACCCTGGCTCCTTCCCGTCCCGTCGACTGCAGGGCGCGTACTACGGCGAGCAGCTCGACCGCATCGAGGCGCGGGGCGGCGTCCTGCTCGGGCGGGTCGTCGGCACGGTCGTCGACGTGGTCGAGTGCCGGGACTCGGCCACCGTCGTGCTCGCCGACGGCGCGCGGCTCGTCAGCGCCTCCGTGGTGCTCGCGCAGGGCATGGTGCAGTCGCTGCCCGACACCGAGGTGCGCGCGCTCTCCGCGGACGCCGACCGGCTCGGGCTCGTCTACGTCGCACCGGGGATGCCGTCGGAGCGCGACTGGTCGGCGCTGCCAGCGGGGGAGGACGTCATCGTCCGCGGCCTCGGCGCGAACTTCTTCGACGTGGTCGCCCAGCTCACCGCGGGCCGCGGCGGCCGCTTCACGCCGGTCCCCGGCGACCCGCACGGGCGGCTGCGCTACCTGCCGAGCGGCCTCGAGCCCCGGCTCCGCGCCGGGTCGCGTCGCGGGATCCCGTATCGCAGCAAGGGCGACCTGAGCGCGCCGCAGCTGCCGGTGCAGCCGCGCTTCGCGACGCCCGCGTGGTTCGCCGAGGTCGGCGCGCGGCCGGCCGGGTCCGTGGACTTCGCCGCGGAGGTCTGGCCGGTGCTCGCTTGCGACCTGGCGCTCGCGGGCGCCGCCGCGACCGAGGCCCGCCACCCCGGCGCCGTCCACGGCGGCATCGCCGCGCTCGAGGCCGAGCTCGGGGCGCTCCCGCTGCCGGCGCGCGGTGCTGGCGCAGCGCGCGCCGCGACGCGCGCGGTCGACGCCGTGCTCGCCGCCCGCTTGGCGCCCGAGCACCTGCTGCAGCTCGAGCATCTGCGCCGGCCCACGCTCGGCGAGCCAGTCGACGCGCAGGCGTGGTCGAGCATGGTCGCCCGCCTCGTCGAGGACGAGCTCGACAGCATCGCGAACCCGGCGACGAGCCCTCGGCAGGCGGTCAACCGCGCGATGGCGGTGCTGCGCGGCCCCGCGGCGGAGCTCGCGGCCACCGGGGTGGTCGAGTGGGGCTCGCGCGTGCGCGATGTGCACGGCTGGTTCGACGCCGACGGGCTGTTCCTGGCGAGCGGCCCGCCGGCCGGGCGCACGCGCCAGGTGCTCGCGCTCATCGAGGCCGGGATCGTGCGGCTCACCGGACCCGAGACGAGCGTCGCGGTGGAGGACGGCGCGTTCGTCGCGCGCTCGGCGATCACCGGCGCGGTCGTCCGCGCCCGCGCGCTCGCCGAGACGCGGATGTCGAAGGGCAGTGTGCCCGACACCGACGACCCGCTGCTGCGGGCGCTGCTCGACTCCGGTCGGGCGCGCGTGCACGAGCTCGAGGCGCGCGACGGCACGCGCGTGCCGAGCGCGAGCCTCGAGGCCGTGCCGCCGTCCGCCGGGATGCGGCTCGGACTCGCGCTCGTGGACGGCGCGGGGGAGCCGTCGGCCCGCCTGCTCGTGCTCGGCATCCCGGCGCTCAGCACGCAGCCCGGCAGCGCGATCGGTGCGTCGCCGGGGGTGCCGTCGCCGCTGCTGCGCGGCGCCGACCTCGCGGCGCGGCGGGTGCTCGCGCTGGCCGCGGTCCACGAGCCGGCGCTGCACGCCTGACGCGACGGCGCCGGGCCTGCAGCGCCGGCCCATCAGCGCCGGCCCGTCAGCGCAGGCTCACCCTCGCGCTGGCAGCTGCTGCAGCGTCCAGCGGTTGCCGTCGGGGTCGGCGAAGGTCACGAACCGGCCCCAGTCCTGCTCGTCGACCTCGCTCGCGTCGACGCCGGCCTCGAGCAGGGCCGCGCGCGTCGCATCCGCGTCGTCGATCACCACCTGCACGTTGCGCATCGTGCCCGGCTCGTCCTCGGCGATGCCCTCGCCGAAGGCGATCGAGCACGCCGACCCCGGCGGCGTAATCTGCACGAAGCGCAGGCCGGGCTGCACCACCTGGTCGAAGTCGGCGTGCCAGCCCAGCTGCTCGGTGTAGAAGGCCTTCGCGCGGTCGGTGTCGCTCACCGGCACGAAGATCAGCTCGATGCGGTACTCCATCGCGGCCATGGTCGCTCCCATCCCGGCGGTCTCCGTCGACCGCTCGATGTGCGGACGCTACGCCCGGCCGCCGACATGCAGAAGGGGGAGGCCGCAGCCTCCCCCTCCGTCGCAACTGCCGTCCGCGTCGGCTAGCCGTCGCCGCCGACGTCCGGCCCCTCCGGGTGGTTCGACGTCGAGCGCTGCCGCGGCAGCGCCTGCGTCGAGAGCCGTCCGCGGTCGAGCTCGGGGTGCGGCTGCTGCGACTCGATCTCCTCGTCGAGGGTCGCGATCGCCACCGTGTCGGCGGGCGGCAGCGACGCCTCGAAGCGCGCGCGGCGGCGCTTGAGCCACAGCGCGAGGGCGATGATGAGCGCCATCGCGATGTACGCGACGATCGCGAACGGGCTGTGCACGAGGTAGGACGGGTCGCCCTGGCCGATCTGCATCGCCTTGCGCAGCTGCTCCTCCGCCATCGGGCCGAGGATCGCCCCGACCACGAGGGGTGCGATCGGGAAGCCGAGCCGGCGCATGAAGAAGCCGAGCACGCCCAGCACGAGCAGCACGCCGATGTCGAAGACGGTGAAGTTGGCCGCGTACGCGCCGAGGCCGGCGAACACCAGGATGCCGGCGTAGAGGTAGGGCCGCGGGATCTGCAACAGCTTGACCCACATGCCCACGAGCGGCAGGTTCAGCACGAGCAGCAGCGTGTTGCCGATGAAGAGGCTCGCGATGAGCGCCCACACGAGCGCCGACTGCGTCTCGAACAGCCGCGGACCGGGCTGGATGCCGTACGTCTGGAAGGCGCTCAGCATGATCGCCGCGGTGGCGGTCGTCGGGATGCCGAGGGTCAGCAGCGGCACGAGCACACCGGCGGCGGCCGCGTTGTTCGCCGCCTCCGGGCCTGCGACGCCCTCGATCGCGCCCTTGCCGAACTGCTTGCGGTACTCCGGCTTCGCGACGCTGCGCTCGGTCGCGTACGACAGGAAGGTCGCGACGTCGGCGCCGCCGGCGGGGATCGAGCCGATCGGGAAGCCGATCGCGGCGCCGCGCAGCCACGACTTCCACGAGCGCGCCCAGTCGGAGCGGCGCATCCAGGTGCGCCAGCCGCGGGTGATCGGGATGATCGGGATGGTGCCGTGACGCAGCCGCGAGCCGACGTACAGGGCCTCGCCGAGCGCGAAGAGGCCGACGGCCACGAGCACGACGTCGATGCCGTCGCCGAGCTGCGGGACGCCGAACGTGAAGCGCGACTGCCCCGTGAGCGTGTCGACGCCGATGAGCCCGATGAAGAGGCCCACGGCGAGCGACACCATGCCGCGCCAGGCGCTGTCGCCCAGCAGCGCGCCGACCGTGAGGAACGCGATCACCATGAGCGCGAAGTAGTCGGCCGGGCCGAGGCTCACGGCGAATCGCGCGACGGTGGGCGCGAGGAGGGTCAGCAGCACGGTCGCGATGGTGCCGGCCACGAACGAGCCGATCGCCGCGGTCGCGAGCGCTGCAGCACCGCGTCCCGCCCGCGCCATCTTGTTGCCCTCGAGGGCGGTGACGATCGACGCCGACTCGCCGGGCGTGTTCAGCAGGATCGACGTCGTCGATCCGCCGTACATGCCGCCGTAGTAGATGCCGGCGAACACGATGAAGGCCGCGGTGGGCTCGAGCGAGTAGGTGATCGGCAGCAGCAGCGCGACCGTCATGGCCGGGCCGATGCCGGGCAGCACGCCCACGGCGGTGCCGAGCAGCACGCCGAGCAGCGCGTACACCAGGTAGATCGGCTGCAGCGCGGTGGCGAATCCCTCCAGCAGCAGGGTCCAGGTGTCCATCAGATGCCGATCCAGGAGGTGAGGGTGCCGGTGGGCGGCAGCGAGAGGCCGAGCAGCGTGCCGAACACGAGCTGGGTGACGACGCCCATGGCGAGGCCGATGAGCACCGCGACCCACCAGCGCTTGGCGCCGAGCGCGAGCGACGCGCCGGCGAACAGGATGGTGACGCCGAGCGGCCACCCGAGGAACGGGATGGTCACCATGAGGGAGAGGAAGCTGAGCGCGAGGATGCCGGTCGGGATCCAGGCGGTGCCGTGCTCGAGGTCGATGTCCTCGCCCGCCTCGGGGTGGCCGAAGCGGCCGCGGAGCTGGCCGACGAGGACGGCGAGCGACGAGACGAGCAGCAGGACGCCGACCGCGTAGGGCACGACGCGAGCGCCGAGCGTGTTCGTCGACCCCGGAGGCTCGCGGATCGTCGTGGTCGAGATGAGCACGCCGACCGCGAGCACGACGAGCAGCCCGACGAAGATCATCGCCTCGATGCGGGCCGACCGCTCGGCGCGCGCCGCGGCCGACGCGCCCTGCTCGGGCGCGCCGGCCGGGGCGGTGCTCATTCGATCAGGCCGATCGTGCGCAGCGTCTCCTGGGTGCGGGTGATGTCCTCGGTGAGGAAGGCGTCGAACTCGTCGCCCGGCATGAACGCATCCGTCCAGCCGTTCGTCTCGAGCACCTCGGCCCAGGCGTCCTGCCCGTGCAGCTCGGTGACGAGGTCGATGAGCGCCGTGCGCTCCGCGTCGGAGATGCCGCCGGGCGCGATCACGCCGCGCCAGTTGGTCACGGTGACGTCGATGCCCTCGTCCTGGATGGTCGGGACGTCGGGCAGCGCCTCGGCAGGCTCCTCGCTCGACACGGCGAGCGCGCGGAGGTCGCCCGAGAGGACGGACTCCGAGAACTCACCGACGCCGGAGATGCCGGCCTGGACGGTGCCGCCGAGCAGCATCGTGAGCGCCTCGCCGCCGCCGGAGTTGGCGACGTAGTTGAGCGTCGCGGGCACCTCGGCCGCGTCGACGCCCGCCTCGGTGAGGAGCAGGCCGGCGAGGATGTGGTCGATGCCGCCGGCCGAGCCGCCGGTGACGGCGACGCCCTGGCCCTCGGCGACGATCGCGTCGATGAGGTCCTCCAGCGACTGGTACTCCGAGTCGGCGGGGACGACGATCACGAGGGGCTCCTCGGTGAGCTTCGCGATGGGCGTCATGTCCTCGATGCGCGTCTCGGACGCGTTCGTCTCGACGCCGCCGACCATGACGGAGCCCATGACCATGAGCGTGTTCGGGTCGGTCTCGGTCGCGAGGCTCGCGAGGCCGACCGTGCCGGCCGCGCCGCCGATGTTCTCGACCGGGGCGGAGCCGACGAGGCCCGTGTCGGTGAGCGTCTGCCCGAGGGCGCGGGCCGTCTGGTCCCAGCCGCCACCGGGGTCGGCGGGGGCGATGACGCTGACGTCCGTGATGGCCGCGGCCTCACCGTCGGCGCCCTGGGAGCCCGAGGGCGCGCCGCCGGTCGAGCAGCCTGCGAGGGCGACGACCGCAGCGCCGGCGATGCCGACGCGGACGAGGGTGGTGATGCGCGTGCTGCGCTGGGTGCTGTGGTGCATGGATCGCACGTCTCCTCCTTGAGCGCCCGGCACCGATGCCGAGTCGCGATCTGCTGTGACCGTAACGGGGGCGGAGGCGTGCGCCGGGGTTGTGGTCGAAAGGTGCGTTTCGGTCGTTCTGGTCAGAGGCTACGCCGCTGGGACGCGGCCTACCATGGGCGACGTGAGACGGGCGATGAGGCTGCGCACCCAGCTGGTGCTGCTGCAGAGCGCCATCATGCTCGTCGTCATCCTCGGGTCCGGCATCGCGGCCGCGTGGCTGCAGGAGCGCTCGCTCCGGGACGCCTACCTCGACCGCATGATCGCGGTGGCCGAGTCGACCGCCGGGCTGCCGACCGTGGTCGACGCCTTCGATTCGCCCGACCCGTCGGCCATCATCCAGCCGATCGCCGAGACGATCCGCGAGGCCTCCGACGTCACCTACGTCGTCGTCACCGATGCCGACGGCATCCGCTTCTCCCATCCCAACCCCGACCTCATCGGCGAGCGCGTCTCGACCGACCCGACGGCGGCCGAGTCGGGCGAGGTCTACGTCGGCACGCAGACCGGCACGCTCGGCACGTCGTGGCGCGCGAAGGTGCCGGTGTTCGACGAGTCGGGTGCCGTGGTGGGCCAGGTCTCCGTCGGCATCCTCGAGTCGGAGCTGCAGCGCGACTGGCTCAGCACCGTCTGGATCCTCGCCCTGTGCCTGGGCATCGCTGCGATCGTCGGCGTCGTGCTCGCCTCCTGGGCCGCGTCGCTCGTGCGGCGTCGCATCTACGGCGTCGAGCCCGACGAGATCAAGTCGATGCTCGAGACGCGCAACGCGACCCTGCACGGCATCGGTGATGGCCTCGTGGTGCTCGACGAGCGCGGCGGCATCGTGCTCTGCAACGACGCGGCGCTGCGGCTGCTGGGACGCGAGGGGGCCGACCTCGCGGGCACGCCCATCGCCGAGGTGCTCGACGCGCCCATCGATCCGCTGCTCGCCGACGCAGGCGAGCAGCAGCTCGTGCTCGCGGGGGAGCGGATGCTGGTAGCCCGCGTCGACCGCGTGGTGGTCGACGACCGCGCGGTCGGCACCGTGCTGATCCTGCGCGACCGCACCGAGCTCGACGCGGCGCTGCGCGACCTCGCCGGCGCGCAGGGGATGACCGAGACGCTGCGCGCGCAGCAGCACGAGTTCGCCAACACTTTGCACACGCTCGGCGGGCTGCTCGAGCTCGGCGAGGCCGAGGCAGCGATGGGCGTCATCGAGCGTGCGGGCGCCGGCGGCGCGCTCGCATCGCTCGAGCCCTCCTCCGGCATCCTCGAGCTCGAGGTGGCGGCGCTGCTGCTCGCGAAGCGGGCGCAGGCCAAGGAGCGCGGCGTCGAGCTGGCCGTGCTGCCGGGATCGACGCTCCGCCCCGCCGACTCCGTCGGCGTCGCGGGCGACTGGGTGACCGTGCTCGGCAACCTCGTCGACAACGCCATGGATGCGTCGGACGGCGGCCGCATCGAGGTCGCGATCGACGACGAGGGCGACGGCGGCGCCCGCGTCGTGACGATCACGGTCGATGACGACGGGCCGGGGGTGCCCGAGGCGCAGCGCGACGCGATCTTCGACATCGAGGTGTCGACGAAGTCGCACGTCGCGGGTCTCGCGCGCGGCTACGGCCTCACCCTCGTGCGCCGGGTCGCCGAGCGGCTCGGCGGCAGCGCGCACGTCGAGCCCTCGCCGCTCGGCGGCGCCCGCTTCGTCGCGCGCCTGCCGGTCGTGCCGAGCGGCGTGCGCGCATGAGGCCGCTGCGCGCGCTCATCGTCGAGGACGACAAGGCGGTCGCGCTCGTCACGCGCAGGTTCGTCGAGCGGCACGGCGCGTTCGTCGTCGCGGGGGAGGCGGCGACGGGTCGCGCGGCGCTCGAGGCGATCGAGGCGCTCCGCCCGGATCTCGTGCTGCTCGACGTGCACCTCCCGGACGCCTCGGGCATCGAGGTGCTGCGGGTCGCGCGCACGCGCGGCTTCGCCGGCGAGGTCGTGGCCGTGACCGCGGCGCGCGACCTCGAGACGGTGCGGGCGGCACGCGCGTTCGGGGTGCGCCACTACCTCGTCAAGCCGTTCGGGCTCGAGGCGATGCGCGAGCGGCTCGAGGCGATCCGGGCAGAGCTCGAGCAGGCGGAGGCGCTCGGCGTGCAGGTGCTCGACCAGCGCGCGGTCGACGCCATGCTGCAGCCGGCCGACCGGCAGCGGCCGGCGCCGGCGGGGTCGCAGCTCACGCTCGACCGCGTGGCTGCCGTGCTCGAGACGCTGGATGAGTCGGCGAGCGCGGCCGAGATCGGCGAGCGGCTGGGGATGTCGCGGGTCAGCGCGCGGCGCTACCTCGAGCGGCTGGTGATCGAGGGCCGCGCCGAGGTGGCGCCGCGGTACGGCGGCACGGGCAGGCCGGAGCTGCGCTACAGCGCGCGGCGCTGACCGCCGACCCGCTGGTAGCCTTCGCCCACCACGAACCGGGGATCGAGGCCATGGAGCGCACGCGCAGCCGACGGATCTGGTGGCTCGGCGCCGCGATCGCGGTCCTGCTCGTCGCGGCTGTCGCCGGAGCCATCTTCCAGCCCTGGCGGCTGCTGTACGACGAGACGGTGGTCGAGGCGGTGCCGACGGCTGGACCGGTGGCGGAGGCCGATCCGGCAGCGCCCTCGTCGTCGCCGACCCCTGCGGCGCCGACGGGGCCGGTGGAGCTCGCCGCCGGCGCCCTGATCTCGCACGAGCACCCGACCACGGGCACGGCTCGCGTGCTGCAGCTCGAGGACGGCGCACGCGTGCTCGTGCTCGACGGCCTCGACACCGTGAACGGGCCCGACCTGCACATGTGGCTCACCGACCAGCCCGTCATCGAGGGCACGGACGGGTGGTTCGTCTTCGATGACGGGGCATGGACCTCGCTCGGGCCGCTGCGCGGGAACGTGGGCACCCAGCAGTACGCGATCCCCGATGGGGTCGACCTCGCGCAGGTGACGAGCGTCTCGATCTGGTGCGAGCGCTTCGCCGTCTCGTTCGGCGCGGCACCGCTCGACCTCGCGTGAGCTGAGGCCGGTGCCTCAGTGCACGGGCGAGCCCAGCAGGGTGCCGATCGACCAGGTCGCGGCGAGCGCGATGATGCCGCCGAGCAGCACGCGCACCGTCCCGAGCCGCTTGCCGGAGCCGCCGATGCGCGCCGAGACGACGCCGGTGATGAGGAGCGCCACGATCGTCGCGACCACGATCGACCACGGCATCCACGTGGCAGGGGAGAGCAGCGCCGCGAGCAGCGGCACGAGCGAACCCAGCGTGAAGGCGACGGCCGAGGAGGCGGCGGCAGCCCACGGGTTGTTGAGGTCCTCGGGGTCGAGCTTGTACTCGACGTCGAGGTGCGCGCGCAGCGGGTCGGACGCCGTCAGCTCGGCGGCGACGAGGTGCGCCGTCTCGGGCGAGAGGCCGCGGAGCTCGTACATGTGCGCGAGCTGGTCGATCTGCCCCTCGGGGTTCTCGTCGAGGTGGCGCAGCTCGCGGCGGATCGCCGCGCGCTCGCTGTCGCGCTGCGACGAGACCGAGACGTACTCGCCGACGGCCATCGAGAAGGCACCGGCGACCAGCGCGGCGATGCCGGCGGTGAGGATGCCGGCGAGCGTCGTGCCTGCACCCGCGACGCCGACCATGAGGGCCGAGGTCGAGACGATGCCGTCGTTCGCGCCGAGCACGCCGGCGCGCAGCCAGTTGAGCCTCGAGGCCATCGACTCGACCGGCGGCGGCAGGTCGGGGCGGCGCTGGAGCGCTGGATCCATGGGTGTCCTCCTGGCATCCATCGTCCGGGCTCCGCGGCGCCGCCGCAACGAAGGCCAGGCTCGTTCGAAAGCCGTACGAATGCCGAATCTTGACGCTTCGGGAAGCCGAAAGCGAGCGGGGGCGCATGCGCGTCGGCGCTAGGCTTGCCCAGGCGAATCCCCCAACATCAACGGATTGGATGACGCGTGGATCTCTATGAGTACCAGGCAAGGGACCTGTTCGAGCAGCACGGGGTACCCGTGCTGCGAGGCATCACCGCCGACACCCCCGAGCAGGCCGAGGCAGCAGCCACGGAGCTCGGCGGCGGTGTCGTGGTCGTGAAGGCACAGGTCAAGACGGGCGGCCGCGGCAAGGCCGGCGGCGTGAAGCTGGCGAAGAGCCCGGCGGAGGCGAAGACGGCCGCGGAGGCCATCCTCGGCCTCGACATCAAGGGGCACACCGTGCACCGCGTGATGATCGCCGAGGGTGCAGCGATCAAGGAGGAGTACTACTTCTCCATCCTGCTCGACCGCTCGAACCGCTCCTACCTCGCCATGTGCTCGTACGAGGGCGGCATGGACATCGAGCAGCTCGCCGAGGAGCGCCCCGAGGCGCTCGCCAAGGTCGAGGTCGACCCGGCGGTCGGCATCGACGCGGCGAAGGCCGAGGAGATCGTCCGCGCCGCGAGCTTCCCCGAGGAGCTCGTCGCGAAGGTCGCACCCGTGCTCGTGACGCTCTACGGCGTCTTCGACAAGGAGGACGCCACCCTCGTCGAGGTCAACCCGCTCGTGCTCACCGAGAGCGGCGACGTCATCGCGCTCGACGGCAAGATCACGCTCGACGAGAACGCTGACTTCCGCCAGACCGGCCACGCCGAGCTCGAGGACAAGGCCGCCGCGAACCCGCTCGAGGCCAAGGCCAAGGAATCGGACCTCAACTACGTGAAGCTCGACGGCCAGGTGGGCATCATCGGCAACGGCGCGGGGCTCGTCATGTCGACGCTCGACGTCGTCGCCTACGCCGGCGAGGCGTTCGGCGGCGTGAAGCCCGCCAACTTCCTCGACATCGGTGGCGGCGCATCCGCCGAGGTCATGGCCGCCGGCCTCGACGTCATCCTGGGCGACGCCGACGTGAAGAGCGTCTTCGTCAACGTCTTCGGCGGCATCACCGCCTGCGACGAGGTCGCGAACGGCATCGTCAAGGCGCTCGAGATCCTCGGCGACGAGGCCTCGAAGCCGCTCGTCGTGCGACTCGACGGCAACAACGTCGAGGAGGGCCGACGCATCCTCGCCGACGCCGACCACCCGCTGGTGACCGTCGTCGACACCATGGACGAGGCAGCGGCCAAGGCCGCCGAGCTGGCTGCGGCCTAGGAGAGCAGAAGATGTCGATCTATCTCAACAAGGACAGCAAGGTCATCGTCCAGGGCATCACCGGCGGCGAGGGCTCCAAGCACACCGCGCGCATGCTCGCCGCGGGCACGCAGGTCGTGGGCGGCGTGAACGCCCGCAAGGCCGGCACGACCGTCTCGCACACCGCCGCCGACGGCTCCGCCGTCGAGCTGCCCGTGTTCGGCACCGTCGCCGAGGCGATCGCCGAGACCGGCGCCGACGTCTCGATCGTCTTCGTGCCGCCGGCGTTCGCCAAGGACGCGGTCATCGAGGCCATCGACGCCGGCATCGGCCTGCTCGTGGTCATCACCGAGGGCATCCCCGTGCAGGACTCGGCCGAGTTCTGGGCGCACGCGAAGTCCGCGGGCACGACGCGCATCATCGGCCCGAACTGCCCCGGCATCATCACGCCGGGCGAGTCACTCGTGGGCATCACGCCCGCGAACATCACCGGCAAGGGCCCGATCGGCCTGGTCTCGAAGTCGGGCACGCTCACGTACCAGATGATGTTCGAGCTGCGCGACCTCGGCTTCTCGACCGCCATCGGCATCGGCGGCGACCCGATCATCGGCACGACGCACATCGACGCCCTCGAGGCGTTCGAGGCCGACCCCGAGACGAAGGCGATCGTCATGATCGGCGAGATCGGCGGCGACGCCGAGGAGCGCGCTGCCGACTACATCAAGGCGCACGTGACGAAGCCGGTCGTCGGCTACGTCGCCGGCTTCACGGCGCCCGAGGGCAAGACGATGGGCCACGCCGGCGCCATCGTCTCGGGCTCGTCGGGCACGGCGCAGGCGAAGCAGGAGGCCCTCGAGGCCGCCGGCGTCAAGGTCGGCAAGACGCCGTCCGAGGCTGCCCGCCTCATGCGCGAGATCATCGAGTCGCTCTGAGCTGACTCGCCAATGCAGGGCCCCGGCTTCGGCCGGGGCCCTGTTCGCGTTCCCGGCCGGTGCGCGCTCCCTGTCTGCGCCCAAGCCCGCGCACTAGGGTTGCCGCACCGATCGACACGACGGAGGGGACGGCGATGAGCCACGACGAGGGACACGACAGCGAGGGCACGAAGAAGCCAGGAGGCCTCGGCGAGGACGGCACGATCCCGGCCGACCCGGACGGGCTGGGCGCGACGACGACCGATGAGTCGTCGACCTTCGAGCCCGAGGAGGACGAGGCCGCGCACCCCGAGGCCGACTAGCGCGGAGCTTCGTCGGGCGCCGCTCCGCCGATGCGCTCGATGACGAAGACCGGATGCCGGGCGGCGATCGCGGCGAACGCCGCGAGGTCGTCGTCCGGCCCGGCCTCGACGTGCGCGCGCACGATCGGGGTGCGGCGCACGTACGCGCGCAGCACCGACGCCGCCTCGTCGGGCGGGAGCTCGGTCGCGCGCACCTCGTGCGTCGCGCCGCGCTCGATCGTCGCGACGCCCGCGGCGCGCAGGTTCCGCACCCAGTCGACGACGCCGTAGGGCGCGACGAGGTGCACGCGGCCGTCGAGCGCGAGCGGCGTGACCGGCGTGGTGCGCGGCTCGCCGCTCGAGCGGCCGACGACCGTCAGCGCGACCGCGCCGCCAGGGCCGAACCCCGCTCGGGCGAGCGCCACGATCGCGCGATCGGCGAGCCTGCGGACGATCGAGCGGCGGAAGCGGGCCATGGCGTCAGCGTACGGCCGGGTCGGGCGCACACGGGCGCATCCGGGCGTCGCGCTCGCGCTCGGCGCCGCAGGGCGGCAGAGTGGGCGCATGACGATCCTGTGCGCGACGTGCGGCGTCGAGGCCGCCGAGCCGCTGCCCGAGACCTGCCCGATCTGCGCCGACGAGCGCCAGTGGGTGCCGATGCATGGCCAGATCTGGACGAGCACCGGCGAGCACGCCGACGACGGCATGCACATCGACGTCGTCGAGCTCGAGCCGGGCGCCTGGGCGCTCACCTCCGACCCGGCCGTCGGCATCGGGCAGCGCTCGATCCTCGTGCAGACCACCGAGGGCAACCTGCTGTGGGACCCGCTCGGCGCCATCACCGACGCGGCCGTCGAGCAGGTGCGGGAGCTCGGCGGGCTCGCGGTCGTGGCGGCGTCGCATCCGCACATGTTCGGCGTGCAGTGCGCGTGGGCGGATGCGCTCGATGCGCGCGTGCTCGTGAACCGGCACGACGCGTCGTGGGTGCAGCGCCAGCACGAGCGCATCGAGCTCTGGGACGACGAGGTCGACCTGCTGCCCGGCGTGCGGCTGCTGCGCCTCGGCGGGCACTTCCCGGGCGCGGCCGTCGTCGTGTGGGAGGCCGGGAGCGAGGGGGAGGGGTCCCTGCTCGCGGGCGACACGATGCAGCCGAAGCCCGACCGCGCGAGCGTCGGCTTCATGCGCTCGTACCCGAACAACATCCCGCTCTCGGCGAGCGTCGTGCGCCGGCTCGCGGACCGTGCGGCCGAGCTGCGGTTCCGCCGCGTCTACGGCAACATCCCCGGCCAGGTCGTCGAGGACGGCCCGACGGCGATCGCCCGCAGCGCCGAGCGCCACATCGGCTGGGTGACGGGCGCGTTCGACCACCTGACGTAGTCCACAGGGCCGCGAACCGAGCCGCGGGGGTCGCGCATCGCGTGGCAGGGTTCGCGGCATGGTGGATCCGCTCCTGGTCCAGCTCGGCGTGCTGAGCGCTGCGCAGCTGCTGCAGCTCGGATGGTCGCGGGGGGAGATCGAGCGAGCCGTGCAGCTCGGCACGCTGCTCCGGCTGCGCTCGGGATGGTTCGCCCAGCCAGGAGCGAGCGCGAGCGTCGTGTCGGCGGTGCGGCAGGGCGGGTGCCTCGCGTGCGCGAGCGCCTTGCGCGCCCGCGGCGTCTGGGTGCCGGAGGGGCTCGGCCGGGGGCATGTGCGGTTCCCGCGGCGGGCCGGGAAGTCCGGTTGCTCGCCGTTCGGTGGGAGCCATGCGGTGGCGAGCGCCGTCGACGACGTGGAGACCGCGTTCCGCTGCCTGCTGCGGTGCGGATCGGCGGAGGACGTCGTGGTCGTGGCTGACTCGCTGCTGCACCTGCGGAGGGCGACGCGGGCGGAGCTGACCCGCTGGGCGGAGGGCGCTCCGGCACGCGTGCGCCGCCTGCTCGACAAGGTCGATGTCGCGGAGTCCGGGACCGAGACGATGGTGCGGCTCCGGCTGCGTGCGCTCGGGATCGCGGTGCGCACGCAGGTGTCGATCTGGGAGGGTATGCGGGTCGACCTGCTCATCGGCGATCGGCTCGTCATCGAGTGCGACAGCAGGGAGCACCACGCCGGCTGGGATCGGCAGCAGCAGGACCGCGCGCGGGATCGCGAGCTGGCGGCGCTCGGCTACCTGCCGCTGCGCCTCACGTACCGCCAGATCCACGACGACTGGCCGCGGATCGAGGCGGACGTGCTCGCCATCGTGCGCCGTGGCGATCACCGCCGGCCGCGCGTCCGGAAGATGAGCGGCTGAGCGGACCGCCGGATGGACTATCCACTCGGCAGCCCGCTCAGCTGCACATGTTTGGGGGAACGGCGAAGGGCCCGGCCGGAGCCGGGCCCTTCGTCGGTGCGGATCAGCGCAGCGGCGCGAGGATCGCGTTCAGCGACGTGCTCGGACGCATCGCGGCGTCGGCCAGCTCGGTGTCGACGCGGTAGTAGCCGCCCAGGTCGACCGGGCTGCCCTGCACCGCGACGAGCTCGCGCTCGATCGCCTCGGTCTGCGAGACCATCGCCTCGGCGACCGGCGCGAACGTCTGCGCGAGGTCGGCGTCGTCGGTCTGCGCCGCGAGCTCCTCCGCCCAGTAGCGCGCGAGCCAGAAGTGGCTGCCGCGGTTGTCGAGCTCGCCGGTCTTCCGCGACGGCGACTTGTTCTCGTTGAGGAACGAGCCGGTCGCGGCGTCGAGCGTCTCGGCCAGCACGCCCGCGCGGGCGTTGCCGGTCGACTCCGACAGGTGCCGGAACGACTCGGCGAGCGCCATGAACTCGCCGAGCGAGTCCCAGCGCAGGTGGTTCTCCTCGACGAGCTGCTGCACGTGCTTCGGGGCGGAGCCGCCGGCGCCGGTCTCGAAGAGCCCGCCGCCGTTCAGCAGCGGCACGACCGACAGCATCTTCGCGCTCGTGCCGAGCTCGAGGATCGGGAACAGGTCGGTGTTGTAGTCGCGCAGCACGTTGCCGGTCACCGAGATGGTGTCCAAGCCAGAGCGGATGCGCTCGATCGCGTGCTTCGTCGCGTCGACGGGGCTCATGATCGCGATCTCGAGGCCCTCGGTGTCGTGCTTCGCGAGCTCTTCCTCGACCTTCGCGATCAGCTGCGCGTCGTGCGCGCGGCCCTTGTCGAGCCAGAACACCGCGGGGGTGGCGGATGCGCGGGCGCGCGTGACCGCGAGCTTCACCCAGTCGCGCACCGCGACATCCTTCGTCTGGCACGCGCGCCAGATGTCGCCGGCCTCAACGTCATGCCCGAGCAGCACCTCGCCCGCGGCGTTCACGACCTCGATGCGGCCGGCCTGCTCGACGCGGAACGTCTTGTCGTGCGAGCCGTACTCCTCGGCCTTCTGCGCCATGAGGCCGACGTTGGGCACGGAGCCCATCGTGGTCGGGTCGAAGGCGCCGTTGGCGCGGCAGTCGTCGATGACGACCTGGTAGATGCCGGCGTACGACGAGTCGGGGATCACGGCGAGCGTGTCGGCCTCCTCGCCGTCCGGGCCCCACATGTGGCCGGACTGGCGGATCATCGCGGGCATCGACGCGTCGACGATCACGTCGGAAGGCACGTGCAGGTTGGTGATGCCGCGGTCGGAGTTGACCATCGCAAGGCGCGGGCCGTCGGCGAGGCCGTCCTCGATCGCCTGGCGGACACCGGCTGCGGTCGACTCGTCGAGCTCGCCGAGCCCGGAGAGGATCGCGGCGAGGCCGTTCTCGGGCGAGAGGCCTGCCTCGTCGAGGGCGGCGCCGTAGCGCTCGAACACCGTCGGCAGGAATGCGCGCACGACGTGACCGAAGATGATCGGGTCGGAGACCTTCATCATGGTCGCCTTGAGGTGGGCGGAGAACAGCACGTGCTCGTCGCGAGCGCGCTGCACCTGCTCGACGAGGAACGCGTCGAGCGCCTTCGCGCTCATGAAGGTCGCGTCGACGATCTCGCCCTCGAGCACGCGGAGGCCGTCCTTGAGCACGATCGTGCCGCCCTCGGTGACGAGGCGGATCTGCAGCGTGTCGTCGGCCGGCATCGTCACCGACTGCTCGTTGGCGCGGAAGTCGCCGGCGCCCATCGTCGCGACAGCCGTCTTCGAGTCGGGCAGCCAGGCGCCCATGGAGTGCGGGTGCTTGCGCGCGTACTCCTTCACCGAGCGCGGGGCTCGCCGGTCGGAGTTGCCCTCGCGGAGCACCGGGTTGACCGCCGAGCCCTTGATCGCGTCGTAGCGGGCGCGGATGTCGCGGTCCTCGTCGGTCGAGACCTCGTCGGGGTAGTCGGGCAGGGCGATGCCCTTGCCCTGCAGCTCGGCGATGGCGGCCTTCAGCTGCGGCACCGATGCCGAGATGTTGGGCAGCTTGATGATGTTCGCCTCGGGCGACTTCGCCAGCTCGCCGAGCTCGGCGAGCGCGTCCGACTCCTGCTGGTCGGCCGGCAGGCGGTCGGCGAACGCCGCGACGATGCGGCCGGCGAGCGAGATGTCGCGGCTCTCGACCTCGACGTCGGCCGCGGCGGCGAACGCGCGCACGATCGGGAGCAGCGAGTGCGTCGCGAGCATGGGCGCCTCGTCGGTGTACGTGTAGATGATCTTGGCCATGCGGCTCGAACCCCTCGCGGTCGTGTAGAACGGCGGCCGCGAGCGCTTCGCGCCGGCCGCGCCATGCGCCTCCAACCTACCGCGACCGGGCTCTGGCGGCGCGCGGCGGGGGAGACGGCCGGCGAGCGGATCGTCGGTAGGGTTGCCAGCCGTGCGTCGCGTGTGGGCCGGGATCGGCCAGGCTGTCGAGTCCGCCGCCATCGCGGCGGTGGGCCTCGTCCTGTGCGCGCTCGTGCTGCTCGCCGTCTGGGGCATCGACCAGGGCTTCGGCGGCGACCCGCTGCTGCAGTGGCGCATCGCGGTCGACGCGTGGATGCTCGGCCACGGCGTCGACGTCGGCATCACGCTCGCGCCCGATGCGGTGCTCGCGATCGGCCTCGAGGAGGCGGGGCGCTCGTTCGTCCTCTCGCTGGGCGCCTGGGGCATCGGCCTCGTGACCCTCTGGCTGCACTGGCGCAGCGGCCGCCGGCTCGCCGGGCTGCCGCTCGTCGAGACCGGCATCGCGGTCGTCGCGGGCGCGCTCGCGACCGGTGCCGTCGGCCTGCTCGCGGGCGTGAGCGCGCAGCATCCGAGCGCCGCGCCCAACCTCGGCCAGGCGTTCGCGCTCCCGGCGCTCGTCGCGCTCGTCGGCATGGTCGGCGCCGTGCTCGCGGCGCGCGGCCACGACTGGCTGCACGCGCTGGCGCGCGCGCTCACCATCGAGGACGGCTGGCTGCGACCGGTGCGCGCGGCGCTGCGCGCGGGGATCGGCGGCGCGATCGGCGTGCTCGGCGTCGGCGCGCTGCTCGTGGGGGTGGGCCTGCTGCTGCGCTTCACCGACGGCCTGCTGCTCATGGAGTCGCTCGAGGTGACGCACCTCGGCGCCGGCGTGCTCCTCCTCCTGCAGCTCGCGCTCGCACCGGTCGCGATCGTGTGGGGCGCCGCGTGGGCGATCGGCCCGGGCTTCATGCTGGGGCGAGGCTCGAGTGTCTCACCGCTCGGCACCGACCTCGGCCCGGTGCCGTCGCTGCCGATGCTGACGGCGATCGACCCGGACACGCAGTCGTGGATGCTCGTCGTCGTCGCGCTCCCGGTGCTCGCTGCCGTCGTGGTCGGCGCGTTCGCGCGCCAGACCACGCTCGCCGGCAGCGCCGACCGGCCGGTGCACTGGTGGGAGCTCGCGGCGGCCGCAGTGGGCGGCGGCGTGCTCGCCGGCGCGCTGCTCGGCGTCGCCGCGATGCTCGCGACGGGCGCGGCGGGTCCCGGCCGGCTGTCGCTCACCGGACCGGATGCCGTGCAGGTGGCCGCATGGGGCGCGCTCGAGGTGGGCGCCGGGCTGCTCATCGGCATGCTCGCCGGCGGCCGCGGTGCGAGCGCCCTCGCGAAGGAGAGCGCGGGCACCTCGATGCGCGACGTGCTCGGCTTCGGCCGCAGCCGCGACGAGCCGGTGGATGATGCGGATGGCGCGGATGACGTGGATGGCACGGATGACGTGGCCGACCGCGATGCGGATGCGCCGGCGACCGACAGCTCCGCCGTCGACCCCGACGAGCAGGAGACGGCCGCGGTCGAGCCCGTGCCGACGCCGACGCGGATGCCGACGCGCGACGCCCCGTCCGACGCGGCAGAGCGGGATCGGGCGGCCGACGACGCGAGCGAGCCGACGCATCCGACGCACGAGCGCACGCACGACCACGAGCGCGACCCGGAGGGCGACCGCCCGATCGGGTGAAGCAGCGGGGCCGTAGGATGGAGCACGTGCTGCGCCTCGTCGTCCTCGTCTCCGGCAGCGGCACCAACTTCGCGGACCTGCTCGAGCGCACCCGCGCCGGCCGCGTCCCGGCCGAGATCATCGCCGTCGGCGCCGACCGCGAGTGCGGCGGCCTCGACATCGCCCGCGCCGCCCGGATCCCGACGTTCGTCGAGCCGTTCTCGGCGCCGCGCGAGGCGTGGTCCGATCGCATCGCCGACCGCATCGCGGCGTTCGAGCCCGACGTCGTCGTGCTCTCCGGCTTCATGCGGCTGCTGTCGGCGCGCGCGGTCGCGCGCTTCGAGCCGGCGATCCTCAACACGCATCCGGCCTACCTGCCCGAGTTCCCGGGTGCGCACGGGGTGCGCGACGCGATCGCGGCCGGCGTGGCGCAGACCGGGGCATCCGTGATCATCGTCGACAGCGGCGTCGACACCGGTCCCGTCCTGGCGCAGCAGCGCGTGCCCGTGCTGCCCGACGACACGCAGGACACCCTGCACGACCGCATCAAGCTCGTGGAGCGCGACCTGCTCGCGAGCGTGATCATCGACATCGCCGACGGCACGTGCGACCTGGCCGACCACGGCCTCGAGCGACGCCGAGCGGCGAGCGACACGGAGGAGAGACAGTGAGCGGACCCCAGCACGACCCGAGCCTCTACCGTGAGCGCGACCTGGTGCCCTTCCGGCGCGCGCTGCTCTCGGTGAGCGACAAGAGCGGCGTCGTCGAGCTCGGCCGCGCGCTCGCCGAGGCGGGCGTGGAGCTCGTCTCGACCGGCTCGACCGCGAAGATGCTGGCGGATGCCGGCCTCCCGGTCACCGAGGTGGCGCAGGTCACGGGGTTC
Organism: Agrococcus sp. UYP33; assembly: GCF_054060915.1. Taxonomy (NCBI): domain Bacteria; kingdom Bacillati; phylum Actinomycetota; class Actinomycetes; order Micrococcales; family Microbacteriaceae; genus Agrococcus; species Agrococcus sp. UYP33. The sequence continues at coordinate 1,596,268 of NZ_JBSSDR010000001.1, forward strand.
CAGGAGGCGCTCGACGGCCGCGTGAAGACGCTGCACCCCGCGATCCACGCTGGCCTGCTCGCCGACCTGCGGCTCGAGCACCACGAGGCGCAGCTCGCCGAGCTCGGCATCGCGCCGTTCGAGCTCGTGGTCGTCAACCTCTACCCGTTCGTCGAGACGGTCCGCTCCGGCGCCGCCGACGCCGACGTGGTCGAGCAGATCGACATCGGCGGCCCGGCGATGGTCCGCGCGTCGGCGAAGAACCACGCCAACGTCGCGATCGTCACCGACCCGCGCATCTACCCGCTCATCGCGAAGGCCGCGAGCACGGGCCTCACGCTGCTGCAGCGCCGCGCCCTCGCGCGCGACGCGTTCGCGCACACCGCCGCCTACGACGGCGCCGTGGCGCGCTGGTTCGCGGGCGAGCCGGTCGAGGCGCCCGCAGCGCCGGCGGCGCCGAAGCCCGAGCCGGTCGAGCCGGTCGCCGCGGAGGCTGCCGCGGCACCCGCAGCGCAGGCCGCGCCGGCACCGGCGGGGGCCGAGGCATCCGTGGCGCCCGACACGTCGAGCGCCACGGGCCTCCTCAAGGCGGTCGGCGCCGCGACGCTCGTCTCGGGCCTCCGCTACGGCGAGAACAGCCACCAGCAGGCGGGCATCTTCGCGCTGCCCGGCGGCGCGGGCATCACGCAGGCCGAGCTGCTGCACGGCAAGCCGATGTCGTTCAACAACTACGTCGACGCGGACGCGGCGCTGCGCGCCGCCTTCGACTTCTCGGAGCCCGCGGTCGCGATCATCAAGCACGCGAACCCGTGCGGCATCGCGGTCGCCGCGGCAGGCGCCGCCGACCCGATCGCGTCGGCGCACGAGCGCGCGCACGCGTGCGACCCGGTCTCGGCGTTCGGCGGCGTGATCGCGGCGAACCGCACCGTCACCCGCGCGATGGCCGAGACGGTGAAGGACATCTTCACCGAGGTGGTCGTCGCCCCCGACTTCGAGCCCGAGGCGCTCGAGCTGCTGACGGCCAAGAAGAACATCCGCCTGCTGCGCCTGCCCGAGGGCTACGCGCGCGAGGGCTCCGAGCTGCGGCAGGTCTCGGGCGGCGTGCTCGTGCAGCAGCCCGACACGTTCGAGGGCTTCTCGTCGCACACGTGGCGCCGCGTCAGCGGGTCGCACGTGTCGGACGCGGTGCTCGCCGACCTCGAGTTCGCCTGGCGCGCCTGCCGGTCGGTGAAGTCGAACGCGATCCTGCTCGCGTCGGGCCTCGCATCCGTCGGCGTCGGCATGGGACAGGTGAACCGGGTCGACTCGTGCAAGCTCGCCGTCGAGCGCGCGGGCGACCGCGCGGCCGGATCGGTCGCGGCGTCGGATGCGTTCTTCCCGTTCGCCGACGGCCTGCAGATCCTGCTCGACGCGGGCGTCACCGCGGTCGTCCAGCCGGGCGGCTCGGTGCGCGACGAGGAGGTCATCGCCGCGGCGAACGCGGCCGGCATCACGATGTACTTCACGGGCGAGCGCCACTTCGCGCACTGACCGCCGCTGGCTCGCCGACGGGTGGGCGCGCCCGCGACAGGTGGGCCCGCCCGCGGCCGGTGGCCGAGCAGGCCCACCCGTCCCGGGCAGCCCCACCCGTCGCCGGCGGCGCCACCCGTCGCGGGACGCCGCCACCGCGCGACGGCCCGCGTCGCTAGCCTGGCTGCCGTGAGCGCAGGCACCGTCGACGACGTCCGCCGCGCGCGCCGCATCCTCTGCTTCGGCGTGACCGGCTCGGGCAAGTCGACGATGGCGGTCGCGCTCGGGGAGCGGCTCGGGCTGCCCGTCACGCTCGTCGACGACCTGTGCTGGTCGCCCGGCTGGGTGCAGCGCTCGCGCGACGAGATCGACGCGAGCGTGCTGCCGATCCTCGCAGGGGACGCGTTCGTGCTCGACACCGTCTACGGCTTCCACAACGAGCACGCGCTCGCGAGCGTCGACGTCATCGTCGGCCTCGACTACGCGCGCCTGGTCTCGCTCGTGCGACTCGTCCGCCGCACCGCCCGCCGCATCCGCACCCGCGAGCGCGTCTGCAACGGCAACGTCGAGACGCTCCGGCTCGCGCTCGCGCGCGACTCGATCATCGGCTGGCACTTCCGCTCGTGGCGGTCGAAGCGCGAGCGGATGCGCCGGTGGCAGTCGGACGCGTCCGCGCCGCCAGTGCTGCTGCTGGCCCGCCCGCGCGACGCCGACCGCCTGCTCGCGTCGCTGTGACGGGCGACTCGCGGCTGAGGGGCTAGACGCGTCGCGCAGGGACTGCTTAGGATGGAAGGCTGTCCGCGCCATCCCGTCGCGGCCGACCGAGGAGGATGCCATGAGCACGACGACGAACGCTCCGATCGCTGCCGCCCGCGCCCTCCTCGCCCGCACCGACGTCGGCGGACGCCGGTAGCAGGAGGGCCTCGCAGCCCGTCGCGAGCCTCGCTCGCACGCGTCGACCGCCCGAGGTCGGACGCAGCACCACCATCGCGACCCACCGGTCGCATCAGCACCGCGGGCCCACGACGCCCGCGACCGCGAAGGATCGCCCTCATGTCCTCGACGCCCCCGCCCGAGCAGTCTCCGCCCGCGCAGCCTCCGACCGAGCAGCCAGCTGCCCAGCCCGAGACCGCGAGCCACCTCTCCGCGCTCGCCCGGCTGCTGCCGTTCCTGCGCCCGGTGCTGCCCCGCCTCGTGCTCGGCACGGTCGCCGCGCTCGTCTCGGCGCTCCTGAGCCTCGCGACGCCGATCGCCATGCGCGCGCTCGTCGACGGGCCGCTCGCGCAGTCCGACGCATCCGCCGTGTGGCCGGTCGCGCTCGCGATCCTGCTGCTCGCGCTCGGTGAGGCGTTCTTCGTCTACATGCGCCGCATCCTCGTGACGCTGCCCTCGACGCAGATCGAGGCGGCCATGCGCCGCTCGCTCTACGGCCAGCTGCAGGCGCTCCCGGTCGCCTTCCACGACCGCTGGCAGTCGGGCCAGCTGCTGAGCCGAGCCGTGCAGGACCTCGGCATGATCCGCCGCTTCATCGCGTTCGGCATGCCGCTGCTCGTCGTGAACGCGATCACGCTCGTCGTCGGCATCGTCATCCTCTTCTTCTGGAGCCCGGTGCTCGCGGGCGCCTTCGTCGTGCTCTCCGCGCCGATCGTCTTCGTCGCGCTGCGCTTCGAGCGCCGCTACTTCACGATCTCGCGCTCGGCGCAGGACCAGGCGGGCGACCTCGCGACCACCGTCGAGCAGTCGATCCACGGCATCCGCGTGCTCAAGGCGTTCGGCCGCGGCCGCCACGCGCTCGAGGGCTTCACCGACCAGGCGTCGAACCTGCGCGAGACCGAGATCGACAAGGCCCGCATGGACGGGCACCTGTGGATGTGGCTGACGATCGTGCCGTACGTCTCGTACGCCGTCTGCCTCTTCCTGGGCGTCTGGCTCGCCGCGACCGGTCAGCTCTCGGTGGGCACGCTCTTCGCGTTCTTCGCCGTGGCGATGGTGCTCAACTGGCCCATCGAGTCGATCGGCTTCCTCTTCGCATTCCTCATCGACGCGTCGAACGCCTCGCGCCGCTTCCACGAGATCGTCGACAGCGAGAACACGATCGTCGACCCGGAGGAGCCGACGACCATCGCGCAGCCGCGCGGCCGGCTCGTGTTCGACGACGTGCACTTCCGCTACCAGGACGCGCAGCCGCACGAGCGCGACCTCGTCGACGGCGCGACGCTCACGCTCGAGCCGGGCGAGACGATGGCGCTCATCGGCATCACCGGCTCCGGCAAGACGACGCTCACCGCGCTGCCCGCGCGGCTCTACGACGTCACCGGCGGCCGCGTGCTGCTCGACGGCGTCGACGTGCGCGACCTGTCGCTCTCGGAGCTGCGCACGCACGTGGCGATGGCGTTCGAGGACGCGACGCTCTTCTCGGCGACCGTGCGCGAGAACGTGCTGATGGGCGTGCCGGATGCGTCGGACGACGTGCTCGACCGCGCGCTCGACATCGCGCAGGCCGGGTTCGTCCGCGACCTGCCCGACGGCCTCGACACGCAGATCGGCGAGGAGGGCCTGTCGCTCTCGGGCGGCCAGCGCCAGCGCCTCGCGCTCGCGCGCGCCGTCGCCGCCGACCCGGCGGTGCTCGTGCTCGACGACCCGCTCTCGGCGCTCGACGTCGAGACCGAGGCGCAGGTCGAGGAGGCGCTGCGCAGCGTGCTCGACCGCACCACGGCGCTCATCGTCGCCCACCGCCCGAGCACCGTGCAGCTCGCCGACCGCGTCGCGCTCATGCGCGACGGCCGCATCGACGACGTCGGCACGCACTCGGAGCTGCTCGCGCGCAACGAGCACTACCGCTACGTGATCTCGAGCCTCGAGGAGGCCGAGCTCGACCGCAGGAGCATCGACGCCGTCACCGGCTCGATGCAGGTGATCGACGTGGATGCGCTCGAGCGCGAGCTCGAGCAGGAGCAGGACGAGGAGGTGTCGCGATGAGCGTCTACGGCGTGCAGGGCGAGGACCGCACCGACTACACGAAGGCGGAGTCGAAGGCCATCCGCGCGCGCTCGCGGAAGCTGCTCGGCACGCTGCTGCGCCCGCACCTGTGGCGCGTCGTCGTCACGATGGTGCTCGTGATCGTCGCGGTCGCGGCGAACATCGCCGGCCCGATGCTCATCGCCTACGGCATCGACACCGGCCTGCCGTCGATCATGGAGCGCGCGGACTGGATGCCGCTGTGGGTGGCCACGGTCGCCTACATCGTCGCCGCGGTGCTCGCCGGCGTGCTCATGTACTTCTACACCGTGGGCATCGCGCGCATCAGCCAGACGGTGCTGTTCGACCTGCGCCGACGGCTCTTCGCGCACGCGCAGCGGCTGAGCCTCGAGTTCCACGAGTCCTACACGTCGGGCCGCATCATCGCGCGTCAGACGAGCGACCTGGAGGCGATCCGCGACCTGCTCGACGAGGGGCTCAACGAGCTCGTGCGCGGTGTGCTCTTCATGGCGTTCACGGGCGTCGCGATGACGGTGCTCGACCCGCTGTCGGGCCTCATCATCGGCATCGCGCTCATCCCGGCGATCATCCTCACCCGCTGGTTCCAGGTGCGCTCGACGCTGCTGTTCCGCGAGACGCGCACGACGAGCGCGCGCATGATCGTGCACTTCGTCGAGACCATGACGGGCATCCGCGCCGTCAAGGCCTTCCGCAAGGAGCCCGCGAACCAGCGCGAGTTCGACGAGCGGGTCGACGACTACCGCGACGCCAACTACCGCACGATCAACATCTTCGGCATCTACGAGCCCGGCATCATGGCGATCGGCGCGGTCACGATCGCGACGCTCGTGCTCGTCGGCGGCCTGCGGGTCGCGGAGGGGTCGCTGCAGGTCGGCGTGCTGCTCGCGATCGCGCTGTACGCGCGCAACTTCTTCCAGCCCATCCAGGGCATCGGCATGTTCTTCAACGGCTACCAGTCGGCATCGGCGGCGCTCGAGAAGATCTCCGGCATGCTCGAGGAGGAGCCGACCGTGCGGGAGCCCGGTGCGCCCAAGGCGCTGCCGGAGTCGCGCGGCCAGATCGACTTCGACGCGGTCGAGTTCTCGTACAGCAGCGGCAAGGTCGTGCTCCCCGACTTCGACCTGCACATCCCCTCGGGGCAGACGATCGCGCTCGTCGGCACCACGGGCGCCGGCAAGTCGACGCTCGCGAAGCTCGTCTCGCGCTTCTACGACCCGACCGAGGGCTCGGTGAAGCTCGACGGCGTCGACCTGCGCGAGCTCTCGAACGACGACCTGCGGCGCGCGGTCGTGATGGTGACGCAGGAGGCGTACCTGTTCTCGGGCACTGTCGCCGACAACATCGCGCTCGGCAAGCCGGGCGCGAGCGACGAGGAGATCGAGGCGGCCGCGCGCGCGGTCGGCGCGCACGAGTTCATCATGGCGCTGCCCGACGGCTACGGCACCGACGTGAACAAGCGCGGCGGACGCGTGAGCGCCGGCCAGCGGCAGCTGCTGTCGTTCGCCCGCGCCTTCCTCGCCGACCCGCGCGTGCTGATCCTCGACGAGGCGACGGCGTCGCTCGACATCCCGTCGGAGCGGCTCGTGCAGGAGGGCCTCACGACCCTGCTCGACGACCGGACGGCGATCATCATCGCCCACCGGCTCTCGACCGTCGCGATCGCCGACCGGGTGCTCGTGATGGAGCACGGGCGCATCATCGAGGACGGCAGCCCCGCGGAGCTCATCGCCGCGGGCGGCAAGTTCGCGTCGCTGCACCGCGCCTGGCGCGAGTCGCTGGTCTGATCCGGCCAACGAGCCGCGCGTCGTCGGCGGATGCGTCGGCTACGGCCGCGTGAAGCGGTCGATCGCGACCGCCTGCCAGGGCTCGAGCGCGATGCCGGCCTCGCCGTCCTCGACGCCGATGCGCACGCATCCGGGCCGGGCGGCATCGCAGTACATGCCGTCGGGCAGCGCGGTCGGCACGGCGAGCGCCAGGCGATGCTCGGAGACGTTCACCACGGCGAGACCGGTGCTGCCGCGCGCGTAGGAGACCGCGGCGCCGAGCATGCCGTCGCGCGTGTGCGCCTCGACCGCGGTCAGCGGCGCGTCCACGACGCGCGAGCGCCACGCGACGAGCCCGAGCGTGCCGGGCCAGCGATGCTGGCACACCCATGTCCCGTCGGCCCAGCCGTCGCCGGCGACGACGTCGGGGTGCTCCTCACCCGTGCACGACGCAACCGACACCGACCCGTCGGGCTCGAGCTGCGGCCCCTGGTCGCGGTCGCTGAAGGCGTAGCCGGAGTAGAGCGTCGGCATCCCGTCGTCCGAGGCGAGCATGACGGCGGTCGCCGCCGAGAGCTCTGCGCCGTCGCGGTACGAGAGCGTCGCGTCGTTGCGCTCGGTGTCGTGGTTGACGACGAAGGTGCGCGCCTGCTCCTCGAGCAGTCCGTACGACGCGGGGGAGAGGTCGGCGAGCGCCCGCGCTGACCCGTCGTGCACGAAGGCGCCGACGCGCTCCGCCCAGCCGAACTCCCACACGGTCGAGAAGGCCGTGTACTGCTCGGGCTGCACCGGCTCGCCGGCGCCGCGGATGACCTCGCTGATGACCGGCGTGCCCTCGGGGAGCGCGGCCACGATCGCCGCGACGTCGTCCGGGTCGATGTGCTTCGCCGCGTCGATGCGGAAGCCGTCGACGCCGAGCGAGAGCAGGTCGTCGAGGTAGGCGCCGATCGTCGCCCGCACGTGCTCCGACTCGGTCGCGAGGTCGGCGAGGTCCTCGAGCTCGCAGTGCTGGATGACGAAGGGCTCGCGGTAGGCGTCGATGTCGTCGTCCGGGGTGCGGTCGCAGTCGTGGAAGTCGGCGCGGTCGTAGACGGCCGCGCCGCCCGCCGATGGGTACCGGTAGTGCTCGAACGGGGTGCCGGCCCAGCCGGTGCCCGACTCGACGCCCGCCATGTGGTTGATGACCGCATCCGCGTAGACGTCGACGCCCGCCTCGTCGCACGCCGCGGTCATCGCCGCGAGCTCGTCGCGCGTGCCGAGCCGAGACTCCACCCGGTACGACACCGGCTGGTACGACCACCACCACTCCGAGCCGTCGGATCCGGTGCCGGCGGTCGCGCCGTCGACGTGCTCCTGCGGCGGGGAGGTCAGCACCCAGGCGACGCCCGCCTCGCCGAGTGTCGGGCACTCGGCCGCGATCGCGTCCCAGGTCCACTGGAACATGGCGATCCCGGTGTCGCGGCGCTCGGGCGCGGCGGATGCGCATCCCGTCAGCGCGAGCACTGCGGCGAGGCCGATCGCGGCGATCGTGCGACGCAGCACGCCAGCGCGCATCGCCGGGCCTCGCGTCAGAGCGTCTTGCGCCCGATGACCTCGCCGTACTCGTTCTCGCCGATCGGCTCGAAGCCGACCGCCTGGAAGAACTTGCCGGGACCCTGGTCGCCTTCCTCCCAGACGGCGTAGAGGCTGTCGAAGCCCTGGCGACGGGCCTCGTCGGCGACCTGCTCGACGGTGTAGCTGCCCACGCCCTTGCGCTGCGAGGTACCGGCCACGTACATCCGCAGCACGCTCGAGCGGTACTCCTCGCGGTCGACCTCGGGGTCGAAGTTCGCCATCACGAAGGCGACCGGCTCGTCGCCGTCGAAGACGACCCGCTGCCACGCGCTCTGGGTGTTCACGAACTCCTCGAGCCGCGCGTTCGGCGCCAGGAACGCCTCTTGGCCCCGCTTGAGGGTCATGCCGTTGGCCGCGACGATGTTGGCCGCTGACAGCTCTTCGAGGCGCAGAGTCTCCATGGCGACACCGTACCAGCGGCATGCCGACGCCGATGTGGCGGTTGGATGAACGGCGGTCAGCCGATCGGGGTGATGCGGATGCGCCCGCCGAGGTCGTCGGGGTCGGCGATCGATCCCGCCTGCGCGGCGAGCACCGCGGCCGCCGACCAGGCGGTCGCCCGCGCGAGCTGCTCCTCGAGCGTCGCGCCCTCGGTGATCGCCTGCGCGATCGCGGCGACGGCGGCGTCGCCGGCGCCGGTGGGGTTGCCCTCGAGCACGAGGTCGAGCGCGGCGTGCCAGGCGCGGCCGTCGGGCAGCACCGCGAGCATCCCCTCGACGTCGAGCGACGCGAAGACGGTGCCGGTGCCGAGGGCCGCGAGGCGGCGGGCGGCGTCGAGCGGGTCGGTGCCGCCCATCGCGTCGAAGAGCTCGTGGCGGTTGGGCTTGACCGCCGTCGCACCGGCCGCGACGGCGACCGGCAGCTGCTCGCCGCCGACGTCGACGAGCACGGGTGTGCCGGCGGCCCTCGCGATCTCGACGACGCTCGCGCAGAAGCCCTGCGGCGTCTCGGGCGGCAGCGACCCGGAGGAGACCACGACGCGCGCGCCGGCCACCTCGTCGCGCACGATGTCGAGCAGCCGCTCCCAGTCGGCGGCATCGATCGCTGCGCCGTGCTCGTTGAGGTTGGTCGTGCCCGCGGGCGTGACGATCGCCGTGGTGCGACGGGTGTGCGCGTCGACCTCGATGAGGCGGTGGGGGATGCCCGCGCGGTCGAGGTCATGCACGAACAGCGCGTGCACGGGGCCGCCGATGGGGGCGATGACGATGGCCGGCTCGTGCCGCTGGTGCAGCACGCGGGCGACGTTCACGCCCTTGCCACCGGCGCGGGCGAGGCCCGTCGGCACGCGGTGGCTCGTGCCGATCCGCAGCTCGTCGATCGTGTAGGTGATGTCGATCGCGGGGTTCGTGGTGACGCAGAGGAAGGGGGATGCGTCGGGTGCGTCAGCGGTGCGTGCGACGCTTCGGGCATCGGCGCTGGTCACGATGGTGCCTCCTCGTCGCGGTCGATCCCGATCGGATCGGGGCGGCTCGATCATCCCACGCGGGACGTCCGTCGACACGCCGAGCAGGCTTGCCCTGTTCGAACACATGTTCGAAGATAGGAGGATGGGGATGGCGTCGACGAGGCTCGAGCGCCGGGCGGGCGACGACCGCACGGCCGCCGTCGACGCGCTCCGCGAGCGGCTGCGCAGCATGCAGCAGGCAGCGCCCCAGCACACCGCGCCTGACCTCGTCGAGCCCATCCCCGCGGGGCTCGACGAGGTCGTGCGCCGGCTCCGCTCCGGCGCCGCGCACAGCATCGAGTCGCGGAGCCTCGCGCTCGCGTGCCTCGGCGCGGCGATGCCGCGCGGCGCGTGGGGCGCCATCGTCGGGATGCCCGACCTGGGGCTCGAGGCCGCCCGCGACCTCGGCGTACCCATGGATCGCGTGGCGCTCGTGCCGCATCCGGGGCGCTCGTGGCTCGACGTGGTCGCGAGCCTCGCAGAGGCGATGCCGGTCGTGCTCGCCGTCTCGCCAGGACGGGTCGCGCCGACCGAGGCGGCCAGGCTCGCGGCCCGGCTGCGGCAGGCGTCGTCGACGCTGCTGATCGAGGGGCCGTGGCCGAACGCGGCGACCGTCGTGCGGCAGGTCCGCGCCGAGTGGCAGGGGCTCGCCGACGGCGACGGCAGGATCGCGGCGGGCAGCCTCGTCGTCGAAGCCGCATCGGGAGGGGCGCCGAGGCTCGCGCGGATCCCGATCGCCGGCGAGGGGATGCCCGAGCGCGAGCCGGAGCTCGAGGAGCAGCCGGCCGCCTGACCTCGTCTCCGGCCGCTCGCTGGGAAGGTCCTGAGAAATCTTGCCGAAACCGCACGCCAGGCCTACCGTCATCGCAAGAAGGTCACGACTTCGGAGGCGCCGATGCAGGCGAGCAGCGCGAGGACACCGTCCCGCTGGCTGCGCCTGGGCCTGTCCGCGAGCGCTGCATCGATCGGCGCCGTCGCCATCTCCCTCCTCGTCGGCGGATCGGCCGCGACCGCATCGGAGCAGGACGCGGGGCTCCTGGGCGGGCTCGGCGGCGCGGTCGGCGGCGTCGTCGAGACCGCGAGCGACCCGGTCGACGCCCTCGTCGGCGAGGTCGAGGCCGTGCTCCGCCCCGTCGAGGCCGCGATCCAGCCCATCACGGCGCAGATCGTCGAGCCCGTGGCGCCGATCGTGCGGCCGGTCGTGCAGGCGCCGGGTGGCGCGGCCGAGGCCGTCCGCGATGCCGTCGCCCCCGTCACCGGTGCGCTCGACCCGGTGCTGCAGCCGCTGCAGCCCGTGCTCGCGCCCGTTGACCGGGCGATCGGCGTCGTCCTCGACGACGTCGTGGCGCCCGTCGCTGAGCCGGTCGTCGACACCGTCGACGGCGCGCTCGGTGCCCTGCCGGTCGTCGGCGAGCTGCTCGGCGAGGCGCCGGTCACCGGCGTCGTCGACGAGGTCGTCGAGCCGATCGTCGACACCGTCCGCGACCTGCTCGCGCCCGGCGCAGGACCGGGTGCCGATCCCGGCGTCGGACCTGAGCCAGGCGTCGATCCGGGCTTCGCGCCGGTCGTCGAGCTTCCCGCTGGCCCCGCACTCGACGCCGATGGTGCCGAGGTCGACGCGTCCGAGGCCGCCGGTCGAGCATCCGCATCCGATCGCCTCGCCGTCGCCCTGCGATCGGTGAGCCCGAGCGATGGCGCCGCGGTCGCAGCGGTGCTCGAGGGCACCGCCGCGTCGTCCTCGACCGCCGGACGGGACGGCGACGCGCCCAGGCGCACGCCCGCCGGCGACGGCGTCGCGCCGTCGGGCTCGAGCGGCAGCCCGGGCGGTTCCGCGTCGCCCTCGGCGATCACCCACGACGTCCTGCTGCCGGGCCTCACGGCCGGCCAGGTCGGTGCGATCGAGCTCGACCGCGCCCCCGCATCCCCGGTCGAGGAGCACACCGCCAGCCCTGATTGAGCGATCGAGGCCGTGCATCGCGCACGGCACGCCGTCGTCCCGGAGCGGGACGGCTGATCACTCGAACAGGGAAGGCATGACCATGCACGACTTCACGAAGCGCGCGCTGCTGACCGCAGCGCTCGCAGGCGGCCTCTGGGCCGCGGGCGCTGGCGTCGCCAGTGCGACAGGGACCGACGGCTCGGACGGCGTCGGATCCGGCACCGAGGCCGCGATCTCGCTCTCGGCGCCCATCACCATCGGCGGCAACGCGATCGGCCTGCTCGGCGACGCGGAGACGAGCGACGCATCCACGTCGTCGAGCACCGCGGCGCCGTCCGCCGGCGTCAGCACCGCCGGCCTCGAGGGCGTGCTCTCGGGCACGGCTGCCGTCGTCTCGGTCGACGTGCCGGTGACGGTCGCCGGCAACGCCGTCGGCGTCCTCGGCGACGCGTCGAGCGACAGCTCGTCGGCGGCGAGCACCACCGCGGGATCGAGTGGCTCCGATGCGACGACCTCGGGCGAGGATGGGCTGCTCTCGGGCACCCAGGCGCTCGCCGACGTCACCGCACCCGTGACGATCGGCGGCAACGCCATCGGAGTCCTCGGCGACGCGTCGTCGGAGCAGTCGACGGTCGAGTCGTCGGCCACGACGGCGGGTGGCTCGGATGGCGCGACGACCTCGGGTGACGACGGCGTGCTGTCCGGCTCGCAGGTCGTCGCCGACGTGGTCGCGCCGATCACGGCGGGCGGCAACGCGGTCGCCGTGCTCGGTGACGCGTCGAGCGAGGGCTCGAGCACCGAGTCGGGCACGGCTGCCGGCTCGGACGGGGCTGCGACCTCCGGTGAGGACGGCGTGCTGTCCGGCTCGCAGGTCGTCGCCGACGTGCTCGCGCCGATCACGGCGGGCGGCAACGCCGTGGCCGTGCTCGGTGACGCGTCGAGCGAGGGCTCGACGACCGAGTCGGGCACGGCTGCCGGCTCGGACGGGGCTGCGACCTCGGGTGACGACGGCGTGCTGTCCGGCTCGCAGGTCGTCGCCGACGTGCTCGCGCCGATCACGGCGGGCGGCAACGCGGTGGCCGTGCTCGGTGACGCGTCGAGCGAGGGCTCGACGACCGAGTCGGGCACCGCTGCCGGCTCGGACGGCGCGGCGACGTCGGGCGAGGACGGCCTGCTCTCGGGCTCGATCATCGACCTCGACGCGGTCGCTCCCGTGACCATCGGCGGCAACGCGATCGGCGTGGTGGGCGACGCCGTCAGTGAGGGCTCGACGACCACGTCGGAGACCGGCGGCTCGGCGGATGCGCCCCGCAGCTCGGGCGACGACGGGCTGCTCTCCGGCTCGATCATCGACCTCGACGTGCTCGCGCCCGTGACGATCGGCGGCAACGCGATCGGCATCGTGGGCGACGCGACGAGCACCGGCTCGACGACGACCTCGCCGACGGTCCCCACGGTCCCGACGGAGCCGACGGTCCCGACGGAGCCGACGGAGCCGACGGTGCCGACGGTTCCGACGGTCCCGACCGAGCCGACCGAGCCGACGGTTCCGGGCGAGCCGACGGATCCGGCCCCCGTCGACACGGGTGGATCGGGTGACGGCACCGAGGTCGAGAAGGACCCGGTGCTGCCGGGCGATGACGCCGTGCGCGATGGCGGCGACAGCCGCGCCGATCTGCAGAGCTCGGGCGCCTCGGCGGCTCAGCTGCCGCGGACCGGTCTCGACCAGCCCGGCATCCTGCCGCTGGCGCTCGCGATGCTGGCGCTCGGCCTGCTGCTGGTGGTGGGCGCGCGCCGCGTCCGAGCGACGCGCTGACAGGCGACGGGCGCGGGACGCGTGCAGCGCGTCCCGCGCTCCGTCGCGCCACCTGCCGAGCGGCACGCGCCGCACGGACCCGATCCCGGATGCTGGACCCGAGATCTGGGGTCCACCATCCGGGATCAGGTCCACGAGCGGCGGCTGCCGGACACTGCCGCAGGAGCGATCACGCGCAGGTCGCCCGACGCGCCACGCCGCACCGGCTTGACGCTGATCGAACGTATGTTCGATCATGAGGTGTGGGGATCGAGACGACGAGCAGCGCTGCAGCGCCGCACCCGGTGCGCCTGCGCGGCAGCCGCATCGGCGTGCTGCGGGTGCCCGACTGGCCGATCGTCGTCGCGCGCCAGACCGGTGCGCTGCCCGGTGGCGGCGAGCAGGGCTCGCCGGGCGCCGTCGTGCACGCCATGCGGATCGTCGCGTGCGACGAGGGCGCCCGCGCCGACGGCGTGCGCACCGGCATGCGGGTGCGCGACGCGCAGGCCGCCTCGCCGCTGCTCGCGCTCGCGCCCTCCGACCCGGTGGGCGAGGCGCTCGCCTTCGAGCGCGTCGTGCGCGCCGTGCTCGCCGTCGTGCCGGCGGCGCAGCCGATCGGCGACGGGGCGCTCGCGTTCCGGATGCGCGGCGCCAGCAGGTTCTACGGCTCCGAGCCGCGGGCGATCGAGGCCGTGCGTGCCGCGCTCGCGCCGCTCGGCCTGACGGCGAGCTTCGGCGTCGCCGACGACCGCTTCGCCGCGGAGCTCGCCGCGGGCGGCAGGGGCGAGACGATCGTGCCGCCCGGCCGCAGCCGCCTGTTCCTCGAGGGGCTGCCGGTGGGGGTGCTCGGCGACGACGAGCTGCCGGGCATGCTGCACCGGCTCGGCGTGCACACCCTCGGCGGCTTCGCGAAGCTGCCCGACGACAGCATCCGCGACCGCTTCGGCGAGGCGGGGCTCGTCGCGCTCGCCCGCGCGCGCGGCGAGGACGACCGACGCGTCGACGCCGACGGGCTGGGGGAGGAGCGCGTGCTGCGGCTCGCGTTCGAGCCGGGCATCGAGGGGGTGCACGAGCTCGCGCTCGCCGTGCGGGAGCCGGTCGAGCGCTTCGTGCGCCAGCTCGCCGAGCAGCGGCTCGTGTGCAGCGAGATCCGCATCGTGCTGCGCGGCGAGGAGGGGCACGTCAGCGAGCGGCTCTGGCGCCAGCCGGGCTTCCTGCGCGCGGGCGACATCGTCGACCGGATGCGCTGGCAGCTGACCGAGAGCGAGCTCGGCTCGCCGCTCGTCGAGGTCCAGGCGCTCCCCGAGCGGCTCGACGCGGACGCCGCGCACATGCCTGGCCTGTGGGGCGGCGGCGACATCGACGACCGCACGAAGCACGCGCTCGAGCGCCTGCAGGGGATGCTCGGCCGCGAGGCGGTGCTGACGGCTGCGCCGGGCGGCGGCAGGCTGCTCGCCGAGCGCGGCGTGCTGACGCCCTGGGGCGATGCTGCGCCCGCTCCCGCCGCGGGGCCGTGGCCGGGCGCGCTGCCGCCGCCGCGCCCGACGGTCGTGTTCCGGCCGCCGCTGCCCGTGCGGCTGCTGGACGCCGCGGGCGCCCAGGTGGAGGCCGCGGCGCTCGACGTGCGGGAAGGGGCCCCGGTGTCGTTCTCGCCGCCCGCATCCGCCCGCCGCCGCGTCGTCGCCTGGGCCGGGCCGTGGCCCATCCGCCGCCGCGACCTCGGCGACGTCGTGCACCGGGTGCAGATCCTCGACGGCGAGGGCGAGGCGTGGGTGCTGCTGCAGGCCGACGGCCTCTGGCTCGCCGAGGGCCGCTATGCCTGACCTCCTCGACGTCGCGGGTGGTCGCACGAGCCGCTCAGGCGCTTGAGCGACCACTGGCGACGTTGAGGAGCAAGGAAGGGGAGGAGGGGAGCGATGGCCGGCTGGAACAACCCGTCGATGCCCTGGCGCGAGCTCGAGGGCATCCTCTCCGACCGCGACGTCGGCAGCGGCCGGCCGCATCCCGCCGAGCTCGACGAGGCGCGCCGCCCGCGGATCGGCGTGCCCGCGCCCGGCGCCACCACCCCCTACGCCGAGCTGCACGCCCACTCGCACTATTCGTTCCTCGACGGCGCCTCAAGCCCGGCCGAGCTCGTCAACGAGGCGCGCGCGCTCGGCCTCGAGGCGCTCGCCCTCGTCGACCACGACGGGCTCTACGGGGCGGTGCGGTTCGCCGAGGCTGCCGCAGAGGCGGGGCTGCCGACGGTCTTCGGCACCGAGTTCACGCTCGGCCTCGACGCGCCGCAGAACGGCATCCCCGACCCTGACGGCAGCCACCTGGTGGCGCTCGCGACCGGCCCTGCCGGCTACACGGCGCTCGCGACAGCGCTCACCGACGGGTACCTGACCACCGACGCGCGCGGCGCCCCCGGCGAGAAGGGCAGGCCGGTCTTCGAGCTCGAGCGGCTCGCCGAGACGGCGGACGGCGAGTGGATGGTGCTCTCCGGCTGCCGCAAGGGCGGCGTGCGGCAGGCGCTCGAGCGGCACGGCGGATCGGCCGAGGGGGCGGATGCTGCCGGCCTCGAGCTCGACCGCCTCATGTCGCTCTTCGGCCGCGACCGCGTCGTGGTCGAGCTCAGCGACATCGGGGACCCGCGCGACTTCGAGCGCAACCGGGTGCTCGCCGACCTCGCCGAGCGGCGCGGGCTGCCGCTCATCGCCACGACGAACGCGCACGTCGCGAGCCCCGCGAAGCAGCACCTCGGCGACGCGGTCGCCGCGGTGCGCGCGCGCCGGTCGATCGACGAGCTCGACGCCTGGCTGCCGGCCGGCGGGGTGCCGTCGCTGCGCAGCGGCGCCGTGATGGCGCGGCGCTTCCGCGCGTTCCCCGGTGCGGTCGACACGGCCGCCGCGCTCGGCCGCGCCCTCGCGTTCGACCTGCGCGCCGCATCCCCTCGGCTCCCCGACTTCCCGGTGCCGGATGGGCACACGCCGATCAGCTGGCTGCGGGCGCTCGTCGACGAGCGGCTGCCGCGCGTCTACGACACGACGGCCGATGGCCGCCCGACCCCGGAGGTCGCCGCCCGCCTCGACCACGAGATGGGGCTCATCGAGCAGAAGGGCTTCGCCGGCTACTTCCTCATCGTGTTCGAGATCGCCGACTTCGCGCACTCGCAGGGCATCCTCTGCCAGGGCCGCGGCAGCGCGGTGGCGAGCGCCGTCTGCTTCATCCTCGGCATCACCGCCGTCGACCCCATCCGCTACCGGCTGCCGTTCGAGCGCTTCATCTCGATGATGCGCGAGGAGGAGCCCGACATCGACATCGACTTCGACGCGGGCCGCCGCGAGGAGGTCATCCAGCACGTCTACGAGCGCTACGGCCGCCGCAACGCCGCCCAGGTCGCGAACGTCATCACCTACCGGCCCAAGTCGGCGGTGCGCGACGCCGCGAAGGCGCTCGGCTACGCGGTCGGCCAGCAGAACGCCTGGTCGAAGTCGGTCGAGTCGTACTCGAGCCCTGACGCGCCGGGCATCCCAGCCGCCGTCACCGAGCTCGCGGGCGAGTTCCTGCACGCGCCGCGGCACCTCGGCATCCACTCCGGCGGCATGGTGCTCACCCAGGAGCCGGTCGGCTCCGTCTGCCCGATCGAGCCGGCCCGCATGCCGGGCCGCACGGTGCTGCAGTGGGACAAGGACGACTGCGAGTGGATGGGCCTCGTGAAGTTCGACCTGCTGGGCCTCGGCATGCTCGGCGCGCTCTCGCACACGATGGAGCTCGCGGCCCAGCTCGTGGGGGAGCGGTGGACGCTCGCGTCGATCCCGGCGGAGGAGGCCGGCGTCTACGACATGCTCTGCGAGGGGGATGCGGTCGGCGTGTTCCAGGTGGAGTCGCGCGCGCAGATGGCGACGCTGCCGCGGCTCAAGCCGCGCTGCTTCTACGACCTCGTGGTCGAGATCGCGCTCATCCGCCCCGGGCCCATCCAGGGCGGGGCCGTGCACCCCTACATCCGTCGCCGCACGGGCGCCGAGGCGATCAGCTACCCGCACCCGCTGCTCATCCCGGTGCTCGAGCGCACGCTCGGGGTGCCGCTGTTCCAGGAGCAGCTCATGCAGATGTCGGTCGCGGTGGGCGGCTTCGACGCGGGCGAGGCCGACCAGCTGCGGCGCGCGATCGGCTCGAAGCGCTCGCTCGAGCGCATCGAGGCGCTCAAGGCGAAGCTCTTCGCCGGGATGGCGGCGAACGGCGTCGAGCCCGACGTCGCCGAGTCGATCTACCGCAAGATCGAGGCGTTCGCGGGCTTCGGCTTCGCCGAGTCGCACTCGCTCGCCTTCGCGAAGCTCGTCTACGCCTCGTCGTGGATGCGGCTGCACTACCCGGCGGCGTTCCTCGCAGGCCTGCTGCGCAGCCAGCCGATGGGCTTCTGGTCGCCGCAGACGCTCGTGGCGGATGCGCTGCGGCACGGCGTCGAGACGCTGCGGCCCGACGTCGTGCACTCGGCCGTCGACGCGGGCCTCGAGCTGCACGGGCGGCCGGCGCCGCGCGGCGACGACGCGTGCCTGCAGCGCGACCAGCCACCGGTGCCGCCGAAGGCGTCGGAGTCGCTCTCGGCGCGCGCCAGGCATCGCCGCGACGGCGCCTTCTCGGTGCGGATGGGCCTGTCGAGCGTGACCGGGATGGGGGAGGCGGCCGCTGCTCGCATCGTCGCCGCCCGCGAGGCCTCCCCGCTGCGCGACATCCACGACCTCGCGCGCCGCGCCGACCTCGACCGCGGCGAGCTCGAGGCGCTCGCGACCGCAGGCGCGCTCGACGGGCTCGGCGTCGGCCGCCGCGAGGGGCTGTGGCTCGCCGGCCCCGCATCGACCGAGCGCGAGGACCAGCTCGAGGGCTCGCAGGTGAGCCTGCAGCCACCGCTGCTGCCCATGCTGTCGGCCGAGGAGCAGGTGGCGCTCGACATCTGGTCGACCGGCGTCGCGCCCGACGACCACCCGGTGCGGTATGCGCGAGCGATGCTCGCGGAGCGCGGCGTGCTGCCGATCACGGCGCTCGCAACGGCCGAGCCGGGCCGCCGCGTGCAGGCGGCCGGCATCGTCACGCACCGGCAGCGGCCGAGCACGGCGCAGGGCGTGACGTTCATGAACCTCGAGGACGAGACGGGGATGCTCAACGTCATCTGCTCGAAGGGCCTGTGGGCGCACTCGCGGCAGGTCGCGCGGCACGCGCCGGCGCTCATCGTGCGCGGGATGCTGCAGCGCACCCCGGAGGGCGTGATCGCGCTGCTCGCCGACAAGCTCGACCGCTTCGAGGTGCCGACGAGCGGCTCGCGCGACTTCCGCTGAGACGAGTCGAGGGTCTGCGTCCGAGTGCAGGGCGACTCGGACGCAGACCCTCAACAGGCGCGGGGCTGGGTCAGCAGCCGGTGCGCCACGCGTTCGACGCGAGCGTCGGCAGGCCGCCGACGTTGTACACCGTCGTCGGCGCGAGCGCCGCGATCAGCTCCTCGACGTCGAGCGTCACGCACGTGCTCGCCGCCAGCAGCACCGGAGCGCTGTGCGCGCCCGCCACCATCGACGCGGAGAGCGCGTCGGGGTAGTTGGTGCCGGATGCGATCGCGATCGCCTGCTCGTCGGTCGGCGTGACGAGGCGCTCGACGAGCAGCGCGTTCGTCGCGTACCGGTCGGCGCCCGCGACGCGCGGCACGGTGAAGCCCTCGGCGCGGTAGGCGCGCACGGTGGCGTCCGTCACGGTCGCGCTCGAGCCGAGCACCACCGCCGTGCCGGCGCCGAGTGACTCGATCGCGTCGACCGTGTGCTCGCTCGCCGTGGCGCGCGGCGTCAGCAGCACCGGCAGGTCGCCGACGGCCGAGGCCACGCCGCTCGCCGACACCGCGTCGGCGAACTGCTCGCCGCTCGCGAGCAGCACCTCGGTCGCGTCGCCGAAGTACCGCTCGGCGATCAGCGCCGCCGTCTGGTACCGGTCGGACCCCGCGATGCGGGAGACCGCGGCGTTCGGGACGACCTCGGTGATCTGCGCGGCGGTCGCGCTCGAGACCGACGGCGTGCCGCCGACGATCGTGACCGTGCCCGGCTGCAGGCGCTCGAGCTCCGCGACCGTGACCGGCAGCAGGCCGTCGGTCGGCGTCAGCAGCAGGCTCGCGTCGGCGCGCGCCGCCGCGGGACCGGCGGCGAGCGCGTCGGCGAAGACCTGCCCGGAGGCGATGATCACGTCGGTGCCCGGCTCGAACAGCGCCTCGGACGTCTCGACGTTCGTGGCGTAGCGGTCGTCGCCCGCGTAGGTCTCGACGACGGTCTCGACCGGCGGGGCCGCCTCGAAGGCGAGGCCGATCACGACGGCGTCGTGGTCGCTCGCGCGGTAGGGGTCCGGAGCGAAGAGCGCGTCCTGCGCCGGTGCCTTGAACGCCATCGTGTAGTCGAAGATGCTCGGCTCGTCGGCGTTCGCGTGCCACTCGTCGGCGCCGACCACGGAGGGCAGGAGCGCGGCGTCGGCGAGGCCGTAGTCGAGGTAGCCGATCTGGCCGTCGAAGACGTAGGTGTACGCATCCTCGCCCTGGAACTCCTCGAGCAGGTCGGTGTAGCCGGCCGCCTCGAGCGTCGTGATCGGGTCCTCGTTGTCGTACGAGTTCAGGTCGCCGATGATGAGCGAGCCGTCGGTCTCGACGCCGGTCGGGTCCATCGCGAGCCAGTCGGAGAGCGCGTCAGCGGCGAGCGTGCGCACCGCGTTGCAGTTGCCCTGCTCCGGGGTGCCGGTGTCGCCCTCGCAGGCCGAGCCCTTCGACTTCAGGTGGTTCACCGCGACGGTGACGACGCGGTCGGTCGCGAGGTCGCGGAACGACTGCGCGAGCGCGGGCCGGTTGGCCGAGGTGTCGAAGCGCGGGTCGACCGAGGAATCCAGCACGGCGTGGTCGCCCTCGGGTGCGACGAGCGCCGGCTGGTAGATGAGGGCCGTGGTGATCTCGTCGGTGCCGAGCGTGCCGGTGTCGATGCCGGCCCAGTGCGCGCTGCCGTCGGCGTTGGGACCGGCGACCTCGTTGAGCGCGGCGACGAGGGTCTCGAGCGCGAGCCCGTCGTTGTTCTCGATCTCGAGCAGGCCGACGATCGCGGAGTCGAGCTCGTCGATCGCGGCGACGATCTTCGCCTCCTGCCGGTTGAACTCCTCCGGCGTCACAGCACCGCGGCTGTCGAGCGTCGTGAAGTAGTTGAGCACGTTGAACGACGCGACCTCGAGCGTCGCGCCCTCGATCTGCGGCGCGGCCTCGCGGGGGTTCTCCGACGCGAAGGTGCCCGCCTCGGTCGGCTGCAGGCGCCACAGGCCGAAGGCGTAGTCGAGCACGCCCGTGATGCCGGTGATCGTGTCGCCGCCGCGGAAGCGGTTCTCGAGGCTCAGCGGCTGCAGGTTGCCGGGGTGGATCGCGGGGTCGGCGTTCTGGGCGGAGCGGCCGTCGTCGATCGTGATGCGGTTCGCGGCGTTCGCAGCGCGCACGGCTGCGGCCTCGGCGGAGCCCGGGGCGGCGATCGCGGTGGGCTGGACCTGGCGCTCCGTGCCCACGACGACCTCGCCGAAGCGGCCGAAGTTGAAGTACTCGAGGATCGTGAGCTCCTGCGTGAGCGTGACGAGCATCGACTCGGTCGACTCGGCGGCGTCGAGCGGCAGCGTCACGGCGACGGGTGCCGGCAGCGTGCCCTCGCCGCAGTCGAGCAGCGTCGCGTCGGTCAGGCGGGTGAGGCCGGAGCTCTCCTCTGCGGTGCCGGAGACCTGCACGACGTCGCCCTCGGCGACGGCGGCGCCGGATGCGGCGACGTAGATGGCGTCGCTCGTCGCGGCGTCGCGGTCGCCGGCGTCCTGGAGCGTGAAGCCCGCGACGGCGGACGAGCCCTGGAAGGTGCGGGTGACGACGCCCTCGACGGTGACCGCCTGGCCGCCCATCGTGGTCGCGTCGCCCGAGCCCTGCACGGCGCCGATCGCGATCACGGCGTCCGAGCCGCAGGTCGCGTCGACCGGGGGCTCCTCGACCTCGGCCACGCGGTTCGGGGCTCCGGGGGTGTTCCATGCCTCACCGGGTGCCGGCGTGCCGGTGCGGCCGGTGATGCCCGCGCCGCTGAACGCGTTGCGCACCCAGTCGGTCGCGGCCTCCGTGTCGGTGCCGTCAGGGATGCGGCTCGCGCCGCCCGGATCGAACGCGGCGCCGTCGAACGCGACGCCGAGGCGCGTGCCCCACGTGAGGTCGTCGGCGCCGCCGTCGTGCACGCCCACGCCGTCGACGACCGTGAAGCCGACGCCCGCGTCGATCGTGCCGTCGAGGTCGGCGTCGACCACCTGGCCGACGGTCGCGGTGCCCTCGACGAGGAGGATCGACACCGAGCCGTTCTGGATGCCGTTCTCGGGGTAGCTGACGAGCCCGAAGCCCGCGCCGTCGAGCACCGGCGCCGGGTTCGCCTGCAGCACCTCGCCCGCCTGATCGTGCGGGTTGTCGCCCTTGACGATGAGCACGGAGTGCGTCGCGCTCAGGTCGGCGCCGGGTGTGCCCAGCACCTCCACGTACTCCGCACCACCGTCGGTGCTGCTGACATCGGCCGAGAACTCGTTGATGACCGGGTGCTCGGCCGCGTGCGCCGGGACGGCGACGAGGCCCGTGAGGGCGAGCGCGGCGACCGTCGAGGTGCCGAGCATGGTGCGTGCGCGCATGGATCCACTCCGTTGAGGTGCAGGGACACCGTCAACATAGCCAGCGCCGGTGACGCCGCGCCCGACTTTCGCGTGAACAACGGGTGACGCCCGCGCGCGCGGTCAGCGGAAGATGATCGTCCGCTGCCCGTCGAGCAGAACCCGGTCCTCGGCGAACCACTGCACGGCGCGCGAGAGCGTGCGCGACTCCTCGTCCTGGCCGATCGCGACGAGCTGCGCGGGGGTGTGGGCGTGGTCGACGCGCACGACCTCCTGCTCGATGATCGGGCCCTCGTCGAGGTCGGCGGTGACGAAGTGGGCGGTCGCACCGATGAGCTTCACGCCGCGGGCGTGCGCCTGCCGATAGGGGTTCGCGCCCTTGAAGCCGGGCAGGAAGGAGTGGTGGATGTTGATGAGCCTGCCCTCGAGCGCCGCGCACAGCTCGGGGGAGAGGATCTGCATGTAGCGGGCGAGCACGACGAGCTCGATGCCCTCCCGCTCGACGACCTCGAGGATGCGGCGCTCGAACGCCGCCTTCGACGCCGCGTCGACGACCGGAGCGTGCTCGAACGGCACGTCGTAGAACGCGGCGAGCGCGCCGAGGTCGGGGTGGTTCGCCATCACGAGCGGGATGTCGACCGACAGCTGCCCGGCCCGCTGGCGGAAGAGCATGTCGTTGAGGCAGTGGGCGGCCTTCGAGACCAGCACGAGCGTGCGCAGCGGGCGGCCGACGTCGTCGAGCTGCCACTGCATCCCGTAGCGCTCGACCACCGGCGCGAGCGACGCCTCGAAGTCGGCGCGCTCGGCCTCCGCCTCGACCTGCAGGCGCATGAAGAAGCGGTCCGTGTCGGCCGACGAGAACTGCTGCGACTCGGTGATGTTGCCGCCGCACGCCACGATCGCGCCGGAGATCGCGTGGACGATGCCGGGGCGGTCGTCGCAGACGAACGACAGGATCCAGTGGTTCGAGGTCACCTCGAGATCCTACGAGGTGCGGCGCCCTCGCCCGGGTCGTCAGCGCCGGGCGGCGGCCTCGTGCATCGCGAGGGTCGCGGCGATGATGTCGATCGCGTCGTCGACCGGCGTCGGCTCGTAGGAGGCCGCGCCGCGCCGCTCGGGGAACCGCACCGCGCGTGCGTCGGCGGCGCGCATCAAGGGCTCGCCGTCGGGCTGTCCCTCGTAGGCGCGGAGCGTCGCCGCCACTCGGCTGAGCCAGCGGTCGACCGCGTCGACGGCATAGCCCGACACGAAGGAGTTCCCGGTCGGGAACGTGAGCGCGAGCACGTCATCGGCGGTGAACACCCTGCCACCGTACCGGGCCGGGGTACAACGGCTGCTCGTCAGGCGCCCGTGGCAGCGCTCGAGGCGCCGCCGCCGCCGGGTGCCCGTAGGCTTGCCGGTCGTGAGCGAGCGGGCGACGGCGCAGGGGAGCACCCAGGACGCCTTCCCGACGGCGGCGCTGCTCGTGCTGGCGCTCGCGGTGTTCACGAACATCACCGTCGAGATGCTCCCGATGGGCCTGCTGCTGCCGATGAGCCGCGAGCTCGGCGTGGGGGAGGGCGCGATCGGCCTGCTCGTGACGATCTTCGCGTTCACGGTCGTCGCATCCTCGACCACGCTCATCCGCCTCACGCGTCGCGTGCCGCGGCACCTGCTCGTGATCACGGTCCTCGTCGTCTTCGCGGCGAGCTGCTTCGGCTCGGCGCTCGCGCCCGACTACGCCTGGTCGGTCGCCTTCCGCGTCATCGGCGGCATCGTGCACGGCATCTTCTGGACCGTCGTCGGCGCCTACGCCGCCTACCTCGTGCAGCCGCAGCAGCTCGCGCGCGCCGTCGCCATCACCTCGACGGGCGGCTCGTTCGCCTACGTGCTCGGCCTGCCGCTCGCGACGCTGCTCGGGCAGCTCATCGGATGGCGCTGGTCGTTCGCGCTCTTCGGCGTCGTGTGCCTCGTGGTCGCGGTCGCCGTCTGGCGGCTGCTGCCGGCGGTCGACCACCTGCGCGACACCGCCACCACCTCGACCGGCTCGGTCGCGGTGCCGATCCCGGAGCCGGGCAAGAGCGTGCGCGGCGTGGCCCTGTCGATCCTGTCGACGATGGTCGTGATGCTCGGCCACTACGCGCTCTACACCTACGTCTCGCCGTTCCTCGTCGATCACGCCGGCATCCCGGAGTCGTGGCTCTCGGGCGCGCTGCTCGCCTACGGCATCGTCGGGATCGTCGCCGTCGTCGCGATCGCGCTCTGGCTCGGACGGCGGCCCACCGCGTCGACGCTCGCGATGATGGCGACCGGCCTGCTGGCGATGCTCGTGCTCGGCCTCTCGCAGCAGGTGGTGCTGACCGTCGTGGCGGTAATGGTGTGGGCGTTCGCGCTCGGCGCGCTGCCGGCGCTGCTGCAGACGCGGCAGCTGCAGGCGGCCTCCGAGCGCATCCTGCAGCAGGCGTCGGCCTGGTACACGACCGGCTTCAACGTGGGCATCGGCGCGGGGGCGCTGCTCGGCGGCCTCGTGCTCGAGTCGCTCGGGGTCGCCGCGCTGCCGTGGCTGCTCTTCGCCGGGCTCGCGATCGCGCTCGTGCTCGTCGGCACCGACGCGCTGCTGCACCGGCGCGACCTCGCGCGCCGCTGATCGCGACCCGCCGACCGAGGCTCAGCGCAGCGCGAGCCGTGAGAGCCGGGTGCCCGGCGCCAGGAAGCGGTCGGCGGCCATGAAGCCGACGTCGGTCGCGGTCGAACCGTCGACCGCGAGCTCCGTCGCGACGGCGCCGATCGCCGACGCCATCTTGAAGCCGTGCCCCGAGAAGCCGACCGCCACGGCGACGCCCTCCATGCCGGGCACCGCGCCCAGCAGGCCGGTGTCGTCGGGCGTGTAGCCGTCCGCGCAGAGCGCCACCCTGACGGGCTCAGGGATGAGCCCGGGGAGGAACTCGCGCACCCAGGCCATGACCGGATTGAGGTACGAGGGGTCCCACGACGGCGGCTGCTCCATCGACTCGACCTCGTCCATGTAGACGCTGCCGGCGACCTTCACGGTCCAGCCGTCGGCGCTCGGGAACCCGTAGAAGCGCGCGCTGTCCGCGCGTCCGTCCTCCTCCGCCCGGCGGAGGAAGACGGGGAGGTCCTCGCGGCCGAACGACTGCGGCTCGACCGTGGGGAACCAGGTGAGCACCTGGGGCCGGACGGCGACGTGCACGCCGAGCTCCCTCCCGACCGCCCCGGCACCCGTGCCCTGCGCGATGATCACCCGACCGGCGACGATCTCCTCCTGATCGGTCCTGACGACGTACCGATCGCCGTGCGCCTCGACGGCGTGCGCCCTGCGCCCGCCCAGGAACCGCGCGCCGAGGCGCGTCGCCTCGGCGAGCGCGGCGACCACGGCCCGCTCCGACTTCAGGTAGCCGCCCTCCGGGTCGAACACCGCGACGTCCCCGTCGCGGACGACGTGCTCGGGGAAGCGCGCCCGCGCCTCGTCGCCGCGCAGCAGCTCGTGGGCGAGGCCCTGGTCGCGCGCGGCCGTCAGGTACCGCGCGAGCACGGGGTTCTGCTCGTCGTAGAACGTGACCGCACCGCCGGTGGTGCGCAGCAGCGACGTGCCGCTGCGCCGCTCGAGCTCGCGCCAGAGGTCCTGCGAGCGCTGCAGCAGCGGCGTGTAGTGGCCGCCCTCGGCGTAGACCTTGCGGAAGAGCCGCGACTCGCCCGCATAGGCCGAGAAGGGTCCGGGGATCGAGAAGCGGTCGACGCCGATGACGCGTAGCCCGCGCGACGCGGCCTGCCACGCGGCCATGCTCCCGACGGAGCCGACCCCCACGATCACGACGTCCGTCTCGAGTGCCGCCATGCTCCACCGCTTCCCGTTCGAGGTCGCGCTCCGAGCCGATCGTCGGATTGTCGACGATGCCATGCTACGTCGTCGGTCGCCTGGCTCGCCGAGCGCGTGCCGACCAGTTGGCGCGGAGTGGACGGGCTTGCGCCCGTCGCGCCGTGCGAGCCTGTCGTCGAAGAGGAGGTCCACGATGACCCAGGTGCACGACTTCGCACAGATCGACGTGTTCTCGACCACGCCGTACCTCGGCAATCCCGTCGCCGTCGTGCTCGACGCGGAGGGGATCGACGACGAGCGCATGCAGCGCATCGCGCGCTGGACGAACCTGTCCGAGACCACGTTCGTCTCCCCGGCCACGACGCCGGAGGCCGACTACCGCGTGCGGATCTTCACGCCCGGCGGCGAGCTGCCGTTCGCCGGCCATCCGACGCTCGGCTCCGCGCACGCGTGGCTCGAGCACGGGGGCACGCCGCGCTCGAGCGACGTCATCGTGCAGGAGTGCGAGGCCGGGCTCATCCCCATCCGGCGCGGTGCGGTGCTCTCGTTCGCCGCCCCGCCGCTGCGCCGCACCGGCGACATCGACGACGCGTACCTCGCGCAGATCGTGGCCGCGCTCGGCATCGAGCGCTCGCAGGTGCTCGCCCACCAGTGGGTCGACAACGGCCCCGGCTGGTGCGTGCTCCAGCTCGCGACCGCGCAGGAGGTGCTCGACCTCGAGCCGGACCTCTCGCAGATCCCGACGGCGATGGTCGGCGCGATCGGCGCCTACCCGGAGGGCTCGCCGCACGCGTACGAGATGCGCTCGTTCGCGCCCCGCATCGGCGTCCCCGAGGATCCGGTCTGCGGCAGCATGAACGCCTCGGTCGCCCAGTGGCTCGCCGCGACGGGCGCCGCGTCGGGCTCCTACGTCGTCTCGCAGGGGCAGCGCCTCGGCCGCGCGGGCGAGATCGTCATCGACGTCGATGCGGACGGCGTGGTGTGGGTCGGCGGGGCCACGACCACGTGCTTCCGCGGCACCGCCATCGGCTGAGCGGACCGCTGCGCCGACCCCATGCGGCGTCGGCCCGGGTCAGAGACCGGCCGGGACCGCTGCGGCGAGCGCCTCGCGGACGGCGGCGATCGCGGGACTGCTCTCGGAGGCGGTGCGCGCTGCCGTGAAGACCTCGCGGCGCGGTGCGCCGGGCAGATCGAGCGCGCGGAAGCCGACGTCAGCGCCGGCCCACGTCAGGTCGTTCATGATCCCGACCGCGTGGCCCGTCTCGATCAGCCGCATCTGCGCCTGCAGGTCGGCGGTCGCGAACCGCACGTCGGGCTCGAAGCCCGCGACCCGGCACTGCTGCTCGCCGAAGTGGCGGGAGGCCGCGCCCACCGGCTCCATCACCCACGCGAGGTGGGCGGCATCGGCGAGGCGCTCGACCGGGCTGCCGGGCGGCACCGCGAGCCGCAGCGCATCCGTCATGAGCAGCTGCCGGTCGAGACCCGGATGCTGCGGCGCCGCGTGGCCGGGGTACTGCTCGGCGACCACGAGGTCGAAGTCGCCGACGAAGGTGTCGTAGAGCGCGGTCTCGGGCTCGCGCTGCACCATCTCGACCCGCACCTCGGGCGCCGACTCGGCGAGGATCCGCAGCATCTGCGGCACGAGCCCGAGCGCGGCCGACTGGAAGACGGCGACGCGCACGGTGCCGACGGGGCGGCCGAGCGACGCGGCCACGGCGCGCTCCGCCGACTCGAGGGCGGCGAGGATGCCCTCAGCGTGCTGGGCGAGCAGCTCGCCCTGGGGCGTGAGCGCGAGCCGGCGGCCGTGCTTGCGGGTGAGCGGCACGCCGACCTCGCGCTCGAGCGCGGAGAGCTGCTGCGAGACGGCGCTCGGCGCGTAGGCGAGCGCGGCGGCCACCGCGGCGATCGTGCCTCGGAGCCGCAGCTCGCGCAGCAGTCGCAGGCGTCGGACGTCGAGCAACAGGGCCTCCAGACGCATCGTCGACGGTGACGGGAATCCGTCGCGAACCGTCACTGTACCTGAATGGTCGGCGGGTGCAGACTTGGCGCGGCGCGCGCCGGCGCGTCCGCAGTCCGATCGAGAGAGGGCAGCCGCATGGGCGCAGCCGCCACCGAGCACAGCATCGAGCAGAAGACCGAGCAGGGCACCGAGCCGCAGGACACCGCGCCGCAGGACGCCGCGCAGCAGGACACCGCAGCGCACGCCGAGCTCGAGAGCCTCCGGGCCCTCGCTCCGGCGATCGTCGCGCAGGTGCGCACGTGGCTCGAGCAGGCCGAGCAGATCCCCGCCGACGCGAGCGCCGAGCAGCTCGCCGGCGTGCTCCGCGACCCCGCGGGCCTCGAGTTCGCGGTGCGCTTCGTCGACGGCGTCGTGCGTCCGGAGGACGTGCACGTCGCCGCGCAGACCCTCCGCGAGATCGCCGGCAAGGCCCCCGCGTTCCTGCCCTGGCCGATGCGCCAGGCGCTCAAGCTGGGCGGCGGCGTCGCCCCGCTCGCGCCGCACATCGTCGTGCCGATCGCGCGGCGCGTGCTCCGCGAGATGGTCGGCCACCTCATCATCGACGCGACCGACGCCCGCCTCGGCGCGGCGATCGCGCGCATCCGCGGCACCGGCGCCCGACTCAACGTGAACCTGCTCGGCGAGGCCGTGCTCGGCGACCGCGAGGCGGAGCGCCGCATCGAGGGCACCCGCGCGCTCATCGAGCGCCCGGACGTCGACTACGTCTCGATCAAGGTGTCGGCGACGACCGCGCCGCACCAGCCGTGGGCGTTCGACGCCGCGGTCGAGCACGTCATCGAGCGCCTGCTGCCGCTCTACCGTCGCGCGGCCGCGACCGGCACCTTCATCAACCTCGACATGGAGGAGTACAAGGACCTCGAGACGACCATGGCGGTCTTCACGCGGATCCTCGAGGAGCCGGGGCTCGAGGGCTACGAGGGCGGCATCGTGCTGCAGGCCTACCTGCCCGACGCGCTGCCCGCGATGGAGCGGCTGCAGACCTGGGCGGCCGAGCGCGTCGCGAACGGCGGCGCGCCCGTGAAGGTGCGCCTCGTCAAGGGCGCGAACCTGCCGATGGAGCGGGTCGAGTCGTCGCTGCACGACTGGCCGCTCGCGACCTGGCACACGAAGCAGGACAGCGACACCCACTACAAGCGCGTGCTCGCCTGGGCGCTCACGCCCGAGCGCGTGCGCGCCGTGCGGCTCGGCGTCGCCGGCCACAACCTCTTCGACGTCGCCTTCGCGTGGCTGCTCGCGAAGCAGCGCGGCGTCGAGGCCGGCCTCGAGTTCGAGATGCTGCTCGGCATGGCGCAGGGCCAGGCCGAGGTCGTCCGCCGCGACGTCGGCGGCCTGCTGCTCTACACGCCCGTCGTGCACCCGGCCGAGTTCGACGTCGCGATCGCCTACCTGATCCGCCGCCTCGAGGAGGGCGCGAGCCGCGAGAACTTCATGTCGGCCGTGTTCGAGCTCGCCAAGGACGAGCACCTCTTCGAGCGCGAGCGCGACCGCTTCCTCGCCTCGCTCGAGGGGCTCGCCGCTGACGCGCCCGCCACCCACCGCATCCAGGACCGCACGGACGCCCCCACGCGGGTCGCCGAGCACGGCTTCCGCAACGCGCCCGACACCGACCCGTCGCTGCCCGCCAACCAGGCCTGGGCCGCGGGCATCCGCGAGCGGGCCCGCGACTCGCGCATCGGCATCGAACTCGTCGAGGCCGCCACGCTGCGCGACGCGGCAGCGCTCGAGTCGACCATCGAGACCGCCATCGCCGCGAACGCCGGCTGGCGCGCGCTCTCGGGCGACGAGCGCGCCGCGATCCTGCACCGGGCGGGCGCCGAGCTCGAGGCCCGCAGGGCCGAGCTCATGGAGGTCGCCGCGGCCGAGGCGGGCAAGACGCTCGACCAGTCCGACCCCGAGGTCTCCGAGGCGATCGACTTCGCGCACTACTACGCGGAGCGCGCCCGCGACCTCGACCGCGTCGACGGCGCCGTCGCGGTGCCGGCACGGCTCATCGCGGTGACCCCGCCGTGGAACTTCCCGATCGCGATCCCCGCGGGCTCGACGCTCGCGGCCCTCGCCTCCGGCGCATCCGTCATCGTCAAGCCGGCTCGCGCCACCGCGCGCACCGGTGCCGCGATGGTCGAGGCGCTCTGGGCGGCCGGCGTGCCGAAGGACGTGCTGCAGCTCGTGCAGCTCGGCGCTCGCGAGCTGGGCGACGCGCTCATCGGCGACCCGCGCGTCGAGCGCGTCATCCTCACGGGCGGGTTCGAGACCGCGCAGGGCTTCCGGCGCATCCGCCCCGACCTGCAGCTGCTCGCCGAGACGAGCGGCAAGAACGCCATCATCGTCACGCCCTCGGCCGACTACGACCTCGCGGCGAAGGACATCGTCGCGAGCGCGTTCGGCCACGCCGGCCAGAAGTGCTCGGCCGCGTCGCTCGCCATCCTCGTCGGGCAGGCGGGCCGCTCGAAGCGCCTGCACAACCAGCTCGTCGACGGCGTGCGCTCGCTCACGATCGGCATGCCGTGGGAGCCCACCGCGCAGATGGGCCCGATCATCGCGCCGGCCGAGGGCAAGCTGCTCGAGGGGCTGACCACCCTCGGCGAGGGCGAGTCGTGGGTCATCGAGCCGAAGCGGCTCGACGACGACGGCAAGCTCTGGAGCCCCGGCGTGCGCGCCGGCGTGCGCCGCGGCAGCGAGTACCATCGCACCGAGTACTTCGGCCCGATCCTCGGCATCATGCGCGTCGAGACGCTCGAGGAGGCGATCGCGGTCGTGAACGAGGTCGACTACGGCCTCACCTCGGGCATCCACTCGCTCGACGTCGACGAGATCGGCACCTGGCTCGACACGATCGAGGCGGGCAACCTCTACGTCAACCGCGGCATCACCGGCGCGATCGTGCAGCGGCAGCCGTTCGGCGGCTGGAAGCGCTCGGTCGTCGGCCCGACCACGAAGGCGGGCGGTCCGAGCTACCTCATGCCGCTCGTCGACTGGCGCACGGCCGAGGCGCGGCAGGTCGAGGCGATCGAGCTGCCCGCGGTGCAGGCGATCGTCGACGCGGTCGACACGCTCGCGCGGTCGGCGGATGCGTCCGTCACCGCGGACGAGGCTGCGGCGCTCCGGCGCGCGGCCGGCAGCGACCAGCACGTCTGGGCGACCGAGCTCGGCGTCGCGATCGACGTGCAGCTGCTCTCCGCCGAGCGCGACATCCTGCGCCACCTGCCGATGCCGGGCGTCGTCATCCGCCTCGCGGAGGGCGGCCGCGTCGCGCAGCTCGCGCGCACCGTCGCCGCGGCGCTGCGTGCCGGCGCCGAGGTGCGGGTGTCGACCGCGATCGAGCCCGCGCCGGCCGTGCGGGCGGCGCTCGCCTCCGCGAGCATCCCGGTGACGGTCGAGGACGACGCCGCCTTCGGGCGCTCGGCCGCGCGGCTCGAGCAGGGACGCATCCGCTACCTCGCCGCGGACGACGCGGTCGCGGGCGGCGTGCGCGCGCTCGCCGAGGCCGTCGACGGCCGCCCCGACCTCGCGATCATCGCCCACGCGGTGACGGAGGCCGGGCGGCTCGAGCTGCTGCCGTTCCTGCGGGAGCAGGCGGTCGCCATCACGGCGCACCGCTTCGGCACGCCGAACCACCTCACGGACGGCCTCATCTAGCGCCGAGGGGCCCCAGTCGCCGACGGGACCCCTTCCACCCTCCGGGACCCGGTCGACCGGGTCCCTCGAGGTGGGAGGGGTCCCCTTCTGCGCGTGCGGGTCAGAGCACGAGGTGCCGGCGGCCGTCGATCAGCTCGCGCGCCGCGTCGAGGTGCCCCGCGTGCGTGGCAGTCTCGAGGATCACGTGCAGGAGCACCGCCTGGAGGTCGGCGAACCGTCCCTCCGGCCAGTCGGGCTCGGGCCGAGCGGGCGGGGCGTCGAGCGGCAGCCGCGCGATGACCTCGCCGGAGCGCGCGATCGCGTCGCGGTACTGCTGCAGCACCGCCTCCGTCGCTTCGCCCGGCTCGACGCGCCAGTCTGCGGGCCTGCTCTCGTCGACGTCGGGCCGATCCTCCGGCCAGTAGTCCAGCGGCTCGCCCGCCATCACCTTGCGGAACCAGTAGCGCTCGCCGCCGAGCGTCAGGTGCCGCACGAGGCCGATCGGCGACCAGCCGGACGGCAGTGCCGGTGTGCGCAGCTGCGCACCCGACAGTCCCTCGACCGCGTCGAGGATGTGGCGCCGCTGCGCGTCGAGCGCCCCGAGCAGGAGCGAGCGGGTGCGGTCGTCGGCCATGCGCCGATCCAAGCACGCGCGCCGGGACCCGCTCCACCAGCGGGGACCCGGTCCACCGGGTCCCGAGGGGTGGACGGGGTCCCGCTGGTGCGGGTGATGCGCGCTCGAGCCAGGCCTCGGCTCAGCCGGCCGACCAGCCGCCGTCGTTGGGGATGATCGCTCCGCTGACGTTGCTCGCGGCGTCGGAGGCGAGGAACGCCGCGAGGTTCGCCTGCTCGATCGGCTGCGCGACGCGCATCGCCGACTGGTGCACGGGCGTGAGCGCGCCGATGCCCTCCTGGTCGATGTGCTGCTGGATGTCGGCGGTCATCACGTTCGTCTCGACGCCGCCCGGGCAGATCGCGTTCGCCCGGATGCCGCGCTTCGCGTACGTGTAGGCGGTGTTGCGGGTGAGGCCGATGAGACCGTGCTTCGAGGCGGTGTAGGCCGCGCCCGCCGCTGCGCCGCGGATGCCCGCCTCGCTCGCGATGTTCACGATCGAGCCGGACCCCTGCGGCAGCATGACCCGCAGCGCCGCGCGCGTGAGGTAGAAGGGCGCCGAGAGGTTGACCCGCAGCACCCGGTCCCACAGTGCGTCGTCGACGGTGGCGGCGCCGGCGAAGTGGTCCATGATGCCGGCGTTGTTCACGAGCACGTCGAGCCGCCCGTAGCGCTCGACCGCCGCCGCGACGATCGCGTCGGCGACCGCGGCGTCGCCGATGTCCCCGAGGTGCGCGGATGCGGTGCCGCCGTCGCCCTCGATCGCTGCGACGGTCTCGTGCGCGGTCTCGGCGATGTCGCTCACCACGACCTGCGCTCCGAGGCTCGCGAAGAGGGTCGCGGTGGCGCGGCCGATGCCGCTGCCGCCGCCGGTGATGACGGCCACCTTGCCGGTGAGGTCGATCAGGCTCATGGTGCTCCTTCGCACGGGGGATGGTGGCCTCAGCGTCCCGCGCCGCGTTCCGCTCCACAAGCCGCCGCGCATGAGCATTCCCCGAGGATCGGCGGGCCGCTCGACCGCGCCCACCGGCACGTGCCCGTTGGCTACGATGGAGGCGCCGCGACTGGCGCACAGGTGGAGCACCACCGGGAAGCGGCGAACATTCGGCCGCGCGCCTGGGCCACGCAGCATGCGTGCAAGAAGCCGGGCGTCCCGTGCGCCGCAGAGCCCGAAGGAGCCATCGTGTCCGACCGCCTCCCCTCGTCCTTCAACAGCCCGCTGCTCGAGGTCGATCCCGAGATCGCCGCCGTGCTGCAGCAGGAGCTCGACCGCCAGCGCGACTACCTCGAGATGATCGCGAGCGAGAACTTCGTGCCCGTGGCCGTGCTCGAGGCCGCCGGCAGCGTGCTGACGAACAAGTACGCCGAGGGCTACCCTGGCCGCCGCTACTACGGCGGCTGCGAGGCCGTCGACATCGCCGAGTCGCTCGCGATCGAGCGCGCGAAGTCGCTCTTCGGCGCCGCGTTCGCCAACGTGCAGCCCCACTCGGGCGCGACGGCGAACGCCGCCGTGCTGCACGCGATCGCCCGTCCCGGCGACACGATCCTCGGCCTCTCGCTCGACCACGGCGGCCACCTCACGCACGGCATGAAGATCAACTTCTCCGGCCGGCTCTACGACATCGTCGCCTACGGCGTCGACCCCGAGACGAGCCGCGTCGACATGGAGGAGGTGCGCCGCCTCGCCGTCGAGCACAAGCCGAAGGTCATCATCGCCGGCTGGTCGGCCTACCCGCGCCAGCTCGACTTCGCCGCGTTCCGCGCGATCGCCGACGAGGTCGGCGCGCTGCTCTGGGTCGACATGGCGCACTTCGCCGGACTCGTCGCGGCCGGGCTGCACCCGAACCCCGTCGAGCACGCGCACGTGGTCTCGTCGACCGTGCACAAGACCATCGGCGGCCCCCGCTCGGGCTTCATCCTCACGAACGACGCCGACATCGCGAAGAAGATCAACTCGGCCGTCTTCCCGGGGCAGCAGGGCGGCCCGCTCATGCACGTCATCGCCGCGAAGGCCACGGCGTTCAAGCTCGCCGCGAGCGAGGAGTTCAAGGAGCGCCAGGAGCGCACGATCCGCGGCGCGCAGATCCTCGCCGAGCGGCTCATGCAGCAGGACGTGGCGGATGCCGGCATCTCGGTGCGCTCGAACGGCACCGACGTGCACCTCGTGCTCGTCGACCTCCGCGACGCCGCGATCGACGGCAAGCAGGCCGAGGACCTCCTGCACGAGATCCAGATCACGGTCAACCGCAACGCGGTGCCGAACGACCCGCGCCCGCCGATGGTGACGAGCGGCCTCCGCATCGGCACGCCGGCGCTCGCGACCCGCGGCTTCGGCGACGATGAGTTCACCGAGGTGGCCGACGTCATCGCGCTCGCGCTGCAGCCGGGTGCCGACCTGCCCGCGCTCCGCACGCGCGTGCAGGCGCTCGCGCAGGCGCTGCCGCTCTACCCCGGCGTGGGCCCGAGCGGCCAGCCCGAGGTGGTGCACGAGCTCGGATCGAGCGTCGAGCGATGACCGCGCAGATCCTCGACGGCAACCGCACGGCAGCCGCGATCAAGGAGGAGCTCCGCGACCGCGTCACGGGGCTGCAGGCGAAGGGCCTCACGCCCGGGCTCGGCACCCTCCTGGTGGGCGACGACCCGGCGAGCCAGTCCTACGTCAAGGGCAAGCACCGCGACTGCGCCGACGTCGGCATCACGTCGATCCGCGTCGACCTGCCGCACGGGGCGTCGACCGCCGACGTGCGCGCCGCCATCCGCGACCTCAACGAGGCGCGCGAGGTGACGGGCTACATCGTGCAGCTGCCGCTGCCGCCCGGGCACGACGAGCACGCGATGCTCGAGCTCATGGACCCGGCGAAGGACGCCGACGGCCTGCACCCCGTCAACCTCGGCAGGCTCGTGCTCGGCGTCGACGGCCCGATCGACTCGCCGCTGCCCTGCACGCCTGCGGGCATCGTGCGGATGCTGCGGCACCACGACATCGAGATCGCCGGCGCGACCGTCGCGGTCGTCGGCCGCGGGCTCACCGTGGGTCGGCCGCTCGGGCTGCTGCTGACCCGCAAGGGCATCGACGCGACCGTCACGCTCTGCCACTCGCGCACGCCCGACCTCGCCGCGCAGGTGCGCGAGGCCGACATCGTCGTCGCGGCGGTCGGTGTGCCGGGGCTCATCAAGGCGGACTGGGTGAAGCCGGGCGCCGCGGTGCTCGACGTGGGCATCACGCGCGGGCTCTCGGCCGAGACAGGCCGCGTGAAGCTGCTCGGCGACGTCGACCCCGGTGTGCGCGAGGTCGCCGGATGGGTGTCGCCGGTCCCCGGCGGCGTCGGCCCGATGACGCGCGTCATGCTGCTCGACAACGTCGTGCAGATGGCGGAGAAGGCCGTGCGCTCCCGCTGACCGCGCGTCAGGCGGCGTAGGCGTCGCGCAGCGCGGGGTAGTAGTCGTCCCAGTCGGGCATCGGCTGCCCCGCGAGCGCGGCGACCAGCCGGTCGAGGTACCACTCCCAGCCGGCGCCGATGTCGGGCAGCGCCGAGAGCGCGACGTCGTGGTGCGTGAAGCGGATGGTGGCGCCGGAGCCGGCGTCGTGCCCGCCGTCGAGCACCTCGACCTCGAGGCTCCAGGAGCCGTGCTCGTCGGTGGTGAGCACCGCGAGGTGCTCGGGCGCGTGGCAGTCGAGGATCTCGACCGCGGTCGTCGCGTCGCCCTCCTCGGCGGTCATGCTCATGACGACCTCGCCCGAGTCGGGGTCGCCCGCGTACGTGCCGAACCACATCCCGAGCTCGCGCGACTCCGTCAGGAACGGCCAGACCGCGATCGCGTCGGCCGCGACCCTGCGCTCGAGCGTGAGCTCTGCCGACTCACCGTGCTCGGTGACCGTGCCTGTGCGTGCGATCGCCATCTCGCTCCCTCCGCTGCGGCCGAGCCTACGCATCCGTCCCGCCACAGCGCCAGGGCCGCCGAGCCCCAAGGCCGCCGATGCGCGCCGCGGAGCCGAGCCTCAGTGCGTGTGGATCGCGTCGGCGTAGAGGCGGATGCGCTTGCTGTAGACGTCGGCGTTGCGCGCGATGCCGCGGCGCTCGTCCTCGGTCGTCTCGCGGCGCACCTTGCCAGGCACGCCCGCGACGAGCGAGTGCTCCGGGATGACAGTGCCCTCGGTGACGAGCGCACCGGCGGCGATGATCGAGCCGGTGCCGATCACCGCGCCGTTCATGACGGTCGCGTGCATGCCGATGAGCACGTCGTCCTCGACGGTGCAGCCGTGCACGACCGCGTTGTGGCCTATCGAGACGCGGGCGCCGATGCGCAGCGGCGAGCCGTGGTCGACGTGGAGCGAGCAGGAGTCCTGCACGTTGCTGTCGTCGCCGATCGTGATCGGCTCCTCCTCGGCGCGCAGGCTCGCCCCCGGCCAGATGCCCACCCGCTCGCCGAGCGAGACGGCCCCTGCGATGACGGCCCCGGGCATGACGAGCGCCGACTTCGGCAGGTGCGGGGCGTGGCCCGGCAGCGGGATGATCGTGGCGCGCTCGTGGACCGTCATGGCGCCAGGGTAGCCCCGGCGTATCCTCGCGGCATGAGGATCGAGGCGCTGGAGCCGCACCAGGTGTTCGTCTTCGGATCGAACGCGTCCGGGCACCACGGCGCGGGCGCCGCGCGCATGGCGCACGAGCGCTTCGGCGCCGTCTGGGGCGAGGGGCACGGGCTGCACGGCCAGTCCTACGCGATCGACACGATGAGCGGCCTGCCGACGATCGAGCGCGAGGTGCAGGCGTTCCTCGCCTTCGCGGCCGAGCATCCAGAGCTCGAGCTGCTCGTGACGGAGATCGGCTGCGGCATCGCCGGCTACACGCCCGAGCAGATCGCGCCGCTCTTCCGCGGGGCGCCCGAGAACGTCGTGCTGCCCGAGCGGTTCCTGGCGGTGCTCGAGCGCGCCTGACCGCACCGCGGGGGCCGCTGTACCCCATCGCTTCTTCGAAGACCTGATGCGCTTCTCGGAGAAGTGGGGTACTAAATGGAGTGCGGTTCCCACCCGGCCGCCTGACCCCAGGAGGCACCGTGTCGACGACGACCGCAGCTCCAGACGCCACGCTCCCCGGCGATCCGCCGGGCGATCGCGGCAGGCGACGCAAGCGCGCACCCAGGACGCCGATGACGAAGAGCCAGCGGCGCGAGGCGCTCACGGGCTACCTCTTCATCTCGCCGTGGATCGTCGGCTTCCTCGTCTTCACGCTCGGCGCGATGGTCTACAGCCTCGTGATCTCGTTCAGCCGCTACCAGCTGGCGACCGACACGGCGCGACCCGTCGGGCTCGCGAACTACGAGGCGCTCTTCGAGGACCCCAAGATCGGCATCGCGCTCGCGAACACGCTCTACTACGCGGTGCTCGCGGTGCCGCTCGAGATCGTGCTGGCGCTCGGCCTCGCGCTGCTGCTCAACAGCGCGCGCCGCGGTGCGGGCATCTTCCGCACCATCTTCTACCTGCCCAAGATGACGCCCGCGGTGGCCACGGCATCCGTCTTCCTGCTGCTGCTGAACGGCAGCCAGGGCGCCATCAACCGCGGGCTCGCAGCCATCGGCATCCAGGGCCCGCAGTGGCTGCTCGACCCGGCCTGGGTCAAGCCGTCGATCGTGCTCATGACGCTGTGGGGCGTCGCCGGCACGATGGTGATCTTCCTCGCCGCGCTGCAGAACGTGCCGAAGGACCTCTACGAGGCCGCATCGCTCGACGGCGCGGGCGCGGGGCGGCGCTTCTGGAACGTCACCGTGCCGATGATCTCGCCGGCGATCTTCTTCAACGTGCTGGTGCTCACGATCGCGGCGTTCCAGATCTTCGACCAGGCCTTCCTGCTCTTCCATCGGCAGACGGGGGCCGGGACCTCGGATGCATCGCTGTTCTACGCGATCTACCTGTTCGACCAGGCGTTCCGGCAGTTCAACTTCGGGTTCGCCGCCGCCATGGCGTGGCTCCTGTTCGTCATCATCCTGGTCATCTCGCTCATCCAGATGCGCGTGGGCAACCGGTTCGTCTACTACGAGAGCGAGGACGCGCGATGAGCTCGCCCATCCAGCCCGGCCGGATCCAGGAGGCCTACGTCCTGACGCCCGAGCAGGCGGAGGAGGTCGAGCGCACCGACGGCGCGACGCCGCCGCCGCCAGCGGGGAAGTCGCGCCCGCGGCGACGCCGCGAGCGCGGTCCGGCGCTCAGCCCGCTGGGCCGCGTGCTCGAGGTGGTGCGCTGGGTGCTGCTGCTCATCTGCAGCGCGCTCTTCCTCTACCCGTTCGCGTGGCTGCTCGCCGCGAGCTTCAAGCCGCGCGGCGAGGTGTTCGACAACCGGCTCATCCCGCAGACGTGGGTGCCCGAGAACTACGTGCAGATCTTCCAGGAGCTGCCGCTGCTCAGCTGGCTCGGCAACAGCCTGCTGGTCGCGATCCTCGCGGCGGGGCTCGTGACGGTGTCGAGCTCGCTCGTCGCCTTCGGCTTCGCCTACTACCGCTTCCCGGGCCGCAAGGTGCTGTTCGGCGTGGTGCTCGCGACCATGATGCTGCCGGGCGCTGTGACGCTCGTGCCGTCGTTCCTCATCTGGAACCAGCTGGGGCTCGTGGGCACGAACGTGCCGCTCTGGGGCGCGAACCTGTTCGGCTCCGCGTTCTACATCTTCCTGCAGCGCCAGTTCTTCCTCGGCCTGCCGAAGGAGCTGTTCGAGGCGGCGCGGATCGACGGGCTGAACGCGTGGGGCCAGTTCTGGCGCATCGCCTTCCCGCTCTCGGTGCCGTCGTTCGTGATCGTCTTCCTCTTCGAGTTCCAGGCCAGCTGGAACAACCTGCAGGGCGCGCTCATCTACCTCAACGTCGGCTCGGCCGAGGGCTACACCGTGCCGCTCGGCATCGCGAGCGCGATGACGAAGTACGACCCGTCCACCGGCGGCCACGGCGACTACCAGTACGTCATGGTGGCCGCGCTCATCGTCACGCTGCCGATGCTCATCCTCTTCGCCTTCGGGCAGCGCTCGTTCATCGAGGGCCTCGCGACCTCTGGCCGCAAGGGCTGACGGCCGGTACGGAGCCCACGCAGTGAGGGCGGGAGCGGCATCGCCGCTCCCGCCCTCATCCGTCTGCCGGTCGGCTACTCGGTGGACACCTGGTCGTAGGCGCGCTGCGCGGCCTCCTGGGCCGCGGCGAGCGCGTCCTCCGCCGAGCTGTCGCCGAGCAGGATCGACTGCATCGCGTTCTGCAGCTCCGTCTGGATCTGCTGGCCGGCGGGGGAGCCGCCGAGCGACGTGCCCTCCGCGGCGACGTCGTAGTACGCGTCGATCGCGCCCTGGAAGCCGGGGAAGCCCTCGGCCGACGCGAAGTTCTCGCGGATCGCCGTGTCGCTCTCGGGCGAGCCGGTGAAGAGGCCGGCGTTGATGCCGAGCCGCTCAGGCTCCTCCTCGGTCGTCGTCGCACGCGCCTCGGCTGCGGCCTGCCAGGCCTCGGGCGAGGTGAGCTGGAGCGCCCATGCGCACGCCGCCGACGGGTTGGCGGCGCCGGCCGGGATGACGAACGACGAGCCGCCGGCAGCGGTGAAGTCCTCGCCCTCCTGGTCGCGCAGCGGCACCGCGCCGATCTCGACCTGCTCGGCGTAGGGCGTCAGCACGTTGACGTACCACTGGTCGAACACGGCCGCGCCGACCTGGTCGGTCACGTACGGGTTCTCGTCGCCGAAGATGTCGAACGAGTCGACGAGGCTCGAGACCTCGGCGAAGCCGCCCTGCGCGTCGTACAGCTGCTGCAGGAACTCCGCGGCCTCCACGTTCTCGGCGCGGTCGAGGGTCGGGGCACCCGACTCGTCGACGATGCCGCCGCCGAACGACAGCATCCACATCGCGGCCTTCGAGACGCCCTGCGGGTCGAAGCCGACGCGCGAGATCGAGCCGCCCTCGGTGGCCGTCATGGCCTCGGCGGCGTCGATGAGGCCCACCGGGTCGCTCGGGTCGAGGTCCTCGGCAGAGACGCCCGCCTCCTCCATGACACGGGCGTTCGTGAGGATGAGCGGCGGCTGGTAGAACTGCGGCACCGCCCAGACCTGGTCCTCCCACGTCACGTCCTGCACCACCTGCGGGTACCAGCGCTGCTGCGGGTCGACGCCGTTCGCCGCGAAGCACGCGTCGAGCGGCATGAGCAGTCCCTGCGCCGCGTAGGTCGCCACGAACTGGCGGTCGATCTGCACCACGTCGGGCATCGAGCCCGACGCCGCGAGCGTCGTGAACTTCTGCGCGTCGAAGGCGGTCTGGTCGAGCGTGATCTCGACGCCCTCGAGCTGCGCCGCGGCGTGGTCGAGGCGGGCCTGGCCCACGTCGTCGGTGTTCTCGAAGCCCCAGCCGCTCAGCGCGCCGGTCGGGTCCGCTTCGAAGTCGGCTTCGGCGTTGCCTGCAGCGCCTCCGCATCCGGTCAGCAGCAGCGCTGCTGCGATGGCGCCTGCTGCGCCAGCACGTGCTCTCACGTCGGTCTCCTCATGTCGGATGGCCGCCCGCAGCCTGCGTCGGCCTAGGGCTGACGGTACATCGAACCTGTACCCCGACCTAGAAGCGCTTCTCCAGGTTCGACGGAACCGATCGGCGGCGCTCTAGGTTTGGAGGCGGGCCGACGGGCCCGGCCCCCGTAGCCCAACCGGCAGAGGCAGCGGACTTAAACTCCGCCCAGTCTGGGTTCGAACCCCAGCGGGGGCACCGCCCGCGCGCTCGCTAGGCTCGCGGCATGCGGCCGCCAACAGGACAGCAGTTCACGATCTCGCGCACGGTCGACGGCTCAGAGCTGCGCGCCACGATCACCGAGGTCGCGGCGACGCTGCGCGAGCTCACGATCGACGGCATCGACCTCGTCGAGCCGTTCCCCGAGCACGCGCGCCCCGCGAAGGGCCAGGGCATCGTGCTCGCGCCGTGGGGCGGCCGCGTCGCGGGCGGCGACTGGCAGCTCGACGGCGCGACGCAGCGGCTGCCGATCACCGAGCGCGACAAGGGCAACGCGAGCCACGGGCTGCTGCGCTTCGCGCCCTACCGAGTGCTCGAGCACGCGGCGTCGCGCCTCGTGCTGCAGGCCACGATCCACCCGCAGGGCGGCTGGCCCTTCCTCGTCGACACGTCGGTCACCTACGAGCTCACCGACGACGGGCTGCTCGTCACGCAGGAGGCGACCAACGTCGGCACCGAGCGCGCGCCGTGGGCGTGCGGCGCGCATCCCTACCTCGCGGTCGGCGACACCGCGCCCGAGCGCCTGACCCTCACCGTGCCGGCCGCACGCGTGTTCAACGCCGTCGACCTCATCCCGACCGAGGAGACGCTCGTCGACGCGATGGATGCGTCGGCGCCCGACCTGCGCGCCGGCCGCCGCCTCACCGAGCTCGACGTCGACCACAACTACGCCGGGCTCGAGCTCGTGGGCGGCGTGGCGACCTCGTCGCTGCTCGACGACACCGGCCGCGGCGCGGAGCTGTGGCAGGACGACGCCTTCCCGTACGTCGTCGTCTTCACGCCGCGCGACTTCCCCGCCGCGAGCGGGCCGAAGCAGGCGGCGGCGGTCGAGCCGATGAGCGCCCCCGCGAACGCACTGAACTCCGGCCAGGGCCTCGTGTGGCTCGAG
Organism: Agrococcus sp. UYP33; assembly: GCF_054060915.1. Taxonomy (NCBI): domain Bacteria; kingdom Bacillati; phylum Actinomycetota; class Actinomycetes; order Micrococcales; family Microbacteriaceae; genus Agrococcus; species Agrococcus sp. UYP33. Next base: position 1,637,655 of record NZ_JBSSDR010000001.1, read on the forward strand.
CCGGGGGAGTCGTGGCGCGGCCACTGGGGCATCTCGCCCATCGGCTTCTAGCGCCGGTGCGCCGCGGCCCCTCCTGGCCCGGTGCGGCCGCCCGCCGGTTTGGCTCGACGGCACCGCCGGCGCGAGACTGGGGGACGCCCGTCGCGCTGCGGCGGCGCATCGCACGACGGAGGCACAGATGGGCACGCAGCGACCCGACGAGGCGCCCGCCGGCTACGCGCCGGGCGTGCCCGGCACGATCGAGGTGCCGGACGTCGCGCTCACGACGGTGCTGCACGACGCGATCCGCACGCATCCCGACCGCCCGGCGCTCGACTTCTACGGCGCGACGACGACGTACGCGCAGCTCGGCGGCGACGTGCGCGCCGCCGCTGCGGCGCTCGCGGCGGCGGGCGTGGGCGTCGGTGACCGGGTCGCGCTCGTCATGCCCTCGTGCCCGCAAGCGGTCATCGCGTTCTACGCCGTGCTCGAGCTCGGCGGCGTCGTGGTCGAGCAGAACCCGCTGTCCACCGCCGACGAGCTGCAGCGCACGTTCGCGGACCACGGGGCTCGCGTCGCGGTCGTGTGGGACAAGTCGGCGGACACGCTCGCCGGACTCTCGCTCCCGCACGACCTGACGGTGCTCACGGTCGACCTCAGCCGCGCGCTGCCGCTCGGCAAGCGGCTCGCGCTGCGCCTGCCCATCCGCAAGGCGCGCGAGACGCGCGCGGCGATGACCGAGCGTCCGTCGATCGGACGCTCGTGGGACGACGCCGTGCGCGCGCGCCGGCGGCCGGATGCGGCGTGGACGCCGCACGTCGCCGCCCCGACCGACGTGGCGCTGCTGCAGTACACGGGCGGCACCACGGGCTCCCCGAAGGCGGCGATGCTCACGCACCGCAACCTCGTGGCGAACGTCGCGCAGAGCCGCGCGTGGGTACCGGAGCTGCACGACGGGCGAGAGGTCTTCTACGGCATCCTCCCGCTGTTCCACGCCTACGGCATGCTGCTGTGCCTGCTCATGTCGGTGCGGCTCGGCGCGTGCCTCGTGCTGTTCCCGCGCTTCGACGTCGACCAGGTGCTCGAGGCGATGGAGCGCCGCCCCGCGACCTTCCTGCCTGGCGTGCCGCCCATCTATGCGCGGCTCGCAGAGGCAGCCCAGGAGCGCGGCGTCGACCTGTCGTCGATCCGGTTCGCGATCTCGGGCGCGATGCCGCTGCCGCCCGAGCTCGTCGAGCGCTGGGAGCAGCTCACGGGCGGCGCGCTCGTCGAGGGCTACGGCATGACCGAGACATCGCCGATCGCGCTCGGCAACCCGCTCGCCGACACGCGCAGGCCGGGCTCCGTCGGCCTGCCCTTCCCCTCGACCGAGATCCGGGTCGTCGACCCCGACGACCCCACGGTCGACCGGCAGCCGGGTGAGCCGGGGGAGCTGCTCATCCGCGGACCGCAGGTCTTCCCCGGTTACTGGCGGCAGCCCGAGGAGACAGGACGCGTGCTGCTCGAGGGCGGCTGGCTCCGCACCGGTGACGTCGTCGAGCAGAGCGACGACGGCTTCATCACGATCGTGGACCGCATCAAGGACCTCATCATCACCGCTGGCTTCAACGTCTACCCGTCGGAGGTCGAGGAGGTGCTGCGATCGCACCCCCTCGTCGCCGACGCGGCCGTCGTCGGGCTGCCGGGCGCCGCGGGCAGCGAGGACGTGATGGCCGCCGTCGTGCCCGTCGAAGGCGAGTCGCCGACCGAGGATGCGCTGCGCACGTTCGTGCGCGAGCGCCTGACGGGCTACAAGGCGCCCCGCCGCATCCGCATCGTCGACGCGCTGCCGCGCTCTGCGGTCGGCAAGGTGCTGCGCCGCGAGGTGCGGGAGATGCTCAGCTCGACCTGACCGCGCCGCGGAACGGCTGCATGTCGCCGGCCCACCACAGCCCTCTGCGAGTCCGCGGCCGAGGTCCCGTGCATCCGCCGTTGACGCGGCGGCGATCGTGCCGTACGTTCGCAAGGCTGTGCATCCCGCACGGCAGGCACGTCGAGAGGTGGCGATCGTGAGCGCGCAGCGCGAACGAGCAGAGGTCCGGGTCTACCCCGCAGACCTCCACCAGCCATGCTCTCCGGCCCCGGCCGCGTAGCCCTCCAGCTCCGCGCGTCCCGAGACCGACAGGGTCCGGGACGCCCCTTCCACGGCGAGGGGGACTGCCCGCACCCTGTGGCAGCCCCACCGCGCTCTCCAGCGCACCCACAGAAGGAAAGGCACCATGGAGACCCTCTCCAAGCGGCTGCTGTCGTGGGCGAGCATCCTCGAGGACTCCACCCTCGAGCAGGCTCGCACCGCGTCCGGCATGCCGTTCATCCACCCGCACCTCGCGCTCATGCCCGACGCGCACCTCGGTCGCGGCGCGACCGTCGGCTCGGTCATCCCGACGCTCGGCGCGATCATGCCCGCCGCGGTCGGCGTCGACATCGGCTGCGGCATGATCGCCGTGCGCACCCAGCTGCACCGCGACGACCTCGTCGGTCGTGAGCTGTTCGAGCTGCGCGAGCAGATCGAGCGCAGCATCCCGCTGTCGGCGGGGCGCGACAACCGCACGGTGCGGCCGACGGCCGAGCCGCGCGTCGCCGAGCTCGAGCGGCTCGCGGAGCGCAGCGGCTTCGACCCCGAGAGCTACGCGAAGCACTGGCGGCTGCAGCTCGGGTCGCTGGGCAGCGGCAACCACTTCATCGAGGTCTCGGTCGACGAGACGGATGCGGTGTGGATGTTCCTGCACTCCGGTTCGCGCGGCGTGGGCAACAAGATCGCGCAGCGGCACATCGCGATCGCCCAGCGGCTCGCGAAGCAGTGGTGGATCGAGCTGCCCGACCCCGACCTCGCGTACCTCGTGGAGGGCACGCGCGAGTTCGACCGGTACATCGCCGAGCTGCGGTGGGCGCAGCGCTTCGCGCTGCTCAACCGCGAGGAGATGATGGACCGGGTCGCCGACCAGCTGGGCCGCTTCGTCGGCACCGGCATCGACGAGCTCGAGCGCATCAACTGCCACCACAACTTCACGGAGTCGGAGACGCACTTCGGGAAGCGGGTGTGGGTGTCGCGCAAGGGCGCGATCCAGGCGGACGAGGGTCGTCCCGGGCTCATCCCCGGGTCGATGGGCACCGCGTCGTACGTCGTCGAGGGGCTCGGCAACCCGCTCGCGCTCAACTCGGCGCCGCACGGCGCGGGGCGGAGGCTGTCGCGGAACGCCGCTCGGCGCACGTTCTCGCGCGACGAGCTGCGGGAGGCGATGGTCGGGATCGAGTACCGCGACACCGACGCGTTCATCGACGAGATCCCGCAGGCGTACAAGCCGATCGACGAGGTGATGGCCGACGCCGGCGACCTCGTGCGGATCCGGCACACGCTGCGCCAGCTCGTGAACGTGAAGGGCGACTAGCGCCGAGCTGGTGACTGCCCGGTCGCCGAGAGGTGGGCGGGCGGCCGAGAGGTGGGCCTGCGGGCCCACCTCTCGGTGTCTGCCCCACCGGTCGTTCGCAGCCCCACCCGTGAGCGGCAACCGACCCCTGCGCCGCCGATCAGGCGGGCCAGGCGAGCAGCTCGGCCGTCAGCTGGTCGAGGTACTCGGGTGGCCCGACCTCGGCGAACCACAGCCACAGCTCGGCCGCGTGGATGGCCAGCCACGGCAGCAGGGCATCCGGATCGGCGCCGTACCCGGTCGCGATCGCCTCGAACGAGCGCGGATCCTTCCGCGCGGCACCCCACGCGGCGCGGGCCACCTCGCGCAGCGGATCGCCGAGGTGCGCCTTCTCCCAGTCGAGCACCGCGGTGATGCGGCCGTCCGCGGCGAGCAGGTTGCCGTCGCCCCAGTCGCCGTGGCAGAACACCGGCGGTGCGGCCGCAGGCACGACGAGCGGCAGCGGTGGACCACCCGCGTCGCGGTAGCGGCGGATGATCGCCGTGTCGTCGGGAGCCGCGGGCAGGCCACGCGGCGGCTCGAACTCGTGCAGCCTGCGGAGCAGCGTCGCCGATGCCCGCAGCCCGTCGATCCGCACGTCCGGTGTGACGTCGTCGAGCCGCTCACCGGGCATGCGCGTCATGAGGATCGAGCCGGGCTGCACGTCGACGAGCTCTGGGACCGGGATGCCGCTGCCCGCGACCGCCCTCAGGGCGAGCGCCTCCGCGTCGTGGCGCAGCGGATCGCGCAGCCGCTTCTCGACGAGCGCCCGCCCGTCGCGCTCGACCGCACGCACGTGTCCGACCGCTCCCTGACGCATCCGCCCATTATCGCAACGTTGCGCGGTGCATTTCGCCGGATAGGCAGGCGCGGCGCGACCGACGGCGAATGCGATCACATCGCCACCCTTCGATCGCCAGCCCGCGCGCCCTCCGGTCGGAAGGATGACGCGTTGAAGTCTCCTAGGCTGAGCGCATGAGTGACTTGATGCCTAACTTGGCGGCACTTGTCGAGGCGTTGTCCTCGAACCCGCGGGCTGACGATGCGTTAGCACTCGCGAAGTGCGCCGAGCAAGCCGCAAACGAGGCAGAGCTCGACGAAAGAATCACTGCCCTAGTGGACGGCTGGCTAGGCGAGTGAGCAACGCAACTGAAGTTGCTCTCGTCTGGATCGAGGCGCGCGGCTTTCGAGCGTTCGGCACTGAGGTTCGTCGTCTAGACCTGTCGGGACCACTCGTAGTGATCCACGCTGGCAACAGTCAGGGCAAGACCAGTCTGGCGGAAGCCGTGGAATTCCTGCTTACAGGACGGTCAAGCCGGCGTGATCTATTCGGTGGAGCCAAGGCCGAGTACAACGCCAGCCTGCGCAACGCCCACCTAGGAGATGACGAGGAAGTTTGGGTGGCTGCAGGCATTCGAGACTCCATGGGCGTCGTCCATGAGGTGCGGCGCGCTCTCCAGACGGACTTCGTGGGCGCGTCTGATTGCTCTTCTCTCCTCACGATCGACGGCATAGCCCACGACGAGATCCCGGATTACGGCTTGTCGCTCGGTGATGGCGTGATGGGTGCTCCTGTACTGCTGCAGCACACGCTTCGCTACGTGCTCTCGACCGAACCTAAACAGCGCGCAGCGTACTTCAAGGCACTCTTAACGCTTAGCGACCTAGATCTTCTTCGCCAGCGAATAGCTGCCCAGCGTCCGCGATTCGACCAGGCACCCGATGGGCCGGCCGTCGCCGCTGTGCGAAGGCTTCGGCATCCCTCCATGACAGAAGCAGCAAGTGCGCTGTTAGCCGTCGACCCGGAGAGCCCCACGGCGCAGTCGAACGTCGAAGGCGCACTTCTCTCGGCAGGCAAGGGCCTGGTGCCGAACGCGCCGACCGTGGATGCCATGCGGGACTCGCTGGCTACACTGATCTCCGAGCGATCGGACCGGCTCTTTCCCCTGCCCGCGTTCGTTCCGACGCCGGCGTCCCCGGCCCGGCCTGATGGCCCGGATTTCACGCCCTACACGGAGGCGTTGAGCGAGGTGGATCAGGCCGTCGCGACTCTGCTGCCAGCCATCTCAGCACTGCTGAACGCGCCTGGTTACGGTCAACTTGAGCATGCGGTTGACTGTCCTGTCTGCGGCCAGCCGGAATCGTTGACGCCTGATCGGATCGAGATCCTTCGGGCGCATTTGCGCGCCGGAGAGCAACTCGACCGCGTCACGACGGACTTGCGGCAGGCGATTAGTGCTACACGCACGGCATGGACAAGTTGGTTGCGTGCGGTCGAGGCAAGTCTGCCCGATGCAGCGGGGTGGGACGAGAGCGCGTACGGAGAGGCAGCCGTCAAACTCGTTGCCCTTTTCGGAGAGGAGCGGTCCGAACTGCGTCTAGCGCGCGATCACATGGCCGAGCTTAAGCAGGCGCAACGTGATATTGCCGACCGTGTCGATGAAGTCGAGGCGTCGCTAGCCGAGATCAACAGTGCGGTCGAGCGTCGTATCGATCTCGACATAGATCTCTCCGACCAAGTGGCTCGAGTGACGAGTGCGGTGATCGCCTTCGACAGGGTTCGCGAGCGGGACGAATCGGTCGAGGCCCTGCGTAATCTGGTCGGACCAGAACTCGAGGATCTGAAATCGACGGACGGCACTGCAGAGCTACTTGCGGTCGTTGATCGCGCGCCGGAGCTTTTGGATGAGCTGCGGGAGGCTGCCGCGCGAAGGTCAGTGGTCAAGCGGCTGAGCGCCGTCGATCGAGCGCTCAAGACGGCGGCGAGCGAGGTGCTGGATGCGCGCTTCGGGCACATGAGCGAGGCCATCGGAAAGTGGTGGTCGACGATCCGTCCGGACGAGCTTGTCGGATTCGCAGGAGTCAAGCGTCGCGCGGCCGGAGCAATATTCGTGAACCTAGTCGCCGCTTTGCAGCCGCAGGCACAAGCTGACCCCGTAGAGCGCGACGCGTTGGGCGTCTATAGCGACTCGCAACTCAACGCGCTCGGCCTCTCTACGTTTCTAGCCCGCGCCGATTTAACCGGTTGCCGGACTGTCGTACTTGATGACCCAATACCCGGCAGCGATGGGGATCACCGGCTGACATTCGTCCAGAACACGTTAGGTGCTCTCCTCGAAAAGGGGCGTCAGGTGATCTTGACCACCTATGATCCGAAACTCGCTGACTGGGCGGCGGCGTCTCACATGGGCTTCGAGCCGCTGACATTCGAGCTGAGCCTGCTCGACGCGACCTTGGGCACCGAGCCGACTCAAACATCGGACGCGTTCAGTCGCTTCATGCTGCATGCTGAGGACAGTCTGAACGCGCCGACTGCTGCTGGCAGGCGAGCTGCGTGCAACGCATATCGCTCCGCGGCGGAACGACTCGCCAAGCAGATCATTGCCACGAACCGTTCGGCCGCCGGAACGGCAACGACGGTCGGCGATGTGGGGCGCGAAGCGTCGCAGTTGGGCGACCTTGTGCCGCTCGTCCGTGGTTTCGCGCTGAGCAACGACGAGGCTGGCAAGTGGACCGTCATGCCACGAGTGTTGAATCCCGGCAGTCACGACGACGACGTGCCATCCACCATTGACCTGAAGCAAATACGCGGAAACCTGCGGGAGATCGCCAAGAATCATCGGAGGCAGTGGCCCGACGGCCTCGAACGCTGACAAGAGCTGACTGATTGGATACCAGTCAGGCGAGCGCGATCCGGCTCCCGCCACGCGTTAACGGGGCCGATTCACGCCAGCGGTTTCCGGTTAGCGACCGGCCGGATGCGGTGGGCCCGGTGGGGCTCGAACCCACGACCAGCGGATTAAAAGTCCGACGCTCTACCGACTGAGCTACAGGCCCGCTGCTCCAGGGTAGCCGCGGCGGCGGGCGTGCCCCGGCCGGCACCGCCCGGCTGTGGTCCCGCACCCGGGGGTCAACCCTCCGGATGATTCGGGCGATCCTCCCTACCGTGCGCAGCGGTGAGCGGACAGAGTGGTCCCCGGATCCGCCGTCCCCGCATCCGCCGCCTGCCAGGAAGCCGCATGTCTGCTCAGACCCCCGCCCGCACGCCCGCGCCTGCCGACGCCCCGGGCGCGCCCGCGGCCGGTCACGTCGACCACCAGCGCATCCTGACGACCACCGCGCCCGCGACGGGGCTGTCCGCCGCCGAGGTCGCGGCGCGCGTCGCGGACGGCCGCGTGAACCGGCTCGCCAACGCGTCGAGCCGCAGCCTGCTGTCGATCCTGCGCGTCAACCTCTTCACGCTCTTCAACCTCGTGATCGCGGTCTGCACGGCCGTGCTCATCGTGCTCGGGCGCTGGCAGGACGCGCTCTTCTCGTTCGCGGCGATCTCGAACGTCGTCATCGGCGTCGTGCAGGAGCACAGCGCCAAGCGCAAGCTCGACGGGCTCGCGCTGCTGCACGTGCAGCGCTCGACGGTCGTGCGCGACGGCGAGCGACGCGACGTCGCGATGGGCGAGCTCGTGCAGGACGACATCCTGCTGCTGCGCCGAGGCGACCAGGTGCCCGCCGACGGGGTGATCGTGGCGACCGAGGGCGTCGACCTCGACGAGTCGCTGCTGACGGGGGAGTCGGAGCCGCAGCTCAAGCACGTCGGCGACGGCGTGCTCTCGGGCTCCGCGGTCTCGGCCGGCTCCGCCTCGGTGCAGCTCACGAGCGTCGGCAGCGACTCCTTCGCCGCCCGCCTCACTGCAGAGGCGCGCCGCTTCTCGCTCGTGCACTCCGAGCTGCGGGTCGCGCTCAACCGCGTCGTCACCTGGATCTCGATCGCGCTCGTGCCGCTCATCGCGATCGTGCTCAACGGCCAGATGCAGGCGCGCGGCGGATGGGCGGCGGCGATCGCGAGCGGCGAGTGGCAGGACGCGGTCGTGCTCTCGACCGCCGCGATCTCCGCCTCCGTGCCGCAGGGGCTCATCCTCATGACCTCGATCGCCTTCGCGGTCGCCGCGGTCAAGCTCGCGCGGAGCCAGGTGCTCGTGCAGGAGCTCGCCGCGGTCGAGGGGCTCGCGCGCGTCGACGTCATCTGCCTCGACAAGACGGGCACGCTCACCGAGGGCGACCTCGAGCTGCTCGACGTCACGCCGGTCGACGACGACGGAACCCCGCAGGCGGCGGTGGGGGCGGATGCGCTGCGCGCGGTCGACGTGCAGCCCGGCACGCCCGCGTGGCTGCCCGCGCTCGCCTGGTTCGGCCACGACGAGGACGCGAACCCCACCGCGCAGGCCATCCGGCCGGCGCTCGACCCGCCTGGGCTGGCGCCGAGCGCCGTCATCGGCTTCTCGTCGGCGCGGCGGATGAGCGCGGTCGCCTTCCTGGAGGGCGTCGCGCGCGGCACCTGGGTGCTGGGCGCGCCCGAGTCGGTGCTCGGCGACGGCGACGGCGGCAGCGCGGTCGCGCAGCGCGCGCTCGAGATCGCGGCCGCCGGGCGTCGCGCGCTCGTGCTCGCGCACGCCCCGCATCCGATCGATCAGGAGCAGTGCGAGCGGCTCGAGCTGCCGCCGCTGCGGCCGGTGGCGGTGGTCGCGTTCGGCGAGCACGTGCGCGACGACGCCGCCGCGACGCTCGACTACTTCCGCGCGCAGGGCGTCGAGGTGCGCGTCATGTCGGGCGACCACCCGCGCACGGTCGGCGCCGTCGCGCGCCAGGTCGGCATCCCGCTCGTCGGCGACGCCTACGACGCGCGGCACCTGCCGACGGACCGGCACGAGCTCGAGGCCGTGCTCGCCGAGCACCACGTGCTGGGCCGGGTCTCGCCCGGCCAGAAGCGGGGGATCGTCGAGGCGCTGCAGGCGATGGGCCGCACGGTCGCGATGACGGGCGACGGCGTCAACGACGCGCTCGCGCTGAAGACCGCCGACCTCGGCATCGCGATGGGGGAGGGCGCGGCCGCGACGAAGGCCGTCGCCAGGCTCGTGCTGCTCGACGGGCGCTTCTCGCACCTGCCGCAAGTGGTCGCCGAGGGGCGGCAGGTGATCGCCAACATCGAGCGCGTCTCGCGCATCTTCCTGACGAAGACGACCTACGCGTTCACGCTCGCGCTGCTCTTCGGGGCGTTCCTCGTGCAGTACCCGTTCCTGCCCCGCCAGCTCTCGGCGACCGACGGGCTCACGATCGGCATCCCCGCCTTCGTGCTCGCGCTCATCCCCGCCGCGACCCGCTACGTGCCGGGCTTCCTCGGCCGCAGCCTGCGCTTCACCATCCCGGCCGGCGTCACGGTGGCGCTCGCGGTGCTCGCGATCACCCTCATCGGGCGCGGCGCGGAGGTCGACGAGCGCCAGGTGCAGACCGCCGCGGTCATCACGCTCACCGTCTGCGGGCTCTGGGTGCTCGGCATCGCGTGCCGCCCCTTCACGCTCCTGCGCGCGGGCATCGTCGCGCTCATGGTCGTCGCGCTCGTCGTCGCGGTGCTCGTGCCGATCGTGCGCGACTTCTTCCAGTTCCAGCTGCCCGAGGCGCCGCTGCTGCTGGCGTCGATCGGCATCGGCCTGGTCGGCAGCGCGCTCATCGAGGTGTGGCACCGCCTGGCGCCCAAGCTGCCGCCGGCGCTCGTCGCCGACGCCTGAGGCGCGCGCCCGCATCGCCGGACGTCGGCGACACGCGCAGGGCGGGAGCCGAGGGATGCGTGCGTCGCCGCGGCGCGGAACCTACGCTGGTGCCAGACCGTCACGAGGAGCCTCCATGACCCCCGCATCCCGCCGTTCCGCCACCGCCCTGCTCGTCGGCGCCGCCGTCGTCACCCTCACCGCGGGCTGCGTCATCACCGCGCCCGCCCCGCCTGCGCCCGTCGAGACCACCGCGACGACCACCGCGCCGGAGCCCGCGCCCACCGAGAGCGCCGAGCCCGCCGAGCCCAGCGAGACCGCTGCCGCGTCCGAGGGTCCGTACGAGATCACCGCCGAGGGCCAGGACGGCTCGGTGTGGAGCTTCGAGGTCACCGACAGCCGCGTCGTGGAGACCGACTCGGGCGGCCAGCCGGCCGAGCCGGGCTTCCAGCTCGTCGAGGTGCTCGTCGACGCCGAGCTCCTCGAGGGCGATCCCGACTTCTACCACGCCTTCCACATCTACATCGTGGACGACGCGACCGGCGACGAGTACGGGCTCAGCACGGCGAGCTCGTTCTACGCCGAGGGCGACCTCTTCACGACCGGGCAGGAGCCGTCGATCACCGGCGGCGTCGGGATCTTCCACGTGCCGGCGAGCCTCGGCATCGACCACGTGCGCGTGACGACCGACCAGGGCGGGGTCTGGGACTTCTCCCGCTGAGGCGGCCCCGTCATCCCGGCTGCAGCGAGCATCCGGGATGATGGTGGGGATGGCTGAGCACTTCAAGCGCCCCACCCGCTTCTCGAACGACTGGTTCTCCCGCATCGAGGGCGACGTCGACCCTGCCGTGCGCCTGCAGCTCGCGAGCGAGACCGCGCAGGCGCTGCTCGCGCGCGTCCGCTCCGGTGCCGATCCGGACGTCGTCGAGCGCATCCTGCGCGTCGCGAAGGACGACGGCATCGACACGGTTGCCGAGCTCTGGTCGCACGCGCGACCCCACTCGCTGCCGGGCGCGCTGTGGCGCGTCAACCTGCTGCACGCGCTCGTCACGCAGCGCGCCGACGAGGCGGCGCTGCTGTACCAGCAGGGGGCGGATGCGCTGCCGACGGCCGCCCCGGTGGTCGCGGGCGTGCCGGCCCCGGCGACGCCCGACGAGCTCCGCTCGCTCTCGGAGACGATCCTGCGCGGCGTCTTCTCGGGGGACTTCGCGCTCGCGCTCGAGCGCGCGGCCGCGTTCGCGACGGTGACCGCCGCTGGCGCGGTCGAGGCGGCGCACGTCGACGAGCCGGTGCATCCGGAGCGCGCCGGCGAGCGCACCCGGCTGGCGGCGTCGCTCACCGACATCGCCGGCGACCTGCGCGTGTGCGCGCGCATGTGGCGATCGGAGAGCCTGGTCTGAGCGTGTGCTGAGGCGGGTCGTCACCGCTCCGCCGTAGGCTCGCCTCGTCGGCCGCGCACCCGGTCGGCACCGACAAGGAGACCGACATGGCACGCCGCCCCCTCGCCGCTGCACTCATCCTGGGCGCGAGCGCCCTCGCCCTCACCGGCTGCATCCCGATGCCGCCCGCGATCCCCGCGGCGCCCACGGGCTCGCCCATCGAGCCGGCCGACCCCGTCGACACCACCGAGGCGACCGAGCCGGCCGAGCCGAGCGAGACCGGCTCCTCGGAGGAGCCGTCGGAGCCCGCCGACGGCGCCTACGACTTCACGGTCGACGACGGTGCCGGCGACATCTGGTCGTTCAGCGTCACGTCGCTCGAGGAGAACCCGCCGATGCAGTCGGGCGAGCCGGAGCCCGGCACCTACTTCGTCGGCATCCTGTTCGACGCCGAGCACCTCGAGGGATCGTTCGGCTTCAGCAGCTCGTTCGACATCTTCGTCGTGGGCAGCGACGGGGTCGAGTACGACTGGCGCGACACGATCGCGGTCACCGCGGAGAACGACGTGTTCTACGCCGACGAGGCCGGCTTCACGCAGGCCCGCGCGGTCGTGCAGCTCCCGGAGGGCGTCGACCCCGCGCAGGTCATCCTGCGCTCGGCCTACGGCTACCCGGAGGTCCCGGAGACGGTCATCGACGTGCAGTGACCGGTGCAGTGACCGCCGCGTCACAGCATCCAGGGCGCCCGGGGAGACCCGGGCGCCCTGTCGCGTTCATGGGCGACGCGCCCGGCGGCGGGGATCGTTCGCGCTGAGCGCAGAGGGCTGCATGCGGCGCGCTCGGTCGCTACCCTGGATGAGCCGGGCCGCGTAACCCCGGGCTCCAATATTCGCCGCTGCGAGCGGCCTTCCGCCGAGAGGCGTTTCGCGGCCCGGCCTTCGCATGTCCGGAGCCGTCGCCATGTGCGCAGCTGTCGCGATGCCCGGAGCCGCTGCCGTCGCCGTCGCCTTGAGCCGCTCATGCGCCCCCGTTCACCGGCTGTTCACCTGCGCGGGGCCTGGCCGCCACCCTGCCTGCCTACCGTGATCAGCGGTGCGCAAGCGTGCGCCAGACCCAGGGCGCTGCAGTCCCTGCACCGAACCACATTCCGAAAGGGAACACCGTGAAGTTCACGAAGCTCGGCCGCGCTGCGGTCGTCGCAGCAGCTGGCGCGATCCTGCTCAGCTCCTGCGCCGCCAACGAGCCGGCGCCGAACGCGCCTGCCGATGGCTCCGACGCCCCCGCCGAGTCGACGCTCTCGGGCGACCTCGCCGGTGCCGGCGCGTCGTCGATGGGCGCAGCGCAGGAGGCATGGATCGCCGGCTTCCAGGGCGCGAACGAGGACGTCAACGTCACGTACGACCCCGCCGGCTCCGGCGCGGGCCGCGAGCAGTTCATCGCGGGCGGCGTCTCGTTCGCCGGCTCGGACGCCTACCTGGACGACGAGGAGCTCGCGGGCGAGTTCGCCGCGTGCGTGCCCGACACGCTCCCGGTCGACCTGCCGGTGTACATCTCGCCGATCGCCGTCATCTTCAACGTCGAGGGCGTCGACTCGCTCAACATGGACGCGTCGACCATCGCGAAGATCTTCTCGGGCCAGATCACGAACTGGAACGACGAGGCGATCGCCTCGCAGAACGAGGGCGTCACGCTGCCCGACGCGACCATCACGGCCGTGCACCGCTCGGACGACTCGGGCACCACCGAGAACTTCACGCAGTACCTCACGGCGACCGCCGAGTCCGACTGGACCGAGGGTGAGTTCGAGACGTGGCCCGCCTCCTACGGCGGCGAGGGCGCGCAGGGCACCTCGGGCGTCGTCGACGCCGTCACCAACGGCACCAACACGATCGGCTACGCCGACGCATCGCGTGCCGGCGAGCTCGGCACGGTCGCGCTGCAGGTCGGCGAGGAGTACGTGCCGTTCACGGCCGACGCCGCTGCCGCCGCGGTCGACGTGTCGCCGCGCGTCGAGGGCCGTCACGAGGGTGACATCGCGGTCGAGCTCGACCGCACGTCGACCGAGGCCGGCGTCTACCCGCTCGTGCTCATCTCCTACGCGATCGCCTGCACCGACTACGCGGACGACGCCGAGGCCGAGCTCGTCAAGGGCTACCTGAGCTACATCGCCTCGGCGGAGGGCCAGACGGCCGGCCAGGAGAACGCCGGCAACGCGCCGATCTCCGACGAGCTCCGCGAGGAGATCCTCGCGGTCGTCGACACGATCCAGTAGGACAGACTGATCTCGGCAGCGCTCGCGCTGCACCCGTCCGGCCGGGGCACTCCATCGCCCCGGCCGGACGCTCTGCCCGGCCCCTTCCCGAATCCACTGGGAGCCCCATGACCACCGCAGCACCGGCCGCCACTCGCGCCGCAGCTCCGAAGCGACCCGCCGACATCATCTTCAAGTCGATCTCGACGACCGCGGGCGTGCTCATCCTCGTCGCGCTCGCCGGCGTCGCGATCTTCCTCGTCGCGCAGGCCGTGCCCGCGATCATCGGCCCGCTGCCGAACGACGACAGCTTCTTCGCCTGGGTCTGGCCGCTCACCTTCGGCACCCTGTGGTCGGCGTTCCTCGCCATGCTCATGGCCGTGCCGCTCGCCATCGCGATCGCGCTGTTCATCACGCACTTCGCGCCCCGCCGCCTCGCGCAGGGCCTCGGCTACCTCATCGACCTGCTGGCGGCCATCCCCTCGGTCATCTACGGCCTGTGGGGCATCACGGTGCTCGCGCCCTTCATGCAGCCGGCGTACACCTGGCTGGCCGAGAACCTCGCGTGGATCCCGCTCTTCACGCCGCCCGCCTCCGGCACCGGTCGCACGATCTTCACCGCCGCCATCGTGCTCGCGGTGATGGTGCTGCCGATCATCACCGCGCTCTGCCGCGAGATCTTCCTGCAGACGCCGCGCCTCAACGAGGAGGCGGCGCTCGCGCTCGGCGCGACGCGCTGGGAGATGATCACGATGGCGGTGCTGCCCCACGGCCGCTCCGGCATCATCGCCTCCTCGATCCTCGGCCTCGGCCGCGCGCTCGGCGAGACGATGGCGATCGCGATGGTGCTCGCCTCGGCCGGCGCCGTGACCTTCGTGGTGGTCGGCTCGCAGAACCCCTCGACGATCGCGGCGAACATCGCCCTGCGGTTCCCCGAGGCGCACGGCATCACCGTCAACATGCTGATCGGGTCCGGCCTCGTGCTGTTCGCGATCACGCTCGTCGTCAACGGCGTCTCGCGGTGGATCATCGCGAAGACGACCGTGGACGGAGGCAGGTAGACCATGACCACCACGATCACCGCCCCTCGCCGCGAGGCGAACAACCCGCTGACCGCCGGGCAGCTGCCGAAGTGGGGCCCGTGGGCGCTGCTCGGCGTCGCGCTCGTCGTCGGCGCGGCCGTCTCGGCGCTCGTCGCCGGCGCGAGCGGCACCGGCTTCAGCCTGGTGTCGACCGTCGTCATCGGCTTCGTGCTCTACCTGGTCGCGATCACCGTCGTGAGCCAGCTCATCGAGGGCGGGCGCAAGGCCACCGACCGGCTCGTCACGGGCATCGTGCTCGGCGCGTTCCTGCTCGCGCTCGTGCCGCTGATCTCGCTCATCTCCACCGTGCTCGTCAACGGCCTCGCGCGCTTCGACATCCAGTTCTTCACCTACACGATGCGCAACGTCGTCGGCGAGGGCGGCGGCGTGCTGCACGCGATCGTCGGTACCGTGCTCGTCACGCTGCTGGCCGCCGTCATCTCGGTGCCGGTCGGCATCTTCACCGCCATCTACCTCGTCGAGTACGGCCGCGGCCGCCTCTCGCAGGCCATCACGTTCTTCGTCGACGTCATGACCGGCATCCCCTCGATCGTCGCGGGCCTGTTCGCCTACGCCCTCTTCGCGCTCTTCGCAGGGGAGGGCGTGCGCAGCGGCTTCGGCGGCGCCGTCGCGCTCAGCCTGCTGATGATCCCGACCGTCGTGCGATCGACGGAGGAGATGCTCAAGCTCGTCCCGAACGACCTGCGCGAGGCGTCGCTCGCGCTCGGCGTGCCGAAGTGGCTGACGATCGCGAAGGTCGTCCTGCCGACGGCGCTCGCCGGCATCGTCACCGGCGTCACGCTCGCCATCGCCCGCGTCATCGGCGAGACCGCGCCGCTGCTCATCATCGCCGGCTTCACCACGAACATGAACTACAACGTGTTCGACGGCCGCATGATGACGCTGCCGGTGTTCGCGTTCAACCAGTACGTCAGCCCAGGCGTGCAGGAGCAGGCCTACTTCGACCGTGCGTGGACGGCCGCGCTCGTGCTCATCCTCATCGTCATGCTGCTCAACATCGGCGCGCGCCTCATCGCGCACTTCTTCGCGCCGAAGTCCGGAAGGTAAGGAACATGTCCAAGCGCATCGAGATCAACGACCTCGACGTCTACTACGGCGACTTCAAGGCCGTGGAGGGGGTGTCGGTCGAGATCGAGCCCCGCAGCGTCACCGCCTTCATCGGCCCGTCGGGCTGCGGCAAGTCGACCGTGCTCCGCACGCTCAACCGCATGCACGAGGTCATCTCGGGCGCGTGGGTCGACGGCGAGGTGCTGCTCGACGGCGCCAACCTGTACGGCGCGGGCGTCGACCCGGTGAACGTGCGCCGCCAGATCGGCATGGTGTTCCAGCGCCCGAACCCGTTCCCGACGATGACGATCCGCGAGAACGTGCTGGCCGGCGTGATGCTCAACAACCGGCGGATGTCGAAGGGCGACCAGGACGAGCTCGTCGAGCGCTCGCTGCGCGGCGCGAACCTGTGGAACGAGGTCAAGGATCGCCTCGGGCTGCCGGGCTCCGGCCTCTCGGGCGGTCAGCAGCAGCGCCTCTGCATCGCGCGCGCGATCGCCGTCAGCCCCGACGTGCTGCTGATGGACGAGCCCTGCTCGGCCCTCGACCCGATCTCGACGCTCGCGATCGAGGACCTCATCGAGGAGCTGAAGCAGGAGTACACGATCGTGATCGTGACCCACAACATGCAGCAGGCGAGCCGCGTGAGCGACAAGACCGCCTTCTTCAACATCGCCGGCACCGGCAAGCCGGGCAAGCTCATCGAGTTCGGCGAGACGACGAAGATCTTCTCGAACCCCACCGTGCAGGCCACCGAGGACTACGTCTCCGGCCGCTTCGGCTGATCCGCGATCCTCAACGTCGCCTGTCGTCCCGCATCCCCGATATGGCGCTGATGGACCACCGGCGACGTTGAAATGCCGGACCGCGGGGCGGGCGTAGCGTGGTGGCGATGATCACCCTGCAGGAGTTCCTCGCACATGTGCGCAGCGGCGCCCTGATCGAGGCGGGCTCGCCCGAGCACGCCTTCATGCACGGCGCCGCCCAGGATGCTCTGCGCGTCACCGCCCAGCTGAACGGCGGCTACCGCACGCCCGACGAGGTGCGAGCCCTGCTGTCCGAGCTGACCGGCACCGAGGTCGACCCGTCGGTGACGGTCTTCCCGCCCTTCTCGAGCGAGTTCGGCAAGAACCTGCACCTCGGCAAGGACGTCTTCATCAACATGGGCTGCCGCTTCCAGGACACGGGCGGCATCACGATCGGCGACGGCTCGCTCATCGGCCACGGCAGCACGCTGACGACGCTCAACCACGGCGTCGACCCCGCGCACCGCGGCGACATGCAGCCGGCGCCGGTCGTGCTGGGCCGCAGCGTGTGGCTCGGCGCCTCCGTGACCGTCGTGCCGGGCGTGACGATCGGCGACGGCGCGATCGTGGGCGCCGGCGCGGTCGTGACGAAGGATGTGCCCGCGAACGGCATCGTCGCCGGCGTGCCGGCCCGGCTCATCCGCATGACGGGCTTCGAGGCCGCGGCAGGCTGACACGCTCGGCTGGCGCGGCCGGCTGACGCGCTCGGCCGCGAGTGTCGGGACGTCGTCGCCGTGTCGCGACGCTCGCGCAGCAGCGCGACACTCCGCACCTCGATCGCCCGTCTCGCGCTCCCGGGTCAGGGCTCGGCGGGGGCGTGCGTCTCGAGCGCGACGAGCGCGGGCGTGTCGCCGGCGCTGACGTGCAGCACCGTGAACTCCGCCGTGTGGAGCATCGACGCTCGGTGCGTGCGCTCCGACTCCAGCCCGTTCGCCGCGTGCACGACGGCGGTGACGATCTCGGGGATGATCGGCGCGTGCGAGCAGAGCACGGTGCCGCGGCGCTTGCGCACCGCCTTCGCGATCCGGGCCTCGAGCGCGGCGCGCGGGTCGACGCTCGACTCCTGGCTGATCTCGGCAGTGGCGCGCGGCGCGATCCCGGTGAGCGTGGCGAGCGGCGCGACCGTCTGCCGGCAGCGCACGGCGCTCGACGTGACGATGCGCCGCGGGCCGAAGGCCGCGACGCCCGGCGCGACGGCGCGCGACTGCCGCTGGCCGCGGTCGGTGAGCGGGCGCGAGGCGTCGTCGCCCTCCCAGTTGAACGGGTTCGCCGCCTTCGCGTGGCGCAGCGCGATGATCGGGAACGTGTGCGCGTGCCCGGCCGCGAGCCGCTCCTCGAAGCGCTCGATGACGTCCACGTCGTGCTCGTAGGTGCAGCGCGCCTTCGCCGCATCGAGCGGCAGCCACAGCAGCTCGAGGATCTCGTCGTTCGGCTCGAAGGGCGCGCGCTCCGCCTCCTCCTCGTCGACGAACGCCTGCCAGTAGTACACGACCTTGTCGCGGCCGTCCGGCAGTCGGTACTCGGTCGTGCCGAGCGGCGCCCCGAGCGCGATGCGCACGCCCGTCTCCTCCTCGATCTCCCGCGCGGCGCACTGCGGCAGGGTCTCGCCCGGGTCGAGCTTGCCCTTCGGCAGCGAGTGGTCGCGGTGCTGGGTGCGCTCGACGAGCAGCACGCGCACCTCGCCCGCCGTCTCGCGCCACACGAGCGCGCCGGCGGCGAGCACCGGCAGCTGGGTCGTCATCGGCCCGAGCGCTTGCGCCGCTGGATCTGCATCATCCGGTCGCGGTGCAGGTCGTCGAGCGCCGTGCCGTCCTCGCGGTAGAACCTGCGCGTCCAGGTGCCGTCGGCCTCCGCCCACCACGACGCGGTCTCGGGCGACATCGCCTTGTCGAAGTGCTGCTGGATGTCGCGCTTGTGCTCGCTCGAGGTGAGCTGGATGAGCGTCTCGACGCGGCGGTCGAGGTTGCGGTGCATCATGTCGGCCGAGCCGATGAACACCTCCTCGTCGCCGTCGTTCCAGAACGCGAACACGCGCGAGTGCTCCAGGTAGCGGCCGACGATCGACCGGATCGTGATGCGCTCGCTCAGCCCGGGCACGCCCGGCTTGATCGAGCAGATGCCGCGCACCCAGATCTCGACGTCGACGCCGGCGCGGCTCGCGCGGTAGAGCGCGTCGATGAGCTGCTCGTCCACGATCGAGTTGACCTTGAGCCGGATGCGCGCGGGGCGGCCGTCGCGCGCCGCCCGCGTCTCGCGCTCGATGCGCTGCAGCAACCCCTTGCGCAGGTGGCGCGGGGCGACGAGCAGGCGCTGGAACGACTTCTCCTTCGCGTAGCCGGAGAGCTCGTTGAACAGCCGGGTGATGTCGCGGCCGACCTGGTCGTTGTCGGTGAAGAGGCCGAAGTCCTCGTAGATGCGGCTCGTCTTCGGGTTGTAGTTGCCCGTGCCGATGTGGCAGTAGTTGCGCAGCCGGCCGTTCTCGCGCCGCACGATCATCATGAGCTTGCAGTGCGTCTTGAGGCCGACGATGCCGTAGACCACGTGCACGCCCGCGCGCTCGAGCTGCCGCGCCCAGCGGATGTTCGCCTGCTCGTCGAAGCGCGCCTTCACCTCGACGAGCGCGAGCACCTGCTTGCCGGCGGCAGCGGCGCGGATGAGCGCCGCGACCACGGGGGAGTCGCCGGAGGTGCGGTAGAGCGTCTGCTTGATCGCGAGCACGTCGGGGTCGTCGGCAGCCTGCTCGAGGAGCGCCTGCACGCTCGTCGCGAACGACTCGTACGGGTGGTGGACGAGCACGTCCTTGCGGGTGATGGCCTGGAAGAAGTCGGCCCGCTCATCCTGGTCGGTCGGCAGGAAGGCGGCCGCGGTCACCGGCACGCGCTTCGTGTAGTGGAGGTCGGGCCGGTCGAGCCCCGCGAGCTGGAAGAGCCCGCTCAGGTCGAGCAGGCCCGGCAGCTTGTAGACCTCGCGCTCGGTGATGCCGAGCTCGTCGACGAGCAGCGCGTACGTGTCGTCGTCGATGTCCTCCGACACCTCGAGGCGGATCGGCGGGCCGAACTTGCGGCGCGAGAGCTCGTGCTCGAGCGCCTTGATGAGGTTCTCGGTGTCGTCCTCGTCGATCGTCACGTCCTCGTTGCGCGTCACGCGGAAGGCGTGGTGCTCGACGATCTCCATCCCCGAGAACACCTCGTCGAGGTTGTTCGCGATGAGCTCCTCGAGCGTGAGGAAGCGCTGGGACTGGCCGGAGCGGGGCAGCTCGACGAAGCGCGGCAGCACCGCGGGCACCTTGAGGCGCGCGAACTGGTCCTCGGGCTCGCCCGGCACGCGCACCCGCACGGCCAGGTTGAGCGAGAGGCCGGAGATGTAGGGGAAGGGATGCGCGGGGTCGACCGCGAGCGGCATGAGCACCGGGAAGATCTCGGCCTCGAAGCGCGCCGACATCGCCTCCTGCTCCTCGGGCGTGAGCTGGTGCCAGGCGACGACGCTGATGCCGGCGGCGTCGAGCTCGGGCTCGAACGAGCCGCGGGCAGCGCGCGCGTGGCGCAGCTGCAGCTCGTGGGCGCGCTGCACGATCTGCGCGAGCAGCTCGGCGGGCGCGATGCCCACGTTCGTCGGCACGGCGAGGCCGGTCGCGATGCGCCGCTTGAGGCCGGCGACGCGCACCATGAAGAACTCGTCCATGTTCGACGCGAAGATCGCCAGGAAGTTGGCGCGCTCGAGCAGCGGCGTGCGCGGGTCCTCGGCCATCTCGAGCACGCGCTCGTTGAAGGCGAGCCACGAGAGCTCCCGGTCGAGGAAGCGGTCGGCCGGGAGGCCGTCGTCGGTCTCGCCGCCCTGCAGCTCCGCGGACCAGTCGAGCTCGGCGTCGTAGTCGTCGAAGTCGGCGGCGTTCGCGTCGTGGAAGCTCTGCTCCTCCTCGAGCGTGCGCGCGGTGCGGGAGCGGTCGAGCTGTGCCTCGTCGCCGGAGAGGCCGGTGTCTGTCGCGATGCCGTCGGTCATGCGCCAATCATGTCAACCATCGGTGAACGGCGCGTGCCTCCATCGCACGTCGATCGCCCAGCGATCGAAGCCCGCGCGCTCGTACAGCGCGAGCGCGGGGGCGTTGTCGCCCTCGACGTAGAGGTGCGCGGTCATCGCGCCGAGCGCGCGCATCCGCACGAAGGCGGCCGCGAGCATCCGCTGGCCGAGCCCCGCGCCCTGCCGAGTGGGCGAGACGCCCAGCACGTACAGCTCGGCGACGTCGCCGTCGGGCTTCACCCAGGCGAAGGCGTCGAGGGCGCCGGGCGTCGAGGGGTCGGCGCCGTCGGCGACCACGAGGTTCGCGTCGTCGTGCCACGGCTCGGCCATGCGGGCGGCGAGGTCGTCGGCCGACATGCGGCCCTGCTCGGGGTGGTCGGCGAAGGCAGCGGCGTTGAGGGCGAGCAGGGCGGATGCGTCGGCCGGCTCGAACGCGCGCACGCCGTCGGGCAGCCGGTCGTCGGCGCCATCGGCAGCCGGCACCGGCGCGCGCAGCTGCAGCAGCGTGCGCACGCGCGCCATGCCGAGCGACGCGGCGATCGCCTGCGCCGCGGGCAGGTCGCCGTGCGACCAGGCTTCGAAGGCGCCGAGCTCGGCCGCGACCCGGCGCGCGAGGTCACCGCCGCGGCCCTGACCGCGCGCGTCCGGCGCGACCGCGAGCTCGACCTCCCGGTCCCGGTCGCTGATGACGGCGAGCGCCTCCGCGTCGCCGATCGTGCGGCGCTCGCCGCGCTCGAGCTCGACGAGCGCCTGGTCGTTGAAGGGCGGCACGCCGTCGTGCGCGGCGCAGGCTGCGGCGAGCGCGCGCGCCAGCTCGATCGCGCTCACTCGTCGGCCAGCTCGAAGCGGTAGCCGACGCCGCGCACCGTGCCGATGACGCCCTCGAGGTCGCCGAGCTTGGCGCGCAGGCGGCGCACGTGCACGTCGACCGTGCGGGTGCCGCCGAAGTAGTCGTAGCCCCAGACCTCGCTCAGCAGCTGCTCGCGCGTGAAGACGCGCGCGGGGTGCGACGCCAGGAAGCGCAGCAGCTCGAACTCCTTGTAGGTGAGGTCGATGGGGCGGCCGTCGATCTTCGCCTGGTAGCTCGCCTCGTCGATCGAGAGGCCGCTCGCCACGATCGGGCCGCTCGTCTTCGCGCCGGTGATCGCGAGGCGGATGCGCGCCTCGAGCTCGGCGGGACCGGCGGAGTCGAGCACGATGTCGGTGACGCCCCACTCGGCGGTCACCGCGGCGAAGCCGCCCTCGGCGAGCACGAGCAGCAGCGGCGCCGCGTCGCGCTCGAGCAGCCGGCACAGCTGCTTCGCGGCGGCGAGCTCTGCGGCGCCGTCGACCACCACGACGTCCGCGTCGGGGGCGTGCGCCACCGCCTCCGCCGTGCCGGGCAGCATGGTCACGCGGTGCTCGAGGAGCTCGAGACCCGGCAGCACACCCCGGTCGCGGCGGGTGAAGATCACGACGTGCGCCATCCAGCCCCCTGCCTGCGCTCGATCCTACGGGTCGCGGCAGCGGGTCCCGAATCGGCGCGGATGCGGCGCGGGCCTTGCCGTCCAGCCGAGGTGGGGGATGATGGGCGCGTGTCGTGGCGATGGGCGAGCGTGTGGCCGGTGTGGGCGGTGGCCGTCGTCGGCGCCGTGCTCGTCGGCGTGCTGCAGCCGACCGATGGCATCGTCTGGATGCCGATCGTGCTCGGCGCCTGCACGCTCACCGCGTTCGCGATCCAGCTCGGCGGCCCGACGGTGCCGGGCATCGTCGGCCGGCTCGCGGAGGCCGTGCTCGGCTCGGTGATCATCCTCGCCGTGGCGAGCGCGATCCTCGTGCCGCTGACCCACCTCTGACCACCCGTCCCCTTCGGGCGAGGTCGGCTAGGATCGAGCCATGGCAGAAATCCCCATCGTCGCGCTCGAGATCTTCTACCTCGGCCTGCTCGGCCTGGCGATGCTCGCGATCTTCGGCATCTCCTTCGTCGTGATCCGCAACCTCTTCAGGGGCCAGCGCTAGCCGATGCTCGACCTCGATCCCACGCTCCCGGCTGAGCTGGGGCCGCTGCAGTGGCTCATCGGCACCTGGGAGGGGACCGGCGTCCTGTCGTTCCCCGTCGGCGACCGCACCGTCGAGCACGAGTTCGCCCAGCGCGTCTCGTTCGCGCACCACGGCCACCCCTACCTCGCCTACGAGGCGTACGCGTGGATGCTCGACGACGAGCTGACGCCGCTCGCCGCCGAGAGCGGCTTCTGGCGCCTCGCCCGGCCCTCGGCCGACTCGGACGCCGGCCCCGGCATGCTCCCGCCCGAGGGTGAGCCCGCCTATCCCGACGCCTCCGCGGTCGAGTCGCTCCGCCGCCCCGACGGCGCCTTCGACCTGCAGGCGCTCATCTCGCACCCGACGGGCGTCGCCGAGCTGTACCTCGGCACGATCGCCGGGCCGCGCATCGACCTCGCGACCGACGCCGTGCTGCGCGGCGCGGGCGCGAAGGAGCACACCGCATCCACCCGCATGCTCGGGCTCGTCGACCAGCACCTGCTCTGGGCGTGGGACCTCGCGGCGCTCGGGCAGGGGCTCGAGAGCCACGCGTCCGCGCGCCTGACGCGCGTCGTGCCGGGCGAGGCGAACGAGCAGTGACGGCTGCCGCGGCGCTCGCGAGCCGGATCCCCGGAGCGGTGCTCGGCCCCGACGGGCTGCCGCTGCACGTCGGCAACCCGGTCGCCGAGCAGCGCCGGCTGCGGCGCGACGCGCTCGTGCTGCTGCCGCGCGACGTGCTGCGGCTCACCGGGCCCGACCGGCTGCCGTGGCTCGACTCCATCACCTCGCAGGCGATCGACCGCCTGCCCGCCGGCGCCTCGGCCGAGACGCTCGTGCTCTCGCCCGAGGGCCGCATCGAGCACGCGCTGCGGCTGCGCGAGACGGGCGACGCGCTCTGGATCGTCGTCGACGCCGGTGCCGGTGACGCGCTCGAGGCCTGGCTGACGCGGATGCGCTTCTTCAAGGAGGTGGGCATCGAGCGACCGGAGGCGGTCGTCGTCGGCGCCGCGGGGGAGCCCGCGGGCGAGCTCGCCTGGCTCGACGGCTGGCCAGAGGTCGCGCCCGGCGGCGTGCGCTACGGCGAGCCGACGGGGGAGCCCTGGCGCTGGTCGGAGGCGATCCTGACGCCGGCCGAGGCGGATGCGCTCGACCCGGCGCGCTTCGTCGGCACGCTCGCGGCGGACGCGCTCCGCATCGCCGCCGGGCGTCCCGCGCTCGCCGAGGTCGACGAGCGCACGATCCCCCACGAGCTCGACTGGCTGACCACCGCCGTCCACCTCTCGAAGGGCTGCTACCGCGGCCAGGAGACGGTCGCGAAGGTGCACAACCTCGGCGCCCCGCCGCGCCGCGTCGTGCTGCTGCACCTCGACGGGAGCCAGAACGCGCCCGTCGCACCGGGCGACGTCGTGCTGCGCGGCGACGCAGAGATCGGGGCCGTGACCTCCTCGGCGATGCACGACGAGCTCGGCCCGATCGCGCTCGCGGTCGTGAAGCGCGGCACCCCGACCGACGAGGACCTCGCGGTGCGCAGCGCCGAGGGCATCGCGGTCGCGGCCGGCCAGCAGGTGCTCGTGCCGCCGACGGCCGGCCACGCGCACCGCCCGCCGCGCCTCCCGCGCCTCGGCGCGGTGCAGCGCCCGTCTGCGTAGCCGAGCGCCGATCGGGGGCCGTAGGTGCGGGGCGTCGCGATCGCTCGGCGGTAGCGGTTCGCGACCGAGGCAGGGCCGGGACGACAGGGGCTCGCGCTGCTCGGCCGTTCGCTCGGTGTCGGGCTGTGGCGCGAGTGTCGCGACACTCCGGCACAGAGTCGACACTCCGCTGCGGGGGTGCGCACGGGTGTCGGGAGCGGGTCAGGGGAGCGGGGCGACGGCGTCCCACGCGACCGTGAGCTCGCCGAGGCGCCAGCGCGACGGCCCGCCGGCGACCGGCCAGCCCGCGTCGCGCATCCGCCGCACCGTCGACCGCCACCGCTGCCCGGCCCCGAAGTCGGCGAGCGGCGCATCGCTCGCCCACGCCCGGTCGAGCTCCACGAGCAGCGCGTGCACGCGCTCGCCCGGCACGTTGCGGTGGATGAGCGCCTTCGGCAGCCGCTCGGCGACGACCGACGGCGCGGGCATCGCGTCGGTGCCGAGCTCGTCGACCTTGAGGGCGATCGTGAGCGACCTCGGCCCCGTCGCATCGAGGGCGACCCACGCGCAGACGCGGCCGAGCTCGTTCGAGGTGCCCTCGACGAGCAGGCCGCCCGGCGCGAGCCGCGCCCGCATGGTCGCCCAGTGCCCCGCGACCTCGTGCTCGTCGTACTGCCGCAGCACGTTCATCGCGCGGATGACCTGGGGTGCCCGCGGCGCGGGCACCTCGAAGCCGCCGAGCGCGAACGAGACCCGGGCGTCCGGCGCGATCGCGCGGCCGTAGCGCGTCGGCCCGGCCTCGCGGGCGAGCGCGAGCTCGGCGGTCGCGAGGGCGACGCGCGCCGGGTCGATCTCGAGGCCCAGCACCTCGACACCCGGGTTGCCGCGCGCGAGGCGCTCGTGCAGCTCGAGGCTCGTCGTGGCGCTCGCGCCGTAGCCGAGGTCGACGACGAGCGCGCCGGGCACGCGCGCCGCGGGCTGCGCGGCGATCCAGCGGTCGACGCGGCGCAGTCGGTTGACGCCCGTCGTCCCGCGCGTGATGCGCCCCGTCGGCTTGGCCACGCATCCATTCTCATAGGTTCTGCACCCTTCCGCGACGCGCGTGAGCGATATATCGTTGCGTATCGTCGAGACGCGACGGTGCGAGGAGGACATCATGCACGGTTCATTCGCAGGCGGAGGCTACGCCGGCCCACGGGGCTTCGGCGACGGCCGGCCCGGCGCTGGCGTGTGGGAGGCGATGGAGCAGCTGCGCACCGCGTTCGAGCGGCGCGGCGGCACCCGGATGGGTCGCGGTGACGTGCGCGCGGCCGTGCTCGCGCTGCTCGCCGAGCGCCCCATGCACGGCTACCAGATCATCCAGGAGATCGAGGAGCGCAGCGGCGGCGCGTGGAAGCCGAGCCCCGGCTCGGTGTACCCGACGCTGCAGCTGCTCGCCGACGAAGGGCTCATCAGCGCCGAGGAGGCGAACGGTCGCAAGACCTACGCGCTCACCGAGGGCGGCAGGGCCGAGGCGGATGCCGCCGACCGGCAGGCGCCCTGGGTCGCGACGAGCGAGCGGGAGAGCGGGTTCTCGGCGCTGCCGAAGGCCGGCATGGAGCTCGCGCAGGCGGCCGCGCAGGTGGGCCGCACGGGCACGCCCGAGCAGGTGCAGCAGGCGGTGGCCGCGCTCGACGAGGCGCGCCGTAGGCTCTACTCCATCCTCGCTCAGGACTGAACCCGGGTGCCGACCCCACGTCGGGCGCTAGGAGGGACGATGCCCGACGCCGGGAGCACGCGCGCCCGCTACCGCCGCATCCTGCGCTTCGCCGCCCGGCATCTCGCGATCATGTGGTGGTTCGAGCTGTTCCTGCCGAGGATCGGGCTCGTCCGCCTGGCGGCGCGCGGCCGGAGCCGCCGGATGACGCGCTTCGCCCGCCGCTTCCACGCGCTCGCGGTCGAGCTCGGCGGCCTGATGATCAAGGTCGGGCAGTTCCTGTCGTCGAGGCTCGACGTGCTGCCGCCCGAGATCACCCGCGAGCTCGAGGGGCTGCAGGACGAGGCACCTGCCGTGCCGTTCGCGCAGGTGCGAGCGCTCGCCGAGCAGGAGCTCGGCATGCCGCTCGACCGCGCCTTCGCGTGGATCGACGAGACGCCCATCGCCGCCGCGTCGCTCGGCCAGGCCCACCGCGCCCGCCTGTCGGCGCTCGACACCGCCGACACCGGCATCACCGACGCGGTGGTGAAGGTGCAGCGGCCCGGCATCGAGGCGATCGTCGACGTCGACCTCGCGGCGCTGCGGCGCGTGGGCGGCTGGCTGCGGCGCGTGCGGATCGTCGCCGACCGCGTCGACGCGCCGGCGCTCGTCGAGGAGTTCGCCATCACGAGCCTGCTCGAGGTCGACTACCTGCACGAGGCCTCGAACGCCGAGCGCTTCACCGCCGCGTTCGCGGGCGACGCCCGCGTGCGCACGCCCGAGATCGTCTGGGAGCGCACGAGCCGCCGCGTTCTGACCCTCTCCGACGTCTCGGCGATCAAGATCAACGACGTCGACGGCCTCCGCGCCGCGGGCATCGACCCGTCCGAGGTCGCCTCGACCTTCGCCGCCGTCATGTTCGACCAGCTGTTCTCGCTCGGCTTCTTCCACGCCGACCCGCATCCGGGCAACCTGTTCGTCACGCCGGTCAGCGCAGGCAGTGGCGATGCACCCGGCCCGGACTGGCAACTCACGTTCGTCGACTTCGGGATGATGGGCGAGGTGCCGAGCGGCACCCGGCGCGGGCTCCGGCGGATGCTCATCGCGGCCGCCGCGCGCGACGGCAAGGGCCTCGTCGAGGCCATCCAGGAGCTCGGCGCGCTGCTGCCCACGGCCGACACCGCGGAGCTCGAGCGCGCGATGAGCCACGCGTTCGCCCGCTTCGGCGGCATGGGGTTCGCCGAGCTGCGAGACGTCGACCCGCGCGAGTTCCGCGACTTCGCCGTGGAGTTCGGCGAGCTCATGCGCTCGCTGCCGTTCCAGCTGCCCGAGGACTTCCTGCTCATCATCCGCGCGATGTCGCTCACGTCGGGCGTCGCCAGCAACCTCGACCCCGCGTTCAACCTCTGGGACTCGGTCGAGCCCTACGCCGGCCGGCTCGTGCGCGACGAGCGCGGCAGCGCCGTGCGCGACATCGCGCAGGAGGTGCTCGCGACCGCCGGTGTCGTGGCTCGGCTGCCCAGGCGGGTGGATGCGCTCATCACGCGCGCCGAGGAGGGTCGCCTCGCGATCAGCACGCCGCGCCTCGACCGCCGGGTCGCGCGGCTCGAGCGCGCGGTCGGACGGCTCGCCACGGCGATGCTCTTCGCCGGGCTGCTGCTCGCGGGTGCACTGCTGCGACCGGACGACCCGGAGGTCGGCACGGTGCTCATGGTGGCCTCGGCGGTGCCGCTCGTGCTCGTCGTGGTCGGCCCGATCCTCGGACGTCGCGGCCCGGACTGACGGCCCGGCGGCGTGCGCGCGCCGCGGCCGCCCGCACGCGACGGCGCATGCATCCCAACTAGGCTTGCGGCATGACCGAGCGCACCCTCATCCTGCTCCGCCACGGCCAGTCGACCTGGAACGAGAAGAACCTGTTCACCGGCTGGGTCGACGTCCGCCTCACCGCCAAGGGCGCCGAGGAGGCGAAGCGCGGCGGCGAGCTGCTGCGCGAGCGCGACCTGCTGCCCGACGTGCTCTACACGTCGCTGCTCACGCGCGCCATCCAGACCGCGAACATCGCCCTCGACGCGGCCGACCGCGCGTGGATCCCGGTGACGCGCTCGTGGCGGCTCAACGAGCGCCACTATGGCGACCTGCAGGGCAAGGACAAGGCCGAGACGCTCGAGCAGTACGGCGAGGAGCAGTTCATGCTCTGGCGCCGCTCGTTCGACACCCCGCCGCCGGCGATCGCCGACGACAACGAGTTCTCGCAGGCGGGCGACCTCCGCTACGCCGGCATCGACGGCGACGTGCCCGCGACCGAGTGCCTCAAGGACGTCATCGACCGCTTCCTGCCCTACTGGGAGTCGACGATCACGAAGGACCTCGAGGCCGGCCGCACCGTGCTCGTCACGGCGCACGGCAACTCGCTGCGCGCGCTCGTGAAGCACCTCGACGGCATCTCCGACGACGACATCGCGGCCCTCAACATCCCGACCGGCATCCCGCTCGTCTACCGCCTGGGCGACGACAACATGCCGCTCGGCCCGGGGGAGTACCTCGACCCCGAGGCGGCAGCGGCCGGCGCGGCCGCCGTCGCGAGCCAGGGCAGCAAGCACTAGTCCGTGCACGACGAAGGGCCCCGCGCCATGCGGGGCCCTTCGTCGTCGGTGGCGACGTCGGCGCTCGCGCGCCGCGGGATCACTCGGGAGCGGGCTGCGCGCGCACCGGCTCGGGCGCCATGTCGGCGCGCGCGTCGTCGTCGCCGGTCCAGTCGCCGGTGGCGAGGTACTTGACCTTCTTGGCGATGCCGACCGCGTGGTCGGCGAAGCGCTCGTGGTAGCGGCTCGCGAGCGTCGCGTCGACGGTCGTGTGCGCCGCACCCTCCCACGTCGTGCCGAGCACGTGCGCGAAGACGTCGCGGTGCAGCTTGTCGACGTGCGAGTCGGCCGTCTCGAGGCGGTCGGCGAGCGTGAGGTCCTGCGACTCGAGGAGGTCGCGCAGCATCTTCGCGATCTCGATGTCGCTCGCGCCCATCTCGGCGAACGTCGGCTGCAGCGACTCCGGCACCACCTGCATCGGGAAGCGATAGCGCGCGAGCAGCGCGATGTGGCGCGCGAGGTCGCCCATGCGCTCGAGCGACGCCGAGATGCGCAGCGCCGAGACGACGATGCGCAGGTCGCGGGCGACCGGCGACTGGCGGGCGATGATGTCGATCGCGAGCTCGTCGAGCGACGCGGCCTTGTCGTCGATGATCGGGTCGGTCGCGATCACCTGCTCCGCGAGCTGCACGTTGGAGTCGCCGAAGGCGCGCACCGCGGCCTCGATCGAGACGACGACGTGGTTGGCGATGTCGACGAGGCGCTCCTGCACCTCGCTCAGCTCCTGCTGGAATACGTCGCGCATGGCTCCTGCTCTCGTTTGTGCGCCGCGCCGTCGCTGCGTCGAGCACGGCACGGACCTGTCGCCCAGTGTTCTGGCCCCAGGTTACCGGCGGGTGTCCAGTGTCTGAACCCTCGGCGGCGACCGGCCCCCGGCGGCGAACGGCAGGTGGCCGCCGACTACGCTGACAGGGTGGATGCGTCCTGGTACGTGCTCATCGCGCTCCTGCTGGGATTCGCGATCGGAGCGGTCTCCGTGCACCTCCTCGGCATCGCCGCGCATCGCGGTCGCCAGGTGAT
This sequence comes from Agrococcus sp. UYP33, assembly GCF_054060915.1. Classification (NCBI taxonomy): domain Bacteria; kingdom Bacillati; phylum Actinomycetota; class Actinomycetes; order Micrococcales; family Microbacteriaceae; genus Agrococcus; species Agrococcus sp. UYP33. The sequence goes on from NZ_JBSSDR010000001.1 coordinate 1,667,206, forward strand.
GGCGATCGCGAGCGAGCCCGTCCCGGACGGCATCGCCGCGATGGTCCACGTGCTCGAGTCCGCGGGCGTCGTGCTCGACGGCTCGAACCAGGTGATCCTCTCGTCGCCCGGCGCGCTCGCGCTCGACCTCGTCGAGGGCAGGGCGCTGCGCTCGCACGACATCCTCGCCGCCGTGCGCCGCGTCTGGCGCTCGGGCGAGCAGGAGGTGCTCGAGCTCGTCCACCGCCGCGGCCGCATCGGCGCCGGCATGGACGTGCACCTGCGCGTGCGCGTCGCGCCGCTGGGCAACCGCTTCATGCTCGTGCTCGCAGCCGACCGCACCGAGGAGCTGCGGCTCGCCGGCGTGCGCCGCGACTTCGTCGCCAACGTCAGCCACGAGCTCAAGACGCCGATCGGCGCGGTGAGCGTGCTCGCCGAGGCGATCGAGGCGGCGGCGGAGGATCCCGACCGGGTGCGCTCGTTCGCGCAGCGCATGCAGCTCGAGGCCGACCGCCTCGCGCGCATGACGAAGGCGCTCATCGACCTCTCGCGCATCCAGTCCGACGACCCGCTCGACCACGCCGAGCGGGTGCCGATCGGCCGGGTCGTCGAAACCGCGGTGGACCGCAACCGCGTGCTCGCCGACTCCAAGCGGATGCGCGTCATCCCGCGCGTGCTCGACGAGGCCGACGTGCTGGGCTCCGAGGACCTCATCACCATGGCGGTGCAGAACCTCGTCGCGAACGCGCTGCAGTACTCGCCGGAGGCGACCCACGTGGGCGTCGGCGTGCGCGTGACCGACGGCGTCGTCGAGATCTCCGTCACCGACAAGGGCGTCGGCATCGGCCATGAGGACCTGGAGCGCGTCTTCGAGCGCTTCTACCGGGTCGACCCGGCGCGCAGCCGCGTGACCGGCGGCACGGGCCTCGGCCTCAGCATCGTGAAGCACGTCGCCGGCAGCCACGGCGGCGAGGTCACGGTCTGGTCGCGCCCGGGTCAGGGCTCCACCTTCACGCTCCGCCTGCCCGTCGCAGGCGCCACCGCCACCGCCCCGAAGGAGATCGCATGACGCGCATCCTGATCGTCGAGGACGAGACCGCGCTCGCCGAGCCCCTCGCCTACCTGCTCGAGCTCGAAGGCTACGAGACCGCGCACGCCGCCGACGGCGACGCAGCCGTGCGGATGTACGAGACGGAGGGCGCCGACCTCATCCTGCTCGACCTCATGCTGCCGGGGCGCAGCGGCACCGAGGTGTGCCGGCACATCCGCCAGACGTCTCAGGTGCCGATCATCATGCTGACCGCCAAGGACAGCGAGGTCGACACGATCGTCGGGCTCGAGCTGGGCGCCGACGACTACGTCACGAAGCCCTACTCGACTCGCGAGCTCGTCGCGCGCATCCGCGCGGTGCTGCGCCGCCGCGCCGTCGAGGACGAGGAGGAGGACGACGCGGTCGTCGAGATCGGCCGGGTGCGGCTCGACGCCGACAGCCACACCGTGACCGTCGAGGGGCGGGAGACGGCGATGCCGCTGCGCGAGTTCGAGCTGCTCGAGTACCTCATGCGCAACGCCGGCAGGGTGCTGACGCGGGGCCAGCTCATCGATCGCGTCTGGGGGAGCGACTACTTCGGCGACACGAAGACGCTCGACGTGCACATCAAGCGGCTGCGGGCGAAGATCGAGGAGGACCCGTCGAACCCGATGTGCGTCGTCACGCTGCGGGGCCTGGGGTACCGCTTCGAGCGCTGACCCGGCGCTCAGGCGCTGCGGGTCAGTCGGCGGCGGGCTCGACCGGGGCGAGCGTCTCGTAGCCGACGAACTCGGTCGAGATCATCTGCACCTCGACGCCGGTCGGCTCTGCGCCGTCGGCCTGGAACGAGACGTTGCGGTGACCGCCGTAGGCGATGTCGTCGGCAGCGAAGACGAGCTGCTGCTCCGGGAAGCCGTAGGTGGTGACGCCGGTGGCCACGCGCACCTCCTGCACCTCGTCGCCGACGCGCACCTCGAGGAAGGTCGCCTCGCCCGGGTTCGTGAAGGTCACCGACAGGTTGAGCGCGTCGCCCTCGGGCTCGCCGATGAGCATCGCGTTGTGGAACTCGACGGTGCCGGTCTGGCCCGAGATGCCGTCGGATGCGTCGTACTGGATCTGCGTCGCCTGCGGCGTCAGGATGTTGCATCCGGTCGCGGCGAAGGCGACGACGACTGCTGCGGCTGCTGCGGCGACGGTGCGAGGCTGCACGAGGACCCTTTCGACGATGGCCGGGGGCGCTGGAGGGTGCGCTCGCGGTCGCAAGCGAGTCTAGCGCGGCGCGGCGCGGGGCGAGGGCTCGACGGCGCTGCGCCGCGACCCCGGCGCCGTGCCGATCCTGGCCTCGTGACCCGGTCCGGGCCGCGGCGGGGCGTGATCCAACCACGCCTGCCCCGGCGCCCGCGAGCGACACGCTGTGATAAAATCAAGGTTCTGGCTATGACGAGGAGCATTCGATGAACTTTGAGGTCGGAGAGACGGTCGTCTACCCCCACCACGGTGCCGCGACGATCACCGAGGTCAAGGTCCGCAAGATCAAGGGCGTCGAGACCACCTACCTCAAGCTCAACGTCGCGCAGGGCGGACTCACGATCGAGGTCCCCGCGCAGAACGTCGACATGGTGGGCGTTCGCGACGTCATCGGCGAGGAGGGCCTCGACCGCGTGTTCGAGGTGCTGCGCGCGGACTTCACCGAGGAGCCCACGAACTGGGCACGTCGCTACAAGGCGAACGTCGAGAAGCTGGCGTCGGGCGACGTCATCAAGGTGAGCGAGGTCGTGCGCGACCTCTCCCGCCGCGACCAGGACCGCGGCCTCTCGGCCGGCGAGAAGCGCATGCTCGCGAAGGCCCGGCAGATCCTGGTCTCGGAGCTGGCGCTCGCGGAGCACACCGACGAGGACGCGGCAGCCGCTCGCCTCGACGAGGCGCTCGCCCCCGCGGTCTGACCCGCTCGAGACGCACGCGTCTCACGCACCGAGCCGAGGCGCCCGATCCCCAAGGTCGGGCGCCTCTCTCATGCCCGGGCGCCGGAGGCGGCTATCGGCTGCCCGTGGCGCCGAGCATCCGCACCGCGCCGGTCGCGGTAGCCCCGAGGACGCCCACGAGCCCGAGTCCGAGCACCGCGCCTCCAGCGCCGCCGACCACGAGCTGCGCGAGCCCGGCGAACACGGCGGCGAGCGCGACGAGCAGCCACACGAGCGTGCGCTCGCCCTCGCGGTAGAGCCGCTGGGCGTTCTCCTCGGTCACGGGCACCGGGTAGCTGCATCGGCGGGGCTGCGTCGAGAGGACGCCAACGAGCGTCGCGACCGCGACCATGACGCCCGCGAGCCACAGCACGCTGACCTTGCTGCCCCACGCGTCGGGCCGGCCGCCGGCGTCGAAGTGCGTGGGTACGAGCTCGGGCATCGACGGGTACCCCACCAGGAGCGAGACGGCGGAGAGCGCGACCGCGAGGAGGGCCGCGATCCGCAGGACGCGTGTCACGAGTCCCGTGGCGAAGGCGCGCGGGGGACGGGGGCTGGACGGCATCGCCTCGACGCTATCGTCCGCCGCCCTAGGCTGAGGCGCGTGACCGACACCGCCCTCATCGTCGTCGCCGCGGGCAGCGGCACCCGGCTCGGCCGCGGCGTGCCGAAGGCCTTCGCCGAGGTGGCGGGCGCGCCGATCCTCGAGCACGCGCTCCGCGGCCTCGCCGCCGTCGACGCCGCGCTCGTCGTGGTCGTCCCCGCGGGCCTCGAGGCGGATGCGGCATCGATCGCCGCGCGCGCCGGCGTCGCCGCGCGTGTGGTCGTCGGCGGCGAGACGCGCGCCGACTCCGTCGCCGCGGGCCTCGACGCCGCGGGCGATGCGCGCTGGGTGCTCGTGCACGACGCGGCGCGCGCGCTCACGCCGGCCGCGCAGATCGAGCGCGTCATCGCGGCGCTGCGGGCCGGCGCATCCGCGGTCGTGCCGGTGCTGCCGGTCGTCGACACCATCCGCGCGGTCACGTCGGCGTCGCTCGCACCGTCGGCGCTCGCGGAGCCCGACGAGCTCGGCGCGATCGTCGACCGAGCGGGGCTGCGTGCGATGCAGACGCCGCAGGGCTTCGACGCGACGCTGCTGCGCCGCGCCTACGCCGAGGCGGATGCGCGCGGCGAGTCGACCGACGACGCCCAGCTCGTGCAGGCGCTCGGCCTCCCGGTCGCCGCCGTGCGCGGCGATGAGCTCGCCTTCAAGATCACGACGCCCGCCGACGCGGACCGCGCCGAGTCGCTGCTCGGCCCGGCGATCCGCGTAGGGGTCGGCGCCGACGTGCACGCCTTCGGCGGCGAGGGCCCGCTGCGCCTCGCCGGCGTCGAGTGGGAGGGGCAGGGGCTCGAGGGCCACTCCGACGGCGACGCCGTGTGTCACGCGATCGTCGACGCGCTGCTCGGCGCCGCCGGCCTCGGCGACATCGGCGGGCTCGTCGGGGTCGACGACCCGCAGCACGCGGGCGCCCACGGCGAGGTGTTCGTGCGCGCCGCGCTCGCACGGCTCGCGGAGCATGGCTGGCGGCCGGTGAACGTCGCGGTGCAGGTGCTCGGCGTGCGCCCGCGCATCGGCACCCGCCGCGACGAGGCGCAGCGCGCGCTCAGTGCGATGGTCGGCGCACCCGTGAGCGTCTCGGGCACCACGACCGACGGGCTCGGTGCCCTCGGCCGCGGCGAGGGCGTGCAGGCGATCGCGACCGCGCTCATCCGCCGCTGACCCGCAGCCGGCCCGCGCAGGCCGCCCCTGCCGCCGATCGGGACCCCGTGCACCCGACGGGACCCGGTGCACCGGGTCCCGTCGGGTGGAGCGGGTCCCGGAGCGCTGGACGCCAGTAGCCTTGGGGACCGTGACCGTGCGCATCTACGACTCCCGGCGGCAGGCCGTCGTCGACCTCGAGCCGCTCCGCGCGGGCGAGGTGTCGATGTACGTGTGCGGGCCGACCGTGCAGTCGTCGCCGCACATCGGTCACGTGCGCAGCGCCGTCGCCTACGACGTCTGGCGCCGCTGGCTCGCGCACCGCGGGCTGCGGGTCGCGTTCGTGCGCAACGTCACCGACATCGACGACAAGGTGCTCGTCAACGCGGTCGACGAGCCGTGGTGGGCGCTCGCCTACCGGATCGAGCTCGAGTTCACCGCGGCCTACCGCACCGTCGGCGTGCTGGCGCCGACGTACGAGCCGCGCGCGACGGCATCCGTGCCGGGCATGCACGAGCTCATCCAGCTGCTCATCGAGCGCGGGCACGCGTATCCCGCGCTCGACGGCTCGGCCGACGTCTACTTCGACGTGCGGTCGTGGGGCGAGTACGGCGCCCTCACGCGCCAGTCGATCGACAAGATGGAGCCGGCCGCCGACGCCGACCCGCGCGGCAAGCGCGATCCGCGCGACTTCGCGCTCTGGAAGGCGTCGAAGCCCGAGGAGCCCGCCTCGGCCTCGTGGGCGTCGCCGTGGGGCGACGGCCGCCCCGGCTGGCACATCGAGTGCTCGGCGATGGCACGGCGCTACCTCGGCGACAGCTTCGACATCCACGGGGGCGGGCTCGACCTGCGGTTCCCGCACCACGAGAACGAGCTCGCGCAGTCGACGGCCGCGGGCCTCGGCTTCGCGAGCGTGTGGAGCCACAACGGCCTCGTCAACGTCGACGGCGAGAAGATGTCGAAGTCGCTCGGCAACTCCATCTTCGCCGCCGACCTGCTCTCGTCGGTGCGTCCGATCGTCGCGCGCTACTTCCTGGTCGCGCCGCACTACCGCTCGACGATCGACCTGCGCACCGCCGACGGCAGCCTCGAGGGCGGGTCGCTCGCCGAGGCGGAGGCCGCGTTCGGCCGCATCGAGTCGATGCTCGAGCGCGCCGCACGCGTCGGCGAGCTGCCCGAGACCGCGGTGCCGGAGGCGTTCGGCGCGGCGATGGACGACGACCTCTCGACCCCGCAGGCGGTCGCCGTGCTGCACGACACCACCCGCGCGGCGAACGCCGCGCTCGACGCCGGCGACGACGCCGTGGCGCTCGCGCGGGCCGGCGAGGCGCTCGCGATGCTGCGGGTGCTGGGGCTCGATCCTGCCGACGAGGCGTGGCAGGCTGTACCCTCGGCCGAGAGCCATGCGCTGTCGAGCCTCGTCGAGACGCTCCTCGCGGAGCGCCGCGAGGCTCGCGCCAACAAGGACTTCGCCGCATCCGACCGCATCCGCGACACGCTCGCGGCCGCCGGCATCCTCGTCGAGGACGGCAAGCACACGACCACCTGGAGCACCTCATGACGAAGCCGCAGCGATCGCCGCGGAAGAAGGGCCCCTCGAAGGGCACCGGCGGCCTCGGCCGTCGCGCGCTCGAGGGCAAGGGCCCCACCCCGAAGGCAGAGGACCGGTCCTGGCACCCCGCCGGCAAGCGGAAGGCGTCGCGCGAGCGCTTCGAGGCCGCCTCGGCGAAGGGCCGCCCGGCGCAGCCGCCGCGGCACCGCAAGCCGTCGTCCGCGAAGGATGACTCCGAGATGGTGACCGGCCGCAACTCGGTGCTCGAGGCGCTCCGCGCCAAGATCCCCGCGACCTCGCTCATCCTCGCCTCGCGGCTCGAGATGGACGACCGCGTCAAGGAGATCCTGTCGATTGCCACGAAGCGCGGCGTGCCCGTGCTCGAGGTGATGCGGCCGGAGCTCGACCGCATCTCCGGCCACGACGCCGTGCACCAGGGCGTCGCGCTCAAGGTGCCGCCGTACCAGTACGCGCACCCCGTCGACCTGCTCGAGCAGGTGCTCGACCGGCACCAGACGCCGCTCTTCGTGGCGCTCGACGGCATCACCGACCCGCGCAACCTCGGTGCGATCATCCGCTCGGCCGGCGCGTTCGGCGCGCAGGGCGTCATCGTGCCGCAGCGCCGCTCGGTCGGCGTGACGGCGAGCGCCTGGAAGACGAGCGCGGGCGCCGCGGCGCGCGTGCCGGTCGCGATGGCGTCGAACCTGACCGCGACGCTCAAGGAGCTGAAGTCGCAGGGATGCTTCGTCATCGGCCTGGACGGCGACGGCGACGTGTCGCTCCACGAGCTCGAGCTCGCCGCCGGGCCGCTCGTGATCGTGGTCGGCAGCGAGGGCAAGGGGCTGTCGCGCCTCGTCGCCGAGACGTGCGACGCGATCGTCTCGATCCCGATCGGGGCGGCGACCGAATCGCTGAACGCCGGCATCGCGGCGTCGATCACGCTCTACGAGGTCGCGAAGCTGCGCGGCGCCCGCACCCGCTGACGCACCATTGCTGATCGAGTAGCGCCGCTCCGCTGATCGAGTAGCAGCCGGCGGAGCCGGCCGCGTATCGAGATCGTGATCGTCGTCTCGATGCGCGCGCCTTCGGCGTGCTACTCGACGAGCAGGTCGATGCTGATCGAGTAGCAGCCGGCGGAGCCGGCCGCGTATCGAGATCTAGCGACCTTGCGCGCCGCCTTCGTCTCGATACGCGCGCCTTCGGCGTGCTACTCGACGAGCGTGTGGTTGCCGGCCGCGTATCGAGATCGTGATCGTCGTCTCGATGCGCGCGCCTTCGGCGTGCTACTCGACGAGCGTGTGGTTGCTGATCGAGTAGCAGCCGGCGGAGCCGGACCCTGTGCTGATCGAGTAGCAGCCGGCGGAGCCGGCCGCGTATCGAGATCAAGGGACCGCGCGCGCCGCCTTCGTCTCGATACGCGCGCCTTCGGCGTGCTACTCGACGAGCGTGTGGTTGCTGATCGAGTAGCAGCCGGCGGAGCCGGCCGCGTATCGAGATCAAGCGACCTTGCGCGCCGCCTTCGTCTCGATACGCGCGCCTTCGGCGTGCTACTCGACGAGCGTGTGGTTGCTGGCCGCGCATCGAGATCATGATCATCGTCTCGATACGCGCGCCTTCGGCGTGCTACTCGACGAGCGTGTGTTGCGCGCTCCTCGACGAGCGCGTGCGTGCTCAGACCTTGTCGCGCCAGTCGGGGTCGTCGTCCTCGTCGTCGAGGAGGATCGCGCCCGTCTCGATCGGCACGACCGAGATCGCGGTCGTGACGGGCACGCCGAGCAGCGCTGCCTCGTCGCGGCGGAAGGAGAGCTGCGTCTCGATGTAGCTCGCGGCCGCCTCCTCGAGCGGCACCTCGCACTGGCGCTGCTCGGACAGGTACCACCGGTGCTCGAGCACCTCGTGGAAGACCTCCGGGCCCTCGAGCTTGCCGCGCAGCTCGAGCGGCACCGACTCGACGATCGGCGCGAAGACCCGCTCGAACCACTCGTTCGCGAGCGCCTCGTCGCCGACGGTCGGGCGCAGGTCGTGCTGCAGCGCCACGTACTGGTCGAGGTCGTTGAGCATCCGCCGCGCCTGGTTCTCCTCGGCGTCGATGCCCGTGAGGCCCTGCAACCGGCGGTGGTGGTGCCCGGGGTCGACGACCTTCGGCTGGATGCGCACGGTCGTGCCGCCGTCCCCGGTGCGGATCGCGAGCTCCTCGATGTCGTAGCCGAGCGCGTTGAGCCGCTCGATGCGCGCGCTGATGCGCCAGCGCTCGGAGGCGTCGATCACCTCGTCGCTCATGAGCTCGTGCCAGAGCGACCGGTACTGCTCGACGATCGAGGCGGCGACCGCGACCGGGTCGATCGACTCGTCGAGCCGTCCGCCGGCGGCGAGGTCGAGCAGCTCGCCCGCGATGTTCACGCGAGCCACCTCGAGGTCGTCCTCGCGGCGGCCGGTCGAGAGCCCGCTCGGCTCGAGCGTGCCCGTCTCGGCGTCGACGAGGTAGGCGGCGAAGGCGCCCGCGTCGCGGCGGAAGAGCGTGTTCGAGAGCGACACGTCGCCCCAGTAGAAGCCCACGAGGTGGAGCCGCACGAGCAGGCCGGCGAGCGCGTCGACGAGCCGCTGGGCGGTGTCGCGCTTCATCGACGACGAGTAGAGCGCGCGGTAGGGGAGCGAGAAGCGCAGGTGCCGGGTGACGAGCACCGCGTCGAGCTCCTCCCCGTCGGCGCCGGTGCGCCCCGAGATCACGGCGAGCGGCTCGACGCACGGCACGTCGAGGCGCTGCAGCCGCCGCAGCATGGCGTACTCGCGGGAGGCCATCTCCTCGGTCGTCTCCTTGATGGCGACGACGCGCCCGCCGAGGCGCGCGAACCGCACGAGGTGCCGCGAGATGCCCTTCGGCAGCTGGACGACGTCCTCCTCGGTCCACTCCTCGAGCGGCACCTCCCAGGGCAGGTCGAGCAGGGTCGCATCCATCACCGCGGAGGTGATGCGCAGATCGGAGCGCATGCCGCCATGGTAGGCCGAAGGGCCCCCGCCGTCAGCGGGAGCCCTTCGGATGCTGCGGCTGCGTCGCCTCAGAGGCGCAGCCCCGACTCGTTGTCGAACAGGTGCAGGTGCGACGGGTCCGGCGTGATGTAGACCGTGTCGCCGAGCGACGCGTGGGTGCGGCCGTCGACGCGCGCGACGATGTCGACGCGCTTGCCCTCGACGTCCGCGTGGCCGTAGAGGTAGCCGTCGGCGCCGAGCTCCTCGACGAGGTCGACGAGCACGGGCAGGCCGTCGCCCTGCTCGGAGACCGAGATGTCCTCGGGTCGAACGCCGACCACGAGGCCGCCCTTCGCCGACGCGAGCTGCTCGCGGGGGATCGGGGTGAGGTGCTGGCCGAAGTGCACGCCCTGGTCGCTCGTCTGCAGCTGCATGAGGTTCATGGCGGGGCTGCCGATGAAGCCGGCGACGAACACGTTGGCCGGGTTCGCGTACAGGTCGCGCGGGGTGCCGACCTGCTGCAGGATGCCGTCCTTGAGCACCGCGATGCGGTCGCCCATCGTGAGCGCCTCGGTCTGGTCGTGCGTGACGTAGACCGTGGTGACGCCGAGGCGGCGCTGCAGCGACGCGATCTGCGTGCGCGTCTGCACGCGCAGCTTGGCGTCGAGGTTGGACAGCGGCTCGTCCATGAGGAACACCTGCGGCTGGCGCACGATCGCGCGGCCCATGGCCACGCGCTGGCGCTGACCGCCCGAGAGCGCCTTCGGCTTGCGGCCGAGGTACGGCTCGAGGTCGAGCAGCTTCGCGGCCTCCTCGACGCGCTTCGCGCGCTCCTCCTTGGCGATGCCGGCGATCTTGAGCGCGAAGCCCATGTTCTCGGCCACCGTCATGTGGGGGTAGAGGGCGTAGTTCTGGAACACCATCGCGATGTCGCGGTCCTTCGGCGGCATGTCGGTGACGTCGCGGTCGCCGATCATGATCTTTCCGTCGTTGACCTCTTCGAGGCCCGCGAGCATGCGGAGGGTGGTGGACTTGCCGCAGCCAGAGGGGCCGACGAGGACGAGGAACTCGCCATCGGCGATCTCCAGGTCGATCGAGTCGACCGCGGGCTTCGTGCTCCCCGGGTAGAGACGGGTTGCCTTGTCGAACGTCACAGACGCCATGGTCGTCTTCCTTCCACCGGCAGGTACGTGCCGGACGATCCGTAGTGGTCGGTACGGGCAGCACTGCCCGCGGGGACATCCTGGCACGGGAAGTGCCCGGTACCCTAAGAACTGGCGTGTGCTCTCAGCGCGCCACCGGATCCCGGTCGAGCAGGACAGGAACGCATGAGCGACAAGCTGACGAAGAACGAGCGCCGAGCGCAGGCGCGCGAGCAGGCACGCGCGATGCAGGAGCAGCGGCGTCGCCGCGAGCGGATGCGCCGCGGCCTGACGATCGGCGGCATCATCCTCGCGGCCGTCGCGATCGTCGCGATCGTCGCGGTCGTGATCGTGAACAGCATCCGTCCCGCCGGCCCCGGCCCCGAGAACATGGCGAGCAACGGCATCATCGTCGGCCAGGACTTCGTCGCAGAGCGCACCGCCGCGACGCCGGCCGAGGGTGACCCGACGCCCACCGAGCCGCGCCAGGACATCATCCAGATCGAGATCTACCAGGACTACATGTGCCCCGTGTGCGGCGCCTTCGACGAGGCGAACCGCGCCACGCTCGAGCAGCTGCTGAACACCGGCGCCGCGACCGTCGAGGTGCACCCGATCGCGATCCTCGACCGGCTCTCGCTCGGCACGAAGTTCTCCACGCGCTCCGCGTCCGCCGCCGCCTGCGTCGCCGAGTTCGCCCCCGACCAGTTCTGGGCCTTCAACTCCGCGATGTACGACAACCAGCCGGCCGAGCAGACCGCAGGCCTCACGAACGACGAGATCGTCGACATCGCCGAGGGCGCGGGCATCGACCCGTCGACCGGCGTCGCCGACTGCATCCGCGAGGGTCGCTTCATGAGCTGGGCCGAGGACGCGACGATCCGTGCCGGTTCGCAGCCGCTGCCCGGCACCGACGGCGTCGTCGCCGACCGCACCCCGACGGTGCTCGTCAACGGCCAGAAGTACGAGGGAGCTCCTGGCGACGCCGCCGGCTTCCAGGCCTTCGTCACGGCCACCGCCGGCCAGCTGACCGGTGAGTCCGAGACGCCCGCGCCGACCGAGACGCCCGCGCCGTCGGAGACGCCCGCGCCGACCGAGACGCCCGCGCCGAGCGAGGGCTGATGCGCCGGCGCGCCTGGCCGGCAGGGCTCGCGATCGCCGCGATCGCCCTGCTGGCCGGGTGCGCCGCCACCCCGCCCGCCCCGATCACCACGATCGGCGAGCTGGGCGCCGCCTACCTCGAGGCCGGCGGCGAGTGCAGCGACCTCGTCGAGCAGTACCGCGCGGCGGAGACGGATCCGGTGGTCGCCGCGTGCGGCACCGACACGGAGCTCGTGCTCGCCGCCGACGCCGACGAGGCGCAGGCGATCGCGACCGAGCGGCAGCTGCAGGAGCAGACCGTGCTCGTCGCTGATCGCTGGGTCATCCGCGACCCGGCGCTCGAGACCATCCAGCAGTCGCTCGGCGGCCAGATCGTGCGGCTCGCACCCGCCGACGGCCCGGCGAACATGGCCGACGCCATCGCCTTCGACGCCGACGGCGTCGTCGAGGCCGACCCGGTGCCCGCAGACGGCGAGCCCGCGGCCGTCGAGCCGCCGTCCGGCATCCACGACATCCTCGTCGTCATCGACCCGCACTGCGAGTACTGCGCTCGGGCGCTCTCGGCGAGCGGCGAGGAGCTCGAGCGGCTCGCGGACGACGGGGAGGCGCGGGTCGCCTACCTGCCGGTGTCGCTCGGCGATGAGATCGCCAACGGCTACGCGTCGACGCTCGGCGCGAACGCGCTCGCGTGCGTCGCCGACAGCGCCCCGGACGCCTACCGGCCGTTCCAGAGCGCGCTGCTCGCGCACCTGCAGACGACGCGCTTCGATGCCGCCGAGGTGACGGCGCTCGCGGCCGAGCAGGGCGCGGAGGTCGGCGACTGCATCGCATCCGCCCCGTTCGCGTGGTGGGTGCGGCAGGCGACCGTGCGGGCGATCGAGGAGCCGCTGCAGGGGGTCGAGCCGCTGCGCGGCGTGCCGACGATCCTCGTCGACGGCGTCACCTTCGCGGGTGACGTGAGCGATCCCGCCGCCCTGGCGGCGTTCGTCGCGGCGCAGGCACCGCGCTCCTAGTCCGGACCGCGCGCTCGCCGCTTGCTAGCCTCCAGCATGCAGATCTCCGTCGGCTCCTGGCTGATCATCGACGCCGCGCTCGACAACGCCATCGCGGTCGCGCTCCAGTCGGACGGCGACGACGCGATGGTGGCGCATGCGCGAGCGCTGCGCGAGCGCGGCTGGGCGGCAGGCGAGGCGCATGCGCAGCACGACGAGGGGCCGGTCGGCTGGCCGCCGCGATCGGCCAGCCTCGACATCGAGGCGACCGCCGCCGACCTCGACTTCCTGCGCGCGCAGGTCGACGCCGCGATCGAGGTGACGGAGGGCCTCCTCGACGACGACCGGCTCCATCCGCAGGCGCGCGCCGAGCAGGAGCTCAGCCGCACGCTCGCCGAGCGGACGCGGGAGGAGCTCGCCGCCGTCGCGGGATCCTGAACGAGCGCGTCGCGGCTGACCGCCGCGGGTGCCGTCGAGGGACGGCTCATGGCCGGATCGCCGCTGGCCGCCAGCGCGCGACCGCGTCAGCCGTCTCGCGGAGGAACGCGTCGAGCACTGCGTCCACCTCGACCCGATCGCGCCGCGGCTGCCACGCCTCGAGGTCGTCCTCGAGCTGCACGAGTCGCTCGACGGCTCGACTGCTGGAGCCGTGCATGATCACGTCGTGCGCCCACGAGGTGAGCTCGCGCAACGTGCGCGCGCCGCTGCGGTGCTCCATGACCATGACTCGGAGCGCGATCACCTGCGCATCCTGGTCGGACATCGACCGGTAGTCGAGGCCCAGCGCCGAATGCGCGCGCTGGACGAGCGCTCGCGCCTCCGACCACCCCAGCGAAGGGCTCGCCCCGGCCAGCTCGGCGACCTCGAGCGCCTCGTCGCCGTCGAGCAGCGCCATCACGGCGGCATCGATGGTGCTGCGGAAGTCGCCGAACACCAATGTGCGCGCGTGAGCGACCGCGAACGCGTCAGCCGTGCTGTCCTCCATGGCTGCATCTCAGCATGACGCGCACCGCCGCGCGCCCAGCGCGGTTCGTGTCGCCCGGAACACGAGCGTGCGGGAGGAGGCAGTGCCCCGATGTCCGAGTGGAGCCCCCTGTCAGGATCGAACTGACGACCTACGCTTTACAAGAGCGTTGCTCTACCACTGAGCTAAGGAGGCGCGGCCCGGTTCGCCCGGGACCGTCAGCCATTCTAGGCTTGCCCAGTGAGCCGCCTGCGTCCCTGGAACCCCGAGCGCGACGCGGCGGCCGTGCTCGCCGCGTTCGCGGCATCCGAGGATCTGCATCGCCAGGCACCGCCCATCCGCACGCTCGACGAGGCGCACGCGTACCTCGCCGACATCGCCGACGACGCGCTCGCGATCGACGTCGACGGCATCGCGGTCGGCTGCATCTCGGCCGCCGATCGCGACCTCCGCCACGGCACCGCCTGGATGTCGTACTGGCTCGCCCCTGCCGCTCGCGGCCGCGGGCTCGCGGCGCGGGCGCTCGACACGCGCTCCCGCAGCCTCTTCGCCCACGGCTTCCACCGCTTGGAGCTCGGTGCGAGGGCCAACAACCCGGCGTCCGTCGCGGTCGCGGAGCGCGCGGGGTTCGTGCGCGAGGGCGTCGAGCGGGAGCGGCTGCGCTACGTCGACGAGCACGGACGCGACGAGCGCTTCGACGTCGTCCGGCTCGCGCGGCTCGCGACCGACCCCGCCCCCGACCTCGCCCCGATGGAGCTCGCATGACCGCCTTCCTCTGGCTGCTCGCCTCGATCGGGGCCGGCACCGGCCTCGCGCTGCAGAGCCGCGTGAACGGCGAGCTCGGCGCCCGCCTCGAGCACGGCATGCTCGCCGCGCTCATCTCGTTCGGCATCGGCACCTCGGTGCTCGCCCTCCTGCTCGTCGTCTGGCCGGGCGCACGAGCGGGCGTGCGTCGACTGATCGGCGTGATCCGCGACGGCTCGATGCCGTGGTGGTACGCGACGACCGGTCTGCTCGGCGCCTTCCTCGTCGCGACCCAGGGGATCGTCGTCGGCACGCTGGGCGTCGCGCTCTACACGGTCGGCGTGGTCGCCGGCCAGACGATGAGCGGACTCGCGGTGGACCGGATGGGCCTCGGCGGCCTCGCGAGGAAGGCCATCACGCCGCCGCGCGTCGTCGGCGCGGTGCTCGCGCTCGTCGCCGTGGGCCTCGCCCTCGTCGGCACCGGCGAGCTCGAGGGCGCCTGGCTCATCGTGCTGCCGTTCCTCGCCGGCCTGCTGCAGTCGCTGCAGCAGGCGATGGGCGGGCTCGTGCAGCGGCACGCGCAGTCGGCGATCGCGCAGACGGTGTCGAACTTCGTCGTCGGCACGATCGCGCTCGCGCTGTTCGTGCTCGTGCAGACGGCCCTGGGCGTGCGCGGGGCGCCGCTGCCGACGGAGCCGTGGCTCTACATCGGCGGGCTCCTCGGCATCGTCTTCATCGCGCTCATGTCGGTCGCCGTGCACCACCTCGGCGTGCTCACGATGGGCCTCGGCGTCATCTGCGGGCAGGTGGTGACGTCGGTGCTGCTCGACGTCGTCTTCCCCGCCGGCCACCCGGTCACCATCTGGTCGCTGCTCGGCGCCGCGCTCACGATCGCGGCCGTCGGCGTCTCCGCCATCCGCCGCCCGGCGAGCAGGGCAGCTCGATCGGTCTGAGCGGACAGCCGACGGCGTGGGCCGCCTCTGTCGGCGCTCAGGCCGATCGAGCTCGCAGCCGCGCGGTCAGGACTCGGGCGTGAACGTCATCGCGAGCGAGTTCATGCAGAACCGGTCGCCCGTCGGCGTCTGCGGGGCGTCGTCGAAGAGGTGGCCGAGGTGGCTGCCGCACTTCGCGCACCGCACCTCGGTGCGCACCATGCCGAGCGAGCGGTCCTCGATGAGCTCGACGGCGTCCTCGCGGGCCTCGTAGAAGCTCGGCCAGCCGCAGCCGGCGTCGAACTTCGTCTGGTCGTCGAAGAGCTCGTTGCCGCACGCGCCGCACGCGTAGACGCCCTGGCGCTGCTCGTCGAGCAGCGCGCCCGTCCAGGGGCGCTCCGTGCCGGCCTGGCGCAGCACGCGGTAGGCGTCGGGGGCGAGGGCCTCACGCCACTCGGAGTCGGAGCGTTCGATTCGATCGGTCATGCCTCGATGCTACGCCGCGGCGGAGCGCGTTTCGCGGCGGGCAGAACGCGGTGCCACACCTAGGATCGACTCCATGTCGACCGAGCCGCGCCATCGCTCGAAGGGCACTGCCGACGAGGCGGCGGCCCTCGCGTTCGCGGCCGCCGAGGCAGCCCGGCCCGAGCACGTCGGCATCGGCGAGGCGACGGATGCGGCGACCGGTCCCGGCACGGCGGCCGACGACCTCGCACGGGCTCGGGAGGAGCGCATCCGCGCGGTGCTCGACTTCGAGGCGGGCTGGTCGAGCCACGGCGGCGCGAAGGCACGGGCCATCCGGACCGAGTTCGGCTGGTCGACCACGCGCTACTACCAGGTGCTCGACGCAGCGATCGAGACGCCGCAGGCGCTGCACCACGACCCGATGCTCGTGCGCCGGCTGCTGCGACTGCGCGACGGCGCATGAGCCGTACGCACCGCGTCGGCGCGCACCGCAGCACCGGCGACACCCGCTGGCCGCGCTGGGCGATCCTGCTCGCCGCGCTCGCGGTGGCGGTCGTGCTCACCGCGGTCGGCCTCTTCCTGCTCGACCGCCTGCGCATCGAGCCGGTGCCCGAGCCGGTCGCCACGGAGGAGCCGCTCGTGATCGCCGACCCGTCGCAGATCGACCCGACGATCGACGCGTCGATCACGGTGCTCGACGGCACGGGGGAGCGAGGCGTCGCCGCAGGTGCGGGCCAGGCGCTCGCCGACGCCGGCTGGTCGGTCGTCGCGACCGCATCCGCGACCGAGGTCGGCGACCGCACGGTGGTCTGGTTCGATGCCCCCGCGCTCGAGCCCATCGCGCGCGGCCTCGCGCAGCAGCTCGGCGTCGGCCAGGCGCTGCAGTCGGACGGCCGCCTCTCGGGCTCGCCGATCACGATCGTGCTCGGCACGGATGCGCCCGGCACGGTGCCGAGCGTCGCCCCGAGCGAGGACGGCGACGTCGACCACGCGCCGACGCCGACCGCGCCGTAGCCCCGCCCGGTCCCGCGCCGACGGCCGGTCTCGGAGGCCGCGCGTGCTTGGCTTGCACTCGAAGGTGCCGAGTGCCAGACTTGGGCCTTGGCACTCGCCCTGTTGGAGTGCCAGTTGAACGTCCACAGCGTCCAGGAGGGACGAGACTGCAATGGCAAAGATGATCGCATTCAACGAGGAGGCCCGCCGCGGGCTGGAGCGTGGACTCAACACGCTCGCCGACGCGGTGAAGGTGACCCTCGGCCCGCGTGGCCGCAACGTCGTGCTCGAGAAGAAGTGGGGCGCCCCCACCATCACGAACGACGGTGTCTCGATCGCCAAGGAGATCGAGCTCGAGGACCCCTACGAGAAGATCGGCGCCGAGCTGGTCAAGGAGGTCGCCAAGAAGACCGACGACGTCGCCGGTGACGGCACGACGACGGCCACCGTGCTGGCGCAGGCGCTGGTCCGCGAGGGCCTCCGCAACGTCGCCGCAGGCGCCGACCCGATCACGCTCAAGCGCGGCATCGAGAAGGCCACGGCCGCGGTCACCGCGGAGCTGCTGAAGAACGCCAAGGAGGTCGAGACCAAGGCGGAGATCGCCGCGACGGCATCGATCTCGGCGGCGGACGAGGAGATCGGCGCGCTGATCGCCGAGGCCATTGACAAGGTCGGCAAGGAGGGCGTCGTCACCGTCGAGGAGTCGAACACCTTCGGCACCGAGCTCGAGCTGACCGAGGGCATGCGCTTCGACAAGGGCTTCCTGTCGCAGTACTTCGTGACGGACCCCGAGCGCCAGGAGACGGTGTTCGAGGACCCGTACATCCTCATCGTCAACTCGAAGATCTCGAACATCAAGGACCTGCTCCCGGTCGTCGACAAGGTGATCCAGGCGGGCAAGCAGCTCGTCATCATCGCCGAGGACGTCGAGGGCGAGGCGCTCGCGACGCTCGTCGTGAACAAGATCCGCGGCATCTTCAAGTCCGTCGCCGTCAAGGCTCCGGGCTTCGGCGACCGCCGCAAGGCGATGCTCGCCGACATGGCCATCCTCACGGGCGGCCAGGTCATCTCCGAGGAGGTCGGCCTCAAGCTCGAGAACACGACGCTCGACATGCTGGGCCGCGCGCGCAAGGTCGTCATCACGAAGGACGAGACGACGATCGTCGAGGGTGCGGGCGAGGCCGACGCCATCGCCGGCCGCGTGCGCCAGATCCGCCAGGAGATCGAGGCGACCGACAGCGACTACGACCGCGAGAAGCTCCAGGAGCGCCTCGCGAAGCTCGCCGGTGGCGTCGCCGTCATCAAGTCGGGTGCCGCGACCGAGGTCGAGCTCAAGGAGCGCAAGCACCGCATCGAGGACGCCGTCCGCAACGCGAAGGCCGCTGTCGAGGAGGGCATCGTCGCCGGTGGTGGCGTCGCGCTCATCCAGGCTGCGAAGACCGCGTTCGACGGCCTCGAGCTCACGGGCGACGAGGCGACGGGCGCGAACATCGTCCGCGTCGCGGTCGACGCTCCGCTCAAGCAGATCGCCCTCAACGCCGGCCTCGAGCCGGGCGTCGTGGTCGAGAAGGTCCGCAACCTCCCGGTGGGCCACGGCCTCAACGCCGCCACGGGCGAGTACGTCGACATGCTCGCCGCGGGCATCTCCGACCCGGTCAAGGTGACGCGCTCCGCGCTCGCCAACGCCGCGTCGATCGCCGGCCTCTTCCTCACGACCGAGGTCGTCGTCGCCGACAAGCCCGAGAAGGCGTCGGCCATGCCGGCAGACCCCACGGGTGGCATGGACTTCTGAGTCCGCAGGACTGAAGGTCGAGTAGCAGCCGCCGAAGGCGGCCGCGCATCGAGACCCAGGAGCTCCACCACGACGAAGGGCCCCAGCAGCAGTGCTGGGGCCCTTCGCCGTACCCGGGTGGTCTCGATACGCGCGCGGCTCCGCCGCGTGCTACTCGACCAGCGAAGAGGGTCTCGATACGCGCGCGTCTCCGCCGCGAGCTCCTCGACCAGCAAGAGGCGCGGCTCCGCCGCGTGCTCGTCGACCAGCAAGAGCGAGGCGCCCTAGCCGCCGAACAGGCGCGCGTTGCCCGCCTCCACCTCGTCGTACTGGCGGCCCGCCGCTGCGAGCGCCTCGTTGATGTTCGCGAGCGACTCGTCCACCCGCTGCTGGGTCGCGCGCCACTCCTGCAGGAGCGCCTGGAAGGCGACGGACGCCTGGCCCGTCCACGACTCCTGCAGCGCCTGCAGCTGCGCGAGCATGGCCGCGACCTCCGACTGCACCCGCGACCCCGTGCCCCGCACGCCGACGTGCGCACCGTGGAGCGCGTCGGCGTCGACGCCGTACCTGCTCATGATCCGTACCTGCTCATGATCCCCTCGATCCCGCGCGGCGCATCCGCGCTCGAGGGAGAAGGTAGGCGGATGCGCCGATCAGGCGAGGCCGCGGAGGACGCCCTGTGGATCGCCGGTCGTCGAGGTCTCGGGTCGGAGCCGCTGCGACAGCGCCATCACGGCCGAGTCGTCTGCGAGCGGGATGGCGATGCGGAACGTGGCGCCGCCGCCCGGCGTCTCGACGACGTCGACGCGCCCGCGGTGCGCGCGCACGATGCCGGCGACGATCGCGAGGCCGAGGCCGGAGCCGCCCAGCTCGCGGGCCCGCGAGCTCTCGGCGCGGAAGAAGCGCTGGAAGATGCGATCGCGCAGCTCCTCCGGCACGCCCTCGCCGTGGTCGATGACGAGCACGACCGCCTCGCGGCGCCGGGTCGAGACGCCCACCCCGAGCTCGATCGGCGTGCCGTCGGGCGTGTAGCGCAGCGCGTTGCCGATGAGGTTGGAGATCACCTGCCGCAGCGTGTGCTCGTCGCCCATCACGATGGCGGGCGGCGTCAGCGGCGGCGGCGTGAAGACGCCGCTCGAGGGCGCGTCGTCGACGGCGCCGGCCACCGGCCCCATCTCGTCGGCGGCGATCGGCAGCACCGCCACGTGCCGGTCGGTCGCGCCGACGCGGGTGTCGCTCGCGGCGTCGTTCACGAGCGGCACGAGGTCGAGCGGCTGCAGGTCGAGCGGCCGGCGCTCGTCGAGCCGCGCGAGCTGCAGCAGGTCCTCGACGAGCCGGGCCATGCGCTTCGCCTCGCCCTCGATGCGGTCCATGGCGCTCGAGACGTCCTCGGGTCGCGAGATCGCGCCCATCCGGTACAGCTCGGCGTAGCCGCGCACCGACACGAGCGGGGTGCGCAGCTCGTGGCTCGCGTCGCCGACGAACTGCCGCATCTGCGCGACCGACGCGTCGCGCTGCTCGATCGCGGCCTCGATGCGGTCGAGCATCGCGTTGAGCGACTGCTGCAGCGAGCCCACCTCGGTGCGCGGATTCTCACCCGTGAGGCGGGTGTCGTAGTCGCCGTCGGCGAACCGCTGCGCCTCCGCAGCGACCTTCCGCAGTCCGCGCAGCGTCGAGACGGCGAGGATGCGCGTGAGCGCCGCGCCGAGCACGATCGCGAGCAGCGAGAACCCCGCGAACACGAGCATGAAGGTGGCGGTCGTCGACTCCATCGACTGCAGGTCAACCGCGACGACCGAGACCAGCAGCTCGCCGGTGCCCTCGACCGTGCTGGGCGCGACGAGCGTGCGCCAGCTCGACTCGCCGTCGATCGAGGGCAGCGTGAAGGCGGTGTCCTGCTCCGCCGCGGTGCCGATCGTCAGGCCGGAGAGATCGGGGTTGTCAGGTGCTGGCAGCTTGTTGTCGCACAGCACGGTGCCCGACGCATCCCCGACGCCCAGGTAGTACGTGTTGGGCATGCGCTGCGCGAGATCGCACTGCTCGGGGGAGTCGGTGCGCGTGATCGGCTCGCTCGTGAACGCGCGCATCGCCAGCTCGAGGTCGCGGTCGACGTCGGCCACCTGCGCATCCCGGATGATGCTGAGCGTGCCGATGCCCGCGAGCGCGAGCCCGAAGGTCATGACGACGACGGTGAGTGCGCTGATGCGCCCGGCCAGCGTGGTGCGGCCGAGCAGGCGAGCGAGCGCGCCCCGCACCTACGCCTTCGGCGACTTCAGCATGTAGCCGAACCCGCGCTTCGTGACGATCATCGGCTCTGCGGCGCCGTCGTCGATCTTGCGTCGGAGGTAGGAGATGTACGACTCGACGATGCCGACGTCGCCGTTGAAGTCGTACTCCCACACGTGGTCGAGGATCTGCGCCTTCGACAGCACGCGGTTGGCGTTGAGCATGAGGTAGCGGAGCAGCTTGAACTCGGTGGGGGAGAGCTCGATCTCCTCGCCGCCCACGGTGACCTCGTGCGTGTCCTGGTTCATCGCGAGCTCGCCGACGTGGATCGTGGCGTCGTCGGTCTCGGCCATCGTGCGGCGCAGGATCGCCTTGATGCGCGCGATGATCTCGTCGAGCGAGAAGGGCTTCGTGACGTAGTCGTCGCCGCCGACGGTGAGGCCGGTGATCTTGTCGTCGGTGTCGTCCTTCGCGGTGAGGAAGAGGATGGGCGACGTGAAGCCGGATGCGCGGAGCCGCTTGGTGACGCCGAAGCCGCTGATGTCGGGCAGCATCACGTCGAGCAGGATGAGGTCGGGCTCGTCCTCCAGCACCGCCGAGATCGCCGCGGCGCCCGCGCCGACGGCGCGCACGTCGAAGCCGGCGAAGCGGAGGCTCGTGGAGAGCAGGTCGCGGATGTGGGGCTCGTCGTCCACCACGAGGATCTTGGCGCTGGGCTCAGTCATGCGCTCAGTCTCTGATCGTTGCCTGTGCGGTTCCTGAACGCCAGCCGCCAGTGCATCAGCTGGCCGCGGCGTGGTCCGCGAGGCCCAGCTCGTGCTCGTCGAGGATCGTGTACGCGTAGCCCTGCTCGGCGAGGAACCGCTGCCGGCCGAGGGCGAACTCCTGGTCGACGGTGTCGCGCGCCACGATCGTGTAGAAGCTCGCGGTGCGGCCGCCCTTCGGCCGCAGCAGTCGTCCGAGGCGCTGGGCCTCCTCCTGGCGCGAGCCGAACGATCCCGACACCTGCACGGCGAGGGAGGCGTCCGGCAGGTCGACCGAGAAGTTCGCCACCTTCGACACCACGAGCACGCGCTCGGTGCCGTCGCGGAACGCCTGGAACAGCTCCTCGCGCTCCGAGACCGGCGTCTCGCCGGTGATGAGCGGCGCGTCGAGGGCCTCCGACAGCTCGTCGAGCTGGTCGAGGTACTGGCCGATCACGAGCGTCGGCTCGCCCGGGTGCTCCTCGAGGATGCGCCGCACCGTCGGGATCTTCCGCGGGCTCGATGCCGCGATGCGGTAGCGGTCCCGGTCGCCGGACGCCGCGTACTCGAGCCGCTCGTCCTCGTCGAGCGTGATGCGCACCTCGAAGCACTCGGCGGGGGCGATGAAGCCCTGGCGCTCGATCTCCTTCCAGGGCGCGTCGAAGCGCTTGGGGCCGATGAGGCTGAAGACGTCGGACTCGCGGCCGTCCTCGCGCACGAGCGTCGCGGTGAGGCCGAGCCGGCGGCGCGCCTGCAGGTCGGCGGTGAGCTTGAACACCGGCGCGGGCAGCAGGTGCACCTCGTCGTAGACGATGAGGCCCCAGTCGAGCGCGTCGAGCACGCCGAGGTGCGCGTACTCGCCGGCGCGCTTGACGGTGAGGATCTGATAGGTCGCGATCGTGACCGGCTTGATCTCCTTGCTGTGCCCGGAGTACTCGCCGATGTCCTCCGGCCGCAGGCTCGTGCGCGCCAGCAGCTCGCTGCGCCACTGCCGCGCCGACACCGTGTTCGTCACGAGGATGAGCGTGGTCGTGTCGGTCGCGGCCATGGCCGCGGCACCGACGATCGTCTTGCCCGCGCCGCAGGGGAGCACGACGACGCCCGAGCCGGCCTTCGAGAAGTGGTCGACCGCATCCTGCTGGTACGGCCGCATGGCCCAGCCGTCCTCGACGAGGTCGATCTCCATCGGCGTGCCGGGCGTGTAGCCGGCGAGGTCCTCGGCCGGCCAGCCGAGCTTCACGAGCTCCTGCTTCAGCTCGCCGCGCGCCCAGTCGACCACGCGGATGCCGTCGGTCGTCGGGCCGGCGAGCAGCGGCGCGATCTTCTTCGAGCGCCGCACCTCCTCGAGCACGGGCCGGTCCTGGCTGCGCAGCACGAGCCCCTCGTCGTCGCGCTCGATGACGAGCCGGCCGTAGCGGCCGATCGTCTCGCGGATGTCCTGCGCGACGCCCGCGGGCACCGGGAACTTGGCGTGCTGGTCGAGCGTGCCGATGATCTCGTCGGCCGTGTGGCCCGCCGCGCGAGCGTTCCAGAGGCCCAGCCGCGTCACGCGATAGGTGTGGATGTGCTCGGGCGCGCGCTCGAGCTCGGCGAAGACCTGGAGGGCCTGGCGAGCGGTCGCGGCATCGGGATGCGCCACCTCGAGCAGCACGGTGCGGTCGGACTGCACGATGAGGGGACCTGGGAGCGACATAGCCTGCAAGCCTACTCCCGGCGTCCCTGCGGCAGAACCCTTCCGGCCGGGGCAGCGGCCCTGCCCGCGCCGTGCTCGCCGGGTGGTCAGGGCACTCCGTGCGCCGGGGCCTGCCGACGGCGCGTCGCGACCACCCGGATGAGGCGGCCAGCGGTCAGTGCTGCGAGGCGCCGAGTCCCGCGACCTTCGTGATCGCACTGAGGGGGAGCGTGCGCTCGACGTCGCGCCCCGCGTCGCGGGCACGCAGCCGGCCGTTCGCGACCGCGAGCGGCACGAGCTCGATGTCGGCCGGGTCGCCCGAGGTGATCACGGTGAGCCGCACCGGCATGCGCTCGCGCACGGCCGACTGCAGCTGCCGCTCGAGCCACGCCCGCTCGTGCTCGCCGACCTCGAAGCCGGCGTCGCGCAGGCGTGCCACGAGCCGGTTGCGCTCGCGGTCCCGCCGGGGCGCGCGCTCGGGCACGCGCACGACGAGCTCGCCGGCGTCGTCCTCGAGCACCGCGGGGTAGCGCTCCTCGAGCAGCGCCTGCAGCGCCTCCTCGGCGCTCGTGCGGAAGGTGATGCGGTGCGGACCGGTCTGCACCGGACCGGCGCTCACGAGCGCGCGGTCGACGGCGATCGTGCGGATGAGCTGCGCGTCGTCGCTGCGCGCCTGCGCGCGGGCGCCGCCCTCGGCGAGCGGATCGATCGCGCGCACGCGCAGCGCACCGAAGCGGGCGGCGGTGTCGCGCACGAGGTAGGCGACGGGCTGCGGCAGGCCCGTGAGCGAGACGTCGCCGAGGAAGGCGAGCAGCCCGTCCGCCGTCTCGCCCGCCGCCAGCCCGGTCGCGACGCTCTGCGCGGTCACGCGCCACTGCGAGGCGATGCCCGCGCGCTCGAGCGCGGCGATGCGGCGCAGTCGGGTCTCGACCGCGGCCTCGAGGGGGCCGGGCGCGACGGCGGAGAGGTCGGGCTGCAGGTAGACGGATGCGGTGGCGGGCGGCACGTGCGCGGCGAGCGCCGCGCGCGCGGTGCCGCCGGGCTCGCCCGTACCGTCGGACGTGCGCGTGCCGTCGGGCTGGTCGGCGGCGGGCAGAGCGGCCTCGAGGTCGCGCTGCAGGTCGGCGGCGAGCGTGGTCAGCGCGCCGCGGTGGGCGAGGCCCAGCCGCTCGGCCTGGCGGTGCTGCCGCTCGCGCTCGGCGAGCACGACCGCGTCGGCGAGCGGGAACTGCGCGCGCGACCACGCGGCCACCGCGGCGGCATCCGGGGTCGCGGCGAGCCAGGCGCTCGCCAGTGCGAACCAGCGGTCGGGCACGGGGGCCGCGAGCCAGGCGTCGGCGTCGACGGTGGCGCGCAGCCGGCCGTCGTGGCGGTCGATGAGCCCGGCGAGCACCGCCGGCTCGAGCCGCTCCTCGAGCTGGCCGGGCTCCGCGTCGATCGCCGCGGCGAGGGCGCGGGCGGTCGCGGCCGGCAGCTGGGCGCGGCTGCGGAGCGTGATCGGTGCGTCGGCGATGCGGTGCACGAGCTCCGAGACCTTGATCGCCTCGTCGATCGCCATCTGCGGGGCGATCGCGCTCTCGACCGCCGGCTCGATCGGCGCGCTCGGCTGGGCGTCGGCCGCCGCCGCGATGACCCGCACCTGCGGGATGGCGACGCCGTCGACGCCGAGCAGCAGGGCGTCGAGCCGCGGCGTCGAGGCGCCGGCGGCGAGCGCGACGAGCTCGTCGGCCGACCGCCACCGGAGCGCCTGACTGATCGACGGATCCGTCAAGAGGTGCTCTGCGAGGTCGAAGGTCGAGCCGAGCTGCGCGGGCGCCTGGCGCTCGACGACGAGCCGGTCGAGCGCGTCGTCCGACATCGCCTGGATGCGTGCCGCGAGCTCGACGACGTCCATCAGCGCCTGCGCGCCTTGCCGGCCGCGCTCACGGCCACCAGGGCGACGAGGCACACGATCGCGATCGGGAGGGCGACGAGCGGCAGCCAGTACGAGAACTGCCACAGCGAGGAGGCGAAGAACGGCACCGTGTCGCGCAGGCCCAGGTGCGCCATCGTGGCGCCGAAGCCGAGCACCGCCAGCGCGACGAACGCGACGACCGCGACCGAGAGGATCCGCTCGGCGACGTCGCGACCGGTGCGGGGCTCCGCCGCAGCGGCGGAGCGCTCGCGCGGCTTCGGTCGCTGCGTCGGGTTCTTGCTGGCCTTCGGCATCCGGCCAGGATATCGCGGGTCGGGGTCTCAGGATGCCGCACACTACGCTGGGTCCGTGCGGCAGGGCGCCGCACCATGCACAGCGCTGGAGGGTGCCATGCCGACCGGCAGGGTGAAGTTCTTCGACGACGCGAAGGGGTTCGGCTTCATCGCCGGGGACGACGGCGTGGAGGTGTTCCTGCACGCCTCGGCCGTGCCCGACGACGTGCAGATCAAGCCCGGCGCGAAGGTCGAGTACGGCATCGCCGAGGGACGCCGCGGCCCGCAGGCGCTCTCGCTCCGGATGGTCGGCGGCCCGACCGCCGTGCGCGCGCAGCGCCGCGACACCGAGGACATGGCGATCATCGTCGAGGACCTCGTGCGCCTGCTCGACACCATCGGCAACGACCTGCGCCGCGGCCGCTACCCCGGCGCCGCCCACGGATCGACGGTCGCGCAGATGCTGCGGAAGGTCGCCGATGACCTCGACGCCTGATCCGATCGACGTCGGCGCGCCCGCCGAGCTCGACGCGTCGACCGAGGAAGTCGCACAGCCCGTCGATGCCGCACCGCTCGACGACGTCGCCGAGGCGAGCGCTGCCGCCGCTGCCGGCGAGAGCGGCGCCGTCGACGCGCCTGCCGAGCCTGCTGCTGCACCCGCCCCGCCCGTGCCGACGACGCCCACGCCCGAGGAGCTCGAGCTCGCCGCCGCAGCGCTGCACGAGGTGACGCCCCGCGGCGCCGTCGGCGACGTGCTCGATGCGCTGCTCGAGGACGGCGGCCAGGCGCAGGTGCTGGCGATCCGCCACGCGTCGGCGCTCCCCGGCTACCCGGACTGGACCTGGACGGTGCTGCTGTCGCGCGGCGTCGAGGGCGGCCCGACCGTGCTCGAGGTGGCGCTGCTGCCCGGCGACTCGTCGCTGCTCGCGCCCGCGTGGGTGCCCTGGTCGGAGCGGCTCGCCGACTACCTCGCGGCGAAGGAGGCCGCGGGCGTCGACGGCGACCTCGACGAGGACGACGAGGCCTTGGAGTCGGACCTCGAGTCCGACCTCGAGGACGACTTCGACGACGACTTCGACGAC
The DNA here is from genome assembly GCF_054060915.1 of Agrococcus sp. UYP33. Taxonomy (NCBI): domain Bacteria; kingdom Bacillati; phylum Actinomycetota; class Actinomycetes; order Micrococcales; family Microbacteriaceae; genus Agrococcus; species Agrococcus sp. UYP33. Next base: position 1,693,450 of record NZ_JBSSDR010000001.1, read on the forward strand.
GTCGACCTCGACGCGGACGCCGCGATGGCCCACGACGACGAGGCCGGCGCCGCCGCCACCGACGCCGCCGGCGCCGCCGCCACCGACGCCGCCGGTGCCGACGCCGAGGACGACGGCTGGGACGACCACGACGGAGCGGACGGCCCGCAGCCGTCCTGACCTCGATGCCCGAGAAGCTCGATCTGCGCCGCAGCCTCGACTGCTACCGGGCGCAGGTCGGCAGGATCCGGCTCGTCGAGGTGCCGCGGCTGCAGCACCTCATGATCGACGGCCGCGGCGACCCCGACGGGGAGGCCTTCGTCGGCGCCTTCGACGATGAGGCGCCGACGCTCGCGCACCTGCACGACGCGTGGATCCCGGAGCACGGGCTCGAGATGACCGGCCGGCACCACGAGATCTCCCTGAGCGACGCGCGCCGAGTACCGCCGGAGCGCCGCAGGACGATCCTGCGGCAGCCCGTGCGCGGCTACGCCCGGTCGAGCAGGAAGTCGAGGCTCCGCGTGAGCTGCACGACGTCGGACGGGTCGATCGCCGCGAAGGTCGCGACCCGCAGCTGGTTGCGGCCGAGCTTGCGGTAGGGCTCGGTGTCGACGACGCCGTTGGCCCGCAGCGCCTTCGCGAGCGCGGCGGCGTCGACCGACCCGTCGAAGTCGATCGTCACGACCACGTTCGAGCGGTGCGCGGGATCGGCCACGAACGGCGTCGCCTCGGCGCGGCCCTCGGCCCAATCGTAGAGCGTCGCCGCCGACTCGGCCGTACGCGCCGCCATCGCATCGAGCCCCCCCTGCCCGAGCATCCACTGCACCTGCTCGTCGAGCAGCAGCAGGGTCGCGAGCGCGGGGGTGTTGAGCGTCTGGTCGAGGCGCGAGTTCGTCACCGCCTGCTGCAGCGACAGGAACTCCGGGATGTAGCGGTCGGATGCGGCGATCCGCTCGATCCGCTCGATCGCGGCGGGGGAGACGACCGCGAGCCACAGGCCGCCGTCGGCGGCGAAGTTCTTCTGCGGCGCGAAGTAGTAGACGTCGGTCTCGGCGACGTCGACCGCGAGCCCGCCCGCGGCGCTCGTCGCGTCGACGACCGTCAGCGCATCCGCCTGGCCCCGCACGACGGGGTGGAAGACGCCGGTCGACGTCTCGTTGTGCGGGTACGCGACCACGTCGACGCCCTCGACCGCGGAGAGCTCCGGGCGCGAGCCGGGGTCGGCCGAGGCGATGCTCGGCGCCTCGAGCCAGGGCGCGGCCGCTGCCTTGCCGAACTTCGCGCCGAACTCGCCGAACGCCAGGTGGTGCGAGCGTCGCTCGATGAGGCCGAAGGCCGCCGCGTCCCAGAAGGCCGTCGAGCCGCCGTTGCCGAGCAGCACCTCATAGCCCTCGGGCACGGAGAAGAGCTGCGCGAGCCCCTCGCGCACCGAGCGCACGAGCGACTTCACCGGCGCCTGCCGGTGGCTCGTGCCGAGCAGGTCGAGGCTCGACTGCAGGCGCGCCACCTGCTCGGGGCGGACCTTCGACGGGCCGCACCCGAATCGGCCGTCGGCGGGCAGGAGGTCGCGGGGGATGACGATGTCGCTCACGGAGACGATCCTATGAGCGGGGCCAATAGGGTGGGGCCAGTCGGTTGCGACGTCTCGCGCGCACCGGCTCGAGCACAGGAGAGCAGGAGCTGCGGGTGACAGATCTCGTCGACACGACTGAGATGTACCTCCGCACCATCCTCGATCTCGAGGAGGAGGGCATCACGCCCCTCCGCGCCCGCATCTCGGAGCGCCTCAACCACTCCGGCCCGACGGTGTCGCAGACGATCAACCGGATGCAGCGCGACGGCCTCGTGGTGGTCGCCGCCGACCGCCACCTCGAGCTCACCGACGAGGGCCGCCGGCTCGCGACCCAGGTGCTGCGGAAGCACCGCCTCGCCGAGCGGCTGCTCGCCGACGTGATCGGGCTCGACTGGAGCCTCGTCCACGACGAGGCCTGCCGGTGGGAGCACGTCATGAGCGAGCAGGTCGAGCGTCGGCTGCTCGCGCTGCTCGGCAACCCCACCGAGTCGCCCTACGGCACGCCCATCCCGGGGCTCGCCGAGCTCGGGCTGCCGCCTGCCGAGGCCTTCCTCGCCGGGGTGGTGCCCGCGACCGCAGCGCGCGGCGAGCACGTGGTGCGCCGGCTGGGCGAGCCGATCCAGGACGACATCGAGGGGCTCGCGGAGCTGCAGGCCGTCGGGGTCGTTCCGGGCGCACGCGTCCAGGTGACCGACATGGGGCGTCGCATCCGCGTGGGCGTCGTCGGCGGCTCGGCCATCGACCTGCCGCTCGAGCTCGCGCAGCACGTCTACCTTACGGCCTGACGTCCAGCATCCGACCGAGCGCCGTCCAGGAGGCGTCCAGGCCGCTCAGAGGCTCGCCGCGTAGTGGTGAGGAATTGTGACAGATTGGTAACGGTCGGTTAGTCTTCCCGAGGATCTGCGGCCCCGTCAGCACGGCGGGGCGCCGGGACATCCGGGAGAACACCGACACATGAAGCTGCAGCACTCGACGGCCATCGCCGTCTCACCGATGGCCGAGCGACCCGCTGGCGGCTCGCTGCGCCGGGGCGTGAAGAGCGCCGGGGTCGTCTGCATCGCCGCCGCCCTCGTCGGTGCGCTGTCGCTGCCGGCTGCCGCCTTCGGGCCGCAGGGCGAGCAGTTCACCGACGCGCAGCTCGCGAGTGTCGTCGCCGAGAACTCGCAGGTCGTCACGGTCGCCGCCGACGCGCAGGTCGACCTCATCGCCCGCGACGGCCTGGCCGGCACCACCGCCGAGCAGCTCGAGCAGATCCGCGCCGAGGCGCGTGCCGCAGAGGAGGCCCGCGAGGCCGAGCTCGCGGCCGCGCGCGAGGCGGCAGCCGCCGTCACCGCGACCGCGACCGCGTCCGCCGCAGGTGCCGCTGCGCCCGCCGCTGCCGCCGCATCCGTCAACGTGCCCTCCGACGGCTCGATCGTCGGCATCGCGCAGTCGCAGCTCGGCGTGCCCTACGTCTGGGGCGGCGCGAGCCCCTCGACCGGCTTCGACTGCTCGGGCTTCACCTCCTGGGTCTTCGGCCAGGCCGGCTACTACCTGCCGCGCTCGTCGAACGCGCAGGCCGGCTACGGCACCCCGGTGCCCGCCTCGGCCGTCGCCGCGGGCGACCTGCTCGTCTGGAGCGGCCACGTCGCCATCTACGCCGGCGGCAACCAGATCATCCACGCCGCGACGAGCGGCAAGCCCGTCAAGTACTCGAACTACGCGGCCATGGTCGCGGCGTTCGGGACCCCGCAGGTGCGCCGCTTCGGCTGACCTGTGTGCCTGGTGACAAATCGATAACGATTTGGTAACGTAGGACGAAGTGCCGCCCTGGCGGCTCATCACGACCCCGAATGCTTTGGAGCAACAGCCTGTGACGACCTCGACCGAGATGACGGCCATCGAGCCGACCAATCGGAAGCGCTTCGGCCGCGCCTCCATCGTGCGCAACGCCCGTCGGGTCGGCGTCATCGCCGTCGCCGCGGCCCTCGCCACCCCCCTCGCCCTCCCCGCCTTCGCGGCGAGCTCGGACACCGGGTCGCAGGAGTCCCTCTCGGCGCTCGTCGCGCAGGATGCGCAGTCGGTCTCCGGCGTCGTCACCGCGGGTGAGAGCGGCCTCGACAGCGCTCGCCTCGAGGTGCAGGCCACGACCGCCGACGAGCTCGCGGCCATCCGCGCCGAGCTCGAGGCGGCAGCCGCCGCCGAGCAGCAGCGCCAGCAGGCAGCCGCCGCCGAGCAGCAGCGTCAGCAGGCAGCCGCCGCGCCCGCGCAGTCGCGCACCACTGGCGGTGCGGCGTCGAGCTCGGCAGCCGCGGCCCCCGCCGCCGCGTCGGCTGGCGCCTCGGGCAGCGTCATCGCCAACGCGGCGCTCGCCCAGGTCGGCGTCTCGCAGGACTGCGTGCAGCTCGTCCGCCGCTCGATCGCCGCTGCCGGCCTGCCCTACACGGGCAAGAACGGCCTCTTCAACCTCGGCCCGACCATCCCGATGTCGCAGGCCTCGCCCGGCGACGTGATCTACTACGCCAACGGCGGCCAGGGCATCTCGCACGTCGCGATCTACATCGGTGGCGGCCGCGCGGTGCACGGCGGCTGGTCCGGCTACAACACGGTGGTCGCCGGCGTGAACATCGGCGGCTCGGCCCCGGTCTTCATCGACGTCACCTGATCCTCGCAGCCGCTGCGCTGCTGATCCGCTGAGCGCCCGTCCCTCCGTCAGGGGCGGGCGCTTCGCCGTCCGCCGGTAGACTGATCCGGCCTGGCCTCTGTAGCTCAATGGAAGAGCATCTCCGTCCTAAGGAGCTGGTTGGGGGTTCGAATCCCTCCAGGGGCACCATCGTGCGAGACTCATCGCATGTCCTTCCAGGCGTACCTCGACGCGATCGAGGAGAAGACCGGTCTCACCCCGCGAGCGCTCGTGGAACAGGCGAAGGACCGCGGCTTCGACGATCCGTCGGTCAAGGCCGGCACCATCCTCGAGTGGCTGAAGGGCGACTACGGCCTCGGCCGCGGGCACGGGATGGCGCTCGTGCACGTGATCAAGCACGGCCCGCAGATCGACGCGAAGCACGTCGGCTCGACCGGCAGCCACCGCGATGACGCCGACACGCTCTGGCTCGACGGCAAGGCGACCAAGCCGGCCTGACGGCAGCATCCCGCGCGGTCGCAGCCGCTAGGCGCGGGCTGCGTGCAGGCGCGGCCGCGCGGGCGTGCCCTGCTGGGGCGTGCCGGGCGGCGGCTTCTGCGGCACGAGCGGCCGAGACGGAGGGCGGTCGCCGCCGGCGAGCGAGCGCCCGGACGCGCGCTCGTACAGCGCCAGCACGCCCTCGTGCGCCTCGTCGACGGTGCCCCAGTAGCCGATGAGCCGCCGCAGGGCGCGGTCCGGCTCGGGGGAGACGGCCCGGTAGTAGGGCTCGCGGCGCGTGCCGAGCTGCACGAGCCGCACGATCGCGATGGGGTGCCCGTCGAGTGGGTGGAGCACGTCCCACTCGGCGGGGCGGAGGGTCATGACGCCGACGGTACGTCGAGCCGCTGACGCGGCCGCCGTCGCCGAGCGCGCCCGCCGCCGCCCCGCGAGCGGCGCGGGTAGCATCGGGGGCGGTGCGATCGCACCGTCACCCCCGCATCCCACCCCCACGAGAGCGAGCGCATGAGCACCACCGCTGCAGCCGAGCCGAGGCCCGCGAAGGCGACCGATGCAGCCACGTGGGACGCGCAGGTGCTCGAGGGGCAGTCGCGCGCCCACTACATGCAGTCGGATGCATGGGCCCGCACCCGCGAGGAGAGCCCGTGGCGCGCGCTCCGCGACGTCGTGCCCGTGCCGACCGCTGACGGCGGCGAGCGGCAGCTGCCCATCCAGCTGTTCGAGCGCACCGCGCCGCTCGCCGGGCGCATCCTCTTCCTGCCGCGCGTGAGCGGCATCACGCCCGAGGCGGTCGACGCGATCACGGCGCGAGCGAAGGCGTACCCGAAGCGCTGGTTCGGGCTGAAGATGGAGACCTTCGAGACCGAGGACCCGGCGCTGATCGCCGCCTTCGAGCGCAACGGCTGGGTGCGCGCCGCCTCGAGCCAGTACCAGCACGCCGTCGCCGTCGACCTCACGGGCACGCTCGACGAGGTCGCGGCCCGCTTCAAGAAGCGCGCCCGCAACTCCTACCGCGCCGCCGAGAACAAGTTCGGCGTGACGGTCACGAAGGTCGACATGACGGCCGAGAACGAGGCGGAGATGCACCGCCTGATCGGCGAGACGAAGGAGCGCTCCGGCGGCTACTTCCGCCACCCCGAGTACTTCCAGCGCATCTGGGACGTCTACAAGACCGTCGGGCAGGGCCACTTCTACGTCGCCCACTACGAGGGTGAGGTGCAGTCGATGGCCTTCGTCATCCGCTTCGGCGACACCGCCTGGTACAAGGACGCCGGCAGCATCCGTGAGAACGCGAAGATCTTCGCGCCCTACCTGATGCAGTGGAAGATCATGCAGGACCTCCACGCCGACGGCGTGACGCTCTACGAGCTCGCGAACATCCCGGACCCGGCCGAGTGGGAGACGAGCGACATCCGCGGCCTCTACACGTTCAAGACCGCGTGGGCGCCCGAGCCCGTCCGGTACATGCCCACGTTCGAGCTGCCGCTCTCCGGTCGCTACGCGCTGTGGCAGAAGGCGGGACGCTGGCTGCGCGCGGTCTACACGCGCCGCACGGGCGACGCCTGGTTCTAGGCAGCGCCTGAGCCCGATTCTGCGGCTCTGCGGGGCGGCACCGCCGCGTCTCGCGGGCGCTTCACTATCGTGACGGTGTGCGCGAAGACGAGATCGAGAACCTGGGCGACGAGCCCGTCGACGGCGCGACGCACGACGCGGTCGAGCTCGTGCAGCCCGCGGCGGCCCCGAGCGACGACGGCGCCGACGACGGCCTCGGCGGTGCGCCGGTGTTCGAGCAGTCGGGAGCCGCGCAGGACGCAGCGCCGCAGGCCGCCCGGGTGCCGGAGCGCCAGCCCGACCCGGAGCCTCGGCGCTCGCGTCGCGATGGCGAGTGGGAGGCGTGGGCGGGTGCGCTCCGCCGCGTCGGCGGACGGAGCCCGCTGACCGACTTCATCGACACCACCGCCACGCGCGTCGAGCTGTCGACGACGCATCCCGGCGGCCTCGCGCAGTTCATCACCGGCCGTCCGACGGCGCTCTCGAGCCTCATCCGCGACGACCTCGCCCTGCGCGCCGCCCGTGGCGCCGCGGCGGCGATCGCGTCGAAGGGCATCGAGCTGGCCGCCGCCCGCTCGATCGACGCCGTGCACCTCGGGATCGGCATGGTGCGCTTCCCGCACGGCGATCGCGACGTCTACGGTCCCATGCTGCTCCGACCGCTCATGATCCGCCGCCGCGGCCGCGACTTCGAGCTGCAGCTGCTCGGGCGCCCGTTCGTCAACCCGCGCATCGCGAGCATCCTGCGCGGCCACCACGGCGTGCGGCTCGACGAGCGCCAGCTGATCGAGCTCGCCTCCGGCGAGGGCACCTTCACGCCGAACGCGGTGCTGGATGCGGTGCGGCAGGCGGCCGCGCACGTGCCCGGCTTCTCGGTCGAGGCGCGCCTGCTGGCGTCGACCTTCGCCGACGTCGGCGAGCCGATGGTCACCGACCTGCAGCAGCAGCCGCACGACGTGCTCGACGCCGTGCGCGGCGACGAGCAGGCCGCGTGGCGGGTGCGCGAGGGCCGCGCCGGCATCGACGAGACGCCGCAGGACCAGCGCGACCCCGAGGTCGACCGGCTCGTGCTCGACGCGGACGGCGAGCAGGACGCGGTGATCGCGGAGGCCGCCGCCGGCAACTCGATCGTGGTCGAGGCGCTGCCGGGCACCGGCCTCACCCAGACGATCGTGAACGTCGTCGGCGCGCTCGTCGGCGACGATCGCCGCGTGCTCGTCGTCAGCCCGCGCCGCGCGACGCTGCGCGACATCGCCGACCGCTTCGCCGCCACCAAGCTCGAGGCGCTCGCCGTCTCGGAGGCGACCCTGCGCCGCGACCTCATCGCCGCCATCCGCCGCATCGAGCAGAGCCCGCGGCCCGAGACGGCCGAGATCGACGAGGCCATGCTGCGCCTTCGCAAGGTGCTGCTCGACTACCGCGCCGCCCTCCAGCGCGTCGACCCCGAGCTGCAGGTGTCGGTGCTCGACGCCCTCAAGGAGCTCTCGCGGCTCGCGATGCTGCCGACGCCGCCGTCGACCCGCGCGCGCCTCAGCGAGCGAGCGACGCGCGAGCTCGCCACCGACCGGCCGCGCGTGGCGGCGACGATGCGCAAGGCCGCGGCGCTCGGGCAGTTCAAGTACGGGCCGAGCGACACGCCCTGGTACGGCGCGTCGTTCTCGAGCTCCGGCGACGCGTCCGCTGCGCTCGCCGACGCGCAGCGGCTCGCCGGCCCCAGCTCGGACGGCGGTCCCGGCGACCTCGCCGCCCTGCTCGCGCAGGCGAAGCGGGTCATCGGCGACACGAAGCTGCGCCCTGCCGCGACGCTCGCCGAGCTCGCGATCCAGGTGGCGCTGCTCACCGACGTGCTCGCGACCCTCGACGTGATGACGCCGTCGATCTACGACCGCCCGCTCGGCGAGCTCATCACCGCCACCGGCCCGCGCCGCGAGGCCGTGCAGGCGCTCGGCAGCATGCAGCGCCGCCGGCTCCGGAAGCTCGCGGAGGAGTACGTGCGGCCCGGCGCGCACGTGCCCGACCTGCACGACGTGCTCATCGCGGCGCAGCAGCAGCGCCGGCTCTGGGCGAAGTTCGCGCCCGACGGGTCGATCCCGGCGGTGCCGTCCGGCCTCGCCGCGCTCGACACCCGCCTCACCGACATCCTCGAGCGCCTCGCGCGGCTCGACGCCGCGCTCAGCCCGGAGGTGCCGAGCACCGACCTGCAGCTCGACGACCTCGAGGAGCGGGTCGCGGGCCTGGCGGCGCCGAGCGACGCGCTGCAGAACATCCAGGAGCGCGCCGAGCTCATGGCGTCGGTCGAGCGCCTCGGCCTCGATCCGCTGCTCGCCGACTTCGCGAACCGGCACGTCGCCGACGACCAGGTCGAGCACGAGCTCGACCTCGCGTGGTGGCAGTCCGCGCTGCAGGCGATGCTCGGCAAGGAGCGCGCGCTGCTGCGCGGCAACACCGAGGTGCTCCAGCGCCTCGAGCAGGACTTCGCGCTCGTCGACGAGGCGCACGTCGACGCCTCGAGCGCACGGCTCGCGCACCAGCTCGCCAAGCAGTGGCGGCTCGCCATCGACGACCACGGCGACGAGGCGGCCGCGGTCAAGCGGCTCATCAAGGCGGGCCCCGTCGACGCCGACGAGCTGCAGCACGTCGCGCCCCACCTGACGCGCTCGCTCGCGCCCGTGTGGCTCGCCTCGCCGTACGACCTGCACCGGGTGCCGAAGCGCATCCCGTTCGACGCCGTCGTGATCGCCGACGCCGGTGCCATCACGATCGCCGAGGCCGCGGGCGCCATCAGCCGCGCGCGCCAGGTGATCGCGCTCGGCGACTCGGTGACGCAGACGCCCTCGCCGTTCGACGTCGGCATCTCGACGCTCGGCATCCGGCCGAGCGAGGAGCTGGCGACCCCCGACGAGCTGCACGCCGAGTCGGCGCTGTCGCGGCTCGGCCAGGTGCTGCCGACGCGGCGCCTCACCCGCTCGTACCGCACGGGCGGCGCCGACCTCGTCGCCGCCGTCAACGAGCGCTTCTACGAGGGCCGCATCGAGGCGCTGCCGTGGGCTGGCGCCTACCTGGGTCACGCGTCGCTGACGAGCTCGATCGTGCACGGCGCGCACGGGCTGCCCGAGCAGGGCGCCGCGACGGTCGAGAGCCCGGACGCCGAGGTCGAGCGCGTCGTGCAGCTCGTCACGCAGCATGCGCGCTCGCGGCCGCAGGAGTCGCTCATGGTCGTCACGGCGAACGAGAAGCACGAGGTGCGGCTGCAGCAGGCCGTCATGGCGTCGCTCGGCGCCGGCGGCCCGCTCACCGACTTCGTCGTCGCGGAGCGCGAGGAGCCCTTCGTCATCGTCGACATCACGCACGCGAGCGCGCTGAGCCGCGACCGCGTGATCTTCTCGGTGGGCTACGGGCACACGAAGCACGGCCGCAACGTGGAGTTCGGCCCGCTCGGCGAGCCGGGCGGCGAGCGGATGCTCGCGGTCGCCATGACGCGCGCCCGCAAGGCGATGCAGATCGTCACGGCCTTCGACGCGGCCGAGCTCGACCCCGAGCGGCTCGCGCACGGTGCCGCGCAGCTGCGCGAGATCCTGCTCGACATCGCAGGCGGCGAGCAGCCGAAGTCGTTCCACGGCGGCGACCCGCTCATGATCGACCTCGCCACGCGCCTGCGCCGCCGGGGGCTCCGCGCCGACGTCTCGTACGACGGCCAGCTGCCGCTCGTGGTCGCCAACGGCGGCGTCTGCGCGGCGATCGAGGCTGACCACGACGACGGCGAGCGCACGCTGCGCGAGGCGCTGCGCCTGCGCCCCGAGGTGCTGCGGCGCTTCGGCTGGCACACCATGCGCGTGCACGCGTTCGAGCTGTTCACCGATCCCGAGGGCGTCGCCGACCGCATCGCCGAGCTCGTCGGGGCGGATGCTTCGCAGTGACCGGTGCGGCGAGCTCGCCTCCCGAGGGCGAGCACATCGAGGGCGATGAGCCGAGGCCGCTCGTGATCAGGCGGCGCGGCCGGCGGGTGTCGACCGAGCCGACGCCCGGCTACACGGGCGAGCCGCCGCGCGAGCAGCAGCAGTCGACCGAGAACGACGCGCAGCTGCGGCAGGACGTCCCGCCCCACTGGGGCTGACGCATCCGCAGACCGGGCAGGCCGGTCGCGGTGCGCCTCGACGGCGACGCGTCAGGCCGTCGGGGCGCCCGGCGTCGTCGACGTGGAGGGGGTCGCCTGCGCCCGCAGCAGCTCGCGGATGTCCTGCAGGATCTCGACGTCGGTCTCCACCTGCTCCGCCGGGGCGAGCTCGAGCTCGCGGTTGCGGTCGAGGCGCTCCTTGAGCTTCGCCATCGGCAGGATCAGCACGAAGTAGACGACCGCGGCGACGATGAGGAAGTTGATCACGGCGGCGAGCAGCAGGCCGAGCTTGAACGGGCCGACCATCACACCCGCGAGGGCGTCGGCGTTGAACGCCATCGCGAGCAGCGGATCGATGATCGCCTGCGTGAAGGCGCTCACGATCCCGGTGAAGGCAGCGCCGATGACGACCGCGGTCGCCAGCTCGACGACGTTGCCGCGCAGCAGGAACTTCTTGAAGCCCTCCACGGCTCAGTCGCTCGAGCTCGAGGACGAGCTCGACGAGGACGAGCTGGACGACGTCGACGAGCTCGACGAGGAGCCGCCTGCCGGCGCCTTCGCGGCGCCGCTCGCGGCGCGCGAGTCGGTGCGGTAGAAGCCGGAGCCGTTGAAGGTGACGCCGACGGTGCCGTACTGCTTGCGGAGCGCGCCCTGGCAGCGCTCGCAGACCGTGAGCGACGGCTCATCGAAGCCCTGCCGAGCCTCGAACGCGTGTCCGCAGGCGGTGCAGGCGTAGGCGTAGACGGGCATTGGTCAGCTCCTCGATGTGGTGTGGATCCCGGACGGCGTGACGACGCCGTCAACAGGCTGGTCGTACGCCGCGTGCGGCACGCTGTCGAACAGCTCGTCGTCGTGGACCACGGCATAGACCAACGGACATTCTGCCATCGCCGCCATGGTCTTGTCGAAGAATCCGCGACCGCCGCCGAGCCGCGAGCCGTCGCGGCCGGCCGCGGTCGCCGGGATGAGCATGAGGTCGACGTCGTCGAGCGCCGTCGGCGGCAGCGTCTCGCCGGTGGGCTGCGGCACGCCGAGCGTCGCCTCGACGGTCTCGGTGCCGTCGTGCTCGGCCCAGTCGAGCAGCCCATCCGTGCGGATGATCGGCAGCAGCACCCGGATGCCCTCACCCGTGGCCCAGCGCAGGAAGACGCGGGTGTCGGGCTCGTCGGGCAGCGACAGGTAGGCGGAGATCGTGCGGGCGCCGAGCGTCTCGGTGAGGCGCCGGAGGTGCTCGGCGAGGGAGGCTGCGTGGTCTGCTGCTGCCGGACCGCGCTCCGCCCGCTGCGTGCGCAGGCGCCTCCGCAGCAGCCGCTTGGCGTCCTCGATGGCGGACTCGTCGTCGCTCACACGGCGACGGTAGCGCGTCGCCGTGGGAATCTTGCCCACCGTGCGCGGTTGGACCCGGTGGGCGACCACGCGCCCGGGACGGGGACGCGATCGCCATGGACTACGGCCACGAGCTCGAGTACGGCGTGTTCATCACGCCGACGAACCAGCCGCCGGCGCAGCCCGTGCGGCTCGCCCAGGCGGCCGAGCTGGCGGGGTTCGACCTCGCGACGTTCCAGGACCACCCCTACCAGCCCGCCTTCCACGACACGTGGACGCTCATGAGCTGGATCGCGGCGTCGACCGACCGCATCCGCATCGCGCCGAACGTGCTCAACGTGCCGCTGCGCCAGCCGGCCGTCGTCGCGCGCAGCGCCGCGAGCCTCGACCTGCTCTCCGGCGGCCGCTTCGAGCTCGGCCTCGGTGCCGGCGGCTTCTGGGACGCGATCGCCGCCATGGGCGGCACGAGGCTGACACCCGGCGAGGGCGTGGATGCGCTCGCCGAGGCGATCGCCATCATCCGCGGCATCTGGGAGACGAGCGAGCGCGGCGGGGTGCGCGTCGAGGGCGAGCACCACCGCGTCGCCGGCGCGAAGCGCGGGCCGCGCCCGGCGCATCCGATCCCGCTCCACATCGGCGCCTACAAGCCGCGCATGCTGCGCCTCACCGGCAGGCTCGGCGACGGCTGGCTCCCATCGCTCGGGTACCTGCAGCCCGGCGACCTCGGCCGCGGCAACCGGACGATCGACGAGGCGGCCGCGCGGGCGGGCCGAGACCCGCGCGAGATCCGCCGACTGCTCAACATCAGCGGGCAGATCGGCGAGCGCTCCACGGGCCGGCTGCAGGGCCCGCCCGACCAGTGGGTGGAGGAGCTCGTCGAGCTCACGCTCGGCGAGGGCATCGGCACCTTCATCCTCGCCGCGGACGACCCGGGGCTGATGGAGCGGTTCATGGCGGAGGTGGCCCCCGCCGTCCGCGAGCAGGTCGCGGCCGAGCGCGTCGAGCGCGGCACCGACACCGCGCCCGCGGTCTCCGCGGCGGCGCTCGCGAAGCGCGCGGCGGGCCTCGACTACGCCGCCGTCCCGGCGAGCCTGCAGGCGACGGCGGTCGAGCCCGGATCCTGGTCGTACCCGGACGCCCAGCACACCTACCTGCGCGGCGGGCGGCCCGGCATCGTGCTGCGGCCGACGAGCGTCACCCAGGTGGCGGATGCGCTGCGCTATGCCCGCGGCCAGGGCGTGGGGGAGGGGCAGGTGCCCCTCAGCATCCGGTCCGCCGGTCACGGCATCTCCGGCCGGTCGACGAACGACGGCGGCATCGTCGTCGACCTCGGCGCCTTCGACCGCATCGACGTCGTCGATGCCGACCGGCGCCTCGTGCGCGTCGGCGCCGGCGCCACGTGGGGCCAGGTCGCGACGGCGCTCGACCCGCACGGCTGGGCCATCAGCTCGGGCGAATACGGCGGCGTGGGCGTCGGCGGGCTCGCGACGACCGGCGGCGTCGGCTTCCTCGGCCGCGAGCACGGGCTCACGGTCGACCACATCGAGTCGGTCGACGTCGTGCTCGCCGACGGCTCCCTCGTGCGCGCGAGCCGCGACGAGCACCCAGAGCTCTACTGGGGCATGCGCGGCGCCGGCGCCAACCTCGGCGTCGCGGTCGCCTTCGAGATGATCGCGCAGCCGGTCGGGCAGATCGGCTTCGCGCAGCTCGTCTTTGACGCGAGCGACACCGCCGACTTCCTCGAGCGCTGGGGCGCGGCCACCGAGGCGAGCGACCGAGCGGTGACGCCGTTCCTGCTCATCGGCCGCGACCGCCCGCGCCAGTCGCGCATCGCGCAGGTGATGATCGCCGTCGACGCCTCCGAGCCCGAGACGATCGTCGGCCACCTGCAGCCGTTCGCGATGGTCGGGCCGCTCGTGCAGCAGCAGGTCGTCCGCACGCGCTACGCCGGGGTCATCGACAACGCGGCCGGTGGCGCGCACCAGGGGCAGGGGGAGCCGACCACCCGGTCGGCGCTGCTGCGCTCGATCACGCCGGCCGTGGCCACGGCACTCGCGCGCTTCCTCGACACCGGCGCGCACTTCTTCTTCCAGATCCGCGCGATGGGCGGCGCGATCGGTGACGTCGACGCGGATGCGACCGCGTTCGCGCACCGCGACGCCGGCTTCTCGGTGACCGCGTTCGGCATGGACCGCACGCGCCTCGACGCCGCGTGGGACACGCTCGTCGCGCCGCACGCATCCGGCCTGTACCTCTCGTTCGAGACCGACCAGCGGTCCGGCCGGCTCGAGGAGGCGTTCCCGCCCGCGACGCTCGCGCGGCTGCGCGCGCTGAAGGCAGAGGTCGACCCCGATAACCTGTTCCGCGACAACTTCAACGTCGTGCCCGCCGCGCTCGTCGAGGAGCGGTCGCCTCGCCGGACCGCCTAGGCTCGCTCTCGTGTTCGACACTGCGCCGCGGCTCACCCATGGCGCCATCACCGTGCGCGGCATCCGTCAGCGCGACGCGAAGGCGCTCGAGGCCGAGCTGATCGCCAACCGCCCCTGGCTCGAGCGCTGGGAGGCGACGCTGCCGGGCACGCGGCCGAGCGGCCGCTTCGACACCCGCTCGTCGATCCGCTCGCTGCTCGAGTCCGATCGCGACGGCACCGGCATGGCGTTCGCGATCGAGGTCGACGGCGAGTTCGCCGGCCAGCTCAACGTCGCGAACATCTCCGGCGGGGCGCTCGCGTCGTCGACGCTCGGCTACTGGATCGCGCAGCGGTTCGCAGGCCGCGGCGCCACGACGACGGCGGTCGCGCTCGTCGCCGACCACCTGCTCGGCCCGGCGGGCCTGCACCGCGTCGAGGTGTGCATCCGCCCCGAGAACGTGGCGAGCCTGCGGGTGGTCGAGAAGCTCGGCTTCCGCTACGAGGGCTGCCGCCGCCGCTACATCCACATCGACGGCGACTGGCGCGACCACCTGTGCTTCGCGATCGTGCGCGAGGAGCTCGCCGAGCCGATGCTGCAGCGCTGGCTGGCCGGCCGGGTGCCGCCGTTCGACCGCTCCGTCTACCCGGTCGAGGTCGGCGGCGACCCGCGCGCGGGCTCTCCGCGCTGACCCGAGCGCGCGCGCCGGAGCCGCTCGCGCGGCAATGTTCCCGATGCGTGGCGAACCGCCGCACGGCCTCCCGAGATCGGGCCCGCGCCGCCGCTACCGTGCAGGACATGCCAGAGTTCGCAGGTCTCGGGACGTCCCTCGTCCTCATCGTCGCGGTGGTGCTCTGGGTCGCCTACCTGGTGCCCGTCTGGACCCGCAAGCGCGAGTACCTCGCCACCGAGCGCAACGCCATCCGCCTGCAGCAGACGCTGCGGATCATGGCCGAGTCGGCCGAGTCGCCGGAGGAGGTGCGCATCGAGGCCGATGCCCGCACCATCGCCGTGCAGCAGAAGGCGGTCGCCAAGGAGGCGCGCCTCAAGCAGGCGATGGAGCACGCGAAGGCCGTCGCGCGGGCGCGCGAGCTCGACGAGCAGATCAAGGCGGTCGAGCGCGAGGTGCGTGCCGCGGTGAAGTCGACCGTCTCGCGCGCGCAGCGCCTGCGCCGCACCCGCCTGGCGTGCTTCGCGCTCGTGCTCACCGCTGTGGTGGCTGTGGTCGCAGGCGCGGTCGTGCCGGGCCTGCAGGTGCTGCTCGCGCTCGGCGCCGTCGTCGCCGTGCTGGGCCTGGTCGGGCTCGTCGCCGTGAACGCGTCGGCGTCGCGGATGCGTCGCGTCGCGTCGTCCGCCCCAGAGGTGCGCACGCTCGTCGAGGCCCGGGAGGTCGCCGCGCAGGCGGTCGCCGCCGAGTCGCGCGTGGCCGAGCAGGTCGTCGCGCGGCAGGCGTCGCGCCCCGGTCAGCACCGCACCGCCGCCGTGCGCGCCGCGGTCTCCGCCTCCGGCGTGATCTTTGGCACCGCCGAGACCCCGCGCGCCGAGGCCGCCGGGACTGCGGACGAGGCCCCCGCGTCGCGCGCCTGGTCGCCCCGGCCGGTGCCCGAGCAGCGGCTGCGCCCCGAGTACCGCGCAGGCGACGAGCTGCTGCGGCGCGCCCGTGCGCAGCTCGCCGAGGATCGCCGCGCGATCTCGGGCCCCATCGCCCGCGTCGCGGCGCTCGAGGCGAGCTTCGACGAGATCGTCACCGGCGAGATCGGCACGGCCTCGTCGGCCGAGCCGGCCGGCGACCGCCGCACCGCGGAGACGCAGCCGGTCGCGCCCGTGCGCGAGATGCGCGTCGACCGGGGTCCCGCGGTCCCGGCCGTCGTCTTCGAGCAGCAGGCGCCGCTCGAGACCGAGCAGGACGAGCACCGCGTGCGCGTCGAGCAGCCCGCCCGCCAGGTCGAGCGACCGACGAGCGGCTCGCGCTTCGCCTCGATGGGCCTCGTCGACGACGAGCTCGAGCGCCTCGACGTGCACGAGGCGTTCCTCCGCCGCGTCGGCTGATCGCTAGGCGCGCCTGCGCCGGCCCGCGGTCGTCGCGAGCACGAGGCCGGCCAATGCGAAGAGCAGTGCGGTGAGCGCGCCGGTGCCGGGCGGCTCGTCCCAGGACTGCGGCACGGCGTTGAGCAGGGTGTACTCGACGATCGGGTTCGCCGCGATCGCGCACGCAGCGAGCAGCACGACGATGACGCTGCGCGCGACGCCCGAGCCGCGCGCGAGCAGCCGGTAGGCAGCGAGGCCTGCAGCGGCGAGCGCGAGCGGCCACAGCAGGCCGATCCAGCCCGTGTTGGGCCCGCTCGTGACGGCCGCGCAGCTCGGCGACAGTCCGGGTTGCAGCGGCATCGCCGCGTCGGCGCAGGGCTGCCAGACGACGACGATGATCGCGCCGAGCGCGATGCTGAGCACGATGGCGGCGGCACCGGCCGCGAGGACGAGAGCGCGAGGCACGATCGGACGCTAGCGACGCGCGGTGGCCGGGAGGTGAACGGCCGCGGACGGCATGACGACGCCTCGGCCGGCGCCGATTTCGTGGAGCCCGCCGTCGTCGGGTACGCTGATCCGGTCCGGGCCCGTAGCGCAGTTGGTAGCGCGTCTCGTTCGCAATGAGAAGGTCGGGGGTTCGATTCCCCCCGGGTCCACCACACGCAGAGCCCCGCCGCGAGGCGGGGCTCTGCTCGTCTCTGCGGGGAAGCCACCACACTTCCATAACAGTGTCCGCGATTCTCCTCAGGCGGTCGCATCCGGCACTACCGTGACGCCGTGGCACACATCCTCGTCACCGCGATGCCGTTCGCGGGACACGTCCGTCCGATGACCGCGGTCGCCGCAGCGCTGCTCGACCGCGGGCACCGCGTGACCGCCTACACCGGCGCCCGGTATGCGGAGGCGTTCGGTCGGCTGGGATGCGCGATCCTGCCGTGGAGCGCGGCCCAGGACTTCGACGAGACCCGACTCTCCGAGACCTTCCCCGACGCCGGTGGCCCTGGCCCGCTCGGGCTGATCGCCAACGTGCGCGACGTGTTCATCGGCACCGCGCGCGGGCAGGTCGACGACATGTGCGCGGCGCACGCGGTCACGCCGTTCGACGCGATCGTCGCCGACGTGCTCGCGGTCGGCGCCGGCCTCACCGCCGAGCTGCTCGACCTGCCGTGGGCGACCATCTCCGTCGTGCCGCTGTCGATGCCGAGCCGGGACCTGCCGCCGAGCGGTCTTGCCCTGGCGCCGGGTCGCGGCCGCTTCGGCGAGGCACGGGATGCGCTGCTGCGCCGCGCCGCCCCGACCATGACGGCGCCGCTCGACCGGCCGCACCGCGCCGTGCGAGCGTCGCTGGGGCTCGGCCCCGGGCGCCGGTTCGACAGCACCCTCTACTCGCCGACGCTCGTGATCGCCACCGGGGCGCCGTCGATCGAGTTCCCGCGCACCGATCTGCCGGCGACCGTGCACTTCGTCGGCCGCCTGGTGCCCCCGACCGCGGCGCGACCCACACCGGCGTGGGTCGCGCCGCTCCTGGAGCAGGGGTCGCCGGTGGTGTTCGTGACGCAGGGCACGCTCAACACCGAGCCGACCGACCTGCTCGTCCCCGCGCTGACAGGGCTCGCCGACGAGCCGGTGCGCGTGGTGGGCACCACCGCCGGTCGGGACGTCGGCGCCGAGCCGCCGGCGAACGCGCGGCTCGTCGACTTCGTCCCCTTCGCCGCGATCGTGCCGAGCTGCGAGGTCGGCGTCACGAACGGCGGCTGGGGAGGGGTGCTCGAGATGCTGTCGATGGGCGTGCCGCTCGTCGTCGCCGGCGGCACCCTCGACAAGCCGCAGATCGCAGCGCAGGTGGCGTACTCGGGCGCGGGGGTCGACCTGCGCACCGGCAGGCCGAAGCCCGCGCAGGTGCGCGACGCGGTCCGGCGGGTGCGGAGCGACCCCCGCTTCAAGCAGCGGGCGCTCGAGATCGCCGCCGAGCTCGAGCGGCTCGGCGGCGCGCGCCATGCCGCTGAGCTCATCGAGCGGCTCGTGCTGCCGGCGCCGCGCGCGGAGTCGACCCGATGGACGCGCGATCGGCCGCCGCCCGAGGAGGTGCCGCCCTCCGAGGAGGACGTCATCGTCGCGAGCGGGGCTTTGGTGCGGCCGGGCTGAGGTCAGTCGAGCCAGGCGCCGCCGCGCATGAGTTGCCGCTCCGGCAGCTCATCGACCTCGCGCCACGCCTGGATCTCCCTGGGGCGCACGCGGTACCACCGCATCCGCCCGGTCGACGCGCGGGGGTCGAAGCCCGCCCGAGCCGCGAACGCGTCGGCGCGCGCGGCAGGCAGGTCGTCGATGTCGAGCGCCTCCACGTCGCCGTCGATCATCGAGACGTCGCGCACGAGCCCGAGGCCGAGCCGGACACTGCCGGTCGTCTCGAGGTTGCGCCCGGTCGGGCTCGACGGCGAGGTGGCGAGCAGCAGCGTGTCGCCGTCCCAGTCGAACGAGAGCGGCACGAGGTGCGCCTCTCCGGCGGCGGAGGCGGTCGCGACCCACACGTCGACGTCCTCCGAGAGCCGCCGCTCCGTGTCGCGACGCCGCTGCTGGCGCGAGCGAGGCGCCATCCGCTCAGCCGGCCGCCGTCGAGCCGTCGGCCTTCGGCAGCACGGTGAGCACCCGGCGCACGAAGTCGTCGTAGGCCGCCATGTAGGTGCTCAGGAACTCCTTCGTCGACTCGACGGTGACGTCGTCATCGTCGTCGACGAGGCCGTCCTTGTACTGCACGTACGCCTCGATCTCGTTCATCATCGGGGCGTTGCAGAACGACATGATCGTCTTGAGGTGCTGCTGGCCGACCGCCGTGCCGATGCCGCCGGGCGAGGTGCCGATGATGCCGACGGGCTTCCGGTTCAGCGCGTTCTCGCCGTAGGGGCGGGACGCCCAGTCGATCGCGTTCTTGAGCGCGCCAGGGATGGATCGGTTGTACTCGGGCGTGACGATGAGGATGCCGTCGGCCTCCGTGATCGCGCGCTTGAGCTCGACGGCCTCCGGCGGGTAGGCGTCGTCGCGGTCCCGGTCGTAGAGGTCGAGCTGGTCGATCTCGATGAACGAGCACTGCAGCGCCGGGGGAGCGAGCTTGATGAGCGCGCGCGCGAGGCGACGGTTGATCGACGACGCGGCGATGCTGCCGCAGATGACGCCGATCGTGTACGGGGGTTCGTGGTGGTAGGTCTCGGCCATGGCCCCAGCCTGCACCCGGGGCCTGGACAGGTCCAGGGAGTGCGGCGAGCCGCTGCCCTCGAGCGTGAGCAGCTCGGCGCTGCTGCTCGCGAGTGCGGAGCCGCGGCATCGCTCATGCGGCCCCGGCGTCCGCCGCCTTCACGAGCCGGGCGCTGACGTACTGGATCTCGCGGCGCTCGAGCTTCGCGAAGGTCTCGGTGCCACGGAAGCCGGCGAAGGGCGCGAAGGCTCGGTGGAACCTCCGCGGGATCCACGCCTCCATCAAGGCGCGCCGACGGTCGTCATCCAGGTCCAGCGCACCCCGGACGTCCGCCGTGATGTCGTCGAGATCGACGAGCTCGAGCGGGCCCTCGCCGAGCCGGCGCCGCAGCGCGGCCATCTCCCGCGCCGGGCGGAGGTCGGCGAAGAGGAGGCTGCCACCCGGGCGCAGCACGCGGTGCACCTCCGCGAGGAAGTCGTCCATCGAGCTGTAGCAGTGGGACGACTCCACGTTGACGACGGCATCGAACGCGTCGTCGGGGAACGGCAGCGCGAGCGCGTCGCCCTCGACGAAGCTGAGCCCGGGAGCGCGTCGGTGCCGGCGGCACAGGGCGACGGCACGACGTGAGAGATCGAGCCCGATCGTGGCCCGCGGGGCTCGGTAGCGCGCGATGAACGACGCGCCCCCGCCGCGTCCGCACCCCACCTCGAGCACGTCAGCACCGCGCAGGTCCGTGCCGGTGAGCACGTGGTCGTAGAGCTGGATGCAGAGGCGGTCGGGCTCGTCGGCGGCGTCGAGCACGGGACGGTCCGCCGGAGGCTGCACGAGGTAGCCGTAGTTCATGAACGCCCACTCGGGTCGCTGCACCCGGGCAGCGAGCAGCTCGTACAGTGCTCGCCACGCGAGCTGGCGCACGCTCATGCCTCAGGCTAACCCCGTGGCCGGAGGCGCGCCCGAGCCGCGCGAGGCCGCCGATGCCGGGCCTCGAGCCGCGTCGGCCTACGGCACCTCGGGGAGCGTCGGGGCGTCGCCGCCGTTGCCGCCTTCGCCGCCGTCGCCGGGGTCCGTCGGTGTCGGCTCGCTCGGCGCCGGTGCCGGCGCCGGAGCCGGTGCCGGAGCGGGCTGCACCGGGCGGGGAGCGGGTGCCGGCGCCTGCTCCACGGGCGCCTCGACGGCGGCCTGCTCGGCGGCGATGGCCGCCTGCAGGTCGAGCGCCGCCTGCGCGTGGGCGGTGAGCGCCTCCAGCGCGTCGATCGTCTGGGCCGGCGCCGTCTGCGCGCGGAGGGGCTCGGTGGCCGCACCGAGCGCGTCGGCGGTGGCGCCCAGCCCGTTGACGGCGACGCGCGCATCCGCGGCCTGCAGCACGGCGGTTCCGAAGGCGGTGACCGTCTGGTCGAGCTGGTCGAGCCGTGCGGTGTCGGGCGCGGCGTCATCGAGCGCGGCTGCTCGCGACTCGAGCGCCTCCACGTCATCCGCCGTCAGGCCCGCGGGCGCAGGCTCGGTCGTCGGCGGCGCCTCCGCCAGGCACGCGGCGAGCGGGTCTGCGACGCCCTCGTACTCCGCGGCGACGGCAGCGTCGTCATCCGTCGTGAAGCCGGCGGCGAAGGCCTCGACCGCGGCCGCGCGGCTCTCCTCGAACGCGGCGCGGTCGACGGCCTCGATGATGATGTACGCGTCCTCGACGATGGCGGCGCCCCCGAGGGCGGCCTCCATGCGCTGCTCGAGCTGCACGCTGCCCACGATGCGGGCGTCAGCCTCGCACTGGGCCTGGAGCTGCGCGGCCTCCCAGGCGTCGATCGCGCTCGCCGCGGTCGCATAGCGCTCCTGCAGCTGGCTCGACGACCCGCTCGCGGCCTCCGCATCGGCTCGCCGCTGGTCCCCGACGATCGTCACGGCGACCACGGAGCCGACCGCGAAGAGCGCGGCGGCGCCGAGGCCTGCGTAGGCCCAGGGTCGGGTGCCTTCAGACGGCATAGAGGACGCGCATCCTTCCGCGGATCAGAGCATGGATGCCTGCCAGCGTACCCGGCGTGCACGACCGGGAGTCCGGACCGGGGATGCAGCGCGTCAGCCGCGGTAGCCGCGCGGGTTGCGCTGCTGCCAGCGCCAGGCATCCCTCGCCGCGTCGTCGAGGGTGCGCGTCGCCTGCCACCCGAGGCGCTCGCGCGCGAGGGTCGGGTCGGCGGTCGACACCGGAGCGTCGCCCGGGCGGCGGGCGACCACCTCGCTCGGCAGCGCATGCCCGACCGCCCGCTCGAAGGCGCGCAGCACGTCGAGCACGCTGCCGCCGATCCCCGTGCCGAGGTTGACGGTGAGCACGCCCGGCTCGAGCGCCTCCAGGGCGGCGACGTGCCCCTCGGCGAGATCCGAGACGTGGATGTAGTCGCGCACGCCGGTGCCGTCGGCGGTGTCGTAGTCGTCGCCGTAGATGCGGAGCCGCTCGCGCTCGCCGGCCGCGACCTGGGCGATGAAGGGCATGAGGTTGTTGGGCACGCCCTTGGGATCCTCGCCGATGTCGCCCGACTCGTGCGCGCCCACCGGGTTGAAGTAGCGCAGCACCGCTGCGCGGAGGCTCGGGTCGGCAGCGGCTGCGTCCGCGATGATCGCCTCGATCATCGCCTTCGTGCGTCCGTAGGGGTTCGGGAGGTCGATGCCGACCGGGGCGTCCTCGCGCAGCAGCTCGCCCGGCTGCTCGTAGACGGTCGCCGAGGAGGAGAACACGAAGCGGTCGACGCCGTGGGCCGCCATCGCCTCGAGCGTCGCGATCGCCGAGCCGAGGTTGACGCGGTAGTAGGTGAGGGGCTTCGCGACCGATTCCCCGACCGCCTTGAGCCCCGCGAAGTGGATGACGGCGTCGATGTCGTGCTCGTCGAGCACGCGGCCGACGAGCTCGCGGTCGCCCGCGTCGCCGGCGACCATCGGGATCTCGACGCCCGCGAGCCTGCCGGCGCGCTCGATCGCGGCGGGGCTCGCGTTGGACAGGTCGTCCAGCACGACGGGGGAGTGGCCGTGCTCCGCGAGTGCGATCGCGGTGTGGGAGCCGATGAAGCCGGCGCCGCCGGTGAGCAGTACGCGCATGGGTCTCCTGTGCTCGGGTACGAGGTCAGCGTACCGAGCGCGACCAGCCCGACCGGGCTGCACGCGGACCACGGACCAGAGCGGACGGCGCCGCCCGTACCGCGGGGGGACGAGGCCAGCACCCACAGGCTCGGTGATCGTGACGCCGCTGACGCCCGCCCGGCGGCCGTGCGGTCGGCGAGACGCGGGAGTAGATCGATCGTCGAACTACAAATTGCGCTGTCAAAGCATTTTGTCATAGACCGCAGGCTTGCCGCTTCGGTACTCTTGGAGGGAGCGACTCAGGCGCCGTACTCGCTTCGGCCGCTCTATTCGGCGCGGGGCGGGTTGGCCGCATGAGCTCTTCAGTAGCGAGAACGTGAGGCACTCATGCATCTGAACGATCCTTGGACCCAGCAGCTGAGCCGTCGAGGCCTTCTCCTGGCTGCGGCGGCTGGCACGATCGGCACCTTCCTCCCGAAGTGGACGCCCCTCCAGATCGCGAGCCCTGACCCTGAGGTTGCGAGTGCCGCCTTCATGTACTGCAACCTCGGAACCGGCGAGGTCATCAGAAGGGGCGTGGCAGTCACGCGTTCGCAATACGTGGTCGGCGCGGGCCAGATCGGGCCGCGCCTCCCGAACAAGCTCCAGTCCGTGCTCCCGTTCACGGGCGCTGACATCGGGAGCAACACGCTTCCCCAGGGCCTCGATTGGCACGGGTCCACCGCCCCGAAGACGCTGCTCGCCGCTGACGGCGGCGGCATCCGGTGGCGGGGGCGCAATACGACGTCCCGGTACTCCGGCGGTGTCCGTACACGCCTCGAGGTCGCGGCACCGGGTGAGAGCATCCTGGTGAGCTTCAAGGCGCGGATGACCGACGTCGTGGGTCATCGAGAAGCAGCGTTGATGATCAGCCTGCTCCGGACCACCGATAGCACGAGCACGACGCTGGAACGCGTGTACACCGCCCGAGATCAGAGCTTCGAGCGGTGCGTGGTGAGACTCACGGCGCCCCCCGGCGGCACGAGCGGCTGGAAGCTGGTCTTCACCGGCGAGGCCGGGGATGGCGCGCCGGACCAGCAGGCGACGTTCGAGATCCGCGACCTGATGGTCACCTCCGGGGGCGCCTCGAGCCCCTGGCTCGGCGAGCGCTACGCTGCGCCGCCCTACGCGCCAACGGAGTACGTCGGCGGCGACATCGTGGTCGATCCGAAGCTGGCGGCGAGCGAGTTCTACCTCGTGGCTCGAACGATCGACTTCGGCTGGATCGGTGTCCCCGTCGAGGTGAACGCACAGTCGCCGAAGATCTCCTTCTCCGAGGTGTTCGGGCCCGATGCCTGCCTCACCGTCGCCGAGTTCTACCTCGTCGCGAGGAGCCGGTGGCAATCCGGGTGGATCTCCAAGCTCGCCGGCGCGTCCACCTGGCTGCCGCTGCGCTACACGAACATCGACGGGATCGCCGGCAAGTCGCGGCCGGAATCGCAGGCACGTCTCTCGCGGGCCTCGGGAATGGTGGCGGGCCACTCGATCCCGGCGGGAACCACGGCTCGATCCATGACTCCGTCGCTCGATGCGCCACCGGAGACATGGGCGGCCTCGTTCGACTCTTCTCGTTGGTCGTACGTCTCGTTCCGAGTGGACAAGGCACCGTTCATCGGTGAGACCACCGTTCCGGCTGGCGTGCGATCCGAGCTGCATGTCCCGAACTGCCTCGACTACGACCGGCCCTACTGGTTCTCCTTCGCGTTCCGCGTCAACACGACCGTGCACGATGGTGTCTACAGCCGGAAGGTCGTGCTGTTCCAGACCCGGTACACGAAGAACGCTTCGGCTGACTCCTCTGCACTGGGTCCAGAGCTCGCGCTCGAGCAGCTGCCCGGGGACCGGTTCGCCGTGAGCTATCGAACCGACGATGGTGTGCCTGTCCTGGCGGGAAGCGGGACGCCCGCGGGCATCACGACGCGCACGCTGGGTCCTTGGTACGCGCCCCGGGGACGGTGGCAGAACCTGGTCATCCGCGCGAACTACTCCCGCTCTGGCGGGGGCGAGCTCGGTGTCTGGTTGAACGGCGAGACCTTGATCAACGCGCCGGTGCCCCTCGGCTACAACCGAGCGAACGGCCCGAAGGTCAGGTTCGGGGCGTACAAGTTCTCCGACTACCCGGCTACGACCGAGTTCCAGAACTTCGAGTTCGGTCCGAAGGAGCTGTCCGGTCGAATCCTGCGACCTCTCGCAGTGTGAGACTCCACAGGGACGAAAGCGCGTCGCTGACCCGTTGACACCTCGCTCGGTCCCTGGACGCGCGAGGCCGCCAGACGCAGAGCGCGACGCTCGGCGTGGGAGGATGAGGAAGCATCTCCGGACACCAGGACCGAGGCCAGCCATGATCCTCTTCACCGCGGTGGCGCTCGTCGTCATCGCTGCCTTCGTGCTGCTGGTGCATCACCCGCGCTTCGTACCGCACATCGCCCTGAGTGCCATCGTGATCCTCGCCGCGATGATCCCGCGCTTCGGCCCGTCTGACGAGCACCTCGTCGTCTTGACGGCCGGTAGCGCCGCCATCGGCGTGATCGCGGTGCTCCGGCGCGCGCCAGGGGAGGCGGGCCAGTACGTCGCGCTCAACCGTCTGCTCGTGGCCTACCTGGTGTACTCCTCTGCGATCGCCATCGTCTTCCTGACGCCGAGCGCCGCCGCGCTCCGAGCAGTGACAACGGTGGCGCTGATCCTCGTCGTGGTGCTCGCTCGTCGCACGAGTGTCGCGAGCACCGACTACTTCCCCGTGCTCTTGGCCTGCCTCGTGCTCGCGGAGGTCGCCTTCGGCGTGTCAGAGGCGTTCCTGGGGGCGGATGCCGTCTGGCCGAGGCCCGACGGATCCGATCGGCTCGAAGGGCGCGTGAACCACATCGCACCCTGGCTCGCCGGTCGAGTGCTCGGCACCTTCGCGGGCCCGATCCCGTATGGGACGGTGGCCGGCGTCGCGTTCCTCGCGGCCCTCTGGATGGTGATCGAGCGTGGTCGCCGGCGATTCATCTGGGTGCTCGCCATCGCCGCCTTCGGGCTCCTGCTCTCCGGCACGCGCAGCGCGATCCTCGCGGTGGTCCTGATCGTGGTGATGTGGCTGCTCGTCCGCTCGTCCGCGTCACGCCCTCTCATCGTGTGCGTCGGCCTCCTGGGGGGCGCCGCGCTCCTGCTCCTCTCAGACGTCGGGGCGCTCTTCGGCCTGCAGGGGTTCACCGACTCGACGAGCTACGAGCACCGTACGCAGATCCTCGGTTCGATCACTGATGTGCTGACGAAGCAGGACCCTCTCGCTGTGATCTTCGGCAACGGCGACAACGCTCGAGACCTGCTCGTCAACGGCACGATCACGACCACGACAGGCGTCACGGTCTTCGACAACCAGCTCGTCCGCGAGCTCGCGGCGTCCGGCGTCATCGGGACCACGCTCCTCATCGCTGGGATGGTGATGGCTCTGCGCCGGGGCAACGGGCTCTCCCGCATGGTCGTCGTGTTCGTCGGCCTCATGTTCCTGTCGTTCGACGCGCTGACCTGGCAGTCGGTCAGCGTGCTCTTCCTCATCGCCTGCGCGTCTCCACTCGCCGTCAAGCCGAACCTGGACGCAGCGACGGCAACTTCGCACATGCCTCGCCCGCGTGCAGCGAGGGGCGCACGGCTCAAGCCCTCCCCGTGAGCGCTCGCTGAGCGTCGTGACGAACGGGGCTCGCTAGCGACGTCCTCGGACGACTGCGCTCGCGTCCGCGAGGGCCTTGTCGAACGTCGGGCGGTGGACGAGAAGAAGGTATGCGGCGTACGTGACCATGCCGGCCAGCGTGCCGACGATCATGCGAGCCCAGGGCTGCAGCTCGGTGAGGAAGAGTGCGCCGTACGCGGCGCAGGCCACGAGTGACCCGACGATCGCAGGGGTCAGCACGCGAAGCTGCCGGACCCATGGCAGTCCTGCGTGCTTGACCTGGAGGCCGAAGATCACCGGGGTGAGGAGGATGCCCGCGACGGTGTAGCCGACGGCGACGCCGAAGTATCCCCAGGGCATCCCAGCGACCATCCCCGATATCTGCACCCCAGCAGCCAGGATGTTGAAGCGCAAGTGAGTCCGCGCCAGGCCAAGGCCGAGGAGGACCGGCGCGTTGACCGCCGTCACGGCCTGGCGTGCTCCGGTGATCGCGAGGACCTGGAGCACGCCGACGGCGGGCAGCCACTGATCGCCCAGGACCGTGGGGACGGTATCCGGCGCTGATACCGCGATCAGACCCATGAGTGGGAACGCGATCAACGAGATGTGACCGGTCGATCGAAGGATGAGCTCGCCGACGCGAGGCAGGTCTGAGCGCGACCGGGAGATCGCGGGGAACAGCACCCGCGTGACGACCTGGCCGATCATCTGGATCGGAGTCAGGAGCACTCGGTACGCGAGGGAGTAGTAGGCGAGCGCGTCGGCACCGAAGAATCGTCCGACCAGCACGTTGTCGGTGTTCCGGGACGCGAACGAGATCAGGTTGCCGGCGAACACTCGGCCGCTGAAGCCGGCGTCGTTGCGGAGCACGCTCAGCTTGAGGTTCGGTGCCGGCGGACGCGCCGCCCACTGGAGGATGACGGCGGAGACGAGGTCGCTGACGATCAGCTGCAGGACAAGGGCCCAGTAGTCCGCGCCGAACGCGAAGCCCACCACGCCAGCGATCCCGCCCATGGCGCTGCCCGCGATGTCGGCGACCGCGATGGCCTTGAAGCGCATCCGTCTCATGAGCAGCATCCGGGGGACGACGGCGGCCGCCTTGAGGATGAGCCCCATCCCGAGGGCGATCAGCACGAGGCTCAGCTCTGGTGTTCTGAAGAACGTGGCGATCGGCCCCGCGAGCAGCACCGAGAGCCCCGCCAAGGCGGCGGCCAGGAGGAAGTTGACCGTGACTGCCGCGCCGGCCACATCCCGGGTGACTCGAGCGCGAGAGATGAGCGCAGCCGTCAGGCCCTGGTCGAGGATCAGCGTCGTCAACGCGATGTAGATCGCCGCCTGGGCGATGATGCCGTACGCCTCAGGCCCGAGCAGCCGAGCGAGGAGCAGTGAGAACGCGAGCACGAGCCCCTGGCGACCGACGAGGGCGATGGCGTTCCACTTCACGCCGTTGACGCCGGAACGATCACCTTCGTCGCCGTAGTCATGCGACTCGAAGACGGCAGCTCGGTTCACTGCTGGAGGAGCCTGCGAAGATGCCCGGCTGGCGAATCGGCTTCCGCTCGAAGCTGCGCCAAGCGCTCGTGCGACAGCTGGGCTCGCCCGGGCTCCTCCAACAGCATCTGGATCCGCTCGGTCATCCACTCGGGGGTGACGTCTTCGATCTTGACCACGAAGTCGGAGAGCCCGAGATTCGCGAACAGCTCGAGCGTCTTGAACTCGTAGGCGATCGCGATCACCGGGACCCGGGAGATCAACGACAGGATCGCGAGGTGCATCCGGGTGGTCACCACGAGACTCGTGGAGGACAGCTCGCTGAGCAGGTCACCCGGGGAGTGGAACTCCCGGTCGACGTCGACGTCCACGCCAGCGAAGATCCGTGCGGCCTCTGCGGAGTCGTCGTACGCATACGATGGGACGCCTTGGCAGGTCGACAAGGCGCGGACGTCCCATCCACTGGACGAGAGCAGCGCGCCGGCGGATCGCATCGACGCCGCGTAGGCGGCAGTGTCGAACGACGCCGCGTCGACGCCGCGGGACCACTCACGCACGGAGAGCAGGGCGCGTCGGGCCGGTTCGACGGCCGCCGTCGATGCAGTCGGCGCCGGGGCCGTCAACGCGAAGACGGCATCCGGCACCTCTCGTGCTTCGGCGTCAGAGCCTCGCACCCGCCGTGACCACGCTCGGGCGGACCGATCGTCCCTGAAGAAGACCGCGTCAGCCACGGCGCCGATCCGCTCGATCTGCGACACCGCCCGAGATGATTCGAACGGCCCCATGCTCTGGGTCCACAGGATGACCCGCTTGCCGAGGACGTCAGCGAGCCGGAGCTCGAGGACTCGGGCCTCGAAGTTGTAGTGGTCGACGAGGTAGGTGCCTCCGCTGCTCACCACGACGTCCAGCTCCTCGAAGCGCCGGTACGCGCGCGCGAACCTCGACCGTCGGACGAGCGGTGCCTCCAGGAGCCGGGATGCCCGACGGTCGTCGGTCAGGAGTCGTACCAAGCGATGCCTGACGCGCTGGAGCACGTTGCGGAGGCGCGCGGGCTCACGAGGTGGGGAGACGGAGAGCTGCTGGTGGATCTCCCATTCGGGGTACAGGCGCGACGTCACGGCGGCGTTCGAGTCGAACGCCACGATCTGGCAGGCGTCGCCGAACGCTCGTCGGAGCGAGACCGTGATCGCCTCGAAGATCGCCGCGTCTCCGGTGTTCGACAGCACGGCATTCGTCACGCCGATGAGCACCGGTCCGGCGGGCGGCGGCGACTCGATCGACCTCATGTCATCGGACATCGTCATAGATCCCTTCCAAGAGGCGGGTCTGCTTGGCAAGGTCGAAGTGCGTCCGGACGCGACGAGCGCCAGCGAGGCCGAGCTCCCGAGTCGCGCGCGGATCGCTGAGCATCTCGTCGAGCGCGGCAGCGATCGCCGACACGTCGTGCTCATCGACCAGGGTGCCCACGTCGTCGCTGTTGATCGCTTCCGGTATGCCGGAATGCCGCGTGGCGAGCACGGTCGTGCCGAGCGACATCGCCTCGATGAGGGCGATCGGCAGACCCTCACGATCGCCGTTGCTCGCGGTCACGCTCGGCAGGACGAAGACCTCGGCGCGCCCGACCATCGCGCGCACCTCCTCCGGCTCGATCCGTCCGACGAAGTCGACGCGCGACTCGACGCCGAGCTCGCGCACCTGGGACCGAAGGGCCGGCGCCAACGGCCCGTCCCCGATGAGCGCCAGGCGATGATGAGGGTGACGCTCGCTGATCTTCGAGAAGGCGCTGATGAGATCCGTCGTGCCCTTCTTCTCGACGAATCGCGCGACGTGGACGATCAGCGGCTCACGCTCGCCCGGTCGAACCGCATACTTCACGGTGTCCACACCGATGTAGTGCGTGAGCAGCTTGTCCTCGGGAAGTCCCGCGCGAAGGGCAGCGTTGCGAATCTCGTCCGAGACGCAGATGAGCCGCGCGGCACGATCGCCGAGCTTGTGGCGCTCCAGGGCGTAGCGAATGGCGACCGGCTTGCGCGAGCGCAGGAGCTCCGAGGGGCGGACCGTGACGTCTCGGCCGTGCAGGGTCACGACGAGCGGAAGCGCGAGGCGGTGCGCAGCAGCGCTCGCGTAGAGGCCGTCGGGACCGAAGTGGGCGTGCATGACGTCGGCGCCGTGGTCGCGCAGGACGCGCTCGAGATTGCCAGAGCGGGCGGTGACGGCGTACCGGAGGTCGGCGATAGCGGAAGCCCCATCGCTCGAGGAGTACGCCTCCACGTCTGCGGGAGTGTGGTGCAGCGGTCGTCGAGCGACGAAGAACGGGGCATACCTCGTCAGCGCGCCGGCCTGCGCTCGGATGAAGGTCTCAGACGCGACGAAGAGATTGTGTCGAAGGACGGCGACGCGGTTGGTGGCTGTGGCATCGGGCTCGGGCGTTGTCGGCACTCATGTCTCCAGATTCGGGATGTCCTCGAGGATGTGCGACGCTGCGACGATCGATTGGTCACCCACCCTACCGGGAGCCCCGAACGCGTCCGGGGCATGCGCGGCTGTGCCTCAAGGGCGACCCATCTGCGCGCGGCCAGATCAGAGGATCGCGACGAACCGGGTCCTGGCGCGTCCCCCGCGGTAGAATCGTCGAGTGCCTCGACCTCGGATCGCCATCGCCCACGACTATCTCACGCAACGAGGTGGTGCGGAGAAGGTCGTGCTCGCGCTGCACCGAGCCTTCCCGGAGGCGAGCGTGCACACCACGCTGTACGAGCCGTCCGAGACCTATCCGGAGTTCACGGGCGTCGATGTTCGCGCCGGAACGCTCAACCGGATCAAGCTGTTCCGCAAGCGCCATCGCCTCGCGCTGCCGTTCCTGCCGGGTGCCGCCCAGCGGATCCGGGTCGACGCTCAGCACACGATCGTGAGCTCGAGCGGGTGGGCCCATGGCTTCCAGGCGAGCGGATCGAAGATCGTGTACTGCCACTCCCCGGCGCGCTGGCTGTATCACGCCGACGCCTACCTGGGGAAGTCGAGGTTCGGGCCGCGGGCGGTCGCCCTGGCGCTGCTGCGGGCGGGGCTCAAGCGATGGGATCGGAAGCAGGCGCTCTCTGCGACGAAGTACTTCGCGAACTCGACCGTGGTGCAGCAGCGGATCCGCGACGCCTACGGCATCGACGCGGAAGTGCTGCCGGCCCCTCACTCCGTGGACATCCATGCAGTGCAAGAAGCGGTGGACATCGCGCCGCTCGGTCAGCCGTTCTACCTGAGCATCTCTCGCCTGCTGACGTACAAGAACGTCGACGCCGTCGTGGCGGCCTTCAACGAGCTGGGATTGCCGCTGGTGGTGGTCGGTTCCGGTCCGGAGCAGAGGCGGATCGCCGCGATGGCCGGGCCGACGATCGTGATGCGCGAAGCGCTGTCCGACGCGCAGATGCGCTGGCTGTACGACCGCTGCCGCGCTGTGGTGTCGGCGAGCTACGAGGACTTCGGCTTGACGCCGATCGAGGCCGCCAGCTTCGGCAAGCCTGCGGTCGTGCTCCGCTGGGGAGGGTTCCTCGACACGATCAAGGAGGGGGAGACGGGGGAGTACTTCGACGCTCCCGAGCCCGACGCGATCGTCGACGCCGTCAATCGCTTCCAGTCGCGGGAGTGGGACCCGGAGGCCATCAAGGAGCATGCAGCGCTCTTCAGCGAGCACCGGTTCGCTGAGCGGCTGCACCGGGAGATCGCTCGCATCGACGCATCCGAAGCGGATCGGACGTGAGTGACGCGCACCCGCGCGAGGGAGCGGTGCGGGTCGCGTTCTTCGACCACAGCAGCGAGCGGGGCGGCGCGGAGATGGCGCTGGCGCGGGTGCTGCGATCCGAGGTGCCTTGGAGCGCCACGCTGGTCACGCCGAGACGCGCCTCTCGAGAGACCGTGTTCGACGCGCTCGCGCCCGGCGTCCACCACGTGGAGATCGGTGTCGCGCAGCCGCCGTTGGCGTCACGTCGGGCCAATCGCTTCGCGCCCCTCGGCGCCGCGGCCCGGATCATGTCCACGGTCTTGGCGTTGACCCGAGCGCCTGAGCTCCGGGCGGCCGACGTCTTCGTCGCCAACACCACACGATCCGGCGTCTACGTGGCGCTCGCGGCGCGGGTGCTGAGGAAGCCGTTCGTGCTCCACCTGCGAGACCGAGTCGAGCCGGCCGCGATCGGTGGGCTGGCGACGCAGCTGATGCGGCGCATCGCGCTCCCGGCAGCCGCAGCGGTCGTCGCGAACTCGCAGGCGACGCTGGCGACGACCGACGGGCATCTCCGCACGGAGCGCGCCGTGGTGCTCCCCAGCGCTGCGGGGCTGCAGCCGTCCGGTGCGGCTGCACCGCTCGTGCGGCCGACGGTGCAGCGGGTCGGCATGGTCGCCAGGATCGACCCGTGGAAGGGCCAGGAACTGTTGATCAGGGCGTTCGCCTCCGTCGAGGAGCTCCGGTCGGCCACGCTCGACTTCCTCGGTGCGCCCGCGTTCGGCCATGACGCGTATGTCGATGACCTCCGGCGGCTCGCCACGGAGCTCGGTCTGCAGGAGCGCGTCAGGTTCCTGGGCCATGTGGCCGACGTCGCTCAGGCGCTGCAGGACCTCGACATCTGCGTCCAGTGCTCGATCCGCCCAGAGCCCCTCGGGCAGAACGTGCTGCAGTATCTGTCCTCAGGCCGTCCCACGATCGTGGCGGACGAGGGCGGACCAGCCGAGTGGATCACGCACGACGTCAACGGCCTGAAGTTCCGGCCTCGGGACCAGCATGACCTGTCGGCCCAGCTCCGCCTGCTCGCGGTGGACGCGGAACGACGAGCCCGCATGTCGGCCGAGGCGCAGCGCACGCCGGGGCTCCTGACCGACGTCGAGGTCGCAGAGCGGCTCTGCGACCTGGTCTCGGACGTGGCGCGAGCGTCGTGATGCGCGTGTGCTTCGTCGCTGCTCCCCTCATCGCGCGGAGTGGCGTCTACAACTCTGCGATCGAGCTCGTCACGGCCGGACGCGCGATCGGACTTCCCTGGACAGCGGCGCTCGGCGTCTCCAGCACGGCTGGCGGGAGGTCGGCCGAGGTGGACGGTGTGACCGAGTTCGTCGCCGAACCCGCTGGCGTCGGCGGGATCATGCGCCTGCGCGGTGCGCTGCGCGCGACAGCGGCCTACGCGGACGCCGATCTGGTCGTGAGCCTCGTCCCACAGAGCGACATGGTGCTGGCGCTGGAACGACGCCGCTGGATCGCATACGTGCGTGGCCTGCCATGGCCGGAGCGCAACGAGGCTTCGCTCGCGAAGCGGACGGTGTGGCGGTGGCTCGAGCGCCTGGCGCTGCGTCGCGCCGAGGAGCGCTGGGTCACGACCGAGATCCTCGCCCGTGGGCTGGGCCGCGATGTCGACCGCATCGTGGCGCCTGGGATCCGGATGCCGCAGCAGCGACCGGCCGAGGGGAGGCAGCTCGGTAGCGACATCGTGTGGGCGGCTCGGTACTCGTCAGACAAGAATCCTCAGCTCTTCATCCGGACGGTGCAGGCGACCGGCGTGCCCGGTGCGATGTATGGATCGGGGCCCCTCGAGGAGGAGCTGCGCGCGGCGGCGGCAGGCAACCCTCGCGTCCCCGGATGGATCGCGAAGGATGAGCTCTGGGACAACGCCCGCGCGTATGTCGGAACGTCCACCAGGGAAGCGTTCGGGCGCAGCGCGGTGGAAGCCGCGCTGCACGGGATCCCGCTGGTGCTCTCCGACCAATTCGGCTGCGCGGACATGCTGTTCACCGACGTCGGCCTCCGTGAGCGGCATGTGCTCCCACTGGATGAGCCGGCCGCGTGGGAAGCGGTCGTCCGTCGCCTCTCGGAGGACACTGCGTACGCCGACGCAGTGGGGCTCCACGTCCAGGAGAACGCGCGCGCGCTCTCCATCGGCGCAGCGGTCGATCGCGTCGCCCGGGCGCTCGACGCCGTCGGCTGACGCGACCTCGGTCGTGCCTTACGGGTTCGACGCCGTGCCCGTAACACGCTGGACACCTCTTCCCGCTACCGTCGATCGCATGCCCTTGCCGAGTCAGCGCGAGGTCGCACACCGCGACCGCTCCCGCTTCCGCGTCCTGACGGTGTGCACCGGCAACATCTGTCGATCGCCTCAAGCGGCGATGCTGCTCTCGCAGCGCCTCGGCGCCGCCTTCGGGGCCGATGCGACCCGGCAGCTCAGCGTCGAGAGCGCAGGGACGCTCGGCTTCGACGGCAGCCCGATGGATGCCCCAGCGCTCGCCGAGGCGCGCCGCTTGGGCATCGCGCACCCTGAGGTGCATCGCGCTCGACGCATCCAAGCGGCCTACGTCGAGCGCGCGGATCTCATCCTCGGGATGTCGCGCGAGCACCGTGGTGCCGCTGCCAGCCTCCTGCCGAGCGCGAATCGTCGCGCGTTCGCACTCGTCGAATTCGCGCGCATCGTCGAGGTGCTCGCGGCACGCGAGCTCGAGTCGCAGGTCGCGCCGTTGGGGGCCGAGGGGTTCGCCTCGTTCATGCACGGCGTCGTCGAGGCAGCCGGGAGGATGCGCGGAGTGGTCCCCGCGCTCGCGCGCCGAGAGGACTACGACATCATCGACCCGTACCGACTGCAGGCTTCGGTGTACCGCGAGTCGGCCGACGCGGTGGCAGCCTGGACCGCCCGGACCGTCGATGCGCTCGTATCGCTGGCGGCTCAGAGCAGGCCGTCGCCGACGAAGCACGGAATCTAGCGGATGGCAGAATCGCGCGCCGCGTCTTCGGGAATCCTTGAGGCTTATCATGGTGAACGTTAGAAGTTCTTGGGAAGCGGATGCGGAGACGTCGGATGGTGGAGGACAAGCAGTGAGCAGCCTCCCCCCGAGCGCGTCCCAGACCATCTCGCTTCGGCGATCGTCACCGCCGTGGGTCGCCCGCTTCCCCGAGCGCCTCCTGCTCTCCGACATCGCCTGCGTGATCGTCGCGGTCGGCATCGCGCAGTTCGTCAACCTCTCCGTGCTGGGCGACCGCGATCTCGTCGAGGGCATCGATTGGCGAGGTGTCGTGGATCCGACCTGGTTCAGCGTCATCATCGCTGCAGCGTGGCTCTTCGCGCTGGCTGCCTCGGGCTCACGCGACGCGCGAGTCCTGGGGGCCGGGACCACCGAGTACGTGCGCGTCTTCAACGCGTCGTTCTTCGTCTTCGGTGTCATCGCGATCACCGCATATCTGACCGAGTACGAGTTCGCGCGCACCTACGTCGCTATCGCGATGCCGACCGGACTGGCCTTCCTGCTCATCTCCCGCCAGGTCTGGCGTCAGTGGCTCACCCGCATGCGCGTCCGCGGCTACTTCCAGAACCGCGTCGTGGTGGCGGGCTCCGCGGCTGGCGTTGCCCACATCGTCGAGCAGCTGCGGTCGGCCAAGCGCGCGGGGTTCGGCGTGCAGGGCGTCTGCGTGCCGGGAGGGGTGGCCAACGGCCGGCTCCGCAAGCTCGGCGTGCCCGTGCTCGGCGACATCGACGACTCGATCGACGCTCTCGCGCGTGTGAACGCGCACACCCTCGTGCTGACGGGCAGCGACGACCTGTCGCCCGAGAAGATCCGGGAGCTCAGCTGGCGCCTCGAGCCGGGCAGGCAGCACCTCATCGTCGCGCCGGCGCTCACGGACGTCGGCGGTCCGCGGATCCACACGAGGCCTGTTGCCGGCCTGCCGCTCATCCATGTCGAGACGCCGCGCTTCGAGGGGTCCGAGCGGTTCATCAAGCGGATGTTCGACATCCTCGCGAGCCTCGCGCTGATCCTCGTCCTCGCCGTGCCGCTGCTCGTGCTCGCGCTTGCGGTGAAGCTCGACTCGCCGGGTCCGGTGCTGTTCAGGCAGGAGCGCATCGGATTCCGCGGCCGCACCTTCCGCATGCTCAAGTTCCGGTCGATGCGCGTCGACGCGGAGCAGGTCCTGGCGACGCTGCTCGACGAGCGCGACGAGGGGCATGACGCCGGCAACGCCGTCCTCTTCAAGATGAAGCACGATCCGCGCATCACGCGGGTCG
Source organism: Agrococcus sp. UYP33 (assembly GCF_054060915.1). Taxonomy (NCBI): domain Bacteria; kingdom Bacillati; phylum Actinomycetota; class Actinomycetes; order Micrococcales; family Microbacteriaceae; genus Agrococcus; species Agrococcus sp. UYP33. Next base: position 1,729,000 of record NZ_JBSSDR010000001.1, read on the forward strand.
GCCGCTTCATCCGTCGCTTCTCGCTCGACGAGCTGCCGCAGCTGTTCAACGTGGTGGCGGGGGACATGTCGCTCGTGGGGCCACGGCCTCCGCTGCAGCGCGAGGTCGACCTCTACGAGCAGCACGTGCACCGCAAGTTCCTGGTGAAGCCCGGGATCACGGGCTTGTGGCAGGTGAGCGGTCGCTCGAACCTGTCGTGGGAGGAGTCGGTTCGGCTCGACCTCTACTATGTAGAGAACTGGTCGCTCATCGCCGACCTGCAGATCCTCTGGCGCACCGCGAAAGCAGTGGTCGCGCGAGATGGCGCGTATTGACGCGAACACAGCACGTCTCGCTCGAGGCGCTGCGACCGAAGGGAACCCATCCGTGGAGCTGAGCGACTACCTGCGAGTCGTGCGGAAGAACGTCATTCTGCTGCTCGCGCTCATGCTTGCCGGCGTCGGCGTCGGTGCGCTGATCGCGACGGTGCAGCAGCCGTCGTACAGCGCGCAGACGCAGGTGTTCGTGTCGACGCAGGGCGGCGGTAGCAGCGCCGAGCTGGTGCAGGGCAACTCCTTCACGCTGTCCCGAGTGAAGACGTATGCGAGTCTCGCGACCTCCCAGGACGTGCTCGAGCGGGTGATCGCAGACCTCGGGTTGACGCTCGACAGCCAGACGCTCGCGGAGTCGGTCGCGGCCAGCCCCGTGCTCGACACCACGATCATCGAGATCAACGCGGTCGACGAGGATCCGGCGCTCGCTGCACGCATCGCCGATGCCGTCGCGGCGAGCCTCGCGACCACCGTGGCCGAGATCGAGTCACCGGGTGAAGGCGGAAGCCCGGTGCAGCTGACGACGGTGGAGCGGGCGACCGTGCCGCAGACGCCGGTCAGTCCGCGGCCGATGCTCAACGTCGCGCTCGGCGCCCTGCTCGGTCTGGCGCTCGGCATCGCGATCGCGCTCCTGCGAGAGGTGCTGGACACCCGCATCCGCGACGAGCGCGGCCTCAAGCTCGTGACGGAGCTGCCCGTGGTGGGCTCGATGACCTTCGACCCGAAGGCCAAGCAGCGTCCGCTCGTCGTGCACTCGGACCCGCTCAGCCCTCGCTCCGAGGCCTACCGCACCCTGCGCACGAACCTGCAGTTCGTCGAGGTGGACGGTCGCAGCCGCACGTTCGTGGTCACCTCCTCGACGCCGAGCGAGGGCAAGAGCTCCACTGCGGCGAACCTCGCACTCGCGCTCGCGGATGCTGGCGAGACCGTGATCCTGATCGACGCGGACCTTCGCAAGCCGAAAGTCGCCGAGTACATGAACATCGACGGCAGCGTGGGCCTCACGGACGTCCTCATCGGGCGGGCGGAGCTCGTCGACGCCGTGCAGATGTGGGGCGAGTCGTCGCTCTACGTGCTGCCGTCGGGCCAGATCCCGCCGAATCCCAGCGAACTGCTCGGCTCCAAGTCGATGCAGGCGCTCATCACGCAGCTCGAGACCGAGTTCGACTGGGTGCTCTTCGATGCCCCGCCGCTCCTTCCCGTCACGGACGCGGCGGTGCTGTCGCGCAACACCGCCGGGGCGATCATGGTCGTGGCGAGCGGCAGGGCGACACGTCATCAGCTCGACGTCGCGCTCGGCATGCTCGAGAACGTGGACGCGCCCGTCGCGGGCGTCGTCCTGACGATGCTGCCGGCGAAGGCCGCGAACGCCTACGGCGCCTACGGTGCCTATGGCGAGGGCTACGCGCTGAGCAAGACGAAGGCGAAGGCGAAGGCGAAGGCGCGCGGGTAGCGCCCGCGACTGCGCGACGCCTCTCGGACACAGTCGCGTAACCATCGATCGATAGGTTCATCACCATGCAGACCTCCGTCACGAAGGCCGTCATCCCCGCCGCAGGGCTCGGCACCCGGTTCCTGCCCGCGACCAAGGCATTGCCCAAGGAGATGCTGCCGGTCGTCGACAAGCCCGTCATCCAGTACGTGGTCGAAGAGGCGGTGCGCGCAGGGCTCGACGACGTGCTGTTCGTCACCGGGCGCAACAAGAACGCGCTGGAGAACCACTTCGACCGCGCCACCGAGCTCGAGGCGACGCTCATCAAGAAGGGCGACGTCAAGCGGCTCGCCAAGGTGAAGCGCTCGTCGGGGCTCGCGAACATCCACTACACGCGGCAGGGCGACCCGCTCGGGCTCGGCCACGCCGTGCTCCGGGCACGCGCGCACGTCGGCGACGAGCCCTTCGCGGTGCTGCTGGGCGACGACATCATCGACGAGCGCGACCACCTGCTCGAGCGGATGGTCGAGGTGCAGTCGACGCTGCAGACGACGGTCGTGGCGCTCATGGAGGTGCCCGAGTCGCAGGCGCACCTGTATGGCATCGCCACGGTCGAGGCGACCGAGCAAGACGATATCGTGCGCGTGACCGGACTCGTCGAGAAGCCCGAGGCCGGCACGGCGCCCTCGAACCTCGCCATCGTCGGCCGCTACGTGCTGCGCCCCGAGGTGTTCGGCGTGCTCGAGCGCACCGAACCCGGCAAGGGTGGCGAGATCCAGCTCACCGACGCGCTGCTCGAGCTCGCCGGTGACGAGGCCGCGGGCGGCGTGCACGGCGTCGTCTTCCGCGGACGCCGCTATGACACCGGTGACCGCCTCGACTACATCAAGGCCAACGTGCTGCTCGCCTCCGAGCGCGAGGACATCGGCCCGGAGCTGCAGGACTGGCTCAAGCAGTTCGTCGCCGGCCTCTGAGCCGGCCGCGAACGACCACGAACGCCCCCGAAGTAGGGTTGACAGGGTGCCGCACCGGCGCCCTGAGAGCGACGTCGGCGCCCGCCGGCAGAGAGTACGAGCAGCTGTGAAGATCGTCGTCGTCGGCACCGGATACGTAGGCCTCTCGAACGCAGTCGTCCTCGCGCAGCACCACGACGTGGTCGCCGTGGACATCGACGAGCGCAAGGTCGAGCAGGTGAACGCGCGCATCTCGCCGATCATCGACGTCGAGCTCGAGGACTACCTCGCCACGAGGCAGCTGAGCCTGACCGCGACGACGGACGCGGCAGCGGCCTTTGAGGGCGCCGGGCTCGTCGTGGTCGCGACGCCGACCGACTACGACCCGCAGGAGAACTTCTTCAACACGAAGTCGGTCGAGTCGGTCATCGAGCACGTGGTGGCGGTCGCCCCCGATGCGACGATCGTCGTGAAGTCGACCGTGCCCGTCGGCTTCACCGAGCGGATGCGTGCCGCGCACCCGGGCGCGCACATCGTCTTCTCGCCGGAGTTCCTGCGCGAGGGCCGCGCGCTGCACGACAACCTGCACCCGTCGCGCATCGTGGTGGGCGACACCGGCGAGCGCGGACGGCAGTTCGCCGACCTCATGGTCGAGGGCGCGGAGGCGAAGGACGTGCCCGTGCTCCTCACCGACCCGACCGAGGCCGAGGCGATCAAGCTCTTCGCCAACACCTACCTCGCGCTGCGGGTCGCGTACTTCAACGAGCTCGACACCTACGCCGCGACGCACGGCCTGGACGCCGCGCAGATCATCGGCGGCGTGGGACTCGACCCGCGCATCGGCACGCACTACAACAACCCGTCGTTCGGGTACGGCGGGTACTGCCTGCCCAAGGACACGAAGCAGCTGCTCGCGAACTACGAGGACGTGCCGCAGAACCTCATCGCGGCAGTCGTCTCGGCGAACACCACGCGCAAGGACTTCGTCGCCGCCGACATCCTGCGGCGCGAGCCGAAGGTCGTGGGCATCCACCGGCTCATCATGAAGTCGGGCTCCGACAACTTCCGGGCGTCGTCGATCCAGGGCGTGATGAAGCGGGTGCGCGCCAAGGGCGTCGAGATCGTGCTGTACGAGCCGGCGCTCGAGGAGGACACCTTCTTCGGGTCGGAGATCATCCGCGATCTCGACGAGTTCAAGCGGCGCTCCGACGTGATCGTCGCGAACCGGCGCTCCGAGGAGCTCGAGGACGTCGCCGAGAAGATCTACACGCGCGACATCTACGGCCGCGACTGAGCGCAGCGCGCGTGCGCTGAGGTCGTCAGCGTCGGAGCGACCGCCGCCTGGCTCGCAGGACGATCGCCTCGGCGATCGCCGCGATCGCCGCGCCCGCGAGCGCGCCGAGGCCGTTCGCGGCGACGTCGAGCAGGGACGTGACCCGGGCGGGCATGAACAGTTGCGCCGTCTCGACGCCGGCGCTCGCGGCGACGCAGATCGCGGTGGCGAGCCACCATCGGCGTGCGCCGAGCACGAACGTCAGCAGCAGCGCGACGGGCACGAGCATCGCGACGTTCGCGAGCACCTCGAGTCGCGTCCAGCTCAGCCACTCGAGCAGCGTCCGGTCGTGCAGCCATCCGAGCCCGCGGACGACGAGCGGCTTGGTGCGCGCCTGCAGCGGCGTCGGCAGCAGGGTGATGAGGAGCGCGACGGGCGCGACGATCGCGAGGCCCACGGCGCCGACGCGGCGCAGGGACGCCCTGACGGCGCGCGCGTGGATCTCCCAGAGCCGGCTCATGCATCCAGTCTGCACGGCACGCTCGGCAGCATTGCGCACGGACGCATGGTGATGCCTCTGGGACGTTCGAGCATGGGCATCAGCCTGCGCGAATGCAATCGCCCGCACCGATTGTTCTCGCGAATCGCCGCGAGGAAGTGGGGGACATTATCCGGCGAATGCGAAGCGAATTGGATTCGTGGACATCCGGGAGTATTCTCTCCGTTATGGCTAAGAAGACAATGGTGCAACTGGTCGACGATATCTCAGGTGATGCGATCGGCGACGGCGAAGGCCGCACCGTGCGATTCGCATTCGACGGGGCAGACTACGAGATCGACCTCACGAACTCCCACATCGAGGAGTTCTCCAACGCGCTCGAGGACTACGTGCGCGCATCGCGCCGCGTCTCCGGGCGACGCAAGACCAATGCTCCCGCCGGCCGGAGCGGCGGCAGCAGCGGCAGCGGCGAGACCGCGGCGATCCGCGAGTGGGCGGAGTCGCAGGGGCTGAAGGTCGCGACGCGCGGCCGCATCCCCGCCGACATCGTCGACCGGTACAACAACCGCTGATCCGACGCAGACGACGAGAGCGCCGCCCCGAGGGGCGGCGCTCTCTTTCGTCGTCGGAGCGCTCACCGCGCGAGGAGCTCGTCGATCCGCTGGGCGATCAATGCCAGGCCCTCCTCGTTCGGGTGGAGATCGTCGTAGGCGATGAGATCGGGCCGGTCGAGGAACAGGTCGCCGAGATCGAGGTATTCGGCCCCGGCATTCTCGGCAGCCGCTGCGACGTGCTCGCGCAGCGCGAGCAATGCGTCGGGCGTGGGGGAATCGTCCCAGAGCGGCGACGTGACGATGAGCCGCACATCCGGCAGCTGGCGCCGCACCTCTGCGTAGAAGGTGGTCACCGCTTCCTCGACGTGCGCGCGCTGCAGGTCGTTGCGGCCGCCGGAGACGACCAGGATGTCGGGATCGGCGTCGACCGCCCTCGGCAGCACGCCGATGTACGACTGGCATCCGCTCGATGCGCAAGTCCCGTCCGCGCGCCCGGTGGAGTAGCCGGTGCCGGCGATCGCGAGGTTCTCCACGCGCCAGCCCCGCAGCTCGCCGAGCATCGCCGGGAAGCCCGCTCCGCTGATCGGTGTGGCGGTGCCGACGGTGTACGAGTCGCCGATGAAGACGGCGAGCGGGGCGTCGGCTGGGTCGGCGGGCGACGTCGTGGTCGGCGCGGGGGTCACCGACGCGCCGGGTACGGAAGGACGGGGCCAGAGGAGCAGCACGGCGAGCGCAACGGACGCGATCACCGCGAGGGCTGCGATCGTCACGCTCGCGCGGCGCGGCACTCGGGCCCGGGCCGCGGCCGCCGGGTCACCCGGCCTCGTGTCGCTCATGGAGCCATCTTGCACGCGGTTCCGGTCGGCTGTGTCCCCTCGACTCAGGCGCTGACGGACGGCTGCGGCGGCGGGCTCTTGCTCGCCATCCGTCGAAGCCGTCGTTCGACCGGGCGCTCGAAGCACTCGTGGAGCAGGCCGGATGCGGTCACGGCGACGCTGACGACGACGAGGAGCAGGGCGGTCGTGGCCGCGGCTCCCGGCTCGCCGACGATCCTCTCAGCGATCTGCACGACCGGGACGTGCATCAGGTAGAGCGCGAAGGACCACTGCCCGAGCCTCACCATCGGGGTCGACCGGAGCATGCCGCCCCGTCCCTCGAGATCACCGACAGCGCCGGCCGCGATCACGGCCGCGAAGCCCGGGAGCATCCAGAGGTCGGCGATGAAGTAGGGCAGCCGCCGGGGAGACTCGAGGATGACCGTCGACGCCGTCACGATGACGACGTACAGCAGCGTCGTGACGATCACGGCGCGCGCGAGCGTGAACCTCGGCCGCCATCCTCGTCGGACAGCGATCGCCAGCAGGACGCCGATGACGAACTCCCCGAGCCGGTACGGAGGCAGCGTGTACAGCACCAGGGCCAGTTGCTCTCTGGGCAGCAGGAACGCGCAGGCCAGGCCGACGGCGACGAGCGCCGCGAAGACGACCGCGGATGCGCGGATGGGACGGCGGAGGCGGCCGAGCGGGCGGATCAGCAGCGGGAACAGGAGGTAGAAGAAGAGCTCGCAGGACAACGACCAGGAGGGTGCGTTGAAGGCGAATGTGCTCGCCTCGATGGGCAGCCAGGCCTGCGTGAGCGTGAGGACGGCGGGCAGGGCGAACCAGGGCTGCGGCATCCCGAGCGCGAGTTCGACGGCGATGGCGATCGCCGTCGTCAGCGCATGCAGTGGCCACACCCGGGCGAACCGGCGCCAGTAGAAGCGTCCTGCGGTGTCGTCGCGCTGATGGGTCCAGGCGAGGACGAAGCCGGATAGGACGAAGAAGAACGTCACCCCGGTGTAGCCGAGCGCTGCGACCGTCGTCAGTCCCGGTATCCCGTCGAAGCGCTGCGAGAAGTGCAGCAGCACGACGAGCAGGGCGGCGAAGAAGCGGAGGCCGGTCAGGCTGAGGAGGTGAGCAGGGCGCATCGTCGCATCCTTCGTCAGCCCCCGCTGTGCTCGCCGACGAACGGCGACCATGAGCGCGACTGTACTCGGGTTCGGCCGACGCGCAATCGACGTCCCGAGGCGCCAGGCCGCCGGCGACTACTCGACGGGCGCCTGCCCCGGAGCGCTGCTAGGCCCGTCGGGGGCGGTGACGAGCGCGCGGACCGCCTCGAGCGGGACCGCCACCCAGCTCGGTCGGTTGCGCACCTCGTAGACGACCTCGTAGAGCGCCTTGTCGAGCAGCAGCGCGGTGAAGACGGGGTCGGACTCGTCGACCGTTCCGGCCGCCTCCGCGTAGCCGGCCAGGAACTCCGCGCGACGCTGCCACACCCAGTCGCCCGCCGCCGCGCCGTCGGCGTCGGGCAGCTCCTGCAGCGCGGAGCCTGCGGCGTAGTCGAACGAGCGCAGCATGCCGACGACGTCGCGCAGCCGCGGCTCGCGCACCATCCGCTCGTGCATCGGCCGCAGGGGCTCGCCCTCGAAGTCGAGCAGCACCCAGCCGCCGTCCGCGCCGCGCAGCACCTGGCCCAGGTGGAGGTCGCCGTGGATCTGCTGCAGCTCTCCGAGCTGCCGCACCTCGCGCAGCCGGTCGGCGGCCGCCTGCAGCTCGTCGTGGAGCTCGCCGAGCACGCCCGCCGCCTCCTGCCGCGCCCACGCCATGCGCTGCTCGAGGCCGGTGATGAAGCGCAGCGTGTCGGCCTCGCTCGCGCTGGCCGTGCCCATGGCCGCCGCGAGGTCGCGGTGCACCGTCGCGACCGCCTCGCCGAGCGCTCGGGCGTCGGGCGCGTCCCCGGGCTGCTCGCCGCGCAGCGTGGCGAGGGCGTGCTGGCGGAACAGCTCCCACGCGTCCTGCCCGCCGGCGACGAACTCCGACACCGCGAGCAGGTGACCGGTGACGAAGGCGTCGCCCGCCGGCCAGCCGGCCGTCACGGACGCGAGCAGGTGGGGGATGCGGTCGCAGCCGGCCCTCGTGAGGGCGCCGGTGACGACGACGTCGGGGTTGTCGCCGGGGGAGACGACGCGGAAGACCTTCGCGATCCAGGTGCCGTCGCCGCCGATGATGGAGGTGTTCGACTGCTCGCCCGTGATGACGCGGATGTCGCCCGCTGGTGCGGGGTCGGCGGTCGCGTCGCCGTCGAGGCCGTTGACCGACCGCCTGCCGGTCGCGACGTCGATGAGCGCCTGCACCGCATCCGCATCGCCGCACGCGTCGACGAGCCAGCGGCCGTCGAGCTGCGCGATCGGGGAGCTGCCCGGCTCGTCGCGCCACGCGACCGGCACCTGCAGCAGGGTGTCGCCCGCGCGCAGCAGCAGGATCTCGGCATCGCCCAGGTCGTAGCTCGTCTCGAGCGCGATGTCGACCTCCTGGCCCTTCAGCGGGTACCAGCGAGTGGTCGGCATCCAGCCCGCGACGGCGGTCAGGACGGATGCGTCGGTGAGGGAGGGAGCGTCGGTCGGCGTGGGGTCGCTCATGGTGGCCATCATGCCGGGTGGCTCTGGATGCTGGCTATCAGCCGGTGGTCTCGACGCGGACGGTGCGCCGCACGCACCGTCTCGCCTGACCGGCGGCAGCGACTACGGCAGGGTGTGCAGCTGCAGCCCGTAGATGACCGTGCCGAGCTGCGAGACGGGCGCCATGAGCCCCTCGACGGCGCAGGTGCCGCCGGTGCCGCGGATGCCCGACACGACGCCCACCGCGCGCGCGCCGGCATCCGTCGGACGGCTCACGACCGGGCCGCCGGAGTCGCCGAGGCAGAACGCCGAGGAGCCGCTCGAGCGCACGATCTGCACGTGCATGCACTCCGAGCCGCGCGGGGTGCCGTAGCAGGTGACGTAGGCGCCGCCCGCGGTCAGGTCGCACTTCCAGCCGGTGACCTGGCCCGACGAGCACAGCTGGTAGCCCGAGGGCGGCCAGGTGGTCTGCGTGCCGGTGATGTCGACGGTCGTCGTGTTGCCGGTGTAGATGCGGGGGAGCGTGCGTGCGTCGTAGGACGCGGCGATGACGCCGAGGTCGAACGGCAGCTCGCCGTCGTTCAGCTCGGCGACCAGGTCGCTGCGCCCGATCGACGTGCCGGCGGCGTTGCGCACCGCGCGGTCGTCGGCGTAGTCGCTGCAGTGCGCGGCCGTGACGATCACGGGGCGGTGGCCGTAGAACCCGGTGAAGCCGGACGTGCACGAGACGAACGAGCCGCTGCGGAACTGCGTCTGCACGCGCATCCCGCCCGACAGCACGGCGACGTCGTTGGTGCGCGCCGTGCGGATGGGGGCGACCGCCGCCGGGTCGATGGCGGCGCCTGCCTCGAGCGGCACCGCGGCCGCGTTGGCGGGCACGGTGTCGGTCTGCGCGACGGTGACCGACGCGCCGACCGCGGCTGCGGCATCCTCGGCCTCGTCGATGACCTCGCGCACGTCGCCCTCGACCGCGATGGGCTCGGTGCCGGCCGCCCGAGCCGCGGATGCGGTGGGCACCTCGACCGAGAGCGTGTCCTGGCCGATGCCGATCGCGAAGGCGCCCTCGACGGGCATGGACGCCGCCATGTCGTAGGCGATCTCGAGCAGCTCCGCCTCGCTCGACTCCTGCGCGACGAAGCCGACGTCGATGCCCTGGGCGCGCGCGTCGCGGGCGATGGCGCGCACCTCGCTCGGCACGTCGCCGGCCCAGCCGATGCGGATGGTCCCGGCGACCGGGTCGCCCTCGATCGTGCCGATGCGCGAGACGGGCGTGCGGGCATCCCACGAGGCGATCTCGTCGATCACCGCGAAGTGCGCCTCCTGGATGGCAGGGATGTCGTCGGCGGAGACCGCAGGGGGCGCGGGCGGGACGGCGATGAAGGTGGCGCCGAGACCAAGGGTGATGACGGCAAGGATGAGCGGGCGGCGCAAGCGGGGACCTCGTGACGGGCTGGGGAGCAGGACCGACGCTGAGCGTAGCGCGGAGTTCAACCTCAGGTCGAGGGTATTCGCAATCTTTCCCCGCCGGGACGTTGCCGATGTCGCAAGGCGCGCGGCCCGAGCGCCGCTGGCAGGATCACTCCACGGGAGTCGGCGTCGCCGGGTTCTCGACCGCCGGCCCGGCGACCGTCGCGCGCTGCGGGCGCCGCTTGAGCGCGCGGCGGACGATGAGCCAGACGGCCAGGCCGAGCACCGCGAGCACGATGAGCGTCGGCACCGCCTGCCCGAGCGCGAAGAGCGCCGCGGCGCCCCAGGCCAGGAACGCGCCCCACCCGGCGACGAGCCCGTCCCAGAAGCTGGGCGTGCCCGTCGGCCCCTCGACCGTGGTCGAGCGGATGTCGACGCCGATCGTCGACATGGCCACCAGGTCCTCGAGCGCGCGCTGCTGCGAGCGCAGCTGCTCGAGCTCGCTCGTGCGCTCGGTGAGCTGCGCCTCGACCTCGAGCAGCGTCTCGGTGTCGGCGGCTGTGGTCAGCAGCTGCGTGAGCCGGTCCACGGAGGTGCGGGCCGCGTTCACGCGCACCTCGAGGTCGCGCACCTGCGCCGTCACCTGCTCCTCGCCCATGTCGACGCGGGTCACCTCGCCGAGCTCGCGGAGGGCCGTGAGCATCGTCTCGACCTCCGCCGCCGGCACGCGCACGGTGAGCGTCGCCCATGCGGGCTCGAAGTCGGTGGACGCGCCCTCGGAGCGGCGGTCGATCGCGCCGCCGCGGGCGACGGCCGCGTCGGAGACCGCATCCGCCGTCGCGATCGGGTCGCCGACCCGCATGCTGAGGGTGCCGGAGATGATGACGGAGCGGTCCTCGTCGCCGGCGACGCCACCGAGATCCTCGCCGGCGCCGGGGATGCCGACGCTCGGCTCCTCCGCCGGGCTGCCGCCGAGATCCGGCACGCCGCCGTCCTGGCCGCCGCCCTCCTGGGCGGGCGCGCCGACGACCGGCGACTGCGAGGCGCCCATGGCGCCGCAGCCGGTGAGGAGCACGGTGCCGACGACGACGATGCCGGCCATGGACAGGAGTCTGCGGGTCATGCTTCCAGCGTGCGCGCGCGCCGGCCGAAGCACAGCCCAACCTTTCGCACGACTCAGGCGTCAGGCGACGCCGGTCGGGGCGGTCGCGATCAGTCTCGGGGGTCGCCGCGCTTCGCGGCCTTCGCCTCCGCCTTGGCGGCGCGCAGGTCGGCCTTCGCCGCTGCGCGCGCCTCGGCTGCCTCGTTGCGCGCCTCGACCGCGTGGAGCCGCTCGGCCGCCCTGGCCACGGCATCCGCCGCCTTCGCCTCCGCCTGCCGGAGCCTGGCGCGCGCCTCCTCGACGACCTTGCCCGCCTCGCGCACCTGCTTGTCGTCGAGGATCGACGCGGGCAGGCGCTCGAGCGGCTCGTCGGGCTCGTTGCGCTCCAACCAGCGCTCGATGCCGTCGAACAGGCGCGAGAGGCCGAAGCCGAAGCCGCTGCCGTCGTCGACGTCGTTCGACTGGAACGCTCCGGCGCGCACCGCCGGCGCGAGCAGCGGGAAGCGCTCGTCGGTCACGAGCTCGGGCAGCGCACGCCGCACGTCCTCGTCGACCGCCGCGTCGCTCGACGCCTTCGAGTAGAGCGCGATGTAGCCGAGCAGCAGCCGCAGCGTGGGCAGCTTCATGCGGTCGGGCGCGGGCACACCCTCGAGCGCGGCGAGGCCCGCTTCGATGATCGCGAGCCGGTTCGGCGTGGTGGGCGTGGAGCTGGGCGGCAGGTCGGCGAGCCACGGATGCGCGTCGTACGCGGCGCGCACGAACATCGCCCACTCGCGCAGCCGCTCGCGCCAGGTGCTGCCCGCGCCGGGCACCGTCACCTCGCTCGCCGTGTCGTACATGAGCAGCAGCAGGCCGTCCTTGCCGGTGACGTACCGGTAGAGCGACATCGGCGCGACGCCGACCGCCGCGGCGACCTTGCCCATGCTGACGGCCTCGAGCCCCTCGGCATCGGCGATCTGGATCGCCGCCTCGACGATCTGCTCGGTCGTGAGCTCGCGCTTCGGGCCGCGGTGCGGCAGCTCGGCGACGCCCCACGTCACGGCGACCGCGTGCGGCAGGTCGGGGGTGGGGTCGATCGGCTCGATCGGGTTCGTCACAGCTGCCTCGTCGCTCACTGGCGGTCGTCAGGATGGGTGCCGGTGCGCTCGCCGGTCTCGAGCGCGGCGATGGCGGCGACGTCGTCGTCGTCCAGCGAGAACCCGTCGACGTCGAGGTTCTCCCGCAGGCGCTGCGGATGCGTCGACTTCGGCGTCAGCGCGCCGCCGAGCTGCAGGTGCCAGCGGATGATCGCCTGCGCCGGGCTCACGCCGTGCGCGGCGGCGATCCGCCCGATGACGGGATCGTCGAGCAGCCGCGACCTGCCGAGCGGGCTCCACGCCTGGGTGACGATGCCGTGCGACGCGTGGAACGCGCGGAGCTCGTGCTGCGGCAGCCACGGATGCGACTCCACCTGGTTCACGACCGGGGTGACGCCCGTCTCGCCGATGATGCGCCGCAGGTGCTCGTCGGTGAAGTTCGAGACGCCGATCGATCGGATCCGGCCCTCGTCGCGGAGCGCGATCAGCGCGCGCCAGACGTCGACGAACTGCCCGCGCGCCGGGCGTGGCCAGTGGATCATGTAGAGGTCGATGGCGGAGCCGAGCGCGGCCTCGCTCGCCGCGAACGACGCGCGCACGGCATCCGTCGACTGGCTCTGCTCGCCCCAGAGCTTGCTCGTGACCGTCAGGGTCGCGCGGTCGAGCCCGCCGTCGACCGCACGCCGCACCGCGTCGCCGACCTCGCGCTCGTTGCCGTAGAGCTCGGCGCCGTCGATGAGCCGGTACCCGGCCGCGAGTCCTGCGTCGACGACCGCACCGGCCTCGTCGGCGGGCACCTTGTAGAGGCCGAAGCCCAGCGCGGGCATGCTGCGCCCGTCGAGCAGGGGCAGGTCGGCGGGCATGGCTCGATTGTCGCAGGCTGGGCCCACTCGGCTCCTCCCTCGCTCGGGGGAGGCTGTCGGTGCCGCGGTCAGCGCGGCAGCTCGACCGGCGCGGTCTCGGGCGGCTCGCCGATGCCGTGGCGCAGGTCGGGCTGGTGGCGGCGGAAGACCGCCGCGATGGTCGCGGCGATCGCCACCATCACGACCGCGACCCAGACGCCGCCCACGCCGCCGATCGCGTCGATGCAGACGCCCGCCACCGCGGAGCCGACGGCGGCGCCCAGCAGCTGGCCGGTGCCGATCCAGGCGTACGCCTCCGGGGTGTCGGCGAACTTCACCGTGCCGGCGATGATCGCCGAGAACGCGGCGAGCGCGGGCGCGGTGCCGATGCCGGCGATGAAGAGCGCGATCGAGAGGCCCACGACCTCGGTCATCGGCAGCGCGATCGCCATGCCGATGAGCACGATCGTCAGCCGGATCGCGACCGACCACGGCGTGATGCCGCGGCTGCCGAGCGCGAAGCCGCCGATGAGCGAGCCGAACGCCGAGACGGCGAGCACGATGCCTGCCTCGAGCGCGCCCTCGCCGAAGGTCGCGACGACGCCCGCCTCGACCGCCGAGAAGCCGCCGATGAACATGGCCGAGACCACGACCGAGAGCAGCACCGGGGGCTTCCGCAGCACGCGCCCGAGCTTGCGCGAGGTCGGCGGGATGCGCAGCCGCCGCACCTCCGGCGAGACGATGAAGAAGGCGGCGCCGACGGCCTGGATCGCGATCGTGACGAGCAGCGTCGGTCCGGTGCCCATGACCGAGACGAGCAGCGTCAGCAGCACCGGCCCGAAGACCCAGATGATCTCCTGCAGCGCCGCGTCGAACGAGAACAGCGGCGACAGCAGCCGCTGCGGCACCATGCGCGGGTAGAGCGTGCGCACGGTCGGCGTGACCGGCGGCATCGCGGCGCCCGCGACGGCGCCGGCGAGCACATCCGCCCACAGCGGCACGCTGAGCGTGGCCATCGACAGCAGCGCGGCCACCGACACGGCGGTCGTCGTCACGAGCACCGCGACGGTGCCGAAGCGGGCCATCAGCCGGGTGACGAAGGGGCCGGCGATCGCCATGCCGACCGAGAAGGCGGCGAGCACGAGACCGGCGGCCGTGTACGAGCCGTGCTCGTGCTCGATGTGCATGAGGATGCCGAGCGAGTACATGCCCGCGGGGAAGCGCGCGATGAGCTGCGCGAGGATGATGCGCGCGAGCCCTGGGACCCTCAGCACCTCACCGTACGCGCGCACCAGGACAGCCTAGACGCGTCACGCGCCCCAGCCGTCGGCGCTCGTCGGACGCAGGGTGCGCGCGTAGTCCTCCTTGAGCACCGCGAGGTGCACCCAGCTCTCGAGCCGCGTCACGCCCGGCAGGGCCCGGATGCGCTCGACGCTCTCGAAGAGCGCCCGCGTCGTCGGCTCGACGAGGGTCGCGATGGCGTCGAAGCGCCCGAGCGTGCGGGCGGCGAAGTCGACACCGCGCCAGCCGCGGAGCGCGTCGATGACCGCGTCGTCGTCGCTCGTGAGGTTGAGCCCGATGCCCATCGAGAGCTGCCGGTGGGTGAGCCCGCGCGCCTCGACCGCGCTGATCTTGACGACGCCGCCGTCGATGAGGCGCTGCACGCGCGAGGTGACCGCAGAGGGGGAGAGGCGCACGGTGTCGCCGAGCGCCCGGTAGCTCATGCGGCCGTCGCGCTGTAGCAGCTCGATCAGCGCGAGGTCGATGTCGTCGATCCGCAGCTCGCCGCGGTAGTCGGAGACGAAGAAGCCCTTCACGACGCTCGTGTAGACGAGCGTGCTGATGTCGATGACGCCGCGGAACCGGCGTATGTCGGTCAGCAGGTCGTAGAGGCGCTCCGTCGAGCGGACCCGCACCTCGACGACGAGGTCGCTCCCGCCGCCGACCGCGGAGACGAGCACGGTCTCGTCGAGGTCGCGCAGGCGCTGGGCCACCGGCTCAGCACCGCCGCTCGTGCGGATCGACACGTGCGCGAGCACGTGCTGCCCGAGCAGGGCGGGGTCGACCGCGGCGATGACCCGCACGGAGCCGTCGGCGAGCATGCTGCGCAAGCGGGCGGAGACGGCGGCGCGCGACTGCTGCAGCCGGTCCGCGAGCGACTGGACGCTCGCCCTGCCGTCCTCCTGCAGGGCGCGCACGAGCGCGGCATCGAAGTCCATCGTCCGCTTCCGATCATCTTTCCGGGGAACGCACGGCCGTGCATCCAGGACGCCAGCGTAGAGCCTCTTCCACACGACGGGCGGTGGTGGTTCGGACGATCATCCGATCAGAAACGGCGTGAGCGGTGCTCGATCCCGCCGATCTGGCCTTGGCGGCACCCTCCGGCGAGCGTACGATCCATCGCGACCCACCCACCGCGAAGGAGCGGCCATGACCTCAACGACCAGCAGGGCTCGACGCGCAGGCATCGCCGCCTTCGTGGGCACCACGATCGAGTGGTACGACTTCTACGTCTACGCCACGGCGGCGGCCCTCGTCTTCGGACCCCTCTTCTTCCCGAGCGAGGACCCGCTCGCCGAGACCGCCGCGGCCTTCGCGACCTTCGCGGTCGCGTTCATGGTCCGTCCGATCGGCGGCATCCTCTTCGGCCACATCGGCGACAAGCTCGGGCGACGCGTCTCGCTCGTGATCACCCTCATGCTCATGGGCGTCGCGACGGTGCTCGTCGGGCTGCTGCCGACCTACTCCGACATCGGCATCGCCGCGCCGATCCTGCTCATCGCGCTCCGCGCGCTGCAGGGGCTGGCCGTCGGCGGCGAGTGGGGCGGCGCGGTGCTCATGAGCGTCGAGCACGCGCCCGAGAAGTCGAAGACCTTCTACGGCGGCTTCACGCAGCTCGGCAACCCCGCGGGCGCGCTGCTCGCCTCCGGCATCTTCGCGATCATGACGCGCTTCGGCGACGACTTCATCATCGACGGCGGCTGGCGCATCCCGTTCCTGCTCTCGATCGTGCTCGTCGGCGTCGGACTCTGGGTGCGCTACCGGGTCGAGGAGTCGCCGGTGTTCGCGGAGAAGGTGCAGGGGCGCAAGCAGTCCATGCCGCTCGCCTTCGCGCTGCGCAGCAACTGGAAGCCGATCCTGCTCGGCATCGGCATCCTGCCGGTCTCGACCGGCGGCTACTACCTCGCCACGACGTTCGCCACCGCCTACGCGACCGGTGAGCCGATCGGGCTGAGCGAGCAGCTGATCCTCGACGCCATGACCCTCGCGTCGTTCGTCGAGTTCCTCGTCACGCTGCCGATCGCATGGCTCGGCGACAAGTGGGGCCGGAAGAACATCATGTACATCGGCCTCATCACCTCGGTGCTGACGTTCGCGCCGTTCCTGCTCGCGATGCCCGGCAGGATCGAGCCGCTCGTCTTCCTGCTCGCCTCGCTCGTCCGGGTCGCGATGAGCGCCACCTACGCGCCGATCGCCGCGATCCTCGCCCAGATGTTCCGCCCCCAGGCCCGCTACACGTCGATCTCGCTCTCGTACGGGTGCGGTGCCGCGCTCTGGGCCGGCTTCTCGCCGTGGTTCGCGACCCAGCTCATCGCCTGGACCGGCTCCGTCTGGTCCGTCATCGCGATGTTCACCGCCATGGCCGCGATCGCCTTCGTCTGCACGTGGCGCGCGCCGCAGCACTCCGACGCCGCGCCCGTGACGGAGTCGTTCACGCCCCGCACCGACACGACGGCGAACCAGCTGCCGTGAGGAAGCTGACCGCCTTCGACCGCCCGTCCCAGACGACACCCCGCATCGTCGTCGCCCGTGCCGTGCACACGGTCGCGAGCGACGACCGGTCGGCCACCGCGATGCTCATCGACGACGGCCGCATCCTCGCCGTCGGCGACCGCGCCGCATGCGACGCCGCAGCCGCCCGCGCCGGGCTCGCGCCCGAGATCGTCGACCTCGGCGATCGCGTGGTCGTGCCCGGGTTCGTGGACGCCCACGCGCATCCCCTCATGTACGGCCAGATGATGACCTGGGTCGACTGCGGTCCGGAGCGGGCGGGGAGCATCACCGAGATCGTCGAGCTCCTGCGCGCCGCCGCGGCCGAGCTGCCCGCGGGGAGGCCGGTGCGCGGCTACGGCTACGAGCACCGCAACCTCGCCGAGGGCCGGCACCCCACGCGGTTCGAGCTCGACGCGGTCGCGACCGATCGCGACGTGTACCTCATGAACGCGTCGGGCCACGGCGGCGTCGTCAACTCGCGCACGCTCGAGCAGAACGGCATCGACCGAGACACTCCCGACCCGGACGGCGGCACCTTCTTCCGCGACGCCGACGGCGAGCTCACCGGCGAGCTGTCGGATGCGGCCTGCAACATCCTCACGGGCGTGCACGGCGTGAAGATCGGCCACCACGGCCCGAACTTCCACCTCGCCGACGAGCCCGCGGAGCACCTGCGCCAGCTCGACGCGGCGACGCGCCGGTTCCTCGCCGGCGGCGTGACGACGATCGGCGACGCGCAGGTCTCGCGCCGCGAGCTCGACATGTACCTGCGGCTCGCGGAGGCAGGCCGCCTCGAGCTGCGGGTGTCGATGTACCTGCTCTCGCACCTGCTCGACGACGCGATCGACATGGGGCTCGTCGGCGCCTTCGGCAACGCCCACCTGAGCTTCGCGGGCATCAAGCTCTACGCCGACGGCACGCTCGGCGGCTGGACCGCCTACTTCCCGGACGGCTACGTCGGGGACCCGTGCCGCACGGGGCAGCTGTACCACGAGCCCGCGGCGTACGCCGAGCTCATCCGGCGCGCGCACGAGGTGGGGCTGCAGACCGCGACGCACGCGCAGTCGCCGACGGCGATCGAGATGGTCGTCTCGGCGATCGAGGCGGCGCTCGAGGAGCGCCCCGACGACGATGCCCGTCACCGGATCGAGCACTGCGGGCTGCCCTCGCCCGACCAGATCGCGCGCATGGCGACCGCCGGCATCCGCCCGGTGAACCAGACGCAGCACTACTTCAACTGGGGCGAGGGCGTCGAGGAGGCGATCGGCACGCCGGGCGAGCGGTTCAACCCGCTCGGCGAGTTCGAGGCGGCGGGGGTGCCGTTCACCATCTCGTCGGATGCGCCGGTGGCGGAGCCGATCCCGCTCGAGGCGATCCAGACGGCCGTGACGCGGGTGACGCGGCGCGGGCACAGGCTGGGACCGGATGGGCTGCGCGTCTCCGCGCGCGCCGCGCTGCGGGCGCACACCATCGAGGGCGCGATCTCGCTCGGGCGCGAGGACGACCTCGGGTCGCTCGAGGTCGGCAAGCTCGCCGACTTCGCGGTGCTGAGCGACGACCCGCTCACCGTCGCCGACGACGCGATCTCGAGCATCCGCGTCGAGCAGACGTGGGTCGGCGGCGAGCGCCGCTACCAGGGCTCGGAGGACGCGGCGTGACGGCCGTCGAGGCAGGGCCGGTGGCAGACGCGTTCGCCGACACCGCGGGTCGTGCGGTGCTCGAGACGATCCGCTCCTACGGCGTGACGACGGTCTTCGGCATCCCAGGCACCCACAACCTCGAGCTCTACCGGCCGCTCGCCGACCTCGGCATCCGCGCGGTCACGAACCGGCACGAGCAGGGCTCCGGGTACGGTGCCGACGGGTGGTCGCAGCAGACCGGCCTCCCCGGCGTCGTGATCACCACCTCCGGACCGGGGCTGCAGAACGCGATGAGCGCGATCGGCACGGCGTTCTGCGAGTCGCGTCCGCTCATCGTGCTGTCGCCGGGGGTGGCGCTCGGCGCCGAGTTCCGCGACGTGGGCACGCTGCACGAGACGAAGGACGCGAGCGCGATGGTCGCCGCCGTCGCCGAGTGGTCGCGGCGCGTGTCGAGCGCCGCCGAGGCGGTGGAGGCCGTGCACGACGCGTTCGCGCTCTTCCGCACCGGCCGGCCCCGACCCGTGCACATCGAGATCCCGCTGGACGTGCTCGAGCGCCCTGCCGGGGTGCCAGCCGCGGACCGGATCGCCCGGCCCGCCCCACCGCCCGCAGGCGGTGCTGCCGACGCGATCCGCGACGCGGCCGCGATGCTCGAGCGGGCGGCATCGCCCGTGATCATCGCGGGCGGCGGGGCGACCCGCGCCGCCGCCGGCGTCACGGCGCTCGCGGAGCGGCTCGGCGCGCCGGTGCTCACGACCCTCAACGGCAAGGCGACCGTCGACGAGCGCCACCCGCTCTCGCTCGGCGCCAACCTGCGGCTCGCCGCGGCCCGCGCGGTCGCCGAGTCGGCGGATGCGCTCATCGTGCTCGGCTCGAAGCTCGGCGAGGCCGAGCTGTGGGCGCCGACCCTCGACGCGACCGGCAGCGTGCTCCGGGTCGACATCTCGGCGGCGCAGCTCGACAAGAACCTCGACGCGACCGTCGCGATCGAGGGCGACTGCGCGACCGTGCTCGACGGGCTGCTCGCCGCGCTGCCGGGGGAGCCCCGCCCGCGTCCCGACCTCGGCGACGTGCGGTCGGCGATCGCGGCGGAGACTCGCGCGGCGCTGCCCGAGACGGTCGCGCTCGCCGAGCGCATCGCATCCGCGCTGCCCGAGGACGCGATCGTGGCGGGCGACTCGTCGCAGATCGTCTACATGGCGCTCGCGAACACGCTCGTGCAGCCGGTGCCGCACTCGCTGCTCTACACACCGACCTACGCGACCCTCGGCTACGGGCTACCGGCCGCGATCGGGGCCCGGGTCGCGCAGGACGAGCGTCCCGTCGTCGCCGTCATCGGCGACGGCGCCCTCATGTTCTGCGTGAACGAGCTGGCGACCGCGGTCGAGCAGCGCCTCGACCTGACGATCGTGTGCGTCGACAACGGCGGCTACGCCGAGATCAAGCAGAACGAGGTCGACCGGGGCATCGTCCCGGTCGGCGTCGACCTCGTGCAGCCCGACTGGGCGGCGCTCGCCGACGCGTTCGGCGCGACCGGCCGGCGGGTGGCGCGGACGGCCGATGTGGCGGATGCGATCCGCGACGCGATCGCAGCGGGCGGCGTGCAGCTCGTGCACATCCCGCAGGCAGCGCTCTAGGGCGGCGTCCTGCTCGTGCCGCTTGCCGTCAGCGGTCCGCGTCGGCGCGCGGCGCCTTGATGAGCACCGCGGCGACGAGCGCGACGACCGCGGCCGCGACGTGCGCCAGCAGACCGAGCTGGCTCGACAGGTCGAACGGCGCGACCGGGTTCCAGGCGACGGCGATGGCGAGGAAGACGGGCACCCACCACCAGTGCTTCGCCTGCACGGCGAACCAGCCGATGATGAGCGCGAGCACCGCGACCACGAAGCGCAGCGTCTCGTACCACTCGCTGCCGATGAGCAGCGTGCCGACGACGAGCGCGATCGCCAGCAGGATGCCGGGGGCGAGCGCGTTGCGCTGGACGCTCGGGCCGTAGCGGTCTGGCTCCATGGGTGCTGCACTCCTCGGGGTCGGCTTCCACCGTACGGCCACCGCGGCGGGCGTCAGTCCGCAAGCGCCTTCCGGATGCGCTGCAGCGAGACGGGACCTGCGGTGCCGAGCTGCTGCGCGAAGAGGCTGACGCGCAGCTCCTCGAGCAGCCAGCGGGCGGTGATGAGCCGCTCCGCCCTCGCCGATCCGTCGGTGCCGGGGACGGCATCCGTCACCGCCGGCGCGAGCGGCAGCGTGCCGCCTGCAGCGGTGAAGAGCGCGACCGCCTGCTCGACCTCGGTCATCCAGGTGCGGTCGCGGTTGGCCGTCTCGGGCAGCCGCTTCACGCGGTGCTCGATCGCGCGCACGTAGACCTCGAGGCGACCGAGCCGGTCGAGGCCGGTGCGGCTGACGAAGCCGTCGAAGACCAGCTGGTCGAGGTGCGCGCGGGCATCGGCGAGGGCCGCCATGTGGGCGAGGCTCGCGCCGTCGCGGATCGCGCGGTCGGCGAGCCGGGCGGACGTCAGGATGCGCGCCACCTGCGACGCGAGCGCGAACATCCGCTCGACGAGGCCGTCGGCGACGCGGGCGCGCAGCGCCTCGAAGTCGGCGACCGTCGCCGGAGCGGTCGTGCCCAGCTCGGCGTCGATGATCGCGAGCATGAGGTCGTCGAACAGCCGGTCGGTCGACGCGTAGGGGCTCGCGCCGAGCGCCAGCTTCTCGGCGGCCGTGAGGTTCGACTGCACGTAGGGCCCCGGGCTCGGCACCTGCCGCAGCAGCAGCTGCCGCACCGCCGCGCGCTGGTCGCGCTGCTGCGCCTCGCGGGTGGCGGCGAGGCGGATGCCGACGGTCGCCCTGCCGGCCCCCGCGCCCTTCGCCGCCGGCCCGGTGATCGCGTAGCCCGGGTACGCCCGCACCGTGTTGCCGCCCTGCCGCACGTCGATGTGCTCCGGCAGCTCGGTGTCGAAGCCGGCGACCTCGTCGCGCTCGAGGTCGCTCGTCACCTTCACGGCGACCTTCGCCACCTGGGTGCGGGCCTGCTGGCCGAAGCGCCGCTGCAGCGCCTCGAGATCCTTGTCGGCGCCGAGCCGGCGCCCCCGGCCGTCCTCGACCGCGAAGGTCGGCTTCAGGTGGTCCGGGATGCGGTGCCAGTCGACATCCGTCGCCGCCGCCTGCACGTAGGCGGTGCGGGAGATGCGCGCGGCGAGCACCTCCGCGATCGAGCGGGAGGCGGCGCCGCGGCCCTCGCCGCCGGCCGGCGGCTCGGCCGGCAGCTCGGCGAGCATCCCGCGCGCCCAGTCGGCGGCCGGCACCACGTGCTTGCGCACGTGCTTCGGCAGGCTCTTGATCATCGCCGTGAGCAGCTCCTCGCGCATGCCGGGCACGAGCCAGTCGAAGCCGGCGGGCGTGAGCCGGGGCAGCACCGCGAGCGGCACGTGGACGGTGACGCCGTCGTCGGCGGCGCCCGGCTCGAACCGGTAGCTGAGCCGCAGCCGCTGCTCGCCCTGCTGCCACTTCGTCGGGAACGCCTGGCTGTCGACGGTCGCGTCCTCGCCGGTGAGGTCCTCGCGGCGCATCGTCAGCAGGTCGGGGGTGGTCTTCCGCGCCTCGCGCCACCAGCCCTCGAAGCTGCGGGTGGAAGAGACGTCGGCCGGGATGCGCGCGTCGAAGAAGTCGAACACGGCCTCGTCGCCGACGAGCAGGTCGCGGCGCCGCTGGCGCTCCTCGAGCCGCTCGAGCTCGCGGCGCAGCTCCTGGTTCCTGCGGTCGAAGTCCTGGGGGCTGTCCCACTCGCCGTCGACGAGCGCATGGCGGATGAACAGCTCGCGCGCGTGCTCGGGATCGATGCGCGAGAACTGCACGCGGCGCCGCTCGACGATCGTGACGCCGAAGAGCGTCACCTTCTCGAAGGCGACCACCGCGCCCTGCTTGCGCTCCCAGTGGGGCTCCGACACCTGCCGCTTCGCGAGGTCGCCGGCGAGCGGCTCGGCCCACGCGAGGTCGATGGATGCGACGTTGCGGGCGAAGAGGCGGCTGGTCTCCACGAGCTCGGCGGCCATGACCGCGTGCGGCGGCTTCTTGGCGAGGGCCGAGCCGGGGAAGATCTGGAACCGCGCGCCGCGTGCGCCGAGGTACTCGGGGCGGGGGCGCATCCGCCGCTTGTCGCCCTTGTCGCCGGGCCGCGACTGCTGCGGCTTCTGTGTCTCGTCGAGCGTGCCGATGCGGCCGAGGAGGCCGGAGAGCAGCGCCTTGTGGACGGCGTCGGCGTCGACGGACGTGGCGAGGGAGCCAGGTGCGTCGTCGACTGACCGCCTCTTCTCCGTTGATCGAGTAGCAGTCGCAGACCGCGTATCGAGATCAGAGCGGCTGGCGTCTCGATACGCGCCTTCGGTGCTACTCGACGAGCGGAGAGGCTTCAGCCCCATCGACCTCGTCAGCTGCCGCACGACGTCCTGCCACTCCCGCACGCGCAGGAAGCTCAGGTGCTCCGCCTTGCAAGCCTTGCGGAACTGGTTGCCCGAGAGCGCCGCCTGCTGCGCCTGCAGGTGCCGCCAGAGCGCGAGCAGCGTGATGAAGTCGCTCGTCGGGTCGACGAAGCGCGCGTGCATCCGGTCGGCCTCCTCGCGCCGCTCGAGCGGGCGCTCGCGAGGATCCTGGATCGTGAGGCCGGCGACGATCGCGATGACCTCGTGGGCGACGTCCGCGTCGCGGCCGGCCAGGGCCATCCGCCCGAACCGCGGGTCGACGGGCAGGCGGGCGAGCTCGCGGCCGATCTTCGTGATGCCGCCCTTCGCCGAGATGGCGCCGAGCTCGCGCAGCAGGTCGTGGCCGTCCTTGATGCCGCGCGAGTCGGGCGGCTGCAGGAACGGGAACTCCTCGAGCGGGCCGAGCCCGAGCGAGGCGGCCTGCAGGATGACCGCGGCGAGGTTGGTGCGCAGGATCTCGGGGTCGGTGAAGGCGGGGCGCTTGTCGAAGTCGGCCTCGGCGTAGAGGCGGATCGCGATGCCCGGCGCGACGCGGCCCGCTCGGCCCGAGCGCTGGTTCGCGCTCGCCTGGCTGATCGCCTCGATCGGCAGTCGCTGCACCTTGCTGCGGGCGGAGTAGCGCGAGATGCGGGCGGTGCCGGTGTCGATGACGTGCCGGATGCCGGGGACGGTGAGGCTCGTCTCGGCGACGTTCGTGGCGAGCACCACGCGGCGGCGGATGCCCGGGCGGTGCGAGCGCTCGAAGACCCGGTGCTGGTCGGCGGCGCTCAGGCGGCCGTAGAGGGGCAGGATCTCGGTGGTGGCGCCGAGCCTGCCCTGCAGCTGGTCCTGCGCGTCGCGGATGTCGGCCTCGCTCGGCAGGAAGACGAGCACGTCGCCGCTGTCGTCGCGGGCGATCTCTGCGAGGGCCGACTCGATGCCGTCGATCGGGTCGAGGTCGACGTGCTCGTCGGGCTCCCCGTCGCCGTCCTCGTCCTCGTCCATCGCCTCCGCGACGAGCGGGCGGTAGCGGATGTCGACCGGGAAGGTGCGCCCGGACACCTCGATGATCGGCGCACCGCCGAAGTGCCGGCTGAACGACTCCGGGTCGATCGTCGCGCTCGTGACGATCACCTTGAGGTCGGGGCGGCGGGGGAGCAGCCGCTGCAGGTAGCCGATGAGGAAGTCGATCGTGAGGCTGCGCTCGTGCGCCTCGTCGATGATGATGGTGTCGTACTGCTGCAGGTCGCGATCGCGGTGCATCTCGGCGAGCAGGATGCCGTCGGTCATCACCTTGATCTGCGTCGCCGCGCTCACCTGGTCGGTGAAGCGCACCTTGTAGCCGACGGCGCCGCCGACCTCTTCGCCGAGCTCCTCGGCGATGCGCTCGGCGATCGTTCGCGCCGCGAGCCTGCGCGGCTGCGTGTGGCCGATGCTCGAGCGGCCGAGCTCGAGGCACATCTTCGGCAGCTGCGTCGTCTTGCCCGAACCGGTCGCGCCGGCGACGATCACCACCTGGTGGTCGCGGATCGCCGCCATGATCTCGTCGCGCGCCGCGCTGACGGGCA
This sequence comes from Agrococcus sp. UYP33, assembly GCF_054060915.1. Lineage (NCBI taxonomy): Bacteria > Bacillati > Actinomycetota > Actinomycetes > Micrococcales > Microbacteriaceae > Agrococcus > Agrococcus sp. UYP33. The sequence goes on from NZ_JBSSDR010000001.1 coordinate 1,753,321, forward strand.
GATCAGCCGGGTACTCGATGCGCATCCCTCCATTCTCCCGTGCTCCGCTGTGCCCGCGCACCCGCGCCCGCCGCACCTCCACTTCGCGGACCCCGCATCGCCAGGGGGACCCAAGGTCTCGGGTCCTCATGGCGAACTCGGGTCGACGGAGTGGGGCTGGACGCTCGAACCCAGGGCCCCCTCCGCGGGAGCTGCGAACGGCGCTCCACAGGGGAGGGGATGCGTGGCACGGGCAGGGAGGGCGTCCTGCCATCGTGCGCTCGTGTCGATCGACGAAGAACCGACGCCCGTGCTTCGCTTGCAGCGCGCAGCAGAGCTGCGGGCGGCAGGGGCGTCGAGGAAGCCCGAGCGTGACGCGACCCTGGCGCGGGTGCGGTTCGGCGTCTACGCCGACGCGGAGAGCCTGGCGGCGGCCAGCCGGCAGACGCGCTATCTCGCGCGCATTGAGGCCGTCGACGCCGTCCGCGAGCATCCGGTGTTCGCGCGAGAGTCGGCGCTCGCGATCCACGGCGTTCCGTTCGGCCTCGAGCCCGATCGAGTGTTCACGACCGGCGACCTGCGCACTGCGGGCAGCAAGGCGGGCGTCTCGCATTCGGCGGTGGAGCTGGAGCCGCTCGATGTCACGACGGTGGGCGGGCTGCGGGTCTGCTCCCTCGCACATGCGCTCGCCGACGTCGGACGGCGGCGCGAGCCCAGGATCGCGGTAGCGGCGATCGACTGGTCGCTGCGAGCAGAGCTCGTCACGAAGGAGCAGATCGTGGACGCACTCGGACGCCAGAGCAGGCGAGGACGGGCCGCGGCGGCGCAAGCGATCGCCTTCGCCGACCGCGCCGCCGAGTCGGTCGGGGAGTCCTACAGCCGGGTGCTCATCCATCAGCTCGGCTTCGCTCCGCCCGAGCTGCAGCCGAAGGTGCTCGGTCGCACGGGCAGGGCCTACTGGGTCGACATGCGCTGGCGGATCGCGGGTCGTCGGCCGATCTACGGGGAGTTCGACGGGGCGCAGAAGTACGGCGAGCTCGCGAACCGGCAGGGGAAGACCGGCGCGCAGGCGCTGGCCGAAGAGAAGGCCCGCGAGGACGATCTGCGCTGGAGCGGCGACCCGATGCGCTGGATCTGGGTCGACCTCATGCGGCCGACTCGGCTCGACCGGCTGCTGACCGACTACGGCGTGCCCCGCATCCGGCGTCCCTCGCTGCACCTACTGCGCGCGGCGTGACTCGGCGCGGACCCGATCGCGCCACGGCGACCCGAGGTCTCGGGTCCTGGTAGCGGGGAGGGGTCCGCGAGCGGGGACGGCGCCACTCTGGCGCTTCCCAGGGGGCGCGGGCAGGATGCCGAGCATGGACATCCACGACAACGGACCGCAGCGCAACGCGTTCGACATCGAGACCGCGACGCGCGAGAACTCGAACTACCGCACCGTCGCCTGGACCGGCGAGCACCTGCAGGTGACCCTCATGTCGATCCCGCCGGGCAGCTCGATCGGGCTCGAGGTGCACAACGGCACCGACCAGTTCCTGCGCCTCGACGCGGGCAGGGGCCGCGTCGTGATGGGCCCGTCGAAGGACGACCTGCCGTTCGAGCAGGAGGTCTCCGACGGGTGGAGCGTGCAGGTGCCCGCCGGCACGTGGCACGACGTCATCAACATCGGCGACGAGCCCATGCGCCTCTACGCCATCTACGCGCCGACCCACCACGCGCAGGGCATCGTCCAGCCCACCGCTGAGGACGCCGACGCCGACGAGGAGGCGGGCCGCGACGAGCCGCCGTCGTGGGTCGAGGAGGTCGACACGAAGGGCGAGGAGAAGGCCTAGCCCCGAGACGACGAGACGCCCGCCGAGCTGCTCGGCGGGCGTCTCGTCGTTCGCGGCGATGCGCGCGAGCGGATGCGCGTCAGCGGTGGGGCGTGCCCTGGTCGTCCGAGGCGTCGCCCTCCGGCGCCGCGTCGACGTCGGTCTCGGCGGGTGCCGTCGCGATGTCCGGGTCGGCGCCGATGACGGCGGTGCCGTCGTGGGCGTCCTCGCTCGGGCCGGGGTGCGACGTCGTGTCGTCGTCGGGAATGGCGGGGTTCATGACGATCTCCTCTGCGTAGGCCTCGGTGCCGGACGCCCCGACACCGGCGTATCCGGGTGCACCGGCAGCGGCCGCGCCGGCGGCCCCGGAGGATGCCGCGGCGCCGGTGACCGACGCGACGGCCGCGTCACTCGCAGCCGAGCGCGCCGTGCCATGCGCGGTCGAGCCCGCCGTGCCGTGCGCGACGCCCTGCTCCGACCCCCGCGCCGTGCCGTGCGCCGGGTCATCCGAGTCGTCGGTGTCGCCGTCGAACGGGTTGTCGCCGATGAGCGGCGGCAGCTCCTCGCCGTGCTCGCCGCGCCGCTCGAGCACGAAGATCGACGCGAGCATCGTGATGATCGACAGCCCCACGAACACCCAGCCGATGATGCTGTTCGGCAGCAGGCCGAGGCCGTCGGTGACGCGCGTGTAGCTGAGGATGGCGAACAGCGCGCCGACGGCGACGAGCGCGGCCGTCAGCACGACGAACCACGTCGGCCGGGTGCGGCGCGTCGCGATGGCGGCGCCCATGACGAGCGCTGCGAGACCGAGCAGGTAGTGCATGCGGTCAGCCTAGGCGCACGCCCCTGAAACCGCGACGAACCCCGTCTCAACGGAGCACGTGGTGCCGCGAGGGCTCTATCACCTCGCGCTACCACCCGCTCCGTTGAGGATCAGGGGACGAGGACGCGCGACACGCGCACGAGGCGCAGGTCGGTGGCCGCGCCTACGATGGAGCGAGTGACCAGCCAGCCCGCAGCAACCCCGTTCGGGGCGTTCGCCGGGCAGCAGGGCATCCAGCACTCGGCGCAGCAGCACGGGCAGCACGCCACCGAGCAGGGCCAGCACTTCGGCACCTACGCGGCCGATCACCTGCCGCCGACCTACCCGGAGCGCGCCGCCTGGGGCACCGCCCAGCCGCTCCGTGCGTGGCAGCAGGAGGCGCTCGAGCAGTACTTCCGCACCGAGCCGCGCGACTTCCTCGCGGCGGCCACCCCGGGCGCCGGCAAGACGACGTTCGCCCTGCGGCTCGCCTCCGAGCTGCTCCGCCGCGGCGCGGTCGCCCGCATCACGGTCGTCGCCCCCACCGAGCACCTCAAGCAGCAGTGGGCCGACGCGGCGCACCGGGCGGGCATCCGCCTCGACCCCGACTTCTCGAACGGTGACGGCGACTACCCCCGGCAGTACCACGGGGTCGTCGTCACCTACGCGCAGGTCGCCGCCCGGCCGCCGGTGCACGAGCGCATCACCCGCTCGGCGCCGAGCCTCGTCATCCTCGACGAGGTCCACCACGCGGGCGATGCCCTCTCGTGGGGCGACGCGGTGCTCGAGGCGTTCGGCCCCGCCGCCCGCCGGCTGTCGCTCACGGGCACGCCGTTCCGCAGCGACACCGCGCCGATCCCCTTCGTCGAGTACGTGCGCGACGAGCGCGGCATCCGCCTCTCGCGCACCGACTACGCCTACGCCTACGACCACGCGCTGCGCGACGGCGTGGTGCGCCCGGTGCTGTTCATGGCCTACGCCGGCACGATGCAGTGGCGCACGTCGATGGGCGACGAGATGCGCGCCACCCTCGGCCACGGCGACACGAAGGACATCACGAACGGCGCCTGGCGCACCGCGCTCGACCCTGGCGGCGAGTGGATCCAGCAGGTGCTGCGCAGCGCCGACGTGCGGCTCACGCACGTGCGCCAGACGGTGCCGGATGCGGGCGGCCTCGTGATCGCGACCGACCAGGCCCAGGCGCGCCAGTACGCGGCGCTGCTGCGCGGCATCTCGGGGGAGGAGCCGACGGTCGTGCTGTCGGACGATCCCGGCGGCTCCGACCGGATCAGCGCCTTCTCCGATGGCACGCAGCGCTGGATGGTGGCGGTGCGGATGGTGTCAGAGGGCGTCGACGTGCCGCGGCTCGCGGTCGGCGTCTACGCGACGAGCTCGTCGACCCCGCTGTTCTTCGCGCAGGCCATCGGCCGCTTCGTGCGCTCGCGGCGCCGCGGCGAGGTCGCGACCATCTTCCTGCCATCGGTGCCGCCGCTCCTGACGCTCGCCGCCGAGCTCGAGCGGCAGCGCGACCACGCGCTCGACCGCGAGCAGTCCGACGACCAGCTGCTCGACGACGACGCGATGGATGCGGCGGAGCGCGGCGACAGCGACGACCGCGAGGCCGCGCCGTTCACGTGGGAGCCGCTCGAGTCGAGCGCCACCTTCGACCGGGTGCTGTTCGGCGACGCCGAGTTCGGCCAGCTCGTCGAGCCGGCGACCGAGGAGGAGCTCGACTTCATCGGCATCCCCGGCCTCCTCGACGCGGAGGACGTCTCCGACCTGCTCAAGCGACGGCACGCGCGCCAGGCCGCGCGCATCCGCGACCGGCCGCCGAGCCAGGAGGCGCCGGAGCCGCTCTACCGCAACATGCGCGAGGAGCGGCAGCTGCTCAACTCGCTCGTCGCGATCGTGGCGAAGCGCCGCGGCGAGGCGCACGCGCTCGTGCACGCGGAGTCGCGGCGCGTCTGCGGCGGCCCGCCGGTCGCACAGGCGTCGATGCAGCAGCTGCGCGACCGCATCCGCTACCTGCGGAGGGTCGTCGACAAGCGCTGAGCGGTCGGCCGTCGCTGCGCGGGCACGGCGCGCTCAGCGCTCGAGCGGCGCCACTTCGGCTCAGTCGTGCTCGACCCAGCACACGAGCACGGCCGATGCGACGGCGTAGGCCACCTCGGACCGCGTCATCGTGCCGCCGGCGAGCTCGTCGGGCAGGCGGGTGGCGTCGACGAGCAGTGTCTTGCCCTCGCGGAGGAACGAGACGATGCCCGCATCGTTCGTGAAGGAAGGCATCCCGAGCGCGAGCAGTCCCTCGATGTCGCGCGCGCCCTCGGTGGTGGCCTGCAGCTCGGCGAAGTGCGCCTCGCCGACCGCGAGGGCGGTCGCGTCGTGCACCGAGAGCGTGAGCGGCGCGCCGTCGACGTCGTAGGAGCACGTGAACATCGGCTCGTTCCAGGTGGACGACGGCGAGACCTCGCCCTCGAGGTCGAGCATCGCGGTGATCGCGTCGGTCACCTGTCCGGCGCAGACCATCTCGGCGGCCTCGGACGGCCCCTGGGCGCTCGCGTGCCCGGTCCCGTGCGAGCCGTGCTCCTCACCGGTCATCACGGTGCCATCGGGCATCGTGTGCGACGCCTCCGGGGCGGGGCTCTCGGCGGCGGGCGCGGCGCTCGCGCAACCGGTCACCAGCAGGGCGGCGACGACGATGGCGGAGAGCCGTCTCGTGTGGACCATGGGGATCATCCGATCTGTGTGATGCGTGCGATGTCGTCGTCGCGCGCGGTGGTTGCACGGAGTGGTTCGGCGCCGCACCGCATCGGGATTGGTCGCGATCGGATCGCGCAGACCAGATCGCGCAGGCCGGATGCGGCCCGGACCCATCCAATCCGTCCGAGCCTCCGCCTCGAACCCCTCGCAGGAAGAGGGCACAACCACCTGGGCCCGACACTTCAAGGAAGAGGACATCCCATGAAGAAATCAGCACTCCTGCTCGTCGCTCCGGCGCTCGGGCTGGGCATGGTCGCGCTGAGCACGGCGCCGGCGATGGCTGCGCACGCCGAGGGCTCGTACTCCACGATGCTCGACGAGCTGAACAACAGCGGCGCGACCGGCGAGGCATGGATCGACGTCGAGGGCGCCACCGCCACCGTCACGATCAACGCCTCCGGCCTCGCGGCGGAGTTCGACGGCGCGCCGTACCCGCACGTGCAGCACATCCACATCGCCGCGCAGGGCCTGTGCCCGAGCGACGACGCGGACACCAACGGTGACGGCATCATCAGCACCACCGAGGGCGGCCCGTTCTACGGCGACATCGGCACCACGCTCTCCGTGGGCGACGCGGACAAGACCCCCGCGGGCGGTCTCGACCTGGCGGCTGCGCCGTCGGGCGACACCATCTCCTACGAGGAGACCTTCGAGCTCGACCAGGCCACGCAGGACTCGCTCGCTGACGGCACCGCTGTCGTCGTCGTGCACGGCCTCGACCCGGCCGGCCAGCCGGAGGCAGGCACCAGCCCGAGCGACCTCGTCCCCGAGCTCCCGCTCGCCGCGACGTCGCCCGCGCTGTGCGGCGTCCTCGAGGTCGCGCCGGCCGGTGGCGTCGACACCGACGTCACGACCGTCGCAGCTGCTGGCACGGACGGCTCGGCCCTCGGCCTCGTCGCCCTGGGTGGCACGCTCGCGCTCATGACGGCTGCCGGCGTGTTCGTCGTCCGTCGTCGCGTGGTCCGCGACAACTGATCGATCTCATGATCGAGCACAACAAGGGCCGTCGTCTCCGCCTCACGGCGGGGGCGGCGGCCCTCGTGGTCACCCTCACCGCCCTCACCGCATGCAGTGCGGCCAGCGGCGAGCAGCCGCCGACCGCGGCACCCGCGGCCTCGAGCGCGCCGGCCACCGAGGCGCCTGCCGCCGAGACGCCCAGCGCTGCGCCGGCATCCGAACCGCTGGTGCTCGAGGCATCGGCGCCTGTCAGCGTGCAGATCCCGGCCATCGGCCTGGATGCGTCGCTGATCCACACGGGCATCCGCGAGGACGGCGCCCTCGAGGTGCCGCCCGGCGAGGAGGGCTCGCCCGGCAGCTGGTACGACGGCTCGCCGACCCCCGGCGAGCGCGGCGCATCCGTGCTGCTCGGCCAGGTCAACTCCACCACCGATGACAGCGGGGTCTTCTACGACCTCCCGCGACTCGTCGAGGGCGACGAGGTGATGGTGACGCGCGAGGACGGATCCGTCGCCGTCTTCGAGGTGTACAGCACCGAGACGTTCGCCAAGGACTCGTTCCCGACCCGTGCCGTCTACTACCCGGTGGCCGACGCCGAGCTGCGGCTCATCACCTGTCACGAGGGTGAGGACGCCTCCAGCCCCTACCCGAACAACTACGTCGTGTTCGCGCGGCTCGTGGGCAGCGCCTAGCCCGTCAGCCTCCTGCCGGCGGTGTCTCCCACCCCTGCAGCGCCGGGCACACGCTCCAGGCGACGACCACGTCGGCCCCGTCCAGCGGGATGCCGGCGTGGTCCGCGTGGCGCTGCACCCCGTCGGCGCCGTCGTAGCGGCTGACCGCATCCCACTGCAGCAGCGTCGACACCGCACCGTCGGCCGGGTCGACCTCGATGCCGTAGCTGCGGGTGTCGTCGAACATGCCGATCTCCGTCTGCTCGAGGCCGTGCGACGTCGACCACCCGACGAGCGCGTCGTCGATCTCCGATCGCCGCGCGCCCGCCTCGCCGCCGTCGAGGTACGCGCGCGAGAACGTCATCTCGCAGTCGTTCATCAGCATCCGCCAGCTGAGCGTGCACAGCACGTCGAAGCCGTCGAGCGCATCCGGCACCGCGAAGCCCTCGCGCAGCGCGTCGGTGGACGGCTCGAGCTTGTCGTCGCCCTCGGTGTAGACGCCGTCGCCGCACTGCGCCTCCGGCCCCGGGTCGCCGATGGGCGTCGCGGGCGCGGCCGTGGCGCCGAGGTCGGTGCGGTCGGGCGCGCCGCCGCTCATGCACCCGGCGAGCGACGCCACGGCGGCGGATGCGACGGCGATGGCCGCGAGGGAGCGGCGGAACCGGGATGCGCGGGCACTCGACCGAGCCATGGCCGCCTCTTCCTCGAGGGTCAGCGCCGAGCGTACGCCGACGGGACCGCGCGCGGCAGGCCCGATCGTGGCGCCGACCTCGACTCGCTACTGCTCCGTCTCGCTGCGACTTCGACTCGCTACTGCTCCGTCTCGCTACTGCTGCGTCTCGAAGGCGACGTGGGTCAGCACCACATCCGTGGGCTCGAGGTCGAGCCCGGACCGCCGCTCGAGGTTCTCGAGCTCCGCGGTGCCGTCCGCCGGGTCGCCGAGGACGTACGCGTGCAGCCGGGCGTCGTAGATGTCGTCCTCGGCGCCGAGCACGTACTCCGTCGTCTCGCCGCCCGATTCCAGGGGCTCATAGCCGTGCTCGGCCGCCCACGCCTGCACCGAGGCCACCACGTCGGCATCGCGCACGATGGCGGTCGAGAACCGGCCGACACCCGCGCCGGGCCCGTCGACGGGGTGGTCGTAGACGACCGAGCAGAGCACGCCGTCCGAGTCGAGCAGGCCCTCCGGCTCGAAGCCGGTGCGCGGGTCTGATGCGGCGATCTGCTCCTCGTAGGTGTCGACGTTCCAGCTCACGGTGTAGCCGGCCTCCGGATCCCGGACGACGCCGTCGGCGCAGCGCGGCCACGTCGCGGAGGCGGAGGCAGGAGGAGTCGCCGACGTGGCGGGCGCGGGCGACGGTGTCTCGCTCGGCGTCGGCGTCGGCGTCGCGCTCTGTGTCGGCGTCGCGCTCGGCGTCGGCGTCGTGCTCGGCGTCGGCGACGCGGACGGCGCTGCCGGCGTCGGCGTGCAGGCGGTGAGCATCGCGAGCGCGATGACGCCGACGAGGGCGGAGCGACGGGCGGAGGCCATGGCGGTGCCTTTCATGGAGGAGGAGAGGACGCCGCGACGCGTCCTCGAGCCATTCTCAACGGTCGGCCCGCCGCGAACCCGGACACCGGCCGGGAGCGGCGTAACGATCGGGCAACGGCTGGCGCCCGACCGCTCCGGGCTAGGCTCGAGCGCATGCAGCACCATGACGTGAGAGCCCACAAGAGCGCCGAGAACCTGCCCCGCGAGGAGCAGCTCGCCTGGAGGATCGCGCAGGTCGCAGTCGACCCGGTCGAGGTGGAGGCCGACGTCGTGGAGATGATCGCCAACCGCATCATCGACAACGCCTCCGTCGCGATCGCGAGCCTCAACCGGCCGCCGGTCGTCTCGGCACGCGAGCAGGCGCAGCGCCACCCCTACGCACCCGGCGCCGCCGTGTTCGGCATCGAGGACCGCGTCAGCCCGGAGTGGGCGGCCTGGGCGAACGGCGTCGCCGTGCGCGAGCTCGACTACCACGACACCTTCCTGGCCGCCGAGTACTCGCACCCGGGCGACAACATCCCGCCGATCCTCGCCGTCGCGCAGCACGTGGGCTGCGACGGGCACGCCCTCGTGCGCGGCCTCGCGACCGGCTACGAGATCCAGGTCGACCTCGTGCGCGCGATCAGCCTGCACAAGCACAAGATCGACCACGTCGCGCACCTCGGCCCGTCCGCCGCCGCCGGCATCGGCACGATGCTCGGCCTCGACGCCGAGACGATCTTCCAGGCCGTCGGCCAGGCGCTCCACACGACGACCGCCACCCGCCAGTCGCGCAAGGGCGAGATCTCCACCTGGAAGGCGCACGCCCCGGCGTTCGCCGGGAAGATGGCCGTCGAGTCGGTCGACCGCGCCATGCGCGGGCAGACGAGCCCCGTGCCGATCTACGAGGGCGAGGACGGCGTGATCGCGCAGCTGCTCGACGGCTGGGAGGGCTCGTACAGCGTGCCGCTCCCCGCGCCGGGCGAGCCCAAGCGCGGCATCCTCGACACGTACACGAAGGAGCACTCCGCCGAGTACCAGGCCCAGGCCTGGATCGACCTCGCCCGCCGGCTCTCGGCCGAGCGGCCCGAGCTGCGCGACCCGGAGGGCATCGAGTCGATCGTGCTGCACACGAGCCACCACACGCACTTCGTGATCGGCTCGGGCGCGAACGACCCGCAGAAGTACGACCCGACCGCGTCGCGCGAGACGCTCGACCACTCCATCCCGTACATCGTCGCGGTCGCGCTGCAGGACGGCGGCTGGCACCACGTCGACTCCTACGCGCCCCAGCGCGCGGGCCGGCCGGACACGATCGCGCTGTGGAACAAGATCACGACGGTCGAGGACCCGATCTGGACCGAGCGCTACCACGACCCGGACCCCGACAAGAAGGCGTTCGGCGGCCGCATCGTCATCACGCTGACCTCCGGTGAGGTGATCGAGCAGGAGATCTCGGTGGCGGATGCGCACCCGGCGGGCGCGCGTCCCTTCGGCCGCGCCGAGTACGTGTCGAAGCTGCGCACGCTCGCGCAGGGCATCGTCGAGGACGCCGAGATCGACCGCTTCCTCGCGCTCGTCGAGCGGCTGCCCGAGCTGAGCGTCGACGAGGTGCGCCAGCTCACCGTCTACGCGCCGGCCGGCACCGTCGACCAGGGCACCACGAAGGGCCTGTTCTAGTGCTGTCGACGACCGTCACCCCGTCCGAGAAGCGGCAGGCGCTGCGGGCGGGGCTCGCCTCCGGCACGCTGCAGCGGTTCCCTGGGGCGTTCACCCCGCTGACCGCGCCGCTCATCCAGCAGCTCGGCTTCGAGGGCGTCTACATCTCGGGCGCCGTGATGGCGGCTGAGCTGGGACTGCCCGACATCGGCCTGACGACGCTCACCGAGGTCGCGCAGCGCGGCCGCGAGATCTCGCGCATGACCGACCTGCCGACCCTCATCGACGCCGACACCGGGTTCGGCGAGGCGATGAACGTCGCCCGGGCCGTGCACGAGCTCGAGGATGCGGGCGTCTCGGGCCTGCACCTCGAGGACCAGGTCAACCCCAAGCGCTGCGGCCACCTCGACGGCAAGGAGGTCGTGTCGCTCGACCGGGCGGTGCAGCGCATCGCCGCCGCCGTCTCGGCCCGCCGCGATGCCGACCTCGTGATCATGGCCCGCACGGACATCCGCGGGGTCCGGGGGCTGGAGGCGGCCAAGGACCGCGCCAAGGCGCTGGAGGCCGCGGGCGCCGACGCGATCTTCCCGGAGGCGATGGCCTCGCTCGAGGAGTTCGCGGCGATCCGCGAGGCCGTGCAGGTGCCGATCCTCGCCAACATGACCGAGTTCGGCAAGAGCGCGCTCTTCACGCATCAGCAGCTGCAGGACGTGGGCGTGAACATCGCGATCCACCCCGTCTCGCTGCTGCGCATCGCGATGGGCGCGATCGAGCGGGAGCTCGAGGGGCTGCGCGACACCGGCACCCTCGACGGCGCGGTGGAGCGCATGCAGACGCGCGCCCGGCTGTACGAGCTCAACGACTACGCCGCCTACAGCGCCTTCGACGAGGGGGTCTTCGACTTCGAGGTGCCCGGAGCGGAGCCCCGATGAGCGTGCTGTTCTCGCCCGTGCAGCTCGGGCCGATCGAGGTGCGCAACCGCGCATGGGTGTCGCCCATGTGCCAGTACTCGTGCGAGGAGCAGGACGGCATGCCCGGCGACTGGCACCGCGAGCACCTCACCTCGTTCGCGCGCGGCGGTGCCGGGCTCGTCATGACGGAGGCCGCGGCGATCGAGCCGATCGGCCGGATCTCGCCGCAGGACCTCGGGATCTGGAACGACGCGCAGGCCGAGGCGCTCGCGCCGATCGCCGCGCGCATCCGCGCCCACGGCGCTGTGGCGGCCGTGCAGCTCGCCCATGCCGGGCGCAAGGCGTCGACCTATCGCGAGTGGAGCGGCCGCGGCTCGGTGCCGCTCGAGCAGGGCGGCTGGCCGACCGTCAGCGCCGGCTCGGACGCGTTCGGCAGCTACGCGGCGCCGCGCGCGCTCGCGGCCGACGAGGTCGCGGCGCTGCCCGAGCGCTTCGCCGTCGCCGCCCGTCGTGCGGTCGACGCCGGCTTCGAGGCGGTCGAGGTGCACGCGGCGCACGGCTACCTGCTGCACCAGTTCCTGTCGCCGCTGTCGAACTCCCGCGACGACGAGTGGGGCGTCGGTGAGGGCGGTCTGCGCACGCTGCTGCTGGAGCGCGTGGTCGAGGCCGTGCGCGCCGCGGTGCCGGAGGCCGCGCTCATGGTGCGGCTGAGCGCATCCGACTGGGTCGACGGCGGCATCGACTCCGCCATGACGGTCGAGCACGTGCGGGTGGCGATCGCGGCAGGCGCCGACTGGTTCGACCTCTCCTCGGGCGGGCTCGACCCGCGCCAGGAGATCCCGCTCGAGCCCGGCTACCAGGTGCCGTTCGCGCGCGACGTGCGCGCGGCCACGGGCGCGAAGGTGAACGCCGTCGGCCTCATCGAGGACCCGGCGCACGCCGAGTCGGTGCTCGTCGATGGCGACGCCGACGCGGTGATGCTCGCGCGCGCCTGGATGCGCAACCCGCACTGGGCGCTCGGCGCCGAGGCCGAGCTCGACGGCGTCGCGGATGCGTCGGTGTGGCCGCCGCAGTACACGCGCGCCCGGCGGGTGCCCGAGCGCACACACTAGGCGGTCCGCACCCCTACACCCGCTCGTCGAGTAGCAGCCGGCGGAGCCGGCCGCGTATCGAGACGACATGATCTCGATACGCGGCCTTCGGCTGCTACTCGATCAGCGAAGATGGGGACCATGCCCGAGCACGTGCGCACCGATCGCCGCGGCCGGCTCGCGACCATCGAGCTGCACCGGCCGGAGGCGCTCAACGCGCTCACGCACGACATGGTGCGCGGCATCGCCGCGGCCCTCGCCGCCGCGCAGCGCGACCCCGCCGTCGCCACCATCGCGATCACCGGCGCCGGCGAGCGCGGCCTCTGCGCCGGCGGGGATGTCGTCGGTCTGCGCGCCGACGTCGCTGCGACGGGCGGCGCGGCCGCCCGCGCCTTCTGGCGCGACGAGTACACGCTGAACGCCGCGATCGCCCGGTCCTCGAAACCGGTCGTCGCCATCCAGCACGGCATCGTGCTCGGTGGCGGCGTCGGCATCTCAGCGCACGCGCGCCACCGCGTGGTCACCGAGTCCACCCGCATCGGCTTCCCCGAGGTGACGATCGGCTTCGTGCCGGACGTCGGCGCGACCTGGCTGCTCACCCGCGCCCCCGGCGAGCTCGGCACCCGCGTCGCGCTCACCGGCGAGCACGTCGGACCGGCCGACGCGATCCTGCTCGGACTCTCGGATGCGTTCGTCCCGGGGAAGCGGATCCCCGAGCTGCTCGCGGCCCTCGAGACGACCGACGCCGAGGCGGCGATCACAGCGGTCGCCACCACCCCGCCCACCGGCGAGCTCACCGCCACCCGCGCGCTCGTCGACGAGGCGTTCGCGGCCGACGACCTGGGCACGATCCTCGAGCGGCTCGCTGCGGCAGGAGAGCCCGGCGCTGCGCTCGCCGCCACCATCGCCACGCGCTCGCCGACGGCGCTCGCCGTGACGCTCGCAGCCCTCCGCCGCGCCGCCGCGCTGCCCACCCTCGAACAGGCGCTCGAGCAGGAGTACCGGGTCTCGTCGCACGTGAGCCTCCTGCCCGACTTCGCCGAGGGCATCCGCGCCCAGCTCGTCGACAAGGACCGCAGCCCCTCCTGGCAACCGGCCACCATCGCGCAGGTGCCGGATGCCATGGTGGAGGCCTGCTTCGCACCCGCGCCCGACGGCGACCTCGCCCTGCCAGAGGAGGCAGCATGACCGAGCCCAGCACCACCGAGTCCAGCACGAACGAGCCCAGCACGAACGGCTACCGCACCATCCGCGTCGAGCGGCGCGACCGCGTCGCGTGGATCCACCTCGACCGGCCCGAAGCGCTCAACGCGCTGAACGTGCAGCTCATGCGCGAGGTCGTGGCCGCGGCGACCGAGCTCGACGGCGACGACGGCGTCGGCGCGATCGTGGTCACCGGCTCGGAGCGCGCGTTCGCCGCGGGTGCCGACATCAAGGAGATGGCGACGAAGTCGACGGCCGAGATGCGGGCCGACGGCCACTTCGGCGGATGGGCGGCATTCGCCGCCGTGCGCAAGCCCGTGATCGCGGCGGTGTCGGGCTACGCGCTCGGCGGCGGCTGCGAGCTCGCGCTCATGTGCGACATCATCCTGGCGGCCGACTCGGCCACCTTCGGCCTGCCGGAGCTCTCGCTCGGGGTCATCCCCGGCATCGGCGGCACGCAGCGCCTCGTGCGCGCGCTCGGCTATCCGAAGGCTGCCGAGATCATCCTCACCGGCCGCCGCGTCGGCGCCGAGGAGGCGGAGCGCATCGGGCTGATCTCGCGCGTCGTTCCGGCCGACCGGCTGCTCGACGAGGCCCAGGAGATGGCCGCGTCGATCGCCGCGAAGTCGCTGCCGGCGCTCGTCGCCGCGAAGGCAGCCATGGACGCCGCGCTGGAGATGCCGCTCGCCGAGGGCATCGCGCTCGAGACCGAGCACTTCACGGCGCTCTTCGACACCGAGGACCAGCAGGAGGGCATGGCGGCGTTCAGCGAGAAGCGGGAGCCGCGCTTCCGGCACCGCTGACGCGGGGCGCTCGAGCGCGAAGGATGCGGTCGCGGCACGGGCGGCGACCGGGGTGAGCACCCTCCCACGCATCCGTCCTCCCCGGCACGCGGGCGGTGGCGAGTGTGGTGGCAGCGCCACTCGGCGCGGCGCTGCGGCGTTGCGCGCAGGGCGGAACGCGCTCGGGCGGTCGCCAGGGAGCCGTGCCCTAGAGTCGGATGGCGCCCCGCACCCCCTGTTCATCGAGGAGCACCATGGCCGAGTCCGACATCAAGAAGGGACTCGCTGGCGTCGTCGCCGACACCACCGAGATCTCGAAGGTCAACCCCGACACGAACTCGCTCCTCTACCGCGGTTACCCGGTGCAGGAGCTCGCGACGCAGCCGTTCGAGGCCGTCGCCCACCTGCTCTGGCATGGCGAGCTGCCGACCGACGAGCAGCTCGCCGAGGTCCGCGCCAAGGAGCGGTCGCTCCGCGCCCTGCCCGACAACGTGCGGTCGGTGATGGATGTGCTGCCGTCGCACGCGCACCCCATGGACGTCGTGCGCACGGCCGTGAGCATCGTGGGCGCGAACGACCCCAAGGCCGACGACCCCTCCGCCGACCTCGACAAGGCGTTCACGCTCTTCGCGGTGCTCCCGGCGATCGTGGCGTACGAGCAGCGCCGCCGCAACGGCAAGGAGCTGGTCGAGCCGCGCGACGACCTCGACTACGCCGCCAACTTCCTCTGGATGGCGTTCGGCGAGGAGGCCGACCCGGTCGTCGTCGAGGCGTTCAAGCAGTCGATGGTGCTCTACGCCGAGCACTCGTTCAACGCATCCACCTTCACCGCCCGCGTCGTGACCTCGACGCTCGCCGACCTCTACTCGGCCGTCACCGCAGCGATCGGCGCGCTCAAGGGCCACCTGCACGGCGGCGCGAACGAGGCCGTGATGGAGGTCTTCCAGGAGGTCGGCGAGCCGTCGAAGGCGGATGCGTGGATGCAGACCGCGCTCGACGAGAAGCGCAAGATCATGGGCTTCGGGCACCGCGTCTACAAGAACGGCGACTCGCGCGTACCGACGATGCGCGCTGCGCTCGAGCGGCTCGCGGAGCACTACGGCTCGCCCGAGACGCTCGAGATGTACACGGCGCTCGAGCAGGCGATGGCCGACCGGAAGCCGATCAAGCCCAACCTCGACTTCCCGTCAGGCCCCGCGTACGCCCTCATCGGCTTCGACGTGCCGATCTTCACGCCGCTGTTCGTCGCCGCGCGCGTGACCGGCTGGACCGCGCACATCATCGAGCAGCGCGCCAACAACTCGCTCATCCGCCCCCTCTCGGAGTACGTCGGCCACGACGAGCGCCATGTCGACGGCGTCGACCAGGCCGCACTGCCCGAGGACACATCCGACATCGAGGAGACCGCATGACCTCTGCCACCATCCCCACCCTGCAGCTGAACGACGGACGCTCGATCCCGCAGCTCGGCTTCGGCGTCTTCAAGGTCGACCCGGCCGAGACCGAGCGCATCGTGCTCGACGCGTTCGAGGCCGGCTACCGCCACATCGACACCGCGGCGATCTACCGCAACGAGGAGGGTGTCGGCCGCGCGATCGCGGCGAGCGGCATCCCGCGCGACGAGCTGTTCATCACGACGAAGCTCTGGAACGACCGCCGCGGCGAGGCCGAGGCGCGCGCCGCGCTCGGCGAGAGCCTCGAGAAGCTCGGGCTCGACCGCGTCGACCTCTACCTCATCCACTGGCCGACGCCGTCGGCCGGCAGCGCCGTGGAGACCTGGCAGACGCTCGGTGCTCTGCGCGATGAGGGCCTGACGACCTCGATCGGCGTCTCGAACTTCGACGAGCGCTACCTGCCGGAGATCCTCGAGACCGGCATCGTGCCCGCGATCGACCAGATCGAGCTGCACCCGCAGTTCCAGCAGCGCGCGACGACCGCGCTCGCATCCGAGCACGACATCCGGATCGAGGCGTGGGGGCCGCTCGGCCAGGGCAAGGTCGACTACGCGTCGACCGTGATCGGCGAGATCGCCGAGCGCCACGGCATCTCGTGGGCGCAGGCGACGATCGCGTGGCACCTGCAGTCGGGCCGGATCGTCTTCCCGAAGTCGAACCGCCGCGAGCGCATGGACGAGAACCTCGCCGCCGCCGGCGTGCAGCTGACCGCCGAGGACCTCGCCGCGATCGACGCGCTCGACCAGGGCGAGGCCGGCCGCGTGTCGGCCGACCCGGCAGAGGTCAGCTGACCCGGGCCCGGTCCCGCCGCTCGACTCGACCCGTTCTCGCCCACTCGACCCCGTACAGCGGGTCGGGTCGGCGGGAGCGGGTCGAGTCGCGTCAGGGGCGCGGGTTCCGCGGCGCGGCGATCCGTTCGGCGAGCACCGCGACGCCGTCGCCCTCGAGCCGGTCGAGCATCGCGCTGCGACCCGCCATGCTGACGACCAGCGCGACGGCGGGGCCGCGCACGAGCGGGCCGTCGCCGACGCCGAGCTCCGCGTCGCTCGCCTCCACGCGCAGTCCGCGCACCGCGCTGCGGCTCGCCACCGCGAAGTCGCGGGCGGCGAAGAAGGCCGCCACCTGGGCTGCGCGATCCGGTGGGGTGGGGGTCAGCAGTCCGAGCGGGATCCGGATGTCCTGGCCGTGCACGATCACCTCGCCGAGCCATGCGGGCCAGTGACCGGACGCCGCCGTGCGGCTGTCGATCACGGCGCGGAAGCGCTCGAGCGTGCCGCTGGGGGTCGGCCCGAGGTGCTCCTCGAGGCGCCGCTGGTTGTGGACGGCGTCGTCGAAGCGCGCGCCCGCCATGCTCCGCATCCAGTGCAGCGGCCCGATGCTCGCGGCCGCCGTGAGGTGCGCCACGACGTGCTCGACCGTCCATCCGGCGCAGAGCGACGGCGTCGCCCACTGCGCCTCGTGGACTTCGGCGAGCTGCTCTGCGAGCGCCGCCCGCTCGGCGGCGATCGCGATGAGGAGCTCCTGCTTCGACCATGCGCGCATGCGGTCAGCAAAGCAGATGGCGCCCCGCGTCCCCGCTTCGGCGCGACTCGGCGCGCTCGCGGACCCCATTCCGGATCCTGGACCCGAGATGCGGGGTCCATCAACCGGTATCGGGTCCATCCGGCTCGGGCGCACGAGTGGGCCCGCGTTCCACTCGGCGCGGCGGCTGTGCACAGGCCTGCGGATGCGTCGCACGCCCGACGCGCTCGCCGTGCCATCCTGCGCCGCATGGAGCGATCGATCACCGACGATGCCGAGTCCTACGTGCGCAGCCTGCTGGACGCCTGGCTCGCGCCCAACCCGGGGGAGTGCCTCGCCTGCTACCTCGATCGCGTGCTCGAGCGGTACGACTGCGACGGCGACCTGCGCTTCGCTGCGCACTACCGCGATCTCGTCGCACCCCGCGCGACGCAGCTCGAGCGGCGCCTCGAGGCGAGCGGTGGCTACTGCGACTGCGAGGTGCTGGGCAACGCCGTGCAGCCCGCGTGGCACCTCTGGTCGACGAGCCGCGAGCTCGAGCTCGACGGCCGCACCATCGTGCTCGAGGCCGAGCCGCCCGAGGGCATGCCGCCGTGCGCGGGCGTGCGGCGCGGCTCGACCCAGCCGTGCGTGCACTGGCATCGGATGCGCCGACCGCGCGTGCCGTACCGCTGACACCTGCCGGGCGGTCGCCGACGAGGCCGAGGTGCTGTCCGGCTCGGTCAGCGCAGCAGCGCGGCGATCCGTGGCCCGAGCGCCTCCGCCACCCGCTCCGGGTCGCGGTCGCCGCCCGCGATCAGGAAGGAGTGATCGCCGCCGGTGACCCAGTCGACGCGCCCGTCGGGCAGCCGCTCGACGAGCCGGTCGAGCAGGTCGCCCGACTGGAACGGGTCGTTCGTGCCCTGCAGGAACCGCTGCCGCAGGCGGATCCCCTCGAGGTGCTCGTCGCGCACCCGCTCCGGCTTGCCCGGCGCGTGCAGCGGGTACCCGAGGTAGAGCAGGCCGGCGGCGGGCATGCCCTCCGCGACCGCGGCGGCGGCCATCCGGCCCCCGAACGACTTGCCGCCCGCCCACGGCTCGTGAGGGAGCAGGTCCCGGGCGGCAGCCATCACCGCGTGCCACGTCGCGATCGCGCTCGGCGCTCGCTCCGGTTGGCGCTTGCCCGCCTGCGCGTTGGGGAAGCTCGCGCGCAGGACCGCAACGCCCTCGCCGACGAGCCCGCGCGCGACGCCCTCCATCCACGGATGCGCCGCCGACCCGCCGGCCCCGTGCAGCAGCACGGCGCTCGCCCACGCCGCATCCGGCACCTCGACGATCGCGTCGACGTGCGGCACCGTCGGGTGCTCGATCGCCACGGCGACGATCCGGCTCGGTTCGGTCCTGCGCTGCGCATCCACGCCGTCGAGCCTCGCATGCGATCGCCACCGCCGCCGTCCTGCTCGCCGCCAGGCGGCGCGAGTACCGTCGGGCGCATGGAGCGACCCGCCGACAACCGGCTCGCCGAAGCGACGAGCGACTACCTCCGGCTGCACGCCGACAACCCCGTGGACTGGCGCGAGTGGGGCGACGACGCGTTCGCCGAGGCGCGCGAGCGGGGTGTGCCGGTCTTCGCCTCGGTCGGCTACGCGACGTGCCACTGGTGCCACGTGATGGCGCGCGAGTCCTTCGCCGACCCGGCGGTCGGCGCGCTGCTGCGCGACGGCTTCGTCGCCGTGAAGGTCGACCGCGAGGAGCGGCCCGACGTCGACGCCGCCCTGATGGGCGCCGCGTCGGCCTTCACCCGTCAGCTGGGCTGGCCGCTCAGCGTGTTCCTCACACCCGACGGCCTGCCGTTCTACGCCGGCACCTACTTCCCTCCCGCCGCCAGGCAGGGCATCCCGGGCTTCCGCGACGTGCTGGGCGCGATCGGCGAGGCGTGGCGGACGCAGCCGGATGCCGTGGCCGGCACCGCCGAGCAGGTGCAGCAGGCGCTGCGCGAGTCGGCCGCCGTCGACGGGGACGCGCCCGACGCGGCGGCCGCGCGCGCGGCGCTCGCGGCGGTCGCCCGAGCGGAGGACCCGGAGCACGGCGGGCTCGGCACCGGGCAGAAGTTCCCGCAGGCGCCGCTGCTCCTCGCGCTCGTCGACGTCGATCCGCAGCTCGCCAGTCGGCTGCTCGACGCAGCCGCGGGCGACGACGCGGTTGTCGCCGCGGGCGGCTACTCGCACCTGCGAGGCCGCGACGGCGGCTTCTTCCGCTACGCGACGCAGCGCGACTGGTCGGTGCCGCACTTCGAGCGGATGCTGGTCGACAACGCGCAGCTGCTGCACGTGGCGACGCTGCTGGGCCGCGAATCCGTCGCGAGCGGCCTCGTCGGCTTCCTCGGCGAGGTCCTGCGGCTGCCGGGCGGCGCCTTCGCGGTGGCGGAGGACGCGGAGTCCACCGTCGACGGGCGGCGGGTGGAGGGCGGTTGGCACCTCGCGCCGGCGGATGCGGGCGTCGAGCGGCCGCCGCTCGACCGGCTGGTCGTCACCGCCGCGAACGGCCTCGCGATCGAGGCGCTCGCGGTGCGCGCGCTGCGCGACGGCGACCGGACCGCGCTCGAGCTCGCCCGCGGTACCGCCGAGCACCTGCTCGCACACCACGCCGCCGACCCCGCCGCGCTCGTGCACGCGAGCCTCGACGGCCGGGCCTCCACTGCGCGAGCGACCGCGGCCGACGCGGGCAACCTCGCGAGCGGCCTGCTCGCGCTCACCGCCGCGACCGGCGAGGCGGGCTGGGCGATCGCCGCGCGCGCGATCCTCGACGCGGCACCCGACCCGGCCGCCACGTCGGCACAGGGGCCGGCGCTGCAGCTCGGTCCCGACGCCGACGGCGACGCGCCCTCGGGCCAGGCAGCGCTCGCCGGCGCGCTGCACGCCCTCTTCGCGCTCAGCGGCGACGCCGCCCACCTGGACCGCGCGGCTCGCCTCCTCGACGCGCGCCAGGCCATCCGCAACCCGATCGCGGGTCCCGCGATGCTCCGCGTCGCCGCTCGCATCGCGGAGCCGCCGCGCACGCTCGTGCTCATCGGCGATCCGCCGGAGGATCTGCGCCGAGAGCCGGGCGCGTTCGTCGCGACTCCCGAGCAGGCGGCCGAGCTCGCGGCCGCAGGCTTCGCGCTGCTCGAGGGCAAGACCACACCCGCTGCCTACCGCTGCGAGGGCTTCGTCTGCGAGCTGCCGCAGCCCTACTGAGCCAGCGTCAGGGCCAGCTCGGCGGCCAGAACCGCAGCCGCATGAGCGCATCCGGCAGCGGGATGCCGTACCAGACCGGCAGGTACCAGGCGGCGACGAGGATGCTCGTCACGACCAGCAGGGCGACGATCGACCACGCGGCCGCCCGCCACTCGACGTCGTCGACGGGTTCCGAGGCGGTGGCCCGCGTGGCGGCCTCCGTGCCGGGGACGGGCGGGATCGCGGCCGCGACGTCCTCGTCGAGGGCGGTGCGCGCATCCGCGCCGACGGCGGCCCGTGCGGGGGAGCGCAGCGCGACGAGCTGCTGCAGCGTGAAGGCGAGGCCGATGATCAGGAACGGCAGGAAGACGATGGCGTAGAAGAAGAAGATGGTGCGGTCGGGGAAGAGCAGCCACGGCACGTAGCCGGCCGCGACGGCGAGCAGCAGGAAGGCGGCGCGGCGGTCGAGCGTGCGGCCGACGTGGAAGAGCAGGAAGCCGAGCGCGAGCACGCCGGCGTACCAGACGAGCAGGTTCGGCACTGCCGTGATCCACCAGCTGCCGTCCTCGACGGTGACCATCTTGAAGCCGGTCGGGCGCCCCAGCCAGAGCCACTCGATCGCGGGCGACTGGTAGGCGTGGTCGTTCGTGAGCCCGACGTGGAAGCCGAGCTGCTGGGCGTGGTACGCCCACAGCGACTGCAGCCCGAGCGGCACCCACGCGAGCAGTCCGCCCCAGCGCAGGTCGGCGCGCTCGAGCATGAGCTGGCTGCCCCAGCCGCCGTCGAACCAGCCGGCGTAGCTCGCCACGTAGACGACGACCGCCGGCACGACGAGCAGCACGAAGCTCGCCGGTGCCTGCGTCAGCAGGGTGCCGAGCCACGGATGCCGGTAGCCCGCGCGCCGTCGGTCGAGCGCCTCCATCACGACGATCCAGAGCCCGAACAGGGCGAGGAAGGCGCCGCCCGACCACTTCGTCGCGCAGCCTGCGCCCAGCAGCACGCCCGCGACGATGATCCACGGCCGGTTCCAGAGCGCCGCGCCGAAGCGGCCGCGCCGGGCGGTTAGCGCCCGCACCGTGCGCGCGGGGGAGCCGCGCCGATCGAGCAACAGCGCACCGGCGCCGGCGAGCACGAAGACCGCGAGGATGCCGTCGAGCAGCGCCGTGCGGCTCATCACGATCGCGAAGCCGTCGATCGCCATCCAGAAGCCGGCGAGCGAGGCGAACGCGACCGATCGCAGCAGGCCGCGCGCGACCGCGTAGGTCAGCCCGACGAGCGCGATGCCGGCGAGCGCGCTGGGCAGCCGCCACCAGAACGGGTCGCCCATGCCGAACACGGCCATCGCCATGCCGATGATCCACTTGCCGAGCGGCGGGTGCACGACGTAGTCGGCCTCCGCTGACAGCGCGCCCGGGTCGCCCGCCTCGAAGCGCTCGTTCGCGCCCTCGGCCCACTCGCCCTCGTAGCCGAGCTGCCAGGTCGACCAGCCCTCCTTGACGTAGTAGGTCTCGTCGAAGATGAGCAGGTGCGGGTTGCCGAGGCCGACGAGCCGCGCGATCGCGGCGAGGCCGAGGATGGCGACGGGCGCGGCGATCTCGATGCGCCGGCGGATGCGCGGCTCGGCCAGGCGCCGCTCGAGCGACCCGTACGCGTCGGTGAGGCGCGCGAGCCGGGGGGAGTCGGCGCGCGACCGTGCGGAGGCCGACACCGCCGTCGCCGTCGCGCCGAGCGCAGCGTCGCGCGGCTCGCCGCCGCCGCCGTCGGCGTCATCGGCGGTGCGGGGCAGGGTCACGGGCCCGATTCTCGCACTGCTCGCCCGGACGAGCCCGCCGGGCGCGCGCTCGATCGGGCTGAGCGCGGTGTGAGGCGGTCATGCCGGTCGGCGACCGGCTCAGCCCGATCGAGCGCACGTGGAGCGCCGGCCGGATCGCAGGAGGGCTCCCGCAGCCGCGGGATACCCTCGACCGCGTGATCATCCTCGGCGCGACGCCCATCGGCAACCTGGGCGACGCGAGCGGTCGGCTGCGCGAGGCGCTCACCACGGCCCCGATCATCGCCGCCGAGGACACCCGCACGGCCCGCCAGCTCATCCGTGCCCTGGGCCTTGAGGCGCAGCCGCAGCTCGTCGCCCTCCACGAGCACAACGAGGAGGCCGCGTCGCCCGCCCTCGTCGAGCGCGCTCGCGCCGAGGACGTGCTCGTGCTCACCGACGCCGGCATGCCGACCGTGAGCGACCCCGGGTTCCGGCTCGTGCAGGCCGCGGTCGCCGCGGGCGTCGCGGTGACGTGCCTGCCCGGCCCGTCCGCGGTGCTCACGGCGCTCGCCCTCTCGGGCCTGCCGACCGACCGGTTCGCGTTCGACGGCTTCCTGCCGCGGAAGGCGGGGGAGCGCGACCGGATGCTCGCCTCGGTCGCCCGCGAGGAGCGCACCCTCGTGCTGTTCGAGGCGCCGCACCGCCTCGCCGACTCGATCGAGGCGATCGCCCGCGCGATGCCCGAGCGCCGCATCGCCGTCTGCCGCGAGCTCACGAAGCGCTTCGAGGAGGTGCGCCGCGGCACGGCCGCCGAGCTCGTCGACTGGGCGAGGGCCGGCGTGAAGGGCGAGATCGTCATCGTCATCGAGGGCGCCGTGCCCGTGCTCGCCGACCTCGACGCGGCGGTCGAGCAGGTGCTGCGGCTCAAGGCCGGCGGGATGCGGCTCAAGGAGGCCGCGGCGGAGGTCGCGGAGGCGACCGGGCACCCGCGGAACGCGCTCTACCAGGCCGCGCTCGCGAATCCGACGACCGCCTGACGCCGGGCGTCACACGCTCGGCCGCTCTGCGGCCGCGCGCCTAGACTGGACCCCATGCCCGAGCGCTTCACCGTCACGACGCCGATCTACTACGTCAACGACGTGCCGCACATCGGGCACGCCTACAACGAGGTCGCGACCGACGTGCTCGCCCGCTGGCACCGGCAGCGCGGTGACGACACCTGGATGCTCACCGGCACCGACGAGCACGGCCAGAAGATCATGCGCACCGCCGCCGCGAACGGCGTGAGCCCGCAGGAGTGGACCGACCGACTGGTCGAGACCGCCTGGATCCCGCAGCTCGAGCTGCTGAACATCGCGAACGACGACTTCATCCGCACGACGGACGAGCGCCACAAGGCGGGCGTGCGCATCTTCCTCGAGCGCCTGAGGGAGGCCGGGTACATCTACCACGGCGAGTTCGAGGGCCAGTACTGCGTCGGCTGCGAGGAGTACAAGACGCCGAACGATCTGGTGCCGGGCACGGGCGAGTTCGAGGGCCAGCTCGTCTGCGCCATCCACTCCCGCCCGATCGAGACGGTGCGCGAGGCGAACTACTTCTTCAAGCTGTCGGAGTTCGGCGACCGCCTGCTCGCGCTCTACGACGAGCGCCCCGACTACGTGCAGCCCGAGCACGTGCGCAACGAGGTGCGGCAGTTCGTCAAGCAGGGCCTCAACGACCTGTCGATCAGCCGCAACACCTTCGACTGGGGCATCAAGGTGCCGTGGGACGAGACGCACGTCGTCTACGTCTGGTTCGAGGCGCTCCTCAACTACATCACCGCCAACGGCTACGGCGTCGACGAGGAGCGCTTCGCCCGCCGCTGGCCGGCCACCCACATCGTCGGCAAGGACATCGCCCGCTTCCACGCGGTCATCTGGCCGGCCATGCAGATGGCGGCGGGGCTCGAGATCTCGGAGCACGTCTTCGGCCACGGCTGGCTGCTGGTCGGTGGCGAGAAGATGTCGAAGTCGAAGGCGACCGGCATCGAGCCGCGCCAGATCACCGGGGTCTTCGGCGTCGACGCGTTCCGCTACTACTTCATGTCGGCGATCGCGTTCGGCTCCGACGGCTCGTTCTCGTGGGAGGACCTCGACGCGCGGTACCACTCCGAGCTCGCCAACGGCCTCGGCAACCTCGCGAGCCGCGTCATCGCGATGGTGCACAAGTACTGCGACGGCGTCGTGCCGGCGGTCGCCATCGACGACGACATCCAGACGATCGTGGCGGATGCGGTGCGTCGCGCCGACGAGGCGATCGACCGGTTCGCGATCGACGAGTCGGTCGACGCCGCGATGGCGATCGTCGAGCGGCTGAACGGCTACATCACCGAGCAGGCGCCGTGGGTGCTCGCGAAGGACGACGCGCAGCGCGACCGGCTCGCGGCGGTGCTCGCCTCGAACGTGCACGGCATCGGCGCGGTCGCGGTGCTGCTCGCGCCCGTCATGCCGGAGTCGGCGCAGAAGCTGTGGGCGGCCATCGGGGGCGAGGGCGACGTGCTCGCGCAGCCGATCCGCGAGGCGCACTGCTGGGAGGGCACTGGCCGCGTCACGACGGTGCCGCCGCTCTTCCCGCGCATCGAGCAGGCGCAGCCCGCGGCCTGACCGGCACCCTCTGCTGATCGAGTAGTAGCCGGGCGGAGCCCGGCCGCGTATCGAGATCGGGGCTGTCGTGCGCTGGGGGGTCGTCTCGATACGCGGCGCCTCCGGCGCTGCTACTCGACGAGCGGGGTGGGCGGCCCCTGCTGATCGAGTAGCAGCCGGACGGAGTCCGGCCGCGTATCGAGATCACGGCTGGACGCTGCGAGGTCGTCTCGATACGCGGCGCCTCCGGCGCTGCTACTCGACGAGCGGGGAAGGGCGCTGCTACTCGACGAGCGGGTTGGGCGGAGCCCGGCCGCGTATCGAGATCACGCGCAGCGGAGGAGCGGCGCGTAGTGTCGCCGCATGGCCACCACCACCCACGAGCGCATCGGGTCGCAGTCGATCGTCCACCGCCGCGAGTTCGAGGCACCCGCCGCCGCGGTGCAGCGCGCGCACACGACCGCTGAGATCTTCTCGCAGTGGATGGGCCCGCGCGGCTCGCGCCTGCGCGTCGAGCACTTCGAGCCGCGCACCGGCGGCCGCTTCGATTACACGGTCGAGATGGGTGGCGACTGGCGCTTCTGGGGCTCGTACCACGAGGTGGTGCAGGGGCGCATCGTGCACACCTGGGAGTTCCAGGCGGAGCCCGGCCGGCCCACGCTCGAGGTGCTGGAGTTCCGTGACCTGCCCGACGGCCGCAGCTCGCTCGAGATCACGTCGACGTACGCGTCGGCAGCCGACTGCGACGCGATGGTGGCCTCCGGCATCGACGGCGGCATGGACGAGGACTTCGAGCGGCTCGACGAGGCCCTCGCGCGGCTCGCGCGCTGACGGGAGCGGGCGGGCAGGTCGCGCGCGGGTCGTCACGGAGTCGATCAGCGAGCAGTTGCACCGAACGGCTGTTCTAGACGCGCGTGAAGCGCAGGACCGTGCACGTCGTGGTCCGTTCCACTCTTCCGCGCGCCGCCGCTACCGCCCGGGCAGCGTCAACGTGAACTCGTGCTCGAGGCCCACCACCGCGAGCTCCACCTCGGCGCTCGCGTCGATCCCGGCTGGCACCGGGATCGCGTAGGTGCGCGCGCCATCCGGCGCCTCGCACGTGGTCGGCACCTCGACGGCCACGACGATGCGGGTCGTCGACTCGACCTCCGGCGCGCCCGCGAACGCCCAGCAGCTGGCCGTCGCGGGCAACGACAGCGCGATGAGCACGGGCCGCTCGATCCACGTCGCGACCGCGCCGAGCCGCAGGACGTCGTCGACGGATGCGCCGCTGTGCTCGGGCAGGCCGGGCGTGCCCGGGTCGCCGCTCGGGCTCGGAGCCGTCGAGGTCATCGCCGAGGGCGGGGAGGTGCTGGGCGCGGCGGAGCCGTTCGGGTCGCCGGTCGCGCCATCGTCTCCCGCCGGAGCCTCGCCGGACGGGGACTGGTACGCCTCCGGTGCCTCGGCCGGCGTCGTGCCCGGCGCCGTCGACTCGCCCCCGCGGTCGCCGGCTGCGCACCCGCTCGAGGCGAGCACAGCCGCGACGGCGACGGGCAGGGCGAGCAGTCTCAGCATGCCGGGAGGCCTCCAGACGGGTCGTTGCACCGGCCATGCTGGCATCGGATCCATCGGAGAACCTGGACGGGGACTCGGCATCGGCTTGGGCGTCGCGCTCGTAGGCTGGTGGCCATGCCTGCAAGCCACGACGGGACCGCACCCTTCGACAGCACCGCCGACCGACTCTCCGACGGCCCCCGCGAGACGACCCTGCCGGGTGGGGAGTACATCCGCGAGCGGCACGACGACGGCAAGCGCGACACGACCCGGCCGCCCGTGCCCGAGCCGCTCGGCGTGCCGATCTACGACAACCACACGCACCTCGAGATCAAGGACGGCGAGCACTTCCCCTACTGGGCGGCGCTCGACGCAGCCGAGCAGGCGGGGGTCGCTGGCGTCATCCAGGTGGGCGGCGATGTCGAGTCGTCGGAGTGGTCGGCGGCGCTCGCGGCGCAGGACCCGCGCGTGCTCGCCGCCGTCGCGATCCACCCGAACGAGGCGCCCGGCTACGCCGACGCCGACACGCTCTTCGACGCGCTCGCCACCATCGACGCGCTCGCCGCGCAGCCGCGCGTTCGGGCGGTCGGCGAGACGGGGCTCGACTTCTTCCGCACCGGCGACGACGGGCGTCGCGCCCAGTTCGAGTCGTTCGAGGCACACATCGACATCGCGAAGCGCCACGGCATCGCGCTGCAGATCCACGACCGCGACGCGCACGACGACGTGGTCGAGACGCTCCTGCGCGTGGGCGCACCCGAGACGACCGTCTTCCACTGCTTCTCCGGCGACGAGCACCTCGCGCGGATCGCAGCCGAGCACGGCTGGTACCTGTCGTTCGCGGGCACCGTCACGTTCTCGAACGCGAAGAACCTGCACGCGGCGCTCGCGGTCGCCGACCGCAGCCGGATCCTCGTCGAGACGGATGCGCCGTTCCTCACGCCCGCCCCGCACCGCGGTCGACCGAACAGCCCCTACCTCACGCCGCTCACCGTCCGCTTCATCGCCGACCGGCTCGGGGTCGAGGCCGACGTCATCGCGGCCGAGACCGCCGCCAACACGCTGCGCGCGTACGGCACCTGGGACTGACGACTACGGCGCGCTGAGCAGGTCGTCGGGCTGCAGGGCGAGCACCGTCGAGCTGTCTGCAGCGGTCGTGCCCGTCACGGTCACCTCGGCGGGCAGCGTGCCGGAGACGGGCTCCTCGAGCTCGAACTGCCAGCCGTAGAGGTGGAAGTCGGCGCTGCAGTCCATCGGTTCGCTCGGGAACTCGAACGAGACGGCGATGGCGCTGATGCCCGTGGTGCGCGCGGCGACGGGCGTCGGCACGCACCCGGCGACGCCCGAGCCGCCCAGGATCACCGCGAGCCGCCGTCCCGGCTCGATCCAGCGCACCTGCGCGTCCTGCATCGTGACGTCGGCCTCGGGCAGCTGGTCGGGCGGGATGGGCGAGGGCGCCGCGCCCTCGGCCGACGGCTCGGGGATGAGCGACGGCTGCGGGTCGGCGGTCGGCCCCGCGTCGAGCAGGTCGTCGGCACCGATCCGGACCTCGGTGGTCTCGTCCTCTCCGCGGAGGTTCACGAGCTCCACCACGGTGGGCAGGTCGACGGGCACGCTCATCGGGAGGGCGAGCTCCCAGCCGTGCAGGCGGTAGTCGGCCGTGCAGGCGATCGCCGCGTCGGGCGGGTCGAAGGACACGACGACGGCAGCGCCCACCGCTCCGAGCTCGGCCGCATGCGGCTGCGGGATGCACTCGCCACCCCCGCCCGAGCCGCCGATGACGACGGCGATCGACTCGCCCGGCTCCAGCCAGCGCACGGCGTAGCCCTCGCTGCTCACCTCATCGAAGAGCCCCTCGGCCTGCAGCAGGTCGTCGGCGAGCGCCACGGGCGCGGCGCCGGTGTCGCCGGCAGCGCTCGGCTCGGGCGGCGCGGTGGTGGGCGAGGCGCCCGGCGACGCGCACGCGGCCAGCAGCGCCGCGGAGCCGGCGAGCGCGACGAAGCCGAGCATCCGACGCGACCGGGCGGTCGGCGCGCCAGCAGGAGCGATGGCGGTGAGCGAGTGGCTCTCGGATCGGCGCACGGCGGTGTCCTCTCTGGCGGGCGGTCTCCCCGCACGCTCTGACATGTCCAGTGTCGGGTCGAGGTCACGCCCGCTCGGTCACGATTCGGCCACGTTCCGGCATCCTCGGTCTCAGCATCCTGCCCGAGACCGCTGGGCGCGCCCGCCGCGCGCGCGGCATAGGGTCGATGGATGAGCATCGACAGCCAGGCCGGCGAGGCGCGACCGGGTGGACGCAGCGCCGAGGCGCTCCTGGGGCCGACCGAGATCCGCGCGCTCGCGCTGACGCTCGAGCTGACGCCGACGAAGCGCTGGGGCCAGAACTTCGTCGTCGACGCGAACACGGTGCGGCGCATCGTCAGGACCGCGGATGTCGCAGGCCGCGACGTCGTCGAGGTCGGGCCGGGACTCGGGTCGCTCACGCTCGGGCTCACCGAGGTCGGCGCGCGCGTCGCGGCCGTCGAGATCGACCCGCGGCTGGCCGAGCTGCTGCCGCGGACCGTGGAGCGCAAGCAGCCGGAGGCGCGGCTCGAGGTTGTGCACCACGACGCCCTCACGATCGAGGCGCTGCCCTTCGAGCCGCAGGCGATCGTCGCGAACCTGCCGTACAACGTCTCGGTGCCGGTGCTCATCCACCTGCTCGAGCGCTTCCCGACGATCGACCGGGCGCTCGTGATGGTGCAGGCGGAGGTCGGGCACCGGCTCGCCGCCCCGCCCGGATCGAAGGTCTACGGCTCGCCGAGCGCGAAGGTCGCCTGGTGGGGCCAGTGGGCGCTCGAGGGCGAGGTCTCGCGGCAGATCTTCTGGCCGGTGCCCAACGTCGACAGCGTGCTCGTGGGCTTCCGGCGCGGCCCGGAGCGCGGCGACGAGGCGCTCCGGCGCCGCACGTTCCGCGTCATCGACGGCGCCTTCGGGCAGCGGCGGAAGATGCTGCGGCAGGCGCTGTCCGGCGTCTTCGGGTCGTCCGGCGCGGCGACCGCCGTGCTCGAGCGCGCCGGGGTGGAGCCGACGCTGCGCGGCGAGGCGCTCGACCTCGACGACTTCATCCGCATCGCCGAGGCGGCCGATGCGCCCGACGTGCCCGCATCCGCACCGGACGCCTGATGGTCGACCGGATCGACCGCAACATGGGTGCCGAGGCGATGCGCGCGGCGACCGGCCGCTCGCACGTCGAGTGGCGCGACCTGCTCGAGGCTGCCGGCGCGCTCGAGTGGAGCCACCGGCAGATCGCTGACTGGCTCGTCGCCGAGCACGGCGTCGAGCCGTGGTGGTCGCAGGGCATCACCGTCGACTTCGAGCAGGACCGCAAGGGCAGGCTCCCGGGCCAGCAGGCCGACGGCACGTTCTCGGTCTCGCAGACGCGCACCGTGCCGGGGGAGCGGCTGCAGGCGCTCGCGGCGGTGCGCGCCGAGGTCGAGGCCCGCTGCGGCGCCGCGCATGGCGAGAACCTCGCGGCAGCGCAGCCGGTGGTGCGCTGGCGGCTCGGCGACGGCACGCGCCTCGCGGCCGCGGCGCAGCAGCCCAACCGGTCGGGCACGCCCGTCAACCTGACGATCGAGCGGCTGCCGGATGCGGCGCCCATGGAGACGGCGAAGGACGAGATCGCGGCGATCTTCGCGGCCGTCGCGCGCTGATCCGGCGCCGCTGATCCGGCTCAGCGCGATCGCGCGTCGAGCTCCGCGACCAGCCGCTTCGGGGCCGTCACGCGGAACGACGCGTCGATGAGCTCGGCGACGCGCTCCCAGTCGGCGTCCTCGAGCTCGACCGCGATCCATCCGTAGGGCCCGAGGTAGGCGGGCGCGATCGCGCCCTCCTCGAGCATCGCGAGCCGCTCGTCCGGCTCGAGCAGCACGGTCAGGCGCTGCGGGTGGACGCCAGAGACGTGCTCCTCCTTCGTCGTGCCGGCGTAGTAGGCGAACACCTTCGTCGTGAAGAACGCCGGGCGACCGTGCGAGATCTTCTCCTGCGCACCCGGGAGCGCGAGGGCGATCGCCCGCACCCGCGCGAGCAGCGGATCCGCCGGATCGAACATGATCTCGTGCGCCATGAGGGGAGGGTAGCGCCGGGGCTCGCAGGAAGCGTCTCGCGAGCGCACTAGGTTGGATGCCGTGGCGCAGGGCAGTCGGAGGAGCACGGTGCGGGCGAAGGCGCCCGGCAAGATCAACGTGCACCTGGGCGTCGGTGCGCTGCAGGACGACGGCTACCACGACGTCGCGACCGCCTACCAGGCCGTGAGCCTGCACGAGTTCGTCGAGGCGACCGAGGCCGACGACTTCTCGGTGCGCTTCTCTGGCCCGGTGCCGCACGAGCACCTCTCGACCGGCGCCGACAACCTGGCGATCCGCGCCGCGATGGCGCTCGCGCGTCGCGGCCGCGTCACCGGCGGCGTCTCGCTGTCGATCGAGAAGCACGTGCCGATCGCCGGCGGCATGGGCGGGGGCTCGGCCGACGCCGCGGCGACGCTCGTCGCGTGCGACGAGCTGTGGGGGTTGCACCTGGGCCGTGAGGCGCTGCACGACATCGCCAGGGAGCTGGGGGCCGACGTGCCGTTCGCGCTCGCCGGCGGCACCGCCGTCGGCACCGGTCGCGGCGATCGGCTCACGCCTGCGCTCGCTCGCGGGCAGTTCCACTGGGTGCTCGCCTACACCGAGGCAGGCCTGTCGACCCCCGACGTCTATCGTGCGCTCGACGAGCACCGCGCGCTGCACGCCGCCGACATCGCCCCGGCCCACGACGTGCCGACCGTGGACGCGCGGGTGCTGCAGGCGCTGCGGGCGGGTGACCCCTCGATGCTCGCCGAGGTGCTGCAGAACGACCTCCAGGCGCCGGCGCTGCGGCTCATGCCGCGGCTCGCGGGCACGCTCGAGCTGGGGGAGCGCTCGGGTGCGCTCGCCGGCATCGTCTCGGGGTCGGGCCCGACCGTCGCGTTCCTCTGCGACAGCATCGAGTCGGCGATCGAGGTGCAGGCGAGCCTCTCGGCCGCGCAGCTCACGGCGGTCAAGGTGACCGGCCCGGTGCCGGGCGCCCGCCTGATCGACTGACCGGCCGCATCCGCCGCATCCGGCGCACCCGCCCGCGCTCCTCCGCGCGCCCAACGCCGAGAGGTGGCGCTGCGCCCGAGAGGTAGCCGCACGCGGCTACCTCTCGCGCGCACGGCTACCCGTCGCGGGCAGGGCCACCCCTCGAGGGTCGCACGATCGAGGGTCAGCTCAAGGAGCGGTGGCCGCCAGCAGCTCGTCCCGGATGCGGTCGTTGCCCAGCTGCGACGGGTGCGTGTAGTCCTCTGCCAGCAGGTCGCCGGCCGCCGTGCGCCCGTCGGCGCCGTTGAACGGCGCGAGCAGGTCGACGCACGTCCCGCCGGCCACCTCCGTCTCGGCGCAGACAGCGTCGCGCCACTGCTCGAGCGCGCTCACGACCACGTCCTGCGCCGCGGTCGAGTCCTCCGGAGCGCGGGCGTCGAGCGCCTCCCACCCCGTCCACGCGTTGTAGGACGTCAGCGTGAGCAGCTCCGCGTCCGCCGCGCGCGCACGGATCTCGGCGAGCAGCTGCGCGTAATCGGCGCGGACGGCCGCCGTCGCGTCGGTGATGCACTCGGGCGTCGTCGCGATCAGGGTGTCGATCACCTGCTCGTCGGTCTCGACTGCGCCGACGCACGGTGCATCGGGCTGCCAGTAGGGCGGCTGGTCGTTGAAGCCGGCAGAGAGGATGACGGTCTGCGCGCTCGCGAGCGCGGTGTCGACGGTGCCGCGCTCCACCTGCTCGAGGATGTCGGCGACCCGGGCGCCATCGTGGCGCGACAGGTTCTGCACCTGCGGGGCGCCACCCTGCGCCTCGCCCACCGCGGCGGCGTACGCGTCGACGAAGCCCGTGCATCCGGGGCAGTCCTCGGGGGCGTTGAACGGGATCGAGTCGCCGAGCACCACGAGCTGGCCCGCGGGCGGGGTCGAGGATGCGTCAGGCGCAGCGGCGGGATCGGAGGTGGGCGCCGCGCTGTCGCTCGGCGCCGCGGCGGCGCAGCCCGTGAGCAGCACCGCGACGGCGACGGCCGCCGCGCCGAGTCGAGCGAACGGCCGGCGTGACCGGATCGGGGAGTCGAGCATCGGGCACCTGCGATCGATCGATCCTGCGGATGCGCTGTCGCGAGCTCGTGGCAGCGGGTGCGGCGCGCCGACCGGCGGCTCGGCATGCCCTGCGCGGCTGCCCCGAGCAGGGGTCGTGCGGCGAGCATGGCACCGGCGTGCGCGCGGCGGAAGGGGCCGATCGGCCCGGCGCCGACGCCGAGTGCGGGATGATGGACGAATGGCTCATCTCCTGGGCGCCGAGCGGGTCGGCGTCGCGTTCCCCACGCGCACCGTCTTCGAATCCATCTCGCTCGGGCTCGACGACGGCGACCGCATCGGCATCGTCGGCCGCAACGGCGACGGCAAGTCGACGCTGCTGCGCGTGCTCGCCGGCAGCCTCGAGCCCACGAGCGGCCGCGTCACCCGCCGTGGCGGCCTGCAGGTCGGCGTGCTCGACCAGCGCGACACCCTCGACCCCGACTCGACGATCAGCCACGCGATCGTGGGCGACCGGCCCGAGCACGAGTGGGCGGGCGACGCGCGCATCCGCGACCTGCTCGCCGGCCTCGTCGGCGACCTCGACTGGCACGGGCGCATCGGCGACCTCTCCGGCGGGCAGCGCCGCCGCGTCGCGCTCGCGCAGCTGCTCGCCGGCGACTGGGACGTGCTCTTCCTCGACGAGCCCACCAACCACCTCGACGTGCAGGGCATCGCCTGGCTCGCCGACCACCTGAACGCCCGCTACGCGTCGGGTCGCGGCGCCTTCGTCGCCGTGACGCACGACCGGTGGTTCCTGGATGCGGTGTGCACCGGCACGTGGGAGGTGCACGACCAGCTCGTCGAGCCCTTCGAGGGCGGCTACGCGGCCTACGTGCTGCAGCGCGTCGAGCGCGACCGGATGGCTGCGGCGAGCGAGGCGAAGCGGCAGAACCTCATGAAGAAGGAGCTCGCGTGGCTCCGCCGCGGCGCGCCCGCCCGCACCGCGAAGCCGAAGTTCCGCATCGACGCCGCGACGCAGCTCATCGAGGACGAGCCGCCCGTGCGCGACCCGATCCAGCTCGCGCAGCTCGCCGCGACGCGGCTCGGCAAGGACGTCGTCGATGTCGTCGACGCCTCCGTCGAGCTCGGCGGCCGCACGATCCTCGACGACGTCACCTGGCGCATCGCGCCGGGCGAGCGCGCAGGCGTGCTGGGCCGCAACGGCGCCGGCAAGTCGACGCTGCTCGCGCTCATCGCCGGCCGCATCCGCCCCACGTCGGGCCGCGTGAAGACCGGCAAGACGGTGAAGATCGCCGAGCTCACGCAGGAGCTCGCCGAGCTCGCGCAGCACGAGGACGACCCGGTGCGCACCGTGGTCGCGAACCTCAAGACGAGCTACGCCTCGGGCGGCAAGGAGCTGACGCCCGGACAGCTGCTCGAGCGGCTCGGCTTCCGCTCGGGGGAGCTGTCGACGCTCGTCAAGGACCTCTCCGGCGGTCAGCGCCGCCGCCTGCAGCTGCTGCTGATCCTGCTCGACGAGCCCAACGTGCTCATCCTCGACGAGCCGACGAACGACCTCGACACCGACATGCTCGCCGCGATGGAGGACGTGCTCGACTCCTGGGCCGGCTGCCTCATCGTCGTCAGCCACGACCGCTACCTCATCGAGCGGGTCACCGACCACCAGTACGCCATCTTCGACGGACGCCTGCAGCACGTGCCGGGCGGTGTGGATGCGTACCTGGCGATGTCGGGCAAGGGCTCGGTGGGCAAGGCGTCCAGCGCCGACGCCAAGGGCGACGCTCAGGCGGCACCCGCGGGGCTCAGCGGTGCCGAGCGCCGCGCGCTCGAGAAGGAGGCCGCGAGCCTCGACCGGCGGCTCGCGAAGGCGACCTCGCAGCGCAAGGGCGTGCTCGACCGCTTCGAGGTCGTCGACCACAGCGACCTGGGCGCGCTCAGCGCGCTCCAGGCAGAGCTCGCCGAGGTCGACGGGCGCATCGCCGAGCTCGAGGAGCAGTGGCTCGAGACCCACGAGGGCCTCGAGGCCTGAGGCTCCCGGGGAGCGGCGGGCCGGGCCCTGGATCCAGTCGGCTCGGATAGTCTGACGAGAGCCGCGCCGCCTGCGCCGGCGGAAGGGGTCCGCGATGACGGAGCAGACGATCCTCGTCGTCGACGACGACCCGGCGCTCGCCGAGATGATCGGCATCGTGCTGAGCGGCGAGGGCTACCAGCTCGAGTTCTGCGCCGACGGCGCCGCGGCCGTCGACCGCTTCCACGAGGTGAAGCCCGACCTCGTGCTGCTCGACCTCATGCTGCCCGGCAAGGACGGCATCCAGATCTGCACCGAGCTGCGCGCCGAGTCCGGCGTGCCGATCATCATGCTCACCGCGAAGGGCGACCCGACCGACATCGTCGTCGGCCTCGAGTCCGGCGCCGACGACTACATCACGAAGCCCTTCAACCCGAAGGAGCTCGTCGCCCGCGTGCGCACGCGACTGCGCCCGCAGCGGCAGGCCGACGCCGGCGTGCTCAAGGTCGCCGACCTCGAGATCGACGTCGAGGGCCACCAGGTGCGCCGCGGCGGCGACCCGATCGCGCTCACGCCGCTCGAGTTCGAGCTGCTCGTCACGCTCGCCTCGCGGCCGAGCCAGGTGTTCTCGCGCGAGATGCTGCTCGAGCAGGTGTGGGGCTACCACTACAAGGCCGACACGCGCCTCGTGAACGTGCACGTGCAGCGCCTGCGCTCGAAGGTCGAGCGCGACGTCGACAACCCCGTGGTCGTGACGACCGTGCGGGGCGTCGGCTATCGCGCCGGCGCCCCCCAGGCCTGAGGCCGCGCATGGCCGGGCGGCGCTGGAGCTGGGAGCGGGCGACGGGCTTCCTGCGGCGCTCGCTGCAGGCGCGCGTCGTCGCCTTCAGCATGCTGCTGTCGATGCTCGCGCTCGTCGGTGTCTTCGGCTACATGTCGGCGTCCGTGGGGGAGAACCTCTTCGAGACGCGCCGCGACGAGGCGCTCGTCGAGGCGGTGCGCGCGACCGCGGGCATGCAGCAGATCTTCGACGAGGCCGTCACGCAGAGCCTGACGAGCGGTGAGGTCGACGCGCTGCAGGATCGCGCGCTCGACGCCGTCACCGGGGTCATCTCGTCGCGCTCGAGCACCGACTACGCCATGCTCCGCGCCGAGGCGCAGGCGTCGACGCTGCTGCAGATGAACGACGTGCAGTCGCAGGGCTTCGACACCGACCTGCTGCACGCCGAGCTGCGGAGCGCGGTCGCCGCATCGGCCGACCTGCCGTTCTACCAGTCGGTGCGGCTCGCCTCCGAGAACGGCGGCGAGCCCGGCATCATCGTCGGCACCACGGTCGACGTGCCGCTCGCGGGTCGCTACGAGCTCTACCTGCTCACGAGCCTGCAGTCGACGCAGGCGACGCTCGGCTTCATGCAGCTGACGATGATGCTCGGCGGCATCGCGCTCATCGGCCTCATCGGGCTCATCACCTGGTTCGTCGCGCGGATGGTCGTCGGGCCCGTCGAGGCGGCCGCCGCGTCGAGCGCGCGGATCGCCGCCGGCGAGTACGACGTGCGCATCCCGGTGCGCGGCGACGACGAGATCGCCAAGCTCGGGCGCTCCTTCAACGACATGGCCGACTCCATCTCGCGGCAGATCAACGAGCTCGCGACGCTGTCGACCGTGCAGCAGCGCTTCGTCTCGGATGTCTCGCACGAGCTGCGCACGCCGCTCACGACCATCCGCCTGGCCGGTGACGTGCTGCACGACCGGCGGGATTCGTTCGACCCGGTCGCGGGCAGGACGGTCGAGCTGCTGCACACGCAGATCGAGCGCTTCGAGCAGCTGCTCGCCGACCTGCTCGAGCTGAGCCGCTTCGACGCGGGCGCCGCGCAGCTCGAGATCGAGCCCACGAACCTCGTGCGGCTCGCCGAGGGCGAGCTCGCGGCCGTCGAGCCGCTCGCCGCCGAGCGAGGCACCGAGCTGCGCCTCGTCGCGCCCGGCGGGCACTTCGAGGCCGAGGTCGATCCGCGGCGCATCCGACGCATCCTGCAGAACCTGCTCGCGAACGCGATCGACCACGGCGAGGGCAGGCCCGTCGTCGTCACGGTCGACTCGACGAGCGATGCCGCAGCGATCGCCGTCCGCGACCACGGCGTCGGCATGACCGAGGAGGAGGCCGCGCGCGTCTTCGACCGCTTCTGGCGAGCCGACCCGTCGCGGCAGCGGCGCACCGGCGGCACCGGCCTCGGGCTCTCGATCAGCCGCGACGACGCGGCGCTGCACGGCGGCTGGATCGACGTCTGGTCGCGGCCAGGGGAGGGCACGGCGTTCCGCCTCACCCTGCCGCGCGCCGGCGCGCACGCCGTGTCGTCGCCCATCGAGCTGCCGCCCGCCGACACGCAGGCGATCGAGCTGCCGCACCACCCCCACGTGCTCGAAGCGCCGGCCGACGAGGCCGGCATGGCGCTCGCCGAGCCCACCGTCGAGATCGCGCTCGTCGACCCCGCGCCGCGGGCCGCGACCGAGGAGGCCGACCGATGATCCGCTCCTTCGCCGCCATCGCGGCCGCTGCCGTGCTCGTGCTCACGGGCTGCGTCGCCATCCCCGACTCCGGCGCCGTCACCGAGGGCGTCGTCGACGTGAGCGAGCAGGAGAACGGCCTGGTCTTCCTCGCGCAGGAGCCCGAGGAGGGCGCGACGCAGGAGCAGATCATCCTCGGCTTCCTGAGCGCGGGCATCAGCCCGGACGACGACTTCTCGATCGCTCGGGAGTTCCTGACGCGCGACGAGGCGCAGCGCTGGCAGCCGGACGCCGGCGTGATCGTGCGCGCCGGCCCGCCGGAGGTCTCGTTCGGCAGCGAGACGCAGGCCACCGCGGTCGTCGCCGCCCTCTCGGAGGTCGACGCCGGCGGTGCGCTCCGTCGCCCGGGCGAAGACCGGATGCTCGAGTTCGAGATGCTGCTGCAGGACGGCCAGTGGCGCATCGCGGCCGCGCCGGACGGCATCGTGCTCTCGAGCTTCCACTTCGCAGAGCTGTTCCGGATGCACGCGCTGCACTGGATGACCCCGGACGCCACGCGCTCGGTGCCCGAGGTGCGCTGGTTCGAGCGCACCGCGACCACGCTCCCGTCGCGCATCATCGACGCGCTGCTCGACGGCCCCTCCACGTGGCTGTCGCCGGCTGTCCTCACCTCGGGCGCCGCGGACGCGTCGCGGGTTGGCGAGCCGCGCGTCGACGGCACGACCATGACGGTGACCGTCGACGCCACGCAGATCCAGCAGCAGGGCCCCGGCAGCCTGCAGGCGCTCTCGCAGCAGCTCGCGCTGTCCCTCCGCACGGTCGGCGTGCGCGAGGTGATCGTCGAGATCAGCGGCCGCCCCGACCTCTCGGCGTCGAGCGCCGCGAGCCCGCCGATCGACCTCGGGGCGGTCGATCCGCGCCCGCTCGTGCTCGACGGCGCTTCGCTGCGCCCGATCGGGGCAGGGGCGTCGACGATCGAGGACGTCGGGCCGACGCTCAGCGCGATCGGTGCGACGAGCTACACCGTCGGGGCCGAGGGCGGCGTCGCGCACACCGGCACGACCGCCGTCTGGATCGAGGCCGGCGCCGATCCCGTGACGATCTCCGCCGACGCGGCATCGGTGGGCACCGTCGACGACAGCGGATGGGTGCTGCTGCAGGAGCGCTCGGCGCCGCAGCGGCTGCTGGCGTGGCGCGACGGCGAGCGGGTCGAGCTGGGGCTGCCGCCGGGCACCGGTCGCATCACCGCGATGGAGCTCGCCCGCGACGGCTCGCGGCTCGCGATCGTGACGGTCGACGGCGACGCGAGCCAGGTGCTCGTCGCGGCGATCGTGCGCGACGCCGAGGGGAGGCCCGCCTCGCTGGGCGAGCCCTACCCGCTGCCGCTGCTCGACGGCGTCGCCACCGACGTGACGTGGTCGGGGCCGACGCAGATCGCGGTGCTCGCCGCCGGCGGTGACCAGGCGCAGATCGCCACGCTCGTCGTGGGCGGCGACTCCGAGCAGCTGCCGCAGCCCGGCGTCCCGGTGCAGGCGCTCGTGGGCGGCAGCGAGGGCACCTCGACGCTGCGCGCCCTCGGCGCCGACGGCTCGCTGCTCTCGCAGCGCGGCAGGGTCTGGACGGCGGCCGACGGGCTCGGCCCGATCTCGCTCATCGCGACGCAGCAGTAGCGCCGTCCACAGGTGCGCGGCGCCGCCGAGCGCGGCACGGCATCCGCGCCGCATCATCGGGCATGCGGATGCGGGCGGGCGCGGTGGCGGGCAGCGGGCCGATCGCCGCAGCCCTGCGGGAGGCGGCGAGCGTGCTGTGGCCCGTCGCGTGCGCCGGGTGCGGCGCGGTCGACGTCGCCGTCTGCGGCGCGTGCTCGGCGGCGCTGCGGGCAGGACCGCTGCGGGAAACGCTCGACGGCGTGCCGCTGCTCGCGGCCGCCGCCTACGAGGGACCGGTGCGCGAGCTCGTCGCGGCGTGCAAGGAGCGCGGCGGCCGGGCGGAGGCACGGGCGCTGGGCGCAGGGCTCGCGCTCGCGGTCGCCGCGGCACCGCCAGGGGCGCTCGTGCGGGTGCCGTCGAGCCGCGGCGGGATGCGGCGGCGTGGCTTCGACCCGGTCGTGCTCGTGCTGCGCGCCGCCGGGCTGCGCGCGACGCCGCTGCGCCGCATCCGGGGCGGTGGTGTGCAGAAGCAGCGGTCCGTCGAGGCCCGGCGGGTCGCCGCGGCGGGGTCGCTCGCGCTGCCGTCGAGCGCGGCGCGCCGGCTGGTCGGCAGTGCCGTCG
This sequence comes from Agrococcus sp. UYP33, assembly GCF_054060915.1. Classification (NCBI taxonomy): domain Bacteria; kingdom Bacillati; phylum Actinomycetota; class Actinomycetes; order Micrococcales; family Microbacteriaceae; genus Agrococcus; species Agrococcus sp. UYP33. Next base: position 1,792,438 of record NZ_JBSSDR010000001.1, read on the forward strand.
TGGTCGTCGACGACGTCGTGACGAGCGGTGCGACGGCCCGCGAGGCGGTGCGCGCCCTGCGTGCGGCCGGGTGCCGGCCGGTCGCGATCGTGGCCGTCGCGCGCACGCCCAAGCGGGTTCCTGGGAGGTGAGCCGACGCACGGCGGCCGGGGGTAGAGTGCAGGCCACGCACGTCGGCATTGCACGCCGCAGCGCCGACGCCGACCAACGGGAGGCCACGATGGACATCACGTTCGGCGCCAAGGGCGCAGACATCACAGACCGGTTCCGCGCATATGCGGAGGAGAAGCTCGCGAAGGTCACGCAGCTCCTCCCGCGGGCCACGGCGCTCGATGTCAAGCTCACCCGACACGCGGATCCGCACGCCGCCATCGCGGGCGGCAGGGTCGAGATCACCGTCCACGGCCCCGGCTCGATCATCCGTTCGGAGGCCGACGGCCCCGACAAGTACATGGCGTTCGACTCCGCCTTCCACCGCATCATGGAGCGCGCCCGGCGTGCCCACGACAAGCGCCACGACCACAGCGCCCGCCGGCGCACGCCGCTCCGCGACGCCGCCGTCGCCGGCTTCGAGCAGGTCGCCGTCACCCCGGCCGACCCCGCGCTCGTCGAGGCCGTCGCGACCGGCTCGATCCCCGTCGTCGCCCAGGAGCAGCCGGAGGCCGAGAACCAGTGGTCGCCGGTGGTGATCCGCGAGAAGCGGTTCCCCGGCAAGCGCATGAGCGTGCGCGACGCCGTCGACCAGATGGAGCTGGTCGGCCACCCCTTCTACCTCTTCGTCGACGAGGCCACCGATGAGTGCGCCGTCGTCTACCGCCGCAAGGGCTGGTCCTACGGCGTCATCTCCCTCGACGACGAGGCCGCCGAGGACGGCACCGAGGCCCGCGTCGTGGCCGACGCCGAGAGCGAGCGCGCCGCGTCCTGACCGCCCAGAGCGGCACCCCAGAGGGCTCTGGGGTGCCGCTCGTCGCGCGTTGCTACGATGAGCAGTCGGTCAACGGACCGTGACCGAACCCCTACCTCACGGGAGGCATCCCTCGTGGCCAACTTCTTCGAGAACATGCTCCGAGCCGGCGAAGGCCGGCTGCGGCGCCGCCTGGAGCGCATCGCCGCAGATGTGGCTGCCCTCGAGGACGCGTTCGAGGATCTGACCGATGAGGAGCTCGCGGGCGAGACCGCGGAGTTCCGGCAGCGCTACGCCGACGGCGAGCCGCTCGACGCGATGCTGCCCGAGGCCTTCGCCGCGGTGCGCGAGGCGGCGAAGCGCACGCTGGGGATGCGCCCCTACGACGTGCAGGTGATGGGCGCCGCTGCCCTGCACCTCGGCAACATCGCCGAGATGAAGACCGGTGAGGGCAAGACGCTCGTCGCCCCCATCGCCGCCTACCTCAACGCCATCACGGGTGACGGCGTGCACATCGTCACGGTCAACGACTACCTCGCGAGCTACCAGTCGGAGCTCATGGGCCGCGTCTTCCGCGCCCTCGGCATGACGACCGGATGCATCATCTCGGGGCAGACGCCGGAGGTGCGGCGCGAGCAGTACGAGGCCGACATCACCTACGGCACGAACAACGAGTTCGGCTTCGACTACCTGCGCGACAACATGGCGCACTCGAAGGAGGCGATGGTCCAGCGCGGCCACGGCTTCGCGATCGTCGACGAGGTCGACTCGATCCTCATCGACGAGGCCCGCACGCCGCTCATCATCTCCGGCCCGGCCGCGGGCGAGGCGAACCGCTGGTTCGGCGAGTTCGCGCGCATCGCGAAGCGGCTCCGCCCGGACGTCGACTACGAGGTCGACGAGAAGAAGCGCACCGTCGGCGTGCTCGAGCCCGGCATCGAGCGGGTCGAGGACCTGCTCGGCATCGACAGCCTGTACGAGTCGGCGAACACGCCGCTCATCTCCTTCCTCAACACCGCGCTCAAGGCGAAGGCGCTCTTCAAGCGCGACAGCGACTACGTCGTCATGAACGGCGAGGTGCTCATCGTCGACGAGCACACCGGCCGCATCATGCAGGGTCGCCGCTTCAACGAGGGCATCCACCAGGCGATCGAGGCGAAGGAGGGTGTGCAGATCAAGGCCGAGAACCAGACGGTCGCGACGGTCACCCTGCAGAACTACTTCCGCCTCTACGACAAGCTCTCGGGCATGACCGGTACCGCCGAGACCGAGGCCGCCGAGTTCATGGCGACCTACAAGCTCGGCGTCGTCCCGATCCCGACGAACAAGCCGGTGCAGCGCGCCGACAGGTCCGACCTCGTGTACGCGACGGTCGAGGGCAAGTTCAAGCACGTCGTCGACGACATCGTCGAGCGGCACGCGGCCGGCCAGCCCGTGCTCGTCGGCACGACGAGCGTCGAGAAGAGCGAGTACCTCTCCGGCCTGCTCGCGAAGGCCGGGGTCAAGCACGAGGTGCTCAACGCCAAGAACCACGCCCGAGAGGCCGCGATCGTCGCGCAGGCCGGCCGCGTCAGCGCCGTCACCGTCGCGACGAACATGGCCGGTCGAGGCACCGACATCATGCTCGGCGGCAACGCCGAGCACCTCGCCGTCACGCGCATGCAGGAGCTCGGGCTCAGCCCCTCCGAGACGCCGGACGAGTACGAGGAGCGCTGGGACGCCGTCTTCGCCGAGGTCAAGGCCGAGGTCGAGGCGGAGGCCGCGAAGGTCATCGAGGCCGGCGGCCTCTACGTGCTCGGCACCGAGCGCCACGAGTCGCGCCGCATCGACAACCAGCTGCGCGGCCGCTCCGGCCGCCAGGGCGACCCGGGCGAGAGCCGCTTCTACCTCTCGATGCAGGACGACCTGCTGCGCCTGTTCGGCGGCTCCGTCGCCGAGCGCTTCATGGCCGTCGACGCCGACGAGGACGAGATCCCGCTCGAGTCGAAGATCTTCTCCCGCACGATCCGCACGGCGCAGGCGCAGATCGAGTCGCGGAACGCCGAGATGCGCAAGAACGTGCTGAAGTACGACGACGTGATGAACCGCCAGCGCGAGGCGATCTACTCCGACCGCCGGCACATCCTCGACGGGGACGACCTCGAGGGCAAGGTGCAGGGCTTCCTCGAGGGCACGCTGCGCTCGCTCGTCTCCGACCACGCGGTGGGCAACGACAGCGACGAGTGGAACCTCGAGGCGCTGTGGACCGAGGCCAAGCAGATCTACCCCGTCGGCATCACGATCGACGAGGTCGTCGCCGAGGCGCAGCCGCGCCTGACGGCCGACTTCCTGTACGAGCAGCTGGTGTCGGACGCGAAGATCGCGTACCAGAAGCGCGAGGAGTCGCTCGGCTCGCCCGCGATGCGGCTGCTCGAGCGCCGCGTCGTGCTGTCGGTCATCGACCGCAAGTGGCGTGACCACCTCTACGAGATGGACTACCTGCGCGAGGGCATCGGCCTCCGCACGATGGCGCAGCGCGACCCGGTCGTCGAGTACCAGAACGAGGGCTTCGCGCTCTACCAGCAGATGATGTCGGCGATCCGCGAGGAGTCGATCTCGTTCCTGTTCAACCTCGAGGTCAAGGTGCAGCAGGGCGCCAGCCCCGAGGCGCCGGCGATCGAGGGCGGCGGGCTCGAGGAGCCCGAGGAGGAGAGCCCCGAGGCGCTCACCTACTCGGCGCCCGACGAGGACGGCGAGGCGTCGGTGCACGACGCGCGGGGCAAGGAGCTCGGCGCGGCGAGCGACAAGGCGCGCCAGCGCTCCGGCAACCCGGCGGTCGCCGGGAAGGCGAAGGCCGCGGGCGGCAACCGCGAGCAGCGCCGCGCCGCCGACAAGGCGGCGAAGGCCGCGCCGAGGAAGGGCGCGTTCGGCCAGCTGCAGGACGCCGACAACGAGGGCTCCTCCCGCTAGCCCCACCCGCTGATCGAGTAGCAGCCGGACGAAGTCCGGCCGGCCCTCACCTGCTGATCGAGTAGCTGCCGGACGGAGTCCGGCCGGCCCTCCACCCGCTGATCGAGTAGCAGCCGGACGGAGTTCGGCCGCGTATCGAGATCACACGCCGCGGCCTGCGGTTCGTCTCGATACGCGGCCTTCGGCTGCTACTCGACGAGCGTGGGGGCGCAGCCTTGTGCTTCTCCTCGACGAGCAGGTGCGACGGAGTCCGGCCGCCTCCACCTGCTGATCGAGTAGCAGTCGGACGGAGTCCGGCCGCGTATCGAGATCATGCCCGCCGCGGGCCAAGTCGTCTCGATACGCGGCCTTCGGCTGCTACTCGACGAGCGTGGGGGCGCGGCCTTCGGCTGCTACTCGACGAGCGTGGGGCGCGCGGTCTTCGGCTGCTGCTCGACGAGCGCGCGCGTCAGTCGTCGAGGGTGCGCAAGCCGTTGTAGGCCGTGACGCCGAGCGGCGGGCCATAGGCGCCCGTCTCGCCGCCGTTCGAGTAGACCGCGGTGATGTGCCCGGCCCCCGTCTGCGGATCGAGGTTCGAGACGAACCCGGAGCCCGAGGCGCCGTCGCCCATCTCGCAGTCGGCCCCGTAGTTCGCGTCGCCGCCCGCGCCGTAGTCGAGCTCGTCCTCCGCGCAGTGGCGCAGCACCTCCGCGTCGAACGCGTCGTTGCCGGGGTAGCCGGCGATCACCACGCCGTTCGTCTCGGCCGTGAAGCTGACGCCCTGCCCGCCGACGACGTCCTCGAGCGTCGTCTCGCCCTGCGGCGCGAAGCGGACGAAGCCGAAGTCGAAGCCCATCCAGCCGTCGTCGTCGGCGCCGTCGAGCCAGCGGTCGTTCGCCTCCAGGTACTGGTCCGGCACCCACCAGCGCTCGGCCTCCCAGGTGCCGAAGGGCGCGTCGCCGCGCTCGTACCCGGGCTCGAAGGTGATCCGGTCGTAGTAGTCGCGCGTCTCGTCATCGAAGACGCAGTGCGCGGCCGTGACGACGACGAGCCCGGACTCGCTGTTGATGACCGTGCCGCTGCAGGTGTACTCCGCGTCCTCCGTCTCGAGCACGAGTCGGCCGACCGTCGTCAGCAGCAGGCTCGCGTCGGCGGTGTGCGGCGTGCCCGGCAGCAGCTCGTCGCCGCCGTCGTGCACGGGCATCGCGATGCCGGGCGCGACTCGGGCGGTGCCGCGCGTCGGCTCCAGCACCAGGTCGAGCGCCGCATCCGGGAAGTACCCGTCGACGGTCTCGCCCTGCGAGCCGGCGTAGAGCTCGCCGGTGTCGGCGTCGGTCTCGTCCGTCGTCGTGATCGGTGCGTCCGGCTCGACCGGCCGCACCTCGATCTGCGGCTCGCCGGACGGGCGCGGGGTCTGCGAGGGCGGCTGCTGCGGCTGCCGGGTGGGCAGCGGCGGCGCCAGGATGATGCATCCGCTCATCGTCAGGACGGTGAGCGCCGCTGCGGCCACGGCGGCGGTTCGAGCGAGGCGCATGCTGCGACGCTAGGGCGGTGCGCCGCAGGATCGCTGAGAACGCGGCGCGCGGCGTCAGGCCGGCGGTGCGACGGCGACGAGCATGATCGCCGTCCAGTGGCACAGGAACGCGACGAGCGTGCAGGCGTGGAAGATCTCGTGGAAGCCGAACCGGCCGGGGAACGGGTTCGGCTTCTTCATCCCGTAGGCGATGGCGCCGACCGTGTAGGCGAGCCCGCCCGCGATCACGAGCGCCGCGGTCAGGGCATTGGCGGACCAGATCTGCGGCAGGAACGCGACAGCCGCCCAGCCGAGGGCGAGGTAGATCGGCACGTAGAGCCAGCGCGGTGCGTGCAGCCAGAAGATGCGGAAGGCGATGCCGAGCACGGCGCCGGCCCAGATGACGGTCAGCAGGATCCAGTCGGTGGGCGACGGCAGCGTCAGCAGCGCGATGGGCGTGTAGCTGCCGGCGATGAGCAGGAAGATGTTGGCGTGGTCGAGCCGCTTGAGCAGCACGCGCGTGCGCTCCTGCCAGTGGAAGCGGTGGTAGACGGCCGAGACGCCGAACATCAGCAGGCTGGATGCGGCGTACACGGCGGTCGAGACCTTCGCGGTCGTGCCGTCGGCGATCACGACCAGCACGATGCCGGCGATGAGGGCGAGGGGCGCCGTCCCTGCGTGGATCCAGCCGCGCCACGTGGGCTTCTGCTCGACGGCGGCCTCGACGATCGAGTCGCCGGCCGCCTCGATGAGCGGGAGGTGCGCGGAGGACGGGTCGCTGACGCGGACCTCGGGGGAGGGCCGGTCGGACGACGCGCCTGCCGGCTCGGACTGCAGTGCCATGACGACAGCGTACGGCGTACGCAGTACCGCGTCGAGCATGCCGATGCCGCCGTGGGGGACGAGCGCCCGGTAGGTTCGACGGGTGCGACTGCGCAGCTCGCCGGGATCACGGCTCGTCTACCGCTACTACGAGCGGCGGCTGCGGCGCGACCTCCAGCGCACCGCGGTGCCTCGCCACATCGCCATGATCATCGACGGGAACCGCCGCTGGGCGCGGGAGCAGAAGCTCGAGAGCGCGGGCCACGGGCACCGCGCCGGCGCCGCGAAGCTGCGCGAGTTCGTCGACTGGTGCGCCGAGATCGGCGTCGAGGTGGTGACGCTCTACCTGCTGTCGCGCGACAACCTCACCGGCCGCGGCGGCGAGGAGCTCGGCGAGCTGTGCGAGATCATCGCCGAGCTCGCCGACGACCTGTCGCGCCTGCCCGGCCGCCGCATCCGCCACGTCGGCGACACCCGCGGCCTGCCGCGCCCGCTCGTCGCGGCGCTCGAGGGCGCGGTCGCGCGCAGCGCGGATCAGGACGGCATCGTCGTGAACCTGGCCGTCGGCTACGGCGGCCGCCACGAGCTCGTCGAGGCGGTGCGCAAGATCCTCGAGGGCGCCGACGGCGCGAGCGTCGCCGAGATCGCCGAGCGCCTGTCGCCCGAGCTCATCGCCGAGCACCTCTTCACCGCCGGCCAGCCGGACCCCGACCTCGTCATCCGCACGTCCGGCGAGCAGCGGCTGAGCGACTTCATGCTGTGGCAGAGCGCGCACAGCGAGTTCTACTTCGTCGAGGCGCTCGGGCCCGACCTGCGGGAGGTCGACTTCCTGCGCGCGGTGCGCTCGTACGGGCTGCGCGAGCGTCGCTACGGGCGCTGACGGGGCGGCGACCTGAAGCCCAGGTTTCGATCGGATGAACTCTGGCTGAGGCCGCGTGTGTCGGATCGTCGGATGCGCTGGAGGCGAGCGTAGATTCGGCCCTGTCGGGCAGTTCCGCCCGACAGCGAGCGGCCTTCGCGTCCGCGAGCAACACGGAGGTGACGGCCGCGTGATACCGACCCCAGGGTCGGCAAGGGAGCGTCACGTGCCTGAACTCGCCACCACCCCCCAGAGCGGCGTCGCCGAGGCAGAGGGCCTTGACACCCGCCAGCGCACCTACGTGCTCGACACGAGCGTGCTGCTGTCCGATCCGGGGGCGATCCACCGCTTCGCCGAGCATGCCGTCGTGATCCCCGTGATCGTGATCGCCGAGCTCGAGAAGAAGCGGCACGACCCGGAGATCGGCTACTTCGCGCGCAAGGCGCTGCGGAACCTCGACGACCTGCGGGTCACGCACGAGCGGCTCGACTTCCCGGTGCCGACCGAGGGCGGCGGGAGCCTGCGGGTCGAGCTGAACCACTCCAACCAGCAGGTGCTGCCGAGCGGACTCCAGCTCGGCGACAACGACTCGCGCATCCTCGCGGTCGCCTCGAACCTCGCGGGCGACGGGCTCGACGTCTGCATCGTCTCGAAGGACATGCCGATGCGCGTGAAGGCCGCGTCGATCGGGCTGCCGGCCGAGGAGTACCTCGCCGAGCAGGCGGTGGACTCGGGATGGACCGGCACGGCGGAGCTCGCGCTCTCCGGCGAGCAGATCAACCGGCTCTACGAGGACGAGCGGCTCGACACCAGCAAGGTCGCCGACCTGCCCATCAACACCTGCCTCGTCATCTCGTCCGAGCGCGGCTCGGCGCTCGGCCGCGTCACCCGCCGCGGCGAGGTCTCGCTCGTGCGCGGCGACCGCGAGGTCTTCGGCGTGCACGGCCGCTCGGCCGAGCAGCGGCTCGCGATCGACCTGCTGCTCGACAACGAGGTGGGCATCGTCTCGCTCGGCGGCTCCGCCGGCACCGGCAAGTCGGCGCTCGCGCTCGCGGCGGGCCTCGAGGCGGTGCTCGAGCGGCGGCTGCACAAGAAGGTCATCGTCTTCCGCCCGCTCTACGCGGTCGGCGGTCAGGAGCTCGGCTACCTCCCGGGCGACGCCGCCGAGAAGATGAACCCGTGGGGCCAGGCGATCTACGACACGCTCGGCGCGCTCGTGAGCGACAACGTGCTCGACGAGGTCGCGGCCCGCGGCATGCTCGAGGTGATGCCGCTCACGCACATCCGCGGCCGCTCGCTGCACGACGCGTTCGTGATCGTCGACGAGGCGCAGTCGCTCGAGCGCAACGTGCTGCTCACGGTGCTGAGCCGCATCGGCCAGAACTCGCGCGTCGTGCTGACGCACGACGTGGCGCAGCGCGACAACCTGCGCGTCGGCCGCCACGACGGCGTCGCGAGCGTCATCGAGACGCTCAAGGGGCACGACCTCTTCGGTCACATCACGCTGCAGCGCAGCGAGCGCAGCCGCATCGCGGCGCTCGTGACGAGCCTGTTGGAGGACTGACCGCCGATCGCGGACCCGATTCCGGATGCCGGACCCCAGATCTCGGGTCCCGCAGCCGGGGTCGGGTCCTTCGGCGTCCGGGGTCCACGCCGCCGTGTCGGCACTGCCGAGGAGCGCTGCCGAGTAGCGTCGGCGGGGTGCGGGAGCTGACGGCGGTCGAGGCGCGGCGCATGCGCATGGTCTCGCAGGGGCTCGTCAACGGCGGATGGCTCGGCTCGACGCGCACGCCGCTCGAGGCTGTCCGCCATGCGGTCGCCCTGCAGGGGCAGGACCTGCCGGCGGTGCTGCGCGCGATCGCGGCGCGCTCGATGCCCGGGACGACCCTCGACGACGTGCGCGCCGCGTTCGACGACGGCCTCGTGCGCTCGTGGGCGATGCGCGGCACGCTCTTCGTCGCCGCGGCAGACGACCTCGCCGTGCTGCACGCCTGGACGGCCGAGCGGATGCGCCGGCAGGAGTGGCGCATGTGCGAGGTGCGCGGCATCGACCACGCGACCGCAGAGCGGGCGGCCGACGTGCTGGTCGAGGTGCTCGCGGACGGGCCGGTGCTCCGCTCCGCGATGCTCGCCGCGTGGGAGGCGGCCGGTGTCTCGACGGCCGGCGGTCGCGGCTACCACCTGCTCGCGCTCGGCTCCTACGACGGGATCCTGCGCTTCGGCCCGTTCGACGGCCCCGACCAGCTGCTCGTCGGCGGGCCGCGCCCCTCGGTCCCGGAGCCGGATCGTGCGCTCGACGAGGCGCTCCGCCGCTTCGTCGGGGCGCGCGGCCCCGTGCACCCCGATGACGTCGCGTGGTGGCTCGGGCTGCCGAAGACGATCGTGCGCGCGTCGCTCGCCCGCATCGAGGGGCTCGAGGCCGTGCTCGTCGGGGGCCGAGAGATGCTCGTCGTCGCGGGCGCGGCGGGGGAGCCCTCCGACGTCGTGCTCGTGCCGGGCTTCGACGAGCTGCTGCTCGGCTACCGCGACCGGTCGCTCGTCGCGAGCCCCGCGGTGCTGGCGGCGGTCGTGCCGGGCGGCAACGGTGTCTTCCGGCCCATGGTCGTCGTCGACGGCGCAGCGGTCGGCACGTGGCGGTTCCCGGCGTCGCGCGCCGCCGTACGCTCCGGCGCCGCGCGATCACGCCGCGCGACCGCCCGGGGGTCGGCCGCTGATCCGAGCGCGCCGGTCGAGCCGCTGCTCGAGCTCGTCGAGCCGGTGAGCGCGGTGACCCGCCGCCGTATCGGTGCCGCGCTCGCGGAGTGGCCGCACCGCTGAGTCAGAGCTCGAGCGCGCCGCGCCAGATGCTGGCGCCCGAGTGCGTCGGGTCGCCGTCGTAGGGCTCGACCGAGACGTCGACGACCGGGAACGCCGCGAGGTCGAGGTCTGCGGGCAGCGCGAGCTCGGTGGAGGCCGCGTCCATGACGCCCAGGCTCACCATCTGCTGCGCGTCCGCGTCGAGCAGCCACACGTCGAGGTACCCGTCGACGGTGGGCAGCGCATCCGCGTCGACGACGAGCAGGCGCTGGCCATCGCGCTCGATCACCTCGGCGCGGGCGGGTGCGACGCTCGAGCCGAGCGGCTCGAGCACAGCGCCCGCGACGTCGATCGACCGGGGGCCGCCGCCGAGCTGCGTCACGAGCAGCACCGCGAGGCTCGCCGCGACGAGCGCGGACGCCGCGCATGCGGCGATGAGCGCACGGCCGCTGAAGCGCCGGCGACGGGCGACGTCGGGCGAGCGGGTCGATGCAACGGCGCGCGTCGCCGGCATGGCCGGCTGCGCGATCGGCGCGGCGGTCGGCTCGTCGAGGGCGGCGATGTCGGCGGCGATCCGGTCCCAGACCGCTGCGGGCGGCTCGACCGGCGAGACGTCGGCGGCGCGGAAGCGGTCGGCCGCGTCGCGGAGCGACGACACCTCCGCTCGGCAGTGCGCGCAGGTCGCGAGGTGCTCGGCGCTCGCGTCGGACTCGCCCAGCGCGAGCGCGGTGAGCGCGTCAGTCGACAGGTGCTGCATGGGTGTCCTCCCATCTCTCCCTGAGTCTTCGGAGCGCTCGCGACAAGTGGCTCTTCACGGTGCCGATCGGCATGTCGAGCGCCTCGGCGATCGAGGCGGTCGAGCGGTCCTCGAGCACCGCGAGCCGGACGATGGTGCGCTGGGGCTCGCCGATTCGCTCGAGCTCCTCCTGGACGGTGAGCGCGTCGGCCACGGCGTCGAGCACTGGGTCGCCCTCACCGTGCTCGAGGCGCTCCGCGAGGTCGTGGGGGTCGAAGGCCTGCTCCTTGGCGGTGCGGCTGCGGTAGTGGTCCGCGATGCGCCGGCGGGCGATCGCGATGATCCAGGCGCCGAGCGGCCCGTTCGCGGCGTCATACGCGTCGCGGGACCGCCAGACGGAGACGAAGGTCTGCTGCACCACATCCTCCGCATCGTGCGGGGCCATCGCCCGGCAGGCGATCGCGTAGACCATGCCGCCCCAGCGCTCGTACGCCAGGCGCAGCGTCTCGGGGGAGGCGCCGGCCGCGAACGCGAGCGACAGCCGCTCGACATCCGTCACTCCCTCGTCCACGGCCAGACGGTATCACCGGGCCATGCGCCTCACGGCGCGTCCAGGACGGCGGTGACGACGATGTTGTCCTCGTAGGCGCCCGCGGCGGCATCCCACTCGCCGCCGCAGGTGACGAGGCGCACGACGTGCTCCCCGTCGCGGGCGAACAGCGCGTCGAGCCGCAGCTCGTCCTTCGACACCTGCTCGATGCTCGTGATGCGGTAGCGCAGCTCGGCGCCGGAGGCCGTCGAGATCTCGACCGCGTCGCCCTCCGCCGCCCGCAGCACCGACGCCATCGGCGCGCTGCCGATGTCGCTGTCCACGTGGGCGGCGAAGACCGCGGAGCCGGCGTCGGCGCCGGGCGCCGGGCCGAAGCGGTACCAGCCGATCTCGCGCACGAGGTCGGGCACATCCATCTGGCCGTCGTCGCGCACGCCGACGGGGACCACACCGAGCTCGAGGTCCACCGACGGCACGCGCACCGCGGCCGGCGCGTCGACCGCGACCGGTGCGGGCGGCGAGGCGTCGCGCACGCCCACCCCGGTCGGGATGGTGCCGGACGGCGGGGCGGATGCGCTGGGCGCAGCCGGCTCCGTCGGGCCGGCGCCCGCAGCGAGCGAGGCGCTCGGCTGCGGCGCGACGCTCGGCGCCGACGGCAGCTGCGCGAGCAGCACGGCGCCGGTCCCGAGCGCCGCGACGGCGATGACCGCGGCGGCCACGGTAGCCACGCGACCGCCGCGGGAGCCAGGACGCACGGGAGGCTCCCGCCGCGCGATGCGCGACGAGAGCCCCCGCTCAGCGTCCATGCTCAGCCGCGCTCCCTTGCGGGGCGCAGCGTCTTCGTGGCGATCAGCGCGAGGCCGAGCGCTCCGGCGAGCAGCAGCGAGATGGCCAGCGCTCGCTGGTCCTCCGCGCCGCCCAGGCCCGAGGGCACGCCGCTCGGCGCGCTGTGCGCCTCCACGACCTGCACCGCGAGGGCGAGGTTGCCGTCCTCGGCGCTGCCCCAGGCGGTCACGATGCTGTTCGCGCCCTCCGCGAGGTCGAGGTCGGCCGGACCGATCGCGACGGTGTCGGTGCCCGCGAGCACGACGTCCGCCGAGACGGCGCCCGCCGCGGTCTCGAGCGCGGCCTCATCGGGGTTCGTGAGGCCCTCGACGATCGCGGTGCCGTTCGCGCGCACGTCGACGGCGGGTGCGGCGGCCAGGTGGCGCACCGTGAGGCGGGCCTGACCGGCGGAGACGGGCTCGGTGTCGTTCGCGAACGCCGAGAGCGTCGGGTCCCCGCCCTCCGTGAGGTGCGCGACGAGCGTCAGGTTGGCCGACTCGGGCACGGCGACGCCCATCGCCTCGATGGCGGGCTCGGCCGTGTCGGGGGTGCCGCCGTCGGCGAACACCTGGATGTCGTAGCTGCCGGCCGCGAGCATCATCGGGTCGGTCAGGGTGCCGGGCTCGAAGTCGCTGATGGCCTCCTCGCCGTTGATGAAGACGTCGACGGTGATGCCGGGCACGGCGTGCAGCACCGAGACGGTCGAGTCGGTCTCGGCTGCCATGGCGGGTGCGCCGCCGGCTGCCGTCAGAGCGAGAGCGGCGCCGATGCCGATCGCGAGCTTGCGCTTCATGGTGGTCTCCTCGAGGTGCGCGGCGCCGGATGCGCCGTCTACCTCCATATCGGCGGGGACCCCGTGCGCGGTTGCAGCGATCGCGGCCGCTGCATCCCGGGCGTGTCGCAGCAGGGCGACGGCAGGCGTCACGGGCGCGCTGCACGAGCGCGCGACGCGCGCCGGGCGACGGCGGCGAGGCCGACCGCGCCGGCGACGGCGAGCAGGACGCCCAGCGCGCCCTGCGCTCCGGCGCCGCCGAGGCCCGAGGGCACGCCGCTCGGCGGGGTATGCGCATCGACCACCTGCACCGCGAGCTGCAGGCTCTCCTGCCGCGCGTTGCCCCACGCCGTCACGATCGTGTTCGCGCCCTCCGCCAGCTCGACGTCCACCGGCCCGATCACGACGTCGTCGGTGCCGGCGAGCACCACGTCGACGGAGACGGCGCCGACCGGCACCTCGAGCAGCGCCTCGTCCGGATTCGTCAGGTTCCCGGCGATCACCGCGCCGTCGGCGCGCACGTCGACGGCGGGTGCGGCGGCGAGGTGGCGGACGGTCAGCCTCGCCTGCCCGGCCGCGACCGGCTCGGTGCTGTTCGAGAACACCGAGAGCGTCGGCTGGTCGTCCGCGGTCAGGTTGCCGGTGATCGTGAGGTTCTGCCCCGCAGGCACCTCGACGCCGAGCGCCTCGACGGCGGGCTCGGCGGTGTCGGGGGTCTCGCCGTCGTAGTAGAGCTGCACGTCGTAGACGCCCGGCGCGAGCTGGATCGGGTCGGTCAGCTCGCCCGGCTCGAAGTCGGTGATCGCCTCCTCGCCGTTGATGTACGCGTCGACCGTGATGCCGGGGATCATGTGCAGCACCGACACCGTCGAGTCGTCGCCGGCCGCGAGCGCGGGTGCACCGCCGAGCGCGACGAGCGCGAGTGCGGCGCCGGCGCTGATCACGAACGTGCCCTTCATGGGGTCTCCTCACACGGGGCGCCGCACGCTGCGTCGCGCTGTCCCCCATCCTCAGTGACGCGGGAGCAGAAAGATAGCAGTGTTATGAAACCGGCTCGGCTTCGCGCCTACCGATCGGACGCTGTGGAGAGCGGCGGCGGGGCGGGGGAGCGCCGGACTAGCGTCGCCCGGGTGACGACGACGTCGGCGGAGGCGGTGCGGCTGCGCTCGCGGCATCGCGCGTGGCATCGCGCGCGAGCGGTCGACCTGCTCGGCGCGCCGACCGCGGTGATCACGACATCGCTGCTCGCGCTCGGCGGCTGGGATGCGGTCGTGATCGTGCCGCTCGCGGTCGCGGCGGCGCTCACGCCGGCGCTCGCCCGCATCGACGTCGCCGAGCGGCGGCTGCCGAACGCGCTGACCGTGCCGCTGCTGCTGCTCGGTGCGGCCGCCGGCACCGTCCGCCTCGTCCAGGGCGACCTCGCGCCGCTCGCCGCGCTCGCCTGCGGCCTCGTGCTGCTCGCGATGGCGGTCGCGGGCGGCATGGGGATGGGCGACGTCAAGCTCGGCCTCGCGCTCGCGCTCGCGACGGCGACGCTCGGATGGGCCGCGCCGCTCACCGGCCTCGCCGCATCCGTCATGCTCGGCGGCGTCCTCGGCGCTGCCGCGCTCGTGGCGGGTCGGCGCACCGTGCCGTTCGGGCCGGCACTCCTGCTCGGCAACGCGATCGCGGCTGCAGCGGGCGCCGGCGGGGCAGTGTGAGCACGGATGCCGCCGCTCTGTGACGGTTCGTGACGCGCGGATTGGCAGCGATGGCTGTCAGATACGTACCGTCGGTGCATCCCCCAAGAAGGAGCCACCATGCGCATCCGCACCGCCCGTCCGCTCGCCATCGCCGGCACCGTCGGCCTCGCCGTCGCCCTCGTCGGCTGCAGCAGCGCCGCCAGCTCCGAGAGCGCTGAGCTCGGCTCCGCCGAGAACCCTGTGCAGCTCGGCGTCGTGGGCGCCTCGGACCCCTATTGGGCCGTGTACGAAGCGGCGGTCGAGGCCGAGGGCATCCAGCTCGACATCGTCGACTTCACCGAGTACACGCAGCCGAACCCCGCCCTCAGCGAGGGCGAGCTCGACGTCAACCAGTTCCAGCACGTCCAGTACCTCGGCGATTACAACGTGTCGTCGGGCGAAGACCTGCAGCCGATCGGGGCGACCGCGATCTACCCGCTGGGCCTCTACTCGGACAAGTACGAGTCCGTCGACGACATCCCCGACGGCGAGACCGTCGTGGTCCCGAACGACACCGTCAACCAGGCGCGCGGCCTGCTCGTGCTGCAGTCGGCCGGCCTCATCGCGCTCGCGGAGGGCGGCAGCCCGGCGTCGACGCTCGAGGACGTGCTGCCCGAGTCGCGGGTCGAGGTGGAGGCGGTCGACGCTGCACTGACCGTCAACTCGCTGCCCGATGTCGCTGCTGCGATCGTGAACAACGACTTCCTCGGCCCCGCCGGGCTGTCGTCGCAGGACGCGCTCGTCGCCGACGACCCGAGCGACGAGGCGGCACTGCCCTACGTCAACATCTTCGCGGCGCGCGCAGACGACGCAGACAACGAGGTGCTGCTGCAGCTCGTCGAGATCTTCCAGTCGAACCAGGAGGTGCTGGACGGCCTGCAGGAGGTCGCCGGCGGCACCGCTGTGTTCGCGACCACCCCCGCCGCGGATCTGCAAGCCTCGCTCGTCGAGGTCGAGGAGTCGCTCCAGGCGCAGGGCTGATCCACCGGCGCGGGCGACGGCGAACCGCCGGGCGCCCGTGCCGCACGACCCCCGATCGCCACGAGCCAGAGAGCGCCATGCCACACATCCAGCTCACCGACGTCAGCAAGTCGTACCCCCCTTCCAGGCGTGGCGGCACGCCGGTCGCCGCCGTCGACGGGGTCTCCGTCTCGATCGAGCGCGGCGAGGTGCATGGCGTCATCGGCTACTCCGGTGCCGGCAAGTCCACGCTGGTGCGCCTCATCAACGGGCTGGAGCCGGTCACTGCCGGCTCGATCGAGATCGACGGCGTCGACATCACAGCGTTGCCGGCCGGTGAGCTGCGCCGCGTGCGCCAAGGCATCGGCATGATCTTCCAGCGGTTCAACCTGCTGCGCTCACGCTCGATCCGCGGCAACGTCGCGTATCCGCTCGAGGTGGTCGGCATGCCGCGGGCCGAGCGCGCGGCCCGGGTCGACGAGCTGCTGCGCTTCGTCGGGCTCGAGGAGAAGGCCGACGCGTACCCCGAGCAGCTCTCCGGCGGTCAGCAGCAGCGCGTCGGGATCGCACGCGCGCTGGCCGCATCGCCTTCCATCCTGCTCGCCGACGAAGCCACCAGCGCGCTCGACCCGGAGACCACGGACGAAGTGCTGGACCTGCTCGCGCGCGTCAACCGCGAGCTCGGCGTCACGATCGTCGTCATCACGCATGAGATGGACGTGATCGCCCGCATCGCCGCCAAGGTCGCCGTCATGGACCGCGGCCGCGTCGTGGAGAGCGGCGACACCTATGACGTCTTCACTCGCCCGCAGACGGACACTGCGAAGCGCTTCGTGAAGACGGTCGTGCGTGCGCTGCCGGACGGCGATGCCCTGCAAGCGCTGCGGGCTCGGCACGAGGGCCGACTCTTCACCATCTCGTTCACCGACACCGGCGCATCCGACGCGCGGGTGTTCGCCGCGCTCGCGCGTGCGGGCGTCGACTTCCAGCTCGTGCACGGCGGCGTCGACGACATCCAGGGCCGCGTCTACGGACTGCTGACCATCGCGGTGCGAGGCGAGGCCGATGCCGTCGAGACCGCGCTCTCCGGTCTCGGCGGCGGCGTCCACGTCCAGGAGGTGCTCGCATGAGCGAGCTCATCGCTCAGGTGTCCGGGCTGCTCCCCGCGCTGCTGGAGCAGACGGGGGTCACCCTGTGGCTCGTCGCGCTCTCACTGCTGTTCGGCGGCACCGCCGGCCTCATCGTCGGCACCGCGCTCTACGTGACCCGCAAGGGCGGCGTGCTGCAGCAGCCGATCGTCTTCTGGGTCCTCAACGTGCTGGTCAACACGTTCCGGCCGATCCCGTTCATCATCTTCCTCGCCGCCATGCAGCCCATCGCCAGGCTCGTGATCGGCACGGGCATCGGCAACGAGATGATCGTCTTCTCGATCTCGATCGCGGCCACGTTCGGCATCGCGCGCATCGTCGAGCAGAACCTGGTCTCGGTGGAGCCGGGCGTCATCGAGGCTGCGCGTGCGATGGGTGCGGGTCCGTGGCGGATCATCCGCACCGTGATCCTCCCCGAAGCGTTCGGTCCGCTCATCCTCGGCTTCACCTTCGCGATCGTCGCGCTCATCGACATGTCCGCCGTCGCGGGCATCGTCGGTGGCGATGGGCTCGGCGACTACGCGCTCTCCTACGGCTTCCGGCAGTTCGAACCCGTCGTCACGTGGAGCGCGCTCGTCATCATCATCGTCATCACGCAGCTCGTGCAGGCCGTCGGGAACGCGCTCTCACGCCTCGTGCTGCGGCGCTGAGCGCTCGCGCGGCAGCGCCGCGACTGCCTAGGCTCGGTCGCATGCTCGACGACGCCACGCTCTTCGCCATGGCGAGCGACCTCGTCCGCATCGACGGCGTGGCAGGGGTGGTGCTCGGCGGCTCTCGGGTGCGGGGGCTCGCCCGCCCGGACTCGGACGTCGACGTGGGCGTCTACCTCAGCGGCGCCGTCGACGAGGCCGCGATCGCGGAGCTCGCCGACGCGTGGTCGCATGCGCCGACGGCCTGGACGTCCTCCGGTGCGTGGGGGCCGTGGGTCGACGGCGGCGCCTGGCTCGAGGTCGAGGGCACGGCCGTCGACTGGATCCGCCGCGACCTCGCGCGCGTCGACGCCCAGTGGTCACGGGCGCTCGGGGGCGAGCACGCCTTCCACGCGCAGGCCGGACATCCGCTGGGATTCCTCGACGTGTCGTACTGCGGGGAGCTCGCGCTGAGCCGCATCCTCGCCGATCCCGACGGCGAGCTCGAGGGCCGACGAGGTGAGATGCAGTGGATGCCGGACGCGCTCGCCGCGGCGCTCGCGGCACGGACCTGGGAGGCGCGCTTCGCCCTCGACGGAGCCGCGAAGGCCGCGGAGCGAGGCGACGCCGCCTTCGTGGCGCTGAGCATCGCGCATGCGCTGCTGACCGCGGCGCATGCGATCCACGGCCGCGACAGCGCGTGGGCGACCCACGAGAAGGGCCTGATCGCGGCGGCGGCGCGGCTGCCGCACGCGCCGGCGGGGTTCCAGGCTCGCGCGACGGAGGCGCTCGCCCTCGGCGACGCGACACCCGCGGCGCAGAGCGACGCCGTGGATCGCGCGCGAGCGGTCGTCGACGCGGTGGAGCGGTCGATCGCCGACGGATCCCTTGGCGACGGCCGGTCGGAGCGTGCAGGATCGTGACCATGGACGACGACGAGCGCAGTCAGATCAGGGACGACTTCCACGAGGCCGTGACGATGACGGCGTCGGAGATCGAGCGGTGGCTGGAGACGGACGAGTCGCGTGCCGTCGGCCAGAAGGAGCACGAGGGGGACGAGTCGACGGGCCACGCCTCAGGGCGACGGATCGTCGACATCCTCCGGACGAAGCAGGCCGACCTGTCCGACGACGACTACGCCCACATGCGGAAGGTCGTCGGCTACGTCGCGCGGCACGCGAAGCAGCGGCCCGACGGCGACGTCGCCGAGACGCCGTGGCGCTACTCGCTCATGAACTGGGGCCACGACCCGCTCGACTGAGGCGCGCGGCGCGGGGGTGCGGGCGGTGCGACCGGCGCACAGGAGGGCTCCCCGTCGCTATGGCCGGGCTAGGCTTTCCCTGGGTACGACCCGCACATCCCACGCGCAGAGAAGGATCCACCGATGGCCGACGTCGCCACATCGAAGCCCGAGCTGCCGCCCACGGCGGCTGAGGAGACCACATCCAAGCGGTGGACGCCGCTGAAGATCGCGCTGTGGGCGGCCATCGCGCTGCTCGGCGGCATCGCCTGGGTGATGCTCGCCGTCGTCCGCGGCGAGACCGTCAACGCGATCTGGTTCGTGTTCGCGTCCGTCGCGACATACCTGATCTTCTACCGCTTCTACTCGAAGTACATCGAGCGCAAGATCGTCCGCCCCGACGACACGCGCGCGACGCCGGCCGAGTACAAGGCGAACGGCCGCGACTACGTCGCCACCGACCGCCGGGTGCTCTTCGGCCACCACTTCGCCGCCATCGCCGGCGCCGGCCCGCTCGTCGGCCCTGTGCTCGCCGCGCAGATGGGCTACCTGCCGGGCACGATCTGGATCATCGTCGGCGTCGTGCTCGCGGGCGCGGTGCAGGACTACCTCGTGATGTTCTTCTCGATGCGCCGCGGCGGCCGCTCGCTCGGCCAGATGGCGCGCGACGAGTTCGGCCGCGTCGGTGGCGCCGCCGCGATCCTCGCGACGCTCCTCATCATGGTGATCATCACGGCGATCCTCGCGCTCGTCGTCGTCAACGCGCTCGGCGAGAGCCCGTGGGGCGTCTTCTCGGTCGCCATGACCATCCCGATCGCGCTCTTCATGGGCGTCTACCTGCGCTGGATCCGCCCGGGCAAGGTGCTCGAGATCTCGATCATCGGCTTCGTGCTGCTCATGGCCGCGATCATCGGCGGCGGCATGGTCGCCGAGACCGCGTGGGGCCAGGAGCTCTTCACGCTCGACCGCGTCACGATCGCGTGGGGCATCGTCATCTACGGCTTCCTCGCCGCGGTGCTGCCGGTCTGGATCCTGCTCACGCCGCGCGACTACCTCTCGACGTTCATGAAGATCGGCGTGATCGTCGCGCTCGCGCTCGCGATCATCTTCGTCCGCCCCGAGATCTCGGTGCCCGCGTTCACGGAGTTCGCCGCCGGTGACAGCGGACCGGTGTGGCCGGGCTCGCTCTTCCCCTTCCTGTTCGTGACGATCGCGTGCGGCGCCCTCTCGGGCTTCCACGCGCTCATCGCCTCGGGCACGACGCCGAAGATGGTCGAGAAGGAGAAGCAGACGCGCCTCCTCGGGTACGGCGGCATGCTCATGGAGTCGTTCGTCGCGATCATGGCGCTCGTCGCCGCGATCTCGATCGACCAGGGCATCTACTACGCGATGAACTCGTCGGCCGCGAACACGCAGGGCACGATCGAGGGCGCTGCCGCCTTCGTGCAGTCGCTCGGCCTCACCGGTGTGAGCGTCACGCCCGAGCAGCTCTCCGCCACCGCAGCCGCGGTCGGCGAGGAGTCGATCGTCTCCCGCACCGGCGGCGCGCCGACGCTCGCCCTCGGCCTCGCGCAGATCATGCAGAGCTGGATCGGCGGCCCGGCGATGATGTCGTTCTGGTACCACTTCGCGATCATGTTCGAGGCGCTCTTCATCCTCACCGCGGTGGACGCAGGCACCCGTGTCGCGCGCTTCATGCTGCAGGACTCGCTCGGCAACGTCTTCCCGAAGTTCAAGGACACGTCCTGGACGCTCGGCGCCTGGATCTGCACGGCGATCATGGTCGCCGCGTGGGGCGCGGTGCTGATCATGGGCGTCACCGACCCGCTGGGCGGCATCAACACGCTGTTCCCGCTGTTCGGCATCGCCAACCAGCTGCTCGCCGCGATCGCGCTCGCGGTCGTGCTCGCGATCGTGGCGAAGCGCCGCACCTTCCGCTCGCTGTGGATCGTGGCGGTGCCGCTCGCGTTCGTGACGGTCGTCACCGTCACCGCTTCCGCGTTCAAGGTGTTCTCGCCGGTGCCCGCCGTCGGCTACTGGGCCAACCACTTCCGCTTCCGCGACGCGCTCGCGGCGGGGGAGACGTCGGTCGGCACGACCGAGGGCGTCGCCGCGCTCGAGTCGGTGGTGCGCAACACGATGATCCAGGGCACGCTCTCGATCATCTTCGTGGTGCTCACGATCGTGGTGATCTGCTTCTCGGTCGCGAACGTCATCAAGGCGTTCCGCTCCACCGAGGTCGTCGACCACGAGGACGAGCGCACCGAGTCGGCGATCTTCGCCCCGGCCGGCTTCCTGCCGACGCCCGAGGAGCGCGAGATCCAGAAGCAGTGGGACGCGCTGCCGGCCGAGCAGCAGCGTCGCCGGACCGGCCACTGAGATGACCGCATCCGCGAGCGAGGGGCGCCCGGCAGCCGCCGGTGCGCTCCTCGCGCGTGCGTGGCGCGGGCTCGTCTGGTGGGCGAAGGGCGTGACGGGCGAGTCGAAGTACCAGGCCTACGTCGACCACGAGCGGCTGGTGCACCCCGACCGCGAGCCGATGACGGAGCGCGCGTTCTGGCGCGACGAGTACCGCCGCCAGGACGCCAACCCCGAGGGCCGCTGCTGCTGACCCGCCCCCGGCGAGCGGATCAGGCGGCGGGCGGCCCGTCGTCGGTGAGGGCCTCGGCGTAGGCGCGCACCGAGCGGTTGTAGCGGGGGAGCGTCGGCTCGAGCGCCTCGATGACGACCCGCAGCGCCTCGTCGTGGCGGCCGGCGCTGTGCAGCGCGAGGGCGAGGAACACGCGCGGCGACGCCCCGGTCGACGGATGCTCGGGTGCCGCCTCGAGCACCGCGATCGCCTCGTCGATGCGGCCGGTGTTGCGCAGCGTCGAGCCGTACTGCACCGCGAGCTGCGCGTGCCGCTCGGCGTCGAGGCCGAGCGCGAGCGCCCGCTCGTACTCGCGCTCCGCGTCGTGCTCTCGGCCCAGCGAGTCGAGCATCCCCGCGAGCTCGAACGCCGCGCGCCCGTCGTCGCCCGGGTACGCGGCCGCGAGCGACCGCATAGCGGCGATCGCCTCGTCGGCGGGCGTGCGGTCGACGCGGTCCCAGAGCTCGGCGACCGCCGCGCCCCAGGCCGCCGTCTCCCACTCGATGCTCACGACGCCTGCCCCTCGCGCAGCCGGTCGTCGAGGCCGGTGTGGTGCGCCGCGAACGCCAGCTGGTCGGCGAACTCGAGCGCGGCGGCATCCTTCGGCTTGCCCATCCCATGCCCGGCGCGCGTGTCGACGCTCAGCAGCACCGGCGCATCCGCGTCGAGCCCGGCTGCGCGGGCCGCCGCCTGCGCGCGCTGCAGCTCGGCCGCGAACTTGAAGGAGTGCGCGGGCACGACGCGGTCGTCGTGGTCGCCGGTGGTGATGAGCGTCGGCGGATGCGCGACCTCGCGCACGTTGTGCAGCGGGGAGTAGGCGCGGAGGTAGGCGTGCGCATCCGCCTCGTCGGGGTCGCCGTAGTCGCTCGCCCACGCCCAGCCGATCGTGAAGCGGTGGTACCGCAGCATGTCGAGCACGCCGACGCCGGGCAGCACGGCGGCCCACAGCTCCGGCCGCTGCGTGAGCGCGGCGCCGGCGAGCAGCCCGCCGTTCGAGCGGCCGTGCAGCGCGAGCTGCGCGTGCGTCGTGACACCGGTCGCGACGAGGTGCTCGGCGATCGCGAACAGGTCGTCGAAGACCTGCTGCTTGCGCTCCTTCGTGCCGCCCTTGTGCCAGTCGGTGCCGAACTCGCCGCCGCCGCGCAGGTTGGGCACGACGAGCACGCCGCCGGCGCCGACCCACGCGGCGAGCACCGCGCGGAAGCCGGGGTTCATCGGGATGTTGAAGCCGCCGTAGCCCCAGATGAGCGTCGGCCGCGGCGCGCTGCCGTCATCGCCGGCTGGGCGCACGAGGAACGCGGGCACGGTCGCGCCGTCCGTCGACGTCGCGCGGATGCGCTCGGTGGTGGCGGCGGGCGCCGCCGGGCCGGGCGTCGGCAGGGTGCGGTGGGCGACGAGCCGTGCGCCGTCGACCTCGATGACGTGCCGGGTGCCGCGGTCGACGAAGCTCTCGGTGGTCGCGAGCACGACGCCGGAGTCCTGGCTCGTGTCGGAGCCGGTGATCGAGACGCCGTCGCCGAGCGGCACGTGGTCGCCGAGCTCGCCGGCGAACGTGGCGAGCTGCATGCGGTGGCTCGCGTCGTGCGAGTACTCGAGCACGAGGCCGGTGGCCGTGAGGGATGCGTCGAGCAGCACGTCCTCGGCGTGCTCGGGCACGACGGTGGACTCGCGGCCGGTCGCGAGGTCGAACGCGGCGAGCCGGTAGCGCGCGGCGCCCTCGTCCGTCACGACGAACAGGGCGCCGTCGTGGATGCCGATCGCGTTCCACTCGTGGTCATGGCCCTCGACCAGCTGCCGGAGCGCGTCGTCGCCGTGGCGCCCCACGGCCAGGTCGTTGCCGCTCGACGAGCCGGTGTCGGTCGAGAGGACGAACCAGTCGTCGTCGCGCGGCCAGTGGCGCGCGAACACGCGCGGCGCATCCGGGCGTGTGAAGAGCACCGCATCCTCGGCCACGTCCGTGCCGACGTCGTGCCGCATGAGGCGGCCTGCGCCCATCTCGTCGGTCAGCGCGTCGCCGGCGGGCGCGTCGTAGGCCCAGTAGCTGAACGCGCGGCCGCCGGGCAGCCACACCGCGCTGTTCCACTTCGTCCAGCGGATCTCGTCGGGGAGGTCCTCACCCGTCGCGACGTCGCGGACGCGGATGGTGCGCCAGTCGGAGCCGCCGTCGGCCGCGCCGTAGGCGAGCAGGGTGCCCTCGGGGTTGACCGAGGCCATCGTGACGGCGACCGTGCCGTCGTCGGAGAGGCCGTTCGGGTCGAGCAGCACGCGAGCGGCGGCCGGGTCGTCGAGCTCGTCGATCGAGCCGGCGGTGACGAGCACCGGCTGGTTCTGGCCGTCGCTGTGCCAGGCGAACGCACGGCCGCCGCGCACCCACGGGCAGCCGCGGGTCGGCGCGGTGAGGAGCGCCGACACCCGCTCACGGAACGCGTCACGGGCGGGCAGCTGCGCGAGCACCGGCTCGGCGAACGCGTTCTGCGCCTCGATGAAGGCGGCCGTCTCGGCGCTCTCGCCGTCCTCGAGCCAGCGGTACGGGTCGGCGATCGCCTCCCCGTGCAGGGTCTCAACGGTGTCGTCTCGTCTCACCTCGGGATAGCGCATCCGCCCAGCCTACGAGCCGCGCCGGGGAGCCTCCCGCAGGACGCCAGCCCTTCGCCGGGCGGGCCCACGCACGAGCGAGGGGCACCCGCCGCAGCGGATGCCCCTCGCGTCGAGCGTGCTACTTCGCGACGCCCGGGTGCGTCATCGACAGCAGGTCGAGCGCCTTGTCCATGTCGGCCTCCGACAGCTCGCCGCGCTCGACGTAGCCGAGGTCGATGACCGCCTCGCGCACGGTGATGCCCTGCTTGACCGAGTGCTTCGCGATCTTCGCGGCGGCCTCGTAGCCGATCAGGCGGTTGAGCGGGGTGACGATCGACGGGCTCATGCCCGCGAGCGCGGCCGCGCGCTCGACGTCGGCCTCGAGGCCCGCGACGGTCTTGTCGGCGAGCACGCGCGACGCGTTGGAGAGCAGCCGGATCGACTCGAGCAGCGCCGTGCCCATCACCGGGATCTGCACGTTGAGCTCGAACGAGCCGGAGGCGCCGGCCCACGCGACGGTCGCGTCGTTGCCGATGATGCGCGCGCACACCATCAGCACGGCCTCCGGCACGACCGGGTTGACCTTGCCGGGCATGATCGACGAGCCCGGCTGCAGGTCGGGGATGCGCAGCTCGCCGAGCCCCGTGTTCGGGCCCGAGCCCATCCAGCGCAGGTCGTTGTTGATCTTCGTGAGCGACACGGCGATCGTGCGCAGCGCGCCGGATGCCTCGACGAGGCCGTCGCGGTTGGCCTGCGCCTCGAAGTGGTTGCGCGCCTCCGTGATCGGGAGCCCCGACGACGCCGCGATCTCGGCGATGACGCGCTCGGGGAAGCCGAGCGGCGTGTTGATGCCCGTGCCGACGGCCGTGCCGCCCTGCGGCACCTCGGCGACGCGGGGGAGCGCCGCCTGGATGCGCTCGATGCCGTAGCGCACCTGCGCGGCGTAGCCGCCGAACTCCTGGCCGAGCGTGACGGGCGTCGCGTCCATGAGGTGCGTGCGGCCCGGCTTCACGGCGTCCGCCCAGAGCGTCGCCTTCTCCTCGAGCGCCTCGGCGAGGTGCTCGAGGGCGGGGATCGCCTGCTCGATGAGCGCGCCGGTGACCGCGATGTGCACCGAGGTCGGGAAGACGTCGTTCGACGACTGCGACGCGTTGACGTGGTCGTTCGGGTGCACCGGGTTGTCGCCACCGGCAGCGGCGCGGTGGCGCGTCGCGAGGGTGGCGAGCACCTCGTTCATGTTCATGTTCGACGAGGTGCCGGAGCCCGTCTGGTAGGTGTCGACCGGGAACTGGTCGTGGTGCGCACCGCCGATGATCTCGTCGGCCGCGGCGACGATCGCGTCGGCGACATCCGCCTCGAGGATGCCGAGCTCGCGGTTGGCGATCGCCGCTGCGCGCTTGATGCGGGCGAGCGCGACGATCTGCGCGGGCTCGAGGCCCGAGCCCGAGATGGGGAAGTTCTCGACGGCACGCTGCGTCTGCGCGGCGTACAGCGCGTCCTTGGGGACGCGCACCTCGCCCATCGTGTCGTGCTCGATGCGGTACTGGTCCTGCGCGTTCACGTCGTCGTGCCTCCGGGTCGTGCGTGATGGTGGTGGGTCACTCGCCGGCCGCGAGCTGCTCGCTCACGGCCTCGGCGAAGGTCTGCAGCTCGGCGTCGCCCGCGGTGCCCGCGACGACGACGGTGGATGCGCCGCGCTCGGTCGTCAGGACGTAGGCGAGGTTGCCGGGATCCTCGGCGGTGCGCTGGTCGTGCTCCGTCCAGGTGATGCCCGAGATCTCGCGCTCGCCGGTCGGCGGGGCATCCTCAGTCGCCGTCACGAGCCAGGTCGGGTTCGCGTCGACCGCCTGCGTGAACGAGAGGAACTGCTCGTCGGGGGTGACGTAGCCGGCGTACCAGGTGGTGATGCCGTCGGCGCCGGTGCGGAGCTCGGCGAGGTTCGCGGCCCAGCCCTCGGGGAGCGCGGGCACGACGAGCGGAGCGTCGACGACGCGCTGCGCCGCCGCGGCGGCGGCCGGCACGTCGAACGCCTCCCGCTCGGGCACGCCCGGCCGGACGACCACGAGCACCATCACGAGCACGACCGCGAGGCAGACGACGATGGCGGCGATCAGGTTGCCGAAGGTCTGGTTGTCGCGGTGGCGCTTCGATGCTGCCGCCTTGCGCGCGGCCATCTCCTCGGGCGTCTCCGGGCGACCGAGCTCGGCGACGATGCGGCGCTCGCGGCTCATGCCTGGCCGGCCTCCTGCGCCGTCGTGGCGGGCCCGGAGGCGCGCGCGGCGTCGAGGCGGGCCTTCGCGCCCTGCAGCCACTCCTCGCAGCGGTCGGCGAGCGCGTTGCCGCGCTCCCAGAGCGCGAGCGACTCCTCGAGCGACGCGCCACCGGACTCGAGCGCGTGCACGACCCGCACGAGCTCGTCGCGCGCGGCCTCGTAGCCGAGCTCGGCGACGGGCGCTGCGGGGTCGGGGTTGGTCACGGCTCCAGCCTACCGCGCAGCGCTCGCGCACGCCGTGGCGTGCTCGTGCGCATCGGGGTACGGCGCGCGTGCGAAAATCGAGATCAGACATCCCGACGACCGTGAGGATCTGCCGTGCCCATCGCACCCGCCGACGCCACCATGGCTGAGATCGAGCAGCTGATCCGCTTCGACACCACCAGCCGCGAGTCGAACCTCGAGCTCATCGACCACGTGACCGAGCGCCTCGCCGCGGTCGGCGTCGAGCCGGTGCTCGTGCCGAGCCCCGATGGGCGCAAGGCGAACCTGCTCGCGACCTTCCCGGCGGCCGACGGCACGGTCACCGGTGGCGTCGTGCTGTCGGCCCACACCGACGTGGTCCCCGTCGACGGCCAGGTGTGGAGCAGCGAGCCGTTCGCCCCCGAGATCCGCGACGGCCGGCTGTACGCGCGCGGCAGCGCCGACATGAAGTCGTTCCTCGGCGTCGTCGTCGCCAAGCTGCCGGCGCTCGCGCAGGCGACGCTCGCCGAGCCCATCCACCTCGCCCTCTCGTACGACGAGGAGGTCGGCTGCGTCGGCGCCGTCGACCTCGTCGACGAGATCGTCCGTCGTGACCTGCAGCCCCGCGGCTGCGTCGTGGGGGAGCCCACGAGCATGCGCGTCGTGCGCGGCCACAAGTCGATGAACGTGTTCCGCGTGGACGTGCGCGGCCTCGCGGCGCACTCGTCGCTCACGCCGCAGGGCGTGAACGCGATCGCGCACGCCGCCGAGCTCGTGCGCTTCGTCCAGGGCGTCGCCGACGAGATGCGCGCGGATGGGCCCTTCGACGAGGCCTACGTCGTGCCGTTCACGACCGTGAGCGTGAACCGGATCGAGGGCGGCATCGCCGTCAACACCATCCCCGCCGAGTGCACGGTGCTCTTCGAGTACCGCGCGCTCACCACCGTCGACCACGACGCGCTCACCGAGCGCTTCCGCGCGGAGTGCCGCCGGATCGAGGCCGCGATGCGCGAGCAGCACCCCGGAGCGAGCGTCGAGCTCACCGTCACCGCTGCGGCGCCCGGCGTCGACACCCCGGCCGAGGCCGAGATCGTCGCGCTCGCCGCGGCGTGGGGCGCCGAGCCGAGCGACACGAAGGTCACCTACGGCACGGAGGCAGGGCTGTTCGCGCAGGCCGGCATCCCCACCGTCGTGTGCGGCCCGGGCGACATCGCCCAGGCGCACGCCCCCGACGAGTTCATCGAGCTCGCCCAGATCGCGGCGTGCGAGGCCTTCGTCGACCGCCTGATCGACGCCAGCAGCACGACCGGCGCCTGACCGTCATCGACCGCCCATCCTGGGCGGGTCCAGAGGAGACAGCATGACCGCAGCAACCCAGACCCAGGCGACGCCCGAGCGCCTCGCCGCCGCGCGGAAGGCGGTGATCTCGAGCTCGATCGGCGCAGCCCTCGAGTGGTTCGACATCATCGTCTACGCCTCGTTCGCCGTCGTCATCACGGCGAACTTCTTCCCGGACGCGGGTGCCTACGGGCTCATCCTGACGTTCGCGACCTTCGCGACGACCTACCTCATCCGCCCGCTCGGCGGCATGATCCTCGGCAGCTACGCCGACCGGAAGGGGCGCAAGAACGCCCTCACGATCACGCTGCTGCTCATGATGGTCGGCACGCTGCTCATGGCGATCGCACCGACCTACGCGATGGTCGGCGTCTGGGGCGGCGTCATCATCCTGCTGTCGCGGCTCATCCAGGGCTTCTCGGCCGGCGGCGAGTTCGGCACCGCCACGACGTTCCTCATCGAGACGGCGCCGCACAAGAAGATGTTCTACGCGTCGTGGCAGATCGCGGCGCAGGGCGCGTCGATGCTGCTCGCGTCGGGCTTCGGCTTCGCGCTCAACACCTGGCTCTCGGAGGAGGACCTGTACGCGTGGGGCTGGCGCGTGCCGTTCTTCGTCGGCCTGCTCATCGGCCCGGTCGGCCTCTACATCCGCGCGCGGCTGTCGGAGCCGGACGAGCTCGGCACGACCGAGCGCCGCACGTCGCCGCTCGGCACGCTCTTCCGCGAGCACTGGGGCCGCCTGCTGGCCGGCTCGGCCGTCATCGGCGTCGCGACCATCTCGGTCTACATGATCCTGTACATGCCGACGTTCGCGGTGACGAACCTCGACATCCCGCCGGCCGCCGCCTACCTCGGCGGCGTCGTCGCCGGCACGATCACGGTCTTCGCGTCGCCCTACGTCGGGCACCTCGCCGACCGCTTCGGGCCCGCGCGCATCATGACGTACGCCGCGGTCGCGGCGCTCGTGCTCGCGTGGCCGATCTTCCAGCTGATCGTGAGCCTGCGCAGCGTCGTGGCGCTCGTCGTCGCGATCGCGCTGCTCGGCGTCATCATGGCGTTCTACTTCGCGCCGCTGCCGGGCCTGCTGTCGTCGATGTTCCCCGCCGACATCCGCGGCTCGGGCCTGTCGGTGACGTACAACGTCGGCGTGACGCTGCTCGGCGGCATCGCGCCGCTCGTGCTCACGTGGCTGCTGCAGGCGACCGGCTCGCTCAACGCGCCGAGCCTCTACTACATGGCGATCGCCGTGCTGTCGCTCGTCGGGCTGTACTTCGTGCGGAAGCGCTACGCGCAGCGCTGAGCCCGCATGACGATGCCCCGGTCGCCTCGAGCGACCGGGGCATCGCCGTATCAGCGCTCGGGATGCGCGGCGCGGACCTCGGCGTCGAGCGTGCCGCTCGCGAGCGTGACGAGCAGCTGGTCGCCGGCGGCGAGGGATGCGGCGTCGCGCGCGACCGAGCCGGCGGCGGTCTGCACCACCGCGTAGCCCCGGTCGAGCGTGGACTGCGGGCTGAGCGCCCGCAGCGTCTGCCGCAGGTGGTCGAGCCGCTGGCCGCCGAGCTCGACGACGCGGCCCGCGAGCTCGTCGGCGCGCGCGGTGAGCCGCGCGAGGTCGTCGGCGCGCGCGTCGATCATCGACTCCGGCCGCGCGAGCGCCGGCCGGGTGCGGAGCGCCTCGAGCCGCTCGGTCTCGCGGGCGACGTGCTGCGTCACGCGGGCGCGCAGCTGCGCGCGGGCCTGCGCGATGCGGGAGAGCTCCTCCGCGACGTCCGGCACGATCCGCTTCGCCGCGTCCGTCGGCGTCGAGGCGCGCAGGTCGGCGACGTCGTCGAGCAGCGGCCGGTCGGCCTCGTGCCCGATCGCCGAGACGATCGGCGTGGTGGCCGCCGCGACGGCGCGCAGCAGGCGCTCGTCGCTGAAGCCGAGCAGGTTCTGGAAGTCGCCGCCGCCGCGCGCGATCACGATGACCTCGACCTCGGGGTCGGCCTCGAGGCGCTCGAGCGCCGCGAGCACCGTCGGCACCGTCTGGTCGCCCTGCACCGCGGCGTGCTCGACCCGGAAGCGCACGCCGGGCCAGCGCAGCTGCGCGTTGCGCAGCACGTCCTTCTCGGCGTCGGAGTCGCGGCCGGTGATGAGGCCGACGGTGCCGGGCAGGAAGGGGAGCGGCCGCTTGCGCGCGGCGTCGAACAGCCCCTCGGCGGCGAGCGACCGGCGGAGCGCCTCGAGCCGCGCGAGCAGGTCGCCGAGCCCGACGTGGCGGATCTGCGCCGTCACCATCGAGAGCGTGCCGGCGCGCGGCCAGTAGTCGGGCTTCACGAGCAGCACGGCGCGGTCGCCCTGGCGGAACTCGCCCTCGATGCGCGAGAGCGTCGAGCTCCAGACGTTGAACGACACCGTGGAGTCGGTCGAGACGTCCTTGAGCTTGCCGAAGACGTTGCCGCGCGACGCCGACCACTGCGTGATCTCGCCCTCGACCCAGAGGTAGCCGAGCCGGCCGATGTAGGACTTCAGCTCGCCGCCGAGGCGCTCGACGCTCCACGGCTCGTCGGGCGTGCCGGTGATCCGCTCGGCCATGCAGCTCCCGTCCTCCGTGGCGCCACGCTCGGGCGCCTCATCGTCAGTCCAACGTAGACTGGGCGGGTGACGATCACGAACGGACGAGTCCCGCTCGACGCCCCGCGTCCCGCGCTCCGCCGGGGTCGGCTCCAGGACCGCCCCGTCGACGGCGGCAAGCACATCCTGCTCGCGACGCCGCGCGGCTACTGCGCGGGCGTCGACCGCGCGGTGCTCGCGGTCGAGAAGGCGATCGAGCAGTACGAGGGCCCCATCTACGTGCGCAAGGAGATCGTGCACAACAAGCATGTCGTCTCGACGCTCGAAGAGCAGGGAGCGATCTTCGTCGACGAGGTGGATGCGGTGCCCGAGGGCGCTCGCGTCATCTTCAGCGCGCACGGGGTGAGCCCCGCGGTGGTGCAGGCCGCCGCCGACCGCGGCCTCGACGCGATCGACGCGACCTGCCCGCTCGTGACGAAGGTGCACCGCGAGGCCGTGCGGTTCGCGCGCGACGACTTCGAGATCCTGCTCGTCGGCCACGAGGGACACGAGGAGGTCGAGGGCACGGCGGGCCACGCGCCCGATCGCGTGACGATCGTCAACAACCCCGACGAGGCCGACACCGTGCAGGTGCAGAATCCCGACAAGCTCGTCTGGCTCAGCCAGACGACGCTCTCGGTCGACGAGACGATGGAGACGGTGCGACGGCTGCGCGCGCGCTTCCCGAACCTGCAGGACCCGCCCAGCGACGACATCTGCTACGCGACGCAGAACCGGCAGGTCGCGATCAAGAAGGTCGCGCCCGACGCCGACCTCGTGATCATCGTCGGCAGCGCGAACTCCTCGAACTCAGTGCGGCTCGTCGAGGTCGCACTCGAGTACGGCGCGAAGGCCGCCTACCGCGTCGACTACTCGACCGAGATCCAGCAGGAGTGGCTCGAGGGCGTGCGCTCGATCGGCGTCTCGAGCGGCGCGAGCGTGCCAGAGGGCCTCGTGCGCGAGGTGCTCGCCGAGCTCGAGGATGCCGGCTACCGCGACGT
This sequence comes from Agrococcus sp. UYP33, assembly GCF_054060915.1. NCBI lineage: Bacteria > Bacillati > Actinomycetota > Actinomycetes > Micrococcales > Microbacteriaceae > Agrococcus > Agrococcus sp. UYP33. The sequence continues at coordinate 1,823,433 of NZ_JBSSDR010000001.1, forward strand.
CACCGAGGTGCGGACGGCCGAGGAGGACCTCATCTTCTCGCTCCCCAAGGAGCTGCGCCCGAGCCGCAACCGCTGACGCGTCGGCGCCGAGCGGTCGTTCCTGGCGCGCTCCCAGCGGCCCTGGATACGCTCGCGGCATGACGGATCAGCAGCTTCGAGACGAGGACAGCACGCAGGCGACGGCGGCAGGCGCGGCCGGCGACGGCGGCGCGGGGATCGCCCCCGAGGGCACCGACGCGGTGCGCCAGGCGAGCGCGATCGACACCGATCAGGTCGACGACGACGAGGGCGCGGTCGGCGCCGTCTCGACGACCCCGGTGGACGACGGCGACGTCGCCGACCCCGATCAGTGGGCCGACCGCATGGCCGCCGGCGAGGACTTCGACGAGTCGATGGGCGACCCCGCGGACGACGACCGCGTGCTCGCGACCGACGAGCTCGACGAGATCGACGACGACGACGCGCCTGAGGGCGCTGAGGCGCACGACGAGGAGCACGAGGGCGACGACCCCGCCGACATCCCCGACGAGCACGGCGGCACGCAGGCGGGCATCGACAGCGACGACAACGGCGTGGACGACACCGTCCTCCCCGAGGGCACCGACAGCATCGTCGACGACACCGACTGGGAGTGACTCCTCCTCAACCGGTCCAGTGGTGCGCCGACGGGATAGTCGCGTCGCAGAACCACCTACCCGGTTGAGAGATCGACGAAGCGCCCCTCCGCGGAGGGGCGCTTCGTGCGTCGTGCAGCGGCGGGGGAGTCCGCTATGCCGAGCGGGGGTCGATGAGCAGGCCGACCTCCGCCCACAGCCGCTCCGTCTCGCTGATCTGGCGGCGGGTGCGCTCGGGATCGAGGCGCGCGAGCGTCGCCAGGATGCCCTGCTGCACCGCCATCGGGACGGTGAGCGAGGCGAAGAACGAGGAGCCCTCGGCGGGGATGAGCACCGCCTCGTCGACGACCTCGGCGAGCTGCGACGGCAGGTAGTCGGCGATCGCGACGATCCGCGCGCCGCGGGCGTGCGCCGCCACCGCGGCGCCGACGACCGTGCGGTAGTGGCGCCAGTAGCTGCAGACGACGAGCACGTCGCCGGGGCCGAGCGTCGCGACGGTGTTCGTGAGCAGCGCGTCCCGGTCGAGCAGCGCCTGGGTCGGGTAGCCGGCGATCAGCAGGTTGTGGCTCAGGGCGAGCCCCACCGCGGCGAAGCTGCCCATCGCGGTGACGTGGATGCGCGTGGCGCCGTGCAGGAGCTCTGCGACCCGCGCGATGGTGCGGTCGTCGAGCGAGGCGATGGTCTCGGCGAGCGAGACGGCGTCGCGCCGCAGCGAGCCCTGGAAGGGCGGATCGGTCACGCTGTGGATCTCGGCGACGTCGGCCATCGTGAGCTGCGCGAGGTACCGCGCGCGCAGCTCGTGCTGCAGGTGCGGCCATCCCTCGAAGCCGAGCTGCTGGGCGAGCCGCGTGATGCTCGAGACGCTCACGCCCACGGCGTCCGCCACATCCGCGGCCTTCGCGAAGCCCGCCTCGCCGACGTTCACGAGCAGGTAGTTGACGACCTTCTGCGCCGAGGCGCCGATCTTCGCCTGCGGCAGCCGCGACCGGAGCCAGGCATCCGGGGTCAGCCGCTCGCCGTCGTCACGGTCGTGGTGCGGCGCCGAGGCTGGCTGGGTCTCCATGAGGCTCGATTCTGTCGGAAACGGCTCCGGAACATTTCTGCAACAAGTATTGCGTAATGTCGACGTCTGCAATTACCTTTGCATCCATTGCGCTGGACCGCCAGTGCGCCGACGAAGGAGTCCTCGTGTCCCTGAGCGCCAGACTCGACCGCCTGCCGATGAGTCGACCACACTTCGCCCTGCTCCTCATCGGCGGCCTGGGCTACACCTTCGACGGCATGGACAGCGCGATCGTCGCCTTCCTCATGCCGAGCGTTCGCGAGGTCTTCTCGCTCGAGGCGACGCAGCTCGGCATGGTCGGCTCCGCCTCGCCCTTCGGCTTCCTGTTCGGCGCGCTGCTCGCCGGCTACCTCGGCGACAAGATCGGCCGCAAGAAGGTCATGATGTGGGCGCTGGCGCTCTACGCGGTCGCATCGCTCGCAGCGGCCGTCTCGTGGAGCTTCGAGAGCTTCCTCACCTTCCGCATCATCGCTGGAGCCGGCGCGGGGGCAGAGAGCGCGATCATCGCGCCCTTCCTCGCGGAGTTCGTGCCCAAGCACCGGCGCGGCTGGTTCATCGGCGCGCTCGCCGGGTTCTTCTCGTTCGGCTTCGTGGCCGCCGCGCTCATCGGCCGCTTCGTGGTGCCGGAGATCGACGAGGGCTGGCGGTGGGCGCAGGTCATCACCTTCATCCCGATCGTCATGCTGCTGTGGTGGCGGCGGGCGCTGCCGGAGTCGCCGCGATTCCTCGTGAGCGAGGGCAAGCACGACGAGGCGGAGCGGGTGGTCGCGACCTTCGAGGATCGCGTGCGCCGCGCGACTCGCGCCGAGCTGCCGCCCGTCGACCCGAACGCCGCCGAGGAGGAGGCGCCGACGAAGTTCGGGTTCGCGAAGGCCGTGCGCTACCTGTGGAGCCGAGCCATGTGGCGCGTGACCGCGACGACGTGGCTCATCTGGTTCGTCATCACCTTCTCGTACTACGGGTTCTTCACCTGGATCCCGACGCTGCTCGTCGACAAGGGCATCGACGTGACGACGAGCTTCACCTACTCGCTCTACATCTACCTCGCGCAGATCCCCGGCTACTTCAGCGCCGCGTGGCTCAACGAGAAGCTCGACCGCAAGTTCACGATCGCCCTCTACCTCGTCGGCTCCGCGGGCTCCGCGTTCTTCATGAGCCAGGCGGAGGACCCGGTCCTCGTCACGATCGCGGGCATCATGCTGTCGTTCTTCCTCAACGGCACCTACGCCGGCGTCTACGCCTACACGCCCGAGGTGTTCCCGACCTGGCTGCGCGCCACGGGCGTCGGCATGAGCTCGTCGTTCGGCCGCATCGGCTCGATCTCGGCGCCGCTCATCATCGGCACGTTCGCCGCGCAGTGGGGCTTCATCGGCGTCTTCGGGCTCACGACCGCCGTGCTGGCGGTCGGCGTGGTCTGCACGCTGCTGTTCGCCGAGCGCACCGCCGGCCGATCGCTCGAGGACATCACGGGCGCGGTCGCCATCCGCCAGGCCGCGAAGGAGGCGAAGCGCTCATGACGGACCCCGCGATCGGCTGGTCCGAGCCGCACCGTCGCATCGAGCACGAGGTGGGCGTCATCCTCTTCACCGTGCTCGCGTTCACGCGCGGCGGCACCCGGATGGAGCGCATCTACTCGTCGCACCCGGCGGAGTACCCCGTCGGTGGGTGGAAGGACGTCGCCACGGAGGTGAGCCCGGCGTGGATCGCCATCTCGCGCGACTCCGCCTCGACGTTCCTGGCGGCGACGCCGGCCGAGCTCGAGACCATCTTCGCCGACCACGGGCTGATCGCCTCGCTCGGCGTCGGCTCGATCCTGAACGTGCCCCTGCGGCGAGCGGACGGGTCGAACTGGGGGACCGTCAACCTGTGCGGCGCCGAGGGCACCTACACGCCGGAGCGCGTCGCGCTCGCGGAGCGGATCATCGACGAGCTGGCGCCGCCGGAACCCGTCACCACCGACAGCGAAGGAGCACCCGCATGACCGCCGACCTCATCGTCCGCGACGCCACCTGGCTCGACGTCGCCGCAGGGACGTACCGCGAGGGCGACCTCACGATCCGCGACGGCCGCTTCGTCGACGTCGACGAGCGACCGGCGCGCGGCGACGTGCGGGAGGTGGACGCCGGGGGACGCTTCGTGCTGCCGGGCCTCATCGACTGCCACGTGCACGTGACGGCGCACACCGCGGCGCTGGGGAGCCTCGGCGCCGAGTCGCCCAACTACGTCGCGATGCAGGCGTCGCGGCTCATGGGCGACATGCTCGACCGCGGCTTCACGACCGTGCGCGACGTCGCGGGCGCCGACTTCGGGCTGCACAACGCGCAGCGCGAGGGCCTGCTGCGCGGGCCCCGACTCTTCTTCGGCGGCAAGGCCCTGTCGCAGACGGGCGGGCACGCGGACCCGCGCGAGCGCGGGGAGTCGCACGTGCAGGGCGACTACACGTGCTCGCACATCGGCCGCATCGCCGACGGCGTGGATGCCGTGCGGCACGCCGCGCGCGACGAGCTGCGGAAGGGCGCCCACCACGTGAAGATCATGGCCGGCGGCGGCGTCGCATCGCCGACGGACCGCATCGACTCGACCCAGTACTCGCTCGAGGAGATCGCCGCGGTCGTGGAGGAGGCCGAGGCGGCCAACCGCTACGTGACGGCGCACGCGTACACCGGCCGCTCCATCAACCGCGCGCTCCGAGCGGGCGTCCGCGGCATCGAGCACGGCAACCTGCTCGACGACGAGTCGATCGAGCTGCTGCTCGAGCACGACGCGTTCCTCACGATGAACCTCGTGACCTACCACTCCCTCAAGGAGGAGGGCCGCGAGTTCGGGCTCTCGCAGGAGAACTGGGAGAAGGTCGACGCGGTGCTCACGGGCGGCATGGAGGCGCTCGAGAAGGCCCACCGCGGCGGCGTCAACCTCTGCTACGGCAGCGACCTGCTCGGCGGGATGCAGCGGCACCAGGCGAAGGAGTTCGCGGTGCGCGCCGACGTCGTCCCGACGCTCGACACCATCCGCAGCGCGACGACGACGGCCGCGCGGCTGCTGCAGCGCGAGGGCGAGCTGGGCGTCATCGCCCCCGGCGCGCACGGCGACCTCGTGATCCTCGACCGCGACCCGCTCGAGGACGTCGCCGCGCTCGCGGACGGTCGACCAGACGTCGTCGTGCAGGGCGGCGCCATCGTCGTCGACCGCCGCTCCTAGCCGCCCGGATGCACGAAGCGCCCCTCCGCGGAGGGGCGCTTCGTGGTGGCGGGTGCTACTTGCCGGACCAGCCGGCCGAGCCGAGCTGCTGCGTGGCCGAGACGACGCGCGCGGCCATCGCCGACTCCGCCGCCTTGCCCCAGGCGCGCGGGTCGTAGGCCTTCTTGTTGCCCACCTCGCCGTCGACCTTCAGCACGCCGTCGTAGCCCGAGAACATCGAGCCCGCGACGGAGCGCGTGTACGCGTACTGCGTGTCGGTGTCGATGTTCATCTTGATGACGCCGTTGCGCACCGCCTCGGCGATCTCCTCGTCGGTCGAGCCGGAGCCGCCGTGGAAGACGAGGTCGAGCGGCTTCTCGCCGGTGCCGTACTTGGCCGCGATGCCCGCCTGGATCTCGCCGAGCAGCTCGGGGCGCAGCTGGACGTTGCCCGGCTTGTAGACGCCGTGCACGTTGCCGAAGGTGAGCGCCGCCATGTAGCGGCCCTGCTCGCCGAGGCCGAGCGCCTCGACCGTCGCGATCGCGTCGTCGAGCGTCGTGTAGAGCTGGTCGTTGATCTCGTGGCTGACGCCGTCCTCCTCGCCGCCGACGACGCCGATCTCGACCTCGAGCACCTGGCCGAGCGCGTGCGTGCGGGGCAGGATCTGCTTCGCGATCTCGAGGTTCTCCTCGAGCGGCACCGACGAGCCGTCCCACATGTGCGACTGGAAGAGCGGGGCGCGGCCCGCACGGACCTCCTCCTCGCTCGCGTCGAGCAGCGGGAAGACGAACCCGTCGAGGGCGTCCTTCGGGCAGTGGTCGGTGTGCAGCGCCACCGTGATCGGGTAGGCCTTCGCGACCTCCGTCACGAAGCGGGCGAAGGCGATCGCGCCGCCCGCGCGGTTCTTGACGCTCTGGCCGGCGAAGAAGTCGGCGCCGCCGGTCGTGACCTGGATGATGCCGTCCGAGCCCGCCTCGGTGAGGCCCTGGAGCACGGCGTTGATCGTCGACGACGACGACACGTTGATGGCGGGGTAGGCGAAGGCGTGCTGCTTGGCCTTGTCGAGCATGGCTGCGTACTGCTCGGTGGTCGCGACGGGCATCCTTGGACTCCTGACTCGTCTGGTCGCGGGCCCGGGTGCCGGGCCGCGCGGGATCGGCATCAGTCTAGGTCGGGGGAGGTGCGAGTCCGAGGGCGGATGCGCGCGAGCGGGGTGACAGCGAACCCAACTTCCTATAGGATTTCCGGAGTGCCCGCCCCGCATGGGGTTCCTATATGAGGAGAGCGCAATGACGCGGCTGTTCAACGATCCGTCCCAGTTCGCCGACGAGATGATCGAGGGCTTCGCTGCAGCAGCCTCGCGCTGGGTGCAGGCCGCACCGGGCGGCGTGGTCCGCTCGACGAAGGCCGAGGAGCCCACCGTCGCGCTCGTGATCGGCGGCGGCAGCGGCCACTACCCGGCCTTCGGCGGCCTCGTCGGCCCCGGCTTGGCGCACGGCGCCGCGATGGGCAACCTCTTCGCCTCGCCGTCGGCGCAGCAGGTCTACGCGATCGCCAAGGAGGCCGACCAGGGCCTCGGCGTGCTGCTGAGCTACGGCAAGTACGCGGGCGACGTGCTGCACTTCGACCAGGCGCAGGAGCGCCTGCGCGCCGAGGGCATCGACGTGCGCACCGTCACCGTCACCGACGACATCTGGAGCGCGCCCAAGGACCGGCTCGACGAGCGCCGCGGCATCGCGGGCGACCTCGCCGTCTTCAAGGTCGCGGGCGCCGCGGCCCAGGCGGGCTACGACCTCGACGGCGTCGAGCGCGTCGCCCAGACCGCGAACGCGCGCACGCGCTCGTTCGGCGTCGCGTTCTCGGGCTGCACCCTGCCCGGCGCGACCGAGCCGCTGTTCTCGGTGCCCGAGGGCAAGATGGCCGTCGGGCTCGGCATCCACGGCGAGCCCGGCATCGACGAGGTCGATGTGCCGACCGCCGACGAGCTCGCCGAGCTCTTCGTCGAGAAGCTGCTCGACGAGGTGCCCGAGGGCGTCGAGGTCGAGGGCTCGCGCGTCGTGCCGCTGCTCAACGGCCTCGGCAGCGTGAAGTACGAGGAGATGTTCGTCGTCTACCGCCGGGTGCACGCGCTGCTCGAGGAGCGCGGGCTCACGATCGTCGAGCCCGAGGTGGGCGAGCTCTGCACGAGCTTCGACATGGCGGGCGTCTCGCTCACGCTCCTGTGGCTCGACGACGAGCTCGAGCGCCTCTGGTCGGCCCCGGCCGACAGCGCCGGGTTCCGCAAGGGCTCCGTCGCGCCGCAGCAGCAGGCCGACGCGGTCGAGGCGATCATCGCCACCCACGACGTGCCCGAGTCGACCGCGGAGTCGCGCGACGCCGCGCACCTCATCGCGGCTTCGCTCGCGGCGGTCGCCGACGCGATCGACGAGGCGGCCGAGGAGCTCGGCCACATGGACTCCGTCGCCGGCGACGGCGACCACGGCATCGGCATGCAGCGCGGCTCGCGCGCGGGCAGCGACGCGGCGACCGCGGCGCTCCGCGCCGGCGCCGGCGCGAAGACGACGCTCACGTGGGCGGCCGACGCGTGGAGCGACCGCGCGGGCGGCACCTCCGGCGCGATCTGGGGCGAGATGCTCCGCACCCTCGGCGAGCACGTGGGCGACGACCGCCACGTCACCTCCCAGACGGTCGCCGACGGCATCGTCGCCGCGAAGGACGCCGTGATGGCGTTCGGCAAGGCGAAGGTCGGCGACAAGACGATGGTCGACGCGATCGTGCCGTTCTCCGACGACCTCTCCCGCCGCATCGCCGACGGCCAGCGCCTGCGCGACGCGTGGGGGCACTCCGCCGGCGTGGCCGACGAGGCCGCCCAGGAGACCGCGGCGCTCGCCGCGACGCTCGGGCGCGCGAAGTCGCACGGCGACAAGTCGATCGGCACGCCCGACCCGGGCGCCGTGTCGTTCGCGCTCATCTGCAGCACCATCTACGACGTCCTCACCACAGACAGGGAGCAGTGACCATGGCGATTCGCCTGATCGTCGGCAGCGACAAGGCCGGCTTCGACTACAAGGAGATCCTCAAGCGCGACATGGAGGCGCACGAGCTCGTCGAGTCCGTCGTCGACGTGGGCGTCGACGACGCCGACGGCGCCACCTCCTACCCCAAGGTCGCGATCGAGGCCGCCGAGCGCATCGCGCGCGGCGAGGCCGACCGCGCGCTGCTCGTGTGCGGCACGGGCCTCGGCGTCGCCATCGCGGCGAACAAGGTCACGGGCATCCGCGCCGTCACCGCCCACGACTCGTTCTCGGTCGAGCGCGCGGTGCTCTCGAACGACGCGCAGGTGCTCTGCATGGGCCAGCGCGTCGTCGGCATCGAGCTCGCCCGCCGCCTCGCCAAGGAGTGGCTGACGTACACCTTCGACCCGTCGAGCCACTCGCAGGCGAACGTCGACGACATCTGCGCGTACGAGGGCTGATCGCTTGTCCGGGATGCTGATCGGCTCGAGCCTGAAGATGTACTTCGGGCGCGCGCGCACGCTCGAGTGGACGCGCGCCGTCGCCGCCATCTGCGCCGAGCACCCCGCGGTGCAGGGCGGTGTCGTCGAGCCGTTCGTCATCCCCACCTTCCCGTCCATCCCCGAGGTCGTCGCGATCGCGTCGGATGCGCGGATGCTCGTGGGCGCGCAGGACCTGCACTGGGAGGACTCCGGCGCCTTCACCGGCGAGGTGTCGGCCCCGGAGCTCGCGGAGCACGGCGTCTCGCTCGCCGAGATCGGCCACGCCGAGCGGCGCGCGATGTTCGGCGAGAGCGACGCCACCGTCGCGCTCAAGGTCGCGGCGGCGCTCCGCAACGGCATCGCCCCGGTGCTGTGCATCGGCGAGACCGACGAGGGCGCGCCAGCCGCGGCGGCCGCCGCGTGCATCCGCCAGCTCGAGGCGTCGCTCGCGCTCGCCCGGGAGGCGGACGCGATCGGCCGGCTCGTCGTCGCCTACGAGCCCGTGTGGGCGATCGGCGCCCCGCGACCGGCGGGGGACGACCACATCCGAGCGGTCGCGAGCGCGCTGCGCGAGCACCTCGCCGACGACCAGCTCGACGCGCAGGTCATCTACGGCGGCAGCGCCGGCCCCGGGCTGCTGCCGCGCATCGCCGACAGCGTCGACGGCATGTTCCTCGGCCGCTTCGCGCACGACCCGGCGGCGTTCGGCACCATCCTCGACGAGGCGCTCGCGCTACGGGGTGCGCGATGACCGCGCAGCTGCCCCTTCGGGTGGGCGACCTCGAGCGGCGCGGCCTGCGCGACCGCGTCTACGAGCTCATCCTCGAGATGCTGCTCGAGGGCGACGTCGAGCCGGGCTCGCGGCTGTCGATCGACTCGCTCGCGAAGCAGCTCGACGTCTCGCCGACGCCCGTGCGGGAGGCGATGGTGCAGCTCGAGCGCACCGGCCTCGTCACGCGCGAGGCGCTCAAGGGCTACCGGGTGGCCCCGCCGCTCGGGCGCGAGCAGCTCTCGGAGCTCTTCGACGCCCGCCTCATGCTCGAGCTCGAGGCCACGCGCCTCGCCGCCCCGCGCGCGCAGGCGGTGCTCGACGAGCTGCGCCTCGCGCACCGGCTGCACCAGGAGTGCGCGGACCGCGTCGTCGAGGCGATGGAGCGCGACGCCGACGTGCCGGTGCGGACGACGCAGGACTACTTCGAGGCCGACAGCGCGTTCCACCGGGCGATCTTCGCCGCCGCGGGCAACCGCTACCTCGTCGGCATGCACGAGGACCTCGGCGCCATGACCCACCGGCTCCGGCAGGCGGTGCTGCGCGGCACGAGCGACGTGCGCGAGGCGCACAGCGAGCATGAGCGCGTGCTCGAGGCGCTCGAGCGCGGCGACGCCGAGGCGGCGACCGCCGCGATGCGCGCGCACATCGAGGGCGTGCGCCTGCGCTCCGTGCGTGACGAGTCGGCGTAGGGGGAGCGGTGCACGGCCGAGCGCCGACGCGGCGGGGTTGCGCGCCGAGCGTTATCAGATTACCTTTCCTATAGGATCTTTTCGAGGCCGAGCGGCCCACCGATGCAACGGAGCAGACGAGATGGCAGACCAGCACGCATTCACCGCAGAGACCTGGCCCATCGCCACGTGCCTGCACGGCATCCCGCCCGTGTCGCGCGACGGCGTCGCGCTGCACGACGCGACCCCCGAGGTCTGGGACGCGGCGTTCGCGCAGGTCGCGGACGTCGGCTTCTCGCTCGCGGAGCTCGCCGACAGCCACATCCGCCCCGCGGACCTCGAGCCCAGCCGCAAGGACGAGCTCTTCTCGATCCTCGACGCGCACGGCATCCGGTTCCCCTCGGTGCACCTGCAGCGCCAGAGCGTCATCATGCCCGGTCATGAGGAGCGCAACCTCGCGTACGCCCACCGCACGATCGACGCGGCCGCCGAGTGGGGCATGGAGGTCTTCTCGACCGGCCTGCACGAGCCCTTCAGCGACGCGCAGCGCAAGGCGCTGTGGTTCTGGACCGCGCAGGGCCCGGTGAACGACCCCGACGACCCCGAGCTGTGGGCGGCCGCCGTCTCGCGCCTCCGCGAGCTCGGCACGCACGCCGCCGAGGTAGGCCTCAAGATGTCGCTCGAGATGTACGAGGACACCTTCCTCGGCACCGCCGACTCGGCCGTGCGCCTCGTCGAGGAGATCGGGCTCGACAACGTCGGCCTCAACCCCGACATCGCCAACCTCATCCGCCTCCACCGGCCGATCGAGGACTGGCGCGAGATGCACGCGAAGACGCTGCCCTACGCGAACTACTGGCACGTCAAGAACTACACGCGCGACGAGGCTGCCGACGGCTCGTGGGCCACGAGCGTCCCGAGCTCGATGGAGGCCGGCCTCATCAACTACCGCCAGGTCGTGCGCGACGCGCTCGAGCTCGGCTTCGACGGCATCTTCCTCATGGAGCACTACGGCGGCGACAGCCTCGGCAACTGCTCCACCAACCAGCGCTACCTGCGCTCGCTCCTCCCGAAGGGCTGAACATGACCACGAAGACCATCGCCGTCGTCGGATCCGGCTACATGGGCGGCGGCATCGCCCAGGTGCTCGCGCTCGCCGGCTACGACGTGCAGATCGCCGACATCAGCGCCGAGATCGCGCAGCAGAACCGCGCGCGCCTGCTCGAGGAGGCGGCGCAGTTCGCCGCCGACGGCCTCTTCCCGGCCGACGCCGTGGAGCGCATCGAGGCGAAGCTGACCGCCGCGGAGTCGATCGAGTCGGCCGTCGCCGACGCCGACTTCATCGAGGAGGCCGTGCCCGAGAAGATCGAGATCAAGCACGCGACGCTCGCGCGCATCTCGGCCGCCGCTCGGCCCGACGCCATCATCGGCTCGAACACCTCGACGATCCTCATCGGATCGCTCGCCGAGGCCGTCGAGCACCCCGAGCGCTTCCTCGGCGTGCACTTCTCGAACCCGGCGCCCTTCATCCCGGGCGTCGAGCTCATCGCCCACGCGGGCACCGACGAGTCGGTGCTCCCGGTGGTCGAGGAGATCGTCGCGGCGACCGGCAAGGAGACGGCCCGCGTCGGCGACGCGACCGGCTTCGTGCTCAACCGGCTGCAGTACGCCCTCTTCCACGAGGCCACCCAGCTCGTGGAGGAGGGCGTCGCGACGCCCGACGACATCGACACGATCGTGCGCACGACCTTCGGCTTCCGCCTGCCGGTCTTCGGGCCGTTCGCGATCGCCGACATGGCGGGCCTCGACGTGTACGCGTTCTGCTACGCATCGCTGCAGACGCGCTGGCCCGAGCGCTTCGCGACGCCGGACTCCCTCAAGGAGCTCGTCGACGCCGGCAAGTTCGGCACGAAGACCGGCGCCGGCTACCTCGACGTGCCCGCCGAGCGCACCGCCGAGCTGGTCGCCTACCGCAACAAGGCGTACGTGGCCATCAAGCAGCTCATGGACGAGCTCGGCCCCGCCCCCATCCACTGATCCGCGAGAGGCATCCGCACACCATGGCAACCGCTTTCCCCGAGTCCAAGACCGTCGTCCTGACCGGCGCGGCCTCCCCGCGCGGCATCGGCCGCGCATCCGCCCACCACCTGGCCGAGCTCGGCTGGAACGTCGGCATCATCGACCTCGACGCGGATGCCGCCAAGGCCGTCGCCGCGGAGATCGCCGAGCAGCACGGCGTGCAGGCCGCGGGCGCCGGTGCGAACGTGGCGGACGAGGCGCAGGTGCGCGCCGCCTTCGACGAGCTCGAGGCGGCGCTGCCCCAGGTCGTCGCGCTCGTCAACCTCGCGGGCGTCTCCAGCCCGGTGCCGTACCTCGAGGTCACGGCCGACGAGTGGAACCGCGTCATGGGCATCAACATGAACGGCGTGCACTACGCGACGCGCCGCGCCGTCGAGTCGATGGTGCAGCACGGCGTCGGCCGCGTCGTGAGCCTGTCGTCGGTCTCGGCGCAGCGGGGCGGCGGCACCTTCTCGAAGACGGTCTACTCGGCGGCGAAGGCCGGCGTGATCGGCTTCACCCGCTCGGTCGCCCGCGAGCTCGGCCCGCAGGGCGTGACGGTCAACGCCATCTCGCCCGGCCCGATCGACACCGACATCATGGGCGGCACGCTCACCGAGGAGCGCAAGGCGGCCATGGCGGCCGACGGCGTGCTCCCGCGCATCGGCACGCCGCGCGACATCGCGGCGGCCATCGCCTACCTGATCTCCGAGGACGCCGGATTCGTGACGGGCCAGACCCTGAACGTCGACGGCGGCCTCTACATGCACTGAGCCATGCGGCACTGGTCGAAGTCCCGCATCCTGTTCCTCGCCCTCGGCATCGTGCTCGTCGGTGTGGGACTGTGGCTCCTGCTCCCATCCATCCTCTGACGAACCACCCGATCCGCACTCAAAGGAGAGTTCTGTGTCCGACACGGCTCTGAGCGCGAAGTCCCCGGCGAACCCCGCCCTCGACTCCGCCATCAAGAAGGCCGCCAAGCATCTGATGCCGATGCTGGTGATCCTGTACTTCGTCGCCTTCCTCGACCGCACGAACGTCGGCTTCGCGGAGGACGCGCTGCAGATGGACCGCGGCATCTCGGCGGGCGCGTTCGCGCTCGGCGCGGGCATCTTCTTCATCGGCTACGCGATCTTCGAGATCCCCTCGAACCTGCTGCTGAAGAGGTTCGGCGCCCGCTTCTGGCTCGCGCGCATCGCGATCACGTGGGGCATCGTCGCCGCCGCGTTCGCGTTCGTCACGGACGACACGTCGTTCATCGTCCTGCGCTTCCTGCTGGGCGTCACCGAGGCCGGCCTCTTCCCGGGCGTCATCCTCTTCCTCTCGGAGTGGTTCCCGAACAAGCACCGCGTGCAGATGTTCGCGATCTTCTACCTCGCGCAGCCGTTCTCGCAGATGCTCGGCGCGCCGCTCTCCGGCGGCCTCATCAGCTTCGGCGAGACGCTGACGCCGTGGGCGGGCTGGCAGGTCATGTTCTTCGTCGAGGGCATGCTGGCCGTCGTCGCGGGCATCGCCGCGATCTTCCTGCTCATCAACGGCCCGCAGGACGCCAAGTGGCTGGACGCGGACGAGAAGCGGGCGCTCATCGACGTGATGGCGAAGGAGGACACGGTCCGCGAGTCCGACGGTCCGACCGGGATCTGGCGCGCGATGGGCAACTGGAAGGTGTGGTACTTCACCATCATCTACTTCTGCCTGCAGATCGCGGTCTACGGCACCACGTTCTACCTGCCGCAGCAGGTCGCGAACCTGCTGGGCCAGGACGTCGGCTGGCAGGTCGGCCTGGTCGCGGCCATCCCGTGGCTCGTGGGTCTCTTCGCGTGCTACTTCTTCGGCAAGGCAGCCAACACGATCGTCCGCCGCCGCAACTGGGGCACGGCGTTCTACATCATCACCGGCGTCGCGATCCTCGCCTCGGCGTGGGCGGGCGCGAACGGCCAGCCGATCCTCGGCATCCTGTTCATCACCATCGCGGTGGCGAGCTTCCTCTCGGTGGGACCGATCACCTGGTCGTACCCGACGGCGTTCCTCACCGGCACGGCGGCGGCGGCGGGCATCGGCCTCATCAACTCGCTCGGCAACCTCGGCGGCTTCGTCGCGCCGCTCATGCGCACGGGCATCAACGAGGCCGTGCCGACCGACTCCGGCGCGTGGGGCGTCGTCTCGCTCGGCGTCTTCGCCTTCCTCGCGGCGGCGATGCTCTTCGGCACGAAGTTCTTCAGCGCCAAGGCCGACTCGCTGCTCGAGGAGGACGCCGACACGGTGGCCCCCGGCCACTGATCGCGTCGCGCACGCACCCCTGGACGGGGCTGGGAGCTCGCTCCCGGCCCCGTCCTCGTCGTTACCGGATCGATGCAGAGCGAAGTGTGGATCCTCGCTGCTATTTCCTATAGGATTCCCAGAACGCCACCGATCGGCGCCCTGGACACGACGGAGTGACATGACGCAGCAGACCTCGCGACCCCGCATCGCGCTCACCTTCGGCGACCCGGCCGGTGTCGGCCCGGAGCTCGTCGCACGCCAGCTCGCGCAGGCCTCGACGACCGAGGCCGCCGACATCCTGCTCATCGGCGACGAGCAGGAGCTCACCGACGCGATGGCGGATGCCGGCGTCGAGTTCTCCTGGACGCGCGAGGCCCGCACCGGTGTGCCGCAGCTCATCGACAACGGCGGCGAGCGCCCCGAGGGCGGCTTCGTCCGCCAGCAGGCCACCCGCGAGGGCGGGCGGTGGGCGATGGCGAGCCTCCGCACGGCGCTCGAGCTGTCGAAGGCCGGCGAGGTCGACGCGATCGTCTTCGCCCCGCTCAACAAGTCGTCGCTCCACCTCGCCGGCATGCAGGAGAACGACGAGATGTCGTGGTTCGAGACCGTGCTCGACGACGGCACCGCCGCGACCGAGCTCAACGTGCTGCCGGAGCTGGTCACGGCGCGCGTGACGAGCCACTGCTCGCTCGCCGAGGTCGCCGGCCTCATCGACTTCGACCTCGTCGTCGAGCGCGGCGAGCTGCTCGAGCGCGTGCTGCGCGCCCGCGGCATCGAGGCGCCGCGCATCGGCGTCTGCGCGCTCAACCCGCATGCGGGGGAGTCGGGCAAGTTCGGCCGCGAGGAGATCGACATCATCGCCCCCGCCATCGAGGAGCTGCGCTCGCGCGGCGTCGACGCGAGCGGGCCCTTCCCGAGCGACACGATCTTCCTCAAGGCCCGCGACGGCGCCTTCGACGGCGTGCTGACGATGTACCACGACCAGGGCCAGATCGCCGTGAAGCTGCTCGGGTTCGACCGCGGCGTGACGATGGCCGGCGGCCTCAGCGTCGCCGTCACCACGCCCGCCCACGGCACGGCCTTCGACGTCGTCGGCCAGCGCGTCGCCTCCACCGGCGCGTACGAGCACGCCTTCAGCACCGCCGTCGGCGTCGGTGCGCAGCGCCGCGCGGCGCGCGAGCTCGCCTAGACCCCTCCCTCCCACCACCCACAGCAAGGAACCGACAATGAAGTCACGCACCACCACGGCCCTCATCGGCGCCGTCGCCGTCGCAGCCCTCGCCGGCTGCTCGAGCACCTCGGGCGCGCCCGCCGCAGACGGCGCGTTCGAGCCCCAGGACGTCCGCATGATCGTCCCGTTCTCGGCGGGCGGCGGCTCCGACGCCTCCGGCCGCGCGATCGCCTCGGGCCTCGAGGCCGCGAGCGGCGCGACCGTCACGGTCGAGAACCGCGAGGGCGGCTCCGGCGCCGTCGGCTACTCGCACCTGTTCGCGCAGGAGGGCAACCCCAACTACTTGCTCGCCTCCGAGACCACGCTGCTGTCGCTGCCGCTCACGACCGAGGTCGACTACAACTACGAGTCGTTCACCCCGATCATGAAGCTCGGCGACGACTACACGCTCGTCGTCGTGCCGGCCGACAGCCCCTTCGAGACCTGCACCGACGTCGTCGACGCAGCCAAGTCCGACGGCGTCGTCGTCGCGGTCTCGGGCGCGATCAGCCTCGACGAGATCGTCTTCTCGCTCATCGAGCAGGACCAGGACGTCACCTTCGACCGCGTGCCCTACGAGAGCGGCAGCGAGGTCATCGCCGGCCTGCTCGGCGGCACCGTCGAGGTCGGCTCGCTCAACCCGGGCGAGGTGCTCGGCCAGCTCGAGTCCGGCGACCTGCGCGCGCTGTGCTCGCTCTCCGAGGAGCGCTACGAGTACGAGCAGATCGCCGAGGTCCCGACGGCGATCGAGCAGGGCATCGACGTGGCCTTCGCCCAGTGGCGCGGCTTCATCGCCCCGGGCGGCATCAGCGACGAGGCGCGCGACTACTGGATCGCCGCTGCGGAGGAGTACGCCGCGAGCGAGGAGTACACGACCTACATCGAGGAGAACCTCATGCAGCCGAACGCCATCTACGGCGACGAGTTCGTCGAGTACCTCGGCCAGAACTCGGCCGACCTCGAAGCGGCGCTGGCAGAGTGACGCTCTCGCCCAGGATCGTCAGGGCCGCGTCCAGCGCGGCCCTGGCGCTCCTGGGCCTCGCTGCAGCCATCGGCGGATGGGGCTACGGCGTCGCCCAGGAGAACGGACAGATCGGCCCGGGGTTCCTGCCAGTCGCGCTCGGCATCATCATCGTCGTGCTCGCCGGCGTGGACACCGCCTCCATCCTGCTGCGGCGCGAGCCCACCCATCCGGCGGAGCAGCTCACGGGCGTCGAGGCGGAGGCTGACGCCGCCGCGATCGACACGGTCGAGGAGTCGCCCGACATCGACGCGCTCGGCCGCTCGCAACGACAGCGCAACCGCATGCTCGTCGTCGTCGGCGGCATGCTGCTCGGCGCGCTGCTGCTCGTGCCCGTGCTCGGCCTGCTCATCTCGCTCGGCGTGCTCATGCTCACCATCGCGATCGTCGTCGAGCGACGGCCGATCATCTCGTCGATCATCGTCAGCGTCGTCGCCGTCGGGATCGTCCACCTCATCTTCGGGGTGCTGCTCAACGTGCCCTTGCCCACCGGGCTGATCGGACTCATCTGATGCTCGACAACCTCATCCTGGGCTTCCAGACCGCCCTCACGCTCGAGAACGTGCTCTGGTGCGCGGTCGGCGTCGTGCTCGGCACCGTCATCGGCCTGCTGCCGGGCCTCGGCTCGACCACCGGCGTCGCCGTGCTGCTGCCGCTCACCTTCGTCATGGAGCCCGTGACGGCGCTCATCATGCTCGCCGGCATCTACTACGGCGCGCAGTACGGCGGCACGATCACCTCGGTGCTCATCTCGACCCCCGGTGAGGCCGCGAGCGTCGTCACGACGCTCGACGGCTACCAGATGGCGAAGCGGGGGAGGGCGGGTGCCGCGCTGGCGATCAGCGCGATCGGCTCGTTCATCGCCGCGATCATCTCGCTCGCGCTGCTGATGGCGCTCGCGCCACCGCTCGCGAGCATCGCGCTGAAGTTCCAGCCGGTCGAGATGTTCGCGATCATGATCCTCGGCCTCGTGATCGTCGTCACGTTCCAGGGCGGCGCGCTCGTGCGCGGCGGGCTCATGGCGGCGCTCGGCCTGCTCGTCGCCACCGTCGGCATCTTCCCCGGCACCGGCAGCACGCAGCGCTTCACGTTCGACAACGTCAACCTGCTCTCGGGCATCCCGTTCGTCGAGGTGATGATCGGCATCTTCGCGCTCGGCGAGGTGCTGTACCAGATCCGCGTCGGGGCGGCGAAGCCCATCCGCGCCCGCTTCAAGGACATGGTGATCAAGCGCAAGGACATCACCGACTCCATGCCGGCGATCCTGCGCGGCTCGGGCATCGGCTTCCTGCTCGGGATGCTGCCGGGCGCCGGCTCGACGCTGGCGTCGTTCATGTCGTACGGCATCGAGCGCCGCGTCAGCAAGAACAAGGCGAACTTCGGCAAGGGCGCGATCGAGGGCGTCGCGAGCCCGGAGAGCGCGAACAACGCGGCCGCGAACGCCAACTTCGTGCCGACCCTCGCGCTCGGCATCCCCGGCGGCGCGACCACGGCCGTGCTGCTCGGAGCGTTCACGATCTTCGGCATCCAGCCGGGCCCGCAGCTGTTCGAGACGCAGCCCGAGCTCGTCTGGGGCCTGCTCGTCTCGTTCTTCATCGGCAACGTGCTGCTGCTCGTGCTCAACCTGCCGCTCGCGCCGGTGTTCGCGCAGATGCTGCGGATCCCGTACGGCTACCTGTACCCGATCATCCTGCTGACGTCGCTCGTCGGTGCGTACTCGGTGGGCAACAACATGTTCAGCGTGTGGCTCGTGCTCATCTTCGGCGTGCTCGGCTACCTCATGAAGGAGCTCGACCTGCCGCTCGCGCCGTTCGTGCTCGGCCTCGTGCTCGGCCCGCTCTTCGAGAAGGCGCTCGTGCAGACGAGCGCGATCGGCCAGGGCGACCTGGGCGTCGTGTTCCAGAGCCCCATCGCCGTCGGCGTGCTGCTGCTCGCCGTCGTGATGGTGCTGCTGCCGCGGCTCATCGGGCTGGCCCGCGGCGCGCTCCGCCGCCGCAAGGAGCAGGCACTCGTCGGCTGACGGCGAGCAAGACCTGCATCCGCTGCCGGTGAGGAGCGGATGCGTGGACGAAGGCCGGATCGGGACCCGCGACACCCCGATCCGGCCTTTCGCGTCGGCGAAGGAACCGCGGGACTTTCGGCGCCCGGGTGGCGGGTCCGGCGCATCCCCTCACTACGCTCGAAGCAGGCTCATCGATGGAGGACACCGTGGCACCCGTGGCGCAGCAGCTCGACTCGCAGAAGGCCCCCGTCTTCGACAACCCCGACCGCAACCTCGCGATGGAGCTCGTCCGCGCGACGGAGGCCGCCGCCATCCGCGCGGTGCCGTTCATCGGCCGCGGCGACAAGAACGCCGCCGACGGCGCGGCGGTGGATGCGATGCGCACGTTCCTCGCGACCGTCGCGTTCGACGGCGTCATCGTCATCGGCGAGGGCGAGAAGGACGAGGCGCCCATGCTGTTCAACGGCGAGCACGTCGGCAACGGCCGCGGCCCGTCGTGCGACATCGCCGTCGACCCGATCGACGGCACCTCGCTCACCGCCGCCGGTCGGCAGAACGCGCTCAGCGTCATCGCCGTCGCCGACCGCGGCACGATGTACGACCCCGTGGACGCGTTCTACATGGACAAGCTCGTCGCCGGGCCGGAGGCGATCGGCGTCATCTCGCTCGAGCAGTCGATCGGCGACAACATCCGCGAGCTCGCGAAGGCGAAGCGCCGCGACGTCGAGGAGATCGTCGTCGCCGTGCTCGACCGCCCGCGGCACGCCGAGCTCATCGAGGAGATCCGGGCGGCAGGCGCAGGCACGCGCCTCATGCGCGACGGCGACGTGGCCGGCGGCATCAACGCATCCCGCTGGGAGAGCCGCATCGACATGTGCGCCGGCGCCGGCGGCACGCCCGAGGGCGTCATCACCGCCTGCGCGATCAAGGCGCTCGGTGGCTTCATGGAGGGGCGCCTCTCGCCGCAGAGCGACGAGGAGCACCGCAAGGTCATCGCGGCGGGTCACGACCTCACCCGCGTGCTCGCGCTCGACGACCTCGTCTCGAGCGACAACACCTACTTCGTCGCCACGGGCGTCACCGACGGCCAGCTGCTCGACGGCGTGCGCCGCAAGGGCCCGCTGATCCGCACCGAGTCGCTCGTGCTGCGCTCCAAGACCGGCACGGCGCGCCGCGTCATCGCCGAGCACCGCGCCGAGAAGTGGCTCGAGAAGGACTCGCACCGCGACTGACCGCCCCGTCCGCCGAACTTCCCTCTCCTGCGGGTTCTGCGCCGCGAAACCCGCCGTTCGGGGAAGCTCGAGGGTTCGGGAGGCGGCGATGCGGGACGATGGACGGGTGAGCGGCTCCGCGCGGTGGGTGGGCATCGACCTCGCGCGGCTCGTCGCCGTCGCGGGGATGATGGCGTCGCACACGCTCGCCTTCTCGGAGCCCGAGCCGGGACCCGGCGTGGTCGCGCTCATCGACGGGCCGCCGTCGACGCTCTTCGCCGTGCTCGGCGGCGTCAGCGTCGCGCTCGCCGCGCGATCGCGGCTCCAGGCCGGGCAGCGGGCGGCGGCGGTGCGCGCGACCATCGCGCGCGGCCTCGTCGTGCTCGTGCTGGGGCTGCTGCTCGCGCCGATCGCCTCGGCCGTGTACGTCGTGCTCGCGCCGTTCGGGCTCGCGATCGCGGCGGCATCCGTGTTCCTGCTGCTGCCGACCTGGGCCGTCGCCGCCGTCGCGCTCGTGCTGGCGGGCTCGGCCGGCTGGCTCGTCGCCGTCGCGCGCGATCGGCTCGGCGTGCTCCGCGAGACCAGCTCGATCGTGACGCTCGTGGCGGACCCGCCCGGGACGCTGCAGGACATCGCGCTCACGGGCGTCTACCCCGCGCTCGTCTGGCTCGTCTACCTGCTCATCGGGATGCTCGTCGCCCGGGCGCTGGCGGCGGCGCGGTCGCGCGGCAGGGAGCGCCCGGCGCTCATCGCGCTCGCGGGCGTCGGCGCCGCCCTCGTCGCGCTCGGCGTCGCCGCGAGCGAGCTCGGGCTGCGGCTCATCGGAGCGCGGTACCCGGGCGGGCCGGAGCTCGCCCGTGACGACCTGCTCGCGAACGGCTACGGCGCGGTCCCGGGCGTCGAGCCCGTCTGGCAGCTGCTCGCCGCGCCGCACACGGGCACGCCCGCCGATATCGCCCGCACCGTCGGCATCGCGCTCGTGGTGATCGCGCTGCTGTCGCTGGTCGTGATCGCGCTGCCGCGCGGCTCGGCCCGCGCGATCGAGCCGCTGCGCGCAGCCGGCGCCGCGCCGCTCTCCATCTACGTCGTGCACGTCACCCTGCTCTCGGCGCTCGTGCCCCTCGCGCAGGGGCCGGCGGGCTGGCTCGCCGCCGGATGGCTCGCGTGGGCGCTGCAGGTCGGCATCGCGATCGCGCTGGGTGCGGTGCTCGCGAGCGCCGGTGCCCGCGGTCCGCTCGAGACGGTGGCCGGCCGATGCGCGGACGCCGCAGCCGGCAGGGCGCGCGAGGCGCCGCCGTCGGCATCGATCGGATCCGACACCCGGGGTTGACATCCGCCGCGGCATCGCCGTACATTGCCAACTAGTTATAGAACCAAGAGGTGATGGACAGAGGTGATGGACATGGAGCACGGGCTCGACGACGAGGCGCTCGACCGCATCTTCGCCGCGCTCTCCGATCGCACGCGCCGTCGCATCCTGCTGCGGCTGCGGTCGGGCCCCGCGACCGTCACCGAGCTCACCGCGCTCGCCGGGCTCAGCCAGCCGGCCGTCTCGAAGCACTGCAAGGTGCTCGAGGAGGCCGGGCTGATCCGCGCCGAGCGCGACGCGCAGCGCATCCACCGGATCATCGAGCTCGCGCCGCTCATCCGGGCTGCCGTCTTCGTCTCGCAGTTCGAAGAGGAGGTCGACGCCCGACTCGACCGCCTCGAGGCGCACCTCACGTCGGGGACCGACAAGGAGCCATCATGAAGACCCAGTTCAGCATGCCCGACGACACCTCGATCGCCTACGAGCGCACCTTCACCGCGCCGGCGTCCGAGGTCTGGCGGGCCTACACCGACCCCGAGATCGTCCGCACGTGGCTGCTCGGGCCCAACCCCGAGACCGAGTTCCCCGTGTGCGAGATGGACATGCGCACCGGCGGCTCGTTCCGCTGGGTGTGGGTCGACGCGCAGGGCGAGCTCGAGATCCACGGCGACATCCTCGAAGCGGAGGAGCCGCACCGCCTCGTCAGCACCGAGCACATGGGCGGGTCCGCGATGGGCGGCATGGAGCTCCCGCCCACGAGCAACGTCGTCACCTTCGTCGAGGCGGATGGCGTGACCACGATGCGCACCGTCATCACCTACGCGTCGAAGGAGATGCGCGACGGCGCCTACGCGAGCGGCATGGCCGAGGGCATCGACGCCGGCTTCGACCGGCTCGACGACCGGTGGTCGGAGCTCGCCCGCTGACGGCAGGCAGCCGGTGGACCCGTTCCCGGCTCGTGGACCCGAGATCGGGGGTCCGCGAGCCGGGATCGGGTCCCTCCCGCTGTCGCGGCCGCGCATGCGACACTGGCGCCACCCGGAGAGCGGAGGGGCGATGCGGCTGAGCGCATGGGGCATCGATCCTCGCTGGCCCGACGACATGGCGATCACGATCGACGACCACCCCACGTTCCTCCTGGAGCTGCTGTGGATCCGGGACGCCTACGGCCTGCAGCCGGCCGGCGACGCGCCGCCGCTGCTCGTCGACGCGCCCGCGACCCAGGGCACGACTCCGGATGCGGCGGTCTGGGAGGCGGCGTGGCCGCAGCTCTGGGGCGGCGCGCTGCGCCATGCGGGGAGCGGGATCGAGCCGGGGCTGCTCGAAGCCATCGATCGTGCAGTGCTCGGGTCGTCGGAGCGGCACGAGCTGTTCGAGCAGCTGCTCGGACCGCGCTGGGCGATGCGCTTCGGCGGCAGCGCGCTCGACGTCGGCTTCCTCGGCTGGAACGAGCGGCACGTCGATCGCCTCATGCGGGGTTGGTCGCGCCGGCACGAGGACGAGCCCGAGTGGAAGGCCCTCGGCGCGCTCATCCCGGCGTGGCGAGCCGGGCTCACCCGCATCGTCACGATCCCGTGCCACGGCGAGCACACCCGACGGATCGGCGCCTCGGCCCTGCTCATGACCGACGCGACGCGCGCGGACCCGGCGCGCTTCGCCGCCGCGCTCGACACCTTCCGCTGAGCGGACCGCGCCGCTCGCGCCGACGGGTGGCGCCGCCCGCGAGGGGTGGGCCAGCAGCCCCACCTGCCGCGAGCGCGCCCACCTGTCGCAGGTGCGGCCACCCGTCGCGCGCCGAGCTCGCGCGGCGGCCGGCCCCCGCTCCGATCATCACGATCCGGTCACGGTGGCGGCGGCGGTTTGACACGCGGCGCGCCTCGTCGCATGCTGGACCTGAAACCTGAACCACCTGTCAGGTTATGGTCACCGTGAAGCCGCACGACGGAGTGCTCGCTCGCCCGCCGAGCATGCGCCAGCTGAGGCTCGCACTGCTCGAAAGGCAACTCATGCGCAGGACAACGAAGTTCGCCGGCGTGGGCATCGCCCTCGCTGCGCTCGCGCTCACGGCGTGCGCGCCCACCACCGCACCGGCCCCCTCCGCCGGGAGCAGCGACGGCGGCGAGGAGCGCGTCGCCGTCAACGTCGGCATGATCACGTCGATCACCGGCCCGCTCGCCGCCTACGGCGAGAGCTACCAGCAGGGCTTCGAGGCCGGCCTCGACTACGCCACCGGGGGCACCGGCGAGATCGAGGGGATCGACCTCACGATCGAGTGGATCGACGACCAGGGCAACCCCGACACCGCCGTCACGCAGGCCAAGGACGTCATCGGTCAGGGCTTCCAGATCATCGGCGGCTCCGCGGCCTCCGGCGTCTCGCTCGCCGTCGCCGAGCAGGCGGCGCAGAACAACACCCTCTTCCTCTCCGGCCCGGCCGCCGCCGACGCGATCACGGGCGTCAACGACCAGACGTTCCGCTCGGGCAGGCAGACGCTGCAGGACGTCGCGACCGCCGCGACCTTCCTCGACAGCGTCGAGGGCTCGAACATCGTCGTGTTCGCGCAGGACAACGCGTTCGGCCAGGGCAACGTCGCCTCGGTGCAGGCCGTGCTCGGCGGCGAGGGCGCGACCGTCACGCCCATCCTGGTCGCCGAGGACGCGACCGAGTTCACCCCCTTCGCCCGGCAGATCTCCGCGGCCTCGCCCGACCTCGTCTTCGTGGCGTGGGCCGGTGCGACGACCGGCGCGATGTGGGAGGCGCTCGCGCAGCAGCAGGTGCTCGAGTCGACGACCGTCGTCACCGGCCTCGCCGACCGCGCGTCGTACCAGGCCTACGGCCCCGGCTCCGCCGACATCCAGTTCCTCAACCACTACTTCCCGGGCGCGACCGACACCGAGCCCGCGCAGGCGATGGACGCGTTCCTCGAGGAGGCGGGGCAGGAGGCCGACCTCTTCACCGTCGACGGCTTCGTGGGCGCGCAGATGCTCGTGCACGCGATCACCGAGGGCCGCGGCGACGTCGACGCGATGATCGCCGCCCTCGAGGGCTGGACCTTCGAGTCGGTCAAGGGCGAGCTCACGATCCGCGCCGAGGACCACGCGCTGATCCAGCCGATGTTCCAGGTGCGGCTCGTCGACGAGGGCGGCACGTGGGCGCCGGAGCTCGTGCAGGCGATCGACGCCGAGATGGTCGCGCCCCCGGTCGCGGGCCAGTGAGGGCCGACCGGCCCGCGCTCGAGCTGGACGCCGTCGGCCTGCAGATCGGCGGTGCGCGGATCCTGCGCGACGTCACGATGCAGGTCGCGACCGGCGAGATGATCGGGGTCATCGGCCCCAACGGCGCGGGCAAGACCACGCTGTTCAACATCATCTCGGGCGTCGCCGTCCCGACGAGCGGCAGGGTGCTGCTCGGCGGGGACGACGTCACCGGTCAGCGGGTGCACCAGCGGGCGCGAGCCGGTCTCGGCCGCACGTTCCAGACCTCCAGCGTCTTCGCCGGCCTCACGGCGGGCGAGAACGTGCGCCTCGCGGCGCAGGCGAGGCTCGGGGGAGCGACGAGCCCCTGGCGGTTCCCACGCGCCGACGATGAGGCGAGCGCCGTCGCGCTGCGCTGCCTCGAGGAGGTCGGGCTCGCCCACCACCGCGGGACCACCGCGGGCGTGCTCTCGCACGGCGACAAGCGCAAGCTCGAGATCGCCATGCTCGTCGCCACCGAGCCGCAGGTCGTGCTGCTCGACGAGCCGATGGCGGGCGTGGGGTCCGGCGATGTCGCCGGGCTCGTCGAGGTCATCCGCACGCTGCATCGCTCCGGCCGCACCGTGCTGATGGTCGAGCACCACATGGAGGTGCTGCTCGGCCTCGTCGACCGCGTCGCGGTCATGCACCACGGCGAGCTGCTCGCCATCGACACGCCGAAGGCCGTCATGGCCGACCCGGCTGTGCAGAAGGCCTACCTCGGGGAGTCCGTGTGAGCGCCATCCTGACCGTCCGCAGACTCGACGCCCACATCGGCGGCCAGCAGGTCGTCGAGGACGTCTCGTTCGACGTCGCGGAGCACGGCGTCACCGCGCTGCTCGGCCGCAACGGCGTGGGCAAGTCGTCGACCATCAAGGCGCTCCTCGGCCTCACCGAGCGCACCGGCGAGGTGACGTTCGCAGGCGCCCGCATCGACGGGCTGCTCACGCACCGCATCGTGCAGCGCGGCATCGCCTACGTGCCCGAGGATCGCGAGGTCTTCGGCGGCCTCACGGTCGAGGAGAACCTCCGGCTCGCGGAGCGTGGCGGCGCCCCCAACCGGGCGATCGTCGCGGAGCTCTTCCCCGAGCTCATCGAGCGCGCCAAGCAGCAGGCCGGCACGCTCTCCGGCGGGCAGCAGCAGATGGTCTCGCTCTCCCGCGCGCTCATGAACGAGAACCGGCTGCTGCTCGTCGACGAGCCGACGAAGGGCCTCGCGCCGCTCATCGTCGGCACCGTCACGACGGCGCTCGAGGCCGCCGCCGACCGCACGCCCATGCTGCTCGTCGAGCAGAACCTGCAGGTCGTGCGGGCGCTCGCGCACACCGTCGTCGTGCTCTCGGGCGGCCGCGTGGTGCACACCGGCCCGGCCGCCGAGTTCCTCGACTCCGACCTCGTGCACCGCCACCTCGGCGTCGCGACCGACCAGGAGGCCGCGTGACCACCGTCCTGCTCCTGCTCATCACCGGCGTCGGGCTCGGCGCCCTCTACTTCCTGGTGGCGAGCGGCCTCTCGCTCATCTACGGGCTCATGGGCGTGCTGAACTTCGCCCACGGCTCGTTCCTCACGCTCGCCGGCTTCCTCGGCTGGGAGGTCGGCCGCCGCGTGGGCGACGGCAGCTGGGGTGGCCTGCTCGTCGGCATGCTCGTCGGGCTCTTCGTCGGCGCGCTCGTCGCCGCCATCACCGAGCTCGTCTTCATCCGCCCGCTCTACAACCGGCACATCGAGCAGGTGCTCGTCACCGTCGGGCTCGGGCTCGCCTCGGTCGCGCTCTTCGAGGGCATCTGGGGCACCGACCCGATCCAGATCCGGCTGCCGGAGTGGCTCGGCCAGACGACGAACGTGCTCGGCGCGAACATCCCGAACGACCGCTGGCTGCTCATCGGCTCCGCGGCGGTCGTGCTCGCGCTCATCGTGCTGTTCCTGCAGCGCACGAGCTACGGCCTCGTCATCCGCGCCGGGGTCGAGAACCGCACGATGGTGACCGCGCTCGGCATCGACGTGCGGCGCGCGTTCACGATCGTCTTCGCGATCGGCGGCGCCGCCGCGGGGCTCGGGGGCGTGCTCGCCTCGGTGTACTACGGCCAGGTGGGCGCGCACCAGGGCACGTCGCTGCTCATCTACGCCTTCATCGTGACCGTGATCGGCGGGCTCGGCTCGCTGTCGGGCGCCGCGATCGCCTCGGTGCTCGTCGCCGTCATCCAGCAGCTCGCGAACTTCTACCTCGGCGGCACCGGCGACCTCGCGGTCGTGCTCGCGCTCGCCGCGGTGCTGCTCGTACGACCGACCGGCCTCATGGGCAAGGTCACGCACTAGGGGATGACGATGCACACGTTCCTCGCCTCCGCCCGTCGGGGCCTCGCGTCCCGCTGGGGCCGCATCGCGGTCGGCGCCGTCGTCATCGCGGTCGCGGCCATGCTGCCGCTGCTCGCGATCGACATCCCCGGCGTGCTGCCGGGCCCCACCTACACGCCCGGCACGCTCACGGTGCTCGCGTACGCGATGCTCATCGCCGCGCTCGCGCTCAGCTACCACCTGATCTTCGGGGTCGCGGGGATGCTGTCGTTCGGCCACGCGATGTTCTTCGCCGCCGGTGCGTATGGGCTCGGCATCATCCTGCGGCTGCTCGCGCCCACCGGCATGCCGAGCGAGGCCGTCTTCCTGCTCGCGATCGTCATCACGCTCGTCGTCGCGCTCGTGCTCGGCAACCTCGTCGGCGCGCTCGCGCTGCGGGTGAGCGGCATCTCGTTCGCGATGGTGACCCTCGCGATCGCCCAGGCGATGAACGTGATGATCCGGCGCAACGTCGGCGGCCTCACCGGCGGCGAGGAGGGCGTCACCCTCACGGTCGCCGTCGTGCCCGACTGGCTCGTCGGCGTCGTCAACACCCGCAACCTCTACTGGCTCGCGCTCGCGATCCTCGTGATCGTCTACCTCGCGTGCGTGTGGGTCGAGCGCTCGCGGCTCGGCCACGTCGTCGCGGCCGCGCGCGAGAACGAGCTGCGCGTGACGGTGCTGGGCCTGCGGCCATACCTCGTGCGGCTGTTCCTCTTCTCGGCCGCCGCGGTGCTCGCCGCGGTCGCGGGGATGGGCTTCATGCTGCTGCAGTCGAGCGCGACCCCGCGCATCTCGACGAGCGACTTCACCCTCACCCTGCTCGTGATCGTCGTGCTCGGCGGCGTCGGCTACCGCTGGGGCGCGATCGTCGGCGGCATCGTCTACACGCTGCTCGACCAGCGGCTCGCGGCGCTCGCCTCGAGCGACGCGATCGCCGGGCTGCCCGACGTGCTGCGCATCCCGCTCTCCGAGCCGCTGTTCATCCTCGGGATGCTCTTCGTGCTCGTCGTGATGTTCGCGCCCGGCGGCATCGTCGGCATCGCCCACCGCGTCACGCGGCGGCGCGGCGGCCGGCGCGACGCGGGGGAGCCCGCGGTGCTGCAGGACATGGAAGCCTAGGCGCATGGTCGACGACGCTCGCACGGACGGCCCGGGGACGCCGGGCCCGCTCACCCTGGGCCGGTGGACGACCGACCGCGCCGCGATCGAGCCCGCGCGGGCGGCGATCGTCGACCGCGGCGTCGTCGTCTCGTACGGCGAGCTCGAGGCGCGGGCCACCGCGCTCGCGCACGCGCTCGGGGAGGCCGGTCACGGCCTGGGCGCCCGCATCGCGACGGTGACGGGCTCGACGGCCGACCAGGTCGTGCTGCTGTTCGCGTGCGCGAAGGCAGGCGCGGTGCTCGTACCGCTCTCGTGGCGCCTGACGGCCGGCGAGCTCGCCGCGCAGCTGCGGATCGCCGACCCCTCGCTGCTGCTCGTCGAGGACGATCACCGGCCGGTCGCCGAGGCAGCGCTCGAGCGGCTCGGCGACGCGGCCCCGATGCGCATCCCCACGACCCCGCTCGGCGCCGCCGGCGCGGAGTCGTCGGTGCCGGATGCGCTGCACCCGGTCGCCGCCGCCGCGCCCCGCGACGACGACGCCCTCCTCATGCTCTTCACCTCCGGCACCACGAGCGCGCCGAAGGCCGTCGTGCTGAGCCACGCCAACTGCGCGTGGGCCAACCTCTCGCTCTCGCGCGCCACGCCGCTCACGCCGGACGACATCGTGCTGCAGGTGCTCCCGCAGCACCACGTCGCGGGCTGGAACGTGCAGCCGCTGCTCGCCTGGTGGGTCGGCGCGTGCGTCGTGCTCGAGCGGACCTTCGACGCCGGACGCGCGCTCGCCCTCATCGAGCGGCACCGCGTCACCGCGACGATGGGCGTGCCCACGACGTTCCGCGCGCTCATCCAGCACCCCGACTTCCAGGCGCGCGACCTCTCGAGCGTGCGCACTGCGGTGGTGGGCGGCGGCATGCTCGACCCGCGGGCCGCGGAGCAGCTGGCCCGCACGGGCATCGTCGTGCGCCAGGGCTACGGCCTCACCGAGGCGGCCCCGAACGTCGCGCTCACGCGGGACCAGAGCGACGCGGGCACCGTCGGGCGCCCCTACCCGCACGTCGACGTCGCGCTGCTCGTCGACGGCCGCGTCGAGCATGGCGCCGGCACGGGTGAGCTGCTCGTCCGCGGGCCCGCGGTCTTCCAGGGCTACTTCCGCGACCCGGAGGCGACCGCCGCGGCGAGCTTCGGACCGTGGCTGCGCACGGGGGACCTCGTCGCGCGCGACGCGAGCGGCCGCATCCGCATCGTCGACCGGGTGAAGGACATCGTGCGGTCGGGCGGCGAGTCGATCGCGCCGATCGAGGTCGAGCTCGCGCTGCTCGAGCACCCGGCCGTGATCGACGCGGCCGTCGCGGGCGTGCCGAGCGAGCGCTGGGGCGAGGAGCTCGTCGCGTGGGTCGTGCTCGCCGAGCCGGCGGATGACGCGGCGCTGCACGCGCACCTCGACGGCAGGCTCGCCGACTTCAAGCACCCCAAGCGCTTCCAGGTCGTCGACGGCATCCCGCGCACGACGAGCGGCAAGCCGCTGCGCCGGGCGCTCATCGCCGCCTTCGAGGCGGCCAGGGCGGAGGCGCGATGAACGAGCCGAGGACGAAGCGCGGCGAGCAGACGAAGGCGAAGCTGCTCGCGGCCGCCGAGGCGGTGTTCGCCGAGCAGGGGTACCAGGCGGCGTCGATCTCGCGCATCACCGAGCGCGCCCGGGTCGCGCAGGGCACCTTCTACCTGTACTTCTCGTCGAAGCTCGACCTGTTCGAGCAGCTCGTCGACGACCTCAACCGGCGCGTGCGCAAGGCCATGAGCGACGGCGCCGCGCGCGGCGCGAACCGCGCGGAGGCCGAGCGCGAGGGCTTCCGCGAGTTCTTCGCCTTCACGGCCGAGCACCCCGCGCTCTACCGCGTCGTGCGGGAGGCGGAGTACGTCTCGCCCGGCGCGATGCGCCGGCACTACGAGCGCATCGTCGAGGGCTACCGCGACGGCCTCACGCGGGCCAGGGCCGCGGGCGAGATCGGCGACGTCGACCCGGAGGTCGCGGCGTGGGCGCTCATGGGCGTCGGCGAGATGATCGGCATGCGCTACGTGCTCTGGCCGACCGGCGACGACGGCGCCTTCGGCTCGGGCGCGACGCCCGTGCCCGACGACGTCTTCGACGAGATGGTGGCCTTCGTGCAGCGCGCGCTCGGCACCGCCGCACCGACGGCCGCCGCCGAGACCGGCCACGACCCCACGACCCAGCACAGCACCAGCCAGCACAGCACCAGCCAGCACAGCACCAGCCAGCACAGCACCACCGAGCGCGCCACGGCGCACGTCAAGGAGGACTCATGAGCACGCTCTCCGGCCGCAGGGCCGTCATCACCGGTGGCGCGGCGGGCATCGGCGCCGCCATCGCGCGCTCGTTCGCGGCCGAGGGCGCCTCCGTCGTCATCGCCGACCGCGACGGCGCGGCGGCCGACGCGCTCGCGCAGGAGCTCGGCGGCGAGTCGTGGGAGGTCGACCTGCTCGACGTCGCCTCGCTCGAGTCGCTGTCGCTCGAGGCCGACATCCTCGTGAACAACGCGGGCATCCAGCGGGTCGCGCCGATCCAGGAGCTCGAGCCCGAGATGTGGCGACGCATCCACACCCTCATGCTCGAGTCGCCGTTCCTGCTCATCCGGGCGGCGCTGCCGGGCATGTACGAGCGCGGCTTCGGGCGCATCATCAACCTCTCGAGCGTCCACGGCATCCGCGCCTCCGCCTTCAAGTCGGCCTACGTCGCCGCGAAGCACGGGCTCGAGGGGCTGTCGAAGGTCACCGCGCTCGAGGGCGGCCCGCACGGCGTGACGTCGAACTGCATCAACCCCGGCTACGTCAAGACGGCGCTCGTCGAGAGCCAGATCGCCGATCAGGCCAAGACGCACGGCATCCCCGAGGACGAGGTGCTGCAGAAGGTCATGCTCACCGAGGCCGCGATCAAGCGCCTCGTCGAGCCCGACGAGGTCGCGTCGCTCGCCACCTGGCTCGCCGGCCCGCACGCGGGCATGGTGACGGGCACGTCGTACGTCATGGACGGCGGGTGGAGCGCCCGATGAGCGGACAGCAGGCACAGCACGAGCAGCACGCCGATGCGCGGCCGCTGCGCGTCGCGGTCGACGGCGGCGAGCTCGTCGCGACCCTCTGGCGGCCGGATGCCTCCGGCACGCCCGTCGTCGCCATCCACGGGATCACCGCCAACCACCGCTCCTTCGCGCACGTCGCCGCGCGCCTGTCGGCACCGGTGCTGGCGATGGACCTGCGCGGTCGCGGCGGCTCCCGCGCGCTGCCGGGCCCCTACGGGCTCGAGCAGCACGCCGAGGACGTCGCCGCGGTGATCGCCGCGGCCGGCTTCGACCGCGCGATCGTCGTCGGCCACTCGATGGGGGCGTACGTCGCCGTGCGGCTCGCCGCCGCGCACCCCGAGCTCGTCGAGGCGCTCGTGCTCATCGACGGCGGCGTGCCGCTGCGGCCCGCGGCCGACGACGTGAGCCCCGAGGACGTGCTGGGGCCTGCCATCGAGCGGCTGCGCCGCACCTTCCCGTCGGCGGAGGCGTACCGCGACTTCTGGCGCCAGCATCCCGCCTTCGGGCCCTACTGGAACGCCGCGATCGAGGAGTACGTCGACTACGACCTCGTCGACGTCGACGGCGCGCTCCGGCCGTCGGCGACGCCCGACGCGGTCATCGCCAACCTCGTCGAGCTCGACGGGCGCGGCGGGTACGCCGAGGCGCTGCAGGCGCTGCGCGTGCCCATGCGCCTGCTGCGCAGCCCGCGCGGCCTCTTCGACGAGGCACCCGGCCTCTACGATGACGAGTGGCTCGCGACATGGACGTCGCGGCTGCCCGAGCTCGCGGTGCGCGACGTCGAGCACACGAACCACTACACGATCCTGCTGGGCCGGGGGGCGGATGCCGTGCTCGACGCGGTCTCGCTCGTCGCGACCGGCGCGGGACCCGCGGCCCCCGTGGCTGCGGCGCACAGAGAGGGACGCTGACCGATGGCGATCGACAAGACCTACGGCTCCGCGGCGGAGGCCGTCGCCGACATCCAGGACGGCGCGACGCTCGCCGTCGGGGGCTTCGGCCTCTCTGGCAACCCGATGGCGCTCATCCGGGCGCTCGAGGAGCGCGGCGTGCGCGGCCTCAAGGTGGTCTCGAACAACTGCGGCGTCGACGACTGGGGCCTCGGGCTGCTGCTGCGGGCTGGCCAGATCGACAAGATGACGTCGTCGTACGTGGGCGAGAACAAGGAGTTCGAGCGCCGCTACCTGACGGGCGAGCTCGAGCTCGAGCTCACCCCGCAGGGCACGCTCGCCGAGAAGCTGCGCGCCGGCGGCTCCGGCATCGCCGCGTTCTACACGCGTACGGGCGTCGGCACGCAGGTGCAGGAGGGCGGCCTCCCGCAGCGCTACAACGCCGACGGCACGGTCGCGAAGGCATCCGCCCCGAAGCCGACGGCGACGTTCGAGGTCGACGGCGAGCTGCGGGAGTTCGTGCTCGAGGAGGCGATCACGACCGACTTCGCGCTCGTGCACGCGCTCCGCGGCGACCGCCACGGCAACCTCGTCTTCAACAAGGCGGCGCGCCAGTTCTCGCCGCCCGCCGCGATGGCGGGCCGGATCTGCATCGCGCAGGTCGAGGAGCTCGTCGAGCCGGGCGAGATCGACCCGGATGCCGTGCACCTGCCGGGCGTGTTCGTGCACCGCATCGTCGAGGTGGGCACCGACATCGAGAAGCGCATCGAGCGCCGCACCGTCACCGAGCAGTAGAGAGCACAGGGGAGAGCTGACATGGCACTGACACGGAACGAGATGGCCGCGCGCGCGGCGCAGGAGCTCGAGGACGGCAACTACGTCAACCTCGGCATCGGGCTGCCGACGCTCGTGCCCAACTACGTGCCCGACGACGTGACCGTCGTGCTGCAGAGCGAGAACGGCATCCTCGGCGTCGGCCCGTACCCGACCGAGGATGCCGTCGACCCCGACCTGATCAACGCAGGCAAGGAGACCGTCACGACGCTGCCGGGCACGTCGTTCTTCGATTCGGCCACGTCGTTCGCGATGATCCGCGGCGGCAAGATCGACGCGGCCATCCTCGGCGCGATGCAGGTGTCGGCATCCGGCGACATCGCGAACTGGATGATCCCCGGCAAGATGGTGAAGGGGCCCGGCGGCGCGATGGACCTCGTGCACGGCGCCGCGAAGGTCATCGTGCTCATGGAGCACGTGGCGAAGGACGGCTCGGCGAAGATCGTCGACGCGTGTTCGCTGCCGCTCACCGGCAAGGGCGTCGTCGACCGCATCATCACCGACCTCGCCGTGCTCGACGTGACGCCCGAGGGGCTGCGGCTCGTCGAGCTGGCACCGGGCGTCACGCTCGAGGAGCTGCGCGAGCAGACCGAGCCGGAGATCCTCGCGTGAGCACCATCCTCGCGGGCGTCGAGCAGGCCTTCGTCGAGACCGACCGGCTGCGGGCATCCGTGCTCCGCGCGCCCGGCACCGACGCCGGCGCGCGGGACGCGACGCCGATCGTGCTCGTCCACGGCAACGTGTCGTCGTCGCTCTTCTTCCAGCCGCTCATGCTCGCGCTCCCGCGGCCGAGCGTCGCGATCGACCTGCGCGGCTACGGCGACAGCGAGACGCTCCCCGTCGACGCGACGCGCGGCCTCCGCGACCTCTCCGACGACGTGGCGTCGGTGCTCGACGCGCTCGGCCTCTCGGGGGTGCACGTCGTCGGCTGGTCGATGGGCGGCGGCGTGGTGCTGCAGCTGCTGCTCGACCGCCCGGAGCTCGTGCGCTCGATCACGCTGCAGGCACCCGTGCCGCCGCACGGCTTCGGCTCGCGGCTCGACGGCACGCCGTGCACGCCCGACGGGGCGGGCACGGGCGGCTTGGGCGTGAACGCCGACTTCATCGCCCGGCTCGAGGCAGGCGACACGTCGGCGGACGAGGCGACGAGCCCGCGCAGCGTCTTCCGCTCGAGCTACGTCGCGCCCGGCTTCGACGACGGCCGCGAAGACCTCTGGGTCGAGTCGATGCTGTCGACGAGGACCGGACCCGACAATCAGCCCGGCGACGGCGTCGCCTCCGACTCGTGGCCCGGCTTCGCGGCCGGCGGGCGCGGCATCCTCAACGCGATGTCGGTCGTGCACCTCGACCTGACCGGCATCGTGGAGGCGCCCGTGAAGCCCGCCGTCCTGTGGATCCGCGGCGCGCACGACGCGATCGTCGCGGACGAGTCGTTCTTCGAGTTCAACACGCTCGGCAAGCACGGCATCGTGCCCGGCTGGCCGGGGGAGGAGGCGGCGCCGCCGCAGCCGATGATCGCGCAGACCCGCGCGGTCCTCGACGCGTACGCCGCGAGCGGCGGCGCCTACCGGGAGGTCGTCTTCGAGGGCGCGGGCCACTCGCCGCACCTGGAGGACGAGGCGCGGTTCGTGGAGGAGCTGCTCGCGCACGTCGCGGCGAACGACTGACGCGGCCGCGTCCGCGCGCCGGTCCGGCTCGCGGACCCGACTCCGGATGGTGGACCCCAGATCTCGGGTCCACCGTCCGGGATCGGGTCCAGGAGCGCGTCGGGCGCGTGCAGCGAGGCGGCTACTGCCACCAGGGCCGCTCGCGCTGCGCGTTGCGACGCGCCGCCTCGAGCTCGCGCAGCTCCTCGTGCCGCTCGCCGATCTCGTGCACGGCCGACATGCAGCGCGCGACGAGGTCGCTGAGCTCGTCGAGCTCGTGGCGCTTCGCCGCGCCGATGACGATCGCCGCGCACGCCTCGGCGTCGCCGGCGGCGTCGTGGTGGCGGAAGTCGTCGAACCCGGCGGCCAGCGCCGCGACCGGCAGCCGGTACGACTCGAGCGCGAACGTCTTGCGGGCGATCCGCAGCGAGTCGGTCCAGCGCATGTCGGGCACGGGCAGCCGCGCCGCCTTCGCGGCCGCGCGCATGACCCCGCGGTCGAAGCCGGCGTTGTGGGCGACGTAGACGTCGTCGCCGCCGAACGCGAGGATCTGCCGCTGCGTCTCGACCCAATCGGGGGCGTCGAGCACCTGGTGGGCGAAGATCCCGTGGATGCGGGTGTTCCACTCCCAGAACTCGTCGTAGGGCGCCGTGGGGCGGATGAGCGTCGAGAACCGGTCGACCACGAGGCCGTCGCGCACCTTCACGAGGCCGACCGCGCAGGCCGATGCGGCGTTGCCGTTGGCCGTCTCGAAGTCGATCGCGGTGAAGTCGAGGGCCATGCGTCCAGTCTCCCAGAGCGCGCCCACACCACCGGCCGCGGCGCCCGCCGCGAGCGGCTCCTGGCGCTCGGTCGTCGGCGCGTCCGGCAGCACGTCTGGGAGCATTGCGGCATGGAGAACCCGACGCTCGATGCCCTGCAGACGATCCCCGCCACCGACCACGCGGCCGCCTGGGCGGTCGTGCGCGAGGCAGAGCTCGTCGTGCCGGCGGTCGTCGGCGACCCGCGCGATCCGGCCTCCGGCAGGTTCCTCGTGCTGCCGCACAAGGGGATGCAGCTCGTCGTGGCGTTCACGTCGACGCAGCGCATCGGCGGCTTCGCCACGCGCACGAAGCGGCACCTGAAGGTCACGGGCGCCGAGCTCGCGGCGGCCATCCCGCCGGGCCACGCGATCGTGCTCGACCCCGGCCACGACGACGGGCGCGTGTTCCTGCCCGACGTGCTCGCGGAGGACGCTGCCTAGGTGCAGGCGCCCGTGCGGTCGGTGCGGGCGACGGCGCTCGAGACGCCCTCGAGCGCCGTCACGGCGCTGACGACATCCGTGTCGATGACGACCTCGGTCGCGGGGGAGCGGCCGTAGCTCACGAACGTCCAGATGTTCTCCTCGGCTGCGACCTCGAGCCAGTCGACCTCGCCGATCGTGATGCAGCGGGCGGTGGACGGCGCGGGCTCGGGCATGCCGCAGCGCAGCGTGACGGCGCTCGGATCGCCGAACGCCGATGCGCCCTGCGCGGTCGTGGTGCGGCGCTCGAGCGGCTGCGGCAGGCTCTCGTCGCCGAGCGCCTCGGGGAGCGAGACGACGACCGCGGCGCAGCCGGGCGCGGAGGCCTCGTCGGCGGGCGGCAGGATGACGGCGGCGGCGCAGCCGGAGAGCGCGAGCACGGCGGCCGCGGCCGCGGCGAGGGGGAGGATGCGCACCCCTCGAGACTATCGGCGGGGCCGGCTGCGCGAGCTCGATCGGGCAGAGCGCTGCGCCGACCGCCGGGCGGGGTTCGCGCGCGGCTCTGCCCGATCGAGCGCACCGTCGGCGTCGGCGTTCGCGGACGCGGCTACCGTTGCCCCATGGACGACGCCACGCTGCACGAGGCCGGCGAGCTCGAGGCGCTGCGGCGCTTCCTGCCGCTGCTGCCCGAGGGTGTCGCGACCGCGGTCGGCCCGGGCGACGACGCCGCGGTCGTCGCCGCACCCGACGGGCGCTTCGTGGTCACGACCGACACGATGCTCGAGGGCGCCGACTTCCGGCTCGGCTGGTCGCGCTGGCACGACCTCGGCTGGAAGGCCGTCGCGACGAACCTCATCGACGTCGCGGCGATGGGCGCGCGCCCGACCTCCCTCGTCGTCGCGCTCGCGGTGCCGCCGTCGACCCGCATCGGCGCGCTCGAGGAGCTCGCGCGCGGCCTGGGCGACGCGATCGCCGCGATGGCACCGGGGGTCGGCGTGGTGGGCGGCGACCTCGGCACCGCCCGGCACGCGGTCATCGCGGTGACGGCCTTCGGCGACCTCGAGGGGCGCGCCCCGGTGCTGCGCTCCGGTGCGCGGCCGGGGGATGCGGTGTGGGTCGTCGGCGACCTCGGCCGGGCGGCGACGGGCCTGCGCCACCTCTTCGTCGAAGCGGTCGACGAGGCGGCCGAGCCCGACCGCGACGCCGCCGAGCTGCTGCGCGCGGGCGCGCACGGCGCGTCCATCGCCGCGCAGCTCGCCCCCGTCACCCCGATCGGGGCCGGCACGCTGCTCGCCGATCTCGGTGCCACCGCGATGCTCGACGTCTCCGACGGCCTCGCGCTCGACGCCGCCCGCGTCGCGCGCGCATCCCACGTGCGGATCGCGCTCGACGAGGCCGCCGTCGCCGCCGCCTCGCCGGACGCCGCGCTGGCCGCGGCGCTGCACGGCGGCGAGGACCACGCGCTGCTCGTCACGCTGCCAGCGGGCGTCGCGCCGCCCGCGGAGCTCGCCGGGCACCCGGTGCGGCGCGTCGGCCGGGTCGACCCCGCAGCGGGAGCGGCGGGCGACGTCACCCTCGACGGGGAGCCGCTCGAGCCGCGCGGCTGGGACCCCTACCGCGCGGGCTGATCCTCGAGCGAGCGCGTCATGAAGGTGCTGTACGGGTCGGGCCGGTAGCTGCCGAACGGCGGGCACTCGACGAACCCGTGCTTCGCGTAGAGCGCCCGTGCGGGTGCGAAGAACGGCTGGCTGCCGGTCTCGAGCGAGACGCGGACAACGCCGCGGGCGCGCGCGTCGCCGATGGCATGACGCAGCAGGGCGGAGCCGATGCCCGCACCGCGCCGCGCGGGATCCGTGCGCATGCTCTTGAGCTCCTCGTGGCCGGCATCGACGGGCGCGAGGGCGACCGTGCCGACGACCGCCGCATCCGTCGACCGCGCCGTCCAGACGCGGATGCCCGGCCGCTGGAGGCCGGCGAGGTCGAGCGCGTGCTGGCTGGTGGCGGGCGCGGTGGGTGCGAGGTCGTCGAGGTGCGCCTGCAGGAACGCGAGGAGCGCGGCGTCGCCGAAGTCGGCGGGCTCGATCGTGACGATCACGCGTCCGCGTCCGCCTGCCCGGCGTCGGGGTGCGCATCGGGCGGCACGACGTCGTTGGCCAGGCCGCTCGTCGTCAGGTAGTGCACCCGCGTGTCGCCGTAGTCCCGGCTGCGCTCGACCTCCAGGTCGCCCGGCAGGCTCAGGGGGTCGGCGCGCTTCGACTGCTCGACGACGACCATCGCGGGGTGCGCGAGCAGCGGGGCGAGGTCCGAGAGGACCGCCGAGATCTCGTGCGCCGGGAGCCGATAGGGCGGGTCGACGAAGACGAGGTCGAACTGCCGGCCGGAGCGCTGCAGGTACTGGTGCACGGCCACCTGCTCCACGAGCGCTCGCACCGCACCGGCCTTCGCGACGATCTCGGCGTTGCGCTGCGCCACGTTCGCCGCGCCCCGCTCGCGCTCGACGAGCACGACCGACTCGGCGCCGCGGCTCGCGGCCTCGAGCCCGAGCGCGCCCGAGCCGCTGAAGAGGTCGAGCACGTGCGCGCCGTCGCACAGGCCGCGGGCGTCGAGCGCGTTGAAGATCGCCTCCCGCACCCGCTCGGAGGTGGGCCGGGTGCCCGGCCCCGGCACATGCAGCTTCGCCCCGCCCGCGAGGCCTCCGACGATCCGCGTCATGCGGCCATCTTGGCAGGTGCGGACCGGCGGATGCGTCCGTGCCCGTCGGCGGCACGGCCTACCCTGGGCGGGTGGCGACGAAGAGGGCTGGCGGGGCGCTGCCCGACGGGTTCGAGCGTCCGCTCGAGCGCGTGCTGCCGAAGGCCGCGGCGACGAAGCTCGAGCGCGCGTTCGGCATGCAGACGCTCGGCGACCTCGTCTGGCACCTGCCGCGGCGCTACGCGAAGCGCGGCGAGCTGACCGAGCTCGCGAGCCTCGTGCCGGGCGAGCACGTCACCGTCGTGGCGAAGGTGCGCTCGGTCGAGAACCGCGACCTGCAGCGCGACGCGAAGGGCCGGCCGCGCACGCTCACGAGCATCACGATCACCGACGGCACGAGCGAGCTCGACCTCGCGTTCTTCAACCAGTCGTGGCGCAAGGACGACCTGCACCAGGGCGTGACCGCGCTGTTCTCGGGCACCGTCGGCGTCTACAAGGGCAAGCGCCAGCTCGCGCACCCCGACTACGAGCTCTTCGACGAGGCAGAGGGCATCGACGCCGAGGAGTGGGCCAACCAGCCGGTGCCGATCTACCCGGCCACCGCCACGCTCGCCACCACGAAGATCCAGGCGCTCGTCGCCCAGGGCCTCGACGCGCTCGGCGACGTGCCCGACCCGGTGCCCGACGCCGTCCGCCGGGCGCAGAAGCTCATGCCGGTCGCCGACGCGCTGCGCCTCGCGCACCAGCCGAAGGTCGAGCAGGACGCGTATCGCGCCCGGCACACGCTCGCGTGGCACGAGGCGTTCCTGCTGCAGACCTACCTGCTCGCGACCCGCGACTGGTTCGACACGCTGCCCACCGCGCCGAGGCATCCGGGTCGTCTGCTGGAGCGCTTCGACGCGAGCCTGCCGTGGCAGCTCACCGACGATCAGCGGGCGACCGGCGACGAGATCCTCGCCGACCTCGCGAGCGGCACGGCGATGCACCGGCTCGTGCAGGGCGAGGTCGGCTCGGGCAAGACCGTCGTCGCGACGCGGGCGATGCTCGTCGTCGCCGAGTCGGGCGGCCAGTCGGCGCTGCTCGCGCCCACCGAGGTGCTCGCGGTGCAGCACCTGCGCTCCATCACCCGGGCGCTCGGGCCCGACCTGGCCGCAGAGCTGCAGCCGACGCTGCTCACCGGGCAGATGCCGGCCTCCGAGCGGAAGCGCGCGCTGCTGCGCATCGCCGCCGGCTCCGCCCGCATCGTCGTCGGCACGCACGCGCTGCTGAGCGAGCGCACGAGCTTCGCCGAGCTGGGGCTCGTCGTCATCGACGAGCAGCACCGCTTCGGCGTCGCGCAGCGAGAGTCCCTGCGCGCGAAGGGCGTCCACCCGCACACCCTCGTCCTCACCGCCACGCCCATCCCGCGCACGATCGCGATGACGGCGTTCGGCGACCTCGACGTCTCGACGATCCGCTCGCTGCCCGCCGGGCGCAGCCCCATCAAGACCTTCGTCGTCGACCCGGCCGAGCAGCCGCAGCTGTTCGGACGCATCTGGGAGCGGATGCGCGAGGAGCTCGAGGCCGGGCGGCAGGCGTTCGTCGTCTGCCCCGCGATCGCGCCCGGCAAGCTCGAGGGCATCGACCGTGACGAGGAGGCGCCGGAGGACGGCCGGCCGCAGCCGCCGGTCGACGACGTCACCACCACCCTCGAGCGCCTGCGCCAGGTGCCCGCGCTCGTCGGCCGGCAGATCGCGCCGCTCACCGGTGCCGACACGACCGAGCAGAAGGATGCGGTCATGCGCGCCTTCCGGGCGCGCGAGATCGACGTGCTCGTCGCGACCACCGTGATCGAGGTCGGCGTCGACGTGCCGAACGCGACGATGATGGTGGTGCTCTCGGCCGACCGCTTCGGCGTCTCGCAGCTGCACCAGCTCCGCGGGCGGATCGGCCGCGGCGAGCACGCGGGCCTCTGCATGCTCGTGAGCGCGACCGATCCGCTCTCACCCGCACGCGAGCGGCTCGACGCCGTCGCGTCGACCCTCGACGGCTTCGCGCTCGCCGAGGTCGACCTCGAGCAGCGCGGCGAGGGCGACGTGCTCGGGGCCGCGCAGTCGGGCGGCCGCAGCGGGCTGCGGGTGCTGCGGGTCGCTCGCGACGTGTCGATCATCGAGGCGGCACGCGACGCCGCCCGCGCCGTGCTCGACGACGACCCGACGCTCGCCGAGCATCCGGCGCTGCGCCTCGCCGTGCACGCGCGGCTCGACCCGGATGCGCGGGCGGCGCTCGTGACGGCCTGACCGTGCGCGAGCGGCTTCCATAGCGACCACCGGTACGCTTCTGCCCATGCCCCGCATCGCCGTCGTGCCCGGTTCCTTCGACCCCGTGACCCTCGGGCACCTCGACGTGATCGGCCGTGCGGCGAGCATCTTCGACGAGGTGCACGTCGTCGTGACGCACAACCCCGACAAGCAGGCGTTCCTGCCGGTGCCGGAGCGCGAGGCGCTCATCGAGCGCTCGATCGAGGAGGCGCGCATCACGGGCGAGATCCGCATCGCGAACTGGTCGATGGGCCTGCTCGTCGACTACTGCCAGCAGGTGGGGGCGGAGGTGCTCGTGAAGGGCATCCGCTCGTCGACCGACCTCTCCTACGAGACGCCCATGTCGATCGTCAACCGCAACCTCGGCGGCGTCGAGACGATCTTCATGCTGCCGAACCCCGAGAACGCGCACGTCTCGTCGAGCCTCGTGCGCCAGGTGAGCGAGCTGGGCGGCGACATCAGCCCCTACGTGCCGCGCGCGGTCGCCACGTTCCTGCAGTCGCGATGAGCGACCCGGCGCCCACCGCCGACCTCGAGCTGCGGGCAGTGCGGGGGATCGACGAGATCCGCCCCGGCGACGACCTGGCCGCGATCGTGGCCGACGCCGTCGCACCGCTCGCGCCCGTCGACGGCGACATCGTCGTCGTCACGAGCAAGGTCGTCTCGAAGGCGGAGGGCCGCATCCGCCCGGCCGCCGAGCGCGAGCAGGCGATCACCGAGGAATCGGTGCGGCTCGTCGCCTCGCGCGCCTTCCCGGGCGGCATCACGCGCATCGTCGAGCACCGCACCGGGCTCGTGCTCGCCGCCGCGGGCGTCGACGCCTCGAACACCGACGACGGCACGATCCTGCTGCTCCCGCTCGACTCGGATGCGTCGGCCCGCGCGATCGCCGAGCGGCTGCGGTCGCGCTTCCGCGCCGCGATCGGCGTCATCGTGAGCGACACGCTCGGCCGTGCCTGGCGCATGGGCCAGACCGACGTCGCGATCGGGGCCGCCGGCATCCGCGTGCTCGAGCCGGTGAGCACCGACGCGAACGGCCGGCCGCTGCTCGTCACCGCGCCGGCGATCGCCGACGAGATCGCCGGCGCCGCCGAGCTCGTCGCGGGCAAGGCCGACGGTGTGCCGGTCGTGCTCGTGCGCGGCCTCGGCCGCCACGTCGCCGGCCTCGAGGAGCCGGGCGCGACCCGGCTCGTGCGTCGCGAGGGCGACATGTTCCACCTCGGCAGCGACGAGGCCTACCGGGCCGGTCGCGAGGCGGGCAGGATCGACGCACTGGCAGAGGCGGGAGCATCGCATGCAGGCTGAGGACCCCCGCGCGGTCGTGAGCGCGCCGGCGCGGACGTCGTCGCCCGGCGAGCCCGTCGTCGAGACGCCGGGATCGCGCATCGAGCGCGCCGTCGCGTCCGTCATCTCCGGCAAGGCCGACGAGATCCGCACGGTGCTCACCGTGCTGCTCGCCGAGGGGCACGTGCTGCTCGAGGACGTGCCGGGCGTCGGCAAGACGCAGCTCGCGCGGGCGTTCGCGGCCGCGATCGGCGGCACCGTGCGGCGCATCCAGTGCACGCCCGACCTGCTGCCGAGCGACATCACCGGCATGTCGGTGCTCGACCAGACGAGCGGCGAGCTGCGCTTCCAGCCCGGGCCGGTCTTCGCGAACATCGTCATCGCCGACGAGATCAACCGTGCGAGCCCGAAGACGCAGGCGGCGCTGCTCGAGTGCATGGCGGAGGGGCAGGTGACCGTCGACGGCATCACCCACGTGCTGCCGACGCCGTTCCTCGTCGTCGCGACGCAGAACCCGATCGACATGGAGGGCACCTACGCGTTGCCGGAGGCGCAGCGCGACCGCTTCATGGCGCGGCTCGAGCTCGGCTACCCGGACCAGGATGCGGAGCTCGCGATGGTGCAGGCGCGCGAGGTCGCGCAGCCGCTCGACGCGGTGCGCCCGGCGACGACCGAGCAGCAGTTCCGGGAGGAGATCGGCGTCGCCCGCTCGGTGCGCGCGCACGAGCTCGTCGAGCGCTACGCCGTGCGGCTCTCGCGAGCGACCCGCGACCACCACGAGGTGCGCCTCGGCGCGAGCCCGCGCGCCACGCTGCAGCTCGTGCGCGCCGCGAAGGCCCGC
This sequence comes from Agrococcus sp. UYP33, assembly GCF_054060915.1. Taxonomy (NCBI): domain Bacteria; kingdom Bacillati; phylum Actinomycetota; class Actinomycetes; order Micrococcales; family Microbacteriaceae; genus Agrococcus; species Agrococcus sp. UYP33. The sequence continues at coordinate 1,865,767 of NZ_JBSSDR010000001.1, forward strand.
GCGCACCTGCTCGGACGCGACTGGCTCTCGCCCGACGACGTCAAGGAGCTGGCCGTGCACGTGCTCCCGCACCACCTGGTGATGCACGATCCGCACGCGCGGCACGACGACGCCCGGCGGGTGGTGGCGCACGCGCTCGCGACCACGGTCGCCCCCGTCATGCGCTGATGGCCCGCGATCGCGCCCGCGCCCGCCCGACGGCGCGGGGGATCGTGCTCGTGCTGCTGGGCGTCGCGCTCGCCGTCGCCGGCTACTGGGAGCGCCAGGCCGTGCTGCTCGTGCCGGCGGCGCTGTGCCTCGGCATCGTGCTGCTCGGCGCCTGGTGGGTGCTCGGCACCGCCACGCGCGTGCGCGTCACCGCCCCCGGCGTGCTCGAGGAGGGGCAGCACGCGACGCTGCGCATCGCCGCCGACCGCCGGCAGGCGGGCGACCGGTGGGCCACCTGGGCGCCCGGGCCCGAGCGCTACCTGCACCTCGAGGGGACGCTCGACGACGACGGCGCCGCCGAGGTGCCGCTCGGCGACCAGCCGCGAGGCCGCTGGCGGCTCGCGCCGGTCGAGGTCACCTCGCTCGACCCGTTCCGCGTCATGCGCTCGACCCGCTCCGTCGATCCGCGCTCGAGCGTCGTCGTCGGTCCCGCGCTGCTCACGGTGCCCTCGGCGTCGCTCCGCTCCAACCGCGAGGCCGGGCAGCAGTCGCAGACCCGGAACGCCGACGAGATCGACGCGATGGTGCGCGAGTGGCGGCCCGGCGATCCCCAGCGGCGCGTGCACTGGCGGCAGTCGGCGAAGCGCGGCCAGCTGATGGTGCGGCAGGAGGCGAACCCGGCCACCGACGACCTGCTCGTGCTCGTCGACACGGCCGGCGCCGCGGGGCGCGGCCGCGACGCGGAGGACCGGCTCGCGCGCGCCGCCTGCTCGATCGTGCGCGCGCTCGCCGGTCGCGACCGCATCGTGCAGGTGGCGGAGACCGGCGCACCGAGCATCGCCACGGCGGACTGGCGCGACCGCGACGCGGCGCTCGCGGCCTTCGCGACGCTCGCGGCGGTCGTGCGCGACGAGCCGGCGCAGCGGGAGGGTGCCGCGGCGCACGTCGTCGCGCTCGAGGAGGCGGCGCCCGAGCGCTGGACGCTCGCGCCGGGCTCGACGCTCTGGCTCGTCGCCGACCTCGACGCGCCGCACACCCGGCTCATGCCCGGATCGCGCGTGCGCGTCCAGCGCTGGATCGACGGCGTCGGGCCGGCAAGGGAGCTCCGATGACCGCCCCCGCCTTCACCGCCGCGCCCGAGCGCCCGGCGACCGCCGCGGCCGAGCCGCGCGGCCGCCGGCGCCGCAGCCGCGCTGGGCTCGTCGAGACGCTCGCGCTCGCGGCGCTACCGGTCGCGTGGTTGTGGTCGACGCAGTCGGTGCTCGGCACCGAGTGGCTGTGGCCCGTGCTGCTCGCCGTGGTGTCGATGGGGATCGCCGCGGCGCTCGCGCGGGCCGCGTGGTCGACGTTCGCCGGGTCGGCCGCCGCCGCGATCGTCGGCGTCGGATGGACGACCGCGCTCACCGCCGCCGACGACGCGCTGATCGGCGTCATCCCGACGCCCGCATCCGTTGCGGAGTCGCTGCGCGTGCTCACGGTCGGCGTGCAGGACATCGCGTGGGCCATCGCCACCCCGATCGAGCTCGAACCGCCCGTGCTCGCCGTCGTCGTGCTGGCCGCGGTGGTGCTGGCGGTGCACGTCGACCTCATCGGCCTCGCGCTGCGGGCGCAGGCGATCGCCATCCTCTTCGCCGCCGTGCCGCTGCTGCTGCCGATCGCGTTCCGCGTCGACGTGCCCTGGTGGCACGCGGTGCCGGGCGTCGCCGTCTCGGCGCTCGTGCTCGCCGCCCCCTCGATCGACGAGCGCCTCGCGCTCGGGCGACCGTGGGCCGGGCCGATCGGCCTCGTCGCCGTCGCCGCGCTCGTCGCCGTGGCCGTGCCGCTCGTCGCGCCCAGCCCGCGCGAGCTCGACGTCGACCTGCCCACCCTCGACGACCTGTTCCAGCCGTCGACGCCCATCCTCGACGCCTCGATCGACCTCGGCGACGAGCTCCGGCGGCCGGAGCCGCAGTCGGTCTTCACCTACGCGACCACCGACGGCCAGCCGACGGTCACGCGCGTGACGACCCTCTCGCAGGCCGGGCCGAACGGCTTCGTCGACGTCGAGCCGCAGGCCGCCGAGCCCGCGGTGCTCGTCGAGGGCGCCGACGCGGCACCCCTGCTGCAGATGACGGTCCGCATGAGCGACGTGCGAGCCGAGAGCCTGCCGATGCCGGAGCGCGGGCTCGACGTCGCGCCGCCGGACGGCGCGAGCTGGGACGACGCGAACGACGCGCTGCGCGTCGAGTCCGGCGTCGTCGAGTCCGGGCTCGAGTACACCGCCACGGGCAGCCGGTCGCCGCTGCTCGAGGTGCTGCCGGCCGGCACGGGCTCGACGGGCCACGACGCCTGGCTGGAGCTGCCGCCGGAGGCGCAGGCGATCGGCGCGCAGGGCGCCGCGCTCGTCGACGAGGGGATGTCGGCCGGCGCGCGCGTGCTCGCCGTGCACGGGTTCATGACGAGCGGCGTGTGGGACTACTCGGAGCGGCTCGACCTGCCCGGCTTCGCGGGCGGCGGCGGCGACGGCTGGGATGCGCTCGCCGGCTTCCTGGACACGCGTGCGGGCTACTGCGTGCACTACGCGAGCGCGACGGCGACGCTGCTGCGAGGGGCGGGGGTGCCGTCGCGCGTCGTGATCGGGTTCCTGCCGGGCGCCGAGATCGCCGGCGGCCGCTCGGTGACGACGAACGACTTCCACGCGTGGGCGGAGGCGTGGGTCGACGGCGCGGGCTGGGTCCGGGTCGAGACGACGCCCGGCGCCGGCACCGGCGTCGCGAGCCCCGAGGGCGCCGAGACGACGCCCAGCCCGACGCCGAGCGCGACCTCCGCCGCGCCGACGCCGACGCCCACGCCCTCCGCCTCGCCGACCCCGTCGGCGTCGCCGGGCGCATCCGCAGCGCCGGGTCAGCCCACCGCCGCCCCTGGGCCCGGCATCGTGATCGACTGGGCGGCGCTGCGCGGGTGGCTCATCGGGCTCGGCGTGCTGCTGCTGCTCGCGCTCCCGATGCTTGTGCGCGCCGCGCAGCGCGCGCTGCGACTGCGGCGCGGGGCGCCCGGCGCGTGGCTCGAGCTGCGCGCGTCGCTCGCGGACGCGGGGGTGCGGCTGCCCGGCTCGGCGACGCCGGGCGAGGTGCAGGCGGCGATCGCCGCCCGTGCACCGGCGGGCGCGGCCGCGGCCGACCGGGTGCGGCTCGCGGCGGAGCGTGCCGTGTTCGACGACGGCCCGCGCGAGCCGGGCGTGCTGGACGACGACGTGCGCCGGGGGAGGCGCGCGCTCGCCGAGGCGCTGCCGCCCTGGCGGCGCGTGATCACGGCGCTGCTGCCGCCGAGCCTGTTCCGCGTCGTGCCGCCGCTGCGCGACGAGTAGCGGAGCGGGTGCGTCGGGCAGCGCACCCGCGTCACCGTAGGCTTGGCGCCATGGAGTGGGCGGTCGTCATCCCTGTGAAGGGCTCGATCGGCAAGTCGCGCCTCGATGCGGGCGACGCCCGCGCCGCCCTCGCGGTCGCCTTCGCCCGCGACGTCATCAGCGCGGCGCGCGACGCCGGATCGATCGGCCGAGTCGTCGTCGTCACCTGCGATCCGGCCGTGACCGAGGGCATCGAGGGCATCGAGGTCGTCGACGACCCGAGCGCCGGCCTCCGCGCCGCCATCGCCACCGGCCTCGCCGAGCTCGAGCCGCAGGAGCCGGCCGCCGTCATCCTCGGCGACCTGCCCGCGCTCACGGCCGAGGTGCTCGATGCCGCCCTGCTGCTCGCCGAGCACGAGGAGCGCTCGTACGTGCCCGACGCGGTCGCGACGGGCACGACGCTGCTCGCGGCGCGCCGGGCGGAGGCGCTGCGCCCCCGCTTCGGCCCGGGCTCGGCGGCGCTGCACCGGCGTGCGGGACACGCGCCGCTCCCCATCGCGCCGGACTCGGGGCTCCGGATCGACGTCGACGAGCTCGCCGACCTGCACCTCGCGATGGAGCTGGGCGTGGGGGAGCACACGCGCGCGGTGCTCGACGCGGCGTCGCTCTCGAGCTGACGAGCGCCGCGGCGCCGGTCGAGCGCTCCGCCTGCTCCTCTACGATCGGCCCATGAAGGCGCTGCGCTTCCTGTACCAGCCCGTCAGCGACCTCGGCGAGGCGATGCGCTTCTACGAGCGGGTCCTGGGCCTCGAGGAGGCCTGGCGGGATGGCGAGCGCTCGACGGCGTACTGGGCGCCGGACCGCAGCTGCCAGATCATGGTCTCGGTCTCCGGCAAGCCCGCCGGTCCGATGTACCTCGTCGACAGCCTCGCCGCCTGGGTCGAGGCGCACCCTGCGCTCCCGATCGCGGTCGAGCAGGACGCCGCAGGCGCCGGGAGCGTCATCGGCTTCCACGACCCGGACGGGAACGTCTTCTACGTCTTCGATCAGGGACCGACGGTGCATCCCGCCTCGACGGGCCGCTGACCGCCCCACCGGTCGCGCCGCGCGGAGCGGCTCAGCCCACGGACGGCTGGGCGATCGACGCCGCGAGCTGCAGCGCATCCCGCGCGACCCGGGCCGCCGGCGCGCCCGGCGTGAGCCACAGCGGTCGCACCGCCGCGCGGATGCCGAGCGACTCGACCGTCGCGAGCGATGCCGCGTCCTCCTCGGCGAGCAGCCAGCCGTCGAGCAGTCCGCCGGCCGACCGCGCGCCGTAGTGCGCGGCGACCGCGGCCGCGTCCGCCTCGACGCCGATCGCCGCGAGGCACGCCTCCGCCATGCCGCGCACGGCCCGGCCGCCGATGATCGGCGCGACGCCGACGACGGGCGCCGTCGCCGTCTCGAGCGCATCGCGCACGCCCGGGATGCCGACGATCGTGCCGATCGACACCACCGGGTTCGACGGCGCGATCAGGATGACGTCGGCGTCGGCGATCGCCGCGCGGGCGGCCGGTGCGATCCGCGACCGCTCGACCCCGTGCTGCACGAACCGGTGCGCGGGCAGCTGGGCGCGCGTGCGCACCCACCACTCCTCGAAGTGCAGCACGCCCTCGTCGGTGACGACGTGCGTCGGCACCTCGTCGTCGGTGACGGGCAGCAGCGTCGCACCGAGCGGCCAGCGCGCCGCGAGCCGCGCGGTCGCCTCGGTGAGGGTCGCGCCGTCGCGCAGCACCGCCGTGCGTGCCAGGTGCGTGCCGAGGTCGAGGTCGCCGAGCGTGAACCACGGCCAGCCGACCCCGTAGGCGGTCAGCTCGGCGGCGACGCGCTCGCTCTCGCCCGCGCGTCCCCAGCCGCGCTCGGTGTCGCCGACCCCGGCGAGCGCGTAGAGCAGCGAGTCGAGGTCGGGGCACACCTTCACGCCCGCGAGCCACACGTCGTCGCCGACGTTCGTGACGATGCGGATGTCGGCGTCGCCGTGCAGCTCGCGCGCCGCGTCCCGCAGCCCGAGCGCGAAGCGCGCGCCGCCCACGCCGCCCGCGAGCAGCGTGATCCTCATGCGGTGATCCTCATGCCGTCAGCCTCCGATAGCGGATGGCGACGCCGTCCGGCGCCGCGTCGATCGTCGCCTCGACGCCGTACACCGAGCGGATCCGCTCGGCCGTCAGCACCGCGTCCGGGCTGCCCTCCGCGAGCACCCTGCCGCGGTCGACGAGCACGACCCGGTCGGCGTGGGTCGCGGCGAGCCCGAGGTCGTGGACCGTCATGACGACCGGCCGGTCCTCGGCGAGCCTGCGCACGAGCGCGAGCAGCTCGAGCTGCCAGGCGACGTCGAGGTGGTTCGTCGGCTCGTCGAGCAGCAGCGCGCTCGGCTCGCCGACCGCCGGGCGCTGGGCGAGGGCGCGCGCGAGGTGCACGCGCTGCAGCTCGCCGCCGGAGAGCTCCCCGAGCTGCCGCTCCGCGAGCCCGGTCGCGCCGGCATCCGCGAGCGCGGCCTCGACGAGGCGATCGTCGCCCAGCGAGAACCCGAGCATGCGGTGGTGCGGCGTGCGCCCCAGCCGCACGGCCTCCCGCGCCGTCAGCTGCGGCACGGCATCCGTCGACTGCTCGACGAGCGCGATGCGGCGCGCGCGCTCGCGGACGGGCAGGCCGTCGAGCCGCGCGCCGTCGAGCAGCACGCCGCCGGCGTGCGTCGCGCGCTCGGGCAGCACCCCGGCGATCGCGCGCAGCATCGTCGACTTCCCGGCACCGTTCGGGCCGACGAGCGCGGTGATCTGCCCGGCCGGCGCCGACCAGGTCGCGTCGTCGACGAGCGCGCGTCCGCGCACGGCGACCGAGAGCCGCTCGACGGCCAGGCCGTGGCGCGCCCCGCTCACGACCGCACCCGGCCGGTGAGCATCAGGGCCGCGAAGACGGGTGCGCCGATGAGCGCCGTCACGATGCCGACCGGCAGCTCGCGCGGGTCGAAGGCGGCGCGGGCGACGGTGTCGGCGACGAGCAGCACGATCGCGCCGGCGAGCCCGCTCGCAGGCAGCAGCAGCGCGTGCGACGCGCCCACGAGCAGCCGCACCGCGTGCGGCACGACGAGGCCGACGAAGCCGATCGCACCCGAGACCGAGACCAGCGCGCCGGTGACGAGCGCGCATGCCACGAGCAGCACCCAGCGGGTGCGGCGCACGTCGACGCCGAGCGCACCGGCGGTGCTGTCGCCGAGGGCGAGCGCGTCGAGCAGCCGGCCGCTCGCGAGCAGCGGCAGCGCGAGCGCGGCGCCGACGAGCGCGATCGTGGCGCTCGACCAGGAGGACGCCGCGAGCGAGCCGAGCAGCCACGCGAGGATCTCGCGGAACGCGTCGCCGTCGGCGCGCCAGAAGATCACGAGGCTCACGACGGCGCTCGCGGCGGATGCCACGACGACGCCCGCGAGCACGGTCCGGGTGGGGGTCGCCCCGCCCGCGGCGCCGGCGAGGCCGAGGGTCACGACGAGGGCGAGCAGCGCGCCGGCGAACGCGGCGGCGGGCAGCACCGCACCGCCGAGCGCGCCGAGGCCGGTGCCGAGGCCGGTGACGAGCACGAGCACGGCGCCGACCGAGGCGCCGGACGAGACGCCGAGCAGGTAGGGGTCGGCGAGCGGGTTGCGCACGAGCGCCTGCATCACGGCCCCCACGATCGCGAGCCCCGCGCCGACGGCCGCGGCGGCGAGGATGCGCGGCAGCCGCAGGTCGACGACGATCGCGTCGCCGACGGCGCCGAGCGGGCTCGCGCCCACGCCGAGCCGGGCGGCGATCGCCGCGAGCGCATCGGCGGGCGCGACGCCCGCGACCCCGATGCACGCGGCGGCGACGCCGAGCGCGAGCAGCAGCGCGCCGAGCGCCGGCAGCAGCCAGCGCCGCCGGCGGCGGGCGGTCACGGGCGATCCGGCCGCTCGCTGCTCCGCGCGCGACCGGGGGCTCCCGGTCGCGTCCGCGCTCGTGGCGTCGGCGCTCGTGCCGTCCGCGATGCGGGTCATCCCAGCGCCATCGCCCGGACGCCGTCGACGACGAGCCCGACCGCGTCGACGGAGCCGACGCCCGCCTCCGCCATCGGGAACGGCACGACGACGAAGCGGCCCTCCCGCACGGCATCGAGCTGCGCCGTCGCGGGGTTCGCCCGCAGCCGCTCGATCTTCGACTCGGCGGTGTGCCACGCGGCGTCGACGAGCACGATCACGTCGGGGTCGCTCGCGGCGAGCGCCTCCCACGACATCGTCGTCCACGGCTCGGCGACATCGGCGGCGACGTTCTCGAGCCCCGCCGACTCGAGCACGAGCTGCGGGGCACCGGAGCCGCCGCCGACGTAGGGCGCGTCGTCGCCCGACGAGTACCAGAGCGCCGTGGCCTCGGTGCCGTCGTCCCCGAGCGGCTCGATCGCGTCGAGCGCCGCCCGCTGCTCGTCGGCGAGGGCCGCGCCCGCGTCGGGCACGCCGAGCACGGTGCCGGCGTCCTCGAGCTCGCCGAGCAGCGCATCCCACGTGAGCGGCGCGACGTCGACCGACCGGCACGCGGCGGGGGAGACCCACGTCGTCACGCCGAGGTCGTGCAGCGCGGCGCGGTCGCCCGCCGCCTCCGGTGCGAACGCCGACTCCCAGCCCGCCACCACCGCATCCGGCTCGAGCGCGAGCACGGCCTCGCGCGACGGCATGCCCTCGATCGTCGGCGGCGCCTCGCCGTCCGCCATCTCGAGCGGCCCGTCGAGGAAGGCGGTCGAGACGAGCGCATCGCCGAGGCCGAGCGCGACGACGAGCTCCGCAGCGGTCGACTTCACGGCGAGGATGCGCTCGGCGGGCTCGCTGCGCGGCGCCACGTCGATGCCGCAGTCCTGCACCGCGGCGGCCTGCGCGGCCGCGCCGGCCGTCGGGTCCGCCGTCGGGCCGGCTGCGGGGCTCGTGGACGCGCAGCCCGCGAGCACGAGCAGCGGCACGGCGGCGACGACGACGAGAGGACGAAGGCGGAAGGGCATCGGCGGGGCTCCTGGGCAGGCTGGCGCGAACGGTCTGCGGTCCGCGCGCGGAGGTGATGCCCGGCGCACCACCATGCTACGCCCGCGGCGGGGACGCATCCGTCCGGCAGCTCCGACCCCCGCCTCCGACCGCCCCGGTCTCGAGCGAGACAGCAACCTTCGGGAAACACCCGCGAAACGGCGGGAATGCAGAGTCCTCTTGACGGTGGCGCCCACAGGGCCGGAGAGTGCTCCTCACGGGGGCCAGCGTCGGCCGTCGTCCACGCGAGGAAGTCGAGGAAGAGCATGACCACGGTTCGTGCAGCGATCACCCAGACCACCTGGACCGGCGACAAGGCATCGATGCTCGATCGCCACGAGGCGTTCATGCGGGAGGCCGCGGAGCAGGGTGCGCAGATCATCTGCTTCCAGGAGCTCTTCTACGGCCCCTACTTCGGCATCACGCAGGACAAGCAGTACTACGCCTACGCGGAGCCGGCCGATGGCCCGATCGTGCAGCGGTTCGCCGCGCTCGCGAAGGAGCTCGGCATGGTCGCGATCCTCCCGATCTACGAGGAGGAGCAGACCGGCGTCTACTACAACTCCGCCGTCGTCGTCGATGCCGACGGCTCGATCCTCGGCACCTACCGCAAGCACCACCTGCCCCACCTCGACCGCTTCTGGGAGAAGTTCTACTTCCGTCCCGGCAACCTCGGCTACCCCGTCTTCGACACCGCCGTCGGCAAGGTGGGCGTCTACATCTGCTACGACCGGCACTTCCCCGAGGGCTGGCGCGAGCTCGGCCTCGCCGGCGCGCACATGGTCTTCAACCCGAACGCCACGAAGCCCGGGCTCTCGAACCGGCTGTGGGAGGTCGAGGGCCCTGCGGCGGCCGTCGCGAACGGCTACTTCGTGCTGCAGCCCAACCGGGTCGGCCGCGAGGACAACGAGTACGGGGAGCTCGCCGTCGACTTCTACGGCACGAGCCAGGTCATCGACCCGCGCGGCAACTTCGTCGGCGACTGCGGCGCCGAGGGGCACGAGGAGCTGCTCGTCCGCGACCTCGACCTCGACGTCGTGCGGCAGATGCGCGACGACTGGCAGTTCTACCGGGACCGCCGCCCCGACTCCTACACGCGGATCGCGAAGCCATAGGGGCGCCGCCATGACCACCACGCTCATCCGCGGCGGCACCGTCGTGTCGGCCACCGGCAGCTCCCTCGCCGACGTGCTCGTCGACGGCGAGACGATCCGCGCCGTGCTCGCCCCCGGCAGCGAGCTGCTCGGCGTCGACCTCGCCCGCTCCGTCGACCACGTCATCAATGCGACCGGCAAGTACGTCATCCCCGGCGGCATCGACGCGCACACCCACATGGAGCTGCCGTTCGGCGGCACCGCCGCGAGCGACACCTTCGAGACCGGCACGCGCGCCGCCGCCTGGGGCGGCACGACCACCATCATCGACTTCGCGGTGCAGACGTACGGGCAGCGGATCGAGGACGGCCTCGCCGCGTGGCACGAGAAGGCGGCCGGGAACTGCGCCATCGACTACGGCTTCCACCAGATCGTCGGCGACGTCAACGAGGCGTCGCTCACGGCGCTCCGCGGCCTCGCCGACGAGGGCATCTCGAGCTACAAGCTGTTCATGGCCTACCCGGGCGTGTTCTACTCCGACGACGCGCAGATCCTCAAGGCGATGCAGGTCGCGGCCGACACCGGGCTCATGACGATGATGCACGCCGAGAACGGGCCGGCCATCGACGTGCTCGTGCAGCAGCTGCTCGCGCAGGGCAAGAGCGACCCCTCCTTCCACGGCGTCGCGCGCGCCTGGCAGATGGAGGAGGAGGCCACGCATCGGGCGATCATGCTCGCGAACCTCACCGGCGCGCCGCTCTACGTCGTGCACGTGAGCGCGAAGCAGGCCGTCGCGCAGCTCGCCGCGGCCCGCGACGCGGGGCAGAACGTCTTCGGCGAGACGTGCCCGCAGTACCTCTACCTCTCGCTCGAGGAGCAGCTCGGCGCCCGAAGCGACGAGTGGGGCGACTTCGAGGGTGCGAAGTGGGTCTGCTCGACGCCGCTGCGCTCGAAGCACGAGCACCACCAGGACGAGCTGTGGAGCGCGCTGCGCACGAACGACATCCAGATGGTGTCGACCGACCACTGCCCCTTCTGCATGAAGGACCAGAAGGAGCTGGGCCGCGGCGACTTCTCGAAGATCCCGAACGGCATCGGCTCCGTCGAGCACCGCATGGACCTGCTCTACCAGGGCGTCGTCGACGGCCACATCTCGCTCGAGCGCTGGGTGGAGATCACCGCGACGACCCCCGCGCGCATGTTCGGCCTGTACGGCAGGAAGGGCGTCATCCAGCCCGGCGCCGACGCCGACATCGTCGTCTACGACCCGGCGGGCCACACGTCGATCGGCGTGGAGCAGACGCACCACATGAACATGGACTACTCCGCCTGGGAGGGGTTCGAGATCGACGGGCACGTCGACACCGTGCTGAGCCGCGGCCGCGTCGTCGTCGACGACCGGCAGTACCTGGGGCGGGCCGGCGACGGCTCGTTCGTGAAGCGCGGCCTGAGCCAGTACCTGCTGTGATGCGCATCCCTGCGGCGAGACCCGCGCGACGACGAGGAGCATGATGGAGTTCGGCGCCGTCTTCCAGACCAACCCGCCCGCGAGCCGCTTCGTGCAGCTCGCCCAGCTCGCCGAGGTGCACGGCTTCAGCCACGTGTGGTCGTTCGACAGCCACGTCCTGTGGCAGGAGCCGTACGTGATCCTGTCGGCGGCGCTCGCGGCGACGCGTCGCGTGACCGTCGGCCCGTTCGTCACGAACCCGGCGACCCGCGACTGGAGCGTGACCGCCTCGACGTTCGCGACGCTCAACGAGATGTACGGCAATCGCACCATCTGCGGCATCGGCCGCGGCGACTCCGCGGTGCGCGTCTCCGGCGGCCAGCCGACGACGCTCAAGGAGCTGCGGCAGGCCGTGCACGTCATCCGCGAGCTCGGCTCGAGCCGCGCCGTCGAGGTCGGCGGCGTGACGCTGCGGCTGCCCTGGTCGCACGGCTCGGAGCTGCCGGTGTGGGTCGCCGCCTACGGCCCGCTCGCGCTCAAGCTCACGGGGGAGGTCGCCGACGGCTTCATCCTGCAGCTCGCCGACCCCGAGATCACGAAGTGGATGATCCAGCGGGTGCGCGACGCCGCGAGCGACGCGGGGCGCGACCCGATGTCGATCAAGATCTGCGTGGCCGGTCCCGCCTACGTCGGCGACGACCTCGACCACCAGCGCGAGCAGTCGCGCTGGTTCGGCGGCATGGTCGGCAACCACGTCGCCGACATCGTGGCGAAGTACGGCAAGGGCAGCGCGATCCCCGAGGATCTGGCGAGCTACATCGAGTCTCGCTCGGGCTACGACTACAACAGCCACGGCAAGGCCGAGAACGACCACGTCGACTTCGTGCCGGACGCGATCGTCGACCGGTTCTGCGTGCTCGGCACCGCCGACGACCACATCGAGAAGCTCACCCGGCTGCGCGAGCTCGGCGTCGACCAGTTCGCGGCCTACGTCATGCACGATGACAAGGAGGAGACGCTCCGCCAGTACGGCGAGCGGATCATCCCGGCGCTCCGCGAGACCGCCAAGGCGAGGTCGTGACCGCATGAGGGCTCGGGGCGCGCGACCGCTGCTGCTCGGAGCCCTCGGCGCGCTCGGGCTCGCCGGGCTCTGGGAGCTGTACAAGGCGCTCGGGCCGGCGGAGGGCGTCGCGCTCGGCGGCACGGTGCTGCTGCCGCGCACGACCGACCTGGCGATGCCGCACGTGTGGGAGTCCGTCGCCCGCGCCTTCCAGCCCGCGACCGGCGCCGCGGGCGAGCTCGTCGTCGTCGCCGTCACCCGTGCCGCGGGGCAGACGCTCGGCACCGCCGCGATCGGGCTGCTGCTCGGCGCGATCGTCGGCGTGCTGCTCGCGCTCGTCATGCAGCGCTTCCGGCTCGCCGACCGCGCAATGCTGCCCTGGCTCATCCTCAGCCAGACGGTGCCGCTCATCGCGCTCGCGCCGCTCGTCGTCGCGTGGGGCGGGCGGCTCGAGCTCGGCGCTCTGCAGTGGGAGCGGTGGATGAGCGTGGCCGTCATCGCCTCGTACCTCGCGTTCTTCCCGATCGCGATCGGCACGCTGCGCGGGCTCCGCGCGCCCGAGCAGGAGCACCTCGACCTGTTCCGCGCGCAAGGCGTCGGCTGGTGGGGCACGCTGCGGTTCCTCCGGCTGCCCGCCGCCGTGCCGCAGCTGCTGTCGTCGCTGCGGCTCGGCGCCGCGACCGCCATCATCGGCACCGTCGTCGCGGAGGTGTCGACGGGCGCGCGCGGCGGCATCGGCCGGCTCATCGTCGAGTACGCGCAGTCGGGCTCCTCGGATCCCGCGAAGGCCTGGGCGCCGATCGCGGGCGCCGTCGTCATGGGCCTCGTCGCGGCGGGCATCGTCGCGCTCGCGGGGCTCGCGCTCCGCGACTACCGGAGAGCGGAGGCGCGATGAGCGCGGTCGAGGTGGCGGACGTCACGAAGGTGTTCGAGACGAGGGCCGGGAGGGCGGCGAGCACCGTGCGCGCGCTCGACGCGGTGAGCCTCACGGTCGCGGAGGGAGAGTTCGTCGCCCTCATCGGGCCCTCCGGCTGCGGCAAGTCGACGCTCATGCGGCTCATCGCCGACCTCGACGAGCCGAGCGCCGGCGAGGTGCGCGTCTTCGGCATGCCCGCGCGCCAGGCGCGGCTCGAGCGCGCCTACGGCATCGCCTTCCAGCAGTCCGGCCTGCTGCCGTGGCGCACCGTGCGCGCCAACGTCGAGCTGCCGCTGCAGCTGCACGGCGCATCCGCCGCCGACCGCCGCGCCCGCGCCGACGAGCTCATCGAGCTCGTCGGGCTCGCCGAGTTCGCCGACCGGCACCCCGACCAGCTCTCCGGCGGCATGCAGCAGCGCGTCGCGATCGCCCGCGCGCTCGCCGAGCACCCGCGGCTGCTGCTGATGGACGAGCCGTTCGGCGCGCTCGACGAGATGACGCGCGAGCGGCTGCAGGGCGAGCTGCTGCGCATCCGCGCCGAGACCGGCGCCGCCGTCGTCTTCGTGACCCACTCCATCCCGGAGGCCGTCTTCCTCGCGGACCGGGTGGTCGTGATGAGCCCGCGGCCCGGTCGCATCACCGAGGTCGTCACGGTCGAGCGCGCGCCCGTCGCGAGCGCCGCCGATGACGCGGTGCGCGAGACGGATGCGTTCTTCCGCTCGGTCACGGCCGTGCGGGAGGCGCTGCACGGCCGGGAGGGCGCCGCGCCGCGCGGGGCGGAGGCACGATGACCGCAGCGCACTGGACCGACCGCGGCTGGGTGCGGATCGCCGCGCCCGCGGCGCTCGGCGTGGCCGCGCTCGCGCTCTGGGAGGTCGGCGTGCGGGCGCTCGAGATCCAGCCCTACCTGCTCCCCGCGCCGAGCGCGATCCTCGCCCAGCTGCAGGCGGCGATCGCCGGCGTCGCGCAAGCGGCGCTCGCGACCGGCAGGAACGCGCTCGTCGGGCTGCTGCTCGGCGCGGTCGTGGCGGTCGTGGTCGCCGCGCTCGCCGCGCGCGTGCGCTGGCTCGACCAGGTCGTCGCGCCGCTCGTCGCCGCGATCGCGGTCGTGCCGATCGTCGCGCTCGCGCCGGTGCTGCAGACGATGTACGGCGCGACGAGCGAGATGCCGCGCATCATCGTCGTCGCGATCGCCTCGTTCGTGCCGATCTTCATCACCACCCTGCGCGGGCTGCGCCAGGTGCGCCCCGTGCACCGCGACCTCATGCGCGCCTACGGGGCGAGCGGCTGGCAGGCGACGCGGATGGTGACCATGCCAGGCGCCGTGCCCTTCGTCTTCGCGGGGCTCACGATCGCCTCGTCGGTCGCGGTCATCTCCGCGATCGTCGCCGAGTACTTCGGCGGCCTGCAGAACGGCCTCGGCAGCCGCATCGCGAGTGCCGCGGCCCAGTCCGGCTACGCCCGCGCCTGGGCGTACGTCGTCGCCGCGATCGCGCTCGGCTTCATCTTCTACACCGTCACGCTCCTGCTCGAGCGTCTCGCGAGCCGCTGGGCCCGCATCCCCGTCGGCTGACGCGCTCGCGCGCCCAGCCCGATCCGCACGTCAGCACCAGCACCTGCACCACCCGCACACCCGAGGAGCCCACCATGCACCGTTCCGCACCGCCGTCGCCGTCCCGCACCCGCCGCCGCGCCGTCCTCGCCGCCGCCGCAGCCGTCGCATCCGCCGTGCTCGTCGCCTGCTCCACGGGCGCCGCACCCACCGAGTCCGAGAGCGCCGGCGCCGACGGCGAGCTCACGCCCGTGACCCTGCAGCTGCAGTGGTTCGCGCAGGGCCAGTTCGCCGGCTACTACGCGGCCGTCGACCAGGGCTTCTACGAGGCGGCCGGGCTCGACGTGACGATCACGGAGGGCGGCGCCGACATCGTGCCGCAGACCGTGCTCGCCGACGGCGGCGCCGACTTCGCGATCGCGTGGGTGCCGAAGGCGCTCGCGAGCCGCGAGCAGGGCGCGATGATCACCGACGTCGCGCAGATCTTCCAGCGCTCGGGCACGCTGCAGGTGTCGTTCGCCGACGCCGGCATCGACTCGGTCGAGGACCTCGCCGGCAAGAACGTGGGCTCGTGGGGCTTCGGCAACGAGTTCGAGCTGTTCGCCGCGCTCACCGAGGCGGGGCTCGACCCGATGACCGACGTCACGCTCGTGCAGCAGGCCTTCGACATGTCTGGCCTCCTCGCCGGCGACATCGACGCCGCGCAGGCGATGACGTACAACGAGTACGCGCAGCTGCTCGAGAGCGTCGACCCCGAGACGGGCGAGCTCTACACGGCCGACGACTTCTCGGTGCTCGACTGGAACGACGTCGGCACCGCGATGCTGCAGGACGCCATCTGGGCATCGAGCGAGCGGCTCGAGGACCCGGAGTTCGAGGCCACCACGGTCGCGTTCATCAAGGCGTCGATCGAGGGCTGGCTCTACGCGCGCGACAACCCCGAGGAGGCGGCGCAGATCGTCGTCGACGCGGGCAGCCAGCTCGGTGCCTCGCACCAGCTGTGGATGGTGAACGAGACGAACAGCCTCATCTGGCCGTCCGAGGGCGGCATCGGCATGATCGACGAGGATGCCTGGGAGCAGACGGTCGACATCGCGATGAGCACGCGCAACCAGGACGGCGCGACGGTGCTCACCGCCGCCCCCGACGACGGCGCGTGGACGAACGAGTACGTCGAGCAGGCGCTCGAGCAGCTCGAGGCCGAGGGCGTCGACGTCACCGGCGACGACTTCTCGCCGATCGAGGTCGAGCTGCAGGAGGGCGGCCAGTAGCGATCGGTAGAGTCCGGAGCGACCCTGCGACCTGCGACCCCACGACTTCGTGACCGAGGAGCGACCATGACGAGTCCCGACCCCGACGGCGAGCGCGCCCGCGAGCTCGACCGGCTGATCCTGCACTCCTGGTCGAAGCACGGCACGACGAACCCGTTCGCGGTCGCGCGCGGCGAGGGCGTGCGGCTGTGGGACCACGACGGTCGCGAGTACCTCGACTTCTCGAGCCAGCTCGTGAACACGAACATCGGCCACGCGCATCCGCGGGTCGTCGAGGCCATCCAGCGGCAGGCGGCGGAGCTCGCGACCGTCGCCCCGGCCACGACGAACCTGCGGCGCGGGGAGGCGGCCGAGCGCATCCTGTCGACGATCGACGACATGGCCGCGGTGTTCTTCACGAACGGCGGTGCGGATGCCGTCGAGAACGCCATCCGGATGGCGCGCATCCACACCGGTCGCGCGAAGGTGCTCTCGCACTACCGCTCGTACCACGGCAACACCGGTGCGGCGGTGAACGCGACCGGCGACCACCGCCGGGTGGGCAACGAGTTCTCGACCGGCCACGTGCACTGCTTCGGCCCCTTCCTGTACCGCTCGGAGTTCTGGGCGGAGAGCGAGGAGCAGGAGTGCGAGCGGGCGCTGCAGCACGCGCGGCGCGTGATCGAGGCGGAGGGGCCGTCGACGTTCGCGGCGATCCTGGTGGAGTCGGTACCCGGCACCGCGGGCATCCTGGTGCCGCCGGCCGGCTACCTCCAGGGGCTTCGCGAGCTCGCCGACCGGCACGGCATCGTCCTCATCCTCGACGAGGTGATGGCGGGCTTCGGCCGCACCGGCCACTGGTTCGCGCACCAGCACGACGGCGTCCGCCCCGACCTCGTCACGTTCGCGAAGGGCGTGAACTCCGGGTACGTGCCGGTCGGCGGCGTCATCATGGCCGAGCACATCCTCGACACCTTCCGCGAGCGGGCCATCCCCGGCGGACTGACCTACGCCGGCCATCCGCTCGCGGCGGCGTCGATCGTCGCGTCGATCGACGCGATGCGCGAGGAGCGGATCGTCGAGCACGCCGCGCACCTGGGCGCCGACATCCTCGGGCCGGGGCTCGCGGCGCTCGCGGAGCGGCACGCCATCATCGGCGAGGTGCGCGGGCGCGGCTGCTTCTGGGCGCTCGACCTCGTCGCCGACCGCGCCACGCGCGAGCCGGTCGACGCATCCGTCGTCGCGCAGCTCAAGGGGCTCCTGATGGAGCGGGGCTACGTGCCGTTCGCCGCCGACAACCGCCTGCACGTCGTGCCGCCGCTCGTGATGGGCGACGACGACGCCCGCGCGGGCCTCGCGATCCTCGACGAGGCCTTCACCGCCCTCTCGTGAATCCTCAACGGAGCAGCTGGTGACGCGAGGGCACTATCCCCTCGTGCAGCCAGTCGCTCCGTTGAGAGTTCCCCGCGAGGGACTGGCAGACTCGGACGCATGAGCATCCATCTGCTGGGCGGCGGCGACGCCGACGACGAGTCGCGCTGGACCGGCCGCTTCGTCGCCGAGGCCCGCGAGCGCGCCGAGGGCGCACCCGTGATCGTGGTCGTGCTGTGGGCCGCGGATGCGGCCGAGGGCGAGGCGTGGCACGACGACTACCGCGCCGACCTCGTCAAGCTCGGCGCGGGGGAGGTGCGCATCGTGCAGCTCACCGCGGAGCGCACGCTGCTGCCGACCGACCTCGGCGGCGCCGACGGCATCTTCATCGGCGGCGGGCTCACGCCCGGCTACCACGCGGCCGTCATGCCGGCCGCCGACACCATCCGCGGGCTCGTCTCGACCGGCGTGCCCTACGCGGGCTACTCCGCGGGCGCGATGATCGCCGGCGACGTCGCGCTGCTGGGCGGCTGGCGCATCGGCGGGGTGCCCGTCGCGGCACAGGCCAACGCGGAGGGCCTCGACGACGTCACGCTCGACGCGGGCCTCGGGCTCGTCGACCTCATCGTCGACGTGCACGCGGCGCAGTACGGCAACGTGTCGCGGGCGATCGCGATCGTGGCGGCGGGCCTCGCCGACCGGGTCGTCGCGATCGACGAGTGCACGTCGCTCATCGTGGGTGCCGGTGGCCTCGAGGTCGCGGGTGACGGCAGCGTCTGGACCGCCGACCGCGCCGGCGACACCGACCGGGTCACGGTCGCCGTGCTCGCCGCAGCTCCCGCGGCATGACCGTCGCGCCGCTCGGCGAGCTCGTCGACGTCGGCTGGGCCGAGGCGCTGGCGCCCGTCGAGCCGGTCGTCCGCGAGCTGGGGGAGCGGCTGCGGCGCGAGACCGCGGAGGGCCGCCCCTACCTGCCAGCGGGCGACGCGGTGCTGCGCGCGTTCCGGCAGCCGCTCGACGCCGTCCGGGTGCTCATCGTCGGCCAGGACCCGTACCCGACGCCCGGGCACCCGATCGGGCTGTCGTTCGCGGTCGAGCGGCACGTGCGGCCGCTGCCGCGCTCGCTGCAGAACATCTACCGCGAGCTGCACGACGACCTGGGGATCGAGCCGGCACCGCACGGCGACCTCTCCGCCTGGGCCGACCAGGGCGTGCTGCTGCTCAACCGGGTGCTCACCGTCGGCGCGGGCGTCAGCGACTCGCATCGCGGCTGGGGATGGGAGCAGGTGACCGAGGCCGCGATCCGAGCGCTCGTCGCGCGCCGAGGCTCGGACGGCGAGCCGCTCCCGCTCGTCGCGATCCTGTGGGGCGCGAAGGCGCAGCTGCTCGCGCCGCTGCTCGGAGAGACGCCCGTCATCGCCTCGGCCCACCCGTCGCCGCTGTCGGCGAGCCGCGGGTTCTTCGGCTCGCGGCCCTTCTCGCGCGCGAACGCGGCGCTCGAGGCGCAGGGCGCCGCCCCGATCGACTGGCGCATCCCCGCCGAGGGCGAGGCCTGACGTGCTGCCCGAGGAGTACGAGCGCCGTCGCCGGCTGCCGGCGCACCTGCGCGAGCCCGAGCACCGCGAGCCCGACTTCGCGTTCACGATCCGGCCCGTCGCTGCGGCCGACCTGCCGGTCGTGCGCGACATCTACCGCCACTACGTGCTGAACTCCACCGTCACGTTCGACGAGCGCCCGAAGACGCTCGGCCAGTGGCGGCGCAGCCTGCGCGAGGCGACCGAGCTGCAGCTGCCCTTCATCGTCGCCGAGAGCGCGACCGGCGCGATCCTCGGCTACGCGCTCGTGCAGCCCTGGAAGCAGCGCAGCGCCTACCGCTACACGGTGGAGTCGTCGGTGTACCTCTCGCCGGCGGCGACCGGCCGCGGCCTCGGGCACGCGCTCATGGAGGCGCTCATCGAGGCGACCAGAGCACGCGGCGTGCGCGAGATGATCGCCGTGATCGCCGACCAGGGCGCCGACGCGTCGATCCGCCTGCACGAGCGGCTGGGCTTCGACGAGATCGGGCGGATGGGCCGGGTCGGTCAGAAGTTCGGGCGCGAGCTCGGCATCGTGCTGCTGCAGAAGTCGCTGCGCAAGAAGCGCTGACGCGCGTCCGTGCCGCGACAGCCGCCCTCTGACGCGGATTGCGGGCCGCCGCCACCCGGAGGATGCTGGCCCCAGCGGCGGTGCCGCGCCGTCGCGGGGAGGCATCCATGACCGCCGTCCAGCACCGTGACCACGCTCATCGCGCGCACCCCGGCTTCGCGCTCGCCGTCGGTTGGGCGGCGGCCGTCGCCGTCGTCGTCGGCGTGGCGAGCGGCGCCCTGATCGCGCTCGCGGCGATCCCCGACCTGGAGGCGCTCGCGGTCGGCAGCGGCTACGGCCTGATCCCGGGGGTGCTCGCCGCCGTCGGCGTCGTCGTGGCGCGCCGGGAGCTGACGCACGGCGTGCCGCACTGGCGCGCAGTCTCGATCGTCGTGCTCTCGGTCGCCTGCGCGACCGGGCTGCTCTTCGCGCTCACGCAGATGGCCATCGAGCTCGCCCCGGTGGGGGTGCTGCTCGGCGCGTGGACGTCGCTCGTGGCCACCAGCATCGGCCTGCTGCGGTCGCGCCGCTGAGGCTCGCCGTCGCGCGCGCCGAGGGAGCAGCCGTCGTCCGAGAGGATGGGGGCATGGACCGGGCGCGCGTGTGGCTCGCGGCGCTCGTGCTGGCGCTGCCGCCCTCGGTGATCGCCGCGACCTGGGCGGCGCTCGCCCCGCGGCTGCCGGCCTCGATCGCGACGCACTGGTCCGACTCCGGCGTGGCCGACGGCATCTCGCCGACGGTGCCGACCGCCGTGACGCTGCTGTCGATCACCGGCGCGATGCTCGTCGCCGGGCTCGTGCTCGCAGCCGTGCGGCTGTCGAGCCGCACCCGGGCGACGCTGCTCTCGCTGCTCGCGGCCGTCTCGGGCATGCTCGCCGCGGCGTGGGTCGTCTCGGCGGTCACGACCGTCGAGGCGGGCAGCGCGCAGGAGGCGGTGCTCGGGCCGTGGCTCGCGCTGCTGCTCGGCGCGGTGCTGCTGCTGCTCGTGCCGTGGCTCATCCACCCGCGCGACGACCGGGTGCCGCACCTCGACGAGCCGGTGCTGCCGCTCGCCCCCACCGACGAGCGCTCCTGGCGAGGCGAGGCGCGCTCGACGCCGTTCCTGCTGCTCGGCATCGTCCTCGCCGTCGGCAGCGTGCTCGTCGCGGCCGTGCTGCCGATCGCGGGCCCGTGGCTGTCGATCCTCGTCGCGGGCGTGCTCCTCGCCGGTGCCGCGATCGCGCTCGCGCTCGCGCGCATCCGCGTCACGGTCGACGCCGACGGGCTGCGGGTGCGCGGCGCGCTCGTGATGCTGCCGCTGCGCACGATCCCGCTCGCGCGCATCCGCGTCGTCGAGGCGCACGAGATCGAGCCGCTCGGGTGGGGCGGATGGGGCTACCGCGGCCTCCCGGGGCACCTCGCGATCGTGCTGCGGCGCGGCCCGGGCATCGTCGTCACCACGCGCGAGGGGTCGAGGTTCGCGGTGACGGTGCACGACGCGCAGCAGGGAGCGTCGACGCTCGCCGGCCTCGTCGCTCGCGCGAGGGATGCCGAGCGCGGCGTCGGCGGCGCTGGCAGCGATGAGGAGCAGGGTGACCGCGACGAGCCGTAGCGCGCCGCGGTCGGCGGTCGCCCATGTCACCGCGCGGTGCCACGATGGCTCCGTGACGGAGTTCGAGGACTGGCGGAAGACGCGCGAGCACACCGACGCGCAGGTGGCGGCGGCCGCGAGCGACCCGAGCGCGACCGTGACCGACCTCGGCCCGGGGTTCTGGATGGTGTCGGTCGCGGGCGCGACGCGCGGCTTCATCGTGCAGGTCGAGGTGCGCGACGAGGTGCGCTTCGAGGCCCGCCTCCGGCACGTGAACCCAGGTCAGGGCACCCGCATCGGCGAGTACTGGGAGTTCGACAAGGCGATCGCGGCGATCATCGCCGAGCCGTCGCGCTTCGTCGGCCGGGACCCGTTCCGCGAGCTGACGAACTACGCGAGCCGCGACCAGATGCGGGAGCGCGCCGAGCGCAAGCGGCTGCAGCGCCGGGCCGGCAGGTACTTCGGGTGACCGCGGGGGCACGCGCCGCGGCGCCGTTCCGCTGGCGGCTCTGGCAGGTGGCGCTCTGGGCGGTCGGCATCGCGGCGGTGCTCGCCGAGGCGGTCGTGCTCGCCGCCGCCGTCGAGACCGCAGCCGGCACCGACGTCGTGCTCTGGATCTCGATCGCCCTCTGGTCGCTCCTGCTGGGCGCGGTGCTCGGTGCGGTGATGGCGATGCTCGCCCTCATCCTGCGCGCCCTCGCCGGCAGCGCACCCGTGGCGCTGCTGCGCTGGCTGCTCGGCATCGCCGGCGGGCTCGCGACGAGCGCCGCCCTCGTGTGGGCGACGAGCGCGGCCGGCCAGCCGCTGCGCGTGCTCGTCGCGCTCGCGGTCGGGGCCGGCACGGGCTGGGTCGCGCAGCACATCACCTTCGCGCGGCGACCGGCGGCGGACGCGTGAGCGCGATCCACGAGCTGGGGGCGCTCGACCTGTGGCGGCTGCTGCACGCGCGCCAGCTGAGCGCCGTCGAGGTCGCCGAGCACTTCCTCGACCGCATCGACCGGCTCGACGAGGCCAACGCGATCGTGCACGTCGACGCCGAGCTCGCGCTCGCCCGTGCACGGGCGATCGACGACGCCGACGACCGCACCGGGCTCATCCACGGCCTGCCGTTCGCCGACAAGGACCTCACGCGCCGCGCCGGGCAGCCGGCGTCGCTCGGCAGCCGCTGGCAGGCGGGCGTCATCGCCGACGTCACCGATCCGGTCGCGAGCGTGCTCGACGCCGCGGGCGGCGTGGTGCTCGGCCGCACAGCCGCACCCGAGCTCGGCTTCGCCGGCTACACGCGCTCCGCGCTGCACGGCCCGACGACGCTGCCTGGACATCCCGGCCTGCATGCCGGCGGCTCGTCCGGCGGCGCCGCGGCCGCGGTCGCGCAGGGGCTGCTGCCGTTCGCGCCCGGGTCCGACGGCGGCGGCTCGATCCGCATCCCCGCCGCCACGTGCGGCCTCGTCGGGCTGAAGCCCACGCGCGGGCGCATCCCTGCGAACGGTGGCGTCGGCCAGGTCGGCGGGCTGGTCACGGCCGGCGCGATCGGGCGCTCGGTGATGGACGTGGCGCTGCTCACCGACGCCCTCATCGGCCGGGTCAACGGCGTGACGCCGCACGCGCTGACGCTGCGATCGCCCGAGCGCGACGACGGCTCGCTGCTCGCGGCCGCCGTGCGCGGCGAGGGGCGCTTCCGCATCGCGGTCATGACGGGCACCCCGTGGGACGCGAGCCACGACATCCGCATCGCGCCGGAGGCCGACGACGCGGTCGCGACAGCGATCCGCGCGCTCGAGGCGTTCGGCCACGAGATCGGCGAGGTGGCGCTGCCGGATGCGTCGGGGTTCCTCGGCGTCTCGGGCTACGCGGAGGCGTTCACGGCGCTGTGGCGCGGCGGCGCGGCCACCGTGCCGATCCCGCGTGAGGACCGGCACCTGCTCGAGCCGCTCGCCCGCTGGATCATCGAGACGAGCGACCACCTCACCGCGGGCGGCCTCGCGACGGCGCAGCTGTGGGCGACCGAGCTCGAGCGGCGGGTACTGGCCGCGTTCGCGCCCTGGGACGCCGTGCTCACGCCGGCGACCGCGCTCACGCCGAGGCCGCTCGACTGGTACCCGCAGGACGGCGAGGCCGACTTCGACGCGCAGGTGCTGCACACGCCGCACACCTCGTTCGTGAACATGGTGGGTCTCCCCGCGATCGCGCTCCCCGTGCACCGCACGGCGCCGACCGCCGACGGCGTGCCGATGGGCGTGCAGCTCATCGGCCGCCCCGGCGAGGAGGCGACGCTGCTGGCGATCGGCCGCCAGCTGGAGCGCCGCATCCCCTGGACGCAGCGCATCGTCACAGCCATGCGCCCCTAGCCGTCTTCTCAACGGAGCAGCTGGCAGCGCGAGGGCACTATCCCCTCGCGGTGCCAGCCGCTCCGTCGAGATCCCTGCGGGGCTTGGGGAGGTAGCCGCCCAGCTCGAGGCCGGCCTCGACCTCGAAGCGGTTCTGCAGCGCGTCGGCGCCCGCGGCGACGTACATCGGGATGAACCACAGCCCGTACCGCTCCCACTGCCGCCGGTGCACGTCCTCGTGCTCCAGGATGTCCGGGGTCACCGCGTCCTTGGTCAGGAACACCGAGCCGACGGTCGTGCCGCCGCGGCCGAAGGCCCAGCTCGGCAGGCCCGAGACGACGGTGAGGTCGCCGACCTGCCGCTCGTCGCCGCCGAGGATGCGCCCCCACAGGCGCGCCGCACCCGTGGCGATGCGGTGGCCGACACGGGCGACCGGGGGAGCGGTGAGCGCGCGGAAGGCTGGCCCGGATGCTGTCCGGCCGGCGACGCCGAGCCGGCGCCCGGCACGCGCGAGCGGGGTGTCGGAGGAGGTCATGGCGACGACCGTACTCGGATGCGCGGGCGAGGGCGCGCGGATAGCCTGGACGCATGCGCCCCGAGCCGTTCGGCATCCCCGATGCGGAGCCGCTGCGCATCGCGGTCGTCTCGATGCACACGTCGCCCACCGATCGCCCCGGCAAGGGCGACGCGGGCGGGCTCAACGTGCTCGTGCTCGAGAGCGCGATGGCGCTCGCCGCCCGCGGCCACCACGTCGACGTCTTCACCCGCTCCGCCGGCGCGCCCCACTCGCACGCCATCGCGTCGGGCGTGACGCTCTACGCGCTCGCGACCGGCGGCGGCGTCGTGCGCAAGCACGAGCTGCCCAACCTCGCCGACGCGTTCGGCGCCGAGCTGGAGCGCGCCGCACTCGCCGCGACCGACTCCTACGACGTGATCCACGCGCACTACTGGCTCTCGGGGCTCGCGGCGCTGCCGGTGTCGCTGTCGCTCGGCATCCCGATCGTGCAGACGTTCCACACCCTCGCCGAGGAGAAGAACCGCAGGCTCGCGACCGACGAGCGCCCCGAGCCCGAGCGTCGCGTGCTCACCGAGCGCTACCTCGCGGGCGAGGTGGACGCGATCGCCGCCGTCTCGCGCGCGGAGGTCGACGTGCTCTGCGACGGCATCGGCGCATCCGCCGAGCGAGTCTGGCTGGTGCCGCCGGCGGTCGACGCGCTGCTGTTCCAGCCGCGCCCCGTGGCGTCGCGCGCCGAGGTGCGCGCGCGGCTCGGCGTGCGGCCCGACGACGGGCTCGTCGTCTGCGTCGGCCGCGTGCAGCCGCTCAAGGGCCAGGACCTCGCCGTGCGCATGCTCGAGCACCTGCCGGATGCCGTGCTCGTCGTCGCGGGGGACGCCACGCCTGGCGACGAGCGGTACCTCGAGTCGCTGCACGACATCGCGCGCGAGATCGGCATCGAGGGGCGAGTGCGCCACATCGGCAGCCTCGAGCGGCCGGCGCTCGCGCGCCTGCTCGACGCGGCGGATGTCGTCGTGGTGCCCAGCCGCACGGAGTCGTTCGGCCTCGTGCCGCTCGAGGCGGCGGCGAGCGGCACGCCAGTCGTGGCCTCGCGCGTCGGCGGGCTCGTGGAGTCGGTCGTCGACGGCGAGACCGGCGTGCTCGTCGACGGCCGCGATCCCGCCGAGTGGGCGCAGGCCGTCGGCGCGATCCTCGAGGACGTCGACCTGCAGGTCGAGCTGGGGCTCGCGGGCCGCCGCATCGTCAGCCGCCGCGAGTGGCGCGACGTCGCGCAGGAGCTCGAGGCCGTCTACCGCTCGACGATCCCGTCCCGCGCCTGACAGCGCCTCAGTCGCCCTGGAAGGGGATGGGCTTCCCGGCGAGGTAGCCCTCGGCCGCTCGGCGCGCGTCGTTCGTCATGCCCAGCCGCTGCACCGTGGGCAGCAGCGAGCCGACCGCATCCGACGTGTCGACGAGCGCCTCGCGCGCCGCTGCGAGCGTCGCCTGCACGGCGAGCGGTGCCTGCGCGGCGATCCGCTCGGCGAGGTCCAGCGCCCGCTCGAGCTCCGTCCCCGCGGGCACGACCTCCTGCACGAGCCCGATGCGGTGCGCCTCCGCGGCGTCGAAGCGGTCGCCGGTCAGCACCCAGCGCATCGCGTCGCCCCAGCCGAGCCGCGGGAACCGCACGGTCGCGCCGCCGAACGGCATGATGCCGCGCGCGACCTCGAGCTGCGCGAAGACCGTCGAGTCGGCGGCGACGACGATGTCGGCGGCGAGCGCGAGCTCGATGCCGAGCGTGAGGCACGTGCCCTGCACGGCGAGCACGACGGGCTTCCGCACCGGCGGCGTCTGCAGCCCCCACGGGTCGAGCCCGCCGTCGGGCACGAGCCGGATGCGCCCGGTCGCGAGCTTCGGCGCGATGTCGGCGAGGTCGAGCCCGGCCGTGAAGTGGTCGCCGCGGGCGCTCACGACGCCGGCGCGCAGCGTCGGGTCGCGGTCGAGCTGCCCGTAGGCGAGCGACAGCTCCTGCAGCATCCGCTCGTCGGCCGCGTTGCGCTTGTCGACCCGGTCGAGGGTCATGTGGAGGATGGTGCCGCGTCGCTCGATCGCGACGCGCGGAGTCGTCTCGGTCACGCCGTCAACCTAGCGGCGGGCGGTGAACGGCGAGTGGACGTTCGTCCACGCCCTCCAAACGCGGCGCCGCGTGACCGCGATCCACCGTCGACCACCTCCGCCCGGAGGGGCAGATCGGGGAGTACCGCCGCCCGGGGTCGCGGCCTACGCTCGGCGGCGGACGATGTCGCCGGCGCAGCCGACCGCTGGTGCGGGTGCGCGGGTCACGAGGTGGGCGCTGTCCGTCCGGAAGTTCCGTTCCACCGAAGGGCACCACCATGTTCAAGCAGACCAAGACCCGCGCGCTGCTCACCGCGGTCCTCGTCGGCGGCCTCATCGCCGCGGGCGCCGCTCCGGCCGGCGCGCAGGTCGTCGAGCGCTACACCATCGAGGACTCCGGGAGCGGCGTCGCGGCCAACTTCTGCGGTGCTGGCCTGGACGTGGCCTACACCTTCGAGGTCACCGGATCCGGCACCGTGAGGACGCGCGGGGACGGCGAGCTGCTGTGGTTCCACGAGCGCACCCGCACCGTGCAGACGTTCACCTACGACGGCATGACGGTCACCGACATCCAGCCGAGCACGCTCTCGAGGGATCACAAGATCGTCGACAACGGCGACGGCACGATCAGCGTCACCGTGCTGCTCACCGGAGGAGAGCGCCTCATCGGCAGCGACGGCAAGGTGCTCGCCAAGGGCGACGGCCAGGTCCGGCTGCTGCTCGTCATCGACGTCGCGACCGACCAGGTGCTGAGCGAGGAGGTCATCTTCGGCTCGACGGGCACGAACGACGACTTCTGCGCGGCGATGCTCGAGCACTGGGGCGTCTGACCGTCCGCCGGCACGACGAAGGCGGAGGCCCGGGGGCCTCCGCCTTCGGCTGCACCGCTGCGGCGCGGTCGACGTCCTAGCGGTCGACGACCTCGGCCTCGACGGTGTCGCCCTGCGTGCTCTGCTGCGAGCCGCCGATCGCGCCCTGCTGCGTGCCGCCGCCGACAGCCCGCTGCTGGTCGTGCTTGAGCGCGGCGAGGCGCGCCTCGATCTCGGTCTCGCGGCCGACGTCCTCGAGCGCCTCGAACTGCGCGTCGAGCGACGACGCGGCGAGCTCCTGCTGGCCGACGACCCGTGCCTCCTCGCGACGGATCTTCTCCTCGAAGCGGCCGATCTCGCTCGTCGGGTCCATGATGTCGATCGACTTCACGGCGTCGTGCACCTGCGTCTGCGCCTCCGCGACCTTCGCGCGGGCGATGAGCTCGGAGCGCTTCGACTTCAGCTGGTCGAGCTTGCCCTTCATGGTGTCGAGGCCGGTCTTCAGCTTGTCGACGACCTCGTTCTGCGACTGGATCGACGGCTCGGCGGCGCGTGCCTCCGACTCCGACTGCATCTGCTTGCCGATGGCGACCTTCGCGAGGTTGTCGAACTTCGCGGCGTCGGGGGAGCCGGTGGTGCGCAGCTCGTCGGCGCGCTGGCTGGCGGCGAGCGCCTTGCGGCCCCAGTCCTCGGCCGCGCGCACGTCCTCCTGGTAGTCCTGCTCCTGCAGGCGGAGGTTGCCGATCGTCTGCGCGATGGCCGACTCGGCCTCGGCGATCGAGTTCGTGTAGTCGCGAACCATCTGGTCGAGCATCTTCTGGGGGTCCTCGGCCTGGTCGAGGAGCGCGTTGATGTTGGCCTTCGCGAGCTGCGAGATGCGGCCGAGGATGGACTGCTTGGACATGGATGTTCCTTCCTGCTGTTGCCGCCGGAGCGGCCATGGGAATCGTGCTCTGGTCATGGGTCGGATGTCTACGTGTGAGTCGGTGGGATCGCTGGGCCGTGCACGGGTCGGGTCGTGTCAGTCGCCGAAGAATCCGCCTCCGCCGCCGAAGTCGCCGCCGCCGCCGGAGAAGCCGCCGCCGAAGAAGCCGCCGCCTCCTCCGCCGCCGAACGAGCCGCCGCCGCCGGAGAAGAGGTCACCGAGGCCGCCGCCGCCACCGCCGCCCTCGCCGCCGCCGCCGAAGGGGTCGGTGTAGCCGCCGGCGTGCCCGCCGATGCCGCCGCCGGGGCCGTTCAGCATGTCGCCGAGGATGTAGCCAAGCAGGCCACCGGTGAGCATGTCCTGCCCGCGCCCGCCGCCCATGCCGCCGCCGCGACCGCCGCGATAGTAGGGGTTCTGCGCCTGGCCGCCCCATCCGCCGACGTCGCCCGACGCGTCCTGCATCGCCTGCTCGGCGTGCTGCGACGCCGCCTGCGCGTACTGCGAGGCGGTGGCCGGGTCGGCCTCGCGCAGCCGCAGCGCCTGCGCGAGCTCCTGCTGCGCGGTGGCGAGCAGCTGCCGCGCGTGGGGGCCGACGCCCATGCGGCGGGTGCGGATGTAGTCCTCGGCGCGGTCGATGTTCGCCCGCGCGGAGTCGATCCAGCGGTCCAGGCCCACCTGCTGGCGCTGCAGCTGGGCGCCGCCCTCCCGCAGCTGCGCGGTCGCCTCGTCGAGGCGCTGGTTGGCGCGCTGCAGGTTGCTCAGCACCGTGAGCGTGTCGGTGGGTCGCTGCTGCGCGACCCGCACCTGCTCCTCGACGTGCTGGATGAGCGGCGCCAGGTCCACCGTGCTGGTGCTGCGCAGCGTCTTGGCGGCTGCGATGTCGCCGATCGAGTCCTGCACGAGCTCGTCGAGCTGCCTGCGGGAGGTGTCGAGGTCGCGCTCCGCGCGCTCGACCGCGGCGAGCAGGCCGGAGGCCTGCGCGAGCGCGGCCTCGGCGGCG
Organism: Agrococcus sp. UYP33; assembly: GCF_054060915.1. Lineage (NCBI taxonomy): Bacteria > Bacillati > Actinomycetota > Actinomycetes > Micrococcales > Microbacteriaceae > Agrococcus > Agrococcus sp. UYP33. The sequence continues at coordinate 1,894,345 of NZ_JBSSDR010000001.1, forward strand.
TGCACGGCGAGCGCCGCGTTCGAGCCGTTGCCCTGCTGGCTCGCCTCGCGGCCGGCGGCGAGCGACTGGTCGATGTTCGGCAGCTGCCGCTCGGCACCCGCGATGTTCTCGCGGACCGGGTCGATGGATGCGCCGGCGTGCACGTCGTCGAGGCGGTCGAGGATCTGCCGCGCGTTCGCGATGCGCCCGTCGAGCTGCTGGCGGGACTGCACGAGCGACTCGAGCACCTGCGGCGCGGTGCGCTCGAGGTCGCGCAGCTGCTCGAACGAGGTCGCGTGGCTCGCGAGCTCGGTGCCCGCGCCGTTGGCGATCTGGAGGATGCGGCTCGACCACTCGTGCCGCTCCTGGTCGGAGTCGGGGAAGGCGTCGTCGAGCTGCTGCTGCAGCGCGAAGGCCTCGGTGAGGCCGGCCTTCGCCTTGTCGAGCGCCTCCCGGTAGGGCCGCACGGCCTCCTCGCCGAACTGCGCGTTCGCGAAGGCGAGCTCCTGCTCGCTCGCCTGCACGGTGTCGTCGAGCTGCACGAGCGCGATGTCGGCGCGCTGCTTGAGCTCCTCGAGGCTCAGCTGCTGCTGCTTGCGCTCGGCGACCTCGCCCTGCTTCTTGCGCCGCGAGCGCATGCCGCGGGTGACGAGGAACGCGCCCCCGCCGACCACCGCCGCGCCGCCGACGAGCAGCACGACCGGCCACGGGTCGATGTTGACCTCCGTGCCGCCCTCGGTGCCGCCCGTCGCGATCGCCTCGCCCACCGCGGTGGAGAAGCCCGTCACGCCGCCGGGGACGTCGCCGTTGTTGAGCGCCGGGAGCAGCGACTCCTGCGCGATCTGGTTGACCTCGGCCTCCGAGAGCGGGAAGCCCTGCGGGTAGCCGTAGCCCCACTGGCTGTCGTCCATCGCGATCGTGACGAGCAGGTCGTCCTGGCCGAGCCCGGAGGCCTCCGCCGACTGCACCGACCACTCGCCGCGGTCGATGCCGTCGTAGGAGTCGACCACGACGACGAACACGTCGCCGTCGGATGCGGCGTTCGCCTCCTCGAGCTGCGCCGTCACCTCGGCGTCGTCGGCCTGGTAGTCGCCGGTCGTGTCGACGAAGGGGTCGGTGCCGACGTCGACGGGATCCTCGGCGACGAGCGCTCCGGCCGAGAGCGCCAGCAGGCCTGCGGCCCACATCGCGACGACCGCGAACGGACGGACGATCCTGGCCTGCATCTGCGCTCCCCGCTGCCGGCACGTCTCGGGGGTGCCGACCTGGCGCGAGTCTAGCCAGCGGACGTGAGCGGGAGCCTGGGGGATGACCCCCGTCTGCGCCGCTCTCAGCGAACGCCCCAGGGGTCGCCGACGACGGTCGCGGTCGAGGTCTCGCCGTCGTGCACGAGCGTGACGAGCGCGAGCGGCGCGATGCCGACTGCCTCGCCGGCGACGCCGCAGTCCGAGCGCGGTCCCAGTTCGACCGGGGTCGATCCGGTGGCGCGAGCGACGAGGTCAAGGTGGAGCACCCGGCCCGCGTCCAGCGCCGCAGCCAGCGGGACGCCCTGCGCATCGACCGCGGCGCTGCCGGCCGCCTCGAGCGTGATGGTCGCACCGGCATCCAGGAGGCTCGAGACCGCGAGCTCCGACGCACCGTCGGCCGGGTCGTCGAGGAACCGCAGCTCGATGCCGAGGCCGGTCGCGGCGATGGCCGCGCACGCGTCGGCGAGCGCAGCGCCATCGGCGGGACCTGCCTCCGTGGCGCCGGTCTGCGACCCGGCGTCGCCGCCGCCGACCCCCTCCTCCTGCGCCGGCGCGCCGGCGTCCTCGGCCAGCCCCGGCGCGCTCGTCGGCTGGAACGACTGCAGCCCCGGTGCGACGAAGGGCGCGATGATGAGGATCCCCGCGCCCGCGGTGGCAGCGGTGACCGCTGCGACCTTCGGTCGCCGCGTGCGCCGCGCGCCCGCGAGCACCGCGTCCACGTCGATGCCCGACCGGGGGCCAGGGATGTCGTGCAGCCGCCGCCGCAGCTTGTCGTCGCTCATGTGCGCTCGCCCGTCGTCCGGTCCTGCTCCGCCGCGGTGCCGCCCGCCTCGCGGTCCGCCCGTCCCTGCTCCCGCTCGAGCATGCCGCGCAGCTTGCCGAGCGCGTCCGACAGGTACCGCTTCACGGCACCGGCGGAGATGCCGAGCTCGGTCGCGATCTGCTCGACGGTGCGGTCCTCGTCGTAGCGCAGCACGATGCAGGCGCGCTCGCGCGGGGAGAGCCGCTGCAGGCGGTGCGCCATGTCGAGCCGCTCGCCCGTGAGCGTCGCGCCCGAGTCGACGCCCTCGCGCTCGACGACGAGCGGGGCGATGCGGCGCCAGCGCTGGCCGCGGCGGGCGCGATCGAGGAACTTGTTCGCGATCGCCTTGCGCACGTAGGCCTCCGCCTGCTCGACCTCGAAGCCGTTGCGGAGTCGGCCGAACGTGGCCGCCAGGGCGTCCTGCACCATGTCGCGCGCCTCCTCCTCGTCGCCGCTCAGGAGCATCGCGTACCGCACGAGCGCCTCGCCCCGGTGGGCGACGAGCTCGGCGCAGACCTGCTCCCACCGGGCTGGCACGCGAGTCTCCTCCTACCCTCTAGGACGAACGAGCGACGTCGATGGTTGGGGCTCAGCCGGCGGCGCGCATGCGCGCGGCGAGTCGCGGGTGGGATGCCTCGAGCTGCGCGACCACGCTGGCGCGCGTCTCGGGCGACTTGTTCTGGCTCATCTTCGCCTTCGCGTCGAAGGCGCGGACGCGGAGGCGCAGGCCAACGGTGCCCATCGCCATGCCGCGGTTGCCCTCGTCGTCGATGTCGAGCCGGACGCCCCCATCCGACGCGTAGTGACCCTCGAAGTGCTCGACGAGGCGATGCAGCACGCGCAGGTTCTCGTCCGGGTCGAGCACCTCGACGTCGCACGTGAGCGTGGCCATCTCGAAGTTCCACGTGGGCACCTGCCCGCGGTCGTCGCCGAGGTACCAGCTGGGGGAGATGTAGCCGTGCTCGCCCTGCACCACGACGAGCATCTGCGGCGGCCCCTGCTCCGGCGTGCGCTCCGCGAGCAGGCCGTGGCTGCGCGCATCGGCGCGGCCGAGGTGCGTGACGAGCACGAGCCGGTCGTCCTGCGCGTCGGGGTGCTCGTCGTCGACGAGCACGGGCGACGGCGAGGCGACCATGCCGTCCGCCGGATGCGAGACGAGCAGCATCCAGGGCGCGCGCCGCGCGAGCGCGCGCACCTCGTCGATCCCGATGCGGTACTGCGGATTCGGCTGCATGCCCCCATCCTCCGCCGAACTTCCCTGAACCGCGGGATTTCGATCGCGAAACCCGCGGTTGAGAGAAGTTCGGCGAGGTCGCGCCGCGGCGGGTCAGGCGGCGACGGCCTGCTGCATGTGCTCGAGGCGCCACCGCACGTGGTTGAGCTGGCGCACGAGGCCGGTGGGCAGCGCGCGGCCGAACTGGCCGAAGAACGCCTCGACGTCGACCAGCTCGGTGAGCCACGCCTTCGCGTCGATCTCGAACAGCTCCTCCATCACGGCCGGGTCGATGTCGAGGCCGTCGAGGTTGAGCGCGTCGTCGGCCGGCATGACGCCGATCGCGGTGTCGACGCCACTCGCGGTGCCGGCGACGCGGCCCGCGATCCACTCGAGCACGCGGGCGTTCTCGCCGAACCCGGGCCACAGGAATCCGCCCTCGTCGTCGCGGCGGAACCAGTTGACCGAGAAGATCTTCGGCGCGCCGCGGCCGAGCCGGTGGCCCATGTCGATCCAGTGCGTGAAGTAGTCGCCCATGTTGTAGCCGCAGAACGGCAGCATCGCGAACGGGTCGCGGCGGATCTCGCCGACCGGGCCCTCCGCGGCAGCGGTCTGCTGGCTCGAGACGGTCGCGCCGACGTAGACGCCGTGCTCCCAGTCGCGCGCCTGCATCACGAGCGGCACCTGCGAGGGACGACGGCCGCCGAAGATGATGGCGTCGAGCGGCACGCCCGTCGGGGCATCCCAGTCGGGCGCGATCGACGGCGCCTGCTCGGCGCGCACCGTGAAGCGGGCGTTGGGGTGCGCGGCCGGGCCGTTGGCCGGGTCGTAGGGGCGACCCTGCCAGTCGATGAGGCCCTCGGGCGCCTCCTTCGTCATCCCCTCCCACCAGACGTCGCCGTCGGCGGTGAGCGCCACGTTCGTGAAGATCGTGTCGTGGTCCATCATCGCCATCGCGGTCGCGTTGGTCTTCTCGCTCGTGCCGGGGGCGACGCCGAAGAAGCCGTTCTCGGGGTTGATCGCCCACAGCCGGCCGTCGGGGCCGGGCCGCATCCAGACGATGTCGTCGCCGAGCGTCTCGACCGTCCAGCCGGGGATCGTCGGCTGCAGCATCGCGAGGTTCGTCTTGCCGCACGCCGACGGGAAGGCGCCCGCGAGGTGCAGCTGGCGGCCGTCCTCGTGCTTCATGCGCAGCAGCAGCATGTGCTCGGCGAGCCAGCCCTCGTCTCGCGCCTGCACCGACGCGATGCGGAGCGCGAAGCACTTCTTCGCCAGCAGCGCGTTGCCGCCGTAGGCCGAGCCGAACGACCAGATCTCGCGCGTCTCCGGGAAGTGCGAGATGTAGCGGGTCGGGTTGCACGGCCAGGCGACGTCCTGCTCGCCCTCGGCGAGCGGCGCGCCGACCGAGTGCACCGCGGGCACCCAGTCGTCGGTGCCGTGCATCGCCTCGAGGGCGGCGGTGCCGACGCGGGTCATGAAGTGCATGGATGCGACGACGTACGGCGAGTCGGTCAGCTCGATGCCCAGCTTCGAGATCGGGCCGCCGACCGGTCCCATCGAGAAGGGGATGACGTACATCGTGCGGCCGGCCATGGCGCCGTCGAAGAGGCCGCCGAGCACCTGCCGCATCGCCTGCGGGTCGCGCCAGTTGTTCGTGGGGCCGGCGTCGTCCGCGTCCTCCGCGCAGATGAACGTGCGGTCCTCCATGCGGGCGACGTCGCCGGGGTGGGAGCGGGCGAGGTAGCTGCCCGGTCGCGCGGGGACGGGCACGATCGTGCCGGCCTCGAGCATCACGTCGGTGACGCGCTGCAGCTCCTCGGCGGAGCCGTCGCACCAGACGATGTCACGGGGCTCGAGCAGGTTCGCGACGCTCGCGACCCAGGCGACGACGCCGGGGTCGGCGCCCTCGGGCGCGTGCACGGCCTTCGCCCGCACGGGCTTGGCAGCGGAGCGGGACGGAGCAGCGGGGAGGATCGTCATGCTCCGAGTCTGCGCGCCGTTCACGCTCTGAAGCCGTGTCGTCGAGGGAAGATTCGCTGTTTCCTTCGCAGCGGTGAAGCGACGCCGGGGTCGATGGTGGCCCAGTCGCCCGGAATCGAGCCATCGGCGGTCGCCGTCGGAGCGATCCGGGTACGCCACCGCGCTAGACCTTCATGGCGTGACCGGAGGGGAGACGCATGGCGGAAGGATCCGCAGAAGTTTCGTACACTGATGCCATGGTCGACGCAGCAATCCTCGGGCACCGCATCCGGCACTTCCGCACGACCGCCGGGCTGACGCTCGATGCGCTGGGGGAGCGGATCGGCCTGGCCGGCAGTCAGCTCTCGCTCATCGAGAACGGCCACCGCGAGCCGAAGCTCAGCCACCTGCAGGCCATCGCCGAGGTGCTCGGCGTCGGCACCGCCCAGCTGCTCGACCCCGAGCCCCCGAGCGAGCGCTCCCGCATGGAGCTCGACCTGCAGCGACTGCAGGAGGGCGCGAGCTACCGTCGCCTCGGGCTGCCGACCGTGCGCCCGACGCGCTCGATGGGCGACGACCTGCTCGCGGCCCTCGTCGGCATGCACCGCGAGCTCGATCGCCGGGCGCGCGAGGCCATCGCGACCCCCGAGCAGGCGCGCCGCGACGCCACCGCGCTGCGGCACCGGATGCGGGAGCAGTCGAACGCGCTGCCAGAGATCGAGGACCTCGCCGAGGAGCAGCTGCGCGCCGTCGGCTACGAGGGCGGCAGCCTCACGCACCGCACCGTCAGCGAGATGGCGGCGCGGCTGGGCTTCGAGCTCGTCTACGTCACCGACCTGCCGCACTCGACGCGCTCGGTCACCGACCTCGAGAACGGCCGCATCTACCTGCCGCCGGCGTCGATCCCCGGCGGTCACGGCCTCCGCTCGATGTCGCTGCAGGCGCTCGCGCACCGGCTGCTCGGCCACCACGAGCCGCAGGACTACAGCGAGTTCCTCCAGCAGCGGCTCGAGATCAACTACTTCGCCGCCGCGACGCTCATGCCGCGCTCGCGGGCCGTCGAGTACCTGCGGAAGGCGAAGAAGGAGCGCAACCTCGCGGTCGAGGACTTCCGCGACGCGTTCGGCGTGACGCACGAGACCGCGGCCATGCGCTTCACGAACCTCGCGACCACGCACCTCGACCTGCGCGTGCACTTCCTGCGGGTGCAGGAGGACGGCGCGCTGTCGCGCGTGTACGAGAACGACGGCATCCCCATCCCGGTCGACGCGTCCGGTCATGCGGAGGGCCAGCTCGTCTGCCGCAAGTTCGCCGCCCGCAGCGCGTTCGAGCGCACCTCGCGGACGACGGAGTTCTACCAGTACACCGACACCCCGAACGGGACGTACTGGTGCTCGACGCAGACCGGCTCCGGTGCCGACGGCGAGTTCTCGATCTCCTTCGGCGTGCGCTTCGACGACGCGAAGTACTTCCGCGGCGCCCAGACGGCGTTCCGCGAGGTCTCGACGTGCCCCGACGAGCGCTGCTGCGCCCGCCCGGACGGCGCGCTCGTGGAGCGCTGGCGCCGCAAGTCGTGGGCGTCTGCCCGCATGCACCAGCACACGCTCGCGCCGCTGCCGTCGGGCACCTACCCCGGCGTCGACGACGCCGAGCTCTACGGCTTCCTCGAGCGCCACGCGCCCGCGCTCTGACGCTTGGCTGGCGGTCCGCGCGCCCGTAGCCTGGATGCGCGGGGTGGACCGAAGGAGCCGACATGATCGAGTCCGACCAGGGCGGCAGCTCGCCGGATGCGGTGCTGCGCAGCGGCGCGAAGCGCCTCGCCGCGCGCCATCCCGACCTCGATCCGCAGCTCGTCGAGCGCGTGGTCTTCGAGTCGCACGCGACGCTCGCGCGCGGCGCGCGCGTCCGCGCGCACCTGCCGCCGCTCGCGCTGCAGTTCGCGGCGGATCGGCTGCAGGCGCTCGATCGTCGCGGCACCCGGGCCGAGGGCGCGCCGCTGCGCGTGCTCGTCGAGTCGATCCGCAACGACGGCATCTCGCAGATGGCCGCCGCCTACCTCAACGTGTTGGGGGAGGGCAGGATCGCGGCGCTCTCGGGGGCGCTCAACCCGGCCGACCAGGTGCTGCGCACCGTCGGCGACGTGATGGCGGAGGACGGCGTGCCGCTCTCCGACAGCTTCCCGAAGCCCGTCACCGACGACCTCGCGCGGGCCGCCGACGTCATCATCACCATGCTCATCGAGCACCCCTTCGACCTCGTCGACGGCCAGCGCATCGAGGTGTGGGACTTCGACGACCCGGCCGGGCTCAGCACCGACGAGGTGCGGCGCATCCGCGACCGCGTGCGCCGGCAGGTGACGGCGTTCGTCGAGGCCCTGCCCGGCTGAGCCCGCATCGGCGATGATGGGCCGATGGTCGACCTCGACGAGCTGCGCCGCCTCCGTCGCGCACGCGACCGGATGGACCGCGAGTTCGCGCGGCCGCTCGACGTCGCCGCGCTCGCGCGCACCGCGCTGATGTCGAGCGCGCACTTCAGCCGCCGCTTCCGCGACACCTACGGCGAGACGCCCTACGCCTACCTCATGACCCGGCGCATCGAGCGCGCCGCGGCGCTGCTGCGCGGCGGCGAGGTGAGCGTCACGGATGCGTGCATGCAGGTCGGGTGTACGAGCCTCGGCTCGTTCTCGGCGAGCTTCACGAAGCTGATGGGAGAGACCCCCAGCGCCTACCGGGCCCGCGACCACGAGGCGCTCGACGGCATGCCGGGCTGCCTGGCGATGGTGCTGACGCGACCGCGGAAGGGCGATCCGTCGGGCAGTTTCCGAGAAGCGCGACGGGCGGTGCCCGCCTAGTGTCGTGCGCATGAGCATCTCCATCAGCGCAGTGCATGTCATCGTCGACGACCCGGATGCCGCGGTCGCCTTCTACCGCGACGTCCTCGGGATGTCGGTGACGAGCGAGGTCGAGAACGAGGGGTTCCGCTGGGTGACCCTGTCGCCGCCGTCGCAGCCCGGCATCCAGCTCGTGCTGTCGCATCCGCGCGCAGGCCGGTCGGAGCAGGACGGCGAGGCGATCGCCGCGCTGCTCGCGAAGGGCGAGCTCGGGAGCGTCAACCTCCGGGCCGGCGACCTCGACGCGGTGTTCGAGCGCGCGACGAGCGCCGAGGGCGTCGAGATCGTGCAGGAGCCGACCGACCAGTTCTGGGGCGTGCGCGACATCGCGCTGCGCGATCCGGCGGGCAACCTCGTGCGGATCGAGCAGGCCGCGTAGCGCGCTGCCCGCGCCGCGTCGCCACCAGCGGCTAGGGGATGTCGGGCGCCGCTGCCGCGAGTGCGTCGGCGTACGCCCGCATGCCGCGGCTGTCGATGTGGAACCCGCGGTCGACCGTGGCGGTGCCCGAGATGACCCGGCTGATCCATGGGCTGCCCGAGTCGCAGAGGCCGTGGCCGTCGAAGGTCGCGGTGACGTCGACGTACGAGACGCCCTCGTCGCCGGTCGCGCTCATGTACCCGACGAGCCCGCCGAGGATCGCGGCGTTCACGAGCTCGATGCCGGCGTTGACGAACTTCGTGTCCGCGGCGCTGAAGACGACGTGCGTGCCCCGGTAGGTGCCGGCCCTGCAGACGCCGCTGGCGAGATCGCCGAACAGCAGCGGATAGCCGGTGACGAGGATCTGCGCGTTCGGCGCCTGGCTGCGCACGGCTGCCAGCATCTGCGCGATGTCGGTGGGCAGCGCGGCGATGGCGGCGAACGCGTCGGCCTTCGCCTGGCCGCAGGCCAGCGGATCGCCCCCGGCGCGGCACTCGAGCAGCACCCGCTGCCACGCCACGTTGTTGACGCCCGCGGTGATCGTGACGAGCCTCGTGCCGAAGCCGAGGTCGCCGAGCTGGCTCGTGATCACGTCCCGGGTGGTCGCGCCCGCGCACGCGCTCGAGGCGACCCCGGTGCCCAGCATCGATCCGAGCTGTGCCGGGTACGCCCTCCGCGAGCGCAGGCAGTCGCTGTCGACGTAGGGCAGGTTGCCCGTGCCGGCGGCCTCGGAGTCACCGAGGGCGACGTAGACGGCGCCGTCCGGCGGATCCGCCGCGGAGGCGGGGGTGGCCACGGCGAGGGCGGAGGCGCCCACGACCATGGCGGCGAGGATGGCGATCGAGCGACGCTGCATGATGACCCCTGACGACGGGATCCGAGCGCCGTGACCGCGGGGATCGGCACTGACACTAGACCCGCCCGGCGCCGTCCGCCAGGGGGCGCCCGAGCGTGGAGGTGCCGGCCCATGCGGCACCACGAGCAGAGCGCCGGCCCCCGAGGGGACCGGCGCTCGCGATGCTTCGGGTCGGCGCTGGGCTCAGCGCTCGGCTCAGGCCTCGACGAGCGTGTAGCCCGCCTCGCTGACGGCGGCGCGCACGTCATCGAGGCGCAGCGGTGCGTCGGCCGAGACGGTGACCGTGGAGCGGCCGCCGGCCACGAGCTGGACGTCGACGCCCTCGACGCCCGCGAGCCCGGAGAGCTCCTCGGTGACCGACGAGACGCAGTGGCCGCACGTCATGCCGTCGACCTCGAACGTCTGCGCGGTGGCAGACGGGGTCGCAGCCGACGAGACGCCACACGCGCCGCCGCCGCAGCAGCCGCCGGCCTGGGCCTGCGCGTCGGCCTGTGCCTCGGCGGGGGTGGACAGGATCTCGATGTTCTGGAGCATGGTGGTGCCTTCCTCGTGCGAATGGCTTGCGGGATCGATCAGGAGCGGACGAGGCGCGCGATCGCGGCGCTCGCCTCTGCGAGCTTCGCCTGCGCGACGGGGCCGCCGGACTCGGCCGCCTCGGCGACGCAGTGCGCGAGGTGGTCCTCGAGCAGCTGCAGCGCGACGGTCTCGAGCGCCTTCGTGGCGGCGGAGACCTGCGTCAGGATGTCGATGCAGTACGCATCCTCGTCGACCATCCGCGCGACGCCGCGCACCTGGCCCTCAGCGCGGCGCAGGCGCTTGAGGAGGGCGTCCTTGTCGGCGGTGTAGCCGTGCGTGGGGGCGGCGGTGGCGATGCTCATGATGCGTCCAGGATACCCCTGAGGGGTATGGGTGGCAATGCCTCAGGCGGCGACCGCGTCGACGTGCTCCGGCGTGGCCCAGCTGCGCCAGATGGCGGCCAGCTGCGCGTCGAAGAGCGCGTCCGCCTGCTCGGCGGGATACAGGCCGAGCAGCTCGAGCGTGATGAAGCCGTGGAGGCCCGCGAAGATCGTTCGGGTCGAGGTCTCGGGGTCGCCGTGCAGCACGCCCTGCTCGACCGCGGACCGGACAGCGCGCAGCAGCGGCTCGGTGGTGCTGTCGCGGGCCTCGTCGACCGCAGGGGTCGACTCGCCGCGACCGAAGACCACCTGGAACATCGACGCGTTGTCGGCCGCCCACTGGCGCCATGCGTGCGCGAGGCCAAGGATGCGCTGCACCGGGTCATCGACGTCTGCCTCGTTCTGCGCGTCGACGAGCGAGCTCGCGGCGCGGAGCGTGATCGCCTCCAGCAGCTCGCCGCGCGAGCCGAAGAGCGAGTAGACCGCCGACGTCGACGTGCCGATCGACGCGACGAGCGGGCGCAGCGAGAAGTCGGGCCCCTCGGTGGCCATCAGCTCCGTCGCGGCCTCGAGGAGGCGCTGGCGGAGGTGCTCGTCATGCAGGCGTGGTCTTCCCATGATGCAGAGCGTACGCGGTCACGGACGCTGTTTCGGGCGCAGGCGCGATCGATCCGCGTGTCGTGTACCCCAACGCCCTCTCGCATGTGCGTTGCGCACAACCGGGCGGCCATCGCCCGGGCAACGCTGTTATCATACGCGCGTCGGCAGACCGCGCGGCGCGTCCGGTCCGGCGCCACGGACAGGCGGGCTCATGTGGACACATCGGCAGGCGCGGCGTGTGAAGGCCTGGCTGATGCTGGGACTCGGCCTCGCGATCCTCGCGCTCGTCATCCCGCTCGTGCTGCGGGTCTACCAGCAGCGCTGGCCCGATCAGGGCACGCGGCCGCTCATCGTGGTCGCGACGCAGGGCGACGGTCGGCCGTACACGGTGCAGGTGCGCTCCGAGATCGACGACGCCGGCGAGTACCGCTTCCGCTTCGCGGTGGAGCTGGCTGAGAAGTCCGACTCGGGCGCCGAGCGGGCGCCCATCGACTTCCAGCTGACCCTCGTCGGTCGAGGCCTCGAGGGGGCCGTGTCGTGCGGCACCGACGCGGTCGCGCCGTCCGCGGTCGCCGCTGCCGAGCTCGATCCGTCGACGAGGCGGGCCTACGACATCGACCGCAGCTCCGACCTGCTCTCCGCGACCGGCGCGGACGTCGAGGAGTCGGAGCTCGCGTTCCTGCGGATCGAGGGCCAGCTGTCGACGATCTACGCAGGCGACGCCGTGCCGGCGCTCGATGCGAGCGACGGGGGCAGGCCGCTCGCGCACGGGTGCACGATCGCGTCGACGGTGCTGTGGGCCACGGGCGGCGGCAGCCCCATGGCGGCTGTTCGATCCACGCTCTTCGCGCCCCAGTACAACGCGACCACGATCGAGGGCGGCGACGACGAGCTGACCGGCCTGCAGGCGTACCTCTGGGTCGAGCGGGCGACCAGCGCGACGATCGAGGACTCGTATCCCGTCGCATCGCCAGATTCGACCGGGTGGAGCACCTGGTACACCCCGCGCTGGTTCGCGAGCGACTTCCTCTACACCGATCAGCCGACCTGGTTGTTCGAGAACCGCGATCAGGCGCGCTTCGAGCAGGCGCTGCTGCTGTTCGGCGGCATCCTGCTCGGCCTCGGGCTGTCGCTGTTCCAGGGAGGAATGAGCGACCTCATCGAGGCGCATGCACGGGAGGAGAGCGCGGAGCAGCGTGCGGGGGAGCGCGGGGGCTGAACGGCCGTCGTGCGTCGAGGCCGACACGGCCACGACGGGGCGCCGACGTCAGAGGAGCGAGAGCGGCTCAAGCGCGTCCGTCACTCAGGCCAGGACGGGCCGACGGGGCACGGACGTCGTTGCGACCGTCAGGCGGCGGGGGCTAGTCGCGGAACGACGCGCACATAGATCGCCATGCCGATCAGCTCCACCACGGTCTGCGTGACGATGGCGGCGGCGGCGAGGTGGAGCTCGGGCGGCAGCGCGAGCGCCAGAGGCAGCACGACGAGGGAATTGCGGGTTGCAACGCTGAAGATCAGCGCTCGGCTCTGCGGCACGTCGAGGCGTGCCAGACGGGCGACCACCAGTCCTGCGAAGGGCATGATGCAGAGGAACGCGATGTACAGCGGCACGACAGCCAGCAATGCCAGCGCTTGCAGCGCCACCGTCGGTGTCTGAGAGGCGACGACGACGAAGAGCACGAGCACCATGAGGGGCACCATCGCCGCGCTCGACCGCGAGGCGAAGGTCGCTACCCCTCGTTGCCGACGCGCGGCCCACTGGGTCGCGGCGGCCGCAGCGAGAGGAAGAAGGATGAGGACGACGAGTGCCTCGACGAACGGACCGGGATCCACGCTGGCGGCGGCTGCCTCTCCGGCGAAGAGGAGCAGGTAGAGCGGCAGCAAGAGCAGCTGCGCGATCATCAGCAACGGCGCGGCCGCAAGGAGGCGCTCGTGAGCACCGCCAGCGGCCGCAGCGAAGACGATCACGTAGTCGATGCACGGAGTCAGGAGCACGAGGAGCACGCCGACGAGCAGCGCGTCGTCCGTCGCGACGAAGCGTGAGAGCAAGAACGCGACCGCCGGCGCGACGAGGAAGTTCGCTCCGAGCAGCGCGACCAGGAAGCGCACGTCGCGAAAGCTGCGGCCGATCTCCACGAAGGGCACGCCGAGGAAGGTCACGTACAGGAGCAGCGCGATGGCAGGGTTGATCGCCACATGCAGATGTTCGACATCGGGCGCGAGCAGACCGACCACGACGCCCAGTGCGACGGTGGCCAGGTAGAGCGGGACTTGGTGGCGCTCCAGTCGCCGCACCGCGGAGGTCACCGTCGAGGCGACAGGGCTTCGAGGCCGGTCAGCTCTTCGAGCATCTCCAGGCCCGCGGGCGGGGTCCCGATCGTGAGATCGAAGGTCGCGCCGTGCAGCGAGATGTCGAACGAGAAGAACGGGCAGCAATCCTGCTCCGCGACCGCGAGTCGGACGACAGCGCTCGCGTCGTGGACCGGCAGCACGTAGCGCACGGCGTTCTCGAGACGCTGCACCGCGGCATCCTGCAAGACCTCCCGCCATCCCGCGATCTGCTCGCCGCGGTCGCTCCCGAGCGAGCAAGCGACCGGCGGAGCGTCACGCGAGAGTGGCATGCGTCGAGGGTAGACCGTCCGGTCCCGCGGCGTGGGCCGCTCCAGGGGAGCGGGGACGACGCAGCTCCTTGGCAACACCGAAGGCACGGTGAGGCACCGAGTAGGTACCAGCGGCGCGAGCACTGCCGACGAACCCGCTCAAGCACCGGTGCCCCCAGCAGGATTCGAACCTGCGGCCTTCTGCTCCGGAGGCAGACGCTCTATCCCCTGAGCTATGGGGGCCGGGCTGCCGAGGCAGCAGCGCCCAATCTAGCACCGGCGCCGACGGGGCGACGACCGCCTCGACGCGGCCCTGGGCTACGCGTCGGGGATGAGTCCTGCCTCGAGGTCGTGGAAGCCGTGCTCGACGAGCTCCGAGATGGCACGGCGGTCGCCGTCGGTGTTGACCCACACGCGGATCGCCGTCTTCACGACCGCGGTCGCGGCGCCGGCGATCAGCCGGGGGAACGGTGCGGTCTCGGGGTCGACGCCGCTGCGCTCGGCGATCACCTCGCGGATCGCGTCCTCCAGCTCGTCGTACTGCGCCATCCGGTACGGCAGCAGGGCGTGGAACCGCTCGACGAGCAGCTCCTTCTCGCGGATCGCGTGCAGCTGCTCGGGCGTCCATGCCCGCACGTTGGCCGCGAGCACCTCGCGCAGGGAGACGAGCGGCGGCTCGTCGGCCGGCCGGTCGGCGAGACCCTCGAGCAGCACGATCGGGGGCGTGTCGCCCGATGCGACGACGGCCGCCTCCTTGGACGAGAAGTAGTTCGAGACGGTGCGGGGCGAGACGAAGGCGCGGTCGGCGATCTGGTCGACCGTCACGTCGTCGAGGCCGCGGTCGAGCGCGAGCTCGAAGGCCGCGTCGGCGATCGTCTTGTGCGTGAGCGCCTTCTTGCGCTCGCGCAGGCCTGTCGGCGCGTGGAAGCCAGCGCCGTCGTGGTCAGTCATGGTCGAGCACCGACGTCCGGTCGGTAGGGGATGCGTGCATGGTGAGCGCCCTGTCGGATGGTGGGACGAGTCCCGAATCGTATGCCGCGGAGCCGCGGCGACCTGCTGCAAGTGTGCCCGATAACAGCGTTACTTCTACGGGACGGTGCACTTCCCTGCGAAATGCTGAGGAAGCATCCCCGCGCCTGAGTCAAACTTGAGTTCTGGAATTGTTGCGCAGTCGGTAACGGCGTGTGACACTCAACTCTTGTCGGGCCAAGCAGGTCCGACGACACGCTCAGCTCCGGAGTCCCCAGCCCCGGCCCTGTCACGAAGGACCCACTCCATGCTCGCACTCCACTGTGCGGTCGATGCGCCCTGCGCCGACCGCGCGCGGCGATAGAGGAAGCAGCCGCCATGGCATCGCTCACCTCTCTGCTGGTGCGCCAGGGGAACCTCTCCATGTCCCGTCGGGACGAGCTGCTCGCGGCCGGCGTCGACGACGACGCGGCCGTCCGCACCCTCATCGACGAGGGCGTCATCACGAACACCCAGGCGGCGCAGGTGCGCGCCGCGCAGGCCGGCGTGCCGTTCGTCGTCCTCACCGAGCTCGCCGTCGACCACGCCGCGGTCGCGAGAGTGCCGAGCTCCACCGCCCGCCGGCACACGGTCCTGCCGATCGCGATCGAGGGCCGCTACCTCGTCGTCGCGATGACCGACCCCGCCGACGTGCTCGCCATCGACGACGTGCGCCAGGCATCCGGCATGGCCGTGCAGCCCGTCGTCGCCGAGCGCCCCGACCTGCTGAACGCCATCGACCGGTTCCACCGCGCCGACAGCGAGCTCAACGACATCACGTCGGTCGTCGAGGAGGAGGAGCGCGCCGTCGAGGCGAGCACCTTCGGCATGGCCGACGCGGCCGACGAGGACGCGCCGATCGTGCGCTTCGTCAACCTGCTCGTCAGCCAGGCCGTGCAGGACCGTGCGAGCGACATCCACATCGAGCCGGGGGAGCGCTCGGTGCGCGTGCGCTTCCGCGTCGACGGCGTGCTGCACGAGATGACCGGCGCCCCGAAGGGCATGCAGCAGGGCATCATCTCGCGCCTCAAGATCATGAGCGACATCGACATCGCCGAGCGTCGCCGCCCGCAGGACGGCCGCATGTCGGTCATGCACGACGGCCGCAAGATCGACCTCCGCGTCGCGACGCTGCCGACGGTGTGGGGCGAGAAGATCGTCATGCGCATCCTCGACTCGGGCGGCACGAAGCTCGACCTCGCCGACCTGGGCCTGCTGCAGCACAACTTCGAGCGCTACGAGGCCTCCTACCGCAAGCCCTACGGCATGATCCTCGTCACGGGCCCCACGGGCTCGGGCAAGTCGACCACGCTCTACACGACGCTCCACGCCGTCTCCCGCGCCGAGGTCAACGTGATCACGGTCGAGGACCCGGTGGAGTACCGGATGCCCGGCGTCAACCAGGTGCAGGTGCACCCGAAGGCCGGCCTCACGTTCGCCGCCGCGCTGCGCTCGATCCTCCGATCCGACCCCGACGTCGTGCTCATCGGTGAGATCCGCGACCACGAGACGGCGCAGATCGCCATCGAGGCGTCGCTCACCGGCCACCTCGTGCTCTCGACGCTGCACACGAACGACGCGCCGAGCGCGATCACCCGACTGACGGAGATGGGCATCGAGCCCTTCCTCGTCGGCTCCGCGCTCGACTGCGTGGTCGCCCAGCGACTGGCGCGGCGCCTCTGCGACCGCTGCAAGCAGCCCGACACCCGCGAGACGCACCACTTCCAGGCGCTCGGCTTCGACACGTCGACCGCCGGCGGCGTGCACCGCGCGGTCGGCTGCACCCACTGCTCGGGCACCGGCTACCGCGGGCGCATCGCGATCCACGAGGTCATGACCGTCACCGAGGAGATCGAGCGGATGACCGTGGCACGCGAGTCGACCTCCGAGATCGCGCGCGTCGCGGCCTCGCAGGGCATGCGCACGCTGCGCCAGGACGCCTGGCTCAAGGCGTGCGCCGGCCTCACGTCGGTCGACGAGATCGTGCGGGTGATCGTATGAGCGGCATCTCGATGACCGGCGTCCTCGGCGAGCCGCAGGGGCTGTCGACGCGGGCGAGCCTGCGGCAGCGCGCGCAGTCGGTGGAGCCGGAGGCGGCCGCCCCCGCGCAGATCATGCCGCGCGGCGACGACAGCGACCTGCTGCTCGCGCTCGAGTGGGTCGTCCGGGTCGGCGCCTCCGACCTCCACGTGACTGCCGACACGGCGCCGACGATGCGCCTCGACGGCATGCTCGTGCCGCTCGAGGAGTTCGGCATCTGGTCGACCGCGCGCGTCGCGTCGGCGCTCAGCTCGATCATGACGGCGGACCACCGCGAGACGTTCGAGCGCGAGCTCGAGCTCGACTTCGCCTACCAGCTGTCGGAGGCCGCGCGCTTCCGCGTGAACATCTACCAGCAGCGCTCCGCGCAGGGCGCGGCGTTCCGCCTCATCCCCACGCGCATCCGCACGATCGACGAGCTCGACCTGCCGCCGGCCATCACCCGCTTCGCCACCCTCCCGCGCGGCCTCGTGCTCGTGACCGGACCGACGGGCTCCGGCAAGTCGACGACGCTCGCGGCGCTCATCGACCTGATCAACCGCACCCGCGCGGAGCACATCGTGACGGTCGAGGACCCGATCGAGTTCATGCACCCGCGCAAGAAGGCGGTCATCAACCAGCGCGAGGTCGGCCACGACACGCACAGCTTCTCGAAGGCGCTCAAGCACGTGCTGCGCCAGGACCCCGACGTCATCCTCGTCGGCGAGATGCGCGACCTCGAGACGATCTCGGTCGCCCTCACCGCCGCCGAGACCGGCCACCTCGTCTTCGCGACGCTCCACACGCAGAGCGCCGCGCAGACCATCGACCGCATCATCGACGTCTACCCGCCCTACCAGCAGAGCCAGGTGCGCGCGCAGCTCGCGGCGACGCTGCAGGGCGTCGTCTGCCAGACCCTCGTGCCCCGCGCGGGCGGCCGCGGCCGCATCGCCGCGAGCGAGGTGCTCGTGGCGACCTCGGCCATCTCGAACCTCATCCGGGAGGGCCAGACCCACCAGATCGCGAGCGCGCTGCAGTCCGGCGCGTCGCAGGGCATGCGCACGCTCGACCAGCACCTCGCCGAGCTCGTGAACCGCGGTCTCATCCGCGAGGACGCGGCCCGCGACAAGGCGCAGAACGTCGATGACTTCCGCGGCATGCTCGCCACCTCCGGCGGCCCCAAGCTCGATGCCGGCGTCGACTTCGGCGACACCTTCTCGAAGGGTCAGCGCGCATGACGAGCACGAAGACGTGGCAGTACAAGGGCCGTGACACGACCGGCAAGGTCGTCAAGGGCAAGCTCGACGCCGCAAGCCAGGTCGCCGTCGTCTCGCGGATGCGCGAGCTGGGGCTCTCTCCGGTGAGCGTCGCCGAGACCGGCACCGGCACGGGCCTGCAGCGCGAGATCGAGCTGCCCTTCAACAAGGGCGTGAAGCTCAAGGACCTCGCGGTGATGAGCCGCCAGATGGCGACGATGATCGGCGCCGGCCTCTCGATCCTGCGCACGCTCAAGATCCTCGCGGAGCAGACCGAGAACTCGACGCTGCGCAAGACGCTCGACGAGGTGCGCATCGAGATCGAGGGCGGCGGATCGCTCTCGAGCTCGTTCGGCCGCCACACGACGGTCTTCCCGCCGCTCATGATCCACCTCATCGGTGCGGGCGAGACCGGCGGCTTCCTCGACGGTGCGCTCAACGCGGTCGCCGACTCCTTCGAGAAGGAGGTCAAGCTGCGCGGCACCGTGCAGTCGGCGATGGCCTACCCCGTCGTGGTGGTCGGCATGGCACTGCTCGCCGTCGTGGGCATGGTGTGGTTCATCGTCCCGATCTTCGAGGGGATGTTCGCCGACCTCGGCGGCGAGCTGCCGCTGGCGACGCAGATCCTCGTGACCCTCTCGGGCAACATGGTCTGGCTCGGCCCGCTGCTCATCGTCGCGGCCGTGGTGTTCTCGGTGTGGTGGCGACGCAACAAGAACGCGCCAGAGGTGCGCGCCTTCCTCGACCCGCTGCTGCTCAAGCTCCCGGTGTTCGGCGAGCTCATCGGCAAGATCGCACTCGCGCGCTTCACCCGCAACTTCGCGGCACTGCTCGGCGCGGGCGTGCCCATCGTGCTCGCGCTCAACGTCGTGGGCGAGGTCTCGGGCAACAGCGTGATCCAGCAGGCGAGCGCCCGCATCGCGACCGCGGTCCGCGAGGGACGCCCGGTCGCCGAGCAGCTCGCGCACGAGCCTGTGTTCCCGCCGATGGTCGTGCAGATGATCGCGGTCGGAGAGGACGCCGGCTCGATGGAGACGATGCTCGCGAAGATCGCCGACGCGTACGACAACGAGGTCGAGGCGACGACCGCACAGATGACCTCGATCATCGAGCCGATCCTCATCGCCGGCGTCGGCGCGCTCATCGGCGCGATGATCGTCGCCCTCTACATGCCGGTCTTCACCATCTTCGAGCAGATCAACTGATCGCTCGTTTCCACACGTACCCCTTGCCCCAACCCCAACCCCAGAAGGACAGAACCATGCAGAACCTCCTCCGCGCTCTCGGCGACCGCCGCATCGCGCTCAAGGACGGCAAGCAGTCGCAGCGAGGCTTCACCCTCGTCGAGCTGCTCGTCGTGGTCATCATCATCGGCATCCTCGCCGGCATCGCCATCCCGGTCTTCCTCAACCAGCGGGAGAGCGCCTGGCGTGCCGAGGTCGAGTCCGACCTCAAGAACGCCGCGCTCGCAGCGGAGACTGTCGCCGTGTCCAACGGCGGCAGCTACGCCACCGTCACGGACGCGACGCTCACCGCGGAGGGCTTCCAGGAGTCGAGCGCCGCTTCGACGCTGGTGGTCACCTCGGCAGACGTCGATGGCTTCGTCCTCACCATCACGAACACGGACCTCGGTCAGAGCCTGGCCTACAACAGCGAGGCCGGCGGCATCCAGACGTGGTCGGCAGTGACTCCGTAGTTCCCGCACTCGGACGTGGCCGCGGCGGTTCCCCGCCGCGGCCACATCCCGTCAGAGCAGAGAGGAGAACATCATGCGCAGCATTCGCGCGCGACTTCGCGTCGCCAGCGGCGACGAGGGCATGACGCTCATCGAGGTCATGGTCGCGATGTTCGTGTTCGCGATCCTCTCGACCATGGTGCTCTCCTCCATGCTCCAGATCATCACCGTCAACCGCAGCTCCGAGGCGCAGCACGTCGCCGCGAACCTCGCGGCCGCCGAGGTCGAGCTGGCGCACGACAGCCCCGACCTCTTCACCCTCCTCGACGGCTCGCGGACTGTGGCCGTCAACGGCACGACGTTCACCGTCACGCGCGACACCGGCTGGGTCAGCGACGCCGCCGACGCCACCGCGTGCGGCACGGGCGGTGGCAGCCTCCGCTTCAAGCGCGTGAACGTCACCGTGACGTGGAGCGGGATGCCCGCGACCATGGACCCCGTGCGCGCCGACACCCTCGTCGACCCCGCCCAGCGGCTCAACGACCCGGCCAAGGGCACGGTGCTCGTCTCGATCCGAGACGCCCAGGGCAACGGTGTCGCAGGCGCCACGGTCGCCCTCACGCCGACGGCCGAGGGGGCGGCGACGCCCAGCAGGACCACCGACGCCGAGGGCTGCGCGTACTTCCTGCAGGTGACGCGCGGCACCTACGAGGTCAGCGTCTCGAAGACCAACTACATCGGCGTCACCCTCGACCCCACGCCCCGGCAGCGCGACGTCAGCGTCGCGGCCGGCACCACCTCGAGCATCGGGTTCCAGTACGACGAGCGCGCCACGCTCACCGCGACCGTCGCGGGCAGCGCCAACCCCGTGCGGCTACCGCGGAACCTGCCGCTGACGCTCATCAGCACCTATGGCGTCACCCCCGTGACGCTCACCGGCACGACGTCGTTCACGACGACGGCGTCGACGACCTTCACCGTGCGGGTGCACCCACGGGTGACGTACCGCCTGCTCGCCGGCAACTACGGCCGCGAGACCGGTGCCGACTGCACCTCCGCCGATCCCACGGCGTGGCCGGAGGAGACGGTGCTGGGCATCGGCCTCGCCGCGGGCGTCGCGCCGGAGCTCAGCATGGACCCGGGTGGCACGGCGACCGTCGACATCCCGATGGGCCTCGTGCGCATCAGTGCTCGCGCCACGGACCTCCGCGCGACGCCCGCACCGGGCGTCGGCACTCCGCTGTGCGCCGCGACCTTCGTCCACACCTTCGGCGATGTCGCGGCCAACGGCACGATCGCCCTGCCCTTCGGCACCTGGAAGCTCACGAACGGCGCGACCGGCGCCGTCGTCGCGACCGTCGTCTCGCGCGGCACGGCCGTCGGCAACACTGTCACGCTCGATCCCCGGCAGGTCGCGGGATGACCGCGATCTCCGACCGCGAGCGCGGCCTCACGCTCATCGAGATGCTCGTCGCCATCTCCCTGTTCGCGATCGTCTCCACGCTCATCACGACGCTCGTCGTCACGGTCTCCCAGAGCTTCTCGCGCGAAGCCTCGGAGCAGGACAGCACGCGCACGGCGGTGCTCGGCATGCAGCAGATCAGCCGGGTCATCCGCAGCGGCACGGAGGTGCCGGTCTCGACGAGCTGGCAGGCGCTGCCCGCCTTCGAGAGCGCCCGCGCCGACTCCATGATCCTCAACGGATACCTCGACACCCCGTCCACGGCGACCGGCCCCACCCGCGTCTCGCTCGCGGTCAACGCTGCCGGCGAGCTGGTCGAGACCCGCTTCCCGTCGACTCGATCGGGCGGCGACTGGGTGTTCGCGACGACGCCGAACCGCACCCGTGTCGTCGTGCGCGATGTCGCGCCCCGCGGCACGCCGCTCGCGACCGGCACGTCGCCCGCCCTCTTCACCTACCTCAAGGCCGACGGCACCGCGCTCACGATCCCCTCTACCGGCGCGCTCACCGAGACGCAGCGGCGCGAGATCGTCGCCGTCCGCGTCTCGCTCGTCGTCCAGACCGCGGCCAGCGACGATGCGGCACCGGCGCAGCTGCTGAGCACCGTCGGCATCCCCAACCTCAACCTCACGAGAGGCGGGCTGTGATGCGCCGGCACCTGCGCACCATGATCGAGCAGCGCGATCGCGGCGCCGCCCTCATCCTCGTGATCGGCATCGGCGCGCTCGTCACCGCGTTGCTCACCACCGCGATCGTGATCGCGGTCTCGGGTGCACGGCACGCGCGCGACGACGCGGACTGGCAGGGCGCGCTCTCGGCCGCCTACGCCGGGGTCGAAGAGTACCAGAGCCGCCTCGCCGCCGACCCGGGCTACCTGCGCTACGGCAACGCATCCTCGCCCTTCACCGCCAGCAGCACGGTCATCGCCGACGCGACGAACGCCGCGTTCGGCATCGGCGCCGCCGGCACGTGGGCGAGCGTCCCGGGCAGCGCCGGCACGGCGGAGTTCCGGTACGAGATCGACATCAGCACCTTCGACAGCGACGGCACCATCCGTCTGCGCTCCACCGGCCGCGTCGGCGACGAGACTCGCACGGTCGTCGCCGACCTCCGGCAGGCGGGCTTCCTCAACTACCTCTACTTCACCGACTACGAGATCGAGGATCCGGCGCTCAACGGGCAGCCGGACTCGTGCGTGCGCTACGCGTGGGCGGGCCGCCTGGCGAGCTGCGGCGCGACGATCGTCTTCTCGGGCGGCGACCAGATCCGCGGCCAGGTGCACTCGAACGACGTGATCCACGCGTGCGACGCGACGTTCTACGGGCCGGTCTCGACGGCGTACAACCCGCCCACCGGTGAGCGGTACGTGCGCTCGGGCAGCGGCTGCAACCCCGACTTCCGGGTGAAGGATCCCGCGCGCGGCAACTCGCCGGCGCTGCTCGGCGTGCTCGGGATGCCGGAGACGAACTCCGAGATCCGCACGGACGCGCTCGACGGCGGCTGCCTCTACACCGGTCCGACGACGGTCACGCTCAACTCGAACGGCACCATGACGGTGCGGTCGCCGTGGACGAAGGTCACGCGGCCCGGCGCCGCGGTGCCGGTGCCGACCGCGTGCGGCCGCGTGGGGACCGCGTCGGGCCAGCTCGGCCACAGCGCCGGTGCCACGATCCCCGTCCCCAACGGCGGCGCGGTCTTCGTGCAGAACGTGCCCACCTCGACGACCGATCCGAACGGCTGGCGGTCGAACCAGGCGCCCCACACCTGCCCGACCAACGGCAACGGCGTCGGGTACCCGACCTCGGGCGAGACGGTGCCCGCCGCCATCGACGGCACCGCCGCGTACGGCTGCCGCAACGGCGACCTCTTCATCCAGGGCCGGCTGCAGGGCCAGGTCACGTTCGCCACCGAGAACTACCTCTACGTGGTCGGCAACACGACCTACGTCGACCGCGACCGCGACATGCTCGGCCTCATCGGCCAGGGGATGGTGTGGGTGCGCAACCCGCGCATCAACAGCTACGTCGACTCGCCGAACCGGACGATCGACGCGGCGATCCTGTCGCTGCACAGCTTCGCCGTGCAGAACACCGACAAGACGGGCGACCGCAACGGCACGCTGACGGTGCGCGGGTCGATCGCGCAGAGCTTCCGCGGCATCGTCGCCCAGAGCAGCGGCTACATCAAGGACTACCAGTACGACGCGCGCCTGCGGTTCCGCTCCCCGCCGCACTTCCTCTCGCCGGTGACGACGGCCTACGGCGTGACGACGTGGATCGAGACGTCTCCGGCGATGGACGCGACCGGGGGGTACCGATGATGGCCGCGGTCGCCGGGTCGCTCGTCGGCGGCTTCGGGCTGCTCATCGGCTCGTTCCTCAACGTGGTGATCTTCCGGGTGCCGGCCGGTCGCTCGATCGTCAGCCCGCCGAGCGCGTGCGGCGGCTGCGGTGCGCGCATCCGCCCGATCGACAACGTGCCCGTGCTCAGCTGGCTGTGGCTCGGCGGCCGGTGCCGCGACTGCAAGGTGCGCATCTCGGCGCGCTACCCGTTCGTCGAGCTGCTCACCGGCGTCGTCTTCGCCGCCATCGTGCTGCGCTTCGCGCCGTGGGAGGCGCTCGACGGCTCGGTACCGCAGATCGTGGGCGCCCTCGCCGAGACCGTCGCCTTCCTCGTGCTCGCCGCGGTGGGCGTGGCGCTCGCCTGGATCGACCTCGACACCCAGCGACTGCCCGATGCGATCGTGCTGCCGGCCTACCCGGTCGTCGGCGCGCTGCTGCTCGTGGCGGCGGCGACGACGGGGGAGTGGGGATCGCTCCTGCGCGCGGCTGCCGGCGGCGCCATCCTCTTCGCCGCGTACTTCGCGATGGCCTTCGCCTACCCGCAGGGCATGGGCCTCGGCGACGTCAAGCTCGCCGGGGTGCTCGGCATGGCGCTCGGCTGGCTGGGCTGGGGCGAGCTCGCGGTCGGCGCGTTCGGCGCCTTCCTGCTCGGCGGCCTCTTCGCGATCGCCCTCGTGGTCGCGCGGCGCGCAGGACGGGGCAGCGGCATCCCGTTCGGCCCCTGGATGCTCGGGGGCGCGGCGCTCGCCGTGCTCGCCGGCGAACCCATCTGGCACAGCTACCTGCGCCTCGTGGGACTGGAGTGAGGATCGACTGATGGCAAGCATCGTGGGACTGGACATCGGCGCGACCGCCGTGCGGGCCGCCGAGGTGATCGTCACGCGCAAGGGCACGACCCTCACGCGGTACCACTCGGTCGCGCTGCCGCCCGGCGCGATGCAGCGCGGCGAGGTCGTCGAGCCGCATCACGTGACGGCGGCGCTGAAGACGCTGTGGAAGCGTGGACGGTTCTCGACCCGCAAGGTCGTGCTCGGCATCGGCAACGACCGCGTGCTCGCGCGTGAGCTGACCGTGCCGAACGCGCCGCTCGCGATGATCCGCGAGGCGCTGCCGTTCCAGGTGCACGACATGCTCCCGGTGCCCACGCCCGAGGCGATCCTCGACTTCTACCCGGTCGCCGACGCCGGGCACGGCCAGGTGCAGGGGCTGCTCGTCGCCGCCGTCAAGGAGGGCGTGCTCGCGACCATCGACGCCGTGCGCAAGGCGCGGCTCGAGCCCATCACGGTCGACTTCATCCCGTTCGCCCTCAGCCGCGCGCTGCTGCGACGGGGTCAGGAGCAGGGCGCGACCGCGGTCGTCGACGTCGGTGCGCACACCACCACGGTCGTGATCGCCTGGGAGGGGGTGCCGCACTTCGTGCGCATCATCCCGTCGGGCGGCGATGAGATCACCCACACGCTGCACTCGCGGCTCGGCATCGAGCGGCATGTCGCCGAGGACGCCAAGCGCGCGCTCGGGCTCGGCTTCGGCGGCTTCCCGGCGAACGACGAGCCGATCATCGAGATCATCCGCGAGGTGACCGGCGAGCTCGTCACCGGCGTGCGCAACACGGTGACGTACTTCGAGACCTCGCGGCCTGACCTGCCGGTGCGGCGCGTGCTGCTCACCGGTGACGGCGCGACCCTCGGCGGCCTCTCCGGGGCGCTCAGCGAGGTGCTGCGGCTGCCCGTCGAGTGGGGCGACCCGTTCGGCACCGTCACGGTGCGGCCGCGCGAGCGCGAGCGCGCCTCCAACGAGGGCAACCGAGCAGTCGTGGCCGTCGGCCTGGCGATGCGGAGGGCAGCATGAAGGTCTTCGGGATCACGGTCGGCGGCAGCACCGACAGCGCGCCGCTCGAGCTCGGCGCGCATCCCGCCGTCGACCTCCTCCCCCCGGAGGTGGGCCTCGCGCGGCGGAGCCGGGGCATCCGACGCGGCGTCGTCGCGATCGCCGTGCTGGTCATCGTGGGCGTCGTCGCCGGTGGCGCGGGCGCGAAGGTGCAGGCGATCGCCGCAGAGGTGGACCTGCTCATCGCGCAGGACCGCACCGCCGCGCTCATCGACCGGCAGGCGGAGTTCGCCGGTGTGCTGGCCGTGCAGGCCGAGATCGAGGAGCGCGAGGCGGCCCGCCAGGTGATCGCCAGCACCGAGATCGACTGGCAGTCGACCCTCGCGGCGATCGCCGGCACGCTGCCGGAGGATGCGACGCTCACGAGCGTCGCCGTCGAGGGCAGCTCGCCGATGCTGGCCTACGCGCAGCCCGTCGTGCCGCTGCAGGGGGCTCGCGTGGCCATGGTCACCTTCACGGTGCGCAGCCCGGCGCTGCTCTCGGTGCCCGGCATCGAGGACCAGCTCGCGAGCGTGCCCGGCTTCGTCGACGTGCAGGTGCCGAGCTCGGCCGTCGACCAGGAGGGCGTCTTCGAGACGACGTTCATCGTGCACCTCGACGAGGGCGCGTACTCGGGCCGCTACCCGGCCGACCCGGCGACGTCGGGCGAGCAGGCGACGACGGACGGGCAGTCCGCCGACGCCGACGCCGAAGGGGAGGAGAGCCGATGAACGCGAAGGACCGCCTGTGGAGCCTCGGCGCCGGACTGATCGCCATCGGTGTCGCCGCCGGTGCCTGGTTCGGCTCCATCTCGCCCGACCTGACCGCGGCCTCGACCGCTCGCGGCGACCTCGAGGTCGTCGAGCAGCAGAACCGGCTGCACGAGCTGCGCATCGTCGAGCTCGAGGAGGCGGCCGCGGGGATGAGCGAGTTCGAGGCGTCGCGCGACGAGCTGTCGCAGGGCGTGCCGGGCGAGCTGCAGTACGCCGAGTTCATCCGCCAGCTCGACGCGCTCGCGCTCGAGACCGGGGTCACGATCGTCGGTGTCACGGCCGCGGAGGCCGTCGCCTACCTCCCGCCGGTCGAGCCGGAGGGCGTGGTCGAGCCGGCGCCGGCGGAGGAGGCCGCGGCGGAGACCGACGGGTCGACCGAGTCGGAGGCGCCGACAGCATCGGATCCCGCTGCGGCTCCCGCCGAGGGCACGGTGCCCGACGTGCCGATGCCCCACACCGACCCGCTCATCGGACCCGAGAACCTCGCGGCGGTGCCCATCACGATCTCCACGACGGGCGTCGGCCCGGCCGAGCTGCAGGCCTTCCTGCAGCGGCTGCAGCTGGGCACCCGGCTCGTCTCGGTGAGCTCGGCGACCTTCGCGGCGGGCGTCGAGCCCGAGCCCTGGACATCGGACATCAGCGGCTACCTCTACGTGCTCCAGCCGGAGGCGCTGACGCCGTAGTCGGGGGACGGACTGTGGGAGGATCGAACCAAATGCGCACCGCCCATGCAGCCTTCACGATGAACCTCGTGGGCGACACCGACGTCATCCTTCTCGTGCTGCCGGCCGCCGACTACGCGTCCGACGATCGCATCTCGGTCACGGTCGACGGAGCGCCCGTCGACTGGCGCATCCTGCCCGCCGCACACGACACGAGGGAGCTCGTCTTCACCGCGCCCGCGGGCACGCTCGCCGTCGACGTGCAGACGAGCGTCGGCGGCTCGCAGCGCTCGGTCGACGAGGGCGATGCCGCGCGCTACCTCGAGGACTCGCGTTACGTCGAGGCGAGCGCGCTGCGGGGCTTCGTCGAGGAGCGGTTCGGCCGCGCGACCGGCTTCGACGCGATCGCCGCCATGCGGCAGTGGATCGCGCGCGGCTTCACCTACTCACCGTCGCTCTCGGCGATGGACGACTCCGCCGTCACGACGCTCGAGAAGCGCGGCGGCATGTGCCGCGACTACGCGCACGTCATGATCGCGCTTGCACGCGCGGCCGGCATCCCGGCGCGCTACGTCGGCGTCTACGCGCCGGGGCTGCGGCCGCCGGACTTCCACGCGGTGGCCGAGGTGCACATCGACGGGCAGTGGTGGGTCGTCGACGCGACGGGCCTCGCGCCGCGCGGCAGCCTGATCCGCATCGCGACGGGCGCGGATGCGCTCGAGACGGCGTGGGCGACGACGAGCGGCAATCCCGTGCTTCTGCAGTCGCTCACGGTCGAGGCGGCCGACGACGACCTCGCGCCGGATGCGGTCGACGACCCGGCGCAGCGCATCCAGATCGCCTAGCCCGCACCCGCGCCGAGCTCGTCGAGCGGGGGAGGTGCAGGTCAGTCGAGGTTGTCGGCGACCTGGTCGATGACGGGCTGCGCGTCCTGCGCCTGGTCGAAGTACTGCGAGGCCACCGCGACGATCGCGCCGTCCTGCGGCGAGGTCGCGACGCCCATGTCGCCGACCGCCTCGAAGGCTGGGGCCGCGAAGCCCGCGGCGTCGGTGAGCACGCCGATGAGCAGGCGGTCCATGCCGGTCACGTGCTGGTAGGCGCACACGGTGCCGCCGGCATCCGCGACGTCGTCGATCGCGCCGGGCAGCGAGCCCTCGTCGCTCGACGGCGCGAAGTTCGGGTTGAACTCGTACAGCTGGTCGGCGGTGTAGACCTCGCTGCAGTCGAGGTCGCCCGCGACCGGCGGCGTCGTCGGCAGCGCGGTGCCGGTGGGCGCGGGCGTCGGGGTCGGCGACTCGGGCTCGGACCCGGGCGTCGTCTCGGACGCGCTCGGCGTCGGCGTCGGCTGCTCGGAGGCGCTCGACGACGGCTCGGGGGCGTCGGAGGACTCGATCGGCGCGAGCGCGCCGGGCTGGCAGCCGGTGAGCGCGAGGGCCGTCGCCGCCGCCACCACGGCGACCGGGAGGAGACGGCGGAAGCGCAGGCTGGAGCTCGACATGGGGCCAGGGTACGGGCCGCCACCGGCGTCGTGGCGACGCCGCGCGGACTACGATCGACCCCATGCAGCCTTCCGATCTCTCGCTCGCCGTGCTCGCCGCCGTCCGCTCCGCGGTCGCTCGACGCACGGCCGACGTGGAGGTCGCCGAGGGCGACATCGTGCTCGAGCGCCCCCGCAACCGCGACCACGGCGACTGGGCGACGAACGCGGCGATGCGCTTCGCGAAGCGCGTCGGCGTCGCACCCCGCGAGCTCGCCGACGACGTCGCCGCGACGCTCGCCGAGGTCGACGGCATCGAGCGCGCCGACGTCGCCGGCCCCGGCTTCATCAACCTGACCATCTCGGCGGGCGCCGCGGGCGAGCTCGCCCGCACGATCGTCGAGGCTGGCGACGCCTACGGCGCCGGCACCGCGCTCGCGGGCGTGCGGATCAACCTCGAGTTCGTCTCGGCGAACCCGACCGGCCCCATCCACATGGGCGGCACCCGCTGGGCCGCGGTGGGCGACAGCCTCGGCCGCGTGCTCGAGCGCCAGGGCGCCGAGGTCACCCGCGAGTACTACTTCAACGACCACGGCGCGCAGATCGACCGATTCGCGAAGAGCCTCGTCGCCGCGTTCAAGGGCGAGCCGACGCCGGAGGACGGCTACGGCGGCGCCTACATCGCCGACATCGCCCGCCGCGTCGACGACTCCTACGACGGCGACCTGCTCGATCTCGACGACCAGACCCTGCAGGAGACGTTCCGCGAGCACGGCGTGAAGCTGATGTTCGACGAGATCCGCCACGACCTGCACGAGTTCGGGGTCGACTTCGACGTC
The DNA here is from genome assembly GCF_054060915.1 of Agrococcus sp. UYP33. Lineage (NCBI taxonomy): Bacteria > Bacillati > Actinomycetota > Actinomycetes > Micrococcales > Microbacteriaceae > Agrococcus > Agrococcus sp. UYP33. Next base: position 1,923,183 of record NZ_JBSSDR010000001.1, read on the forward strand.
TACTTCCACGAGCACCAGGTGCAGTCCGACGGCTCCGTCGATCGCGCGATCGAGGTGCTCCGCGAGCGCGGCCACGTCTTCGAGGAGGACGGCGCGATCTGGCTGCGCACCACGACCTTCGGCGACGACCGCGACCGCGTCGTGATCCGCTCGAACGGCCAGCCCGCGTACTTCTCCGGCGACCTCGGGTACTACCAGAACAAGCGCGACCGCGGCTTCGACGAGTGCATCATCATGCTCGGCGCCGACCACCACGGCTACGTCGGCCGCATGATGGCGATGTGCGCCGCGTTCGGCGACACCCCGCACGTGCACCTCGAGCTGATGATCGGCCAGATGGTCAACCTCATCCGCGGCGGGCAGCCGGTGCGGATGTCGAAGCGCGCCGGCACCATCGTCACGATGGAGGACCTGGTCGAGGCGGTCGGCGTCGACGCCGCCCGCTACTCGCTCGTGCGGTCGAGCGCAGACACGCCGCTCGACATCGACCTCGAGCTGCTGACGCAGCGCACGAACGACAACCCCGTCTACTACGTGCAGTACGCGCACGCGCGGATGTCGGCAGTCGCCCGGAACGCCGAGGCCGCTGGCGTCGACCGGAGCGAGTTCGACCCGTCGCTGCTGTCGCACGAGACGGAGTCGGCGCTGCTCGGCGCGCTGGCCGACTTCCCGCGCGTGCTCGCGCAGGCGGCGGAGCTGCGCGAGCCGCACCGCGTCGCGCGGTTCGCAGAGGAGCTCGCCGGGCTGTACCACCGCTGGTACGACGCGTGCCGGGTCGCGCCGCAGGGCGACGAGCCCGTCGGTGCGCTGAACCGCACGCGCCTGTGGCTGAACGACGCGACCGGCCAGGTGCTGCGCACGGCGCTCACGACGGTCGGCGTCTCGGCCCCGGAGCGGATGTAGCCGCCCTCTCACGCTGATCGAGCAGCACCGCTTCCTCTCTGCTGATCGAGCAGCACCGTCTCTTGACACGCTGATCGAGTAGCACCGCGAAGCGGCGCGTATCGAGATCAGGATGCGCTCGGCCGGGGTGGAGTCGATACGCGCGGGCCTCCGGCCCGTGCTACTCGACCAGCAGCGGATGGGGATCGAGCAGCACCGCCTCTTGACACGCTGATCGAGTAGCACCGCGGAGCGGCGCGTATCGAGATCATGACTCGCACAGTCCGGGGGTGGTCTCGATGCGCGCGGGCCTCCGGCCCGTGCTACTCGACCAGCGGCGAATGGTGATCGAGTAGCACCGCGAAGCGGCGCGTATCGAGATCAGGTCTCCGCTCGGTCAGGGTGGTCTCGATAAGCGCGGGCCTTCGGCCCGTGCTACTCGACCAGCGGCGAATGGTGATCGAGTAGCACCGCGAAGCGGCGCGTATCGAGATCATGATGCGCTCGGCCGGGGTGGTCTCGATACGCGCGGGCCTTCGGCCCGTGCTCCTCGACCAGCGCGGGTCAGCCGCCCGCGATCGGGCCGAGGTGCTTGTGCACCGACGAGATGACCACCGAGCCCTCGCCGACCGCCGAGGCGACGCGCTTCACGGAGCCGCGCCGCGCATCCCCGACGGCGAAGCAGCCCGGCACCGACGTCTCGAGCAGCGTCGGCTCCGTGCCGGGCGCCCCGAGCCACGCGCGCCGGCCGCCCTCGGCGAGCACCTCCGGCCCGGTGATCACGGAGCCCCACTGATCGCGCAGCACCTCGGGCGGCAGCCACTCGGTGTGCGGCCTGGCGCCGATGGTGATGAACACCGCGTGCGCCGGCACCTCGAACCGCTCGCGCGACCCGGTTCGCTCGAGCACCACGCGCTCGAGCCGGTCCGCGGAGGCGGCGCTCGCGTCGACCACGCGCGCGCCGGTGACGAGCCGCACGCCGGCGGCCTCGAGCTGGTCGATGAGGTAGCGCGACATGCTCGCGGCGAGCCCCTCGCCGCGCACGACGATCGAGACCGAGCCCGCGTACCGAGCGAGGTGCAGCGCCGCCTGGCCCGCGGAGTTCCCGCCGCCCACGACGAGCACGTCGCGGCCCGCCTGCGCCCGCGCCTCCACCGACGAGGCGCCGTAGAAGACGGAGGCGCCGACGAACGGCTCGAGCCCCGGCGCCGCGAGCCGCCTGTACGTGACGCCGGTGGCGAGCACGACCGACCGCGCGCGCACGGTCTCGTCGGGTGCGACGTCGAGCTCGAAGACGTCGCGGACGCGCATCCCCGTCACGCGCCGGGTGTGGCCGAACCGCGCACCGAACACCCACGCCTGCTGGTACGCCCGCTGGGCGAGCTCGGCGCCCGAGACGCCGCGCGAGAAGCCGAGGTAATTGCGGATCAGCGAGCTCGACCCCGCCTGCCCACCGATCGACTCCACCTCGAGCACGAGCGTCTCGAGCCCCTCGGACGCGGCGTAGACGGCGGCCGCGAGCCCGGCTGGCCCGGCGCCGATGACGGCCACGTCGACGACCCCCGACGGCAGCGCCGTGGTGAGCCCGTGCGCGCGAGCGAGCTCGGCATCGCTCGGATCGACCAGGATGTGCCCGGCCGGGGTGCGCACGAGCGGCACGTCGGCGGTGCCGGGCGCCGTGGCCTCCATGCCGGCCTCCGCCAGCAGTGCGATCGCGTCGGGGGAGTCGGCGGCGAGGTGGTCGGCCGGCACGCCGCTGCGGTGGAGCAGGCGGCGCAGCTCGTGCGTGCGGGGCCTCGCGCCGTCGCCGATGACCGTGAAAGCGCGATGGCGCTTGCCGACCGACGCCTCCCACTCGCGCAGGAAGTCGGTGACGGCGCGGTGGAACGACTCGTCGGGGGAGTGCGTGGGCCGCACGACGTAGTAGTCGATCTGCAGGTGCGTCATGAGCTGCAGCACCGCATCGGCGGTGCGCCGGTCGGCCCACGAGCCCCACTCGATCACGTAGCCGCGGCGCACGTCGGGGAACGCCCGCCTGGCCGCCGCGAAGACGTTGTCGTGGTCGCCTACCGGTGATGCGTCATCGGCGAGCACGAGCGCGACGTCGCCCCCGGCCGCGCGCAGCTCGTCGAGCGCGGCGACGCCGTCCGCCGGCCCCTCCGCGCTCACGATCAGGTAGTCCTGCGCGTAGCGCCGCTCGAGCGGCTCGAGGAGCGCCTCGCGCACGTCGTCATCGGCGGCGACGACCAGGATCGCGGTCGACGGGCTGGACGGGCTGGCCTCCATGGGCGCTCCTCGGGATCCGCACGCGCGCGGCGGCCGGGCCGCCTCGCGGCGAGCATAGCCCCGGCACTCCGGGCCCCTCAAGGCATGGCTTGCGGGGCTACGCGCGCCGTCGCGGCGTCGCGGGGCGGTACGCCGAGACGCTCGGCTCGCCCGGCATCCAGTAGCGCCACGGGTGGGCGATCGCGTCGCCGCCCGGGCCGCTGACGCCGACGCGCGGTCCGGTGGCATGCGGCACGGACGCGGTGGCGGGCTCGAAGGACCACGCGCCTCGCTCGGCGGGCGGAGCCGGCGGCGCATCCGAGAGCGGCGCGCCGTCGTCGGCGAGCGTCGCGCCGAGCGCCTGCGCGACGTTGCCCGGACCTCGGGCGAGCTCGCCCGTCGGCGGCGACGCGCGCCGCGCCGAGCGCCGCTCGAGGGCGAGCTCGCGCCCCTCCACGACCTCCCCGGCACGGACGAGCACACCCCAGCCGGAGCCTGCGGGCCCGGCCACGATGTTCACGGCGTGGTGCATGCCGTAGGTGAAGTAGCAGTAGACGTGCCCGCCCGGCCCGAACATCGTCGCGTTGCGCTGCGTCATCCCTCGGAAGCTGTGCGCACCGGGATCGTCGGCACCGCGGTAGGCCTCGACCTCGGTGACGCGCAGCGCCACCGCTCCCGCGGCGTCCGCGCGGCGCAGCACGCCGCCGAGCAGCAGCGGCGCGAGCTCGAGCGGGTCGCGCTCGAACCACGACGGGGGAGGAGTCGGCACGCACGCCACGGTAGGGCACGGCGCTCACAGGTCCGCCCGGGGTCGGACGGGCCGGCCGTGGCGGCAGAGCGGCCATGCGCGGCCTCATAGGATGGGGAGCAGCGCCACAAGCGCCGTCGCCGCCAGCGCTCCGAGCCCACCGGAGCGCGAGCCCCATGAACCACACACGGACGGAGTCCCGTGCCGCATCCGCTCGCCCCCCAGCTGCTCGACGCGGGCGACCCGAACGCGCTCGCCGACGGCGTCTGGCCGGCCGGCGCGGAGCGCGTCGACGGCGCTGTGCGGATCGGCGGGGCCGACCTCCGCGAGGTGGCGCAGGCGCACGGCACCCCGTTCCTGCTCGTCGACGAGGCCGTCGCGCGCGGCCGCGCACGGCGCATCCGCGAGGCGTTCGAGGCCGCGTTCGACCAGCAGGGCGTCGACGTCTACTACGCCGGCAAGGCGCTGCTGACGGCCGACGTCGCCCGCTGGATGCGCGCCGAGGGCCTGCGCATCGACGTGTGCACGGGCGGCGAGCTCGCGATCGCGCTGCGCGCCGGCGTCGAGCCCGAGGCGATCGGCTTCCACGGCAACAACAAGGGCCTCGCCGAGATCGAGGCGGGCGTCGCCGCGGGTGTCGGCACCTTCGTGCTCGACTCCGAGATCGAGGCGGAGCGCGTCGCGGCCGCCGCCGAGCGCGCGGGCCGCGTGCAGCGCGTGCGGCTCCGGATCTCCGTCGGCGTGCACGCCTCGACCCACGAGTTCCTCGCCACGAGCCACGAGGACCAGAAGTTCGGCGTGCCCGTCAGCGAGGCGCCGGCGCTCGTCGCGCGCATCCGCGAGCTGCCGAGCCTCGAGCTCGTCGGCCTCCACACGCACATCGGCTCGCAGATCTTCGACGCGAGCGGCTTCGCCGAGTCGGCGCGCCGCATGCTCGCGCTCCACGCCGAGCTGGGCGCCGACGCGCCGCTGCCCGAGCTCAACCTCGGTGGCGGCTTCGGCATCGCCTACACGGGCGCCGACCGCCCGGAGCCGATCGAGCAGATCGCGCAGTCGCTCGCGGATGCCGTGCGCGCCGCCGCCGACGAGCTCGGCGTGCCGGTGCCGCGGATCGCGATCGAGCCGGGCCGCTGGATCGTCGGCCCCGCTGGCATCACCGTGTACACGGTCGGCACCGTCAAGCCGGTGCACCTCGACGGCGGCGTCCGCACCTACGTCTCGGTCGACGGCGGGATGGGCGACAACCCGCGGCCCGCGCTCTACGGCGCGCACTACTCGGCGCGGATCGCGGATCGCGCCTCCGACGCCGCCCCGGCGCTCACCCGCGTCGCCGGCCACCACTGCGAGTCCGGCGACATCGTCGTCGACGCCGAGTGGCTGCCCGCCGACGTCGCGCCCGGCGACCTGCTCGCCGTCGCCGCGACCGGCGCCTACTGCCACTCGCTCGCCTCCAACTACAACGCGACGCCCCGCCCGCCGGTGCTCGCCGTGCGGGACGGCGCCGTGCGCGTGCTCGTGCGCCGCGAGTCGATCGACGACCTGCTCGCCCGCGACGCGGGACTCGACGCAGCGACCCCAGGAGACGCATGAACTCGTACCGCAGCCTCCGCATCGCGCTGCTCGGCGCCGGCAGCGTCGGCTCGCAGGTCGCCCGCCTGCTGCTCGAGCACGCCGACGAGCTCGCGGCCCGCGTGGGCGCGCCGCTCGAGCTCGTCGGCATCGGCGTGCGCGACGTCGACGCCCAGCGCGACGTCGACCTGCCGCGCGAGCTCATGACGAGCGACCTCGGCACGCTCGTCGCGAGCGCCGACATCGTGGTCGAGCTGCTCGGCGGCATCGAGCCGGCTCGCACCCTGCTCCTCGATGCGCTCGCCTCCGGCGCCGACGTCGTCACCGCGAACAAGGCGCTCGTCGCCGCGCACGGCCCCGAGCTCTTCCACGCCGCCGAGATCCTCGGCGCGCAGGTCGCCTACGAGGCGGCGGTCGGCGGCGCGATCCCGATCATCCGCCCGCTCGAGCAGTCGCTCGCCGGAGACCGCGTGACGCGCGTGATGGGCATCGTCAACGGCACCACGAACTTCATCCTCGACCGCATGCACACCGAGGGCTCGTCGCTCGCCGACGCGCTCCGGGTCGCGACCGAGCTCGGCTACGCCGAGGCCGACCCGACCGCCGACATCGAGGGCTTCGACGCCGCCTCGAAGGCGACGATCCTGGCGTCGCTCGCCTTCCACACCGCCGTGCCGGGCGCGCTCGTGCATCGCGAGGGCATCACCGGCATCACGGATGCGATGGTCGCCCAGGCGGAGCGCACCGGCCGGGTGCTGAAGCTCGTCGCCATCTGCGAGCGCCTGCCCGGCGAGGGCGGCGATCGCGTGTCGGCCCGCGTGCATCCCGTCTCGCTGCCCGCGACGCATCCGCTCGCCGCCGTGCGCGAGGCGAAGAACGCGATCTTCGTCACCGCGGAGGCCGCGGGCGACCTCATGTTCTACGGCGCGGGCGCCGGTGGGCCCGAGACGGCCTCCGCCGTGCTCGGCGACCTCGTCTCGATCGCCCGCCGCCACGTGCTGGGCGGACCCGGCGCGGCGTCGTCGACGCACGCCGACCTGCCGATCGCGCCCTTCGGCGACGTGCTGGCGCGCCACGAGCTCGCGCTCACCGTCGCCGACAGGCCCGGCGTGCTCGCCGCGGTCGCGGGGCTCTTCGCCGAGCACGGCGTCTCGGTCGAGTCCGTGCGGCAGGACGCCCGCGAGGCGCACGCCTCGCTCGTGCTCGGCACCCATACCGCGAGCGAGGCGCGCATCGCGTCCGTGCTCGACGCGCTCGAGGCGCACACCGACGTGGAGCGGATCGACAGCGTGATCCGACTCATCGACTAGGAGGCAGACATGGCGAACCAGTGGCAGGGCGTGCTCCGCGAGTGGGCCGACACGCTCGGCGTGACGGATGCGTCGACGGTCGTGACGCTCGGCGAGGGCGGCACCCCGCTCATCGAGTCGAGGGCGCTGTCGACCATGACCGACGCCCGCGTGCTCGTGAAGTTCGAGGGGCTCAACCCCACCGGCTCCTTCAAGGACCGCGGCATGACGGTCGCGGTCTCCCGGGCCGTCGAGCGCGGCGCGAAGGCCGTCGCGTGCGCGTCGACCGGCAACACCTCGGCGGCGGCCGCCGCCTACGCGGCCGCGGCCGGCATCCAGGCGATCGTGCTCGTGCCCGAGGGCCGCATCTCGATGGGCAAGCTCGCCCAGTCGGTCGTGCACGGCGCGCGCATCGTGCAGATCCGCGGCAACTTCGACGACTGCCTCGAGATCTCGAAGGAGCTCGCCGACCGCTACCCCGTGCACCTCGTCAACTCCGTGAACGACGACCGCATCGAGGGCCAGAAGACGGCGGCGCTCGAGATCATCGACGTGCTCGGCGACGCGCCCGACATCCACATCATGCCGGTCGGCAACGCCGGCAACATCACGAGCTACTGGCGCGGCTTCTCCGAGGCCGAGACGGCCGGCACCGCCACGCGGCGCCCGCGCATGATCGGCTTCCAGGCCGCCGGCGCCGCGCCGATCGTGCGCGGCGAGGTCGTTCGCGAGCCCGATACCGTCGCGACCGCCATCCGCATCGGCAACCCGGCCTCGTGGCAGCAGGCGCTCGCCGCCCGCGACGAGTCCGGCGGCTACATCGGCGCCATCGAGGACGCCGACATCCTGCGCGCCCAGCGGCTGCTCGCATCCTCCACCGGAGTCTTCGTCGAGCCGGCCTCGGCCATCTCGGTCGCGGGCCTGCTCGAGCGGCACGCCGCCGGCGAGATCCCCGCGGGCTCGACCGTGACGCTCACCGTCACGGGCCACGGCCTGAAGGATGCCGCGTGGGGCCTGCGGCTCGAGGACGGCTCGGACGCCACGCCCGAGTCGGCCGACGCCGACACCGCGCAGGTCGCGCAGATGCTGGGCCTCGCGTGACGGCCGCCGACGCGACCGGCGCGAACCCGGCCGGCGTGCCGGTCGGCCGTCGCGTGCACGTGCGCGTGCCGGCGACGAGCGCGAACCTCGGCCCAGGCTTCGACACGCTGGGCCTCGCGCTCAACGTGCACGACGAGCTCGAGGTCGAGGCGACCGAGTCGGGCGTGCGGGTCGACGTCACCGGCGTCGGCGCTGGCGAGGTGCCGACGGATGAGACGAACCTCGTCGCGCGCGCGCTCCTGCACGTCTTCGACCGGGTGGGCGTCGTGCCTCCGGGCATCGCCATCACGGCGACGAACAGCATCCCCCACGGCCGCGGCATGGGCTCCTCCGGCGCCGCGATCGTCGAGGGCGTGCTCGCGGCGAAGGGTCTGCTCGAGGGCGTCGTCGACGTCAGCGACGAGGACGTGCTGCGCTACGCGACCGAGCTCGAGGGCCACCCCGACAACGTCGCCCCCGCGATCTTCGGCGGCCTCACCATCGCGTGGGTCGACGAGACGGGCCCGCGCCACAAGCAGCTCGCCGTGCACCGCGGCGTCTCGCTGCTCGTCGCCGTGCCCGAGGCGACGATGTCGACCACGCTCGCTCGTAGCCTGCAGCCGACCGAGGTGCCGCACGCCGACGCCGTCTTCAACCTGTCGCGATCGGCGCTGCTCGTGGCGGCGCTGACGCAGAGCCCCGAGCTGCTGCTCGACGCCACCGAGGACCGGCTCCACCAGATCTACCGGGCGAGCGCGATGCCCGAGACGAGCGCCCTCGTCGCGGCGCTGCGAGCCGCCGGCCACGCGGCCGTCGTGTCGGGCGCCGGCCCCTCGGTGCTCGTGCTCGCGAGCGATCCGGCCGCCCGGCTGGAGGCCGCCCGCATCGTCGAGGATCGGCCCGAGGCGTGGCACGCGCGCCTGCTGGCCGTCGACATCCGCGGTGGTACAGTGGAGCCCGTCCCCAGCACTGCTGCGGCCTAGCCGCGCGAGGGGACATTCTGACTCCTCTCTCCGCATTCTGAATGCGCCCGACGTCCGCACCGCGGCCGTGAGCGCAGCGGGAGACGTGGTCCCACGCCCGCGAGCATCGCGCGCGGGCCGACATCGAAGGAGCACTCGCCCATGACGAGCGAGATCATCGACAGCATCCCGACGTCTGACGACGCCGCTGTCGCGCAGACCACCAGCCCCGACGCCTCGACGTCCGCACAGGCCGAGGCGCCCGCGCAGACCGCGCCGAAGCGCCGCTCGCGCCGCGCGACGTCGTCGTCCGTGGCCGAGCAGGCCGAGGCGCCCGCCCAGGCCGAGGCGCCCGCAGAGCCCGCCCAGGCCCAGGCTGAGCAGGCCCAGGCCGAGCAGGCTCCGGCCGACGCGCCCGCCGCGGCCCCGGCCGAGGAGGCCGCCCCCAAGCGCCGCGCACCGCGCCGGTCGAAGACCGCCGCCGCTGCCGAGGCACCTGCCGCTGAGGCGCCCGCCGCCGAGGCGGCCGAGGCACCCGCCGAGGCCGACGCCGCGCCGACCGAGGTCGCAGCGACCGACGAGGCCCCCGCTGACGAGGCGCCCGCCAAGCGCGCGCCCCGCGCCCGCTCGAGCCGCTCGCGCGCCAAGTCGGGCGCGCCGTCCGACGACCAGCCGGCACCGCAGCCCGACGCCCCGGTCGCCGAGACGACCGGTGCAGAGGCGACGGACGCGCGCGACGGCGACCGCGCCTCCGACGACCGCGCCGCCCGTGCGCGCGCCGCCGTCGTCGAGGTCACCGCCGACGAGCGCTCCGACGACCGCGACGGCGCCGATGAGCGCGGTCAGGACCAGGGCCAGGGCGACGCCCAGGGCGAGGGCCAGCGCGAGGGCGGCTCGCGCCGCCGCCGCAGCCGCGGCAAGGGCAGCCAGCAGGGCCAGGACGACCAGCCGCAGCAGGACGACGACGAGAACCGCCGCGGCCGTGGCCGCGGCCGCGGTCAGCAGGGCCAGCCGGGCAACCAGCCCCAGCAGCAGCCGCAGGCCGACGCCGACGGCTCGCGCCGCAGCCGCGGTCGCGACCGCACCCGCGGGCGCGTGCAGGGCGACGAGTTCGAGGTGCACGAGGACGACGTGCTGCTGCCCGTCGCCGGCATCCTCGACCTGCTCGACAACTACGCCTTCGTGCGCACCTCCGGCTACCTGCCCGGCTCGAACGACGTCTACGTCTCGCTCGCGCAGGTCAAGAAGCACGGCCTCCGCAAGGGCGACGCCGTCGTCGGCGCGATCAAGCAGCCGCGCGAGGGCGAGCAGCAGCAGTCGAACCGCCAGAAGTTCAACGCGCTCGTGCGCGTCGACTCGGTGAACGGCCAGTCGGTCGAGGACGCGCTCACGCGCGTCGAGTTCTCGAAGCTCACGCCGCTCTACCCGCAGGAGCGACTCCGCCTCGAGACGACGCCCAACAAGCTCTCGACCCGAGTCATCGACCTCGTGTCGCCGATCGGCAAGGGCCAGCGCGGCCTCATCGTGTCGCCGCCCAAGGCCGGCAAGACGCTCGTGATGCAGGCCATCGCGAACGCGATCGCCGAGAACAACCCCGAGGTCCACCTCATGATCGTGCTCGTCGACGAGCGCCCTGAGGAGGTCACCGACTTCCAGCGCACCGTCAAGGGCGAGGTCATCGCGTCGACCTTCGACCGGCCCGCCGAGGACCACACGATCGTCGCGGAGCTCGCGATCGAGCGTGCGAAGCGCCTCGTCGAGCTCGGCCACGACGTCGTCGTGCTGCTCGACGGCATCACCCGCCTCGGTCGCGCCTACAACCTGTCGGCACCGCCGTCGGGCCGCATCCTCTCGGGCGGCGTCGACTCGAGCGCGCTCTACCCGCCGAAGAAGTTCTTCGGCGCCGCGCGCAACATCGAGCACGGCGGCTCGCTCACGATCCTCGCGACCGCGCTCGTCGAGACCGGCTCCAAGATGGACGAGGTCATCTTCGAGGAGTTCAAGGGCACGGGCAACATGGAGCTGCGCCTCTCGCGCAACATGGCCGACAAGCGGATCTTCCCCGCCGTCGACGTCAACGCCTCCGGCACGCGCCGCGAGGAGATGCTCATGGGCGTCGAGGAGACGAAGGTCATGTGGAAGCTCCGCAGGGCGCTCGCGGGCCTCGACACCCAGCAGGCGCTCGAGCTCGTGCTCAAGCAGCTCAAGGAGACGCAGTCGAACGTCGAGTTCCTCATGAAGGTCTCGAAGTCGGTGCCCGGCCAGCACGACAAGGACTGACATGTTCGAGTCGGTCTCGGGCCTGCTTGCCGAGCACGCCGACCTCGAGCTGCAGCTCGCCGACCCGGCGCTGCACGCCGACGCTGGTCGTGCGCGCCGGGTGAACCGGCGGTACGCCGAGCTGAGCCAGATCAAGGTCGCGCACGAGCGCTGGCGCGCGGCGGTCGACGACCTCGCCGCCGCGCGCGAGCTCGCCCGCGAGGACGAGGCGTTCGCCGAGGAGGTGCCGTCGCTCGAGGCGGCGGCCCACGAGACCGAGGAGCGGCTCCGGCGGCTGCTCATCCCGCGCGACCCGGATGACGGCCGCGACGTGATCATGGAGGTCAAGGGCGGCGAGGGCGGCGAGGAGTCGGCGCTGTTCGCGGCCGACCTCGTGCGGATGTACTCGCACTACGCCTCCGCCCGCGGCTGGAAGATCGAGATGCTCGAGTCGACCGCGAGCGACATGGGCGGGTTCAAGGACGTGCAGATCGCGTTCAAGGGCTCCTCGAGCGACCCGTCCGAGGGCGTCTGGGCGTCGCTGAAGTACGAGGGCGGCGTGCACCGCGTGCAGCGCGTGCCGGCGACCGAGACGCAGGGCCGCATCCACACCTCCACCACCGGCGTGCTCGTCTTCCCCGAGGTCGACGAGCCCGAGGAGGTCGCGATCGATCAGAACGACCTCAAGATCGATGTCTACCGCTCGTCGGGCCCCGGTGGCCAGAGCGTGAACACGACCGACTCGGCGGTGCGCATCACGCACATCCCGACCGGCATCACGGTGTCGATGCAGAACGAGAAGAGCCAGCTGCAGAACCGGGAGGCCGGCATGCGCGTGCTGCGCGCCCGCCTGCTCGCGAGGCAGCAGGAGGAGCGGGATGCCGCGGCGTCCGACGCGCGGCGCAGCCAGATCCGCGGGATGGACCGGTCGGAGCGCATCCGCACCTACAACTTCCCCGAGAACCGCATCGCCGACCACCGCACGGGCTACAAGGCGTACAACCTCGACGCCGTGCTCGACGGCGCCCTGCAGCCGGTGATCGACTCGTGCATCCAGGCCGACGAGGAGGCGCAGCTCGCTGCCCTCGCGGGCGACGCCTGACCGGATGACCGACGCCGCCCGGGACCGACGCGGTCTCGGCGCGGCGTTCTGGCGCTTCTGGAGCGTCGAGGTCGCGACCGAGACGGCGATCGGGCTCGCGGTGATCGCGCTGCAGACGATGGTCGTGCTCGACCTCGGCGGCGGCGCCACCGAGGTCGGCTGGCTGTCGTCCGCGCGCTTCCTGCCCTACGTGGTGCTCGGCCTGCTGGTGGGCGCGATCGTCGAGGGGATGCGGCGCCGCACGGTGATGCTCGTGAGCGACGTGCTGCGGGCGCTCGTGCTGGGTGGCCTCGCCATCGCCTGGCTGTCCGGCGGCGGCTCGCTCTGGGTGCTGCTGCTCGCGGCCGTGCTGCTCGGCGGCGCGAGCCTCGTCAACGACGCCGCATCGCAGGCGTTCGTGCCGCGGCTCGTCGCCCGCGAGCGGCTGCTGCCCGCGCACCAGCGGCTCGATGCGGGGTCGAACGCCGCGCAATCGGCGGGACCGGCGATCTCGGGCGTCGTCATCGCATGGCTCGGCGCACCCGTCTCGCTGCTGCTCGCGGCGGGCGCGCACCTCGTCTCGGCGGTCGTGCTCGCGACGCTGCCGCCCGATGCGCGCGCACCGCGGCGCGAGCGCGGCCTCGCGCGCTCGATCCTGGACGGGCTCCGCTTCGTCCACCGGCATCCGCGGCTCGGGCCGCAGGCCCGGTGGACCCACGTGTGGTTCCTCTGCAACGGCGCCGCGATGACGCTGCTCGTGCCGCTCGTGCTCGTCGACCTCGACGCGGGGCCCGGCGGCCTGGGGCTCGCGCTCGGCGTGCTCGGCGCGGCCACGCTCGTGGGCACCGCGCTCGCCGGCGTCGTCGCCGGGCGGCTGGGCTTCGCGCGCACGATCATCCTCGAGCGGTCGCTGCTGCCCTTCGCCTGGGGGGTGGTCGCGACGGCAGCGCTGCTCGCGCTGCCGGAGGGGGGCGGGCTCGCGCTCGTGCTGACGGGTCTCGCCGCGGCCGGCGTGGCGATGGGCCTGTCGAACCCGAGCGAGATGGCGCTCCGCCAGCGCGCGACCCCTGACCGCATGCAGGCGCGCATGAACGCGACGATGCGCACCGTCAACCGCGCGATGGTCGTCGTCGCCGCCCCGCTCGCGGGCGTGCTCGGCGACGCGATCGGCGTCGGGCCGGCCCTCGCGATCGTCTGCGGCGGCTTCGCGATCGCGGCGATCGGCCTCGCGGCGTCGCCGATCGCCCGCGGTCGCACGGCACGCTAGCAGGTGGTGCGGCTCGACCGGCCCCCGTTCCGCAGAGATGGGGGCTTGTCGTGCCGCCGGGTCAGGCGGACGCTGGTGCGCGGCGGCATCCCGCCGCTCCCGTGCGTGATGAAGAGGAGCCCCCATGTCTCGCAACCTCCGATCCAGGGCGACGGCGGCGGCGGCCGCCGCGGTCCTGGGTCTCAGCCTGATCGCCGTCGCCGGCGCTCCCGCCTACGCCGGCGGCCACTCCGATGACGACGTCGTCACGGTGGCGACCGGGCTCGACAACCCCAGGCAGCTCTCGCTCGGGCGGGGCGGCAGCCTCTACATCGCGGAGGCCGGCGTCCCTGACGCCTGCGCCGCCATCCCGGGCGTCGACCCGGCCTTCCAGGTCTGCGGCCTGACGGGCGGCGTCACCGAGGTGCGGCGGCCCGACCACCGGCGCGCCGAGCAGCGGCAGGTCGTCACCGGGTTGCCGACCATGACCTTCAACGGCGAGGTGGTCGGCGCATCCGACGTCGCCGTGCGCGGCAACCGCATCGAGGTGCTGATCGGCGGGATGACCGGGGCAGCGACGGCGCGCGCCGACCTGCCCGCCGAGTACGCGTCCTTCGGCACCCTGCGCTCCGCGCGGCTGCGGTGGGCGCCGCTCACCGGCGCCGATCTGAACCTCGTGGCCGACATCAACGCCTTCGAGGTCGCGAACAACCCCGACGGGAACGTGCCGCCGGACAGCAACGCGACCGGGTTCGTCTCGCTCGGCCACGGACGCTGGGCGGTCACGGATGCCGGCGGCAACGCGCTGCTGCGGGTGGGCCGTGGCGGCGAGCGCGCGGTCGCGGTGTTCCCGAACGGCGACCCGGTGCCCAACCCGTTCGGGCCGGGTGAGGTGAGCCCGCAGGCGGTGACGACCGACGTCGCCGTGGGTCCCGACGGCGCCTACTACGTGTCGCAGCTGACGGGCTTCCCGTTCCCGACCGGCGGCTCGACGATCTGGCGCGTGACGCGCGACGGGCAGGTGTCGGCGTACGCGACGGGCCTCACGATGGTGACGAGCCTGGCGTGGAAGGGCGACACCCTGTATGCCGTGCAGCTCGACGACGAGAACTTCTTCGACGGGCACGTCGGGTCGCTGCGCGCGGTGACCCCGGGCGGATCCGTCCACGAGGCGGTCGTCGACGGCCTGTCGGCGCCGTACGGGCTCGCCATCCGCGGGCACTCGGCGTACCTGACGATCGACTCGGTCTCGCCGGGTGAGGGCTCCGCCATCCGCGTCGACCTGCGCTGAGCCGCGCGGCGGCGAGCGCACCGCGAGGTACGCTCGCCGCATGCTCCTCGAGGTGGTGAACCCGCTGCTGTCCACGGGCTACGACGTCATCTGGACGGTCGCGGCCCTGGTGCTGCTCGCGCTCGCGGCCGTCGCGATCGTGCAGGTGCTGCGCGAGCCGACGCTCTCGGGGCTCGGCGCCGTGCTGTGGCTGCTCGTCATCCTGGCGCTGCCGGTGCTGGGCGCCGTCGCGTGGTTCGTGCTGCGTCCGCGCCGGGCGGCCGGCCAGCTGCCGAGCCTCTAGGGTCGCGCGCATGCCGCAGGTGACGCTCCTCTGCGGGCCCGCGGGCGCCGGCAAGACGACGATCGCGAGAGAGCTCGAGGCGGGTGGCGCGCTCGTGCTCTCGTTCGATCGCGAGGCCTGGGCCCGCGGCGTGCACGACGGTGGCTTCACGCCCGAGCTGATGGCTGCGATCGATGCCGACCTGCACGGCCGGCTCGTGCGCGCGGTGCAGGCGGGGGAGCGGGTGGTCGTCGACGGCTCGCTCTCGGCGCGCTGGGTGCGCGACGCCTGGCGCGAGCGCTGCGACGCGATCGGCGCGGAGCACGAGCTCGTCGTCGTGCGCGCATCGATGGCGTCGCTCGCCGCGCGCGTCGCAGGGCGCGAGGCGGGGCCGGAGTCGGTGCTGCTCGAGCAGGACGCGCTCGCGGCCTTCGTGGCCGGCTTCGACTGGCCGGGCGACGACGAGCCGCACCGCGAGGTCCGCACGGACTGAGCGCCGACACGACCGGCGCGCCTGGACGCCGCAGCGGTCCCCGGCTAGCGTGACGCGCATCCGGTGCGATCGAGGAGGTCCGTCATGGGCACAGGGGGCTTCCTGGCAGAGCCCGAGCCGAGCGACGCGGTCGAGGCGAAGTACGCCGCCGACCGCGCCGACGACGGCTACGTCATGAACCTCACCCGCGTGTGGGCGCAGGCCCCGCCGGTGGACGACGCGTGGACGGCGTTCGCGGGCGCCGCAGCCGAGGCCGCGGGGCTCACCTTCCGGCAGAAGGGCATCGTCGTCACCGCGCTCGCCGCCGCGATGGGCGACGCGTACTGCTCGCTCGCGTGGGGCGCGCGCCTCGCGAGGGCGAGCGACGCGCCGACCGCGCGCGCCGTGCTCGACGGCACGGATGAGGGCCTCGACGACGACGAGCGCACGATCGCCGCCTGGGCGCGGCAGCTCGTGCGCGACCCCAACGGGACGACCGCCGCCGACGTCGACGCCCTGCGCCGGGCGGGATTCGACGATCGGGCCATCCTCGGCCTGACCGCCTACATCGCGGCGCGCATCGCGTTCTCGACGGTCAACGATGCGCTCGGCGCGATCCCGGACGCGGAGCTGCGTGCCGCCGCGCCGCCGGCGGTCCTGGATGCCGTCACCTACGGACGGGCCGCGCCCGCCTGATCCGCCCGTGCCAGGATGGCGCCATGGACGTGATCCTCACGTGGCTCGGCTCCGCGCTGCTGGCTGCCGGAGCCGTCGCGATCGCGGTCGTCGTCCACGCGATCGGCCTCGGGCGCATCGCGCCGTCGCCCGCGCTCGGCCTGCCCGGCAGGCGGCTGCGCGCGGATGCGTCGACCTACCGGCGCACGCACCGCGCGGCGACGCCGCTCACCTGGCTCACCGCATCCGTCGCCGCGATCGCGGCGCTCGGCGCGCTCGCCGCGGGTGCGGCCGCGGGCATCGAGGAGTGGGCGATCCTCGCGGTGCTCGCCGCCGTCGTGCTCGTGGTCGGCCTCGCGCTCGCCACGTGGCGAGCGCACTCGGCGCTCGCCGACGACGCCCCCGGCGACGACCGCCCAGTCGACTGAGCCGGACTCCGCGCCGGCTCGGCGCGGGCCCCTACGCGGGTGCCGCGGCGGTCAGGCCCGCAGCGTCCAGGGGAACGCGCGCGCCTGGGGGCTGAGCGCGCCGCCGCGCACGCGCGCGCGGTCCGGCTCGTCGAGCGCGCCGGTGATCTCCTCGCCGAGCCGCACGAGCGCGGCGAAGGAGTCGGGGCTCGACCAGGCGGGCCGGAGCGTGAAGGCGAGGTCCTCGGTCGAGGTGTTGCCGGAGGCACCGGGCGCGAAGGGGCAGCCGCCGAGGCCGCCCAGCGCGCCGTCGACGACATCCGCCCCCGCGTCGACGGCTGCGAGCGCGTTCGCGACGCCCGCGCCCCAGGTGTCGTGGCCGTGGAAGACGAGGCCTGCCTCCGGGCGCCGGGCCGCCGCGAGCCCGACCCGCTCGCGCACCACGGCAGGGTGCGCCTGCCCGAGCGTGTCGCAGATGACGACGTCGCTCGCGCCGGCCGTGCGATCGTCGCCGAGGATGCGCTCGATGCGATCGAGCGGCACCTCGCCCTCGAAGGGGCACGTGAACGTCGTCGCGATGCAGAGCTGCAGCTCGCCGTCGACCGCGCGAGCTGCGGCGAGCGCATCGGGCATCGCGGCGATCGACGCCTCGGTGTCGCGGCCGATGTTCGCTCGGTTGTGGCTGTCGCTCGCCGAGAAGCAGTACTGGAAGCGCGTGACCCCGGCCGCTGCGGCCCGCTCGACGTGGCGCGGCGTCGCCACCCACACCCAGCAGTGCGCGAGCTCGTCGGGCGTGAGGGCCGCGACGACGTCGAGCGTGTCGGCCATCGCCGGCACGAGGTCGGGCCGCGCCATCGAGCCGATCTCGACGTGCTCGACACCGAGCGCGAGCAGCTCGCGCACGAGGCGCACCTTGCGCTCCGTGGGCAGCGGCTTGCCGGCGAGCTGCAGCCCGTCGCGGAGCGTCACGTCGCGGATCCCGACCGTCATGCTGCCTCCTCCTGCACGAGTGCGTCCGCTCGCGTCGCGTCCCAGCCGAGCCACTCGGCCAGCACCTCGCGGGTGTCGGCGCCGAGGTCCGGCCCCGGCTGCGTGATGGGCAGGCTCCGCCCGCCGACCACCGGCACGATGCCGGGCATCGCGACGCCCTCGCGCATCCCCGCGCCGTCGTCGATGTCGAAGCGCTGGATCATCTCGCGCGCCGCGTACTGCTCGTCGGCGATGACATCCTCGGCCGTGTAGATGGGGCCGGCGGGCACGCCCGCCGCATCGAGTGCGTCGAGCGCGTCGCCGCTCGAGCGGGCCGCCGTCCATGCGCCGATCGCGTCGTCGAGCTCGTCGCGGCGCGCCCAGCGCAGCTCGTTCGACGCGAGCGCCGGGTCGGCGCCGAGGTCGGGCCGGCCGATCGCCTCCATGTAGCGCCGGAAGATGCCGTCGCCGTTGCCGGCGACGACGATGCTCCTGCCGTCGCCGCAGAGGTAGGCGTTCGACGGCGCGATGCCCTCCATCCGGCCGCCGGTGCGCTCGCGGCGCTGCCCGTAGGCCGAGAACTCCGGCACGAGCGACTCCGTCACCGACAGCATCGCCTCGTTGAGCGCGACGTCGATCGCGCGCGCGTCGAGCGGGATGCGCGGCGCCGTGCCCTCGGCGGCGGCGCGGGCGCGCTCGCGCTCGAGCAGCCGCATGACGGCGCCGAACGCCGCGTAGAGGCCGGCGATCGAGTCGCCGATCGAGAAGCCGGTGCGGCTCGGCGGCCTGCCGGGCTCGCCGACCAGCTCTCGGAAGCCGCCGTACGCCTCCGCGACGGCCGCGAAGCCGGGCCGCGCCGACATCGGGCCGGTCTGGCCGAAGGCCGAGATGCGCACGAGCACGAGGTCGGGGTTGACGGCCTCGAGCTCGGCCGGGCCGATGCCCCAGCGCTCGAGCGTGCCGGGGCGGAAGTTCTCGAGCACGACGTCGGCCTCCGCCGCGAGCGCGAGCACCGCCGCGCGGCCCTCATCGCTGCGGAGGTCGAGCACGACCGAGCGCTTGCCCCGGTTGATGGTGCGGAACAGCATCGAGGTGTCGCCCGCGTGCAGCCGCCAGCGCCGCAGCTCGTCGCCGGTGCCGGGCCGCTCGACCTTGACGACGTCGGCGCCGAAGTCGGCGAGCAGCCGCCCGGCGGTGGGCGCCGCGATGTAGTTGCCGAGCTCGAGCACCCGGATGCCCTGCAGCGGCCGGTCCTGCACGACGCCGCTCACAGCACGGCCGACAGCAGCAGCACCATGCCGAGCGCGACGATGCTCGCGACCGAGACGCCGACGGTCACCGACTTGAGCGCGCCCCGCACCGACTGGCCGAGGAACGACTGCAGCAGCCAGAAGGTGTTGGAAGTGACGTGGATGCAGAAGAGGGCGCCCGCGCCGGCCGCGAGGCCGATGAGGATCGGGTTGAGCCCGAGGCTCGCGGCGACCGGTGCGAGGATGCCCGCCGCCGTCATCGCCGAGAGCGTCACGGAGCCGACCGCGATGTGGAGCACCGCGGCGAAGACCCAGACGAGCACGATCGGCGCGAACGCCGAGGCGCCGAGGTAGCCGGTGAGCAGGTCGCCGAGCTCGCCCGCGGCGATCACGGCCGCGAGCGCGCCGCCGACGCCGGTGAGGGCGAAGATCTGGCCGGCGTCCTTGAAGCCGTGGACGAGCGCGCGCTCGAGCTCGGTGCGGCCGAGCGCTCGACGGGCGATGAGCGCGGTGCCGATGACGCCGATGAGGAGGGCGATGGCGGGGGAGCCGAGGAACTGCATCGCCGGCACCTCGGCCTCGGCGATGTCGAGGAGCGCGCCGCCGGCGATGAGCACGAGCGAGAGCAGCAGCGGCGCGAACAGCACGATGAGCGGCAGGCGACGGGCCTCATCCTCGTGCTCCGCGACGGCGACGGTCGAGCGCTGCGCGCCGTCGCCCGCGACCGGGATCGACCGCGTCGCGCCCGAGACGGAGCGGGGCGCGTCGGCGCCGGACCGGGCCTCGGCATCCGCACCGCCCGGCTCGTCGCCGTCGTGGATGATCTCCTGCTCGTCGCCCTCGGGGTTCCAGAAGCCGGCGCGGAACGCGATGGTCATGATGAGGATCGAGACGATCACGGTGGGCACGACCACGACGAAGCCCCACAGCAGCATCTGCCCGATCGGGATGCCGAGGCTCGCCGCGATCATGACGGCGCCGATGCCGGGCACCATGAGCGCGATGCCCGTCTCGAGGCTGATGGCGAAGGTCGCGGCCATGATGCCGACGCCCGCCTTGCCGAGCCGCGGCGCGATGCGGCGGGCGAGCGGCGCGGCGAGCACGATCATCACGTCGACGAAGATCGTCTGCAGGTAGGTGGCGAACGAGACGCCGATCGCGAAGGGCACGCCCTTCGGACCGAAGAGCTTGAGGAGCGACTCGACCAGCCGGGTGATCGCGCCCATCCGGTTGAGCAGCGAGCCGATGAGCACACCCCAGGCGATGAGGAGCCCCGCCTCGGCCATCGTGTCGCCGAAGCCGGTGGCCATGGTCTCGACGGTGCCGAGCGCGCCGAGGCCGCTCATGAGGCCGATCGCGGCGGCGCCGATCGCGAGCGCGATGACGGGGTTGACGTGCAGCCGCACGATCATGATCACGACCGCGACGATGACGACCGCGACGATCGCGAGGATGGTCCATTCGGGCATGGGATCCCTCTCCGTTGAGGGTGGCGCTCGGCGCCACGGATTCCCACATCGTAGGACAGATGCCACATGGCGGGTATCCCGGCGTGTCGCACGGCCGTAGGATCGCGCCATGACCGAAGCGCCGCTGCTCGTGCTCGCGAAGATCACCGCGATCCTCGACGCCTTCACGCTCGAGCGTCCGAGCATGACCGCCACCGACATCCGCAGGGCGACGGGCATCCCTGCGTCGACCGCGCACCGGCTGCTCGGCAACCTCGTCGAGCACGGCTTCCTCGACCGCTCCGGCGACGCGTACGCGATCGGTGCGCGCATGGCGTTCTGGGCGGGCCCGGCGGTGCGCGCGAGGGCGCTCGGCGACCTGCTGCCGCCGCAGCTCGCGGCGCTGCGCGACGCCACCGGCGAGACGGCGTGCTTCTTCATCCCGGAGCGTGGCGCTCGCGTGTGCGTCGGCGTCGCCGAGACGCTGCACGGGCTCAAGCGCGCGATGTACGTCGGGCGCATCCAGCCGCTGCACGTGGGCAGCGCGGGCCGGGTCATCCTCGCCTGGCGCGACGACCTGCTCGAGGAGGTCCTCGCGACGCCGCTCGCGGCCCTGACCGGCTCGACGATCACCGATCCGGATGCGCTGCGCGCGGTCGTCGCGCGCACGCGGGCCGACGGCTACGCGATCACGGCGGGGGAGCGGGTGGAGGCGGCGAGCGGCGTCTCGGCGCCGGTGTTCGACGCGCACGGCGAGCTCGCCGGCGCGCTCACCGTGATGGGGCCGACGCTGCGGCTCACCGACGAGCGGTGCGCCGCGCTCATCGACGACGTGGTCGGCGCCGCCGACCGGCTGACGGCCTCGATCGGCGGCCGGCGAGTAGCCTGAGGGCAGGCTCGCCGCAGAGCCGCGGACGAGGGAGCCGTACCCGCACAGCGACAAGACGGCCGGAAGGGCTCGTCATGGCATGGGTGATCCTGATCGCCGCCGGCCTCCTGGAGGCGGTGTGGGCGACCGCGATGGAGGCGTCGAAGGGCTTCCGCCGCTGGCGGCCGACGGTGCTGTTCGTCGTCGCGATGCTCGCGTCGATGGGCGGCCTCGCGTGGGCGATGCTCGAGATCCCGACCGGCACCGCCTACGCGGTGTGGGTGGGCGTCGGCGCGGTCGCGACCGTGGCGCTGCAGGCCGCGCGCGGCAAGGAGCGGCTCACGGTCGTGCGCTCGCTGCTGCTCGTGCTGCTCGTCGGCTGCCTCGTCGGCCTGAAGCTGGTGAGCTGACGTGCGCGCCCGCACCGCCTGGCTCGTGCTGCTCGCGAGCGCCGTCCTCGAGGCCGTCTGGGCGACGGCGCTCGGGGCCTCCGCCGGCTTCTCGCAGCCTGTCCCGACGATCGTCTTCGCCGTGACCGCCGTGCTGAGCTTCATCGGCCTCGAGCGAGCCGTGCAGACGGTGCCGCTCGCGACCGGCTACGCGGTCTGGACCGGGGTCGGCGGCGCGCTCACCGTCATCTGGGCGCTCGTCACGGGCGTGCAGCCCTGGAACCCGCTCATGCTGCTGTTCCTGGCGGGCATCCTCGTGGCCGTCGCGGGTCTCGCCCTGACCGAGCGCCCGCACGGCTCGCCCGCCGAGGCCACCGCATCCACCCCCGACTGACCCGCCGAGCGGCTGCTCCCGCGCGTGGTCACGTCGCCCCCTGAGTGGTCACTTCCGCGCCCGAGTGGTCAGCTCGGCACGTGAGTGGTCAGCTCCGCACGTGAGTGGTCAACCTGGCGTGTGAGTGGTCATCTCGGTACGTGAGCGGTCAACTTGGCGCGTGAGTGGTCAGTTCGGCGCTCGAGCGGTCACTTGCTCGTCCGAGCGCGCTTCGGGGCGCGTGACCGGCGCCTTAGGCAACGTCGGCCGCTCGACGGGGCGCTGACCGTTCACGCGCGGAAGTGACCGCTGACCCGCGGGAGTGACCGCTCGGGCGCGGGAGTGACCGCTCGAGTACGGAAGTGACCGCTCGGGCGCGGGAGTGACCGCTCGGGCGCGGAAGTGACCGGTCGGGCGCGGGAGTGACCGCTCGTGCGCGGGAGTGACCACTCGGGCGCGGGAGTGACCGCTCGGGGAGCGGCGGCGGGTCAGATCGAGTACTCGATGTGGGGCAGCTCGGCGGGCGCGGTGCTCGCGACCGGCTTCGCCGGCACGCCGACGAGCGTCGCACCCGAGGGCGCATCGTGCAGCACGACCGCGTTCGCCCCGACCTTGACGTCGTCGCCGAGCGCGATCGGCCCGAGGATCTTCGCCCCGGCGCCCACGAGCACGCGGTGGCCGAGCGTCGGGTGGCGCTTCACGGCGGCGTTCGCCGTGCCGCCGAGCGTGACCCCGTGGTAGAGCATCACGTCGTCGCCGACCTCAGCGGTCTCGCCGATCACGACGCCCATGCCGTGGTCGATGAAGAAGCGGCGGCCGAGCCGCGCACCCGGGTGGATCTCGACGCCCGTCATGAAGCGCGTCCACTGGCTGCCGGCGCGCGCGAGCGAGCGCGCGCCCGCGTGCCAGAGGCGGTGCTGGATGCGGTGGGCCCAGACCGCGTGCAGGGTCGAGTAGGTGAGCGCGATCGTCACCGCGCCGCGCGCGGCCGGGTCGTGCCGCTTCGCGTTCTCGATGTCCTCCCGGACGTTGAGCAGGCCCATCCGCTCGCCCCTCAGGCCAGGTCGGCGTAGATCGGCATCGAGAGGTAGCGCTCGCCGGTGTCGCAGACGATCGCCACGATCGTCTTGCCGGCCGACTCGGGCCGCCGCGCGATCTCGAGCGCGGCCCAGACGATGGCGCCGGACGAGATGCCGGCGAAGATGCCGTCCTTCGCCGCGAGCTCGCGGCCCACGCGCACCGCGTCGTCGAGCTGCACGTCGACGACCTCGTCGTAGATGTCGGTGTCGAGGATGGCCGGCACGAAGTTGGCGCCGAGCCCCTGGATCTTGTGCGGCCCGGCCTTGCCCTCGGTCAGCAGCGGCGAGTCCGCGGGCTCGACGACCACGAGGTGCAGCTCGGGCTTGAGCTCCTTGAGGCGGCCGCCTGCTCCGGTGATCGTGCCGCCCGTGCCGACGCCGGCCACGAACACGTCGACCTCGCCGTCGGTGTCGGCCCAGACCTCCTCCGCGGTGGTCTCGCGGTGCACGCGGATGTTCGCCTCGTTCTCGAACTGGCGGGCGAGGATCGCGCCGGGCGTCTCCTCGACGATCTGCTGCGCCCGCTCGACCGCGCCGCGCATGCCGTCGGGGCCGGGGGTGAGCACGAGCTCGGCGCCGTAGGCCTTGAGGATCGCGCGCCGCTCGACCGACATCGTCTCGGGCATCGACAGGATGACCTTGTAGCCGCGCGCGGCGCCGACCATCGCGAGCGCGATGCCGGTGTTGCCGCTCGTGCCCTCGACGATCGTGCCGCCGGGCTGCAGCGACCCATCGGCCTCCGCCGCGTCGATGATGGCCCGGCCGATGCGGTCCTTCACCGATGCGCCGGGGTTGAAGGACTCCACCTTGACGAGCACCGTCGCGTGCGTGTCGTTCGTGCGCTGGAGGCGCACGAGGGGAGTGCCGCCGATGGTGGCGGTGATGTCGTCGAAGATGCGCGCCATGCGTTGTCCTTTCACCCGATGGAAGCGTTGCTTTCAGTGTAGAGGCGCTCGGCTGGGCGCCCGGTGCCTGCACGCTTGGGGGACACGCCGTCGCTATAGCGTTGGCGCGTGAACGAACGATCGGTCGGGGACGACGTCCGCGACGCCCGTGCGAGGCTCGCCCTCGTCGGCATCGACGGACCGGATGCAGAGCTGCTCGCGGCATGGGCTGCGGGGAGCGGGGTCGGCGCGATCCGCGTCGACATGGCGATGGGCCGCCCGTTCGAGCCGGATGCGCTCGACCGGTTCCGCACCGCCGTCGCCCGCCGCGAGGCGCGCGAGCCGCTGCAGCACATCACCGGCCTCGCGCCGTTCCGGCACGTCGAGCTGCTGGTGGGCCCCGGCGTCTTCACGCCGCGGCCGGAGACCGAGCTGCTCGTCGAGGTCGCCCTCGACCACCTCCGCGCAGCGGTCGCGCCGACCGTGCTCGACGTCGGCACCGGCTCCGGCGCCGTCGCGATCGCGCTCGCCCGGGAGGCGGGGGCGCGCGTCGTCGCCGTCGAGCAGAGCCCCGCTGCCTTCTCGTGGGCGCGCCGCAACATCGCCGCGCTCGCCCCGGGCATCGTGCTGCTGCACGCCGACGCGCGCGACGCCGCGGCGCTCGCGGCGGTGGGCGTGCACGCGGGCTCGCTCTCGGCGCTCGTGTCGAACCCGCCCTACGTGCCGCACGCATCCGTGCCCGCCGACCCGGAGGTGCGCGGCTTCGATCCGGCGCGCGCGCTGTACTCGGGCGTCGACGGGCTCGAGCTCGTGCGGGACCTGGCGCCGCTCGCGGCCGACCTCGTCGCCCCCGGCGGGCTCGTCGCGTTCGAGCACGCGGAGCACCAGTCGGCCGCGATCCGCGAGATGCTCGAGGATGCGGGCTTCCACGACGCGCGCACGCACCGCGACCTGACCGGCCGCGACCGCGTCACGGCGGCCATCCGCTGACGACGTCCCGATCCGGTGCGCCGGTACGATGAGCGGGTGCCCGCCATCCACGACTGCGCCGATCCGATGTCCCTGCTCGACGGCGTCCGCGCCGCCCGCACGGCCATCGCCGCCGGCCGCTGCATCGTGATGCCGACCGACACCGTCTACGGCATCGCGGCGGACGCGTTCTCGCACGCCGCGGTCGCCGGGCTGCTCGCCGCGAAGGGCCGCGACCGGGGCTTCCCGCCGCCTGTGCTCGTCGCCGACCGCGCCATGGCGAGCGCGCTCGCGGAGTCGGTGCCCGCAGAGCTCGAGCCGCTGCTCGACGCGCACTGGCCGGGCCCGCTCACCGTCATCCTGCGCGCGCAGCCGTCGCTCACCTGGGACCTCGGCGACACCGGCGGCACCGTCGCCATCCGCGTGCCCGACCACCCCATCGCGATCGGCCTGCTGCGCGAGACCGGCCCGCTCGCGGTCTCGAGCGCCAACCTGCACGGGCGCCCTGCGCCGACCGAGGCGGCTGCGGCGGCCGAGATGCTCGGCGACAGCGTCGCCGTCGTGCTCGATGCCGGCACCGTCGGCGGCACCGCCGCGGCGGGGGAGCAGAACGGCTCGACGATCCTCGACTGCTCGACCCCCGGCACGTTCCGCATCGTGCGCCAGGGCGTGCTGCCGCGAGCCGTGATCGCCGAGGCGCTCGGCGACCTGCTCGTCGACGGGTGATGCCGTGATCTTCCTGGCCGTCGCGGCCGTCGCGGCGGTCATCACGTTCCTCACCAGCCGGGTCGTGCTGCGCCTCGCGCTGCGATTCGGCATCCACCCGCCGGTGCGCGACCGTGACGTGCACTCGCGGCCGACGCCGCGCCTGGGCGGCGTGGCGATGTGCCTGGGGCTGCTCGGCGCGTTCGGCGTCGCCGCGCTCATCCCCGAGCTGTCCGGCGTCTTCGCCGAGCCGGTGCGCATCTGGACGCTGCTCGCAGGCGCCGTCGCGATCTGCGCGATCGGCGTGCTCGACGACCTCTACGACCTCGACTGGATGCTGAAGCTCGGCGCGCAGATCCTGGTCGCCGCGGGCGTCGCGATCTTCGGCGTGCAGATCGTCAGCCTCCCGATCGGCGGGCTCACCGTGCCGTCGTCGACGATGGCGATCAGCCTCACCGTGCTGCTCATCGTGCTCGTCATGAACGCGGTGAACTTCATCGACGGCCTCGACGCCCTGGTCGCGGGCACGACGATCATCGGCTCGACCGCGTTCTTCGGCTACATCTTCATCATCAGCGCCAACCAGGGCCAGCAGAACGCCTACTTCTCGCTCGCGAGCCTCATCACGTCGATCATCGTGGGCGTCTGCCTCGGCTTCCTGCCCGTCAACTGGCACCCGGCGCGCATGTTCATGGGCGATGGGGGAGCGCTCATGCTCGGGCTCATGACCGCGGCGAGCGCGATCGCGGTCACGGGCCAGATCGACCTCGCGACCATGGGCGGGCGCAGCCAGATCCTGCCGGCCTTCATCCCCATCCTGCTGCCGCTCGCGATCCTGCTGCTGCCGCTCACCGACTTCGTGCTCGCCGTCGTGCGCCGGCTCGTGAACGGCTCGAGCCCCTTCGCCGCCGACCGCAAGCACCTGCACCACCGGCTGCTCGACATGGGCCACTCCCACCTCGGCGCCGTGCTGATCTTCTACGCGTGGACCGCCGTCGTCTCGATCGGCTGCCTCATCTTCCTGTTCCAGCCCTGGTGGGTGGCGATCGGTATCATGGTCGCGGGATTCCTCGTGTGCGCGGTGCTCACCGCTGCGCCGGTCAGCCGGCGCGTGTGGCAGACGCTGCTGCGCGTGCTGCGCGAGCGCCGAGCTGCGCGCAGGGGACTCGAGCCGATCGACACGCAGCGCAGCCAGACCATCGACACACGAGGAGACAGCCGGTGACCACGACCGCGATCATGCAGCGGATCCTGCTCTGGGGAGGCATCCTCGCAGCCGCGGTCGCCGTCGTCGGCGGGGTGGTCGGATGGCTGCTCGCCGCAGGCGCCGGCCTCGCGTCCGCGCTCGTCGGCACCGCCCTCGCCATCATCTTCTGCATGCTGACGGCCGTGAGCATCCTGCTCGCCTTCAAGGCATCGCGCGGCGTCATGATCTCCGGCGCCTTCTTCGGCATCGTGCTGGGCGGCTGGCTGCTGAAGTTCGTGCTGTTCATCGTGCTCGTCTTCGTGCTCGGCGACCAGGAGTGGCTGCACCGCGGCGTGGCCTTCGGATCGCTCGTCGCCGCCGTCATCGGCTCGCTCGTGATCGACTGCGTCGTCATCGCCACGAGCCGCCAGCCGACGATCGACAGCGACGCCGACGACGAGACGCAGGGGCGCCCGGCATCGGGCGCACGGGCGTGATGGAGGCGTCGTCGGGGCCCGCTGCCGCCCACCTCTCTGATAGTGTCGTACCTGCTCCCCCCACTGCCGCGCTCAGCTTCGAGCGTGCCCGCGCGAGGGGGTGCACCGACGTCGAACCGGCGCCAGGCGCCCTGAGGTTGAGGAAGACACGCTGAACGCCTTGCTGACGCCGCTGGCTGCCGCTGGAACCGAGCCCGAGCCGTTCCATCCGCCGTCGATCGCGGACTTCTTCCCGGACATCGTGCTCTTCGCCGACCCGACGATCGAGTGGTTCGGCAGCGACGAGCCGATCTTCGGCATCAACCGCATCATGCTCATCCGAATGCTGTCGGCGCTCGTGATCATCCTGATCTTCGTGCTCGGCACCCGGAAGATGCGCCTCATCCCGACGCGCGGCCAGAGCATCGTCGAGATGGGCCTCGGCTTCGTCCGCGACGGCATCGCCTACGACCTGCTCGGCGAGAAGGACGGCCGGCGCTTCCTGCCGCTCATCACCACGATCTTCTTCATGGTGCTGTCGATGAACATCACGGGCATCGTGCCGTTCCTCAACATCGCGGGCACCGGCGTCATCGGCGTGCCGCTCGTGCTGGCGCTCGTCGCGTACGGCGCGTTCATCTACGCCGGCGTCAAGAAGCACCCGGGAGCGTTCTTCAAGAACGCGCTCTTCCCGCCGGGCGTGCCGTGGCCGCTGTACATCATCGTGACGCCGATCGAGTTCGTCTCGACCTTCGTGCTGCGCCCCATCACGCTCACGCTCCGACTCATGATGAACATGGTCGTCGGGCACCTGCTGCTCGTGCTGTTCTTCGCGGCCACGCAGTTCTTCTTCTTCTCCGCCGGTGGCTTCTACACGCTCTTCGGCGTGGGCACGTTCGCCTTCGGCTTCGCCTTCACGCTCTTCGAGGTCCTCGTCGCGGTGCTGCAGGCCTACGTCTTCGCCCTCCTGACCACTGTCTACATCCAGCTCGCGCTGGCTGAAGAGCACTGACCCTTCCGGGCAACCGGAACCGCAGAAAGGAACCACCGTGGACAACGCCACGACCATCCTCGCCGAGATCAACGGCAACATCGGCACCGTCGGCTACGGCCTCGCGGCCATCGGCCCCGCCATCGGCGTGGGCATCGTCGTCGGCAAGACGATCGAGTCGGTCGCCCGCCAGCCGGAGCTGCAGGGTCGCCTGACGGTGCTCATGTACATCGGCATCGCCTTCACCGAGGCGCTGGCGTTCATCGGCATCGCCACGTACTTCTTCATGACGAACTGAGCCACGGATGCTCACCACTCCTCTCTTCCTCGCGGAGGAGTCGGGGGAGGCCACACCGAACCCCCTGCTTCCCGCGCCGTACGACATCCTGTGGTCGGCGGTCATCTTCGTCGTCCTGCTGCTGATCTTCTGGAAGGTCATCCTCCCGCGCATGCAGGCGCTCCTCGACGAGCGCTCCGCAGCCATCGAGGGCGGCATCAAGAAGGCGGAGGCCGCGCAGGCCGAGGCCGCTGCCGCGCTGGAGTCGTACAACACCCAGCTCGCTGAGGCCCGTGCCGAGGCCGGTCGGATCAAGGACCAGGCTCGCGCCGACGCCGCCAAGATCGAGGCCGACCTCAAGGCTCGCGCCAACGACGAGGCCGAGCGCATCACCGCCCAGGCGCACCAGCGCATCGAGGCGGAGCGCCAGGCTGCCTTCACCTCGCTGAAGACCGAGGTCGGCACGCTCGCCCTCGGCCTCTCCGAGAAGGTCGTCGGCGAGTCGATGGACGACGCGCGGTCCGCCGCGATCGTCGACCGCTTCCTGGCCGAGCTCGAGCACGACGGGGCGAACCGCTAGTGGGCAGCGCGACCAGCCAGGCGCGGACCGCCATCGACGAGGCACTCGTGCGCCAGCCGCAGGCCGGCCTCGACGACGCGCGGGACCTGTTCCAGGCATCGCGCGCCATCGAGCGCAGCCCGCAGGTGCTCGCGGCGCTCGCCGACCCGGTCTCGGCTCCGGATGCGCGGGCGGCACTCGCCGAGCGCGTGCTCGGGCAGCTCGGTGCACCGGCGGTCTCGATCGTCGCGCACCTGGCGCGCCAGCGCTGGTCCGACGCCGCCGACATCCTCACCGCCATCGACGACGCGGGCATCCGCATCGCCGTGCGCGGGGCGGCCGGCGCCGACGTCGCGGGCGAGATCGCCTCGTTCTCGCGCATCGTGTCCTCCGACCCGCAGCTCGAGCTCGCGCTCGGCGGCGTGCTCGGCAAGGCCGACGACAAGGCCGCGCTGCTGCAGCGGCTCATCGGCGGGCGAGCGAGCGAGGCGACCACCGTGATCCTCGACCACCTCGTCCGCGTGCCGCGCGGCCGCCGCATCGGGCAGCTGCTCCGCGGCGCCGCGACCGAGGTCGCAGCCGCCGCCGGTCGCTCGATCGCGACCGTCACCTCGGCCCGCGAGCTCCCGACCGCTCAGCTCGACCGGCTCCGCGCCGGCCTCGAGCGCCAGTACGGCCGCACGCTGCAGCTGCAGCAGGTCGTCGACCCGGCCGTCGTCGGCGGCCTCAGGGTGGCGATCGGCGACGACGTCATCGACGGCACCGTCCGTTCCAAGTTCACCGACCTGCGCCTGAAGCTCGGCTAGGTCGAAGGCATTCGAAGAGGAAGACACATGTCAGAGCTCACCATCAGCCCCGACGAGATCAAGGGCGCACTCGCCGACTTCGTCTCGTCCTACGAGGCATCCACGTCGACGACGGCCGAGGTCGGCCACGTCATCGACGCCGCCGACGGCATCGCCCACGTCGAGGGCCTGCCCGGCGTCATGGCCAACGAGCTCGTGCGCTTCGCGGACGGCACGCTCGGCCTCGCGCAGAACCTCGACGAGACCGAGATCGGCGTCGTCGTGCTCGGTGAGTTCGGTGGCATCGTCGCCGGCATGGAGGTCACCCGCACCGGTGAGGTCCTCTCGGTCCCGATCGGCGAGGGCTACCTCGGCCGCGTCGTCGACCCGCTCGGCAACCCGATCGACGGCCTCGGTGAGGTCGCCTCGAGCGGCCGCCGCGCCCTCGAGCTCCAGGCGCCGGGCGTCATGCAGCGCAAGTCGGTGCACGAGCCGCTCCAGACCGGCATCAAGGCCATCGACGCGATGATCCCGGTCGGCCGTGGCCAGCGCCAGCTGCTCATCGGCGACCGCCAGACGGGCAAGACGGCGATCGTGATCGACACGATCATCAACCAGAAGGCCAACTGGGAGTCGGGCGACGTCAACAAGCAGGTCCGCTGCATCTACGTCGCGATCGGCCAGAAGGGCTCCACGATCGCCGCCGTCAAGGGTGCGCTCGAGGACGCCGGCGCCATGGCGTACACGACGATCGTCGCGTCGCCCGCGTCCGACCCGGCCGGCTTCAAGTACCTCGCGCCGTACGCCGGCTCGGCCATCGGCCAGCACTGGATGTACGAGGGCAAGCACGTCCTCATCATCTTCGACGACCTGTCGAAGCAGGCAGAGGCCTACCGCGCCGTCTCGCTGCTGCTGCGCCGCCCGCCGGGCCGCGAGGCATACCCGGGTGACGTGTTCTACCTGCACTCCCGCCTGCTCGAGCGCTGCGCGAAGCTGTCCGACGAGCTCGGCGCCGGATCGATGACGGGCCTGCCCATCATCGAGACGAAGGCGAACGACGTCTCGGCGTACATCCCGACCAACGTGATCTCGATCACCGACGGCCAGATCTTCCTGCAGTCCGACCTGTTCAACGCCAACCAGCGCCCTGCGGTCGACGTCGGCATCTCGGTCTCGCGCGTCGGTGGCGACGCGCAGGTCAAGTCGATCAAGAAGGTCTCCGGCACGCTCAAGCTCGAGCTGGCGCAGTACCGCTCGCTCGAGGCGTTCGCGATGTTCGCCTCCGACCTCGACGCCACGTCGCGCCGCCAGCTCGACCGAGGCGCTCGCCTCACCGAGCTGCTGAAGCAGCCGCAGTACTCGCCGTACCCCGTGGAGGAGCAGGTCGTCTCGATCTGGGCCGGCACGAACGGCAAGCTCGACACGGTGCCGGTGAACCAGGTGCTGCAGTTCGAGTCGGAGCTGCTCGAGCACATGCGCCACAACGGCACGGTGCTGTCGACGCTGCGCGAGACGAACGTGCTCGACGACGCGACGCTCGCGAGCCTCGAGTCCGAGGTCGACGCGTTCGTCAAGAACTGGCAGTCGAAGCCGGAGTCGAGCATCACCGACCCGGGCACCGAGTCCGACACGCCGATGGTCGAGGACGTCAACCAGGAGCAGATCGTCAAGGGCCGTCGCTGACGCGAGCTCGCTGAGGAGGCGACATGGGAGCCCAGCTCCGGGTCTACACGCAGAAGATCAAGTCTGCGCAGACGACCAAGAAGATCACGAAGGCGATGGAGCTCATCGCTGCATCGCGCATCCAGAAGGCGCTCGCACGCGTGCACGCCTCGACGCCGTACGCTCGCGCGCTGACGCGCGCCGTCAGCGCGGTCGCCACGTACTCCAACGAGGCGCACCCGCTGACGGTCGAGCGGCCGGAGCTCAAGCGCGCGGCGATCGTCGTGCTGACGAGCGACCGCGGCCTCGCCGGCGCGTTCAACTCGCAGATCCTGCGCGAGGCGAGCGAGCTGCGGGCGAAGCTCGAGGCTGAGGGCAAGGAGGTCGACCACTACCTGGTCGGCAATAAGGCCGTCGGCTACTTCCGCTTCCGCAAGCGCACCGCGGTGCGCGAGTGGACGGGGCAGTCGGAGACGCCGAGCCCGGAGCTCGCGCAGGAGATCGCCGATGCGGTGCTCGAGGCGTACGTCTCGGAGCAGGTCGACGAGATCCACGTCGTCTACAACCGCTTCGTCAGCATGATGACGCAGGACCCGACCTCGGTGCGGCTGCTGCCGCTCGAGATCGTCGAGGCCTCGGGCGCCGAGAGCGCCGAGCAGTTCCCGCTCTACGAGTTCGAGCCGGAGCCCGCGGGCGTGCTCGACGCACTGCTGCCGGTCTACGTCGAGAGCCGCATCTTCAACGCCCTCCTGCAGTCGGCCGCCGCGAAGCAGGCAGCCACGCAGAAGGCGATGAAGTCGGCCTCCGACAACGCCGACAAGCTCATCACCGACTACACCCGCCTGCGCAACAACGCGCGCCAGGCCGAGATCACGACGCAGATCTCCGAGATCGTGGGCGGCGCGGACGCCCTCGCCTCGGCGAAGTAGCCACGAAAGGCAAGCACCATGACCATCACTGACACCACAGAGGCCTCGCAGAAGCAGGCCGGCGTCGGCCGCGTCGCTCGCGTGACCGGGCCCGTCGTCGACATCGAGTTCCCGCACGACGCCATCCCCGGCATCTACAACGCGCTCAAGACGACCGTCGACTTCGGCGACGGCACCGAGCCGCAGGAGATCACGCTCGAGGTCGCGCAGCACCTCGGCGACGACCTCGTGCGCGCCATCGCCCTCAAGCCGACGGACGGCCTCGTCCGCGGCCAGGAGGTGCGCGACACGGGCGACCCGATCATGGTGCCCGTCGGCGACATCACCAAGGGCAAGGTCTTCAACGTCATCGGCGAGCCCCTCAACCTCGGTGAGGGCGAGACCCTCGAGGTCTCCGAGCGCTGGTCGATCCACCGCAACGCGCCGTCGTTCGACCAGCTCGAGTCGAAGACGCAGCTGTTCGAGACCGGCATCAAGGTCATCGACCTGCTGACGCCCTACGTGCTCGGCGGCAAGATCGGCCTGTTCGGTGGCGCCGGCGTCGGCAAGACGGTGCTCATCCAGGAGATGATCCAGCGCGTCGCGCAGGATCACGGCGGTGTCTCGGTGTTCGCCGGTGTCGGCGAGCGCACCCGTGAGGGCAACGACCTCATCCACGAGATGGAGGAGGCGGGCGTCTTCGACAAGACCGCCCTCGTCTTCGGCCAGATGGACGAGCCGCCGGGCACGCGCCTCCGCGTCGCGCTCTCGGCGCTCACGATGGCGGAGTACTTCCGCGACGTGCAGAACCAGGACGTGCTGCTCTTCATCGACAACATCTTCCGCTTCACGCAGGCCGGCTCCGAGGTCTCGACGCTGCTGGGCCGCATGCCCAGCGCCGTCGGCTACCAGCCGAACCTCGCCGACGAGATGGGCATCCTGCAGGAGCGCATCACGTCGACCCGCGGCCACTCGATCACGTCGCTGCAGGCCATCTACGTGCCGGCTGACGACTACACCGACCCGGCCCCGGCCACGACGTTCGCGCACCTCGACGCCACGACGGAGCTCTCGCGAGAGATCGCGTCGAAGGGCCTCTACCCGGCCGTCGACCCGCTCACCTCGACGAGCCGCATCCTCGACCCCCGCTACCTGGGCAACGACCACTACCGCGTCGCGACCACGGTCAAGCAGATCCTCCAGAAGAACAAGGAGCTGCAGGAGATCATCGCGATCCTCGGTGTCGACGAGCTCTCGGAGGAGGACAAGATCGTCGTGTCGCGTGCACGCCGCATCCAGCAGTTCCTCTCGCAGAACACCTACATGGCGAAGAAGTTCACCGGTGTCGAGGGCTCGACCGTGCCGCTCAAGGAGACCGTCGAGTCGTTCGACGCGATCGCCAAGGGCGAGTTCGACCACGTGGCGGAGCAGGCGTTCTTCAACGTCGGCGCCATCTCGGACGTCGAGGCCAAGTGGGCGCAGATCCAGAAGGAGAACGGCTGATGGCTCTCGCCGTCAGCATCGTGTCGGCCGCGGCCGAGGTCTGGTCGGGCGACGCCTCGCAGGTGGTCGCGCGCACGACCGAGGGCGAGATCGGCATCCTGACGGGCCACGAGCCGCTGCTCGCCGTGCTCGCCGAGGGCCAGGTGCGCGTCACCGACGCGTCCGGCACGGTGCACAAGGTGGATGCCGAGGACGGCTTCCTCTCGGTCGACCACGACCGCGTGGAGATCGTGGCCAGGAACGCCAAGCTCGCGTGATCGTCCTGCTGCCGCCCAGCGAGACGAAGGCGGCAGGCGGGACGGGTGATCGCCTCTCGACGGCCGGTCTGGGATACCCCGGGCTGGCCGTCGCCCGTTCGCGGGCACTGGCGGCGCTCGACCGCCTCGTCGCCGAGGGGCAGGACATCTCGACGCCCGCGAAGGCGCGCGCCGCGGCCGACAACGCCGCCGTGCGCACGTCCGCGACGATGCCCGCCATCGAGCGCTACACCGGCGTGCTCTTCGACGCGCTCGACGCCGCGTCGCTCGCGCCCGATGCGCGCGCGTGGCTCGACAGCCACGTCGTCGTGCAGTCGGCGCTGCTCGGCTTCCTGCGCGCCTCCGACCGCATCCCCGCCTACAAGGTGTCCGAGCACACGAAGCTGCCGGGGGAGCGGATGCGCGATCTGTGGTCCGGTGCCGGATCGGTCATCGAGGGCTTCGCGCTCGACCTGCGCTCGAAGGCCTACGCGTCGCTCGCGCCCGTCGCGGGCGCCGTGCCGGTCGAGATCGTCTCGCCAGACGGCAAGGCGCTGAACCACTGGAACAAGGCGGGCAAGGGCGCGCTGGTGCGCGCGCTCGCCGAGTCGCGCGTCGTGGCGGACTCGGCGGATGCGCTCGTCGCGTGGGCCGCGTCGTCGGACGTGCCGCTCGCGCGCACGGATGCCGGCCTGCGCCTGACGGTGCAGGATCCGCGCCTCGTCGCCGCCCGCTGACCAGCAGCATCGGGGTACAGCGCACGTGCGGGTACGTGCTCCTAGCATCGCTGCATGCCAGATGTACCCCAATCCGACGCCATCGCCGCCGCTGCCGCCGACTTCGGATGGTCGGAGCTGCGGCCCGGGCAACGGGAGGCGGTCCAGGCCGCGCTCGACGGGCGCGACGTGCTCGCGGTCATGCCGACCGGCCACGGCAAGTCGGCGATCTACCAGCTCGCCGCCGGCCTCACCGATGGCCTCACCATCGTGGTGTCGCCGCTCATCGCGCTGCAGCGCGACCAGGTCGAGCAGCTCGGCGAGCTGGGCGCCGATCCCGCCGTCGCTGTGAACTCGTCGCAGCGCGCGACCGAGACCCGCGAGGCATGGGAGGAGCTCGAGGCCGAGGAGGCCGGCTTCCTCTTCCTGGCGCCCGAGCAGCTCGCCCGCGATGAGGTCGTCGAGCGGCTCCGCGGGCTGCGCCCGACGCTGTTCGTCGTCGACGAGGCGCACTGCGTCTCCGCGTGGGGCCATGACTTCCGTCCGGACTACCTGCGGCTCGGCCACGTGATCGAGGCGCTCGGGCATCCGACGACCATCGCCCTCACGGCCACGGCCGCGCCGCCGGTGCGTGACGAGATCGTCGAGCGCCTGCGGATGCGCGACGCGCACCAGGTGGTGCGGGGCTTCGACCGCCCGAACATCTTCCTCGAGGCGCACCGGGTGGCCGACGACGACGAGCAGCGGCGGGCGGTCGTCGAGCGCGCGAGCGCCGAGGCGAAGCCGGGGCTCGTCTACGTCGCCACCCGCAAGCAGGCGGAGCAGCTGACCGACGAGCTGCGGGCGGCCGGCATGCGCGCGGAGACGTACCACGCAGGGCTCTCCCGGGCCGAGCGCGAGCGGGTGCACGACGCCTTCACCGACGGCAGCGCCGAGGTCGTCGCCGCCACCTCGGCCTTCGGCATGGGCATCGACAAGGCCGACGTCCGGTTCGTGCTGCACGCCGCGGCGCCCGAGTCGCTCGACGCGTACTACCAGGAGATCGGGCGCGCGGGCCGCGACGGCGAGCCGGCCCTCGCGGCGCTCTACTTCCGCCAGGAGGACTTCGGGGTGCACCGGTTCCGCACCGGGGGCTCGGCCGATACCGACATGCTGTCGAAGGTCGCCTCGCGGATCCGGCGCGCGAAGCAGCCGGTGCCGCCCGAGCGGCTGCGGGAGCGGCTCGAGGTGGGAGCGAGCCGGCTCACCTCCGCGGTCAACCTGCTCGAGCAGACCGGCGCGCTCGAGACCAACGGGGACGGCGACCTCGTGTGGCGCGAGGGCACCGTCAAGCCCGCCGTCGCCGAGGCGGCGAGGCTCGCGGAGGCGCGGCGCCGAGTCGACCGCTCGCGCATCGACATGATGCGGGGCTACGCCGAGACGGGCGGCTGCCGCAGGCGGTTCCTGCTCGGCTACTTCGGCGAGGACCTGCCCGAGCGCTGCGGTGCGTGCGACACGTGCCGGAGCGGGTCGGCCGCGCGCGTCGAGGAGGCGCGCGGCGAGGGGGACGCGGACGCGAGCTGGCCCGTGGGGCTCGAGGTGCGCCACGAGGCGTGGGGCGAGGGCAGCGTCGTCAGCGAGGACGGCGACCGCATCACCGTGCTGTTCGACGAGGAGGGCTACAAGACCCTCGCGGTGGAGGCGATCGAGCGCACCGGCGTGCTGCAGCCGCTGCCCGCTGCTTAGCCGCCACCAAGGAACCGTCAAGGTGCGCCTCACGGCGCGGCGGCACGATGCCGGAGGGCACGCATCGGCGGCCCGATCATCCGCTCGAGAATCCGGTTGACTATGGCCATGACCCCGACCAGCCCGCGCACCCCGCTCGTGCGCCCCGACGGGATGCCCGTCCGCGCGCTCGTCGTCGACGACGAGGTCAACCTGAGCGAGCTGCTGCGCATGGCGCTGTCGAACGACGGGTGGGAGGCGCGGACCGCGGGCAACGGGCAGGAGGCGCTCAACGCCGTCCGCGAGTTCCAGCCCGACATCATCGTGCTCGACATCATGATGCCGACGATCGACGGCATGGAGGTGCTGCGCCGCATCCGCGCGACGGGCAACGACGTGCCCGTGCTGTTCCTGACCGCGAAGGACGCGGTCGAGGACCGCATCGCCGGCATCGACGAGGGCGGCGACGACTACGTCACGAAGCCGTTCAACCTCGAGGAGGTCATCGCGCGGCTCCGGCGGATGGCGCGCCGCCACGTCGCGATCGCCGACGTCGACCCGCGGCTCCAGGTGGGCGACCTCGTGCTCGACGAGGAGACCTACGAGGTCGAGCGTGCAGGCACGGCCGTGACGCTCACCGCGAAGGAGTTCGAGCTGCTGCGGTTCCTGATGCGCAACCCGCGGAGGGTGCTCAGCAAGGCACAGATCCTCGAGAGCGTCTGGAGCTACGACTTCGGCGGCAAGTCGAGCATCGTGGAGATCTACATCTCGTACCTGCGGAAGAAGATCGATCAGCTCGGCGAGCCGATGATCCACACGGTGCGCGGGGTCGGCTACACGATCAAGCCGACGTGAAGCGCCGCGCCCCCCGTCGCGCCTGGACGCTGCGCCGCACGATCGTGACCGGCGCGAGCGTCCTGGTCGCGCTCGCGCTCCTCCTCACGAGCATCATCACGATGTCGGCGCTGCGATCGGCCGAGATCGAGCGGCTCGACGAGCAGGTGCTCGCAGGCCTGGACTTCGCCGCCGGCCCCCGGGGCGAGCCCGACGGCGGTCCCGGTGGACCCGGCGGCAGCGGCTTCGAGCCGGCCGCGCGGATCGGCACGCTGCAGGTGGTGGTCGACGGCGCAGGCACCGCGACGAGCGCCACCTACGCGGGCGTCGACGGCGAGGAGGTGCCACTGGCGACATCCCAGCTCGAGGCGCTCCTCGCGGCCGACCTCGGCGAGCGCGCGCCCACGACCATCGACCTCGGCGGTGAGCTGGGGACCTTCCGGGTCGCGGCGGAGGCCCGAGACGGCCGCACCATCATCTCCGGCAGCTCGCTCGACGACGTCGATGCGACGACGGGCGCGATCACCGGCATCCTGGCGGTCGTGATGGGCGCGGCGCTCATCCTCGTCGTCGTGGGCCTCGCCCTGGTCGTCACGCGCGCGCTGCGGCCGCTCGAGCGCGTGACCGGCATCGCGCAGCGCGTCGCCGAGCGGCCGCTCGCGGCCGGCGCGGTGGAGCTGCCGGACCGCGTCGCCGCCGCAGACACCGACCCGCACACCGAGGTGGGGCGCGTCGGGCTCGCGCTCAACACGCTGCTGTCGCACGTCGAGACCTCGCTCGCAGCACGCGAGCGCAGCGAGCAGCAGCTGCGCCGCTTCATCGCCGACGCGAGCCACGAGCTGCGCACGCCGCTCGCCTCGATCCGCGGCTACGCCCAGCTCTCGCAGGGCGAGGACGCGCCCATGACGCCGACGCAGGAGCGCTCGCTCGAGCGGATCAGCGCTGAGGCGGTGCGCATGAGCTCGCTCGTCGACGACCTGCTGCTGCTCGCGCGGCTCGACGCCGGCCAGCAGCTGCGGCGCGATCCCGTCGACCTCGCGCTCGTGCTCGTCGACGCCGTCAGCGACGCGCACGCAGCAGCACCCGACCACGAGTGGATCCTCCACGTCGACGAGACCGTCGAGGTGCGCGGTGACGAGGGCCGCATCCGGCAGGTGATCGCGAACCTGCTCGGCAACGCCCGCGCGCACACGCCGGCGGGCACGACCGTCACCGCGTCGCTCGCGCACGACGCGACGCACGCCGAGATCCGCGTCCTGGACGACGGGCCGGGCATCGACCCGGCGCTGGGGTCGCGCCTCTTCGAGCGCTTCGTGCGCGGCGATGCGTCGCGCCACCGCGCGGCGGGCAGCACGGGGCTCGGGCTCTCGATCTCGCAGGCGATCGTCGCCGCGCACGGCGGCACGATCGAGGTCGACAGCGCGCCCGGACGCACGGAGCTCATCGTCCGGCTCCCGCTCAGCTGACCGCGCGGCCTAGCATCGAGCCGTGACGAACCGGCCAGAGACCCTCGATCGCATCCGCGCGGCGTTCGAGCCGCTGCCCGTGCGGCTGCAGCCCATGTTCGGCGAGCAGGCCATCTACTGCGACGACCGGATCTTCGGCTTCGTCTGCGACGACACCCTGCTGCTCAAGCTGGTCCCGGAGGCGGGCGAGCTCACCGAGCACCTGCCGCGCGGCGAGGCATACCCGGGATCGAAGCCCTACGGGATCGTCGACGACGACGCGCTCGACGACACCGACTGGCTCCACGAGGTCGCCCAGACCATCGCGAGCACGCAGCCGCACAAGCCAGCGAAGGCACGGCGGCCGCGACCCTGAGGGCCAGTGCATAGCCGACGCACTGCTGGCGGCTCGACGGCGCTCATGCGCGACCAAGCATCGCTTCTGCTCCGGGTAGGGAGCGATCCGTAGACCTGGAGGCATGCACTCCGCACCGCCCAGCACCGCTGTCCGCCGCCCGCTCTCCACTCGCATGCGCCTCGCGATCGCCGGGGCCCTCGTCGCGTGCATGACCGTCGTCGGCGGCGTCGCGTGGGCGCTCGACCGCTTCGTCGTCGAGCACGTCGAGGTCGTGAGCGCCTCCGCCGCAGAGGGGTCGTCGGCGGTCACCACGACGACCGAGGCGGCCGCGTTCGCGGTCACGACCGAGACGGTCGGGAGCGGCACCGACGCGGCGGTCGTCACGACCGCCGTCATCGACCTCGATGCCATGACCCAGCTGCGCAGCGCGTTCGCCGACGACGCCTTCGGCGAGAACATCACCGAGCTGCCGAGCGTGATCGCGGAGGGCGTCGGCGCGAGCCTGGCGATCAACGGCGACTACTACGGCTTCCGCGACTCGGGCATCGTCATCCGCAACGGCGTGCTGTACCGCGACGAGGGCGCGCGCGAGGCGCTCGTGCTGTACCGCGACGGCACCGCGGCCATCGTCGACGAGACCGCCACGACGGGCGAGGAGCTGCTCGCGGACGGCGCGTGGCAGACCCTCTCGTTCGGGCCGGCGCTCGTCGAGGACGGCGAGGTCGTCGCAGGCATCGACGCCGTCGAGGTCGACACGAACATCGGGAACCACTCGATCCAGGGCGACCAGCCCCGCACCGCGATCGCGGTGCTCGCCGACGGCAGCGCCGCGTTCGTCGTGGTCGACGGCCGCAGCGACGCGAGCGCGGGCATGACCCTCTCGGAGCTCGCCGCCTACGTGCAGGGGCTCGGGGCGGTCACCGCGTACAACCTCGACGGCGGCGGGTCCTCGACGATGGTCGTCGACGGCGAGGTCGTCACCGAGCCGTCGAACGGCGGCGAGCGCGCCACGAGCGACATCCTGTACGTGGCCGGCTGATGGCCGTCGTCCTGATCTGCGCGCTCGACCCCGACGAGCGCCTCGAGCTGCTCGTGGAGGCGCTCGCGCCCCGGCACGTCGTGGTCGTCGACGACGGCAGCGGCCCGGACTCCGCCGCCGTCCTCGCCGGGGTGCGGCGGCGCGGCGCGACCGTCCTCGCGCACGAGCGCAACCGGGGGAAGGGCGCTGCGCTCCGCACCGGCATCGCGCACGTGCGCGCTGCCCACCCGGGCGCCGACATCGTCACCGCCGACTGCGACGGCCAGCATCGGCCCCAGGACGTCGCCGCCGTCGAGGCCGCGATCGTGCCCGGTGCCATCGCCCTCGGCGAGCGCCGCTTCACCGGGGCGGTGCCGGTGCGCAGCCGGGTCGGCAACACCGTCGCCCGCTCGCTCTTCGCGCTCGCCTCCGGCGTCCTGGTGGGCGACGCGCAGACCGGCCTCCGGGGTCTCCCGAGCGACGCGCTGCCGTGGATCGCAGCCGTGCCGGGCGATCGGTTCGACCACGAGCAGCGCGTGCTGCTCGAGGCGTCGAGGCGGCGGGTGCCGCTCTGCGGCGTACCGATCGCGACCATCTACCTGGCCGGCAACGCGTCGTCGCACTTCCGTCCGCTCATCGACTCCGCGCGCGTCGTCGCGCCGCTGCTCGCGCCGATCGGCCGCTTCCTCGCGCTCGGCGCCGCCTGCTTCGCGCTCGACGCGCTGCTCGTCGTCGCGCTGTCCGCGGTGCTCGGCGTCGCCGGCATCGCGGCCGTGCTGGCACGGGCCGCGAGCGGCGCCCTGCACTTCGCCGCCGGCCGCCGATGGGTGTTCGTCGCGGCCGGCTGCGTCCGTGCCCAGGCGCGTCGCTACGCCCTGCTCGCGGCGGGCACGATCGCCGTCGGCGCGACCGCCCTGCAGCTCGCGGTCTCCGCCGGCGCGGCGCTCCTGCCGGCGAAGGTCGGCATCGACCTGGCGCTCGCCGCGGCGACCTACCTCGCGCAGCGCTTCGGCGTCTTCGCGCCCGTCCAGGACCCGACCCCCACGACCGAACCGCACCCGCAACGCTTGGAGCACCAGTGAACGACATCCTCATGATCGGCATCGACGCGATCGCGATCGCCATGATGGCCTTCGGCCTCTACTTCCGTCGCCACCGCCGCCGCGACCTGCTGGTCGCCTTCGTCGGCGTGAACGTCGGCGTGCTCGCCGTCAGCCTCGTGCTCGCGAGCGCCACCGCCTCGATCGGCGTCGGGCTCGGCCTCTTCGGCGTGCTGTCGATCATCCGGCTCCGCTCGACCGAGATCTCGCAGCGCGAGGTGGCGTACTACTTCGCATCCCTCGCGATCGGCCTCGTCGCGGGCCTCGGCGGCAGCAGCCTGCCGGTCGCGATCGGCCTCATCGCGCTCGTCATCGTGGCGATGGCGATCGTCGACCATCCGCGGCTGCTCGCGGGGCACCGCCAGCAGATGGTGCGCCTCGACCGCGCGGTCGTCGACGAGCTCGAGCTCGTCGCCGAGCTCGAGCGGCTCACCGGAGGCCGGGTCCGCCAGGCGACCGTCGTCGAGCTCGACCTCGTCGACGACTCGACGCTCGTCGACGTGCGATGGAGCCCTGCTCCGCGCGCGCGGCAGGCGGTCGCAGCATGAGCGGCGTCGCGCAGGCGCTCGGCCGCCTCGAGCCGGTCTCGCTCGACGAGCTCACGGCAGCCGCAGCGCTGCTGACCCGCGTGGACCGCAAGTACGCGCTCGACGCGGGCGATGCCGGCGCCGTGCTCGGCCGGCTGCCCGAGGGCACCCGGGCGCTCGAGATCGACGGCGAGCGCTCGCTCGCGTACGCATCCTGCTACTTCGACTCGCCGGACCTGCTCGCCTACCGCCTCGCCGCGCACGGCCGGCGGCGCCGCTTCAAGCTGCGCACCCGCACCTACGTGGACGCCGGCCGCTCCTACCTCGAGCTCAAGACGCGCGGCGGCAGGGGCACGACCGTGAAGGAGCGCATCGAGTACGCGCTCGACGACCGCGAGGTGCTCACCGACGACGGCCGCGCCTACGCCGACGAGGGCCTCGCGGCGATCGGCCTCGCAGCGCCACCGCTCGCCCCCGTGGTCGAGACGACCTACCGGCGCACGACCCTGCTGCTGCCCGACGGCGCCACCCGTGCGACCGTCGACACGGAGCTCGCCTGGCAGCTCGACGACGGCACGACGATGCGGACGCCCGGCCTCGTCATCGTCGAGACGAAGGCCTCGAGCGGCGCCGGTCCCGTCGACCGGCTGCTCTGGCGCGCCGGGCACCGTCCCGACCGCGTCAGCAAGTTCGCCACAGGCCTCGCCGCGCTGCGCCCGGACCTGCCCTCGAACCGCTGGCACGGCGTGCTGCGCCGGTGCTTCGCCGATGCCGAGCGCATCGCCGCATGACGACCACGACCGACCATCATCACCACCACCACCAGG
Source organism: Agrococcus sp. UYP33 (assembly GCF_054060915.1). Lineage (NCBI taxonomy): Bacteria > Bacillati > Actinomycetota > Actinomycetes > Micrococcales > Microbacteriaceae > Agrococcus > Agrococcus sp. UYP33. The sequence goes on from NZ_JBSSDR010000001.1 coordinate 1,965,717, forward strand.
AGAGACCCATGGACACCACCAGCATGCGCACCGGCCGCCTCGCACGCCTCCGGCGGCGCGGGTTCGCGCCCGCCCTCGCGATCGTCGCGAGCGGCATCCTGCTCGCCGGCTGCACCGCGGTCGAGGCCGGCCTGACCCAGGTCGCGGCCGGGGCGAGCGGCACCAGCGGCACGACGACGTCGGTCGTCAGCGCGACCCTCGACGAGCTCGCATCGGCGAACGAGGACGGCACGGTCGTGCGCGAGGACGAGTGGAGCGTCGACGACGCCATCGACGTCACGCTCGCCGGCACCGGCGCGACCGCGGCGAGCGGCGTGACGAGCGCCGACGGCATCGTCACGATCACGGAGGCCGGCGTCTACCGGCTCTCCGGCTCGCTCGACGGCCGCATCGTCGTGGCGGCTCCCGAGGACGCCCAGGTCGTCCTCGTGCTCGACGGCGCCGCGATCGCCTCGGACGCCGGCCCGGCCATCGAGGTGCAGACGGCGGACGACGTGGCGATCCACCTCGCCGAGGGCAGCGAGAGCTCCATCGTCGACACCTCGACGTACGCCGAGGACGCAGAGGCGAGCGCGGCCATCTTCTCGGAGGCGGACCTGACGCTCTCCGGCACCGGCTCCCTGCGCCTCGAGGCATCCGGCGACGGCATCACGAGCGAGGACGACCTCGCCGTCGTCGGCGGGACGATCGCCGTCACCGCCGCCGACGAGGCGCTGCGCGGCAAGGACTCGATCCAGGTCGAGGACGGGACGCTCGCCCTCTCCGCCGGCGGCGACGCGCTGCAGAGCGACAACGCGGACGAGGCGGAGCGCGGGTGGATCCGCATCGAGGGCGGCACGATCACCGCCACGGCCGGCGACGACGGCCTGAACGCCGTGAGCGACATCCTCGTCGCGGGCGGCACGGTCACGGTCGACGCCACGGGCGACGGCCTGCACGCCGACGTCGCGCTCGCGATCGCGGGTGGCACGATCACCGTCGAGGGCTCCGACGAGGGCCTCGAGTCGGCGCTCGTGCAGATCGACGGCGGCGCGGTGGACGTGACGGCTGACGACGACGCGATCAACGGATCCGCGGGGTCGTCGGCGGCAGACGCGGGCGCGGGCGGGATGGGCGGCGGCATGGCCGACTCCGGTGAGCTGGTCGCGATCACCGGCGGCGAGGTGACGCTCCGCTCGGGCGGCGACGGCCTCGACTCCAACGGCTCGATCGAGGTCTCGGGCGGCACGGTCGTGGTCTGGGGGCCGTCGAGCGACGGCAACGGCGCGCTCGACGCGAACGGGGGGCTGACCGTCACCGGCGGCACGCTCCTCGCGGTCGGCGCCGCGGGCATGGCGGAGTCGCCGGACGCCGCGTCGACGCAGCCGTGGCTGCAGGCGCAGGCGACCGGCGACGCCGGCTCGACGATCGAGGTCCTGGACGCGGAAGGCGCGACGATCGCGACGTTCGACGCCGAGGCGGCGTTCTCGAACGTGGTGTTCTCGGCCGCCGGGCTGACCGGAGACGCCGCGACGGTCGTCGTCGACGGGACCGAGACGGCCGTGACGCTCGGCACCGCGACCGGCGGTGGCGGCGGCATGGGCGGCCAGGGCGGAGGCGCAGGCGGCGGCATGGGCGGCCCCGGCGGCCGCCCGTAGCGGCGCGGCCTCGATGCCGACGGGTCCTAGGGTGGAGGCATGACGCGCACGCTCGGGAACAGCGGCATCGAGGTCTCGCCCATCGGCCTCGGATGCAACAACTTCGGCCGCAGGGGCACGGCGACGGAGGATCAGGCGGGCACCGACGCCGTCATCCACGCGGCGATCGACCACGGCATCACGCTCTTCGACACCGCCGACATCTATGGCAACCCCGCCACGACCTCCGAGACGCTCATGGGCGTCGCGCTCGCGAAGGCGGGGAGCGCCGGGCGCGACAAGGTCGTGCTCGCGACGAAGTGGGGCCACTCCGGCTTCGCGATCGAGGGCACCGAGTCGTGGGGCCCTAAGGGCGCGCGCACGTACATCCGCAACGCCGTCGAGGCGTCGCTGCGCCGCCTGCAGACCGACCGGATCGACCTCTATCAGCTGCACACGCCCGACGATTCGACGCCCATCGAGGAGACGGTGCGCGCGCTCGACGAGCTCGTCGCCGAGGGCAAGATCCGCGCGTACGGCCACTCCAACTTCTCGGCCGAGCAGATCGGCGAGGCGGCCGAGGTCGAGAGCGAGCACGGCTTCGTCTCGGCGCAGGACGAGTACTCGCTCGTCGCCCGCGAGGTCGAGCGCGAGGTGCTGCCCGCCGTGCTCGAGGTGGGGATCGGCTTCCTGCCCTACTTCCCGCTCGCCAACGGCCTGCTCTCGGGCAAGTACTCGCAGGGCACCGGCCCCGAGGGTGCGCGGCTCACGGCGCTCAAGCCGCAGCTGCTCGAGGAGACCGACTGGTCGCGCATCGCCGAGTACGAGCGGATCGTCCGCCGCGCCGACCGCACGATGCTCGACGCCACCTTCCAGTGGCTGCTCGCGCAGCCCGCGGTCACGAGCGTCATCGCCGGCGCGACGCGCCCCGAGCAGGTCGCGCAGAACGCGGCGGCCGGCGGCGGCGAGCTCGAGGCCGAGACGGTCGAGGAGATCTCGGCGCTCTTCGCCTGAGCGGGCGGGCTCACCGCAGCGCGGCGTAGCCCTGCTCGTCGCGCGCGTTCGACGCGGCCCGGATGGTGCCGTCGGGCTCGTGCGACGCGAACGAGAGCCGGCCGAGCGACCACGGGCCGGCATCCGTCACGACGTGCCCGCGGCGGCGGAGCTCAGCGATCGTCGCGTCGCCCAGGCGCGACTCGACGTGCAGGCCGCCGGGCTCCCACGTGCGCGGCTCGAACGACGACACGAGGTGCGTGACGTGCCACGAGGGCGCGTCGATCGCCGCCTGCGGGTCGAGGCCGAGCACGCGCAGTCCCAGCAGCATCGCCAGCTGCCACTGGTCCTGCTGGTCGCCGCCAGGCGTGCCGAGCGCGGCGGTCGTCCCGTCGTCGTCGACGAGCATCGTGGGGGAGAGGGTCGTGCGCGGGCGGATGCTCGGCGCGAGGCTCGTCGGCAGGCCGGGCTCGAGCCAGAGCATCTGCGCCCGCGTGCCGAGGCAGAAGCCCAGCTCCGCGATCGCGGGGCTCGACTGCAGCCAGCCACCGGAGGGGGTCGCGGATATCACGGTGCCCCACCGGTCGACGACGTCGATGTGGCAGGTGTCGCCGCGAGTGGGCTCGCCGGTGCCGGCGGCGCGGGTCGCCGGCGCGCCCTCAGGCATGCGCGCCAGGCGCGGGTCCCCGCGGAGCGGGCCCGGCCGCAGCTCGAGCGAGGCCGTGCCGTCGATGAGCGCCCTGCGCTCGGCGAGGTAGTCCGCGTCGAGCAGCCGCGACAGATCGGCGCCGTCGCCGAACCAGGCGTCCCGGTCGGCCAGCGCGAGCTTCGTCGCCTCCGCCGCGACGTGCACGAGGTCGGCGTCGAACGCCTCCGCGCGATCGGGCAGCAGCGGGTCCATGATGCCGAGCGCAGCGAGCAGCGCCGGGCCCTGCGACCACGCGCCCGCCTTGTGCACGGTCGTGCCGCGCCACTGCATCGCGACCGTGTCCTCCCAGGTGGGCCGCCAGGCGGCGAGGTCGTCGCCGGTGAGGAGCCCCGCGTGCGCAGCGCCGGTGGAGTCCATCGCCGGCTGCCGCGCGTGCCGGTCGATCGCCTCGGCGACGAAGCCCTCGCTCCAGGCGGCGATCGCCGCATCGCACGCGGCCTTGCGGCCCTTGCCGCGGCCGGCGTCGGCGAGCCGGCGGTAGGTCTCGGCGAGCACCGGGCTGCGGATGACGTCCCACGCGGCGGGGGCGGGGTCGGCCCACAGCGCCGCGGAGGAGGCCCAGTGCTCGCGGAAGAAGTCGGCCCGCCCGGCGATGGTGCGGGCGACGCGGGGGAGCACGCGGTGGCCGCGCTCCGCGAGCTCGATCGCGAACGCGAGCACGTCGGCGGGCGCCCAGGAGCCGTGGTCGCGCACGAGGGCGAGCCACGCGGGCACCGCGCCCGGCACGACCGCCGCGAGCAGCCCGGTGCCGGGGATGTGCTCGATGCCCTCCGCGCGCATCCGCTCGATCGTCGCCGACGCAGGCGTGACGCCCTGACCGGCGAGCACCTGCGGCGGCTGCCCCGGGCGACGGACGATGGCGGGCAGATCGCCGCCCGGTCCGTTGAGGTGCGGTTCGACCACGTGCAGGACGAAGCCCGCGGCGGCCGCGGCGTCGGCGGCGTTGCCGCCGCGCTCGAGCACGGCCATGCCGCTCGAGGACGCGAGCCAGTGCGTCGACGCGACCGCTCCGAACGAACCCTGCAGCGGCGGTCTGGTGCGCATCATGGGCCACAGGCTAACCGGCGCGCGCTGACCTCCGGCCGGAGGCGTACCCTCCCGTCGCCGTTGTCCACAGCCGGGTGCCCGCGGCAAGCGACGGATGACGCGGGTGCCGCAGAGTGCGCGCCATGGACACCGTCCGCATCAGCACCCCGCAATCCCTCCTCCGGCTGCTGCCGCGCCTCGTCGGGGCGCCCGAGCCGCCCGCGCTCGTCGCGCTGCCGTTCCGCAGCGGCAGGTCGGGCATGCCGATGGTGCTCGACCTCCCCGCCCGGCGCTCCGTCCCCGCGATCGCCCGCGCGATCCGCACGGGGGCGCAGGGCGCCGACGCCGTGGTGCTCGTCGCGTGCCTCGCCGAGCCGCTCGGCGCGGCGCCGCTGCCGCTCCATGCGGCGCTCACGACCCTCGCCGAGCGGCTCGCGCGCGACGGCATCCGCTGCCTCGAGCTGCTCGCGCTCGCGCCCGACGCGTGGGGCGACTACGCGATGCCCGAGGGCGCCCGCGGACCGCTCGCCGAGCTGGACCTGCTCGACGACCCGGCGCCCGGCGTGCCGGAGCTCCCGCCGCTGCCCGGTGCGCCGAGCGGCACCGACGGCCCCGCGGCGCTCGCCGTCGCGCGGTGGCTCGACGCGCTCGGCGTCGTCGAGGTCGAGGCCGCGGCGCAGGCGGCGATCCCGGCGCTCGAGCGCGCGGTGGACCTCGCGCCGCGGCTCGATGCCGGTCCGGGGCCGCTCGGCATCGACCCGGCGAAGGCCGCGGCCGTCGCCGTCGCGCTCGTCGCCCGGCCGGTGCTGCGGGACATCGCGATCGAGCTGGCCCTCGACGGCCCCGACGCTGCCGCGGCGACGCTCGCCGCCATCGACCGCGACGGCGCGCTCGCCGCCGACGACGCGGCCGAGCGCTTCCTGGGCTGCGGTCCGGCGCCCGATGCCGACCGCCTCCACGAGCGGCTGCGCCGCTGGACGGCCATCGCCGAGGCGACGCCGCTCGACGCGCGGGCGCCGCTGCTCGTGATCGTCGGCTTCCTGCACTTCTTCGTCGGCCGGGGCCGCACCGCCGGCCGCTGCGCCGAGCTCGCGATGGCCATCGACCCCGGCCTCTCGATGGCGCCGCTGCTGCGCGACATCGTCGACGCGAAGGGCGCTCCCGACTGGGTGCTCGGGCAGAGGTCCGGGGAGTAGCGTCGCGGCATGACGAGCGAACGCGTGCACGACGTCCTGGTGGTCGGGGGCGGCAACGGCGGCCTGTCGGCGGCCGCCCACCTGCTCCGCAAGGGCTGCAGGGACGTGGGCATGATCGAGCCCGCCGACCGGCACGTCTACAAGCCGCTGCAGCACTACGTCGGCACGGGCCGCGCGCGCCCGGAGGAGCTCGTCCGGGACCAGTCCTCGCTCGTGCCCGACGGCGTCGAGTGGTACCGCACCGCCGCGGTCGCGATCGACCCGGTGCGCCGCATCGTGCGCTGCGCCGACGGCCGCGAGGTGCGCGGCGCCGACATCGTGCTCGCCCCCGGCGCCCGGATCGACTGGTCGCTGCTCCCCGGCGCGGAGCGCGCGCTCGCCGAGGGCACCGCGATCACGACGTGGGACGACCGCGAGCTCGACCGCGCGCGGTCCCGCATCGCCGCCCCGACGAGCGGCCGCGCGATCTTCCACGTGCACGGCCAGCCGGCCTCCGGCCAGGAGACCGCCTTCAAGCCGCTGTTCATCGCGTGCGACACGTGGCGCGCCGCCGGCGTGCTCGACCGCATCGAGGTCGTGCTCGTCCACGAGGGCGCACGGCTCCACCAGGTGGAGGCGATCGAGCGCGAGATCCGCCGCCACCTCGACGACTACGGCGTCGACGCCCGGCTCGGCACCCGCCTCCAGAGCATCGACGGCGACGCGGTCGCGCTCGTCGGCCCCTACGGCTCCGGCACCGAGCACGCCGACCTCATCGTGCTCCACGCCCCGTACGCGCCCCACGCGTTCATCGCGGCGTCCGGGCTCGACGCCGAGGGCACCGGCGGCTTCGTGGCCGTCGATCCCGAGACGCTCCGCCACCCCGAGCACCCGCGCATCTGGGCGGTCGGCGACGGCGCCGACCTCGGCGACGCGCGCACCGGCGGCGCCCTGCGCAAGCAGGTCACGACGGTCGTCGAGAACATCCGCCGCGCTCGTGGCGGGCAGCCGCTGCAGCGGTACGACGGCTACACCGTCGCACCGATCATGACCGCGCGACGCAGCCTCTCGTTCGGCGAGTACGACCGGGAGCTCCGCGTGCGGCGCAGCCTGCCGGTGCCGGACGAGATCCGCTCGAGCCCGCTCTGGTACGCGCTCGACCGCTACGCGCTCCCGCAGGTGTACTGGCACCGGATCCTCAAGGGCCGGCTCTAGCTGGACGGCGTGCGCGCGCGATGCGGGCGCATCAGCCACGGCATGGAAGACTGGGGATCGTGACCCACATCGGAGCGGCGACCGGCGAGCACGCCACACAGGGGCCTGAGGGCCGGCAGTTCGCGGTGCGCTGGGCAGGCGCCACCGACACCGGCTTCCGGCGCCAGCACAACGAGGACTCGCTCGTCACGCAGCCGCCGGTGTTCGCGGTGGCCGACGGCATGGGCGGCCACTCGCACGGCGACCTCGCGAGCAAGGCCGTCGCCGAGCAGCTGGGCGGCCTCGGCTCGCTCGAGTCGGTCGAGCCGATCGACGTCGTCGAGGCGCTCCGCCGCGCGACCGACGAGATCGAGAAGCTGGGCGACGGCGAGGGATCCGCCGGCACGACCGTGACCGGCTGCGCGTTCGCGATGCACGAGGGGGCACCGCACTTCGCCGTCTTCAACGTCGGCGACTCGCGCACCTACGCGATGCTCGGGGAGCGGCTCACCCGCATCACGATCGACCACTCCGTCGTGCAGGAGCTCATCGACGCCGGGCTCCTCACCGAGGAGGAGGCCGAGACGCACCCGGAGGCCAACGTCGTCACGCGCGGCGTCGGCGCCGGCATCGACCCGGTGCCCGACTACTTCCTGCTGCCGATCATGCCGCAGCTGCGGCTGCTCGTGTGCTCCGACGGGCTGACCAAGGAGGTGCACGACATCGAGATCGAGCGCATCCTCTGGGAGCACGACGAGCCCGCCGCCGCCGCCTCCGCGCTCGTCTCCGCCGCCCTCGACAGCGGCGGCCGCGACAACGTGACCGTCATCGTCATCGACGTGACGAAGGCGCCGACGGTCGACGACGTCGACCGCACCGTCCCGCGGACGACGCTGCGCGACGAGGAGACCAGGCGGTCCTGATGGCGAGGCGGCTCCCCTCAGCGCCGCCGGTCCTCCCCGGCTACTCGCACCTGCACGTACTGGGCACGGGCGGCTACGCCGACGTGTTCCTGTACGAGCAGGCGCTGCCGCGCCGCCCCGTCGCGGTCAAGGTGCTGCTCGCCGAGCTCGTCGACGAGGACGTCCGCCGCTCGTTCCGCAGCGAGGTCAACCTCATGGGGCGGCTGTCGTCCCATCCGGGCATCCTGACGGTCTTCGGGGCGAGCGTCGCGAGCGACGGCCGGCCCTACCTCGTGATGGAGCTCGCGAGCCCCGAGCTCGGCGAGCGCTTCCGCACCGAGCCGCTCGCGCCCGAGGCGGCGCTGCGCGTCGCCATCCGGGTCGGCGCGGCGATCGAGACCGCGCACCGCGCGGGCGTGCTGCATCGCGACATCAAGCCCGCGAACATCCTGACCACCGCGTTCGGCCACCCGGTGCTCAGCGACTTCGGCATCGCCGGGCTCCAGCACGACGCGACCGAGACCGCGGGCGTCTCCGTGCCCTGGGCCGCCCCCGAGGTGCTGCGCGGCGAGACGGGCGGCACGATCGCGACCGAGGTGTGGTCGCTCGGCGCGACCCTCTTCTCGCTCGTCGCGGGCCGCAGCCCCGCCGAGCACCCCGGCAGGGCCAACGACCACGCCGCCCTCACCGAGCGGATCATCGCCCACGACCTGCTGCCGTCCCGCGCGATCCCGGCGCCGCTGCGCCGCGTGCTCGACCGCGCGCTCGCGGCGAGGCCCGCGGACCGCTTCGAGAGCGTCGAGCAGATGCTGCTCGAGCTGCAGGGCGTGCAGCGCGAGCTCGGGTTCGACGAGACGCCGATCGAGGTCGAGGTCGACGCGTGGGCGGCGGCGCCGCTGCCCGAGACGGCCTCGGACGAGGACGCCGATGCCCTGCGGCTGCGCCAGCGCCGCTCGCGCCGGTCGCCGGGCATCACCGGCAGCCGCATCGACATCTCCGCCTCGACCGGCAGGCGGCAGCCGCAGCAGCCGAAGCGGTTCGCGGTCGGCCTCGGCGTCGGCCTCGCGAGCGTCGTCGTGCTCGGCATCGTCGCCGTCGCGGCCGTGGCGCTCTCGAGCGTCTCGCAGCGCATCCCGGTGGTCGCCGACGTCGCCGTGACGCCGGAGTCGGGCCGCGTGGTGTTCGCATGGCCAGACCCCGGCCTCGTCGACACCGACACCTACCACGTGCGCACGTCGACGGGCGATGCGCTCATCCAGGGCGGGCGCGAGTTCACGATGACCGGTGACGCGGGGGAGCGGCTCTGCATCGACATCGCGGTGAACCGCGACGGCTCGACCGGCGACGTCACGACCGCGTGCGGGGAGCCGCTGCCGTGAAGCGGCGCACCGCCGGCGCCGCGCTGGGCACGCTGCTCGTCGCCGGCGTCGTCGCCGGTGCGGTGCTGAGCCCGGGCTACGTCGCGGTGCAGCCGCAGCTCGACGGGTCGAGCGTCTGGGTCGCCAACGGCGGTGCCGGCGCGATCGGGCTCGCGAACACCGCGAACGGCACCATCGAGCGCATCGTGCGGGTCGGAGGCGTCGACGAGGCGCACCAGAGCCCGAGCGGCACCGTCCTCGTCGATCGCGACGCCTCCACCGTGCGCGTCGTGCGCGACGGCGAGGCGCAGCCCGGGCCGGCCGTTCCGATCGTCGCCGGCGCGGTCGTGGGCGTGCGCGACGACCGCGTCGTCGTCACCGCGCCGAGCACCGGCGACGTGTGGCGCACCACGACCGGCGCGATCGCGGAGGGCGCGCAGCTCGGCGAGCCCGTCGTCGCGCTCGGCCGCGGCGGCGTCGCGGTGCTCGGCGAGCACAGCCTGCTCGCCGCCTCGCCCGGCCTCGGCCGCGTGCTGCGGTTGGACGAGGCGGGCGAGACCGTCGCGAGCGAGCGCGCCCCCGTCTCGCCGTCGGCGCCGGCCCTGCAGCTGACGGCGCTCGGCGACGAGTGGGTGCTCTTCGACGCCGGATCCGGCGTGCTCTCGACGCGGACGTGGCAGACCTCGGTCGAGGGGGAGGACGTGCGCCTGCAGGAGCCGGGGCCGAGCGCGAGCGCCGTGCTCTACGCGACCGGCGACGCGCTCGTGCGCCAGGCGCTCGGGGTGCCGACCCAGGAGGTGCTCGCATCCGGCTCCGGCGGCGTGCCGGCCGCGCCGGTCGTGCGCGAGGGATGCACGTTCGCGGCCTGGAGCGACGGCGTCGGCTGGCGCGACTGCGCCGACGCAGAGCCGGTCGTGCTCGGGCTCGACGAGGTCGCGCTCGACCCCGACCTGCGCATCCTGCAGCGCGGCAGCGCGACCGCGCTCGTCGACGACGGCAGCGGCGACGCGTGGGCGATCGACCACGACGGCGAGCGGATCGTCGGCTGGGAGACCGAGGGCGACAGCCCCGCCCCGGAGCAGCCCGCGGAGGGCGAGACCGTCGAGGAGGTCGTCGAGGCCGCGCCCGCCCCTCCGATCGCCGAGGACGACGCGCTCGGTGCACGGCCGGGCGCCGTCACGCTGCTGCCGGTGCTGCTCAACGACACCGACGTGAACGGCGACCCGATCGTGCTCACCGAGGTCGAGTCGGACCGCGCCGACGCGGCCGCCTCGATCGCGCCCGACGGCCGCAGCATCCGCCTCGAGGCGCCGGAGGAGGGCGTGACGCGGATCGCGTACGAGATCTCCGACGGCACCGCGACGGCGGCTGCGGCCGCGACCGTCACCGTGCGCGGCGGCAACGAGCCGCCCGTGCTCGAGCGGCCCGTGCAGGCGACCGTCGCCGCCGGCGGCACGCTCGCGCTCGACGCGCTCGACGGCTGGGTCGATCCCGACGGCGACCCGCTCGCGGTCGTCGACGCGACGGTCGACGCTCCCGACAGCGTGAGCGTCCGGGCGGACGGGCGGCTCGAGTTCCGGGACGGGCTCGCGGGCGCGCAGCGCGAGATCGAGGTGACCGTCTCGGACGGGCGGTCGACGTCGACGGAGGCGATCGCCGTGACCGTGCACGCCGGGTCGGTGGCGATCGCCGCGCAGCCCGTGACCGCGGTCACCCGCGTCGGCCAGCGCCTCGTGCTCGAGCCGCTGCTCGCCGCGCAGGGCGGCGCCGGCCCCCTCAGCCTCCACAACGTCGTCGCGGCGTCCCAGCCGGTCGAGCCCAGCTTCGCCGACGACACGATCGTCGTCACGCCGACCGAGCCCGGCCTCCTGCGGTTCGACTACGTCGTGACCGACGGCCAGGCCACGCAGGAGGGCGCGGTCGTCGTCCGGGTGCTCGACGGCGCCGACGCCTCGTCGGCGCCCGTGACCATGCCGGAGCGGGTCGCGCTCCCCGCGATCGGCACCGTCGCCATCGACGTCGATCGGCTCGCGCACGACCCCGCCGGCGGCGTCATCGCGCTGCGCACGGCCGAGAGCGACTCGGCCGCGGTGCGGGCAGAGGTCGTCGACGCCGAGCGGCTGCGGCTCACGCTCACCGACGACCTCGCCGAGCAGGCGACGGTGCGGTACACCGTCACGAACGGCGTCGCCACGACGACCGGCGAGGTGCTCGTCTCGTCGGCCGCCGCCGCATCGGTGCAGCCGCCGATCGCGCGCGACGACGAGGTGACGCTGCGCCCTGGCGGGCTCGTCGAGATCCCCGTGCTCGTGAACGACGAGCAGCCCGACGGGCTCGCGCTCACCCTCGACACCGAGATCGTCGCCCCGCCCGAGGCCGGCATGCTCTTCGTCGACGGGGAGCGGATGCGGTACGTCGCGGGCGACGCGGCCGGCACCTTCACCGCCACCTACGGCGTCCGCGGCCCCGACGGCCAGACGGCGACCGCCGACATCACGCTCCGGGTCGCGGCGCAGGCGAGCACCACGAACGCCGCGCCAGACGCGCCGACCGTGGAGGCGCGCGTCGTCGCGGGCGCGAGCATCGACATCCCGCTGCCGCTCTCGGACGCCGATCCGAACGGCGACCCCGTGCAGCTGCTCGGCCCGTCGTCGGCCCCGGCGCTCGGGTTCGTGACGCGGGAGGGCCGATCGACGCTGCGCTACCAGGCGGGCGACTACTCCTTCGGCACCGACGCCTTCCGCTACCGGGTCGTCGACGACCTGGGCGCGGTGAGCGAGGGCACCGTGCGCGTCGCGGTCGTCGAGCCGGACGCCGCACTGCCGCCGGTGCTGCGCCCCGACGAGGCGGTCATGCGCCCCGACTCCACGCTCGTCGTGCCGGTGCTCGACAACGACAGCGACCCCGCCGGGCTCCCGCTCGAGATCGTGGGCGTCGAGACCGGCTCGCCGGGTGCGTCCGCCGAGGTGCGCGACGGCGCCGTGCTCGTGACCGCGGGGCTCGAGGCGACGAGCATCGGGGTCGTGGTGACCGTCGAGAACGCCGCCGGCACGAGGTCGTCGAGCTGGCTGCGCATCGAGGTCGACCCCGCGGCGCCGCCGCCGGTGGCCGACGTCGACGACGTGCAGGTCGACATCGAGTCGATCGCCGACGCCGACGCGGTGCGCATCTCGCCGCTCGCGCACGCGTCCGTGCGCGACGGCCGCACCGACGTGCTCGAGGCCGACCTCCCCATGGCCGTCGAGGGCGTCGCGCTCCGCGACGACGGCACGATCGAGATCGCCGTCGCCGACCGCACGCGCTTCGTGCCCTTCTCGGTCTCGCGCACCGACGCGCCCGGCGAGGTCGCGACCGCCGTGATCGCCGTGCCCGGCAGGCTCGATGCGCTGCCGCAGCTGCGGCCGGGCGTCGCGCCGCTCACGGTGGCAGCCGGGGAGACGCTCGAGATCGACATCGACGCGGTGGTCGTCACCGTCGACGGCGACGGCGCGCTGCTCACCGACGCGAGCGCCGTCGAGGCGTCGCCGACCGACGGCTCGAACCCGGTCATCGACGAGCGCACGCTGCGCTTCGTGCCGCCGCCCGGCTACTTCGGCCCGGCGAGCATCACCTTCGAGGTGACCGACGGCGACAGCCCCACCGATCCCGACGGACGGGTCGGCAGGATCGTGCTGCCGATCGAGGTGACGGCGGGCGACGACGTGCCGCTCACGGTGCTCGGCTCCTTCGTGCAGCTCGAGCCCGGCAGCGAGCGCACGATCGACCTCGCGCGCGTCACGCGCGCCCCGGACCCCGCGCGGCTCGCCGCCGCGACCTGGTCGCTCGTCGACGGGACGCCGGAGGGCTTCGAGGCGTCGGTCAGCGGCTCGGCGCTCACCGTGCGCGCGCTGCCCGACACCGATCCCGGCACCACCGCCGAGCTGCAGGTGGGTGCGCGCGACGGGGCGGGCGCCGGCGTGCCCGGCACGGTCGTGCTGTCGGTCATCTCCACCACGCGGCCGCTCGTCTCACCGGTCGCCGACGCGGTGACCCTGCAGCGCGGCACGAGCGGGCAGGTGGCGCCGCTCGAGAACGACGAGGCGTCGAACCCGTTCCCCGACGCGCCGCTGCGGATCGGCGCGCTCCGCGCCACCGGCGCCGCCGCGCGCGGCATCGACGCCGGGCTGCAGGACGGCGCCGTGACGCTGTCCGCCCGCCCGGGCGCCGTGATCGGAGCGACGATCGTGCAGGTGCTCGTGCTCGACATCACCGGCGATCCGCGGCGCGGGGTATGGAGCCCGATCACGATCACCGTGCAGGACGTGCCGGATGCGCCGGCGCCCCCCGTGCAGGTGTTCGACGAGCACGTCGACGGCGTCGTGAGCATGGCGATCGACCCGCCGGTCGACAACGGCAGCCCGATCACCGGCTACCGCGTCGTCGGTCCCGGCGTCGACGTGGCGTGCGGTGCGCAGCCGCGATGCACGATCGAGGGGCTCCAGGCCGGTGTCGAGCTGCGGCTCCGCGCGATCGCGACGAACGCGCTCGGCGAGAGCGAGCAGTCCGCCCCCTCCGAGCCGGTGCACGCCGACCGGCTGCCGGCCCTCGTGCAGGGCGTGGCCGCGGTGCCCGACGCGGAGCCCGGTGCCGTTCGCGTCGCGTGGCGCGCCGTGCCGCAGCCGCAGGGCGGCACGCCGATCGAGGCGTACCTCGTGCGCATCACGGGCAGCGGCACGGATCGGCTCGTGCGGGTCGGCGCGGCCGAGCGCACTGCGGTGATCGCGGGGCTCACGCCCGGTCGGCCGTACGCGATCGAGGTCGCGGCGGCCAACGACGCGGGCGTCCCGGACGACGCGTGGCGCTGGCCCGCCGCACCGGTGCCGTTCACCGCGGTCGGCGAGCCGGGCACGGCGCCCGTGCTCATCACCGACCGCAGCGGCGGCAGCGTGACCGCGCGCTGGTCGGCGGTCGACGCCGGCGGCGCCGCGAGGGTGCGCTACACCGCCCGCATCGTCGCCGCGGCCGACGTCCCGTCGCTCGGCTGCTCGAGCGCCGGCACGGGGGAGCCGGCGGGCACCGCGGCGCTGAACGCGACCCTCACGATCGCCGAGGGCGCGCGCGCCGTCGTCGCCGTCACGGCGGACAACGGCTGGCACTGCGCCGTCTCGGTCTCGGACCCCGTGTTCGGGCGGCCGTCCCCCGTCGCGCCCTCCGACGTCACCATCGCGGCGGGCGAGGCGCAGGTGCGCGACGACGCCCGCGACGTGCAGATCGTCGCGATCCCGTCCGCCGCCGACGGCCTCTGGTTCGAGGCGCGCACCGTGCAGTCGCCGCAGGCGACGGATCCGGTCTGGCAGCGGATCGGCGTGGGGTCGTGGGTGACGCCCACCACCACCTCCTTCACGTACGGGCGCGAGGCCTCCGTCGACGTGCGCGTCTGCGCGCCGTCCGGCGCCGGCTCCGGGGCCGTCTGCTCCGAGCCGACGACGGTGGGCAGCGCGATGCCGCTCAGCCTGCGGGCGACCGTCGACGCGTGCACGCCGCTCGTGCCGCTCGACGCGCGCGCGCCCGTCAACGCCACCTCGGATGCGCGGGGGAGCGTCGTCGCCCGGTACCTCGTCGACGGCCGGTGGACCGACGAGCGGCCGTCGACGTCGCGGGTGCCCGCCGGGGCGACCAGGGTCGAGGCGTGGGGCGTCGTAACCTATCTGGAGTCCGATCCCCTCCGGGATCCGTCGCCCACCGTGGCGGGCTGCGGGCTGTGAACAGAGGGGAGCCGCCCGTGGGCGTCGACGTCGCGAGCATCCAGGAGCTGTCCGAGCGAGTGGTCGAGCGGGTCGAGCGGGTGCTCGTCGGCAAGCCGCACGTCGTGCAGCTGTCGCTCACCGCGATGCTGAGCCACGGCCACCTGCTCATCGAGGACAACCCCGGCACCGGCAAGACGTCGCTCGCCCGCGCGCTCGCGGCCTCGATCTCGGGCACGGCGACGCGCATCCAGTTCACGCCCGACCTGCTGCCCGGCGACATCACCGGCGTGAGCGTGTGGAGCCAGGGCGCCGGCGAGTTCGAGTACCGGCAGGGCCCGGTGTTCGCGAACGTGGTGCTCGCCGACGAGATCAACCGCGCGAGCCCCAAGACGCAGTCGGCGCTGCTCGAGGTGATGCAGGAGGGCCGGGTCACGGTCGACGGCGTGCCGCACTCGGTGCCGCAGCCGTTCATGGTGATCGCCACGCAGAACCCGATCGAGCACGCCGGCACCTACGAGCTGCCCGAGGCGCAGCTCGACCGGTTCGCCCTCAAGGCGTCGATCGGCTACCCCGACCACGCGTCGACCCTCCGCATCCTCGCCGACTCCGGCGACGAGGTCTCGCCGGACGACATCCGCCCGGTGACGGATGCGGCGACGGTGCAGGCGATGGCGGCCGTCATCCGCGGCGTGCATGTCGAGCCCTCGATCGTCGACTACGTCGCGCGGCTCGTGGAGGCGACGCGCGAGGCCGACGAGGTGCGCCTCGGCGTCTCGGTGCGCGGGGCGCTCGCGCTCGTCCGCACGGCGCGGGCATGGGCGGCGATCCACGGGCGCGACTACGTGACCCCCGACGACGTCAAGGCGCTCGCGGTGCCCGCGCTCGCGCACCGCCTGGTGCTGCAGCCCGAGGCGGAGTTCGACGACGTCCGGCCCGAGAGCATCGTGCAGCAGCTCATGCTCACCGTGGCGCCGCCCAGGCGCTGACATGCGCTGGCTCGACGGCGCCCTGCGCGCGCTCACCCCGTGGGGGTGGACGCTGCTGGCGACCGTCGTGATGGGCATCGTGCTCGCCCGCACGCTCGGCTGGAGCGAGGCGATCGTCGCGGCCGTCGCGGCCGGATGCCTCATGCTCGGCGCGATCCCGTGGATCGTCGGCGAGCGGTGGGCGCGCGCCAGGATCGGCCTGAGCGCCGAGCGCGTGCCGGTCGGCTCGGAGGCGCTCGCGCTCGTCGAGATCGCCCGTCCGTCGCGCGCCGCGACGCCCCGCCAGGTCGACCTCAACGTGGGCGACGAGGAGGCCGTGCTCGAGATCCCGCCGCTCGAGGTCGGCGCGAGCGTGCTGCGCAGCGTGCCGCTCGACACCTCGAGGCGCGGGCTGCGCACGATCGGCCCTGCCACGATCCTCCGCACCGACCCGTTCGGCGTGCTCGAGCGTCGGCACCACCTGACCGAGACGCGCACGCTCGTCGTGCACCCGCGCGTCGTCCGGCTGCCGGGCGGTGCTGGCGGCATCGTCCGCGACCTCGACGGCGAGGCCGCCGCCGAGCGCACCGCCGACGACGTCTCGTTCCACAGCCTGCGCGAGTACTCGCCGGGCGACGACCGGCGGCTCGTGCACTGGCGCTCGAGCGCGCGGCACGGCACCCTGCTCGTGCGCCAGTTCGAGCCGTCGCGCCGCGCCGACACGCTCATCGTCGTCTCCACCGACCCCTCCGAGTACGACGGCGACGACTTCGAGCTCGCGCTCTCGCTCGTCGGCACCCTCGCGCTCGCCGCGATCGCGGACCGTCGCACCGTGCGCGTCGTCGAGAGCCCGGCGACCGAGCGCGGCGCGGCGCAGCCGATCGACGCCGCCACGCGCGAGCGGCTGCTCGACGCGCTCGCGGTGCTCGAGCCGCGCAGCGCCCACGGCATCGCGCAGGCCTCCCGCGCCTCCCGCGGCGGGGCGCCCGGCAGCGTCGCCTGGCTCATCACCGGATCGACCGTCGCGCCGCGCACGCTCCGCACCGCCGCGAACGGCATGCCGGCGGGCGTGGTGTCGATCGTCGTGCGGGCGGCCGTCGGCGCGGCGCCGGCGCGCTCGCGGCTCGGGGACGCCGACGTCGTGACGGTCGGCGCGATCGAGGACCTCGCCCGCGGCATCCGCCAGTCGAGGTCGCCGTGATCGCCCGCGCACCCGGCGCGGGCCTCGTGATGCTCGCGATCGCCGCCGCGTGCGTGCCGATGTGGTGGATCTTCGGCACGCCCCAGCTCGTCGTCGCGCTCGCCGTGGCGCTGCTCGTCGGCGCCGCGATCGCGGCGGTCGGCGCCTGGCGCCGCTGGAGCAAGGCGCTGCTCGCGACCATGGGCGTCGTCGCGCTCGCGCTGCTGGCGGTGCCGCTCGCCGCCCCGCAGCGCATACCGCGCGGCGAGTGGCTGCCCGCCTTCGCCGACGCGAGCGCCGCGCTCGTGCTCGCCTGGCGGCGGCTGCTCACGATCGGCCTGCCCGTCGGCACGGGCGACTCGCTGCTCATGGCGCCGATCGTGCTCGTGCTCGCGGGCACGATCGTCGCGGTCACGCTCGCGCTGCGATCGCGCCGCGCGGAGGCCGCGGCGCTCGTGCCGGCGCTCCTCGCCATCTGGGCGATCCTCTGGGGACCGACCGACCTGCCCGCGCCCTGGCTCACGGGACTGCTGACGATCGTGCCGATCACGGCGTACGTGACGGTCGTGCGGCAGGCCCGCCGCCGCAGCCGGGCGCCGCGCGCCCTGTCGTCGCTCGCGCGCCGCGTCGGTGCCGGTGCGCTCGTCGCGCTGCTCGCGGGCGGCGGCGGGGCGGCAGCGGGCGCCCTCCTGCCGCTGCCCGAGCGCGTGGTGCTGCGCGGCGACAGCGCGTCGTCGGTGACGCTCGAGGGCGCCTCGCCGCTCTCGGGCTACCGCGCGAACTGGGCGATCGACGCGCGCGAGGCCACGCAGCTGACCGCGACCGGCCTCGAGCCGGGCGACCGCATCCGCGTCGCCGCGCTCGACGACTACGACGGCGAGGTGCTCGGCGTCGGACGGGCCGCCTTCGAGCGCGTCGCGAGCGCCGAGGAGGGGCGGGGCCGCATCGTCGGCATCACGATCGGCGAGCTGCGCGGCCCGTGGCTGCCGAGCGTCGGCGTGGCGTCGGGGATCCGGTTCGTCGGCCCGCGCTCCGACCTGCTCGCCTCCGGGCTCCACCGCGACGCGGCGCTCGGCGCGCTCGTCGTGGCCCCGGGGCTCGGCGCCGGCGACGGCTACCAGCTGCTCGTCGAGCCCGGCACGCCGGTGGTCGCTGGCGAGGGCGTGGCGGCGCTCGAGCCCGCCGATCCCGCGCAGGGCTCCGAGGTGCTCCCGGACGCGATGCTCGAGGCCCTCGCCTCGTGGACGGGCGAGGCGAGCACGCAGGGCGAGCGGCTCGCCGCCATGGTCGACGGCCTCCGAGCCGCGGGCTACGTCAGCCACGGCGTGCTCGAGGAGGAGGCGCCGTCGCGCCCCGGCCACTCGCTCGAGCGGCTCGAGGAGCTGTTCCGCGAGCCGATGATCGGCGACGCCGAGCAGTACGCGACGGCCGCGATGCTGCTCGCCCGGCAGCTCGGCTTCGACGCGCGGGTCGTGGTCGGCTACACGCCCGACGTGGTCGCGGCCGGCGTGCCGACCGTCGTCCGCGGCGCCGACGCGGATGCCTGGATCGAGGTGCGCACCACCTCCGGCTGGGTCGGCATCGACGTGGTGGCGGACGAGCGGCCCATCCCCGAGGAGGAGGACGGCGCGCCGTCGGTCGTCGAGGAGCCGCCCGCGCAGCAGGCGCCGGTGCCGGCCCCGGGAGGACAGGAGCAGGGCGCCGACCCAGCGGCGCCGAGCGCGCCGCAGGACACCGGCGACCCGGCCTCGCGGCTGCTGGCCGTGCTCGGCGCCGGCGCCGCCGTGCTGGGGCTGCTCGCCCTCGTCGCGGCGCTGCCCGTCGGCCTCGTCGTCGCGAAGGTCGTGCGGCGCCGGAGGCGGCGGCGCGCGGACGCGCCGCGCGACCGCGCGGAGGGGGCATGGACCGAGCTCGTCGATCGGCTGCGCGACCGCGGCGAGCCGCCGCAGCCCGACGGCACGCGGCTCGAGCAGGCGGCCGCCGACGAGCGGATGCGCGAGCTCGCCGCCCGCGTCGACCGGGCGGTCTTCGCCGCGGCGCCGCCGACCGACGCCGAGGTGGACGACGCGTGGCGGCTGAGCGACGACGTGCTCGCCGCCCGCGACGCCGGCGCGGGCAGGCTGCGCCCGCTGCTCGCGAGCCTCAACCCGGCGTCGCTCGTGGGCCGCTGAGGCCGCTCTCCACAGGGTCGGGACGGCCGACGACGGCCCGCCCTCCGCGGCGGCCATCCTGCCGGCATGGAGACGCGCATCGCCCTGCCGCGGGCACCGTCGGAGCCCGAGCCCGCGTCGTTCCCGCTGCTCGCGAGCCTCGCCCCGGTGCTCGGCGCCGGCGCGCTCTGGCTGCTGCTGCAGACGCCGACGGTGCTCGTGCTCGCGCTCCTCGGCCCCGTGATCGCGCTCGCGAGCCTCGGCGACGGGCGACGTGTGCGGCGCCGGCGTCGGCGGCGCGAGGAGGAGCGCTGGCGCGCGGAGCTCGCCGCGGTCGCCGACCGGGTCGATGCCGCGCTCGACGAGCGGCGTGCGGCGCTCGCCCGCGCGCATCCGGGACCTCGCGCGCTCGCGGCCCGGCCCGCGCACGATCCGCACCGCTGGCGGGCGGTGGCGGGCGATGCCGGCCTCCCGATCGTGCTCGGCATCGGCGCGCTGCCCTCGGGCGTCGCCGTCGACGGCGCGGTGCCCGCGAGCGACCGGCTCGTGCGCAGCATCGGCGCCGCGGCCGAAGCCGAGCGGCTGCGCTCCGCCGCCGCCACGCTGCTCGGGCCGGTGCTCGTCGATGCGAGCGATGGGCTCGGGCTGGTCGGGCCCGCGCCCATCGCCCTGGCCGTCGCTCGAGCCGCGGTCGTGCAGCTGCTCGAGACCGTGCCGCCGGATGCCGCTGCGCTTATCGCGCCGGACGACCCGGCGTGGGACTGGCTCGCGGCGGCGCCGCACCAGCTCCACCGCGAGCCGGGCGCGACCGTGCGGCTCGTGGGCGAGGGGTTCGAGGCGACGGTGGCGATCGCACCGGTAGCGTCGGCACTGCCGCGCGAGTGCCGCGTCGTGGTGTACGTCGCGCTCGACCGCGCGCGGCTGCGTCCGTCGGATTCCGGCGACCGCACGTGCGCTCCGGTGGCGCTCGCCGAGCGGGAGGCGGCGGCCGCGGTCGCGCTGCTCGCGCGTGCCGCGGCGCACGCGGGCATCCGTGGTGCGGGCGGGACCGGGCGCGTCGAGCTCGAGGCGCTGCCGGTCGCGACCGGCGGGCTCGCCGCGATCTTCCTCGCCGACGACGCGCCGATCGAGCTCGACCTCGTGCGCGACGGCCCGCACGCCGTCGTCGGCGGCACGACCGGCTCGGGCAAGAGCGAGCTGCTGCTCGCCTGGGTCGCCGCCATGGCGACGGGCAGGTCGACCGCCGAAGTCGCGTTCCTGCTCGTCGACTTCAAGGGCGGCGCCTCGTTCGCGCCGATCGCGGCGCTCGCGCACTGCGTCGGCGTCATGACCGACCTCGACGAGGCGGGCGCGAGGCGCGCGATCGAGAGCCTGCGGGCCGAGCTCCGGCGGCGAGAGCGGATGCTCGCGGCCCAGGGGGCGCGTGCGGTCGACGAGGCGGCGGGGCTCGGGCGGCTCGTGATCGTCGTCGACGAGTTCGCGGCGATGCTGCAGGAGCTGCCCGACCTGCACCGGCTGTTCGTCGACCTCGCCGCGCGCGGTCGCTCGCTCGGCGTGCACCTCGTGCTGTGCACGCAGCGGCCCGCCGAGGCCGTGCGCGACGCGCTGCTCGCGAACTGCGGCATCCGGATCTCGCTGCGGGTGACCGAGCCGCACGACGCGCTCGCGATCACCGGCACCGCCGAGGCGGCCGCGATCCCGCTCGAGGCGCGCGGACGATGCGTCGTCCGCGTGAGCGGCGGCGCGACGTGCACGGCGCAGGGGGCCATCGCCTCCCCGGCGCACCTCGCGCGGCTCGTCGCCGCTGCTGCCGGGCAGCCGCGCCCGCCGCGGCCGTGGTGCGAGCCGCTGCCCGAGCGGCTCCCGCTCGCGGCCGTACCGGGTGACGGCATCCGCCTCGGGCTCGTCGACCTGCCGGCCGAGCAGCGCGTCGCCCCTGCCCGGTGGCGGCCCGCGACCGACGGGCCGCTGCTCGCGATCGGCGGCGCGGCGAGCGGCAGGACGGGGCTCGCCGACCTGCTCGCGACGCAGCTCGGCTGCCCGGTCGTCGACCGCGAAGATGCGCTCTGGGACGCGCTGTGGGAGCCGCAGACGGAGCGCGCGGGCGCCGCGCCGCTCGTCGTCGACGACCTCGACCTGCAGCTCGCCCGGCTGGCGGAGGAGCAGCAGGCGATCGTCGTGCAGCTGCTCGCGCGCAGGATGCGCGAGGGGGCGCCGGTCGCGCTCACCGCGCGGCGCGCCTCGAGCGCGATGGGGCAGCTCGCGCCGCTCGCCGAGCTGCGCATCCTGCTGCGGATCGCCAGCCGCCAGGAGCACCTCGTGGCGGGCGGCGCCGGCGCGCTGCACGACGGCACGCTGCCACCCGGGGCGGGCTGGCTGCGCGACGAGCGCATCCAGCTCGCGATCGCGGAGGAGCGGGCGCCGCGCCGGGCGCCGCGCTCGGTGCCGATGCCGACCGGCCGCGCTGCGATCGTGCTCGGGCCGGCCGCGGCGATGCCCGCGGTCGCCCGCGAGGCGGCGCGGCCCGGCCAGCCCGGCGACGTCGTCGCGGGCACCGTCGCCGAGTGGGAGGCGGCGTGGGGCGAGCTCGACCGGCTGCGGGCAGACCGGCCGGTCGTCGTGCTCGGCGTCGACGAGCGGGCGCTCCGGCAGGTGCTGCGCAACGCGCCGCCGGCGCCGCCGATGCGCGCAGCACCCGCGTGGGTGCTCGCCGACGGGCGCCTCGAGCGGCTGCGCTACCCGAGCAGCGAGGCGACCGGCACGGCCTGAGCGCCGAGCGACGAGGCGACGCCCGGGTGGACGACCTGCCCGCCGCTCGTGTTGAGGCCCTGTGCGAGACCAGCATCCGCCCGCAGCGCCTCGCGCCAGCCGAGGTCGGCGATCCGCGTGGTCGCCGCGAGCGTCGCATTCGTGAGCGCCGACGTCGAGGTGCGCGGCACCGCGCCCGGCAGGTTCGCGACGCACGCGAAGACCGAGCCGTGCACGCGGAACGTCGGCTCGCGGTGCGTCGTCGGCCGCGAGTCGGCGAAGCAGCCGCCCTGGTCGATCGCGATGTCGACGAGCACCGAGCCGGGGCGCATGCCCTCGACCATCGCGCTCGTGACGAGCTTGGGCGCCTTCGCCCCGGGGATGAGCACCGAGCCGATCACGAGGTCGGCGTCGGCGACCGACTCGGCCACGGTGACGAGGTTGGAGTGCAGCGTCTGCACCCGTCCGCCGTAGACGACGTCGAACTGGCGCAGCCGCGGCAGCGAGACGTCGAGCACGGTGACGCGCGAGCCGAGGCCGACCGCCATCTCGACGGCCGCGGTGCCTGCGACGCCGCCGCCCAGCACGACGGTGTGACCCGCGCGCGTGCCCGGCACGCCGCCGAGCAGCAACCCGGCGCCGCCCGCCGGCGCGGTGAGGAGCGACGCGCCCTGCGTGACCGAGAGCCGGCCGGCGACCTCGCTCATCGGCGCGAGCAGCGGCAGCGACCCGTCGGGCGCGCGCACCGTCTCGTAGGCGATCGCCGTCGTGCCGCGCTCGAGCAGCGCCTGCGCGAGCTCCGGGGACGCCGCGAGGTGCAGGTAGGTGAAGAGGGTCAGGTCGTCGCGCAGGAAGCCGAGCTCCGCGGGCGTCGGCTCCTTGACCTTCACGACGAGCTCCGAGGCCCACGCCTCGGCGGCCGTCGCGACGGTGCGCGCGCCGGCCGCGACGTAGGCCTCGTCCGGGATCCCGCTGCCGAGGCCCGCGCCGGCCTCGACGACGACCTCGTGGCCACGGGCGACGAGCTCCGCCGCACCGGCGGGCGTCAGCGCGACGCGCGCCTCGTCGGCCTTGGTCTCGCGCGGGACCCCGACGAGCATCACACGGACTTCGTCGAGGCGATCGCGCGGCCGATGACGTCGACGGCCTCGCGCAGCTGGTCGTCGGTGATCTTCAGGCTCGGCAGGAAGCGCAGCACGTTGTAGTCGGTGCCGGCCGTGAGCACGAGCACGCCGTCGAGGCCCGCCGCCTGCGAGATCGGCGCGGTCGGGATGGGCGCGCCCGACTCGGGGTCGATGAACTCGATCGCGAGCATCGCGCCGCGACCGCGCACCTCGATGATCTCGGGGTGCTGCTCGGCGAGGCCGTCGAGCAGCGGGCGCAGGACGCGCTCGATGCGCTGCGCCTCGGCGTTGAGGTCGTTCGCCTCGATCTGCTCGAAGACCGCGACCGCAGCGGCGCACGCGACCGGGTTGCCGCCGAACGTGCCGCCGATGCCGCCGACGTGCACGGAGTCCATGATCTCGGCGCGGCCGGTGACGCCGGCGAGCGGCAGGCCGCCCGCGATGCCCTTCGCCGAGAGCACCATGTCGGGCACCCAGCCCAGCTGCTCTGAGGCGAACGTCGTGCCGGTGCGGCAGATGCCGGACTGCACCTCGTCGGCGATCATGACGACGCCGTTCGCGGTGCACCACTCCTGCATCGCCGGCAGGTAGCCGTCGGCGGGCACGATGAAGCCGCCCTCGCCCTGGATGGGCTCGATGACGAGGCACGCGAGGTCGGAGACGCCGACGTGCTTCTCGAGGTAGTACTGGGTGCGCTCGGCGGCCTCGACGCCGTCGAGCTGGTCCTGCAGCGGGTAGGAGCCCGGCGCGTGGAAGATGTCGGACGCGAGCGGGCCCATGCCGGTCGCGTACGGGGCCGGCTTGTAGTTCATGGTCATCGTCAGGTTCGTGCGGCCGTGGTAGCCGTGCTCGACGACGGCGACCGCGCGGCGGCCGGTGAACTTGCGGGCGACCTTGACGCCGTTCTCGACGGCCTCCGAGCCGGAGTTGACGAAGAACGTCTTCTTGTCGTGGTCGCCGGGGGTGTGCGCGGCGAGGTACTCGGCGACGCGCACGTACGGCTCGTAGGGCGTGGTCCCGAACAGCGAGTGCGTGAGCTTGCCGACCTGCTCGCGCACGGCGGCGACGACGGCGTCGTTCGTGTGGCCGACGGTGGTCACGCCGATGCCGCAGCCGAGGTCGATGAAGCGGTTGCCGTCGACGTCGGTGATGATCGCGTCGTGCGCGGACTCGATGAAGACGGGCAGCTGGTGGGGGATGCCCTGCGGCACCGCCTTGGCCTTGCGCTCGAGCAGCGCGCGGCTCTTCGGGCCGGGGATCTCGGTGACGACGGAGCGGGACGGCGCGGAGATGGCGATGTCGGTCATGCGCTCGATCCTACGCCGGGCAGCGAGCCGGGAGCGTGCGACGCCTACGCTGATGCCATGCCGATGCAGCACGCCTACGCCGTCGAGGTCGAGTGGACCGGGGCCGGCGACGAGGGCACGAGCACGTACCGCTCCTACGCTCGCGACCACGTCGTCCGCGTCGACGGGCTCCCCGACATCCTCGGCTCCGCCGACAGGACCTTCCGCGGCGATCGCGGGCGCCACAACCCCGAGCAGCTGCTGCTCGCCGCGCTCGCGCAGTGCCACATGCTCTCGTACCTGCACCAGGCGGCGAGCCGCGGCATCGTCGTCACCGCCTACCGCGACGCCGCGACCGGCACGATGGTGACCGAGGGCTCCGGCGGCCGCTTCACCGAGGCGGTGCTGCACCCCGTCGTGACGATCACCGACGCCGCGCGGGCGGCGGATGCGCTCGACGCGCACGGGCAGGCCGGCCGCGACTGCTTCATCGCTTCGTCCGTCGCCTTCCCGGTGCTGCACGAGCCCACCATCGTCGTCGCGGGCGAGCAGGGGGAGCGCTGATGCGCCGCCGCGTCATCATCCTCGGCTCGACCGGGTCGATCGGCACGCAGACGCTCGACGTCATCCGCGCCAACCAGGACCGCTTCGAGGTCGTCGGGCTCGTCGCCGGCAGCGACCGGGCGGGGCTCGAGGCGCAGCAGGCGGCCTTCGGCGGCGAGGCGGCCCTCGGCGCCGACGCGGCCGTGACGATGATCGAGTCGGTCGACTGCGACGTCGTGGTCAACGGCATCACCGGCTCGGTCGGGCTCGCGCCCACGCTCGCCGCGCTCGACGCGGGCAGGACGCTCGCGCTCGCGAACAAGGAGTCGCTCATCGCCGGCGGCGACCTCGTCATGCGGCGGGCGGCGCCCGGCCAGATCGTGCCGGTCGACTCGGAGCACTCGGCCATCGCCCAGTGCCTGCGCGCGGGCGACCACGGGGAGGTGCGTCGCCTCGTGCTGACGGCATCCGGGGGGCCGTTCCGCGGCTGGTCCCGCGAGCGGATGGCCGACGTCGACCCCGCGGAGGCGCTCGCCCACCCCACGTGGGACATGGGGCCGATGGTGACGACGAACTCCGCGACGCTCGTGAACAAGGGACTCGAGGTGATCGAGGCGCACCTGCTGTTCGACGTCCCGCTCGCGCAGATCGACGTCACGGTGCACCCGCAGTCGATCGTGCACTCGATGGTCGAGTTCGCCGACGGCTCGACGATCGCGCAGGCCTCGCCGCCCGACATGCGGCTGCCGATCTCGCTCGGCCTCGACTGGCCGCACCGGGTGCCCGGCGTCGGGGCGCCGCTCGACTGGACGACCGCCTCGAGCTGGACGTTCGAGCCGCTCGACGAGACCGCCTTCCCCGCGGTGGCGCTCGCGAAGCGGGTCGGGCAGCTCGGCTCCACCTACCCGGCCGTCTTCAACGCCGCGAACGAGCAGGCGGTGCACGCCTTCCACGCCGGCGAGATCGGCTTCCTCGACATCATCCCCGCGATCGAGCGGGTGCTCGAGCAGCACGAGCCCGGCGAGCTGACGCTCGAGCTCGTCCTGCAGGCGGAGCGCTGGGCGCGCCGCGTCGCCGACGACGTCTGCGGCGTCGGCCGGTAGCCCTAGGCCCGCTCGACGACCACCACGACGCCCGCCCGGTCGATCGCCGCGACCACCTCGGCCGCGTCGTCCCACCAGCGGGCGTAGTGGTTCGGATCGCGGTTGATCTGCACCGCGTGCGCGACGAGCGTCGGCTCCATCGCGTCGCGCCCGCCGACCTCCGCGAGCGCTCGGTAGAAGAGCACGGCCGAGCCGTAGGCGTCCATGCGCACCTCGTAGGGCCCCCACGGGTCGCGCTGCTGGAACAGGCCGCGCGAGTCGGGGCCGGCGTCGTCGCCGCGGTCGAGCACCCGCAGGCTCGACTCGCCCATCGCGGTCATCACCGCGACCTGCACGTCGCGCTCGGTCATGCCGAGGTCGCGGCCGGCGCGCATGACGATCGCCGCGTGCTCGAGCTGCTCGCCGCTCCACGACCCGACGGGCCCGGGCACGCCGCCCTCGACGGTCGCCGTCTGCCGGACCGGGTCGGCGTCCGGCCGGGTCATGATCCAGGCGAGCAGCAGCACGAGCGCGAGGCCGACCACGCCGAGCACGATGCCGCGGCCGTCGGATGCCTGCTTGGGGATGCGCTCGGCGACCGCCCTCGCGCGGGTCGATGCTGGGGCGCCTGCCATGCGCCACAGCGTAGGGACATCGGCTATGCGGCTAGCCTGAGCGGCGATGGAACCCGTGCTGCTCTACATCGTCGGCGTGCTCGTCGTCGTCATCGGCCTCGCCGTATCGATCGGCCTGCACGAGCTGGGCCACCTGTGGCCCGCGAAGGCGTTCGGCGTGCGCGTGGGCCAGTGGATGATCGGCTTCGGCCCGACCCTCCTCTCGTTCCGCAAGGGCGAGACGGAGTACGGCGTCAAGGCCATCCCGCTCGGCGGCTACATCTCGATGTCGGGCATGTTCCCGCCGCTGCGGCCGGGCGGGGAGTCGCGCGACGCCTCGACCGGGTTCCTCGACACGCTCGTGCAGGACGCGCGCGACTCGAGCGCCGAGACGATCCACGAGGGCGAGGAGCACCGGGCCTTCTGGCGGCTCGCGACCTGGAAGCGCATCGTCATCATGCTCGGCGGGCCGACCATGAACCTGCTGCTCGCGACCGTGCTCTACGCGCTCGTGCTGTGCGGGTTCGGCATCGCCGTGCCGTCGACGACCGTCTCGGCGGTCTCGGAGTGCGTGATCTCGGCGACCGAGGAGCGCACCGAGTGCGCGCCCGGCGATCCCGAGGCGCCCGGCGCGGCCGCCGGCATGCTGCCAGGCGACACGATCGTGCGCATCGACGGGCAGCCCGTCGCCGGCTGGGCCGACGTGCAGGCCGCGATCCGCGACCGCGCCGGCGTCGCGACGTCGTTCGACATCGAGCGCGACGGCCGCGAGCTCGCCCTCGAGGTCACGCCGCTCGCCACCGAGCGCTACGTCTTCGACGACCGCGGCGAGCGCGTCGAGTCGGGCGGCGCCCCGGTCACCGAGACCATCGGCTTCGTCGGCGTCGGGCCGCTCTACGTCATCGAGCAGCAGCCCGCATCCGCCGTGCTCCCCGCGGTCGGCGACAACGTCGTGCGCGTCGGCGAGCTCATCCTCAACCTGCCGCAGCGACTCGTCGACGTCGCCGAGGCCGCGTTCGGGCCGGGGGAGCGCGACCCGAACGGCCCCATGTCGGTCGTCGGCGTCGGGCGCATGGCGGGCGAGATCGCCGCGCTCGACCAGGTGCCGGTGCTCGAGCGCGTGAGCGCGATGGTGCAGCTGCTGGCGAGCCTCAACGTGGCGCTCTTCGTCTTCAACCTCATCCCGCTCATGCCGCTCGATGGCGGCCACGTGCTGGGCGCCATCGTCGACGCCGTGCGCCGCGGGTGGGCGCGGCTGCGCGGCACGGTCGCGAAGCCGCTCGACACCGCGAAGTGGGTGCCGGTGACGCTCGTCGTCACCGGCGTGCTCGGCGTCATGAGCGCGCTGCTCATCTACGCCGACATCGTCAAGCCGATCAGCGTCTTCGGCGGCTAGGCCTTCTACGCGCTGCGGGTGCCGACCGCGATCAGGTACTCCTTCTCGAACCGGGCGCGGCCGTCCGAGCCGCGATCCCACTCGTCGCAGAACGCGTCGAGGGCGGCGTCGAATTCCTCTGCCCTGCCCTCGCGCTCGGCGTTCGCGCGGGCCGCGATCGTCGGGCCGTAGTTGGCCTTGAAGTGCACGGCGTAGTCGCGCGGCTGCGCGAAGGCGGTGATCTGGAGCGTGTCGCGCTCGAGCGTGTGGAACCGGACCCGGTCGCCGAACAGCTCGGCGAGGTGCGCCTCGCTGCCCCAGAGCGGCGGGGGCTGCGCGCCCGAGGGCGGCGGCGCCGCGAACGGCTTCATCGTGCGGAAGAGCGCACCGAGCATCCCCTCCGGCGTCCAGCTCAGCAGCGCGACGGTGCCGCCGGGCGCGCACACGCGCACGAGCTCGTCGGCCGCTGCCTGGTGGTGCGGGGCGAACATGACGCCGATCGACGACAGCACGACGTCGAACGACGCGTCCGCGAACGGCAGAAGCTCGGCGTCGGCCTCCACCCACGCGAGCTGCAGCCCGGCCTCCTCGGCACGGCGGCGGCCGGCCTCGAGCAGCTCGGGCGTGAGGTCGCTCGCCGTCACCTCGGCGCCGGCGGCGGCCGCGGGGAGCGACGCGTTGCCGGTGCCGGCCGCGACGTCGAGCACGCGCGCGCCGGCCTCGACGCCCGCGGCGGCCACGAGCCGCGGCCCGAGGGGCAGCAGGAACGTCTCGACCATGGTCGGGTAGTCGCCCGAGGCCCACATCGTCCGATGCTTCGCCTTGAGCGCCTGATCATCCGGTTCGGGCACCATCCGCATCCTCCATCCCGTGGCCGCGAGCGGCAGGGGCTGCGGTGCAGCGGGCTCGTGGGCACCGCCCACTGAACTCCGGTCGCCGCGTCGCCACCAGATGCGATCGTGGCAGCGGCTATCCCTGCAGCGGCGTGCCCTGGTGGAACCGCTGGCGCCAGCTCCCGTCGGCGCGCACCCACAGCGAGCTGCGCAGCGCCTCGGTCGCGCCCGTGCCGCGCCAGACGATGAGGAGCGCGTCGGCTGCGACGCGGTGGGCGGCGAGCAGCTCGAGCTCGACCGGCGAGGGGAGCGGGGCGACCTCGGCGAGCAGCTGCTCGCGGCTCCAGCGGCGGCCCGACGCGCCGATCTCCTCCCACTCGGGATGCAGCAGCGCCGCGACGCGCGCGCGGTCGGCGCGCACGTCGTCGCGCAGCAGCTCCCGCTCGAGGCGCACGACGGCCGCCTCGTCGGGGTCGGCGGCGGGCTCGGCGGCCGGGAGGACGTCGTCGGCCCCGAAGCCGTCGAGGTCGTCGAACAGGCCGACGGACGTCGACGGCCGAGCGGGTGCCGGCGTGGGCGCTGCGGGTCCCGGCGCGGGCGTGGCAGCGGCAGGCGGCGCGGGCGCGCGCGTCACGCCGCCGAACCCGGGTCCCGCATCCGGCACCGCGCCGCGCTGGTAGGCGGTCGCGGCGCCGTTCGCGAGCCGGTCGGCCTCCTCGTTGAGCGGATGCCCCGCGTGGCCGCGCACCCACTCGAAGCGCACCACGCCGCCGGCCGCCTTCCGCGCCGTCATGAGGCGGTCGAGCTCCTCGAGCAGCTCGCGGTTCATCACCGGCTTGCCGTCGGCCTTCCGCCAGCCCTTGCGCTTCCAGCCGGGCATCCACTGCGTGATCGACTTGATGACGTACTGGCTGTCGCACAGGATCAGCAGCTCGTCGACGCCCTCGGTCTGCTGCAGCAGGTCGATCACCGCCGAGAGCTCGCCGATGTTGTTCGTGCCCTGCCGCTGGCCGCCGGCCGCCCAGCGGGCATCGTCGATGTACCAGCCCCAGCCGGTGGGCCCGGGATTGCCGAGGGAGGAGCCGTCCGCTGCTGCCGTGATCACGCCTCGATCATCGCAGTCCCGGACCCGGCGACCGGCCCGGCGGTCGGGCGGCGCGGCTCTCAGGGCCAGCGCGCGTAGGCTTGCGACCATGGCAGCCATCAATCTCGGCAAGCCCGAGCCGCTCACGCTCGCGCCCCGTCGCAAGAGCAGGCAGATCAAGGTCGGCAAGGTGCTCGTCGGCGGTGACGCGCCCGTCTCGGTGCAGTCGATGACCACGACGAAGACCACCGACATCAACGCGACGCTCCAGCAGATCGCCGAGCTGACGGCGACCGGCTGCGACATCGTGCGCGTCGCGGTGCCGAGCCAGGACGACGCGGATGTGCTGCACATCATCGCGAAGAAGAGCCAGATCCCGGTCATCGCCGACATCCACTTCCAGCCGAAGTACGTCTACCAGGCGATCGACGCGGGCTGCGCCGCCGTGCGCGTCAACCCGGGCAACATCCGCAAGTTCGACGACCAGGTCGGCGAGATCGCGAAGCGCGCGAAGGCCGCGGGCGTGAGCCTGCGCATCGGCGTCAACGCCGGCTCGCTCGACCCGCGCCTGCTCGAGAAGTACGGCAAGGCGACGCCCGAGGCGCTCGTCGAGTCGGCGGTCTGGGAGGCGAGCCTGTTCGAGGAGCACGACTTCCACGACTTCAAGATCTCGGTCAAGCACAACGACCCGGTCGTCATGGTGAAGACCTACCGGATGCTCGCCGAGCGCGGCGACTGGCCGCTGCACCTCGGCGTCACGGAGGCGGGCCCGGCGTTCCAGGGCACGATCAAGTCGTCGACGGCCTTCGCGATCCTGCTCGCCGAGGGCATCGGCGACACCATCCGCGTCTCGCTCTCGGCCCCGCCCGCCGAGGAGATCAAGGTCGGCCTGCAGATCCTGCAGTCGCTCAACCTCCGCGAGCGCAAGCTCGAGATCGTGTCGTGCCCGTCGTGCGGCCGCGCGCAGGTCGACGTCTACTCGCTCGCCGACGCGGTCACCGAGGGCCTCAAGGACGTGCAGGTGCCGCTGCGCGTCGCCGTCATGGGATGCGTCGTCAACGGTCCGGGCGAGGCCCGCGAGGCCGACCTCGGCGTCGCGTCCGGCAACGGCAAGGGGCAGATCTTCATCAAGGGCGAGGTCGTCAAGACCGTCCCCGAGGCGCTCATCGTGCCGACGCTCATCGAGGAGGCGCGGAAGCTCGCCGCCGAGCAGGGCCTGCCCGCGGGCGAGGCCACCGTCGTCACGGCCTGAGCCTGCCGTGACCGCCGCAGGCGCACCGCACCCGTCGCAGCGCCGCACCCTCGTGGTGCTGTCGGCGGTGCAGGCGCTCGGCGGCGTCGCGAACGGCGTCGCCCTGGGCGTCGGCTCACTGCTCGTCGCGCAGGTGACCGGGCGCGAGGAGCTCGCCGGGCTCGCCGCGACGCTGCTCACGCTCGGCGGCGCCGGGCTCGCGCTGCCGCTCGCGCGACTCGCGCACCGGCGCGGCCGGCGCATCGCCCTCACCGCCGGCGCGCTGCTCGCGCTCGTCGGCACGGTGCTGCTCGCGGTCGGCGGCGCGCTCGGCTCGCCGTGGATCGTGCTGCCCGGCTTCCTGCTGCTCGGCGGCGCGATGGCCGTCAACCTGCAGTCGCGCTTCGCCGCCACCGACCTCTCGCAGCCGTCGCGGCGCGGGCGCGACCTCGCCCTCGTCGTCTGGATGACGACGATCGGCGTGATCGTCGGCCCCAACCTCATCGCGCCGGGCGACGCGCTCGGCACGGCGCTCGGGCTGCCGCACCTCGTCGGCGCCTACGTCATCTCCGGCGCCGCGACCGCGCTCATGGCGGCGGTGCTGTGGCTGCTGCTGCGGCCGGACCCGCTGCTCGAGAGCCGCGCCGACGCGCCCGCCGCGGTCGGCCCGACCGCTCGGCTGCGGCTGCGCGACCACCCGCGCGCGGTCGCGGCCGTCGTCGCGGTCGCCGCCGCCCACGCCACGATGGTCGGCGTGATGGCGCTCACGCCCGTGCACCTCGAGCACGCCGGCCACGCGCTCGCGCTCATCGGCTTCACGATGAGCGCCCACACCGCCGGCATGTACGCGCTCTCGCCGGTCTTCGGCTGGCTGACCGACCGCGTCGGCCCGCGCGCGACGACGCTGCTGGGCGCCGTGATCCTGCTCTCGTCGGTCATCGCGAACCTGCTGCTCGGGCCCGACCTCGCGCCCGTGGGGCTCGCGCTGCTCGGCCTCGGCTGGAGCGCCGCGACGGTCGCCGGGTCGACGATCGTCGCGGGCGCCGTCGTGCCGGCGCTGCGGCCGGCGCTGCAGGGGCGCAGCGACCTCGTGATGGGCCTCGCGGGCGCCGCCGCGGGGGCGGCGGCCGGTCCGCTGCTCGGGCTCGCCGGCTACGGCGGCCTCAACCTCGCGATGCTGCCGGTCATCGCGACGGTCGCGATCGCGGCGGTGCTCGCCACCCGTCGGACGGGCGGCGGCGCCGACGACGACGCTCCGTCCAGCGGCCGTCCAGCGGCTCGCACCGGCCGCCGGGTACCGTGAGCGAGGCGACCGCCGCCGCCACCATGCCAGAAGGAGCGCCCGTGTCGAACGCAGTCCCCGGCCGGGACCCCATCACGCCCGAGGAGCTGGAGCGCGCGAAGCGCATCATCCGCGCGGTCGAGCAGTCGTTCCAGTCGACGGTCGTCGGCCAGCACCAGCTGCTGCGCTCGCTGCTCGTCGCGCTGCTCACGGGCGGCCATGTGCTCATGGAGTCGGTGCCGGGGCTCGCGAAGACCACCGCCGCCGCGACGCTCGCGCGATCGGTGACGGCGTCGTTCCACCGCATCCAGTGCACCCCCGACCTGCTGCCGAGCGACATCGTCGGCACCCAGATCTACGACCAGCACTCGGGCGACTTCCGCACGCAGCTCGGGCCGGTGCACGCCAACTTCGTGCTGCTCGACGAGATCAACCGCTCGAGCGCGAAGACGCAGTCGGCGATGCTCGAGGCGATGCAGGAGCGCCAGACCTCGATCGGCGGGGAGACGCACCGGCTGCCGGAGCCGTTCCTCGTGCTCGCGACGCAGAACCCGATCGAGCAGGAGGGCACCTACACGCTGCCCGAGGCGCAGCTCGACCGCTTCCTGCTGAAGGAGATCCTCACCTACCCGTCGCCGACGGAGGAGGCCGAGATCGTGCGCCGCGCCGAGACGGGCGTCTTCGAGGCACCGGACGAGCCGGTCGCGTCGCTCGACGACGTGCGCTTCCTGCAGGCGCTCGTGAAGCGGGTCTACGTCGACCAGGCGATCACGAACTACGTCGTACAGCTCATGTACGTGACGCGGCACGCGAAGGACTACATCGGCGCGCAGCTCGCCGGCTACATCGAGTACGGCGCGAGCCCGCGCGGCTCGCTGTCGTTCGCGCAGGCGTCGCGCGCGCTCGCGCTCGTGCAGGGCCGCGACTGGGTGATCCCGGAGGACGTCAAGGACCTGCGGCACGCCATCCTGCGGCACCGCCTCATCCTCGGCTACGAGGCGGAGGCCGACGGCGTGACGAGCGAGGAGATCATCGACGCGATCTTCGCCGCTGTGCGGACCCCGTAGGACCCGTCGTGGAGCGACGACTGCGCAAGGTGAAGACCACCATGTCGATCCACGCGCACCGCCGCACCCTCGAGCTGCTCGACGGCGAGTACGCGTCGATCCACCACGGCCGCAGCCACGACTTCGACGACCTGCGCGAGTACCAGCCGGGCGACGATGTCAAGGACATCGACTGGAAGGCGACCGCGCGCAGCCACGTGCCGCTCGTGAAGCGGTACATCGCGTCGCGGCAGCACACCCTGCTGCTCGTGGTCGACTCCGGCCGCAACATGGCGGCGACGGCGGAGTCGGGGGAGACGAAGCAGGAGATCGCGATCCTCGTCGCGGGCGTGCTCGGCTACCTGGCGACCCGGCACGGCGACCGCGTCGGCCTGCTCATGGGCGACGCCGACCGGCTCGAGAGCATGCAGGAGGGCGGCTCCGAGTCGCACCTCGAGCGCATGCTGCGCCGCGTCGACGAGACGATCGCGCTCGAGGGGCCGCGCTCCGACCTCGAGGGCGTGCTCGGGCAGGCCGTGCGGCGGATGCGCCGGCGCTCGATCATCGTCGTGATCGCCGACGACCTCGCCTACACGCACGACCTCGACGTGCACCTCGGCAGGCTCCACACCCGGCACGAGGTGCTGTGGGTGTCGATCGGCGACGCCGACCTCATGTCGCGCCACCGCGACCACCGCGAGCTCGTCGGCGTCGACTCCGGGCTCGGCCTGCCGCCGTTCCTGCGCCGCGACCGCGGGCTCCGCAGGGCGTTCGACGAGGCCACCGCCGAGCGGCGCCAGCGGCTCGAGGCGGGCCTGCGCACCCTCGGCATCGCCTCGGTGCGCATCGGCGACAGCGCCGGCGCGATCGGCGGGCTGTTCCGGCTGCTCGAGAGGCACCGCCGTGCGCGCCGCTGATCTGGTCCACTCCCTGGCGGCGGCGCTCGCGCAGCTGCCGGCACCCGACACGTACGGGCCGTTCGGCTACGGCCCGTGGTGGCTGCTCGGCGCGGCCGCGCTGCTGCTCGTGCTGGCCGCCTACGCCTTCGCGTGGCTCTGGACGCGCCCCCGCGGCATCCTCGAGCCGCCGCCCCCGCCGCCCGTGCCGATCGACGTGCGCAGCGTCAAGCAGAAGTACCTCGGGATGATCGAGGAGGTCGCCGAGGAGCACGAGCGCGGCGATCTCGACGCCCGCGGCCTCGCGCAGCGGCTCAGCCTCGTGCTGCGCTTCTTCGCGCACGAGTCCACCGGCGTCGTCGCCGAGGTGATGACCCTGCGCGACCTGCAGGGCGCCGACCTGCCGAGCGTGCACGGCGCGGTCGAGCAGTACTACCCGTCGTCGTTCCGGCGCGCGGCGAAGCACGACCCGGATGCGGCGATCGCCTCCGCGCGCCAGGTGGTGTCGACGTGGATGTGACGCTGCTGTGGCCGTGGGTGCTCCCGATCGCGATCGGCATCGGGCTGCTGCTCGCCGCGCTCGGGCTCTGGCTGCCGCGGCGCAAGCGCGATCGCGGCCTGCCCGTCGCCCACGTCGACCGGATGACGTCGCTCGCCGCGTTCCGCGGCGCGCTGCTGCGCTACCGGCTCTGGATCGGCGGCGCGCTCGTCGCGTCGCTCGTCGGGGTCGCGGTCGCCGGCGCGATCGGCTCGCGCCCGTCCGGCATCAGCGCGAACCAGGAGGAGGACTACAAGCGCGACATCGTGCTGTGCCTCGACGTCTCCGGGTCGATGGTCGACGTCGACGCCGAGATCCTCGGCGTCTACCAGCAGATCGCGTCCGAGCTCGACGGCGAGCGCATCGGCATGCGCATCTTCGACGCGTCGAGCGTCATGGCCTTCCCGCTCACGAGCGACTACGAGTACATCGCCGGCCAGCTCGGCCGCTACCAGCGGGCGCTGAGCGGCACGCTCGGCCCCGACGAGCAGTTCAACTACCTCGCGGGCACCGCGAGCGGCCTCGGCGCATCCCTCGTCGGCGACGGGCTCGCCTCGTGCGTGCTCGACTTCGCCGACCTCGAGGCGAGCGAGCGGCCGCGGTCGATCATCCTCGCGACCGACAACGTCGTGAACGGCCAGCAGATCTTCTCGCTGCCGCAGGCCGGCCAGCTCGCCGTCGACAACGAGGTGCGGGTGTACGCGATCAACCCGTTCGACTTCGGCGGCGACATGGCCTCGCAGGAGCTGCGCGAGGTCTCCGAGGGCACCGGCGGCGCCTACTTCGCACTCGACTTCGCCCAGACCGTGCCGCAGATCGTCGACCGCGTCAATGCGATCGAGGCCGGCTACATCGAGACCCCGCCGCAGGTGCAGATCATCGACCGGCCAGGCGCCCTGCCGCTCATCGTGCTCGTGCTCGTCGCGGGCGTCTGCCTCGCAGCCTGGAGGGTGCGCCTGTGATCACCTTCCACCCGACCCTGCCGATCGTCGTCGCCGTGCTCGGCGTCGCGATGCTCGCGCTCTGCCTCTGGCAGCTCGTCGCGGTGCGCGGCCGCCGCCTCGCGTGGCTGCGGCGCTCGCTGCTCGTGCTGCTCGCGGTCGCGATGGCCTTCCGGCCCGCCCTGCCCGGCGGCGAGGTGCCCACCGCGACCATCCAGGCTCGCGTGTTCATCATGATCGACACGTCGCAGTCGATCGCCGCCGAGGACTGGGGGAGCGACCCTCGGCTGACCGGCATGCAGGAGGACGTCGTCGAGATCGCGCGCGCCTTCGCCGGCGCCGACCTCTCGGTCATCTCCTTCGACTCGCAGGCGATCCTGCGGGTGCCGCTCACCGACGACGGCTCCGCCGTGATCGAGATGGTGCGGGCGCTGCGCCCGGAGATCGCGCAGCAGTCGCGCGGCACCTCCGTCGCCGTCGCCCACGACCTGCTCAAGACCGAGCTCGAGCGCAGCCAGGCGGCCGAGCCGGACTCGCCCGCGATCGTGTTCTACCTCGGCGACGGCGAGCACACCGCCGAGGATCAGCCGCAGTCGTTCGACGACGTCGCCGGGCTCGTCGACCGCGGGCTCGTGCTCGGCTACGGCACCGAGCAGGGCGGGCGGATGCGGGTGTCGAGCTTCGACCCCGCCGCGCAGGACCAGTACGTGCAGGACCCCGCCGGCGGCGACGCGCTCTCACGCATCGACGAGGGGCAGCTCGGCGCGATCGCCGACCAGCTCGGCATCACCTACCTGCACCGCGCGCCGGGCCTGCCCATCGCCGACGCGCTCGGCCCGATGGCGGCGGCCGACGGCGAGGCGAACCTCGACCGCACCGAGGAGGCGCGGCTCGAGATCGCCTGGGTGCTCGGCGTGCCGATCGCGCTGCTGCTCGCGTGGGAGGCGCTCAGCCTCGCCCGCTCGCTCCGCGGGACCCGCGGGATCCTCAGCAGGGAGGGGTCGCGATGACCCGCCGTCGTCGTGTGCTCACCGACGGCCAGCGCCGCACGCTGCGCTGGTGGCTCATGCTCGGGCTCATCCCCGTGGCGCTCGCGGTGCTCGTCGTCGCGACGAAGCTCATCAGCGTCAACGTGCTGTCGCAGACCGCGATCGACCGCTTCGAGGCGCGCGCCTACGCGCAGGGCGCCGAGGCGGCCCGCGGGCTCGACCTGTGGAACTGGGTCGAGCCGTGGAAGGGCCCGTTCGACCTCGGCGTGAGCCTGGCGATGGCCGGATCGCTCGAGGAGGGCCGCGCGGCGCTCGAGCGGTCGCTCGAGCTGCACGGCGAGCCCGTCACGCCGCCGCAGGTGCACGAGCACTGCATCATCGTCGCCTCGCTCGTCACCACGATCGAGAAGCAGGGCGACGTCGCGCGCGAGGCCGACGACGCGCAGACCGCGAACGGCTTCTACGGCGAGGCGCTCGCGCTCATCGACGGGGTGCCGGACGGCTGCCTCGACGAGCCGCTGCCGAACGAGGCCGACACCGCCGAGCAGCTCGAGGCCGCGACCCCGCGCATCGAGGAGAAGATCGAGGACCCGTCCGGCGACGGCGACGGCGAGGGCGAGGGCGAGGGCGACAGCGAGGGCGAGCCGCAGACGCCCGAGGAGCAGCTCGAGGAGCAGAACCAGGACGCGCAGGAGGAGCAGCAGCAGCAGGACCAGTACGACCAGGGCGAGGACGGCGGCGGCACCGGCGTCGACCGCCCCTGGTGAGCCCGCGACACCGTGAGCCCGCGACACCGGCGAGTCCCTAGACTCGCAGGGTGATCCGCCTCTCCGAGCTCTTCTTCACCACCCTCCGCGAGGACCCGGCCGAGGCCGAGGTCGCGAGCCACCGGCTGCTCCTGCGCGCGGGCTACATCCGCCGCGCCGGCGCCGGGCTCTACTCGTGGCTGCCGCTCGGCCTGCGCGTGCGCCGCAACATCGAGCGGGTCGTGCGCGAGGAGATGGAGGCCGCGGGCGCGCAGGAGGTGCTGTTCCCCGGCCTGCTGCCGCGCGAGCCCTACGAGCGCACCGGCCGCTGGACCGAGTACGGCGACGGCATCTTCCGCCTGCAGGACCGCAAGGGCGCCGACCACCTGCTCGCCCCCACGCACGAGGAGGTCTTCACGCTGCTCGTGCAGGACCTCGTCTCGAGCTACAAGGCGCTGCCGCTGACGATCTTCCAGATCCAGGACAAGTACCGCGACGAGGCGCGGCCCCGCGCGGGCCTGCTGCGGGCGCGCGAGTTCACGATGAAGGACGCCTACTCGTTCGACGTCGACGACGCCGGCCTCGACGCCTCCTACCAGCGCCAGCGCGACGCCTACGAGCGCATCTTCCAGCGCCTCGGCCTCGAGTACGTGATCGTCTCGGCCGACGCGGGTGCGATGGGCGGCTCGAAGTCCGAGGAGTTCCTGCACCCGACGCCCGTCGGCGAGGACACGATCGTGCGCTCGGCAGGCGGCTACGCCGCGAACGTCGAGGCGTTCGAGACGGTGGCGCCCGAGCCGCTCCCCATCGAGGGCCAGCCCGCGGCGGTCGTGCGCGACACCCCCGACACGCCCACGATCGACACCCTGGTCGCCGACGCGAACGCGCGCTTCCCGCGCGAGGACGGCCGTGCATGGACGGCGGCGGACACGCTGAAGAACGTCGTGCTGCGGCTCACGCACCTCGACGGCAGCCGCGAGCTCGTCGTCATCGGCCTGCCCGGCGACCGCGAGGTCGACCAGAAGCGCGTCGAGGTGGCGTTCCAGCCCGCCGACGTCACCGCGGCCGACGAGGACGACTTCACGGCCAACCCGGGCCTCGTGAAGGGCTACATCGGGCCGTGGTCGACCGCGGGCGCGGTGCTCGGCGAGGAGGCCTCGACCGGCATCCGCTACCTGCTCGACAAGCGCGTCGTCGACGGCTCGAGCTGGATCACCGGCGCGAACGAGCCGGGCAAGCACGTCTTCGGGCTCGTCGCGGGCCGCGACTTCGCGGGCGACGGATGGGTCGAGGCCGCCGACGTGCGCCCCGGCGACCCCGCGCCCGACGGCTCCGGTCCCGTCACGCTCGAGCGCGGCATGGAGGTCGGCCACGTCTTCCAGCTCGGCCGCAAGTACGCCGAGGCGCTCGGCCTCAAGGTGCTCGACCAGAACGGCAAGCTCGTCACCGTCACGATGGGCTCCTACGGCATCGGCGTCACGCGCAACCTCGCGGCGATCGTCGAGCGGTCGCACGACGAGAAGGGCATCATCTGGCCGCGCGAGATCGCGCCGTTCGACGTGCACGTCGTCGCCACCGGCAAGGACGCGCGCGCCTTCGAGGTCGCCGAGACCGTGATCGCGGGCCTCGAGGCGCGCGGGCTCGAGGTGCTCTTCGACGACCGCCCCAAGGTCTCGCCAGGCGTCAAGTTCGGCGACGCCGAGATCATCGGCGTGCCGCAGATCGTCATCGTCGGCCGCGACGCGCACGAGGGGCTCGTCGACGTCTGGGACCGGGCGACGGGGGAGCGGCAGCAGGTCGCGCTCGACGCGCTGGAGGAGGCGCTGGGGCGCTAGGCCTGGCGCCCGGCGCCGGCCTCGGGCGCCGTGCGCCCGGGAGCCGCATCGGCGATCGTCCACTGGCCGGTGACCGATTCGGCGTCCTCCCACACCTCGACACCGCGGACGTCCGGCAGCATGTCGCGCGTGAAGACGGGATCCTTGCCCGCCTTGCGCTGCTCGTCGAAGTTCCGCAGCAGCCGGAAGGCGACGCGCGAGAGCAGCGCGATGGCGACCAGGTTCACGATCGCCATGACGCCCATGAGGAGGTCCGCGGTGTTCCAGATGGTCGCGGTGGCGACGACCGATCCGCCCAGCACCGCGGCCACCGCGAGCACGCGGTAGGCGGTGAGCGCGACGCGGCTCTCCGTGATGAACTCGATGTTCGACTCGCCGTAGTAGTAGTTGCCGATGATCGACGAGAACGCGAGCAGGAAGACGATGAGCGACAGCGCGACCCCCGCCCACGCGCCGAGCTCGCCCGTCACGGCGTCGAAGGTGAGCCCGATGCCGCCTTCGGCGCCGGTGAGGTCTGGCGTGGAGACCAGGATGATGAACGCCGTGATCGAGCAGACGAGGAAGGTGTCGAAGTAGACGCCGAGCGTCTGCACGAGGCCCTGCTTCGCCGGGTGCGTGACCGCCGCGGATGCCGCGCCGTTCGGCGCCGACCCCAGGCCGGCCTCGTTCGAGAACATGCCTCGCTTGACGCCCTGCATGATGATCGTGCCGATCGCGCCGCCGGCGACCTGCTGGAAGCCGAACGCGCCGGCGTAGATCTCGCCGAGCACGCGCGGCACCTCGGTGATGTTCATGCCGACGATGATGAGCCCGAGCAGCAGGTAGAGCAGCGCCATCGCGGGGACGAGCGACTCCGTCACCTTCGCGATGCGGCGGACCCCGCCGAACACGATGAGGCCCGTCAGCACGGCGACGACGGCGCCGATCGCCCACGGGAGCCATGCAGCGTCCGACCCGATCGTGGAGGTCACCGTGGCGACGATCGTGTTCGCCTGCAGCGACGAGAACGCGAACGGGAAGCAGACGATGAGGATGACGGCGAACAGGATGCCCATCCAGCGGGCGCCGAGGCCCCGCTGCATGTAGTACGCGGGCCCGCCGCGGAAGCCGTCGGCGTCGCGGTGCTTGTACAGCTGGGCGAGCGTCGACTCGATGAACGACGAGGCGCCGCCGACGAACGCCATCGTCCACATCCAGAACACCGCACCCGGTCCGCCGATCGCGATGGCGGTCGCGACACCGGCGATGTTGCCGACGCCGACGCGGCTCGCCGCCGAGATCGTGAACGCCTGGAACGACGACACCGACTGGTTGCTGCCGTCGCGCGCCTTCGGCGTCTTGTCGGTGAGCACCCGGAACATCGACGGCAGCAGGCGCAGCTGCACGACGCCGGTCCGGATCGTGAAGTAGATGCCCAGCACGGCGAGCACGGGCAGGACCACCCACGTCCACCAGAAGTCGCCGGTCGTCAGCACGAGGTCGTCGAAGCTCATGCGGGCCAGACTAGTTCCCGGGTCGCCCCTCTGGCGCTAGACTGATCGGTCGGCATCGGATGCCGGATGGACGCGGAACAAGGAGCCCACAAGTGAAGATCGATCTGACCGTGCTGAAGACCGTCGAGCGCGAGCGGGAGATCTCCTCGGACGCCCTGATCCACATCATCGAGCAGGCGATCCTGCAGGCGCACCTCCGCTCGGGCGAGAAGCACGACGCCGCGGCGCCGCAGCCGCGCGTCGAGGTCGACCGCGCGACCGGCGAGGTGACGCTCTTCGAGCCCGAGCTCGACGAGGACGGCAACCGCATCGGCGAGTCGATCGCGACCACCGAGGACTTCAGCCGCATCGCCGCATCCGCCGCGAAGCAGGTCATCTTCCAGGCGCTGCGCGACAAGAGCGACGAGACCGTGCTGGGGGCCTACAAGGACCGCGAGGGCGACATCATCGCCGGCGTCGTCCAGCAGGGCACGAACCCGCGCATGGTCCACGTCAAGCTCGGCGACGACATGGAGGCGCTGCTGCCGCCCGAGGAGCAGGTGCCGGGCGCCGAGTACAAGCACGGTCAGCGGATGCGCGTCTACATCACGAAGGTCGAGCGCGGCCAGCGCGGCCCGCAGGTCACCGTGAGCCGCACCCACCCGTCGCTCGTGCGCCGGCTCTTCGCGCTCGAGGTGCCCGAGATCGCCTCCGGCGCCGTCGAGATCGTCGCGATCGCGCGCGAGGCCGGCCACCGCACGAAGATCGCCGTGCGCGCCACCCGCCCCGGCATCAACGCGAAGGGCGCGTGCATCGGCGAGCTCGGCGCCCGCGTGCGCGCGGTGCAGGCGGAGCTCGGCGACGAGAAGGTCGACATCGTCGACTACTCCGAGGACCTGCCCGCCTTCGTCGCGAGCGCGCTGAGCCCCGCGCGGGTGTCGGACGCGTTCATGCTCGACGAGAAGACGAAGGCGGTGCGCGCGCTCGTGCCCGACTTCCAGCTCTCGCTCGCGATCGGCCGGGAGGGCCAGAACGCCCGCCTGGCGGCGAAGCTGACCGGCGCGAAGATCGACATCCAGCCCGACTCGGTCATGGATGAGTGACACGCCCACCTGCGTCCCGGGCGTGTCTGCGCTAGACTGATGAGCATCCGTACGTGCCTCGGCTGTCGCGCGCGCACTGAACCCGCACATCTCGTGCGGATCGTGGGCGCAGGCGGAGCGGCGGTCGTCGATCCCGATCGACGGCTTCCCGGCCGAGGGGCGTGGGTGCATCCGACGCAGCAGTGCGTGGAACGCGCGGTCCGCGCGATCCCGCGAGCGCTGCGCCAGCGCCTGGACACGTCACCCATCGCACGATGGGCCCAGGACGGGCTCGACCCGAGCCCCGACCGAAGGAATGAAAAGCACATGGACAACTGATGAGCAGCTCGAAATGAGACCCGTCAGCAATTGAGTCCGCCCTGTCCTGGGCGGACCAGGACAGGAGAGAACGTGGCAAACCCACGCGTGCACGAGATCGCCGCCGAGCTCGGCGTCGAGAGCAAGGTCGCGATGGCCAAGCTCAAGGAGATGGGCGAGTTCGTCAAGGGACCCGCCTCGGCGATCGCCCCCCCGGTCGCCCGCAAGCTGAAGGCCGCCCTGGCGTCCGAGAGCGCGAGCGCACCTGCGGCCGCGGCCCCGAAGGCACCGGCCAAGGCCGCCCCGTCGGCGAAGCCGGCATCGGCCACGCCCGCAGCGGCTGCCCCCGCCGCGACCCCGAAGGCTGCGGCTCCCGCGGCCCCGCAGGCCGCACCGGCACCCGCACCCACCGCGGCGCCTGCCGCGACGCCCGCACCGAAGGCTGCGCCGGCTCCGGCCGCGCAGACCCCTGCGCCGGCATCGCCCGCACCCGCATCGCCCGCACCCGCCGCGCCCGCGCAGCAGGGTGATGGCGACAGCGGCAGCAGCATCCCCCGCCCGATGGGCCGCCCCGGCGCACCGCGTCCGGGCAACAACCCGTTCGCGTCCGCGCAGGGCATGGGCCGGCCGCGCGTCGGCAACAACCCGTTCACGAGCAAGGCGGGCCCCGGCGGGCCGCGTCCCGTGGCTCCGCGCCCCGGCGCTCCCCGCCCGGGCGCACCGCGTCCCGGCGCTCCGCGTCCCGGCGCCCCGCGCACCGGCGGTCCCGGCCGACCCGGAGCCGGCGGTCGCCCCGGCGGCGGCTTCCAGCGCCCCGGCGCCGGCGCTCCCGGTCCCGGTGCTCCGGGCCGCGGCGGTCCCGCGTTCGCGGGTCGTCCCGGTGGTGGCGGCCGCGGTCGCGGCGGCACGGCCGGCGCGTTCGGCAAGGGCGGCGCGAAGGGCAAGTCCCGCAAGTCGAAGCGCACGAAGCGGCTCGAGTTCGAGATGCGCGAGGCGCCCTCGATCGGCGGCGTCAAGGTCCGTCGCGGCGACGGCACCACGGTCATCCGCATGCGCCGCGGCGCATCGATCGCGGACTTCGCCGAGAAGATCGACGCGAGCCCCGGTGACCTCGTGACCGTGCTGTTCCACCTCGGTGAGATGGCGACGGCGACGGAGTCGCTCGACGAGGCCACCTTCGAGCTGCTCGGAGCGGAGCTCGGCTACCGCATCCAGATCGTCAGCCCCGAGGACGAGGACAAGGAGCTCCTGGAGGGCTTCGACATCGACCTCGAGCAGGAGCTCGAGGACGAGACCGACGAGGACCTCGTCTACCGCTCGCCCGTCGTCACGGTCATGGGTCACGTCGACCACGGCAAGACGCGCCTGCTCGACGCCATCCGCGACGCGAACGTCATCGACGGCGAGGCCGGCGGCATCACGCAGCACATCGGCGCCTACCAGGTCTGGAAGGAGCACGAGGGCGAGGACCGCGCGATCACCTTCATCGACACCCCGGGTCACGAGGCGTTCACCGCCATGCGTGCCCGCGGTGCGCAGGTGACCGACATCGCGATCCTGGTGGTCGCGGCGGACGACGGCATCATGCCGCAGACCATCGAGGCGCTGAACCACGCGCAGGCGGCCAACGTGCCGATCGTGGTCGCGGTCAACAAGGTCGACAAGGAGGGGGCGAACCCCGCCAAGGTGCGCCAGCAGCTCACCGAGTACGGCCTCGTCACCGAGGAGTACGGCGGCGACACGATGTTCGTCGACGTCTCCGCGCTCGCCCGCACGGGCATCGAGGAGCTCCTCGAGGCCGTGCTGCTCACCGCGGACGCAGGTCTCGACCTGCGGGCCAACCCCAACAAGGAGGCTCGCGGCGTCGCGATCGAGGCGAGGCTCGACAAGGGCCGCGGCGCCGTGGCGACCGTGCTCATCCAGTCGGGCACGCTGCGCGTCGGCGACGCGATCGTCGCGGGCACGGCCTACGGCCGCGTCCGTGCGATGGTCGACGACCGCGGCGAGCTGGTCCAGGAGGCCGGCCCGTCGATGCCCGTCCAGGTGCAGGGCCTCTCGAGCGTCCCGCGCGCCGGCGACAGCTTCATCGTCACCGAGGAGGACCGCACCGCGCGCCAGATCGCTGAGAAGCGCGAGGCCGTGGAGCGCAACGCGCAGCTGGCGAAGGCCCGCAAGCGCCTGTCGCTCGAGGACTTCAAGCTGGCGCTGGAGCAGGGCAAGGTCGAGACGCTCAACCTCATCATCAAGGGCGACGTGTCGGGTGCCGTCGAGGCGCTCGAGGAGTCGCTCATGAAGATCGAGATCGACGACACCGTCGACCTGCGGATCATCCACCGCGGCGTCGGTGGCGTCACCGAGTCGGACGTGAACCTGGCGACGGTCGACTCGGCCGTCATCATCGGCTTCAACGTGCGCCCCGACCCGAAGGCTCGAGAGCGCGCCGCCCGCGAGGGCGTCGACATCCGCTTCTACAACGTGATCTACGCGGCCATCGAGGACGTGGAGAACTCGCTGAAGGGCATGCTCAAGCCGGAGTTCGAGGAGAAGCAGTCGGGCGTGGCGGAGATCCGCGAGGTGTTCCGCTCGTCCAAGTTCGGCAACATCGCCGGCTGCATCGTGCGCTCGGGGACGATCACCCGCAACGCCAAGGCTCGCGTCATCCGCGACGGCGTCGTGCTGGCCGATGGCCTCGCCATCGAGTCGCTGCGCCGCTTCAAGGACGACGTCACCGAGGTCCGCACGGACTTCGAGTGCGGCATCGGCCTCGGCAAGTTCAACGATCTGCAGATCGGCGACGAGATCGAGACCACCGAGATGGTGGAGAAGCCGCGCGTCTGACGCGCAATCGGGTGTGGGGCGACTGCGGTCGCCCCACACCTGTCTCTAGGACCGGAGGAACCACATGGCAGAGAACCCCAGGGCGAGGAA
Organism: Agrococcus sp. UYP33; assembly: GCF_054060915.1. Lineage (NCBI taxonomy): Bacteria > Bacillati > Actinomycetota > Actinomycetes > Micrococcales > Microbacteriaceae > Agrococcus > Agrococcus sp. UYP33. Next base: position 2,010,704 of record NZ_JBSSDR010000001.1, read on the forward strand.
GATCGCCGACCGCATCCACGAGATCACCGTGCGCGCGCTCGAGCACGAGGTGCGCGACCCGCGGCTCGGCTTCGTGACGATCACGGCGGTGCGGATGACGGGCGACCTCCAGCACGCCTCGATCTTCTACACGGTCTACGGCACCGATGAGGAGCGCGAGGAGACCGCGAGGGCGCTCACGAGCGCGAAGGGCGTCGTGCGCCGCGAGATCGGCAAGGGCCTGACGCTGCGGCTGACGCCGTCGATCGAGTTCTTCCTCGACGCGCTGCCCGAGAACGCCGCGTCGATCGAGCACCTGCTCGACGAGGCGCGCGTGCGCGACCGCGCCGCGCAGGAGGCGGCCGCCGCCGCGCAGTACGCCGGCGACGCCGACCCCTACAAGAAGCCGCGCGAGATCGACGACGAGGACTGACGGCTCAGCGGACCTCGGCGAAGCGCAGCAGCCGCTCGGCGAGGTCCGCGTCCGTCAGCCGCACGCGGATGCGCGTGCCCGGCTCGGCGTCCGTGTCGCACGCCGCCTCGGTCGGCGGGTCGAGCAGCTGGATCGTCGACCCGTCCTTCCGGGAGTCCACGACGACCGCGTCGAACGCGTCGCCGATGCGCGACCGCAGCACCGCGATCTCCACGACGTCGATCGACTCCCGCTCGAGCCTCGATGCCGTCTGTGCCGACGCCTGCATGATGCCGGGCAGCCCCTCGAGCCCCTCGCCGGCCCACGCGGGGATCTCGCGGTCGTTCGCGATCGACTCGCAGTGGGCGAGCGCGTAGCGGTCGACGAGCCGCCGCAGCGGCGCGGTCACGTGCGCGTACGGCGCACCGATGGCCGCCTGCTCGAGCCCCGACGCCTCGGACGCGTCGTCCAGCACGGTGTACGCGGCGCCGCGGAAGAGCCGCCGCGCCGCCTGCAGGATCGCGAGCGTCGTCGGCTGCGAGCGGTCGAGGCGCCGCAGGAACGCGCCGTAGTGCTCGCCGTCGGCCCACTCCTCGCCGATCGCGCGCACCTCCGTGCGGAAGCGCTCGACGTCGGCGGCCGGCGGCGTCGGCATCGTGCGGAGGATGCCGCGCTTCGCGCGCAGCTGCAGGTTCGCGGCCTCCATGCCGGTCATGAGCGACAGCTGCGCGTTCCAGCGCTCGACCGGCAGCAGCTCGCGCCGCTCGATGCGGTACCCGTCGCCCTCGCGCACGACCTGCTCCTCTGGCATGTCGAGGCTCGCGCCGCCTCGCTCGGCCTCGAGCGCGATCCGCAGCTCGCCGACCTCCCGCAGCAGCCCCAGCATGGCGTCGCCGGCGTCGATGCGCTGCTGCGCCTCGGCGTAGGTCAGCTGCTCGCGGGAGCGCACCCGCGCGCGCTCGAGCCTGGTCGCGACCACGTCGCCGCGCGCATCCAGCCGCATGGTCCAGACGTAGGCGCCCCGCACCTGGCCGGCGAGGAGGCTCGCGACGCCCTCGCTCACGACCGGCGGGTGCAGCGGCACCCGGCCGTCCGGCGCGTACATCGTCTGGCCCCGGCGGCGCGCCTCGACGTCGATGGCGCCGCCCGGCGCCACGAACGCGGGCACGTCGGCGATCGCGTAGCGCACGACGACGCCGTCGCCGTCGCGCTCGAGGTGGAGCGCCTGGTCGAGGTCGGTCGAGCCCTCGGGGTCGATCGTGACGAACGCGACGCCCGTCTGGTCGGCCTCCGGCAGCGGCGGGTCCGCGGCGAGCGCTGCCGCCTCTGCCTCGGCCTCGGGCGGGAACTCGGCGGTCAGGCCCAGCTCCGCGCGGATCGCGGCGAGGGCGGCGGCGAGCTCGTCGCTCGCCTCGGTCAGACGCGCATGTCGTGCCGGCATGCGCACAACCTAGTGGGGCAGTCTGACGGCCCGCCCCGCCCCGCCCCGCCCCGCTCTCGCACAACGCAAGCCCGCAGGCGACATCGGGCGGCGGATCCGGCAAGGTGCGGATGCTGCCGCCGGTCGTCGTGCGGGGGCTTGCGTTGTGCGCAGGCGGGCCTGGCACCGCGGGTGGGAGGAGGTTCCCTCAGTCCGGGAGGCGGGCCGTCCCGTCAGCGCGCACGACGAGGCCGTCGGCGGCGAGCGACGCGAGCGCGCGATCGAGCTGCGCGGCATCGGGCCAGAGGGGCGCCAGCTCGGCTTCCGCGAGGGGCACGTCGACCGCGCGCAGGGCGCGCAGCACCGTGCCGCGCGCCTGCCGGTCGCTGCCCGCGAAGGTGCCCTGCCGCGGCGCGCGCCTGCCCTCGTACGCCGGGTAGCCGGCCGCGCGCCACGCGCACGCGTCGGCGATCGGGCACGCGTCGCACCTCGGGGCGCGCGCCGTGCAGACGAGCGCGCCGAGCTCCATGAGCGCGATGGAGGTGACGGATGCGTCGGCGGGGGAGTCCGGCAGCAGCGCCTCGACGTCGGCGAGGTCGCGCCTCGCGGCGGGGCCGGCCTCGCCCTGCCCGTGCACGGCGCGGGCGATCACGCGGCGCACGTTCGTGTCGACGACCGGGTGGCGGTCGCCGAAGTGGAAGACGGCGACCGCGCGCGCGGTGTAGTCGCCGATGCCGGGGAGCGCGAGCAGCGCGGCCACGTCGCGCGGCACGTCGCCGCCGTGCCGCTCGACGATCGCTCGCGCAGCGTCCTGCAGCCGCAGCGCCCGACGCGGGTACCCGAGCGTGCCCCATTGCCGCAGCACCTCGTGGGTGGGTGCGTCGGCGAGGTCGGCAGGCGTCGGCCAGCGCTCGAGCCAGCGGTCGATCTCGACGGCCACGCGCGACACCTGGGTCTGCTGCAGCATGATCTCGCTCACGAGCGTGCCCCACGCGTCGAAGTCGGGACGGCGCCACGGCAGGTCGCGCGCGTTGTCGCGGTACCAGCCCGCGAGCGCGGCGACGGAGGCGATCCCGAGCATCCCGCCAGGGTAGACGAGCGCGACCGCCTAGGCTGACGGCATGGTCGACTCCGCCCTCCTGATGAAGGCAGCGTCCTGGACGCCCGAGCAGAAGGCGCTCTACACGAGCCTCGCCGAGCTGCTCGTGCGCCGCAATCCGCGTGGCCGTCGGCTCGTCGCGATCGAGGGCCGCGACGGCGTCGGCAAGACGCGGTTCGCGGATGCCCTGCAGGTCGCGCTCGCGCGCGCCGGCGTCGAGGCGTTCCGCGCGAGCGCCGACGACTTCCACCGGTCGCAGGCGTTCCGCTACCGGCAGGGCCGCGACTCGCCGAAGGGCTACTACGAGGACGCCTTCGACGTCGAGCTGCTCGACCGCGTGCTGCTGCACCCGTTCCGCATGGGCGGCTCGACCGGCTTCATGACGCGCGCGTTCGACCTGCACGCCGACCGCTCGGTCGAGATGGAGTGGCAGACCGCGGGCCCGGACGCGGTGCTCATCGTCGACGGCGTGTTCCTGCAGCGCCCGGCGCTCGCCGGCAAGTGGCACGCGGTGCTCTACCTCGAGGCCGACGACCGCGTGCGCGGCGAGCGGATGCGCGCCCGTGACGGCGCGCACCCCGACGTGCAGCACGAGTCCCACCGGCGCTACCGCGAGGCGCACGACCACTACGAGCGCACCGTCCGCCCGCGCCAGAAGGCGCTCGTGATCGTCGACAACAGCGACTGGCGGTCTCCCCAGCAGGTCTTCGCCGACACCTGCTGACCCCTGCTGGTCGAGCTCCAGCGAGAGCAGCCCACGCCGGCGCTACGCCAGTCGCCGCACCACCGACGCGGGCAGGAACCGCCCTGTGCGCTCGACCTCGTGCACGAGCTCGACGAGCGCCGCGTTCACCGGTGCCTCTCGCCCGAGCCGCGCCGCGGCCGCGACGACCGCGCCGTTGATGTGGTCGACCTCCGTCGGCTGCCGCCGCCGGATCGACTGCTGCGTCGACCCGAGGTTCGGCACGTCGCCGAGTCGATCCTTGATGCGGAGCGGCACCTGCTGGGCGATCCGCCGGGGCGCGAAGGCGACGACCCGCACCATGAGCGGCGTCAGCCCCTGCAGCGGCTGGAACCGCACGCCCGAGGCCAGGCCGATCTGCGCCGTCTCCCGCATCGAGGCGAGCATCACGCGGCGCAGCCCCGGGTCGCGGATGACGTCCTGCACCGAGTGGCCGACGATCGCGGGCAGCGCGTTCACCATGTTGATGAGCAGCTTCGTCCACTGCGCGCCCTCGATCGACGGCGTCTCGCTCGTGGGCAGCGCCTCGTCCAGCACCGCCGCGAATCGCGCCCCCTCGGCGCCGCCGACGATGGTGTCGCCGGCCGCGGTGACCGTGATGACACCCGGCTCCATCGAGTTCGCCGCCATCAGCGCGATCCCGCCGGCGACGCGCCCGTGCCCCAGCAGCTCGGCCGCGGCGAGCTCGCCGCCGAGGCCGTTCTGCACGACGAGCAGCGGCACGCCGGCGAGCAGCGCGCGGTTCGCCTCGATCGCGGCCGCGGCGCCGGTCGCCTTGGTGGCGAGGATCGCGAGGTCGGGCGCCTCCTGCAGCACCTCCAGCGCCGCGACGCGGGCGGTGTGCGTGCCGAAGGCACCCTGCAGTCGCAGCCCGTGCTCGCGGACGGCCGCGAGGTGCTCGCCGCGCGCGGTGACGGTCACGCGGTGACCGATGGCATCCAGCCGCGCCGCGATCGTGCCGCCGATCGCCCCGGCACCGATCACCGCGATGCGCTGCCGCGGCTGCCGCCGGCCGTCCTCGATCGCCATGCCGAGCAGGCTATACGCGCCGCGCTGGCCGGATGTCGGCGGCGCGACCTACGCTTCCGCCAGGCCCGCGCGACGGCGTGCGGGGGAGGAGGCACGCCATGACCGACGCACCCCGGCTGACCGCCAAGCGCTTCCACGAGCATCCCGGCGTCGAGGACTGGCGCGTGCTGTTCTGGGGCGCGCACGCCCACTACGCGTGCGACTCGTTCGCGCAGGCGGTCGAGCTCGCGACCGCCATCGGCGAGGTCGCGGCGGCGGTGGGCCACGCGCCCGACGTGGACCTGCGGCCCCGCGGCGTGACGATCCGCACGGCGACGCGGCGAGACGGCGGCCTGAGCGCGGCCGACGCGCGCCTCGCCCAGGGCATCTCCGAGGCGGCCCGGCGGCTCGGGTGCCGGTCCGACCCCTCGACCCTCATGGTCACGGGCATCGCCGTCGCGCAGGACCGCGGCGCCGACGTGCGGCCGTTCTGGGCGGCCGTGATGGGCTACGACCTGCTCGGCGACGAGGATGCGATCGACCCCCAGCGGCGCAACCCGCACATCTGGCTGCACGAGCTCGATCCGCCGAAGCCCGGCCGAGGCCGCACCCACATCGACATCTCGGTGCCCGCCGACCACGCCGAGGCGCGTGTCGCAGCAGCGGTGGCGGCCGGTGGCCGCATCGTGCGGGAGGAGCCCGGGCGCTGGTGGACGATCGCGTCGCCCGAGAACCACGGCGTCGACATCGCCTCGTGGCCTGACGTCGAGGACTTCGACGAGGACCCGGGCGGCGGCCCCGACGAGGATCGTCCGCCCACGAGCGACTAGGGTCGACGGGTGCCAGCAGCCCCCGCAGACCCCGACGGCATCCTGCTCGTCGACAAGCCCCAGGGCATCACCAGCCACACCGCGGTGAGCCGCGCGCGACGGGCGCTCGGCACGCGCAAGGTGGGTCACGCGGGCACGCTCGACCCGATGGCGACCGGCCTGCTGATCCTCGGCGTCGGTCCTTCCACGCGGCTGCTGACGCACATGGTGGGGCTCGACAAGACCTACACGGCGACCATCGCGCTCGGCGCCGCGACCACGACCGACGACGCGGAGGGCGAGGTCACCGCGACGACGGATGCATCCCACCTGTCGGAGTCCGACCTCGTCGCGCCGATGGCGGCGCTCACGGGCGACATCGAGCAGGTGCCGTCGTCGGTGAGCGCCATCAAGGTCGACGGCGAGCGCGCCTACGCCCGCGTGCGGGCGGGGGAGCAGGTCGAGCTCAAGGCGCGACCCGTGACCGTCGCGCGGTTCGAGGTGCTCGCGTTCCGGCCCGGCGCCATCGCCGAGGCCGACGTCGTCGTCGACTGCTCGAGCGGCACCTACATCCGGGCGCTCGCCCGCGACCTCGGCGCGGCGCTCGGCGTCGGCGGCCACCTGTCGGCGCTCCGCCGCACCCGCATCGGCCCGTTCTCGGTCGACGGCGCGCCCGATGCCGACGCGCTGCCCGAGGCCGCGCGCGACCTGCTGCTGCCGCCCGCCGAGGCGGCCGCCCGCATCCTGCCGGTCGCGACGCTCGACGCCGAGCGCGCCGCCGACCTCGCCAACGGCCGCCGCACCGCCGCCCTCGAGGGGGAGTCGGGCATCGTCGCGGCGGTGCACGGCGACCGGCTCGTCGGCATCGCGCGCATCGCGGGCCGCCGACTGCTGCCGGTCACGAACTTCCCGACCGGCACCGGGGGCGCAGCGTGATCAGCTGGCTCATGCTCGCGCAGGCGAGCGCGCTCGGGCTCATCGGCGCGGCCGTCGCGGTGGTCGGCCTCGCGCGCCGCCCGTTCAACGACTGGGTCTTCGCCGGCGCAGCGATCGCGATGCTCACGCTCATCGTCCAGACCGTCGCGTCGATCATCGCGCCGCTCGCGGGCGCCGGCCCCACCGGCGACCTGCTCGAGTACTGGACATACCTCATCACCGCCCTCATGATCCCGCCGGCCGCGGTGCTGTGGGCGCTCGTCGACAAGAAGGGCGAGTGGGCGACGCTCGTCGTGGGTGTCGGCATCCTGGCGGTCGCCGTGATGGTCTACCGGATGCACCAGATCTGGTTCGTGCAGGTCGCCTGACCGCCCGCCGCCCGCGAGCGGCCGACCGCGCGAGGACTAGGATCGGACGAGTGAGCGAGCGGAAGCATGCGGGCATCGGCCGGGTCCTCGTGGCCGTCTACGCGGTGCTGGCGATGGCCGCCACCGGGCGCTCGTTCGTGCAGATCGTGCAGCGCTTCGACGAGGCGCCGCTCGCGTACTCGCTGAGCGCCGTCGCCGCCGTGATCTACCTCGTCGCGACCGTCGCGCTCGCGATGCGGGGCGACGCTTCTCGCACGGTCGCGCTCGCCGCCGTGTGCTTCGAGCTCGTCGGCGTGCTCGTGGTCGGCACGCTCTCGCTCGTCGCCCCCGAGCTCTTCGCGCACGACACCGTCTGGAGCCGCTTCGGGATGGGCTACCTGTTCATCCCCGCGGTGCTGCCGTTCCTGGGCCTCTGGTGGCTGCGCGCGAGCCGCGAGCGGGTGACGGCATGAGCGGCATGGCCTGGATCGACGAGCTCGAGTCCGTCCCCTCCGCCATCACGGTGGGCAAGTTCGACGGCGTGCACATCGGCCACCAGCGCATCATCGAGCAGCTGCGCGCCCTCGCCGAGCCCGCTGAGCCGGGAGCGGAGCGGCTGTCGACCACCGTCGTCACGTTCGACCGCAACCCGCTCGAGGTGGTGCGCCCGGACCGCGCGCCGGTGCCGCTCGTCTCGCTCGCGCACAAGGTCGAGCTGCTCCACGCCGCCGGCGCCGACCGGGTGGTCGTCGTGCCCTTCACCCCCGAGACCGCCGCGCAGCCCGCCCGCGAGTTCGCGGAGCGCGTGCTCTTCGACGGCCTCGGCGCGCGCGTGCTGCTCGTCGGCGACGACTTCCGCTTCGGCGCCCGCGGCGCGGGCGATGCCGCGCTGCTGCGCGAGCTCGCCGAGCCGCGCGGCGCGCGCGTCGAGTCGATCGCCGACATCTGCTTCGCCGACGGCCGCCGCGTCTCGAGCACCTGGATCCGGGAGGCGCTCGCCCTCGGCCGCATCGAAGAGGCGAACGGGATGCTCGGCCGCCGCCACCTGCTGCGCGGCGACGTCGTGCGCGGCTTCCAGCGCGGCCGCTCGCTCGGCTACCCGACGGCGAACCTCGGCGCCCCGGTCGAGGGGTTCATCCCCGCCGACGGCGTCTACGCCGCGCTCGCGCACGTCGACGCCGGGACCTTCGCCGCCGCCGTCTCGATCGGCGACAATCCCACCTTCGACGGCGTCGCCGCGAAGACGGTCGAGGCGTACCTGCTCGACGTCGACCTCGACCTCTACGACCGGCCGATCGCGCTCGAGCTCGTCGACTTCGTGCGCCCGATGCACCGCTTCGAGGGCCTCGACCAGCTCATCGCGCAGATGGGCCGCGACGTCGAGCAGACGCGCGAGCGCATCACCGCCGCGACCCCCTGAGCGTCGCCGGGAGGGCGGGCTCGGCCGGTAGACTGCCCTGCACCCGCAAGCCGCGACACACCTGGCGGAGAACCGCACCGCGGCGGAGCAGGAGGAACAGCGTGACCACACCCAGCGCAGCGCTCGCGCCCGCAGAGCGCGCCGTCCAGCTGCTCGGCAGCGACCTCTCGGAGGTCGCGCTCCGGCAGCACCTCGAGGGCCTCCCGACCGTCGACGCCGTCGGGCTCGAGGCCCGCGCCGCCGGCCTCGGCACGCGCTCGATCAAGACCACCTCGAAGCGGGCGGCGCTCGACCTCGTCATCCGCATGATCGACCTCACGACGCTGCAGGGCGCCGACACCCGCGGCAAGGTGCACTCGCTCGTCGCGAAGGCGCTCGTGCCCGACGCATCCGACCCCTCGACGCCCCGCCCCGCGGCCGTCTGCGTCTACGGCGACATGGTCGGCAACGCGGTCGACGCGCTCGGCTCCGCCTGGAGCGCGGGCAAGGACGACGGCATCAACGTCGCCGCGGTCGCGACGGCCTTCCCGGCCGGCCGCGCGAGCCTGCCCGTGAAGCTGCAGGACACCCGCGACGCGGTCGCCGCCGGCGCCGACGAGATCGACATGGTGATCGACCGCGGTGCCTTCCTCGAGGGCAACTACGGCAAGGTCTTCGACGAGATCGTGCTGACGAAGGAGGCGTGCCGCCGCGACGACGGCACGTACGCGCACCTCAAGGTCATCCTCGAGACCGGCGAGCTCGTCACCTACGACAACGTGCGCCGCGCCTCCTGGCTCTCGATCCTCGCGGGCGGCGACTTCATCAAGACCTCGACCGGCAAGGTGCAGCCCGCCGCGACGCTGCCGGTGACGCTGCTCATGCTGCAGGTCGTGCGCGACTGGGAGCGGCTGACGGGGGAGCGCATCGGCGTCAAGCCCGCCGGCGGCATCTCGACCGCGAAGGACGCCATCAAGTACCTCGTCACGGTCGCCGAGACGTGCGGCGAGACGTGGCTTGACCCGCACCTCTTCCGCTTCGGGGCGTCGAGCCTGCTCAACGACGTGCTGCAGCAGCGCCAGAAGCTCTCCACCGGCCGCTACTCCGGCCCCGACTACGTCACGATCGACTGAGGCACCCCATGGCATTCCTCGACTACGCGCCGGCTCCCGAGTCGACCTCCATCCTCGACCTGCGCGACGACTACCGGCTCTGGATCGGCGGCGAGTGGGTCGACGGCGGCGGCACGCCGTTCGCCTCGATCTCGCCCTCCACCGAGCAGCGGATCGCGATGTTCGCGTCCGCCGACGAGGGCGACGTGGATGCAGCGGTCGCCGCCGCGCGCACCGCCTTCCGCACCGTCTGGGGTCCGATGTCCGGCCGCGACCGCGGCAAGTACCTCTTCCGCATCGCGCGGCTGCTGCAGGAGCGCGCCCGCGAGCTCGCGGTCGCCGAGACGCTCGACAACGGCAAGCCCATCAAGGAGACCCGCGACGCCGACGTGCCGCTCGTCGCCCAGTGGTTCTTCCACTGCGCCGGATGGGCCGACAAGCTCGACCACGTCGGCCTCGGCGCCGCGCCGCAGCCGCACGGCGTGGCCGCGCAGATCATCCCGTGGAACTTCCCGCTGCTCATGCTCGCGTGGAAGGTCGCCCCGGCGCTCGCCGCGGGCAACACGGTGGTGCTGAAGCCCGCCGAGACGACCCCGCTCACGGCGATGCTGTTCGCCGAGATCTGCGAGCAGGCTGGCCTGCCCGCGGGCGTCGTGAACCTGCTCACGGGTGCGGGCGACACGGGCGCCGCGCTCGTGCGGCACCCGGACGTCGACAAGGTCGCGTTCACCGGCTCGACCGTGGTCGGCCGCGAGATCGCGAAGGCCATCGCCGGCACCGACAAGAAGCTCACGCTCGAGCTCGGCGGCAAGGGCGCGAACATCGTCTTCGACGACGCCCCGCTCGACCAGGCGATCGAGGGCATCGTCAACGGCATCTTCTTCAACCAGGGCCAGGTGTGCTGCGCAGGCAGCCGCCTGCTCGTGCAGGAGAACGTGCACGACGCGGTGCTCGAGCGGCTCAAGGAGCGCATGGCGACGCTGCGCCTCGGCGACCCGCTCGACAAGAACACCGATGTCGGCGCCATCAACTCGGCCGAGCAGCTCGAGCGCATCACCCGGCTCGTCGATCGCGGCGAGGCCGAGGGCGGCGAGCGGTGGTCGCCCGCGTGCGAGATCCCCGCGCAGGGCTACTGGTTCCCGCCGACCGTCGTCACCGGCGTCGAGGCGTCGTCGACGATCGCCCGCGAGGAGATCTTCGGCCCGGTGCTGTCGGTGCTGACGTTCCGCACGCCCGACGAGGCGATCGCGAAGGCCAACAACTCGCCGTACGGCCTGTCGGCCGGCATCTGGAGCGACAAGGGCAGCCGCGTGCTCGCCGTCGCCGACAAGCTGCGCGCGGGTGTGGTGTGGACGAACACGTTCAACAAGTTCGACCCGACGAGCCCGTTCGGCGGCTACAAGGAGTCCGGCTACGGCCGCGAGGGCGGCATCCAGGGCATGCAGGCATACCTGAAGGCAGGCAAGTGATGGCGACCACGAAGACGGCGACGCGCCTCGACGTGCCGAAGACCTACAAGCTCTTCATCGGCGGCGCCTTCCCGCGCAGCGAGTCCGGGCGCGTGACCGAGGTGCGCAGCCCCGACGGCGGCTTCGTCGCCAACGTCGCGAAGGCATCCAGGAAGGATGCGCGCGACGCCGTCCGCGCCGCCCGCAAGGCGCAGCCCGGCTGGGAGGGCGCGACCGCGTACAACCGCGGCCAGGTGCTCTACCGGGTCGCCGAGGTGCTCGAGGGCCGCAAGGCGCAGTTCGTCGACGAGCTCGTGCGCAGCGAGGGCCTCAGCGCCGCCCGCGCGCAGCAGCAGGTCGAGGACGCCATCGACCTGTGGGTGTGGCACGCCGGCTGGACCGACAAGATCGCCCAGATCGGAGGCAGCGCCAACCCGGTCGCGGGCCCCTACTTCAACCTGTCGGTGCCCGAGCCGACCGGCGTGGTCGCGATCGTCGCCCCGCAGCAGCAGGGCCTCCTCGGTCTCACGTCGGTCATCGCGCCCGCGCTCGTCACCGGCAACGCCGTCGTGGTCGTGCCCGCCGCGTCCTCGCCGCTCGCGGCGATCTCGCTCGGCGAGGTGCTCGCGACGAGCGACCTGCCCGGCGGCGTCGTCAACGTGCTCACCGGCGACCCGGCCGAGCTCGCGCCGTGGCTCGCGGGTCACGCCGACGTCAACGCGCTCGACCTCACCGGTGCCGGCGGCCTCGACTGGGTCGAGCTCGAGGTGATCGCGGCCGACACGCTCAAGCGCGTCATCCGTCCCGAGCCCGGCCTCGCGCCCGAGACGCCGCAGCGCATCCTCGCGCTCACCGAGACGAAGACGGTCTGGCACACGAAGTCGCGCCTCTAGCGGCGGATCGGCAGCGGAGCGCCGTCGTCATGGGCGGAGGGCACGTGCACGCGGATGCGCACGCCCACGGCGGCGGCGCGGGCACGAACCGCGTCGCGATCGCCTTCGGAATCACGGCGGCGCTCTTCGCGGCGCAGGTGTTGGGCTCGATCGTCACCGGCAGCCTCGCGCTGCTCGTCGACACCGTGCACATGCTGACGGATGTGGCCGGCCTCGGCGTCGCGCTCGGCGCGCAGGCGCTCGTTCGCCGGCCGCCGTCGGGGCGCCGCACGTGGGGCCTCGTGCGCGTCGAGGTGCTCGCGGCGGCCGCGCAGGCCGCGGCGCTGCTCATCGTCGCGCTGGTCGTGGTCGTCGAGGGCGTGCGCCGGCTCGGGGAGCCCACGGAGGTGCCCGGCCCGCTGCTGCTCGCCTTCGGCGTCGTCGGGCTGGTGGGCAACCTCGGCGCGCTCGCCGTGCTGGCCGGCGGCCGCGTCTCGAGCCTCAACCTGCGCGCAGCGTTCCTCGAGGTGCTGAACGACGCGATCGGCTCGGTCGCGGTGATCGCGGCCGGCGCCGCGATCTGGCTGTGGGGCTTCCAGCAGGCCGACCTCATCGCGAGCGCGCTCGTCGCGGCCCTCATCGTGCCGCGGTCGGTCGTGCTGCTGCGCGACACCGGGCGGATCCTGCTCGAGGCGGCGCCGGCGGAGCTCGACCTCGACGACGTGCGCGCGCACCTCGAGCAGCAGCCCCACGTGCTCGCCGTCCACGACCTGCACGCCTCGACGCTCGGCACGGGCTCGCACCAGCTGACCGCGCACGTCGTGGTTGAGGAGGCGTGCTTCCACGACGGGCACGCCCCGCGCATCCTCGACGCGCTGCAGACCTGCGTCGCCGAGCACTTCCCCGTGCCGCTCGAGCACGCGACCTTCCAGCTCGAGCCGCCCGGTCACGCCGACCACGAGCGCCCGACGCACGCCTGACCCGAGTCCGCCGTCGCCGAGTCCCGGTCAGGTGGCGATCTCCGGTACCGATCTGCGGGTGCCCGCCGCCCGCACCCGCAGATCGGTACCGGAAACGTGCTGTCGCGGGTTAGGTTGGCCGCGAGGAGGTGGCGATGGAGCGGATCGCGAACCCGGTGTCGGGGCGCGTCGGGAGCGTGCCGAGGCGCGCGGCTCCTTTGGTCACGCGCGGCATGCTGCTCTGCCGGTACGCGTACGCGTTCCTGGCTCCCGCGCTGTTCCTGGTCTGGTGGCTGCTGCCCCAGGACGGATGGCACCGCATCGCGCTGCTCGGAGCATGGCTGGTCCTCTCGCTGCCCCTCTCGGCGGGCGCGAATGGCTCGTGGTGGTCGGCACCGTGGGATGTGTGGCACACGTGCATGGCGATCGAGAGCGCCGTCATCATCGGGGCGATGGCGTGGAGCTTGCTCTCGGGTGACCCGCTCGTGATCCCCTTCGCGATGACGCTGCTCGTTGGCGCGGTCATCGGCGCCGGAGTCACGCACCTGTGGCGCTCCCGCGCCTGATCGCCACTTTCGCGCTCGCGCCCCTAATCGGTTTGCGGTACCAAATGGTCGCCTGAACACCGCCAAAGCGACCATTCGGTACCGCAAGCGAGTGCGCGCGCCTTCCTCGGCCCGATTTGCGGTACCAAGTGTTCGCCGGAACGCCGCCAGAGCGACCATTCGGTACCGCAAACGGCAGAGAGGCCACTCGGTACCGCAAACGGAGGACGACCACACGAGAGCCGGCCCACCGCCACCGCGACCGACGCACCCGCGCGCCCCGCACAGCATCCCGGCCGATCCGCCCCGTCAGCCAGCCGCTCCGGCTAGCGAAAGACCCGGCCGACCCGGCCGACCCGGCCGACCCACGACCCCCGCGCCCCCACGGAGCCAACCCTCACCCAACCGTCCGCACGAACCCCTCCCACGACACCCGCTCCACCAGCCCCTCCGACGCCCCCACGAGCACCGGGTCGTCGGTCACGAGCACGTCGGCCTGCAGCGTCGCGACGGCGAGCGGCTCGGCGAGCATCACGTCGTCCCAGTCGAGGTGCGTCGCGATCTTCCAGGCGGTCGCGCGCGAGACGCGATCGCCGAGCAGCCGCATCTTGAGCCCGGCGATCCCGTCGAGCACCCCGCGCACCTCGCCCGCGTCGACCTCGCTCGCGCGCACGGCGGCGTAGAGCAGCTGCATCGCCTGCGAGCGCAGCGCCCCCGCCCCGACGAGCTGGTGGTCGCCGACGTCGACGCCCTCCCGGACGATGCGCAGCGCGGTGGGCGCGTCGATGGCGAAGCGGGTCATCAGCAGCTCCTCTCGATCAGGTCGGCGTACCAGCGGCAGCCGTCGAGCCAGGTGTCGATGCGGATGCGCTCGTCGCGCGCGTGCAGCGTCAGGCGTTCCTCGCGCGTCATGGCGAACGGCGTGAAGCGGTAGACGCGGTCGGTGATGCGGTGCGCGTGCCGGCCGTCGGTGCCGCCGAGCATCACGTACGGCACGGTGAGCACGTCGGGTCGCATCCGCGCGACCGCCGCCTCGATGTCGACCCATCCCGGTCCGCTCGCCGGGCTCTCGCGGCTCGGGCCGTGCCCGTGCAGCACCTCGAGCTCGACGAGCGGGTCGGCGATCGCGCGGCGTATGAGCGAGATCGTGTCGTCGACGCTCGAGCCCGTCGCGATGCGCGCGTTCACGACGGCGATCGCCTCCTCGGCGAGCGCGTTCGGCGCCGCGGAGCCCGAGAGCTGCGTCACGACCGCAGTGGTCGAGAGCATCGCGCGCGTCTCGTCGCCGCGGGCGAGGATGCGCTCGACCAGAGGGCGGGAGCGCCGCACCCGCCGCAGCACGGCGCCCTGCGCGCCGCGGGCCTCGGCGCCCAGCAGCTCGAGCATGCGCAGCGACGGCTCGGGCAGCGAGCGGGGGAACGGCGCGCGGTCGAGCCGCCGGATCGCGCGGGCGAGCCGCGAGGTCGCCGCGAGCCGCGGCGGCGTCGACGCGTGCCCGCCGAGCTGCGCGACGCGCATCCGGATGTTCGCGAAGCCCTTCTCGGCCACCCCCACGACCGCGACGTCGCGCTCGACGCCCGCGATCGGCGGCTCGATGACGGCGCCGCCCTCGTCGAGGGCCCACGCCGGCCGCACCCCCGCGGCGTCGAGCGCCGCGATGGCCGACGCCGCGCCGGTGCCCATCGTCTCCTCGTCGTGGCCGAAGACGAGCCACACGTCGCGCGCCGGCCGGAAGCCCTCGGCGAGCAGCGCCTCGATCGCCACGCAGATGCCCACGAGCGAGCCCTTGTCGTCGAGCGTGCCGCGGCCCCACACGTGCGTCGCGTCGCGGTGGCCGCTGTAGGGCGGATGCGTCCACCCCTCCGGCGGCGCCGGCACGACGTCCTGATGCGCCATGAGCAGCGCCGGGCCGGCACCGGGCTCGTCGCCGCGGCCTGGCCAGCGGGCGAGCAGCGTCGCGCCGACGGACTCGACCTCGAGCGCCGTGAACAGCCGCGGGAAGCGGTCGCGGAGCGCCGACTGGAACGCGGGCAGCTGCTCCTCGCGCTCGGTCGGCAGCTGCACGAGCGCGATCAGGTCGTCGATCGCCCGGTCATCGATGCCCACCACGCGAGCAGGCTATCGTCGTCGCCGACCGGGGTTCCGGGGCGGACGGGGGAGCGATGGCGGATGCGCGCGCGACGGATGCCCTGCTCGTGCACGCCCTGCGCGCGAGCGGCAGCGTCTTCGCCGAGGAGGAGCTGGCCGAGCTCTGCCGCGCCGCGACCGATGCCGCGGCGCTCGAGCGGCTCGTCGAGCGCCGGGTGGCGGGGGAGCCGATCGAGCAGATCGTCGGCAGCGCCGCCTTCGCCGAGCTGCGCGTCGTGGTGCGGCCGGGCGTCTTCGTGCCGCGACGCCGCACCGTGCTGCTCGCAACCATCGTCGCCGACGCCCTCCGCGCGCTGCCGCCGGGCGCTCGCCTCCTCGACCTCGGCTGCGGCTCCGGCGCGATCGCGGCGCTCGCGATGCACCGCGTGCCGGGGATCGAGGTGGTCGCGATCGACGCCGACCCGGTCGCGGTGGCGTGCGCTCGCGAGAACCTGCCGACCGCCCTCGTGCTGCGGGCCGACTCACCGGACGTGCTCGACGCATCCGCCGCCTTCGACGTCATCGCCGCGAACCTGCCCTACGTGCCGACGCGCGAGCTCGCCCACATGCCGCACGACGCCCGCGACCACGAGCCGCTGCTCGCGCTCGACGGCGGCGCCGACGGGCTCGCGCCGCTCCGCGCCCTCGCCCCGGCGATCGCCGCGCGGCTCGCGCCGGGCGGCACCGTCGCGATCGAGCTCGCTCCCGAGCAGGTCGACGTCGCGACCGGCATCCTGCAGCGCGCCGGGCTCGGCGGCGTCGAGCAGCGCGACGACGAGGAGCTCGGCGCGACCGTGCTCGTGGCGGTGCGCGCCGCGCGTTAGCGTTGTGGCCAAGCATCGAAGGAGGCCCCCGTGGGCGTCGCGGACAACACGCGCGAGATCGAGTCGACCATCGTCACCGACCTGCGGGAGCGGATGAGCTACGGCTCCTACCTCGGCCTCGACACGCTGCTCGCCTCGCAGCACCCGCGGAGCGAGCCGGAGCACCACGACGAGCTGCTGTTCATCATCCAGCACCAGTCGACCGAGCTGTGGCTCAAGCTCGTCATCCACGAGCTCGACGACGCCCGCGCGCTGCTCGCCGCCGACCAGCTCGGCGCGGCGCTCAAGCGCATCGCGCGCGTGAAGCACATCCAGGAGGTGCTGACGCAGCAGTGGTCGGTGCTCGCGACGCTCACGCCCACCGAGTACGTGCAGTTCCGTGGCGCGCTCGCGAGCGCGTCCGGCTTCCAGTCGGCGCAGTACCGCCTCGTCGAGTTCGCGCTCGGCAACAAGCACGAGCGGATGCTGCAGGTCTTCGCCTCCAACCCGGCCGACCACGCGGCGCTCGCGGCCGAGCTCGAGCGGCCGAGCCTCTACGACGAGTTCCTGCGCCTGCTCGCGCGCCGCGGCCACGCTGTGCCCGCAGAGGTGCTCGACCGCGACGTGCGCAAGGCGCACGTCTTCAGCGAGCCGCTCGTCGACGTCTTCACGCGCATCTACACCGATGCCGGGCAGCCGGAGGGCGCGGAGCACTGGCGCGAGTACGAGGCGTGCGAGGAGCTCGTCGACCTCGAGGACAACTTCCAGCTCTGGCGCTTCCGGCACCTCCGCACCGTCTCGCGCACCATCGGCATGAAGACCGGCACGGGCGGCTCGAGCGGCACCGACTTCCTGCGCCGCGCGCTCGACCTCACCTTCTTCCCCGAGCTCTACGCCGTGCGGACGCGGCTCGAGGGGTGACCGCGCCGATCATCGCCCGCGTCGACCGCGCGCGCATCGGCGGTCTCTGGGTGACGGATGCGGTGGTCGAGCTGAGCGAGACCGGCATGCGGCTCGTGCCGCCCGACGAGGCGCCGGAGCGCGTCCGCACCCGGATCGGCGGCGTGCTCATGCCGCCCATCACCGACGCGCACGTGCACCTCGGGCTCACCGACGCGAGCCGGCGCGAGCCGACCGCGCTCGGCCGCGTGCTCGACCTCGGTTGGGCCCCGGAGGCGCTCCCCGGCCTCGCCGCAGCGGCGCGTGCCGCGCACCGCGGCCTCGACGTGCGCGTCGCGGGACCCTTCCACGCCGCGGTCGGCGGCTACCCGTCCGATCGCGCGTGGGCGCCGCCCGGCGCCGTCGTGGAGCTCGCCGACGTGGACGACGCGGCCCGCTCGGTGCGCGCCGCGGCCGACGCCGGCGCATCCGTCATCAAGGTCACGCTCCACGCCGAGGCGGGACCGGTGCTCGACCACGCCCTGCTCGAGGCGCTCGCAGGGCACGCGCACGACGCGGGACTGCCGCTCGTCGCGCACGTGCAGGGCGATGGGATGGCCGAGCGCGCCCTCGTCGCCGGCGTGGACGTGCTCGCGCACGCGCCGTGGACCGAGCGCCTGAGCGACGACGTCATCCGCGCGGCAGCGGCGCGCCAGACCTGGATCTCGACGCTCGCGATGCACGAGCGCGACGGCGACGACGCGGCGCTCGCGCGCGCGACCGACAACCTCGCCCGGTTCGCAGCCGCCGGGGGAGCCGTCGCCTACGGCACCGATCTCGGCAACGGCAGCGAGCGCTTCGACCTCGACCCGGCGGAGGTCGCGGCGCTGCGCCGCGCCGGGATCGACGGGACGGCGCTCGTCGACGCGCTGCTGGCCGAGCGGCTGCTGCCCGCGGGCGGCACCTTCGGCGGCGTGGCAGCGGCCGTCCACGACGATGCGTCGTTCCTCGCCCGCCTCGACCGCGCGAGCTCGCTGCCCCTCGACTGGTTCCACATGGAGGACGAATGACCGACACCGCCGCCCGCGCCGCCGCGCTCGACGCCGCAGACCCGCTCGCGGCGCACACCGCCGCGTTCGTGCGCGACCCGAGCGTCGTCTCCTACCTCGACGGCAATTCGCTCGGCCGACCGCTCGCGGCGCTCGAGCAGCGCTTCGCGCGCTTCATCGGCCACGACTGGGGCACCCGGCTCATCCGCGGCTGGGACGAGGGCTGGATGCGTCGCCCCTACGACCTCGGCGACCGGCTCGGCGCGCTCGTGGGCGCGGCCGCCGGTCAGGCCTTCGTCGGCGACTCGACCACCGTGCTGCTCTACAAGCTCGTGCGCGCCGCGGTCGACGCGCAGGCGGGGAGCGGTCGCACCGAGATCGTCATCGAGGACGACAGCTTCCCGACCGACCGGTTCATCGTCGAGGGCGTCGCCGCGGAGCGCGGGCTCGACATCCGCTGGATCGAGGTCGACCGCGCCGCCGGGGCGACGCTCGAGCAGGTCCGAGCGGCCGTGGGGGAGCGCACCGCGCTCGTGCTGCTCAGCCACGTCGCCTACCGCTCCGGCCACGTCGCCGACGTGGCGGGCATCACCGCCGCAGCGCACGACGCGGGCGCGCTCGTGCTGTGGGACCTGTGCCACTCGGCCGGCGTCATCCCGACCGAGCTCGACGCGAGCGGGGTCGACCTCGCGGTCGGCTGCACCTACAAGTACCTGAACGGCGGTCCTGGCTCGCCCGCCTTCGGCTATGTGCGGCGCGACCTGCAGACGGCGCTCGCGCAGCCGATCCAGGGCTGGATGGGCGCGGCCGACGTCTTCGCGATGGCGCCCAGCTACGAGCCCGCGCCCGACCTGCGCCGCTTCGCGAGCGGCACACCGCCCGTGCTCGCGACCGTGGCGCTCGAGGCGATGGTCGAGCTGCTCGAGCAGGTCGGCGTCGACGCCGTGCGCGAGAAGTCGGTCGCGCTCACCGACTTCGCAGAGGCGTCGCTCGAGGCGCACGTGCTCCCGCTCGGCGCGCGCCTCGCGAGCCCGCCGGCCGGGCCGACGCGCGGCAGCCACCTCACGGTCACGCACCCGGCCTTCCGGGAGGTCACCGAGCGGCTCTGGGCGCGCGGCGTCATCCCCGACTTCCGGGGCCCGGACGGCATCCGGGTCGGCCTCTCGCCGCTCAGCACGACGTTCGCCGAGGTCGAGACCGGCATCGCGGCGATCGGCGAGGAGCTCCGGGCCGCGCTGGCATGACGGGCGGCTACGCTTCACATGCGAACCCCGCACCCGCGTCCGCGCCCGCGACGCCCACCCGGCCACCGGGCACCGAAGGCAATGGAGCCAGCATGACCGACACCCCCACGTACAAGCTCGACCCCGCCCCGCAGGGCGAGCGCATCTACGCCGGCCCGACGCGCATCGAGCGCGACTCGCTCGGCGAGCTGCCGGTGCCGGCCGACGCGTACTGGGGGATCCACACGGAGCGCGCGCTCAACAACTTCCCCATCACGGGCCGCTCGATCTCGGTCTACTCCGACCTCGTGAACGCGCTCGCGGTCGTGAAGCAGGCGTGCGCGCGCGCCAACCGCGAGATCGGCGTGCTCGACCCCGACAAGGCCGACCTCATCGACCGCGTCTGCCGGCGCATCCGCGGCGGAGAGCTGCACGACCAGTTCAAGGTCGGCGTCATCCAGGGCGGCGCGGGCACCTCGACGAACATGAACACGAACGAGGTCATCGCCAACGCGTGCCTCGTCGAGCTCGGCCACGCCAAGGGCGACTACGAGCACTTCAGCCCGATCGACGACGTGAACCGCTCGCAGTCGACGAACGACACCTACCCGACGTCGATCAAGGTCGCGATGTCGTTCACCCTCCGCCGCCTGCTCGACGAGCTCGTGCGGCTGACGGACGCGTTCGACGCGAAGGCGGTCGAGTTCCGCGACGTGCTCAAGGTCGGCCGCACGCAGCTGCAGGACGCGGTGCCGATGACGCTCGGCCAGGAGTTCCGCGGCTTCGCCGTGACGCTGCGCGAGGACCGCGACCGGCTCGAGGAGACCATCGCGTGGCTCAGCGAGGTCAACCTCGGCGCCACCGCGATCGGCACCGGCATCACCGCCGACCCGCGCTACGCCGAGGCGGCCTGCCGCCACCTCGCGGAGCTCACGGGCCTCCCGATCGTCGCGGCCGCCGACCTCATCGAGGCGACGAGCGACACGGGCGTGTTCATGACGCTGTCCGGCACGCTCAAGCGCTGCGCCGTGAAGCTCTCGAAGATCTGCAACGACCTTCGACTGCTGTCGTCCGGCCCGCAGGCAGGGCTCGGCGAGATCACGCTGCCGCCGAAGCAGGCGGGCTCGTCGATCATGCCCGGCAAGGTGAACCCGGTCATCCCGGAGGTCGTCAACCAGGTCGCGTTCGCGGTCATCGGGTCGGATGCGACGGTCACCGCCGCCTCCGAGGCCGGGCAGCTGCAGCTCAACGCCTTCGAGCCGGTCATCGCGCACCAGATCCTGCAGAGCCTGCACTGGATGACGCAGGCGTGCCTCACGCTGCGCGTGAACTGCGTCGACGGCATCGAGGCGAACCGCGAGCGCCTCGGGCTCATGGTGGGCACCTCGGTCGGCGTCGTCACGGCGCTGACGCCCTACCTCGGGTACGCCGACTCGGCGAAGCTCGCGCACGAGGCGCTCACGAGCCACAAGTCGATCGCCGACCTCGTCGTCGAGGGCGGGCTGATGGATCGCGAGCGGGTCGAGAAGCTGCTCGCGCCCGCGCGGCTGTCGGGCCTGCAGCCCGTGACGCAGGCGATCCCGGTGATCTCGCCCGACGACCTGCCCTGACCGGCACGCGGACCGCGAGGAGCGGGGCGGGACTCGCTACGCTCCTTGCGTGACCGCCACCGCTCCACTCTCGCCGCTCGCGCAGCCGAAGGGCCCGGACGTCGGGCTGATCGCCGGCATCATCGGCATCGCCGTGCTCGCGCTCGCGTCGTTCGGCGTGATCCTCGTGCTGGGCGGGGCGATCGGCAACCCGCTCGTCGTCGCGACCTCCGGCGTGATGGCGCTCGTGCCGCTCTCGTTCGTCATCTGGGCGGTGCTCGCGATCGACCGCTGGGAGCCCGAGCCGCGCATCGCGATGTGGTTCGCGGCGCTGTGGGGCGGCGTCGCCGCGGTGCTGCTGACGCTCGCGCTCAACGCGTGGGTGCTCGAGCCGATCGTCACGCCCTTCCTGCAGTCGCAGGAGCAGTACGAGTTCTACGCCACGGTCGTGCAGGCGCCCATCACCGAGGAGCTGTGGAAGTCCATCCCGGTGGTCATCATGTTCCTGTTCTTCCGGCGCACGTTCGACGGCCCGGTCGACGGCGTCGTCTTCGCGGCGCTCTCGGCCGCGGGGTTCGCGTTCACCGAGAACATCCTCTACTTCGGCACGTCGCTCGCGGAGTCGGGCGACGGATCCTTCATCTTCTTCCTGCGCGGCATCATGAGCCCGCTCACGCACGCGATCTTCACCGCCGTCGGCATCGGGCTCGCGCTCGGCCTCGCCGCGCGGCTGCGCTCGCGCTGGTGGATCCTGCTCGCGTTCCCGGCCGGCTGGCTCGTCTCGGCGCTCCTGCACGCGCTCTGGAACTCGTCGAGCTGGTGGGTGCCCGGCGGCACCGTCGGCTTCTTCGTCTACTACCTCGTCGTGCAGGTGCCGCTCTGCGTGCTCGCGGCGGGGCTCGTCTGGCTGCTGCTGCGGCAGGAGATCCGGATCACGCGTGCTCGCCTGCACGACTACGGCCGTGCCGGATGGTTCACGGCCGAGGAGGTCGAGCGCCTCTCGACGGGCGACGGCCGGGCATCGCTGCTGGCCTGGGCGCGGAAGCGCGGCCTGCGTCGCACGATGCGCGACTACATCATCACCGCGACCCGGCTCGCCAACAGCCGGCAGCGCGCTCTCGTCGGCCGCGATCGCAGCCGCAGCAGCATGGCCGACGAGGCCACGCTGCTCGCGCGCCTCGTGCAGCACCGACGGGGGATGGCCTCCGCGGTGATGGGCCAGCCGGTGGCGATGGCGGTCGGCGCGCCCGTCGCGGCGCCCACCGCCCGTGTGCAGCGGTTCGGCGACATCGACGCCGCGTGGCCGCCGCGCCGCTGAACCCCCATCTCTGGTAGAGTCGAGCGGTTGCCGTAGACCGGCCGCGGACAGAGAGCGCTCCTGCATCGGGCAGGGGCACCGCGCTGCGAGGAGAGAGGGGTTTCACACCATGAGCCTGAACGCAGAGATCAAGAAGGCCATCATCGAGGAGTACGCCACGCACGAAGGCGACACCGGAAGCCCCGAGGTGCAGGTCGCGCTCATGTCGCGCCGCATCAAGGACCTCACGGAGCACCTGAAGGAGCACAAGCACGACCACCACTCGCGTCGTGGTCTGCTGCTGCTCGTCGGGCAGCGTCGCCGCCTGCTCGGCTACCTCCAGGAGATCGACATCTCCCGCTACCGCGCGCTCATCGAGCGCCTCGGTCTGCGCCGCTAGCCTTCGAAGCGTTCGAGGAGGGCCGTCCCTGCGGGGGCGGCCCTTCGTCGTTGCTCAGGAACCACCCTCCTTCGTGCTATCCGGCGGCGCGCACGAGCGACTGCGCGACGGCGACCGCGATCGCCGCGACCGCGACGCCCGCGCCGATCAGGAGCGCGCTCGCCGCATGGCGCCGACCCGCTGCCGTCGACGCGATGGCCGGCATGGGCACCGGCGCGACGGGCTGACGCTCGCCGTCGCGCGTCGCCGCGAGGGTGCGGATGCGGTGCACGAGCGCCTGGACCGCCGGATCGTCCATCCGCCACCCCGAGCGGGCCGTGACCGTGAGCGCGCCGCCCGCCACCTCGACGTCCAGCGGCATCGGTGCGTCGCGGAGCGCCGCGACGAAGCCGGCCGGCGGCGCGGCCGCCGCCCACGGCAGCTCGACGTACCCGCGGAGCTCCTCGTGCCCGCGGCGCGCGAGCAGCCGGTATCGCCACACGCCCCACTCCGCGCCATCCGGCGCGCGCAGGACGTCGCGCGCGACCCAGTCGAAGCCCTCCCGCAGCGCCGCGGCGGGCTTCGGCCCGAGCAGGGCTCGCTGCGCGTAGCCGAGCCCGTTCGCCTCCGCGAAGGGCAGCAGTCGCGCGGTGCGCCGGAGCGCGTCGCGTCGGCGACCGCCGCGCCACACGAGCAGCGCAGCGCCGATGCCCGCGAGCACGCCGCCCACGACCGGCATCGCGGGATCGGCGTCGCCGGGCAGCGCGGCGAGCACGAGCAGGGCGCCGGGCAGCAGCAGCACCCACCCGGCGACCGCGAGCCCGATGGCAGGCACGTCCGCCGGCTGGCGGTGCGCGCGGAGCCATCGCCGCGCATGGGCGTCGGCCTCCCTCGAGCGCGGCTGGTGCAGGGGACGGAGGTCGGGCTGCGGCGGCATGGGCACGAGTCGATTGAAGCGCGTCCTCCTGGGGTTCCGCGGCCCGTGCTGATAGCCTGTCCGAGGCCGCGTCTGCGGCCGTCGTGCGCCCGATTCGCACCTGCTCGAGAGCTGGTCGTTGGTGGAGGGTGCCGAAGTCGCCTTCGGCGCTCTCCACTGATGACCACTCCGTGCCGCGACCGGTGCACGACATCCATGTCGTGCCCTCGCGGGCACAGGAGAGGAGTGACCTTCATGGAAGGTCCCGAGATCACATTCGCCGAGGCTGTCATCGACAACGGCCGCTTCGGCACGCGCACCGTCCGGTTCGAGACCGGCCGCCTCGCGCAGCAGGCCCAGGGCGCAGCCGTCGCGTACATCGACGAGGAGACGATGCTGCTGAGCGCCACGAGCGTCTCGAAGCACCCGAAGGACAACTTCGACTTCTTCCCGCTCACGGTCGACGTCGAGGAGCGCATGTACGCCGCGGGCCGCATCCCCGGCTCGTTCTTCCGTCGCGAGGGCCGCCCCTCGACCGACGCGATCCTCACGTGCCGCCTCATCGACCGGCCGCTGCGCCCGTCGTTCGTGGAGGGCATCCGCAACGAGGTGCAGGTCGTCGTCACCGTGCTCGCGATCGAGCCCGACGAGCTCTACGACGTGCTCGCCATCAACGCCGCGTCCATGTCGACGCAGCTCTCCGGCCTGCCGTTCGACGGCCCGATCGGCGGCGTCCGCGTCGCACTGATCGACGGCCAGTGGGTCGCCTTCCCCAAGCACTCGCAGCTCGAGCAGGCCGTGTTCAACATGGTCGTCGCCGGCCGCGTGGTCACCGACGCCGCGGGCGTCGAGGACGTCGCGATCATGATGGTCGAGGCCGAGGCCACCGACAACGCCTGGGAGCTCATCCAGGGCGGCGCCGTGAAGCCGACCGAGGAGATCGTCTCGCAGGGCCTCGAGGCCTCGAAGCCGTTCATCAAGCAGCTCGTCGCCGCGCAGGCCGAGGTCGCGAAGACCGCCGCCAAGCCGACGCAGGAGTACCCGCTCTTCCCGCCCTACTCGCCCGAGGCCCTCGAGGCCGTGCGCGGCATCGCGAAGGACCGTCTCGGCGAGGTCTACCGCATCGCGGGCAAGCTCGAGCGCCAGGACGCCGACGACCAGCTCAAGGAGCAGGTCAAGCAGGAGATCGCGCAGCGCATCGAGCGCGGCGAGCTCGACTCGATCGTCGCGACGCAGGTCTCCGGCGCCTACAAGGCGGTGACGAAGGAGGTCGTCCGCGGCCGCATCCTCACCGACCAGATCCGCATGGACGGCCGCGGCCTCGCCGACATCCGTCCGCTCGACGCCGAGGTGGCCGTCGTGCCGCGCGTGCACGGCTCCGCGATCTTCCAGCGCGGCGAGACGCAGATCATGGGCATCACGACGCTCAACATGCTCAAGCTCGAGCAGCAGATCGACTCGCTCAGCCCTGTCACGTCGAAGCGCTACATGCACAACTACAACTTCCCGCCCTACTCGACCGGTGAGACCGGCCGCGTGGGCAGCCCGAAGCGCCGCGAGATCGGCCACGGAGCGCTCGCCGAGCGTGCGCTCATGCCGGTGCTCCCGAGCCGCGACGAGTTCCCCTACGCGATCCGCCAGGTCTCGGAGGCGCTCGGCTCGAACGGGTCGACGTCGATGGGCTCGGTCTGCGCCTCGACGCTCGCGCTCCTCAACGCCGGTGTGCCGCTGCGCGCTCCGGTCGCGGGCATCGCGATGGGCCTCGTCAGCGACACGGTCGACGGCCAGGTCCGCTACGCGGCGCTGACCGACATCCTGGGCGCTGAGGACGCGCTCGGCGACATGGACTTCAAGGTCGCCGGCACGCCCGAGTTCATCACGGCCATCCAGCTGGACACGAAGCTCTCGGGCCTGCCCGCCTCCGTGCTCCACGGCGCGCTGACGCAGGCGAAGGAGGCGCGCACGAAGATCCTCGAGGTCCTCAACGCCGCCATCGATGCCCCCGACGAGATGGCGCCCACCGCGCCGCGCGTCATCAGCGTGCAGATCCCGGTCGACAAGATCGGCGAGCTGATCGGCCCGAAGGGCAAGACGATCAACCAGATCCAGGACGACACGGGCGCCCAGATCTCGATCGAGGACAACGGCACCGTCTACATCGGCGCCGTCGACGGCCCCTCGGCGGAGGCCGCGCGCGCCGCGGTCAACGCGATCGCCAACCCGCTCAACCCGGAGCTCGGCGAGCGCTACCTCGGCACCGTCGTGAAGACGGCGTCGTTCGGCGCCTTCGTCTCGCTCCTCCCGGGCCGCGACGGCCTGCTCCACGTCACCGCGATGCGCGCCCTCAACGGCGGCAAGCGCATCGAGAGCGTCGAGGACGTCGTGTCGATCGGCCAGAAGATCCAGGTCGAGATCACGAAGATCGACGACCGCGGCAAGCTCTCGCTCGAGATCGTCGACGAGTCGGCGCCGGCTGCGGATGCGGTCGAGTCGACGGAGTCGGCGGACGCGGCCGAGTAGTCGCTCCCACGACGGATGCCCTCACCCTCCCGGGTGGGGGCATCCGTCGTCTGCGCCTAGGCTGGACGGATGCCCGCAGTCCAGCTCCCGCTCGAGACCCCTGAGATCGCCATCGCAGCAGCGGGCGGTGCGCTCGTGCGCCGCAGCGTGCTGCCGAGCGGCGTCCGCGTGCTCACGGAGCGCGTGCCGGGGGCGCTGAGCGCGACCGTCGGCTTCTGGGTGCCGGTCGGCTCGCGCGACGAGCGCGACGACGCTCGCGGCGCCACGCACTTCCTCGAGCACCTGCTGTTCAAGGGCACGCCGACGCGGTCGGCGTTCGACATCGCGGTGGCCTTCGACGAGGTGGGTGGCGAGCACAACGCGCTCACCGCCAAGGAGCACACCTGCTACTACGCGAAGGTGCGCGACCGTGATCTGCCGATGGCGGTCGACGTGCTCGCCGACATGGTGACGTCGTCGCTGCTCGACCCCGACGAGTTCGAGCGCGAGCGCGACGTCATCCTCGAAGAGCTCGCGATGGCCGACGACGACCCGGGCGACGTCGCGGGGGAGCGGCTGAGCGAGCTCGTGCTCGGCCTCGAGGCGCCGCTCGGCCGGCCGATCGGCGGCACGCCAGCATCGATCACCGAGGTCTCGCGCGACCGCGTCGCCGAGCACTACCGCGAGCACTACGGGCCGGGCGACCTGGTCGTCACCGTCGCGGGCGCCGTCGACCACGACGCGGTCGTCGAGCAGCTGCAGCTGGCGCTCGTCCGCTACGGCTGGTCGCTCGATGCAGCGAGCCCGAGGCCGCGGCGCGACCGCGCGGCGCAGCCCTACGCCGCCGGCGGCCTGACCGTCGTGCAGCGCCCGCTCGAGCAGGTGAGCCTCATGATCGGCACGCCCGGCCTCACCGCGACCGACCCGCGGCGCGGCGCGATGGCGGTGCTCAACGCCGTGCTCGGCGCGGGCATGTCGTCGCGGCTCTTCCAGGAGATCCGCGAGAAGCGCGGCCTCGCCTACTCGGTCTACTCCTACGCATCCGGCTACGCCGATGCCGGCCTCATGGGCATGGCGGCCGCGTGCGCGCCGCGGAAGACCCTCGAGGTGGCGCAGCTCATGCTCGGCGAGCTCGAGCGGCTCGCCGACGGCGCCAGCGACGAGGAGCTGCGGCGTGCGAAGGGGCAGCTCGCTGGCGGGTCGGCGCTCGCGCTCGAGGACTCCGACACGCGTATGTCGCGGCTCGGCCGCGCGGAGCTGACGCTCGGCGAGTTCCTCGACATCGACGCGACGCTCGAGCGGATCGATCGCGTCACCGACGCGGATGTGCGGGCGCTCGCCGCCGAGCTGGCATCCGGATCCCGCTCGATCGCGGCCGTCGGCCAGGTGCCGGAGGGCCTCGACACCCAGCTCGTGTCCCCCGGCTCGGCTAGGGTGGATGGAGCGGCCGCAGCCGCTCCATGACGATCACGAGGGCACTGACGCGCCCTGCACGGACCGGCGCATCGATGCGCCGAGTGGAGGAACGATGGCGCACCTGCTCTACCTCGTACGACATGGGGAGCAGGTCGACGCAGAGCACGGCGTCGAGGACGGCAGGCTCTCGCCGCGCGGCGTCCGGCAGGCCCACGCCATCGCGCAGCGGCTCTCGGGCGTCCACTTCGACAGCGCCTGGACGTCGCCGCTGCTGCGCGCGACCGAGACCGCCGCGATCATGCAGCAGCGGCTCCCGGCCGTCGAGTTCGAGCCGTCGTCGCTGCTGCTCGACTGCATCCCGTCGGGGCTCGAGCCCGACACGCCGCTGCCCTTCCAGTCGTTCCTGAAGAGCATCCGGCCCGCGGAGGCCGAGGCGGGCGCCGCGCAGATGCACGACGCCGCGGAGCACTGGCTGCGCCCATCGCGCGGCGACGTCAACGAGCTGCTCATCACCCACAACTTCGTCATCGGCTGGTTCGTGCGCGAGGTCATGCAGTCGCCGCACTGGCAGTGGATGGGCCTCAACCAGGCGAACTGCGGCCTGACGATCATCCGCCGGCGCTCGGGCAAGCCGCCGCAGCTCGTCGTGCACAACGACCTCGGCCACCTGCCCCCGGAGGACCGAACGGGCCTCCCCATCCCGCAGCCCTACTAGCGGCCCGGCCAGCCCGCCCCGGCCGACGGGTCGCGACCTTCCGCACAACGCAAGCCCGCGGGTCCCTTCCTGCGGCTGACGCAGGGATCACACCGAGATCGGCGCGCCGATCGTCGCTCGGGCTTGCGTTGTGCCTGAGGTGCGGGCTCAGGCGAGCGGCTTGCGGAACCAGGTCGTCGCGTTCGGGTTGTCGTTGTAGGCGGGCACGGATGCGTAGCCCCGGGTCGTGTAGAGCCGGTTCGCAGCCGTCAGCGCGCTGTTGGTGTCGAGCACGACCTCGCTCGCACCGAGCTCGACCGCGCGCGCCTCGAGCGCGGTGAGCAGCGACGCGCCCGTGCCCATGCCGCGGCCCGCCGGTGCGACGTAGAGGTGCTTGACCTCGAACCGCTCCGGCGACAGCCGCCGCAGCGCGCCGCAGCCGACCGGCTCGCCGTCCGACCAGGCGACCAGGAACGCGCCCTCTGGGGCGCGCAGCGTCGCGGGGTCCGCAGGCTTCGGCGTGTAGACACCGCCCACGAACGAGATCGCGCGGTCGGAGAAGTAGGCGTGCAGCAGGGCCTGCGCGACGGCGGAAGCGGGGTCCTCGGGTGCGATCGTGACAGCCACCCGACCACCCTACGACCGGTCTGCGGCCGCGCTCGCCGCACGGGCTGGGCCGTAGGCTTGACGCCATGGCAGGCACCAGGCGCATCGGCATCGCGGGCTCGACCGGCAGGCTCGGCTCCCTCGCGCTGCGGCTGGTGGCTGCGGCCGACGACCTCGAGCCGATCGAGCTCGACGTGCGTGAGGGCCTCGACCTGGCCGGGCTCGACGCGATCTTCGACGCGACGGTGCTCGATGCGAGCGAGCGGCTCGTCGACGCCGCCGTCGACGCGGGCGTGCCCGTCGTCGTCGGCACGAGCGGATGGACGCAGGAGCGCATCCGCGACCTGCGGGACCGCGGCGCCGATGGCATCCGCATCGTGCCCAACTTCTCGCTCGGCAGCGTGCTCGAGACGCACCTCGCGACGATCGCGGCCCGGCACTTCACCGCCGTCGAGGTCGTCGAGGCGCACCACGACCGCAAGCGCGACGCCCCGAGCGGCACCGCGACCCGCACGGCGGAGGCGATCGGCGCGGTGCGCGGCTTCCGGCCCGCGACGCCCGACGAGCCCGGCCGCGGCACGATCATCGCTGGCGTGCCCGTGCACGCGCTCCGCCTGCCGGGCGTCGTCGCGCGCCAGGAGATCGTCTTCGGCGGCACGGGGGAGACCCTCACGATCCGGCACGACACGACGTCGAGCGACTCCTACAGCGCCGGCATCCTGCTCGCGCTGCGCGCCGAGCGGCAGCCGGGCGTGACCGTCGGCATCGACGACCTGCTGGGCCTGACGTGA
Organism: Agrococcus sp. UYP33; assembly: GCF_054060915.1. Lineage (NCBI taxonomy): Bacteria > Bacillati > Actinomycetota > Actinomycetes > Micrococcales > Microbacteriaceae > Agrococcus > Agrococcus sp. UYP33. The sequence continues at coordinate 2,040,059 of NZ_JBSSDR010000001.1, forward strand.
CGGATCGGCCCGCCGCTCGCGTCGGCCTCCGCAAGTCGGTCGCGCTCGCGATGGCGGCGCTGCTCGCGCTCTACGTCGTCGTCGCCGGCGACCGCGCGGTGCGGTTCATCGCCACGGGCGAGCCGCTCGCGATCGTCGTCGGCGTCGCCGTGGTGGTGACCTTCCTCGCCGGCGCCTGGGCGCTCATCCGCGAGGTCGTCTTCGGCGTGCAGCTGGAGCGTGCCGTCGCCGAGCTCGAGGCGGCCGGCGGCATGCCGGCGCCGCTGCCCGGCACGCCATCGGGCCGCGCCGACAAGGATGCCGCCGAGCAGGCCTTCCCCATCGCGAAGGCCGACGTGGAGGCGAACCCGGAGTCGTGGGCGTCGTGGCTGCGGCTGTCGATGGCCTACGACGCGGCGCGCGACCGCCGCCGGGCGCGACACGCTGCCCGCACATCCCTCGGCCTGCGCCGGCAGCTGCGGCGGCTGCGGAAGACTGGACGCCAGGAGGCATCATGACCGCGAACGAGCCCGGAGCGCACCCCTACGAGGAGCTCCTCGCCGACGTGCTCGCGCACGGCGAGCACAAGAGCGACCGCACCGGCACCGGCACGCGCTCGGTGTTCGGCCGCCAGCTGCGCTACGACCTGTCCAAGGGCTTCCCCCTCATCACCACGAAGCGCGTGCACTTCAAGTCGATCGCGCTCGAGCTGCTCTGGTTCCTGCGCGGCGACTCCAACGTGCGCTGGCTGCAGGAGCGGGGCGTCACGATCTGGGACGAGTGGGCCGACGCGGATGGCGAGCTCGGCCCGGTCTACGGCGTGCAGTGGCGCTCGTGGCCGACGCCCGGCGGCGAGACCATCGACCAGATCCAGCAGGTCATCGACGAGATCCGCCGGAACCCCGACTCGCGCCGGCTGATCGTCTCCGCCTGGAATCCGGCCGACATCCCGAGCATGGCGCTCGCGCCCTGCCACGCGCTCTTCCAGTTCTACGTCGCCGACGGGAAGCTGTCGTGCCAGCTGTACCAGCGGTCGGCCGACATGTTCCTCGGCGTGCCGTTCAACATCGCGAGCTACGCACTGCTGACGCACCTGATCGCCGAGCAGACCGGCCTCCAGGTGGGCGACTTCATCTGGACCGGCGGCGACTGCCACATCTACGACAACCACGTCGAGCAGGTCACCGAGCAGCTGACGCGCGAGCCGTACCCGCTGCCGACCCTGCGGCTGCGGACGCACCGCGACTCGGTGCTCGACGTCGAGTACGACGACCTCGAGGTCGTCGGCTACGAGCACCACCCGGCGATCAAGGCGCCCGTGGCCGTCTGATGCTCGGGATGATCTGGGCGCAGGCGCGCGACGGCGTGATCGGCGACGCGGGCGACATGCCCTGGCGGCTGCCGGAGGACATGGCGCGCTTCAAGGCGATCACCACTGGGCACCCGGTCGTGATGGGCCGCCGCACCTGGGAGTCGTTCCCGGAGCGCTACCGCCCGCTGCCCGACCGCGACAACATCGTCATCACCTCCGACCACGACTACGTCGCACCGGGTGCCCGCATCGTGCGGAGCCTCGACGACGCCCTCGAGGCCGCGCGCGCGATCGACGACGAGGTGTGGATCATCGGTGGCGGCCGCGTCTACCGCGACGCCCTCGACCGCGCTGACCGGCTCGAGGTCACCGACATCGACCTCGACGCATCCGGCGACACGACCGCGCCCGTCGCGGATGCCTCGTGGCGCGAGGTCGCGCGCGACCCGGCCGAGGGCTGGCACGTCAGCCGCACGGGCCTCCGATACGCCTACCGCACCCTCGAGCGGGCCGCGCGCTCCTAGGGCTGCGCCCGGCGCGGCAGTTCCCGCTCCGCAACCGAGCGGTCGAGCTGCAGCGACGGATCGTCGGCCCGCGCGCCCTGCCGCAGTGACACGGACCAATCACCCTGCCCGATGATCTGCACCCAGCCGGGCCCGGCCTGGATCGGCACGGAACCGGCGTAGTTGCCGCTGTGCAGAATCAAGGTGTTGGCGTACTCCCAATCGTCCTCAAACCATCGCTGGTCGACCACGAAGCTCGAGTCCCCGGTGTACTGCGCATCCAGCACGCCCGCGCCCGCCCCGTAGAGGTAGGCCGCGTCGCCTGTTCCCCAAGCAGCGCCGGAGAATTCCGGCACGTGACGGATGTCGTCGAGGCGGAGCGTCCACGGGCCGTCAGCAGTGACCTGGAGGTGGCGGGTCATATAGCTCTCGCTCCAAGACCAGGTGCCGTCGAACACGACCGAGCCGTTGTAGCCGCCCCAGTGCCAGACCGGCTGTGCGATCTCCTCGTAGTTCGAAGCGAGCGCCGACACTGCGAACTCGGCCTCACCGCGGTGCGTCGCTGTGATCAGACCCGCGTACACCTCGGTGTCCAGATCGATCACCTGGCCCCCGGTCCCGGAGTACGACCGGCTCGTGAACGTCCCGTACCGGTCGCCCATTGCCTGCTGGAAAGCCGTGAACACGGGGCAGGGTCCGAGCGACAATGCCTGATCGCTGATCGACGCAGAGGTGCCGAGACCGACGACGGTCTCGATGCCGCGCTGGCTCGCCTCACCCCGGAGCATGTCCGAGATGCGGGCGTGGCACGCCTTGGGCGTGAGGTACAGGGGAATGCCTCGGAGCGCTGCGTGGACGGCGCCCGAGAGAGCGTCGGGGAAGTTCTCGCCGGTCGCGAGCATCATCGTGCGGTCAGATGGACTGGGGTTGAACGTGTCGTTGATAACGCGAGCGGTCTCGTAACGATCGGATCCGGAGTAGCGGAAGACACCGGTGGTCCCCGACCAGCGGAGCACCTGCTCGTCGTAGCTGCTGACCGACGGGCCGCCGCCGGCAATGTTGACGACTCGCCCCTGCACATAGGGCGCGACGCGTTGCCGCCACGCCTCGACGCCGCTCGGCGTGCCGTCGTGGTAGTCGAGGACGACGGCGTGCCGCCGGGTGCCGGCGACCGACGCCGCGACGAGCGCGTCTGGGAAATTGTGCCCGGATGCGACCCAGATGGTGTCGACGGTGGTCTCAGGGACGGCCAGCAGGCGGTCGAGCAGGAGCAGCGAGGTCTCGACACGGTCCCGCCCGCCGAGGCGTGTGATCTGCGCGCCGGTGGCGGTGCGCACCTGGTCCGCCACCGCTGCGGACACGGATGCCTCGGATCCGACGATCACCACCTCGGCAGGCGCGAGCGCGCGAATGCGCGCCATGACCGTCGTGTCGACGTACTCCGGTCGCGTGAGCAGGAGGTGCGCGCGCTCTGCCGCCGCGACGGGACCCGCGGCGAGCGCGTCAGGGAACTTCAGTCCAGAGGCGAGGAACACCGTGGAGCCCGCCCAGCCGTCCGACCACTTCGACACCTCGACGCTCGTTGCGAAGCGATCTGAGCCGGCGTAGCGGATGGTGGAGAGCGCCTGCGCGGCTGGCGCTTGCAGCGGCGCGACCACGATCGCCATCGCGAGTGCCAGCGCGAGCAGCGCTCGGGAGATGATGGCCATGGGAGCTCCTGGTGCGACGTGGCGACCCCAGCGGCCCGCCTATCCGCATCGTATGAGCGCATCGGGACCATCCGATGCGAGGATCCATCACGATTTCGCAACGGTCATGCATCGCCATACCCGGGTCACCGGAACCTGAGCGTCCAGGAGTCCTCGGCCATCACGCCGAGCACCGAGGGGCCCGCGCGCAGCTGGCCCGTGGTGGTGAACGGCTCGCAGCACGTCGAGAACGGCCACGCCTGCGTCGCGTAGGGGCCCGCGACCTCGCGCACGCCGAAGAACGAGGCGCCGCTGCCGCTCGCCTCGACCGTGCGGGCGACGCCGCCGTACACGTACACGGCGTCCGTGCTGCCGCTCGCCGAGCCGGTCAGCGCCGGCGCGCTCGTGAGGTCGCTCACCTGGATCGTCCACGAGCCGTCCGACGTCACCTCGAGGAAGCGGGCAGGCGTGTCGCGGCTGTCGACCGCGAGCAGGGCCGTGCCCGCGTAGGCGCCCGTGATCGACAGCGGCAGGTCGACGAGCTGCTGGCCGGCGTCGAGCGCGCCGATCTGGTTCATCCCGGCGCTCGGCATGCTCGCGCGGATCTGGGCGAAGGGGATGCCCGCGCCGAGGTCGATCACCCGGTCGCCGGTGCCGCTGTAGGAGCGGGCGGCGAACCTGCCGTACGCATCGCCGACCTCGTCCGCGAGCGTGCGGGGGCACGGCCCGAGCGACAGCGACGCGTTGCTGATCGTGGTCGCAGTGCCGAGGCCGATGACGCGGGTGATGCCGCGCTGGGTCGCCTCGCCCTGCAGCATGTCGGCGATCGCCGCGTTGCACGTGCCGGTCGTCAGGTACATGGGCACGCCGCGCAGCGAGGCGTGCACGGCCCCCGAGAGGGCGTCGGGGAAGTTGCTGCCCGTGGTGAGCAGCATCGTCGGCTCGGCGGGGGTCGCGGCGAACGCGTCGTTGATGATGCGGGCGGTCGTGTAGCGGTCCTGCCCGGCGTAGCGCGTGACGGATGCGGTGCCGGCGCCGCGGAGGCCCTGCGCGTCGGCAGCGCTCACCGAGGGCTCGCCGCCCGCGATCCGCACGTGCCTGCCGGTGACCGCAGGGCGCACGCGGTCGACCCACGCCTGTGCTGACGCGGCGTCGGCCGCGTGGTGGTCGAGCACGACCGCCGCTCGTGCCCGTCCGGCGACGGATGCCGCCACGAGCGCGTCGGGGAAGTCGAAGCCGGACGCGACCCAGACGGTGCTGACCGCGCCGCGCGACGCGAGCCGGTCGAGCAGCCGCAGCGACGTGTCGACGCGGTCCACGCCGCCGATGCGGCTGATGCGCGCGCCGCTGATGCCGGCCGCCTGCGTGGCGACGGCGGCCGAGACGGAGGCCTCCGAGCCGACGACCACGATCTCGGTCGGCCGGAGCTCGCCGATGCGCTCGGCCACGATGGCCGGGAGTCGGCCCGGCGCGGTGAGCAGCAGGTGCGCCCGCTCTGCGGCCGCGACCGGGCCGGCGGCGAGCGCGTCGGGGAACTTCTCGCCGTTGGCGAGGAACACCGTGGTGCCGGCGTTCGTGGCGCGCGAGATGGCGACGCTCGTCGCGTAGCGGTCCGCACCGGCATAGCGCTCGGTGGTCACCGCCTCGGCAGGAGCGGCAGCGGTGGTGAGACCGGCGACCACGAGGGCGAACGCGGCGGCGATGGAGACGAGGGCGCGCATGGCTGTCCTTGATGCTGAGGCGATGGTGCGGTGATCCTGCGCTTGCGGCGATGTGCAGCCTGCGCATGATCTGCTACCAGTGTCGCATGCGAACGATGTTGCAGAATTGCGTTTCCTGCATCTCTGCGACGGCCCCGAGACCGCTGCACGCACGGCGCGATACCCTGGCAGGGTGAATGCCAATCCCTTCGGCCAGGTGCTCGTCGCGCTCGTGACGCCGATGGGCGTCGACGGCGAGGTCGCCTGGGACGACGTCGAGCGGCTCATCGACGACGTCGTGACGAACGGCGCCGACGGCATCGTCGTCTCCGGCACCACCGGCGAGACCTCGACGCTCACCGACCCGGAGAAGATCCGGCTCGTCGAGGTGGCGAAGGCCGTCGCGGGGGACCGGGCGAAGATCATCCAGGGCGGCGGCTCGAACGAGACCGCGCACGCGATGGACCTCTACCGCCAGGCGGAGCTCGCGGGCGCCGACGGCGTGATGATCGTGACGCCGTACTACAACAAGCCGACGCAGTCGGGCATCCTCACGCACTTCCGGATGATCGCCGACGCGACCGACCTGCCGGTCATCCTGTACGACATCCCCGGCCGGTCCGGCATCCCGATCCGCTTCGAGACGCTCGTCCGCGCCGCGAAGCACCCGAACATCCTCGCCGTGAAGGACGCAAAGGGCGACTTCGCCGAGGTGAGCCGCGTGCTCAACCAGACCGACCTGCTCTACTTCTCGGGCGACGACGCGAACGTGCTGCCGCACCTCGCGATCGGCGCCTCCGGCCTCATCGGCGTGACGGCCAACATCGCGCCGAGGCCGTACCGCACCATGATCGACGCGGTCAACGCGGGCGATCTGCACACGGCGCAGGAGCAGCACAAGGCGCTCGAGCCGCTCGTGCGCGCCACCATGACGCACGTGCCCGGCACCGTCGCCAGCAAGTACATCCTCCACGGCCTCGGCCGCATCGGCAGCCCGCGCGTGCGCCTGCCGCTCGTCGGCCCCGAGGACACCGAGGCCGCGCTCATCGAGGACGAGATCGCCCTCGTCCGGGGCGTCGACGGCCTCGACCTCAGCCGCTTCCGCCCGGACCGCAACGCGGCCGCCGGCGGGGCGCTCCCCAAGGTGCACGGCACCACGCGATAGCCCGGAGGCTACGCCCCGCAGACCACAGCGCGCCCGGCGTGCGCACCCCACCACATCCGCCCGCCGCACGGCGGGCTCCATACGAAGGAGGGCCATTGACGGCCATCACCCAGCCTGCCCCGCTCGAGGCAGGCACGCTCCGCATCCTCCCGCTCGGCGGCCTCGGCGAGGTCGGCCGCAACATGACGGTCTACGAGCTCGACGGCAAGCTGCTGATCGTCGACTGCGGCGTGCTCTTCCCGGAGGAGCACCAGCCCGGCGTCGACCTGATCCTGCCCGACTTCGGGCCGATCCGCGACCGCCTCGACGACGTCGTCGGCGTCGTGCTCACGCACGGCCACGAGGACCACATCGGCGCCGTGCCCTACCTGCTGCGCCTCAAGGCCGACATCCCCCTCCTCGGCTCGCAGCTGACGCTCGCCCTCATCGAGGCGAAGCTCAAGGAGCACCGCATCAAGCCCTACACGCACACGGTGCGCGAGGGCCAGATCGAGCAGCTCGGCCCGTTCGAGACCGAGTTCATCGCGGTCAACCACTCCATCCCCGACGCGCTCGCGGTCGCGATCCGCACGCGTGCAGGGCTCGTGCTCCACACCGGCGACTTCAAGATGGACCAGCTGCCGCTCGACGACCGCATCACCGACCTGCGCGCGTTCGCGCGGCTCGGCGAGGAGGGCGTCGACGCGTTCCTGGTCGACTCGACGAACGCCGACGTGCCGGGCTTCACCGCGCCCGAGCGCGAGATCGGTCCGGTCATCTCGCAGGTGATCGCCAAGACCACCGGCCTCGTCGTCGTCGCCTCGTTCTCGAGCCACGTGCACCGCGTGCAGCAGGTGCTGGACGCGGCGGCCGAGAACGGCCGCAAGGTGGCGTTCGTCGGCCGGTCGATGGTGCGCAACATGGGCATCGCCGCCGAGCTCGGCTACCTCAAGGTGCCGGACGGCGTCGTCATCGAGCAGAAGCGCGCCGAGAACCTGCCGCCGCGCGAGGTCGTCTACATGTCGACCGGCTCGCAGGGCGAGCCGATGGCCGTGCTGAGCCGCATCGTGAACGGCGAGCACCGCATCGAGGTCGGGGCGGACGACACCGTCATCCTCGCGTCGAGCCTGATCCCGGGCAACGAGAACGCGGTCTTCCGCATCATCAACGGGCTCATGCAGCTCGGCGCGAAGGTCGTGCACAAGGGCTCCGCGAAGGTCCACGTCTCCGGCCACGCGTCCGCCGGCGAGCTGCTCTACTGCTACAACATCCTCGGACCCGCGAACGTCATCCCGGTGCACGGCGAGTACCGCCACCTGCACGCGGCGGCACAGCTCGCGATCGACACCGGCGTGCCGCGCGAGCGCGCGTTCGTGGGCGAGAACGGCACGGTCTGGGACCTCAAGGACCACCGGATCCGCGTGGCCGGCCAGGTCGAGATCGGGTTCGTCTACGTCGACGGCTCCTCCGTCGGCCGCATCGACGAGGCCGACCTCAAGGACCGTCGGATCCTCGCCGAGGAGGGCTTCATCTCGATCTTCATCGCGCTGGAGCCGCAGACCGGCAAGGTCATCGTGGGGCCGGAGATCCACGCCCGCGGCTTCGCCGAGGACGACAAGGTCTTCGACGAGATCCGCCCGAAGATCGTCAAGGCGCTCGCCGAGGCGGGCGAGCAGGGCGTGCGCGACCAGCACCAGTACCAGCAGGTCGTGCGCCGCACGGTCGGCCGCTGGGTCGGCACGCGCATCCGCCGCCGCCCGATGATCGTCCCGGTGGTCATCGAGGCCTGACCGGAAGCGAGCCGATCTCATCCTGCAGGAGGAGGTCGGCCGAGGCGCCCCGTCCTAGCGTATGGACAGGGGCGCCTCTGCATCTTTGCGGGCGCCGCAGCCGAGAGGACGACGCCGTGCCGGATCAGCACCACCCCGACGACCTCGACGCGCCCGCCGCGGCCGCGCCCGCGCGTGCCGAGCCGTCCGCTCGCGAGGCGCGCCGAGCGGCGACGCGGCAGCGACGGCTCGAGCGCCTCGAGCGCAAGCAGCTGCACAGGGCCGAGCGCGCCGCCCGCGGGCCTGGTGCCTGGCGGACCTGGGTGCTGCCGGTGCTCAAGCTCGCGGTGGGTGCCGCGGTCGCCCTCGCGCTCGTGAAGCTCGCCTTCTTCCCGGCGGGCGAGACCGCGATCGCCGACGACGCCTTCCCGGGCGCGGTGTTCGAGGAGCCCACCGCCGGGGTCGAGCGCGGCTCGATCGAGAACGCGGTGTCCGTCGCCGGTTCCGTCGTGCCGGTCGAGTCCGTGCCGGTGCGCTCCACCCGCTCGGGCACCGTCGCGCGGATCGTCGCCACGGACGGCCAGCAGGTCGCCGCCGGCGACGTGCTGTACACCGTCCGCGTCGAGACGCAGCCGCAGCCGGCCGCGGATGGCACGGTCGGACCGCCGACAGCGCGGGTCTACGACGTCACGGCGCCGGCCGCGGGGACGCTCACCGGGTTCGCGCTGCTCGTCGACCAGAGCGTCGACATCGCGACCGAGACCGGCGCCGTGCAGCCCCCGCAGCACCTCGTGCGCGCCTCCGTGGGCGCGGCGGAGCAGTACCGGCTCACGAGCCGGCCGGAGACCGCGACGGTCACGATCGAGGGCGGGCCGGCGCCCTTCGAGTGCGGCGGCGTCACGATCGCGCAGCCGACGGGCGAGGCGGCGGCGACGGGCGAGAGCGCGACCCTCAGCTGCGCCGTGCCGGACGACGTCCGCGTCTTCGTCGGCCTCGCCGCCAGCATCGAGCTCGTCGCGGGCTCCGCCGATGACGTGCTGCTGCTGCCCACGACGGCGGTGCTCGGCAGCGCGGACGCGGGCATCGTCTACCGGCCGACGGCATCGGGGGAGCCGGAGGAGGTGCGCATCGAGCTCGGGCTCACCGACGGCACGCGGGTCGAGGTGCGCTCGGGGCTGGCGGAGGGCGACCAGGTGCTGCAGTTCGTGCCGGGCGCCGCCGATCCGTGCGCCGATCCCGTGACCGCCGACCCGATGGTGTGCGGCTTCGGCGGCGGGTTCGCGCCGTGACGCTCCTGCACCTGCGCGGTGTCACGCGGCAGTTCGCGACGATCGACGGCCCGGCGCTGCAGATCCTGAAGGGCGTCGACCTCGACGTCGCGGCGGGGGACCGGGTGTCGATCGTCGGCCGCTCCGGCTCGGGCAAGTCGACGCTGCTCAACCTGCTCGGCCTCATCGACCAGCCCACGACCGGCGTCGTCGAGCTCGACGGCGAGCCCGTCGCCCTCATGCGGGGGCGCAGGCGCGACCGGCTGCGCGGCGCGAGCGTCGGCTTCGTCTTCCAGCAGTTCAACCTCATCGAGGGCCTCACGGCCGCCGAGAACGTCGCGGTGCCGCTGCACTACGGCGCCGGCCGGGCGTACTGGCGACGAGCCCACCTCGCGCGCGAGATGCTGCACCGGGTGGGGCTCGGCCACCGGCTGGACACGAGGGCGACGCACCTCTCGGGCGGCGAGCAGCAGCGGGTCGCGATCGCCAGGGCCCTCGTGCGGCGGCCTCGGCTCATCCTCGCCGACGAGCCGACCGGCGCGCTCGACATCGAGACGGGTGCCCGCACGATGGACCTGCTCGACCGGGTGGCGACCGACGCGGGGGCCGCCCTCGTCACCATCACGCACGACCTCGCGGTCGCGAGCCGCGCACGCCGTGTGCTGCAGCTCGTCGACGGCCGCCTGCAGCCCCACGAGCGCGTCGAGGTGCCGGCATGACCGACGTGGCCGCCGCCATCCAGGACGCCTGGACCGAGCTCCGCATCCACCGGGGGCGCGTGCTCATGAGCCTCATCGGCGTGACGGTCGCCATCGCCGCGCTCACCGCGTCCGTCGCGGTCGGAGAGCTGGCTCGCTCGACGCTGCTCGTCTCGATGGAGGCGAGCGGCGGCAGGCCAGCGACGGTCACCATGTACGTCACCCCGGCTTCCACCGACGCCCCGTCGGCCGAGCAGCACCTCGCCGCGCTCGGCGCCATCGACGCCGCCGTCGAGCGCTACCGGGTCGAGTACGCCAGCGCCCGCACGAGCGCCTCCCTGACGATCGGCGGTCAGGGGATGGGCGTGCAGGTCGAGGGCGTCGACCCCGACTTCGCGGTCATGCGGCATCTGGGCGTCGCGGACGGCAGGTTCCTCGTCGAGAGCGATCGCGCGCGCCTCGCGCCCGCGGTCGTCGTCAACCGGGGCGTGCTCGACGCGCTGGGCGGCGGCGGCATGGACGCGCATCGCACGGTCGAGCTGGGCGGCACGACGGCGGTCGTCGTGGGCGTCGTCGACCGCGGGCTCGGCGACGACTGGCCGCAGGCGTGGATGCTGCCGACCGACGTCGTGCGCGTCGCCGATGCCGCGGGCCAGGTGGGGATGATCTCGGGCATGCAGCTGGAGGCGTGGGTGCCCGAGTCGATGGCCGACGACGGCGTGCGGATGCTCTCGCAGGACATCCGCTCCGCGCTGCCCGGCAGCTCCGTGGACGGCAACCGTCAGGACTGGCAGGCCTTCGAGGGCTACGACCCCCTGCTGCCGCTGCAGCTCACGCTCGTCGGCACCGCGGTCGTCATCCTGCTGCTGGGCGCGCTCGGGCTCATCACGGTGGCCGTCGTCTCGATCCGCCAGCGCGTCCGCGAGCTCGGCATCCGACGCGCCTTCGGCGCCTCGCGCAGCCGCATCTTCGTCGCCGTCATGCTCGAGTCCGTGGTCGGCACGGTGGTGGCGGGCGCGATCGGCATCGCCATCTGCATCTTCGCGTACCGGCTGCCGGTCGTGCAGGAGACGCTCACGCAGGGCATCGGCGGGGTCGTCCTGCCCGGATTCCCGATGGGGGCCGCGGTCACGGGCCTGCTCGTGTCGGCCGCGGTCGGCGCGATCGCCGGCAGCATCCCGGCGACGATCGCCGTCCGCTCGAAGGTGATCGAGGCCATCCGCTTCTGATCCGCGGAGCGCCTCCGCGGCGGCGTCGGCGCCCGCGCTTAGGGTGTGCGCATGTCCACGACCAAGCCGACGCGCCCGCGATCGACCAGCGCCGCCTCGAAGGGCAAGGCCGCCACCGCGACCACGAAGGTGCAGCGCACGCGCCAGACCACCGCGCAGCCGACCTTCGAGGACCACGGTCCCGGCCTCGGCCAGCGCGTCTGGATGGGCCTCGCCCACGCCACCGGCGCCGGCGCACGGGTGTTCGGCCGCGAGTCGCTCGCGAAGGAGGAGCGCCGCGACGGCGTGCCGTTCCTGCTGACCCTGCTCGCCATCGCGGGCGCCATCGTGGAGTGGATCCTCCCCACGAGCCAGGTCGCGCAGGCGATCTCCGCCTACACGTTCGGCGGGCTCTTCGGCCAGGTCGCGATCGCGCTGCCGGTCGTGCTCGTCCTGCTGGCGCTCTGGATGTTCCGGCACCCGGCGTCCGTGAGCGACAACGGCCGCGTCGGCGTCGGCCTCGCCATGCTGCTCATCGCCGTCGCCGGCCTCTGCCACGTCGTGCTCGGCATGCCGGATGCGTCGCTCGGCATGCCGGCGCTCGCGGACGCCGGCGGCATCCTGGGCTGGGTCATCTCCGCGCCGCTCGCTGCGCTCCTCACCGGCATCGGCGCCGGCATCATCTGCGGCCTCATCGCCGCCCTCGCGGTGCTCGTCATCACCCGCACCGCGCCCAACCGCATCCCCGACCGCCTCCGCGAGCTCTACGGCTACCTGTTCGGCGTCGAGACGGCGACGCCCGAGGAGCGCGACGCCGCGCGCCGCGAGCGCCGCGACGCGAAGGAGCTCGCCAAGGCGGAGGCCGCGCAGATCGCCGACGACGAGCTCGTCGACGACCCCGACGCGCTCCCGTTCTGGCGCCGCAACGCCACCGGCCGCGAGGTCGACCCCGCCTACGACACCCCGGTGCTCGTCGATCGCGAGCAGCCCACCACGCACGTCGACCGCGTGCCGGCCGCCGCCGTCGAGCCGCTGCCGGCCGCCGCCGCCGACGAGCACGACGACTACGCGACCGCGGTGCTCGCCTCGCTCGAGCAGGCTGAGGAGGCGATGCGCAAGCACACCGGCGAGATCGTCGGCGAGGACGAGTCCCTCGAGGTCGCGGATGCCGTGGCGCCGGCCGCGCCCGTCGCGCCCCCGCGTGAGCGACCCTACCGCCTGCCGTCGATCGCCTCGCTCGGGCAGGGCGACCCGCCCAAGGCGCGCTCGGCCGCGAACGACGAGATCGTCGCCTCGATCACGCAGGTGCTCAGCTCGTTCAACGTCGACGCGAAGGTCACCGGCTTCTCGCGCGGCCCGACCGTCACGCGCTACGAGGTCGAGGTCGCGCCCGGCGTCAAGGTCGAGCGCGTCACGGCGCTGTCCAAGAACCTCTCGTATGCCGTGGCGTCGAACGAGGTGCGCATCCTCTCGCCCATCCCGGGCAAGAGCGCGATCGGCATCGAGATCCCGAACCCGGACCGCGAGATCGTCAAGCTCGGCGACGTGCTGCGCTCGCGCGCGGCCGCCGACTCGAAGCACCCGATGACGATCGGCATCGGCAAGGACGTCGAGGGCGGCTACGTCGTCGCGAACCTCGCGAAGATGCCACACCTGCTCGTGGCCGGCTCGACCGGCTCCGGCAAGTCGTCGTTCGTGAACTCGATGATCACGAGCCTGCTCATGCGCTCGACCCCCGCCGACGTGCGGATGGTGCTCGTCGACCCCAAGCGCGTCGAGCTCACGGCCTACCAGGGCGTGCCGCACCTCATCACCCCGATCATCACGAACCCCAAGAAGGCGGCAGAGGCGCTGCAGTGGGTCGTGAAGGAGATGGACATGCGGTACGACGACCTCGCGTCGTTCGGCTACAAGCACATCGACGACTTCAACAAGGCCGTGCGCGCCGACGAGATCGTGCTGCCCGCCGGCAGCCAGCGCGCGCTCAAGCCCTACCCGTACCTGCTCGTCGTCGTCGACGAGCTCGCCGACCTCATGATGGTCGCCCCCCGCGACGTCGAGGACTCGATCGTGCGCATCACGCAGCTCGCGCGCGCCGCCGGCATCCACCTCGTGCTCGCGACGCAGCGCCCCTCGGTCGACGTCGTCACCGGCCTCATCAAGGCGAACGTGCCGAGCCGCTTCGCGTTCGCGGTCTCGAGCGTCACCGACTCCCGCGTCATCCTCGACCAGCCGGGCGCCGACAAGCTCATCGGCCAGGGCGACGGCCTGTTCCTGCCCATGGGCGCGAACAAGGCGATGCGCGTGCAGGGCGCCTGGGTCGACGAGGCCGAGATCCAGCGCGTCGTGCAGCACGTCACCGGGCAGGCGCAGCCCGAGTACCGCGACGACGTCGCCGAGGTCGCCGAGAAGCGCGAGATCGACAGCGACATCGGCGACGACCTCGAGGACCTCTGCGCCGCGGCGGAGCTCGTCATCTCGACGCAGTTCGGCTCGACGTCGATGCTGCAGCGCAAGCTGCGCGTCGGCTTCGCGAAGGCCGGTCGGCTCATGGACCTGCTCGAGTCCCGCGAGATCGTCGGCCCGTCCGAGGGATCGAAGGCGCGCGACGTGCTCGTCCCGCCGGACAACCTCGCCACGGTGCTCGCGTCGCTCCGCGGGGAGGGGCCGGCGGCAGCGCCGCGCGCCGCCGCCGCGCCGGCGCCCGCGCCCGCGCCGCAGGTGGACAGCGCCGACGACGCCGCAGACGACGACGGCGCCGCCTGGATCGAGGCCGACGACCGCTACGCCGACCCGTTCGACGAGGCGAACCGCGACGGGCTCGAGGTCGTGGAGGCCGACGACGACGACCAGGACGCCTGGTCGCTGACGGGTCGCGACTGACCGACCCGCTCGGCTCGAGTCGGTAGCCTCGCAGCATGGGGATCCTCAGTCCGTGGCGCGGCCGCATCTGGCGGCGCGGCGACGAGCCCGCGAGCGTCGCGAGCGTGCCCAACCTCATCTCGCTCGCGCGCATCCTGCTCACCCCGGTCTTCATCGTCGTCGCGCTCACCAACCCGGAGCCCTCGCTCGCGCGCACGCTCGCGGCCCTGCTGTTCGCGGTGCTGATCGCGACCGACTTCGTCGACGGGCAGATCGCGCGCAGCCGCCGCCTCGTGACCGACCTCGGCAAGCTCCTCGACCCGATCGCCGACAAGGCCATCACCGGCAGCGCGTTCGTCGTGCTCTCGCTGCTCGGCGAGCTGCCCTGGTGGATCACGATCGTGGTGCTCGTGCGGGAGATCGGCATCACCGTGTACCGGCTCGTGGTGGCGCAGCAGGTGGTCATCGCGGCCGACTGGGCGGGCAAGGCCAAGACGATGGCGCAGGCCATCGCGCTGCCGCTCGCGCTGCTGCCGCTGCAGGCGTGGCTGGGGGACTGGGCGGTGTGGGTGTGCGTCGTCACGATGACGATCGCCGTCGCCCTCACGGTCTACTCGGGGATCGAGTTCGTGGTGCACGCAGTGAGAGGACGATGATGGAAGCACAGGAGCTGGCCGCCCGGATCGTCGCGCGAGCCGCGGCGCGGGGCGTGACGATCGCGGTGGCCGAGTCGCTCACCGGCGGCCTGGTCGCGGAGACGCTCGTCCGCACGCCCGGCGCCTCGGTCGTGCTGCGGCTCGGCGTCGTGGCCTACGCGACGGAGATGAAGCAGCGGGTGCTGCACGTGCCGGCGACGCTGCTGGCGGAGCGCGGCGCGGTCGACCCCGACGTGGCGATCTGGATGGCGCGGGGCGTGCGACAGCTCGCGGCGATCGACCGGTCGGCGTGCACGATCGGGCTCGGCACCACCGGCGTCGCGGGCCCCGGCGCACAGGACGACCACCCGCCCGGCGAGTTCCACATCGGCCTCGAGCTCGAGACGAACGACGGCCTCGTCGCCGAGGCGTCGTCGCACGTCGTGCTCGGCGACCGCGAGGCGGTGCGGCACGCGGCGCTCGAGGCGGCGCTCGCCGACCTCGACGCGGCGCTCGATCGCACCGACCTCGTGATGCACAGCGAATCCACATCGTGACCAGGGGCCGGTGCGGAATGCCGGATGTGACACTGGCGTTGTCAACATCGAGCGGAGCACGGCTGGGCGCAGGGAGCCTGCGACTAGGATGATGCATCCGGCCACGGTGAAGGGGGAGACCATGGTGCTGGTACGACAGGAGATCGGCGACGTCCTGCGTGACGTCCGCCTCCGGCAGGGCAGGACGCTGCGCCAGGTCGCCTCGCGCGCCTCGGTCGCGCTGGGCTATCTCAGCGAGGTCGAGCGCGGTCAGAAGGAGGCCTCGAGCGAGATCCTCGCCTCGGTCGCGGACGCCCTCGAGGTGCCGCTGTCGCGGATCCTCCGCGAGGTGGGCGACCGGCTCGCCGTGCTCGAGGGGCTCAGCTACGGCGAGCTCGACTCGATCGGCTCGACGGTGCCCGACACGCTGCCCGACGAGCTCGTGGCGGAGTTCGACGCGGCCGTCCGCTGAAGGAGCGCGGGTGAGGACGAGCGAGCTGCAGCTCGCGGTCACGGAGGAGTTCGGCGCCCTCGGCGCGGTGCTCATGACCGACATGACGCTGGGGAGCCTCGGCGGCCGCACGGCCGCTGAGGCCCTCGCCGCCGGTGTGCCGGCGCGCGCCATCTGGCAGGCGCTGTGCGACGCGAAGGATGTGCCGGCCGAGCGCCGCCACGGCCGCGGGATGCGGGCACCGCGAGCCTGAGCGGCGTCGCGACACGCCGCCCGTCGTTCGAAGACTCGTTCGATGCGCGCGTAGGCTGATGGGGCACGACGGCACCGTCATCCACAGGCGGGTGCTGGGGCCGCACGCATGTCAGCGGCCCGCCGTAGCGTGAGCGCACCACCGACGGAAGGCCCAGCAATGCCCACACCCGCAGACCGCGAGAAGTCCCTCGAGGCGGCGCTCGCCCAGATCGACCGCCAGTTCGGCAAGGGATCGGTGATGCGCCTCGGCAGCGAGGAGCGCGCACCGGTCGAGACCATCTCCACCGGCTCGATCGCGCTCGACGTCGCGCTCGGCATCGGCGGCCTGCCGCGCGGCCGCATCGTCGAGATCTACGGCCCGGAGTCCTCCGGCAAGACCACGCTCACGCTGCACGCGATCGCGAACGCGCAGAAGGCCGGCGGCATCGCCGCCTTCATCGACGCGGAGCACGCGCTCGACCCCGAGTACGCGAAGAAGCTCGGCGTCGACATCGACGCGCTGCTCGTCTCGCAGCCCGACACGGGCGAGCAGGCGCTCGAGATCGCCGACATGCTCGTGCGCTCCGGCTCGATCGACCTCGTCGTCATCGACTCCGTCGCGGCGCTCGTGCCGCGCGCCGAGATCGAGGGCGAGATGGGCGACAGCCACGTCGGCCTGCAGGCACGCCTCATGTCGCAGGCGCTCCGCAAGCTCACCGGTGGCCTCAACCAGACGCAGACCACGATGATCTTCATCAACCAGCTGCGCGAGAAGATCGGCGTCTTCTTCGGCAGCCCCGAGACGACCGCCGGCGGCAAGGCGCTGAAGTTCTACGCGTCGGTGCGGCTCGACATCCGCCGCATCGAGACGCTCAAGGACGGCACCGAGGCGGTCGGCAACCGCACCCGCGTCAAGGTCGTGAAGAACAAGATGGCCCCGCCCTTCCGGCAGGCCGAGTTCGACATCCTCTACGGCATCGGCGTCTCGCGCGAGGGCAGCCTGATCGACTTCGGCGTCGAGCACGGCATCGTCCGCAAGTCGGGTGCCTGGTACACCTACGACGGCGACCAGCTGGGCCAGGGCAAGGAGAAGGCCCGGCAGTTCCTCATCGAGAACCCCGACATCGCGGCCGAGATCGAGCGTCAGATCCTGACGAAGCTCGGCATCGGCGCCGGGAAGCCGGCTGCCGAGGCGCAGGGCAGCGTCGAGTCGCTCGACGCACGCAGGCAGGGGCGCCAGGGCGCGTGAGCGACCCCGATCGCCTGGCCGGCGTCACCGAGCTCTCGGCCTGGGTCGCCCGCGACGCCGAGCGCGACGCGGGCGACTCCGACGACGAGCCGATGGAGCCCGTCGACGAGGAGTCGGCCCGCTCGATCGCCCTGCGCGCGCTCGGGCGCCGCGCCGCGAGCCGGCAGGAGCTCGACCGCACGCTCGAGCGGCGCGACGTCGAACCGGAGGTGCGGGCCGCCGTGCTCGACCGGCTCGAGGCCGAGGGGCTCGTCGACGACGCGCAGCTCGCGCGCGACACCGCGGAACGGCTGCGCGAGCGCAAGCACCTGGGGGAGCGCGGCGTGGCGGCGCAGCTGCGCAAGCGCGGCCTCGACCCCGACGAGCTCGACGAGGCGGATCGTGACGACGAGCTCCAGCGCGCGATCGACGCCGCTGCCGAGCGCCGCCGCCGCTCGGGGAGCCTCGACGACGAGACGGCCGAGCGCCGCCTCACCGGCTACTTGCAGCGGCGCGGCTTCTCCGGCGGCACGGTGCGGATCGCGATCGAGCGCACGAGGCCGCAGCGATCGCGGGGTCAGAGCGCGTCGGGGCCGCGTTTCCGCTGAACGATCGCAAGAACGCGCCGATCGGAAGAAAACTCAGCGCGTGTGCAGGTACGAACGCTCAGCCGCAGGATAGGTTGCTCCCATGAAGACGACCCGCCTCCTCGCTGTCCCCGCCCTCGCCGGCGCCTCGCTGCTCGCGCTGACGGGCTGCATCCAGCTGCCGCCGATCGGCGGCGCACCTGTGGCCACGCAGGCACCGGTCGTCTCCGGCGACCCCGGCTCCGGCGACCCGGGCGCCGGCACCGGCGACCTCGCCGGCACGAGCTGGACCGGTGACTTCAACGGCCAGGTGACCGACATCGCCTTCACCCTCAACGAGGACGGCACGATCGACTTCGCAGACTGGGCCGGCACCGAGTTCGACTCGCCCGGCGACGTGTGGTCGCTGAGCGGTGACACGCTCGACATGACCATCACCCAGATCTCCGTCGACGAGAGCGGCGACGAGACGTTCGACGTCTCGCTCTCCGGCACCGCGACCGACGGCTCGATGAGCCTCTCGGGCGAGGGCACCGACGGGAACACCTACGAGCTGAACGCGACGCAGGGCTGACGAGCGCCGCGCTCGATCGAGCGCGGGTAGCCTGGGCGTCATGTCCGTGATCGCTCCAGCGCGCACCTACGAGGTCAAGACGTTCGGCTGCCAGATGAACGTCCACGACTCCGAGCGGCTGCGCGGCTCGCTCGAGGCGGCGGGCCTGGTCGAGGCGCAGGACGGGGCGCCCGACGTCGTCGTCATCAACACTTGCGCGGTGCGCGAGAACGCCGACCAGCGGCTCTACGGGCACCTCGGGCAGCTCGCGAAGACCAAGCGCGAGCGGCCCGGCTTCCAGATCGCGGTCGGTGGCTGCCTCGCCCAGAAGGACCGCTCGACGATCGTCGAGCGCGCGCCCTGGGTGGACGTCGTCTTCGGCACGCACAACATCGGCTCGCTGCCGACGCTGCTCGAGCGGAGCCGGCACAACGGCGAGGCCGAGGTCGAGATCCTCGAGGCGCTCGAGGTGTTCCCCTCGACGCTGCCGTCGAAGCGGGAATCGACCTACGCGGGCTGGGTGTCGATCTCCGTCGGGTGCAACAACACGTGCACGTTCTGCATCGTGCCGTCGCTCCGCGGCAAGGAGCGCGACCGCAGGCCCGGCGACGTGCTCGCCGAGCTGCAGGCGCTCGTCGACGACGGCGTCGTCGAGGTGACGCTGCTCGGCCAGAACGTCAACTCCTACGGCGTCGAGTTCGGCGACCGCCTCGCCTTCGGCAAGCTGCTGCGGGCCGCTGGCGAGATCCACGGCCTCGAGCGCATCCGCTTCACCAGCCCGCACCCGGCGGCGTTCACCGACGACGTGATCGACGCGATGGCCGAGACGGATGCGGTGATGCCGCAGCTCCACATGCCGCTGCAGTCGGGCTCCGACCGCGTGCTGCGCGCGATGCGGCGCTCCTACCGCTCTGCCAGGTTCCTCGGCATCCTCGACCGGGTGCGCGAGCGCATCCCGCACGCGGCGATCACGACCGACATCATCGTCGGCTTCCCCGGCGAGACCGAGGAGGACTTCGCCGAGACGCTCCGCGTGGTCGAGGCGTCGCGGTTCGCGTCGGCGTTCACGTTCCAGTACTCGATCCGGCCGGGCACCCCCGCGGCGACGATGCCCGACCAGGTGCCGAAGGAGGTCGTGCAGGAGCGCTTCGAGCGCCTCGTCGCGCTGCAGGACCGCATCGCGTTCGAGGAGAACCGCGCGCAGGTGGGCCGCACGGTGGACGTGCTCGTCTCGAACAGCGAGGGCAGGAAGGATGTGACGACGCACCGGCTCAGCGGCCGCGCCGAGGACAACCGGCTCGTGCACTTCGCGCCCGGCGCCGACGTGCCGCGGCCCGGCGACGTCGTGACGGTCGCCGTCACCCACGCCGCGCCGTTCCACCTCATCGCCGACGACGGCCCGCTCGCGCTGCGGCGCACCCGCGCGGGCGACGCCTGGGATCGCGCGCAGGCCGACTCCTGCGCCGTGCCGGCGCCCGTCCCCGGCGGCGGCCCGCGCCCCGTGTCGCTCGGCCTGCCGGCGCTCCGCGCCACGTGACCCTCATCGCCGTCGTCGGGGCCACCGGCACCGGCAAGACGGCGGCGTCGCTTGACATCGCCGATGCGGTCGCGCGCCTCGGCGGCACGGCCGAGATCGTGAACTGCGACGCGATGCAGCTCTACCGCGGCATGGACATCGGCACGGCCAAGGCCGGCGTCGACGAGCGGCGCGGCCATCCGCACCACCTGCTCGACGTGCTCGAGCCCTGGCAGGACGCCGCCGTGCCGGCCTACCGCGATGCCGCGCTGGGAGCGATCGCAGCGATCGAGGCGCGCGGCGCCGTGCCGATCCTGGTCGGCGGCAGCGGCCTCTACGCCTCGAGCGTGCTCTACGACTTCGCGTTCCCCGCGACGGACGCTGCGCTCCGCGCCGACCTCGAGGCCGAGCTCGAGGCGTCCGGCGCGGCGGCGATGCACGCGCGGCTCGCGGCCGTCGACGCGAGCGCGGCAGCCGCGATCGGCCCGCACAACGGTCGGCGGCTCGTGCGCGCGCTCGAGGCGGTCACCCTCACCGGCGAGCCGTTCCGCGTGGGGCTGCCGCCCGAGGAGTCGCTCGTGCGGCCGACGATCATCCAGCACGTGCGCGCAGACAGGGCCGAGCTCGTCGAGCGCCTCGACGCACGCGTGGCGCGCATGTGGGCGCTCGGCATCGTCGAGGAGGCGCGCGCGCTGCGCGAGGCCGGCATCGAGCGGGGCACGACCGCGCAGCAGGCGATCGGCTACCGCCAGGCGCTCGACCAGCTCGACGGGCGCATCGACGAGGCGGAGGCGGTGGAGCGCACGCAGGCGCTCACGCGACGCTACGCCCGCCGCCAGGTGTCGTGGTTCCAGCGCTACCCGGCCGCGCCGCCGATGGACGCGACCGAGCTCGCGCGCCGAGCGGTCGGTAGCCTGGGAGCATGACGCAGGTGATCCCGCAGGGCTTCTCGAAGGGGCACGGGACCGGCAACGACTTCGTGCTGGTCGCCGACGCCGACGGCAGCGCGCCGCTCACGCCGGAGCGCGTCCGCGCGCTCGCCGACCGGCGCTTCGGCGTCGGGGGCGACGGCGTCATCCGCGCGGTGCGCGCGGGCGCCACGGGCGTCGCCATCCTCGACAGCGCCGCCGAGGGCACCTGGGCGATGGACTACTGGAACGCCGACGGCAGCGTGAGCGAGATGTGCGGCAACGGCGTGCGCGTCTTCGTGCGCTACCTGCTCGAAGCGGGGCTCGAGCAGCTGCCGGATGGCGGCGCGATAGACGTCGCCACGCGCGCGGGCGTCAAGCGCGTCGTGCGACGCGGCGAGCTGCTCTCCGTCGACCTCGGCCCGTTCGAGCTCGGCGAGATGGCCCTGGTCGCCGCCGACGGGCTCGAGGTCGACCGGCCGGGCCTGCGGGTCTCGACCGGCAACCCGCACGTCGTGGTGGCCCTCGCGAGCGAGGACGAGCTCGCCGGCCTCGACCTGCACCGGGCGCCGTCGCTCGACCCCGCGCCCGTCGACGGCGCGAACGTCGAGTTCGTCGTGCCCGGGGCGATCGCCGACGGCATCGGCTCGATCCGCATGCGCGTGCACGAGCGGGGCGTCGGCGAGACGCTCTCCTGCGGCACGGGCGCCGTCGCCGCAGCGATGGCCACGCGGCATTGGTCGGGCGATGCCGCCGACCGCTGGATCGTCGACGTGCCGGGCGGCCGGCTCGAGGTCGACGTCGACGAGCGCGGCCACGCCTGGCTCACCGGGCCAGCCGAGATCGTCTTCCGCGGAGAGACGCTCAGTCCGGCGCGGTGACGGCGATGATGCGGTACGTCTTCCGGGAGTCGACGCGCTCGACGTCGAAGCCCTCGAAGCGCTCCGCGAGCCACCGCAGCAGCGAGTCGGCGCCGAGGTGCTTCTGCACCACGAGCCACGCCGTCGCCCCGGGCGCCAGCCGCGGGATCCACCGCTCCAGCATCGCGTGCAGCTCGGCCTTGCCGATGCGGATGGGCGGGTTCGACCAGATCACGTCGAACCGCACGTCGTCGGGCACCAGCTCGGGCGAGGCGGCCGTGATGTTCGATATGCTGAGCAGCTCGGCATTCCGCTCCACGAGCGAGAGCGCTCGGGCATTGACGTCGACCGCCCACACGCGGGCGGCGGGGGAGCGGAGCGCGAGCGTCGTGGCGATCGGCCCCCAGCCGCAGCCGAGGTCCAGCAGCTCGCCGGTCTCGGGGGGTTCGGGCACGGCATCCAGCAGCACCGCGGTGCCGACGTCGAGGCGGTCGCCGGAGAAGACGCCGGTGGCCGTGACCATCTCCCGCTCCTCGCCCGCGATGGGCACCCGGATCGTCCGGATGGACGAGGGCGCGGCGGGATCGGGTGAGAAGTAGTGGTCCGGCACGGACACGACAGTAGCGAAGGACGAAGCATGGCAGCACCGCAGGACAGCGGACCCACCGGCCCCGGGCGCGCGACGGAGCGCATCCTGGCCTGGGCCACGTCGGAGGACGACGTGCTCGGCGAGCGCGCGCAAGCGCTGCAGGACGACGGCACCGCGACCGACGCGGGGTTCGGCGACGACGTCGACGGCGCGCAGCTCGAGCGCGCGGACCGCGCGGCGCTCCGACGCGTCGACGGCCTGCGCACCGAGCTCGAGGACGTCACCGAGGTCGAGTACCGCCAGCTGCGGCTCGAGAACGTCGTGCTCGTCGGCGTCTACTCCGGTGGCGCGAGCGGCGCGGAGGACGCCGAGAACTCGCTGCGCGAGCTCGCCGCCCTCGCCGAGACCGCCGGTGCGCGCGTGCTCGATGGCATGCTGCAGCGCCGCCCCAACCCCGACCCGGCGACCTACGTCGGCCGCGGCAAGGCGGAGGAGCTCGCGGCCATCGTGAAGGAGCTCGGCGCCGACACCGTGATCGCCGACAGCGAGCTCTCGCCGAGCCAGCGCCGCGCGCTCGAGGACCAGGTGAAGGTCAAGGTGATCGACCGCACCGCGGTGATCCTCGACATCTTCAGCCAGCACGCGACGAGCCGCGAGGGCAAGGCGCAGGTCGAGCTCGCGCAGCTCGAGTACCTGCTGCCGCGCCTGCGCGGCTGGGGCGAGTCGATGTCGCGCCAGGCCGGTGGCCAGGTCGGCGGCCAGGGCGCCGGCATGGGCTCCCGCGGTCCGGGTGAGACGAAGATCGAGCTCGACCGCCGCCGCATCCACACGCGCATGGCGCGGCTGCGGAAGCAGATCAAGGGCTTCGGGCCCGCGCGGCAGGCGAAGCGCGCCAACCGCGACCGCTTCGAGGTGCCGGGCGTCGCCATCGTGGGCTACACGAACGCCGGCAAGTCGAGCCTGCTCAACCGCATCACCGGCGCGGGCGTGCTGGTCGAGAACGCGCTGTTCGCGACCCTCGACGCGACCGTGCGGCGCTCCAGCACGCCCGACGGCCGCGAGTTCACGATCGCCGACACGGTCGGCTTCGTGCGCAACCTGCCGCACCAGCTCGTGGAGGCGTTCCGCTCGACGTTCGAGGAGGTGGCGGAGTCGGACGTCGTCGTGCACGTCGTCGACGCGAGCCACCCCGACCCGGCGGCGCAGATCGCCACGGTGCGCGACGTGCTGGGCGAAACGGGCGCGCGCTCGATCCCCGAGGTCGTCGTGTTCAACAAGGCCGACCTCATCAGCGACGACGAGCGGCTCGTGCTGCGCGGGCTCCAGCCGGACGCCGTGTTCGCCTCGGCGCGGACGGGCGAGGGCGTCGACGCGATCCTCGCGAGGATCGCCGAGCTGCTGCCGCGGCCGGAGGTCGCGGTGTCGCTGCTCGTGCCGTTCGACCGTGGCGACATCATCGCGATGCTCCACGACCGCTTCGAGGTGCTGCGCGAGGCCTACGAGGAGGCGGGCACGCGCGTCGACGCGAAGGTGACCGAGGCTGCGCTCGCGCAGCTGGCGGAGTTCCGGGTCGAGCCGGCCGCCTGACGCCTAGACGGCGCGCAGGACGGCGACGACGCGCCCCAGCACGTCGGACTCGTCGCCGAGGATCGGCTCGAACGCCGAGTTGCGGGGCAGCAGCCACGTGTGGCCGTCGCGCTGCTTGAACACCTTCACGGTCGCCTCGCCGTCGAGCATCGCGGCGACGATGTCGCCGTTGTCGGCCGTCTGCTGCTGCCGCACGACGACCCAGTCGCCGTCGCAGATCGCGGCGTCGATCATCGAGTCGCCGACGACCTTGAGCATGAAGAGGTCGCCGGTGCCGACGAGCTGCTTCGGCAGCGGGAACACGTCCTCGACCTGCTGCTCAGCCGTGATCGGGATGCCGGCGGCGATGCGGCCGACGAGCGGCACGAACGTGGCCTGGTCGACGCTGCCCGCGGTCTCGTCGAGCTCGTCGTCGACGAGCACCTCGATGGTGCGGGGGCGGGAGGGGTCGCGGCGGATGGCGCCGGCCAGCTCGAGCTGGCCGAGCTGGTGGGTGACGCTCGAGAGCGAGGACAGCCCGACGGCGTCGCCGATCTCGCGGTAGCTCGGCGGGTAGCCGCGCTGGCGGACCGCTCGCTGGATCATCTGCAGGATCGCCTGCTGCTTGTCCGTCAGCTGCCTCGCCATGCCCGCCCGCTCTCGATGTCAGTAGCCCCTGCTTGACTCCTGGTGGTTCGAAAGCGTATCCGACAGGGTGCCCGGATCAAACGGATGTTCGAGCGTGTCGTGGAGATTCTCCGCGGCAGGGCTTGACGCATCCGTGGAATCGAAGATAGGTTCGAAACAGAGATTCGCGGCCGGTGCTCCCGGCCGAGCACCGGCTGCGGATCCCACGAGAGGAGCAGGCCATGACTGCCATCGCCACTGCAAGCATCACCGGCACGCCGACCGTCCGGGTGCGCATGACGCCGCGCGGTCGCCGCGCCCTCGCGCTGCTCGTCGCCGCCCCCGTCATCGTCGCGGGCACCCTCGCGGGTGCCGGCGTCCTGGGCGGTGCGCTCGCCGGCGCCGTCGCGTCGTCCTCCACCGACACGGCCCAGTTCGAGCACATCACCGTGCTGCCGGGCCAGTCGCTCTGGCAGATCGCGCAGGTCGTCGCCCCCGAGGCCGACCCGCGCGACGTGATCGCCGAGATCGAGCTGCTCAACGGCATCGCCGGCGCGATCCAGCCCGGCGAGCAGCTGGCGATCCCCGCGCACTACTCGCGCTGAGCGCTCGGCCGCGCCCGGCGCGGCTCGCCCGCCGTCCTAGGCTGGTTCAGTGACGAGCCTCGACGACCTCCCCATCCGCGACGACCTGCGCGGGCTGACGCCGTACGGCGCTCCGCAGCTCGACGTGCCGGTGCGGCTCAACGTCAACGAGAACGCGTACCGGGTGCCGGAGGCGGTCGCGCTCGACATCGTGCAGGAGATCGCTCGCGCGCTCCCGGACGCGAACCGCTATCCGGACCGCGAGTTCGACGCGCTCCGTCGCGCCTTCGCCGACTACCTCGGGCACGGCCTCGAGCCCGCGCAGCTGTGGGCGGGCAACGGCTCGAACGAGGTGCTGCAGCACGTGCTGCAGGCCTTCGGCGGCCCCGGCCGCTCGCTGCTCTCGTTCACGCCCACGTACTCGATGTACCCGCTGCTCGCGCAGGGCGTCGGCATGCGGTGGGTGCCGGTGCCGCGCGCCGCCGACTTCACGATCAGCCCGGACGCCGTGCGCGCGGCGATCGCCGGGCACGACCCGGACATCGTCTTCCTCTGCTCGCCCAACAACCCCACCGGCACGGCGATCGGCCTCGACGTCGTCGAGGCGGCCGCCGAGGCCGCGCGCGGCATCGTGCTCGTCGACGAGGCGTATGCCGAGTTCGCGCACGACCGCAGCCAGACCGCGCTCTCGCTGCTCGATCGGTACCCGCGCCTACTGGTCTCCCGCACGATGAGCAAGGCGTTCGCGTTCGCCGGCATCCGCGTCGGCTACCTCGCCGCACACCCCGCCGTCGTCGACGCGCTCCGGCTCGTGCGGCTCCCGTACCACCTGTCGGCGATCACGCAGGCGGCGGCCGTCGCGGCGCTCCGCCACAGCGACGAGATGCTGTCGCGCGTCGACGAGCTGCGCACCCAGCGCGACCGGATCGTCGACGAGCTGGCGGCCATGGGCTTCGAGCCCTACCCGTCCGACGCCAACTTCGTGCTCGTCGGGGGCGTCGCCGACCCGCAGGCCACCTTCCGCGCCCTGCTCGACCGCGGCATCCTCGTGCGCGACGTCGGCCTGCCGCACACGCTGCGCATCACCGCCGGCACGCGGGCCGAGACGAGCGCGCTGCTGGCCGCGATGGCCGAGCTCGGCGCGGAATAGGATCGAGGCATGGCCCGCACTGCTTCCATCGAGCGCACGACGAGCGAGTCGAGCATCCGCCTCTCGCTCGACCTCGACGGCGACGGCACCTCGTCGATCTCGACGACCGTGCCGTTCTACGACCACATGCTGACGGCCTTCGCGAAGCACTCGCTCATCGACCTCACGGTCGAGGCGTCCGGCGACACCGACATCGACGCGCACCACACCGTCGAGGACACCGCGATCGCGCTCGGCCTCGCGCTCGCCGAGGCGCTCGGCGACAAGGCCGGGGTGCGGCGCTACGGCGACGCCACCGTGCCGCTCGACGAGGCGCTCGCCCGCGCCGTCGTCGACCTCTCCGGCCGCCCGTTCCTCGTGCACGGCGGCGAGCCCGCCGGGTTCGAGCTCCACCGCATCGGCGGCCACTTCACCGGCTCGCTCGTGCGGCATGTCTTCGAGGCGATCACCCTCAACGCCAGGATCACCGCGCACGTCGAGGTGCTCGCCGGCCGCGACCCCCACCACGTCGCGGAGGCCGAGTTCAAGGCCTTCGCGCGCGCGCTCCGCGTGGCGGTCGAGCACGACCCGCGCGTCACCGGGGTGCCGTCGACCAAGGGCGCGCTCTGATGGCAGCGCGTCCCCGCGTCGCCCTGCTCGACTATGGGCTCGGCAACGTGCACTCCGCCGCGAAGGCGCTCGAGGCGGCCGGCGCCGACGTGACGCTCACCGCCGACCGCAGCGCGGTCATCGAGGCCGACGGCCTCGTCGTGCCGGGCGTCGGCTCGATGGCCGCGTGCATGGCTGGCATCCAGGCGATCCGCGGCGGCGAGCTGATCGGCCGACGCCTCGCGGGCTCTCGTCCGGTGCTCGGCATCTGCGTGGGCATGCAGGTGCTCTTCTCGGCCGGCGAGGAGGGCGGCAGCCCGACCGTCGGCCTCGACGAGTGGCCCGGCACGGTCCGCCGGCTGCAGGCCGACATCCTGCCCCACATGGGGTGGGCGCAGGTCGACGCCCCCGACGACTCCACGCTCTTCGCCGGGCTCCGCGACGAGCGCTTCTACTTCGTGCACTCCTACGCGGCCACCGAGTGGAGCATCGACCCGCACCCGCGCATCCGCCAGCCGCGCGTGACGTGGGCCGAGCACGGCGAGCGTTTCATCGCCGCCGTCGAGAACGGCCCCCTCGCCGCCACCCAGTTCCACCCCGAGAAGTCGGGCGATGCGGGCATCCGCCTGCTGCGGAACTGGGTCAGCGGCCTCTGAGCTCCTACCCCGGAAGGCATCGAACCCCCATGACCGACTTCAACCAGTCGCCCAAGCTGCAGCTGCTGCCCGCCATCGACGTCGCCGACGGCAAGGCGGTGCGGCTGACGCAGGGCAAGGCCGGCACCGAGACGTCGTTCGGCAGCCCGGTCGAGGCAGCGGAGGACTGGGTGCGGCAGGGCGCCGAGTGGCTGCACCTCGTCGACCTCGACGCGGCCTTCGGCCGCGGCGACAACCGCGGCGTGATCAAGAAGGTCATCAAGGCCGTGCGCGGTCGGGTGCAGGTCGAGCTCTCGGGCGGCATCCGCGACGAGGCCTCGCTCGAAGCCGCGCTCGCCACCGGCGTGAAGCGCATCAACCTCGGCACCGCCGCCCTCGAGAACCCGGAGTGGACGGCCTCCGTCATCGCCGAGTACGGCGAGCAGATCGCGGTGGGCCTCGACGTGCGCGGCACGACGCTCGCGGCGCGGGGCTGGACGCAGGACGGCGGCGACCTGTGGGACGTGCTCGACCGGCTCGAGGCCGCCGGGTGCAGCCGCTACGTGGTCACCGACGTCACGAAGGACGGCACGCTGCAGGGTCCGAACATCGAGCTGCTGCGACAGGTCGCCGAGCGCACCGAGAAGCCGGTCGTCGCCTCCGGCGGCATCGCGAGCCTCGACGACATCGCCGCGCTCCGCGAGCTCGTGCCGCACGGCGTCGAGGGTGCCATCGTCGGCAAGGCGCTCTACGCGGGGGCGTTCACGCTCGCCGCCGCGCTCGA
The DNA here is from genome assembly GCF_054060915.1 of Agrococcus sp. UYP33. Taxonomy (NCBI): domain Bacteria; kingdom Bacillati; phylum Actinomycetota; class Actinomycetes; order Micrococcales; family Microbacteriaceae; genus Agrococcus; species Agrococcus sp. UYP33. The sequence goes on from NZ_JBSSDR010000001.1 coordinate 2,068,221, forward strand.
CGTCGCGAGTGCCTGAGGCTGCGGACTCGGCCGGGCGGCCGTGGGCCGGCCGCTCGTTCGACCACCACGACACCGCCTACGCCGGCGACGACGGCTCTCCGCCCGCGGGCTACCGCGAGGCGGTGCGCGCCCTCGCCGACGGGACCGCCGGCCGGGCTGCCGTCGTCGACGCGCTGCGCGGCGAGCGCCTGCTCGTGCCGCTGCTCGCGGCGGCGGGGGAGACGGGCGTCGACGACCGCGGCAGGACCGTCGACAAGACGCAGGAGCTGTCGATCGTCACGGTGCTCGGTCCCGACGGCGAGCCGATCCTGCCGATGTTCTCCGGGGTCGAGGCGATGCAGGCATGGAACCCGCGCGCCCGCCCGGTGCCGACGAGCGTGCAGCGCGCCGCGGCTGCGGCCCTCGACGGACCTGCGCGCATCGTGGTCGATCCCGGCGGCGAGGGCGAGTTCGTGCTCGGCCGCTCGATGCTCACCGCGCTGCTGACCGACGAGCCCTGGCGCTGGGGCGTCGAGGATCCGGCCGTGCACGCCGCGGTGCTCGACGCGCTGCTCGCCGCACCGGCCGTGCAGGCGGTCGTGCTCGCGACCGGCGATCCGCGCTGCACGCTCGCCGGCGCGGAGCTCGAGGTGCATGCGCTCGTCGACGGCTCGCCCGACGCCGCCGGCCAGGTGCAGCGCGCGGCGCAGGCGCTCGGCGGCGCCGAGGTCGTGCGCGAGCGCATCGCGAGCGTCGCGGTGCGGCTGCACCGCTGGGACGGCGGCGCCGCGCGCCTGCCGCTCGTGGCGCCGGCAGCGCTCGCCGTCACGCGCGCCGAGCTCGAGCGCTAGTTGACCGGCCCGGTGAACTTCTCGCCCGGGCCCTTGCCCGGTGCGTCGGGGATCGTGCTCGCCTCGCGGAACGCGAGCTGCACCGAGCGCAGGCCGTCGCGCAGCGGTGCGGCGTGGATGCCGCCGATCTCGGCCGCGGCCGCCGTCACCAGCCCGGCGAGGGCGTTGATGAGCTTGCGCGCCTCGTCGAGGTCGAGCTGCTGCTCGGGGTCGTCCGCGAGCCCGACCTTCACCGCGGCCGCGCTCAGCAGGTGGATCGCGACGGTGTTGATCAGCTCGACCGCGGGCACCTCGGCGATGTCGCGCATCTCGGCGATGGCGTCGTCGTGGTCGTGCTGCATCGCGTCGGTCATCGCGCTCTTCTCCCGAAGGTCGGTCTCTGGTAGGCTTCTGCAGGTTTCGGGCTTCGCGCCCGGAGGTGAAAGAGGAGCAATCCCACCCGCAGTCGTTCCAGGCTAACGGGTCAACGGCACCGCGACGCTTCGTCGCCAGGTGCTGAGCCGCGCAGCAGATCCGCGCGTCGGCTCCTCGTTCGCCGTGCACCAGCACACAGCACGCAAACGAGAAGGAGCCCGCGATCAGCGATCCCCGCACCAATGAGCGCATCCGCGTCCCTGAAGTCCGACTGGTCGGCCCTGCCGGCGAGCAGGTCGGCGTCGTCCGGGTCGAGGATGCCCTTCGCCTTGCCCGCGAGGCAGAGCTCGACCTCGTCGAGGTCGCGCCCGACGCCCGCCCGCCCGTCGTCAAGATCATGGACTTCGGCAAGTTCAAGTACGAGCAGGCTCAGAAGGTCAAGGAAGCACGTCGCAACCAGGCGAACACGGTCCTCAAGGAGGTCCGGTTCCGGCTCAAGATCGACGAGCACGACTACGAGACCAAGCGCAAGCGCGCCGAGGGCTTCCTCAAGGCCGGCGACAAGGTCAAGGCCATGATCCTGTTCCGCGGCCGCGAGCAGTCGCGCCCCGAGCTGGGCGTGCGCCTGCTGCAGCGCTTCGCGGAGGACATCGGCGAGTTCGGCTCGGTCGAGTCGTCGCCGACGATCGACGGACGCAACATGGTCATGATCGTCGGCCCGATGCGCTCGAAGTCCGACGCGAAGGCGGAGCTCAACGCCGCCCGCTCGGCGCAGCGCGCCGCGGACCAGGAGAAGCGTCGTGCCGAGGCCGAGCGCCAGGCGGCGCACCAGGCCGCCCTCGACGCCGAGCGTCCCGCTCGTCCGGTGCTGCCTGCCCGCAGCGCCGCGACCGGTGACTCGGAGTCGCGCTCGTCGCGTCCCTCGACCGGCACCTCGCGCCCGGCCAGCAGCTCGCGCCCCGCGAGCAGCTCGTCGTCCCGCCCGTCGAGCGCCTCGAGCTCGCCGCGCCCGTCGTCGGAGTCGTCGGACTCGCGCCCCCGCCAGACCGCGCGCACCGTGCAGCCGACCCCGGCCGGCGCACCGCGCCCGTCGACCGCGCCGCGCCCCGCGTCCGCCGCGCCCGCCGCCGCGAAGCCGGCCGGCACCCCCGCCGCCGCGCCCGCGGCACCGAAGCCCGCCGCGAAGCCCGCGGTCCCGAAGCCTGCGGCCACGCCCGCGGCGCCCTCGGCGGCCGGCAAGCCCGCAGCGCCCAAGGCCAAGCCCGCAGGTCCGCCCGCCGGCAAGCCAGCATCCGAGTAGGAGAAGAAGAATGCCCAAGCAGAAGACGCACTCCGGTGCGAAGAAGCGCTTCAAGATCACCGGCACCGGCAAGATCCGCAAGCAGCAGGCCGGCATGCGCCACAACCTCGAGGTGAAGTCGTCGGTCCAGACGCGCCGCCTCAACAAGGACAAGGTGCTCGCGCCCGCCGACGCCAAGATCATCAAGAAGCTGCTCGCCCGCTGACGCGCGCGACTGAGAGACAAGAGAGAACAGACTCATGGCACGTGTCAAGAGGGCGGTCAACGCCCACAAGAAGCGTCGCGTCATCCTCGAGCAGGCCTCCGGCTACCGGGGCCAGCGCTCGCGCCTGTACCGCAAGGCGAAGGAGCAGCTGCTCCACTCGCACGTCTACGCCTTCCGTGACCGCAAGGCCAAGAAGGGCGACTTCCGCCGCCTGTGGATCCAGCGCATCAACGCCGCGTCGCGCGCGAACGGCCTGACCTACAACCGCCTGATCCAGGGCCTCGGCCTCGCGGGCATCGAGGTCGACCGTCGCATGCTCGCCGAGCTCGCGGTGCACGAGCCCGCCACGTTCGCGACCCTCGTCGAGGCAGCGAAGGCGGCCCTGCCGGCCGACACGTCGGCGCCGAAGAACGCAGCCTGACATGCTCGACAGCCCCCGCGCGCCCCGCGTGCGAGAGGCTGCGAGACTCCAGCAGCGAGCAGCCCGGTCATCGACCGGGCTGTTCCTGTTGGAGGGCCCCGCGTCGCTCGACGAGGCGGTGCGCTGGCAGCCCGCGCAGCTCGTCGAGGTCTTCGTCACCGATGCCGCGCGCGAGCGCCACGCCGACCTGCTCGAGCGCGCCGCGCAGCACGCGACGCTGACCGCCGTCTCCGACCGCGCGCTCGCCGCGCTCGCCGACACCGTGCACCCGCAGGGCGTCGTCGCCGTCGCCCGCCAGTCGCCGGTGCGGCTCGAGGACGCGATCGAGCGCGCCGCCGCCGAGGAGCACCCGCTCGTCGCGATCCTCCACGAGGTGCGCGACCCCGGCAACCTCGGGACGATCCTGCGCGCGGCCGACGCCGCCGGCGCATCCGCCGTCATCGTGACGGCCAACTCCGTCGACCCCTACGCGCCCAAGGTCGTGCGCGCCACCACCGGGTCGCTCTTCCACGTCGACATCGCCGTCGGCGCCTCCACGCTCGATGCCGTCGAGGCCGCTGCGGCGGCCGGGCTCTCGGTGCTCGCCGCCGACGTGACGGGGGAGGACCTCGTCGCGCTGCAGGCCGAGGGCGTGCTCGCCCGACCCACCGCGTGGCTGTTCGGCAACGAGGCGCGCGGGCTCGACGCCGCGACGCTCGCGCTCGCCGACCGCGCGGTGCGCCTGCCCGTCTACGGGCGCGCGGAGTCGCTCAACCTCGCGACGGCCGCGTCGGTCTGCCTCTACCAGAGCGCGTTCGCCCAGCGCCGCTGACGGGGCGCGTGTAACCGTTTCGTTTCGATCCGGGGATCGCGCGCTCAGCCTGGCCATAGGTCGTGCTTTGATGGCGGCATGCAGCCCCTCGTCGAGCTCGACCACGTCAACAAGCACTACGGCGAACTCCACGTGCTGAACGACATCAACGTCAGCATCCCCAAGGGCCAGGTCGTCGTCGTGATCGGGCCGTCTGGCTCCGGCAAGTCGACGTTCTGCCGCGCCATCAACCGCCTCGAGACGATCGACGACGGCGAGATCCGCATCGACGGCGTCAAGCTGCCCTCCGAGGGCAAGGGCCTCGCGCAGCTGCGGGCCGACGTCGGCATGGTCTTCCAGTCGTTCAACCTCTTCGCGCACAAGTCGATCCTCGAGAACGTGACGCTCGGCCCGATGAAGGTGCGCGGCAAGAAGCGCAAGGACGCGGAGGAGCAGGCGATGGTGCTGCTCGAGCGCGTCGGCATCGCCAACCAGGCCAACAAGATGCCCGCCCAGCTCTCCGGCGGGCAGCAGCAGCGCGTCGCGATCGCCCGCTCGCTCGCGATGGAGCCGAAGCTCATGCTCTTCGACGAGCCCACGAGCGCGCTCGACCCCGAGATGATCAACGAGGTGCTCGACGTGATGGTCGAGCTCGCCCACGGCGGCATGACCATGATCACGGTGACGCACGAGATGGGCTTCGCCCGCAAGGCGGCGGACCGCGTGCTCTTCATGGCCGACGGCAAGGTGCTCGAGGACTCGACGCCGGAGTCGTTCTTCTCGAACCCGCAGACCGAGCGGGCCCAGGACTTCCTCTCGAAGATCCTCACCCACTGACCCCTTCCCGAAGCACCACCACTCAAGGAGAAGCACCCATGCGCACCAAGCTGACGCTGGGCGTCGCCGCTGTCGCGGTCCTCGCCCTCACCGCGTGCGGCGGCCCTGCCGGCACCACGTCGTCCGAGGCCCCCGAGGAGCCCGCAGAGACGGGCGCGGCCACCGAGCACCCCTACGGTCTGGAGGTCGCCGAGGCGCCCGAGTTCGAGGCCGGCACCACCATGGCCGAGCTCGCCGAGGCCGGCTCGATCACCATCGGCACGAAGTTCGACCAGCCGCTGTTCGGCCTGGTCGGCCCGGACGGCGCCCCCGAGGGCTTCGACGTCGCGGTCGGCTCGCTCATCGCTGCCGAGCTGGGCATCCCCTTCGAGGGCATCCAGTGGGAGGAGACCGTCTCCGCGAACCGCGAGACGTTCATCGAGAACGGCACCGTCGACCTCGTCGCGGCGACCTACACGATCAACGACGCCCGCAAGGAGAAGATCGACTTCGCCGGCCCGTACTACGAGGCCGGCCAGGCGCTCATGGTGCTGGCGGGCAACCCCGAGGGCCTCACCGGTCCGGATGACGTCTCCGGCCTCCAGGTCTGCTCCGTCGAGGGCTCGACCCCGGCAGCGCGCATCGTCGACGAGTACGGCGCCGTGCTGAACGCGACCGACACCTACTCCAACTGCCTCGACCCGCTGCGCAACGGGCAGGTCGTCGCGGTCACGACCGACAACGTGATCCTGGCCGGCTTCGTCGACCAGAACGCCGGCGAGTTCGAGCTCGTCGACGGCGGCGCGACCTTCACCCAGGAGCCCTACGGCCTCGGCATCGAGAAGGGCGACGACGAGTTCCGCACGTTCATCAACGACGTGCTCGAGGAGGCCGTCGCCGACGGCACCATGGCGTCGCTCTGGGAGCAGACGGCAGGCGCCGTGCTGCCGACCCCCGAGTTCCCGGCACCCGACCGCTACTGATCGATCACCCGAGCCGGGTGCGGGAGGTCCTCCTCCCGCACCCGGCCGCCGGATGAGGGACTGATGCAAGCACTTCTCGAGAACTGGCCGCTCTGGCTGCAGGGCATGGGCGCGACACTGCTGCTGACCGCGGTCGTGACGCTCATCGGCCTGCCCATCGGCATCCTGCTGGCGGGCATGCGGGTGTCGCCCGTGGCCGCGCTGCGCGTGGTGGCGGCCGTCTGGACGGAGGTCGCGAGGAACACCCCGCTGACGCTCGTGTTCTTCTTCACCGCCTTCGTGCTCCCGAAGCTCGGCATCGTCCTCGACTTCACCCTGGGCGCGATCATCGCCCTCACCTACTACACGAGCGCCTTCTTCGCCGAGGCGGTGCGCTCGGGCATCAACTCGGTGCCGCTCGGCCAGGCGGAGGCATCCCGATCGATCGGGCTCGGCTTCGGCCAGACCATGAGCCTCGTGATCCTGCCGCAGGCCTTCCGCAGCGTGCTGCCGCCGGTCATCAACGTCGTCATCGCGCTCGTCAAGAACACCTCGGTCGCGCTCGGCTTCTTCGTCTTCGTGCTCGTCTCGGTCGCGCAGCGCCTCTCGAACACCTACGGCGACCAGTCGCTCCAGATCTTCCTGGGGATCGCGCTGAGCTACCTCATCATCACGGTGCCGCTCGGCCAGCTGGTCGACGCCCTCGAGCGCAAGTGGAGCGTGCAGCGATGAGCGGCTCGGTCCTCTTCGACGCCCCCGGGCCCAACGCGATCAAGCGGTCGCGCATCCTCTCGATCGTCTTCGCGGTCGTCGCCGTCGCCGCGCTCGCGCTCGCCGCCTACCAGCTGTGGCTCGGCGGCGCCTTCTACCAGGACCGCTGGGACATCTTCCAGGACCCGCAGCTGTGGTTCGGCGCCCGCGGCCTCATGGTGGGCCTCGGCACCACGCTCTCGATCGCCGCCATCGCCGCCGTCGGCGCGATGGTCCTCGGCATCGTCTTCTCGATCCTGCGCAACGCCTACACGCCGTGGGTGCGGGTGCCGGTCACGATCGTGCTCGAGTTCTTCCGCGGCATGCCCGTGCTGCTGATGATGCTGTTCATCCTCATCGTCTTCTCGACCGGCGCCTACTGGGCCGTCGTCTGGGCGCTCATCGTCTACAACGGCGCGATCATCGGTGAGGCGCTCCGCGCCGGCATGAAGTCGCTGCCGAAGGGCCAGCGCGAGAGCGGCCTTGCGATCGGCCTCACGCCGCTGCGCACGACGCTCGAGATCGAGCTGCCGCAGGCGCTCCGCATCATGCTGCCGATCATCCTCGCGCAGCTCATCGTGTTGCTGAAGGACACGTCGCTCGGCTACATCGTCGGCTCGCCGGAGATCATCCGCATCGGCCGTCAGCTCGTCGACTTCTACGACCGCCAGGGCGGCCCGTACGCGCTCTCGATGTTCTTCGTGATGCTCGCGATCTTCCTCGCCATCAACCTGAGCCTGTCCGCGATCGTGCGCGCGCTGGCGAAGCGGATGGCGCGTCCGCGCCGCGGCGGACGCAACCTCGACGGCACCGCGACCCAGGCGATCCCGCTCTCGACGCAGGCGATGCGCGAGGTCACCGACCCGCAGGCGGACATCACGCGGTTGCCGGGCGCGGGCATCGGCGGCCAGGGAGGCTGACCCCTCGGCGCTCGGTAGGATCGTCGGGTGCCAACCCCCGATGCTCACGCCGACCTCGGCGCGCGCGTCGACGCCGCGGTGACCGCGGCGCTCGCCGCGATCGACGCCGCCTCGACGACCGCCGACCTGCAGGCCGCGAAGTCCGCCCACAACGGGCAGGGCAGCGAGCTCGCCTCGCTCAACGCGAGCCTGCGCGACATCGCGCCCGCCGACCGCAAGGCGGCGGGGCAGACGATCGGCGCCGGCCGCGCCCGGGTCGCCGATGCGATCGCCGCGCGCCAGGCCGAGCTCGCGCTCGTCGAGGAGGCCGCGCAGCTCGAGGCGGAGCGCGTCGACGTCACGGCGCTGCCGCGCATCCGGTCGCGCGGCGGGCGCCACCCGCTGACCATGCTCATGGACGAGATGAGCGACGTCTTCGTCGGGATGGGCTGGGAGGTCGCCGAGGGACCGGAGCTCGAGCACGAGTGGTACAACTTCGACGCGCTCAACGTCGACCCCGACCACCCCGCGCGCAGCGAGTCCGACACCTTCTACGTGGCGCCGGCGGACCGGCACATGGTGCTGCGCACGCAGACGAGCCCCGTGCAGGTGCGCACGCTGCTCACCCGCGAGCTGCCGACGTACATCGTCGCGCCCGGCCGCGTCTACCGCACCGACGACATCGACGCCACGCACCTGCCGGTGTTCACGCAGCTCGAGGGCCTCGCCGTCGACAAGGGCATCACGATGGCGAACCTCCGCGGCACGCTCGAGCACCTCGCGCGTGCCATGTTCGGCGAGGAGGCGAAGATCCGCCTGCGCCCCAACTACTTCCCGTTCACCGAGCCCAGCGCCGAGATGGACGTGTGGCACCCAGGCATGCGCGGCGGCGCGCGCTGGGTCGAATGGGGCGGGTGCGGCATGGTCAACCCCAACGTGCTGCGCGCCGCGGGCGTCGACCCCGACGTCTACTCCGGCTTCGCGTTCGGCATGGGCATCGAGCGCACCCTGCAGTTCCGCTACCTGCTCGACGACATGCGCGACATGATCGAGGGCGACGTCCGCTTCACGGAGCAGTTCGGGATGGTGATCTGATGCGGATCCCGCTGTCATGGCTCGGCGAGCTCGTCGAGATCCCCGCGACCGACACGGCCGAGTGGCTGCACGCGACGCTCGTGCGCGTCGGCTTCGAGGAGGAGGCCGTCCACGGCGGTGAGCTCCGCGGTCCGATCGTCGTCGGCCGCGTGCTCGAGATCGTGGAGGAGCCGCAGAAGAACGGCAAGACGATCCGCTGGTGCCAGGTCGACGTCGGCGAGGCCAACGGCGGCGTGCGCGGCATCGTCTGCGGCGCGCTCAACTTCGTCGAGGGCGACCGCGTGGTCGTCACCCTGCCCGGCGCCGCGCTGCCCGGCGGGTTCGAGATCGCCGCCCGCAAGACCTACGGCCACGTCTCCGACGGCATGATCGCCTCGGAGCGCGAGCTCGGCCTCGGCGACGACCACGACGGCATCATGCGCCTCGACGTGCTGGGGATCCCCGGCGAGATCGGCGACGACGCGCTCGCCATCCTCGGGCTCGACGACCAGGCCGTCGAGATCAACGTCACGCCCGATCGCGGCTACGCGCTGTCGCTGCGCGGCATCGCCCGCGAGGTGGCCTCGGCGACGGGGCAGCCCTTCCGCGACCCCGCATCCACGTATGCAGCGGCGATCGAGCCCGGCACGGCATCCGGCTTCCCGGTCGAGCTGCGCGACGAGGCGCCCATCCGCGGTCGCGCCGGCTGCTCGCGCTTCGTCGCGCGCGTCGTGCGCGGCATCGACCCGAGCCGGCCGACGCCGGCGTGGCTCGCGTCCCGCCTGCGGCTCGCGGGCATCCGCTCGATCTCGCTCCCGGTCGACATCACGAACGCCGTGATGCTCGAGCTCGGCCAGCCCATCCATGGCTACGACCTCGGCAAGCTCCGCGGCGGCATCGTCGTGCGGCGCGCAGCCGAGGGGGAGCGCCTCACGACGCTCGACGGCGCGGACCGGGCGCTCTCGACCGAGGACCTGCTCATCACCGACGACCGCGGCGCGATCGGCCTCGCCGGCGTCATGGGCGGCGCCGAGACCGAGATGGACGCGTCGACGACCGACGTGCTCATCGAGGCCGCCACCTTCGACGCCGTCACGATCGGTCGCACCGCCCGCCGCCACAAGCTGTTCTCCGAGGCCTCCAAGCGCTACGAGCGCGGGGTCGACCCAGCCGTCGCCGCGGCAGCGGCCGCCCGCGTCGCCCAGCTGCTCGTCGAGCTCGCGGGCGGCACGATCGACGAGCTCGGCGCCGACGTCGGCGACGTGCCCGCGATGGCGCCCATCACCATCCCGGTCGGCTACTGGAGCACCTACACCGGTGCCGACTACACCGTCGACGAGGCGCGCGACGCGCTCGAGCGCATCGGCGCGACCATCGACGAGGCGGCGGACGCCTGGACGGTCACGCCGCCGACGTGGCGCCGCGACCTCGTCGACCGCGAGGGCCTCGTCGAGGAGGTCGCCCGCATCGTCGGGTTCGACCGCATCCCCTCGGTGCTGCCGGTCGCGCCTCCCGGGCGCGGCTACACGCGGCCCCAGCGGCTGCGCCGCCGGGTCGCCGACGCGCTCGCCTCGACCGGGCTCACCGAGGTGCTCGTCGCGCCCTTCGTGAGCGAGCAGCAGGCCAGGCTCACCGGGGCCGAGCCCGTGCGCCTCGAGAACCCGCTCGACGGCGAGCGCCCGTGGCTTCGCACCGCGCTGCTGCCGGGCATGCTCGACACCGCGCACCGCAACCTCGGCCGCGGGCTCACCGACCTCGCGCTCTTCGAGCTCGGCCGGGTGTTCCACGCGGTCGACGGCCAGGGCACCGACTCGCTGCCCGCGTCCACCAGCCGCCCGGACGACGACGCGCTCGCCGAGCTCGACCGCCTGCCCGCGCAGCCCGACCACGCTGCCGTGCTGCTGGTCGGTGAGCGGGTGCGCAAGCAGCCCGGCGTCGCGGCAGTGCGCTACGGCATCGCCGACGCGGTCGAGGCGGCGGAGCGCATCGCCCGCACGCTCGGCCTCGAGCTCGAGCTGCGCCAGTCCGAGCGGCCCTGGCTGCACCCCGGCCGCACGGCGGAGCTGCTGCTCGGCGAGACCGTCGTCGGGGTCGCGGGCGAGCTGCTGCCCGCGGTCGCGGCGGCAGCGGACCTGCCGCGGGTCGTCGCCGTGGCCGAGCTCGACCTGAGCCTGCTCATCGCCCGGGCCCGCGTCAGCCTCGACACCCAGCGCATCGCGCCCGTGCCCGCGGCGACGCAGGACCTCTCGGTGGTCGTGCCCGTCGACGTGCCGGCCGGCGACGTGCGTCGCGCGGTCCGCGACGGCGCCGGTGCGCTGCTCGAGCACATCGCGCTCGTCGACGACTACCGCGGCGCGGGGCTCGGCGACGGCGAGAAGTCGCTCACGTTCGCGCTGCGGTTCCGCGCCGACGACCGCACGCTCACCGCGGCCGAGGCGTCGGAGGCGAAGCTCGCCGGCCTCGCGGTCGCGACCGAGCGGCACGGCGCGCGCCTGCGGGAGTAGCGCCAGGCGCCACGAGTAGCATGCGGCGCATGGTCGAGATCCTGGTGCGCGGCGAGGCCGTCGAGCGAGCGGCGGCCGAGCGCGCCACCGTCACCGTCCAGTCGCGGTGGCAGGCGGATGCGCCGGACGAGGCGATGGGCCGGGTCGCGACCGGGCACGCGCGGGTGGCGGCCGAGGCGAAGGCCTTCGCCGCGTCGGGCGCCGTCGAGTCGTGGCACGCCGACCGGGTGTGGGTCTCGCACCACCGGGAGTGGGTGGGGGAGGGCCAGCCGCAGCGACTCGTCTTCACCGCCTCCGCGTCCGTGACCGCGACCTTCGTCGACGTCGAGGCGCTCGGTGCGTGGATCGGCGACCTCGGCGTCGAGCAGCTGCACGAGGTCGGCGGCATCGCGTGGTCGCTCGCCGAGAGCACGGTGCGCGAGCTGGCCGGCCGCGCCCGCTCGCGCGCCATCGCCGACGCCGTGGCACGGGCCGCCGACTACGCGGCCGCGGCGGGCCTCGGCGCCCCGGCCATCACGAGCATCCGCGAGCCGGAGGCGACGGTGCCGCGCCCGCCGATGGCGAAGGCGCGGGGCGTCGAGCTCATGGCGGCGAGCGACAGCGGCGGCGCCGTCGAGCTGGCCGCTGGCGAGCTCGAGGTGCGCGCCGCCGTCGAGGTGGGCTTCGCGGCCGAAGCGGATCGGGCGGGCGACTAGCCTGGAGGCATGAGCCTCTCCGTCGCCGTCGCAGGCGCGAGCGGGTACGCGGGCGGCGAGCTGCTCCGGCTGCTCGCCCAGCACCCCGAGCTGGAGGTGCGCACCGTCACGGCGCACGCCAACGCCGGGCAGCCCCTCGTCTCCGTCCACTCCAACCTGCGCTCCCTCGCCTCGCTGACCTTCCAGGAGACGACCGCGGAGGTGCTGGCGGGGCACGACGTGGTCTTCCTCGCGCTGCCGCACGGGCACTCGGGCGGCATCGCCGCGCAGCTGCCGGAGTCGACGCTCATCGTCGACGCGGGCGCCGACCACCGGCTCCACGACGCCGCCGACTGGCAGCGCTTCTACGGCACGGAGCACGCCGGATCCTGGCCCTACGGCATGCCGGAGCTCATCCTCGCCGACGGCGGCCGGCAGCGCCGCGAGCTGCGCGCAGCGCGTCGCATCGCGGTCCCCGGCTGCAACGCCACCGCGGTCACGCTCGCGGCCGCGCCCGGCATCGCCGCTGGCCTCATCGACGCGACGGCGCTCACATCGGTGCTCGCCGTCGGCTCCTCCGGCGCCGGCCGCGCCGCGAAGACCAACCTGCTCGCGGCCGAGCTCACCGGCTCCGCGACGCCCTACGGCGTCGGCGGCACGCACCGCCACCTGCCCGAGATCGCGCAGAACCTGCGCGCGGTCGGCGCCACCGACATCCGCCACTCCTTCACGCCAGTGCTCGTGCCGATGACGCGCGGCATCCTCGCGACCGTCACCGCACCGCTCGTCGGCGATGTGACGGCCGACGAGGTGCGCGGCGCGTGGCTGTCGGCGTACGGCGAGGAGCGCTTCATCCACATGCTCCCCGCGGGGACGTTCCCGCGCACCGCCGACGTGCTCGGCTCGAACTCGGTGCACATCGGCGTCGGCCTCGACGACGAGGCCGGCCGCGTCGTGATGATCGCCGCGATCGACAACCTCGGCAAGGGCACGGCCGGTGCGGCGATCCAGTCCGCCAACATCGCGCTCGGCTTCGACGAGCAGATGGGTCTGCCGATCGACGGGGTCGCGCCGTGAGCGTGACCGCCGCGAGCGGCTTCCGGGCGGCCGGTGTCGCCGCGGGCGTGAAGGCGTCGGGCGGCCTCGACGTGGCCCTCGTCGTGAACGACGGGCCGCTCGACGCGGCGGCCGCCGTGTTCACCTCGAACCGCGCGAAGGCGAACCCCGTGCTCTGGAGCCAGCAGGCGATCGCCGGCGGCACCGCTCGAGCCGTGATCCTCAACGCGGGCGGCGCGAACTGCTTCACGGGCGCCTTCGGCTTCCAGACGACGCACCAGACGGCCGAGCGGGTCGCCGAGCGGCTCGGCACGGCATCCGACCCCATCGGCGCGATCGACGTCCAGGTGTGCTCGACCGGCCTCATCGGCGTCGGCGACGAGGCGTTCCGCGCCGCCGTGCTGCGCGGCGTCGACCTGACCGCGGATGCGCTCGCGGACGACGACGCCGCCGGGCTCGCCGCCGCGCAGGCGATCATGACGACCGACTCCAAGCCGAAGCAGGCGGTCGTGACGACCGACGGCTTCACCGTCGGCGGCATGGCGAAGGGCGCCGGCATGCTCGCGCCAGGGCTCGCGACGATGCTCGTCGTGCTCACCACCGACGCCGAGGCCGACGCCGACGTGCTCGACCGGGCGCTCCGCGCGGCCACCAGCACGACCTTCGACCGGCTCGACTCGGACGGCTGCATGTCGACGAACGACACCGTGCTGCTGCTCGCGTCGGGCGCATCCGGCTTGCGGCCCGACGAGGCGGCGCTCACCGCCGCCGTCACCGCGGTGTGCGACGACCTCGCGGCGCAGCTGCACGGCGACGCCGAGGGCGCCACCCACGACATCGCCATCGAGGTGCGCTCTGCCGCGAGCGAGCAGGAGGCGGTCGTCGTCGCCCGCTCGGTCGCCCGGTCCAACCTGTTCAAGGCGGCGATCTTCGGCAACGACCCGAACTGGGGCCGCGTGCTCGCCGCGATCGGCACGACCGACGCAGCCTTCGACCCCTACGCCGTCGACGTGCACTTCAACGGCGTGCGCGTCTGCCACGCGGGCGAGCCCGACCGGCCGCGCGAGGAGGTCGACCTCTCGCCGCGCGCGACGCACATCCTCATCGAGCTGTTCGCGGGCGACGCGACCGCGACGGTGCGGACGAACGACCTCACGCACGACTACGTCCACGAGAACTCCGCATATGCCAGCTAGGGCCGAGGCCGCGGCGCACAAGGCCGCGACGCTCATCGAGTCGCTGCCGTGGCTCGAGCGGTTCCGCGGCGCGACCATGGTCGTCAAGTACGGCGGCAACGCCATGGTGAGCGCCGAGCTGCAGCGGGCGTTCGCGGAGGACATGGTCTACCTGCGCCACGTCGGCATCCAGCCGGTGGTCGTCCACGGCGGCGGCCCGCAGATCAACGAGGCGCTCCGCATCCACGGGATCGAGAGCGAGTTCCGCGGCGGCTACCGGGTCACGAGCCGCGAGGCGATGGACGTCGTGCGGATGGTGCTCACCGGCCAGGTGGGGCGCACGCTCGTGTCGCTCATCAACGCGCACGGACCGCTCGCGGCGAGCCTGTCCGGCGAGGACGCCGGCCTCTTCACCGGCCGCCGCCGCGGTGCGGTGATCGATGGCGAGGAGGTCGACCTCGGCCAGGTGGGCGACGTCGTGGCGGTCGACCCGGCCGGCGTCCACCGGCTGCTCGACGCCGGACTGATCCCGGTCGTCTCGTCGATCGCACCCGATGGCGACCGCCCGGGGGAGAGCCTCAACATCAACGCCGACGCCGCGGCCGCCGCGCTCGCGGCGGCGGTCGGCGCGCAGAAGCTCGTCATCCTCACCGACGTCGAGGGGCTCTACCGCGACTGGCCCGATCGCGACTCGCTCATCAGCGAGATCACCGACGACGAGCTCGAGGCGCTGCTGCCGACGCTCGAGTCGGGCATGATCCCGAAGATGCAGGCGTGCCTCACCGCGGTGCGCGCGGGCGTGCCGAAGGCCGCGATCATCGACGGCCGCTCGCCGCACTCGATCCTCACCGAGATCTTCACGAGCGCGGGCTCGGGTACCGAGGTCGTGCGCGCCGCGACCTCGAGCCCCGCATCCGCACACGCACCCACCCAGACAGGGGACTCCGCATGACCCGCCACTTCCTCCGCGACGACGACCTGAGCCCCGCCGAGCAGCGCGAGGTGCTCGAGCGCGCGGTGCGGATGAAGCAGGACCGCTACGGCGAGCGCCCGCTCGACGGCCCCCGCTCGGTCGCCGTGATCTTCGACAAGTCGTCGACGCGCACGCGGGTGTCGTTCCACGTCGGCATCTCCGACCTCGGCGGCTCGCCGCTCATCATCTCGACCGCGTCGAGCCAGCTCGGCGGCAAGGAGACCGCGGCCGATACGGCGCGCGTGCTCGAGCGTCAGGTGGCCGCGATCGTGTGGCGAACCTACGCGCAGGCGGGGCTCGAGGAGATGGCAGCCGGGACGACCGTGCCGGTGGTGAACGCGCTCTCCGACGACTTCCACCCGTGCCAGCTGCTCGCCGACCTGCTCACGATCCAGGAGCACAAGGGCGAGCTCGCGGGCCTCACCGTCGCCTTCGTCGGCGACGGCCGGTCGAACATGGCGCAGTCCTACCTGCTCGCGTGCGCGACCGCCGGCATGCACGTGCGCGTCGGCGCGCCGGCCGAGTACGTGCCGGAGGGGAGCGTGGTCGCGGATGCGCAGCGCATCGCCGCCGAGACGGGCGGCAGCGCGACGGTCGTGACCAGCGCGACCGAGGCCGTGACCGGTGCCGACGTCGTCGTCACCGACACCTGGGTGTCGATGGGCAAGGAGGACGAGAAGGCCGAGCGCGTCGCGACCTTCGGCGGCTTCAAGGTCGACCAGGCGCTCATGGACCTCGCGTCGCCCGACGCGGTCTTCATGCACTGCCTGCCCGCCGACCGCGGCTTCGAGGTGACGGCCGACGTCATCGACGGGCCGCAGTCGATCATCTGGGACGAGGCGGAGAACCGGCTGCACGCGCAGAAGGCCCTGCTCGCCTGGCTGCTCGAGCGGACCGACGCATGAGCGACCAGCAGGGCACGAACGAGGGATCGCTGTGGGGCGGCCGGTTCGCCTCCGGCCCCAGCCCCGAGATGGCGCGGCTGTCGAAGTCGACGCACTTCGACTGGCGCCTCGCGCAGCTCGACATCCGCGGCTCGAAGGCGCACGCCACCGCGCTGCACGCGGCCGGGCTGCTCGACGACGCGGAGCTGACCGCCATGCGGTCCGCGCTCGACGAGCTGAGCGACCGGGTCCGCAGCGGTGCGTTCTCGGCCGCTGCGTCGGACGAGGACGTGCACGGCGCCCTCGAGCGCGGCCTCATCGAGATCGCGGGGCCGGAGCTCGGCGGACGGCTGCGCGCCGGCCGCTCCCGCAACGATCAGATCGCGACGCTCGTGCGCGTGTGGATGCTCGAGGAGACCGACGAGGTCGAGCGCGGCATCCGCGCGGTGATCGAGGCGCTGCGCATGCAGGCCGACGCGCATCCGACCGCGCCGATGCCGGGCCGCACCCACCTGCAGCACGCGCAGCCGGTGCTGCTCGCGCACCACCTGCTCGCGCACGCGTGGCCGCTGCTGCGCGACCTCGAGCGGCTCGCCGACTGGCGGGTGCGCGCGAGCGAGTCGCCCTACGGCGCCGGTGCGCTCGCCGGCTCGACGCTCGGGCTCGACCCGGCCGTCGTCGCGGACGAGCTCGGGCTCGCGGCGCCGAGCCCGAACTCCATCGACGCGACGAGCGCGCGCGACGTCGTCGCGGAGCTGACCTTCGTGCTGACGATGACGGCGATCGACCTCTCGCGGCTCGCCGAGGAGGTCATCTTCTGGTCGACGCGCGACGTCGGCTTCGCGCGGCTGCACGACGGGTTCTCGACCGGCTCGTCGATCATGCCGCAGAAGAAGAACCCAGACATCGCCGAGCTCGCCCGCGGCAAGGCGGGCAGGCTCATCGGCGACCACGCCGGCCTCCTCGCGACGCTCAAGGCGCTGCCGCTCGCCTACAACCGCGACCTGCAGGAGGACAAGGAGCCCGTCTTCGACGCGGTCGACCAGCTGCAGGTGCTGCTGCCGGCGTTCGCCGGGATGGTCGCGACGCTCGACTTCGACGAGGCCAGGATGCGTGAGGGCGCGGCCGCCGGCTACGCGCTCGCGACCGACGTCGCCGAGTGGCTCGTCAAGCGGCGCGTGCCGTTCCGCGAGGCCCACGAGATCTCCGGCGCCCTCGTGCGGCTGTGCGAGCAGCGCGGGATCGAGCTCGACGAGGCGAGCGACGACGAGTACCGGAGCGTGAGCGAGCACCTGACGCCCGAGGCGCGCGAGGTGCTGACCGTCGACGGCGCGATCGCGTCGCGCGACGGCATCGGCGGCACGGCTCGCAGCGCGGTCGACGCGCAGCTCGCGACCCTCGACGCGCGCCTCGCGCGCCTCGACGGCCACTGATCCCCGGTAGGTTCGAACCGTGATCGATCCCGCGCCCATCCAGCTCGACCCCGCCTTCGACAACGTGTGGGACGAGCTGCAGTACCGCGGCAGCGTGCACGTCTCGACCGACCCGGAGACGCTGCGCACGCTGCTCGGCGGCGACCCGATCACCTTCTACTGCGGCTTCGACCCGACCGCGCCGAGCCTGCACCTCGGCAACCTCGCGCAGCTGATCGTGATGCGCCGGCTGCAGCTCGCCGGCCACCGGCCGCTCGCGCTCGTCGGCGGCTCTACCGGCCTCATCGGCGACCCGAAGCCGACGAGCGAGCGGCAGCTCAACACGCGCGAGACCGTCGCCGAGTGGGTGACGTACCTGCAGGCGCAGGTGCTGCGCTTCCTCTCGGACGAGGGCGAGAGCGCCGTGCGGCTCGTCAACAACCTCGACTGGACGGCGCCGCTGTCCACGGTCGACTTCCTCCGCGAGGTGGGCAAGCACTTCCGCGTCGGCACCATGCTCCGCAAGGACGCGGTCGCGGCGCGGATGGAGTCCGACGAGGGCATCTCCTACGCCGAGTTCAGCTACCAGGTGCTGCAGGGGATGGACTTCCTCGAGCTGCACCGGCGGTACGGCTGCCTCATGCAGACCGGCGGCAGCGACCAGTGGGGCAACCTGACGGCGGGCACGGAGCTGCTGCGGAAGGCCGAGGGCGTGCACGCGCACGCGATCGGCACGCCGCTCATCACCGACGCCGAGGGCCGCAAGTTCGGCAAGAGCGAGGGCAACGCCGTCTGGCTCGACGCCAACCTGACGACGCCGTACGCGATGTACCAGTTCTGGCTCAACCAGGACGATGCGATCGTCGTGCAGCTGCTCAAGTCGTTCACGTTCCTGCCGCAGGAGCGGATCGAGCAGCTCGCGGCCGCGACCGCAGAGGCGCCCTTCCGGCGCGAGGCGCAGCGGGTGCTCGCGATCGAGGCGACGTCGTTCATCCACGGGGCGGACGCGACGCAGCAGGCGATCGACGCATCGCAGGCGCTGTTCGGCAGCGGCGACCTCGCCGCCCTCGACCTCCCGACGCTCGCCGCCGCGGTCGGTTCGCTCGACAAGCAGGCGACCGCGACGCCGGATGCGCCGGTGCTGCAGCTGCTGCAGGAGACCGGTCTCGTCGACTCGCTCTCCGACGGCAGGCGCGCGATCGCGCAGGGCGGGGTGTCGGTGAACAACGAGCGCATCGACGACCCGGGCGCAACGCTCGACGGCCGGCTGCTGCACGGGCGGTTCGCCGTGCTGCGGCGCGGCAAGAAGACGCTCGCCGGCGTCGACGCAGGCCCCGCCGCCTGACCACCCGGGGCGACACGCCCGGGATGCGCGTGGTTTGCGGGGTGGGGGTGTGGCCCGTGTAACGTAATCCCTCGTCACCCCAAAGACGCAGAGCCGGACTGGCCAGCGGATCAAGAGGGACCACCTCCTCGCCGATAGGCGTCACGCTGT